>CAVXZA010000003.1:0-256281 GCA_963766335.1 uncultured Clostridia bacterium | reverse complement strand
TGTTTTAACTGTATTAATTGATATATATAACTCTGCAGCAATTTCTTTATTAGTTTTACCTACAACCAAGGCTTCTATAATTTCGACTTCCCTGTCGCTGATATTATATTTCTTATAGAATTTCTCTGTATGGGACATAATATCATTGGTTTCAGGCTCATAATTAACTGTATAATGCTTAGTAAGGTACATATAGACGCTGACAGCAAAAACCGCATACGCTACATGCGTTGCTTTAAAAACGCTGCTGCGAAGGAAAAACATGTCAATTGTAAAATACAGGGCTACCGGCAGGAATGAGAAGAATACCCCCTTCAGCAATTGCCTGTTGCCTTTGACTTCAGTTTTCCTGTGGTATATCAAGGCCAGTATGGCAGGGGCAATAAGCAATAGACTGCCAAGGCTGAACAGTGCGTTGAGATTTCTACCGGCTTCACGGACCCATTCTCCCCCTGTGACGAAAATAATCACAATCAGAACAACCAGTAGCACTATAATACATACTGCACCAATCAGCAGATTCCCTAAGCGGGACTGCTTTTCCTCAAGGGGCAGAAGATAAAGGGTATATTTTAGAGTCAGGTAAATAACAAGGGTAATGACGCAGCACATGAAAATCGTTCCAAATAGGGCAAGGTTCTCACTTACTGTCCCTATTTCTGCTGCGAACCCTGTTGACAGTGAATAGTTATAAAGGAATCCGATAAGAAAAAGAACCGTCTGCATATAAAGGACGCCTAAAAAATGCCATATAGTCCTGTCTTTTGTCCTGTAGTAAAGGATAGTGCTTAAAAGTGCAATTGACATAATAATCGAAAAAATCATGTAGTATGCAATTTCTGAAATAAATTTGCCCAGCATCGCTAGCCTCCGTATATAACAATATTACCATATTTCCGATGGTTTATGTCCTAACCATAATCTATCAATCTTAATTTATCCTTAATAATGAGTTACATCATATAAAACATGTCGAATAGCAGTCCTTTTCCAGTGCTATTAACTGAATAAATATTTTAGTTGCAGAAAGGAATATAGCCATTTGGATGTGGTATAATCAAAAAAAACAGGGGGTTTACAATGGCCTTTGAATTTTTTGACTGCAACTGCAGCATCGGAAGGTCTTCAGTCCTTTACCCGGGCTCATTTCATACATCGGAAGATTTAGTTAAGAGAATGAAATCCTATGGGATAAGCAAAGCTCTTATTTTCCAGGCAATTGCAAGGGACCATTTCCCGGCAGAGGGCAATCCTGTTCTCATGGAATCAATAAACAAATATTCCGAACTTATTCCTTGCTGGATAGTAATGCCGCATCATACGGGAGAATTTCCTGATCCCGGTGATTTATACAAGCAATTGAATGAAAATAATGTAAAGGCTGTCAGGATATTCCCATCTCCCGAAAGACACAACTACAGCCTAAAGCCATATTCAGCAGGTCCTTTATTGGAAATGCTGGCGCAGCACAAGGTTCCCCTGTTAGTCGATATCGATGAAATAGGCTGGGATAATATTGATGAAGTACTGGATAACTTCCCAACACTACCGGTCATATTATGCAACACAGGATACAGGGCAGACCGTTATATATACCCGCTGATGCAGACCTTTCCGAATCTATACATCGAAACCAGCAGGTACTTATCGCATCTTGGCGTTGAAGCACTTTGTAAAAAAGCCGGTACAGACAGGCTGCTCTTCGGAACCGGAATGCCTTTATATACTGGGGCGGGAGCAGTGTTCTTTATTAAAAATCTTTTACTTGATGAATCTGCGAAAGCTAGAATCGCATCCGGGAATCTGACCAAGCTGTTGTCGGAGGTCAGGTTATGAAAATAATTGACTGTCATTGTCATCTTGGCTCATATTTTAATTTTAATGTACCGGGACATTCCCCTGAACATATGATTATCAGCATGGATAATACAGGCGTTGAAAAGGCCTGTATTTCTCCTCATATGTCACTCTCTTCCGACATTGAAAAAGGCAACCGATTTATGATGGATACTGTAGAAAAATATCCCGATCGGTTTGTGGGATTCTTCACATACAACCCCCATTTCCCCGAGCTTATGGAGTCGGAACTTCCGGTATATTTTAAGATCCCCAGCATAAGGGGAATCAAGATACACCAGGGAACACACAAGACAACACTGCAAAATCCTGCTTATAAGAATATTTACGCATTCGCTGATAAATTCAGAATCCCAATAATGATTCATACCTGGTCCATTGATACCATAAAAAATATTGAGGCGATTTCACTTGATTATCCGAATGCAGTATTTATTATGGGGCATTTCGGTGCAGTACCTGACAATATGAAGTATGCAGCCAAAGTTATAAAATCCAGAAAAAATGTCTATGGTGATACTACTGTCTCAATGATGTACGAAAAAAACGTAGAGTGGCTTGTAGAAATTGCCGGTGAAGACAAAGTCCTATATGGCACGGATATGCCGTTCATAGATCCCAGGGTCTGCCTTGGCCGAGTACTTCACTCTGACCTATCCGGCTTAGTTAAAGAAAAAATCCTTGGTATGACTATGGAGAGAATATTGGAGAACACAAAAAGATATGAAGACTCATAGTTCCTTTTTCAACAGTAAGATTATCGCACATATAAGATATAATTTAAAAACCAATGAGGCTGCCGCAAAAATGGCAGCTGATTTCATATTGGAAACATCTCCATGGATGGGGATGTCCTATGATGAACTTAAAGCTTTAGTCTTCTCCCCCTCCTTAAAACGTTCATGGTTTGTTCGTTCAGACGGCAATTGCCCTGCCTGCGGTAAAAGCGTGCCAATGTACAGCTGGCAGCATAATCCATTCGAAAATCCATGGAAAATGAAGTGCCCCCACTGTGCAGAACTTTTTCCTAAAAATGATTTCGCGGCTTACTATAAATCAGGCCTTGATAATGAAGGGGTGTTTCATCACGAGCATGCCGACAAGTCCCTCCTAATAAACGATGAAGGTATTGATTTTGGGGTTGATGATGGAAACGGTTGGTATGACTCAGACGGCAGACGCTATATGTTTATTGGTGCTTATCTTTCACATTGCCAATGGAGCAACCTTGTAACAAGCGGTCTCTTTCATCTTGGGTTCTCCTTTGTTTTATCCGGTGATATAGAATATGTCCCGTAAAGCTGCAGTTCTCTTAACTGCAATAGCTCGTTTTTGGCCTGATTATGATTTTTATACACAGGGAGTCATGTATGAAAAGGAGTATAAATCCCAGGGATATGTAAACTACTGGGTAAATTCGAACCGTGAAGTCAGGATGTTTGCACTTGCCTATGACCAGATTTTTGACAGTTTACTCAGCGATTCAGATTTCGAGGCTGTATGTGGAATGAATCCCGGGACATTCTGTGAAACTGTAGAAACCAGAATCCTGAATGATGCACTTAATAATATGAAAAAAATTATGACCAATCCTCCTGAAACACCCCATACAGTAGCCATAATGCGAACTGTTTTAAACCATAACCCTAAGGAGATTGAAGAATATATTGACGATATAATTGTTGATGCTACACGTGTCGACGGCTTATCAGGAGAAAGCGGGCTTGGCGGCTATGCAGCAATAACTCCGCGGGCCCTCGCAGACCTATTGTGCCTTTTTACAAATACTGATAAGAATTTTATTGCCAAAGCACTTAAAAAACATCCTCAATTATATAAAACATATAGGTTCCACATAGATACATGGTACGATGCTAAATACTATCCGGGCATTGGCGACAGTTCAGTATTCGCATTGCCGGCTGAGCAATATACCGGTTTATTTTCAATGTATGCCCCCTTGACTTCTAAATACCACCGTTCCAGGGAATGGTTCGCTATTACTTTAGCTGAATATTTTGACGACCCGGATATTGCCAAGACAATATTTCTATCAGGTAAAAGAACAGACACAGCTCTGTTCAACAATGATTTCTATATAGGAAATCCAGCGATTTATGAAAAAAAACTGTCAGATATCCTTGATAAATCCGGTGTTTCTCTAAATCAGAAATCAATAAATTACAGTAGCTGGCGGGTCTCGGTTCTTCACTCCGGTGAGGGAAATAACAAATATATGCTGGCAATGCCATATGATTCAGGAAAAAACCACTGTCATGAGGATGCCTTAAGCCTGCATCTTTTTTCCAGGGGATTGAATGTAACCCCTGACTATGGCTATCCGCCCGTAAATCACGGAGGCTGGAATACAAAGGAAGCATTATGGTACCGCCATCCCGCAGCACATAACCAGGTGGTGGTTGACGGAAAGCTGCATACCAATATGCCCCCAGGCGGCGATGGAATGTTTTACAGATATCCTTCATATGGTAAAAACATAATGTTCTGCAATGGTTCATTTGTACAGGCTGCATATAATGCAGCTCCGGAATACAACGATATACTGCGTAATGAAAGGCTCATAGCAATAGTTGAGTTTTCTAAAAACGATAGCTACTGTTTGGATATTTCAAGAACTGAAGGTGGAAACAGTCATTCCAAATTTCTCCACGGGACATACTCAACTATGGGAACAAATGGTCTCGATTTGAAACCTGGTGATGATTATTATCCCGACAAAACGATACTAAGGCATCATATGACAGACAACTCACCCGAAAAGTTTTGGAGTGCTGATTGGAAGATTTATGCTGATAAATCTCTAAATCCCACTGAAAAAGATATTCATATGAAATACACAGGTCTATCGACCGGGACCTCTGTAAGCACCTGCGAATCCTGGGTTGACATAACACGAATGGCACAGGCTTCTAATGAGAAGACCGGTAATCAATGGGTATGGATTCCAACAATTTATGAAACTCATGAAGGTCCTGGCAGCGTGTTCACAGGAATTATAGAAATCTACGAAGACAATTCAAAACTTCAGAAAATATGTCTTCCAAAAGCTGAGTTAAATACTGATTTTGATGAGGCTATAAAAGTAATTCACAATGATGGGATTGTTGATTATATAATTGCAAATGATCCAGAATCACATAGTTCTATTAAAATTCCTGAGCCCGATATAGAAACCGATGCCCTTTTAGCCGTAATCCGTTTCTGCGGCGATGCCTTCTTGAAAGCCTCTGTTTCCTCAGGCTCATACATAATTATCAGCGGCAAGCAATACACCCATGACTCAACCTCTGCCAAAATTGAATTCATTAATCATTAGAATGCCAGATATTCAACCTTGAAGCTAGTGCTTTCAGCATTTACTACTACCTTAAAATGAGTTGATTAATTTTTTTAGTCATAATTTGGGATTCCGCTTTTTTTTGCCCAAAATCCAACCCTTTATAAATTAGATAAATACTTTCTGGAATAAATCCGCCATTTGGCGATCTTTTTGATTTTATATGTTCAATCATTTCTTTATATTCAGGTTTTCTGCGGGCATAATCGAAATTGGACAATACTGACACTACATGCAGAACATCAAACCAGTGATTGGGATATTTCAACTTGCGGAAACGTTTACCCATTCCAAACATGTATATATGTCCGTCATAACTATGCGACCACTGATATAGTAAAGAATCGATGCCCGCTTTAACATATAGTTCTTTATGAAACTCCGGCAGTAGAGAAAAAACTTTAAGAGCATATAAGGTTGCCAATGGACAATGATCTGCTTTCTTACCCGGTCCTCTGAATTTGTCATGATAGCCTTTACATCTCCAACCATTATCATCAGCTATTCTTTGTAAAGAATCTACTGCCCTTTTCACACTAGGATTTCCTTTGTAACCTGTTTTAATTAGAAAATACAATATTAGTGGGAAATCACACATCAACCACCCGGGTTCAGGAAACCCCGTTCCTTTGAATGCTTTAGCTATTTCAACATTTGACAAGAAGAATCCGTCGTCAGACTGCCGTGATAATATTAAATCTGCAATTTTTTTCATTCCCGGTAATTCGGGATCACAATCCATATCAGCCAGAAAACATATTTTATGAATAAAGTGTTTGTAGTCATTATGCCGTTTTATAGGATTATCATACTCAACTTGACACTGCTTGATTATTTCTTTAATCATTTCTTGCATAGATACCCCCTGCAGTATAAATTATGACATATTACTTAAAAAAGCACCCAACCTTGCTTCAGCTCTTCATGCTGCTAAATCGGGTTCTTTAACACCGGATGTGACTTAGTTAATTACCAGGTTTTTAACAATAACTTCCTCTCCATCACCGAATCTAATAATTTCCACTTTTTCAATAGTATCGGTTTCTTTGGTCTCAATATCCGTTATATAAAGTTTGGTTTTGCTTATTTTTTGCAGAGTATAAGCATTCTTATGTTTATCATAGACAACAATATCCACCCCATTGCCTCCGATGATTCTGTCGTCCCCTGCTCCGCCGACCAATGTGTCATTGCCTGAGCCACCGTTAATATAGTCGTTGCCATCACCGCCGAATATGCCATCGTTTCCGTTGTTTCCCTTGAGATTGTCATCACCGGCTCCACCGTCAATCAAATCATTGCCGCCCTTGCTCTGGACAATGTCCTTTTGATCTGTTCCAATAACAGCTTCTCCTTTTTTTGTGGTTTTCTGTACTTTATTAGAAAATAGCAGCTGCCATATGCTCGAATCAGGATAATCCTGCATCAGCACCTGGAATATCTCTGTTGTTATTGGAACAGGAGGAGGCGAAACAATAATCGGCGGATTGTCGGTCCCATGTGTAGGGCAGAACAACATCATCTGCCCGTCCCTCAAGGCCCAATAATAATGCTCATCGCTTACTGTACAGACAAGTGACTCATCTCCCATGAAAAATTTATGGATAGGACTGTTATCATGTAGCTGCTGGCCCTGTAAATATTCATCAGTATGAGTTCCGTACATTAAAGCATATGCTTCTTCTGCGACTCTTAAGTGGTACTGGTTTGTCTTGCAGACAACCTTGGAAGCATTGTCAGAATTACTTGAAAAAACAGGTATTGCCAGTGCAGTCAGAGCGCCAAAAATGACCAAAACAATCATAATTTCTACTAGTGAAAACCCTTTGTTTTTTATGTTGGTATGTTTACGGAAAAACCTTATTAGGAAAAAACTACGAGTTAAAAGTTTTTTATCATTTGTAAATAACATTACCTCTTTCATCCTATCGTAAAAATTCAGCATAATTTTAACATAATCTTACCTGATCATCAAATGCTGTAGTAGAATCTGAGGTTCTCAAATGTATTTTTATAAGAGCAAGTACACATTAACAACCTCCCTTAGAGCTGTCTATGATCTTTCGGTTTCTCGTTTCAAGTGAGCCTGACGTTGTTCTTCCACCATCATATCCTTAACTTTCATCAACCGGGTTATATTCCCGCGCTCGTTCTCGTCAAGTTTCATTGGTTATATATCGGATAGTCTCTTCAAGCTGCGGATATCATGATATATTCCAAGGCATTTACACGCCTTCTGGTTTTTTCAATTTCCCTGGCAAGCAACTGAGCAGTTTTTTCTTTTTCAGCCAGCGACATGAGAACCGGGAAAGCATCCGTAAGATTAAGTACTGCACCGTCAAGTTCCCCTGATGTGCTATGAAGGCCATACGGATAAATATTCGTATCCCCTTCTTCTACATCCTCAAAGTCAAATACAGGCACTTTGACACTCATGACATTTTCCTGTGACACCTGCAGGTCTACTTTTCTTTTGGGAAACATCAATGCCTCTTCAAGATTTTCGGACTGCATGACGGCCCTGGCTATGACAAAACTGGAATGTGCATCCATTACCTTGATTTCCATCTCTTCACGGAGCTTTATGTTCTCTTTGACGATTTCAATGAACTTTTTCATGAGTTCATCTCGCTTATCCTTGAGTAATTTATGACCCCTCCGGGCAGTTTTCAATCTCTTCTTAAGACGATTGAGTTCCATCCTGGTGGGATTTACATTAAGCCTCGCCATTTTCATTTATCCTTTTATGAAATACATCATAATATTTTTCCAGGTTTGCATCACTTATTCTCTTCATTTCCGATCTTGGAAGAAGAGTAAGCAATTCCCAGCCAAGGTCAAGCGTAACATTAATCGAGCGGTTCTCAGAGAATCCCTGGTTGATGTATCTCCGTTCAAATTCATCAGCAAACCTTGCATAAAGCTTATCGATATCAGTCAAAGCAGCATCGCCGAGAATAATTGCAAGCTCCTTGGCATCCTTCCCCCTTGAATATGCCGCAAACAATTGATTCATGGTGTTTTTGTGGTCGTCTCTTGTTTTTTCTTTTCCAATACCTTTATCTTTTAACCTTGAAAGTGAGGGCATTACATCAATCGGGGGCATGATGCCTTTTTTATACATCTCCCTGCTAAGGATAATCTGTCCTTCGGTTATATAGCCTGTAAGGTCGGGAATCGGATGGGTTTTATCATCCTCAGGCATTGTCAGTATGGGAATCAAAGTAATACTGCCATTATTGCCCAGTTTCCTTCCCGCCCTTTCATACATTGTCGCAAGGTCGGTATAAAGGTACCCGGGGTATCCCCTTCTACCCGGGACTTCCTTACGGGCGGCTGATATTTCCCTCAACGCCTCAGCATAATATGTTATGTCAGTCAGTATGACCAACACATGCATTTCTTTTTCAAATGCCAGGTATTCTGCTGCAGTCAAAGCCATACGCGGTGTCGCGATTCTTTCAATCGGCGGGTCATTGGCAAGGTTGATAAACATAACCGCCCTGTCTATTGCACCGGTTCTTCTGAAATCCTGTATAAAGAAATCCGCTTCTTCAAAAGTTATTCCCATTGCAGCAAAAACAACTGCAAAGTTAGAATCAGTTCCCTTAACTTTAGCCTGCCTGGCTATCTGAGCTGCAAGCTCGGCATGCGGAAGGCCGGATGCTGAGAATATGGGTAATTTCTGGCCGCGTACAAGTGTATTTAACCCATCAATAGATGATATCCCGGTCTGAATGAATTCCGAAGGATAGTTTCTTGCGGCGGGGTTCATCGGATTGCCGTTTATATCAAGTCGCTTTTCAGCAATGATGGCAGGTCCGTCATCAATGGGGTCGCCCATTCCGTCAAAAACCCTTCCAAGCATATCGCCGGAAACGGCAAGTTCAATTCCTCTTCCAAGGAACCTGACTTTACTTTGGGCCAGGTTGATACCTGCGGCATTATCAAATAATTGAACAACCGCTTCGGTACCGTCGATTTCCAATACCCTGCATTTTCTTATCTCGCCATTTGCGAGTTCAATCTCCCCAAGTTCGTTATACTTCACGTTCTGAACGTCTTTAACAATCATCAAAGGTCCTGCAACCTCGCTTATTGTCCTATACTCTTTAAGCATTATCTTCACCTCCGGAAACCAGGGCTTTTATTTGTTCTTCCATTTCCTTTTCCATCTGACCGAATTCCTCCTCAAGCTTTTCCTGGTCTATGAAACGGGCTCTTCCAACTTTTTCCCTGACGGGTATAATAAATAATTTCTCAATGTCAACATCCTCGGTTATGGCTTCAAGCCCGAGGTAATAGAATTTCATAATGACTGAAAGCATCCGGTATTGCTTCTGAGGATGGCAGTAGGTATCTATCTCATGCATGGCATCCTGATAAAGGAAATCCTCCCTGATTGATCTTGCAGCTTCAAGAATCAGTCTTTCCCCCTTGGACAATGCATCCATTCCAACAAGCCTTACGACTTCCTGAAGGCTGGCTTCTTCCTGAAGAATCCTCATTGCATCGGCTTTAAGTTTAGGCATTTCCTTTGCTACATTTTCTTCAGACCATTTGGCTATCCTATCGTTATATAACGAATAACTTATAAGCCAGTTGATAGCCGGGAAATGACGCGCATAAGCTAGCTGTGAATCCAGGCCCCAGAAAACTTTAACGATACGTAGTGTGGCCTGTGTAACAGGTTCGGATAAGTCGCCGCCGGGAGGCGAAACCGCACCAATTGCAGATATGCTTCCCATCCTTCCCTCTGAACCTAAGGCCATGACCTTGCCGGCTCTTTCATAAAATTGGGCAAGGCGTGAACCCGAGATATGCTGGATATCCTTCTTCGCCGGGCATTTCTTCAAGCCGCGCGGACATTTCCCTTAATGCTTCCGCCCACCTTGATGTAGAGTCTGCTATTATCGCAACATCATATCCCATGTCCCTGTAATATTCTGCAATCGTTATCCCTGTATAAACAGAAGCTTCGCGGGCCGCAACAGGCATATCCGATGTATTTGCAATAAGAACCGTCCTTTTCATAAGAGGTTCGCCGCTTCGCGGGTCTTTAAGCTCCGGAAATTCCATTAGAACGTCCGTCATTTCATTTCCGCGTTCACCGCAGCCTATATATACTACTATATCTGCAGCAGACCATTTGGCAAGCTGATGCTGGACAACGGTTTTTCCGCTTCCGAAGGGTCCCGGGATTGCAGCCATGCCTCCCTTAGCTATAGGGAACATGGTATCGACATTCCTCTGTCCGGTAATAAGAGGTTCCATTGGGGTATATTTTCTCTTATATGGGCGCTGCTTTCTGACAGGCCACTTCTGCAGCATGGTTAAATTAATTTCTTTTCCTTCTGCATCTTCAACAACAGCAACAGTTTCATCAACAGTAAAAGAGCCTTCCTCTATGCTTTTAATTGTTCCGTTTATACCATATGGAATCATTATCCTGTGTTCAATGAGTACGGTTTCCTGAACTGTTCCGATGATATCACCGTTTTCAACCTTGTCACCGGGTTTTTTAACTGGTTTGAAATCCCATTTAACATCCCTGTCAACACTGTCAACTTCGATTCCCCTTGTTATATTTGAGCCCGTCATTTCCCTTATCTTAACTAGAGGGCGCTGTATTCCATCAAATATATGCTCAATAATACCGGGGCCGAGTTCAACACTCAGCGGCATTCCGGTAGATTCAACCGGTTCGCCGGGCCCAAGTCCCGCTGTTTCCTCATATACCTGTATAGAAGCGTTTTCGCCTCTCATTTCAATTATTTCTCCAACAAGGCGTTCTTTGCTGACCCTTACCACATCGAACATGTTGGCATCGCGCATTCCCTTTGCAACTACCAGAGGGCCCGAAACCTTGACTATGGTTCCTTTACTCACTAAATCACTTCCTTTTCACTATTTGTCTTTAAATAATATATCTGCTCCGATTGCCTTTTCAGCCGCTTTCCTGATATTTTCCATACCCAGGCCTTTTGACCCTTTATTGCTTGGTATTGGAATTATCGCAGGTAGAGGTGTGTCGGAGTAATTTCTCACTGCATCATCAATCCTGTACAGAATATCTTCCGTGATAAAAATAACAGCATAATTTTTCTCTGCCAGATTCAGCAATTATCTCTGCAGGCTTGATATGCTTTTCGTCAAATATATCTATTCCAAGGGCTTTAAACCCAAGTATACTGTCCCTGTCGCCTATAACGGCAGCTTTATACATATCCGTTCCTCAGTCTTTCGCGGATTATATCATTATTCATTCTGTTGACTTTGCCAACTAGGATTATCCTTGCATTTTTAATATCTGTCTCTTTTCCAATCATATAACCGATCAAAGGTTCAACTCCGAATGCCTTATATCTGAATTTTCTTATAAACTTCATAACATGATTGTCGCAGGCCTTTTCGAATTCAGTGACACTACCGGTTGACTCGGTAAGGATATCAAGAAGTTCGCCATATCCCGTACCCTTAAGGACATCTCTGAATGCCTCAATATCTTTACTGAAACTATCCAGGTATTCTTTTGTTTTTATTTCGCCGCCGGGGATCAGAACCCTTGTTAGAAGGTCCAGGTCCTCCATTTTGGACTTCACCCTGATAAATGCACTTATATTGGCAATGTCGATGATTTTTTCCGCCAGTTCCACAAGGAACCTGCTGCCTGTTGCCGACGCCATTCTCAAATACAAACTAAAATATGCCCCATCGACAAGAATATCTATTATCTGCGGATCTTTTGTTCTTGCATAGGTATCAAGGCTATCTATAATTGCCTTTGTAAATTCCGGCTGCAATTTGCCAAAATCTCTTTCACGAACTAAAATACTAAGTGCATTTTTATCAATGACTCCATTGTCAGCAAGTAAACCCTCTATATTTACACCTGACAACTCTGATTTCAGGAGAACTTTGATATTATGGCTGTCATACCGGTATGCAAATATATCAAATATCCGGGGTTCAGGACTGATACCCTTAAGATAATCATAAAGATTGGCAGTTTCTTCACGGAGCATGTCTTCATAATTATCGTTCTCAGGATACCCAGCCTCATGAAGAACCCTTACCGCACCTGAAATCCTGTCAGAATCAAGCATCCGCTCAAGCCTGCTTTTAGTAAGCATATTAAGTTCTGCGACGCGTACCCTTGCTACAGAGTATGCATATCTAGTTTCCGGTAACACAACTACTCGCTTTCAAATATTAAACCGACCACATCGGCTTCAAGTTTCTCGCGTTCAAGGCGGATTATTGATTCTAATGTAAGGTTGGTTTGTATATCACCGTTCCTTACTACAAGTCCACCAGCGGATGAAACTACTTCATCTGCTATGCTGATTTTTATGCCGGGATTCTCTTTAATGAGTTTCTTCAGCAATTTGTCACTGATATTTTTTTTGTCCCTGGCATTCAGAATAAGTTTGTTTTCACCTTTTTCAAGAACAGATGTCGCCAGCTTTGTAAGAAATTCAATATACTCCTGCTCAGGAAGACCTGCTATTTTTTCAACAGCTTTATCAAACACTTCGTTTACAGCATCCTGCCTTGCAGAGAGTTTTTTCTTCCTTCCTTCAAGCATTACATTAGCCAGAACCCTCTTAGTAGCTTCAGCGCCCTCATGTTCAGCTTTTTTCCGTTCAGATTCAATAGTCCTGTCAAATCTCTTTTTAAGGCTTGATTCAGTTTTATCCGCGGTTTCCCTGGCGTAATTTACCCTATTCTCAGCCTGCAGCTTAGCCTGGTCAATTATTTTGGATGTAATTCTATCTATTCCAGACATAATTCCTAAGCCCTGCCGATCATCAGTATGGAAATGAGCAATGCAAAAATTGCAAATAACTCAACCATAAGCGTTAGAATGATTCCCTTAACCAGATCGCTTGAACGTTTTGCTATTATGCCTATGCTGGCAGCGCCTACCCTTCCCTGGTATACCCCCGAAAAAAGTCCGACTATTCCGATTGGCAATCCTGCTATTAAAAGTGTCAGTCCGCTTGCTTCGGTAATTCCTGCCCCGAGCTCCGTCATTTTCGCCATGATCATAAATGCGATAACAAATCCGTAGATCCCCTGTGTACTCGGAAGAGCCTCCAGAATCATAACGGATACAAACTTTTCAGAATCTTCCGCCACAACGCCACTGGCTGCTTCACCGGCAATTGAAACACCCTTAGCCGAACCGGCTCCTGCAAGGAAAAACGCAAGCGCTGCTCCTAAAATAGCAAAGAAATTTCCATCAAACATCATATGCCTCCTAATCCTTTATCCTAATATATTTTGTATTTCTTCTAAAAGGCCGGAATTCTTTTCCTCCGCCTTCAAAAAACTTATTAAAGAACTCAATGTACTGCAGTCTACTTGAGTGTACATATGCACCGAGGGCATTTAAAGCAAAATTTATGCCATGCCCGACAACAAATACCAGCACGAAAACAATAACCCCGGTGAAGTTGAATCCCCCCATCGAACCCATTTCATTTACAATGCTGGCAATTACGGATGTCGCAAGGCCCAATGCAAGCAGCCTTGAGTAAGACAATATATCGCTCATGAACTGAATTAAGTCGTATAGCGCTGCCAGGCCTCCTATTATCTTTCCGAATATATTCTTGCTCTTCCTGCCCTGTGTCAGAAACAGCATTGCTCCCCCTGCTATTAGCAGGTATGAACCATAAGGGCTCAGTGTTTCAGCAAGTTCCATATTTATACCTGGTACAAAAGGCATTACAAGGAAAACCGCACCGGTAAAGAACACATACCATGAAACAACATCAAACAGAATAGCCAGGTACTTTTTCTGTTTTATCAGGTTTGCTGCCTTTAGTCCCAATCCTACATATATATGAATCACACCAAAGAACAGCGACCACATCAGCATATATTCCGGATTTGAAACCGGCGCAAACCAAATTGCAAGATCAAGGTTCGGGTTTCCTGCTAAAACAGGAATCAGATTGCCGAACCAGCTTCCGAACAATGCTCCCCAGAACATTGTAGCCAGTCCGCAGAGCATCATCATCTTCATAAACCGCTTCATAGTGTTTTCAAGCTTTACAAAGAAATAGATAGCGCCGCATGCAGCTGCCATTATCATCCCATATCCTGCATCAGACAGCATAAGTCCGAAGAACAATAAGAAAAACGGTGCCATTATGGGATTCGGGTCAACAGAATTGTATGATGGAAGCGAATACATAGCTGTTATATCCTGAACTGAATCTCCCACAAAACCATTATCAACTAAGATCGGAATATCCTCATCCCCAGCCGGTTCCCTAACAGAAATATCAACCGTCCATTTTTCATTTATTTCCTTAACAAGGCTTTCTTCAACCGGGGCAGGTATCCATCCCTCGAGGAAGAATATCCGTTTGCCTGATGCAATTTCACCATCTGTAACTGATATTTCTCTTCTGATGGAATAATAGTCAAATGTAACTTCAATGTCATCAAGATTATGCGAGAGCTCTCTCAGCCTGTCTTCAATTTCACGGGTTTCTGTTTCTTTATCCTCAATTTCATCTCTGAGTTTTTCTATGTTTTCATTAACGCTTCCCATATAACCGGAAAAGGAGATAAATGCGAATCCATTCCTTTTCAGAATGGACATTGCCGGCTGTTCGTCCTCTGTATGCATATACACCGTTAGATAAAATTGGTCACTGTCACTGCCCGTTACTACAAAATCACATGCGATTTCCTCTTCATCGATTTTTGCGCGGATGCCCTCTATATCTGCTGCTGCTGGAACCATTCCATTAGCGATAATCGTGTTTCTCGTGTCTTCTGTTTCCATAGGGATTGACAGGGCAGACCATGAATTTAGGGTTACTATTGAATTCTTATCCCTGTTTATTGCAGACTTTGTGCCGTCTAATCCGTCTTTAACTTTGTTGATATCCCTTGCTTTAGCCAGAACATCATGGCGTTTCAGGACAACACCCATATAGTCATGATGATTCATATCTTTTCTGACTTTGAATATCGGTTTCTTTCTTTCGTCGTAAGGTTTTAAAACAGAGATGGCAGTTTCAAGTGTATGGAGCTTGCCATCCAGCTCAATTAAGTCGTCTTTATTTATATCTTTTGAAAATATTCCGCTCAGCTCATCATCTATCACGGCATCAACTATATCGACAACTCCCATTTCCATGAGCCGCGCCAAAAGCCTATGCCTGTCATCATGAAGTCCGACAAGCGTCATTTTTTTCATATCAACTATTGCCACTTGCCGCTCCCTACTTTTTCAACGACATAAGCCACGGCCTTATCAATATTGACTGAAGCTTTTTCTTTGATTTTACTGCACTCTTCAATAAAAGATACCTCCAGTACGGCAGCTTCTTTTTCAGCTTCTTTGATTTTTGAATTAATGATTTCGCTTACTTCATTTTCAATCAGTTCTTCGAATTCAATTCGTAAACCTTTGATTTTCAATGCTGACTTTTCCGATAATTCCCTTGCTTTTTTAATACCTTCGGATATGATCTCATCCGCCATTTTTTCAGCTTCCAATATTTTCTGCAAAGCAGCCTTTTCCATCCCAAATCACCTTAAATAAATTTAATTGTCATACCTACTTATTTTACTTTATAATACCCGTTTTTTCAACAACTCAAATTCATTTATGCATCAGATGAATAAAATGCAAACAATTTTGATTTATATTCCACTATATTATAGAATATGAACATGAAACATCCGGAGGTTTTATTATGTGGCCCCAAAATCTTATGTTTTTTCTTTTCCCGGCGATAATTATCATTCTTGTCTTTTTTCTTCTTCCCTTCATAAGCAGAAAACGGGAGCCCTTTGGTTTCAAAACTGAGATAGAGCTGGATGCTGAAAAATTCAACAATATAAAACTTGTTTTTCACAGAAAACTTTTTTTATTCTCAATCCCCTTAACCATTGCTTTATCAATAATAAATATCTATATACTCAGCACATTCCTAGGTTCATTCCTGCTGGGCGTATTTATACTTGCGTTGGGCGGCATTAACTTCATTTTCTATATGCAGGGTTACAGGGCTGTAAAATCTGCTCTCTCCGAACAGCAGATGGATTCCACTGAAGCAGAAAAAGGATCTGAAGAAAAAAAAGAGCTGCCGCAATGGTAAAAAACTCTTGCATCGGCAGAGTTTTTATGTATAATGTTTATATAATTTTAAAAAGCAACGATGCTTAACATAGTTTTAAGGACAAAGGCGTTCACTATTAGTGGACGCCTTTTTTATATTCGCCGGGGTGTGGTATGTGCCCCGGAAAACCAATTTTGAAAGGGGAAGAGCAAAAAATGAGCTACTTATCAACAATCTTCGGATCAAACGTATTTAATGATTCAGTAATGAGGGAAAGGCTTCCAAAGGAAACCTATAAAACATTCAAACGGTCTCTCGCAGATGGAAAAGCCATGGAACCTTCCGTAGCGGAAGTTGTAGCGGGGGCAATGAAAGACTGGGCAATTGATAAAGGGGCAACCCATTTCACCCACTGGTTCCAGCCGATGACGGGAATCACGGCGGAAAAACACGATTCATTTATTTCACCCACAGACGATGGAAAAGTTATTATGGAATTTTCAGGCAAAGAGCTTATCAAAGGAGAACCGGATGCATCATCCTTCCCTTCAGGCGGGCTCAGGGCTACTTTTGAAGCAAGAGGTTACACCGCTTGGGATTCTACATCTCCTGCCTTCGTAAAAGACAGCACTCTGTGCATTCCAACGGCATTTTGTTCTTATAATGGAGAAGCCCTTGATAAAAAAACTCCTCTTCTTCGTTCAATGGAAGCACTTGACAAGCAGGCAATGAGAATCCTCCGGATTTTTGGTAACAATACAACAAAGAGAGTCATAACCACCGTTGGCCCAGAACAAGAGTATTTTCTTATAGACAAGGCTCTTTACAACCAGAGGAAAGACCTTATATTCACCGGAAGAACACTTTTCGGCGCTATGCCCCCAAAGGGTCAGGAACTTGACGACCATTATTTTGGCGCAATAAAAGAACGAGTATCATCATTCATGAGGGAATTGAATGAAGAACTTTGGAAACTCGGAATATCCGCTAAAACCCAGCATAATGAAGTATCGCCGGCACAGCATGAACTAGCTCCGATATTCAGCACAACAAACATTGCTACAGACCATAACCAGCTGGTAATGGAAATGATGAAAAAAGTTGCTTTAAGGCATGACCTTGTATGCCTGCTTCACGAAAAACCCTTTGCAGGCGTTAACGGCTCCGGGAAACACAACAACTGGTCCATGGGCACTGATGACGGGATGAATCTTCTTGAACCCGGAAAAACCCCTGATGAAAATGCTCAGTTCCTCGTGTATCTCTGCGGAGTCATCAAGGCTGTTGACAAGTATGCAGAACTGTTGAGGTTATCAGCTGCGAATCCAGGTAACGACCACAGGCTGGGTGCAAATGAAGCCCCTCCGGCAATCATTTCAATCTTCCTGGGTAAACAACTTACAGATATACTTGAAAGTATAGAGAACTGCACCCCGGTCAACGGAACAACCAGCTGTCCCCTTACAATAGGTGTTTCATCACTGCCGCCGCTGCCTAAGGATGCAACAGATAGAAACAGGACTTCACCGTTTGCTTTCACCGGAAACAAATTTGAATTTAGGATGACTCCTTCATCCGGTTCAATTGCCGGTCCAAATTTTGTTCTCAATACCATTGTTTCGGATACTTTATCCGAAATAGCTGATGAACTTGAAAATTCTGAAGAGCTTGACTCAGCTGTTACTGCACTTATTCAGAAAATCATGAAAGAGCATAAGCGAGTCATATTCAATGGTAACAACTATTCGGACAATTGGGTTTTAGAAGCAAAAAGCCGAGGTCTGTCAAACATCAAAAATATGGTCGATTCATGTAAATCACTTATTGATGATAAAGCCATTGCAGTTTTTGAAAAATTCAAAGTATTAACCAAAGAAGAAATACACGCACGTTATGAAATCCAGATTGAGGAATATTCAAAAACTATTAACATCGAGGCAATGACTACACTTGAAATGGCTAGAACTGAAATTCTTCCAGCCGCTATAGAATTCGCCACATCAATGGCTGATTCCATTAATTCTATAAAGGCTACCGGCGTTCAGGCAGACACAAGCACCCAGGAAGAACTATTAATTAAAACTTCTTCATTAAACTCATTGCTGTCAAAATCTATATCAGCATTAAACGATACAGTCGCAAATGCCCGGGTATTTGATGGAACCCCTACCGAACAGGCGGAATTTTACAGGGATGAAGTATTTACAGCAATGTCAGCAGTCAGAAATGCAGCCGACGAACTTGAAATTATAACAGATACTACATTATGGCCCTTCCCCACATATGCAGATTTACTTTTTAGAGTATAACTGTGTATTAGGGTATATCCCATACCAAGGAGCTGCTGTAAAGCAGCTCCTTTTTTTATGTAATATCGAAGAACGGACCTTAGATCAAATCCCAATTCCCCTATGATGGATTATATAACGCAAAAAACCCCTTCGGGCAATTTTGCATAAAAACCCCTTCGGGCAATTTTGCATAAAAACCCCTTCGGGCAATTTTGCATAATTATAAAAAAATCGGGCGAATGTCGTATGACATGCGCCCGATTCTTTATATGTTTCTTTATACATTATCCTGTTGATTTAATTTAGCAATTTCTTCCTGGGCGGCTTCAATTATGTAATCATCCTCAGTGGGTTCTTTTTCTCCGGCCTTTTCACCTGTATCGGACAGTTCCATATAGAAAATAGCACGGTTGGTTTTGAAATATGCCCCCAGCCATAAAAAGCCTATACCGCATGTGAACAGACACAGGAACCACCATCCTATAAGGCTGAAATCCAGAAGAAAGAGCTTTCCTTTCCATCCGTTCATCATCTCCTTGCTCTTAGTTATTGCTGACAAAGCATCCATGTTAGGATTGTCAGCCAATAAGTACTCTGTCATGCTATATGAATAAGCCTTAATTATTCCCGGGATTATCAAGAGAAGTGTCCACAGAAAAATAAAGAGATTTCTGAGGAAAATAGTAGCAACAACCCTTCCGTAGTCCTTGAACCCCTTAAATAAATTTTCAAAAACTACATTTCCTTCACGGCCCAGTTTAAGAAATGTAATCGTTGCCCCATACTCAATTACATTGGCGACAAGTATGGTATATGCTATTGCCAACATTGATCCAAGTGCAATCAATCCTATTATGATACCGCTGAACCATCCGCCCTCTCCTGATGCGCTGCTGCCTGAGGAACCTCCTATACCGGTTATTATGCCATATACTAAAATAACCAATACCGCCATACCCCAGTTGCCCGTCAAAATTGACCGTGACTGTGCCCTTATCTCGTGATTCTCTTTGGTAATTGAATATTCATTCATACTAAATCTCCAATCCTACCGCTAATGCGGCCATTTCATCGGGTATCAGCCGGTGAAGTTCCGGTTTTAAAACCTCATACAAGGCTTTTTCTACTGTTTCTGGTTTGAATATTTGTGTCTCTGTAATTAGTTTACCAATCATTATCAACATTGCAAATGCTTTATGGCCCATTTCCCCGGCTTTTTTAGCCGCATCAATGGAAAATATCCTTTTTTCTGAGTTTTTAATCCTATCTTCTCCTACTAGAGACAAATCAGCCAGTATGAAACCGGTATCCTTAACATACTTTTCGAATTTATCAATGGAAGGTTTTGTCATGCAAATCAAGACATCCGGATTATTTATTATAGGAGAACCTATTTCTGAATCAGAGACTATAACATGACAGTTTGCAGTCCCTCCCCTCATTTCAGGACCATACGAAGGAAACCACGTTGTATTTTTACCTTCAAGGATAGCAGACACACTGATTATCCTTCCTGCAGATAAAATCCCCTGGCCACCGAATCCGGCTATTATGATTTCATAATTCATCTCAGACCTCCAGTTCCGCACCTTTATAATTACCAAGCTTGTAATATTTCATCATATCGCTTTCAACCCATTTTGCCGCATCAACAGGGGTCATCCTCCAGTTAGTAGGACAAGTCGACAGTACCTCAACAATCGAAAATCCAAGACCGGCCATTTGCACTTTAAAAGCTTTTTTAATAGCTCTCTTTGCACCCAGTATGTGTTTCACATCGTGCATCGAAACCCTTTCAACAAAAACCGCCCCATCAATCTGGGATAAAATCTCGCTCATCTTTAACGGAAATCCCTGAAGCGCGGTATTTCTTCCAAGCGGCGATGTGGTTGTCACCTGTCCCTCCAAAGTAGTCGGAGCCATCTGTCCTGAAGTCATTCCGTATATTGCATTATTAATGAAAATAGCAGTTATTTTTTCGCCCCTTGCTGCAGCATGGATTATTTCCGCTGTTCCTATGGCAGCCAGGTCTCCGTCACCCTGGTATGTAAAAACTATATTATCAGGATGTACTCTCTTAATCCCTGTGGCAACCGCCGGTGCCCTGCCGTGGGCAGCCTGCTGCATGTCAAAGGTGAAGTATAAATAATTATTATATGAACAACCTACCGGCGCTATGCCGATGGTTTTACCTTCAATTCCAAGTTCATCTATTACTTCGGCAACTACCCTGTGTGCTATACCATGCGAACATCCCGGGCAGTAATGCATTGTGGTATCTTCAAGTGATTTCGGGTGAAGTCTTTCAGGCATTTACTTTGCCTCCTTTCCAAGTGCTGACTTGATTGCATCAAGTATATCTTTCTGTGTTGGTAGGTTCCCCCCTGTCCTCCCGTAAAAATAAACCGGTTTTCTGCCGTTTACGGCAAGCCTGACATCTTCAACCATCTGTCCCGCGCTGAGCTCCACGCTCATTATGACATCGGTTTTATCAGAAAGTGCGGCGACTGCCTCTTTGGGGAAGGGCCAAAGCGTAATAGGCCTTAGCATTCCGACTTTAATACCTTCCTCAGCGGCCAGTTTCATAACATTCCTGGTTATCCTCGCAGCAAGGCCATAAGCACAGATTACAATATCAGCACCGTCGCAGTCTGTTTCTTCATACATAACTTCTTCTTTTTCAATTACCCTGTATTTCGCCTGGAGCCGCAAATTAACAACCTCCAGTTCATCAGGATTTATGTAAACACTTGTAATATAATTCTTTTCTCTTTCCATCCCTGTTCCGGTGGTCGCCCATGGCTTATCGATTTTATATGGGGTTTCTTTGTCTCTGAACTCAACGTTCTCCATCATCTGGCCAAGTGCACCGTCTGCCATAACCATGACAAGCATCCTGTATTTATCCGCAAGGTCAAAAGCCTTTACTGTGAGCTCATACAGTTCCTGTCCGTTATTCGGCGCTAGTACAATATTCCTGTAGTCGCCGTGACCACCGCCCTTAACAGCCTGGAAATAATCACTCTGTGCTGGCATGATGCCTCCGAGGCCCGGGCCGCAGCGCATAACATTAACAACGACAGCCGGAATTTCAGCTCCTGCAATATATGATATTCCTTCCTGCTTTAGGCTGATACCCGGGCTTGAGGACGATGTCATCGCCCTGGCTCCGGCTCCGGCCGCTCCATATACCATATTAATTGCAGCTAATTCACTTTCAGCTTGTATAAATGTCCCACCTGCCTCAGGCATGTATTTTGACATATAGTTAGTAAGTTCGTTCTGCGGTGTTATGGGATATCCAAAGTAGTGGCGGCAGCCCGCTCTGATGACAGCTTCCCCTATTGCCTCGTTTCCCTTAATTAATACTTTTTTAGACATCGCTTGTCTCCTTGACCTCAATTGCTGAATCAGGACAGGCTGTAACACATCTGCCGCAGGCAATGCACTTATCGCCATCGATTACCTCTGCAGGGAAATATCCCATCTGATTCAATTTATCCTTATTAATTTCAATAATTTGTTTTGGACAGGCAACCGTACACAGGCCGCAGCCCTTGCACTTTTCCTGATAAATAAACGATTTCAGCATGTTCTCCTCCGTATACTACTTTAATTATACCCATTTGGATG
This sequence comes from uncultured Clostridia bacterium, assembly GCA_963766335.1. Classification (GTDB taxonomy): domain Bacteria; phylum Bacillota; class Clostridia; order DUPQ01; family DUPQ01; genus JAFGQE01. The sequence goes on along the minus strand of CAVXZA010000003.1, from coordinate 234,052 downwards.
ATTTAAATAAAATTTCCATGCATCACTAATAATTTCAACCGGATCTTTTATTGTGCAATCCCACCCAAGTATATTTTTTGCCTTTTCATTTGACGCAATAAGCACAGCCGGATCTCCTGCCCTTCTTTCAGCCATAGTATATGAAATCTCTTTACCTACGGCCTTTTCAGCGGACTTTATTATTTCCAGAACCGAAAATCCTTTCTCATTCCCAAGGTTGAATATATCGGATTTCCCGCCGTTTTTCAGATACTCCATTGCGGATGAATGAGCTCTGATTAGATCAACAACGTGGATATAGTCCCTGATGCATGTGCCGTCGGGTGTATCATAATCATTGCCAAAGACTTTCAAACTGTCCCTCAGACCCCTTACATATTGAAGTATGATAGGAATAAGATGGGTCTCAACTGTCCTCCATTCTCCGATTTTTCCACTTTTATGAGCACCGCATGCATTAAAATATCTTAAAGACACATATTTTAATCCAAATGCCTTTGCAGTCCAGTCAATCATTTTTTCCATCGCCAGTTTTGTTTCCCCATACGGGCTTTTAGGTTTTTCCGGCGTTGTTTCCGTTATCGGAATTGTCTTTGTTTCACCATAAACTGCTGCTGTTGACGAAAATACAATATTCCTGACATTATGCCTGATTATAGCATCAAGCAAAACCGATGTGCCGCAAACATTATTGTTATAGTACTGCAGCGGTTTTGATATGCTTTCACTCACCAATGAAGACGCCGCGAAATGATAAATGGAATCAATCTTATTCTCACTGAATACTATTTCCAAATCCTCAGGTTTTCTTATATCGCCTTTATAAAATTTATCGCAAAGGACAGCTTTCCGGTTGCCGGTAGAGAGATTGTCAAATACAACCGTTTCAATTCCTAATTCCAAAAGTTCGGCTACCATATGGCTTCCTATATATCCGGCTCCGCCTGTTACTAAAACCGCCATATCAAATTACCTCCGTTCCGCCGCTGCCTATATCAGTTATATAGAATTCAGCGTCAATTCCTGTCTTGGATTTATATACCGAACCGACATTATCAATAAATGAATCAATTTTCGAGATATGAACGAGACTTACAGTGCATCCGCCGAACCCGGCCCCTGTCATTCGCGAACCCAGGACGCCTTCTTGCTTAAGTGCTTCATCCACCAGCACGTCAAGTTCCTTGCATGACACTTCATAAAGGTCTCGGAGTGATTCATGGGATTTAATCATAAGTTTTCCAAATTCCTCAAGATTCCCTTTCCTAAGGGCTATTGCACTTTTTAAAACCCTGTCATTTTCGCTGATGACATGCACAGCCCTGTTCCTAATAACCTGAGTATCCAGTAAACCAATGTTGTCCATCAACTCACTGAATGTAATATCGCATAAATAGTTCGAATCCGGAAAGGCAGATTTTAATTTTTCAAGTGCGGTCTCACACTCTTCTCTTCTTTGATTATATGCGGATTCGCCAAGGCTTCTCTTTTTCTTTGTGTTTGATATGACAAGCCTGACCTCTTTTGTGTCTATTGGAATATGGCTATAGCTTAAATCCCTGCAGTCAAGTAATATTGCGTGTCCTTCTTTTCCCATTGCTGATGCGAACTGGTCCATAATACCGCATTTCACACCTACATAATTGTGCTCAGCCATTTGGCTTATAACAGCCAGCTCCTTCATATCGCTGTCATAATCACCCAGTCGATTCAATGCGAGCGCAGTTGCCACTTCAATTGCTGCCGAAGACGAAAGTCCGCTTCCCAGAGGAACCTTATCTTCAAATAGCATTTCACAACCGGGTACGAGGAATCCTTCCTTCATTAATTGGCTGGCAACACCAAGCTGATAATTTCCCCATTTATAATTTCTATAATATTCAAGCCTGTCAAGATTTGCCTCAACTACATATTTCAAGTCCGTTGCATAAAGTCTTATTATTCTGTCGTTCCTCCTGCGAACAAGTACTGTAGTACACATTGAAAGTGCAGCAGGAAGCACATGCCCGCCATTGTAATCAATGTGCTCGCCTATAAGATTGACTCTTCCGGGGCTTTTAAAAATCCTTATTTCTTCATCGGATTCACCATATATTTTATAAAATTCATCATATAGATATTTATACATTCAATCCTCCCTGTTATTCAGGTATTTTTTGTAGGCCAGCCTTAATTCTTTAGCTTTCTCCTCAGGTGCAGTTGTATTACAGTGTGCCCATGCACCGGTCTCGCTTGATGCATTAAATTTAATCTTGGCAGCGGACCTCAACGGAGGAAAGAATTCTATGTGAAAATGATATTGCTTTGAATAGTCCTTTGAATTAACAGGGGCCTGATGCATGCACATCATATATGGAAATTTCATGTCAAAAAGAGAATCAAGCATTCCTACAGTATCTTTTAAAGTAACAGCCAATGCATCCCTCTCAGCATCCGAAAATTCCAGCATTGTTGAGGCGTGCCGTTTAGATGAAATATATACTCCATATGGATATTCCGTAAAAAAAGGAAGATACACCATGAAGTGATTATTCTCAAATATTATCCTTTTCTTAAAACCTGCTTCTGTATCGTTCATTTCACATATCAAGCATTTACCGTTTGCCTCATAGTATTCTGAGCAGGATTCCAGTTCCAGCTCAATTTTTTTTGGTATGACCGAATACCCGTAGATCTGCCCATGGGGATGTGGCATAGTTACTCCAACAGCTTCTCCCCTGTTTTCAAATATAAATATGAATTTTATTTTCTCGTCTTTTGCGATATCTTCGAATCTTTCAGCCCATAGATTCACGAGCTTACTTACATGTTCATCAGTTAATTCAGGAAGCGTTGTTGTATGTCCTTTCGAATACAGAATGACTTCGCATTTGCCATATGCCTCAGTTGTTTTATAAATACCTCTTTCAACATCATCCGGGATAGGCGGATTTTGACTCAATGCAGGAAAATCATTGTCGTATCTTAGCACATCATAATTATCAGGAACCTTGCCGCTTCCAGGGCAGAAGGGGCACCAATCCTTGGGCATATGAGGCCTGTTTTGCCTATGTGAAGCTATCATTACCCAATCCTTAATAAGGGGGTGCCATCTTAATTCAGCCAAATTAACATCCTCCGGCATGTGAAATGCAGTCCATTTGCTATATAATAATAACCGGATATGAACCTATTAAATTATATCTCATTTACCATTTTTAGAAAAGGATTACAGTATGAAGGGAACAAATTTAGTATCGATGTTCTACGCATACTCTTAGTATAATCAATTTCAATGGGTAGTAATACAAACCCTAATACGAAAATCCCCTTCGGGCTTTTTCGCAATTATTCCCTTCGGGCTTTTTCGCAGTTTTATACTAATTATTCCCTTCGGGCTTTTTCGCAGTTTTATACTAGGGTGAGAATTAATTAGCCTGTTAGGCAGTCTTCATAATTCTCTCATTGTAAAACGTCCTCACCATCAGCCATGCCATGACTGATGCAAAAATTATAGTGGAAGCCAGACCAATTAATCCGGTCCGGTGGACATAATCAAATGTGAGGATATCTTTAATATTCAGGATATTTCCGTAAATGGGAATCATGTAGCTCCATACTCCCTCCGGTTTCATGAACATTGTACTCATACTCGCAATCATTATCACCATGTATGCGGGTGTAATGTAGCCTCCTGCCTCTTTTATATTGCGTGCGAGGGCAGATAGCAGGCATATTATGGAGACGAAAGATAATGCCATAGCAGCCATCTGAATAATCATAAACAGAAAATCAGGCATGCTATATGAAAGGTCGGCAATGTCAAATCCACCTCCGAACATCGTTTTGGAAAACGGTAGTGAAATCAACACCCCTGCCAGGGATGACAGGCAGCTTGCTAATGATATAATAGCCAGGCTCAGCATCTTGCCTATCGCAATATGCCCCCTTTTAACAGGGGTTAAAAGCATGGTTGCTATTGTACCTCTTTCCTTTTCACCTGCAATAATATCCATTCCGACCTGCATTGCTCCTGCAAAAAGGAATACAGTTAATAACATGGGAAGCAGCATGCTGATTGCTTTCCCTGCTTTTTCTTCGGCTTTTGCCACATCCTCCCTGTTTATTGTAAATACTTCAGCTGCTTCAACACTTCCCAGCTCCTCTGTCAGAATAATTTTTTTCATAGATTCCAGAACACTGTCTACCATGTATCCGCCGCTTATTGAAAAGTCTTTAATGCTGTTGGTATATCTGGTTACCGCAGGGAGTTCCTCCGTAACCTTTTCAATGAAGTTATTTTCAAAGATAACAAGAACATCAGCTTTGCCCTCAACTATATTAAGTATAATAGATTCCTTTTCAGTGATTTCATTTTCAACAACCACTATTCCTGCGCCATAAACTGCCGCTGCTGTTTCCCTGAATTCATCCGGCATATTTATGGCGTGCACAACCGGCACATGTTCCTTTGCATCTTCACCCATTTTATTTATCATGCCGCCCATTAATGAATATATCAATGCAATGGTCAGACCTGGCATGATGAATACTGCAAAGGCCAGTTTCTTGTCGAGGAACACTCTTTTTAATTCCTTTTTTAATATTGTTAAAATATTATTCCTCATGCTTTTTCTCCCGGCTTCTTTTATAAATTTCAAAGAATGCATCGTCAAGGTCCGCTGCTTTTGTCTCTTCCAGAATAGAGGCCAAGGTTCCTTCCGCTGCAATCCGGCCTTCCATAATAAGGCCGATTCTGTCGCAGAGTTTTTCAGCCACGGTCATAATATGTGTTGAGATTACAACTGTTTTACCACTGTCCCTGAGTTTCTTCAGATAATCAGTCACAGCCCTGGCAGTTATTATATCCAGCCCATTAGTAGGCTCATCAAATATTATTATCTGGGGATCATGAACAAGGCTGATAGCGATTGAAAGTTTTTGTTTCATCCCGGAAGACATATCACTGGTCTTGATGTCGGCAAATTCATTTATTCCAAATTCATTAAATAAGATTTCCCTGCGATTAGCTATTGCATCATCATCCATGCCGTGAAGTCTTCCAAAAAAAGAAAAAAGATAGTTAGCTGTGAAATTCGGATCAACCTTGAGTTCGTTTGTGAGCAGGCACAATTTACTCCTTACATCCCGGGAGTTTTTTATGACATCGCTTCCGTCTACTTCAATATAACCTTCATCCTGTTTAATTAGTGTTGATATACACCTTAGTGTAGTGGTTTTCCCGGCGCCGTTCGGCCCAAGCAAACCATATATTTCGCCCGGACCAGCTTTAAATGATACATTATCCACCGCTAATTTGAATTTATTCTTAGTCCCGTCAAGGGACATCTGTTTTTTACTGAGTTTGAAAGTCTTGCTGATATTGTTAACTTCTATCAAAATACTGCCTCCGGCAATGTAATTTACTATTCATCTTTTTTTGATTCAATTGTTGGTTTTGGCTGGGAATTGTAAACCTTCGAATATGGCGGCACAGAGTGAGTAAGCCAAAGGTTGCCTCCGATAACAGAATCATGCCCGATGACCGTTTCACCCCCTAGGATGGAAGCACCTGAATAGATTACCACATTATCTTCAATATCCGGGTGTCTTTTGATTCCTTTGACAGGATGGCCTTTCTCATCCAGCGGAAAGCTCTTCGCCCCGAGTGTAACGCCTTGGTAAAGTTTTACTCCATTGCCTATCGTACAGGTTTCACCGATTACAACACCAGTTCCATGGTCTATGAAGAAATGCTCCCCAATTGATGCCCCCGGATGAATGTCAATCCCAGTCAGGTGGTGCGAGTATTCGCTCATAATCCTGGGTATCATAGGAACTTTATGCAGGTACAGCTCATGGGCGATTCTGTGTATGCTCATGGCCTCAACAGACGGGTAGCTCAATAAGATTTCTTCATTGGATTTAGCCGCCGGATCTCCTTCATAAGCAGCCTCAATATCTGTATGAAGCAGTCTTCTGATTTCCGGTAATTTTTCAATCAAATCCTTGACGATAAGCGAAGCCTTTTCCCTGCAGATTTCACAACCGGATTTCCTCAGCGCTTCATCATTGCACTCATTTTTAAAAGCTTTTTCAATTAGCTCAGCCAAAATAAACGCTGCAGACCTGATGTTATTAACAATATCCTCATTTATCCTGTTCTCATCTATCGGGGTTTTCTCAAAGACTCCCGGGAACAAAGCTGCACGCATATAATGCAGCGTGCTGCGGACTTTTTCCTTTCCTGCAAAACCAATTGTCTTCTCTTTAAAATAAAAATCGTCGTTAAGTTTTTCCAGTATATCTGCGATTCCCGGCATATCACAGTTCAACCAATCATTCAGCATATTCAAACTGCCTTTCACTTATTCATGTACATTCTACCCAATAATTGAATAATAATAAAGTGCCTATGTAAATACCTGGCTGTTAATCATCTATATAATATTTTATTTCGTTTTTCTTTAAAAATTGCTGTATTAGCTCAGAATGAATGCCTACCCCTGCATTTAAAAATTGATTCTCTTCTATTTCTTTACCGTTTTTCATTACTTTCGGGCTGAAACCCAGCGGATGATGTATCGTCCTGCTCTGAAGACCCCAGACAACTCCTTCAATATCAACTATCGGACCCCCGCTCTGCCCGCGTAGACCTGGCGTTGATGTTTCAATAAAAGCAAGGTTATAACCGCCTTCTGATGACATGTCCTTTTGAATTTTTCTTGTATATATTCCTTCAATAGGATATGGTTTTCCGGGTAGCATTCCCTTTTGTATCTCAAACCTATTGTTTTCATTATTATACACTGCTTCTACCCGGTGGAATGGATAACCGAGTCTGCAAAGACTTGTAGCAAGTTTCATAGAAGCAGGGTTCTTAAATATTGCATATGACGAAAAAACAGTTTTATCAAAAGGTTCAAGCCTGCCTGCAAGCAAATCTCCGTGTTCAAGTATCCTGACATCTGTAATCCGCACCCTGTCCATCCCCCACCAGAAAGAATGATTCAATATCCATCCGGGATAGACCTTAAGATGTGAAATCTTTTTTTTCTTCTGCTTCTGGTCCAGCACAGGATCCCCAAGTATCTTCTGTTTCATTTCATTGTGCTTTTTAATCTGGGCCTTGTGCTGTTGATAAAACCCATATGAGTTGTAAATATGGGCAGTGGTAAGTATCCACCCTTCTTCATTAACTACAATGAATGCCGCGCATCCGCACTCCACAGCACCCGATTGCTTTCTGGTGGATATTATCACTGGTTTGGTAAATTTCTCAGCTTTCTCATAAGCATATGCAAACATTCTATTCCTCCTATAGACACTTAACTTATATTTTATCATACTCAGGTTATTGATTTTCATATCCAAATATGACAATATATTAAGGAGATATTAAGCTTACAGCATTATCCTATAAATATAAACCAATAGGAGAGGATATTTGAACTTAATCATGAATTTCGGACTGGCCTGGATATCAGTGTTCATCGCACTATTCCTGGCTCTGGCATATATAACCAGAAAGGCAATTATAAAATTTCCCAGAAGCAGGGCTATCTTAATCAAGCTTAATAAAGCGCTGAGAAGACATCATAAGATAATAGGCGCTGCACTGGTGATAACCGGACTTTTGCACGGCATTTTCTCATCGGACAAATTGTTTTCTATGAACTGGGGTACTTATTTGTGGATTATATCAATACTCCTTGGCATCAGCTGGATGTTGAAAAAAAAATTATCAGGTAAAAAGAACTGGATGTATTATCATCGAATACTGGTTTTTTTGTTTACCATCTCAATAGTTATTCATGTGGTCGATGCCGGTGGAATCCAGATATTCAAGGTTGTAAAGGCCTCAAACAACATTCAGGTTTCAAATATAAATGAACCTGAGAACACGGGTAGCGTTACTCCTGTCCCCTCTGCGACATATACTCCGTCAAATACCCCTGAAATTCTTACTCCTTCACCCACAATTGAAATACCTAAAGGTAATATTTATAAAGACGGAACTTATACCGGCGAAGCAACAGGGTATCAACCGGGGCTTGTCATAAGTATCACGATTGAGGATAACGTAATAACTTCAATAGAAGTCGTTGACCATAACGAAGTGAATTCAAGGTTCTGGAGCACACCTGTCAATTATATCCCGGACTGGATAGTAGAGGCCCAGAGTACTGAAGTCGACACCATTACAGGTGCTACATATACTTCAATCGGAATAATAAATGCAGTCAATGACGCGCTGCGCCAGGCTTTGGTTAGCGGCATAGTACCCGACGACTTATCTCGTTCCTCTTCCCGCGGCCATTAAATAAATTATTGTTGTTCTATAAATTGAACATTTGCCACAAGTTATAATGTGCACTTTTTTAATGTTTATCTCCGAGTGCATATATTCAAAATTTGATTTTGTTGAAGACTTCGCTTAGGAAACCGGCGGCCATTAGATGCATACCCTCGGCATTTGGATGCACGAGGTCCGGCATGAAAGGCCGACCCTCTTCACCAAGGATATCAAGGCCGTTAATATAGTATATGTTCATATCACCATAATGCTTAAACATTTTAACTATGTCCTCAAGGATTACCCTCATGTCATACAGGCTCATGTTTCCGGTGCCTTTTTGAGTTTCGCGTGTTGGTCCGTATATTGAGGATATCATGACAAGCGGTGTTTCTTTATGTATCTCCCTGACACGTTCCACCATTCCAATGACAGCAGGTCGAAAACTCCTTTCGTTCATAACTCCTGAATGCATATTGGATGTAGGTTTTATTGTGATTATATCGGCAGGCATATCTCTTATCGTTTTAATAATAATGGGATCAAGCATGCAGTTGCCACCGAATCCAAGGTTTGTCAGATACAGGTCCTTTTCCAATGCAACAATCCCGGGCCATGTGAATGAAGGCGAAGACGCCCTGACGCAATGGCTCAGGGAACTCCCATAATTGACCCATCTTTTTTTAACCTGAGCTGTCTTCTCAATGATTGCATTATCGTCTACACAAATATGCCGAAAGTGAACCGGGTATGCCTGGTCAAGCCATATCTCCATTTTCTTTATTCCTGATGGTACCTTCTTGAAATAGAATTCCCCAGGATTTCCCCCGATGTCAAGTGTCTCTGCATACTTCCCATCACATATTAAATCCAGGGTCATTACATCATGAAAACCAGCATCACTACTAAATATGTCATTTATATAAATACCGATATTATTTGTATTCGACGTGAATTCTATTCTTACCCCTGCTCCGGCGCCTCCCATATGTATCTCATTTAGATATGGAAACATAGCTTTCCTATTATGATCAATCCTCCAGGCGGTTGTATATATGGAGTTTTCTTCAACAGAAACAGCTCCCTCAATTGAAAACAACCCTTCGGAATACTTTACTTTTCTCATTTGATACCCCCGCTTTTATTTTTCTATGACAAGACCGCCTGCAGACAGGAGGCCGGGTATTATTCATTGGGTGCGTTAATTGTCTCCCATTTTACATACAGCTCTTCCAGTTCATCCACTTTCCCCTGATAATCGAGGTAGTCTACATATGCAGTATCCTCTCCAAGGGACTGCTCAAAGGCAAGTTTGAAATCCTCAAGCTCTTCAATCCTGTCTTCAATCCCCTTCCTGAGCCGCTTCCGTTCTTCACGCGCTTTTTTTAAGCGCTCCTGTCGCTTTATCTCCATATGCCTCTTATATTTTTCTCTTTTCTTATCTTCAGCGGACTTATCAGGAGTTTTCTGCATAGGGTCCTTAAGTGATATGTATTTACTATAGTTGCCGTCAATAACTTTAATCGTACCCTCTTCAATAGCCAGGATTCGGTCCACGCAGTTGTCAAGGAAATACCTGTCATGGGATATGGCGATTATGGTCCCCCTGAATTCCTCAAATGCACTTTCCATAACCTCCCTGGTATATATATCAAGATGGTTGGTGGGTTCATCCATTACCAGGCAGTTGGGTTTAGAAAGCATAATCACGGCAAGTGCCAGCCTTGATTTTTCCCCTCCGCTGAGGACCGATAATCTTTTCCCGGTCTCTTCCCCGTAGAATTTATAATGTGCCGCATATTCAAGGGCTTGTTTCACTGTCATCTCTCCAAAATCCGCAAGTCTCGCCTCCAGCATGATTTTTTCAAGTACCGTCAGGCTGTCATCAGTAAATACAATATCCTGCGAAATGAATCCATACCTAATCCAATGCCCAATGGAAGCTTCACCCATGAAATCAGTATCTTTCCCGGAAAGAATGTTTAAAAGAGTTGTTTTTCCCGAACCATTGTCCCCTATTACACCTACTTTTTGTCCGCCTTTTATAAGAAAATCAGCATTTTTAAACAATACCCTGCTTCCAAAACTTTTTCCAAGTCCCCTGGCATAGGCAGCCTCATCGCTGATATGCACGTGATGGCCCAGATTAATCGCAACTGAAGGTATCCTGCCCAGATGAAGGGCTGCCCCCTCTTCTTTTAGCCCCTGAAGCTTTTCTTCTAGTTTTTCAATTTTCTTGAGTCTGCTGTTGAATGCAGATATCTTCCTTTGGTGCCGCAGGGTTTGAACAATCTTCTTCTCATTCCTTATCTGACGTTCAATATCATGCTGTTTTTTTCTATTGAAGTCCTTGAGGACCTTTTTTTGCTCGAGATAATCCGTATAACTGCTCCTCATCCCCCTGACGGTACCATATTCAAGCTCAATTACACGAGTAGCAACTCTATCCAGAAAATACCTGTCATGAGAGACTAGAAGAATCCCCCCTTTGAATCCGAGCAAGTATTTTTCAAGCCACTCAAGCGCCCTTATATCAAGGTGGTTGGTAGGTTCATCAAGTATCAACACATCAGGTCTGGATATAACCACCCTCGCAAGAAGAACCCTGAGTTTTTCCCCTCCGCTCAATCTTGAAAGCGGCACTTTTAGGGATTCCCTATTAAGTCCAAGTCCGCTTAGTACCGACTGCATCATCTTCTCAAAGGCATAACCGTCCATTGACTCAAACCTGTCCGTCAGTCTGGCGTATTTCGACATAAGCTTATGTTGATCCGGACTTCCATGTTCAGCTGATGCTATCTGCCCTTCAACCAACCGCATTTCTTTTTCCAGATTGTCAATCTCTGCAACCGCAGTTGCAGTCATGGTATCTGCCTGTTCATTATAAAACTCCACAAAACTCTGTGATATATAACCCGTTTTCAGAGCTTTTGGAACTACCACACGCCCTTCATCCGGGTTCTCCATCCCCATGATTATCTTAAGCAGTGTTGTCTTGCCTGATCCATTGCTGCCTACCAGCGCCACCCTCTCGTTTTTTTGCACCGTTAAGCTGACGCCGTCAAGCACCGTTCTGTTAATGTATTTCTTTCTGATATTTTCTACTGTTATTACGCTCATTTTTTCCTCCGCTGTCGTTGCTGAGGCGAGCTTTTCACCATATGCCTGCTGCCAGGATATCCAAGGATAATAAATAAGCCGCGGGAACATTTTCGGTCCGCAGCTATACTATAACTGAAATAACCTATTCCCCGGATTCATCCGTACGCACAAAAAACCATCTTTTAGGCGGTTTCACTTTGCACATATTAAATGTTTCCGGCTACTAAAATTGCTTAGGCTCCGGACAAAGCTCACCTTGTATTCTGCTTTTCTCTGTCAGGAGCGGGCGCCGGACGCAATGTTCATGAACATCTGTCCATATCCCTTCGGTTATTTATCGTGGTTAATTATATAAACCCGGCATTATTATGTCAAATCAGCGAAAATGCTATATACTGTTTATTGAGCACGGAGGTCCGCATGTTTCCTGAACTTAGAAGGGATTTAAACCTTCCGCAATACTATCAATTCATAAGGAATCTGGAATCACAGCATCCGGATATCATTTGTACTGCCGACATAACCCCCGGAAAAGAAAAACCACTTTTATCAGTAACGGCTGCAAAGGGCACAGGAAGCAAGCAGAATGTGCTGTTGACTGCAATGCATTCCGGTGTCGAGTACTCGGGTTCCAATACTCTTATCAAATTGCTTAAATGGCTTGTATCGGGTGATACGGAAGCTGAAAAAGCATTGGTACTTTGTAAAATCACATTTGTTCCGGTACCGAATCCCCATGGATATGACAAGGGTGATTTCAACGGGCAGTTTCACACTGAACTCGGTGGAGATCCTTATGCCGGTCCCTGGACGGTTGGCGGTGTCACTGAACCTGAAACCAACTGGGAGGCATATTCAATCCAGCGGCTTATCGATGACCTCAGACCGGAGTTATACATTGACTGCCACGGTGTATTTTATAAAAACCAGACAATGATAGAGAACACGGGTGTATCCGTCCACGGCATGAACAGGCCGCATCACACCGGCTTCGTTGATGCGGTCAATGACGCGGCAAAACTTCTGGGTTATCACAGCGAGCAGTTTGAAATCAGGCAGAAACCGTTGCCGGTATTAGCTGAACTTGCAGACCGGCGATACCAACGCTGTTCCCCTGCCATTACCTCGTGTACATATGCATATCATAACTATCACACTCTTTCCATGGCAATGGAGATCGGAAATGAGGAAAGCGGATTGGCAAGGCTGAAAAAAGCACTATCGCTTGCCGATTTCCACTGGGCAGGCGAACGCTCCCCGGGTTATCCTGTAAACCGGCTCTTCGGGGAAGGACATTCCGGTATGCACCCATGTTCAGGCAAATATCCTGATAAGCGTCTTGAACGAATCCGGTTATGGCAGGCAGTAAACAATTATGCAACAGCCTCGATCCAACCGCAGTACCCCGGGCATGAAGGCTTTATGGTCCTGTCACCCAAAGATGCAGGAAGACTGGGGAAGATCGCCTCAATGCCTGTAATGTTTAAAGAGTTGAAAGGGGATGGCCATTCCGACAGATGGCTGGGCTTGAATCTTCCTGTAAAGACCAAATTCCCGCCGGGTGCATTTTCAATATCCTTGAAGATACCTTTTGCTGAATCACATATAAGGGATATAACCGTCAACGGGTATCCGGCTGACAATTATGATTGTGTCAGTTTCGGTACATTCTCAATGGTATTCATGAATTTCCCGGAAGGAATCCATGATACAACACTGGTCGAGATAAAATATGATTATTCGGCAGGTTAGTTTTTCCTTCGCTTTCTGCGCCTGCTGCCGCCGGTGCGTTTCGCACCGTGGTTCTTCGGGTTCCTGGTGCCGCCCGGGATTATCATGTCCACTTCCCCGGCGTTTATATTGACTGAAACTACTTTAACCTTAACTAACGTTCCTATTGTGTATCTGCCAGGACCGTTCCTCATATACAGTTCGTGGTTATCCCTGTCATAAATATAGTAACCGTCAAGGTCACCGAGCTTAACCAGGCCTTCAACCGTATTCTCAAGTTCAACGAACATGCCGAAACCGGTGACTCCTGAAACAACTCCCGTGAAGGTTTCGCCGATATGTTGCTCCATGTAGGCTGCCTTGTATCTATCCACCAGGTCTCTCTCAGCTTTTTCAGCTTTTCGTTCCATCTCAGAGGACGATTTAGATACAGTAAATACGTGTGCAGCCAAAAGGTCAATCGTCCTTTTCCCATGAGGGATAAATTCTCCGCCTATACCTAGTTTTTTCTTTATAAGTCTGTGAATCATCAAGTCTGGATAACGCCTTATTGGTGATGTGAAATGGCAGTAATGGTCTGATGCAAGTCCGAAGTGGCCGCTGTTTACAGGATTATATTCGGCTTTTTTCAAAGACCTCAGCACAACGGTATTGACCAAATGCTCCACTGGAGTCCCTTTGACGGAGCCTATTAATCTTTGTAACTCAGCAGGATGTACGTTCCCCGGGCTTTTTATACTATGTCCGATGCCTTTAAGAAAATTATTAAGATCGGACATTTTTTCAACATCCGGCTTATCGTGAACTCTGAAAATGAACGGGAAATCACCCCATCCGAAATTTTCAGCAACCGTTTCATTGCATAAAAGCATGAATTCTTCAATAATCCTGTTTGCTTCAGTAATGTCATATTTTGTAATAGCAGACGGTTCTCCATTGGGCCCGATTATGACCTTTGATTCCTTAAAGTCGAAATCAATGGAACCTCTTCCCCGTCTTTTAACCCTAAGTATCCCGGCAAGCTCTCTCATCATCATGAGGCCAGGCATAATGTATGCATAGCGGTTTGCCAGGGCATCATCCTCATTATTCAGCAGTTTATAAACATTCTTATATGTCATTCGTTCATTGCTGTTTATTATGCTTTCATTGATATTAAAATCAATAACGACACCGTTTTGATTCACTTCCATCATTACGGAAAAAGCCAATTTATCTTCATTTGGATTCAGGCTGCATAAACCATTGGACAGCACTTCCGGAAGCATAGGTATTACCCTGTCTACAAGATATACACTGGTTCCCCTGTCCGATGCTTCTTTATCCAGCTCAGAATTTTCCCTGACATAATGGCTGACATCAGCAATATGAACACCTAGAAGGAAATTTCCTTTGGCATTCTTTTCAATTGATATAGCGTCATCCAAGTCTTTGGCATCGTCGCCGTCAATTGTAATAGTCAGAAGTTCCCTGTAATCCGTCCTCTTCCTATATCCGGCTGATTCGGTATCAGGTTCGGCACTTTCAGCCTCAGAAACAGCCTCTTCAGGGTATTCGGTGTCATACCCATACATCCTTGTAATATATTTGAATAACGATCGGGGGTCAGTCTTTTTGGCAACTATTTCTATTATTTTCCCGGTGGCCAGGTTTCTTTCTCCTGACGGCATGTCTATTTCAACGGCAGCCACATCCCCTTCCCTGAATTTCTGGGGCTGGTCGGATTCAATCCTAATCCGTCCGATCCTCTTGTCAAAAGGCACGACTGTAAGGGCCGCCCTGTATATTTCGATAGCTCCCAGCACTTCGCTGCGATGTTCATTGAGAATCTGTACAACCTCTCCCCGCAACCTGTTGTCATCCGGCCGCGAATGTACCACCCTCACAAGCACACGGTCACCGTGCATTGCGCCGTTTATACGGTCCGGGGCTATGAAAATATCATCCATTGACTTATTTTCAGGTATGAAAAAAGAGAATCGCTTGGCAGTTCCCTGGATTGTCCCTTTATAAACGGCTTTGTTTTCATTCATAGTATAACGGCCGTTCTTTGACAATCTTACGACTCCCGCCTTTTTCATTTCCTCCATTAGTTTTTCAAATTCCCCCTTATCCTTTACAGGCACATCCAAAACGACACACAACTCGTTTAATGTCATGGGTATATATTTATCACTTGCCAGAAACAGGGCTATTTTATTTTTTCTCTCTTCCGCATGTTTCATTATTTTCTCCTTAAAATGAACGAACTGAACTCCCATGGAGTGTCAGTATTCACCTTTTCATCTTCAATAATACCGAATCCGGCTTTCATAAGCAGCTCCATATAGCCTTCATGGCTAATGAATGAAAAATACCTGCCGAATTTTTGATCCCTAAATTTCCTTATACCCTCAAAATCACCGCTGTAATTACCTATAAAAAGTATTCCTCCCGGTCTGACTACCCTATAAATCTCATCAAGAACAGATGGAAGTTCGATTTTCGGCACATGCAGAAGGCAGTTTATTGTATATACTGCATCAAATGAACCGTCATTAAAATCCATATTGTACAAATCCATTACATGTGCTTCAATTCCCTTTTCCCTGCAGCAATCAACATGACCTTCAGATATGTCGATGGCTTTAACATTAATGTCTTTTTCCTGGAAAAACAGACTGTCCTGTCCTGTTCCGCTCCCTATTTCCAGCAGGTTTACCATCCCCTCGGTTTTCAGATGATACAGCATCTTATCCCTGATTTTGATTTTCCAATCAGGTTTAACAGTTTCGTTCCTATGGTCAACGTATTCATCATAGTACCTTGCGAGGCTCTCTTTGCGACTCAATTCACGGACCTTAAATGAATGCTGTCCCGCCTGCAGTTCTGCATCATAATCACTTTCACTATATTGGTCAGGAAGCGTCAGCGTTGCCCTGCATCCACAGGGTATGGATATTTCTATATCAGCATATCCATTTTCTTTTTTCCATTTGCTTATAATTTCCCCATATGGTGATTCATGGGCAGCACTTACATACTCCAGGCCGCAGTTCAGGTCGGGTTTCATAATAATATGCCTGAAACCCGGTTCGTTCTCATCAGGTTTGATGCCGGCCAGATACTTGTAAAATACAGCTGATACATCTGAGAACATATGATGATTCCTTGAACCTTCACCGTTCCAGCATTCCCAGAGGGTTGTTGCACCCATGCTAATCCAGTTTCTGAATGACGGGTATGTTTCGTTCAAGATCATTTTAAGTGCAATATTCATTCTCCCGGCTTCTCCAAGGACGTTATATATGTATTTATTTCCAAGTATACCGGTATCCTGATGATAGCCTGTCCCGGAAATCTGTTTCTGAAGTGTATTAAGCAAGCCGTGTATTTCATCTTTATCTGAAAGTCCCTGGTAAATCATACATGCAGT
The DNA here is from genome assembly GCA_963766335.1 of uncultured Clostridia bacterium. Lineage (GTDB taxonomy): Bacteria > Bacillota > Clostridia > DUPQ01 > DUPQ01 > JAFGQE01. The sequence continues at coordinate 217,529 of CAVXZA010000003.1, read as the reverse complement.
AGAAGTCTGGCAATCGCCGGAAACACTGAAGTTATCTTTATTAAAAAACCTTTCTTTAAATGCGGTTTTGATGCTCTTTGCATACTTCCTGAAATCAGATGACTCCTTATCCTTGTCCAATATACCGGCTATCCTGCTGATTATATCTGCAGCATTAAATAGATAAGCTGTATCGGTGACTTCAACAGGTGTTTTAAATGAAGACATGCTGATTGAAACAGCCCTGCCTTCAAACGGCGGGCACCAGTCTCCTATTCCGTAATTAACTATATGATTTTCTGACTGGCTTTCCATATATGAAAAATGTTTTTTAATAGCTTCGTAATTCTCCATGAGAATGGATTTGTCCCCGGTCATTATATAAATGTACCAGGGTATCAGGGTCAATGCGCTTGACCAGTCCGGGCCGTTGCCCCAGTTGTATCCCCATCCTGTGGAAGGCACAACACAAGGTATTGCCCCGTCCGGTCTCTGTGAATCCCTGATATCAGCCAACCATTTTCTTAACAGGGAAACTGTATGGTAATTGTACAGCATCTGCTCAGCCGATAATGACACATCCCCGGTCCAGGCATTCTTCTCCCTGTGGGGGTCGTCCGTCGGTACGCTGTGCAGGTTAGAGAGAGTTGCAGTGCATGCTGCCTTATGAATCTTATTAAGGATATCATCAGAACATTCAAATCTGCCTGAAACGGCTACGTCGGTATTGACCGTGTGAAAAACAACCCGGGGCTTCTCAACGCATCCGGATAACTCCATGAATTGAAAACCATGGTATACGAATCCTGGCATCCATGTTTCCGGCTCTCCGCTTCGCTTAATATATTTATCAGTCTGGAACTCTCCGCTTCTTACAAACCCTGCATTCACCCTCTTGTCAATGTGGATTCCATCTTCTTCAAGACGTTCGGAATATCTGATTATGATTTCATCTCCCGGGCAGCCGGTGACGGTAACTTCTGAAAGTCCTGCCATATTAAATGCAGCCTTAAAAATCCAGCTGCCTTCGGGTGTCTTCCATGAATCAGAAGGTTTACTTGATGAAGTTATTCTTTCAGGCTCCATTTCCATAGCCTTGAGTATGCCTCCCGGCGGGCGTACCATTTTAACCGGATTCCAGCTGCTGTCGTCATAACCGGGTTTTGACCACCCTCCTTCTTCCATCCTGGCATCATAATATTCGCCGTTTCTTATGCCGTTGAAAACAACCGGGCTTCTTTCACATTTCCAGCTTCTGTCCGTCGGGACAACCTGCCTGCTGCCATCAGCATATTCAATATGAAGCTCAGCAATAAACTTGGGGATATGGCGCCAGGATGTCTCAGGTGTGTTCCATACATCCTTTGTAAAACAATTATACCAACCGCATCCAATCAGGACTCCAATTGCATTTTCACCGAATTTTACTGATTCAGAAACATCATATGTACTATATAAAAGGGTTCTGTCATAAGCCGTATACGGCGTGGATAAAACTTCATTTCCAGCTTTTTCTCCATTAATGCAGGCATTATGGTAACCGGGGCTGCATATATAAAGCCTTGCAGAAACAGGTTTTCTGTCAAGATTGAATGCTTTCCGAATATACGGGGCATCTTTTGAATCATCAGGCTTTTTATGGAAACAAGCAGATATCCACCGGCCCTGCCATGCTCCCCTTAAAAATCCTGTCATGAAGCTGCCGTCTGCAGCGGTTTCATTTCCTGAGCTGTCCCTGGAAATTACAGACCAGATGTATTCAGCCAATGGTTCAAGGGCCGGTCCTCGGTATTCAAGACGGTTATTCTTAATTGAATCCGCATATCCGGAGTCCCAAACCGGCTCATTCTCTCCGTTTTTGGTTATTACCAGCCGGAAAGCAGCCTGGTACCCTTCAGTTGATTCGTACTTCCAGGAAAACCGGGGTTTTGAGTCAACCGCCAACGGGGCTGTCATATCGCAGCATTTAAGATCATAGACTTTTATCATTTTCTACTCCAGGGGCGGCTTGGGAATTTTCCCATATGCAATATCGCTCATGATATGTCTGAAATATGTATAGTTCTCAAGCGAAACATCAAAGGGTACTGCATGGTCCACATGGGGAATATATCCGCCTTTTTCAATCATTTCGGGCACTTTAGACATGACTTCGTTATATATGTGTTTCTTGGTCTTGGCTAGTTCCCTCTTGTCAATTCCACCTAAAAGCCCAAAATCCGGATATTGCCTTCTTATTTCCAGAATATCGACACCCGCTGCAACCTCGCACGGACTCATAGCATCTGCACCGGCATCTATCCAATGCGGTATCAATCCCCCGGGATAACCATCACAGTCCACCATAACTATATCCGTACCTCTTGATTTTGCAAAATCAATAAACCGCCTGTAATGATTGAACATAAACTCTTTAAAATGAGCAGGGCTAACCATAGGTGCACCTTTGTATGCCATATCTTCTTCAAGTTCAATAAGGTCAATTTTTATATGTTCATAAGCCTTGTCCAAAACACCGATGCTAAAGTCGGTGATAAATTCAAACATCTCATGGAGCAATGCAGGTTCATCATAAAAAGCCATGCATAAGTTCTCAAAGCCCATCCAATCCCTGCTGGTCCAGAACAGAAATGGAATGCTGATTATTACCGGAGCCATGGCTTTGTTCAATACTTTAGCCCTTTTAATGAAATCATTCGGGAATCTACCCGGATCAGCAGAATTATACCTTTTCTTCATATCAAGAAAATCATTCCTTGTTTCTACCGGAAATTTCAACCATGACCTGGTGACGAAACCCGGATTCTCATTGTCTGCGAAATCCTTGCGCAACGCCCCAAGGCCGTCTATCCATATTTTGTATCTGTCTGTCTGTTCGATTATTTGTTCATCAAATTTTGGGAACATTTGGATATTGAAAGGCGCACCTATCCATATTGTATCCGTTGAGAAATACTTCTGTGGAGCCAGGCCTTCCGGATATCCCTGTTTAATCCATTCGCGCATGGTTGCTTCCCTTATAGGCCATTCAACCAACGGAATCCTATCCGTTTCGCGGAATTTAAGAGTTTTTATGAATCTCTCCCGTGCGTTCATTGAATCCCCCTAGTCAATTATCTTGAGTTTGGCAAAAGATGCCATTAACCTTTTCCTTCCGGCCATGTCAAAAGTCACTTCAATCATCTTATCCGAACCGTTTCCTTCAGTATTGGTTACAGTTCCGTCGCCGAATTTCTTATGCCGTACCCTTTGGCCGGTATTCACATCAGCTGCCTCGCCTGCTTCAGCTGTAAATCCATTAATGGTATATGGTTTTCCGCCTTTTGTTATTTTTAGGCCACCGAATGATTCACGCCCATAAGTTTTTGTTCTACTAGCTGATGGTCTGCTTCCATGAATATAGTTAATTAATTTCGGACTGATTTCCTTAAGAAACTGCGATTCAGGATAGGACTGAGTCCGGCCGTAAAGCGTCCTTTGCATTGTGTTTATAATATAAACTTCCTCCATAGCCCTTGTTATGCCAACGTAACACAGCCTTCTCTCCTCTTCAAGACGCCCTTCGCTAAGAGACTGTACTGATGGAAATATTCCTTCCTCCATACCGGTCATGAAAACAACAGGAAATTCCAAACCTTTTGCACTGTGCAGAGTCATAATAGACACATAAGTTCCCTCAACTTCATCATCAGCATCCGTTGCAAGCGTTACGCTTTCCAAAAAGGTTTCCAGGGTAAGTTCTTCACCGAAGCTTTCATAATGGTCTTCGGCTTTTGTAATTATCGCACTTTTCAGTTCCTTGATATTTTCAATTCTTGAACGTGAGTTTATAGTATTTTCAAGTTCATACTGTTTTAAGATATCAGTAAATAAAATGACATCCTCGTATAGATCAGCTACTGATTTCTCCATTGCGGAAACACGGAGCTTTTCTATCATTTCAACAAAACCGGCCAACCTCTCAGCTGCCTTATGAAGGTTCTGGGTAAACCTTTGCATCCTTTACTACCTCATACATGCTTGAAGCCAGTGTCGATTGCATATTCCTCTATTCTAAGCAATGTTGTCTTCCCGATGCCCCTTTTAGGTTCGTTTATCACTCTCTTTAAGCTGTATGTTGTCGTTCGTATTCAACAGAAGTTTCATGTATGCAAGTACATCTTTTATTTCTTTTCTCTGGTAAAAGCTGATGCCGCCAAAAACCCTATAAGGTATGTCTTTGTCCCTCAAAGCCTGCTCTATGCTCCTTGACTGGGCATTCACCCGGTAAAAAACAGCATAATCGGCGTAATCCCTGCCCTGTTCCATACCTTTTAGTATCTTATTCGCAACGAAATATGCCTCCATAGAATCGGTGGTTGCTTTATAATAATTGACCTTGCTTCCTGTGCCTTTTTCAGACCATAAAGTCTTGCCTTTCCTGCCGAAATTATGTTTAATTATATCGTTGGCAGCGGATAGGATATTCTTAGTGGACCTGTAGTTCTGTTCAAGCCGGATAACCATACATCCGGGATAATCTTTTTCGAAATCAAGTATGTTGTTTATATCAGCACCGCGCCATCCGTAAATCGACTGATCGTCATCGCCGACTACAAATATATTCCTATGGTTCTCAGAAAGAATGTGCGCCAGTTCATACTGGGCCGCATTGGTATCCTGATACTCATCTATCAGTATATGACGGAAAGCATTTTGAAAATAGTTCCTTATATTGTCATTTTCCCTCAGCATCTTAACAGCATTAAAAATAAGGTCCCCGAAATCCATTGCATTATATTCCACAAGGTACTTTTTGGTATATTTCATAAACTTTTGCCACCAGGGACATCCTGTAATCCGATGAATTGTCCTCACTGAACTTCACTTCGTCAATCAATTCATCCTTTGCCCTGCTTATCACATTGATAATCATTTTCGGCGGCAAAAGTTTTGAGTCCAGATCCAATTCCCTGAGACAATCCTTAACCAGAACTTTCTGATCGTCCGGGTCATAAATTGCAAAACCCTTCCTATATCCAAGTGATTCAGGATACATCCTGAGCATTTTAAGGCACATTGAGTGAAATGTCCCTATCCACGGGAACCACATGCCTCCGCCCATCAATTTTACCGACACGGTTATTTATCTCCCTTGCGGCTTTATTAGTAAACGTTATTGCAAGAATGGAAGAAGGATGCACTTCTTTTTCCATAACAAGATAAGCCACCCTGCTGGTCAGTACCCTGGTTTTACCGCTGCCTGCTCCAGCAAGTATAAGAACCGGTCCGTCGCCTGTTAATACTGCTTCTTTTTGCATATCATTTAATTTGCCTGTAATGAAATCCATCATGCCTCCGATGCCTGAACGCTTAGTATATAGATTATATTCTATGGGCGGTGGCTAATTCAATTGCAAACCATTCTATTTTGTTTTCTGCTGTACCGTTTCAGGGTACGATAAATTATCCTGAATACCATATAGTGAAGGTGGTATGATGCTGAGCGGATTTAAACAAAGGAGACCAAATGAAACATTATAAAAAACTGATTTATTTTTGGTTGATTCTAATCTTACTGCTTACAGCCTGCAGTAAAACTGTAGATATTACTCCTTCAAACACTCCGCCGGTTATGTCCGGGCCTCCGGTTTTATCGACACCGTCTCTGACCCCGGATCCGACACTGTCACCGGAACCTACTACCGTCACCGGTACCTACCCCAACACCGGACCTAAAGCTTCCGATTAATATAGAACTCGTTTTGTTTGATTTCAGTGATGATGATGCGCGTCTTTATATAAAGACACAGTATCCGAATCCTTCATTGTATGAAACCAACAGCATCGGAGCCCTAATGGCTTCACAAATAATTAATGATACCGGTATATATTACAATTTAATTAAGAGTATGTCAGAAGAAGCTCCTGCGACAAGTGAAAACCATTTAAGTTACGGCCTTACTATTATGACTGAAATAACCAATAACAGTAGTGAATATCTAAGTTTATATGTTGATTACTACACCTACTCAGGTGGAGCCCATGGCAATTTTGAACGCATTTCTTACAATTATTCCTCTGCCGGTTACAGAATAACTGATTTTTCTGAAATACTAAACACCGGGATTACCACAGCGGACGTCGAGGCTGAAATCAATAAACAGATTTCAGCAATCATTGAGGATATGGGACCGGCTTTTTATGAAGATTCGATAACTTTTAACACAAGTCATAAGCTTCCCCTGTTTTATATCAAGGATGGAGCCCTGGTCATATATTACCAAACTTATGATATAGCTCCTTATGCATATGGCCTCCCGATGTTCGAAATGCCCCCCGAAATCTTCTCCATCCCCTGAATTCACTTAATCAGCCGACGGATGAATTAGCGAAAATGAAGCATCAAAAAGGACCGGCAATGCCGGTCCCGTCTGATATTTTCTGAAGATTAATCTTCCGGTTCTATCAAACCGTAGTTTCCGTCTTTCCTTTTATATACAACATTGATTTCCTCATCCTCGGCATTGCGGAACATGAAAAACTCATGACCGATAAGGTCCATCTGAAGAACTGCTTCTTCAACGGACATGGGTTTGATTGGAAATTTTTTGCTTTTTACAATTTTATGGCTATTGGGTTCATAATCGGCGCCTGCATCCGTATCTTCAAATGCGCCGGAATGAAACTTCTTTTCAAGCTTGGCCTTATTACGCCTGATCTGTCTGTCAATAACGTCAACAGCTTTATCAATAACTGCAAAAGCGTCATGATTTTCAGTCTCAGTCCTGTAAACCCAACCCCTGTGGTGAATGGTGGCTTCAAGTTTTACTATACTGCCGTGCTTTAATGTGCTGAACGTCAGATGTGTTTCGGCTTCGCGCCTGAAATATTTTTCAAGCTTCTTGAATTTTTTTTCGGCCCAAGCCCTAACATCATCGGTAACATCCATATGTCTTCCGCTGATACTCATCTTCATGCTTATCGCCCCTTTCGTAGTGGAATTATCAGAAGTGATATAAATATTATATACCCACAGTTAGCGGTGTTCAAATAATATATTTGAAGAGTTAACCAATGGATTTAGAAACAGCGCATACTATCTGTAATGACACTTGAGCTCAATAATATACTTCTACAAGATAGAGGCCTTCAGCCGGAAGAGTCGGCCCTGCGGACTCTCTTTTACATGATGCAATTATTCCATCAATATCAGCCGGATTCAATTTACCCAGGCCGCATTCAAGAAGAGTCCCGGCAATGATTCTGACCATATTGTATAGAAAACCATTGCCCTTGATATTAAGGGCTATTACATCATTGTTTTTTTCTATTGAAAATTCTGAAATGGACCGCACCGTATCTTCAACCTGGCTTCCCGTGGCCATGAAACCCATGAAATCATGGGTTCCTAAAAAACAGGCTGCTGCTTTTTCCATCGCAACTATATCAAGCCCTTTTGAAACCTTGTATGCCCTGCCCTCAAAGAACGGTGACCTGGTTACCCGGTTGAAAATCAAATACCTATAATGTTTTCCTATCGCTGAAAACCTGGCATGGAATTCATCTTCTACCTTACAGGAAGATATTATTGATATATCACCTGGCAAATGGTGGTTCAGGGCTTTTGAAAATGAATCAGGGGGAATCGTGGACATAGTTTTAAATGTAGCTGTCTGGCCAAGTGCATGAACGCCTGAATCGGTACGGCCTGAACCGTTAATCCTTATTTTTTCACCAGTCAGGGTGTAAATAGCATCTTCAATGACCTGTTGCACGCTAATTCCATTGGGCTGGACCTGCCATCCGCAGTATTTCCGACCATCGTATTCTATTATTAGTTTAATATTAATCATTTTTATTTTGACTATTATTCCTCATCAAGGGGAAGTTCAGTACAATAATCTTCATTTGGAATCAATGTATCGAAATCTGCCTCTTCTCCCTTTTCAAGAAATCCGCAGATTACATCAGCTACAGCAACGCATTCATCAATTGCCTCTATCAGAAGTTCGCCTATTGACTTACTAAGATCTTTGCCTTCGACCCCGGGAAAACCCCAGCTGCGTTTATTTTCATTAAGTACATCTACATTGGAAAATCCGTTGTCAATATAGCACTTTCTAGGGAGTGGTAGTTTATTAATTACCTTCTTCTTGTTGTTTTTGGGATCATAAAGTATCTCAAGGATTTTGACCATAATCTTTACTGCTTTTCGGATCTCAAAATCATGTATAATTCCTGACAATCCTTTATAAATATAGTTGGACAAATAATCTGCGACAACATCCGGAAGATATTCCACATTCAGCATTTCAGAATTTTTTACTTTAGTTGACGGGATGCCTTTCTCGCGGTACCACAGCCTTGAATCCATTGTAGCCTCTATATCATAATGATTAAGCTTTGTCCGGCCCTCTCCGAAATTATAACAGCCTGTATCTATCATACTATAGACATATGGATGTATGCTTTTATCGCAGTAATAATGACAAAGGAACCCAATAACATAAACAATCAGCTCTTCATAGTAACTGCCCGTACTCTTATTAAGAAGCAAAATTGCATCTTTAAAAAACAGCGCTGTATTTTTATGATGCATCATTTCACCGGTTTCCCTGATATTTCGCGCATATGGATTCCATGGCTTGTAATAAAAAAGAATATCCGGTCCCTGGGCGCCAAGATTATATAATTTATAATTGTCGTGTATGAAGTGCCTGATATTGCCGTCGGCAAGCTTGTCTTTGACTCTTTCGGCAAAAAGTATATGGGTCAGTACATCCGGCATTATTCCACCTCATTATTATTGCTAGAAACTTTAAAACCGCTTTTCTTATTGATTATTATATCACTTTTAGCATAATCGTTATAAAGGATTTATATGATTCATATATGCTTATATTATATACCGAAGTGATTGAATAAGCCTGGTTTTTATTATAAACTAGTAATAAGGGTAACACCATTCGTTTTTAAGGGGGAATTACAAATGGCAAAAAACAGGCTTACTAAAGAAGAGCGCAGCTGGATTCTTTACGACTGTGCTAATTCCGCATATTCAATAGCTATAACAACAGCTTTGCTTCCTATCGTTTTCGGCATGTTTGACAATGTTAATTCAAGTATGTCCCTCGGTTATTTTAATTCAATCGCCAGTATAATAGTGGCAATTTTAAGCCCGATTCTCGGAACCATTGCTGATTATAAGGACAAGAAGAAAAGGTTTTTCCTGTTCTTCTTTATTACCGGGGTTATTTTTACCGCAGCTCTTGCCTTTGTGCCCCCGAGCAGCGGATTATGGCAGCTTCTTATAATATTCTATGTATTAACTGCTGTTGGATTCGCGGGCGCCAATATTTTCTATGACTCATTTCTTGTTGATGTAACAACCAATGACAAGATGGACAAAGTGTCAACGCGCGGTTTTGCTTTCGGGTACATCTCAAGCGTAATTCCTTTTGCAATAAGCCTTGGGGTTATATTCGTTCTGGGAATGGACAAAGCCCTCGGGTATTCACTTGGCTTTATCATAACGGCCTTATGGTGGGGTCTGCTGACCATACCAATGATAAAGAATGTCAAGCAGCGCCACTATGTGGAGATGGAACCCAAGCCAATAAAAAACAGCTTCATCCGGCTTGGCAAAACATTTAAGAACATAAGACAGCACAAACATGTTTTTATTTTCCTCATTGCTTATTTCCTCTATATCGACGGAGTTGATACAATAATAAAAATGGCTGTTCCATACTCCCAGAGTGTCATTGACCTGGATCCCGGGGATATTTTTACCCTGCTCGGAATCCTGCTGATTATTCAGGTGGTTGCTTTCCCATGTGCAATCATTTACGGCAATCTCGCCAAGAAATACGGAACGCGCTCTATGATAATCACGGGAATAGCGACATATATCATTGCCTGTACTTTCGCATTTTTCATGAGCGAAGTGTGGCATGTGTTTATACTCGGCGTCTTGATTGGTTCTGCACAGGGTGGAATACAGGCTCTCAGCCGGTCATATTATGCTAAAATCATCCCTAAGAAGAACTCAAATGAATTCTTTGGATTCTATAACATATTCGGTAAGTTTGCAGCTATTATCGGCCCTGCATTAATGGCTTTCACAACTACCATAACTGGAGTCGCCAAATATAGTATTTTTGCTTTGGTTCCTCTGTTTATTGCAGGATTCTTCGTATTCATGTCCCTGCCCAAGGACCTTGCAACAAGAAACTCTGTTGAAACTTGATATTTGAAACGAAACCTAAAATTGGAGATAAATCGAAGAGCTGACCCTGGGTCAGCTCTTCGAAATTAAAAAGGGCCGGTTATCATGCAGAAAGCCGGCTCCTTTTTATTCTTCTGATATTATAATTTATAAGTCATTTCACAATTTTGTACGCCTGAATTTATATGCCCCCAGTCAATCCTGAACCTTGGTATCTCATATTCAAAATACCACCTTAGGCTGGCATCTCTGCTTCCTAGTTTGCAGTGGAACAAGGCGCATCTTGTGAGTTTTTCATCAATAATTCCAATTGGCTCAATATCTTTGAACTGCGTTATATCTTCCTCAGTAGACAAATATTTAATCAAATCCTTGGTGTAACGGGCAGCTTCTTTCCTATCATGGGAATATACTGAACCGGCGTTCCATACCGCTTGCCTTCTTTTAATATAAACAGGTGAGCATATAAGGAAAGCACCATCTCTTTGACTTGCTTTCAGATATATAAAGTCACCGGATAGTTCTTCTGCTTTAAGGGTTATGGAAATTTTATAATCCTGTTCGCCCGGCTTAAAAGTACGAACTATATACTTTCCGGAAATAAGATGGATTTCTTCAATACTGTCCGTTCCAAGATATTCTAAATTAATCCTATATTCACTGGTTTCGGGAATCTCATCCCCGTACACGGCACCATTAACAGAGAATTCAAGATATATCCTCTGGTCCGTCGTTGCATATGTATGACGCTTTTCAAAAGCTTCCCAAATAGAATCCCGTTCAAGTGAGCCAGCCATTACGGCCGTAACCGGTCCGGTTCCATACGCACTGTCCCTTTTATTAAGGTACTTGAAGAACCGTCCCCTGGATTCTTCTATAGTCCGGGGTCCGCCCATCAGTCCATAATGAAGATCGGAGCATCCGCAGACAGCAGGCTTAAATCCTCTGTCAAGCGCTTCCTGAAGAAGCCATTCGGCATTGCCGAATGCTGAGACAGCCTCTACCATCCTTTCGCGGGAAGGCATATAATCACACCATCTCGGAATCCTGCCCCCAATATGAACTTCAAGGAAAACATCATCTCTTTTTCCGTATTTTTCCTCTAAATCATTCATTGGCAGCCTATAATCCGGAGGTATGTTTTCACCCAGGGATTTAAAGATTACATTTCTGTCCCCTTCCGGTGTAGGATGAGCTTCATATGAAAGGAACGGCACATATTTTCCGGGATCGTCTGTCCGTCTGCAGGCATCTTTGTATTCGTCCCATATTTCCTGCCTGTCAACCTTAGGATATGACATAGGTCCCGGAGCCGCAAAGTCCATCCTGCCGATATCCCTTGCCTGTTCATGCCTTCCAAGAGGCGAAGTTTTTTTATTATTTACATGCATAAGATGCATTGAGGCATCTCCCCACCCATGGGCATGGAGATCGCCCCAATAAATGAAGTAACTTGGCTTTCTTTTTACATTTATTGGATTTGAATAGTATATATTTTTTTCACCTTTTATTTTTCCTTCAAGCCTGTATACCTTTTCTCTTTTAAAAACCACTCCTTCAAGAATGCCAAGTCCTCCGCTCATTTCATATTCCTTTCCTTCGAAGACTATCGTTTTCCCAAAATCGTTAAGAAGATTGCCGCAATTGTCAAAAACACCGATGTGTATTCTCTGTCTTTCTCCAAGCTCAGCTACAGTTGGGCCTAAAATCCTTAAAAATGCTCTGTCTTCCCTTGGGATAACCTCAAACACTACCGGCACCCCTTCGACAGGAAGCATTTCGGATGATGAATTCGCCGCTTCAACAAAGAGATAAGATTTGCCGGCAGTCCAATAAGTATTGCTTCCGGGCCCGCCCTTTGTTGTGTCGCCAATGGTTATTATAACCGTGTCGCCGAACTTGAAAGCGCCCTTTATTAAATACATCCTGCAGACTTTGCTAAAACCCGGTATCCTTTCATATAGTTTAAACTGGGCGCTTCCCGTGGTTTCCATTGTAATATAATCTTTACCTTTAAAGTTTGTCTGCTGCATTTCATGTGCAAAGCTTCCGTTGTACAGGAACAAGCTGATTCTTGAATCTTTCTTCAGTGTTTTTCCTTCATTTGTAATTGTTATTTTCCAGGTTCCCTTGACTGCCGCAGGCACTTTGAATTCATCCCCTGAATATACCTTGCCGCAGGAATCCGTGAACATAAGATCGCAGTTGAGTTTCAAATCCGAATATTTATCGGATTGAGTTCCGGTGAACCTGTCCATATAATCGGGTATCCTGTTCCACATATCAAATTTATCCATTTTCTTTCTCCATCATTTTGTCATATGCTGCCAACAGAGTTTGGGAATGAGATTCCCAGTTCAGTCTGTCTTCTATCGCCCTGCGGCCGTTCATTCCCATCTTTTCCGCTTCCTTAGGGTTATCCAGCATGTGCTTCATTGCCTGTCTGATTGCAGTTATGTCCATAGGATCAACACATATTCCGCAGTTATGCTTTTCAACCACATCGGTTATATTCTTAAAATTTGATGCTATAACCGGTATTCCGGCTGCCATGTACTCAAATATTTTAGTCGGAGGATCAATCATATTATTTGGGTAAGGCTTAAAAAGACACAATCCCGCAATAGACTCCTCATAAAGTTTTACTACCCTATCCCTGGTTAGATAACCTGAATAAAAAATGTTATCTCCAATATCCTCTATAAATCCTTCAGGATCATCATGGTCAATCCTTCCGGCAATTTCAAGTATGCAATCACTGATTCCGGATGCTGCAATACACATTGTGTCAAGGCCGCGTTCCAGCCAAACCGAACCTGAGTAACATATTTTTCTCAGTTTTTGCTTATTATTAAAATCTATTGTTACATCAGTGAACTCGCTGAAAATCGGAAGATTCTCAATTTTCACCAAGTCAATTCCTTTATCAGCAAATCTTTCATAAGTTTTATCAGCTACAACTATAATAAGGTCGACTTTATTAACCTTTCTTAACTCATATTTTCCAACAAAAAAAGAAGTAATACGCCTTAAAAACGGCGGAAGCCATTCTTTTTCCAATATCTGCATCGGCAGGTGCTCGTGAGAGTCATAAACTAATTTTCCCCCAGTCTTTTTCAGAGCACTTACATATCTTAATAATTCACTGTCATGAATATGATAAATATCAGCATTCTCTTTAAGGGCTGCTTTTATGAGGCTTCTGCTTCCCGAGGTCATTCTTTTTATTTTTTTTCTTATCGGCGGGTTACCAGTTCCCAGTTGCCTTACTCCATCAGTAATTGTATCATGAGTCCCCTGGGAAATATATGTGACATCATAGCCTGCTGCTGCCAGCGCCCTGCATTCTTTATAGAATATCCTTATATCATTTTTACTGTGAACGGTTGACAGATGGCATACTTTAATCATTTTCTTTATCTTTCTTTTTTAAGATATAGTGCAATGTCTTTGCTGCGGCATAACTGAGATAATTCCTATAGTATCTGTAAAGCACCCGGTGAATTCCGGGAAGACAATACTCATTTTTTCTTAATTTAAACACATCAATAGGATTTATACAACAATATCTCTTATCCTTCAGGTTCTTGGCAACCTTACTGAAATAGTTTCCCATAGGCTCATAAAACCCCTGTTTCATTTCAAGAAAACTCATTACGAAATCTGACAAGAGAATCTTATTTTTCCCTTTAGCTGTAAGAGGAACCTCTTTAAAGAAATCGACAAGCTCATTATCCATCATAGGCAGCCTGAAATCAAATCCATAAAATTCATAAGGCTTAAGCGCCATAAGAACATGGCCGCTCCTGTATGTATCATATGCAGCATTATCAAATACTTCCTGTGCATTTAAAGCATCAGCCTCATAACCGGTGATAAAGTAATCTTTAAGCCTTTCTTTTAAGAAAGCTTTTACCCCGGCATCATTGGATCCATAGTAAAAAAAGAATTTTGATATTAAATGCATTAGAAACTCATCTCTTGTATATTTGGCTCCATTCTTCATATAACTTTCAGCAATTGTACCTATTTGACCCGGAATTATCAAGCACTCGCTCGGGTTGAGTTTTTTTGAAAGATATCTGGCGGCAAAAAGATCCGAGAAGTGCGGAACCGCTTTGTACTGGGATGCAAAATCAATATATTCAAGATTATCCTTACAACGAAATAACCCTCTCCATTCATGGCATTTATAAGGTATATATATGTGGTCAAAGCCATAAGCATCGGCAGTCATTCGTGCGATGACTTCTTCCTTACCGCTTCTATTGCCATATGTAAAACACAGGACGTTATTATATCCTGCCTCTTTTAACATCATCACTATAAACCGCGAGTCCACTCCTCCGCTTAGGGGAACCAGGGCTTTTTTCCCTCCAAGTGAAGAAATTAGTCTTTTTGTTGTTTCATTGAAAATTATCTGCAACCGGCTTTTTAATTCGCTGTATGATTCATTGCACGGAATTTGCTGGAAAATATGATATCTTCTTATATTTAATAAACCAAATCTGCTGTAATAACTTAAGAATTTTGATGCATTCAGACTCATCAGCCCTTTTATCAATGTTTCATTCATTACTGCAAATCCAGCATATACCCAGTCCCTTTCAGCTTCTGGATTAATTAAGGTTAATCCGGCTGATTCAACTATTCGCGCAGCATTATCCCCAATATATAAATCCTTATTAGTTAAACAATAGAAAAGTCTGAATACACCATATCTGTCAACTGCAGCAAAAACATTTCCTTCAGATTTTATAATGACTGCAAATACACCATTCAGGTCCTGTATTTTAATTTTGAATTCAGATTCATCCTTAACACCTGAGAAATACTCCAGAAGTTCTATGCACTCATAATATTCATTATTTACATATGCATAACCACAGACATGGCAATTGTTTTTTGAATACCAGCGAAAGCCCTTACCCTCTTTACTATTAATCATGATGTTTATCATATAAAAGACATTCCATTGCGATTTTTTTATGTTCTTAATTTTGACTAAAAATAGTTTTAAAAATCAATATTAAATTAATTCCTAAAGTCTTTGTCCTTCTATTTGCATTATATCACAGCAATTGATTAAATTTGATTTATCAGTTTTTTAATACGTTTTAGTAATAGTAAATAGGGTAAATATATAACTATTAGAATAATAAGCAAGGAGGCACAAATGTCAAAACAAAAATATAACTTGAATTTAATATTTGAATTGTCCCATATTTACAGGGATGTATTCGTGAGGGATTTTTTAGCTGATTATCCGGCACCCGAAGGTTTGAACAGGACGCATCTGAGGACACTTTTATATATCATGTTTGCAGACAATCCCAAAATGTCTGAAATATCCGGGAATATGGGGTTGGAAAAGGGCTCTTTCACACCGGTCGCACAAAAACTGCTGACACTTGGATACATCAGCAAATCCAAGACAGATAAGGATAGAAGAAAGAGCATTTTGAATCTTACTGAAAAGGGATTAAACCTAACCCAGGAATATTACAATGCACATGCAAAATACATTTATGACAAACTTGATCTTTTAGGCGATGAACAGGAAAAATACATGGAATTGCTTGAATCACTTCTGGCAATGACAAGGAAAATGAAATAACTGTTTCCCGAGTTTGCTACTGTATGCTTACGGCTGGGATAATATTTTATATCTGAAGCAATCATAGGTATGGTCATTGACCATACCTATTGCCTGCATAAAAGCATAAATAATGGTGGGGCCGACAAAATTCATACCCCTTTTCTTCATATCTTTTGATATTTCCTCGGAAAGAGGTGTTTTTGCAGGAAGTTCACTCATATCCCTGAATGTATTAATAATGGGTTTATTATTTACAAAGTCCCACAAGTAATTATCAAAAGACCCGTATTCTTCTTGAATCCTGATAATAACCTTGGCATTTTTTACAGCTGATTCAATTTTTAATTTATTTCTTATAATACCCTTATCCTGCATAAGACTTTTTATTTTCTCATCATTATATGCAGCAACAGTTTTTATGTGGAAGTTATCAAACGCTTTATAATACCCGTCACGTCTTTTTAATATCGTAAGCCAGGACAGGCCGGCCTGGGCTCCGTCTAATACAAGCTTTGCAAAGAGAAGCCTGTCATCATGTACAGGCACGCCCCACTGTTCATCATGATATTTTTTATATATTTCTGGCTGTCCTTCAACCCATTTGCATCTTTTTTTCATTTTAATATTTCCCCTACTCCCTTATTCCTTTCCTGTCTTTTATGATTTTCATTGCTATCTTAACCATTACGCCTGCATGAAGCAGGACTAGAACAGTGGCAATTATTCTAAAAAAGAAGTAGAATTTCGGGAAAATAAATTCCGTATTATCCAGGGACGGGAATAAAATTACCACATTGTAATATAGGGGGAATCCTGTGATGACCAAAAAAAGTATCAACCGCCTGTATTTTTCTAAGCGCGATTTATTATCATTGAAAATTGAGATGTCCGGAGTCTCTTCATCATATTCCCGGGCAAAATAATACCAGCTTCCAAGTCGGCTTACGCACTCCCATCCGGCGTCCTCATACAACTGCAGATACTCAGCTTCTTTCATCTTGGTCAGACCTTTAAAATCCAGCTGGTATCTAATCTTCTTAGGATCATCTTTTATAAACATGTATTTTCCAATTGAAACATCGACAAGCTTGAAACCTTCCGCTGCCATTTCTTCAAGGAAAATTTCTTCTTTATCATCGTTCCAGGCCCAAAACCATTTTCTGACAATTTTCTGCATATCTGTCTACCCTTTTAATTCCTTCCTGCCGTTTACAGCCATTTCCTCAAGCCGTGAAATCTCAAATTTGATTAACTCTGATCCATAATCGGTTCTCATATATAGCTTTCGCTTTTTGTTTTCCCCCACTTCTCCCATAGGCTTAATCATTTTATTGGAAACCAAAGAATTTATTGCTCCATACAGAGTTCCGGCTGCCAGCCTGATCCTGCCATTGCTCATTTCCTCAACTTTCTTGATTATGCCGTATCCATGAAGCGGTTCTGTAAGAGAAACAAGTATGTAATATGTTGCCTCTGTCAGAGGTGACTGCCTGTAAATTTTTCCTGTCATGATTTACTCCCGTCATATATCGCCCCTCTATATATCGTTTCTCGATATATCGGACATCTATATATTAATCTATACAATGCGTCTTGTCAACACTAATATAAAAAACTCCCCTGAAGTCTTTGGCCCGGGGAGTTTTTGTTATATATTGTTTGGCATTACCAGGATGGTAATACACCTTTATATGTTGCCAGTCCAATCTGGGAAAAACTAACTCCTGCATATCCGCCATAATCATTATTCCTGCAAATATCCGAAGCTTTGATAGCCTTCATTGAATCAGTTCCTAATCCTGCACCTGTTCCCTCATACCACATATAATACTTACCAAAGTGCTTATACACTGTCCCAAACCAGATTGCTCCTTCATCCCAGCTTCCGGGCTCTCCTCTGGTATAAATAGGATTTCCCGGATAACGCTCCCAATTCATCAGGTCATTAGATTTTGCCAAGCCGAAAGCAGGCGGATAATCATCAAATTTATCGCACATGCCGTATGTCATGAAATAAATTCCATTTTCAAGCCATATCCTGCAGGTTGTTACACTAAACCCGTCTAATTTTTCGGCATCAAATGTTGGTTTGAAAATGTTTTTTTCATTTGACATATCGAAATACATACCATCTTTTGAAGTACAGACAAAAAACTCAAAGTGATCATTTACTTTTCTTTGATAAAACAGATGAATTGTTCCGTCTTTCAATATAACTTCAGGGGCAAATGCATTCTCCATAACAGGCTTAACTTCAGATTTAATAAAGTTATAACCATCATCTGAAACAGCAAGTCCGATTCCGGGTGGCTTGTCATATGAATGTCCCGAATAATAAAGATACACCCTGCCGTCGATAACAGCCGATGCAGGATCAAGAATGTGCCTGCTGTCAAAATCCTCTCTCTTTTTACTAACTTTTACTATAGGATTTCTATCATAATGTATCCAATTAATTCCATCGAACTTTTCCGGCTCAGTATACGCTAATCCAATTTGATCATGCTGTTCTTCTCCCTGGCCTCTAAAATATAGAAACAATCTATTATTGAATTCAAGCAAATCCGGATTTGCCATGTGAATGCTTCCGAATGTTCCGGGGCTTCTGGGAATAACCGGATTTCTTATATGCCTACTAAATTTCATCTGTACACCTACCTTACCCTAGCAGCCAGGTCATCTCTACCAAGTCTTCTAAGGATACGTTTTGCCTCTGATTTATTTCCCCTTTTACTAAATTGCAGAAGTATCCTTCTTTTCCTGCGTTCTTCTTCACTAATTACAGATTTAACCTTTTTCATCGTCCGCGGGTCTAATCCTGTATAGTACATGCAGGTTGAAACTGTACCGGGTGTCGGATAAAAATCCTGAATCTGGTCTGGTACAAAACCGCTGTCCATTATGAATTCTACAAGTTCAACAACATCCTCTATTTCTTCCCCGGGATGTCCTGATATGAAGTACGGAACCAGATACTGTTTTTTACCTATTCGTCTATTAATTTCTTTATATTTATTTCTGAATTTATTATAAACTCCTATTTCTTCTTTTCCCATGTAGCCAAGGACTTTTGGACTTGCATGCTCAGGGGCAACTTTCAGCTGTCCGCTTATATGGTTCATGCAAAGTTCTTCTAAAAACTTCGGGTTGCTGTCAGCCAGCAGGTAGTCGTATCGGACACCTGATTTAACAAAGACTTTTTTAACACCTGGTACGCTTCGGGCCTTTTTCAGGATGTCCAGATAGTCCCTATGGTCAACATTTAAATTCTCACAAACTCCGGGATAAAGGCACTGCTTGTCCCTGCACATTCCCTTTTTGCCTTTTAATTTACAATAAGCATCTCGGAAATTAGCAGTAGGACCTCCTATGTCGGTTATATATCCCTTGAAGTCCGGCTTCTTAGTCAGAAGCTTTACTTCCTTCAAAATAGAATCAGCACTCCGTTTTTGAGATATCCTTCCTTGATTGAATACTATTGAACAAAAACTGCAGCCTCCCGGACACCCCCGGTGGCTTGTAACGGAGAATTTTACTTCCTCCAGTGCTTTTATACCGCCGGCACTTTCATATACAGGATGATACTCCCTCATGTACGGCAGGTCATATACGGAATCCATTTCACTTATACTAAGCGGCAGTGCCGGAGGCATGCATACCAAGAATCTGTTTCCATGTTCCTGGCAAATTGTTTTGCCCCTATATGGATCCTGTTCCAGATACTGAATACGGAATGCCTCTGCAAAAGCTTTTTTATCATTGTTGACTTCTTCAAATCCCGGGACAGTCAAAGCATTATCCGGTAAATCATGCGATATATATGCGGTGCCCATTACATCAGATATAGATGCACTGTTTCTTAATCGTTGGGCTATTTCTAAAATTGCCCTCTCTCCCGGTCCATAGACAAGGATATCCGCCTTAGAATCAAATAGAATAGAACGCCTGACTTTATCGGTCCAATAGTCATAGTGTGCAAATCTTCTTAATCCGGCTTCGACTCCGCCTAAAATCACCGGAATTCCCTTGAATGCCTGCCTGGCAAGCCCGGTATAAACAATACTTGCCCTATCCGGCCTATGACGTCTGCTATCTGCAGGAGAATACCTATCTCTCCTTCTTGTGTGTTTTGACGCCGAGTAGTTATTAACCATTGAATCAATGACGCCGGGCGCAATTAAAACTGCCAGACTTGGACGCCCCATGCTTTTTATTGATTCCGGGTCCTTCCAGTCAGGCTGTGCAATTATTCCAACTTTATATCCTGCATTTTCCAATACACGGGAAATGACAGCATGCCCGAAAGACGGATGGTCAACGTATGCATCCCCTGAAATCAAGAGAAAATCAAGAGTATCCCATCCCCTTTTCTCCATATCTGTTTTAGTGATTGGTAAAAATCCCATATGAATCCCGTTCATCAACAGCCGGTGCCAATGATTTTAATGTTATGCTTATGAATATTTTTTTAAGAAAGATATCATTCCTATATATGTCTGTTTTGAACAATCCCTATAGTAAAAATTCACAAACGCATGCCTCGCATTTTTTATATTCATGGCAAAAAGGAGTTTTTCATAAGGTCTTCCCTTTGCCTCAAGTGCTTCTATCAATTCGGTAGTCTGGCTGAAAAGCGGATCCCTTTCACCAGCTGTTATAAAAGCCGGCGGAAAGTCATCAGTAATATGCTGTATTGGTGATATCTGGTCTTTTAATGCACATTCAGACGGCCTGGTAGTACCTATATAACTTTTCACCATTGTTTTAATCATAAAAAAGCCTGTATCAACAATAGTTTCCATATCATAGCCGCCATATATAAGCAACGACCCTGCCACCTGGCTTTTCTCTATAGGAAACTCAATCCCCACTTTTTTACGTAATTTTTCATTCGTTGCAATACAGACTGACATGCACGAAAGGTGAGCGCCTGCAGAACTCCCTCCAAAGAAAATCTTGTTAATATCCGCATTATATTCTTTTTGATGCTTGTTCAGCCATGACAGCACCAAACCTATGTCTTCAAGGGCTGCCGGGTGTTTGTATTTGGGTCCCAGCCTATATTTGACATTCAAAACCAGGAAACCCTCTGATGCAAATACAGCGCATTGGTGTGCGCTTGTTAATTTACTTCCAGCTGTCCATCCACCCCCGTGAATATATATAATCACAGGCAGCATATCTTTAGCAGCAGTCGGTGCAAATAAATCAAAATCCCCGTATGATGAGTAAGGAATGTTTTTTTCCCTCATATATCCATCGGGCAGATTTCTGTTAAATAGCATAAGTCTGCCGATAAATTCCATGATATTCTGATATAGTTTAATTAACAGTGCTCCCATTTGTTTCTCAATAATCTCCTATTAATTTCACAAAGACAACCGGTATGTCTTCCCTAATGTTTATCTTGTCATCTTCGTCCTTTGTAACAATCGTAATCCTCTGGGTATAGCCTCCGACAGGAATAATCATCCCGCCTCCGGGGGCAAGCTGTTCAATAAGTTTCTTCGGAATCTTCCTGGCAGCTGCCGTAACCATAATTCTGTCAAAAGGGGCTTCTTCCCTCCAGCCTTGCGAACCATCTCCAAGTTTAAATCTTATATTAGAAAAGCCAAGTTTCGCAAGCCGCTCTTCCGCTTCTTCTTTAAGAGGTTCAATTCTCTCGACAGTATACACTTTTAAAGCAAACTTTGCTAATAATGCCGTCTGATAACCGCTTCCGGTCCCAATTTCAAGAACCTTGCAGCCTTCATGTAATCCCAGCATCAGCGTCATTTTTAACACAAGCGAGGGCTGTGATATAGTCTGTCCGTATCCTATAGGGAATGCGGCGTCAAAACCTGAGTATCTTTTATTTTCTTTCATAAACAAAGACCGGTCAAGTTCTTTATAATATTTTATAATATCCTGATCCTTAATCATGACATTACTTCCTTAAATTCATTATCTCATATTTAAGGAAAGTGAACCACATTCGCTATATGGATTTTACCCTTTTTATAGCTTTTGCTTAAATATTTATTATTTAGTTCAAAATTTACGAATTATCCAAATCCTGACTGATGAAAGAGTACATGTCGCAGTCAACATATCTGCCGCGTGTATCCTTATGATATTGCCTTAGCCTACCCTCATATTTCATACCGGCTTTAAGCATGACCTTACCGGATGCTGGATTTTCAGTATAGTGAAATGCATGAACCCGGTTGAAGCCAACTTTGTTTATGAGAAAATCGATAATTCCTATCAAAGCCTCGGTGCCGTATCCCTTTCCCCAGAAATTTTTTCCGTAACAATAGCCTATTTCACACATGTCATGGTCCGAATACAACCCAACCACTGCGATTGAACCAATGATTTGCTTGTTCTCTTTAATCATGACGGCCCAATTGTAGTAATCCGGTGATTTGTACTGCTCAATCCAAGTATTAAGGATGTTTTTTGTAACCTCAACATTTTCATGGGGAAGCCATGATAAAAACCTGGTAACATCGCTGTCAGTGGCCCAGGTCTTATACATCGGGAGGGCATCCTCTTTTATAAATCTTCTAAGCAGAAGTCTTTCAGTCTCAATGTTTAGTGTTCCTTTATGTTCCATGCTTTCCTCCAAGCCTGAATTAAGAATATTCCCAGAAAGTTCCGCCCGGCACAGGCCTGAAACCAATTTTATAATAAAACTGCTGGGATGAACCCACATATGCCTTTTTGGCCCCAAGCAGTCCGCACCGCCTGACGCCTTCAAGAACAGCGGCTTTTCCCAGCCCTTTATTCCTGAAATCAGGATCTGTAGCTACAGGTTCAACAAGTGCGTAATCAGTATTTTTGTCATACCACATTCCGCAGTATGAAACAAATTCCCCTTCAGGTGATGTAACCGCAATATTTAGATCCATTTTCTGATGCGGTCCTGATAGACTGGTTGCCCGTCCCCTAATATGTTCTTCGTCTGCAGGAGGTTCGCCTTCATGGTTAAACCCACGCCAAAGCACATTATTATATTTATACAAATCATAGTCATCCACCATGCTTCGGATGCTGAAACCTTCGGGCAATTCATATTCAAGACTATTCAAATCTATGTCGATTACCGACTTCGGGTCTTTATGTTGAGTCGGATGCAAACCAAGTTCCCGGGCATACAATTGAAAATCAGGGTCATCATCCTGAATGAGAATTTTCATTTTTGCGTCTTTTGTCAGTTTTTCTAAAGAATATTCTAAAACCTTCTTTTTCAGAAAGCCATATCCCCCATCCACAAATGGAAATACTTCACCCGGTGCCTGTTCCATTGCTGCAACGGCAACAATTTTCCCGGCATCTTCCCATATTCCCATTTTTGGAAGGTCTTCCTCAGAGATGGATTCGAGGCAGAAAGACCACTCCCATCTTTCCCATAAAAAGTTAATGCAGACGAATTCCCGTGAGTTAATCCTTATCAGAAAATCTCTGATATCATAAAAGTCTTTTGAAAAACCAGGTTTATTATTGTAATTTCTAAATTTCACAGTCATAATAACACCTTAATCATAAAAATCTGTATTACATCGGTTTTAAATTTCTATTAAGCCGGTCAATTGTTTTTATCAACCGTCTTTTTTTCGTATCTTCCCTCTTTGCCGAAAGATAGTTAATCGCATAAATCTTCTGCACGCTAGCTGACATCCCCAAGAAATTGGTTCTGGCAGGTTCAGTATCTCCTATAGCATCAAGCAATATCTTTATGTCATCCTGTGTTACCGGTTTTCTTTCAGTATTAATCCATTTGCCGTTTTTCTTTGCCCTTTCGATTTCCTCAAAACCATACTTAGTCATCATGCCATTGTCAATCAGTTCCTTTACAAAATTCTTGTTTCTTTCAGACCACTGGCTGGTCTTGTTCCGATGAGAAAACCTCTTGATATAGCATGCATCGTCCACCCGCTTCAATAATCCGTCAATCCACCCGAAGCAAAGCGCTTCCTTCAGGGCTTCATCGGGATGCAGTGTATCTAGTTTTCCGCTTTTTCCAAACACGAGCCATACCGCATCATGTGAATCGTGGTTTTCTATCAACCATTCCCTGAAATCTTTGTTGCATTTAAAAATCATCTTTTTTTCCATATTTGTTATCCTTTTATGTAGTAAGATTTATTATTTTCAATTAGTCACTAATCTCTCGATTATCGACATCCATACTAAAAATCCTGGATTTCATAATCAGGCCCCGGGTAAATTTATTATACATCAGCCGGACTTTAATACCCTTAAATATAAGGTTTAACTTTATCCCCGCGAGGCTTTTATCATATTTTGCCCCAAAATCCCCTAATGCTTTATTCAGGTTGTTTGCAAGTATTCTTCCACTTTCAAGGGCATAACTTATTCCCTCAGCTGAACTCGGGCTAATCAAACCTGCGGCTTCTCCTGCTAAAGCAATATTCCCTTTATAAATATTTAACTGCCTTAGTTTTTTAGGACGCATAATAATTGTTCCTGTTCTTTTTAAAGCTTTACCTTTGATATATCCTAAATCCCTTAATTCTGCAATTAGTATACCGAAATTTTTATCTGCATCAATCTCCTTGGGAAAAGCACTTCCAACTAACAATTCACCATTTTTTTGAATTACCCAGGAGTAGAAATTTGTAATTTTTTTATTAAATAATGAAACGTAATACGGAATTTTCCCAGATGCTTTATAATGCTCCTGTATTGAAATGTATTTATCCGGCATGGGCATTCCTTCAAATGCCTGATCTCTCACCCGCGATTGGGCTCCATCTGTTCCAATCAAAATCTTTGCCCTAGCTTCAATTGGACTACCGTCCTTTTCCAGATTAACAATATAAAATCCACTATTCTCTTTAAATGATTTATAGATGCAATTAAAAAAAACATTTACAGAATCAGGTATCAGGGATACCAGCCATCTGTCGAATTTCTCTCTGCTGATGTTAATATAATGTCTTTGATAATATCTGGTAAGATTGTTATCGCAATCAACCGACCTGACGCTGAAAGTCTGCGGACCGGTTAGAATATCCCCGGGAACACCAAGACCCTGCTTGGCCAGTGATTTCTGCGCTGCCGGAGCCAGAAGACCCCCGCAGCATTTCTCGCGCATATAATCGGAAGAATCATCCAAATTCCTTCTGTCTACAATTAAAACTCTATACTTTTCATCAAGCAGACGCGCAAGTGTACTACCTGCAGGACCGGCTCCAATTATTATGATGTCATACATTAAAGTGTCATCCTTTATTTCCATTAGGATTTTCTTTAAACCACTGCTCCGCATCACGAAGCATATTCTTTAATTCATCTTGATTCAAATTCTCAAGTTTTGTTATTCTTATACAGCTTTTACCTGCAGATACTTTCCCGAGTCTGTCTTTATAAACCTCGGCAATAGGAGCACCATATGTTAAACCCATGATATATAGATTAACGCTGCCTTTCTGGGGTGCCAGGCTTATTACAGGCCATTCGCCAACTGTCTTAGTTGTTCTATAGGGCATTATGCCGTAAGCTATCATTGTTATACTTGGACTTTCAAACAGTTTACGTTCAAGAGCAGGAACAGTTTCACAGATAATATTGTCAATTTTCCTAATCAAAGGCTCAAGATTACCTGACTTTTTAAAAAGTTCATCAATTGAATGCGCATCAACTTTCATGATTTTTCTCCTAAGGTTATATATATGGATTTATACCCGCTATATCATCATTAACCAGGTTTTTGGCCCATATTAAATGCCATCTGCAGGTATTCACGATTATTATACAGGTCTTCCGGATTACTAATTCCGGTCACATTTAATCTGCCTATTGGTTTTATCCCCATATGTCCGAAATAGTGTTCAATCGTGTCCAGAATGTGATTGGTTTCACCTGCTGATGTCCCTGTTCTGACGGCAATTGCCATGCCTGATTTCATCTTCGACACAAAACGAAGATTAGGGTTTGTGTCGCAATACGGGGTGCTTCTGTCAAACAAAACCTTCATCTGCCCCGTTATTTCTCCCCAATATGATGGAGTAGCCATAACCAGTAAGTCCGCTTTAGCCAATTCTTTCATTATGACATCCATATCGTCTTTGATTATGCATTCGCCGGTTTCATAACAATGCTTACAGCCCTTGCAGAAATTAATATTCAGGTCGCCAAGACAATATGTTTTGGTATCATACCCATTTCTAAGAAGTCCCTGCCTTACTTTGTCAATCAGAATCGAGGTGCTTCCAAAATTCCTTGGGCTTCCATTGATTAGTAAAGCCTTCATCCTTTTCCCTCCGTAAATATCATCCTGTGCGATTCATGTTCCCCATGTGTCTCCACAAACCCCAGTTTTTTATAAAAACCATCTGAACGAGGAGTCGATTTCAGACGCAAGATCTTAAAGTTTAATTTTGCCTTTTTAATAACTTTTTCAACCAGTTTTCTTCCGACACCCTTATTCCTGAATTTTTCCGAAACATAGAGATGCCTAACTCTTCCGATTCCTGGTTCGTCTGTATATGGATCTGCATTCAATCCGCAAATCCCCAGACAACATTTCCGGGCATATGCACCGTATAGAATTTCTCCTTCTTTGGAAAAACTGTTTTTCCCCGACAGGAATTCATAAATCATCCTGCCTACAAAATTAAATCCTTCATCCTCAGCTTCACCCTTAAGTTGAATCAGATTAATTAGTTTTTCCTCTGTAATCTTCAGAATTTTATATTTCATCAGCTTTTCTTTGTGCCATAATCCAGGCATAAACCTCTTCATTATTATAAGTTTCCGTCCATGAATCATGCCCGGCCTTAGGGTAAATTGTCAATATGGCATTACCTCCCGATTCCTTAATG
Organism: uncultured Clostridia bacterium; assembly: GCA_963766335.1. GTDB lineage: Bacteria > Bacillota > Clostridia > DUPQ01 > DUPQ01 > JAFGQE01. Next base: position 190,909 of record CAVXZA010000003.1, on the reverse strand, counting down.
GCTTTAGCTGCCTTCCTGGATAAATCAACAGGAACGACCTTATCTTCTCCTCCATGGAATATCCAAAACGGCACATGCTTTGTTTTTTCAATGCCTTTTGTATCTTTAAAACCACCGCAGATTGGAACTGCTGCGGCAAAAAGTTCCGGATACTCTTTTAACATTTCAAAAGTGCCGAATCCACCCATGCTAAGACCGGTAATGTATATTCTACTCATATCCACTGGATAAAACCCGGTAACATCATCAATTATTTTCTTTAATTCCAATTTTTTATCAGTCCACCACAAGAATGAAGGACACTGGGGCGAAACCAATATAAAGGGAAATTGCTTTCCTCCTCCAATAAGTTTCGGAGGACCGTGAGTCTTTACCTTCTCAAGGTCATCTCCTCTTTCCCCTGCCCCGTGAAGGAACAGCAACAACGGCCATTTTTTACCATAGGTGAAATCAATTGGCAGATACAGCAGATAATCCATATGGATTTTCCGAACAATACTTTTTTCCATCCTGCGTGAAACTTGAAATCCTCCCTGAGCTGTTAATCCGTGCGAATTATCATTGCCGACTTTCATAATGCAGACATCTTCACCATCTACCTGTTCACCGGTCAGATGGAAACCAAGGCTTATGTATAGGTTTTTGGCAACTATATTATGGGGTTCAAAGCTAGTTTGAAGCAACTTGCAGCCATCCTGAGCTTTCAGCCTTGCAATTACAATTTCCATGGCTTTCCTGCCATACCCCTTGCCCTGATGTTCTTTTTCAATCATAAGCCTGCTTATCCAGCCTGTTCCCATCGCAGAGTCGTAATCATACATAATAAAACCAACCATAGTCTCACCAGCATAAATTGCCCTTGGTTCTGATACATTGTCAGCCCTGGCTTCAGCCAAAGAGTACATATTTGATGCTACAAATTTCTTTTGATTATCATCAACTTCCAGCTTAATGCATTCCCGGAAGTTTTTCATATTTATTTCGCGAAGTTCAATAACCATTACTCACCCCTAAAAACGTGCTTTTCCTGTTATATGCTCAATATTGATTTTAACTATTACTGTACCGGAATGCTCCTTATTAACATAGTCTCTTCCTTTTTCTTCATAGTCAGAAGAATACTTCTTTATGAGCCCCATAAGCGCTTTCTTCTTTTCATCTTCTGATGCAATGGTTGCGAATCCAAAAGCAATGACACTCTTATATATAGTAGAGAAATCTTCAGGTATTAGCTCTGTGTCAGTTACAACACAAAAGGAAACCTTTTCATTATCGCGGATAGCATCAAGCTTATGTCCTGTCTTTGCACAGTGAAAATAAACACTTTTATCCTGGTAAATATAATTTACCGGAACACCATATGGGTATCCATTCTCACCGAATACTGACAGGACCCCGTATTCGCCCTTATCCAGTATTTCTGTAATAAGGTCATCGAAAACCTGTCTGTCTTTTCTTCTCATTTCCCTGAAATTCATGATATCCCCCCTACTTAAGGATGCTATCTGTTAGTCAAATTTTATTTCTGTCTTTGAATTTTAATAGAAATTGTTTTAAATCTATATAGTACTCAGTTCCCCTCGTACGTACTTGCCGCACTTTGAATCCCCGTTTAATGAGAAGCCTGTTCATTCGGTCGTTTTTGGAATTAGTGTAAGCAATCAACTTACTGAATCCGGAATATCGTATATCTTTTGCAAAAATCATAAGTAGTTTTCTCAAAGTTGAACCGTCGCATTGATGGAAAGGATGAATAATCAAGTCATAAATCTGAACTTCATCATCATTATAAAACCACACCAAATATCCCCGTATGCGTGCATCATCTTCCAGGATTCTGTACCTAACCCCTTTGTCCAGATTAATATTCAAATATTTGTACCAGGAATCATCAGCCTCAGGTGTCAGAGTCAGTGTCTGCGGAAAGGAGCTTTCCATACTGATTTTCAGGCATTCCAATAATCTGGCGCTGTATTCATCCAGGAATGTCTTTTTATCAATAGTTTCAGGGTACTTTATAACTTTCATTCTTCTACCAATCAATCTACTTCAGCAGTAACCCTGCATGGCAATCCGGAAATACCTGTAAAATTAATAGGATAGATATTTGCCCGGAATTCAGCTGACTCTCTACCCCTCAAAATTTTATCCAAATTACATAAATTCTCAATTATAAAAACACCTCTGTCAGCACAATGCTTATCCATGGGAGCATGTTCATTCCCCCGTCTGATGCCTGCAAAATCAACACCAATTAATGAGACTCTCTTAGCCAAAATTGTTTCTATAAGCCTTACAGACAATTGAGGATGGGATGAAAAGTATTTCGCCGTTCCATATTGCTCTTCATTTATAAAACCGCTATAAAACGCCAAAAGCATTTTTTCTTTAATTAATTCTATTTCGATATCAGCTAAATCAATCTCATTTTTTCCATAAACATTAAATACAATACCCTGTCGTCTTGTATACTCAAGTGGGAACTCAAAATCCATTATATCAAAATGAGTCCCAAGGTGTCCGAAAGAAACCATTTTTTCATTCTTCGATGCTTTTTCATTGGTTTTGAATGATATTGGTATGCTTAAATCAATCATAGTGTATTCTCACTTATCTACTGATTTGCCGCATTTTGGGCAGTACATATAAGCTGTATCCAGTTCTTTCCCACAGTACGGGCAATAGTTAAACTGGCCGCTGTCCAGATCATCAATCGATTCACTTCCGTCAGAAGCGATTTCGTTATTTATCCATCTGTCTGCCGGGTCTCCCTCTTCCCTTTTATCAACAATATCCATTAATGAAAAACGCTCTTTGCCTTTTGCATTTTTGAAATGGTATGCAGCCTGGGCTACTCCCAAGATTACAAATATTACGCCGAACATGGGGAATATTATTCCGATTCCACCAGGGGCATTTCTGGTAATCATTACAGCCATGCCTGTCCAAAACAGACCGAACAAAACAACTCCAACTGCGCTAATTGCCGATAATCCCGATGGGCCGCGGCCCGGCTTTATACTTTTCATAATCACCTCATGTGTTTTTTTAATACAGACATCATTTTATCATAATCATCACTGTCCCAATTACAATCAAGTTTTTCCTTGACGATTTCAAATCCCTGTTCCTTATAAATGTTGACAGCTTTGTAGCTCCATGTCTGTGTTTTTAGATATGTTTCAACATCGCCTTCTATATCTATGAGTAGTTTCATTCCCTGATATACAAGTGCTTTCCCAATTCCTTTACCATGGAAATTCGGTTTTACCCCAACCCATGAAACCCAGGGATATCTTCTTTGCCCGATATATTCCCACCAGACTGTGAAAGTCGCAATCTTAATGCCATTAGGATCGCGAATAAAAAGGCACCGCCTTTCAAGTTCTTCATTAAACGGCAGATATCTTTCCTTAAAGTAACTTGCTGCAGCCTTTTTTGTTTTAAACTCCTGAACAGAGTGTTCAATATCCACCCAAGCCTTTTCATCACCTTTTTCAAAAAAGCTGTAAGCATAGCCCTCCGGCAGCCCATATTGTTTGAGCCCAGCCCCCGCTTTCCTCCTCATCAGAATTTTATGAAATTCTATTGTTTTATCCATCATGAATATAAAACCTCTTCTATCAAGTTCTTCATCGGTTACTTTGACATGTTTTACTTTTTAGGAAATCGCAACATTGCTTTGAAAACATCTTCGGAACCGGGGATTTCTGTTCTTTCAACAAGGTCGAATCCATAATGCCTGTACATTGCCTCGTTATTGCCTTTTCCTGTTTCCAGATAACAGGGTATGTCTTCATCATCAAAATATTGTAGAAATGGTCTCATTAATTTACTGGAAAAACCCTTTTTCCTGTGTTCTTTTCCTACTGCAATTGCTAAAAGATACCAATGCGGCTTTTTTATGTGCTCATGGTGCCGATGTGCAGTAAACTCCTCATACTTCATCATTGTCCAGGGCATTATAAAGCCATGTCTTAAAATTATACCTATACCGCCGCAAGTGAAAAAATCCCATGTAGATAAATATGTGACATTTTCCGGCAGCCAAACCACCACTCCCTCCATCCGGGGACTAGTCGCATAGACATTATCATATTTCAATGAAGCCCTGACAATGAATCGAAATAAAGACTTAAGCCTTTTCTCTCTACTCCCAGACCTTCCTGTCAAATGACTCATTGCATTATCATCCGAGAAAGCTTCAGCCAGCGACTTTGCACATACATTTACATCCTTTTTAGTAACCCTATAAAGTTCAGCTATTTCAAGAGACAATATTTAATATCCTTTCTGCGGGTTACCATCCTTCCAATAGTCATCATATGCTATTTTCTCAGGCCATTTTGCACGGCGGTCTTCAGCTTTTGGGAAAGCGCCGAAAGGCTTATGGGGTTCATTCTGGTACCAATAGGCAACTGATGAATAATAATCTGCAAATTCTTTATTTTCAGTTGTCCAGGCATGTTCAATGTTTACTTTTATTTCTTTAGTAAAAGGAACCGGGTCAAGCACATGAAATCTATAACCCGTCATCTTGTCACCAGGATGATTACAATTTTGCCAGATACTGCAACCTGCAAAAGCAGTATGATGAACAGTCGGGCACCAAGCTGTTAAAAAATAATCCTCTGTACCTGTCCCCCATATTGACGGATGATTCTCACCATCAATGTATATTTTTTCATCACCCTCTCCATACCATCCCGGTTTTAGGGCTTTTTCTATACTTAGAACTGTCCCGGCATAATGTCCGGCTCCCACTGCTTCCAGAATATTATAATCCCTTCCGATGGTTGTAGGATATTCCTGCTTATACTGCGCATGAAAGTACAGGGTGTCCTCATCAATGGAATCATATTTCTGCCAGTCAATGTTCCAGTAGAATGCCCTGATATCCTTATTTGCCTCGTTTGTTATTGTCATTCTCGCGCTCTTCCCAAAAGGCATTTCAAACCAGCAGTTTCTTCCGGTTCCGTTGTGTACAGATGTTATTGGCATGGACAGGCATTCTTCCTCCATGCCGTGCCCTGCGCCAAAGAAATCCCCCAGGGGAGCTTCGACGCTGGGTTCCATTTCATCATTCCAGTAGAAACGAAGAACAAGCATCCGATTATACATCTCAACGCCTTCTCCTCCCACTGTGCACCACCAATGGACAATTTTCCCCGGGCCTTTTAAATCAGCCATAACCAGCGTTTCTCCTGATTTAATTGCCCTCCAGTCATTGTTGCCCCCGGATCTATCCCAGCTTCCTTCCCTCATTGCTACAAAGTTCTGTGAGTGAATTAATTCTGAAAACATACTGTTTCTCCTTACAATATTCAAATACGGATATACTATAAACCAAATGCCAGCATAATTATAAAGCCCACAGTAAAACTTATTATATTAGCGGTCAGAGCGTATAAAATCCTTCTTCCGGTTTTATGCTGTTTAAGTGTTAAACCATAAATTACACCTTCTGTAACAAATATTAAAAACTCGGCTACAAAGTATACTAACATTGCTAAGAATATTCCTGCCGTTATCATTGATAACGAAATTGCCGCAGTCAGAATTATCTGCGTGAACAGATTAACCAATAGAACCAATAACCAATACTTTTTAAAGCTGAATCTAAACGCAATGAGAATAAGCCCCTCAATAATCAGGGTTAATGAAAAAGTTATAAGGAACTGCAATAATATTGAAGATACAACCCCCTTTTCCTCAGCAATTCCACTTTCATAATCAAATTTGACTTTACTATTAAATGCTTTTCGCTCGATAATGTTGGATACAACTATGTTGCCATCTTCAGAAATTACTATAATTTTAAACCTATCAGGAGGCATGTAGCCAAATTGTTTAAAGCATTCACCGTCTAAAACTTTGCATCTTATATCATCAAAGATAATTCTCTCTTTATTTACAACTGCAGGACCCCACCCATCTGAATAATAGGAACTCAGCAACCTAACCATATTTTGGTCATATTCGCCTTCAAGAAATTCCGGATCAGCTTCACCTGCTCCGGAGACCTCTACTAATAAGTCCATATAACACATAGAATCAGGCATATTAATTGCATTGATATTAATAGAGGGCTTGGGACCAGCATCTGCTAAAACAACCGAAGGAATCAAAACTAACACAAACAACATTAGACATAAAAATCTTTTTTTCATTTTTTTCCTTTCACTATATGAGTCAGAGTACCATTGAAGGTTTTTCTTCTGAAGCAACTCCGTTTTTAACTAATTCATCCAGCATTTCTGAAAAAAGCCCAAACAGATTCTTCAATTTATCCATATCTTTTAAAACACCGGTCATTTGAAAATAGAGTTCGCTATCGGTATGGCTTTTCTTCTCCTTATAAGGCCCCGTTTTAAATATTAAACGTTTTTGAAATTTTATCCTTTCCTTTATGCTTTGGTTCTGGAAGATCTCCTTGATAACAGATTCATCATTACCCTTTAACAAAAATTCATCATCGAAATCATAATCATATGTCTCTATCAGGGGCATCCCAAACATCCTTCCGAGCCCGGAAAAAACATTCTTTCTGCTAAGTTTGAATTGAATATCATTTTCTCGTATATAAGGGACTCTCATCCTGGTATATGTGACACTGCTTTTACCTGTGTTAACAGTATATGTGTCGAGTAGAATAGTCCAGTTTTTAAATTTCTTTTCAACCCTAGCGGATTTCGCGAAACTTCCCTTGATAAAGTCAGCATTAATTTCAACAGCAAGCTGCTGCCATACTTCCTTAAGAGGTGGTCCGAATAGTGCCATAAATTCTCCTCCTGACATTATTACCTATCTCTATTTTATCATTTCACCAGATAAATGTAATATTCAGGTTATTAATCATACAAATCTCAGCCTAATCACCTGTTCTTGTCTGTTTATACTAAAATTTTCCAAATTCCAAGCCTGCTTCAACCATAGCAATATAGTTATTTACCATTTCTTCATCAATATATTCTTCGTATGGTCCTGCTGTAGGAGATAAAATCAATCTCCCGGATTTACCCTCATCCATTATAGTTTTAACCAACTCTTTTATCTGTTCAGGTTCGCAATGAGCAATATCATCATACTGGATATTACCAATCAGAATCATGTTTCCAAGCAATTCACGAGCCTGCTTTATTGTACAGTTCCCAATGGGTGGCGCTTCTATTGTATGCAAGCCGTCAGGATTGATGTGTTTTATACCGTCAAGAATGTCATAAAGGTTCCCATGGTAATGCACAATGGATTTCTTGCCATATTCACGAATCAGGTCAACAATCCCTTTAACATACCTCGCAGAAAGTTCATTGAACTTTACAGGAGATACAAGCGGCGGACCTGCAAACTCGCATCCGATTATAAAGAAAACCTCACCGACATCATTTTCAAGCAGATATTTAGTGTATGCAAGGACCCTTTCATTCATTAAATCTGTGAACTTTATCAACCTTTCGTAATCCGTTATGGTAGCCATTGAGAAGTCTGCTGCACTCATGATGCTGTATAGTGGACCAAGCGGATCTGCCAGATTGACCATCATCAGTCCCTTGTCTCCCAGTTCCTCTTTTTCAATGAAGTATGAGGATAGGTCCGGTTTCGGCGCCTTATATGGGATACTCAGGATCTTACCCAGGTCCTCGATATCATCCACTAGGTATTTAACCCTTGCACCGTCCGGTCCCCTTGAGATGAATTTATTAAATCTTATATCCTTATATTCAATAATACATTCTTTGCAGGTATTTGCATTGTCCTGCCTGTCCTTCCAGTATGTACTAATGTGCGGGTTGGCATTATAACAGAATCCGGTATCATAACTGCGTCTGTCAAAGGTATCGCAGTATTTCTCAATATAATCTGTGACTTTTTTATAACAAGGCAATTTATACACATCAACATATGAACCATACTTATGGTATGGAAATAACAACCAGATCGGTACTCTGTCAATTTCCTGTCCATTGAATAATCTTGTAAGTCTTTCTCTTGAAGATAATTCCATTATGTCCTCATTTATTCAGTAATGAAGTTAAACTGCAGTACTCTTTCATCTTATTAATTTTATCTTTATGATAAATTCCTTTATCCCAGTAGACCTTATACGCATTCGCGGAATCTACTGAACTTATTATTCTATACTCGTTGCCTGATATTTCTATTGCACAGCAATCATCGACAGCAATTGCCGGTCCACTTGTCTTGCGCATCAGTTCCTTCAAAAACTCTCCCCTATGGGGTTGCGAATTGTAATGAGGACAAAAAACAGCATCTACAAATCCAAGTCCGGTTACTTTTATCATATCTGCATTTGGATTCTTAAATTTCCTGGAGTCTGATGCCCCATAGGCAAACCAGCATATAGCACCCGCGCTTAAACCGGACATTACCGCACCCCGTTCCATGGCTTTGGAAAGCATCTTATCAACCCCGAATGACCTCCATCTTTTCATCATGGCAAATGTATTGCCACCTCCTGCATATATGATGTCAGCGAATTCAATTTTAGTGCTGATAATATTTTCATTGAGTTCTGAATAGAGCAGCAGATATTCAACTTCACATCCTAGTTCAGTCTCAAAATAATCATAAATATTTTTACGATAACCGACAGCATCATGACTTGCAGTTGGTATAAAAAGCATCCTTGGATGTCTTTTCCCGCTTAATTTAATTATTTCTTTATCAATTAGGGTTGTTTCCCTTGTCAAGTCATCCTTTAGGATCTCACCTCCGCCTATAGCGATAATCTTTCTCACATTACCTCCTTGAGTTGTTTCAGTTCTCAATATTTTTTCTTTGAAGATTTTATTTATACTTAACATAATATCGTCGATTAATACAGTATATTAACCTGTTAAAATTCCCAGAAGATTCTGCCTTAAGTACTCAGCTTGCTTCTTTCTTACTTCTTCCGTGAAGTGCACATGATCAATAAACGCCTCCGTTCCAAAGGAATTGGTAAAATCATATAGCCTTATAATCGGAATATCATAATCATGCATAATCTCATTTGCTGCAATTCTGTACTTGTTCAGGTCAGAACTGAATCTATGCATTTTTTCTGACCTGCTGTTATGTATTTTATCTATGACAGGTGTTGTGTCAACCCATATAAAAACCTTCGATATCTCTATTGCCAGATTCACAATACTCTTTATATTATCAGTATATTCATCTAACGGCACCTGGAGACTTCCCCTTTGAAGGTCCACCCTTATATCATGAAGACCGCAGTTGATAAGCAACACATCATAGCGTATCCCTGTCCTATACTCATCCTTAAGGTAATCAAGAACCTGTCTGCTGTCACCGCCGTTTGCACCAATAGGTTTATCAAGGTCTTCCAGTGCTTGTTCCAGTCCTCTTTTCCGGTCATAAAAAAATTCATTACCCAGTAATTCCTTAAGAAACGGACCATAATGGATAGATATACTATCTCCTAGCACAAAAATGCTGCGTTTAATCAACAAATTCCTCCAATTTCTTAATCGCCTCCGAATGATGCCTATACTTGTCAGTTTTAAATTCTTTAATTTGCACACACTTAAAATCGCTGCATTGACCACAGTGGTCAACACACTTTTCAGAAGCACAGATTCTTATATTGCAATCATATCCCCAGCAAACATCATCAGACCCTTTGCAGCCCTGGCATTTTAACAAGGGGTCATTTATCTCCGGGTTGCTTTTATTCCACCCTTTTATTAACTTTTTTGCGAACTCACTGTCATTCGCTGCTCTCCTAATCTCGCAGTTTTCACAGCTTATACCACAATAACCAATTAATTCATACACTGGCTCTCACCAGTTCTTTCCCAGAATGCTTCAACGCCAGCAGGGCATAAAAAGTAACCCACTCGTTTCCTTCCCCTCTTATTCCAGGAACAAAATACGCCGGAGGATTCCAGTCCAGCCTGAACAATCCATTGTCCTCCTGTCGGAACATTAATTCGCTCCAAACATCCTTCATTGCAGAATGTTTCCCATATCCCATTTTGCTCAGGGCATACAATGCTTCAAGAAGACTCGCATCAATTGCAAACGGAAACGATGCAATTAGCCCTCCGCGCACCTTTTCACCTGAACCATTCTTTTTAAAGTGAACATTCCTGCTTAGAAAATAATCCACTGTCATCTTACAGCTTTCATGCTCCCAGTATTCCGGTAGTTCAGCAAATGCCATCAACGCCTTCATCGTCCCGCGGATGCAGCTCTTTGTCTTTTCTTTAAATGATTTTCGGATGCATAAATACCCGTTGTCATCCCTGACACTTTCCAGCAAAGTATTTATCCTTGCCCTCATATGCACATCGTTGCGGTACCCAAGCATAATAAAAGTTCGGATATTATATGCATATAAGCATGACTGGCCTGTCAGATAATCGGGTGGAGAAAAGTATGTGCCCGGCTCTTTGAGCGACCAGTACCTTTTTACAGCCATATCAATTCTGTCGTCCCATTTTCCAAGGCCCAATTCAGCAAGATAATTCAATACAAAATGAGTCGACGAACTCAATTTGTAATCAATTCCATCACCGATTCCTTTATACAGCCAATAGCCGTCCGGGTGCATTTTCTTAAAGATTTTTATAACTGGCTTACTTTCAAGGATTTTATGCCTGAGGTCTGAATCAGGCTCAATTCCAAGATAATCACGCTGCATTCTGTAACGGATTGATGGAGAATCACTGTTTAACAACTGTTCGATCATATTTTTCATAACACACCTCTGGTATAATTATAAACCTAAAATATCTGCGGTCAGATATTTCCCAAGCAAATAAAATTTCCGGTCGGGATACCATAAAATCCTATTCCCCTTCCATTCAGTATAGCTTGTGTATGTTGCCACCTCTGCGGTTTTCTTAGGCCCGACAGCAATGTCATCAGTATCAAATAGCTTTTGGGGTTTATCGAACCATAACGGCTGATAGGAATCCTTGTTAAAAGTCCCTATGCTTATATAAGCAGGATTCCTGAAGAAATTAGCCTCATTAACTTCCCATGAATCTTTAAATTGCGAAAATCCCAGGTACTCGCCTGCATTATTATGATAAATCAACATATACCTGTTCTCATCAATTTTATATATAGGGCATGGGGACATTGGGTGGGCTATACCATCGCTGTTATCAGAATACCGCAGCATTTCAGGTTTACGCCAGGTGTGTCCGTCGTCATCTGAAACCGAATAATATACATACCCTGTCATTGTCCTCATAGTTGTGAAAAGGCGTCCATCCGGAAGTAAAACAAGCGACGGTTCCTGACAGGTGGTCATACCGGGGACACTTTTATTGAGAACCTCTAATCCCAGGTCTTCGTCAGGAAGCCATGTGATTTCAATGTCCTCCGGTTTTGGATTATCGTCAATATTCTCAAATCGCATGAAATATGAACGTGAGTCCGCATTGACCCACATCATATGTGGCAGAGGCTTATGCACATGACTTGTGACCAGCGTATACCCTACAATATATTTCCCCTTTGAATCTTTGATTGGCAGCTGCCAGACAATCCAGTTTTTGGGATAATTAAAATCAGGATTATCATATTTACTATGCGGCATGGAAATATCCAATCCAATTATCCAATTAAACCCATTATCATCGGAATATACACATCCCATTGTTCCGCTTCCTTGCCTGTTGTTGTCATAGATATCAATTTCTTTAGTATAGATGAGATAAATCCTGCCTTTTTCAGAAACAACCGTAAAGCCCCAGCTGGCCTGCTTTGTACTTAACCCGGGTTTAACACCAATTATATATTCCGGATTACTCCAGACAATACCATCCGCACTGCGCGCAATGACAATATGATTATCGCCCCTGCCTTCACAGGAGCTTTGCGTCCAGGTCGCTATAAGTTCATCACTGTGCGGTGCTTTTATAACAAGAAAATGTTCGTTATCATTTGTATAGGAAGCATCGCCTTTGGGTTTGTATAACACAATATCAGGGTTTGTTCGATTCCATTCAACTTTTTCATCTCCAAGTGGAATCCCTGGCGCCGCCTTTCCAAAAGGATAGCCCTTATCAATCAATTCTTGTCTTGAATATAATTTATCCATATATCCCTTTCATATATCAAAAATCGTCAGCTAATATTTCAACGATTTCAGTAATACTCGAAGCAACCCTGAAATTTTGGTAATCACCAATTTCTTCTGCTAATTCATGTGCCCATGTAGTATGGAACGGCACATGTATACCATAACCGCCTATACGGAGTACAGGAAGTATATCTGACGGTAATGAATTCCCTATCATCAGGAACTCATCAGGCGATATGCCCAGATGATTTATAAGCTTCAGATAATCTTCATCTCTTTTGTAGCTCATGATCTCAATGTGGTCGAAATATTTTTCAAGGCCTGATTTTCTAAGTTTCCTCTCCTGATCCAATAAATCCCCCTTTGTTGCAACAATAAGCTTATATCCTTTTGCAGATAGCGTTTTTAGTGTCTCTTCGACTCCTTCTAGAAGCACAATGTCCTCATTAATAAGTCCCCTGCCCATTTCAATAATTCGGTTAAGGTCAATTGAATCAACCTTCCCTTTTGTGATGTCAAGTGCTGTTTCAATCATGGATAGCATGAATCCCTTGGCTCCATAACCGTAAATACTAAGATTATCTATTTCTCTTTTATGAATATCTTTTGTAACCGAATTGACATCAGCATATTTTGACATTATTGAGATGAACTCTCTTTCAATATCCTGATAAAAAATCTCATTGACCCATAGGGTGTCATCAGCATCAAAGCTTATTATTTTAAAATTATTATTCATCTTATTCTCCCAGCTTTTTTATCAACAGCAATTCGTAGGCTTCCTGCCCGGGCAAAGAGAATTTTCCTATATCTTCATACCCTCGTTTTCTGTAGAAATGTTGTGGTGTCTCGTCTTCCTGCGTACTTGTAAAAATCATTTTATAGCCTAGTCGGTGCATTTCAGTCTCCCACTCGTCCATCAATCTCGTTCCAAGCCCCATTTTTCTATATCTTTCGAGAAAATAGATCATATTTAAGAATGGGTACATATCGTAGAAAAAACCATATCTGAGCCAGCCTATTATCTCATTTTCTACAGAGACTACATATGCCCTGTTGTCTGTAATACATTTTTTAAGGTTGTCCCAGGATATATGTCTGTCTAATTCATCCAACTTTTTCAGGTCATTAATACCTGCATGTCTGATTTCTACCATAAAAACATCACCTTATATTTTAACTGAGAAGTGCCGGTGGTACCTTTTTGTACTATTATGAAGTTCATTATAGTACTATCCAGTATCTCCTTCCGATACCCTGATGGTTAGGCACTTTATTCTCAAGCACACCACCGTTTTTTTCAATTGTTAGGATCGAACCAAAATTGTCATCATCACAGGTAATCAGGACCTTGTCGTATCCTTTTGCCCTAAGCACATCCAGCATCATCCCAAGCATCATGGTTGAATAACCTTTCCTTCGTTCCGAAGGCCTGACGCCATATCCTATATGCCCTCCATATTGAATAAGGTCGTCATTAAGTTCGTGTCTGAGATGGGATGCACCGAATATCCTTCCGTTGTCATCAACAAGAAAATAAAGGGTCGCAGGAACATAGCCCTGTGCCCTGATTGCTTCAGAGCCTTCGTATTGCCAGTGATACTGCAATTCGGCAAAAGTCCTTCCGTGCCTTGCAGATGAGCGGGGGGTAATTTTTTCGCCGGTTGTTTCCCACTCGGAAATATATTCTTCATATTCACTTTCGGTTGTTTCGTTATACTTTACAAGTTTCAATTTTTTCTCCATCAATATAAATCAAGGTTTTAAGTCGCATAAGGTCCTGTTTATTATAACAAATCGTTTATCGGGATGTCTGTCGACATATCAGACAACCACTCGTCTTTTACAAAATTAAGTTCACTTGTATCAGTATCCAGTATCGCAATACATCCATGTCGGATTTTCCTGCCGGGCTTGCCCCTCAAAGGCAAAACCAGGTTATTCAATCCCAGATGAATTACATTCCCTCTTTTATGAGGCCCTATCATATGATGGTAATGGGCGGTTATATGGTATTGGGGCTTTAGTTTTTCTACAAGTTCTGTAATGTATTTTGAACCCTGGGTAAGCCCGTGGTAGCTTAAGCCAATACCAAAGTGGGTTTCGTGCGTTACCAGTATATCAATTTTTTTATCAGAGTTTTTCAATTCAGAATATGCTTTCATATCAAGGACCCCTTGATGTTTTGCTCCGAATTCAGCACCACCTAGAAAAGCAATAACTGTATTTCCGAATAAATGAATCGTGCCGTCTTTTATATACTTAAAAATCCCATATGGATCGGTATCACAAAAACCGTCTGCACATTCCAAGCTATTTAACCAATCAGCATCCTCATGATTGCCGCGGATAAAATATATCGGGGATATAAGTTCAGTCTTTACAATCCTTGTGAAATTATCAATATCTTCCCCGCCTGCAATCAGTCTGCTAAAGTCCAGTTCTGTTGGATCCTGCTTCACAAATTTATTACTCAGCAATTCTTCATCTGGTTTTGGATAGGCCCCGAAATCTCCCGCCTGAATAATTAAATCAAACTTTTGATTTTTGTACCTCTGCCATTTGACCAAAGCAGCCATGGAATGAAATACACGGCCATGAAGGTCACCTAAAAATGCAATTTTCATATATTACAACCTTTTGCTTTCTCTTTTATGGCATATTCAAAAAAAGCAGTCGGGTATTTACCGAAAACCAATCTCTCGCCTACCTTTATAAAGTCTTGCCTTTCATACACTTTGCATAACTTGGTGCGATTTGCTATGCAGTCTAGTTTTAAATATTTGCATCCTTTTTCTTTAGCTTGTAATTTTGCCCAATCCAGCATAAATGTTGAAATTCCCTGGCCTGCAAACTTTCTTTTCACTGCGAGTTTATGAATATACAGTGATTCTCCTACCGAATCATCCGGCCAAAACATATCATCCCTGGCCTGCAGCTTCATACAACCTATGGCTTCACCATCTTTGTAACATAGGAAAAACTCATCAATGCTGTTGTTTTGGAGAAGATAATCGGCAGTAAGTTTGTTCGGGTCCCAGTTTTTTATATTTTCAGAAATCAGCCACTCAGCGGCTTCAATCAATATTTCCGACAACTTATTTATATTATTCAAATCAACCATAACTATCTTATAATCCAAGTATTTATACATATTAAAATGTGCTACGCGTACTTCCTCAAATACTGCTCCTTCAGTTTTATAACCTAATCTCTTATAAAATTCAACAGCGGTCTTTCTGGCATGCATGGTTATCTTTATATAGCCTTTTTCTAAAGCCAGCTTCTCAGAAAAAGCAACCATTTTTGTTCCGATTCCCATGCCTTGGTATGCAAAATCAATCCCCACCTGCCGCATTTTTATAATTTCATCACTAATCGGAGTTAGAATGAGGACTCCAATCAGTTTCTCACTCTCAAAAGCCCCAATGTGTATGTCAGAAATTTCATTCTCCAAATTCTCATCAAATAGATTTAACCCTAACGGAAGACGAAGAACCTTGTTTCGCAGGTTCAGTTCCTGGATATAATTTTCTGAATTAAAAT
This sequence comes from uncultured Clostridia bacterium, assembly GCA_963766335.1. GTDB lineage: Bacteria > Bacillota > Clostridia > DUPQ01 > DUPQ01 > JAFGQE01. The sequence goes on along the minus strand of CAVXZA010000003.1, from coordinate 175,305 downwards.
CAATAATCCTTATTTCCATGACACCTCTTATTTTTTATCATTCAACTATATGTGATTCAAACATTTTCATAATATATGAAGCAAACTCATCTCCGGCTCCCCAATCAAACCTAAAGAAAATGCTTTGGGATGAGCCGGCGGCTACAGAATCAATTTCTGTATATCCGTTAAAATTATGCATTACCACTGTCAGAGCAGCACGGTTTCCCATTCGTAAAAAATATTTTTCAAATATAAAAACAAAGGATTTCATTTCTCCCTTGGGATTGAGCTCCTTCATATAAGTCATCTCATAAGGCACTTCCCTTACAAGATAATCTACGGCTTCCGATAAAGTCATATCAACCTTGAAATTATAATGGTTCATTTACCAAACTCTCCACTCATTGCATAACACGACTAACAATCGGCTTGCCCTTTTTACATTCAATTTTACCATTGAAATCCTCCTGAATTTTGCATGCTTTAAAATAAGTCTACTAATTTTATATACTTAAGTCAATTTAGTAGAATAATGCTACTAATGGTGAATATTGTTCTCAATATTTTTCATCAACCGTGCCAGTTTAGGCACCTTTTGAAGCTTCTCATAATCTACTTCAGTCATTTTCAGGTATTTTCTGTACCATAAGTCATAGTCAGGGAACTTCATAACACGCTTCATTGAATTTTTATCCCTTGCATTCCAGGGTTTTGCGCCGGCATAATGAATTCCGCACAGCACAGAAACATCCGGATAACCGTTAATTCCGCTGAAACGTATGTCGATATTCGTCCATTCACCGGACCAAGCAATTGTTGCATACTGCATCTCGGGCCACTTCAATTTACTGCATATCATGTTTCTGGTGTCGGGTTTATTTAGGGCACTAATCACTTCTTTATAAGTTTCATAACATGGGGTCAATACAAATAGCGAACTATTTATTCCGAGATTCCGAGGATTATCTGCGACTCTATCAGTAATATATTTTGGTATATGATGGCCGTGGGGACAAATATCCCCATATATCCTGTGCCATTTCCACTTACCGTCCCTAAAAAGCGTTTCCGGAACCCTGTATCTTCCCCTATTATCAGATTCAAGAAAGTTAGCTTTACTTTCATTGATTATACCGGCAGGTGTGTCCAGCGTGAATAAATGATCATAAAACCTTAGCGGCAAAACATCGGCATCAGCTACAACTATCTTTTCATATCTGAACCCAAGGTCTCCGTCAGGCCCAAGGCGCAGTGCATTGAACCTTGTAAAAACATAAGGGATATCCTGTCTTGCATGTCCCCTTGAATTCGGTACATGGATTTCATCAATATCAACTACGTAATCGTATATTAACCCTAAGGCAAATTTCGCAGAGACTGAAATACTACCAGATACCAAACATACGAGATCTGCCCGAGTTCCCTTTTCCCTAAGCCCAAAGGCAAACATAAGTGCACCCGGAAGATAATTATCATTTCGCATTAAAAAAGTGACAAATGCATATTTTGCTGTTCCATCAGGGTATTTCATTTGCTGTGGATATATATAATCTTTTTTCAATTTTGCAAGACTAAATTCTTTCATAACTTCAACTCCCTGTTCAACGAATAGCAGCAGTCATTTCCCATGAAATTGCCAGTTAAAAATGATAAAGAAAATGAAGCTGCAATGGGCAGGAATCTCCCGCTTGTGAGCTTCATCAATGAATACTAAAAATCGTGCCGTATGGGCACGAAATCTAAAACAAAATATAACGGGAATTTCCTTAACCATACAAATACATAAGAAAAGAATATGTAATTCCTACTGCCGTCGCAGTATTAATCTTGAATGCATTATTGAATTGTATCAGCTAAGAGTAATCATTTTCTCCAGTTCCTAATTATTTTATATAGGGATTATATATATAACAGTTAGATTTGTCAACTTTACCAATTGGTTATAAATATCTAGAATCAACCTATTTTATAGTTTTGCACATTTTATCAACAGCTTTTACAGTGGAAAATGTGGAAAACCTTTATTCCTTATAATTAAAAATCTTTTCAATATAGTCAATCATTGGTATAAACAGACCGGTTTCTTTCAATGCCAGAATTTTTTTAGGTGATGCCCACATAGCATCACAGGTCTCTCCTTCCTGAAAAACGATATCCGAAATGTCAAAATCCTGCTCAAAGTACCAGACATCGCAGAAATCAGGTACCCCATGGGAATCTTCCCTGTTATAAGTCCATATTAATCTGCCGCTTTCCGGGTCAAGTTTAAGACCTGTTTCTTCCTTTACCTCTTTTAAAGCACACTCAAAGCTGGTATCACCGGAAACCACCGAGCCGCCGGTGCATTCCCAGTAACCGCCGTATTCCTTATTAGGCGTTCTTTTAGTAATGAGATACTCTCCCTTTGAATTACGAATCCAGACATTTACGATAATATGGTAGTCACCGGAATTCATCTCTTCCCCCCGGATGTGAGTATATCCCTTCGGTTGCCTGTTCTCATCAAAGATGTCCCATAATTCCATTGCATATCTCCAATTTGTCAGTATTTTTTATACCACTTCGGCACATAGGTATTGAAGTCATCATAATAATCCAGCATCTCATCGATATTTCTAAGCATAGCTTTTACCTCTTCTGCTCCAAACGGTATTGCCCAGGGTAGCGAAGCCAGTCCATTGGATGCCATATATAAAGCCATCAGCCTGAAAAATTCATCCGGAACATCACCATTAAAATAGCCGTCCAGCTGTGCCGACGCAAATATTTCGCTGGAATGAACTGTCCATACTATCCTGTTAAATTCTTCCCAAGGGTCGCCGTAATCCCATCGGTTGAAATCTATGATACTCACCTCTGTATTCCGGCGTTATGAAAATATTACCTACATGGTAATCACCATGCTGGATTGTCTGGGGTCTGCCGTTAAGAAACTTTCTATTATCACTAATAAACTTAATGATTCTCTCTTCTTTGGGAACTTTAATGCCACAGTTTTTATGATTACTGATATTCCTGTCAATCTTGTCATTAAAGCGTTCAGCCCAGTCCTGTTGTTCATCAGGTGCTTTTATAGAATGAATTTTTTTGAGGATTAATCCTGAATCACATCCTAACCTATACTGATCCTCTTCCGAAAGCAACGGCATCATGATTTCCGCATCATCACCATCAATCCATGAAAAGACCATGTACAACAGACTCTCGGTTTCCATAGTGCCGAAATCAATAGGCATCATCATGGGAATACCTAATTTTGATATTCTCATTACTGCATTAAATTCCGCTTTTTTCCTATCATAATCAGCGATAGATGAAACTTTTATTAGAAGCTTCTTATTATCGGATGATTCTGCCAGATATTTTTTATCGTGTGACCATCCTTTTTCAATCAGTGTGAATTTATTAAAACATTCAAAACCAGGGATTGTAAACATTTTGCCACCTTAATAATTATTTCATAAATTGGAATGCATATAAGTCGGTATCGCACATCTGAAAATGTAATTTCACGGCTTTTCCCGCCAAAGCCGAAACATCGCTGCCACCTCTCCACTCAACCTTTTTGTTTATGTCATTGCACGTGTGGACTGTCTTGCAGTCATCAATTGAATATCCGGCAACATACTTATCTTCTGAATTTAAAATACCCACTCTCAGAATACCAGCCGCAGCAGTATCAACATTTAAAACCAGGTGCGACCCCTTAAAAATCAGTTCGGGCGTGGTAAACTCCCCGCCTTTATATCCAGCCCCAATGGAGGTAAAACCGTCTCTTCTAAGCACAAGCCTGCTGATTGCGGAGACCCTTCTCTTCGAATCAAACCCTGTGGCTGTCAAAATCCGGTTCTCACGCTCCTCGTATTCGTCCCCCCTGTCCCAGCCGTGAATAATATCAGAGCCCATATAGTAAAGATACATTTCATTATTGTTGCCAGGGACAATCCCGTTGAGCATATAAAGTGAATATGCATCAAAGTCATCTTTCGCTCCGATACCGACATACACTTCCCTTTCGAACCTATCCCAGGTTATTCCATCCCGGCTTGCGGCAAAGCGTATGTCAATCGGCCCTGCATTCCTGGGTTTACTATCAGCGAACTCAGGTAAGAACTTATCATATTTAAAATAGATATTCGGAAACATGAAATATGCATCCTGGGCCCAGGGATATTTTATTGTTGCATTAGTATAGAAATCACTTGCCGGCAGCCAACCCTGTTCTGTTTCGATCTGCATGTCATGTTTGTCAGTCTGAATCACTGTATCCATATCATTGACATTCGGGAATCCTGACAGATACTTTGATTCACCCCGTGCAACGGTTCTGAACTGTCCGTGCTTCTCATAATTCTTCCTGACAAATGCAACATACTTGCTAATCCTGTCATCCCAGAAAATAACATTCTGCGAATCCAGATGGAAAACTCCGCTACTCCCGCTGAATCGCCCGTCATCCAGCACTGTTTCCAGCTCTTTGATCCAGTTTATACCGTCAGGCGACGAGTACAGCCCAAGAGGTTCTTTAATACCATGCCTGGCCGTCATTTTATATTTTCTTCCGGTGGTATCAAGCGGGTCTATAAAAACCATGCATGTTCCGTCGCCGGTTCCACCGGGAACCCCGCCGGCTCCATAGCCAAGAACAACATTATTGGGACTATCCTCATAATCCGGTGCCAGGCCTAAATCAGGAACATCCCATGTTATTCCGTCATCGGACCTTGCATATTTTACACAGATATATATCCCATCCAAGCGGTATTGATTCTCCACATACCACATCTTGTATTCGCCGTCTTCATACATGACTGAGCTATACCCACCTATTCGCCTGTGGGAAGAGCCCTCAATTCTAAAATATGCTTCACCTGTTTTTTGAGGTTTGTGGATTTTTATTATTATGTTTTTACTGTTTTGAATAAACCTTCCATCAATGAAAAGCTGCCTGTTTGCTGCAATATTAATAGTCTGATGTTTATCATCCATTATCTGTTCCCCCACTTCATTAAACATATTATAACCTATTCCTGCGACATATCTAAAAAAAGGTACCGGGCTTTTTTATAGTTAGATTACCCAGTTTTTGGGTAATATATTAATGTAATTAAACTAACGGAGGTAAAAATGAATAATAAAATAAATTTTAAGTCATTGCGCAAATTTAATCTGTTTATGGGATTCCTGCATTTAATCCAGGGTTCCGCAATGTTGGTATTCGCTTTGACAATAGACAAAATCAAGGATTTCAGGACCCCTGTATGGTCCTATTTTCTGAACTTTGACCAGACTCAAATGCGGTTGGTCACACAACCGGAAAAGCTGTTCACGGTCCCCTTTGCAGTGCTTGTAGCTGCATTTTTGTTTCTTTCTGCAATTGCACATTTCATAATTGCAGCCCCGAAGACAAATGATATATACAACAGGGATCTCGAAAAAGGAATCAACAAATTCAGATGGTATGAATATGCACTAAGCTCATCCCTTATGATATTCCTTATAGCAATGCTTTTCGGCGTTTATGATATAGGAGCATTAATTCTTATTGTCTTGATTAACGCAACAATGAATTTGTTCGGCTTGGTGATGGAAGAAATCAATCAATTCAAACAAAAAACTGACTGGAAACCATTTATATTTGGTTCTTTAGCCGGCATTGGCCCGTGGATTGTAATAGTACTCTACGCATTTGGTAATGCTGATCCATCAGAAGTTCCTTGGTTTGTATATGCCATAGTAGGTTCTTACTTTGTTTTCTTCAACTTATTCCCTATCAACATGGTTCTTCAATACAAGAAAGTCGGCAAATGGGCAAATTACCTGTATGGTGAAAAAACATACATTGTACTAAGCTTGGTAGCTAAATCAGTGCTTGCATGGCTTGTATTCTCAGGTGTTATGCAGCCTATGTAGCCATAAATCAAAAACTGTCCTAACTATATATGAAAAAAAGCACGATTGTCCCCAGGGACAATCGTGCTTTTTTTCTTTAACCAAGTATATCAAGTTGCTTTGATACAGTTTCTATATGTATTATTATTTTCTTGGCACTGCAAATAAAGTCTGATATAATAAAAATAAGTTATTGACATATGTCCATAACAGGGTATAATAGTATTGTAATGGGCATATGCCCAAAACTAACGGAGGAAATTACAATGCCAAGAAGAGATGGAACAGGCCCCGCAGGACAGGGACCATTAACTGGAAGAGGATTCGGAAATTGCACCGGCGCAAGAAACGCCGTATATGGAAATGGATACGAATGTGGATTCGGCAGAGGCCTGGCAATGGGAATGGGCCCTGGACGCAGAGCAGGCTACGGAAGAGGTTTCGTCGGTTATTATGCCCCGTCACCTGCACCAGTTCCTGTTAACTATATCTCCCAAAAGGATTTTCTTACGGCTCAGCAGGAAGACCTGAAGAACCGTCTGGAGATAATTAACAGCCAATTGCAAAATTTGGCTGAAGACAATAAGTAGCAGGGGTCCCCTCCCTGCCGCTTAGTGTTTTTATTAAGGAGGATTGCATGCCAAGACCAAGAAAATGGCGAACAGTATGCTGTATCCCGGAGAGGACCATCTTTGGTCCCCTCGGGCCGGGCAAGGGATTATCAAAACAAGTAATCATGACTGTCGATGAGTATGAAACAATCAGATTGATTGATTTCGAGGGAATGAACCAGGAAGAATGCTCCGACAGCATGAAAGTTGCGCGTACAACCGTGCAACGGATTTACAACGAAGCCAGGAAAAAGATTGCCGGTATTTTAGTTAACGGCGATATCCTGAGCATTGAGGGCGGCGATTATCAGCTCGATGAGGGAGCTGAACCCGGATGTATGAGATGCAGACGTCACCGCCACGGCCAGGGCAGTCAGTCCTCAGGATAACAAGATAATTTTAGGAGAGAATATTATGATAGTAACAATACCGGTTGACGGCAGGACTATGAGCGCCTGTATAAACAAATCATTTGGACGCACCCCGTATTTTCTTGTGTATAATACGGAAACAAAAGAAAAAAACTTCATTGAAAACAGTGCTGCCACGAGCCAGGGTGGAGCCGGCATCAAAGCCTCCCAGTTTATAGTGGACCAGAAAACAAATGCTGTCATAGTTCCGATGCTTGGGAAAAACGCTGCAGATGTTCTAAAGAGCGCAGGCCTTGAACTATATATGGCATCAGGATGCTCAATACAGGGAAATATTAATGCACTTTTAGATGGAGAACTTGAATACCTTGCGAAAATTCATGCTGGTTTCCATAACCATGGGGGTAATTAATTGAAAATCGCAATATTAAGTGGCAAAGGCGGAACGGGAAAGACTCTCGTTTCGGTCAATTTAGCTGCTGTTTGTGAAAACTCTACATACATTGACTGCGATGTCGAAGAACCCAATGGACATATCTTTTTTAAACCTGTCATTAATCACGAATCTGATATTAATGTTTTAATTCCTGTTTGCGATGACGATAAATGCACCGGGTGCCGCGAATGCGTTGATTTTTGTAATTTCAATGCACTCGCCCATATAAACGGCAAACTTATGATTTTTGAAGACATATGCCATTCATGTGGCGGATGCAGGCTTATCTGCCCTGAAAGTGCAATAACTGAAAAAGAAAAAACCATAGGCAAAATTAAAATCGGTGTATCTGAGGGAACTAATGTAATATCGGGGATTATGAATACGGGAGAAGAGTCGGGTGTTCCAATTATAAATAAATTATTATCAAGGGAATTTACCGCAGACGCCAATGTGTTCATTGATTGTCCTCCGGGAAATTCCTGCACGGTCATTGAAAGTATCAGAGATGCAGATTATTGCATATTAGTAACTGAATCTACGATACTCGGACTGCATGACTTCAAGATGGTATATGAACTAATCAATATATTCAACAAACCTTATGGTGTTGTATTGAATAAATGCACTGATGAATATAATCCGCCAAGGCAATACTGTTTTGATAAAGATATTAAGATTCTTATGGAAATACCATATGACAATGAACTGGCCAAAATGAATTCAAGCGGTAAAATTATTTCACATGAAAATGAAAGATTTAAAAATATGTTCAATCTGCTTTTAGATACTGTTCTAAAGGAGGTTCGGAAATGAAAAAATTACTGATCCTCAGCGGCAAAGGCGGAACAGGCAAAACAACAATATCGAGTTCTTTCATCAGATTATCCCGGAGCAAGGCCTATGCAGACTGTGATGTTGATGCACCTAATCTGCACCTTATGGTGGACAAACCGGCAATCACAAAGAAAGATTCATTTTATGGACTGCCGAAGGCCCGAATTGATGAAGATAAGTGCATTGAATGTGGGCTTTGTTTTGAAAACTGTCGGTTTAATGCAATAGATAACGTCAACGGCTACAGAGTAGATTTTTATTCCTGTGAAGGATGCGGCGTCTGCGAACATGTATGTCAGGCAGACGCAGTTATGATGGATAAAGCTATTGCCGGAGACTTGCTGCTTTATAAGGATGACAGGGTTTTTTCTACAGCGAAACTCAACATGGGATTTGGGAATTCAGGCATGCTGGTTTCAGAAGTCAAAAAACAGCTTGATAAAGAAGCGGCTGATTCTGAATTTGCAATCATAGACGGTTCCCCCGGCATAGGGTGTCCGGTTATAGCTTCAATAAGCGGGGTTGACATGGTTCTGGTTGTAACAGAACCATCACTTTCAGGAATATCAGATATGATCAGGGTCCTCGATACTGCGGATGGGTTTATGGTTAATTGCGCCGTTTGCATAAATAAGTATGATGTGAACCTTGAAAATACAGAAAATATAGAGAAAATCTGTGCCAAAAGAAATATACCCATGACAGGGAAAGTGCCATTTGACACTATGGTTGTTGACGCAGTTAATAAAAGAATCCCTATTACTGATGTTGATTGCCCGGCCGGTAAAGCCATTAAGGATGTTTTCCAAAATACAATTAAAATATTTAAAACTAATAATCAGGAGAATCAAAATGAGTGAAAATTGTAACCAGGACTGTAGATCATGCGACGAAAACTGCACCGAAAGGAAACAACAGCAAACCGATTTTACCGCGCATCTTAATCTTCAGAGCAACGTCAATAAAGTAATCGCAGTAGTAAGCGGAAAAGGCGGCGTCGGGAAATCCCTCGTAACATCAATGATGGCTGCCAAAATGAAAAAAGAAGGCTACAATACTGCAATCCTTGATGCCGATATAACCGGACCTTCTATTCCCAAAGCATTCGGAATAAAAGGAAAGGTCTTTGCCGGTGAGTTTGGTATGCTGCCGGCTAAAAGCAAAACCGGTATAGATATCATGTCAATAAACCTTCTGCTTAAAGAAGAAAGCGATCCGGTTTTATGGCGTGGCCCCCTATTAGGAGGAACTGTTAAGCAATTCTGGACGGATGTAATATGGGACGATGTGGATTTTATGTTTATTGACATGCCGCCGGGAACCGGGGATGTATCTCTTACTGTTTTTCAGTCCATAGCGGTTGACGCTATCATAATAGTGACTTCTCCGCAGGAACTTGTATCAATGATAGTATCCAAAGCTGTGAAAATGGCTGAATTAATGAATATACCAATTATGGGTGTTGTTGAAAATATGTCCTTTTTTAAATGCCCCGATTGTGGAAAAGAAACTAAACTATTCGGCGAAAGCCACACGGAAGAGGCTGCAAAAAAGCATGGTTTAAAGATTATGGCACGAATACCAATCGATCCCAAAATCTCACAAGCATGCGATGAGGGTGATATTGAAAATTACCAGGCCGATTTCTTGAATGAATTGGCCGGAGAACTAATAAAAATGGAGGAAGAACAATGAAAATAGCAGTTGCAAGCGACAAAGGAAATGTCTCATCTCATTTTGGACACTGCGAGACATTTGAAATTTTTGAAACAGACGGTAACAGCATAACTGTCGAGAAAACCGTGGCAAATCCCGGTCACCGACCCGGATTCCTTCCCAACTTTCTGAATGACCAGGGTGTAAATGTCATAGTATCAGGCGGTATGGGCGGAGCTGCCGTTGCAATCTTTAATGAACACAATATTGAAGTTGTAATAGGTCAAAAAGGCAGTTCAAAAACAGCTGCGGCAATGTATCTGGCAGGAGAATTGGAGTCCACCGGTTCAGTATGCCATGATCACGACCACGCTGAAGAATGTCACTAAGCTAACACCTAAATATCTTCTCTACCTTAGCCCATATGTTCAATAGAACATGTGGGTTCTTTTTCCCGGAAAACACCCCTGGGGTATCTTAACGATTTACACTTTAATTAATAGTGAAAAAAATATGAATTAATGAGATATTCACTTTTATACACCAAGGCAAGTTTATAAAGGAAGTTTTTTATGTTACTCACTTTAATTTTCCCATCCCTTAGAAGATTAATCGACTTTTGGAATTTTTTTAAATCCTTCTCTTCTGCAAGGTTTTTAAAATACCCCCATACATGCTCCAGTGCATTAATTGAATTTCCAATCCGGGTTTCTTCATTAATAGCTTCCTCAACTAATCTATAAAAGTCTAATGCCTTAAAATCATTGTTCTGGAATAATTTACTGATACTCCTATAATAAGAAGGTGATTTTTCCATAACATAGTACTTATACCTAGCCCAATCTCTCTGCAGCATTCCATAATTAACAGGTTCTTGAGTTGTATTTGTGCATTTAACAGCCGATACATTTTTATCCTTTACCTCAAGCATAATATCAATATCCAAATTACTAATAACCTTATAAAACTCAAGGAACTCTGAAACTGCTATTGTCTTTGAGTGGGCCCCGGGCTGTCTTTGCGGATTTTGTTGTGAGTAATGTATTTTTTGCCTGCCGTCATGTTTACCCCATGTCTTTGAACATAGATTTATCCACTCCAAATCGCTTTTATCTGAATATCCGTTTACCTTATTGTGCAGATTATCATAAACAATCGGGATATTATTATTAACGGATGTTTCAAGCAAGTCGCAGATTGAAAAAGACCTGTCATCGTTTTCAATTACAAGTCTTCTCTTTATTGAGTCGCCCAAATAAGAATAATTCCTATTAAACCTTTTTATAGCGGATTCTTTATTACCATAAACTCCTCCCAGATGAAGTATTATTTTATTAGATGAGTCGCATCCCAAAGCCTCGAGAAACTTATTATGGTATCTCAAATCTCTAATTGCATTCTCTACAACTTTTCCATCAGGTGAATTCAATACCGTATATTGACCCGGATGCATAGAAACCCGCATACCTGATTTAAGTATCATATTACCTATTCGATTAAAATCATCCTTGAAAATAAGTTTCCAATCCAATTGATTAATGGGGTTTGATCCAAATGGAATAATATCTGAACTCATTCTGAAAAGTTTAATGCCGTTTTTTATATTATAGTCGATAATATTTTCCAGGGAATTCAGGTTATGGCTAATTAACTCCATAAGCCGGGATTCAGTTGCATTCTTCATTATGCAACTTTTAAAATTTGTATACGGAACCCCTATCGTAAGACATGCATATCCAATTTTAATCATCGTTATTACCACTTTTTTGAAGAATGTCACGCATTCTTCTGTATTCAATAATCGGTCTATCGCCGGGAATAAGTTTTTCTTTTGATCTTAATGCCGATGGTTTTGGTTTTTGAGTTATTACAACTCTTTTATCTTGCCTTTCAATTTTTCTGTTTCCGAATTTACCAAAAAATGCAATTACTTGATTTATTAACTTTAACTTTGACAGTTTGCAGTAAAAGCGAATATATAAAACGGTATTCTCATCATCAACAGGTGCAAAGTAAATAAAAACCTTAATTTCTTCACTAATATTATTAATCCATATATTAGGAAACATGAAACTTACATAAGTTGAGTTAATAGTACATTCTTCATGCTTTTTGGGCGTTTGTCCCAAGTCAACGTCATTGTTTGCACTAGTTGTAATCGTATTGCCTTTGACAGCAACCTTAGGCCCGTTAACCAATGTCCGGTTTCCCCTGCCGATGGTATTATGGTGTACAAATGGAAGATGCACCACGTCCAGCTGGTTTTCTATTGATCTGGAGTAGTGGGAATTCCAGTGATCTTCAATTTCACTATAAGCGAAACTATCATCAATATTGTCGTAGAAAAACGGCAGCTCATTTGCTATTGATTCTTTGTCACCATACCAAATATAAACAATTCCATACTGTTCCCTGACCGAAAAACTTTTCACATTATATCTTGATAAGTCCTCTTTTGAAGATAAACCATTGGCGGGAATAAACCTGCACTTGCCGTCAGCTGCAAATTCAAGGCCATGGAAAGGACATTGTATGCAATCACCTATTAGCTTGCCTTTGCTTAGAGCAGCACCGCGATGTGTGCATTGGTCAACAACACAGCATAAATTTCCTGAACCTGTTCTGAAAACCACTAAATCCATGTTGAGTCTTTTTACTGATATAAGCTTGCCTTTTTTTATCGCCTTTGACGGCAGTACCGCATACCATTGATTGTAAATCATATTACACCCCAAAATAATATATTAATAAAATAACTTGTTTCATTTCTCTTCACTCATTTTTTTCACAATATACACATGATATATTGCATTATAATCCGGATAATCCATATGCTCCTCCAACAACTCATCAAATGCATATGAGCTGCTGTCAATGATGGATTTTAACCGTTTTTCGCGTTTGCTTCCTTTTATCATGCAATTGCAAAAAACCCCATCTGCTTTCATTTCGTTGATTATCTTATTTACAAGACCCGTTTCCTTTTCAATATCATTTTTATAAAAATGCAACATTGAATCCATCAATACAATATCAAAACCAGCCAACTCTGGGTAACGAAATATGTCACCCACGACACCTGTAACATTAATTTTTAATTTTAGCGCAGTATCATTCAACTGAGCTATCCCGACAGATGAACTATCAACCCCGGTAACTTTATATCCAAGCTTTCCAAGTGCAATTGAATCCCGCCCCTGGCCGCAGCCTAAATCAAGAACCGTCCCTTTTGGTTCAAAATCTTTAAAATAGGAAATTAAACCAGTATATGGATTTCCGAAATAGTTTTCTTTTATGTAATATTTATTGTACGAATTACTCATATTTAATCCTCACACGTAAAAGCCTCTATCAAAGCAGTTAGGTTTTCAATTGGAGTCTCAGGCGGCGGGTCTTTTGACGGTCCAAGTATAAAACCTCCTCCGTTTCCAATAGTTTCCCTAAGTTCATTGACCTCTTTATAAATATCCGAAGGCATTCCAAAGGGTATTACAGATTGAGCCCCTAAGCCTCCCCAGAAAGTCATGTCCGCTCCGAATTCCTTCTTCACTGACTGTATGTCCATGGCCTCAGGTTGAAAGCTCTCGTAAACATCCAATCCGATATCAATCAAATCAGGAAGTATATCGACAATATTCCCACAGCAATGACTCAGGACATATTTACCGGATTTATGGACCCTATCATAGAGTCGTCTGTAATTTTCCTTAAAAAATCTCTGCCATCTTTCTTTACCCATGAACAGCCCCGACTGTCCTCCCCAGTCGTCTCCGAACATGATTCCATCCACATCGAAGCCAATGGCAATATCTACAAACTCCATTAAGTGTTCTGTTATTATTTCTGTTAGGTTTTCATAAAATTTCTCATTAAGAGACATGTCAATCAATGAATTTTCAAAACCTCTTAGTGACCAGCTTTTTTCGAAAATACCCCAGGGTATATGTATTAATGTGAAACTATTTCCGGATTTATTAAGGATTTCTTTTGCAGTATCCTGCTCATTGTTTCTAAAAAATTCCGAAACTTCCGGCATTTTCCATCTCTCTAGCGATGGTTCAAAAAGAACCGGCTTTTCCAAATGGGCTATAAGATTATTCTCTTTCCAAATGCTTCCATATATATCCCTTGTATAATTTTCATCAACTTGTTGTTTTTGCTGGCAGTCCATAACCCATACATGCTTGATATATGGTTTTATTCTATTGCGCCAATCACCGGAAGCGTAGTATTCATCAAGTCGCTGCCTGGACTCACGCTGAAGTCCAAGTGTATATGGAATAGGTTTTGTTTCAATATGATTTATCTGTTTATTAACAATCTCTCTAAAATTCATATAGTACCTTTACAGTTATTTTATATCAGATGGAACAAATCAAGTGTCAGGTTTATATAGGGATGCCGCTTCCCCTAATGTAAGCTGTATTTTCGTTTGCCATTCTGAAATCATTTTTTCGAACCAATCATCCATACATTCTTTAAGCTTCTCATAAACTTCAGGATAATCTTCGGATACATCAGTCATTTCATCAGGACTCTTCTTTAAGTCAAAGAGCATTGGTCTTTCGGGCATGGACAGTTCCCTTTTGTAATTCATTGTATTTAGGGAATGTTTTTCCCATGGGTATTCAAGTCTCTTATTGAAAGGTTCAGTTTCTGAAATTATATATTCTACAGCTTCGGGGATAGGTTTATAGTACAACTTAAACTCACCTAACCTTGCTGCCGCATTGCACTTTCTTACAGGTGATATCCTGTTCCACTGCCAAAACAACATTCTATCACTATGTTTCATTCCATCTTGCAAAAGACTTATATTATTCCTGCCATCCAGACCTTTTATTTTAGACATATCAGCACCGGCTAAAGCCAACAACGTTGGGTACCAGTCAGTAAAATGAATTATTTCCTCAATTATTGTGTTACCTTTAATCCATGGAGCAGTTAAAATTGCAGGAACCTTTATTCCTCCTTCAAGTGAAAATCCCTTCATTCCACTCATTCCCATATTGAATCTTTTCCTACAGTCATCGCCTTCACCGCGAAAACAGGGTCCGTTGTCGCTTGTAAACAAAATAATGGTATTTTCACTAAGCCCCTCATCCTCAACGGCTTGCTTTATTAATCCGATACCTTCATCCATCCTCTTTATCATTGCATAAATCGTGCTGACCGCCTTATTGAATTTCCCGCTCTTATAAAATAAGTCTATGTCCTTTTCATATGCCTGCAAAGGTGTATGGGGTGTATTATACGTTAACATCAGGAAGAATGGATTATTCTTTTTTTCTTTTATAAAATTCACAGCTTCATCTGTAAAAACATCTGTAAGATATTTCCCATTCGCTGAAATTTGATTGCCATTTTTTTCAATTTTCCATTCCCAGTAATCGGATGCTCCCATACAAAAGCCGGTAAATTCATCGAATCCCCTGTTTAAGGGATGATATTTATCATCATCCCTTCCATTATGCCATTTACCTATCAAGCCTGTTGAATATCCCAAGTCTTTGAATCTTTGTGAAATCAGCACTTCGTCTTCAGCAATTCTATCAAGGCCACGGCTTGTCGACACGTCTGCAACTCCCGTCCTGTGAGGGTATTTGCCCGTCAAAAAAGAAGCCCTTGCCGGTGCGCACATCGGCGAAGCACTGTAATGCTGCATAAAGCTTATCCCGTTTTCAGCCATTTGATTAAGATTTGGGGTTATGACATCAGGGTTCCCATAAATTCCAATATCTCCATAGCCCAAATCATCAGCCATGATAACAATTATATTCGGTCTTTCCCCGCTTATCACTTCTTAAGAATCTCCTGAAATATCATATTGTCACTACTAACAATTATATCAGAACTCCATTTTTTTAACAGAAACCCCATCAATCAAGCCTAATCGTTTTTCAAGTTCTTCACCCTCTGTTCCAGCTTCTCTGATAAGTTCAAGTATCACAAGGCCGTTTTCACTGCAAAACTTCCTGTCATCCGATACCTCGTGTAATCCTATCCTCGTCTTGATGAAGCATCCGTATTCAGTTAAAAGATCCTGAACAGATATAGCCGTTGCTCTTCTCTTTTCAATATCCAGTCCTAATATGATTTTTGACATATATTTTCACCCCTTATGATATTTATATACCCGAAAATCAATTCATCATCCTAGCATCCCAATTAACACAGAGAGTTTTGACAGTGAATGTCAAGGGTAATATAATTAAATAATAATAAAACAAGGGGGGTAAGTATATGTGGAAAGATTTTAAGAAGTTCGCCATGAAAGGCAATGTGATTGATTTGGCTGTTGCAGTTGTTATTGGGGGCGCTTTCGGTCTTATCATTAAATCATTGGTAAATGATATCATAATGCCATTGGTTGGGAAGCTGCTTGGTAATACTGATTTTGCTAATCTGTTTGTTGTACTAGGCGACGGGTCGTTTGAAACCCTTGCCGAAGCACAGGAAGCTGGAGTTGCGACATTGAATTATGGACTATTCATTAATACAATCATAAATTTCATAATTATCGCATTTTCTATATTCCTGGTTGTCAAAATGATTTCCAAGGCTAAGAAAAAAGAAGAACCGGCACCTGCTGCAGCTCCAACAACAAAAAGCTGTCCGCACTGCAAAACTGAAATCAGTCTGGAAGCTACTAGATGTCCTAATTGCACATCACAACTTGAATGATATTTCTATAATAGAAAAGCAACCGGAACGGTTGCTTTTTTTTTGCTTCAATATACAGGGGCCGGTTTCTTGGTGTAATAATAAGTTATCCCACCCTCCCACTCTTCAACTCTCGAAAGGCGTAGGTTGAATGTTTTCCATTCCTTGAAAACAATATCCCCCGGGACTTTTTTATTCGTCATTGCAACATTAATCTGACTGGCATAAGGAAGAAACAGCATGAAAATTTCCTTACCTCCTATTACCACCAGGCTGTCTTTCGAGTCTTTGTATTTCTGAACCAGCTCCATATAGTCATTTACAACCTTGATATTCGCCGATCCTTTAATATTGAGAGATAGATTCCGCGAGACAATATATAAGATAGTCCCGTGTTTAAATTCATCATTCTTATAAAAGACAGAGCTCTTTCTTCCTGCAGCATAATGATCCCCTGCAGTAATTTTTTTCATCTGCGGAGCCAATGCTTCGGGTAAGAGCTTGATTCTAAGTTTATTGCCTTCTTCAGTACTGGAGCCCAATACATATGCTGTGTCAACCATGAAAGCCAGCTTTATCATACTGTACCTCCTGACAACATAATTATATATCAAATACAACATCAGGTGAAAACCGATTTATTGCATCCTGCTATATTTTTTAAGCCTTAAGCACCTTCTCTTATTTTTTTCAGCCTTAATTGCTTCATTCTCATAGTATGGCATTACCCCATCGACAGATCCTTTGTAATATTTCTCAGCTACTTCATGGGATGTTTCAAATGAATCGTCCAATTTTTCAAGCCACTTATTCAATTCACTTTCAAGACCATTTACTAATTCCGGCTTATCAATAAGATTATTCATCTGGAATGAATCATTCTCGTCATCATACAGTACCCATGGGTTTTCCCTAAAGCGTGCATAAGTATATTTTTCAGTAACCACCCCGCGCCATTCACGGAAAGAGAACTTTTCAGGACTAAGGGGATAATTGATAAAAACAGAATCCTGTATTTTAGACTCCTCTCCGGTCAGGAGCCCCGACATATCCACTCCCTGTACTCCTTTTGGAATCTCAGCCCCTGCAACAGAGAGTAATGTAGGCATAATATCCACGTGGCTTATAAGACTGCCGCAGGCACGCTCCTCCGGTATTTTACCCGGCCATCTTGCGATGAAAGGAACAATAACAGATTCCCTCCACGGCTTGCATTTCCAACCCCTGTCCTGGCTGAAAAGCATATCCCCATGGTCGCTGGTGAAAATGACAAGGGTATTTTCCCTACAGCCTGCTTTTTCGATGCCTTCAAGAAGATTGCCAAAGCATTCGTCAAGTGCTGAAATATGCGCATAGTATCCTGCGATTTTATTTAGGTCGGCACGTGGGGTAGCATTCTGACGAAGTTTGATTTTTTCAACCGGATACATGTCTTTATATTTCTTTGGGACCTCCTCATAAGGACAATGAGGTGGTCCATAGGATAGAAACAAGAAGAAGGGTTCTTCCTGTGTCGCTTTTTCATTTATATAATTTACGGCTATCTCAGTCTGCCCGAAGGGTTCATAGCCATCCATCCAGACAGGTTCAGGGTTATCATTTAAATAGTAGTACCCTTCGAAATACCTATGGTTGCAGTTATATGAAGCCCAGAAATCATCAAATCCCTGGCGTCTTGGTCCCGGCGGTATGAAAACTCCCCTGTCCTCGCAGTCCATGTGCCATTTTCCGATATAGCTGCATTTATAACCTGAGTCATTTAAACAATGAGCCAGAGTCCTGACATCCGTCCTGAGAGCTTTGTCATTATTCACCAACTCATGGGATAATGTGTGAAGTCCTGTAATGATTGAAGCCCTTACAGGACTGCAAACAGGCGTATTTGAAACTGCCCGCGTGAACAGGGTTCCCTCTTCGGCGAATTTATCCAAATTGGGGGTCAGTACCTCTTCATTTCCCTTACCCATTGCACTTCCTCGCATTTGATCCGCCATTACAAAAATAATATTGGGTTTCATTACATCCTCCGGCAAGTATTAGCTCTCCCTGCTTCTTTTACTGCTCTTAATTTTACCCCTGGAAATCCTTGAGGCTTCCTCAGTTTTAACCGAACCTGCAAGTAAAGTATTAATTTTCTTCATTTCTGAATCCGTTATATACCGCCACTGTCCGGGTTTTATTCCCTCAAGATGAATGTTCATAATCCTAGTGCGTACCAGTTTAACGACATCATAACCAAGCTTTTTGCACATTCTCCTAATTTGCCGATTCAACCCCTGATTAAGAACTATCTTGAATTTAATATTATTGATTCGTTCAACTTTACATGGAAGTGATTTTGTCTTTAATATTCGTACGCCATGACCCATTTTATAAATAAACTCATCTGTTATGGGTTTATTAACAGTTACAATATATTCTTTGTCATGATTATTCCCGGCACGAAGGATTTTATTAACTATATCCCCGTCGTTTGTTAGAAAAATAAGCCCTTCAGACATTTTATCAAGCCGGCCTATGGGAAAAATCCTTTCTTTGAAACCAATATAGTCAATTATATTACGCCTGTCCTTTGTATCTGTTGTGCTTGTAATACCCTTTGGTTTGTTAAAGGCAATATATACTTTTCTCCTTACACCTAAAATCAATTTATTTTTGACCTTAACACTGTCATTCTTTCCTATTTTCGTTCCTGTTTCTGCTTTTTTCCCATTAACAGTTACGAATCCATCCAAAATCAGCTTATCCGCTTCCCTGCGGGAGCAAAAGCCAGTATCGCTTATGTATTTATTTATTCGCACAAATTCATCCATTTTTATACTTTTTTCCCCATGAATGCTAAATCATTCACATTCCACGATATTATTATACGGCACATTTATCCTGCTGGACAAATATGCCGTTATTTTCTTATATATAAGGCTTTAATACCGATTAGTCAAGAATTTTCAGATTTAAATTAATAACCGAGAAACGGATCATGTATGAATCTGCTTCCTTTAATATTTTCTTTTTTCAGTAATTTTCTGATTGACCGCATCATACCAAGACTTCCGGAAATGTAGTAGTAAGCCTTATCCCCATTGACTGCAGAAAGTTGTTTTAAGGCGGCTTTTGTTTCATCCGGTGTTCTTGCATAATGCAAATTCAGTTTCGGATTAGCAGCTGCAATGCCTTCAATGTTATCCCTGAATAAGAAGTGATCACTCGAAACATGAACCAAATCCACTATCCTCTGGTTTTTCTTTTCCATCTCCTTAAGCAATGCCCTTACCGGTGTTATCCCAACTCCCCCTGCAATGAAAACTATTGGAGATGACTTATCCTTAAGAGTAAACCATCCGAATGGTCCTCTTACTTTAACCGTCTGTCCCGGCTTCAAAGCTGTAAGTTTTTTCTTAAAACTGCTTGGCTGATCTCCTGTCCTGGTTCCTATCATCATATAACCCTCATCAGGTATTGATGCTATGCTGAATGCCCTCCATTTTTTACCGGCAAAATCTTTTTCAGGGAAAGTAAAAATACCATGTTCACCGGGTATCCATGCCACTCCCTCAGCAGGTTTTAATTTAACAATCCAATAATCTGCCGATACATTTTCAACAGATATAACTGTTGCAGTAGATTTATTAAAAATTCCTTTAAAATCTTTTAATTTCATAATTCCTCTTCTCTCAATGGTTTCAATCTGATTCTAGGTCCTGATTTGCAGTTCAAATAGATTTTTGGCAATACTTTCACTGATTCCATTGTCCCTTTCCAGAAATTCTATTATACCCTCATACTCCTCGCGGGAAACCATAGCCGGGCTGTTCTTATCAATTTTTTCCAGCATTGATACATTTTCAATCCTGTCATTCATAAGCCCAATATTCCTGTGAATACTTTTCAGCAGATCCACAAAATCTTTCTGGGAAAAACTTATTAAACCCATATCATGAAGGTAAATGACCTTCTTACATAGTATTCTCAATTTATGCAAAGAAACCATATCATTTGCATTGGCAAATTTTAATGCTTTCTTAAATTTAATGTTTTCTGGAAGTTTATTAATATTCTTAACTTCACATGACGGAAGAATAAATTCAACACGGCCGGTAATTTCATCAATTAAATTGCGGTGCTTATTCCTAACCTTTCTTCTAAGTCTATTAAATTCTTTCTTCCTTGATTCTTTAAGGTATTTTATAAAAGCCACCGCCTGATTTTCACCCTTCAGCTTTTTCCTGAAAACATGGATCTTCCTGGGCATCTCATAATCCTTGAATATGCCTCTTAAATCCTCGTCAAGAATTTCCATTGAAAGGCTGCAATTGCTTTTCAGATTTCTTTTGATATACCAGATTATTGACCGAATTGACCTTATTTTAATTCTAATCCGGTGGACAAGCTTTGGAGAAACAGATGATTTGTAGAGCTCCCGGATGTCAGTTTTCAGTTCTTTTATCTTGCCTTGCAGAATCCCTATAATGTCAGCATCAGGATTATTTGTAATCCGGCATTTTCCAAGTCTGGCATATTTATTCCTTAAGTATTCATGAGAATCATCCTGATAATCCGGAATACCGGTATATCTGGACATTGAATCAGCATCTTTAATCAGTTCAACGTATTCACCGTGAATTTTTTTCTTTTTATTATGGTTTTCTATAGCATCTATAATTATATCGAATGCTTTCTTTTTTATTTTGAATTTGCTCAGGAAAATTTCTGCTTCCCTTGCACCCTCTTCAGCATGCCCCTTGCCATACACACCGTTTTTAGTTCTTCCAATATCATGCATGAGTGCAACCATACGCGCTATATCAAGATTAAGTCTTCTGGCTTTAGCAAGCTCAAGGGAATACTTTTCAACCGCTTTTAAGTGCCTTGTTTCAAAAACACTATCTTCTGAGCTTTTTGCAAGCATGTAACAGTATTCCCTGGTTTGGGCTTTTACTTTCTTTGATATTCCAGAATCATAATAATCTTCCATTTGAATCACTGCCATATCTAATTTTTAAGTACGGTTTGAAGAGCATTTCTATTTTACATCAAAATTGCATATGCTTCTACTTCAGGACATATCATTATGATTGAAGTTCTCTGACAAGGGACATATAAAAATCATAAGATTCAGGGGAAATATCCTCAGCAGCAGATGCCATTCCAAGCACTACTCCACCATCCAAAGCCACTTCTATTAATGGCTCAATATGATTTCTGATTGCTTTTTTGTCACCGCCGGGCAGTATCTCAGTATTGCATACGCCGCCAAAATACACTGCTTTATTACCATATTTCACTCTGAGTCTGGGCAAATCCAACCCGCTTCTTGGTTCAAGTGGGTTAAATCCTTCAAAACCGGCTTCTATCAGTAAATCCATAAGAGGTTCAATATTACCATCGCTATGAAAGAAGAAATGCCTGCAACCCGCATCCCGGCACTTTGATATGATTCTTTTATATCTTGGTAATAAATATTTCCCGAATAAATCCGGGCTGAACATCGGGCTGTATTTGCTTGCCATATCATCATAAACGAAAAGCCCCGTGTTCCATGTGTCTGTTTTTTCTAATGTTTCCAAAGCCATATTAGTCAAATGTTCGGTTACCCTATCAAATAATTCATTGCAAAATCCTGGTTCAAGAATCATATCTTCAAGAAGTTTTTTTTCAGACCACAGGCTATGGCTTCTGATATACAATCCTCCGATTCTCGAAAACCTGCAATAATTACCATTCAATCCGGCATATTCATCAAACCCTTTGTGCCTGAAAGAAGCATCGGCTGTTCCAAATTTAAGTTTATTTATATCTTTACGTTCTTTTAATCTGTATTCAAGTACTTCAGGAAAATATCCTTCTTTCTTTCGTTTAAGTATTCTTCCATAACCGTCATTCTCGATTGTATATTCCATATCTTCGGATAAAATTTGTTTTTCCGAAGGAAAATAACTCTCGTCAGCGCCATAAACTGATGTATCATATCCGTAATATTCCCTGGGTTCAACTGTCTCATCCAAATCAAGATACTTTCGCCATTGATAATTAAACTTTCCAAAATGATGAACACTCCATAAGGGAATCCTGTCGGTTTTTTTAAATTCAATTGCATTCATAACCCTTTGTTCAGAAGTCATAATAAATCCTTATGTTTAAATTTAATAGTAAACGGAGTAATCTGGCCTGTTGTTTCAATCTCCATTTGCCAACCGCCTATCCGGTTTTTTATTACATGCGACCTCATGGATATCGGAATAATCCAATCATAAGGAGCATAACCATACATCACTGTCTTTAAACCTTGCTTTGTAGTTATATATCCTGATAGTTCGCCGGTATTTTCATTAAATCTAATATTATTTAAAATATATCCCCCAGAGATGTGATGTGATATAGAAATAATTTCAGGATTCTTTCCAATCTGAATAGCATGAATCACTGCACAATCTTCCGATGAAACGGTAATTTTCATATTACTTGTAAATCGGCCTAACCACTTGCCTTCCCACCATTCAAGGGCGATATACTCCATATCATCCGGGATACCCAGCAATTCAGGGTTTAACATGAACTCCATGCTGCTTCTATCGAAATTAAATAACGCCACAGTCTTTTGGGAACCTGTTTCACGTTCGATATCAAGGCACCATATTGACGGATATCCATCAGGAAACGGATTTTCAAAAAGATTCACCGGGCGTGCTGATTTTTTAAGGGGAGGGAGTATTCTCTTGACCATTTCAAGCCTGTCTGCGCTTATTGTCCTTAAGTCTTCGCTAAGCATTACATGGCCTCCGCTCAATGCCACGGTTGTTGCCCGGATTCTGGCTTCACCCATTGAGCAGCCTTTTCCAACCTGTATCGAGTCAGCATCATTAACCCAGAATTTTCGGTTTTTATACCACATGGCTGCAATAGTCGAATGACCGAATTTATATCCTTCATCTGCACCCGGCCATGTCCCGGCTTCGCCTATATCAGATGCAATCCTGATTGAATCACAATATCCAAGCTGCATATTGGTGTCGCATGAACATGGAGCAATGTGATTATCTGCACCAAAACCCCTTCTAAAACTTTCCCAGCAATTTTGATAAAGTTCTCCCCTGGCTATATTTTTACCGGTTTCACTCCCTTTGATGAGTGCAAAAAAATCCATCTTGCAATAAGCTGCCCCCCATTTCCTAAAAGTATGCATTTCATGTTCCCATCTGTCACGCACGGAGGTCATTGCACCATCCAGATAGTTCAGCTTCCTTCTGGCACCCCTGTCTTCATGCTCATATGAGCTCCATACAGAAGCAGTGCCTTCATATGGGTTTCCAGTTTCATCCCGGGCCATCATAGGTTTAAGATTCTCATAATCTGTCGAAAATTCAGTTATGCAAAATGGTGTGTGCCATATGCCGAACCTGACGCCAATATCCTTAAGCCTATCGGCTAACCATTCAATTCCATGGGGAAACCGTTCATCATCATTATCTAAAGTCCCCCACTCAGCCTCAGACTGCCAGCCATGGTCAAGCAGCATATAAATCTCATTCTCCTGAGGGTAGCCACTGAAGAAATCTTTTATTATCCTTGCATTCTCAAGAACCGCTTCCTCTGTTATAGAAGCATGGTAACCGTACCAGGTCATCATGCCGGTAATTGGTTTTTCATCGAATATCCTGCTATGATGTTTCTGAACTAAATCAGCATAATTTTCCAGCAGCAAATAAGGACTGCTGTCCTTTGCGATTATGATGTCATCCAGCATATACTCATTCCCCGGTGCTAAGCTTATGCCGATTTCCTGCCATGCTTCAATTTTTTCTACTGTTTTTGTATCAGAAGACGGGAATATATCAATCTTATTTGCCCCATGGTTTTGACTCAAAAAACCAACAAGAAGTGCATTTTTACCATTATAGAGAACTGTCTGAAGGTCGCTTCTGTGAAAACGCACTACTTCCTCAGTGTGACCGTCTGTTCTTTGGTCTTCTATAACTCTAAATCTTCTATCAATATCCAGACAATCCAGTCTTTTGACGCCGGCCCAGGCACACTCACCAGGGTCAATGAAAACAACCGGTTTTCCATATGTTTCAATCCCATTAATTATTAATCCGCATTTTTTAAAAAATATATTTTGACTGCTGTCATTATATGCTATAAGACTTTTAAGAGTTCCAACTTCATAATCGCTGTTATTATCTCTGACACCAATCCTTAAAGAAGCAAAATCCTTTTCATAAACATAACCAAAGTCTGTTTCAATAAAAAATTTAAAATCCACAAAACTCTCCCATGGACCAATCATACGGCGGATGATTGGTCCATTTTATTCCCGTAAAAATCATAGGTTACTGAAAAACCCTCCGTTGACACGGCTGTTACAGACTGTTTTGCAGCATCAATATTTATATCTGTTATTGTTCCTGCAAGTTTTTTCTCAAACATTTTCAACGGTACTGAATTACCTTGGCTGCATGTTCTATATAGGTGCAGGTTTCTACCTCTGTTGGCTCCTAATGCGACAAATCGTTCGTTATCGCTTGCTGCATCTGCATATGCAGTCAATCTGCTTGTCCAGAATTCGGCATCAAGTTCATATTTGAGCCGGCCGTCCAAGCCCAGAACCCTGCACTGCGAGCGATTGCTTATTACTTCCCCTCCGACAAGGATTTCAGGAATGCCGTCCCCATCGGAATCAAAAATATTGATCCTACCGGGTACCCCGTTTATATACTGGAAGGTCCATTTTATTTCCCCCGTATTTGTAAAACACCTTACAAAAAGGTCGCCGCATCCGGCTATGATATACTCTATTCCATTATAGCTAAACGCCTTTATCTCCACTACAGACGGGTAATCCAGCTCCCACCAGTAGCAGTAGCTTGGATCCCTGACAATTTCTTTGCTCCATATTATATTCAGATTATTATCAAGACATGCTATGGACTGTTTTCCATACCCTGCATAATACCTCGTAGCATTCCCATCCCCGTTAACGGCAATTGAATGAACCACACTGCCAAGTTTATTGCTGAGAGTGTTTTTTAACTTGGTTTCGATATCAGGTATAACTGTATTTGGTTTTCGAATCATTTTACCTGTTAATATATCGCAATCTGTACCCAGCGGGTTAAATGATGTAATTTCCCAATGCACGTTGTTTTTTGTTACCATCAGCTTCTCATTACTAGTATGAATCACTGGTTTGCTGTCTTCCCGATTCAAGGCATATGCTAAATGTGTAAAAATCAGTCTATCTCCGGTTTTGCACTGCATATCAATCCTTGAGTCCAATGATGTCACCACTCTTTCAGGAGTATGGTACCTGTTCTCCCATGCAGCTTCAATATCTTCTTCTATAACTATCGGCTGGACCTCGCCTTTATGATTCCTGTATGACAGGCTAAAATCATTTTCCCTGGATCCGACCGAAAACTCTTTTGAGCAAAATGCTTCAATTGCAAAAGTTTTTTCATCGGCACATCCGGTATTTCTTTTTAATGTCATCTCATTTTTATTAAGTTTCGCTTTCCCGGGGGTTCTGAAATGAGCACATATCGAATAGTCGCCATTTTCATTTACTATTACTGTATCCTGTATTACCAAACCTACATCGCGGATAAGTGTTATTTCCCTCAACCAGTCGGTTTTTGAGTAGTTCTTCAAACGCATGGCTGCATAATATGTGTCATCATTTTCTTTTATAGCTAATAATTCACCGAAAGAAGGTATCAGGAATTCTTCACCCTTTCTTACAATAGTTAAAATGGAATTATTCTCCGGTTCCGGGAACTTGCTTCCGTTTTCAGCTATTATCCAGCTTTCACCAAGGTGATAATAGTCAATTATACCCAGTGCATCCGGGTAAGAATGGGTGTGGTTTGAGTTGCTTCCCAGTCCGTCGATTAAAAGATATTGGTCATCCTTCTCCCAGCCGGTTCTAATCGATAATTTATCAAAAGTCTCGTCAATAGGGACATCAGGACCTGAATGAAGCATTTCCCTTACTAAACCCGGCGCTTTTTCCCAGGAGTTATATATAAGAGAATCCATAGGAGTTATATTTATGCCAGTCAAATCATCCGGGACAACAGGTTCTAATCCGCAGTCAAACATCCTTGGCATGTAAACGTGGTATTTATTGCTTAAGTGCCTGGGCGCCATATCATGAACAAACTTGTATCTCCCGTCTGAATAATATGCCATGGCATGCCTTAGAGATATGCCGGGAAAAGATCTTAACAAATTGAAATCGCCGCTGCTTGGCATGATTCCGTTATTATTAACAAGGTTCATTGCGGCATCTGCCGCTTTTTTAGCACCTCCATTAACAAAATATCTGTGTTCCGGCTCAATCAAGCCATATTCCAGCAATGCCGGCTGCGACAGCCACCATCCGTGGCAGGTTCCGTCGCACACAGGTTTCCAACTGCCTTTCATGTAAGGAAAATATGCTTTTTCCACAAGAGTTTCCCATTCATTCATATTCTTAATGTCATAAGAATAGGTCTTACAGTAATCAATTAGGAATGCAAGTCCGAGGGCAGGAATCATCCCATGGTTCTGACGGGGAAACTCAGGATGCATATAGTCTTGTTTATCAATGCGAATAAGACCCTGGTCTGTTTCAGGCCAGCTTATTATATAATTTGCTATTTTATTTCTAAGTTCCTCATCATGAATCAATCCCGCTGTTTCTAATAGCCTAAAAGACTGAATCATGTTACTCATTTTAAGATGCAGGTCCTTAATTTTCTGGTCATCCTTAGTTATCGGGTAACTTACTATTGCTCTCCACATATCAAGATAGGCATTTATAAGCTCTTTTTCTCCAGTCAAATAACCGAGATATCCTTTTTTATATATATCCCTGGCAACATTCATCCAGACTAATTCAGGAGGTTTAATAGCTCGTATCTGTTTTTCTTCACTTTCGCAGATGTGCAGTCGGGAAGGATGAATTTCATTTATTTGATTGATTGTTTTTTCTATAAGCGGAATGAATTTAACAGCTGCTTTCTCAAGTCCCGATTCATCTGAATAACCAATGTGAATAATATTTTCACCGCTGCCATATGGATCAAGCAATGTCCTTATCTCATAACCGCCTGGCCCGGGATACCAAAAATCTGTCGCTAAAAGGAATCTATAATATAGATCTTTAACAATTCTGTTGTTAGCTAGGTTCCCAATCAGAATCACAGGCATCCCTGCATTCACTATAGTTTTTAGAGAAACATCACATACTATTTTGATATTCTCAATAAATAACCCGGCAGCATCCGCTATTGCTTTGGCTATAGTTTTTTCTCTGTTAAAATCCGGTACACATATCAGAAGACCCTTGGAATTTTGTAAGTCCACGCAAAAATTCAATTCCCTCTGCTTAAAGACTGCTCTTCTCGTTTCCATAATCATTAACCCACATCAATCCATATCGGTGAGCTCCATGCCATTTCACCATCTGCCTGAACAACTTTAAGGTAGTAATATGTTCCTGCCTTCACCGGGCTTTCATCAACATATGAGATTTCGCAATCAAGGGCATTAGGGCATCTTGAACTAAGTACTTCTCCGTTTTTGATAATATGCACTCCACTGACAACGGTTGTCCCGGAAACATTAGCTGTAATAAAAATCCCTTCGTTCCTATAATCCAGGGTATTCCCCATGCGCTTTCCGTTTATATCAAATGAAATAAGTATCCTCTCCCCTGTAGTTGCATATACAGACTTCTTCTTTATAGCCTTGAAAATACCATTTCTCGAAAACTCGCTGACATATGCTGCTGTAAGTCCGTGCCTGAACTGCATGTGCTCATTATTTATTGTGCGGGGTATCTTATCAACCCTAAAGTGATGCCCAAGCAGGCTTTCATGGTTGTCGCTCCCTCCAATAAATCCCCATTTGAAGCCTTTTATTAAGGCCGCATTGACCGACCGTTCAGCTTTCACACCAAGGACGGACCTTTCGCATCCCTCTGTTTCCGAACAGCCGTGAGTGCTGTATATTTCAGCGACAGGCATAATATTATCAGGAAACATATCCGGTTCCATATATTCCATTTTCATGCCCATCTGTTCAAAGAACGGACCTCCATACATAGTGTGATGAGGAATAGCGATAGCTTCATTTTCTTTACAGATTTTTGCAATCTGCTCTAGTTCAGGCCTTCCATCCATCGGCCCATCCGCACCTGGATAATAAATGTTAATATGCCCGGCTATATTTCCTTCTCTATATGCCAGCGATTCATATCCAAGGAGTGTTATGAACTCCGGTTCATTGCTGTATTTTTCTGCATTCTCTTTAGTCACATCCCACAAAGTCCGGTCTTTCTCCATTAATGTATCATGGTCTGACAATGCCCCGAAGTCAAGGCCTGCCTTTATGGCGGACATATAATTCTCTTTATCAGTTCCCAGGCCGTCGCTGATGCCGCTATGGCTGTGTATTTCGCCCCAGGCGACCTTTTCTCCCATAATGAAGGGATTACTCATTGCTGACATATTCAGCTCCCTGCATGTACCTATGAGCCGCTGTACGCCATTTTTCATTATCTTAATATAACCATGTCCATAACCCTCTTTTAACTCAACAATTTTTACTTCATTGATTTCTACAATTCCATTTGCAGCCTTTGAAATGTTGCCGTGAATATCAGTTGCATTTACTGTGATTAAAGCACCTGATTCCTCCCTTGGCGAGACGATGATTTTTAGTTTCTCAGGACTACCCCCCTCGACTTTCAGGGTCGGATTGAAAGCTGCGCTATTCTTTACATCATTTGTGCTGACATTCTTTTTGTTAACAAACAAAGAGTCAAAGGATATGGCCTTCTCTTCTAAAAATCTTTGACCGCCAAGAACGTGCCTTTGGGAAATAAATACCGGAAAGCTGTAATACTTGGCTAAAGGAGGGCACTGTGTGCCCGGGCTGCCTGCACCTTTGAATCCATAGACAACCTTTATAGAAACTCCCTTTTCAAGTGGTGCTTCACCGAGAGTAAGCTGTATGACATGATAAGTGCTTCCATGCCTGAAATATGCAGCAGGAATCCTCCTGATTACAACATCAACGAATTTTCCATCGCTTCTTTTTGCAATAACATATCCCGGGGCAGTGGGATCATTGGTTTGCGGCAGTGAAAACTGGTTGGAGTAGAATCTTGTGAACTGAACTATTTCAATCATTGTCCTTGGATGCATGATAAATCCATCAGCAGGCTTCAGAATGAACTCTACACTTGCAAATCCACCTGCGGTCGGTTGTTTATCAGTTGTTATCTGAAAAGTTCCAAACTCATTTGTAATCATATAGACCCCTTTATCAATACAACGGTTCCTGTCCGCCTGCACTCTTTATCTCACGTATAACCAGCTCTAGAGATTTAACACTTTCATCAAGGGTGGATTTTTCAATCGGAAATCCAGATTTTACCCTGTCGGTGAAATACTTTAATTCATTATAATATCCGCCGAGGTCGGAAACATTACCTCCAAGGTCGTCAGCACCGATGTCTTCTTTTTCAAGTTTGGGAAATTCTTCACTCCCATCTTCCTTGTATACAGAAAGCGATGGGTTGTCACCGGATTTATATACTGCTGTGGCTTTTTCAAACTTCACCCTGTATTCCATGCTGAACGGGAATTTAGGCGGGTAACCCCAGGCTCCTTCGGCAGTCACAAGACGATCCGGATAATTATATGATGTATGAATCTGTATAATCACTCCGTTTTCATCCCTGGATGCTTCTGAAGATACATCAACAGGTTCTCCCATAAGATATCTGATGAAATCAGTATCGTGGATATGAAGGTCAAGGGCTGCGGAACCGCCCTTTGCAGGGTCCAGGATCCAATTATTCCATGACCAGGTTGGTTTTGGGCTTATCCGTGTAAAAACAGCTGAAATGAGATTTCCATATTTCCCAAAGTCGCATAAATTTTTCAGCCACATGTATTCCGGCCAAAACCTGATGCATTGGCCAATCATAACTCTAGCACCTGTCTGCATTTGGGTATCAAGCAGCAATTTACCCTCTTCAGGCTTTAAGCAAACCGGTTTTTCTATAAAAACTGCCCTGCCTTTTTCCATTGCTTTGACAGCATGCATAGTATGAAGATTGGTCGGAAGGCATATGTCCACAATATCAACATCTGCACTAATTATTAAATCAATTCCAGTTTTAAAAACTTCAGCATTGAATTTATCTGCTATTTTTGATGCTTTTTCATTTTCAACATCAGCAACTGCAGTAATAGTAACATCATTAATTTGTTCATAACACGCAGCGTGCATGGCTCCCATGAAGCCTGCCCCGATTAATCCGACTTTCAGCATCTCACTTACCTCCGATAATCCTGTCCATGGCCAATGAAGTATTGTAAATTATTTGGTCCGAATAATGTTTATACGGAGGAAGCATCTCGGCAGTAACCCATGAGTTATAACCAATCGCTTCAAAAGCATCCATAACTGCCGGCCAATTCACGTCCCCCGAAAGCAAATCAACAAATCCTCCAAGTCCGCCCGGGTCAATCCTATAATCTTTGAAATGAACTTTTTTAATTCTTTTACCTAGTATTTTTATCCATTGTTCCGGGTATCCGGTTGCAACAACGTTACCCACATCAAAATATGCGCATACATACGGGCTGTTAATTGCATCTATGAAATCCCGCATCTCTAAAGGAGATAACAAAAAGTTGTTCCACACGTTTTCAAGTCCAATGTTTATCTGATGTTTTTGGGCAATAGGTTTTAGTTTATTCATGGCTGTAAGAGCCCGCTCATATGCAATATCATAAGGAACCACTCCAAGACCCGGAGCGAATGACACCCCAACATGCCCGGGGATTATCAGGACACTATCAGCGCCAAGTACTTTTGCAGTTTCAATTTGCTTCACAGCTATTTTAAATGCCCTATCCCGCTGATTCTCATCATCTGAAACGAATGAATATGACCAGTAAAGGCCGGTTGCAACACTATGGATTTTTATATCCATGTTGTTTGCATACTTTTTTATTGAAAGAAGCTCATCAGCACTGGTTTCCATCCCGACTTCACCCTGCTCATCAAGAGCAAGCTCAATCCCCTCAAATCCTGCATCTTTAGCAAGTTTAATAGATTCCCTGACTGAATTGCCTGCAAATGACCAAATGCTGATTGATTTTTTCATAACTTTTCCCCATAGTAATAGTATATTTACTTTATAAGTATATCACTTTAATTTGTATTATTACTGTCTGATTCGCAAAAAAAGGTAATACAGGACTCCCGCATATTACCTTAAAATAACTAAATTAAAATATTTTTACCAAGCTTCAACCCATTGATATATTGTTACTATCAAAGCCCCTGAATTATCTCCATAGGAGGAATCCAGAATTATAAATTCCAAAGGTGAACCGGTACCTGTTAGTTCCACTGTATATATATGATCTTCATTAAATGTTTCTACCCATGGAACATTAACACCATCAATCCATAGTTGCAAATAGTATTCCCATCCAGTAGGCAAATCAGCGCCATCGACCCATCGTGGGTCAGTAGATGGTGGATAACCAGCTGGAACCTGAGATGGAACCCTGTAGGAATATCTGGCATCAGCAATACCAGCCTCTCCCCAGTTTGCAAACCTATATGTTCCTTCAGCCATAATCATATATTCTTCATCTGCTGTTAATACAACACTGACTTCAGGCAGACCTCCATCGCATGCAACAGATAAATCCTCAACATACTCCCATACATAATATGGTTCTGCTTCGCTCTCTGGAATAATCATTGCCCAGTTATTTGTTCCCGCATCTTCACCTGCACCCCAGGCTGATTCCGATACTATCGTGCATGTTGTATTATCCTGAAGAGAAATAACAGCATTTAGATCAAACCCATTCGGTTCGCCAGCTGCAGTAGCAAAATCATCTTTTACACTTTTATCCGAAACCCTTATGTAAGTAGCCCAATCCAACATACCTAAATCAAAATATGACTCAACTTGGTCAGGAGTCCCAACCCTATCAGATGTCATTCCCAGTTCAACCCAAGTACTACCATCTTGACTAGCTTCAACCAATGCTTTTTCAATAGGATATGGTCCATATGTGTCTTCAACAATCAAAATGTCATCTCCAACTTTGTTTTGAACAGGACTGTCAAATTCTACAGTAATCCATGCAGTATACTCTCCTTCTACATCACTTTGGAACCCATGACTAATGAAGTTTGTCCAATCTCTTCCTATCTCATAAGTTCCAACTGACCCCGGGAAAGTATGTTCCGGCCAGTCATCACCACCTGTATAAGTCTTCCCTTGTTCATATGCTAATGCTGTAGCAAATGGTATTGTTTCATCAATGTTGCACTCGGTCTTCGAGAAACTGCATGTGCCGTAAATTCCAATACTTCTTCTTCGGATTCATATTTAAAGCTGTAGACGGTTTGCATATCAGCTAAATCAAATTAGCGTTTGCAGTAAATTACCTGGTATTAAAGTTCCTTTGTTTTTGATGTAATCATCATCTCCGGCATTTATTGCTTCAAAATGTATCTCAGTTAGATACCATTCAGGAGCATCAACTTTATATGTAACCAAATATTAATTGGGTTCTTCGCATGCATTTATATAAACTTTACCTACAGGCATATCCTGTCCAGCCATAAGTGTTGCTGCTTCATGATCAGCATCAGTTACCGTTGTTGAAACTGTATCAACGACCCTAGGATCCGGAGCAGGCGGTTTAGCTGCGTTTACAGGCATTGTCAGTAATGTGAATACCAGTACAAATGCCAATACAAAAATTAACTTTTTTCTCATTTTTCCCTCCATAACATAAATTTTCGTGACATTCCCTTTTTCGGCAACCTGACTATCCCGGAGGGATTCATGGCTTTGCGTCACCGTCTTGCGGCGGGTTTGCCCTTAACATCATCTTCTGTGATTATCTATATCAACGTAAACTGATATTTTTCTTTTTCAGCAAACGTGAAAAACTAAACAATAGTGTCCTATATATTCTTTCATTAGTGAATTCATTGAATAAACTCAGAATGCTGAAATAATACTTTTCATTAGTATTCTTTGATATGCTTTAGGATTTTACTCCAAATAAAAACCAACCCAATATGGTCGGTTACGCTACTAGCAAGTTACGGGAATAAGCGTCCAGATACATTCTCGTACTTATCGCTTCCATAAAATATACAATCAGTATATTGTTATATTCCCATCTTCACATTCATTATACTCCTAATTTTATTGAGTAACAACTTTTGTTTCTAATAAATATAAGTTAATAATCCACTTTGTATGGACTAAAAAAGGAGCCGCTGTTTCCAGCGGCTCCAAATATTACCTCAAAAGGTAAAATTCAATATGTCACTCGGTTGGTGGTCTAGGTGCACTCGGTGGTACTTCAGCAGCGAATTTCACAACTGAATGTGCCGCTACATAAATGTCTCCTTCGAATGCTCCGGCCGGTGCAGTAACCATAAATGAGTTACCGCCAAGTGATGTGTAGGAATTATAGTTGAATTGACCAGGTGCGTTTGTGTACTTATTGCCCTTCTTTGTGGGCAGATAGTCGTTTCCAATCCAAACATGAATTTCTTCTAGTTTAACCCATGTGAAGATGTCGTAAACTACTTCCACACTACCGTCGGGATAGTAAGTAATAGTACCTGTACCAACTTGTGTTCCTGCACTAAGGTCATTTCCACCAGCGCCAGCCCAAAGGTCAAATTCGACTGTTACAGCACTTTCACTCATCTGTATCGGGCCATTTGTCCAACCCCAATTCTTGAGTTTCATAGGTTCTGCTGTAAATGGAATTGCATATCCATCCAGTCCATAGCCCCATGCTGTCTCATCCTGCCAGTAGACGTTTCCGAAGTCATTGCTCAGTGATTCCTGACCGCTTGTAAATGTTTCGGTATATGAACCTCCGGCAGGAGCCGTCTGTTCCCAATTGCTACTAGTAGGAATGTACTCGCTGATAGTATATGTTCCTGGCTTCAAGCTAAACTCGTAGTACCCATCTGCATCAGTTGTCATTGAAAGGTTAACTGTCATTCCGCCTCCGTCAACTCCGTCAGCATAGATTGTCCAGCCTGCCAGTCCTTGTTCCCCTTCGTCCCAGACTCCGTCAAAGTTCACATCATAGAACTTGTAACCCGACTTGGTTGCCCATGTCCAGTTTCCGAAGTCGTTTCCGACCTTGTCTTCATCACTTATGAAGGTTTCGTAATAGTAACCTGCAGCCGGGAATGAGTTCATCCAGTCAGCCTGAGGTACTTCCCTGATGTAGAATGCACCCGGTGTTATGTTATTGATTGTGTAATCACCGTTTGCATCTGTAACATCAAAGAGTTCTCCGGCATCCCAGACACCGTTTCCGTTATGGTCGACGTAAATCGTCCATCCGGGTAGTCCGGGTTCGCCTGCTTCCCTCGGTTGTCCGTCTGCATCAAGGTCTTCGAACTTGGTCCCTGACTTGGTTGCCCATGTCCAGTTTCCGAAGTCGTTTCCAACCTTGTCTTCATCGCTTATGAAGGTTTCGTAATAGTAACCTGCAGCCGGGAATGAGTTCATCCAGTCAGCCTGAGGTACTTCCCTGATGTAGAATGCGCCCGGTGTAATGTTATTGATTGTGTAATCACCGTTTGCATCTGTAACATCAAAGAGTTCTCCGGCATCCCAGACACCGTTTCCGTTATGGTCGACGTAAATCGTCCATCCGGGTAGTCCGGGTTCGCCTGCTTCCCTCGGTTGTCCGTCTGCATCAAGGTCTTCGAACTTGGTCCCTGACTTGGTTGCCCATGTCCAGTTTCCGAAGTCGTTTCCAACCTTGTCTTCATCGCTTATGAAGGTTTCGTAATAGTAACCTGCAGCCGGGAATGAGTTCATCCAGTCAGCCTGAGGTACTTCCCTGATGTAGAATGCGCCCGGTGTAATGTTATTGATTGTGTAATCACCGTTTGCATCTGTAACATCAAAGAGTTCTCCGGCATCCCAGACACCGTTTCCGTTATGGTCGACGTAAATCGTCCATCCGGGTAGTCCGGGTTCGCCTGCTTCCTCGGTTGTCCGTCTGCATCAAGGTCTTCGAACTTGGTCCCTGACTTGGTTGCCCATGTCCAGTTTCCGAAGTCGTTCTTTGTTTCTTCAACTCCGCTTATGAATGTTTCGGTGTAGTATCCGGGATCTGCCGGGAATGACTGGAACCAATCAGCCTTGAGTACTTCGCGTACCGTGTACTCAACACCTGGCATGATTCCTTCGATCAGGTATTCGCCGTTAACATCGGTTTCATCAGACAGGTCTCCGCCTGTAAGTGTTCCGCTGCCGTCGACGTCCACATAAATCGTCCATCCTTCGAGTCCGGGTTCTAAATCGTCCCAAACACCATTGGCATTAAGGTCATGGAACTTGGTTCCCGACTTGCTTGCCAACTGGTAGTTTCCGAAGTTGTTATCCCTTTCGGTTTCACCGCTGGTGAATGTATCAGTATGGTAAGGCGGGTCTGCGGGATATGACTGGAACCAGTCATTCTGTCCCACTTCGCGCACCTGCCATGTTCCGATGGCTACACCCGTTATGGTGTACATTCCGCCGGAATCAGTTACTGCACTAGGTTCTCCAATATCATGTGAACCGTTTTCATTGTAATCTACATAGATGGTCCAGCCGGGCAGTCCTGGCTCTTCTGCGTCCTTCACGCCGTCAGCGTTCAGGTCGTGCCATTTCATTCCGGTCTTAAAGGCCTTCTGGTAATTCCCGAAGTTGTTGTCCGGGGATGGTGTTCCGCTTACCAGGGTCTCTGTTATCGTTCCGGGTGATTCCGGCCATGACTGGAACCAATCCGGCTGCAGTACTTCTGCGAAAGTATATGTTCCGGGCTTCAGGAGGAATTAATAATATCCGCCTGTGCCTGTCACTGTACTGTCAACAGGAGCGCCTGCTGCATCGGTAACATTGATTGTCCATCCGGGTAGTCCTGGTTCTTCGGGTTCCCAGATACCGTCTGCATTCAGGTCTTGCCATTTGTAGCCGGACTTGAGTACTTTCTGGTAGTTCCCGAAGTTATTATCGATTCTCCCTGCTTTCAATGTTTCGGTATATGTCCGGGACTGCCGGAATGACTGGAACCAATCTGCCTTTAGTACTTCCGTATGTATATTCACCTGGTGACTGATCATAGTCGCCGTCAACATCCGTCATCAGACAGGTCTCCACCTATAATGTTCCGCTCCCTCGACGCTTAATCGTCCAATCCTTCGAGTCCAGTTCATCGTCCCAAATACCATTGCATTAGGTCATGAACTTGTTCCCGACTTGCTTGCCAACTGGTAGTTTCCGAAGTTGTTATCCCTTTCGGTTTCACCGCTGGTGAATGTTCAGTATGGCAGGCGCTGCCGGATATGACTGGAACCAATCTGCCGGAAGTACTTCCCTGAATGTATATTCTCCTGGTGGAAGGCTGAACTCATAGTAGCCGTCTGCATCGGTCGTCGCTGTATCAACTACAACCACTCCCTGGACAGCTTCAATCGTCCAATCGGGCAATCCCAATTCATCTCCGTTCCAGAGTCCGTCTGCATTCAGGTCATGCCATTTGTATCCTGACTTTGTGGCATTCTGGTAGTTTCCGAAATTGTTGTTCGGATATACTCCCTGGCTTTCAAGTGTTTCAGTATATGTGCCGGGCGCTGCCGGATATGACTGGAACCAATCTGCCGGAAGTACTTCCCTGAATGTATATTCTCCTGGTGGAAGGCTGAACTCATAGTAGCCGTCTGCATCGGTCGTCGCTGTATCAACTACAACCACTCCCTGGACAGCTTCAATCGTCCAATCGGGCAATCCCAATTCATCTCCGTTCCAGAGTCCGTCTGCATTCAGGTCATGCCATTTGTATCCTGACTTTGTGGCATTCTGGTAGTTTCCGAAATTGTTGTTCGGATATACTCCCTGGCTTTCAAGTGTTTCAGTATATGTGCCGGGCGCTGCCGGATACGACTGGAACCAATCTGCCGGAAGTACTTCCCTGAATGTATATTCTCCTGGTGGAAGGCTGAATTCATAGTAGCCGTCTGCATCGGTCGTCGCTGTATCAACTACAACCACTCCCTGGACAGCTTCAATCGTCCAATCGGGCAATCCCAATTCATCTCCGTTCCAGAGTCCGTCTGCATTCAGGTCATGCCATTTGTATCCTGACTTTGTGGCATTCTGGTAGTTTCCGAAATTGTTGTTCGGATATACTCCCTGGCTTTCAAGTGTTTCAGTATATGTGCCGGGCGCTGCCGGATACGACTGGAACCAATCTGCCGGAAGTACTTCCCTGAATGTATATTCTCCTGGTGGAAGGCTGAATTCATAGTAGCCGTCTGCATCGGTCGTCGCTGTATCAACTACAACCACTCCCTGGACAGCTTCAATCGTCCAATCGGGCAATCCCAATTCATCTCCGTTCCAGAGTCCGTCTGCATTCAGGTCATGCCATTTGTATCCTGACTTTGTGGCATTCTGGTAGTTTCCGAAATTGTTGTTCGGATATACTCCCTGGCTTTCAAGTGTTTCAGTATATGTGCCGGGCGCTGCCGGATACGACTGGAACCAATCTGCCGGAAGTACTTCCCTGAATGTATATTCTCCTGGTGGAAGGCTGAATTCATAGTAGCCGTCTGCATCGGTCGTCGCTGTATCAACTACAACCACTCCCTGGACAGCTTCAATCGTCCAATCGGGCAATCCCAATTCATCTCCGTTCCAGAGTCCGTCTGCATTCAGGTCATGCCATTTGTATCCTGACTTTGTGGCATTCTGGTAGTTTCCGAAATTGTTGTTCGGATATACTCCCTGGCTTTCAAGTGTTTCAGTATATGTGCCGGGCGCTGCCGGATACGACTGAACCCAATCTGCCGGAAGTACTTCTCTGAATGTATATTCTCCTGGTGGAAGGCTGAATTCATAGTAGCCGTCTGCATCGGTCGTCGCTGTATCAACTACAACCACTCCCTGGACAGCTTCAATCGTCCAATCGGGCAATCCCAATTCATCTCCGTTCCAGAGTCCGTCTGCATTCAGGTCATGCCATTTGTATCCTGATTTTGTGGCCATTGTCCAATTACCAAAATTATTTTCAGTAAAGTCTATACCACTAATAAATATCTCTTCATGGAATCCACCAACCGGATAAGACTGTGTCCATCCAGTTTGAGCTTCTTCCTTGACTTTCCATGTTCCGGGTACTATTCCGGTTATGGTATAACTGCCGTCACTAGCTGTGACTGCGCTGGGTTCTTCACCATCAAGGACATCATTATCGTTATAGTCAACATAGATTGTCCAATCAGGAAGTCCTAGCTCAGCAGGCTGCTGCCATACACCATCAGCATTAAGATCATGGAATTTGTATCCTGACTTTGTGGCATTCTGGTAGTTTCCGAAATTATTGTTCGGATATACTCCCTGGCTTTCAAGAGTTTCAGTATATGTACCGGGCGCGGCCGGATATGACTGAATCCATTCTGCTGGAAGTACTTCTCTGAATGTATATTCCCCCGGTGGAAGGCTGAATTCATAGTAGCCGTCTGCATCGGTCGTCGCTGTATCAACTACAACCACTCCCTGGACAGCTTCAATCGTCCAATCGGGCAATCCCAATTCTTCTCCGTTCCAGAGTCCGTCTGCATTCAGGTCATGCCATTTGTATCCTGACTTCGTGGCATTCTGGTAGTTCCCGAAGTTATTATCCAGATAGGTCATTCCGCCGGCAAATTCATGTTCATGATAACCGATTGCGGGATATGACTGGTACCATTGTGACTGAGCTACTTCCTTGACTTTCCAGATGCCCGGAGTTATTCCATTGATAGTATAAGTGCCATCGGAAGCTGTTACTGCTGATGGTTCCCCGGTATCAAGCAAACCATTGTCATTATAGTCAACATAGATTGTCCATCCTCCAAGTCCTTCTTCTCCTGGATCCCAGATGCCGTCAGCATTCCTGTCATGGAATTTGGTACCGGCTTTCACAGCCTGGTCAATAATCCTGACACCCCATTCCTCAAAACCGGAATTAGCAGCATTAAAGTTACCATGAACAACGCCCATGACTACATATTCCTGATCTGTGAACCATTCTGCAGGAACAAAGACTTTATAGTCAGGTTTTCCGCTTCCTGTATTTACACCGTAGTCCATGACGAGTGTTACATTAACTTCAGGAACAATTAAGTCGTCAGCATCTGTCCACTCCCCGCCGGTATAGCCACCATCCAGATCATAGATAAGTTTTGCTTCGTTGTCATCCATTGTGAAAGCTACCAAATCGTAGTTGTATCCATCATTCATAATATGGTCGCTTTCTGTCTGCCAAATCTGTAAAACTTCCAAGCTTACGTATTGCTTGGGTATTTGTGAAATTTGGTTGATGTCAGCTGCAAATTCGCGGTACCAATTTCCGTCCGGTAATTGTACCAGAGGTACTGCTGAAAGCGGAAGTGCACTGGTTTTTGCATCATCGACATCATATGGTTTAGCTTTTCCTCCGGTATTGTAACCTCTTTCATCACCCTTGTTTTGTACTGCAAGATATGTGTTGAATACACCGGTTCCGCTTGCTTGGTCACTTGGGAAATAGTCCCAATAACCACCATTAATTATACGCGGATCAATAAAATCATCACCGGGTATCACATCATGCATGTCTGCTACATACATTGTAATCTCGGTACCTATGGGAGTTTCAATTGCTCCCAGTGATAAATTTGGAAAAATTAAAACCACCACGCCTATGAGCATCAGCACCATCAGTAGTTTTAGATTTGTCTTTCTCATACTGTCCCCTCCTTCAATAAATCATAAAAACTTTCATTGTTTTGGGCAGCCCGACAATCCCGGTGGGACTCAAGGCTTTGCGTCCCCGTCTTGCGGCGGGTTTGCTTTTGACAGCATCTTTTGTAGTTATCTATTTCTCTTCTCTAATCCTTTGTTTTTTATGTTCCCGGTAGATTAGACTTGTACTAGTTAAGTACACAAATAAACCATCGTGAAACAGATTTTCTAAATTATTTTTCTTTCGTAACTAATTTGCTGAAAAAATTATGGGGTGCCTAGTTGTCCGGGTAGTAGAAAACCCGGCTCAATTGCTTATCTTGAAAATTATCGTTTGTGCATTCTGACTTTTTCTGATTTGGGTACCTTATACGCAAAAACCGACCCATATGGCCGGTTACGCTATTGGCTATGAGATAGGAAAAAGCGTCCATTTACATTCCTTAATCTCCGCCTCCATAATATTTATCACATGTATAAAATTATATTCCCATCGATTACATTATATACCTGTAAAAACAGCTTGACAACTCATTTATAGTTAAAAAATGAATAAAATTTGTTAAATATATCAAAATAGTAATGGTTAAAAACTATATTCAATAGAAAGTCCTACGGACAGCTCTCATTCTCCCAATTTATCTTATTTTTAAGTATCTTCATATATTCATAATTTGTTCTGTTGATTTGGATAGGAGTGAGTGAAATATAGCCGTTTTCAAATGCATAAACGTCAGTATCCGGTCCACTTTTAATATCTTCCCATGTTCCCCTTGCCCAATACTCGTCGCCGTCCAGTTCAAACTCATGGAGGAACGGCCTAAGCCCTTGCTCTGTAATCATGAAGCCCTTGGATTCACTGAACTCCTTTGATGGGAAATTAACATTTATAACATTCTCTGTATTAAGGATGTTTGTTGTGGTCAGTTTTTCTATTATACAGTCCAGTTCCTTCTCTACAACGTCGTAAAAAAAGAAATCAGTAGAAAGCGCTATTGCCGGGATCCCAAGAATAATTGCCTCTGAAGCCGCTGCCATTGTGCCGGAATAAATGATGTCTGTTCCCATGTTCGGTCCGTTGTTGACACCTGATAATACAAGGTCCACTTCAAGGTGCAGCCCATATAATGCGAACTTAACACAGTCCGCCGGCTTACCCTCAAGGCTCCACGCCTTTACACCTTCCATGAACTCATCCCGCACATGCAGCTTCATTGAATCATGTATGGTGATGCCATGGCCAATCGCACTCTGTTCAGTGTGGGGGGCAACAACAAAAACTTCTCCGAATCTCTTTGCTGCCTTTGCCAATAGTTTAATTCCATATGAATTTATGCTGTCGTCATTAACAACGAGGATTTTCATTTAAACCAACTTCTTTCTAATTCTTCCGGATATCTGGTCAATTATTGTGACTGTAATTACAAGTACTATTATAATGACGGCAGCCCGTGACCATGAACGCGTTCTGATTGCAAAAATCAGCGGCGCACCGATTCCGCCTGCACCTACAAGACCAAGTGTAGATGCGGCTCTCATATTTATTTCAAACCTGTACAATGTATAACTTATCAACTCAGGACTTACCTGTGGAAGCACTGCCCTGAACAGAACTTCAAAATAATTTCCCCCGCAGGATTCCAAAGCTTCCTTTACCCCAAGGTCCATGCTCTCAATGGCCTCCGAAAACAGCTTAGCTAACATGCCGATTGAGTGTATGCCCAATGCCAATATTCCTGCCGGGGCACCTGGACCTACAACACTTATGAAAATCAATGCCAGAATAAGTTCCGGGAATGTCCTTATCATTGTAACAATGAGTTTTCCGATTTTAGATACTTTGGTCCCCACAATGTTCTGGCTTGCTAATAAAGCAAATGGAATTGATATTATTGCTGAAACAAATGTGCCGCTAATAGCAATTGCAATGGTTTCCAGAATTGCATAAGGTAGTCCGTCTATTGTTGTATTGCCGGCATATGCCATATCAGGATTAATAAACCCATTCAGCAAGGCTCTCATAGATGAAGCTGCAGTCTGCATAATTCCTTTGTATTCTATTCCGCTGAATCCCCAGAATATCAAACCGAATATCACAATATAATAAACCGTGTGTAGAGTGGTCTTAAGTGGATCTCTTTGTTTTTTAATAAGTATATTATCCATCACACCAACCTCTTCCTGATAGCCGCACTCACAAGGTCTATGACAAGGACAATGGCAAAGGAAAATATTATTATCATCCCGACATTATCAAATTGTCTCCATGCCAGGTTATACTCAAGCGTCTGTCCGATTCCGCCGGCTCCTACCCACCCGAGTACGGCCGCGGCGCGAATATTTACTTCAAATCCATAAATTGTGTAGGATGTAAACTGCGGTAGAATCTGCGGCATTATTGCATAACGAAGTATATTCATCTTGTTAGCACCAAGAGACATTAATGCTTCAACCTGTCCGTAGTCAATGGCTTCAATTGATTCAAAGGTAAGTTTTGATATTAGGCCGAATGTGAAAATGGCAAGGGCTACAACCCCTGAAAAAGCCCCAAGACCGAATATCGCAACAAACAAAGATGCCAGTACCATTGCAGGTATCGTCCTGAAAATATTCAGGATAATTCTAAGCGGAACATGAAGCCATTTCGTTTTTATGAAATTATTGGCAGCAAGTACAGCCGTCGGCAATGCTACCAACGCCCCTAAAAAAGTTCCGACCAAGGCCATTTGAATGGTTTCAAGCATAGGTCCGATTATTCTGGGTATATATGCCCAGTCAGGAGGGAAAAACATTCTGCCAAGAAGCCTTCCTCCTTTAAATAGATTTACAAACACTTCAATAATATTGAAACCGGCAAACCATCCGCTTCCTACTATTAAAAAAGTAACCAATAAAATTATTGAATACTTCCTAATCTTATTTGGTTTTGGAACAATGATCTTATTCATCATTCGTCTCCGAGAATTTCATCATGCTGAATCGGACGTCCGTATACTTTTTCAAGGTCGCCGTAGAAAACTGACTTCTTCATTCCGTCCATCTGGACGTCATAAACAATTTCGCCGTCCCTTACACCTACCACCCTGGTAGCATATTTCCATGCGAGGTCCACATGGTGCAGGTTTGCCACTGTTGTTATCTCATCTTCTTCATTTATCTTTTTAAGATAGTCCATGACCTGGACAGTCGTTATTGGGTCAAGTGAAGCAACCGGTTCATCAGCAAGCATCATTTTGGGTTCCTGGGCAAGAGCCCTGGCAATCGCCACCCTTTGTTGCTGGCCGCCTGAAAGGTCGCTTGCCCTGTTGTGAACCTTTTCCAGTATATCTACTCTTTGTAACGCTCTATATGCAATCTGCTTATCAGCTTCCGGAAACAATCCAAGAATTGTCTTCCATGTGGGATGGTAAGCGACGCGTCCCGATAGAACATTAGAAAGTACAGACATGCGTTTAACAATATTGAACCCCTGAAATATCATTCCTATCTGGCGGCGGATATTTAAAAGTTCCT
This sequence comes from uncultured Clostridia bacterium, assembly GCA_963766335.1. Classification (GTDB taxonomy): domain Bacteria; phylum Bacillota; class Clostridia; order DUPQ01; family DUPQ01; genus JAFGQE01. The sequence goes on along the minus strand of CAVXZA010000003.1, from coordinate 131,514 downwards.
TGCCCTTGGCTTTTGTAACTGATTTCCCATCAAAGAAAACTTCCCCTCCTGTGTTTTCAATCAGTTTATTAATCAGTCTCAGCAAAGTGGATTTGCCGGCCCCCGACAATCCTATTATCGCAACGAATTCACCTTCATATATTTCAAGGTTTATATTTTTCAGAGCCTCGACTCCGTTGGGATATGTTTTGCTGACATTTACAAATTTAATCACCTTGTGCTCCTGTTCATTTCTAAGAAACAAATATGGCTGTTTCATATATGATACAAAACAGCCATATATTGTTAATTAAAGTAATCTGAGTTTATTCAAAGTCTCCCCACTCGCTCTTTCTTGCGAGGTATGTTCTGACTCCGTCATAATCTGAATCTTTTGCTTCTGCATAACCTTCATGATTATAGATTGCCCTTATTATTTCGAGTCCCTCTTCTTTGGCTGCGATAGCAAGGAAAGCATCCTTGACCGCTTTTTTAAGTTTGTCTGTGAGATTTGGGATTACCGAAATAGTATCATTCGGGATAATGCTCGTGTTCATGATGAATTTGCATGTAGCTTGAATATCGGCATAATTATCTTCATCTTCGAACAGTGTCCTTGCATCCTTGAATGTGAAGGCTGCGTCTGCTTCTCCATTGAATACGGCCAATACAGCATTGTCATGTCCGCCTGCATTAATCCATTCGACACCGGTTTCGGGATCAATACCTGCATCTGCAAGTAAGTTTGCCGGCCATACAAAACCTGATGTTGATGTAAATGAAGATATCGCAATTTTCTTACCCGCTAAATCTGCAACACTGCTTATCCCGCTGTCTTTATGAGCTATTAGCTGTGAATAATAGCCGCTGACCATCGGCTTATCTTTTTGCTGGACACCCATGTCATCAACGTCATACCTCAGTGATTTAAGGATTGCTTCGGCATGCCCTTCATCAGCTGCTAAAACATATGCTGTTGTAGCCAACAATCCAACATGAATCTGCTCTGATGCCATTCCTTCTATTAAAGCATTGTAGTCTGTTGCGACTGTTACATTAACAGGCATATCAAGTTCTGCTTCCAGTAGATCCTGCAAAGGTTTTCTCTGTGCATCCAAAACAGATGCGTCCCTTGACGGAATCAACTGCACTTCCAGAGTATCGGGATTGATTTTCCCTCCGCCCTGGCATCCTGCAAATAGCGCTGCCATAAGAGCGACTGCAAGAATGATTGCTAATACTTTTTTCATTACTTTCCCCCCTTGAATTATTTAATATGTTCTCGATATAAACACACGATTGATTATATCAAATCCACATACGTTTGTTAATGGCAAATACAATATATTGGATAATTTATTTTAATTACCACAATTTATTGTAGAATACGAACTTTTTTAATTATTTTTCAGCGCTAGACCCTGTAATGCAAGTCTGGTGTATGGGAATGTTGATGCACCTTCTCTTATTAAGTATGTTCATGAATGTTTTTTCCGGACACTTATTCGATTTTTTAAGGGCAAATCCAGATGCTTCCCCATCTCATAATCAAATCCCGCTGGTTCGAACTTTGAATATCCGCCGCTCGGGTAAAGCGTCAGCTCACCGGAGTAAATATTTCCGTCTGCAATATAAAAATCAACTCTAATAAATGGAATTCTGTCGGCAAGAGTCTCAGCCAACCCAATCATCTTAACAAGCTGTACCGGTTTTTTGATGTCACCTTCTTTTCCCTTTAAGTGCTTATACCTTACGTCAAGGAATTTCCATTCAGGTGTAAACAATGCTCTTTTATATGCCTTGATGATGTCATAGTCGACCCCGATGACCTTAACCTTTCCATTAAAGCAGTAAAACCGATAATCCCTAAGTTCCCCTGTTTTTGAGTCTTCCAGGTATTTTTCACAGAGTATTCGGGGCTTAATCTTCTTATATGCCCATTCTCTGAAATAGTAATAGTAATTGGCTTTTAATCTTTTAGAAAGGAGCAAAAGCGAGGCATTGAATTCTTCCCGATCTTTTTTCCTGCATATATATTTACTTTTGGAATCATGATTGCATTTAAGAACGAATTGTTCAGGCAGTTCGTCAAAGTTGATTTCATCTGTGTTGTCATATGTGTTGAGTAATGGGATCAGGTATTCAGCGCCAATTTTTTCCTCAATATATTTCCTGGCCTCAATCTTATCAGCCAGGACTGTATATAAAGGATTCCTATCATAAAGTTTTAACCATTGTATTTTTTCCGTGAATGATCCGGGGGCTTTTAGATTCAACCTATGGCCCATTCTGAATCTGTAAACCAATTGGAGATGCAGCTTGTCGGGGAATATAAATCTAAATGGTCTTCTGTAAAGTAGATATTTAATACTAATAACCTTCTCCTCATAATAGAATCAACACATTCAGATAATTTAACCTTATAAATCAGCCTTTTACATTTTTATCGACGGGTAGTTCTTTTGAATAACCAAATTCATCAAATGCGAATTCGAGTCTGTCCCTGACTTTTATAAGGAATTCCCTGTCATATGGATATTTATTTAGTTTATAAGTCTTTTCGCTATCTAAAAACTTCTTGATGTTTGGAAGAGCTTTATCAAAATCTGAGATTGAAAGATTCTTATATAGACTTTCCAGTGTTCCCTTCGGATCCCTTATCAAATCATCGTATCCGATCTCATGATAATTTCCTTCCGGGATATTGTGTTTTTCCTTTAAGTATTTCTTGTATAGTGATTCATAAACTTCAAGCTGAACCCTCTCAAGTTCCTCCTCAGTCGCGATGTACTGGAGGTCGTAAAGCGGGAACATGGTCCTGTAGGCTTTCTTTGTTGACAAACTGACTCTATAAGGATCCCTGTGAATATGAATAAACTTGGCATTTGGGAACATAGCCTGAAGTACTTCTATCCTTGCTGTATTTATAGGTGTCTTTACCACCAGTTGCTTACCGCCTGATGAAAAAGTTGCCTTTTTCAATTCATTGATATATACCTTCTTCCATTTTGCCAATTCATCATCGTTAATCCCATCGAAAATACCATATTTATGAAAGTAAGTCTTATAATTGAAGGGAAATGTCTGCATGTGAATCATAGAGTATACGCATCTGTTGGCTACAGCATAATCCTCTTCCTGGGGAAGATCAATTGCAAGCTTTATATTGTCCTGAGGCCTTTGTTTCGGTATAACCATTTTACCGAAAAAATGCATGAACGGTTTTAATAGTATGTATGTTGACGGATGATATGTCTGAAGAATATTAAAGAAACCGAACTGTCCGTCACGTGTCAGAAGATTTGCTAATAAAGTCGTTCCGCTTCTCCAATGCCCTATTATGAAGACCGGGTCTTTTTTAATCTCTGTTTTTCTTATTTTGCGCCCGAAGAAAAGTTTTTGCAATAAGATAAAGGGTAAGTTCAATATATTTGAAATAAGAAGTGCAAACAAAATGGGTAGCTTCTTAAGGTTAATTCTGAATTTATTATCAAATAATAATTTAAGTAGTACCTTTAGATTTCCGCCGTGCAAATAATGCAGCTGCATTTTTTTATAATAATTCATTTATCCATCCATCATTTTTTAGTGTTCTAAGCCACACACAATATTCTAACATATGACCTGCTAATTGAATTAACCTAAATTGTAAATCACACTTTATAATTACTATATGCTGATAAATAACACTATAGGGTGATGCCTTTTCAATGAGTCAGCCACTCCCAAAATGAGATTGGTTGAAATGTAAGTAGGATTATTCATTATTTAAGTTGAATTGCCAGCCGACACCGAACTTATCAACCAGGTAGCCGTATGATTTACTCCAGAAGGTTTTCTGCAGTTCCATTTTCACTCTGCCACCTTCTCTAAGAACCTTAAAAGCTTTCTTCATTTCATCTAAATCCTTAGAAGAGTAAAGCAGCGTAAGGCTATTGCCGAAATTTGATTCCATACCCGGAGCGTCTGAAAACATAAACCATGTATCTTTAATTTTCATTTCAGCATGCATAACAAGATCTTTTGTTTCATCGGTTATAGGGTATTCTTCACTCGGGGGGATATCTTTATAAAGCATGATATCAGGTTCCCCGGCATCAAATGCTTCTTTGTACAGCATCATTGCTTCCTTTGTATTTCCATTAAAATTTAAATATGGACTAAATGGCATAATGACGTCTCCTTATTTCTTGATATTAATAATCTACCCATAGCCATTACGGATTAACATCATGTCATTGATGTATAATATAACCTGATTAAAGGTTAATCTGCTCCCATCGAATATATATTTATTCAGCCCGGGGTAATTATCTACTGAGGTGATTATCATGAAGATAAAATATCTGATTATCATAATAATTACGGTAGTAATTGCCGTCTTGGGATTCCTGCTAATAAATAGCTGGAAAACTTCAGATAAAAACAATTCTGCTGAAGCAATCAGCAGCCCGCCATCCATGGAAGAAAATTTTTCTTATAAAGCATTGAATGAGAATTTACTAAGCCTGCTTCCAAAAGACAGGATTCCTCCACTGGAAGATCCAAAATATTCGAAAGCGGATAAAGTGCTTTTTCTGGATGACAAAGATAAAGTATTTATCCTTGAAGCCGAAGAAAACACCTATATATTCCCGCAAAAAATAATGGTCTGGCATGAAATAGTAAATGAAACAATTGACGGGGATGCCCTATCGATAACTTATTGTCCCTTAACAGGCTCTGTAATTGGCTATGAAGGCGATATCGCCGGACATGCAGACAATACCTATGGCACATCGGGAAAGCTGGTAAATTCAAATCTGGTTATGTATGACCGGAAGACTGATTCCATTATTCCACAGATTCTCGGGATTGCAATTGACAGCAGCCTTGAAGGCAGCGAACTTACCACGCGCCCTGTATACTGGGCTGATTGGGCCGATGCAAAAGCAGCATATCCTAATGCCCTTGTACTGAATCTTGAAACAGGATACCAAAGGGATTATTTCACGGACCCATATGGTACATATGACACTGAAAGCCCCGGTTCATATTATACAAACGGCGAACCGATGTATAAGGTCATTAATGAGAACGACGGGACTTTTATTGACAAGAAAATAGTTGTAGGAATTAAATATAAAGAATTCAGGGCAGCGCTTGACCCGGATTTAGTAAAACAAAACGGAGTTTATAATTTTATAATCGGCGGTCAGAAAATTGTTGCATTTTTTGATGAGAATTTAAAGACTGTACGTGTATTTAATTCAGTCTTTAATGGTCAGATCCTAGACTTTTCTTTAGCTAACGGCAACATAATTGACAACAGAGGTGTACAGTGGGCTTCAAACGGCATATCCACCAATGGAGAATCTCTCAGTTCACTAACACATTTCGATGTCATGTGGTTCGCTTGGTATGCATACTACCCCGAAACCGACATAATAAAATAATTGCATTTCAATATTTTAAAAATACGGAGTACCGGGTGGTACTCCGTATTGATTTCAGCTGTTATTAAGATCAGTCAATAAGCCCGATTTCCCTGTAATACTTTTCAGCTCCTGGATGTAACGGTATACTCATTCCCTCTAGTATGGTTTCCATGCTGAAGTTTTTCAAAACTGCATGAACACTGCTCATATATTCAATATTCTCGCATACAGCCTTTGTAACTTTATATACGGTATCTTCAGAAGTTTCTTTTGATGCTATCAACATTGAACTCGCAGCAAAGCTGTTTATGTCATTATCTTCAAAAGCATAAGTTCCCTTCTTTATAATGCTATAAGAAAAACCATAATCATCAACCATCGAGTCCAGCAGATCCTGTTCAAACGGTACAAGCATAAGCTCTGAGTTAATTCCCATTTGAACAATTATGTTGGTCGGAGCACCTGCCATCAGCCAAAACCCGTCTATTGCCCCGTCTGCAAACATCTGCTCTGTATCTTTAAAAGCTTTATTATAGAATTTACATCCCCATTCCTCCAGGTCTTCTAAAGTAAGGCCGTAATAAGCCAGCATTTGCTGGAAAACAAATTGCGAATTTCCTCCTGCCAATCCTATGGAAAGCTTCAAAGGCACTTTCCTGTCTAAGAAATCCTTTAGTGAAGTGACACCCAACTCCTCTCTTAAACCAAATTGAATTGATGAAGGATAAAAAACCATGACTCCGCTTACATTATCCTGCTTCTCTTCAAACTGCCCTGTTCCGTTTATTGCTTCATACGCCTTGCTGGTGTGTGTAATCCCGAAATCAGTTGCATTTTCATTTGTTCTGTAAATATTCGACATCGGTTCTCCCGGTGTCGCCTGCATAACAGAATCCTCATAAGTTTTAGAAAGACATTCTGCAATTCCGGTGCTTATAATGAACCATACGCCTGATGATGAATCATGCACTATTGATGTTGAAACTGCAACATCATTTTCATTTGCAGTGTCCGTTTTGCATCCGCTTGCAAGCAAAATCGCAGGAATTAGGATAATCATGAGAATAATCTTAGCTTTTTTCATTTTTTACCTCCGCTATTTTTTTATTTTTATTTATCTCAAATATTACTTTAATTAATATGAATAATAGAATTACCGCAGCAAAAGCCATTAACTGCCAGTTTCCAACTACTATAAGTATTCCAGCGGAACCCAGTAAAAATCTGGTTAAGTAACCGGGTGATGTTCCAAAAAGCCATCCTTCAAGACCCATGGCCAAAATTGCAGTACCAACGGCAGCAGAGATAAATGCAAAAAGCATTTCCCATGCTGTCCCATATAAAAGAAGCGCAGGTTTATAAATGAAAACAAATGGGAGGATATATGCCACAAGCCCAACTTTCATAGACATAAATCCAACTTTCATCGGCTTTGCTTTAGCAATAGTTGCAGCGGCATATGACGTAATCGCAACGGGAGGCGTTATCGTTGCCATTGCTGCAAAGAACAGTATAAACATATGAACACTCAACGGTTCAAATCCGGCTGACACCAGGATAGGTGCGCCAAGCACTGCCACTATGAGATATGTTGAAGATATGTTCATTGCGAGCCCGAGGAATAAAGTGACAACCATAATAACTATCAGTGTCATGACAATCGAGAAATCCGCTACATAGGCAAGATAGGATGTTAATTTTGCGGGAAGCCCCGTCAGGTCTATTATCCCCACCAAAATCCCGCACATTGCTAGTGTCGCAATAATAATAGTCCCTCTATTGACCGCTTCTTTCAAGGAATTAAAAACAATTTTAAATGTAAGTGGTTTCCTCCTGTTAAAAAGACCCAGCACTAACATAAGTACTATTGTTTCCAGTCCCGCTTTAGCTGCTGTCCTTCCTCCTACTAACCTGAAAACCAAATATCCGATAGGAATAAAGAAGTTATATCCCCTTAGCAGAAGTTTCATGAACTTTTCTTTAGTAATTTTCTCTGCTCCGCCGATTCCCTTTTTCCTAGCCCTGAAATCAACTGCGAAAAAAAGCGCAGTGAAATATATTACAGCAGGCAATATGGCTCTTTTAATAACTTCAAAATAGGGAATTCCAACCACATCAGACATAATGAAGGCTACAGCACCCATAACGGGGGGCATGAAAATTCCGCCTACGGAAGCACAGCTTTCGACACAGGCAGCGTATTCACTGCTGAATCCGCTACGCTTCATGGCAGGTATTGTCATAGCCCCTGTTGTTGTAGCATTTGTCAGCGGGCCTCCTGAGACCATCCCGAACATCGCTGATGCCATTATTGCAATTTTACCTATTCCGCCTTTGCTCTTACCGGCGATTTTTGATAGAAAATCAAAAAGAAAATCCCCTGCCCCTGTATTTTTGAACAAAGTTCCGAAAAGCAAGAAAATCATAATCTTGCCTGTAGCAATTCCCATGGTCAGTCCCCAAAGACCCATGCTTCCCATGAATAAGCCATCGGTAATATAGTTTATGTCTAATTTAAAATGTCCGAACCTACCCGGAATAAAATGTCCGAAGGCAAAGTATAAAAGCCCTATAAGGCTGAGCCCGGGGAGCCAAGGGCCTATCACCCTTCTTGTCCCTTCAAATAATAAGAATATTGCTATCCCTGCGAACACTATGTCCATAAATAAAACAGGATCATAAAAACGTATCCTATTAATATAACGGGTAACATTAAGGCCAACATACAGGCTTACCGAAAGAGACAGGCCTGACAGCACCCAGTCATATAATGGTATTTTTGCAATAGCCTTCACACCGGGCGTACAATAACTTATGAAAATAACACAATAAAACAACCCAAACGCTATGCTTTTATGCAGGATAGGCTCCGGATAAAAAAGAACTGCAAAAATTAGATATAGAGCTGTTAATGTGGAAATACTATCTCTGATAATTTTATTAGTTCCGTTAAGCGAACGTCTTTCACCGCTGCCGGTAATGAATTTAAACATCCGCACGCTCCATGAATACTGTCAATTTTTCAGAAAGCTTCTTTGCATTATCACCTATAACCATATCGTTATGCCGGCAATCCATATCTACTTTTATAAAACTATCAGACATACCTTTCCAGAATTCATGGAAATCATTTAACTTCTTTGAATCTCCAACAGATCTGAAATAGATTATCTTTCCATTATAATGCTTCGGATTATAATTCTGATATGCATAACCGAGGATTCCGGATTTGCCGGCAATTTTAATAAGCAGTGAATTTTTCTTTTTCAATCCATAACCATATACTTTTTTAGCTTTTTTTAACTTAACATAATTAATAACATTACTGAATTTCCTAAAAAAGTATTTAAGTCTTTTTCTAATCGGCATTTTCATCATTAGCTTAATGCTTTTAGCTACTTCTTCTTTAAATGATGCCCACAGCATATCATACCTGTTTCTGTCTCCTTTTTCCCCTGCAGTTCTTTTAGCCGCAGAATCAAGCATAGCTACCATCCCGACTTCTCCACCCCTATTTCTTAGTTCGGATGCTATACAGAAAGCCAGAACCCCTCCCCAGCAGTGGCCGCATAAAAAGTATGGGCCTTCTGGATCAAACCGCTTTATTTCTTCAACATATGTCTGCGCAAGGAATTCAAACGACAGCGGATTCGGCCATTCTTTTTTCGCCATATTAAATGTAATGGCATATACAGGCCTGTCCTCTTCCATAAATTTTCCTATATGCCTGTACGTGGTGGCATCTCCTAAACCTGAATGAACGCAAATCAAAGGTTTTTTATTGCCTAATGATTTAACCGGCACAATGAATAGTGGCTCATTACTTTTTTCCTTTTCGGAATCAATATAACGGGCAACTGATTTTAGGGTTCCATTTTCAAAAAGTAAATTAACAGGAATCTTAATACCAAAGTTATCCTCAATTGCACTCAGGACAATCGCACCATTCAATGAATCCCCGCCCAGCTCAATAAAAGCAGAATCCGGATTAATCCGACCTCTCTTCAGGTGCCTCTTCCAGATTCTGCCCAAACGTTTCTCAGTAGTTGATAGAGTTTGTTTTTCGGTTACGTTTTTCTTCCTATCCTGTTCAGGGTAAAGTGTTGCCAATTGTTTGTACAGAAGTTTCCTCTGCACTTTTTCATTGCTGCTTCGCGGAATCTCATCTACTTTGAAGAGCTTAGCCGGCAGCTTATATGCCTTTAATTTTGTACTTAGATATTTGCGAAGCTTCTCTAACGATAATTCATCTTTTCTTTCAGTTACAATGACACATCCTATATCCTCCTGACCATAATCATCTATAAATGGGAAAACAGCAGTTTCCTTTATCCCCTCATAAGTAAGAATTATCTTCTCTACTTCATATGGCGATATTTTTTCACCGCCTTTATTAATCATTTCCTTAATCCTGCCCGTAATGAAAATATATCCATCCTCATCAACATATCCCATGTCGCCTGTACGGAACCATCCGTCAATGAAGTAATCATTATTGTCTATATCACTGTTTTCATAACCATCAAAAACGGTATCTCCTTTTACCAGGATTTCTCCGTCAAGGGTTTTAACCTCTAAATTATATGATATCCCGGCTGAACCCTCCCTGTAACCTTTCGGTTCTTTATAAGTACATGAAATAACAGCGACTTCTGTCATTCCGTAGTTGTCAACAACCTTTGCAGAACTCCGTTCCTCATAAAAATCCTTGATATTTTTAGGCAGCGGAGCTCCGCTTGATCTTATAATTCTAATTGATGAATCGGTGAAATCTATCTGGTTCTCTTTTGCATAGACCGAATATGACGATAGAACTGCCGGATTAGTATTTATAATTGTAACATTGTAATCTTTGATAATGCTGCTGAATTCACTATGCATAAAACCATTTAACATCACCGCCCTGCCGCCAGTACAAATCGCGGTCAGCATTCCATGTAATGAGATGGATTTAAACGCTTTACCTGTTATTAACTCAGTATCTTCAGTTGAATAGTTGAAGAATGATATTTTTTTATCTAAAAAGGTGTCATATGTTTTGTAAGGTTTTGGGACAATCTTCGGAACACTGGTAGTCCCGGAAGTAGTACTGACAAAAGCAAGCCCTGGGGTTCTGACAAGTTTTTCTATGTCAAGTTTGCGTACAGATGCAACTTTAAATTTACATTCCCTTTCATTGAAACCTCCGTTGATTTCAAAATTAAGAATCCCGATGCCTTTATTCAAAGCAGCCCTGCATCCTGCGGATTCCAGATTATCAGTCAATATATAACTAACACTGAGCAGATTAAAGTAATATTCAAAATCATCTTCAGACAGCTCGGGATCCAGACAAACCATGGTCGCATTAGTTATCACAGGAAGAGCTAAAAGACATAAACTGATTGTATTTTTAGATAAAATACATATTCGATCGCAGTCCGTTATATAGTTTTTATTAAAATAAGATTTCAGGGCATTGAAAGTATTGATTAAATCCGAATAGCCGGCATTATTACCATGTCCGTCTGCAATTACAATCTTCTCTGGGTCTTTTTTCATTACATCCCTAATTTTGCTATAAAATACCAATGATTTGTTTTTCAACATTTCCCCCCAAATAATATATGCTTAGATAAAATGAACCAAACCTTATCATTGATATTTTTTCTTCCAGCTTAGAATTATTACCTATTATTGCATTCGAACTTTCCTTAGTATTCTATATTATATATTCGGATACATCAATATTTTGTTTAATATTAACGCATGGAATTATAATGACTTCAAAATGTGTTTCAGTCAATTAAACCAATTTCCTTATAATACTTTTCAGCTCCCGGGTGCATGGGCATACCCAGATTTATTATAAAGGATTCTGCAGATACATTTGCCAGAGAAGAATGAACTGTTTTTAAGTAGTCAATATTCTCTACCAAAGATTTAGTAACCTTATACACATATTCCTCTGAAGTTTGCAATGAAGCGCCAAGCATAGTATATGTAGTGAAACTTGCAATATTTTCAATAACAAAATCATAACTTCCCACCGGAACATCAAATTCATTATACCCATGTTTTTCTTTGAGTTCATCTATTTTATCCGTACTGATGGAAATCATAGTCAACTCTGCATTTGTAGCCATTTGCTGCAGGGTTGGCGTCGGTACTGATGCCATTATGAAAAGTCCGTCTATCACGCCGTCTGTAAAAGAATCACCGCTGTCCCTTAGACCAATTGAGTAAAATTTGCATCCCCAGCCCTCTAAATCCTCCCTAGTCAGTCCGTATAGACTGATTAAATTATAAAAAGCAATTTCAGAATTTCCCCCTTTGGATGATAGAGAGAGTTTCAGCGGAACTTTATTATCGATGAAATCATCGAAAGTAGTAACACCTTTATCAGATTTAACGACAAATTGCAGAGGGGACGGATAAAAAACTGCAATTCCCCCCATGTTGTCCATTATCTCCTCAAACTGTCCCAATCCATTGATAGCTTCATAGGCAAGTGAACTGTGAGTCAAAGCAAATGCTGTTTCATTATCATTCAACCTAAAAAGATTCGCAGCTGATTGCCCGGGATTAGCATGCATTATAGATCCCGGGTAGGATTTGCTCAGACTTTCGCTAATTGCAGTTCCCAGCATAAACCATACTCCGCTTGGATTTCCATGTACTAACGCAGTAGTAATTGCCGAAGAATCAAATTCTGTATTATCAACAGTATTCTTCGTCTCATTTTTGCTACAGCCGGAAAACATCATAATTGAACCGATAATTAGCAAGATTAGAGATATTCTTATCTTATTTTTCATTTTTGCTCTCGCTTTCATATATAAATAATCGAATGAAATTTGCATTCTGTCGTTTTATATTTGTATAATCCCTTCATTTATACTTAATCAATCAAACCAATTTCCCTGTAATATCTGACAGCACCGGGATGCAGAGGCATGCCCATGTCAATAACCAATGATTCAAGGGAAATTCCTTCAAGTGAAGAATGCACCGTGCTGATATATTCCAGGTTCTCACAAATAGCCTTTGTAACCATATAGGCGTTTTGTTCGGATGTTTGCAGTGATGCTCCAAGTATTGTAAATGTCGTAACAGACTTTACATCTTCCATTCCGAATTTATAAGTTCCGGCCGGTATATTGATTGGTGTGTATCCGCAGTTATCAACTAGCTTTTGTATAACCTCCTCTTCAAATTTCACAAAAACCATATCTTCATTTGAGCCTGTCTGAGTCATTGTTGGTGTTGGAGCTGATGCCACTTTGAACATACCGTCAATGACTCCATCCGAAAAAAGTTCGGCACTGTCCTTGTTGCCTGCTAGGTAAATCCTGCATCCCCACTCTTCAAGATCCTCAATTGCCAAATCATATTCCCCAAGCAGCTTCATAAGTGTATTATGCGCTACCCCGCCGTCAGAACCTATTGACATCCTAACAGGTATTTTGTTATCAATAATATCCAGGAACGTCTCTATTCCCAAATCCTTCTTAAATGCAAGTTGCATTACCGATGGATAGAAGGAGGCAATTGCACCTATGTTTTCAAATTTTTCTTCAAATTGACCTTTTGCATTGACAGCGTCAAATGCCAGGCTTGAATGTGTCAGGGCAAATTCAACCTCATAATCATTTATCCTGAAAAGATTGGCATAATTATTCCCTGGTGTCGGATGCATAATAGATCCGCTATATGTTTTCCCCAGGCTTTCTGCAATTGCTGTACTGAGCATGAACCATACACCGCTTGGACTTCCCCCAACAAGGGTTGTAGTTATGGCAGAATACTCCGTTTCATCTGTACCAGTGGTTTTGGCTGTATCTTCATCCTTGATTCCGCATCCAGCCGTAAAAATTATTGCTGCAGTCAAAATGAAAACCAGAAACCTTCTAATTCCTTTCATCTTTTATCTCCTTATTCTTATTTTTAATATAAGACATATTAATAGTACCATATACCATTATTGCAACCAGAATACCTGCTGCAATAAGAATTGTTGCAACATGCCCGACCATAACCATTATTCCGGATGCAATGAGTAGTATCCGGATAAAAAATCCAGTCCTTATATTAAAAAGCCACCCCTCAAGCCCCATTGCCAGAATCCCTGTCCCAATGAATATTGTACCAAATGCATACAGCACCTCTAAAAATGAACCTATTTGAAGAATTGCCGGATTAAAAATAAAAGCAAAGGGCAGTATATATCCAATTAGACCCACCTTCATGGTCATCCATCCTACTTTTGTCGGATCCGCACCAGCAATAGTGGCAGCGACATAAGATGTGAGCGCAACAGGCGGAGTCACCGTAGCCATGGCTGCATAGAAAATTATAAACATATGAACACTAAGAGGCTCATATCCCAATCCAATTAAGACAGGTGCTCCCAGCACCGCTGCTATCAGATAAGTTGAGGACCCGTTCATAGCCAACCCGAGGAATAATGTCAGCAGCATCACCATTATTATTGTCAGTAAAGCTGAAACATCTGCTGTTGAAGACAGATATGCGCTAAGTTTTGAAGCAACGCCAGTAACATCTATAACCCCGATAAGTATCCCGCAGGTTGCCATAGTAGCAACAATCATAGTTCCCCTGCCGACAGCTTTTTTCAAAGTATCAATAAGAATTTTGATTGTCAGTGGTTTTTTTCTGTTAAGCACCCCTATGACTATCATCAGTCCTATTGTTTCAAGACCTGCCTTGGCGGCAGGTCTGCCCATCATAAGCCTTGTTATTAAGTATGCCAAAGGGATAAAAAAATTGTACCCCTTAATAATTAACTTAAAAATTGAATCTGCCGGCGGTTTTATTGATCCGTCGATCTTGCTTTTCCTCGCTTTGAAATCAATTGACATAAATAATGCAGCAAAATAAATCAGTGCAGGCAGTGCTGCACGCCTTATGACGTCGGCATATGGTATGCCTACAATATCAGACATGATAAAAGCCATGGAACCCATTATTGGAGGCATGAATACACCCCCTACCGAAGCGGCGCTTTCCACACAGGCTGCATATTCACTGGAAAACCCGCTTTTCTTCATAATAGGTATTGTCATTGAACCAGTTGTTGTAGCATTAGTAGGCCCCCCGCCGGAAATCATTCCGAACAGTGCCGATGCCACTACCGCAACTTTCCCAATGCCGCCTTTATACCTGCCTGCAATTTTTGAGACAAATGCAAAAAGGAAATCGGCTGCTTTTGTGGTTTGAAGTAGAGTCGCAAACATCATAAATACCATGATTTTCCCTGTTGCAACCCCCATGGTTCTTCCCCAAACTCCGTAATCAGTTAAAAACAGTCCGTCAATAATATACTCAACGCTATACTTTAAATGCCCGAATTTTCCGGGAATATAATGTCCGAATATTATATATGCCAATGCAACTATGCCTATTCCGGGAAGCCACGGCCCAAGGATCCGTCTGCCTCCCTCAATCAGCAGAAGCAATGTAATAATACCAAAAAGAATATCAAAAACTGTTACTGCATCAACAAAGACCAGTCTCGAACTTATTCTTCCAATATTTAAGCCTATATACAAACTAACCCCGATACACAGAGCGGCCAATACCCAGTCATAAAAAGGCACTTTACCTTTATCCTTAATCCCTGGGGTTGTATAACCTAAAAAAATGATTGAGAAAAAGAAGCCAAAGGCTATGCTCCTGTGAAGTATAGGCTGAGGGTAAAACAAAACCGCAAAAATAAGATAAAGAGCACCAATGATAGATATGACATCCCTGATATATAGGGGAATTCCATAAAGGCTTCTCTTATTACCGGTGCTGGTTATGAATTTACGCATCTGCATTCTCCATGATGTCTGCTAATATACCGCTTAATATCCGGGCATCTTCTCCGGTGATCATTGCATTATGATAGCTATTAATATCTACCAAGATGAAATGATCAGCCATGCTTTCCCAAAAGTCAATTTTATTGGATTTTTGCTTCCCCCCCCTGACTGCTCTAAAATAATGGATTCTACCGCTATAAGGCTTGGGGAAGTATTTTGATGAGGCATATCCTAATGCTCCTATGCGACCGGAAAGTTTCATTAGCAGATTGTTTCCCCGCTTTATCCCTATTGCATATATTTTATGTGCCTGCAACAGAGCTATTAATTTAAAAAAGCT
This sequence comes from uncultured Clostridia bacterium, assembly GCA_963766335.1. Taxonomy (GTDB): domain Bacteria; phylum Bacillota; class Clostridia; order DUPQ01; family DUPQ01; genus JAFGQE01. The sequence continues at coordinate 115,972 of CAVXZA010000003.1, read as the reverse complement.
TAATGCTTTTTTAATTATTAGCTTTATCTTCTGTTTAAAGCCTACTTCACCAATGTACTTTAAACTTCCTTTAAATACTTTAATTATCCTTTCAGCAGAATCATTCGATTTCTCAGCCTTTTCCATACTTGTTTTTTTTATTGCTGAATCGAACATTGCCAGCATTCCGATTTCACAACCATCATCTTTTAGAAGTGATGCGATAAGATGTGCCAATACACCGCCCCAGCAGTGTCCGCAGATATAGTACGGCCCTTCAGGATAAACCCTTTTTATTTCTTCGCAGTATGTCCTGGCAAGATTAGGGAAAGTCAAAGGATGCCCCAGACCTGTGGCTTTCATATTAAATCTCAAAGCCATAACCGGTCTGTCTTCAGGCATATATTTTGCTATATGTCTATAAGTTACAGCATCTCCTGTACCTGAGTGTACACATATAAGCGGTTTCTTGCTGCCTGATGACTTAACCGGAACCAGCAGACGGCTTTGATGTTTATACCCTTTATTATTTGTAATATATTCATCAAGTGCTTCAACTGATCCATTCTCAAAAAGAACATTAACCGGTACCCGTATCCCGAGCTTGCGTTCCAAAACAGAAAGGACAACTGCCCCGCTGAGCGAGTCCCCTCCCGAATCGAGGAAATTATCATTTAAACCCACAGTTCCTTTTTTCAATGCATTGCTAAGAATCCTGCTTATTATTTTTTGTTGTTTGGTTCTATTTTTGCGCTTTGAGTTTTCTTCTGCCTTTGAATTAAATTCATTCCCCTTTATTTTTTGAATATCTTGATAAAGTGATTTTCTGTTTATCTTTCCTCTATCATTAACCGGCAGTTCCTCTATACAGAATAATAGAGAAGGCATTTTATATGGGGATATATTGCCTTTTAAAAACTTTCTTATGTCTGACAATTCTAGTACTCCATCATTGAGAATTACGGCTGCCCCTGCATTTTCTGCTCCTGCTGTCCCCGGATAAGGAAATACAGCGACATCCTTCACAAGAGGGTGTTTCCTTATCGCATTTTCAACCTCATATGGCGAAATTTTCTCTCCGCCTTTATTAATCATCTCCTTAATTCTTCCGGTAATAAAAATGTAACCATCCTCATCAATATATCCGTTATCACCCGTATGAAACCACCCATTTGAAAAATAAGTGGAATTATCAATTTCAGGATTTTCATACCCTTTGAAAACTGTTTTCCCCTTAACCAGAATCTCATTCTCTTCTACTTTGACCATAACACCTGAAGAAGTGCCGACTGAGCCTTTTTTATAATCATAAGGTGTTTTATACGTACAGGCTATATTCCTTGTCTCTGTCATACCATAACTGATCACTATCTCTGTGTTGAGTGCTGTCTCAATCAAACTTTTTAGTTTATCAGACAAATGAGCTCCGCTAGATCTTATGAACCGCAGATTATTATCTCTTAGCGTAATATTATTTTCACCAATAAAATCTGCGAGTGAATTAAGTACGGCAGGAGTTGCAGTAAATGTTGTTATATTGTATTCATCAATGAACTTTAAAAATGTATTATGATTAAAACCATTTGAGAAAATCGCTTCTCCCCCCGTTTTTAGCATCAGAAGCATTGAATTTATAGATTGTGTCCTGTGCACTTTTGTAAAAATCAACATGACATCTTTGTTTGAGTATTCCAGTCTTTTTATCTTGCGATTAATTGCTAAATTATGTGATTCATATGTAATCGGGACAATCTTTGGGGTACTTGTTGTTCCTGAAGTGCTGCTGATAACTATACAGTCCGGTCTTTTTTTATAGTCAGGAATATCAATTGATTTTATTGCACTGATTTTCAAAAAGCACTTTCTAGTACAGAAACCACCCTCTATCTTGAAATTGATAATTCCAATACCCATATCAGCTGCAGCCCTGCACACAGGATTTTCTGAATCGTTGGTTATGATATATGAGGTTCCATACAGAGCAAGCTGTTCTTTCGCCTTTTCCAATGTAGTTTCAGGATTCACCGGCGCCCATGTAGCATTGTCCAATACCGGTATTAGGAGAAGGCAATAACTAATAATATCACTGGTTATTATTGTAATCCTATCGAATTTATTAACCGAATTGCTATTTAAAAATTCCGCAACAGGACCGTAAATACTAAGAAAGTCAGTGAAACCTGCGGCATTGTTATCTTCACATAGTACTGCTTTTTTTTTGGGATATCTAACAGAATTATTTCTAATAATTTCGTAGTAGTTTGTCTTTATGATTTGATTCACACCCCCCTGAATTACTCATAATATATCAATTAATCTATAAACCCAAAGATCTTTGTAGGGTTTTTTTATATTGTACTATACACTTTAATATAATTACTTTGTTAATTACAGGTCATACAAATTACTAATATTATTTAGATAACATAGCAGTTGTGCAGAATTAATGGAAATAAGGTCAAACTTTTCTGAGCCAAGGTACTAATCTGCAATACTACATAAGAAGAATGCTTTATTTAAATCAATGATTCATTAGTCAATCAGACCTGTTTCTTTATAATACTTTTCAGCCTCTGGATGAAGTGGAATGCCTTGGTAAATAGCAAGAACTTCCGGGCTAATTCTTTTTAAGGCTCCATGCACTGTACTTATATAATCAAGGTTCTCATGAAGTGATTTAGCCATCTTATATGCCGTTTCGTTCGATGTATCAGCCGCAGCTGCTAATATTGTATAAGTTACAAATGTTGGTGTATCTTCTGTGACGAATGAATAATCATCTGCGGATATCGTTGATAATCCATATCCGTATTTTTCTGACATTGCCGTAATTATCTCATCGTCAATATTGAGCATTACCATATCAGTATTTGTAGCCATTTGCACAACTGCGTTTGTCGGAGCACCCGCTTGAACAAAAATGCCGTCAATTAGTCCATCATTAAACAGCTCCTCGCTATCGGACATATTCTTTAAGTAAATCTTGCAACCCCAATCCTCCAGATCTTTGACTGTCAATCCGTACTCGGTCAAAATAAATGAAAATGCTGTATTGGCAGCACTTGGGTCTACGCCGATGGAAATTCTCAATGGTATTTTATTCTCAATGAAATCTGAAAAAGATGTTGCTCCTGCTTTCTTTTTTACAACAAGCTGCGCCGCAGATGGATAAAAAACACATATTCCTGATAAATTTGTAAATTGCTTTTCAAAAGAACCAATGCCATTTACAGCTCCATATGCACTGCTTGAATGTGTTAGTGCGAACTCAGCGGAAGAGTTTTCTAGTCTGTAAAGGTTTTCTGTCGATTCACCGGGCAATGTCTGAATCAACGACCCACTGTAAGACCTATTTAAGCTTTCAGCAATTGCAGTACTCAACATGAACCAGAGTCCACTTGGAAATCCGTGAATCAATGATGTGTTTACCGAAGCTGTATCAAACTCTAATGTATCATTTTGTTCTGTCGGTGTTTCTACGTTTTTACATCCGGAAAATAATAACATTGATAAAATAATTAAGATACAAAGTACCTTCTTAAGAATTCTCATCCTTAGCCTCCATTTTCTTTGTTTGATTATTTTTTCTTAAATTATATATGAAAAGTAATAGAGTTGCACCACTTGCTATTCCCAAAATCATCCATTGTCCCAATACTGTCATTATTCCTGATATAATTAATAGTCCTCTTGTAAGAATACCTGTTCGCAAGCCAAAAAACCACCCTTCCATGCCCATAGCAATTATGCCTGTCCCGATAATAGCCAGAATAAAGGAAATAGCTATATCTATTAATGAACCATATAACAAAATTGCTGGAGAAAAGATAAAAACAAAAGGAAGAATATATGCTACCATACCCACTTTCATCGACAAAAAGCTAACTTTCATCGGTGGAGCTCCGGCAATTGTAGCTGCTGCAAACGAGGTGATTGCAACCGGAGGAGTTATTGTTGCCATTGTCGCAAAAAACAAAATAAACATATGAACACTGAGCTGCTCAAAGCCCAGGCTAATAAGAATTGGGGCACCAAGGACAGCAACTATCAAATAAGTGGATGAAATACTCATCGCAAGTCCCAAAAATAGAGTAACCAGCATAATGGTTATCAAGGTTAGTATTACAGAGATATCAGATATATATAAAAGATAGGAACTGAATTTTGCAGTTATCCCCGTTAGGTTGATGACTCCGATAAGAACACCGCACATAGCCATTGTTGAAACTATTAAAAGGCCCCTATTTACACTGGTAATTAAGGAATTAATAATTAATTTGAATGTCAGCGGTTTCTTCCTATTAAACAGACTTAGTACTAGCATTAATACAATAGTCTCGAGCCCGGCCTTCGCTGCAGTTCTCCCTGACATAAGGCGAAAAACAAGAAATCCCAAAGGTAGAAAAAAGTTATATCCTCTCAATAACAAGGACCATAAACTTTCATTTGTTGATATGTTTTTACCTAAAATATTCTTCTTCCTAGCCCTGAAATCAACGGCAAAGAATAGTGCTGAAAAATATACGATTGCCGGTAAGATGGCACGCTGGACTATTTCAACATAAGGAATACCAATTACATCAGACATAATAAATGCAACCGACCCCATTATGGGGGGCATAAATATTCCCCCTACTGATGCACAGCTTTCCACGCTTGCAGAATATTCTTTGCTGAAGCCGCTTTTTTTCATAGCGGGGATAGTCATTGATCCGGTTGTTGTTACATTAGTGAGAGCCCCTCCGGAAACCATTCCAAACATCGCCGATGCAAGAATAGCTATCTTAGCAACTCCGCCTTTGCTCTTACCGGCAATTTTTGATACAAAATCAAAGAGGAAATCACCTGCCCCTGTAAATATGAATATTGTCCCAAACAGCAGAAAAACCATTATTTTACCGGTTGCAATGCCCATCGTACTGCCCCATATGCCATGATTTGACAAAAATAAACCGTCAACAATAAAATCAATATTGAATTGAAGGTGTCCGAATCGACCGGGTATATAATGGCCGAAAAGAATATATGCTAGAGCAATTATACTCAGCCCGGGAAGCCATGGGCCTATTATTCGCCTCGTGCCTTCAATTAGTAAAATAATTGCAATTGCACAGAACATAATATCCACTGTAGAAACAGAATCAACAAAAACCATTCTGTCCATTATTCTTCTGAAACTTAATCCAATGTATAAACTCACGGAAAGAGACAAACCTGCAAGTATCCAGTCATAAACCGGAACCCTGTCATGCCGTTTAACACCTGGCGTGGAAAAACTGACAAATAAAACAAAGTAGAACAAACCAAAGGCTATGCTTCTGTGAAGAATGGGCTCCGGATAAAACAAAACTGCAAAAACTAAATACAAGGCTGCTATTACTGACATTATATCTCTAACTATTTTAGGCTTTCCTGATAAATTTCTTTTTTTCCCTTGGCCTGTGATGAAATTATGCATTCATTTTCCTCATAATTTCTGACAGAGTTTTTGTAAGAATTTTTGAGTCCTCGCCAATAATCATATCATTATGATGACAGTTCATCTCAATACATTGGAAATCCCCTGCCATTCCGGACCAGTATTCCCGGTTTTTTATATTTTGCGATCTCCCTTTAAGCGCTTTGAAATAATATAACCTGTCATCATAAAATTCAGGTTTATATTCCTGATAAGCATAACCAAGCGCTCCTGCTTTACCTGTGAATTTCCCGAGGATTTTAATGTTTCGTTTACTGGCTAGTCTATATATTTTCTTAGCCTGAACCAAACGAACAAGATTAATTACATTTTTAAATTTTCTTATAATTAACAATATTTTTTCTTTAAAAGTATGATGTTTTAATTGACTAAGACTCTCTGATATTGTTTTTTTAATCCACTTGAATAAACTCTCATGTTCTTTTATCCTGGCTTTGGCCATTTCATTTTTCGGAGCTGAATCAAACATTGCCAGCATCCCGACTTTACATCCATCTCTTTTAAGCATGGATGCAATCTTGAATGCAAGAACCCCACCCCAGCAGTTTCCGCATAAGTAATACGGGCCCTTGGGATCCATTCTCTTAATTTCATCTACATATTGCCGGCTTAAATACTCAAAGGACAGGGGTAATGGCCACGTAGTCCCTTTCGTCCTGAAACGAAGTGCATATACCGGCCTGTCTTTTTCCATATTTCTGCCTATGTGCCTGTACGTAACAGCATCGCCTATTCCTGAATGAACACAAATTAAAGGTTTCATATTACCTGATGCCTTAACCGGTACGAGGAATTTATAATTAATTTTCTTTATCTTTTCAGCCTCTATTAACTCGGCGATTTTTCGGATAGTTCCACCTTCAAAAAGCGTGTTTACCGGTAACCTGACATTGAATTTTAGTTCTATTTCACTCAGCACTACCGCTCCATTGAGCGAATCTCCCCCTAGGGCTGTAAAACTATCATCAAGCTTGATATTACTTTTCTTTAATACGTTTTTCCATATTCTTCTGATTGATTTCTCTGTAAGTGTCAGATTGACACCATCATCATAATATATATCATTATTAATATTAGGATACATCTCTCTAATCTGATTGTATAATAACTTTCTCTGGACCTTGTCATTTTCACTCTTGGGAATTTTATCAACAATATATAGTAATGTAGGCATTTTATATGGTAGTATTTTTCCCGTTAGGTAGTTTCTAAGTTCAGTAAGATTTAATTCTTTTCTTTCAACAAGAGTGATGACAGCACCTGCATCCTCTGAACCATAGTTATTTGGGTATGGGAATACAGCCGCATCTTTAATATCTTTATGACTGATAATGGTGCTTTCCACTTCGTAGGGGGAAATTTTCTCCCCGCCTCTGTTAATCATTTCTTTTATTCTACCGGTTATGAAAATATATCCGTCGTTATCTATATAGCCCATATCACCGGTATGAAACCAACCCTCTGTAAAGTACTCATTGTTGTCAATTTCTGGATTTTCATAGCCCTTGAATACGGTATCACTTCTTACCATTATTTCATTATTTAGTATTTTGATTTCTGAACCTGTTGTAACTCCCGCAGAACCTTCTTTATCTCCTTTCGGAGCTTTATATGTAGTAACTAAGTTTTTTGTCTCAGACATTCCGTATGATTTTATTACCGGCGCATTCATAATAACTTCAATTCTGTCTTTAAGGCTTTTAGAAATTGGAGCACCGCCTGCTCTTATATATTTTAGATGAGTTGTATTTAATTTAAGATTATTTTTTTCTGCATAATCAGCAAATGAAGCCAAAATTGCGGGTGGAATTGTCACCATTGTCACTCTATAATTATTAATCAAATCTAAGAATTCACCATGGTTAAATCCATCTCCGATAATTATCATACCGCCAACATATAAAACAATAAGCATTTCATCAGTAGCCAAAGTATTATAAACTCGTTTAGTTAACAAAACTATACTTGATGAATTATAATCATATGCCTTGATTTTTCTCCTACGGGATGCATCATGTGATAAATATGTATTTGGAACTATCTTAGGTGTGCTGGTAGTTCCTGAAGTAGTTCTTACTATAATAAATTCCGGGGTTTGGGGAGGTTGTATCTCTTTTTCTCTGTCAGCCTTTTTCACCATCCGGACTTTACAAAGAATTTCATCACGTTCTCCACTTATATCGAAATGAATAATTCCAAGTCTCTTGTTTTCAGCCGCCTTATAACCTGCACATAGTGGGTCATCAGTGAGAATATAGCTAACTCTTAACAGATCGTAATAATATTCAAATTTCTCCTGGGCCATATCTGGATTTATAGGGATCAATACCGCAGCATCCATAACCGGCAACAATAATAAACCCATGTCAATATCATTTTGGGCAAGTATAACTATCCTGTCATACTCCATGACGGAATGTTCTTTAAAGAAAGGCAAAAGGGTATCATAGACATTCACAAAATCTTTATATGTTGCTTTACGTCCTTTTGAGTCAACTGCCGCAGTTTTTTCCGGATTATTATGCGAGTGCATAAGAAACTTTTCATAATAAACCGTATGTTTTTTTATGTCAGTCATTTTACCCCCCAAAAACAATCCCTGTATCTAACTTAACTAAAAAAATTTCCCTTCTATCGATCTTCGAAAATATAAATTATTAAATAACTACTATATATTATAATACTGAGTAGATATCTTCAATTCTTATGTAGATATTATTATAAAAACTGTTCAAATCCACTCTAAGTTATCGAGTATTAAGTTATTATTATAACTTTCAAATTAAAGGAACACTTAATCAATGTCCCTTTAAAACTCTAATTTTTAGTATAAGTATTATGACTATTTGGAAATTGATCCAAGTATTCCGCGCATTACGCTTTTACCAACCTGTGTGCCGATTGACGACATAGCGGATTTCATAAACCTGTCGAGTGGGGTGTCCTTCCCGCTCTTTCTTTTACTCGCCCCTGTCAAAATTGATTCTAAAATACTCTTGCTTCCGCTTGATGCGGATTGCCTTTGAACCGTGCTCTGCCTGACAGTTGTTTGTTCAGGTTGTTTCGCGTCTGCGGATTTTTTAGCAGCGGTTTCCTTCAGCATTTCATATGCGGAATGTCTGTCAATTCTTGTTGCATATTTGCGTCCGATAAATGACATGTCAATATATCTTTTCAATGCCTCCTGGTCCTTGGCAGGACCAATCTTGCTTTTCGGAGGCATAACATATGCCCGTTCAACAATACCCGGTATTCCATCTTCATCCAAAAAGGATATCAATGCTTCTCCAAGGCCAAGCTGGGTTATTACTTCTTCAGTATCAAATTTGTCATTCTGACGGAATGTATCAGCGGCAACTTTAACGGCACGCTGGTCCCTTGGTGTGTAAGCCCTAAGGGCATGCTGAATCCTATTGCCAAGCTGCCCGAGAACAGAGTCCGGAATATCAAGCGGGTTTTGTGTTATGAAATACACACCTACGCCTTTTGAGCGTATAAGCTTGACAACCTGCTCGAATTTTTCAAGAAGGAATTTGGGCATATCATTGAAAATTAAATGTGCTTCATCAAAGAAAAAAACCAATCTGGGTTTGTCAGGGTCTCCTACTTCATCCAACTCTTCAAACAACTCTGAAAGCAGCCAAAGTAAAAATGTAGAATAAAGGCTGGGATTTGTATAGAGCTTGGAAGATTCCAACACGTTAATCATACCGCGTCCAAGATTGTCCACTACCATCAGATCTCTAATATCAAGAGCGGGTTCACCGAAGAAATGCTCAATTCCTTCTTCTTCGTAAATTAATAGTTTCCTTCTGATTGCTCCTACTGATGAATTATTAATTGTTATGATATCGCCGCCAAGGTCTTTTTTATTATTAACAAGGAAATCCAAGACACTCATTAGGTCCTTGAAATCCAGTAGCAACATACCGTTTTCATCAGCGAATTTAAATACTGTATAAAGAATTGAAGTCTGCACATCATTAAGGTCCAGTAATTTTGACAACATCAGCGGTCCCATATCAGTCACAGTTGTGCGAACAGGATGTCCTTCTTCGCCGAATAAATCCCAAAACGTTACAGGGAATGTTCCAAAGTCGGTTTTATCAAGGCCGATTAAATCAAGTCTTTCCCGGAATCTTTTACTTTCGTTTCCGGGTTCTATGAATCCTGTAAGGTCGCCTTTGACATCCTGAAGGAAAACAGGCACTCCGATCTCACTGAAATTCTCTGCAAGCACTTGCAGGGTTACTGTTTTTCCAGTTCCAGTCGCACCTGTCACAAGACCATGCCTGTTGGCCATCTTCGGAACCATATTGATGAACTTACCATTTTTAATACCGATATCCATAGTACTCATGAGAACCCCCCTGATCATTGTTTATTTAATTATAGCATAGTAGTTTTTCCAAATGCTTGAGTCTTATCAAATAATAAATCCTGCAACCAAAGCCAGAACGACTATTATCGGCGCAGGTATTTTTTTAGTTAAAAGCAATCCAGCAGTCAGCCCGGTCACTAGAATATTTTCCAAAGTGAATCCGCTTTTTTGCATTAGAATAATTGCAGACACTGCTATCAGTCCACCGGCAACTGCTTTAACTCCCTTAAGAGATATCTTAATGCCTTTTATCTTTTTCAACTGTTCCCATACCGGATAAACAAAATAAATCAGCAGTAAGCCAGGAAGGAAAATTCCGATGCCACCAGCTATTGAACCAAGGACCTGATACATAGTACCGCTGCCCCGTGCAGCCATGCCGCCGGCATATGCGCTGAAACTGAACAGCGGTCCGGGCAATCCCTGCACAAGTCCGTAACCAGTTAGAAATTCTTGGTTCGTCATGAACCCGTTGACCTCTACAAGCTCAGTATGCATGACCGGGACAACAACCTGCCCCCCTCCGAATACAAGGTAACCATAACGGTAGAATCTTTCAAACAACCCCATTATATGACTATCCCAAATATTTACTATTACCAGACTGCCGATTGCTATTACAGCAAATGCAATAAAGTATTTCCACGGAGGCTTAACCTGAACCTTATTCCACAGTTGTTTTTCCTTTGCTGCAATTACAGATACAATCCCCCCGGCCACCAGAACCGCAGGAAAAATCCAAGGCTGTCTGATAAAATATGTTATGATTCCGCTTAGTAAAAAAAGTATAATAGTAAGTTTATCAACAACGACCTTCCTGCCTATCCTGAATGCTGCAATAATTATGAATCCCACTGCCATGGGCCCGATGTATCTTAGCACATCTTCGGACACATTTAGGTTGCTTAAAAACTGATAAAGAAATGACAAAACCGTCATGGCAATGAGCACGGGAAGAGCCCATACAATCATAGTAAGGAAAGCCAGTACCGGCCCCCCGGTTTTATACCCTACGGAGACAATTGTCTGGGTACTTGTCGGCCCCGGCAGTATGCTGTTAAGGGCAATCAGTTCAACAAGTTCTTCCTCTGTTATATATTTTTTCTTTACAACAAGCTGGTCTGTGAATACACCATAATGGGCTTCCGGTCCTCCGTATGCACCCAGCGAACAAATCAATACATCCTTAAGAAATTCCGCCCTGGGTACCCGTTTTTTTTCTTTTTGATTTTCAACTTTCTTTTTTGTTTTTTTACCTATTGCCATATAGCAAAATCACCTTTTATTTTTTATATATGATTACCCGGATTTTTAGAAATTTTAACATAAAATTTAATAAATGTTCACATAAAATCAGGCACGCTCAAATTTATATAATCAGGGAGATTGCCGTATATACAAGCAGCAATGCCATAGCGGCATTCAGCAGCTTAGAGTGCTTTATCATAAGCTTGTTGAACAGGGTTCCGAAAAGAGACCAGCAGCTCGTTGCAATAAGGGCGACGCCTGCGAGGCCAATTGAGAAACCTAGCAAAACCGGAATGGTTTCATAGTACGGAACTATAAAAGACGAAACAACAGTAAGTCCGAACAGTATTGCCTTTGGGTTAACGAACTGCATAAGAACTCCCTGGACATAACTGTTTTTAGTTGTTTTACCATCTTTTTCTTCTTTATAACTGCTTATGAATACCTTATATGCTAAAAACAGGATATACATTGCACCTACGTATGAAAGGTAAGGTTTTATTGCAGGAATATACTTCAGTAGTGTTGAGCTGAATAAAGAACTTAGCATCATAATAATAAAAAAACCGCTGAAAACCCCTATATTAAAGGCAAAACTGCGCTTAAAGCCCTGATTTCCAGCCTTGGTCATAGCCATTATATTATTAGGCCCGGGGGTGAAGGTCGCTATTAAAACATATGAAATAAATGGGAAAATATCCGGCAATATCTTATCTCCAGTGTCAAAATACTATATTGCACGTTTGTACAATATATTAACCGGTTACTTTCAATGATTTGACAAGAAAGAGCACGGTCAATATAATGATACATAGCACACACTATAATGTCAACGGAGCTTATGATGGCTGAAAACTATAATCTTATAATTGCAGATAACCTAAAATCATTAAGGGAAAAACGAAACCTGAGCTTAGAGAAAACCGCTAAAATTACAGGGGTCAGCAAGAGCATGATAGCACGAATTGAACACGGAGATGTTAATCCTACGGTCTCTTTGATGTGGAAACTAGCCACTGGATTTCAGGTGTCCTTCACTGAATTAATGTATAAGCCGAGGGCAGAAATCGACGTTATAAAAAAGAACTCAATTAGTCCTCTTGAGAGCGACTACGGGCGGTTCAGGAACTATCCTGTTTTGCCATATAATTCAGAAAGACGTTTCGAAATTTACATGATTGAAATCGATCCCCAGGGCTCTCATGATGCCGATCCGCACACTGCCGGAAGCGAGGAATTTCTTACAGTTTCAAAGGGCAATATCATAATCATCATAAACAATGTAAAACACAAATTAGCCGCCGGGGATTCCATTCGTTTTAAGGCAGATTTAAATCACTCATATCAGAATCCAGGAAAGAAAACCTGTAGATTGAACTTGATTATTCATTATCCGAATCTCTGATAATATTCAGATAATACCTCAATAATATATTTCATTAAATGCAGCTAAAGAGGTTAGGTGTTTTTGTCGAAATACTTTCAGCCATCTTTAATTTCACTCTGTTTTTTACCGGTTTTTAACTTGTAATATCGTGGTATTTGACACTGGCGAAGACAATGACATGCTGTTATGTCCTTAATTATTCGCCTTAGATTATTCACTCACAGACAGCCCCTTTGCTATACCTCCGCTTTGGAAATCATGCCGGGTTTCTGCAATTTTATATTTGGTTTTCTTTAATTTTTTAAATTTATTTTATAAGTTGTCTTAAACAAAAGAATTATACATTATTAAATAATACATGCAGTAATTACTGATAGAAAATACTTTTGTTATATCAATTTCTTTTGAAATATTTGCCCATTCTCAATTGATAATTGCGACAGTTCCTAAACCATAGACGATGTAGGATATTTATTTGATTTGATTATGGATATTATGCTTGTAGTAATTAGCTTCCTTTGCGTTTTAACAAACAAATCGTTTCAACATGACTGGTGAACGGGAACATATCAACAGGCTGAACTTTACCCGGTTTATAGCTATTGTTTACACAAAGGACCTTTAAATCACGGGCCAGTGTGGAAGGATTGCATGATACATAGATAATTTTGTCAGGAGCCATATTCATTATTGATTTTAGGAGAGTTTCATTGCAGCCTTTACGCGGCGGATCTATTACAACCACATTAGGCTTACCATGTTTTTCAATCAACTCTTCGGATACTTCCTCTGCTTTGCCTGTTACAAACTTAATGTTCTTGATTCCATTTTCCTTGGCATTAGCCCTGGCATCCTTAACAGCTGCTGCAACTGATTCCACACCGATAACTTTCTTAGCCCTTTTCGCAAGATACAGTCCGATGCTCCCTATACCGCAGTACAAGTCATAAACAGTTTCTTTTCCAGTCAGTTCCGCCATCTTGTTGATTTTTGTATATAGATAACGGGTCTGCTCCTTATTGATTTGATAAAAGCTATTGGGTGATATCGAATACTCAATCCCAAGCATCCGATCGGTTATTTTTCCCAACCCATAAAGGGCTTTATTCTTTTCGCCAAGGATTGTGTTTGTATCCTTTAGATTGATGTTTACAACAATAGTTTTCAATATACTGTATCTTTCAGTAACACTTTTAACAAGCTCTTCAAGGTCAGGCCTGGCTTTGCGGGAAACAAGAATCATCATTAACCCTTCGGTTCCACTCCTGAAAACTATATGTTTTATAAAGTCCGGAAGCATTGGTTTCATGAAGTTCATTATTTCATTAATTTCATCCAACTGAATGGCACATACCCTATGCTCTACAATCTTATGGCTTCTTCGTTTATAGAATCCGGCTTTACCGTCGGCAACGGGATACTGAACTTTATTTCGATAATGGTATGGAAATTTCATACCCTTTGTCGGTGATACTTTTATCTGCTTAAATCCGCCAATGCGTTGAAGGCAATCCATTATATAATTCTGCTTGAATTTCAACTGCACATCGTAACGAAGATGCTGGAGGCTGCATCCACCACAGGATCCGTATACTCTGCAGAATGGCTCAATTCTTTCACTTGCCGCTTCAATTATTTTATATATTTCAGCAATAGCATACTTCTTAGCCCTGTGTAATATTTTTATTTCTACAACTTCACCGGTTATTGCTCCATCAATAAATATTACAAAATCATCAATCCTGGCAACTCCCCTGCCTTCATGGGTCATATTTATAACATCAACGACATGGCGGCTTCCCGGGTAAATCTTTATTTTTTCTCTGTAATATTCTAAAGCAGCGTTAGAGCCCTCATACCAGATTCCGTCATCCTCTTCAATTTTCTGGCGTGTTCCTTCCAATGATATAAGTACAGCCATATTTAAATCCCTATATGCTGTCTTGCGAAGTTTTTCAACTCCGGGGAAATCCCTTCCCGGTTCAATTGCATCAGCCACAAAAATTATTTTTTCCAAAAGCGACATATCCGGCCTGCCGCAGGTATGGTTTGCAATGGCATTCAGTATGTCTCTGTCTTCGATTCCAAAATCTTTTTCAGCCAAAATGGCGCCGCATGGGCCGTGAAGTATCTTCGGAACCTCTGATAATGCGGTATAGAAATCCGTTCCTTCAAGCATGATTAACTGCTCTTCGGATTCAAGACCCCGGGCGCAATCATGAAGAAGACCGGCTATTTCTACTTTCTCAACGTCACATCCATAAATTTCTGCTAACTTCATTGCTGTTTCAGTAGTTTGAATTGTGTGGTTATATCTCTTGTCCCCAAGACTAATTTTCAGTACACTCTTAATTTTCTCAATATCCATACGGTTATTATACCACACTGGTCAAATTTAACAATATTTGACATAACAGTTAGGTATACTAACTAATTTCTAGAGGATGCAATAAAGGGATTTTTACAAATGGGACGGAAGCTCCGGCTCCCGTCCCATTTTGAATTTTACATGGATATATGTTTATATCAGTATCCGTAGGATTCAGCTATATCCTGGAATAATCCATGGAAATATATATCGTTTTCAAGATGCAATTCGAGTAAACCAAGGGTCTCTATAAGCAGAGTTTCAATTGCGTCAGCATCTACGGGATCGATTGCTAAAAGCAATTTTATTTCCTCTCTTATTTCAGCCATCCTGTCATGTACAGGAGCCTGGGCTTCAATTTTCTCAAGAAGCACTTCGTCAAATTCGTTTCTCATTGAACGAATGTCCATCCTAAGATTTATAATCTGTACATGCGCTTCACGCCGTGTCAGGTCGCCGGCTTCGACGGCCGCCTTGATTTCTTCATAAGCATCCCTTATTTTCCCCTGGAGTTCCTCCCTGTCTTCCTTTGCTTCCTCATGAAACTCCCTGTGGTCCTCTTGTATCTCATCCAGATCTTCAAGTCCCTCCGGATAATACATTGCAAACAATTCTCTCAGACGTTCACGGGTTTTTTCCTGTTTTTCTATCCCAAGTGCTTTTCCATTGTTTTCACCGGTTACTTCTCTAGCCCTGTCGCTTGCTGCAGCAAATGCCGTTGCCGAAAGTGCGAATACCAGAACCACTGCAATTATAATAGCTAACACTTTTTTCATTTTTCAATCCTCCAAATTTATTTTAAGTGACTAATACCGTCTTTATATTTTGATAATACATAGAAAATGTAGAAAAACTGTGTAATCAGCCTGTAATTACTGTGAAACATTAAAATATCCATCAAATATCTGAAAAAGGCATGTGATTTATTTATAGAGGTTATGGCGTTTGATGTAGGACTCTGCTTCAGGAGGTATGAATCCTGACACAGATTCGCCTTTTTTAATCATTTCGCGGAGGTCTTTTGATGCTACATCCATTATATCAGCTGTTATAAGCCCGATGTCTGCTCCGTATTTGGTTTCAAGTAATTCAATTTTTTGAATGATTTTCGCTAAATCCATACCTGCTCTTCCAAATGCAATGAACCTGCATCTTTTAAAAATCTCACGGAAATTCTTCCATTTCTCCAGCAGGAAAACTGTATCTCCTCCGATTATGAAATACAGCTCATCTTTAAGACCGTAGATTCTTTCGAGTTCCATTAATGTATCAATTGTATATGTATAGCCTTCTCTATCGACTTCAATGCTGCTTACAAAAATATTGTCATAACGAACCGCTGACAATAAGCATAATTCATATCGTTCATATTTTGAAAGCATATCCTCATTTGTCTTGTGCGGAGGATTACCGGTTGGAATCAGCATGATGTCGTCAAGGTCAAAAACATCAACAGCTATCTCAGCCATTTCCAAATGACCGTTATGTATCGGGTTGAATGTACCCCCAAGAATGCCTGTTTTCATATCCTGCCGATATCCTTCCTATAATGGGCATCAGTAAAACTGATTTTACCAACTGCAGAATATGCTTTATCAATAGCTGTGTCAAGGTTGCTGCCAAGCGCTGTTACACCCAGTACACGCCCGCCGTTCGTATAATACCTGCCATCTGTTTTATTAGTTCCGGCATGGTAAACGAAAACATCATCTGATTCATTAGCAGCACCCAACCCAAAAATTTCATGTCCTTTAGTATATGAAACAGGATAACCGCCGCTGGCCATTACTATGCAGGCGGCAGCACCGGTATTCCATTGAATATCAACCTCAGCCAGGCGTTCATCCAGGATGGCGTCGATAATATCCATGAGGTCATTCTTTAGAAGCGGAAGGACAACCTGGGCTTCAGGATCTCCGAACCGGGCGTTATACTCAATTACTTTCGGGCCGTCTTCCGTGAGCATTAATTCAAAATATATGACGCCTTTGAATGGTCTGCCTTCTTTGCTCATCGCATGGACTGTGGGTTTGAAAATAGTTTCCATGCAGATTTTAGGAAGTTCTCCCGTATACAATCTGCTTGGCGCAATCGCACCCATACCGCCTGTATTCAATCCCTCGTCATTGTCATATGCACGTTTATGATCCTGGCTTGATACCATAGGAACAACGGTTTTACCGTCAGAAAATGCAAGCACAGTCGCTTCGCGTCCAACAAGGTATTCTTCAATGATAACCGTATCTCCGGAAGTTCCGAATTTTTTATCCTGCATCATGGTCATGACTGCCTCCTTGGCCTCGACCGGGGTATGCGCCATTATTGCACCTTTACCTAATGCAAGACCGTCTGCTTTTACAGCTACCGGCATACCGATTGAATCAATATATTCAAGTGCTTTATCCATATCGCAGAAAGTTTCATATGACGCTGTAGGAATGCCGTATTTTTTCATCAGTTCCTTTGAAAAAGCCTTGCTGCTCTCGAGAAGCGCTGCAGCTTTATTGGGCCCGAATGCCCTTATTCCACATTCGTCGAACATGTCCACCATGCCCAACGCCAGCGGATCGTCGGAAGCAACAAATACAAGATCAATTTTTTCAGTAAGTGCAAATTCTTTCATTGCCGGCAGGTCAGTCGCTTTAATATCGGCACAGATTGCTATGTCGGATATTCCTCCATTGCCGGGTGCACAATATAGCTTGGTTACTCTGTCGCTGTCAGACAGTTTTTTAATTATTGCGTGTTCCCTACCGCCGGAACCTACTACAAGTACTTTCAATTTATCCTCCGTTATGAGTTCTTATTAACAATCTTAACCTTAGCTTCGTGTGTTTTTACACTGATGAATTTAACGGCCAGAGAAACCCTATTATCCTTGTCCAGATATCCCCAGAACTTTTCCATGGTTTCATCAATATTATCAAAAAGGGCAACTTTATACGGCTCGCCTTCAAATGACGGAAGCGGAATCCCATTGTCCGCATACGTGGTTATGCAGTGGCCGATTCCTTTAATATAGTTTGCATATGAGAAAAAGCACTTTTGCTCTAATTCCTCATCATTATTTACTGTTTTTAAAATAGAAAGCTTATAAGTCATGGAGGCAATATTGGATATTCCCGAGATCCTCGGTGTTAAGTTAGGAGGATCAGGTTCGAACTGGCGCGTGTACAATGCTTCTTCAAAAGTGCTGTTATTAACCAAATATTTATATATAGTGTCAGTCTGGTCGCCGTTTGTCACTATATGACTGCTTCCGATGCTTTTCATTGGATAATATATGACGAGGCTGGGGTCAGTTAATTTCACTTCGTCAAAGGCCTTGGTACGCATGAAGCTGCCGTCCATTTCAAATACCCTGTTGCGGCTGTTGGCGCTCCTGCCCATTATCCAATAAACCTGAACAATGCTTTTCCCATTCGGCGTAAGACCTATGACAATCCCGCGCCCCGGATAAGTGCTGTTTTTTAAGTTTTCCTCATGTGTTTTCATAATTACCTCAATGATGAAAAAGCCTTATGCCTGTGTTGACCATTACAATTCCGTATTCGTCGCAGGCGTCAATTACAATATCATCTCTAACCGAACCACCCGGCTGTACGATGTACCTCGCACCGCTCCTGTAAGCTCTGTCGATGTTGTCGCGGAACGGGAAGAAAGCATCCGACCCTAGAGTTACATCAGTCAATTTTAATAGCCATTCTTTTTTTTCCTCATTCGTCAACCTACCAGGGACTTCTTCAAAGAATGTTTCCCAGTATTGCTGCTCCTGCGCAGAAAGTTCTTCCTGCAGGAACATGTCAATGGCATTATCTCTCTCAGGACGTTTTATTCCCTTTTTGAATTTTAATCCAAGTACTGCCGGGTGCTGCCTCAGCCACCAGATATCAGCTTTCTCACCGGCAAGCCGGGTGCAATGGATCCTTGACTGCTGTCCTGCTCCGCAGCCAATTACCTGCCCGTCATACACATAGCATACTGAATTCGACTGTGTATACTTTAAAGTTATCACAGCAACAATCATGTCTTGGATAACGCTTTTCGGCAGTTGCTTGTTATTGGTTACAATCTCTCCGATATTGTTCATATCAGGAATTGCATCATTAGATTGCTGTGTGAAGGTTATACCAAATATTTCCTTATTCTCAGGGCCATCAGGGTTATAATCCGGGTTTATCTGAACCACATTATAGCTGCCTCCCTTTTTAACTTTCAGTATTTCCATGGCCTTATCTGAATATCCCGGTGCAATTACACCATCGGATACTTCATTTTTTAAAAGTAACGCCGTTGCTTCGTCAACTTCATCGCTAAGTGCAGCCCAATCGCCGAAAGATGACATCCTGTCCGCTCCCCTTGCCCTTGCATATGCACAGGCCAATGGTGAAAGTTCTTTATTGCCGGCAAAATACGCCTGGCGCATTTCCTCAGTAAGAGGGCGTCCGACTGCTGCTCCGGCAGGACTTACATGTTTAAAAGATGCAGCTGAAGGCAATCCTGTTGCCTGTTTCAGTTCTTTAACCAGCTGCCATGAATTCAAAGCATCCATGAAATTTATATAGCCGGGATTACCGCTTAAAACATTTATGGGAAGTTCGCCTTCCATTGATAGTCCTGCTTCTCCCTGGTGGGGATTGCATCCGTACTTAAGTTTTAGATAACCCATTTTGTCTCCTTGTTATTTAATATTTATCCCGTCGCCCTTATCTATGATGCCAATGACATACCCATTGAACTTACGGGCGATTTTATCTGAAAAAGCCCTGTCAACGCACAGCACAAGCCCGATACCCATATTGTATGTGCTGTACATGCCGTTTTCGCTGATGCCGCCTTCACGGGCAATTACATCAAATATCGGAAGCATTGGCCAGGAACCTTTATATACTGTTGCCTTCAGTCCATCAGGAAGCATCCTCGGGATGTTTTCAATGAATCCCCCGCCGGTTATATGAGCTATACCCTTGATTCGGTATTGTTCATTTACAGCTTTAATCGTGTTTACATAAATAGCTGTAGGTTTTAGCAATTCAGCTCCAATGGGACCATTAATACCCTCATATATTCTTTTCATGTCTTTGGCCGTTTCACCAAAGATGTTTCTAATTAGAGAAAAACCGTTGCTGTGCACCCCTGTTGAAGGTAAACCTATAAGCGAATCGCCTTCTTTAATTGTAGTGCCGTCGATAATTTCATCCTTTTCGACAACCCCGACGCAAAAACCTGCGAGGTCATATTCGTCTTCTGGATAAAAACCCGGCATTTCGGCAGTTTCCCCGCCTACTATTGAACAGCCCGCTATAACGCATCCTTCGGAAACGCCTTTGATTATCTGTTCAATTTTTTTAGGATGGTTTTTACCACAAGCTATGTAATCAAGGAAAAACAGGGGTTCGCCGCCGCTGCATGCAATGTCGTTGGCGCACATGGCTACACAGTCTATGCCGATAGTGTCATGCTTGTCCATCGCAAACGCAAGCTTCAGCTTTGTCCCAACGCCGTCTGTTCCCGAAACCAGAACAGGTTTTTCTATA
The DNA here is from genome assembly GCA_963766335.1 of uncultured Clostridia bacterium. Classification (GTDB taxonomy): domain Bacteria; phylum Bacillota; class Clostridia; order DUPQ01; family DUPQ01; genus JAFGQE01. The sequence goes on along the minus strand of CAVXZA010000003.1, from coordinate 95,593 downwards.
TTTACTAAGGTCCGGCATAAACATGCCGCCGAATCCACCCAAGTTCTCCAAGAACCTCAGGTCGCATTGTTTTTTTAACATGCTTTTTTATCAATTCAACTGACTTGTAGCCGGCTTCAACATCTACTCCGGCTTTTTTATATTCATTCATTTAATCCTCCAATATCAACCGCAGGAATTCTTGACCGTTTCGTATGGGACTTCCATTGGATAATCGCCATCGAAACAAGCTGTGCAGAAACCGCATTTTGTTCCGTGGACTGATTCAAGCAAACCTTCAAGAGAAAGATATCCGATGCTGTCGGCACCGATTAATTCGCGGATATCATCAATACTATTTTTGGAGGCTACAAGCTGTTTTCTGGTTGAAGTATCTATCCCGAAAAAGCATGGATATTTATACGGGGGCGAGCTTATCCTCATATGGACTTCCTTTGCGCCGAATTTCTTAAGCATCTGAACAATTTGCCGTGTGGTTGTGCCGCGGACGATTGAGTCGTCTATCAGCACTACCCTTTTACCTTCGATTTCGCTTCTGATTGGGTTGAATTTTATGGACACCCCTGAATCCCTCTGGTTCTGTTCGGGTTGTATGAATGTCCTGCCGACATACCTGTTTTTTATAAGTGCGTGTCCATACGGGATTCCGCTTTCCCTGGAAAAACCAAGAGCTGCGTCAACTCCGCCATCAGGTGTTCCTGCTACAAGATCCGCTTCAATCGGATATTCCCTGGCGAGTATCCTGCCTGCTTCAACACGGGCTTTGTGGGCGCAAACACCATCTACTATGCTATCCGGACGCGCGAAATACACGTGTTCGAATACACATAATTTATGGCAGCTTTCCTCAACTGTGTGATGCGATTCAATATTTCCGTCATGGTCAATAAGTACGATTTCACCCGGGTCTATGTCCCTTACGAAATCAGCTCCCACTGCATCCAGTGCACAGCTTTCTGATGCAATTACATAAGACTTTTTAATTTTACCTAGGCATAATGGACGGATTCCAAAAGGATCCCTCATGCCTACCAGCCTTTTTGGGGTTATCATTGTTATCGCATATGAACCCCTGATGTCTGACATTACTTTTTTCAATGTATCAACAATATTATCATTCAAGACCCTATACCGAGATATCAGATTTGCCACTACCTCGGTATCGTTCGTGGTTTGGAAGACTGCGCCTTGTGATTCAAGTTCATCGCGGAGTTCCGCTGCATTAACCAGGTTTCCGTTGTGTGCCAGGCTCATGTTCCCGTTGCGGTATCTTAATACCATCGGCTGGGCATTCTGCACTTCGCTGGCACCGGTTGTAGAATATCTTACATGGCCTATCGCAATAGTTCCCTTTAATTGATTCAATATAACTTTATTAAATACCTCATTAGCCAGTCCCATATCCTTATGGCAAAGAATCGTATCTCCGTTCTTTACCGCGATTCCTGCGCTTTCCTGTCCCCTGTGCTGGAGTGAGTAAAGACCATAATAAGTAAACCTCGCGACATCGTAATCGTCATTGTTTATGATTCCGAAGACACCGCAGGCTTCCTTCATCTTTTCCATGGTAAAATCTTTCATTACACTTCCTTATATCTCTTTGTTGATTATATCCTGAAGATTGGAATTCTTTTTTTCAACCTTTGTTTTCATATTTTTCTTATATTCGCTGAATTTTTCCGCGAGTTCATCATGCTTTGTTGCGAGTATCTGAACAGCAAGGAGCGCTGCATTAACAGCACCGTTGATAGCAACAGTTGCAACAGGAACACCCGGAGGCATCTGGACTATTGAAAGAAGTGAGTCCATGCCGTCCTGCAATGATGATTTTATCGGAAGGCCTATGACAGGAAGTGTAGTGAAAGCAGCAAGAACTCCCGGCAAATGCGCCGCTTTTCCTGCAGCTGCAATTATTACACCATATCCGTTGTTTTTTGCATGTTTTGATATATCCGCAGCCCGTTCCGGCGTCCTGTGGGCAGAACATACTTCTGCATCAAATTCCACTCCGAATTCCTTCAGCATCTTAAGACAATCTTTCACAACCGGATAATCCGAATCGCTTCCCATAACCACTAAGACCTTAGCCATGCCAACCTCCCGTATCTTCTGACAAGTTATCCGTCGGATACTTTGTCAAATGCTGCAGCTGCTGTCTGTCCATGACCGAGGTATCCTATGGATACTTCAGTCAAAATAAAAAACCGGATGTTCACAAGCGAAACATCCGGGTAAAACCGGTAAATTCCACTCATAGTCGGACGGTTTACGGCCATCCGGTAGATACTCTTGCGCCACATCCGCAACATTATATGAGTATATGCATATTATACACGGAAAGTTTAACAAACACCCCCATTAATGTCAACGCACACCACTATATTTTGTGGTTTTCTTTTTCAGAATCACAATAAATTGGAATATCACCCCTCCTCTTTCATTCCAAAACAGATGAAGATAATTTAAACTGGTAAAGATTGATATAACAATGTTGCCAGTTGCCAGACAGGTAAAGTTTATATATAATTATGGTACACCTCAAAAATGGCGAAAGGGGGAATTTAGAAATGATCAGAATATTAAAGGTGGTTAATTACTAAGAAGGACATTCTTATCCTATTGAATGTCCGCGCTTAACCCGTTTGCCGAAGCTGTAAAAAAACTGAATATGTCAACAAATCTGTTTTAAGCTGTCTTTTGCAACGGACTTTTCAGGAGGTTCAACATTGGAGTATAAAAACGGAGCACAAGTACTGCCTAACACCCTACTCGCACAGCTGCAGAAATACGTGCAGGGCGAGATAATATATATTCCGGTGCCGGATGACAATCATCTGGGCTGGGGTTGTAAGAACGGGACAAGGCAGATGATAGAAGAAAGGAACAGGGATATCTATACAAAGTATCTGAACGGGCTGTCAGTCGACGGACTCGCTTCCCTTTTCAACCTCTCACACGAGAGTATCAGAAAAATTATTTACAAAGTTAAGAAACACAATGAAACCCCCGCATAACCGGGGGTTTCCTCTTTGTGTAAAATAGCCTTGGGTTTATTACCAGTGGAAGTGGAACGTAAGAGGAGGGGTGATATTCCAAAATGGTCAGTCGCTGTGAAAATCCTTTTTCCATAATATATCCGCATAGTCAATCTCGCGGAACTTCCAGTATTTCGGATTTTCTTCGCCATTTAGCATAGTAATTGAATATAGATTGGCATTAAGGGCAAAAACTCTTAGTCTGACCCTTGTGCCCAATAATTCTGATTGTTCCGGATTATCCTTCCACTTTAAAGGAATATGAAGACCATCCTCCTTAACAGGTATGCAGTTTTCTTTTTCAAATCCCGGAACAGGTTTCCCTTCCCCATCGCAGACTTCCACTAGGATCTCTCCTCTTGAGGCATCTGCATTTATTTCAAAATCTGTTTCGGAAATCGCAAATATTCTGGTAAACAATTCCGCCGGTTCATCCCCTGCCTGAAGATAAACAAACCCATCCGGTCTCAGTGATGCAGCACCAATACTAAGCTTTTGCTCTCCATAGGGAGGTCTGTGCGTGTGGTCGCATCCTGCATAATAAATCCGCATTTCGTCATCATTTAGAATTATATGGGAAGCCGGCATAATCATCTGTCCGTCCCACTTGCCTATGCCTGAAGCCTTTATAAATCTATCATTTATAAAGTTTTCATGCCAGCAGTAGCCTCCGCGGGAATAAGCCATACCAATATCCATGGTGCCTTCCATTTTACCCCAGCCGTCAAGGTCGTTCACATCGGTGTTGTAGTAAGACACCATTCCAATAATAAAAGCACCATAATAGGTCATCTGCATGCCGTATATCTGAGTCTGCATACTCTGCTGAATGGGAAGCTCTTTAATAAGAACCGGGTCAGACCAGTTCTCAAAATCCATACTTGTACTGAGCCAAACCCGCCTATCACCTTTTATTTTCCTCATTGTTGCCATATATAGACCGGTTTCCGGGTGTCTTATCAACCCAAGATGGCTGTCACTGTCAGCATTTATTGCTGCCTTATCCAGAATCTTCCAATGTATTCCATCCGGTGAGACATAAGAAAACACTGACGGTGTATGCCCTGGTCTGTTTACGAATTTATAAAGCCTGTCAGGATTGATTTCCTCCCGGTCATAAATAATGCTCTGTCCCCTGACCTCATGGGTTTTATCAAGGACAATATTAGTTCCGGGAACAACGTCAAGGTCCGGCTTCGTCCAATTGTATCCATCTTTAGATTCGGCATAGCATAGACAGGCGACAGTTTTTGGCACAACACTGAAAGCGGGATACCACATTTTATAAATGTTATTAGCTTCATCGTGAAAAATCGTCCCATATAAGGAAACCCTGTCTCCCTCATGGGGTAATTCCGGTTTTAGAACAGGATTACCATGATATCTGACCGGTTTTCCCTGCCTACGGACAAATCCGCGGGAATATTCAAACGGCCAGTCGTCAAAGAACATAAATTTCTGGGATTTCGGTATAATCATATCTTTCTCCTATGTATAAAAAAGTTCCTTAGTGGCATATTCGGGATCACTGGTCATGTTTATACCCAGTCGTTTGAAAACCATTTCATCAGTTGGACCAATAATGGTATTCGAATGCGCCTCGCAGTCCCTCAGGTTTTCAATATGCTCAATCGCAATCTCGGCATTGCTTCCTGCTACAGCACTGATACTAAGGGCTATAAGCACTTCTTCAGTGTCCAAAACAGGTTTTTTACTGTGGAGAACATCCCTTTTCATATTTATGATTGGTTCAAGTATACTTGGAGCCATAATATGCATATCGTCAGGTAAGCATGAAAGTTTCTTAACTGCATTCAGTAGAAGCGCAGCTGATGCATTCATGAGATCTGAACCTTTACCAGTTACTATTTCACCGCTTTTCAACATAATTGCAGCCCCTGTGCTTTTTACTCCATTCTTCCTTTCACTAGCCAGTCTGGCAGCCTCGCGCGCCGGTGCTACCACTTCCCTGTCTTCGGTAGACAAACCTAGTTCATTCATAATCAATCTGTTGCGTTTAGGCGTCTCTTCATCGGCAAAACCTTTTTTATATTCACACAATGCTATGAAATATCTCCTGATAATTTCCTGCTTTGCCGCCTCGCGGCATGCTTCATCATCAGTAATCGCAAGCCCGGCGCGGTTGACACCCATATCTGTTGGGGACTGATACATTGATACTTCACCGGTAATTTTTTCGATTATTCTTTTCACCACAGGGAATATTTCAATATCGCGGTTATAGTTAACTGTGGATTCTCCGTAATACTCAAGATGAAAATGGTCAATTAGATTTTTATCATTCAAATCCGTTGTGGCTGCTTCGTATGCAATATTTACAGGATGCTTAAGCGGCAGGTTCCAGATAGGGAAGGTTTCAAATTTTGAATATCCGGCTTTTATACCCCGTTTATATTCATGGTATAGCTGAGAAAGGCATGTCGCCAGTTTGCCGCTGCCCGGCCCGGGCGCAGCTACTACAACCAGAGGTTTGGTCGTTTCAATATACGGATTGTCACCGTAGCCATCGTCGCTAACAATCAACTCGACATCAGTGGGATATCCCGGCGTATGGGTATGGGTATAAGTCTTTATGCCCCTTCTTTCAAGTTTTTGCCTGAATATGTCCGCAGAAGATTGTCCTGTATAACGAGTAATTACCACACTGTTTATATCCAGATCCCATCCCCTCAAGTCATCAATGAGCCTCATAACATCAATATCATAAGTAATTCCGAAGTCAGCACGGATTTTATTGCTTTCTATTGCACCCGCATAAACGCATACGATTATTTCAGCCTTTTCTTTAAGTTTCCTCAAGAGTTTAACCTTTGCATTCACGTCAAATCCGGGCAGCACCCTTGATGCATGGTAATCATAAAAAAGCTTTCCCCCGAATTCCAGGTAAAGCTTGTTGTTGTACTTTTCCACCCTTTCCAGGATGAAATCCGTTTGTTCCCTTAGATATTTTTCATGGTCAAAACCAATCTTCATAAAATCCCCCCGCTAAAGATATCCCTGTCAATAATAATAACAAATATTCCGCTCGTGTGGAATATAAATTCAAAGTAAAAAAAATATTTCAAAACGATTAAAAAATAAGCTACAATATGTCTATGAGCATTCAGGGGGTAACAACATGATGACAGGCATAGAACGAGTTGGGCGACAGTTGAAACGGCAACCGGTGGACAGAATATCCGTTTACGAGCATTTCTGGGCAGACACCAGGCAGGAATGGGAAAAGCAAGGCAAAATAGAACCTGATGCAGATTTCAGCGACCTTTTTGACTTTGATTTTGAATTAGCAAGTGCATTCAGCATGGTTGCAGACCTGGATTTTGAACCGGTTGTACTGGAGGAAACAGATGAAACCATTCTGACCCTCGATGCAAACGGCGCATCACTCAGACGTCATAAACTTCATGCTGCTACTCCGGAGCATATTGATTTTTCCGTTAAAGACCGAAAATCATGGGATGAATTAATCAAGCCAAAACTTAAATTCGATATGCGAAGGATAAATTTTGAAAAATACCGGGATATGAAAAAGAAAGCTGCTGAAGCAAATAGATTCTTCTGCTTATCCGGTACCAATGTCTTCGAACTTATGCATCCGGTCTGCGGTCACGAATATATGTTAATGGGCATGGTTCTTGAACCCGAATGGATTGTTGATATGGTAACAACATACAGCCGTCTCATTGTTGAACTGCAGGAGGAATTATTTTCACAGGAAGGATACCCCGACGGAATATGGTTTTATGAAGACATGGGATTTAAACAAAGGCCTTTCATGTCGCCTGCAATGTACCATGAACTGATTAAACCGGGGCACAAATATACCATTGACTTCGCAAAAAGCATTAATAAACCTGTTATAATGCATTCCTGCGGATATGTAGAACCTCTAATCCCCGGTATGATGGAAGCAGGAATCGACTGTCTTCAGGTAATTGAGGTGAAGGCCGGAATGGATTTGGTTAAGATATATAAAGATTACGGAGAAAATCTGTCTCTGATGGGCGGCATCGATGTCCGTACACTATATTCCAATGATTTTGATATTATTAACAAGGAGCTTGAATCAAAGATTCCGATAGTAAAAGGTCGCAACGGCTTCATTCTCCACAGCGACCACTCAATACCTAACACCGTAAACTACGAAAGCTATAAACATTTTGTTGAACGCGGGCGGGAACTTGGAACCTATTAAAAACAATTACAGCTGATAAATCGAAGAGCTGACCCTGGGTCAACTCTTCGAAATTAAGAGACCCGAAAAATTCCGGGTCTTTATTTGCTTTGCTCAATTTTATCTCAGGTGGTTTTTGCGTACAATCCTTGCGTGATCAAGATATTTATCAAGCCTTGTGAATTCAAATTCAGCTATTAGGTCATCCATCGTTTTATCTTGCATTTCACATAAAACTAAAACGCTGCCCAGATAACCTATATCATCCACCAAAACTCCTGGTCCATATTTGGCTTTCATTGCAGCCAGCTTTTCTCTATGGAAATCAAGGTGGATTAATTCGCTGTCAAGGTTTATCTCCGCTGTGCAGAAATCCGTATAACATGTTGTCGATGTCAGCAGTCTTCCATTCGGGGCTGTTATTCCACATTCCCTGTCGCATATTGAAGATATAAAATATGACCTTGTTGAATATGCCCAGCTTTTCTGGACAAGCCCCCCATGATACATTGATGAAAAGAATATTACATCAGGCTGCAATTTTACATATTCTTCCCTGCAGCTCTTCGAAATTCAAATCGAAGCAAGTAGCGAAACCTGCTTTTTCAATGGAATCAAATTCAAAGATTTCAGCCCCTTTTCCCGGAACTATCCCCTGCTCCATTTCTGTCGTCATTGGGAATGACCTTATAATACTTACCGGCCAATTCTCCTGTCCGGGAACATGCAAAAGTAGTATTTCGGTTATTATTTCTGGTATTGTAGACCACAGCTGAATTAAATTTCTTTGCCAGACCGTTGAAAAAAGCCGGAGTTTCATTCTCCCTGTATAATGTATATTCTTCTTTAGCATCTTCACTCATATCAAGGAACCTGTCACATGCTTCGGGCAGAACTATGAAATCAGGTTTATCAGGTGCAACCGCCGAGAACCTGCCCTGCCAGTAATCTTTCATGATTTCGAATGATTCAGATGCTGAACTACCGCTCCTTAAGTTTCTGCTTCCACTCAGAACTGAAATCGTAATTTTATTGGCCATGATCTCTCCTTCTAGAATCGCTTATCAATCTCTTCTTTAAATACACGGTTCCATACATCGAGTCTATATGGTTCATTTTTCACAGTGCTTATGTCCTTTAGAATAAACTCGGCAGGTGTACCGGCCGTTTTATCCAGGTGCTTATTAACTTCAGCTCGTATGACATCCTCATCAAAGGGCTGCATAGCCACTGCTGTCGGAGTAGGTTTGATTGACATCACATACCTTTTATCTATTTTTTCTCTTGCGATATCCAGGTCTGCCCATGGGCTCACGGATATTTTCCTAAGACCCGGAATCCGGGATAAAATATCAATTTTATTATGGAGCTGTTCACAGCATCCGTAGTAGTTAAGCCCAAAGTTCTTAAGCCAGCGTATTTCATGCCTTAGTGAAAATTCCCAGTGCATGTCTGGTGAAACCTCTGAGAACATCTGGGCATTTCCGCATCCCCATAACTGGTCAAGGGGCACTCCTATATTAGGCGAGGGCGCTTCCTCAAGGTCAGAGGCATAACCGAAACCTCCGCTGCCCACAATGGTGTCATTGTTGTTTGAAGCCCATAGTCCAAGTTCTCTGTATCTTTCCAACCGTTTGATAGAAACATCTACAAAGCGTGACACATAGGCATTTACAAAATCCGGACGTTCAATCAAATCAATCATAGCCTCGGTAACACCGGTTCTGCTAATCAGATAGTCCCATGGAGTGAACCAATGACCTTTCTTTCCCGTCAGTTCAATATCACAGATTCCTCCGAATATGTCGTCAAGTATATCCATACGCTTTTCAGTTGCTTCTTTATCGTACTCTACAGTTGCTTCCTTAATTTTATCTATGTCTTCTATCTCAGTCAGAACTGGTGTGAAATGCTGCGAATTGATCTGACCCGAGCGGATTATATCAACCTTGTTGTCAAGCATGAAATCGGAATCATAAACAACAGGCGGGCATTCAATCTTATTAAAATATATGGTGTCAGCCGGAAAATGCTTAATTTGATATGTGTCCTTGCGAAGCTTGAATTCTATGTCCCGTAGAAATTTGTTCTCACTGTCAATAACCATTTCATTCATCAATGGGAATTCACTCCAGGGAACCTGATAAATGAGCACGGGCGGTCGTGTTGGCTTAAGGTCGTTTATATTCCTCCAGAGCTTGATTTTTGAATCATTGTCATAATTCTCAATCAAAGTCTTTTTTTCAATGGCTAATTGGCGTAATATATTGTAATTTTTATTCATAGAGCCCCCCGGCTAAGTCATTTCTATATTTTGTATTATACAATATTAATGATTATTTGAATGAAAAACTTAGATGCATGTGAATTGGTTGTTTAAATCTACATCGGCAGTTATCTCTTTTAAAAAAGCAAGGTATTATAATAATCTACACCCACTAAAGTTTTTGTTACTCTTATATTAAAAAGAAATTTACAGGCCAGTATGATAAAATACTTGCAATGGGCGGTTGGTTTTATGAATTTTATCTCAATTGAATATGTTCTTCTTTTTGCATTCACAATTTCATTATATTATGCACTCCCGCACAAATTCCGCTGGATACTTTTATTAGCCGCAAGCTATACCTTTTATATGTTCTGGAAGCCATCCTTCATAGTTCTCCTTCTGGTATCCACAGGAATTGATTACTATGCGGCACTACAGATGTCAAAAACAGACGACAAGAAAAAAAGAAAGAAGTTCCTGTTGCTCAGCTTGATAGTCAACCTTGGACTTCTCGGCTTTTTCAAATACTTCGGAATGCTGGACACCGCCGCTGCATCAGTATTATCTTCAATTGGAATCAGCTACCATGGCTCCGGCTTCAACATACTCCTGCCCATCGGTATTTCATTCTACACATTCCAGACAATAGGCTATACCATCGACGTATACCGGGGAACCGTTAAAGCAGAAAGACACTTCGGTTACTTTGCCTTATATGTATCATTCTTTCCGCAACTGGTCGCCGGTCCGATTGAAAGAGCGAAAAACCTATTGCCTCAGCTAAAAAAGAAATTCCGGTTCGATTATGCACAGTCAGTCGAAGGCATGATGCTGATATGCTGGGGATTCTTCAAGAAAACCATCGTGGCCGACAGACTTGCCATTGGGATAGATTCCGTATTCGCTGCTCCTGAACAATTCGCCCCGATACACCTGTTTCTTTCCTCGATGTTATTCTTATACCAGCTTTATTTCGACTTCTCAAGCTATACCGATATCGCAAGAGGCACCGCAAAAATCCTGGGCATAGAACTCATGAAAAACTTCAACAGACCGTTTGCCGCAAAGACCATCAGCGAACTTTGGAGCAGGTGGCATATATCCCTGACTTCATGGTTTGCAACCTATATTTCAGTGCCAATATACAGGAAACTGCGAAATATAAATAAAAAAGCCGCTTATATGATCTCAACAATAATAACATTGTCACTCTGCGGCCTGTGGCATGGCGCAGACTGGACCTTCCTGATATGGGGCGCTTACATCGCCATAGTAATGATAGCAGGAAACCTGACGAGACCATTTAGAATTAAAATCAAAGAAAAGCTTGGTATTACGAGGATACCGTTTTTAAACAAGTTTATTGAAATTATAACAGTTATGGCATGGGTCGCTTCGGCAATGGTATTATTCAGAGCTCCGGACATGGCTTCTGCAATCAATTATTACAGCCACATGCTCAGCCCAGGTAATGCTCCGGTCTTCACCGGACTGCTTGAGCGCCTGCACATGAATCAGGTGGAAATGATAATTGTAATAGCGGGTTGTATTCTTATTGAAGCGATTCAATACATCGGAAGAAACGGCAGGTTCTTTGAAAAACTAGCCGCCCAGAAACCAGTATTCAGGTACTCGGCTTATATTGCACTGATACTGATAATCTTAGTTCTTGGCAAATTCACCGGCAGTCCATATATATATTTTCAATTTTAGGAGATTGGTTTGAAGAGATTCATTATAAAAATCATTATAATATCGCTGGCAGTACTGATTATATTTTCAGCAATGAACCTTGCATATATAAATTCCGATTTTTTTAAAACAAGCATGATTAACTGGACCCGGTTTAAAAATGTTCCCGGCAACCTTGATATCGTCAATACCGGCAGCTCCCATGCAGCTTCCGGAATAGATTACTCCCTACTTGACAATTACAATAGCCGCAGCTTCGCTGCCGCAGGCCAAACATTTCAATATGACCTGAAACTTCTTGAACAGTTCAGCGAAAATTTTAATGAAGGGGGAACCGTAATAATACCTATAAGTTATTTATCATTTTCAAAAATTGATGAAGACAGGCAGAAAAAGCAGTCCCTGCGTTATTACAGAATTTTGGAATTGAATTATATAGACGATTTTAATCTGAGTGATTACATGTTATACAAGGTTTTTCCTATACTTACATCAGATAAAGAATTAATATCCGCAATAAAAAGATATTTTCAGCCCAAAGCCAAGAATGCCAGCATGGCTGATCTAACCGAAGAAGAGATTGCTGCCGCACTAGAAAAAAACAAGACTGCTTATTTTGACATTTATGAGTTCGACCCGAATCAGGTTAAAATCCTTGGTAGTATAGTTGAATTTGTGCAGGCAAAAGGCATGACTCCGGTGTTGATAACAATACCTGTCTCAGACGTTTATACAATGCTTTGTACGGACGAAATAATGAATGATTTTTATACTAGCATCGAATATATTGAGAATGAGCATGAAATTATTTATTATGATTATGGGGCGCATCCGGATTTCGCCGTTCATTATGATTTATTCACAAATACAAGCCATTTAAATGATGAAGGTGCGGTAACCTTTTCTAGGATGTTGTTTACAGATTTGGGATTACTCAGCGATTAATCTAATTATCTTTTAGAATTTACTATTCAATACATTTTAGACTTAATTGGATTAATTCTATTAAATTATACCTAAAGTCAGATAGCGAATCCAGAGTGAGCAACTCTTTAACTTTTTATAGGACATAGCAAATCTAAAATCGCTGCCTTTTTTATTGGTATTATGTATGCTATTTATTCATATTCATTATACTATTGAAAACGCGCCTGCAGTTTTCAGAATCCCGGTAATAATATATATATGCAACCCTCTTTTTATATCTATCATCCATTTTGCACCCACTTTGAAGAATTGCGGATATTCTCTCAACAAGAGCTTTCCTGTTATCAACTATGTCTCCTACCCCATGTTCTTGATAGGAAAACCAACCTTCTTTATATTGCTTTTTCCTAAAATTCTCGTAGTCATACTGGAAATATATAACCGGTTTGTGCATATAGCCAAAATCAAATGCAACGCTCGAATAATCTGTAATCAGCATAGCCCCTCTTTTCAAGACTTCCTGAACTCCAATGTTATTTATATCGACAAGTATAATATCTTCGCAATCCGACTTAAAATGCTTAAAAAACCACCGCGAATTAGTATGGAGGTAAAATAAAAGCCTGTAGCCTGACTCTTTTAAAAGTTTCTGAAGGTCCTTATCATAAAGGAGTTCCTGATACTCTTTATAAAACCTTGATTTAAGGAAATTTTCAGAACGCACATCCCTTTTCCAGTCATCAAACCATATTCGGTTAGTCGGCATTATTATAATTTCTTTTCTGCTTACGAAATCATTAAGACCGTCATTGCGCGGCCTTCCCGTAAGGGCCACATTTTCTTTCCTGTAACCTCCAGCTTCTAAACACTCTTTTACTTCAGGGTCATTGTCAGTTATGAAAAGATCAATCTTTGAGTTCTTTTTATAAAGAAACTCAACATCATCCTTATGAATTCCATGGCCAAGATAGACATAACTCTTTTTTACAGGCATTATTCTTTTAAAATATTTAGCAACTGAATGCGACGGCGAACCAAATATCAATTGTGTGCTGATTTGCCTTGAACTCAGGCAATAATATACATAATGCCTGAGACTTTGATATTCAATTAACCGATGGGAATATTTCTCCAGTTTCCGGGCATCGGCACACCCTTTTTTAATAATATACCAGGTATTATCATGAAGGTTGTTATCCATGATGTACTTGAAAAGCCAGTATCCATTGTCTCTCGCTTCCATTGGTCTTTCATCAATAATCCAGAGATCCTTGTATTTCTCTTTATTCCTGATAAATAAACAAAAAGCAGCAATGGCCAGTAGTTTTATACCCCTGCCCATATCTATGAAATTCCTTTTAATTAAAAGTCTTTTTAGTTTATTCATAAAAGCCCTTAGCAAATGTAAATTTTGGCGGCGTTACAGTCACCTCTTTGAGTTATTTATACTTTTCCTTCCATGAAGATAAATCTTTGCCAAGAATTTTTTCAAGGTCTGCAATGTCGTCAGATAGCCTTTCCATTAAAATTCTGCATACTTCAGGGTCTTTATGATACGAAATGGCCCTGTCATTTTTAGTGTTTCTCTTACTAAGGAATTTTCTCATACCACGCAATAAACCGTCAGGTAACCGGTTCCTGAGTTTCTTCGGAATAAAGTCCAGTAATTTCCGAACAATTCGGAACAATCCGGAGGGAATCTTTTCCCCGGCTTTGTTCTTCCATATATCGAAATTCATTCCTTCGATATGTTCAAGCCCCAGGAAATCCAATATATCACAAACAGTTGATTTCGGATCTGCAATCATTTCTTCAAATAATATTATTTTAACCTTATCTCTATGGAATCTGTCAAAGATGTATTTAATCTGTTCGGAATACAGGGTGTGCCGGTAATAATTTGTTGTGGTTTTCCCTGCTTTATATTCCCTGTAATCCCTGTCAAATGCCTTGCCTGCATTGGTGTTTAGTTCCAGCCCTATATTGAGATACATGTTATATGTTGAGTACATGCGGTCAACCGGATTCCGTAGGATAATAATTAACCGTGCATCGTCATCAAGGGTATCTTTCATCCTCTGCACCCAAAGCTCTTCGGTCATATATCCTGGCGTGAAATCCATGATAAACTTTGCTTTAAGCGTTTCTTCAGAATCTGTGCTGTACCAATCGATGCCTTTATGATAGTAATTATTAAAGAACTTAATTTCTTTGCCTTTACTCCTACAAATCTGCGGATGCTGTGAAAGCAATAAGAATAGTGTTGTTGTTCCGGCTTTTTGGGCACCCGGACATATTAGGTTCGGTATCCTAGAGGGTGTATTTTTTATTTTACTATCTTTCAACTCTAATTCCCCTTTTTTTATTCCACATGATAAATGCAACTATACCACTGAACACAACGGCTCCGCTGAAATCAATTATAACATCAACAACTGAACACACCCTGCCGGGCACAAATAATTGATGAATCTCATCTGTAGTTGCATAAATTAAACTGAAGCCGGATGCCGCTGCCATCCTAACAATATAGCTTTCCTTTATTTTTTTAAATATTCCGGTGCTACCGAAAACTAATAACCCAAGGATTCCAAATTCAATGAAATGTGCGGTTTTTCGAATTAGTATATGAAAAAAATCGCTTTGGATAAATTCTCTCAATCGAATTATAATACTGCTGTCATTAAACCATGCTGAAAAATTTACCAATGATTTTATAATGGCTTCGCTTAAACCGGAGGATACCCTTCCCGTCATTGCAGAATTTGCAAAAATAGAAGCCATCCATATAATTGTTAAGGCAATATATATCCAATGCTTCCGCTTCTTCAATGTATTTGTTTTTTGAATATCTTCAGGTATGGGCATATCTAAAACCCGCCGAATACGATGCCTTTTTTTCTGAGTTCGGAAATAATCTCCCTTGTCTGCCTGTCGATATTACCACCCCTGAAAACAAGATTGCAGTCAATGTCCGTTGTAACCCTCTTGCCGGTCCAAACACTCAGCATCCCGGCAGGATTGGCAATTGTATTTATAAGTTCGACATCATACGCAGTAAGGTCAATAGCTGTAAGTATAATTATCATCCCGGTGTCAAGCATTAGATTAATTACTTCGCTGACCCTTCTGATGTGTTCTTCCCTGTTGTTGTCAGTTGCCTTTTTAATATCGGCGTCAATCCCATAAACTATGGAACCCATGCTAAGAAAATAGACCATCTCACCATTGTCAAAAAGTTTCTTCTCGAGTTCCCTGGCCAGAGGTTTTTTGCCTGAATCCCTTGAGCCGGTAATAACAATCAAAGAAGGTTTCTGTTTATACCTTGTCGCCCTTTGTTCTCGGTTAATTGAGCTTTTGTTCCAGTGGATATTCCTGGTCATTACCTGTTCCTGCATATCAGAGAACTCATCATGCAGGGCTTCGGTGATTATACCGCCGCCGGTTATTTCATAATCATCAATAAGGACAAATCTTCCTGTTTCAGGGTTAAAAGATGCAATATCAAACACAATGGGTTTACTAAGGCTGAAAACACATTCCGCAACTTCGTGCCTTCCTACGTGTTTTTTTACAGCTGTATTTAAATTTGATGCATCAAGGACGCGAACCACTTCTTCCAGCCGACAATTAACCTTGGCAGAACCGGACTTCAACAGGTACTCCCTGCCGTCCTTTAACTGCTTTTTACCAAGCCAGAATATGTTTGCTTTAATCCTTCTGGCTACTTTAGGATGGATTTCGTCAACCAATGCGGCCATTTCACCCCTTGTTACATAAATCTGGTCAGTGAGGGTAAACCCGGTAGCTTCCCCGGCACCCGTTTCATTTTTTTTATCGTTATTAAATGATTCTATGGATTTTACTGTGGAGCTTTTACCCGATGGATAAAATATGACATCATCGCCTACAGATACACTGCCCGAAACGACTGACCCTGCTACGATTCTCCTGTCATCATTGTTTTTTGTGAATTTGTAAATATCCTGTACAGGCATCCTAAATGGCATATCCTTCGGTAACCCTTTGCTTTCAAATGCATCCAGTTGCTCTAAAACAGTAGACCCTTCGTACCATGGCGTGCTGCCGTCTTTGAATGCAACATTATCGCCCATCATGCCGCTTACGGGAATGAAGGAACTTGCCTCAATATTGATCTTTTTCAGAAATTCAGTATATTCAGTTACAATGCGTTCAAACACTTCCCTGCTGTAGTCCACCAGGTCCATCTTATTAACCACTATGGAGACCTGCCTGATTCCAAGCATCGAAAGGAGATATCCATGGCGAGTGGAATTTTCCATGACACCTTCATTTGCAGCAATTACCAACAGGGCCGCTTCCGCCCTCGCAGCTCCGGTTACCATATTTTTAAGGAACTCGATGTGTCCGGGAGCGTCGATAATTATATAGTTACGCTTTTCAGTGCTGAAAAAGCAACGAGCTGAATCAATTGTTATTCCCTGTGACTGTTCGTCTTTTAGGGCATCCAATAAAAAGGCATATTCAAATGGTTTTGAATTCCGCCTGCAGTTTTCACGCACCTGCTCCAGTTTGCCCTCTGGCAATGAATGAGTATCAGCAAGCATGCGGCCAACAACGGTACTTTTACCATGGTCGACATGACCGACCACGACAATATTCATATCCTCTTTTTGTTTACATGTATCCATCTTTGCGCAGTTCCTCGAGACCTCCGCCGTCTTCTTTATCTTGTTCACGGCCTGATCGTTCGGCTATATTCTTAAGCTTTCCACTTTTAAGTTCTTCTACAATTTCATCCGCATTTTTGGCAGTTGATTTAATAGGATTTGTGCATGGTTCACAACCAAGAGACCTGTATCGGGTTCCGTCGCCCTGGTCGTAATACAGCGAAACTGTTGGAATATTTTCCTGTCCGATGTATTCCCATATATCTGTTTCAGTCCAGTCCAGCAGCGGATGAATCCGCACATGTGTGCCCGGGGCAAAATCCGTTTTATATTGATTCCAAAATTCAGGGGGCTGGTCACCTACATCCCAGTCATTATTCTTGTCTCGGGGCGAGAAATACCTTTCCTTGCTGCGGCTTCCTTCTTCATCAGCCCTTACGCCGACGATGACACCGGTATAGGGTTCAGTGTTCCTGTCCGCCTCATATTCGCATGTTTCGTGGTTCATACGGTAGCGTGTCCACTCTCCGCTCAAAGTGTTCCTGAGCGCCTCAGACTTTAGCAGGCTGCAACATTCTATCCTACTGCATCTACCATTTGGAAATGTCTTTCCTTTTTCTAGGATTTTAGTATTCTGCCCGTAAACCATGTCAAGGTTGTATTCAATAGCCAGTTTATCGCGGTATTCAATCATTTCCGGTATTTTATATGATGTGTCAATATGCACAAGAGGAAAAGGAACATGCCCGAAAAATGCCTTCCTGGCAAGCCAAAGAAGAACCGTGCTGTCCTTGCCGATGGACCAGAGCATGCAGAGATTATTAAATTCGCTGTAAGCTTCCCTCAGTATGTGCACCGAACGTGCTTCAAGTTTGTCCAGATGATTCATACGATTCTCCCATTAAATTTACAAAGCATATTATACCACACCCAGCCAAATCCCCCTGCTAAAAATCAAAAAACTTCCCCATTTTGTATCAGTCATCCGTCGGATGACTGGACCAAAATGGTTAAACAATCCGTCGGATAATTGGACCAAAATATTTTTATAAATGCTTCATTTAATTAAATATATGTTTTCTTTTGCAAATTTTCTTTTATGAACCTGCCTGATAGTTTACTAAATTTTATAATTTGTCTAATAGACATGCCATGATATTTAGCTTTTGAGATAATATTGACCTGATCATTATAGCCTATTATTTGTTTGTCAAAATTCATATCACCTGTGATTGAATTGGTTATATCTTTAAACAAAGAAAGTGCTTCTTTGTCTCTCATTTTATTTATTTCGATACTACACAAAACATTTTTTCCAAGATTCTGACGGATATAATCAGCTAATAACATTTTATTTTGTGAATAATAATATTTTTCAATGTAAGAAAAATCAATTAAATTATTGTAATCATAATTTTCTTTCGGGAAATTCCATTTATAAAAATTATAATGTTTTACTAAGTGAGCATTTACCGGGTTGTTTAAAATATAGCTTAAGGTTATAAAAAAATGATGATACCCTTTAATAGGTTTGCTTTTAAATGGAGATTCAAAAACCTTACCTGTCCTATTATACTTTGCATTAAAGTAGATAGCGTAATTTTCTTGTATTTTGCCAATTATTTCAGGCATTTGAATTTTTACATCTTTATATAATAAGTGATAATGATTGTTCATTAAACACATGCTATACAAAATAAAATTATACTCTCTTTGAACTTTTACAATTTGCCTGATAAATACTCTAATATCATCATCACAAGGAAAAATCATCATTTTATTAATTCCTCGGTTAAAAACATGATATTGCCCATAGTAAAACAAAACGCGATCGTACGACATACAATAATTGTAAACTATAGATTTGTCTTTGTCATTATACCAGCTATTAAACTTTTAAGTATTTTGGACCAATCATCCGTCGGATGATTGGTCCAAAATGGGTTAACTAATGGGTTAACTATCCGTCGGATGATTGGTCCAGAGGGACAGGTCGCGGTTGATGAGATTTTCTAGATTTTTAATATCATCATGATATATCGCCATCAAACGAGCACGTATATCAGCAGCCAAATTTTCCTTCGGCAAAATACCGGCATCTGTTGCATGACTTACCTTTTCCCTTATTTTCTGCGGGATAACCTTATTATATATGCCCCTTACAGGTCGTATGAGATGCCTTTTTATATAAGCAATATACCGTCTTTTGGGTAGGTACCCTTCATTTGTTTTCTTCGGTAGATCATATTTCATAACACAAGGAATCTCAAGGAACATTTCAATTTCTGCCATATGGCCTATGATATCCTTTATAAATTCCTCAAAAATAACAATTTTGATATTTTCTGGTGGGAACAAATCAAAATACGGATTCAATTGCTTATAATAAAAACCCCTTTGCATATATGAATATTTCATCATATTCCTGTAACCCCTATCTGTGCGTTCCCTTTCCATATCCAGGGCTTCGCCAAAGGATTTGTTTTCCTCAGTATCACGCTTTTTCATCTGGTAATGCGAAAAAGCCCTGCCCGATGGATTTCGAAGCATTATCAGAATTTTCACATCCGGATTATATTGAAAAATCCTTTCAGCGCATTTTGGGAACAGAATATAGTCCGGTGTTATATCGCCTATTACCTGTAAGGTGGAAGCCTTAGCAAATTGGGATTCATACCACCTATAACCCTTCTTAAAATTCCTGTCATCATCAAAGAAATACAGCTCTTTCCGGGGCGGTACATATACGGATGGATGCTGACTGAGCATACTGAACAGTGTAGTTGTACCGCTTTTCTGGGCTCCTGCGCATATAAAGTCAATTTTCCTTTTATTCATTGGATATCAGGCTTTCTATAAGGTTTTTATACTTATCATATGTTTTAGAAAAGTCAAAGTCCGCGGCAGTTTTCACCGCACCGGCAGCAAGTGATTCCCTTAATTCTTTATTAGAAACCATTTTATTTAAAGCCTTCATGAATGAATCACGATCGTTAATATCAACCAGCATACCGTTCTCTTGGTTTTTTATAATTTCCCTGGTCCCGCTGGTAGCCGTACTCAAAATTGCACACCCGGATGCCATAGCTTCAAGCAGCGTCAGGCTGAGTCCCTCATGCAGCGAATATGAAACATATATATCCGCCTTTTTATATAAAGGTCGTAAATCAGGCAAAGCGCCGGTAAGTGATATATCGGTGTTCCCTGCTGTCATTTTTTTGACTTCATCCATATCCTCGCCGTCGCCGGCAATAATAACCTCAACAGGAATTAATAAATCTCCAGATAAGAATTCCATAAAAATTCTAGTGAGGTCTACGAAATTCTTTTGCTTGGTAAACCTACCCGCAGCAAGAATATTGATTTTTGGGTTATTTTTAATACTGGGTTCAAATTCTTTTAACGGTATTCCGTTCTCAATCACCCTGACATCAGACACAGGAACCCTCAAGGTGTCAGCGACTGCCTGTGCGACATCTTTCGACGGACCCGTATAGATATCAACCAAGTATTTACCGAAAAACCGATGCCGAAGCTGTCCGTTGAACTTTGTGTTATGCTGAATTTGAATTAGCATAAATTTGTTCCTCAATCTAGCCGGAAGTAATCTTAAAGTATTCAGCTCATGATGAAGGATTACAACGTCCGGCTTCAAATCTTTTATTAGCCTGGTCATTTTCAAAAGTTTTTTTATACGGCCATATCCTGATATGTCAGTTATTACAGTTGCTGTTTCTTCGATATGCCTGCGCTTTTGCATGCACCATTCTTCATCTCTACCCCTGGAAATAAGCAGAATATGGCTGTCAAAGCCGTCGGCAGCAAAACAACCCGCAAGGCTACCGGTAAATTCTTCTATTCCGCCCAAATCGAGCGAGTAAATAATCTGTAAAATCCTCATATCAATATATCCAATGTGATAAGTCCCTGTTAATTAGTTTTCCCGTCTTAATAATATCCTCTTTATAATAATCAACAAGATGCGCTTTGGCATCCTCAGGAAGATTCTCTTTTTTCAATGTAGAATCGTTGTACAAATAGCTGTTTATCTTTGTTTTAAAATCGAACTTCATTTTCGCAGTCAAAAAACCGGGTATAAGTCTTTTTATCCATCTGATAGTCATCATTACCAACGGGTTTCTTGGCCTTCCTGAAATATTAATCCGTTCGTTCTTACTCTTCACATCAGAGATTCCAAGGAATTCACATATGTCACTGTAATATTTTTCATGGTCCGATTGCAAATCATCATAAACCGCAATATAAACCTTATCCCGTCCAAAAACATCAAAATATTCCTTAATTGATTCACTATATAGTCCTGCTTTTAGTAGACTGATGCCAAAATAGGTTTCAGGATTATTAATAAAATCAGTGACAGAACCTTTGCAGGCGTTGTCACGGATATGCATCATATAATGAGAGTTAAACCTGCTTATCGGATTTCTTATGCAGAGTATAATCCTAGCTTTTTCATTGAATTCCCTGATTTTGGGTGCGATTCCCTTGAAATAAGAGTTATATACAGAACCATCTACAATATATTTCTCATCACCTGAATTTTTAAACAGTTTCAAATAGTCAATTTCATTATATTTTATATTCTTAAAGAAATGCTTATTGCCATTACTGCTTTTGAAATGTCCCGATGAAAAGTATCTTGGTTCTTTAATATACGGATTACAAAACACATCCGGATGCCCAGTAAAATAGTGATAGAGAACCGTGGTCCCGGATTTAGCAAATCCGCTGATAAATAAGTTTGGTTTAGCCATCTTCTCTCCTACTGACTCTAACTATATACACCGCATAAAAACCAATCAACCATGCAAGGCACGCAAAAATGACAGCCGTTAACCCGATACCCGCAGCATTTCGGCTAATTTCCTCAGCATGTTCAATATACCGGGTTTCTTTTTCATATAATTCCCAGAAAGGAAAATCCTCTACCTGCTGCATCCTTCCGATATGTGTTAGATTATTACTATATTGAGACATGAGTGTATTTAATTCTGATTCAGACAACATTAGATTTGTTTCAAGTGTCTTTCTAATTTCTTCAGATTCACAATTATTAATTTCCTTGGTCTTAGTTTCAATTTCTGCATTAACCATTTCAATCTGTCCGGCAATCAAGTCCCCTTTTTCAATCCTGTGGTTTATTTCAGCAGTAATACGACCAGTTATATCATTATTAAATGCCAGTTGCACCTGAGATAAAAGTAATTCCATAACCTCTTCCGAAAGAGTTTTATCCGGGTACATTGCCACCATCCTGTAATTTTTACTATAATTTCGCTGATCAACTTCAATCCCTGCAGCAAAATCATTATAAGAAATATCATATCCTTTTTTTAGCAACTCTTCATAAGCTTTTTTATGGACTTCTTCTGATGAGAAAAAATTAATTGTAATCTCAGATGCAAAGTTATTAGAGTTAAGGAAATACCTGAAATACAGGTAATAGTAGTTTTCATCAAAAGAATTGCTGATGTTCAGACTTACTCGGTTAGCATTGATTTCTGTAACCGTACGGTATTTTTTGTCATTGAAAATTAAGCCCATTAGCAAGCCCATTACAAATGCAAGGACCAACGTAGCGGCAATTATGATTTTAAATTTATTTATTTTTGCAATAAGTTCTGATATGTTCACTGGTTTCCAATCTCCTTTCTAAACGGCATTGCCATTACAAATGCAAGGCAGTAAACCTGCATATCCCTAAAATTCAAAGACAGAACCAATCCTGCCAATAAAATATTGATAAAAACTATATATATTGGATACTGCCATGAAAAGTTTTTAAATTTTCTAAAAACCTTAATCATGAAATCACTTAAAATAGTCAGATATAATGTGGCAAAGGCAATTATGCCCATAAACCCATATTGTATGGCGATATCGAAATAAGCATTATGCGATAGCTTGTTCTTACCTATATCCTGATAAATCAGAATTGCCGATGCATCCTTCGTTCCGCCATAACCCAGAATCGGATTTTGTGTGAAAATTTTCCATGCGCTTTTTAAGAGCATTGTCCGCTGGGGAAGTAAGTCATCTGTTATATCGGGTGATTGAAATAACCTGTAAAATGAATTACGGAAAGATTCTACAAACATTGCACCTGCGCTCCCTGCAATGACTATCGCTATAAGAATAATCAGTTTTTTCCACTTCCTTCCCATAAAAAGCATAACTGATAATACAACTGAAACAAACAAAAGTATGAATCCTGTCCGTGAAGCTGTGAGAGATACAAGGTAAGCAGTACCGGCGAGTGAAACTATTGATACAGCTGCAGGCAGCCACTTTTTAGAATCAAAATACGCCTTCATAATAAACGGGGCCATACAGGTTATGAACACGGAAAAATAGTTTGGTCTTACATTCATCAGCTTATAGCGTCTAAAGCTGACACTAATCATAGAACCGGCCGAAAGCCCTGTTATCATAATGACAAAAACCGGGACAAATGAAACAGCCGCTTCAACCATTCCCCGCATATCATACTTGCTAGAAGTTTTTACCACTAAGATAAACGTTAGTATAAACCCGAGTTTGGGCAAATTATCAATTAAGTATTCCAGCAATACCTCATCCCTGAAAAACATGAAAATGGGATTGAGAAGTGCAACTATATATGAGAATGAAATGACAGCTGTAATAACCAATATGAGCCATTCGTATTTTCCGATTTTTATTTTTTTATAACCAATGTTTATAAGGAACACGATAATCATGATAACTATTCCGATTTTACTTATACTTAGCCACCCGGAATCGAGGTATGCGTCATAAAGTGGCAACGTTATCAGAACAGCTAATGTGAGTTTTTTATTAAATAAAGCTGTATATGCAAATAGGATGATTATCGGAATGGCTGTATTCATAAGCAGGCCCGCAAGAATTACAGCGGTATAAATAAGTGATACAACCATGCTTTGCTCGGTAATTTTTCCGTTTATGTTTTTAATTTTTTCAACCAGCACGAAAGATCCTTTCCTGTAAGTTTCATAAACAAGTTAATATCGTCTTGATAAAATTCCATAAGCCATTTATATGTATCTTCATTAATCGGAATAAAATCACTGTCTACGTTTCCGATAAACTTACGCATAAGGTTGCCTTTACTGTGAATTCCAAGAAATTTTCTCATCATAACCTTGTATCGGTTAGGCACCTTTTTAATCATCTTGAATAGAAATTTCCTTCGCGGCTGAAACCGACTGTTCGCACCGATTTCAATATCAGCCTCCAAGTCATCCAGCCCTAGAAATTCAAACAGCTGTTTTGCAGTTTTCCGAAAATCATTTTTCATGTCTTCTGTCAGAACAATGTGCAAGTTATCCATGGGATAATATTCCAAGAACCTTTTAATGTTTTTATAATACAATCCATTGTTAAGGATGCTGCCTTTCTCGTCTTTCTTGTATTCATCAGATATCACATCCTCAAACGCACGCATCTCCTTACCTTCGCGATACTGCATAAGATACTGAGAATACGCTCTTTCGGCAGGATTCCTAAGCAGAAGAATGAATTTAACATCTCCACCGAGTTGCTTGTATATTCTTTCAGGCGCTTTTATAGAAGCCAGATAAAACGGAGTAACGTCTGCAATATACTTTTGTCCGTCATATCCATTGAAATTGCGCTTATACCAGTCCAAACCCTTGTTAAAGTTCCTGTCGTTGCTAAAATAATACAATTCCTTATAATCCGACACATATATATCAGGATGCATGGAAAAGAGATTGTACAAGGTTGTTGTACCTGCCTTCGGGGCCCCGGGGCATATTAAATTGGGAAGACAGTTATATCCACTCACTTATATCAACTCCATAATCATCCCTGATTCTTTCATTGCTTTTTTTAAAGTATTCTTTAAGGATTTCAACAGTTTTATCTTCAAACTTTGGTTTTTCCTTTATCGGTCTTCTGCTCCTGGTCATAATTGCTTTAAAGAGTCTTTCTAAAAAACGACTCCGGGCAAAGATTTTTCTCCTATATTTAAGGGGAATACGAAAATACAATTTGCCGATGCCCGTTACCCTATTGTCTTTTTTCTCATTTGATTTTACATCATAATTGAAATAAATATATTCAAGCTCGAGGAAATCCATGACTTCAGCCAGTGTTTTTTCTTTGTTTTTAATAAAATCCTCAAAAACCAGCAGAAGCACCTGATTTTTATTGAAATATTTAAAAACCGTATCCAGCTGCTCTGCATACATACCTTTGCTGACAATTATATCAGATAAGTTATTAGCAAGAATATCAGCTATCACCTCATGGAATGTCCTCTTTTCCTTACCCCTGGATACTCGCATATTATAGTTTGAGAAAGCTCTTTTTACCGGGTCGCGCATCAGTATAATAATCTTTGCTTTATCCTTGAATTGAGCGCTTATGTTGCTGACTGCAATTGGATTATTTATATATTCAGGAGTAAAATCTGCGAGGTAAACAGTATCATCATCTGGTTCAAATTGATTAAAAAAACCATCGATGCCATTTATATATTCATTTTCATCCGAAAAGAAATGCAGTTCCTTGTATCGCGAAAAAGCAATCGCTTTATGCTGCTTTAAAATATTGTGCAAATATGATGTTCCTGATTTCTGCACCCCTATGCAAAAGAGGAACTTATAATCAGCTTTTTTTTGCATTTTTAACCAATCCCCTAATTACTCCTGCTAATCTGGCAACTTCCAGAACTACTGATGTAATAAATGTATAAAGAATATCCATACTTCCGGCTGAGGGTATTTTGCTTTTCCATAAACTTAGCAAACCTCGCAAAATCATATATATGAGCACCGAACAAAACAATGCGAATAACCAATTAATTCCCGAAGTTATTGCAGCTGCAAAGAGTATAATTATAAACAGAAGCTGAATTGTTGACATTCTTAAATTCCTCTTATGGAGTCCTGCATATACGCTGTGTTCAAAATAAGTTACCCATTTCCTGTAAAATCCACTGAGACTGCCTGAAAAACATTGGCATGTTGCAGAAATATCACTGAAATATTCTTTACATCCGTTTTTTGCGACTTCCATGTAAAACAACCAGTCCTCGGCGGCCCTAAGGTCTTCTCGAAATCCTCCAAGCCGAATAATTGCACTTTTTTTAGCACAGCAATGCCTAAGATAGCGCCCGTTAATTCTCTTAATAAAATAGGGACGAGTATACGCCGGTTCTGTGGATTTAGTAAAAATAAATTCAGACTGGAACCATATGAAATCGAAATCGCCGGCCTTACTCAGGCATTCTTCAAACATTCTACTATTGAATCCGACACCGCTGTCCAGCAATATGACGTTTTCATATGCCGCTTCTTTCAATCCTTCATTCCTGGCAGCACCCGGATATGCCTGTTTTTCCAGTCGAAGGACCTTACCGTTTAATTTCGCCAGAGAAAGCAGACCGACGGCAATGGAAGCCGTATTATCTGTTGAACCAGCGTCGACCAGTATTACTTCTATGTCATCCAAATATCCAACCGCCGCTTCCGATATATTACAAAGCATATCTTCTATGTAATCTTCTTCATTATATACAGGAATTATGAAACTGAAATTAATTTTCATCAATCCTCCATATCCCAAGGTCTCTTCCAAGCATTTTTTCTAATTCAGCGATATCTTTTTCATAATACGCATGTAGCTTTTGCTTTACTTCAGTCGGGATTGGCATATCCCTATACAGCCTTCGGTTAATCAACTTTTTAAGTTTATAAAGAGGTGTTTTTCGAAAAACCCTTTTAAGGATTCTGAAAAAACCGCTTTTTATATATATATTCCGTATTTTAGCATTCCTGGCAACCCCCGGGCTCCTCAGAAAGACTTTTTCTTTATTTGCAGGCAATGCTCTTTCTATACCAAGGAAATCATACAAGGCCATCAATACTTTTTCCACATCCTTTTTCATGTCATCCAGTAATATGATATGTATCCTTTCGGGTTTAAGAATTTCATAGGTCTTTTTTATTTCTCTTGAATAAAGCCCGAGTTCAAGCATATTAACACCCATGCCTGCAAACGGGTCGTCCATAAAAACATCAATAGGTTTTTTTATCTCTCCGAGGTTCACGCACATTTTATAGTGCGAGATAAACCTTTCCACAGGATTCCTGAGCAGAAAAACTGCTTTATAATCCGGCGATAGAGCCTTTAGCTTTTTTAGTCCATCCTCAAAGAAATATGTAAATATTGATCCATCCATGACATATTTCTCATTATGTGCTTCTATATATAAGTTTAGGTAGTCATCTAAGCTTTTTACAGCTCTTCTCAGTTTTGTAGTATGCGCCACGTTTTTAACCAGGCTGTCATATATGAAGAAATTTGGTTCTTTATTATTAGGGACAAATATATCAGGATGTTCACCAAGGTACCAAAATAAGCTGGTTGTTCCGCATTTCGGAGCCCCAATTATAAAAAGATTCGGCACTCTTCCTTCATTGCCCATTATTTTGCCCCCCACTTGCTGATATAACGAATTTATAATATAGAACGCATTCAGCAATCCTTTTCATTTTAAACCTGTTAAGAAAAATGAACAACTTAAAAAGTATTCTTCTTTTTTTATTTGGCAAAATTCCATGGCTTTTATTCTTCCGAGAAGAAGCCATAAATTTTGCATATGCCGGATTTTCATAAAATTCCATGCAGCTTTTTCTAAAGGAAAAAAAACCCAGTTTATAAACAACAGAGTAATTTGCTTCGTTCAACAATCCTCTGAAAAATATTGCATCCGTCACTTTAGAGACATAGGGTTCTTCATTTTTACTGACATCATAGAAATAATTAACTAAATTAAGGTGTCTTTTCATATAATCATTTCGTATCGAGCCTGTAATAGAGTCCTCCCTTTGGAGATAATGGTAGAAAGTCTGCGATATAAAATTAACAACCGGATTGCTCATGATAATATGAAATTGGAAATATAAGTCTTCGGCATACATTTTCTTATTATCTCCGAAAATTATCCCATTGCCTTTAATAAAGGAACTCCTATATATTTTATCCCAAGCACAATAGCGGTATAAATTAGTAAGCAGATATTTACTGAAAAACTCAGACTTGCAAAAAACCTTAAGGTCCACCGGCTTGTTAACAGGAAGTTTTTTTCTAATGGTCTGGGTGCCATTGCCGTTAATGAAGGTCTGGCACACAACAACATCAAGGTTTTCATACATAGCCTTTTGATACATCAGCTCCATCATCTGTGGTTCAATATAATCGTCAGAGTCCACGAATGCAAGATACTCTCCCGACGCTTCTTCTATTCCCCTGTTTCTAGTCATCCCAAGGCCGATGTTCTCATGTTCAAGGTATATAATCCTGCAGTCTGCCGCGGCGTATTCTTTTGCAATTTTAGCACTGCCATCGGGAGAACCGTCATTAAGAACAATAATTTCTATCTCCTTTAGCGTTTGCCCTATAATTGAATCAAGGCATTTCACCAGATATTTTTCTGTATTATAAACCGGGACTATGATACTAACTTTGGGAGCGCTCCCTGGAAATTTATTCACACTCATAAATTCCCACCTCCAAAGCTTCGCAAATGCGATACATATGTAACAAGAAAATTCACTATGCGGCATTTCCCAAGGACATATGCAGCCATACTGGATTTTATACCAATACCCGATAACAAGGATTTTTCATTATGTATCTCTTGCCCTAAAACATGGGTGAGTTCTTTCGTCCTTTTATATCGCATCTTAAAATTATAATAGGTGCGGTCCCTGACGGTTCTTTTATAATATTGCAGTAAACGAAGGACAATCCACCTGTTTATTATTTCCCGGCACTTTTCAATCATAAAACCGTGTTCCGATACAAGCCTGCGTTTCTCTGCAGCAACCATGATGATTCCGTTTCCCGCCCCTTCATAATATGAAGAAGTTAGCGACCCTTCCCTCTGCCGATAAACATAATCCGCAGTATTAATAATTCCGATACTTTTTGAATTTAGTAAATACTCAATATTAAACAATATATCTTCATTAATAGTAATATTCTCATTAAACCTAATAGAGCTATTTTTGATAATGCTTCTTTTATAAATTTTAGCAAAATTCCCACCCAGCCTGAAATCCTCCAGATAGTGCATAATAAACTCATTACGCATTTCCTCAGCAGAGTAAATTTTGGATAAGAAGTCACCCGGATAAATGACTTTTTCAATTAGTCCGTCTTTATATGCCGCCCTGCCACCTATAACTAAATCAGTTCTCTTTTCTTCAATTTCCATGTATAGTCTTTTTACATATTCCGGTTCAACCCAGTCGTCGGAATCCATGAAAACCACATAATCCCCTGAGGCTTTTTCCAATCCCTTGTTCCGTGCTGAAGCCGCACCCATATTTTCAGAATCAACAATTAAAATCCCTTTATCAGTTGTGGCAAATTCTTTGCATATTTCTATACTTTTATCAGTAGATCCATCGTTTACAATAATTATTTCAATATTCTTATAATCTTGATTGAGTATAGAAGACAGGCATTGCCTGAGGTAATCTTCCGTATTGTAAACAGGAATAATTACGCTTACTAGTTTATCGATATTTGAATTTATTATTCTTTCATTCATAATCAAAATTTTTATATTAACTCTTTAAGTAAAATTGCTGCTTCAGCCAGCTTTTTAGTATAGCCCGGCATAGTATCACACAAGTGCTTCTTGATAATGTCCTTATTTCTTATAAGCTCCTTAAAAGGTTCAATCAGATCCTCTGCCCCGGTTATATCTTCCTGACGCACTACCATGTCTTTCCAGTCTCCAAAAATATCTTGTGCGATTCCCCTTGCCTTAACTGAATATCCCAGTGCCAGTGCAGGAACGCAGCTTGAATAAGCGGCTATTACAGAGTGTGTCCTAGCGCCTACAAACAAATCACAGCAGGAAATAAGATATTTGGTTTGAGGCGCGTTATACCTGCCGTCAGTCATTAACAACCGGCTTTCACCAGGGAAAAATCTCTTAAGCTCTCTCAAGCACTCACGGTCATCATTATTTTTAACTATGACATTCGGAATCAAGACAATTGAATAATCCGTATTATTTAGAATGTACTCAATTAATCCCCTCACAGCATCCAGCATCACATCTCTGTCCCTATGAAGGTCCAGAATCATATTGCTTAGATTGAGACCTACCATATTATTAAAAACCCAGCCCACGGGCAACTCCACCTTTTCAGGTTTTAATCTAAAAGCAGGATCAGGATAAAGGAAAACATTATCGTTAATACCTGATTCCACCAAGGCACTGTAAGATATGCTTTCACGGGAAAAAATCGCATCGAAAAGCCTAAGGTTACTGCGTATGATTTTATTTTCCTTGATGTCGGCAGGCTCTATCGAGCATCCCCATAAAATATTTTTCTTACTCATCTTTTTAAGTGCTTGATTAAAGTAACAAAGGCTTTCTATGGAACTGTAGCAATATGTATCCCCACCGATTGATATCCCTGCATCAGCCCACTTAATATATTTTTTATTTCCGCGGTATTTAACGTATATAGCTAATTTTTTAGGTAGTTTTAATCTGTAAATCAACCGGGATATATAGTACAGCAATGACCTTTTGCGCGGTCTGTAAGCACTTACAGTTTCAGGGCAGTCATTTCCCATGACCTCATAATCGGCTTTTACATCATTTGATACAAGTTTTATACTGGCGTCTTCGAAAATCTCCTTAATCATTACGACTGTTGCCCTTACTATAGCTTCACAGCCCCTGTTCCTGCTGCCGAAATGCCCATATAATAATAGATTTGTGGATTTGGTTTTTTTCAATTATGTCACCGTTTCAATATTTTCCTGGATTTTTTCTTAGCTTGTCTGAGACTATATAAGAACCTGTTATGAATATTGCACCATATTTTCCCTATTCTGCTATATTCATGGTTGTTATCATATAATTTCTGATTCATGAAATGTTTCATTTCAACCCCAAGCCATTCAGAGCCGTCACTGCACACCCTATTGCGCATTGTGTCATATGTAGGGGCACTAAGTTCGGGTACACATCCAAGGGTTAAATAAATGTGCCCGCACCAGCAGTAAGCATCCCTGCAGTTATTGCCGATGGCAAGCTTTGGAAGCGGTCTGTCTATATTTTTAAAGATGTTGCGGTTAAAATTAGTTTTATAGCACTGTTTTATGTTGCCATTGCTAAGATCCAACAAATAAGCCCAGTCTCCTGCATAACAGAATTCATTTATTTTTACACCCTGTATGGTTTTCTTGTATTGAAGCTGCTCAGAATCAAAGCAACCCCATTTTTCAACCAGATCATCAATGGTATAATTCGACAACAAAGCCTTGTCTTCACTTCCCCCCACCCTGGGAAGCGTAATATGACATAAGGAGCCGACTGCTTTGTAGATTGATTCTTTTATTTCATCAATCATATCAATTAATTCATCGCATGGCACCAGTTCTATATTGACCGAGCAACCACATTCACGCATCATGGTGAGGTTGGCATAGTAAGTCTCAAGCAATCCTGTTCTTTTCAATTCTTTATAGTGGTAAGAGAATTTAAATCCCAGGTGTTTTCTAAGTTCATGAGGAAATTGGGCAAACTGCTTATGTCTTAATGATTGTGTTCCATTGGTTGTTATAAATACAAAATGACCGTTATCAAGTAAAATCCTGGTAATAGGGATGATTTCCTCTGGGATTACCGTCTCCCCATCTCCGACAATATTAAACAGGCATGCTCCGCCCAGTCTTTCAAAAGACAAAGCTTTTTTTAACAGATTTATGTCATATGTGAAATGTGCGGAATGCCGCGAATTTTTAAGTTCAGGCGAATATTGTTTCACATAACAATACGAGCAATCCAGATTGCATATACTGACCGGTATTTGAGCACTTATAAATTTCTTGATTTTATCCACAATATTCCTTTTAGAGATTTTGTTTATCACTATTTTACCAAAGAAGTATGATAATTATTAGTATAATTATCTCAGTTTTCAAAAAAGTCTCAACTAAGGCCTTAATATAATAAGGCCAAAATAAAATCTGTATTCATTATTGAGGGTTATCGGCAATAGTTATATATGAGCAACTAGATTTTTTTCCATTCGCTCAAGTTATATCCGGTAAGCTGTTCGGTTTTTACAATATCTTCCATATAGTAATCCAGCAGCTCGTTTCTAATATCATCGCTAATTTCGTCCTCCATGTACAGACTCTCAATCTCCACGGCTTTCTTTAGCTTATTCCTCAGTTTAACCGGTAGTTTCAAATACATAAACTTAGCGAATTTACCTGTCAGTATATTCCGTGCCAGTCCCGGTTTTAGTCTGTTTTTATTACTATAATATGCCTTACCAGCATTTTGGGGGATGTTATTTTCAATACCTAGGAATTCATAAATTTTACCCAGGGTTCCATTAATATCATCCCTGAGTTCGTCAAGTATGATAACAAGCACCTTGTCTTTTCCAATCACAGACTGCATATGTGCAATATTCTCACAATATATACCGGAAGGCATGGAGTCCTGTTGCTTTTTATGACGACCGTCGATATACTCCCTTAAGCTTTTTTGAGTAGATCCTTTGTTCCAAAGCATTTTGTAAGCAGAGATAAACCTGTCCACCGGATTTCTAATGGAGATTATCACACGGCTGTCATCAGAAATTTCTTTAATTTTATATGCGGCTTCAGGATAAAAGCTATAATCCGGCGTGCCGTCCATCCTGTATTTAGCATTGATGCCATCCTGATACATGGCAAGATATTCTGCTTCATTGGTGACTGTTATTTGCCTGAATTTCCTGTTCGAATTTTCAAGATGCAATTTCTTATGCACAAGAAACCTGGGTTCTTTCAGTTCAGGTCCGTAAATCTGCGGATGTTCTTTCAGATATTTGTATAAACTGGTTGTACCGCATTTTGGGAAACCGGCTATGAATAGGTTTGGAGTCGGTGGGTTTTTCATTCTTTACCTATCTCCCTCGGAACGGGATCTGACATTTTTCTGATTAACCAATACATACAAGTAGAAAAAGCTATTAAATAATTTTTTAAAACAATAGTAAGCAATGGCACTATGGCTAATACGCAGACTATTCATGTTAACAAATACGATTAACTTGCTTAACCAGTACTATTATCATCTATCGGTTTCGCATCAGATTTCAACGAATTCAGGATAAAGACCGCAAACACACCAATTACAATCCCAAATATTGCAACAATAATCATAATATTGGCCTTGCTGGTACCGACTACTTTGTAATCTATTGCATCGGCAATTTTAACAACACTCTTCTTACCTATATCGGCTACAAGTTTAGTTTCAACAGTTTTCAATTCATCCTGATATAAATCCCTGGATGCTTTTGCTATGCTAACATTTTCATTAAGAACTTCACTTTCAGTCTGTTTTAGCGCAAGTTCCGCTTGTATAACTTCAATTTCACTTTGCATGACCACAAGAGAACTTTCATATCCTTTTAACTTTTCTTCATCCATTCTGATTAAAATTTCAAATTCATTTAATTTATCAATCAACAAAATATAAGATTCATTTGGAATTTGCTCTACCATTGATAAATCTGCAATATCCGAAAAGTTAGTTCCAGGTTCATCCATTAATACAGCGGATAACATTTCTTCATTGCCAACAACTTTAACAGTGGTTATAAATATGGGTGTAGCTTCGAGCCGGTCTTTCACCGCAGCCAAACCTGCTTTATTGTAAGCAATACTAATTTCTATGTCACGCGATTCGTCTTTATATTTGTTAATTTTATTGACATTATTACTAAGCTCACCCTGAAGCTCATCAACACCTCTGGACTGCGCAAGAAACTCTGCAAGCTCATTCAGACTTTTTTCAACGTTTGAATTTTCAAGTTCGTACTGCTCCTCAATAAAATCAATAGCAAGATTAGCCTGGGCTTTTAGATTATCTGAGACAAAACTTATAAAAGTATCAGCGATTAAATTGGCTCCTCTAATTGCATTGCTACCATATTCATCCTTAAATCTTATATAAACAAGGTTGGAATCAGTACTTGAAGAAACATCAACTCTTTTTCGAAGCGACTCCAGATAGAATTCTGACGTTTTATCTATACCAAGTTTATCGGCCACTACATCCAATACCGGGGCAAGTTTTATTTGCTCAATATATGACTCAATTGAATTCGTTGGATTCTCCGATAGATATTCAACAATCCCAGAAATTGAGTCTATATTCTCAACCTTATTACTGTCCTGCAATGGAGACACCATTAAAACTGCTTCTGATTCATATGAATCTCCCATTATGAACAACACGTAAACAAGTCCAAGGATTATACATATCCCTGTTACTATGGCAATAACCCATTTCTTTGCCCAAATTATTGCAACTATGTCTAATATACTCAACTCTTCCATGCTTTTTCTCCTTACCAATAACTACTCTTATAATATCACAATAAATTCTCACTCATCTATATTGTAAATATTTTTCATTAGTGAACTGATACCCTTGGATGATGTCTTGATGACTTTGTTATTTTAAATTCATCTAAATAATTGCCTAGTCCAATAAACAAAATTAAATTTTCTGATTTTAAAATTCCCAAACTATTTCTAACGATTTTGGCTTGTTTTCTGCTTAATGAAGCGCTTAACGGAACTGTAGCAATCCCCTCAAAATGAAGGCTATATAACAAATTCATCGAATATAAACCTCCATCTATATATGCTTGATTTCGTTCTCGAGGACTATAAAAATACTGTACATCAGTTGTAACCAAAAGAATTTTGTCAATACTCTCGCCAAAACCTTTATTGCCATTTTGATTGTCAATAATAATTTTTTTAAGCTCAGGCTCTTTAACCACTTTTATGTTCCATGCTTGTCTGTTACATGCAGACGGGGTATTTTGAGCAATATCAATCGCATGAAAGATTTTTTCCATATCAACTGGTTTGTTCGAGTAGCACCTGATACTATGTCGAGATTCTGAAAATCTTTGGAAATCTCCCTTAATTCCATTAAGCACATCTTCCTTTTTAAGGGTTTTGTAACCACCGGATTTATTATCATTATCATGATAACTCAACATCCTATTTTTTAATGCAGATACATCAAAATTGTGTTTTTCATGTATTTTAATGTATATCAATATAGTACTAATTGCTGACTGATAGCAGTCTTCTCTAAGAGAGTACCCTTTCATACTATATAAACTTATTAAAAATAATAGTTCATCTAGTTTATTAGTACCAAATCCAAGTTTTACATTCTGTTGTGATAATCCTTTTTCAATTGAATGATAAGTTTTTATGATTTTAGCTTCAAGCTGTTCAAATGAGTCGCTTTTTTTAACTGCGTTTATACTATACTTAGAAAATCTATTTTGATCTATTATAAGTAGAATTCTTAGCTGAATTATATCTTTTATATACTGAATGAATTTCAGAATTGAGTTCGCCACTATTTGCTTAAATGTATGTTTCATATCATTCTCTCCTTTTTTATCAAATTGAACTCTCCTAGTTTTTTTATGAAAACTTAAAGAATTACTTTGTAGTTGTATTGCCCATAGACAGGGCATAAATTAAAGCAAGCTTCTTCTTCCAGCTTGCTAAATTTGCTACAACAAATCTCCGCGAATATTTAGCAGGCCAGTTCAATACAATCTCACACTGTTTAATAATATCATCAGATTTATTTAAGAATAAATATACCCCCTCCTCAACATATTCATGGGTAGATGGTACGCCGCATCCAATAACCGGTATTCCTGCCGCTAAATATTCAAATAATTTTAAGGGGAATACTGCTTTGTTGTATTCAATGTCCTTAAATGGCAAAAGTCCAATATCACACTGGTTTAAATAGTGTGGTACTAAACTATGATCCACACTTCCTAACCAATGAACATTCTTTTGAGATAATAATTTGTTAAAACTTTCGTTCTCTTCAGCTTTTGGCCCAATCAAAATTATATTCCAGTCTTTTTTGTTTTTCGCTATTTTACTAATTAAATTGAAATCAATCTTTGCTTTCATTCCTCCAAGAAAGACTAGTCTTGGTTTAGTTATTGTATCAAATACATTTCTACTTGTACTGTTATTTGTACGTCGGAAATTCTCAATTTCCACACCATTTTCTATTAAAATTGAATCCCTCCCATATTTTTGAGTAATTTTATTACATAGATATGATGAAGTTGTAAAAATCAAGTCACTTCTATTCACTATTTTTCTTTCAGAATTAAATACACCCTTTTTATTTATTTTACTCATTATGTTATCATGTGATTTCCAGTTTGCTGTCCATAAATCACTACAATCATATATAACCCTATCCCAATTAAGTATATTCCCCAAAAGAGAGCATAGTGGTACTGTATACCATAATATTAGTCTTTTACTATTTTCATGACTTGATTTCAATAGTTCTCTTACTCTGATATAAGTTTGCTTTTGGAATACTTCATAATGTTGTTTAAATCCCCCAATTGAATTTATAATTGGATATTCCTTAATACCGTTCTCTAAAATGGAGTTTTCATTTTGTAATACTCGTAGTTTTCTCATGGATTGTATAGGAGTTTTAAAATCATTTGTTATTGGATATATCCATATCACTTCGTATGTATTTTTATGATTTATTAGATATTCTGCAATTCTGTGTCTTCTGTGTTTTAAACCCATCATATCCCATGGGCCACCTGCTATTATAACATGAGTGTTTTCTTGTTTATTCATTTAAATCTCCAATAGATATTATACACTTATAACTGCTATTTTTTAGGATGAAGGACATCTTTTAATTTAGCAACAAAGTATTTTATTTCCTTTTTTTCAAACGGATAAATTACGATTAAATAAACTAGTAATCCCAAAATAACATATAGCAGAAAATGAATTAGAGTAATATTAACTTTAGTTAGGTTTATAAACAAAAAACTAATAATTAATAGCACTATAGAACCTAAAAGTGAGGGGAACAACGATTTTACTATTTCAGTAAATTTAAATATACTGAATTTCTTTGCAAGAAAAATATTCAGAATAAAACTTAATGCCTTTGATATTATCATAGCACCCCCAGCTCCAATAATTCCCCATTCCTTAATAAAGAAAAATAATAGGGGTACTGTTATAAGAAAGGTTTTACACAAATAAATAATAAAATCTATCTTTACTTTTCCTAGCCCTGTCATGACTGTAGAAAATGAACCAGTTGAGACATGAAACATAACCGATATGCATATTAATTGTAAGGGAATAACCGCGTCAACCCATTCTTTGCCAAAAAACATGGGTATAAATATATTTGCATAAATAATCATATTAATCATAATGGGAAAAATAATCACTGTGTTATATTCTACGATTTTTAAGAAGTATTTCCCAGCCGTTTCAGTATCATCTTGCACTTTAGAATAAACTGGAAACATAACTTTATTTAATACACTTAATAATTGTTTTCTGAAGACATCTGTCAGAGTAAAAGCAAGTGTATATATTCCGACATAGTAGCTTCCTAATATTTTTCCTATTATTAGATAGTCCACATTACCAGCAAAAAAAATAGTCACTTGTTTAAATAAAACAAAAAGACCAAAATCAAAAATATCGTAAAAAGCTTTTTTTGAAAACCTTCTTTTTGGTACCCAAGGCATAGTTTTCCAAATAATCGGAAGTACTATAATTGTAGTTGCTATCCCTTGAAATGCTAAACTCCAAACACCGAAACCAAGTAATGCCATTCCAATACCAATTGCACCGGAGAATATTGCACCAGCGATTTCCGATATAGCTATAGACTTAAATTTTAATTGTCTAATTAACTTGACCCTATGAACCATAACTAAGGGTCTAAGCAGGATAGGCAGGCATAACACAACAATTACAGTCTTCAAAAGTGATTCTTCATAAAAGTTAGCTGCAATAGGGGCAACAATTAGGGACATTATTATAAAAGTAACTATATTAAATATTAAAGTAGTCCAAAAAGCCGTATTATAATGAATGTCCTCTAGTAATTCTTCTTTCCGTTGAATTAATGCAGAACCTAAACCCAACTCATTAATCGTCTGAACTAAACCTGTAAAAACCACCGCCATACCAATAATCCCAAAATCTTCCGGGAACATAATTCTTGTTAAAATTAACCTAACTAATAAACGCAGTCCATCTCGAACAATAAGCTGAATAATGTTCCAATAAGTAGCATTCATAATATGTTGCCTTCTTATTGGATTTTCAATTTGTTTATTTTTCATGTGATGCTATCCTTTTAAACGATACATGATTAAAGGGAGAAACTAATGTCTGATAATCGAGTTGCCTTATATATTCTAGCAGCCTGGGTATGGGGGTCAGTTGCATTTTTATTCATCATATTCGTTTCAAAATTATAAGTGTTTTTAAATTGTAGTCTAATCAAACGTTTTTTTTCTTGAATATTATCTGTGTCATTAAAAAAAGTATCTAATACATAAATTCTTTCGATAAAGGATGTTTCAAATCCCCCAGGTATGGTCGGAATCATAAAATTTCTATTTTCAACATTTTCTATGTATTTCTTTGATTTCATAAATGACATTGTCCTCTTTAGCTTATTACTATTCCATATTTCATGGTTTGGATAGCACCTTTTCAACAAGCAAAATGCATATAAATTAAACATATGATATGAGAGAGCATGCTCTATTTGGTTTTTTCTATATTGCATTAGTTCAACTATAATATTGATTATTTGTTTAGGCACTCTATTCTTCCCTGAAGCTATTCTAAATAAAGGATGTTTAATCATACCAACATAAGATATCCTATATATCTTAAGATTTATATGAAGATTATCTAAAAAAATGTTTACTCTTTTGCCAATTTCTTCATTACCACAAAACTTATATAATAAGGCCCCCGATGATGCAAACCATAATTGATGATTAAAGGTTCCGTCAGTGGATAAATGGGATCCATCAACGGCTACTCGCCTCCATAAACCGGTATTCTTATTAAATGGATGCAATAAAAAAACTTCTTCAGCAACTTTTTTTATCTTTTCGTCTTTAAACTCATTGTAAGCCAATGATAATGCCTCAATTGTATATGCTTGTCCCATTAAACCATTACAAAAATCTTTTTCAGGATTCTTTCTATGCCAAAAAGAAGCCTCCATCGGTCTTGCGTCTTTACTAAGCAAATACTTTGTTGCATTATATGCAGCTTCCCTGAAAATAATTTCATTAGATATTGTGTAAGCTTTAAGCATCGTAATTAACCAATGGCTAGTGTTTCTAACAGGGGTTTCAGGGTCGTTTTTTACGCCATTATGTCCAGGAGAGAATGCCCCCTCTTTATTTTGAAGATATAAGGCTCTTTTTGAACTTAACAAGATCAAATTATATAATTTATAATTACTATCTTGATTTGTATTATCACTCATTATCAAACTCCTTATTAATTTTATATATAGTATTAAAAATATTAATTGATTGAATTTGTTTCAGTTTTTGAATAATAATTTTAGAGCAAATAATATGATTTTTTCCCATTTCAATGATTTTTTCCTCAATTAAGTCTGGCATAATTTCATTTCTAACATCGAATAAATACTCAGTTTGCGTAAATAAATCTAATAGAGATCTATATTTATCAGACCAACCCAAAACAACAACTGGCACGCCAGTCTTGTAGGCATGAATAACTGCATGATACCTTGATGCAATTATAAAATTGAATTGCGAAATAATATCTTTTAGTTCCAGACAATTGTAATTCCTATTTAAAATAACAACCCTATTATCATTACAATCGCTCTTGATTTTTTGACATATTGGCAAGTCGTCTTCTGAATGACAAAGCAGGTATATTTTGGTGCCTTCCTTAAGTAATCGTTCAATTATTATTTTATAAGTCTTATATATATCTTGTGAATTACCATGAACCAATGTTTTTTGATTAGGAACTATACAAATAGCGTTTTTATTAATTATAATTGGATTTTTTACATTGGGTTCCCCTTTTTTATATATATAATCCAAGCTATACTCATGTTTATTCTGTAAAACTATATCATTACTATTTAACACATTATTTTGAGTAAATTTCTTAATTTCACTTATACTTTCCTTCTCCCTAACAAAGATTAAACTCGGATATGGAAGATATTTCTTTAACAAGCATTTAATTATGGTCTTTGCAATTATGCTTTTATAATTAAAAGGTCCCAATGTCTGAGGTAATAAATATATTTTCTTTTTAAATTTCTTTGCTATAATAATATTCATTATATAAAATAGGGATTTTGTAAAGCCCCATTGAGAAGATAGGCCATACCCACTAATATCTAAAATCATCTTTGCATTTTCAAAGTAATTTCTTAAAGTTTTTTCATATTTCCCAAATGCCTCTATATATCTTTTCGGCTTATATAATGTGTTTATAAAATTATAAACACCTCCGGCAAGTGATAATTTCAGCCTATTACTATAAGGCATTATATCAAAAGTATATTGGTTCTTATCTTCATTATTTCTTAAAAAATCTCTTGATGATAAAAGCACTATTTTTTTGTTCGGAAATTTCTTCTTAATCTCATTAACAACAGTAAAAACCATTGCTTGGGCACCTTTATTAAATAATTGTCCACCGGTTATTAATATGTATCCCACTAATAAATCTCCACACTAAATTTTTTAATATAGTTACTTCTTTAACACCGAAGTATATAGTTCATCAAACTGCTCAGCAATCTTTTGAACATTAAAACTATCATTTATCCGTTTATATGCTTCTAAGCCCATTTCTTCTCTCAGTTTTTGATTTTCATATAATTTAATGATTGCTTCAGACAGCAGGCTAACATTATATGGCGGAACTAAGATGCCTGTTTTTCCATCAATAACTATCTCTGGCACTCCTCCTACGCAAGTAGAAATACTTGGAATTTTCACAACTGAAGCCTCAAGAAAAACATTCCCTAAATTTTCATGAAGTGTCGGTAAAATGAAAACATTGCTTTCAGACAATATGTCCATAACATCATCTCTTTTCCCCATCATTATAACCTTACGACTTTTAATTTCATTTTTCATGTTTTCTTCAAGAATTTCCTGATAATTTCCATCGCCGACTATCAAAAATCGTATATTTTTTATTTCGCTTAAACTTAATATTGCTTCTGAAAGTTCTTTAAATCCTTTATCTATTATTATTCTCGCTACCGCAGTAAAAACAATCTCATCCTTATCTATTCCCAACTCTTTTCTAATAAAGTTCTTCTTTTCTTTTTCAACCCAATTTGGGGGAAAGTTATAAATATAGGAAGTTTTATTCCCAGCAAATTTTTTAACCATTTTTCTTTGTGTTGTGAACTTACTGATTCCCTGAACACGGGTCGCCAGGACCAAAGAAAGAGGTTCTGCAATATAATTAAAAACAAATCGTTTAATAAGAGATAATCCAATTGCATCACCTGAGAAACCTCTAATTGATATGATTCTTTTTTTACAACCTGCTAAAACCGCTGCCAGCATACAATGAAACCCTGCACTTTGTAATCCTGATATATGAATAATATCCGGCTTTTCTCCTTTAATCACCCTGTTTAATTCAATTATTAACCCAATATTTATCCTTCCGCCTGCTACCCTGTTTTGGTTTAGTCTAACAAAGTCATATTTGCTTCTTAGAAAGGGTGACCCTTCTATTCTGGAAAATGAGACATTTGGTCCACCTGTAGCTCCTGGCCGAACATGATGAAGCATTATTTTAGGTTTGCTAGTATTATGCAATTCTTATTACACCCTCTTCCTAATATTAGAAATTATTGAAGGATCTCAATTTTCTCACTTTTACTTAATTTAACCGCTAACCAATCATACATTACAGGATATATAAAAAACACAGCAAATCCCATAGATGGAGTAGCATTATTCAAAAAGAATAGCAGAAAAACGCAAATCATCATAGTAAGATTCAATCCATTTAGTCTGCCATTTTTATTGAATCTTCCAATGAATGGAATTAATATGACGCAAAGACTGATAATTCCTAAAAAAACGCCATACAGTGCAAATGTATCCATCAAAAACGAGTGATTACCCATTACTACCGAGGGTTTTACAATACTACCGAATAGCGGATTACTTAATAGGGCATCCCAACTTACTTCTAGTGTTTCTAATCTTACTTTTAAAAGGAAGAACACCCCTCCTTGATTAAGAATACTTGATTGTAAACTCATTATTCGGTTCACTGTTTTTCCATTAGCAAGTAATTTAATTAGAATATCTGAACTAAATAATATAATACTCTTACTAAATATTAAGCCCAAAAAGGCCAGCAAATAGACAATAAGCGAATTAAGCAGACTTCTTTCTTTTAGCAAGATAAGCATTAATAGCGAAAACACCATAACTAACAATCCGGTAAAGTAGTTAGAAAATATAATTGTGAATCCAAATAGAAGCATTATTACTACCACTGAACCAACATGCTTAAACCTGAAGGATAAGGCCTTCCTCATTAAAATTGCGAAAAAAAGAATAGAAATAACTATAACTAAAAAATAAATGAATTCATATCCTCCTATACCCTGCTTATGTAAAAATTCACTGTGTTCTCCCTCTGACTTTATACTTCTTACCAAATAAGGATTACTAATTAATCCATATAGTGTTCTCAAAGATGTAAAAATGATAAATGGCAATGTATAAATGACTATCCTAATGTTACTTTTTTTATGACTATACTTTTTATTGTATTCATAGAAAAGATAGAAAATGAATATTTGGCTTAGTATTAGATACCGATTCCCAATTTCATTCTGATTGAAAAAATACGGCATAGTAGCTGTATAAATTACAAAAAAGATTAATAAAAAACGATAAATGCTTGACGATATAAAGAAGTTAGGATGAGATAGAGCTGCCAAAGCAACCCATAATAGAGTGGCTATTACTGTGGATAAGTTATACCAGGGGAAAACTCTTATTATTGGAAATATGCTTGATACAGCTAAATAGAAAACTATCAATATTGAAAAGTTCTGTAATATGCATTTACTCGATAATAAAGATAAAATCCATTGTAAATTGTATTTTCTTTTCATTAAAAGTTTACCCGTCAAGTATCATCAATACGGTCTTGTAACTGTTACTGTTCTCCATTTTCGCAATCAAGACATCTGACGACCCTTACTAATTAATCCCATAATATTTTCGTAAAGCCATATCTTTTTCTTTGCCCTTAAGATGACCCAATTTTAATGATTCCTTTTTTATTTTTTCAAAATATTCGTCATATGATTTAATAATTCTTGCCGGATTCCCTGCAACTACAACGTTGTCTGGAACATCTTTTGTTATTACCGAACAGGCACCCACAATAACATTGT
This sequence comes from uncultured Clostridia bacterium, assembly GCA_963766335.1. Taxonomy (GTDB): domain Bacteria; phylum Bacillota; class Clostridia; order DUPQ01; family DUPQ01; genus JAFGQE01. The sequence goes on along the minus strand of CAVXZA010000003.1, from coordinate 52,425 downwards.
TTCCAATAGTTACACCTGGTAAAATTGTTGAATTTGTCCCAATATAAACATCATTTCCAATAATAATTGGTTTCGTTATCTCTAAATCCTGCTGATATTTCCTAAATAACAAAGTCCCTCCGTCATGTGTTACGAATGTTACATTATTAGTGATATGAACATTATTCCCAATCTTGATTATCCAAGGCTCTGTTCCCCAATGAATTTTCCCATAAAATTTTGCTTTTTCGGGATTAAAATTTACACCTATTTTCTTTGCATGCTTTTCAGGCTTTAGTTTCTCATATAGCACCTTATATGGATAAGTTAAAGCTCTAATAAACCTATGTTTATTCATTTTAAACCTCCAGATAAACCGTTGTTCCAGATTTGATAATATTCTGAAATTTTCGCACTTTTATTCTTGATCATTTAGAATTAGTATATGCTTTTTAATCTCTTCATCATTAAATCTCATTTTAATATGCTTTGCAGGATTTCCCCCTACTAAAGAGTATGGAATCACATCTTTGGTAACCACTGAACCTGCTGCCACTATGCTTCCTTCTCCAACAGTTACTCCCTTTAATATTATTGCATTTGCTCCTATCCAAACATCCTTTTCAATCTTTACAATTCCATCTGAGTTGCTTTTTTTCGTATTATCTCTAATATATGATCCGACAACACTATATATATGATTACCGCCATGAATATGAACCCCTGGCCCAAATATAACTTTATTACCAATTTCAATCAAACCGTGGGCAGACTGGAAACAACAAAACTGACCTATACTCACATCATTCCCTATGCTAATATTTTTCTCAGTAAACACACAGTTTTTCCCAATATAAACATTTGAGCCAATACTTTTAAATTGATATCTCTTATATTTTTTTATTAAAAAATGCCATCCCCTATCAATAAAAACAACAAATTTACCGAGTATTAAAAGAATGATTTTCATGTATATTCCTCCATAATTATTCTTAAGTGCTTATTTAATATTGTTTTATATACCAATTTTATTTAGAAATTTCTGCGTGGCATCTACAAATTTATGATAATCAAATTGGTTTTTATTTATATTTTCTTTTAACTTTATGCTGATTTCCGGGGTTTTTAACAACATTTCAAGAACACTAGTTAAATCATCCTTAATGATAATCCCATTATTCATACTGACGATAAGATCACCAATATCACTTGTATCGTTAGTTATTACAGGAACTTTACAGCTTATACTTTCAACCAACTTGGTTGGAAACCCTGCCTTTGATACAATATTATCCTCTCTAAAAAATATACTATAATCCGCGGCCTTCAACAAATTGATACTATCTTCATGAGACAACTTACCTACAAATTCAACATGATTACCCAAATCAGAAATCAAGTTTCTATGCCGGGGATAATAAGAAATATATTGCTCAAATGAGATGCCAACAATTTTGAACACATAATTATATGAATCTTTTAACTCATGGAAAGCTTCTACAATTAGGTTTATCTTATCTTTATTTTTACCGGGAAATCCAGAGTAAACAAAGCGGATTACTTCACTATTAGTTTTGTTTGTTGTGGTGATCCATTTTTTCTCAGCTATATCGACAAGCGGTGGAATCCTTATAACATTAAGATGTTTTTTATAATATTCCAATAAAAACGCACTTATAACAATAAGTCCGTCCAGTTTTTTATGAATTATTCTCATACGAATAAAAGTATCAATTCCAATATAAGGTTTATAAAACAGCCTTCTATCCTTGATACTGTACCATTCAGTGCAATCAGCTATTACCTTTATCCCTTTTTTACGATAATATTTAAAAACCTTATAAAGAGCTAGCGATTTAAAGTTGTATGCTATAATCGCTTTAATATTCGTAAATTGTTTAATGACAGATTTATATTTTTCGATACTCACTATATATTTATACCATTCAGGAACAGATTTTGGGAATGCATAAGACCAGTATTCAAATCCTTGGGTAGCTTTCTTTGTCTTCAGGATATCCAAATTGGATTCTGCTGACTTATCAATATCAATGAATACAACATTGTAGCCCAGCTCCCTTAAAATTTTTCCATTACTGATAACTCTGAACGCCGCAGCATTTTTGTCCGGTAATTGAAATGGTCCGATATATATAATGACCCCTTTATTCACAAAGCCTCTCCTATACAGTAAACAAAATTCCATTTGCAGGATTAAGAAATGCCTAAAATTCTAAGCATCTCCCCATTTATAATATCCACATTATACTTTTCTATGCAATAAGCATAACCAGCTTCACCCATTCTATTTCTAGCAATAGGATTATTAATCATCCATAGCATTTTCTCTGATAATGTCTTTGAATCCCCGGGGGGTACCAGAAACCCGGTTTTGTTATCAATAACGGTCTGTCTGCATCCGGGAGCATCCGATGTAATTACCGGCCTTCCCATCGCCATTGCTTCAAGGACTGTACGGGGAGTTCCTTCCCTATATGACGGCAGTACATAAATTGAACACATTTCCATATATGGCCTTACATCATTGGTACTGCCATTGAAAATAACAATATCATTGTCTATATATTCTCGAAGATCCTCTTCTTTTAGTGAGGTTGGATTACTGTCAAACGAACCTACAAGATGTAAATCAACCTGAGGATGTTTCTTTTTTATTATTTCAGCTGCTTTTAGATACTCAAAAACGCCCTTGTCCCTAAGAAGCCTGGCAATCATAAGAAAAATGGGTTTTCCCGGCAGAGGCTTCTTACAAAAATATTCCATGTTTACCCCTGAACCATTCACTATATAGCAATTTGCCTTATCAACTATTCCCATGCGTACAAAATCATTCATATCATCTTCATTCTGGAAAATAACCTTGTGACATTTATTCAGTGCTTTTTTATAAAGGATTTTAGAAATTGTTTTAAATAAACTACTCTTTAAACCTGTTCCAATGAAATTTGAACCCAGCCCGGTAATCATCGAATATCGATTCTCTATCCCAGCCATTTTTGCGGCAATAGAACCATATACCACCGGTTTTATTGTATAGCCCAAGAATATATCAGGATTGATGCTTATTAGTACTTTTTTCAGCTTTCTTATAAAATTAATATCCTTGAATGGATTAACTCCCGTCCTGTTGAATTGAACCTGGATGAAATTCGCACCTAAACTCCTGATATCATCAATACAATCATTTTCTGGAGCAATCGCTGTAACCCGATGCCCGGCAGCAATCATATCTTTTATTAAGTCACCTCTGAAATTCACTAATGACTTAGCATATGATGCAAGGATAACAATATTCATTGAAACTCCATTTCTTTCAAAATATTTTAATTTATTTTTTGGGAATTTTTATACATAATATTAGAAAAGGTTAGTTGCTTTATATTAAATTAGCTTTATACCATTCAATAGCTTCATTCAATCCCATGTCCAATGAGTATTCTGGTTTATAATTTAATAACGCTTCAGCTTTAGCTATATTGGCAAAAGAATGCTTTATATCTCCTGGTCTGTCAGGGCCATATATAGGTTCAATGTCTTTTCCGAGTAATTCGCATAGTTTTTTATAGATCTCATTGATTGTCGCCCTATTATGGAAGGCAATATTGAATGCTTCCCCATAAGCTTTTTCTGAAGCCATACAGGCTTTAAGATTCGCCTGGACCACATTTTTAATATATGTAAAATCCCTGGATTGCTCCCCGTCTCCATTGATTGTAGGCGCTTCGTCATTCAATAGTTTCTTAACGAATATTGGAATTACTGCGGCATAAACAGAATGAGGATCTTGTTTTTTACCAAAAACATTGAAGTATCTAAGGCCAATAGTTTTTAGACCATAAATTTCATAAAAGTTTTTCCCAAACAGTTCATTAACATGCTTAGTAATCGCATAAGGTGATAGTAATTTCCCCTCTATACCTTCTTTCTTAGGCAACTTTGGTTCGTCTCCATATACTGATGAAGAAGATGCATATACAAATCTCTTCACATTATTGTCTCTCCCAGCTAACATCATATTTAGAGAGCCATTTATGTTAACTTCCGAACTTGTCTTTGGGTCCTCTATCGAACGCGGGACGGACCCTAATGCACCTTGGTGAAGTACATAGTCTATTCCCTTGCAAGCTTCCTGGCATACTTTTATTTCTCTTATGTCTCCAATAATAAGTTCAAAGTTGTCATTTGCATAAAATTCAGAAATGTTCTCTAATTTCCCAGTCGCTAAATTGTCAAGTACCCGTACATAGAATCCCAATTTCAGAATTTCCTCTACAAGATTAGACCCTATGAATCCAGCACCTCCAGTTACAAGAAACTTGGTGTTTTTATCAAATTTATAATCCATGAACCCTCCCATTATATCTCAATTAATCCAGAACCTTTTACCGGCACACATACACTTATATCATCGTCAAGTCCTTTTGGTATAAAATATGTTGCCTTTAAGGTGTTCATAAGATTATCAACTGCATCATCTCTAACCATAATCATCGCGCATCCTCCAAGACCCGCTCCTGATATCTGAGCTCCAATAACTCCATTTACAGTCTTAGAAATATCAACTATAAAATCAATTTCTTTTGTACTGCAGGCATATCCTCCGGATTGTAACCAAAGCGGCTCAAGATTCTCAATAAGTTCTTTTATCTTAGAATCCGAAATATCCCATGCATATTCTAGAAATTCTCCATGTAAACTACTTACAACTCTATCCCCATTATGGCTGGCATCCATAAGTTGTCCAAATTCTGTTATTCTACCTTCTTCTAGCAATTCCATGCATTTCTTTGCACGCTGGCATTCAGAAATACCAAAGAGAACAACACTCCTGATATAGTAATATTCAGGATTATTATGGGTATTAAGAAGTCGTTTTATATCCTTATGGAATCTTATTGAAATATTGTCATAAATATCAGTAGCTTTAAGTTTTTCAGGTAAATTTAGAAGTATTTCATAAAGTTTTTTTGTTGAAATTCCCAATGTTTCTTCATTTACATCCCTAAGATATTCTATGCTTTTTTCATAAACTGGAAACAAATCTTTAATAATCATTAGTCCGAATTCATACGATGCAACCTTACTGTTAAATGCATCTTTTGCATTTGTGGTTTTATTTGCTTTAACATGCGAATTAGCAATAACTAGTTTATATCCATTAGGGAAAGGGCAAGTCCCTTCAAAAGAAAAGGGCAGAAACCCAAGCTTTGAAATAAATCCCTTTTTACCAAATATCATGGCAGCATGATCACCTGCTCCACCCCTTGAGCCTACATACCATTCACCTTCTCCGCATAATTCTACAAACTTCTGCGGTACAATATTGATATTATTTACTGCAAGGAAAGCTTCTGCAGTTGCAACTACAATAGCAGAACTGCTTGATAAGCCTGCTGCGATAGGTATATTCCCAGTATACACAGCATTCATGCCTTTCATTTTGATATTTCTATACTGATATTGCAATCTTAATATGGGCGCTTTAACATAATTGATCCAATCACCATTTCCTGCTTTTATTAATTTTTCTGTTTCACCGTATTCTAAATAATGCAACCAACTCTCCCAATCAAGATTAATAAGATGGTTAGAAATTTGGAACTCCCTATCACTAAATTGACTATTCACATTTGATATGCATACCATATCGTCTTCTCTATTTCCCGCAATAATTATCACTTCTTTGCTTATTGACATTACATTAACATTGCCACCTCTATGATCAATATGGCGTCCCATTATATTTACTCGGCCCGGAGACCTTGAAATTATTACTTTTTTATCACCATATGATTCTTTGAACTGTTTCAATACTGTCAAGTAAGCAATTCGTCTTTCAATTAATAGTTCAGTATCATCTCCATATACCTCAATCATTCTATCCGTTGTTGTTTTTTCCATTTTTTCGAAAATGTTTATCCACCTGCTAACAAGCTTTAACTTCCTAAAATTCAGTTCATCAATGGATTTCTCTTCATGAGATTTATAGAAGTCTTCAATTTCAAGTAATTCATCTACATTGTTGAAACTCATTATCTGATATTTATTTTCAACGGGAATTGTCTGAAGATTAAATCTGTCTGCAGCAGAAAGGATTTCAACAATATCAGTGAGATATTCTTCGTCTTGAACATTATTCGCTGTTATTTTAGGCAGTGCATATTCAGCTGCTTTCCTGCTGATTATATATATACTGGCATTTGTATATTCAGATGCTTCAATGTATTCCGCTTCATACCTTTTCTCATTGATTGTAATCATTGATTTCGCATTCAGACTGTCAATGCTTTTTTTTAAATCTGTTTTTACTTCAGAGACAATTCGGTTCCGTTTTTTATCACTTCGAATAATATTATATATATATTCATTTATATTTCTTTCAAGAGTCTTTTCACTCAATCCGAGTTTCTTATTGGTTATAAGCTTCTTATATACTAAGGCCTTTTTGGTATCAAGTTCCTCTCGTATGCCAATAGGGCTATTATTCTCGCACACTACCCTTCCGCCAGTTGGATTAATCACCTTAGGTTGAACAGCAAACAGTAAATCCGGCTTATCAATAAAATATTTATTGAGCATTGCTTTAATGAATAATGTACTAGTAATTTTATCGCCCATTGTTATTATAATCGGACCATTTATATCATTGGAATCTATAGCCTCAAATCCAACTTTAGCGGCATTACCCGTTCCTTTTTGTTCTTTTTGATAACCATATAAAACATTAGAAAACTCTGTGCTAACACAGCTGATAACCTGATTTGCCAGTGCACCTAAAACAACAACAGATTTTTCAATGCCCGCCTCCTGATAATTCCGCATTGAGCGCAATATAGCGGGAACTTTATTAATTTCAAAAACTACCTTATGTTTTGTTGTAGACCGCATTCGGGTACCCGTGCCGCCACATAAAAAAATGCTAGTTATTTTCTCCATTTTCTCTCCAAAATTTCACTGACAAATTAGTTTTTTTATAAAATTCGTTATTTTCTGAATTTGCATTATCTTGCCTTTATACTAATTAAATCTAAAACATATTTTATTAAAACTAGGAATTTTTACCCCAAACAACCTTATTTACGTAGTCAATATATGACACAATTATTTTTAGAACTTTATCTGAAACACTTAACACATTATAATCATCGACTATCTTTCGATTATCTTGCAGTTTTTCCTCATCCAAGATTTTAAGTCCATGTAATATTCTTTCTTTTTTCAGCCCCACCATCATAACAGCTGCTTCTTCCATTGCCTCAGGCCGTTCATGGGTCTCCCTTATATTGAGTGCTTTAAAACAAAGAATTGACGCTTCCTCGCTAATTGTTCCACTGTCACTGAGGACTTTTTTTGCGTTAATTTGTAGTTTTAAATAATCGTTATAACCAAAGGGTTTCATAATTTTGATTAATGGATTCAATTTAATACCTTTTTGGTCAATCATATTTCTTGTCCTGGGGTGAGCGCTGAATATAATTGGTAATTCATACAGTTCTGCAATTGCTTTCAAACTATCCATAAGATTTGAGAAGTTTCTTTCTGAATTAATATTTTCTTCTCTATGAGCTGACACAACAAAGTATTTACCTATCTCTAATCCCAGCTCTGATAATACAGATGATTTTTCAATATCTTCTTTCCTGCTGTTAATTACTTCCATCATTGGGCTTCCTATTTTTATAATTCTATCTGCAGGAATTCCCTCGCTTAATAAATATTCGCGTGCAATGCTGCTGTAAGGCATGTTTATGTCTGATATATGGTCAACAATTTTCCTATTTGTTTCTTCAGGTACTCTTTGGTCAAAGCACCTGTTGCCTGCTTCCATATGGAATATGGGTATGTGCTTTCTTTTTGCTGCGATTGTACAAAGGCAACTGTTTGTATCTCCTAGAACCAGGAAAGCATCCGGTTTTTCTTCGTCAAGGATTGGATCAATCCCAATGAGGATATTACCAATGGTTTCTATAGGCTTTCCTTTTGCAGCGTTTAAAAAATAGTCGGGCTTCTTAAGATGGAAATCGTTAAAGAAAACTTCATTTAGCTCATAATCATAATTCTGTCCGGTATGTACTAATACATGTTGAATCGCTTCAGAATCCTCTAACTTGTTAATGACCGCCGACAATCTGATTATTTCGGGTCTGGTTCCTACTACAGTCATGACTTTAAGTTTTTTCATTTTATACCTCCAAATAATAGGTATCCGGGTTATCGGAATCATAGCATTCACTAACCCATATTATTGTTACCATATCGGTTTCACCTGTGTTTTCAATGTTATGAGTATAGCCTGCAGGAATATCCACAACTTCCAGTTTTTCTCCGCTAACTCTGTATTCAATAACTTCATTGGTGCCGATTTTCCTGAATCTTATCATTCCATTTCCACTTACCACAAGGAACTTTTCATTTTTTGTGTGATGCCAGTGATTTCCCTTAGTAATTCTTGGTTTAGAAACATTGATCGACACTTGTCCCTTATCAGGTGTTTTTAAAAACTCTGTAAAGGACCCACGGTAATCAGAATTCATTTTAAGTTGATAAGAGAAATCATCTTCTGGCAGATAGCTTAAATATGTGCTATATAGCTTTTTGTTAAACTCATCCGCCATATCAGGAATACTGAGACTTTCACGGGTGTGCCTAAAACTTAAAAGTCTTTCAGCAAGTTCTCCTAGCTTGATTGTATATGTAATGGGTACTGAACAATAATTACCATTTTCCGTAGGTTCACCATTCATTGCTTTTGCAAATTCTTTTAAAACATCATCAATATAGCATAATGTAAGTTCAGCCTCCGGATTATTGACCAGAATTTCAATACCTCTGGCTATATTATTACAGAAGGTAGCTACTACAGAGTTATAATTGGGTCTGCTCCACTTGCCAAATAGATTAGGTAGTCTATAAACAAAAACTTGGACGTCAGTGTCATTACTATATTCAAACAATAGGTCTTCTCCGGCTTTTTTGCTTTTGCCGTATGGATTTTCAAGAGTTGCTTGTATAGATGAGGTAATCAAAATCGGCGACTTGTTATTATTCTTTTTAAGATTCTCAAGAAGCTTGGAAGTGAAACCAAAATTACCCTCCATGAACTCTTTTTCTTCTTTCGGTCTATTCACCCCTGCAAGGTGAAATACGAATTCACAGTCTTTTGTATATTCTTCAAGCAACTTTAGATCAGAATCTATATCATATTCATATAAGTCCGTGTAATCCTTATTCTTAAGTTCAGAAATTAGGTTTCTACCAACAAATCCATTTGCTCCGGTAATTAGTATTTTCATTCGCTTTCCAATTCCTGTTTTATTAAATCAAGATTTAGCAGTAATTCTTTAACCGCTTTAACATTCAGTCGCTTTGTATTATGTGAATTATATTCATCTTGTACACTTAATTTTTCATCACCTTCATTAAAGTACACTCTATAATTTAAGTCCCTGTTATCAACCGGTACTTTAAAAAAATTACCCATGTCGGCGGCAACAGCATATTCTTCTTTTGTTAGAAGGGTTTCATAGAGTTTTTCACCATGACGTGTGCCAATTATTTTTATTTCACCGTCAGAATTGAAAATTTCTTTTATAGCCTGGGCTAAATCACCTATGGTACATGCCGGTGCTTTATGAATCATGATATCTCCGCTATTAGCTTTTTCATATGCAAACAGCACTAGTTCAACCGCATCTTCAAGGCTCATAAGGAATCTTGTCATATTTGGATCAGTAACGGTGATAGGTTGGTTATTCTTTATCTGTTTTATAAAAAGCGGTATAACAGAGCCCCTTGATCCCATAACATTCCCATAACGCGTACCACAGATAATTGTATCTTTTGAACTAACAGTTCTGGCTTTTGCTATAAAAACCTTTTCCATCATGGCTTTTGATATTCCCATAGCATTTATTGGATAGGCGGCTTTATCAGTAGACAGGCATATCACTTTTTTAACACCGCTTTGAATTGCTGCATTTAAAACATTGTCAGTACCTATAACATTGGTTTTTACCGCTTCCATTGGGAAAAACTCACAGGACGGCACTTGTTTTAGTGCAGCTGCATGAAAAACATAATCAACATTATACATAGCATCTCTTAGACTATCGTAATTCCTGACATCTCCAATAAAGAATTTTATTTTTGGATTATTATATTTAAGCCGCATATCATGTTGCTTTTTTTCATCCCTGGAAAATATCCTGATTTCCTTATATCTCTGTTTCTAAGAAACGATTTAAAACAGCATTTCCGAATGAACCGGTACCTCCGGTAATTAATATGATTTTATTTTTAAACATACTTATTCCTCCTTCAAGATATAAGCTACTTAAATATATGTTCTTCTCTTATCAAGGTCTTTCCAGAGTAACTCTTGGCTTTATTGAACTACTATTAGCTATCATTCTCATTAGTTAAAATTGCAGGGATACCAACATATAAACCAGGTTTATGTATATTATTTAGAACTAATCCTGAAGCTCCAATTACACAATCCTTACAAATTTCAACATTATTCTTAACAGTACTAGATAGTCCCAACCAAGTTCTATCTCCAATATTAACATTTCCACCTGTAGTAGCATTTGGAGATATATGAACAAAATTACCAATCTTATTATCATGTTCAACGATTGCTGCAGTGTTGATAATACAACCTTTACCGATTTGTGTGCAGCTGTTTATTACTGCATTTGCCATAACAATTGAACCACTACTTATTTGGACATCTTTGCCAATTACAGCTGTTGGATGAATAAGAATTGGAATAGATGCTCCTTGTTTCTCTAAATTATTCTGAATTGTTTCTCTAACCTCATTATTCCCAATTGCTATAAGAACATCGTATTCATTAATATATTTGAATGTGTTTGAAATTATATCTATAATGTTAAAACCCAATATCATTTTTTTTTCTGTATCATCATCAATATAGGAAATTTCATTCCACTTCATAGTTTTTAGAGCTATATCAGCAACAACTTTTCCATGTCCCCCAGCTCCGATTATTAACAGTTTATTTTTTTTACTCATTGTAACCTCTTTTATTTCCCGAAAACGGTTCCATAGTAACTGAATTCTCAGAACTAATCCCTTTTCTTGACAAAACTTTTTTCAATGTGGCTATTATAATTCGAATATCACCGATAATAGTAATGTTATTAATATAGACTATATCCAGTTTAAATTTTTCTTCCCATGTTATTGCATTTCTTCCACTAACTTGTGCTAAACCAGAAAGACCAGGTCTAACATTATGCCTCTTTTTTTGTTCTTTATTATACAAAGGAAGATACTGAACAAGTAATGGTCTTGGTCCGATAAACGACATATCGCCTTTAATAATATTAAATAATTCAGGTAATTCATCGAGACTGGTAGATCGTAGAAATATACCAAATTTAGTCAGTCGATCAATGTCTGGAAGTAATTCTCCACTATTATCCTTTTTATTAGTCAAAGTTCTAAATTTGTAAATTTTAAAAATTTCTTCGTTAAGTCCTGGTCTTTTCTGTTTAAAGAGTATCGGATTTCCTAATTTAATCCATAAAAATAATGAAACTACTCCAAAAACAGGAGAAAGAAATATAATTATGATAAAAGACACTACTAAATCAAATAACCGTTTGAAATAGCATTGATAGATTGCCTTTTTCCTCTTTATCATATTAATTCCACAGCCTTTTAATAATTTTTACAATTCTACCTAATTGCTCATTTGTCATCTTAGTATCGCTTGGCAAACAAACTCCGGACTTAAAGATTTTCTCAGATGTATTATTACCAATAAAGTCAAAACCTTTGTAGTACGGCTGCATATGCATTGGCTTCCATATATGTCTGCTTTCAATATTCTCTTTTCCCAAAGCTTCAATTATATTGTTAGGTTTAATCTTCCCTTTAACTGTCAAGCAACTTAACCAGAAATTGGGTTTATTCCACGTATTGTCCGGCATCATTTTTAAGTTTTCCAGCGTCTCGAGATGTTCTTTATAAAAGTAATATATCTCCTGCTTTCTCTTAACTCTTTGGTCTAGCACCTTAAGCTGTCCTCTTCCAATACCTGCTAAAACATTACTCAGTCTATAATTAAAACCTATTTCACTATGCTGATAATACTTGGCTTTGTCTCTTGACTGAGTTGCCCAAAACCGTATTTTATCAATTTTATTTTTGTTGTTTGCAACCAGCATCCCCCCGCCCGAAGTGGTAATTATTTTATTACCATTAAATGAAAACACCCCAAAATCACCAAATGTCCCTGTATGTCTACCTTTATAAAGGGTGCCTAGGCTCTCTGCAGCATCTTCAATTACCGGAGTATTATATCTTTGGCATATTTCAAGAAGTTTATCGAGGTTAGCTGATAAACCGTATAGATGTACAATTATTACTGCTTTGGGCTTATACTTTTTAAATGCTATTTCTAATGCATTCGGATCCATATTCCAAGTTTCAATATCACTATCTATAAAAATTGGTGCTGCATTTAAATACATGATTGGGTTTGCAGAAGCTGAGAAAGTCAGATTTTGACAGAAAACAGCATCACCTTCAGTAACTCCCATCGATTTTAATGCGAGGTGTATTGCTGCTGTTCCTGAGGATAATGCTGCAGCATATTGAATGCCAATTTTCCTTGCGAATTCGTTTTCAAATTCATCAACATTTTTCCCAAGCGGCGCAATCCAATTGGTATCAAATGCTTCCTTTATATATTGCATTTCATAACCTTCATCACTCATATGTGGGGATGCTAGGTAAATTTTTTTAGGCATTTATAATTCCTATTTTTGTTTTACTTAATAAACTAAATTAATCATATTAAAGTATATCCCATAGCTTCTCTAAAGGACATCTTGCTGTTTTAAGAAATGCCCCTGGTTTATTGCTATAACCTCGTCATACTGCTTCCGGGCCGAAACACCTTCGCAGTATTATGATTTTTTACTCTGATACTTTATATTCAGGAACCAACTCCCTGATAACTTCCTTAATCCTATTAATGTCATTCGCCGCTGTCTGCATTTCGCGGATTTTACTCTTTATTTCATCCAACTCCCTGAATACGCATTTAGTTATATATATTTTATCATGATGTGTCTTAATATCTTCATCAGTTAGCACAAGTTCCTCATATAGCTTTTCACCTTTTCTTAAGCCCGTGAATTTAATTTCAATATCTACTCCCGGCACCATGCCCTGCATCCTGATCATATTAGCTGCAAGGTCTAGGATTTTAACAGGTTCACCCATGTTGAGTATGTATATTTCACCGCTTTCAGCCAAAGCTCCTGTCTGCATAACCAGCAAGCAAGCCTCAGAAATGGTCATGAAATATCTTGTAATGTCCTTATGGGTTATGGTTATCGGCCCGCCTTCTTCAATCTGCTTTTTAAAAATGGGTATTACACTCCCGCTGCTGCCAAGGACATTGCCGAAGCGGACTGCACAGAAAATTGTTTTAGAAATCCTTGAATATGATTGGATTACCATCTCTGCGATTCTCTTTGAAGCTCCCATTACATTGGTGGGATTTACTGCTTTGTCCGTTGAAATTAGAATCATTTTTTCAGTTTTATATTTATCAGCACACTTAGCGACATTGATCGTTCCTATGACATTATTTTTTATAGCTTCGCAGGGGGATGTTTCCATGAGGGGAACGTGTTTGTGTGCCGCTGCGTGGAAAACTATTTCCGGCTTATATTTACTGAAAAGGAAATCCATTCGTCCTATGTCTCTGATAGAGCCAATTTCGATCTTTATATCTATGTCAGGGTATTTTCTTGATAATTCACGATATAGCAGATAAGCATCGTTTTCAATAATATCCACTATTACAATACCTGACGGTTTAAATTTTGAAATCTGTCTGACTAATTCGCTCCCAATCGAACCTCCGCCTCCTATCACGAAAATTTTCTTTGCGTTTAGGTATTCGGATATTCCCTTTGTATCAAGAGTTACCTGCTTTCTTCCCAACAAATCATCTATTTTAATATTAACCAGATTCCTTTTATCCTTGCTCAATGTTATGCTGTCGTATTTTTTTATATCACAGTCGTGCCGTTGGCAAACGTCAAGAATCCCGGTTATTTCTTTGTTGCTGATGTACTCGTTGGTCAGAAGAACCAACTTTGCACCCTTATTTATAATGATTTCCTCAAGGTCATCTAAAGTTCCCAGAATCGGGACATTTTCAATGGTTGCACCTAGTCTGCCACGCTTATTATCTATAATCGCAACCGGTACCAGGAACTCCTCCCCCTGGATTTTCATGAATTTAATAATTGAAACAATCGCCTCATCGCTCCCGATTAAAACGGTGTTTATCAACGAATCTTTATTAACTTGTTTTATATACAATTGTTTTACATGTCGAAGCAAACGATAAGCGAACCTACAACCGCCCGTCAAAATTGTTAACATCATTATTGATATTGGGTAAAGGCTTCGCGGAAAATTTATTACAAGTAATGCTGTTTATAATAAATACTACAACCAAGAATGCCTATATTTGCCAGGACGATTTTTATTAATTCATCTACACTCGCATACTCCCACATTGTGTTGTATAGCTTCAATACAATATATACAGCAAGAGTAACGACAGTCATTATAATTCCTGTAATGATAATATTATATCCATCTGCTCTTGTAATAGCATTGAATCCGATCCTTAGACCCAGGCTCAGATATAGAGTTGCAAAAACTGAGATTATGTCGAGGAATATGAATAGGGTTATCCTGAGACTTTTCTTTGACATCTTAATCTGTCTTCTTTCGTGCTTTCTTATTTTATTTTACTATATTTAGCAATTTAGCACAACAAAGCATAATGTCATATACAAAACTATAATAATCATGTCAATCTTCAGTTACTATTTCTCTCTAGATCCAATCGTTTTTATTTACCAGATACATTGTGATATCATATTTTTATATAATTCGGAGGTATCCCTTGGAAAATTTTGATTTAAGCAAACCCTGGTATGCGATGTTCGTGAAAAGCGGCAGTGAAGAACGCATTAAAAGAGATTTACAGGGCAAATTCGGTAGTGATTTGAGTTTTCAAGTACCTAAAAAACTTATGAAAGAACGCAAAGGCGGAAAATGGCATAAGAAGATCCGTCCGTTGTTTCCCGGATATATTCTTATAAATGGTGAAATTACTGATGATTCATATTATAGGTTAAGAGAAGTTCTTGATATATATTTTGTGCTTAAGGATGGCTACAAGCCTTCCACCGATAATTGAACAGGAAATCAAGCCGATACTACACCTGATGAACCTTGGTGATGATGGAGTTATCGGTGTTTCTGATATCATCATCAAGGGTGATGAAGTTTTTGTAAAATCGGGACCGCTAATGACGTTTGAAGGGCAAATCATTTCAATAAATCATCGCAAGGGCCGCGCAAAAGTACGGTTTTTTATCTCCGATCAGGAAAAAATTGTTGAATTGGCTGTCAATGTGCTGTCAAAATCTTAACTTTTTGCCAATTTTTATTTTATATATTTCAAATTATAATCCGAACATATGTTTGTTTTTTAGTTGATTCTTTGATAAAATGTATATATGGATACTATGCAAAAACTTAACATTTTAGCGGATGCCGCCAAATATGATGTATCATGCGCATCCAGTGGTGTGGACAGGGCCGGCAAGAAAGGAATGCTGGGTAACAGTGTTTCCGGAGGCATATGCCACAGCTTCACATCTGACGGCAGGTGTATTTCCCTGCTGAAAGTTCTATATACAAATTCTTGTAAATATGACTGTGCTTACTGTATTAATAGAAAATCGAACGATATACCCAGGGCGACCTTCCTGCCCGAAGAGCTTTGCGAATTGACATATAATTTTTATCTTCGGAATTTCATTGAAGGACTCTTCCTTAGTTCAGGTGTCATTAAAAGCCCTGACTACACATCCGAGCTAATTTACAGGACTGTTCATCTACTTCGGACCAAATATGATTTTAACGGATACATCCACGTCAAAGCCATCCCGGGCACATCAAGGGAACTTCTGGAACGCCTTGGCAAGATTGTTGATCGCATAAGTGTTAATATCGAAATGCCCAGTGAAAGCAGTCTAAAACTGCTTGCACCCGATAAAAAAAAACCAGACATTGTCGCACCTATGAAGCTTATTCGGGATAAAATCGTTGAACGAGAAGGCAATTTCAAGCATATCCGCAGCACCCCGAAATTCGTACCGGGCGGACAGTCGACCCAGATGATTGTCGGAGCATCAGGCGATACCGATTTAAAAATCGTTAAACTTACCGAAGCCATGTATGACCGATTTAAGTTAAAACGAGTATACTTCAGCGCTTATGTTCCCTTAATTCCCATCCCTTTGCTGCCATCCATCGAAACAAAAGTCCGATGCTACGGGAACACAGGCTATACCAAGCCGATTTCCTTCTCAGGTTCTATAATTTTAAGGCGGATGAAATCCTGAACGAAAACAACCCAAACTTTAACCAATATATTGATCCGAAGTGCCAGTGGGCGCTCTTGCATCTTGACAAGTTTCCCGGTCGAAGTTAATAAAGCGCCTTATTATACCCTGCTGCGCGTTCCGGGCATCGGCCAGAGTTCAGCAAAACGCATTGTTCAGGCGCAGAAGATATGCCAAGCTTACTATAGATGATGTAAAAAAATTGGGAGCGGTTGTAAAGCGTGCCCGTTTCTTCATAACCTGTGACGGCAAATATGATTCTCTGCTTAACTTCAACGAGTCAACCATTTACAACGGTCTTCTGCAATCATCTGCAGTCAATGACAAACAGCTTTCATTCTTCAGGTCTGAAACACCTCTTAACGTTATTGAATCAGGAAAAATTATCCAGCTGCCAGTCCCGGTTCCACCTGATGATTCAGATATGCTTAAGGAGGCTGCGGTATGATTTCCTACCAGTGCGATACTTCATTTGAAGGCCTTCTCACCGCACTATATTTCGCTTATAAAGAAAGGCAGGAATGCCGGGTACTCTCCGGATATTCCTACCAAAATGCAATTGGCGAAACCCTGGTGGGAATTGATACTGATTACAGCCTTTACCATAAAATGGAGTCATATATTGCCGACAACTGCGGTGTTGAGAATTTGATAAATATGTACCGCGCATACCTCGGGGAAGATCCCGGCATAGCTGATATGGTGTTCCGTTATTTCAAGATAGCTATGAAAATGAAAAAGGAAACCCCTCTTATGCATGCCGACCCCAACGTTAGTCCGGTTCTTAAGATTTCAAGAAGGGTTGGGATGGAAAGTTGCAAGATGCATGGATTCATTCGATTTAAGAAACTTGAAGATGATCTTTTGTATGCCGGCTACGCACCCACTTCAAATATCACCCCTCTGGTCGCTCCGCATTTCGCCGACCGCATGAACTCTTTTAACTGGATAATCCATGACACCAAACGGAATATCTTTGCAGTATACAATAAAAAGGAATGCGTAATTGGCCATTCAGTTCCGGGCAAACTCCCGCAATTAGTCGACATTGATGCAGATTTTGAAGACCTATGGCGTTCATATACAGTCCATGTTGCTATCAAGGAACGTTTGAATTTAAAGCTTCAGATGCATTTCATGCCGAAAAAGTATTGGCACTTTCTAACTGAAAAGAATTACATAATAGCAAAATAATGCTGACAACGGCGCCTCGCGTTTGTTACAGTTTCATTAAAATTTATACCAAGCGGCAACTTTAGACCCCTGTTTATATTGAAATGATAAAGACTTGTCTATATAATGTTTATATACTAAAGAAAAAACGGGGTCGTTATAATGATTCGCGATAAAGTGATCGGTAACTCTCTTCACGTTTTGGACATTTTAAGGAACATAAGTAAAACCAAGGAGCTGGAAGCTACTGTGGTTTTTTCTGCAGCCGAAATCTATAGGGGCACCCTATACTACTACCGCAGGGATAAGCAGCTCTATTTTAAGATTAACGAAATTGATGAAAGATTTATTCCCAGAATGGAAATCCATGTTTCGTTCTTGCTTAAAGAAACTGTCTTCAGCTTTGACACCACCATCCTTGAAATAACTGAAAACGTACTGGAACTCACACCGCCTGCTGTTTTTACATCAAGCTTCAAGCGGCATTACTCAAGATATTCACCAACTGATGAAGAAACCCTCTTGGTCAAAATGCCGGACGGGTCGCTTCACGATGTCAAGGACATCACTACATCAGGCGTTGCATTCTACTCGGAGCAACTCGATTACAAGATTGGCGACCGCATAAGGAATATGCAGATCCTGTTAAAAGATGACTTCGTATGCCTGGATGCAGATGTTAAGTATATTATTGAGGCAGACAATGGAAATTTCTTTTACGGAACGGAATTCGCGAATAACGACTGGTTCAGTCACTATTCGTTATTTAACTATATTTTTAAAAACACTTATCCTGATATACATCAGATTTTTGAATTCCCTAAAGAAGAGATTTACATGCTGTATGATAAGTCGAATTACTTTCATCTTGAAGGCGGCGACCATGTAGAAACCTCTTTCAATAATATGTATAAGGTCATGGGGCGAATCAACCAGTATCCGCAGGTAACTACAAACCCGGTGTTCGTTCACAACAACAAGATGTACCTTGCGGCATCAGCCCTTCGTATTTACAACAGGACGTTTATAGCCCAGCATCTAGCGGCGATTCCTGAATCCCGCTTATTCCCCACCTCCAAGTCCTCTATATATCTCGGGCTCAGCGATTACCTGATATGCAATCCCTACTATAAATACTACCTTACATATTTCGACGCCCGTGAGAAATGGCATAACAGGATGTACGGAAGCATTGCAGGTTACATTAACGACGACAGAAAATACCTCTATGACACAACAGAGTTTTTCAAAGGCACATTTACAAATTTCAGCCCGGTCGAAGGCAGCACATTAACTGCATCCACATTGGACGACCCGACTGAATTCATAGAGTATGCCCAGATGGAGATTCCTTACTTGATACGCTCGACATACGGCTATGATAAGAGGAACATCAATCTTGAAGAAATCAAACAGGTATATGAGCTTATCGGGCTTTATGTTGCGAGATGCATAATTAAGATTGAAAACAAGGGCCGAACAATTGCATATGCCGTATGCGAATCTTACACACCCGGCCTTAATATGTTTAACATTCTCGATTTAAGCAAGATTTATCTGGTGGATAAGGACGCAGACATAAATGCTGTGATCTCCGCGTTTATGCAGGAAGTGTTTCCTTTCTATGACAGATTTGAGAAAAATAAGGTTAATATATTTATCAGCATTAAACATGATGATGTTGAAAAAGTTAACCTGCCCGGGATTGAATATCAGCTGATTGCAGGAAGGGGCATTGTAGACAGAAGCGGAGTCATTGAGTATAAGAATCTGCTTTTGAACATGTCAAGGTAACGATGGACGGAATATTCAATATATATTTCATAATTCTACATGTTTCTTTTTTATTGACTTCGCTGATGCTCTTCTTCACTGCCAGGCGAAAAAACAAAACACAGTTGCATAAGATTTTCATTCTCAATATTGTAGCTCTTTTGATTTGGGAACTTGGACAGCTTCTTGAGGTTTACTGGAGATCATTTACAGGGGTCTCCGAATGGGGGTTTGTCTACTTCTACTTCCTGGGGCTTTGCTACCTTCCGCCGTTCATCATGTTCCTCGGTATAATCTATAACAAACGTCGCATACAGTTGAAATCAAAATACCTGCTTGCTTTCTTGCCAAGTACAGTTTCATATATTTTATTAATAACAAGCAGGTTTCACAACCTGTTTCTTATTAATTACAGCGTTGATAATGAATTCATGATCGTAGGCAAGTATTTCATTTTCCACAACATAATTACATATATATACATTGTCATCGGACTTGCTTTCTTTATATATACCTCGATGCGTTCGTCAGGTTTTTTCTCAAGGCAGTCCATAATGATTATCGTCGGTATGCTTATTCCGTTTGTCGTTAATATGCTAAGCACATATAAAATTGTAACGATGCCGGTTTATATGACTCCGGTTTCATTTTCAGTTACCATTATTGTGTTTATGCTCTCTGTACTTAGATACGATTTCCTAAATGTCATGCCCGTTGCGACGGGTACTGTTTTCGAGCAGATGACCGACGGCGTTCTTATTATTGACGAAGATTTTAAAATCATCGATAAGAATGATGCTGCTGATGAAATGTTCAAAGACGCCGGCATTAAGCTTGAAAGGAATTTATTCCTTGGTGAAATTTTAAAAGAACCTCTGATATCCGAAAAAGAAAGGCGAATCTTCTATCTGGGCATTAATAAATCCATGAAGAAAAATAAAGGACTTGCCCATGATGAGCCTAAATATATTTTTAAAATCGAGAAAAAGATTGAACTTAATTACCTGGTGCGTTACCTAAGCATAGAGGTGTCCAGTGTTTATAAAAATAATGTTTTCTATAGCTCTGTAATACTGATTAAGGATATCACGGAATTGAAAAATCAGATGGAAGAACTTAGACGCAGCCAGGAAATATTAATGGAAAAAGAGCGTCTTGCTTCACTTGGCAACCTGATCGGCGGTATTGCACACAATCTCAAGACCCCGATTATGACTATTTCAGGCGTGTCCAAAACACTGGAAGCTCTTGGGGAAGAATACCTTGAATCAATTGACGATCCTGAAGTTACAAAAGAGGACCATAGGGAGATGGCGGCTGAAATCATTGAATGGTCGCACAAAGTATCGCCGTATTGCTCATATATGTCTGAAATGATTTCCGCTGTCAAAGGCCAGGCAGTCCAGCTGTCAACCGATGATTCAACAATATTCACTTTATACGAGCTAATCAGCAGGATTAATATCCTGATGAAATTTGAACTAAAGAAGTACCACTGTGAACTCGTGCAAGACCTCCAGACCTCTATTTACACTGAACTTAAGGGCGACCTTAGTATCCTGGTACAGGTGTTCAATAATATAATTACCAATGCAATCCAGTCATATCATGGGAAAGAAGGAGTAATTGACTTTAAAATAACATCTTCAAATGGTAGAATTATGTTTGTTATTGCTGATAAAGGTGTGGGCATTCCTGATTCCATAAAAAATAAATTATTCAGGGAGATGGTTACCACCAAGGGCAAAGATGGCACGGGCCTTGGAATGTATATGGCTTATTCAACCGTCAGGGGGCATTTCAACGGAAACCTTACTTTCAGGTCCGAGGTCGGCAAGGGAACCAGTTTCTTCATAGAGATTCCTATTTATAAGGAGGTAGCTGATGCGGCGAAGTAAAAGATTGGGTTCTGAGAAGAGGGATTATAAAATAATCCTTGTTGACGACGACCAGGGTATTATTGATTCCCTGTCATCAGTCTTGCACAGGCAGGGCTACATAACAACATGTATAACCGATCCCATGGAAGCAATCGCGAAAGTTAAGGAAGAGCATTTTGACCTTATGGTACTCGACTTTTTAATGGCACCGATACACGGTGACCAGGTTGTTGAAGAAATAAGGAAATTCGATACTGAATTATATATTCTTCTATTAACAGGCCACAAGGACCTTGCTCCCCCGCTTGATACAATCAAGAAGCTTGCAATCCAGGGTTACTGTGAAAAAAGCGACCGGTTCGACCAGTTCATACTTTTGGTTGAATCCGGTATTAAATCAATTTCTCAGATGCGGACAATCAAAAAATTCAGCGAAGGGCTCAATAGTATTCTGAAAGCCGTTCCAAGCATATACCAGCTTCAACCTATCGGCGACATAATGGAACAGATTCTAAGAGAACTTTTGCCTCTGCTGGATAGCCAGAATGCTTTTATTCTGATTGATAATTACGCAGGACTTTCAGAGAACAGCGACAAGAGTATTTTCAAGGGCATTGGAAATTACGATCAGGATATTTCATCTTTTGTGGATTATCTTGGTCATGAAATGATTGAAAAGATAGGTTCTGCCAGGGTAAACAAAGAATCAATTACTTTTGAAGACGGAATCATATTCCCTCTTGTTAATGAATACAATAACTCCATGGGAGTCATATATGTTGATATCGGTGAAGGAGAAATAGATGAAGGCATGAATCTTTTGAAAATCTATTGTTCCCAAGCAGCATCTTCTATTAACAACGCATTCCTGCATTCGCTGGTAAATGAAAAGAATGACGAGTTATCACGAACATACGACATGCTGCGCGGCAGGTATATGGATACTATCGAAGCTCTGAGATTGGTTGTTGATGCCAAAGATATATATACAAGAGGTCATTCAGACAGGGTTTCATATTATAGCATGAAACTAGCGGAATATATGGGGCTTGATGAGAAGGTTGTAGAAACATTGAGAATCGGCGGTCTTTTCCATGATGTAGGGAAAATTGGTACCAGTGATGATATACTTTCAAAAACAGGTAAACTTACATTATCAGAGTATGATTTGATCAAACAACACACAATTAAGGGGGCGCATATTTTATCTGCCTTATCCATGTTCAAGGAAATCGTCCCGCTTGTAAAATATCATCATGAATATCTGGATGGAACAGGATATCCTGAAGGCTTGAAAGGAGACCGAATATCACTGGAAATCCGTATTATCTCAGTTGTGGATGCATTTGACGCCATGATGAGCGACAGGCAGTATAGGGAAAAACTAGGCCTTGAAACCGCCAAGCAGCAGCTTTTAGAAAACTCAGGCACACAATTCGATGAGAATGTTGTTAAAAACTTCCTTGAAATGATAGATGATTTTGACCCATTTTATGAAAAATTGCGGGAATATGAACAAGCATCGCTTAATAAACTCCTTCAATCATAATCCCTCCTAAAAATAAAGGCCGCCTTTACGGGCGGTCTTTTTTTATTGGTACCCGGCTATTTAATAAATTAGCTAAAGTTAGAAAGATATTCCTTGTTGGCTTCAAACATTTCATCAACCATTTGCTTGATTTCGTCAAGGCTGAGCACTGCTGAAGTCAGCGGGTCAAAACAGATTGCATGGAATATTTTTCGTTTATTTCCTTCATAGGCTCCTTCAACTGCAAGCTCTTCACACCTTGAACTGATATTATTAAGAATAGCCAGTTGCGGTGGAAGCTCCCCAACTGATATTCCTTCAAGACCATGTTTTGATGCCAGGATCGGAACTTCTACACAGCATCCTTCAGGAAGATTGGCTATATGGCCGAAGTTGCGGATATTGCCATTGAATTTAAATAACTCATTGTCACCGAATACAGCATTGAAAATATATGCGGCATATTCGTGGCCTCTTTTAAGCTCAATTTCTTCCTGTTCAAGCCATTCTTCAATATCTTTTTTCCATGTATTTTCTCTTTCAAGATACCGGTACATGATATGGCCGTATTCACCGGGATTCCAGCCTGTCCCATGGGTGCAGTATTTTTCAATGAGGTCGGGGCGTTTACGGAACCATGCGTTATATTCTGAATTATGTCCGCTGGATTCAGTTACATAATAATCGAGATGCATGAACATTTCATTACGCACTTGTTCTTCATTCATGATTTCAGGGTTCTCCATTGCTTTACGTATAAGTGGGTAGGCATCCTCACCGTTCCATTTATATTCAAGATAGAATGCCTGGTGGTTTATACCCGCGCAGGTGAAGGATATTTCATCTTCTGGAGCACCTATCCATTTTGCCAGCATACCTGCAGTTCCCTGTACGCTGTGGCATAGTCCGGTCATCATTATATCGCTTTTGCCCTGTACGGCCCGGCATAGCATTGCCATTGGATTTGTATAGTTTAAAAACACAGCATTCGGGCAATATTTCTCGATATCCCTTGCAATACTTAACATCACGGGATATGTGCGGAGGAATCTGAATATACCTGCCGGTCCCCTTGTGTCGCCTACATTAATATCAACACCGTATTTTTTAGGGATTTCTATATCATTTCGCCAAACATGCACATTACCAACGAGGATTGTGCACAATACTCCATCTGCATCTTTTAATGCTTCAGCCCTGTCTTTCGTGGCTATTACTTTCGCCTCTGTATACCCGCCGTCTTTGACAATTCTTTCAACGGCTCGCTTAATATATGCCAGCCTTTCCTCATCGATGTCCATCAGGGCAATAGTGCTGTCAGCCATAGCCGGAAACGATAAAATGTCTTTAACCAAATTCCTTGTAAACCCAAAACTTCCGGCTCCGATAAATGCAATTTTACTCATAGTTCCCTCCGATTTGCCAAACCTCCCGATGATTTGGACGATATTTTACCCGAAATTGATTTTATCATAAATTAGGCGGAAATTATCAGTATTTATACATCAGGCTTACCTTTTTTTGCTATTTTTGATAATATGTATTCACTAACTGGCAAAGGCGGATTTTCATGTACGATGGAGAACACAGACCTCTTGGTCTTATACTGCTATTTTCGATAGTATCACTGGGATTTTTCAATTTCTATTGGGTATATATTGTTTCTTACGAACTTAAGCAGGTTTCAGGTGATGATAAGATAAAGCCTGTTTTTGAAGGCATAATCTCAGTGCTGACCCTTGGAATATATTTAATCTTCTGGTCATATAAATATGGCAAATATCTTCTTGATGTTCAGAAAAACCAGGGAATGCAGCCAAGGGACTACTCATTCCTTTGCGCCGTACTATCCGGAGTGTTACTATTCCCAATAACAATGCTGATTATGCAGAAGCAGCTTAATGAATTATGGGACATGGGAAAATAAAAAAACATATACCACTCTTAATTGCGCTTATAATCCTTTTGGGTTTTGCGGTTTTTTCTGATACGGGCATTTGTTTTTTCCGGCGGATTACCGGACTCCCCTGCCCTTCCTGCGGGATGACCCGGGCATATCTGGCGTTGTTTGCAGGAGATATAAAAAATGCCTTCTTTATGCATCCGCTGTTCTGGCTGGTACCCGTGATAATCGGACTTGTTGTTTATTCCCAGTACAAAAAAGTTAATTTTACAAAAATCTATATTATCATCGCTGTTATTTTTATAGCGGTTTATATAGTCCGTATGATTCTTTTATTTCCACACACCTATCCATTTGACTATGAACACTCTTCCCTAATCGGCCGCATTTTTTTCCACAAGTAATACCCTAATGCGAAATTGCCCGAAGGGCTTTTTCGCAAAAATCAGAAATTGCCCGAAGGGCTTTTTCGCAAAAGGTCTTGGGCTAATTTATAATTAAGAAAAGAACCAGCATGGTTAGCTGATTCTCTCATATGATATTGAGTAGGCCTGTAAGCCGGGTTCTGTCGTGAACAGCCATCTATCTAGATTCGCCGTCTCCGGCGGATTCAAGCCACCTCTATGGAACGGACGGGCCGCCCAATGCTCCATATCACGGTGTTGCTCCGGATGGGGTTTACATGGCATCCCCGATTACCCGGGGATCGGTGGGCTCTTACCCCACCTTTCCACCCTTACCTACATCCGAGGATGCAGGCGGTTTATTTCTGTTGCACTTTCCTTAAAGTCGCCTTCACCGGGAACTACCCGGCACCCATGCCCTGTGGAGCCCGGACTTTCCTCGCGCACAACCTTTCGGTACGTACCCGCGGCTGTCCAGCCTGCTCAATCGCAACTGCGATTATACATTACTATGCCCTATTTATCAAATGGTAATGATAATCCTGTCATAAAACGGCATTACTTCCAGGTCAGGAGCTCTATAAGCCAAAACCTCTGCAAGGTCGTTCACAAACAATTTTTCTGTTTCATAATGACCTGCTTCAATGACAAAGCATCCGAAATTGCTGAGGTCAACCGCACTATTATATTTAACCTCTCCTGTTATGAATACATCTACATCGAGTTCCTTGATTTCATCTTCAGAGCCGCTTGAGCTACCCTGGCAAACAGCAGCGCTGACGACATTGTCCCTGACATTGCCGATGATTCTGACATACTCTATTCCAAGCTCTTCCTTAACACGCTGAATTACATCCTCTCCTGTCATTTCTTCATCAAATATCCCGATTCTTCCAAGATAGCTTTTTTCTCCGGAAAGTGATTGACATTCAAGAATTCCTTCCGTCTGTATGATTCCAAGCCTTTCGGCAAGAATATCGTTCAACCTGGCGCTGTCATAATTAGTATGAAGTGATATTACAGATATTCCGCTCTCCAGCAATTCTATGAACAAGCTGTCCGTAAGCCTTTTAATTGGCTTAAATATCGGCGGATGGTGTGTGATTATCAGATCAACACATTCTTTCCGTGCTGTTTCAACCACTCTCTTTGTTAGGTCCAGGCTAATTATTACGCGCCTTACATCAGCTTCTTCTCTGCCGATAATCAGGCCACAGTTGTCACCGCCGTATTCCGTCATCTGTAAGCCCATCGGAGCTATCTTCTCTAAAATCAGCAATAAATCTTTAATTTTCATTTTACCAATGCCTCCAGTTTTTCAATTAACCCGCTGTTTTTCAATACCTGGTTGCTACCTCCGCTAACCATATCTCCCAGCCTTTTTAACTTTGGCTTTAGGTATTGTTTCAGCAAACTGTGATTTGTGCTTACCAGATATTCCGACGAGTGCAGCTCATATTCTTCATAAGGCCTGTTTTCACCGGTGTACCAGGCACATATAACATTATATACCTTATGTTTTTCACTGCAAAGATTTTCAAAGTATATAGTATATCCATTGTTCCACAGGTATTCCCTGGTTTTTTCAGGTGCGTTCATTGGTTGCAGCACTAATTGTGAAGTGTTTTGCGCTGTTTTTCTGTGCCTATCAAGTATATCAACAATCAGCTGTCCCCCCATGCCGGCCACAATGATACAGTCGCATCCCCCTGCATTTTCTATCCCATAACAAAGCGCCAGAGCGATTTGACCGGTTAATCCGAATTTTCTAATATTCTTAAACGACACATCCAGCGGACCCCTATTAAGGTCAGATGCAATGGCTTTTTCACATATGTTGTTTTGCATAAGATATATGGGAATAAACGCATGGTCGCTGCCAGTGTCGTAAACACACTTGCACGGCTTAACTGCATCCGCTATCATTATCATTCTCGGCGACATCATTTTCTCAACATGCTTCATAAAACAATTTTAACACAACCAGCTTGTATTTGACTTGGTTCAATCATCCGTCGGATGATTGGACCATTTTGTACTAACTATCCGAAGGATGATTGGATCAAAATAAAAAAAACACCATCCGGATTGGGATGGTGTTTTTGTTGGTGGGCCTTCAGGGACTCGAACCCCGGACCAACCGGTTATGAGCCGGTTGCTCTAACCAACTGAGCTAAAGGCCCAGGTGGCTCCCCAAGTTGGACTCGAACCAACGACCCTGCGGTTAACAGCCGCATGCTCTACCAGCTGAGCTATTGAGGAACGTTACGCCTTAATAGGCGCAAATAATATTATACTTAGGGACTCCCCTTCGGTCAAGTCTTTTTTCACTTTCCGCAGGTTGTTTTGCCCTATGTATGTAAAATCGTTTATATGATCTAATCGAGGTAGTCCTTTAGCTTTTTGCTTCTGCTCGGATGTCTGAGTTTCCTGAGGGCCTTTGCTTCGATCTGCCTAATTCTTTCCCTCGTAACATTGAACTCCCTGCCTACCTCTTCAAGAGTACGGGCCTTGCCATCTTCAAGGCCAAACCTTAGCTTCAGCACCTTCTCTTCCCTGGGTGAAAGGGTGTCTAAGACACTCATTAGCTGCTCTTTAAGCAAAGTAAATGCAGCCGCGTCCGCAGGCGACAACGCATCCTCATCCGGAATGAAATCACCCAGATGACTGTCTTCTTCTTCGCCGATCGGCGTCTCAAGGGATACAGGCTCGAGGGATATTTTTTGAATTTCCCTAACCTTTTCAACCGGTATGTTCATTTCGGATGCAATTTCTTCAGGCTGTGGATCCCTTCCGAGTTCCTGAACAAGCTGCCGCGAGACCCGGGTTAGCTTATTTATGGTCTCAACCATATGAACCGGAATCCTTATTGTCCTGGCTTGGTCTGCAATCGCACGTGTGATTGCCTGGCGAATCCACCATGTAGCATATGTGCTGAATTTATACCCTTTTCGGTAATCGAACTTTTCAACTGCCTTAATAAGCCCCAGGTTGCCTTCCTGAATCAAGTCAAGAAACTGCATTCCTCTGCCTACATATCTTTTGGCAATACTGACAACAAGCCTCAGGTTCGCTTCGGCAAGCTGCTGGCGGCACTCTTCCTTTCCTTCTTCCATACCTTTGGCAAGACGGATTTCATCTTCCGCCGTAAGAAGAAAAACTCTCCCGATTTCCTTAAGGTACATCCTTACAGGGTCGTCGATGTTGATTCCGTCAGGAATTGCTATTTCCACTGTCTTTATCTCATCCTCAATTTCACTAATGTCTTTGGAAGTTTCAAGCACATCTATACCGGCCTCTTCAAAGGATTCATAAAGCTTTTCCATCTGATCAGGCTCAACCTCGATTTCCTCGAGGGTATCCTGAATTTCCTGAAACGTAAGCACACTTTTCTTTTTTCCGGCTTCAAGAAGAACGGCCATGGCTTTTTCAAAAGTTCTGGGCAATTCATCTTTGTTTACAATTTCTTCTGTGTTGATATCTTTTTCGACCAAATCAACAACCTCCTATTTTCTCTTTATATTTCTTAATAAGTTAAATTCATAAGTTATTTGTTTATTTAATTTTTGGGCTTCTTCACCAAGTTGATCCTCAAGGTTGTCCCTCTTTAATGATAACTGGGTAATCTTTCTGTTTATAACAGCCCTCTTATATTTGATGATTTTTTCTTCGAGCGTCTTTTTCATGTCAGCACTTGTCTCCGTACGCGTCACCGCTGCTGTAAAAAGTTCTCTCTGAGAATCCTCAAGATTTCTCATAATGACGGCTGCGTCGGATATGCCCTTGCTTTCTACCCTTTCCAGGATGTCCAGAAACATGCCTTTTAGGGAGGGGTCGTCTATGAACTCAGGATCAAGCATGAATTTGGCATGCGGTGCGAGTTCTGGCCGTGCGCAGATTATAGCTGCCATGGACATAAAATTCTTCATTTCCATCCCAACCTCAGCATGAAGGGATGATTGCAGCTTTGCTATCCTATCGCCTGAAACTTTAGCAGTTCCTTTTATGTTCTTTGAAACCTCGGTTTCAAGAGCTTCTTTTGAAATAGAATAATCGGACGATATCCTTTTTATGTACATTTCTTGCTCTATTGCATTTGTAACCTGGGCAATGGCTTTAGCAACCCCATTTAAAAATTTCAGCCGTCCGTCGCGCTCGTTTATATTATATTTTTCACGTAGGAGCTTTGCCTTGTACTCAACCAGCGGGAGGGATTTATCAATTAACTGCCCGAATGCTGTATTTCCGTTTCTCTTCAGGAAATCGTCAGGGTCCTTACCATCGGGGATTTCCAACACCTTAACACTACAGTTAAGATTCGCTATCATGTCCAGTCCTCTAAGGGCTGCATTGCGCCCGGCCTGATCCATGTCATAGGCAATAATAACTTCGGGAACCAGCTTCTTCAGCATCCTTGCCTGCTTTATAGTTAACGCTGTGCCTAGCGACGCAACGCAGTTGGAAAATCCTGCCTGATGCAGCGCTATGCAATCCATGTACCCTTCCACAATTATCATTTTTTCTGCTTTGGAGTTCTTGGCCATATTGATTCCATACAAACTGGTGCTTTTGTTATATACGGGTGTTTCCGGCGAATTCATATATTTAGGGCCTTCACCTGCTATAAGCCGGCCTCCGAACCCGATAACCCTATTTCTTATGTCAATGATAGGAAACATTATGCGGTTTCTGAACCTATCGTAGTATGTTCCTTTTTTACTCTTTAATATAAGCCCTGCAGCCTCAATATCCTTCTCTTCGTATCCTTTTTCTTTCAGATACTTCAGCAGCGAATCCCAGCTTTCCTGAGAATAACCGATTCCGAACCTGACTGCTGTGCCTTCCTTGATTTTCCTGTTTTTAATATATATTTCAGCATCACAGCCTGGATTGTCCTTTATATTTGAATAGAAAAATCTAGCAGCTTCGGTATTGATCTCGACCAGTTTTTTTATATATCCGCTTTTCTGTCTTTCGTTGCCGTCAGTACTCTCAGGCAATTGGACAGAGGCCCTGTCAGCCATCATCTTGAGCGCATCAATAAATTCAACGTTCTCAATGTTTTTTATAAAATTAATAACATTTCCGCCTTTGCCGCATCCGAAACAGTAAAAAATCTGCTTTGAAGGCACCACACTGAATGATGGGGTTTTTTCCCGGTGGAACGGGCATAAGCCAAAATAGTCCTTGCCTTTGCGCGCTATCTTCACATAGTCGCCCACAACTTCAACGATATCGTTCTTTTCAATAATTTCTTCAATTATCTCATCGGGATAATAATTCGCCATTTTTTCTCCTGTTACCTATTTTATAAATTCGACATAAATGAAATAAATCCTTTATTCTTTTATACTACCGATATAAATTCAGACAATAGTTTAATACCCAGTATATGGTATTTCTATTTATATAATTATAAAATATCTTGTATTCACTCAGATTCGGACCATTCCGGTCCTGCGGAGGGCTTATGTATATTAAAAAACTATTTTGTACAAATACATTGAAGGGTACGGACGGTTTTAGTTTTTCCGTCGATTACTTCATTACGGAAGATTCCGGTATAATCAGCGATTTAGTATGTCCCTATGGGATTTTCCTGAAAAAATCACCGTATTGCGACAGCCGAGATGTGTATTCAGCCGAGAGATGCTTTGTAAATGAGGATAATGCAAAACTGCTTATCTCAAAGCTTGCGGAGCATTCGGTCACTCCGGTCTCAGCCGGAGACAGTATTGATATACTTATGGAAAGCTGCGATTTTAAGTACTAAACATCGAGCAAGTTCAGTCCGATTTCATCACTGAAGAACCTGTCTGCAACATTTTTAAAAGGCGTTACGATTATTTCGCAAGTCGCTCCTACTACACCCATTGCAAAATGACCGCCGTAGGTTTTGCATTCTGAGTCAGAAAGAACCGCATGGATATGGATATAAGGCTGTCCATTCATGCTGGAAATGTTCCCGTTAAGTGATGCTATTTCATAAATACCATGGAAATCTTTTTTAAGGAACTCTTTCCTTTCAAGATCATATAGGCCAAGTTCAGCTTTAGTTACCGAGCCTAATCCGGATATTAATCCTGATTGCACATCGAATTGATTGCAGAATGACTTTAGGTTTTCAACTATTTCTTCCCCTTTGTCAATTCTTATATAATAAGCTCCGCCCATGTTTTTTATTATCATAACCACCTCATATGTTAGCGGATGACAGGAATGAAAATGCAGCTTTGTCCCAATTCATGACTTTCTTTACAGTTTCCGTTATATCGTCATGGGTTATAGCATCGATTTTTGCTATTACTTCATCCTGCTCATCAACAAATCCTTTTAATAGCCTGTTCTTGCCCATCACGGTCATCCGGGAAGTCGTGCTTTCCATGCCCAGGATAATATTTCCCTTGAGCTGCTCCTTGACCCTGGCAAGTTCCTCCACGGTAACACCGTTATTACCGATGTCTTCTACTTCTTTCCTTATGCAATCTATAGATTCATCAACTTCTTCATCACCAGTACTCGCGTAGATATTAAGGATTCCTGTACCGGCATATGACTGGTTTATTGCTCCAACCGAATAAACAAGTCCCTTGTCTTCCCTCAGAGTCTGGAATAGCCTTGAGCTGATTCCTCCGCCTAGAATACTAGTTGCAGCCATCATCGGGTAACGGGCCGGGGCTTCATACCCATAAGAATTAAAAGCAATGGATAAATAAGTTTGTTCTATGTCCTTATAATATCTGTGGGTGCCGGTTATAAATGCCGGGTCTTCAAAACCCTCCTGCTTAATGCCCTTCCCCTTATTCTTGCCTCCGAAAAGTTTCTCCATTGAAGAAAGCATTGCTTCTTCGTCAAAATTCCCGGCAATCGATATCACAGTATTGCACGGCGACATATGGCTTCCTGTGTAATCAACCATTATGTCCCTGTCAATACGCGCGAGTGATTCCTTTGTTCCGATAATAGGAAAGCTCAGCGGGTTGCTTTTCCATATCTCATATTCAAGTTTTTCATGAACATAGTCTTCAGGCGAGTCCTGATACATTGCCATTTCCTCAAGTATAACTTTTCGTTCACGGTCAATCATATTTTTATCATAGAGTGAGTTATAAACCATATCTGCAAGAATTTCAGCTGCTTTTTCAAAATGAATATCAAGCGTACTTGCATAGTAGCAGGTAGCTTCCTTTCCTGTGAATCCGTTTAGTATTCCGCCGATTCCATCAAACTCGTCGGCAATGTCCCTTGCGCTTCTGGATGGGGTTCCTTTGAAAACCATATGCTCAGCAAAGTGAGATATGCCGTTTGTCATTTCATTCTCATATCTCGAACCGGACTTAAGCCATACTCCGGTGCATACCGACCTTAGATGCGGTAATTTCTCATATATTAAAACTGTGTTGTTTTCAAATATTTTTTCTTTAATCATGTTGTCATTCCAAATTATCCAAACCGCAGGGGTTTAAATTGAATAGAGACAAAAAAGCCCGGTTTACCCGGGCCTGATTGTTTTTATTATCTATCTGTCATCCCTTGGTTTTCTCTCAGGTCTAGGTAGAAGAGCTTTCCTTGAAAGGTTGATTCTTCCCTGCCTGTCTATCTCTATAACCTTTACGTCCATCTTGTCGCCGATCTTGCATACTTCTTCGACTGTTCCAACACGTCTGTGTTCGAGCTGCGAAATATGAACAAGTCCGTCTTTTCCAGGAAGGTATTCAACAAATGCACCGAAGTTCATAAGCCTGACAACTGTACAGTTTTCAAATGTCGCTCCAACTTTTACGTCCTGAGTCAGTGCTTCAATGATGCTAACAGCTTTTTTACCGGCTTCACTGTCAGGTGTTGCTACATAAACAGTACCGTCTTCTTCGATATCAATTTTAACACCTGTCTGTTCGATAATTTTATTGATAACTTTTCCGCCGCTTCCAATAACATCTTTGATTTTATCAACATCAATTTGAATTGTGATAATTTTCGGAGCATATTCAGAAAGTTCTTCCCTCGGCTTATCAATTGCTTCATTCATCACTTTAAGGATGTCAAGTCTTCCCTGTTTTGTTATTTCAATAGCTTCTTTTATGATATTTGCCGGAAGGCCGTTTAACTTAATATCAACCTGAATTGCGGTGATTCCTTTTTCAGTACCGGCCACCTTAAAGTCCATGTCGCCGAAGAAATCTTCGATGCCCTGGATGTCCATCGTGATAACATAATCATTTTCGTCATCAGGATTTGTTACGAGTCCGCATGAAATACCGGCTACGGGTGCCTTTATCGGAACCCCTGCATCCATTAAAGCAAGTGTGCTTCCGCAGATTGATCCCTGTGATGTAGATCCATTAGACATAAGCACATCAGATACCACCCTGATTGCATATGGGAATTCTTCTTTTGAAGGAATAACCGCTTCAAGCGCTTTTTCTGCAAGTTCCCCATGCCCGATTTCCCTTCTTCCGGGACCTCTTGATGTCCTTGCATCGCCAACGCTGTATGCGGGGAAGTTGTAATGGTGCATGTATCTGTTTTCAGTTTCAGCATCATCAAGTCCGTCTATTCTCTGAACATCACTGATGGAACTGAGTGTTACGTTTGAAAGAACCTGTGTCTGTCCCCTCTGGAAGAGGCCTGAACCATGTGTTCTAGGTAGTACTCCAACTTCGCTGAAAAGCGGTCTGATATCACCGATTCCCCTGCCGTCAACACGTACTTTATCTTTTAAGATTAATTCCCTTACGACTTTCTTTTCGAGTTTATAAATTGCATCCCCAATAATATTAGGTTTATCTGCATATTTTTCGCCGAATTCAGCTTTAACCTTTTCTGTGAGAACCCTAAGGTTTTCTTCCCTTATCCTCTTATCCTCGTTCTGGACTCCGCTTTTCATTTCATCATAAGCGAATGCCTTGATTTCGGCAAATGCTTCTTCAGGCACGCCTATTGATTCGTATGTATATTTTTCTTTGCCGATTTCTGCTGCCATTTCTTTAATGAATGCACACATGTTCTTGATTTCTTCGTGGCCTTTCATTATGGCGTCATAAACGATATCATCATCAACTTCATTAGCGCCGACTTCAATCATACATACTTTTTCTTCAGTACCCGACAGTGTCATGTACATATCTGATATAGCTCTCTGTGCAGCATCCGGATTAACAATTATTTCTCCATCAACCAGGCCTACATTAACCGCCGCAACCGGTCCTCCAAAAGGTATATCCGAAATTGTAACTGCCATTGATGCTCCTACCATTGCAGCGAGTTCCGGCTGGTTGTCCTGTTCCACTGAAAGAACGGTACAAACCAGTACGACATCGTTCCTAAGATCGCTCGGGAACAATGGTCTCATCGGCCTGTCGATTGCCCTGGAAACCAGTACTGCCCTGTCTGAGGGACGTGATTCTCTTTTCTTGAACCCTCCGGGAATTCTTCCCACTGAGTACATTTTCTCTTCATAATCAACTGCGAGTGGAAAATAGTCGATTCCATCCCTCGGTGATGATGAAGATGTTGCTGTACACATGACTGTGGTGTCCCCGTATCTTATGAGGACAGCTCCATTAGCCAACTGTGCATGTTTGCCGGTCTCAATAATAAATTCTTTTCCGGCATATTCAGTTTTGAATATTCTGTGATCTTGATGCATTTTCTGCTCCTTTCAGTTCACATACGCAATATCCGGATACGCAGAAAATTAAAACCCACACTCCATTATGAGTTCAAGTTTTAATTTTCTGTTGCAGTATCCGAATAGAGCTTTCAAATTTTCACATAGACAGCGGCGGATAGACTCCGCCGCGCCGTTTACTTTCTTAATCCGAGTTTTGCAATTATTGCACGATATCTTTCAACATCTTTTTTCATAAGGTACTTCAATAAGCCTCTTCTTTGCCCAACCATTTTCAGAAGTCCTCTTCTTGAGTGATGGTCTTTCTTATGTGTCTTCAGATGTTCATTCAAGTGATTGATTCTTTCGGTCAGAATTGCGATCTGAACTTCCGGTGACCCTGTGTCGCCATCATGCAATTTGTACTGCTCGATAACTTCCTTTTTTTCTCTAAGCATTGTATGCCTCCTAAAATAATTATCCCCGTGGGCCGTGTATTTGGTCGGAGTCCTCCAAAAACCCAGCACCCGGTTCATCGGTTTGTAATTCTACCACACCAACCTTGTCATTGTCAACGAAACGGGGAAACATCCATAGGTTTTTATACCCTTTTCACTTGTCGATGATCCTATTAATATTTTACCATTTTACACCTGCTGTCCATAGAGGGAATTTTTTTTTACACTTTATCCCCTAGGGACAATTAATTGTTTTAGCACTTTATCCCTAGGGACAATTTACTGTTTTAGATTTTTTCAGCAGTGAAAAAAATACGCCGGAACTTGAATAGCACATTAGTATTTCTCTGCAAAGGGTATTCCTGCCTGATTATATCCAAAACTTTACTTCGGAACTGTTCTTTTTCATCCTCTTCAAGTAAATCCAGATATGGTTTCATTCCGGTCGACGAATACCAGTCAATTATAGATTCATGGTCCGGCATGATGTGATGGTAATGCGTCTCCCATAAATTTATATCATCAGAAAGCTCATTCAAAATATCGAAGTAATATCCTGGTTCATGTAAAAACAAACCATTATGGAAGCTATTGAACTTATTTACCCATTTTTCATCAGCCGATGCTTGGTCAACAGCAATCTGAATCGGCATGGTCGAGGGATTCGGTATCTGCATTGCCATTATCCCACCCGGAATCAGCATCGAAAACAGATTCGGCAGCAGCACATCGATGCCGGGCATCCACTGCACTGCAGCATTAGAAAAGATAATGTCAAATTTTCCAAGGTACCCCAATTGACCTGTAGCATCAGCAAGCACAAAATTAATGCCGGGATAATCGCTAATTGCTTTACTAATCATTGTTTCCGAGGAATCAAGTCCCAGGATTTCAGCCTTTATCCACCTGTTTTTCAATTCTTTGCTACTGTTTCCCGGTCCGCAACCTATATCAAGGATTCTTTCAGGATATTTTAAGTCAATCCGTGATATTAAATCCCTGGCCGGCTGTGTCCTTTGCTCTTTGAATTTTAAATATAATTCCGGGTTCCAACTACTCATATATTCCTCTCTTTCCCATTGCTTTCCGAGCATCTATCGGCAATAACCTGCTTTTATGTATAATAATGTTGTTTATGCAGTTAATATATGCTTTTGCGCTTGCCTTAATAATATCCGTATCGGTAGCCCTCGAATTGTAGGTTTTTCCGTCATGAATCATTGTAATGCGTGCCCTTCCCGAAGCATCCTTACCCGAAGTTATGCTGTTTATTTTGTATTCATCAAGTATAGTTTCCACTCCGGCTATCCTGGCCAGTGCCGTATACATGGCATCGACGGGACCATCCCCGGTTGCACTTTCACATAAAATCTCCTCCCCGAATCTGACTTTCACAGTTGCAGAGGGCATTGTACTATTGCTGACCACCTGCAGGTCTTCAAGTGATAACAGCTTTATCCCGGTATCCCCCATTTCAGCAGCAGCCAGTTCATACAACTCATGGAGATAAATTTCTTTTTTATCGTCTGCAAAATCAAGGAAGTTTACCTGCATTTTCATTAGCATTTCATCATCCATATCGGTAAATCCCATTTCTGACAATGTATTTTTAAGAGCATGCTTTCCCGAGCGTGCTGTTAAAATCAACTCCATACCTGACAACCCGATGTCATCCGGCCTTATGATTTCATACACATCGCGAGATTTCAACAGACCGTCCTGATGTATTCCTGATGAATGCGCAAATGCGTTGTCTCCGACAATTGCCTTATTTGCCTGTATATCCATCCCGGTCAACCGGCTGACTAATTTAGACGCCGCTTTAATTTCGCGTGTATTGATTCTTGTCGCTGCACTAAAATAGTCAGGTCTGGATGCTATTCCCATAACCACCTCTTCCAAAGCTGCATTTCCTGCCCTTTCCCCTAACCCGTTCAGCGTACATTCTACTTTCATAGCTCCGTTCCTAACAGCTGCCAGCGTATTGGCAGTAGCCATACCGAGGTCATTATGGCAGTGAACGCTGAGAATAACATCAGAATTAGTATTCATTAGCCTGTAGTTTATTTTTCCTATTAATTCCCCGAATTCCTCCGGCACTGCATAGCCTACAGTATCGGGCACATTAATCACTGTCGCTCCGGCTCTTACAACTGCTTCTATCGTTCTCCAAAGATACTCAAAATCACTCCTGCTTGCGTCTTCGGTTGAGTATTGCACATTATTCATATATTTTTTTGCATAGCTTACACTGTCAATGGCCATGGCCAGGACCTGATCCTCATTTTTTCTGAATTTCTTATCAAGATGTACTTTTGATGCTCCCAGTACAATATGAATCATTGGATTTGCTGCATATTTAACACTTTCATATACTGCATCAATGTCGCTTTTTACAGCACGGGCAAGCGCCGTAATCACTGGGCAGCCGCTGCTGAACTTTTCGGCAACCGCCTTAACCGATTTGAAATCCCCCGGCGAAGAGGATGAAAAACCTGCTTCTATATAATCCACACCAAGAAGACCCAATTGTTCTGCCACCAATAGCTTTTCCCCTATGTTCAGCCTTGCCCCGGGAATCTGTTCGCCGTCTCTCAGAGTCGTGTCAAATACAAGTATGTTTCTCATTTTCAAATCCTCCTTACAATAAAATAACCTTCCATCTCCTATAAGAGACGAAAGGTTTCCGCGTTACCACTCTATTTGAAATATCGTTGGATATTTCCACTCATCAGCTACAACTCAATAGCATATCCTTTCTAACGGGGGCATCCGTCCGGGTTTACTTGTTCCCTTTCAACCGGCTGCTCGGGAAGGAGTTTCATGTTTTGAATCCGCCGTTTCGCACCAACCAACGGCTCTCTTACGATATTCTCCACATTACTGGTTTCCGTCAACGCATTTAAATGATTGTTTCAAATTATACTTATATTACCCTGACTTGTCAACCGAATATCAGAAATGTTTTATATGTCATGCATAGAGCCTGGATACTATATACTCTCTCAGTTTCGCCGGGAGAATTCTAAAAAGGACTGCAATTACTTTATATTTAGCCCCAACTGTAACTGACACAGGCGGGCTTTTCTTTTTTATTATCTTATAAACTGTCTTGGCTACGCAGATTGGGTCACCGCCGTTTTGTTCATCCCTGGCCATGACAGCTATTGATTTTTCCATCCTTTTTTTGTATACAGTATTCGTTTTTGCTTTCTCTGTTGTTTTTCTATTGAATGTAAATCCGGTTTTCAAATCACCCGGGTGCACTATGCATACCCTAATCCCGAATTGCCTGATTTCATTCCGCAATGAGCATGTCATTGACAACATTGCTGCTTTACTTGCCGAATAAGCCGCCTGATATGGAATGGATATATATGAAGCGACGGATCCGATGTTTATTATCAGTCCCCTGCCTTCTTTTCGCATATGCGGAAGTACTTCATTAATTACATTGACGGCTCCGAAGAAATTAGTGTCAAACTGGAATTTCAACTCCTCATATGAGGAATCTTCTATCGAACCGGCCATTCCTATGCCGGCATTATTAATTACAATATCAATATGGCCGTGGTTCCGGATAATATCATCAACTGCCAGAGAAACAGATTCTTTATCTGTTACGTCCAAATGCAGCATCGATATTAAGTCATTACTTGGCTTGCCTTTGGAGACATTGCTCCACTTCCTGGTGGTTCCATACACCCAAAATCCCTTGGAACACAAGTATTCCGCACAAGATTTGCCGATTCCGGAAGATGCCCCTGTGATCAATACAATTTTCCTGTCCATGTTTCCCTCCATTTGAATTAAAACATAAACCGCAGCGTTTATCAACATCATTAACAATCTGCTACTATGACCTGCTATTAATTTAACTTGAATATAACTATATCGCATGATAATATGTTCCCGAAACAAACTATTGCGATAGTGGCAAGTCGCAATGCTTACGGTTTGAACTAAAACAGGAACTTTGATGGGGTGAATTTTATGGATATTTTCAAAAGATGTTATGATTTTACAGCTGCCGATGAAGCGATAGAAAAAGGCGTATACCCATATTTCCATGCAATTGAAACAAAACAGGATACGGAAGTAATGATGGAGGGCCGAAAAACCATTATGCTTGGTTCGAACAATTACCTTGGCCTGACTTCTGACCCAAGGTGCATCCAGGCAGGCAGGCAAGCACTTGATCAGTATGGAACAGGCTGCTCTGGTTCCAGGTTCCTTAACGGAACACTGAAGCTTCATCTTGAGCTTGAAAAGAAACTGGCTGATTTCGTACATAAGGAAAGCGCACTAACTTTCAGCACAGGATTCCAGACCAACCTCGGGATTATATCAAGTATTGTGACTAAAGGCGATTTCATTCTGAGTGACAATGAAAACCATGCAAGCATTGTCGACGGCTGCAGATTATCTTTTGCCAAGACGCATAAATTCAAGCACAGCGACATGTCCGAACTGGAAAGACTTCTTCGAAGGCTTCCTATGAATAAAGGCAAGCTGATAATAACCGACGGAGTATTTAGTATGAGCGGCGAGATTTGTAATCTTCCTGATATTGTGGAACTTGCAAAGAAATATAGCGCTAGGATTTTAGTGGATGACGCCCATGCTTTTGGCATGATCGGCGAAGGCGGAAGGGGAACGGCCTCTCATTTTGGCTTGGAAAATGAAGTTGACATCATAATGAGTACTTTCAGTAAATCAATGGCAAGCCTGGGCGGTTTCATTGCCGCTGAAGAACGTGTAATCAATTATGTAAAGCATACATCCCGCCCGTTTATATTCAGTGCGTCAATACCGCCTTCAAACACTGCTGTTGCCGCAATGGCTCTTGATATACTTAAGGAAGAACCTGAACGGCCTAAACAATTAATAAAAGTATCAAACTACATGCGCAAGGGATTTAAGGAACGGAACATTCCGATAATCGATGGTGAAACAGCAATTATCCCGGTAATGACATATACAAATGACAGAACTTTTCTTATTACAAAGATGCTTCTTGAAAACGGTGTTTATGTAAATCCGGTTATCTGCCCTGCAGTAAAACCCGGCGAATGCCTGCTTCGCACAAGCTACACCGCAACCCATACAACCGAACAGCTTGACAGAGCTTTGGAAGTATTCTCCGCTGTTTTTGCAAAGGCTGATGAGATGGGTTTATAAAATTATATTTTAAATAACAGAAAACGCATCCGTAAGGGTGCGTTTTTTTCATTGAGACAGGGATTCAAGAAAATGACTTACTCAGTTCCGAAGTATAATAGTTTATCCAGTATATCCTTATCATATGACAACGGAATAACCCTGAGGCTTTTGGCATTGGGAAGAATCGGTATCATGGGTACAAAGACAGTTTCAATGTCGCAAATTCCTGCTTTTTCG
This sequence comes from uncultured Clostridia bacterium, assembly GCA_963766335.1. GTDB lineage: Bacteria > Bacillota > Clostridia > DUPQ01 > DUPQ01 > JAFGQE01. The sequence goes on along the minus strand of CAVXZA010000003.1, from coordinate 11,818 downwards.
ATTATATAGTCCAGAATAATCTGTTCATCCCCCGCTTTATACCCTTCTGCCATTACAATATTAATTAAGAATGCATTATTATCTCTACCAATAATTTGACAATCTGCAATACCCCTGTTAGACCTTATCAGGTCCAGGACATGAGAGCCAGTGATTTTGCCTTTGGCAGCATCAATGACTTCTATATCACGACCCATGATTTCCCTGATCAACGGATATGTTCTGCCGCATCTGCATAACTCGTCAGACAAAGCTGCGCGATCCCCTATTTTATATCTTATAATCGGCATTGCCCTATGAACCAGGGATGTTATAACCATCGATCCAGGCTCTCCCTTATCCAACTCTTCACCATTATCATTGAGTATTTCGATATAGTGGGACATTGGAATATAATGCATCCCACCGTACATTTCACACTGTGATGAAACAAAATTAATCTCTGAAGCCCCATATGAATCGTAGGGTTCTGCACCGAAAACCCTTTTAAGTGTATCCCTGTATTCACCGATCATTTGAGTGCTTGAACTCCTGACTACTTTAAGCGGCGGAAGCGACAAATTGTTATCCTCTAAATATTTGGCGAATATATAGCCGGTATTTAAGTTTGCCCTCATGAATTCCGGTCTTCCTGACATATATGAGTTGTATGTCCTTGAAAGCTTTTCTTCGGTTAAAGGCATTGGCTTAACCTGATAAGTCCCACTTAGCCGATTGTGGTAATAGTGAACAAAGTGATCAGGATTTTCATCATTGCCAATCCGGTAATTGCTCTCGTGCCTTGACAAAATCAGCCTGCGCATGCCCGGATAAACCCCTATCATCCTGTTAAAGTATTCATCATTTCTCTTTGTATTGGAAGCCTTGTCCCTTATCACTTCAACCTTAACATTTGAGGTCCCACCCGTTTTCATCCTCATGACGGCGGGAATTTCTTTGTCGATAAATTCATCAGGGCAATCATTAATTAACTTCTTGGTTATGACGGGAAATTTCTTTATATCATCAAAAGCAGTTTCCGGTAAAAGTTCAAGTTTATCTTTAAGATGCTTATAGTATGGTATCTTTTCACAGGAATGTCTCATCAACCCGCACAATTTTTCAGCCTGCATCTGCTTTAAATCCCCAGGCTTATCATACTGGTGGGATTCCAGATATCTTGTATATCTGGTCTGTTCAAAATTACCGCTGGTGATTCTTTTCAATTGGACTGCAGGTCTCATCACAGCCATTCTTATAAAACCCATTTTTACACCGCTATTTCAACTTTTGAATCTTTTTATAAAAATCAATGAATATTGCATCCCTATCAAGATAGTATGCACAATCAATCATATGACGTCTTTTGTCGATACTGTAGCTTCTTGGGTCTCCGTGGTAAATCGGACTGTGAATTTTAAATGTCCTGACCGCTTGCGGTATTACTAAATAAGCAACTGCTGAAATATCCCAGATTATCCTGGTTCTTGCCGGATTACCGTTAATTGCTTCGTCCACCAGGTCGGTTAGGGCTTTTGCTACTGCGGATTCACCCATACATGCCCTTAGTTCAGGCACCCCTACTTTCAGATGCGAAGCCACATTATGGCAGGGTATTTGAACAAGGTCCACTTCTGAATCAAACAGAATCCGGGAAGCATCAGTGTCCTGCTGCTGGTTGAATTCGCCGGCACCGGGCCAGTCAAGTGTAGTCCCCCCCAGCCAGATGATTTTAATTTTATCCATGATTTTAGGTTCAATCATGATTGCGCTTGATACATTTGTCGGAGCCCCGATGGCAACTACATAAAGCGGATCTTCAGGAGTCGATTCCAAGGCAATCCTAATCATATTATCGACCGCATCGCATTTTACCGGAGTGTCTTTAGATCCCATGTATCTGTCCGCTCCCCTGAAAACAATGCCTTTAGTATTACGGCCCATGAGTTTCATGAGCCTCAGTATTTCCTGATAACTTCTCTCCATCCCATCACCGGGGCCTGAGCTCTTTTCATTATAGAAAGGTGCTGCATGCACCGCCTCAACACTTACCGCTTCAGGCGATAGTAATGCGTACACCAAAGCAAACTGGTCATCTACCTCGTTATAAGTGTCTGTATCAAGAATCATTCTAATCATAATGCACCTCTTATATATTTTTATTGCAATTTTCCAAACTCCGCACCCTCATGACCTTGCCGTTTGGAAGCGGAATAATTTCATTTATGTATTCTATTTCCAGTTTCATCGGGTAGTCAAGATATCGGTTCAACTCTTTTCTTAATGCCAGTTGCTGGACAAGGGAAAATTCGCCGTTTTTCATCAGCAACAGCATCGTAATTGTATTCTCTTTTCGCTGCTCAACAAGAAAATCTTTCACATTGCTAAATTCAGACATGATTTTAAAAAATGGAAGCGGTGTCATGTAAGTATGCTTCGGCGACACAACTGATTCAATTCGCCGTCCTTCAAACTGTTTTATCATGGGGAATCCTCTGCCGCATGAGCAGCTCTCATCCGTAAGAACCGCAATGTCATCAATTTGATAGCGTATCAGCGGCATTTCCCTTTTCCATAAATTAGTAACAAGAAACTGGCCCGGCTTGCCTACTTCCACCTTATTAAAAGTATTATCAACCACCTCTATATAATGAATTAATGGTACATAGTGCATGCTCTCGAAATGGTCACACTGGTGACCTAATATACCAAATTCCGTAGCCCCGTATCTATCATACAGATTCTTCGTTCCGAATGCCCTCTCGATGGTATTCCTGTATATAGGCAACATTGTCTGGCCCCCAAGAAGAATTGCCTCAACAGGATATATTTTCAAATTATAATCCAATATATACCGGGCAAACCTGTAGACCGGGTCAGTTATTCCCATTATAATTTTTGGCTTTTTATGTGAATACACCGAGTATAGCAGCTCAAGCCTTTCCTGGTCCATATAGGCCGGACTCACTATATATGTTCTGGTTAAAGGATTGCTTTCATACGTCACATCATGGGGATTGTTTGCGAAATAGACAGATTCAGCTCTTCTGATTAAAAGCCGGCTTTTACCCGGATAAGTCCCAGCCATGCGGTTGAAATATTCATTGGCGGAGTGGATAACCTCACTTTTATCTCTTATTATGTGAGTGGTTATACCTGAAGTGCCTCCGGTTTTGTATTTTTTCCCCGAATATCCATTTTTATTAACAAAGCTCTCATAATCAGCATTAATTATGTCTTTAGTAATAACTGGAAATTCATTTATATCTTCATGTACGGTTGACGGTTCCAGCTGCAATTTACCTTTAAAATCAGAGTAGTAGGGAATGTTTTCGACTGCATGTTTAAGCAGTTTGCTCATCTCTTCGCTCTGAAGGGCATAAATTTCATCGCCGGATTTATATTCTATGCTTTCAAGGTATTTGGTAAATTTGCTTTGTTCACCCATGCCTTTTAATCTTCTTCTAGCTTCAACAGCTGTACCAATAGCCTTTTCATATAAATTCATATTTGGTCTCCCATCTCATGTAGTAAGCTTAGCGGAATAATTCTGCGGACTTTTCCATTTGGAAGCGGCTTTAAATAATCCATTGTTTCAAAATTAATTTTCATATCATAGTTCATATGACTTCTTATATCGCTTTTTATCTTTGCAATCATTGGATCTTCATCCAGATTACCGTCGCATACTACCCTTAGTAAGAGCGAGTCATTTTTTATCTGTATCATTTGATAATCAGTAATTACATTACTCTGGTTTATTATCAAACTGGCAGGAACCAGCGACAGATATGTGCCGGATGGTGATACTATTCCCTCTTTACGTCTTCCGTGAATCTTAGCTATAATCGGGAAGTTGCAGCCACATGGACAAAGCCCTGATGTAAACTCAGCCCTGTCCTCATGGTCATAGCGTATCATAGGCATCGCCCTTTTTGATAGTGTAGTAATATACAAATCGCCCACTTCTCCCTCCTGCACGGGATTTAAGTCTTTATCAAGTATTTCAATATAGTGAACAGTCGGAACATAATGGTATCCATCCTTTTCCAGGCATTGATGGGCTGTAACCCCGCATTCTACTGAACCGTACCTATCATATGCATTCGTTTCAAAAACCTTTTCAATTTTCTTTCGGTATTGTGGAAGCAGCTGTTGACCGCCGACTATAATTAATTCGGGTTTTGGTATGTCTACAGAATGCATTTCTATGTAATTTGCTATCACGAAAGCACCATGTGTATTTCCCCATATTATTTTTGGTTTTTTCTTTCTAATAGTATTTATAAGGAAATTAAATTTCCTGTCATTCATATAGTGATGGTTAATCCTATATGTCTTTGCAATCTCATTGAAATCATAGTCCAGACCGCCTATTTTATTAGCTGCATTAGTATTTTCATTGGACTTCAGGATAAGCCGGCTTTTACCCGGAACCATGCCTACTTTTTTGTTAAAGAATTCATCGGGGGATCGTTTTAATGATTCCCTGTCAATAATAACATGAGCTTCTCTACCGGATGTGCCTGAGGTTTCAAGCTCCTTCAATCCTTCGATGTTATCTGCAATCAACTGGTCTTTATTTTCGATTAATATATCCTTTGTCATAATTGGGAATTGCAGAATATCACTAAAAACTGATTCTGGTGTAAGTTTGAATTTCCCATTAAGTTCCTTGTAATAAGGGATATGATTGACAGCGTGATTTAATAATTCACAAATAGAAACCGCCTGAAGCTCTCTAAGTTCTTCAGGCGATTTGAATTGTATCTTATCAAGATATGCAGAATATGAAGTCTGTTCACTATAACCTTTTAAGAGCCGCTTTACTTTTACAGCTTGTTTCATGAACATCTTATACAAATCCATAAAAACCTCAAATCATGCTTTTGCATCCAATATCTTCTTCTTTATCCTATACTTTCTCCAAACCATCCACAGCGGGGTTGCTATGAAAATGGATGAATAGGAACCGCTGGTCAGGCCTATGATCAGCGGGAAAGCAAACTGTCTGATTGATTCCACATTGAATATGGCTGCAAAAACGTAAAGTGTGGTTATAGTAAGCAATGTTGTAACAAGCGTGTTGATTGTCCTTGGCAGCGACTGTACTACACTAGTGTTTACCATTGTTTCAAGGTCAGCCTTATGCATGAGTGCGCTGTTTTCCCTGATACGGTCGTATATGACTATAGTGTCATTCATTGAATACCCGATTATTGTCAGTATAGCTGCAACAAATACTTCATTTACGGGAATATTGAATACCGTATAAACCGACAACATAATAAGGGCATCATGCACTAGTGCAACTATTCCGAAAAGAGCTGCCGAAACGCCTGACATTACCCGGAAACGAATTCCTACATATATTACTATTAAGAGCATCGCCCAACCTGCAGCCATCAACGCCTTGTTTCTAAGTTCTACCCCAATAAACGGTTCAACTGACTGTATCTGCGGCTGCGTGCCTGCTTTAACGTTATATTCCTGTGTAAGAAAATCGACTACCGCATTTATTTCTTCACTGCTCAGAGTGTTGTCTTTGGCAACTTTTATGGATAACAACGCTATGCTGTTAGCCTGATCATCCGGATTGAATGTTTTTTCCTTCTGTACCGTTACACTCTTTCCAAGAAGATTTTCTATATCGGTTTCAGCGGTTGTAGCATCATAACTGTCATCATTCATTTCGATTTTAATTATTGTTCCGCCTTCAAACTGAATATCCCAGTTGAATCCGCCGTTTATCAGCAGGAACAATACACCTATAAGAATCAAGGCCGCGGAAAGTATGAATAAATATTTTCTTTTACCTATTATATCAATCATTTCGCTACCTCCTTCTTTACACCGTAAAGCCATCTGTTTTTTAAAGCTTTCGACGATGCCAAAGCCTTGAGCAGCCATTTAACCACTACGAGAGCTGTGAAAAAGCTCATTATTATTCCGATTATGAGTGTAAGCGCGAAGCCTTTTATTGGCCCGCTTCCAACTATATACAATGCGCCGCCGGTAATAAGGGTTGTGACATTTGCATCCAGGATTGTAGAAAATGCCCTTTTAAAACCGATGTCGATAGCTTCCTGCAGCTCAATGCCGCGCGCAAGTTCTTCTTTAATTCTTTCGTAAATGATTACGTTGGCATCTACTCCCATACCGATGGTTAGTATGATACCAGCAATTCCAGGAAGCGTTATGGATGCGTTAAAGGCTGATATCCAGAATATGATGCTGGCAACCAGTCCTATCAGGCCCACAGAAGCAACAGCACCGGGCAATCTGTACCTGAACAGCATGAACAAGATAACTAATATCAGTGCAACCATTGCAGCATCTAAGGTTACACTCAATGCACTTTCACCGAGAGTCGGTGTTATGGAATTTATTTCTTTGGCCGTCATTGCGAACGGCAGTGCGCCGTATTGGAGTTTGTTTGCTATATCAATTGCTTCCTCTACCGTAAAACTACCCTGGATAACAGCTTCACCTGATCTAATCCAATCATTTACATTAGGAGCACTGATGAAAATATCATCTAAATATATAGCCAACGGATCTCTTGTTGGGCTTAACCTTTTAGTAACTTCTGAAAATTTCTCTGCACCTTCCTCGGTAAATGTTATTGCAATTGTGGGTTTATTTTCAATATATACTGCTTCAGCAGTTTCAATGTCATAACCTTCAACAGCAATTAAATCAGTTGGAAGATATTCAATTACATTGGTTTCTTCATTTATTACATATTGTTCCGGATCAACTTCCCTGAATGTGAGAAGAGCCATTTCGCCGAGGTCGTCTATTACTTTCTGCGGATTTGTACTGCCGCCTCCCGAATATGGAATTTCAAGAAGCAGCCGCTTGTTTTCATAGTCAGGGCTCATATTGTAGTCAAATGTTCCCTGGGCTTCGATCCTCTGTTCCAATATGCTTTTTATTATTCTAATCTGATCGTCGGTTACTTCATCTATATCTTCAACATCCGGATAAAGGGTAGCTGAAACACCCCCTCTTATATCAATGCCGGTCTTGATCTCCGACACCTTGGCTACGCCCAGTCCGGGCGCTCCGGTTAGAATAATAACAACAAAAAAAGCAACCAGCAGAATTGCTGCAGAGAACTTAATCCAGGTTTTTGCCCCTGGTTTAAGCTTCGGTTCTTTCTTGCTGACTGAAGAATAATCCATTCTTGGATTTCTTCTGGACTTATTTGCCATTCTTTTAGTCTCCCTCCGTACAAAATCGAAACATATGCTGTTCCGAATTCGCTTTGAAATGGATTATAAAAGAGCATTCCATGCTCTAAAAATCACACTAAAACATTATATATGCACTACCCCCTCTAGTCAACAACAGCAATTTGTCCCTAGGGATAAATGTTTCAAAAATCATCTTTTGTCCCTAGGGATAAATGTTTCAAAAATCATCTTTTGTCCCTAGGGATAAATGTTCAAAAACACACATTGTCTCTAAGGATGATTTCTGTAAAAAAAGGACCTGCGGTAAAGCAGGTCCTAATATTTTATTGATTTGATTACCCGGCATCGGGTTCTTCAACTTCCGGTGGGTCTACTACTATCCCTGACGGATTAAACAGATATTTTAGAAATTCATTATCTGTGTCCAGTACGATTGTAGTTCCATTGCCAAGAGTCGTCCTATAAGCTTGCAGGCTTCTGTAAAAAGCATAGAATTCCGGATCTTGATTGTATGCATCAGCATAAATCTGCAGTGCGGCAGCATCGCCTTCACCACGGGTGGTTTCAGCTGTTTCATAAGCCTGTGCTTCTATTATTATCGCATCTTTATCGGCGGTTGAGGTAATCTTCTGAGCCTCTTCCTGACCCTCTGATCTGTAAGTCTTTGCAGCTCTTTCCCTCTCAGTACGCATCCTGTTGAAAACATTCTCATAGTTCTCAGCCGGCAAGTCGGTTCTCTTTATTCTAATGTCTATAACTTCCATGCCATAGTTAACCAACTGTTCGTTAGTTGAAATTATGATTCTTTCAAGCATGTCGCTCATATATTCCTTATCAGAGATTACAACATGAGCCGTGACTTTACCGATTTCTTCGTTCAATTTTGAATAAACGAGTTCATCAAGTCTCTGGTGCGCTTTTCTTTCATTATTGATAGTTGAAACAAACAGCGCAGCATTGTCTATTTTCCATTGTGCGAAGTTATCCAAAACGAGTTTTTTCTTATCCTGTGTGATGACTTCCCTCGGAACTGTATCATATGTCAACAGCTGATTGGTGTAAGTTTCCGTAGATTGAATGAACGGGATTTTTAGGAATAAACCCTTTCGCCCTTCAACAACTTTAACATTTCTTAAATTGACATTGGCAATTCTTGCCGCTTCCATTTCCGGAGTTTCTTCATCAATTATGACCCGTACTACTTCACTAAACTGCTTAACCACTACCTGTTCCCTCTCATCAACCCTGAAAGTACAGAGATTGAACAGAATAAGAACAAGAATTACAGCTACAATAACTGCTATTACCGACTTAACAGTCTTACTGCCTTTAACCTTCTTAAATTGCTCATTGTTTGTGAATTCATTCATTACTGGCCACCTCCTTGAAGTATTTGCGATTGTTCAAGAGGCAGGAATTTAATGGTTCCGTCATTTGAAGATACAATGTATTTGGTCATACCGGGAAGAATTTCTTCCATGGTTTCAATATACATCCTCACCCTTGTGACATCCTGTCCCAATTCATACTTCTCAAGGACTGCAAGGAAGTTTGCTACATCACCCTTTGCTTCAGCAACTCTTTTTTCTTTATATGCTTCTGCCTGGTTAATCATTTCGGCGGCATTACCCCTGGCCTGAGGTAATATTTCATTTGCATAAGTTTGTGCTTCGTTTATGTAGCTGGCTTTATCTTCACGGGCATTTGCTACATCCTTAAATGCTGCATCAACATCAAGGGGAGCGGCAACATCCTGAAGTACTACATTGTTAATCTGAACTCCCAGATTATATCTGTCGCATATTTCCTGTAGATCTGCCATGATTTCACTCTGGACAGTTGATTTATTATCAGTCAGTACTTCGTCGAGTGAATGATTGGCAACAACTCGTCTAATGGCTGATTCAGCGGAAATTGTCATTGTACCTTCCTGGTCATCAACATTGAATATATACGCTTCAACATCTACAATTTCATATTGTATGACAGTTTCTACATCAACAAGGTTTTCATCCTGAGTAAGCATCCTGGCTTCGTCCGGAACTGTCCTATATTCGGAATACTCGCTCTGGCTGCCCATTTTCAGGGTCTGATAACCAATTTCAATTGTTCTGATTTCCTTAAGTTTTTCTTTTTCAATAGTTTCAATCGGAGACGGCAAATGCCAGTGAAGACCAGCGTCATACTCCGTTTTCACATGATTGCCGAACCTCAGCACGACCGCGGCTTCCCCACCCTCTGACTTAACGGTATAAAAGCCCGTTGCAAGCCATATGGCAAGAATAACCACTATCAGTGTAATGGGTCCGATTTTCATTAATTTGTTCAATATTACACCTTCTTTCTCGTTCCAAAACCGGTATTCTTCTTTATACCCGGTTAAACGTCCCGCAATTTACTAATGCGGAACATTACTGATTATATCACAGTGAGTTGTTAAAATATGACACAGGCTTGTTAAACATACATCCAGACCCATAAACTGTCCCCTTGGGCCAATCATACGTCGGATACTTGGTCCGTTTTAATCTAATCATCCGTCGGATGACTGGATTAGTCTGCGCTGAATACCGTCACAAGAGGCAACATTATGCATGCCGTTTGTATCGTCATCCCAAAGTTCTTTTGTTCTTGGGGGCCTGTATGCCAGCACCGGGTCCTTTATTTCTAAATTATCCGGTTCTGAATTACCTATTGAATAGTCATTCCCAAGATTTTTCCAATCCCTTGCCTTTAATTTTTCAAACAATTCAGACAGATTCTGTTTACCAGCAAAAGGTAGCCCAACCTTACAGCCAGTCAACGATGACTCATAGGCAGCAGCAACACATTCCATTGCATGCATGCCATCCGCCCCCGTCACACGAGGTTCTGTATTATTTAAAATACACTCTGCAAAAGCTTTTAATTCACTATAGAATGCTGAATTCTGCATAACCTGGTCATCCAGGCTCCAGCCATGAAGCACATCAAGGCTCTTCATGTAGTGATTCGGTCCATAAAAATTTATCGACGGGGATTCAAGGCTCATTGTAGGAAAGTGGTGTTCATTCTTAACTTCGAGGGTGCCTTTGGTGCCGTAGATTTTATAATAATCATGATCATACTCCCTGCCGAAGAATATCCTGGTCATATGGTAAATCCCTGTCATTCCGTTCTCGTGTTCAGCTGTGACAACCGCAGTATCTTCATTAACTCGCTCCGGATGAACGATTTTAACTGTGGCACTTATTTCTTTAATATCATTGCCTGTCCACCATCTGACTAAATCAAAACAATGAGGACCATGGTCCTGAAGCACTCCCCCGCCGGTTGCAGCCTTTTCACGATATGTGCCAACAATGTTGGGAACTGAAACATCCCACTGGCACTCGACCATAAATACTTTCCCCAAAGAACCGGAATCAATTATTGCCTTAACCTTTTGATTCCCTCTCATAAACCGCTTCATGTGCGCAAGCTGAAGCTTAATACCATTCTCATTGCACACATCAATAATTTTGCGACAGTCGTTTACTGTGTGCGCCATTGGTTTCTCACACAGTATATGCTTGCCTGATTCTGACAGAACTTTTATGTTTTCATAATGATACTGCGGCGGTGTAGCTATTATAACCGCATCTATATCAGGATCACAGGCTATGTCCATAGCCGTAGAATATACTTTTGATATAGAGTATCTTTTGGCCGTTTCTAAAGCAGGAAATCTATTCTTATCTGCAATTGCAGCCAGTTCCAATTCAGGAATATGTCTGAAAACCGGAAGATATAATTCCGACACGGCCCCGCACCCAAGCAAAGCAATTCTTATTTTATCCATAAAGCCACCCCCAATTTAGATGAGATTATTATATCAAATAACAAGTTTTACGTTGGATACTTTGTAAAAAATGACAAGTTATCCGCAGGATACTGTGTTAAAATCATTATACAAGCGGAAAGGATTTTGAAATGAATGCTGATAGTTTCGGACCACTTATACTACTGCCAATAGTATGCATAGTTATATACTATATGCTTAAAAAACAAAAATTACTCACAAAACAGAAAAAACTTCTTCTAATACTTTTTGCGGTATTTTTCTTTCTGACAGAAATAGGGCGTTCTTTCTACAGGCCGGAAATTTATGAAAACGGGATTTTCGATTTATATATAGCCGATACCCTGGGCACTAGTTTCGGAACTGTAGCCGCAATATTCTTTGTTCTGCTTCTGCAGGGAAAGAACAAAATATCAGACATGTTTTATATTATCGGAGTAACTGTCATAATTATGGTTTATGAAGTATTAAGGCTTCCTGGCAATGAAATCTATGATATCCATGATTTATATTCTGCTCTGATATGCGGATTACTGACAGCAGGATTTTATTTCTTATACTTCCTATGGCTACCCTACAAACGCAATAAAAAGACTTCATCAGAAACAGAAACTGATTGACACCGGTTAAGGGGTATATTATAATAGTAAAGCCGCTCAAGGAGACACGCCGGAGTGGCGGAACTGGCAGACGCACAGGACTTAAAATCCTGCGATCTTAGCAGATTGTACCGGTTCGATTCCGGTCTCCGGCACCATAACGACGCGGGGTGGAGCAGCTGGTAGCTCGTTGGGCTCATAACCCAAAGGTCGGAGGTTCG
>CAVXZA010000002.1:0-2450829 GCA_963766335.1 uncultured Clostridia bacterium | reverse complement strand
ATTGAACTATCAGGTAGACTGGATATGTCACTGGTGGAAACCAATACGGAAAGGCTTGAAAAACACGGAATTATAGCTAAAATCGGGCTTACGCCAACTGATCTGATGCATATAAAAGGCGATTTCAATGTTTGGAACAGGGAGGCTGCATCCATTGGTGCCGCATGTATGGCTTTCCAGATTGACACGGATGTGCCGGCACTTATAAATGATGTGTATGAATTGATAAAAGAAAGGCTCTTCCTGAAGATTGCAAAAACACTGATTGAAGATGAAGACAAGTCGCTACTAAAGGATGGCTTGTCAGGACAACTGAAAGAGGTGCTTTTAAATGGGTTTAGAAAAGCAAGGGGTATTGCCAAAGGAAGGCAGAGCGATGAGCACAATTTCTGCAGCAGCTTGAAAACACCATTTTCACTGATTGGCATCGGAGCTCCGGCCCATGTTTTCCTCAAGGATGTGGCAAATGCCATGGATACAAGATGCATTATCCCTTATTATGCACATGTGGCTAATGCAGTAGGTGCAATTACCGGCAGCATAAGAGCGGAAGTTATAATAACAATTACTCCGAACTATGCTCCATCCGGAATCTTCGGATATACAGTTTTTACAAAAGATGGCAAAGGGGAGTTTATTGATTATGAAAAAGCTGTTGCACATGCGCGTGAACATGCAGAAAACGAAGCTTGTGAATCAGCATTGATGAAAGGCGGAATTGACGTTGACGTAAGTATTTCAGTCATAGAAAATTCTGCTATTGTGTCCGCTGCAGGCTCGGGCGGGATTAAATGCGGGAAAATGGAGAAATGCACCGGTTGTCCCGGAAATTCATATGAATGCGAAGATTCATCTAATGTTGTCTTAGTAGAAACAAAAGTGGTTGCATCAGCAGTGGGAAAACCGTCCTGGTAAGGCCAGCCATATTTTGTTTAATATCAGCTGTATGATGTATACTTAATTGCATAGAATTTATTTAGGCGGTCCTATGAACGGAAGAGACAGGATTATAAATATAATCAATAGAAGGAATACAGACTCGCCGGGTTACTGGAAGGGGAATCCGCATAAAGATGCACTTCCTCTTTACCTTGAGCATTTTTCAGTCAATTCTGAAGAAGAACTCTCGCTGCTGCTTGGAGACGACTTGAGATGGCGCCATGCCGAACAAGCATATAACCATCCTTTGGGAACACCGATTTTTGACTGCTATCTGGGTAAAGAAAAGACAAGCCATGGACAGCCGGGTGTTTTTGCAGAATGCGAATCTTTAAAGGAAGTGGATTCACTTTCCCATGGCCCGATCTTAAATATCTTGATTTTGCCGAATACAGGGAAATCATTAAGAAAACGCATGAAGAAGGGCTGGCATTCTTCGGAGGTTTCTGGTGCCCCTATTTCCATATAGTGGCTGATTTCTTTGGAATGGAAAATTATTTTATAAAAATGTATGAAGCACCCGGAAATAGTTGAATCTGTTACAGAGCATGTGCTGGATTTTTATTGTAATGCAAATGATATTCTTTTTAAAGAAATGGAAGGCATGATTGACATGTTTTTCTTTGGAAACGATTTCGGCACGCAGCTTGATTTATTTATCTCACCGGTTAAATTTGAACAATTTGTACTTCCGGGAATTAAAAGATTGACAGGGATTGCAAAAATGCACGGATTAAAGTCAATGCTTCATTCATGTGGTTCTATAGTAAAAGCACTCCCAATGATAATTAATGCGGGGTCGAGGCAATACATCCCTATACAGGCTAAGGCCGCAGGTATGAGTGCAGAAAGACTGGCCCGGGAATTCGGCGGCGACTTGGTTTTTATGGGCGGAGTGGATACACAGGATCTGCTTCCTTTTGGAACTCCGGATCAGGTTTCTGATGAGGTGGAAAGGCTGAAATCCGTATTCGGACCGGATTTTATACTTTCTCCCAGCCACGAAGCGCTGCTTGCCAATGTCTCGCCGGAGAATCTGATTGCAATGTCTAAGACGGCAAAAGAATAGGAGGAAATTATGAATAACAAGGTGGTTTATTTTTCAAGAAGCGGAAATTCAAAAAGAGTTGCAGGGAAAATTGCGGAGAAATTGGACTGTGGAAAAGTGGAATTAACAGATAATGTTTCATGGAAAGGCATTTTCGGGTTTTTCAAAGGAGGATTTTACTCTTTAAATCAGAAAATTACAGAAATTTCACTGGAAGATGATTATAATGTCTGCAGATGCGGATAACATTATATTAGTAGTGCCTTTATGGGCGGGCGGCACCGCTCCCGCAGGATATTCATTCCTTTTAAAGGAATTTAAGAATATCAGTAATTTATTTGTGGTAATCTGCAGCGACGGAACCGATGCAGGCAAGGCTTATACAAAACTAGAGGCAATGGTTGGGAAGATAAAAAACAAATACGGAATTGTCAAGAGTCAGAATAATGAGGATAAAACCATAGATGAAATTTGCAGTGCGGTCATCGAACAATAGCTATAGCAATATCGGAAAGAGGATAAAAAATGCTGGAAACAGGTATTTATCATAAGTTGAGGATATTAAGAAAGAGCGCTCACGGAGTCTATTTAAATAAGGAGGACGGCAGTCCCGGCGATGATGTTCTTCTTCCTATAAAACAGGTTCCGGCCAATGCGTCGATAGGAGATGAAATAGATGTCTTTGTCTATATGGATTCTGAGGACAGGGTAATATCAACAGTTAACCATCCGCTGCTTACCTTGGGAGAGTGCGGTATGCTGAGAGTAGCCCAGACAACAAAAATCGGCGCATTTATGGATTGGGGTCTTGAAAAGGACCTCTTCTTACCTTTTGATAACCAAAGAGATAAAATTCATACCGGTGACAACCTTTTTGTCGGAGTTATACATGACGATAAAAACAGGTTATGCGCCACCATGCATGTTTATGACATGCTGTCCTCAGATACATCATACGGGCTGAATGATAAAGTAAAAGGCCAGGTTTATTCAATAAATAATAAAATCGGCGCTTTCGTTGCAGTTGACAATAAGTACCACGGCCTTGTTCCTAATAAGGAAATCATCAAGAAGCTTAAGATCGGCGAAGTAATAGAAGGACGGGTCAGCAATATAAGAAATGACGGAAAATTAGTTTTAAGCCTTAGGAAAAAAGCTTATGGTGAAATTGACGGTGATGCCGAGAAACTTATTTTTGAATTAAAAAAGAATAGCGGTTTTTTGCCATATGGTGATAAGAGCAGTCCTAATCTAATTAAAAAAAGGTTTGCAATGAGCAAGTCGGCTTTTAAAAGGGCCATTGGAAGACTGCTTAAACTTAAAAAAATAGAAATTACAGACAAGGGTATAACACTGGTATCTGATGATTAATCAGAATGATACCGATAATATTAATGGGTTAATTTATGTTCAGATATATCCAGGCAAAAACAATGATAACCAAAACCAATGGTGCCAAACTTTGGTTCGGCAATGATTTCAACATGAATATCTATAGGGGATGTACCCATGGCTGCATATATTGTGATTCCAGGAGTGAATGTTATCACATAGAAAATTTCGATGAGATATTAATCAAAGAAAATGCCATTACATTAATTGAAAAAGAATTATCAGTTAAACGGATTACAGGTGTTGTTGGAACAGGATCAATGTCTGACCCGTATAATATTTATGAGAAAAAACTCATGCTTACCCGGAATGCGCTTGTGTTGCTGGATAAATACAAGTTCGGAGCAGGAATATGCACAAAAAGCGATTTAATCGTGCGGGATTCTGATATTTTATCAGATATTATAAGGCACTCGCAGGTTACGGTCTGTATGACAGTAACAGCCGCAGATGACAGCGTTTCAAAAGTAATTGAACCAC
The DNA here is from genome assembly GCA_963766335.1 of uncultured Clostridia bacterium. Classification (GTDB taxonomy): domain Bacteria; phylum Bacillota; class Clostridia; order DUPQ01; family DUPQ01; genus JAFGQE01. Next base: position 2,446,970 of record CAVXZA010000002.1, on the reverse strand, counting down.
AAGCACCGTCGTCATCAAAAAGGTTCCGGGCATTGAAAGAGCTGAATGGCAAAGGAATATTTGCAGGGGTGTTGATGATGCCGCTGCTTATGGGAATCACAGACTCGCCGGATAACATTGCCGGCATAGTAGATAAGGCAGCGGAAAGCGGGGTATCATTTATATATCCGGCTTTTGGGCTCAGTATGAGAGACGGGAACAGGGAATATTTATATAAAAAGCTTGATATTCATTACCCGGGATTGAGAAAAAAGTATGAAGATGCTTACGGCAAAGCATACATATGCGAAATACCGGAATCGGGGCGGTTATCCGTTTACTTCATAGAGAAATGCCGGGAAAATGGAATTCTTTATAAAATGGAAGATATAATAACTGCAGCTAAAAGTAGGGTTTTAACACAACAGGCGTCATTTTTTGTATAATTGGCAAAACCTGAGATATCTAACATGATAAAAGTGATATAATGCAGCAGCAGAAGATACAAAAGGAACCTTTAATGGAGAACACATGAGAAAAATCATATCGTTGCTAATAATAATATCAATATTAGTCCTGACGATTCCAATAGAAGCTGCGGGGGAAGAAGGTCAATCCCCGTATATCCTTGAAGCGGATAAGTTAAACTCGTTGGGTTTATTACTTGGCACTGATCTGGGATATGAACTTTTAAGGGTTCCAAGGAGAGCTGAAGCTGCAGTAATGCTGGTAAGGCTGCTAGGAAGGGAAGAAGAAGCCCTGGAAGGTTCGACTGAGCATCCTTTTACAGATGTACCGGAATGGGCTGACCCGTATGTCGGGCTTTTATTCCAAGCAGGTCTCACAAAGGGAGTCGGGGCAGGATTATACGACCCCAATTCTGATGTTGATGCCAGGACATACATTACTTTCCTGCTCCGGTCGCTTGGTTACTCAGAAGACGAAGGCGATTTCAGCTGGGATAATGCGGTTGAGGACGCTGTAGGTATTGGCTTAATCAACGGACTGGAATACGAAACTCTCTTAAGCGAAGAGTTCACCAGGGGCCATATGGCCGCCATGTCATACAATGCAATAAACAGCCTTATGAGTGATTCAAATCTGACGCTTGCAGGAGAGTTAGCGAAAGAAGGTGCAATTGATGAATCAGTCGCCGCTAAGGAAAATATCCATTTGTCTGCTCCCCCTGAACTAGTATTCCTTCCATATCTAACGGACGGCGAATATATGCCGAATGTAACCGGGGTTGACACAGAAACTGCACAGATTCGAATGCGCCGCGCCGGAATTGAGATAGCAGGGTATATAACAGAATTTAATGATATATTGCCTAAAAATTCGATTGTAGCCCAAAGTTGTCCTGCATATATAAAATCAGAGCTGGTTGAGAGTTGTATCCTTACAGTAACCCTCGGACCTTCGCCTGCATACCATGAAGAATTATCTAAAATATGCGAACTGAAGGGCTGGGATGATGAAATCACGCCTTATGTCATAGCATCAGCTAAATACCTTATAAAAAATACTGTTCTGAATAAATACGATGTATATAGAAAACTTGAAATTAATATTAATGAAATCGTTATACTCAATAATGAAGATTCCGCTGCTTTGGGCTATTCTGCATTTTATGACGCTTCAACAAAGAATATGTATATCAACAGGTATATGCTGGATTTTGACCTGGTTATGCATGAACTGGCCCATGCGATAAGCAACAATATCGGAACTGGTAAAGTCGGGTTTCATGCTGAAGGCAATAATACAAGATTGGTTACAGAAGCTTTTGCTGAAAGCCTCTCTTCTATATCAGCAGGCGAGGACTCGGGGGCTTTGAACTACTTCAGGGCAGGTGAAGAGGAAATAGTTTTCACTAGTGATTCTTATTTCTGCGACGGCGATAAGAATTTTGTATTGGGCGTTTTCAGCCCTTTATTTGTTCTGGCAGGCGGAAACACAATAGAAAAGATGTTTTTTGGCGACTTGGGCGATTTCAGCAGGGAAGTTCTAAAATTCAATGAAAGATACGGAGAACAAAGGTGGAAAACGCTTTGGAATCTGGCAGATGTGTTTATTGACAGATCCGGATTCTTATCAGAAAATGATCGGATATCCAAAGCTTCTGTATACCGCGAATATCTGAACGGAATTATTGACTGTCTGTACATTGATCTGGAATCAGCCGGAACAGAAAACAGTGCCCTCAGGCTGCTTCTATTCAAAACCAGGGAGTTAAAAGGCTCATACCCCCTCGGCTATTCAGACTTCAGGGATAAATTCAGAATGCTGGAAACAGAGATTGTAAGCTTACTGAATGACGAGAGCCAACTTACAGGAATCGCCGGGCCAGGGCAATGGGTTGTTCCTGATTATTCCGGCAAATCCCCTGAATATGTATACAATAACCTGATAATAGTCGGTGGTGCATCAGCAATCGGATATATGATTGTTGCTTCCGATGATAGTGGAAATAGTGTAGCAGGAGTTATTTATAAAGAACCCGGTACGTCCATTGATGAAGCGATTGAGTTAAGCAAAGGTGATATAAAACAAATTGGCGGCGAATATATTATCTTGATACCGGAGGAAAAACTACCGGAAGACGGCTATTCTATTATGAGGGATTTGAAGAATGATTTTTCAAAATATCTTGCTGATTATGATGATATCGGTAATTATGCAGTTGCCAGGTTATTAAAAAACGAGGGATTCGATTTTAGATATGAATTCACATATTTTGATTATGTGACACCGGCAATGCAGGGAAGAATTATCGGGCAGTTCCCGGAACCCGGTTCAGCCATAATACCCGGGTCAACTACCATCAGGATATATATGCTGAAAGAAAAACCGTACTATTTATACTAAGTTTTTATAATTTTTGTAAAGGATAAAAAATGATTACAGCACAATTCAATGATTCATTTCCGCCGATTGCAGACGGAGTCGCCAACGGGGTTAAAAATTATGCGTTATGGTTAAACAGGAAATACGGCAGGTCGTATGCGGTAGTTCCGGAGTACCCGGGCTATACAGATAAAGAAGAATTTGAAGTAATTAGGTTTAAGTCTATCCCATTATTGAGTAGAAAGCCATATAGGATAGGATTACATGATATAAGTTTTGAAGCGCGTAAAAGAATAATGGACCTGCCGCTGGACATAATTCATGTGCGGTCGCCTTTTTCAGCTGGTTTGTTTGCATCTCAGATAGCTGCTGCAAAAGATATTCCGCTGATAGCTTCCTTTCACTCGCAATATTATTTTGATATAAAGGAAAAGGTCAAATCCGAAAAAATTACAATAAATCTCTTAAAGGGAATAGCAAGGTTTTATGAAAAAGCAGATGCTGTCTGGACCGTGAATCAGAAAACCGCAGGAACTCTTCGAAGCTATGGTTACAGGGGGGTTATAGATATTATCGGAAACGGCATTGATTTGGAATTGCCCCCGGACTTTAAAGGTGCAAGACAGTCAGTTGAAAAAGAATTCGGCATTGATGACAATGAATTTATAATGCTTTATGTCGGACAATTGGTATGGCACAAAAACCTCAGGTTTATTGCAGAAGGGCTTAATAGGGTAAAAAAAGACGGAAAGCAATTTAAAATGATATTTGTCGGGGAAGGTCCGGCAAAAAGTGAACTGAAAGATCTTATATCAGAATTTGGACTTGATAAACAGACCATTTTTGCTGGGAAAATCAGCGATAGAAGAAAGCTTACATCAATTTATGCCCGTAGTGATTTGTTCTTATTCCCATCTATTTATGATACTTTTGGAATTGTTGTCAGGGAAGCAGCGGCAATGTTATGTCCATGTTTGATGATAGAAGGAACAAATGCAGCTCACGGGATAATTGATTTGGAAAACGGATTCCTTTGTTCAAATGATAATAAAGCTTTTGCATCAGCGATTATCAGAGTTATGGAAAATCCGGAATTATTAAAAAAAGTTAGTGAGAGAGCTGCAAAAACTCTCCCGGAAAGCTGGGAATCCGTTGTTGATAGAGCTTATCTAAAGTATCAGGAGGTTATAAGGAATTATCATAAGAAAAATTGGAGCATTGGAAATTAGCTTGATATGGAAATATGTGACTGATAATAGACTTGATTTTTTTATCGGATAATTGTATGATATTAGTTGTCACTAGCTTATTACCTGGTAATAAGAACAAGTGACAAATTTATAGTCGGAGGTGCGGCTTGCAGGTTAAAAATGTCCGGATTAAAGGGATTGGATATTACGTTCCAAAGCGAATATTGACCAATTATGAGCTTGAGCATATGGTAGAAACCACCAACGATTGGATTGTGGAACGTTCCGGAATCCATGAAAGAAGAATATTAGATAAAGACCATATGAACGCCGAGATGGCTGTTGAAGCAGCCAGGGATGCGATAAAAAACGCCGGATTAACCGCCGGTGATATTGACCTTATAATAACAGCAACCATTACCCCGGATTATTTTACTCCTTCAATGGCTTGTATGGTTCAGGCTGAAATAGGCGCGGATAAAGCTGCTGCGTTCGATCTGAATGCGGCATGTTCAGGATTTGTATATGCATTGGCTACCGGAACCCAGTTTGTAGCTTCCGGTATATTTAGAAACGTGCTGGTTATAGGATGCGAAGGTCTGTCTAAGGTAATCGACTGGAGCCACCGAAGCACCTGCGTTTTGTTCGGAGACGGTGCGGGAGCGGCAGTGCTTAGCGAATCTGAGAATCCAAGTATTTTAGAATTTGACCTTGGGGCAATCGGAAAACTCGGGAAAGCAATAACAATACCGGGCACTCATTTTACAGAAGAAGATCTAGAAGAAAGAAATAATGAACATGCACATACCATAAGAATGGATGGTCGGGAGGTATTCAAATTCGCTACCAAGACTATGGCAGGTTCAGTTAAGAAGCTGCTTGCTGACAATGGGTTGACCATGGATGACATTGATTTGATAATACCTCACCAAGCAAATATCAGGATTATGCAGACAGCAGCAAAAAGACTTGGAATAAGCATGGATAAAATATATTCCGTCATACACAAATATGGGAATACATCTTCTGCCAGCATCCCGATTGCTTTGCATGATGCGGTAGCGGAAAATAAGATTAAAGAAGGAGATAAAATAGTACTGACAGGCTTCGGCGGCGGTCTTACCTGGGCATCCGTACTAATAGAATGGATGTAATGATGAAGACCAGGCTATGTGAAATACTGGGAATTGAATATCCAATATTACAGGGTGCAATGGCATGGGTCTCCGAAGCTAATCTCGCATCAGCTGTATCAAATGCCGGGGGCCTGGGTGTCATAGCTACAGGCAGTGCACCGGTTGAGATAATTGAGGATGAAATAAAAAAGGCTTATTCACTTACAGATAGGCCCTTTGGCGTCAATATAATGCTAATGTCACCGGAAGCTGATAAGATAGTAGAAGCGGTTTGCCGCCTGAAAGTTCCGGTGGTTACGACCGGGGCAGGTAATCCGGGTAAATATATGGAATATTTTAATGAGGCTGGAATCAAGGTCATACCGGTTGTTCCTTCAGTCGCACTGGCAGTCCGTATGGAAAGGCTGGGTGCTGCTGCAGTTATCGTAGAAGGCTATGAAGCCGGCGGACACATAGGTGAGCAGACCACCCTTGCATTGGTGCCTCAGATAACCGGTGAAGTAAGCATTCCGGTCATTGCAGCCGGAGGAATTGCTGATGCAAGAGGTGCAGCAGCGGTACTCATGCTTGGTGCCGAAGGAATACAGCTCGGAACCAGGTTCATATGTACACATGAATGTACGGTGGCTGATGAATACAAAGAAGCTGTTCTGAAGGCAAAAGACAGGGAGACAGTCGTAACAGGTCGCTTTACGGGACATCCCGTAAGGGTGCTGAGGAATAAACTTACCAGGGAAATGAAGCAGCTTGAACTTGACGGGGCCGGAGTTGAAGAATTTGAAAAACGCGGTACAGGTGCATTGGCCAGAGCTGTCAGGGGCGATGTTGAGAACGGATCTGTAATGGCCGGGCAGATTGCAGGTCTTGTTAAGGAAATAGTATCCTGCAGAGAATTAATAAACGAGATAGTAACCGAAACAGAAAGAATAATCCGTAAAACGGGTAATTCCGTATTTTCAATTTGAGGAGGCGGTTGTATGAGTAGAAGAGTAGTAGTGACAGGTCTTGGTGTAGTTGCACCGAATGGAAATAATTTGGAAGATTTTTGGGCTTCAATAAAAGCCGGGAAAAGTGCCATAGCACCGATTACCAAGTTTGACAGCTCCAGACTAAATGTGAAAATGGCTGCCGAAGTAAAAGATTTTGACCCGAGTCTTCATATAGATAAAAAAGACTTAAAGAGAATGGATTTATTTTGCCAGTATGCAGTTGCGGCATCTATGATGGCGGTGGAAAATGCATCGCTTGATACAAATTCCGTTGACAGCGAACGTTTCGGTGTTCTAATAGGTGTAGGACTTGGCGGCCTTATGACTTTCGAAAAGCAACATCAGATTCTATTGGAAAAGGGGCCTAGGCGAATAAGTCCTTTATTCATTCCAATGATGATACCGAATATGGCTGCCGGAATGGTTTCGATAATGACAGGGGCGAAGGGTGTAAATGAATGTGTTGTGACCGCATGTTCGTCCGGTAATAATGCCATAGGAAATGCCTTCAGGTTCGTCCAAAGCGGCGAAATGGATATAATGATATGCGGCGGAGCGGAAGCGGCGATTACTGAACTCGCTCTAGGTGGTTTCAACAATATGAAAGCAGTTTCCTACAGTGAAGACCCGAACCGGGCTTCCATTCCATTTGATAAGGAAAGAGACGGCTTTGTAATGGGAGAGGGTTCCGGAATTCTGATAATTGAATCTTATGACCATGCTGTTTCGAGGGGAGCGAATATTGTTGCTGAAATAAAAGGGTTTGCCTCTACGAGTGATGCATTCCATATGACCGCTCCTGCCGAAAACGGCGAAGGCGGGGCCAGGAGCATGAGGCATGCAGTCGAAGATGCAGGTCTGAAACCCGAAGACATCGATTATATTAACGCCCACGGTACGTCAACACCTCTTAATGATAAAAATGAAACGGCTGCTATAAAAACAGTATTCGGCGACCATGCATATAAAGTCAGCGTTAGTTCAACAAAATCCATGACAGGGCACCTTCTCGGTGGAGCCGGGGGCGTGGAAGCTGTTATATGCTGTAAAGCACTGCAGGACCAGTTTGTTCCCGCCACAGTTAATTATAAAGTTGCTGACGAAGAGTGTGATTTGGACTATACTGTTAACACTGGGAAAAGAAAGGAACTTAATAATGTCCTTTCAAATTCACTTGGCTTCGGGGGACACAACTCGACGGTCATTTTCAGCAAAGTTTAGGAGGCTATGATGGATAAGCAGGAATCAAAGGTTGAGGTAAAGATTGCGGATATAGTTCCACATAAGTATCCATTTTTAATGATTGATAAAATACTTGAACGAACGCCTGGTGTATCTGCCACATGCCAGAAAAACGTTTCACATAACGAGCCATTCTTCCAGGGTCATTTCCCGGGATACCCGGTAATGCCGGGGGTTATGATTACAGAGGCAATGGCTCAGACAGCCGGCATAGCATCGGGAAGAACTCACGGAATGTCGGATGTAGGTATATTGGCAAGCATAAATAATGTTAAATTTAAAAAACCGGTTTACCCTGGCGATATCCTGATTATGGAAGGGCTTATCGACAGTATACGGATGAATGTCATTAAGGCAAAGACAAAAGCCTTTGTAAAAGATGAGCTTGTGGCATCAGCAACTTTCACTATAGTAATAGTCCCTGGTGCTTTTAATACAGATAGCATTTAAATCCAAAATAATAGATAAAGCAGCGCTGCCGGCGCTGTTTTTTTACTGAAACCTAAGGCCGAATATCCTCAGGTTTAATTTTCTTTAGATAATATACCATAATTTTATATCATTTCCACTTGGGCAATATCCCGCTTTATATGTTATTATTAACGAATGATAAACAGGAAGATTAAGTATGTAATATTTGATTTTGACGGCACCATGGCGGATTCAGGTGAAATTGCATTCAGGGCAATGAATGCAATGTCTGAGAAAAAGGGTTTCCGAAAGCTTGAATGGTCTGAAATAGAAACAATCAGGAAAATGAGCGTTAAGGAAAGAAGCCGGCATATGGGTGTTCCTCTCCTGAAAATCCCCAAAATGGCACAGGAATTCTATTCATATTATAAAGAACATATGGTAGATATGAATCTCAACAAGGGTATTTTTGAATTAATGACGGAACTTCATAATGATGGGTATAAGCTTGCAGTTATATCATCAAACGACGAAGAAAATATCAGGAGTTTTTTGAAAGTCAAGAATATTAACATTATAGATGATGTCCTGTGTTCAAGTCATGTTTTCTCTAAAGATAGGATAATTAATAAATTTCTAAGACAAAAGAAACTAAAATCATCAGAGGTTTTTTATATTGGTGATGAGACCAGGGACATAATAGCATGCCATAATGCAGATGTCAGAATGGCTTGGGTCGACTGGGGTCTTGATGTAAGGGAAAACGCAGAGAAATTCAAACCTGACTTTATGATTTCAACACCTTCTCAGTTAATAGGGATCTTAAAAATAATGGAGAGATAAGCAATGAAGCTGAATCTTAACGGCAGCTGGATATTAAGAAAAACGGGCCAGGAAACAACGGTCGAAGCACTGGTCCCCGGAAGCATCATGAATGACCTTATGCGGAACGACCTGGCTGATGATCCGTTTTTCAGAGACAATGAATATTCCGCATATGACATATTCAGGGATGATTATATATACAGCAGGGAATTCACGGCCGGTAAAGAAATACTGGTCAGGGATTCCCTTAAACTTGTGTGTGAAGGGTTGGATACCCTTACGGAAATTTATATTAACGGAGTCTTGATTGCTGAAACTGACAATATGCACAGACGGTATGTTTTTGACATAAAAAACATGCTTACTGTCGGTATAAATAAAATTAAGATAAAAATAAAATCCCCGGTTGAATTTATTGAAAAAGCCTGGGCTGCAAAAAGTGACATCTGGGGAGTCTGTGCAAAGGATGGTTACCAGTATATTAGAAAAGCACATTACATGTACGGATGGGACTGGGGGCCGGCGATTCCCGACGGAGGCATCTGGAGGAATATATACATAGAGGCATATGACCATGCTTCAATTGACAATATATATATCAGGCAAGAACATATAGAAAGTGTTGTAAACATTAATGTTTTTGCTGCAGTGGAATTATACAATGACCGGACAGTGGCTTTATCAGCAGCCCTAACCGCCCCTGACGGGATGGATGCCGGCTCAGCATTTTTTGTAAACGGCATCGCAAAAATTGCTGTGAAGAATCCGCAATTATGGTGGCCGGCCGGATATGGGGAACAGCCCATATATAACCTGACTGTCACTTTGTTTTCTTCAGGCGAAGAAATAGATTCAAAAGCCTTCAAAATAGGTCTCCGGACGCTTTTTATAAGCCGGGAAGACGATGAGTGGGGGCAGGAGTTTACTTATGTCGTCAACGGCATTAAGATTTTTGCCAAAGGCGCAAATTATATACCCGAAGATAATATTCTGGCGCGCTGCAGCCGCGAAAGAACTGAGAAGCTGGTTCAGCACGCTGTAGAAGCAAATTTCAATTCTCTCCGTGTTTGGGGAGGCGGAATATATCCGGAGGATTATTTCTTTGACTTATGTGATAAATACGGGCTTATTGTTTGGCAGGATTTCATGTTTGCCTGCGCCCAGTATATACTCACAGATGATTTTGTTGCATCTGTGAAAGCTGAAATTCGTGATAATATCAGAAGACTTCGCCATCACCCGTCCATTGCCCTTTGGTGTGGAAATAACGAGATGGAATGGCTTTGGATGGATTCCCAGACTGATGGGCGTTCGAAACAGCAGATGGATGAATACCTGCAGTTGTTTGAAGGAATAATACCGCCTATAGCCTTTGAAGAAGACCCTGACAGGCTTTATTGGCCGGCATCCCCGTCAAGCGGAGGTGGGTTTGACGACCCGAATGCCGAGAATAGGGGGGATGTGCATTACTGGGATGTTTGGCATGGCCTGAAGCCATTTTCCGAATACAGGAAATTCTATTTCAGGTTCTGTTCTGAATTCGGCTTCCAGTCATTCCCATGCATGAAGACAGTTGAAACGTATACGCTTCCTGAAGATAGAAACATTTTTTCATATGTAATGGAAAGCCATCAGAAAAACGGCGGCGCCAATGGCAAGATCCTATATTATCTCTCTGAGAATTTTAAGAATCCAAAGGATTTCGAATCCATGCTTTATGTTTCACAACTTCTTCAGGCTGAGGCGATTAAATACGGGGTTGAACACTGGCGCAGGAACCGCGGACGGTGTATGGGCTCAATCTACTGGCAGTATAACGACTGTTGGCCTGTTGCTTCATGGTCCAGCGTGGACAGCTTCCAAAGGTGGAAGGCGCTCCACTATTTTGCAAAACGTTTCTACAGCCCCGTTTTACTGACAGCTGAAGAAAATGGATTGAAAGCAGACCTGCATATAAGCAACGAAAGCTTATGCAGCGTTAAAGGTTCCATCAAGTGGAAATTGATGACAGCTTCCGGTAGCATTCTGGATAAAGGCACCGTTACATGCAGCATAGAAGGACTCAACAGTGAAAAAATTATTTCACTTGATTTCACCGACCAGTTAATTGATATGGATAAAAGACGGGAAACGGTGTTGGTATTCAGTTTTATAGATGGTGAGTGCACTGAAACCGGTTCTTCACTGCTGTTTGTGCCAAACAAATATTTTAATTATAAAAAGCCGGTAATTAAAACCAGTCATAATATGGAGGGCACTATTCTTGAAATAACACTGGAATCCGACACATATGCAGGATACATAGAATTGATGCCGTTGGAAACCGATTGCGTTTTCAGCGACAATTACTTCAATCTGATGCCTGGGTTTAAAAAAACAGTTATGGTCGACTTTGAAAAATATGAAATTTCATTGACTTGCGATGAGTTCATGAAACAACTTCAGATTCGAAGTATTGCCGATACCATTTAGAAATGGTATATTATCGCAGGGCTTATTTGGGTATGGTTTAATAAAATTGCGAAAGCCTGTCTTTAATAAGCCCCATGCCGATTCCTGAAGCAATCTCTGCAACAGTCCAGCCGGATTCAATGCACCATGGTCCCCATCCTATGTCATTCGGCAGGGCGAAAACCTCATTTAGTTCCACATCCCATCCCCGAGCCCATGCACCGTTTATTACACTATAATTACTTTCTATCTGAGCATTTTTCATAAAATTTGAAATATCCTGCCATAAATTGAAAAACATGGAATCCTTTGTAATGAAATATGCTTGAATAAAAGCAAAAGGCAGCCAGTTGATGGTATATAAAAGGTCTGCAACCGGGTCTCCATTTTCGGTCAGTATGGAACATTCGTCACCTGTAGTATGGCTGTATCTGCTTTTATAACCGGAATCCCATTCAAGGTATGCCCCTGACTTATGCCGGTATTTCTGCAGGTCTCTTGCAACACGGTAAAGCATATCCCTATGTCTTTTTAGTCCTGTAGCTTCATACATCAGCGATAGAGGAAGAATTAGCCGGCATAATTCCTGTGTCTCGCTCTGGCACCTTTTCGTTTCAGGATATGCAGACATAATGGTTTCAAGTCCCTTGACACCCATGTCGCGGAATTTTCTATTGCCAGTAAGAGTGTAGTTTAAAAGAAGTGCGCCAAGGTAATAAGCCGTATAATGAGCGCTTGGATAGTCAGCCGGCTCGGAAGAAAGGCGTAATATTTCAGAGGCATCGAGACGCTGGTTTTCAGTGCGTGTAACTCGAAGACCGTCCGTGCCGGTTGTCTTATAAAGAAATTCCAGGGCCTCGGTGCATTTATCCATATACTTATCTGATCCGGAATATCTGCATTTGAGCATTTGAGGAATAACGGCTCTGGCGACATCATCCTGATAACATATATTTGCTGATGAAAGCGACCACTTCATCATACCATGCAAAATACCGGCAGGATCTTCTGTGAACATTTCAGAAAAAATAAAATCCGAGAGATTGTCTGAGATTTCGCGGGATTCATCCGAATTATTCAAAAGTGAATCAATAAAATATGAGAACATAGTTTCGCCGCAACAGTCATTTCGTATTTCAACAGCTTTTTTCTGAGTTCCCGATGGGTTTATTTCCGTTGCATAGCCCTCATATACGCCTTTTTTACCGTTGTCGATGAGTGTGTCGGAAGTTTTAAACCAATCAACGGCTTTGTAGAAACTATCTTGAAGAGTGAGGGAATTATCTCCATTAATAAAGCCGTTTCCGTATGCTGCAGTAAATTTGCTTTCATTTAATGAACCTGTCAGATGGTTTAAAATTGACTCAATTATCGCTTGCCACTTTTTCAATGGTGCGAAACGCGACCTGTTGAAATTTAAAATATCAAATGTGCAGTAAATGGTATTATGCTGATCCATCCACATTGCATATTCAGCAGGGAAATGCGAATTAGCGCCCTTGTATTTTTTATGGGACATTACCTTGTTCTTATAAACAAGAATGGGAAGGCCCGATGCAGGAGGTGTTGAAGAAATATGAATGTTATCCTGGTCATCGAGCAAGTCATTGCTGTCTAATTCAGGCGATATTTCAGAAGAACCGGTATATACCAAGCGCTTAAAACGAGTGCTTTCAGGACTATATCCGACTACTCCGCAGATTCCTGGCAAAACCCGGATAAAAACCGGTTTATCTGAATTAATAATGGATTTTACGGCATTCAAATTTGTGCCGCTCATAATATCAGTTGATGGGTCACCGAGTATTGCGAAGGCATCATAATCATCAGGAGAAATATGAACAAGCTCATTCATTTGCTTCATGTGTATTTCAGTATTTTTAGTATCCCTCAGTATGGTGGAAAAATCATTTCCTGAAGAACCGGCTATAAGAATACTTTTTTGTAATGTTTTTTTCATTATTCACCCCATGCAATATTATGATTATACATTCTATTAAGATATTTTTAAATATTTAAAAGTTTTTTTGACTATGACATTTTGTCATGGTTTATTATAGTGTCAGGAGGTTATCATGGGATACAGGATAAAAGAAGTTTCAGATATGTCAGGGATTAGTATCAGGATGCTTAGGCATTATGACAAGACCGGTTTGTTAAAACCTGATGGTGTACTGGAAAATGGATACAGGGACTATTCCAGGGGGAACCTTGATAAACTGCAAAGGATTAAGTTCTTGAAAGAGCTTGATTTTTCAATCCACGACATGATAAGGATATTAGAGGGTTCGGAAAATGATGTTACTGAAGCCCTCAGGGGACAGGAGCAGCTTCTTTTGGAAAAAAAGGAGCGCTTGGAAAGCATAATAGCACTGATTAGAAAAAACATTGGGGAAAATGGAGGAGACATAATGAATGATATGAAAAAATTCACAGCGTTTGATATGAAAAAGATTGAAGAGCATAAAAAGAAATATGCTGATGAGGTTGAAAAGGAATACGGCGGTACAGAAGCTTATGAACAGAGCAAAGCCATGACAAAAAAGTATACTGAAGCTGACTGGAAACGCATTAGTACAGATGCTAATGCCATATACAGTAATTTTATTGCTGCCATGAAAGAGGGACCAAGTTCGCCTAACGCCAAGGCTTCTGCGAAAGAATGGAAGGAGCATATCAGCAGGTATTATTATGAGTGCACTGATGAAATATTCCTGGGGCTAGCCGAAATCTATGTTTCTGACACGCGCTTTATTAAAAATATTGATAAACATGCCGATGGCCTGGCTGCCTTCATGAGCGCCGCCATCAAATCATATATCTCAAAGTAAAAAAATATACATAGCAGACAGTGGGAAGCGGACAAAAGACCCGGGGTCTTTTGTCCGTTTTTATGATAAAATTTGTGTGTGGGGGTTCGCATGCTATATGAATTTTATAAAGGTAAACTCGAAGGGAAAACTATTCCCGGTATATATAGGATTTATCCAAAATGCTCTGACAGGGAAGAATGGGAATCAATTGAGCCTGGCCTTAGGAAGCATATAATTGCTGAGGCAAAAGAACTTCTTGGATATGATTGGCCGCGGTTTAAGGCCACTGACTATATAGAATACTATAGGGAAGGCAGCAGAAAAAGCTGGGATAAAGCGTTCAAATCGGTTTTTGACACACTGACCAAGCTAACAATCGCTGAATGTGTTGAAGGGAAGGGGCGGTTCCTTGACGATATAGCAAACGGTATTTTTGCAAGATGCGAGGATACTTCATGGGTTCATACAGGGCATCTGAGCCATCATGGGGATGAACAGATACCAATTCATGATGCCAGTTACCTGGATTTAAGAGCCTGCAGCACCGGCAGCCAGCTGGCCCACATATATTACCTTTTAAAACCGCAGCTTGATGCTGTAAGTCCGCATATCTGCAAAAGAATTGAATATGAAATAGAGCACAGGATAATAGATAATTACCTTGTGAATGACCATTGGTGGACAAACCTAAAAGAAGGAGGGACGATTAACAACTGGAATACACACTGTAATAAAAATATCCTCAGGACAGCGCTTATAATGGAAAAAGACTCTACTAAGCTCAAAGCAGTCGTGGAGAAGTCCTGTAAAAGCCTGGATGTCTTCCTTTCTATACATGCTCAGGACGGGGCATGCGACGAAGGTCCGGGTTACTGGAAAGGGGCTGGGTTTTCCTATCTAACCATCCTTTCGCTACTTGCACAAATCTATGGAATCCCGGTAGGTGATTTCCTTGATAAACGGATTAAAAACATAGGCTCATATATATATAAAGTGATTATAAACGGTGATTACTACATGAGTTATGCCGACGGCAACGGCAGGAATCCCATGTTCGATGTCAAACTCTTTAAAACAGCCCTGGCAATAAATGATACTGCGTTAAGAGACCTTGCATGTGATACATTCAGAACCCATCAGGACAGGGATGAGTATTATGATTATTTCATATATATTTTATATGATTATTTAGAATACATAATGGGCTTTAAGGCCATGAAAACCGAAGCTTCCATAATTTCTGAAAAAAGTTATTATCTACAGGATACCGAGCTGCCGGATGCCCACATCGCTTCCGCCAGGCAGGAAGCAGGTTCTGTCAAAGGCTTTTTCACAGGTATTAAGGGAGGGCATAATGATGAATCACATAACCATAATGACATTGGTGTTTTTTACCTTTATTATAATGGGCTGCCGGTAGTAATCGACGCAGGGGCCGGTATGTATACTAACAAGACTTTCAGCCCTGACAGGTATAATATCTGGTTCATGCAGTCCCAGTGGCACAGCCTGCCTGAAATCAATGGCCTGGGTCAGGCTCCGGGAAGAAAATACAAATCGAGGGATTTCAGTTATGAAGCATCCGGAGACATATCAACTGCAGCGATGGATATAACAAGAGCATATCCGATAAGCGTCGGCATGACATCATTTAGGCGGGAATATATACTGGATAGGGATAAAGAAATAGTATTCCTTAAGGATAATATGGAATTTACCAGGCCTACATCAACTGTCAAATGGTACCTGAACCTGGCTTATGAGCCTGAAATCATTGTAGACGGCATGGTTGTATTATCAAATGGCAAAACAGGAATCTTAATGGAATATGACAGTGATCAGTTCAATATATCAGTTGAGAGGAAGGATATATCAGACGATAAAAAACTAAGAGATTCATGGGGTAATGATATATATAGGCTTTGCCTGGCAACCAAAAATAAAGAGAACACACATAGTTTTAATATAAAATTCAAAGCGGCATCGGGGGAGGACAATGAGTAAGAACTCGGAGATTTATGAAATACTTGAGAAATACGTCGCCGGCGGCTCAAGCACCGGCTCTAAACGGGCGACCTTGTTTCCTGAGGAACCATCTGTGATTATAAAGGGCAAAGGCTGCCGCGTCTGGGATGCAGACGGAAAAGAATATATAGATTTTAGAAACAGTCTGGGTCCGGTTACACTTGGCTACTGTTACCCGGAGGTCAACAAGGCAATCAAAGAACAGCTGGAACTAGGAATAGTATACGGGCATCCTGGAATTCTCGAGGCAAAGGCGGCGGAAAAGCTGTGTTCAATAATACCATGTGCTGAGAAGGTAAGGTTCCTGAAGACTGGGGGGGAGGCAGTAGCCGCATGCATTAAACTTGCCCGTGCTTATACTGGCAGAGACCATATAGTACAGATTGGATACAATGGCTGGCTTAATATACTGAGTTCGGGGGCAAGGGTCAATCCGAGGGACACTGCATCAGGTGTGCCTTTGGGTATCAGCAAAGCCCTGAGTGAGTTACATCACACCGTAGACTGGAATGATTTTGAAACTGTAAAACAGTTATTTGACTCATATGAAGGGCAGATTGCTGCGATAGTAATCGCCGCAGATTATGAAAATATGGAACAGGGAAAGAAATTCTACCCGCTTCTTCGAGAAATAACAAAGAAAAACGGAGCCTTGCTGATTTTCGATGAAATTGTCACGGGCTTCAGGATTGCATTGGCCGGCGTGCAGGAATATTTCGGAGTTATACCTGATCTTGCCATATTTGCAAAGGGCATGGCAAACGGCATGCCGTTGTCCGTCTTCTGCGGCAGGGCTGATATAATGGATATGGTTTTAAAAGGGGCCTCCATTTCATCAACTTATGGAGGAGAACAGTTATCTTTAGCAGCGGCGATTGCAGTAATAAACATCTATCAAAGAGAAAACGTAATTAATTATCTTAGGGAGAATGGCAGGTGCCTTTGGACCGAAGTTAATAAAATATTGACTTCAAGGGGGATACCCTTAGAATATAAAGGCTTTCCCCAGTGTCCTGTTATGACCTGCAATGATCCGGACATAAAAGATAAGTTCATGCGGAGCGCTTATAAAAGCGGTGTATCCCTTTATACAGTCTGCTATATTAATTACAGTCATAAAAAGAGTGACGTTGATGAGACACTCGAGAGATTGACGGAAGCTGTATCTAATTTTTAATAATTAAATTTATTATACTGGAAATCCTGCATTTAACTTCGGTGCAACCGCGGGATTTCGTTATATAAAACCTCCGAGGGGTATATTTTATATGATATACAGTAAGGAGCCAAGATGGAGAAACAGCTTGATATAAAAGGTATGACCTGCACGGCATGTGCTGTCGCGATAGAGAAAAATGTCGGAAAACTGAAGGGGATTCAGGAAGTAGCTGTGAATTTCGCTACTGAAAAGATGAAGGTGGCTTATGACGAGGCAATAGTCGATGAAGCCGGGATTGTCAGTGAAATCAGGAATACCGGTTATGATGCTGATGTTTCTTTAGTAAGAAAAGACCATGATGCTAAAGATAATGTTAAGAAACATGAGGAATCGATGCGACGCAGGTTCCTAATCTCATTGATATTCACAGTCCCGGTATTTTACCTTGCAATGGGGGGAATGCTGGGATTGCCAATGCCCGGTTTTCTTGCAGGTATAGAGAATTCGCTAATACTTGCAATGGTACAGATGCTCTTAACCATACCCGTAATGATTGCAGGACGGGAATTTTATACTGTAGGGTTCAGGACATTATACAAAAAATCACCGAATATGGATTCACTGATAGCATTAGGGAGTTCGGCAGCATTCCTTTTTGGTGTTTTTGTTATCTTCCAGCTTGCTTATGGATTTTCACATGGGGATTCTGCGCTTGTTGTTAAGTATGCGGATGACCTGTATTTTGAATCTGCGGCTGTCATCTTGACCCTCATAACCCTTGGTAAGTATTTTGAAGCTCGGGCGAAAGGTAGGACTTCCGAGGCAATAAAAAGCCTGATGGCGCTGGTGCCTGATGAAGCCGTGGTCATAAGGGATGGAAAAGAAATAAAAATATCTATTGAAAAACTTGTTGCCGGTGATACGGCAATTGTCAAACCGGGATGGAAAATCCCTGCCGACGGTATAGTTACTGATGGATATACAGCCATTGACGAATCAATGTTGACTGGCGAAAGCATTCCGGTTGAAAAGAAAACCGGCGACCAAGTCACGGGGGGCAGCATTAATAAAACAGGATATCTTAGATTCCGTGTAACAAAAACAGGTGATGATACAACACTTTCCAAGATAATCAAACTTGTAGAGGATGCCCAGGGTAAAAAAGCCCCGATTGCCAGGACGGCGGATAAAATCAGCGCTATTTTCGTACCTGTTGTAATGGGAATATCTCTGGTATCGTTTGTAATTTGGCTGATATTGGGCCAGGGTGTAGCATTTGCATTTACAATTGCTGTCTCAGTCCTGGTAATATCCTGTCCCTGCGCACTTGGACTCGCCACGCCTACCGCGATTATGGTGGGGACCGGAAAGGGCGCTTCTTATGGTATTCTTATAAAAAGCGGCGAGGCTTTGGAAAGTACACACAAGGCTGATACAGTCATATTTGATAAAACCGGCACAATAACAACCGGAAATCCTGTTGTCACTGATATAAATCCTTCCGGGATGGATGAAGAGCTGTTGCTTTCGCTAGCTGCCGCTGCTGAAAAAAAATCCGAGCATCCTCTAAGCGAGGCCATTGTCACTGCAGCTGAAGACAGGGGAATTGACATCCCTCCGGCTGACGAGTTTGAAGCTGTACCAGGCAATGGTATAAGTGCTTTGGTTACTGGTAAAAGGGTTCTTGTCGGTAATATGAGGTTTCTCGATGATTCTGGCATAGATCTTGGCACAACTTCCGGCGACGACTTTTCACATCAGGGAAAAACACCCGTTTTCATAGCAGTTGACGGCAGGTTCGCAGGCAGTATCGCCATTGCAGATAAAATAAAGGACGGCAGCCGCGATGCGGTGCACCGGCTGGAGGATATGGGTTATAAGGTCATAATGCTGACCGGCGACAACAGGTTGACGGCTGAAGCTATCGGAAAAGAAGCAGGAATCAGTAATGTTATTTCCGATGTTTTGCCGGATGAAAAATCATCTCATATCGAAAAACTTCAGAAAAACGGGGACAAGGTAATAATGGTAGGCGACGGGATAAATGATGCTGTTGCCCTTGTTCAGGCAGATGTTGGTATTGCTATGGGAAACGGAACGGATGTTGCAATTGATTCAGCGGATGTGGTCTTGATGAAAGACAATATCGGAGATGTTGTGACTGCCATAGAACTCAGTAGGAAAACAATCAGGAATATAAGGCAGAATCTATTTTGGGCATTCTTTTATAATATACTGGGGATTCCTGTGGCCGCAGGAGTGCTTTACATAAGTCTTGGAATTAAACTCAACCCGATGATAGCTGCTGCTGCAATGAGCTTTAGCTCCGTATCAGTGGTTTTAAATGCGCTTAGGCTGAAAAGATTCAAGCCGTTTTTTAACTCTGAGAAAAAGCAATTAGACAAGAGCTGGGAAACCCAGGTGAATAGAAAGGAAAGTGAAATTATGAGAAAGACTATAACAATAGAAGGAATGAGCTGTATGCACTGCGTGGGCCGTGTAAAGGACGCTCTTGAATCACTTGAAGGCGTTGCGTCAGTTGAGGTAAGTCTGGATAATAATGAAGCTGTTGTAGAATTTAATAGTATCATCACTAATGAAAGGCTAAAGGCTGCTGTTGAGAATGCCGGTTATAGGACAACGGACATAAAATAGCGGATTAAGGTAATAGTTATAACGATTATAGGGTATAATTAAAACAAATTAATATTAGGATTAGGGGGAAACAATGAAAAAATTAGTAGTGGTGTTGCTGATATTCGCAATCCTCGCTGTGCCGCTGACGGCATGCCAAAATAAGGACGATTCTGAATTGGTTGTCGGTATGGAGCTTGCATATCCGCCCTTTGAAACAACTGACGAGTCAGGAAATCCCACGGGGATAAGCGTTGACATAGCATATGCTTTAGGTGAGTACCTGGGCAGGCCCGTCAGGATTGAAAATATGGCATGGTCCGGATTAATACCAGCGCTTACAACTAAGAAAATCGATATCATTCTGTCATCCATGACTATCACTGAAGAAAGGGCTAAGACAGTAAATTTCTCAGATCCATACTGCAAGGCCCAGCTGTCCCTTCTTGTGTCAAAATCATCTCCCGTTCAGGGATTCAACGACCTGAAAGAAGACGGTAGGAAACTTGCTGTAAAAAAGGGAACAACGGGCCATACATATGCGCTTGAACATCTGCCGGAGGGAAATATAGTTGTCTTTGAAAAAGAAACATCATGTGTCCTTGAAGTTAAGAACGGCAATGCAGACGCATTTATATATGATGCGATGACTATTTTCAAAAATGAGCAGATGAATCCGGATGAAACCAAGGCGGTTTTCACCCCTTTCCAGGAGGATTACGAATACTGGGGAATGGCGCTTAATCAGGATGATAAGGAATTGCTGAAGGACGTTAATGCATTTTTGAAGAAATATCAGGATGACGGCGATATGAATGTACTCGCAGATAAATATCTTGGCGACATTAAGAAAGTCTTTGATGACTTGAATCTGCCGTTTTTCTTTGACATAGACTGATAATATGAAGAAACTCTTTACAGTTAATGACTACAGGGAAAAGCCGGGACTGCTTGCAAAATGGACCAATATAATTCTGGTCGGTGCATTTATTGCCGTAGTGTTTTTCCTTGCTCTCGCCAGCCTGGGCTATAAGTTTGACTGGTCTGTCATCTGGACCTACAGGATAAAATTCCTGCGGGGGTACGGTATTACTTTCCTCATAGCTTTTTTTTCCATCTTTGTGTCAATTATCATTGGGATTATTAGCGCGGCAGGCCTTCAGAGCAGGGTAACCTTTTTCAGATATCTCTCCAGGGCTTATGTTGAAGGTATCAGGGGAACTCCATTTCTTGTTCAGATAATCTTCTTTTATTTCATAATCGCAACAGCTGTCGGCCTAAATAATAAATTTATTGTTGGAGTTTTGATATTATCCATATTCACAGGCGCTTATGTAACTGAAATCATCAGGGGAGGAATACAGAGCATTCCGGAATCGCAATGGGTCACAGCTCGGTCACTGGGCTTTACCCGGCTTCAGACATACAGATATATTATTTTCCCGCAGGTGTTCAGGAGGATTCTCCCTTCACTGGCCGGACAAATGTCTTCACTTGTAAAGGATTCTTCGCTTTTATCCGTTATTGCTGTCTCGGAACTTACGATGAATGTGCTTGAAGTGGATGCCATTACATTCAGGACATTCGAAGACCTTACATTCCTAATGCTTGGTTATCTTGTTATTACAATACCTATTTCGCTGCTGTCCAAATGGCTGGAAAGGAAGTTCTATTATGAATCTTGACATAAAGGGACTCAGCAAGCATTATGAGATGGAAAAAGCACTGGATAAGCTCGATTTGAATATAGAGGACTTAAAATCCGTAGCTGTCATCGGACCTTCCGGCGGGGGGAAATCAACCTTGCTGAGATTGATAGCGGGCCTCGAGACTCCCACAGAAGGATTTGTTTCAGTTAATGGAACACCGATTGATTATTCTGAAAAACCCCTTAGGGAATATAGGAAGAGAATTGGATTGGTTTTTCAGGCGCATAATCTGTTTCCGCATTGGACCGCACTGAAAAACATAACCATGCCGTTGATAAAAGTTTTTGAAGCAGACCAGAGTGAAGCGGAGGATAAAGCGATGGGGCTATTGAAAAGGTTTGGACTGGAAGAGCACGCCGGCAAACTGCCGGTTCAACTTTCCGGCGGCCAGCAGCAGAGAATTTCAATAGCAAGGGCGATGGCCCGTCAGCCTGAAATTCTGTTGCTGGACGAACCTACAAGCGCATTGGATCCGCAGCTTACCAAGGAAGTCCTTGATATGATTCTGGAACTAAAAGAAGAAGGCACAAACATTATGATGGCGACCCATGAAATGGCGTTTGCTAAAAGAGCTGCGGAAGAGGTAATTTTTGTCGATGAAGGGAAAATCGGGGCTCAGGGTTCATCAATACAATTCTTTGAATCAGGATACAATCCGCGTCTCGATTATTTCCTCAGCCATGTGTTTGAGTAACAATGCATCACCTCTTTTTCAGCGTTTTACCGGGCTGATTTCTTCCGACTGCGGTATATACCAAAATCCATGGAAAAGAATTGTAAATAACGGTTATATTGAAGTGATATTTGTTTTGACACAGGTAATCAAATATAATACCATTTGAACATATAAAGGAGGATAGGATTTGGATTCACTTAAACTTAGTAAAGATGTCATGAACCTGCTTGATGACAAGAAAGCTTTAGGAATAATTTCGATAGATGTCAGCAAAGTTACAACGCTTACTGATTATTTTATTA
This sequence comes from uncultured Clostridia bacterium, assembly GCA_963766335.1. GTDB lineage: Bacteria > Bacillota > Clostridia > DUPQ01 > DUPQ01 > JAFGQE01. The sequence continues at coordinate 2,424,582 of CAVXZA010000002.1, read as the reverse complement.
TTTGCAGCGGAACCAGTGACAGGCATAGGAAATCATTGGCTGACGATGTCCAGGAGTTAATGGAGAATGATGATGTGAAGATGCTCTCGAAAGAGGGTTATAGGACTGCCGACTGGATTCTGCTGGACTATGGTTATGTCGTAGTCAATGTTTTCAGCACGGAAGCCCGGGAAAAATATAGTTTAGAAAGACTGTGGTCCGACGGAGCACTGTCAGAAATGCGTAATATGAATACCAGGGAGGAAACACAATGATTATCACAGGAATAAGCGATGAAGCCGGCAAAGATATTAAAACACAGATTGAGGCTCACAAGGAATTGGGTTGGAGTGCGCTTGAGCTGCGACTTCATAATGGAATAAATGCCTCAACCACTGACTTTTCAGACAAGGACTTTGACGAAGTCAGAAGGGCAATAGAAGGAGCTGAAATGACTGTAACAGGATTCAGTTCTGCAATCGGCAACTGGAGCAGGAGCATCCGGGGAGACTTTTCAGTAGATGTAGAAGACTTGAAGATAGCTGCTAAAAGAATGAATATTATGGGAACGAAATATATCCGTACAATGACATGGATTCCTGATGAGGATGATATGTCCTTTACTCGTAAAGAAGGAATCAGAAGATATAAAGAGCTTGTAAAGATTGCCGAGGATACCGGCATACTCCTTGCCCATGAGAATTGTACCGGCTGGGGAGGGTTTTCCCCGAAGAACATGCTGGAATTAAAGGCTGAAGTAGACAGCCCGAACCTGGTTCTTCTCTATGATACCGGCAATGTTGTCTCCCATGGAGATGATCCGGAAGAATTTTTCAAAGGCATTAGGGGCCAATTTGACTATATCCATATAAAAGATGCTAAATTCGGCGTCGGTGATGAAGGACATACGTTTACTTATTGCGGCGAAGGAGACGGTAACGTGGCGGAAATTCTGCGAAGGGTCATTAAAGAGGATGGATATGACGGTGTTATTTCCATCGAACCGCATGTGGCTGCAATAGTTCATGAAGGCAGTGATAGTTCAAAGGGCGATGATATGATGTATAAATCATATCTTGAATATGGCAGTAAACTGGAGAAAATCATTGCATCCCTATAAGTAATTCAAAAATTACCAGGCTCCGCAAGGGGCCTTTTTTTATATGAATCAAATATCCCAAATGCTAAACTTATGCGATTATTCCCTTCGGGCAATTTCGCGATTATTCCCTTCGGGCAATTTCGCATAAGATGAGTTTTACAGTAGGTATAAATTTTCAGAAAAGTTTAAACTGGCCGTTAATGACAAATAATGGGAATGGTGATATTATTCCAGCATGTTGAAAATCCGCGGTTTTCTCAAACAAACAAGGAAGGATGATACTTAATGAAAAAAAGATTGAAAATTTTAATCTGCCTGGTGACTTCTTTGGCATTGGTAATGGTAATATCTGCCGGTGCATATGCTGCTGAAGAGACTTTTGAAATTACCGGAGCCGGCAGTGTTACGGTTTCAATGTCGGGCGACCCTGTATTCACAGTTGCTTCTCATAATGGGGCAATCTCAATGGGAAGCGACATCGTTTTTACAGGAAGCAATGATGATATTTGCATCACTGATGAAACAGGAACAAACTCCGGATGGAGGTTCGGCATCGCCACCACTGATTTTTATCTGCTGAATATAGATGATCCGACGGATTCAGGCTCTGAAAAAATGGATGTTTATGTATTTGCATGCGACTGGCTTTCCCTGACAATAGACAATAGCGTCGAAGCGATGTGCAGTGATGATAATTACACACTGGTGCCAGGGCCCGGAGGCGACGGGGGAACGGTCCCGGCTGATAAAGTTATGTTTTTTGGCGGTATGCAGGCAGATTTCCCGCCCAATTGTTCCACGACAACCTTGAACAATGCAAACATAATCAAGGTTTCCCCGGGTTATGGCGCAGGAAAATACTATTTTGATTTGAATTATATTATTACAATTGATGAATGGCTTCCGGATGGAACAGTGATTGATTCCACGGCATCCGGCGGACGGTTCAGTGATATGTCTATCGCAACAGGCGATAAAGTACAGGTCTTTGCAGGAGTTTACACAACAAATGTAGTATACAGCGCTTCATGCAATCCGGCTTCATAAGAACTTAGCTGTTGGAAATTCCTGCAGCTGTAACATGGCTGCCTGCATAGGACAGGCAGCCGGGAACAGTGGAAAAATGAAATTTAAATGTATATTTGCATTGGCCTTTGCACTTATTATGATTTCACATATTGTTTTTGCGGATGGCCAACTTATGAAAATTAAACATACTGGTAAAAAGAGCTATTTTGAGATTTCGGCAGAGCCGGGCACCTGTGGTGAAATCGATTTTGATATTTATAATGATTCAGGCAGTAAATTAAAAAATTATGTGCTGTTGTATGATTCAATAACTGCTGTAAACGGTGGAAATGAAATCATGTCCCCTGAGGATTTCAGCAGAAGAGAAACCGCGGGATGGTTCAGAGATAATCTATTTGAAATAACCCTTTCTGACGGTAGTTCAGAACATATTAAACTAAACTTCGAAGTTCCTGAAGACACTGTTCCCGGCATATATACGGCAATTCTGGGAATCTATTCAGCAGTTGATGCGATTGAGGCTGAGTCAGGAAAAGACGACGGTATAAGTCTGAATATTAATAACTATTATACAAGCACCCTCGCAATCGTAATAAATGTCGGCATTGCCCCAAAAGGAGTTGTATTGTTAGGCGATATGGCGGAAATTAAGATAGATGCTAAAAAGGGAATATCATACTTATATATTCCAGTAAAAAACGCTGGCCAAACTTATGAATTTCCTATATTAAGTATCAATTTGTCTGATAAGAAGGGCAAGCTTCTGTTTGAAGGGAGAACCGACATGGGTATCGTTTACCGGAATACAGATACTTTTGCCTGTTTCTGCCTTGGGGGAAGCGTGTCAGCGGATGGAGAATACAGGATAGAGTGCATCATGAGACCAAATGAAGCCGGACGGTTCGATGAGCAAGCCAAGGTTTTCTTAATAAATTTGGAAAAAGAAAAGGCAAGGGAAGCATTGGTTAATCAGATAAAGGCTGAAAACGGGTACGACCCGGATTGGTCAGGTGGGTATTTCATATTAGGTAAAAAGCAACTGTTGTTAGGTTTAAGTGCAGCTGTAATTTTAATATTAACTATATGCAGTCTGGTGTTGTTTTATAAAAAAAAGCGAATTAATAGTGCCCGTTCATAGGGCTAAAGACGGGAAATGGGAACTATAGTTTTTATGTTTGCATCAGCATCAAGGTCGACGCGCACTGACACTCCGTAAACATTAGTCAGAATATCTTCGGTCAGTACATGATTCTGCATGCCTGATTCCACGAGTCTGCCGTCTGCCATAAGGAATATATGCTGGGCATATTGCGCAGCAAGGTTCAGGTCGTGAAGCACACAGATTATAGTCCTGTATTTTTTATCAGCAAGGGATCTTGCTAAATCCATTATTTCAACCTGATGGTTTATGTCCAGCATTGAAACGGGTTCGTCCAAAACAATGATTTCAGAATCCTGTGCGAATGCCCTGGCAAGTATTGCCCTTTGCTTTTCACCACCGGATAGTTGATTGATGCTTTTGTCTTTTAGATGCAGTGTACTGGTCTCTTCCATGGCTTCAATTATCTTATCATGATCTTCTTTTGACATTGGCTGGAGCCCGGTATGGTATGGACTGCGTCCCATTGCGATGACATCATATACCGTGAAATCAAAACCGGTGAATGTTTCCTGGGGGACATATGCAATATACTTTGCCCTTTGCCGGGCTTTCATGCTGCGGATGTCCTTATCGAAAATGCTGACACTGCCAGAGGAAGGAGTCAGATAACCATATAAATTCTTGAGCAAAGTGCTCTTGCCGCAACCATTGGGACCTATGATGCCGTAAAAAGTGCCTTGGTAGAATTCCATGGAAATACCCTTTAGGACTTCGGTTTTACCGTATGAGAATCTTAGATCTTCAACATTCAGTATTTTCATGCAAACGCCTTCCTTTTGCTTCTTATTAGGAGAGTTATGAAAAAAGGCACCCCTAGCAGTGAGGTTATTACCCCGATGGGAAGCTCCGTGGGTGCGAAAACTGTTCGGGCAGCAGTATCGCACAGCAATAGGAATATTGCCCCCGCAAAGGCAGATACTGGCATAAGTCTCCTGTGATCAGGGCCTGTAAGGAATCGTACTGCATGCGGTACGATTAATCCTACGAAACCAATGGTTCCGCAGAAACAAACGCTAATTGCTGTTATCATAGATGCGACGATGAGCAGTAATTTCTTTAGCAGGCTTGCATTTATACCAAGTGAAACAGCCGTTTCGTCGCCGGTTGATAAAATATTCAGGTTTTTGCTGTTCAGTATGAGGATGATTGACCCGGCCAAAATAAAAGGAAGCATGACAGCTACAGTCTGCCAATTGGAGCCGGTCATGCTTCCCAGTGTCCAGAAGATGATGCGATGGGCTTGTTCCCTTGAGGCAATGATTATAAGGGAGATAAATGATGAGCATAAGAAGCCGATTGCTATTCCGGACAGTATTAATGTATTTGTAACCAGCCTGCCTCCTTTTTGGGCAATAAGGTAAACTGCTGTGGTTGCAGCGATAGCACCGATGAATGCATACAGGGGCACCAAGCCAAGATTGAATAGAGTTGCCTGAGTGCCTGTGACAAAGGCCAAAGCTGCTCCAAGGACCGCCCCGGACGATATTCCAAGCACATATGGGTCAGCCATGGGATTGCGGAACATTCCCTGAAAAACTACGCCGCAGATTGATAAACCAGTTCCGCACAGCACAGAAGCAATGATGCGGGGCAGCCTTATTGAAAATATTATCGTTGAATAGGTAGCCGGCAGGGATGATATATCTATCAACTTGTTAACCAAAGGGACTTTGGACAACATAATTCTAAGGCTGTCAATAAAACCTATGTTTGCTGAACCGGTTCCTGCTGAAAAAACTACAGCAGCAGCCAGCGCTGCAAATAGAGCCAAGTATACCAGTATATATGCCGGTTGTTTTTTCTTACTCATATAAATCCTATTCGAATAAATCAGGATGAATGGCTTTTGCCATATCAGCAAAAGCTTCACTTAGCCTGGGACCAAGACGTTGCAGTGTATCGTCATCGAGAGTATACATTCTATTTTCTTTTACTGCTGTAAGATCCTTATATCCATTGGTTTCCTTCAGACCTTCTGCAGGAGCCCATGTTGAAAGAAGGAGTACGTCAGGATTGTGTTCGATGATTTTTTCAATGCTGTATGTCCAGCCTTCAGTATCATCTGCAACGTTGATACCGCCTGCCGCCGCAATCATTTCACTTATAAATGTGCCTTTTCCTGCAGTGAAGTCGCCGTATTCGCCATAACCCATTACATAATATACACTTTTTTTATCAGCTGCGGCAACAGTGCTTTTAACAGATTCTATGGTTGATTTCATACTGCTGACAATTTCATCAGCCTTAGCATCCAGCTTTAATACAGATCCAACCATTTTTATCGACGTGAAAGCACCTTCAAATGAACTCTCGTTATCTATTACAAAAAACGGTATTCCGGCATCTTTTATCTGCAAAGCAATTTCCTTCATGGTTATTTCACTCAACAGAACGATATCAGGACTCATTTCAATAATCTTTTCAACATCCGGTTGGTCAATATTTCCAACAGAGGCATAGTTAACAACCTCTTCGGGATAATTACACCAGTCGGTTCTGGCGATGAGTTTATCTCCGGCTCCCAAAGCAAAAATAATTTCCGTTACGTTTGGGGCAAGAGAAATAACTGTTTCGGGAGTGCTGTCGAAGTGTATAATATTTCCCTGCGAGTCGGATACTGAGTATTTCGATGTTATTGGTGATGTTTCCGGTGTTGGGGTGGGAATAGTTTCATTAGTAGGTGACGGCACCGGTGTTGCTTTTGCATTGTCATTCTGACACCCGCCCATAATAAGGGCCAGTGATGCAATCAGAACTGTAAAAATAATGAGTTTCTTTTTCATAATGTCTTCCTTTTATTAAATATCAGAATAATCCCGGACCGGTAAAAAAGACCCTGCTCATAAAAGCAGGGGATTGTGAATATATTATTCATACAACACCCTCTATGCCTCGTAGAGTTACCAGTGTAAACGGTTAAGCAGGTCTTCTGACTCAGATTCGACGGTTAATCCACACCTTCCCGGCATAGCCAGTGGATACGTGGGCAACCTCATCAATACAGCGGCGGGACCGTCCGGGATTCAAACCCGGTTCCCTTTTAATCCGGCCGTTTACCGGCGCGGAACATAACCGTGGATATTAAACTGTGAAATCATTATAATGCAGGGGTATATCCACGTCAACAACTTTACTGTATAAAACCCGGGTATTTTTGCCCAGTGGCCGGTTGCAGATAGACTGAAGTATATTTTAGTTCTAAAACAAAGCTGTTTTTAATAATTACATCACCCGGGGGGAGTATTTAGGCTAATTAGTGTAGGGAGCTGAAAACTGCGTGATATAATACTGGGGAAGGAGCATAACTTGAGAAATGTAATTATTTTCTTATTCGGAGGCCTACTGAGAGTTACCCTGGGGATTTGGCTAAAGTTGGCCTATAATATTAAGGCATTCAATGAGCCTGTTAAAAAGATGGCCGGCCCATTTCTTTTGGTAGGGAATCACTGCCTTAACTGGGATCCGTTCATAGACGGATTATATATAAAACCAAACACAAGGTTTATTGCAAGTGACAGCCTGTTCCGGGATAAAGCGGTTGCTTTTATGCTGACTTATCTTGTAGGGGCCATTCCAAAGAAAAAAGCGGTTTCTGACTTAAAAACAATAAAACTTTCTATTAAAGAACTAAACAAAGGACACGTAGTAGGGGTATACCCTGAAGCAAACAGAACATGGAACGGCCGCTCAATCAATATATTATATTCTACTGCTAAATTCGTTAAACTTATGAAAGTCCCGGTAGTTAATTGTGTAATGAAAGGGGGATACCTTTCAAGACCCCGCTGGTCAGTCAGGGGAAGAAAGGGAATCCTTGAGTTGCATTATGAAGTTCTATTTACAAAAGAGGACGTAAAACAAAAGAGTGTTGATGAAATATATGGCATTTTAAATGCTGCCATCCAATATAATGAGTTCGACTGGCAGAAAGAAAAGATGATTGCTTTCAAGTCAAGAAGACAGGCTGAATTCTTGGAAAATTATCTATATATATGCCCGCAGTGCAAAAAGATCGGAACCCTTCAAAGCGACAAAAATGAATTCAGATGCAACGCATGCGGCCTTGAACATACAATGGGGGACTATGGCTATTTCATTAACGAAGGCAGGAAGTTTGAAAATCCCCAGGAATGGGGCGACTGGCAGGCTGAGCATTTTAAAGGTCTGGTTAATACAGATGGTATGATTTACAGCGATAATGCTGTCCTTTATAGTGAAACTGAAAGAAATTCATTATATGTTGTAGATGAAGGAAAACTATCACTATATAATGACCGGATTGTATTTATTTCGCCATCAATAAAAAGAACTTTATTTGTAAGCGAGATATTCGGGAATACTATTCAACTGAACTATATATTTGATTTGTATTACAAGGGTGATTTTGTGAGATTCAGGTTCCTTCCTAAGAACAGGGCGTCAGCATTCAAATGGAACTATGCAGTTGACTATATTAAGGATATTTCAGAAAATAAATAACATAAGTTAATACAAAGTATAATGACCGAAGTATCTTTTGGGTGCTTCGGTCATTTATTGTCAAGTTTAAACCCTTAGACAGAAGCAGAGAGGATCCGTCTTAATTTAACTATAGTAGTCCGTTGTAGAGGTCTGCGTATATCCCGTCATGGTTCATGAGCTCATAATGTGTGCCTTGTTCTGCAATGCCATCTTTAGTTATTATCAATATACGGTCTGCATTCTGGATTGTTGAAAGCCTGTGGGCTATTATCAGTGTAGTTCTGCCGACAGCAAGTTCTTCAAGTGCTTTCTGGATTTCTTTTTCAGTTTTTGTATCAAGTGAGCTTGTTGCTTCGTCAAGGATTAGAATTGGTGGATTTTTCAGGAAAACCCGCGCAATGGAAACCCTTTGTTTCTGCCCGCCGGAAAGCCTGATTCCCCGTTCTCCTACATATGTATCATACTTATCCGGAAGGCTGTCAACAAATTCATGGATCCTTGCTTTTTTTGCTGCCTCAATCATATCATCATAAGATGCGCCGGGATTGCCGTACATTATATTATCACCGATGGTCCCGGCAAAGAGAAATACGTCCTGCTGCACCATGCCGATGTTGCGACGCAGTGATTCGAGCGTAATTTTTTCTATGTCCGTGCCGTCAAGCAGGATTCTTCCATGGTCAAGTGTATAAAACCGGGGGATAAGGTTGCAAAGTGTAGTTTTACCACCTCCGGAAGGCCCGGCCACTGCAAGGGTTTCACCGGCGTTAATCTCCATGGACAGGTTCTTTAATACATGTTCGTTATTGTCATATGAAAATGTGATGTCTTCCATAGTTATACTGCCAAGGACTTCAGAGATTACCTTGGCATCAGGGGCATCCGTTATATCAGGAGGAGTATCCATTATTTCCCGAAATCTAATAAAGCCGGACATTCCGAGTTCAAATTGCTGTATAAAATTGGTCAGCCGCCTTATTGGTGTGAGAATCAGACCGATATATAGTAAAAACGCTAGAAGGTCAGCAATGCTAATTGCACCCGAGTAAACAAGATAACCGCCGTAAACAAGAACACCTAGGTTCATTAGATTTGATATAAGGCCGATTCCGGTCATGAATTCCGCCATCTTCTTATATGCCTGGATTCTCGAATTTTTAAACAGGTCGTTGCCCTTGTTAAATTTTTTGGTTTCGTGACTTTCATTGGTAAATGACTGGGCCACCCTTATGCCTGAGATGCTGTTTTCGAGATTTGCATTTACATCAGCGATCTTTGACCTGACATCCCTGAATGCTGCCGACATCTTTCTCCTCTTATTCATTGCAAAGATAAAAAGGGCAATCTCCATGATTATCAACATGACTGCAAGGCGCCAGTTAATTAAAGCCAGGTAAATCCCTGCGCCAATCAGCATAATCAGGGACAGGAATATGTCCTCAGGCCCGTGATGGGCGAGTTCACTGATTTCATTAAGATCATTGACCATACGGGACATCAGCTGGCCGGTTCTGTTATTATCATAAAATTTAAACGAAAGAGTCTGAAGGTGTGTGAACAGGTCTTTGCGCATTGATGACTCCATCCTGACTCCAACCACGTGTCCCCAGTAATTTACGGTAAAATTAAGCAGGGCATGGAAACCATACATGACAAGCAGGACAGCGCCGAAAATAAACAGAGGGCGAAGTTCCCCCGAGGGAATTACATCGCCAAGCAAGTGTCTTGTGATCATAGGGAAAATAAGGTCAATCATAGCCATAAAGAAAGCGCAGCACATATCAAGTGTGAATAGCTTTATATTTGGTCTGTAATAGGAAATGAATGATTTAAAAACATCTTTGGAATATTTCATAAACACCTCATAATTTATCTATACTATATTAGCAGTTTAGTATTTAACATGCAATTGTGAAAAGTGTTATAATACTTACAGTTACACTTCTTGTTTGGCACCGGGGGACACTTGGATTGCAGGCGCATATGGACAATTTTCAAAGACATCTGGATTCAGCAAAGGTTGTCATTGACGAATTTAAAAATGAAACCTATCTTGATTTTGCAGAATTATCATTAAAAAGCCTTCTGGATATGGGGATACAAAAGGAAAACGGAATCATCTGCGATCCATTTGATGCCTGTGGAATCATTTACAAGGGAAAAGCACTTGAACTCTTTTATTATCATGCAGAGGCGCGCTTCTGCGGTGCTCTCGGACAGCTAATAAGGGCCGGCAGGATGTTGAAATATGCTGACCGTCTTTACCTTAGCTACAGCCACTTGCTGAATTTGCTTGCATATGATTTTGAACCGGAGTATTTCGCTGAATTTTGGGTCAAGGAACTTGTTTTTGCGTATCTCGGATTATTAAGCATTGACTATCCGCTCTTAAACAGGGATATATGGGAAAAGATTACATGGCGCAAATACGGCTTTCACTTTTTTAATAATTATAATAATGCCATTGCCTATGCCCTTGCATCTGAAGCATGTATGCTGGATGCAAGGTTGGGAGGCGATGATAATTTCTTTGATGCATGGGCACCTGTTTTGTTTGACGGATTCAATAGAAAGAACGGCATGTACATTGACCCGGGTTCCCCGATGGCTTATGACATGATAACGAAACAGCAGATACTATTCGCAATTACTAAAGGAGCTAATGGCGAACATAAGGATAAAGCCCTTGAACTGTGCAAGAGAGGAGCAGTGTCATCCCTATATATGCAGTCGGTCACAGGGCAGATGCCTTTTGGAGGCAGGACAAATCAATTCTTATGCGTTGAGACTATCCTCGCACATTTCTTTGAAATGCTGAGCAGCCTAGAATGCCAAATTTCACATAATAAAGAGTCAGGTATATATAAAAGGGCAGCTCATGCTGCAGTTAACAGCATTGAACCCTGGCTTGAAATGAAGCCTTTCAGGCATATCCGTCAGGGATTTGAACCGAAACTGGGGCACGGTATCGATAGCGGCGGGGTTTATACAGTCTACGGCCTTCTTACCTCGAGTATACTGGGAACAGCTTACTTTGAGTCAATCGGCAATGAAAAAACCTCTTGCTATGAAACACCGGCCGAAGCTGGAGGCAGTGTATTCGTTACAGATAAAGATTTTCATAAGGTATTCGCCTCCTGCGGGAAATACCATATTGAAATTGATACATGCGCAGATATAGAGAAAGATGCAACCGGCCTGGGGCGTTTCCACAAAGAGGGCATAATGCCGGAAACTGCGCTTTCCGGCTCGTGTGCATCAGAACCTAGTTATTCATATGCATTGAACGAAATCGAGCCTTTTGCATGTGCCATCGGACCTGCATGGCTTGATGAAAATAATGAAACTGTTTCATTGGCAGGTTATGACAGTGACAAAATATCATACAGTATAAATATTATGCAGGAAAGCCGGGAATGCGTGGCTTTCTCAATTACATATGATTTGTCCGGTAAATTCATTGAAGAAACTTTTCAGCTCTCGGATAAAGGGCTTTTATATAATATAAGCGGTGATATGCAAGGCCTTCACATAACAGTCCCCATTATAAAGACCGACGGAATGGAAAGTGGCTGCGTACGGATTAACGATGAAGGTATTTTAGTTGAATACAGGGATTCATATTTTAAAATCATATGTGAAAAACCTGAGTTGTCGTGCGGATTATGCGCCAATAGGAATGCAGTATATGAGATAGCCAGAATTGGCGATCTTATGATTAATTTGCAACTTGGTAAAATTGTAAATTAATTGAAATACTTATAAATCCGACAAACTATTATTGCCAATCCTAAGATAGAATCATTTGTTAGAATATAAAATATTTTCATGTATCATGTAATAAATCACACCATACATGTTTGCGTAAAAAAAACTTGGGTAAAATTTAGTTAAATATTTGACAATCATGCCTCTGGGTGTTAATCTTTTAATGACATATTGTAATATTAAGATATGTAAATATTAACAAATCAAACAAATGATAAAAAATCCGGATAAACCGGAATAACGGGAAAGGGGAACCAAGTGAAAAAGTTTTTTTCTACTGTCGTTTTTTGTTTCTTGGTATGGATTCTGCTTGCAGGTGTAAGTCCTCCGGAATTACTCCTCGGAGGGGGAATCTCTATCGTGCTTGCGGCGTTGATCGCAAAATTCACAGACATAGCAATAAGTTGGAAAACCCCGGTGCAGATTGTACTCTTTATCGTGCTTTATTTACCGGTATTCCTTTATGAATTGATTAAGTCGAATATTGATGTGTTATACAGGGTGCTCAATCCCAAACTTCCCATCAACCCGGGTTTTGTCAAGGTAGAAAGCAAAGTCGGAGGTAAACTTGGAAAACTCATCCTGGCAAATTCAATAACCCTCACACCGGGAACCATATCGGTTGATGCGGATGATGAAGGAATCTTTGTCCACTGGATCAATGTGAGCGGAAAAGATGAAAAAGAGTATTCAGAGAAAATCGCCGGGAAATTTAACCGTATATTAAGGAAGGTGGTTTTATGATAGCGAATATTATCTTCTTTTCATTAGTTGCCCTGGGGATAGTATTTTCCATTGTGAGAATGGTCCTTGGAAAAACACCTTTTGACAGGGTTCTGGGTATTGATGTTATAAACATCATTATTACAGGGTTGCTTGTTGTTATTGCCGGAATTCTGGATAATTCGCTTTATCTGGACATAGCAATAGTATTCGCAATACTGGCTTTCCTGGAAACCGTGGTGTTTGCAAGATATCTGGAGGGCAAAGAATGAATATCCTATATTATATTTTAATAATAGCAGGGGGCGTCTTCTATGCAGCCGGAGGCCTCGGACTTCTTAGGATGCCAGGCATCTATACCAGGGCACAGGCTGGAACAAAGGCAACGACACTTGGCACCATGCTTACCCTGGTCGGCGTTGGCGTAGTACATCCTGCATGGCTTCCCAAGATACTGTTGATAATCGTTTTTATAGTCCTGACCAATCCGGTGGGCAGTTCAACATTAATAAGGTCCGCCTATAGGAGCGGGGTTAAATCAAGTGTTGAACCGGCAGTGGACGACCTTGGACCTCATTATGAAAAGGAGGCTGAATGATGGAATTCCTTAATATCCTCGAATGGGGAGTCAGCATACTTCTTATATTTTTCGCACTCGCAGCAGTACTGTCGAAAAAATTAATTACAGCAATAGTATTCCTTTCTGTACTGAGTATGGCTGCAGTAGCGGCTTTTGCATTACTGAGGGCTCCAGATGTCGCGGTGACAGAAGCGGTAATCGGCTCAGGCCTTGTTACATTCATATTCGTTGCTTCAATCAGAGGGCTGCGAAAGGCTGGTGAAGGATTATGAGAAAAGTATTTGCTGCAGGCTTGGTAATTTTATTCGGAGTGGTTCTGCTTCTCGGTTTGTCTAAAACAATGGATATAGCCGGATATGAAGACGGCTTGCTTCCGGGAAAACCTGCGAAAGCCTATATAAATAAAAATGTAACTGAAGATCCGGGCGAAATAATATATGGCGAAACCAAAGATGCCGAAACAGGGTCCGCAAACATGGTAACCAGTGTAATAGTTAATTACAGGTCTTTTGATACACTGGGAGAAGTCACGGTTCTTTTCCTCGCAGCAGTCGGAGTATCCATGCTGATCGGAAAAGGCGGAAAAGAAAAGAAAAGGAAAAAGAGCGGATTCATACTACGTACGGCAGCTGGAATCATTTTTCCGGTCATGCTGATCACGGGGATATATATTTTCACCCACGGACATCTTACACCTGGGGGAGGCTTCCCCGGCGGAAGTATGATTGCATCATCATTTTTATTGCTGTATATGGCTGATGAGAAATTCTCACTTAAGTTGTCCGGTTTCAAATTGGCGGAAGGAATTGCCGGGTCGCTATATGTCCTGATAGGGGCAGCGGGTCTTTTTATCGGTGGTTATTTCCTAATGAATTTCTTTCCTACGGGCACAGTCGGGACACTGTTCAGCTCCGGAATAATACCGATTATTTATGTGATTATCGGATTGAAGGTCGGTTCTGAGATTACCGGCATTATTAGCGATATGCTTAAAGAGGAGGTGTCGGTATGATTAGACTTGCATCATTGTTGTTAATCCTCATCGGATTATACGGCATTTTCTCTACAAGGAATGTAATTAAGATTCTAATAGGTGTGAATATAATGGAATTGGGAGTTAATATATTTATTATATCCGTTGGTTTTGTCAACGGGGGAATTGCCCCGATCCTGACATCCGGCTCGTTTAGTTCTGCACTGGAATTCGTTGATCCACTGGCTCAAGCGCTGGTTCTGACCTCTATTGTCATAGGGCTTGGAATTACGGCTCTCGGTCTGGTCTTTGCGAGAAAAATCCATACTAAGTACGGAACATATGATTTAAATGCAGCAGGAGGTGGCCAAGATGATTAATCCTGTATTTATAATTGTTATTCCATTACTGCTTGCATTCCTGTCCCTGGTATTTAAAAAGGTTGGGAAATGGCTGCTATTAGCCGGCGCATTGATAAATGTTGCACTATTTTTCTTCCTTGAAAAGGGAGAAGTGATACTGGGTGGTTTCAAACCGCCGTTTGGGATTAATTTACTGCTTGATAATTATTCCATGGTTGGCGTTGTTTTGGCAGGTGCTTTGTTTCTTGCCGCAATAGTAATATCCATGGACAAGGCGTCCAAATACTCTGTTGTATTGCTTACAGCGCTTGCAGGGCTAAACGGTATGCTGCTGACAGGTGATTTGTTCAACCTGTTCGTTTTCATGGAAATTACGGTGATTTCGGCATATATTCTAAGCATGGCCGGAAAGAAACCGGAGCATTCGTTTAATTACCTTGTTCTTGGGTCCATAGGCTCTGTTTTTTATCTCGCTGGTCTAATAATATTCTATTCAATCACAGGAACCCTGAATATGGCCGATATGGCAGGGCAAAGCCTGGCGACCGGGAGTTCCGAACTGTTTGTTCCTCTGTTCTTAATGTTTACAGGGCTGGCAGTTGAGGCCAAACTCATTCCTTTCGGCGGTTGGGTAAAAGGTGTTTATGGTAATTCAAACAGACTCACGGGATCATTGTTTGCATCTGTGTACGCCATGGCGATACTCATGGTTTTCGGTAGGATTTTCAATGATGTCTTTACCCTTGAAGGAGCTGCGTTGACAATCATAGTTATAATCGGGTTGGCTACGTTCGTATTCGGGGAGACTGCAGCTTTCAAGCAGAAAAGCATGCGAAGGATTCTGTTATTTTCAAGCATAGGTCAGTCGGGCCTTGCAGCTGTACTGTTTGCACTGGGACTGGTTTTCCCGGCCGTTCTGGTTGTTATAAACAACTCCTTAGGTAAGTTCATCATGTTCACCATAACAGGAAAACTTAAGGAGACTTATGGAACCGATGACTATAATAGACTGAAAGGCTCTTTCTACAGCAATAAGCTGATTGGTATAGCTTTTTCTATAGGAGCTCTGTCCCTGATAGGCCTTCCGCTGTTCTTCGGATTCTATGCCAAGATTAATGCGTTAACAGCTCTTTTCAACGGAGGAAACTGGTTTATACCGGCGGTAATCCTCTTAATCGCTATAGTCGAAGGCGCTTACTTCATAAGGCTTCTCATAGCACTTTGGGCTCCGGGAAAAGAAGGCGAATATGCCGATAAAGCCCATATAGTGGGAGACTCAAAGATTTTTAACATTAAGAAAACAATACTGATATTTATAATGTCCCTGGCAATCATTGCTGCGGGACTGCTGCCGGACCTGGCGGGGGATTTAATATCCTCCGGTGACAGTCTCATGGGCGGGGATGGCCCTGCTTTCACCATGTCGCAGCTGAAAGGAGGAGAATGATGAATCTTACAATTATATTTGCCGTAACTCTGGTTCTTGCGGCAGCTTCATTCTTCATAACAAAGTTTAATAAAAAGGCGGGGGGCTTTACAACGGTAATTTCATCGTTGTTCGCCCTCGCGGCCCTTTTCTTCATGAGGGGAAGCATCGGTGAAGATTTCACAATCTTCTACTTCAATTTCAGCATAACTACAGTAGGGTGGTATTTCGCTCTTGTCATGATCACAGCTTATTCGATGACCTCATTCTTTAATCCATTCTGGATGGAAAAGATGATGTATCCCGGAAGCTATAATTTCATGTACCTGCTGTCAATGATGGGCACCATCGGAATGTTTTTTGCCAAAGATTTCATCACGCTGTTTGTTTTCTGGGAAACGGTGGTATGGTCTTCAACATTCATTATTCAGCTTGGCAAATCAAGAAAAGCCTCATACATATACTATGTTGTCAGTGCAATTGGTTCCATGGCGACCTTATTTGCTATAATGCTGGCATATTCAGTATCTGGAACTTTTGTAATAAGCGAGGCATTTACAGGATTATCAGGCGGGATGGCCATAGCAGTTTTCTTCACATTTATACTGTCAGGCCTGGCGAAAATCGGAATATTCCCATTCCATGTCTGGCTTCCGGAAGCGCATGGCAGCGCACCCCATACTTTCTCGCCGGTACTTTCCGGCGGACTGGTAAAGATGGGCGCTTTTATTGCATTCCTGAGTGTTACCGCATTCCCGGCGTATGAAATTTTCGGAGATATGTTCAAAATCTGGGGAACCCCGCTGCCGATTTATTTTCTTATGGCCCTTGGTGCCATAAGTATAATTGTAGGAACCCTGATGGCTATAAAACAGGAAGATGCAAAGCGGCTGCTCGCATACTCATCAGTAGCAAACGGCGGATATATCTTAATCGGAATATTGATGCTGGACCAGGTTGGATTTGCCGGAGGCATGATGCATCTTGTTAATCATGCTGTGGCATCAGCAGCCGCATTTCTTGCAATTGCAGCAGTTGCTTATAGGACCGGTACTACGAAGATGAGTGAAATGGGCGGTATGATACACCGTATGCCTGTTACTTATCTGGTTTACCTGATAGCAATCATATCCATGGCAGGGATACCTCCGATGGGCGGCTTTGTTTCAAAATGGCTCATCTTCCAGGGTCTTGCCGACAAAGGTATGATTTTCCTTGCAGCGGCAGCATTTTTTGGCTCTATCGGTTCGTTCCTATATGTGTTCAGACCGCTCAGCGCTGTGTTCCTCGGGCAGACATTTACCCGGGATTTAAAGAAAAAGGAAGTGGGATTCTTTATGTTGGTTCCTATGCTTATACTGACATTATTAAGCCTTCTGACAGGTGTTTTCCCAAATATATTCCTTAGGGTGATAACTGAAATCCAAGCGTCTGTAGGACTGGATCCGGTAACCCTTGCAGAGAGGACGATTGTCACAGCAAATGGCTATCTTGATGCTTTCAGGGTATTTATAGTCTTTGGTTTCGGATTTGCCATAGCGTTCGTAATTTTCATAGTAAGGCGCAAAAGCAAAAAAGTAGAACTTATGGACACATATACATCTGCTGAATTCATACATACAAGGGAATTGCTGCATTATAGTTCAAAATTCTATGCTCCATTTGAAAGGCTGTATGAAAATGCTCCCGACACAATGACTCTATACAAAAAGATATCAGTTAAGATAAAGGAACTCGGCGGTCTTGCTGAGTCGCTGTTTTACAGCCACAGACCGGAAAAAACAGTATTTTGGATGATGGCTGTCGGAATTCTCGTAATCCTGATAGGAGGTGTTGTCTGATGAATGTAATGAATTTTGTTTATGGTTTCTTGGTTTTATTAGGTGTTTTCATTTTCCAGACCACCCTGACCGGGCTTAACAGGAAAGTTACAGCGCGGCTGCAGAAAAGATATGGAGCAAGATGGTACCAGCAGTTCCTTGATATATTCAAAGCGCTGAGGAAAGATTCCACATCCCATGGATGGGTATTTGATTTTGGTGTGATAATGGCGCTTGGCGGAATTATGGCAACTGTTATATTCATTCCGATATCAGGTTTCCAGGCTTTTCCCGGTCTTGATAATGTATTCGTTATTTCATACCTTCTGGCTGTAGGTATGCTGGGTATGGCAATGAGCGCCGCAGGCTCCGGTAATCCCTGGGCAAGCATAGGCGTTGCAAGGGCACTGACCAACATGCTGGCGTACGACATACCGCTGATGATTGTTATATTCGCAATGATTTTTGCATACGATTCCGCATCACTTAGTGAAATAGCTGAATTGCAGCAGGGGATGGGAATACTCGGATGGAATGCGGTAAGAATGCCACTCGGCGGCATAGTAGCAGTAATTGCTCTTCTGGGAATGCTTGGCAAAAAACCTTTTGATTCTTTTATCGCACCTGCTGAGATAGCTTCAGGACCCATGGTAGAATATGGAGGCAAGCACCTCGGCTTTATGTTCATTCTTCATGAGTTCATGACTTTTATAGAAGTAGCGCTTATTCTGAATCTTTTCTTCGGCGGCGGTGCAACAATATGGGAATATATGCTTAAATACGCTGTGCTATATACATTTGCAAACATAATCTCGGGCGTAATGCCGAGGTTTAAAATTGACCAGGCGGTCAAATACTTCTACAAGGTTCCCCTCGCAATGGCAATCGTTCAGGGACTTGTAGTCATACTAACCGGGCTAGGGGTGACATTATGGTTTTAAAAAATGACGACAACAGGAACATCTGGGAGAAGATCGGCGATTATTTCAGCGCAAATTCTATCTGGATGAAGTGGTACTGCACAGGCTGCGGAGCGATTGAGATGCCTCCTACAATGACATCGCGCTTTGATATGGAACGCCTGGGAATGGGGCCGATGGCAACGCCGAGGCAGGCCGATGTACTTCTGATTACCGGGTATCTCAGTACTAAAACACTTAGAAGGGTAATCTACTCATATGAGCAGATGAACAGCCCCTGTTTCATTGTGGCCTTCGGTTCATGTACAATAAACGGCGGAATATATTATGATTCGTATGCCACAATCGGAAGGCTGGACAAATACCTTCCCGTCGACCTGTATATTGCAGGCTGCATGCCAAGGCCTGAAACAATCATGAACGGATTCAATGAGTTGATCAAGATGATAAAAAAGGGAGAGGCAAAAGGCTGGAAGCACTATAAGGAAAATTATGATTGGTATAAGAAGAATCAGCTTGATTCTCTCGGGGAGATAATAATAAAGGATGAATTCCATGAATAACATTATTAATGAAATAAAAACAGCATTTGATCCGCTGAAAATAGAAACACCGGCATACAGGCAGATAGCCGTTGTGGTCAAACCTGAAGCTATCCATAACTCGTTGTCATTTCTAAAGCAAAAAGGTTTTACACAGCTGTGCATGGTCACATGCGTTGACTGGATTAAGGATTCAGAGTTTGAGTTGGTATATATCCTTTTCAGCTGGACTGACGGAATACATGTGCAGCTCAGAGCGAGGATCGATAGGGATAATCCGGTTATGGTAACATCTACGGATATTTTCCCGGGCGCCAGGTACTATGAACGCGAAGTGACTGAATTCTTCGGCGTTGAGTTTACAGGCAATGAAGATGCAGGCAAACCTCTTTTCCTTGAATTATGGGACGACATTCCGCCGCTGCGTAAAGATTTTGATCCTCAGGCTTACTCTGATTCCAAGTTCCCGATGAGGGAAAGGGGAAATGAGTTCGTGTCTGAGATAGGAGGGACTGAAAAATGAAAGAAGTAAAATTGTTTTTAGGCCCCCAGCATCCCGGAATGCACGGTAACTACAGTGTTCATATGTATGTTGACGGTGATATCATAGAAAAAGCGCGCCCGACGCCCGGATTCCTGCACAGGGGATTTGAGAAGCTTATGGAAAGACGCCACTGGATGGGTAATCTTGCCCTGATTCCCAGGATTTGCGTCCCCGAACCTGATATCAATGAATTTGTATATGCCCAGGGAATAGAATCACTGGCGAAAATAGAGGTGCCTGAAAAAGCTCAATGGATCAGGATGCTGGTCCTTGAAATGGCCAGGGTGATGGTACATATGATGTCGCTTGGTTTCATCGGCGGACCTACCGGAATGTATACAGCCACATATTGGGCGATAGCCCAGAGGGACCTTATACTCGATTTGTTTGAGGAACTTTGCGGAGCAAGGATTTACCACATGTACATCGTGCCGGGCGGGGTAAGGAAAGATCTTCCCGAAGGTTTTACCGACAAGGTTTTGGCAATGATGGATGAACTCGAAGTTAAAGTGCCTGAATATGAAGAACTTATATTACGGCACCCGATTATTCATGCAAGGGCAAAAGACAACATAATGCTTCCGGAGGAAGTTGTATGGGAGCTTGGGGTCACCGGAATTGGCATGCGAAGTGCAACCGGGAAGGAATACGACCTAAGGAAAGTAAAACCCTATGCATATTATGACAAGGTTGAGTTTGAGGTTCCGACTGCATCTTATTCGGATGCGCTTACACGGCTGAACCTGAAAGTCCGCGAAATATATCAAAGCATGAAGATAATCCGCCAGGTCATAGACAAGATGCCTGCGGAGGGACCTGTAAATGTGCCTGTATCAACAGGAAATGCCCTTAGATGGGTTGTTCCTGCCGGAATGGTGTACTCAGCTGTTGAATCCAGCAGGGGAGAATATGGTTATTTCATGGTTTCTGACGGTAAAGAAATGCCTTATAGAATAGCTGTAAGGGGAGCATCGTTTCCACAGGGACTTCTTGGTATTGAGAAATACCTGAAGGGCCACAGAATTGATGATGCATCGCTGTGGATGGATACAATGGGCGTTTGTTCGCCGGAGATTGACAGGTAGGTTGAATATGAATAAAGAAAAAAGTATATTTTCACCGATAAAAGCATGGAAATACCTCCTCAGAAAACCTGTTACGGTTTTGAAAAAGGATATTTTTGACAAACCCAGGGAATCAGCTCTTAGGTACAGGGGATTTCACCAGAATGATTGGGATAAATGCCTTGGCTGCGGGACCTGTTCTAAAATATGTCCCACTAATGCCATAACAATGGTTGGGGTTGATAGCCTTGAGGAAAAAGAGGGTTATAAAAACGAGCGTCCGGCGATTGATTACGGGCGGTGCTCATACTGTGCGCTCTGCGTAGATATCTGCCCGTCGGATTCACTTAATATGAGCCGTGAATATCTGCATATGTCAACAGATGCCGATACGTTTTATACTCTGCCTGATTTAAAAGGAATACACAGGGATACATTTGATAAGGGTTATGTCAGAGACACCGATTCAGAACTGCTTGACCTTTTGCGCTACGAAATGGAACTAGAACCCGTTGACAGAAAGACATCTTTTCTAGAAATCGTGAAAGGATATTCCCTTAAAAAAGCTCTTGCAGAAAGCGCGCGATGCGTGGAATGCGGAATATGCACTGATACCTGCCCTGCGCATATGAATATACCCGAGTATATAAAAAGCGTTTGGGAAGGCGATATGAAGGGCGCTGTAGGATACCTTTATAAAACCAATCCCCTTGCTAATGTCTGCGGCAGGATATGCACCCACAAATGTGAGGATGTCTGTGCCCTTGGCATAAGGGGAGAAGCCATTTCAATCAGGTGGCTAAAAAGATTCATAGTTGACAACACACCGATGGATGAATATGAGGAAGCTGCACTGGAATTCGTGACAGAAGCTGTAAATGGAAAAGTGGCTATTGTCGGCTCCGGACCTTCCGGGCTGTCATGCGGATATTATCTCAGGACCCTCGGTTATGAAGTCGACATATATGAAGAGAAAGCACTGCCGGGTGGAGTAATAAGGTATGGCGGTCCTGAATACAGGCTTCCTGAAAAAAGTGTTTTAAAAGATATCGGGATGATTGAAAAATCAGGAGTTAATTTCATTTGCAACACTAAGGTCGGCAGAGATGTCCAGCTTGATGAATTGCATAATAAATATGACGCCGTTTTCCTTGGAACCGGTTTTTCACTTTCACGGCCTCTTAAGGTCCCGGGGTATGAACATGACGATGTTGAATATGCAATACCATTCCTTGGTCTTACCAGAGACTATCTGAGGGAATTGGCGGATATGCCCGAAATTCATGAATCAGCTATTGTAATAGGTGGCGGAAACGTTGCATTTGATGTAGGCAGAACCCTTATTAGACTGCAGCAGATTAAGTTTGGAGCCGACAATGTATCCATTGCCGCACTTGAGCACAGGGAAATTCTTCCGTGCGACATTGAGGAACTTGAAGAGGGTGAAGAAGAGGGAATAAAGGGACATTTTGGATATGGACCGGATGAAATTATCATTGAAGACGGTAAAATCACCGGCCTTAGGGTAAAGAAAGTCGTTTCCATATTTGATGAGGACGGAGGCTTTAATCCTAAGTATGATGACTCAGACTCATTAGTTATAAAAGGCACTCAGGTTTACATTGCCACAGGGCAGATGCCGGAATATGCATTCTTTGACGAAGCAATGCTTGAACAGGTAGAAATCGCCCACGGCCAGGTTAAAGTCGGTGAAAAGGGGCAGTTTAATAACTTCCCATGGTTATTCGCCGGCGGCGACATTGTCCAGGGGCCGGATATTATAACCGGCGTGGCTAATGGCCATGACGCTGCCGAAGGCATTGACGCCTTTATCAGATCAAAAAATAAGTAACTCTACATATTCCTAATGGCCGCCGTACAGGCGGCCGCTTTTTTCGCGAAATTAATTTTTTAGGTGAATTTATGAGTTAAAGAAGTAATCTGGTAAAATCATAAGGGAGGAATATATGCAAGAATCTATTGAAAAATTCAACAAGCAGATAAATGAATCTGCGTCAACAAATGAGTATTTTTGCAGATGGAATAATTATAGGGCGGAGATTACTGAATTTATCTCAGGTTGTATGTGGAAAAACGGCTCGATTGTGATGCTCGGGGCGGGTAATATACAAGATGTAGATTTAAAAGTTCTATATAATTCTTCATCAGAACTTATATTAGCTGACATTGATATTAGTGCAGTTGAAAAAGGATTAGGTCTGCATGGATTTTCTTTAAAAGATATGCCTGTCGTAAAAATTGACTTTGGGAGCCTCGATTCAAATGAAATGATAAATGAAATTAGCAAGCATATAGCCGGGAAAGATCACTCAGGGCTTCTGAGTTGTTTTGATTCATATGAATTCAGTACCGGATTCGAGATTTTAAACTTTGATAATGTTCTTATATCTTCCATATATACGCAACTTTTTCTGCCTCAGTTTTTAACCATATTAAAAAATGCCGATATGATTTATAGTGATATGAAGCGTTTCATTGAACCAGCGCTTGGATTTGCAGCCAGACTCATTTCCCATGTCAATGATTTAATTATAAAATTTGCCGCTGATGATGCTACGGTATGTGCATGGTCTGATATTTTGGAATATTCTAATGATGATATAGCTTTGAATGACATTAAAAGCCACATAGATGATAAAGTCTGGATGGACGAATATTATATGGCATATATAATGAATTATGGACATGGGCTTGGTTCATTTGGTATTTCAGAATTAGCTGAACGGCTGGAAAATGTAAAAGAGAAGTGGCTTATCTGGCCCTTCAATGACAGCCGGACGCTGATAGTGAAAATTATATCAGGAATTGCTACCAGCTGAAGGTCTTAATGTACTTATAATTAGCAGAGGGCAGACTAAGGCTTGGATCTTCAAATACCCATTTTCCGTCAAATCCATTTTCTATCGCAGATGCTTCAAAATGATACATAGCTATTCCTGCATCAAGGCGCTGCATGCTAAACCCAAGGGCATTTTCGCTATATTTGGGATCTTCATCCAAATATAGATGTACATTGTTCTTATCTTTGTCTAATACCAAACGCCAGGGCTGTTTGTTAGAAGCGCTTGGGCCAAGCCGGACGCTTTCAAAAGCAGATAGAAAAACAGCGTATTCGTCTTTGAGGTCGCCTGAAGTCAGGCTGTCATTGAACGTTTTGTTATAAAAGAGATCAGTCCATTTGCGTCTTTTATCAGCCTTAATAATAAAACGCATTGCTCTTTCCGCGGTTCTCCTGTTTTCAACCGGGTAGCCGACCGGCATGACGGCTGGGATTAAATGTCCTTCTTGAAGACCAAGGGGATTGGAAAAATCCTCTCTCTTAAAAGTTCCGCCCAGCCAGCATGAACCAATGCTTCTTTCAACTAATTCTATTATGATTTTTTCTAACAGGTAACCGTAATCTTCAATAGCTGAATCCGTATTGGCAACAGTCCCTGCGATATATGCCTGTGCATTCCTGATAAACCCGTAAGTGCCGGCAATATTTCCATCTCCATTTGTATCAGGGTTTAGGAGACTGAAATGCACCTGCGTGCCGTTCGGCCCGTTTTGGTTATTTGTCGCATTGAGAATATCTTTAATCCATTTGATGTCTGAGTCTGTAAGGGGTTTTTCTTGAAAAGTCCTTACAGAAGTTCTTTTTTGTATAAGGTTGAATATCATCTTGGCCCTCCTGTTGTGATTTATTTGAATTTTACCCATTGCAGTGTCAAAGTATCATTTTTCAGGGTAAATAAGCATTATGAAAGGATTAAGTTATGGGTTTAATAGGAAACTTAACATATAATGTATTTATGTTTCCATTCGAGAAAGCGGTTCTGCACAGCTTCAGGAAGGATTCAGTTTCAGGTGCTTCCGGGAATGTACTGGAGATTGGTGTTGGCACCGGAGTCAATTCCAGGTATCTTAACGAAGAGAAAATTGAGTCCCTGACAGTAATCGATACTACTATCAGAAAGCCGGTTATGATATCCATGAAAAAAAGGTTCGGGGAATTCAATTTCCTTGAAGGTAGTGTGGAAAAACTTCCCTTTACTGACAGAAGTTTTGACACTATTGTTTTTACACTTGTGTTTTGTTCCGTGGCTGACCCGGCTAAAGGCCTTTTAGAAATAAAACGTGTTCTTAAAGATAATGGAGAACTAATCTTTATAGAGCATGTTAAACCTGAAGGAAAAAAAATCAGGAATATAGTCGAAAAAGTTAATCCCTACTGGAACTCATTTTCCAATGGATGCAACATAAACAGGGAAACGCTGTCTGCGATAAAAAGCGCAGGATTTGAAATTCAGGAAAATTCATATAAAAGAAAAGGTGTTTTTATAACAGGAACTGCCCGAAAAGCCCTACGCTTTTGAATTCAAAAAACCTGCCGGAGCAGGCTTTTTCTTCATTTCAGTTAGTCAGGAATAACATCACAGGGCTCATATCTGACAGGTTCATCTACGAAATGACGGTCATTATACCTGCGTACCCATGTCCCGTAGGTTGCATATCCGCCGGCCAGATTCCTAACTCTTTTGAAACCATTCTGTTTTAGAATCCTGCATGCTAAGTATGCCCTGAATCCTACGGCACAGTAAACGATTATCTGCTTGTCTTTTTCTAATTCACCAAGCCTGTCGCGAAGTTCGTCAACAGGGATATTGACAGCACCTGTAACCATCCCGTGCTTTGTTTCTCCCGGGGTCCTTGCATCTAGTATGATTGTGTCCGATATGTCAATTTCCTCAAGTTCGCGACACTGGATGTTGTCGCAGATTCCAGTCAGGATATTTTCGGCGCTGAAACCAGCCATATTGACGGGATCTTTTGCAGAACCGTAGGGCGGTGCATAAGACAACTCAAGCTTTGCAAGGTCATAAACTGTGGCACCAAACCTCATAGAAGCTGCAATTACATCTATTCTCTTCTCAACGCCTGTGTGTCCCACAGCTTGTGCCCCCAGGACTTTTCCATCCATATCAAACAATACCTTCATAGTAAGGGGATAGGCACCGGGATAATATCCTGCATGTGAGCGCGGATGGATTATGGTTGCCTTATAATCCTTATTTATCTCTTTACCCAATGCAATCAGCTGCTTGTCATTAAGCCCTGTTGAAGCCACTGTTATATCAAAGACCTTAGCTACGCTTGTGCCCTGGGATGCTTCATATATACTGTCTAAACCGGCAATGTTATCAGCACAGATACGGCCTTGCTTATTTGCAGGACCTGCAAGCGGTATCATTGTGGGTTCGCCGGTTACTAGATGTTCTACTTCTATTGCATCGCCAACGGCATAAATGGCAGGATCACTTGTGCATAGGTGCTTATTTACTATAATACCGCCGCGCTTATTTGTTTCAATACCGGATTCAACGGCTAATTTGGAATTGGGACGGATTCCTATTGCAAGTATTACCAAATCAACCCCAAGATGCAATCCGTTTTGGAGAGTAACCTGGGTTCCAATACCTGTGCTGTTGAACTCCTTGACTCCATTTCCCAGGAATAGCCTTACATGGTGTTTTGAAAGTTGCCGGTGAACAAACTGGGCCATATCATAGTCAAGAGGCTGCATAACTTGATCCATCATTTCAATCAGCGATACTTCCAATCCAAGTTCGCTTAGATTCTCCACCATTTCAAGACCGATGAATCCACCGCCAATAACAGCAGCAGTCTTGGGATTGTGTTTATTTATATAACTGATAATCTGGTCCATGTCAGGAATAGTCCAAAGTATGAAGTGGTTGTCAGCATTAATTCCTGGAATCGGGGGAACAAAAGGCGTGGAACCGGGGGAGAGTACAAGGTTGTCATATGATTCTTCATATTCAGCGACTGTATTTTTATCAAGAACCGTCACAGTCTTTGTGCCCCGGTTGATTTTTAAAACTTCATTCATTATCCTGACATCAACATTGAAACGTGCTTTCATATCCTCAGGCATCTGCAGTATCAGTTCATTCCTGTCGCTGATAATCCCGCCTATATGATAGGGAAGCCCGCAGTTAGCGAATGATATGAAAGGACCGCGTTCCATTATGATAATTTCTGCATTTTCATCAAGCCTTCTAAGGCGTGCGGCCGTGCTTGCACCGCCGGCGACTCCTCCGACGATTATGATTTTTTTTGACATTCTGTCCTCCGGTTACTCATATAGTATATTTATTATGGACTTTACGAGATTATTTGTCACCTCGTATTTGATTTCTTTCCCGTTTCTTGTGCCGGTAATGATTTTCAGAGCTCTCAATTTAGCAATATGCTGGGAGAGCGTTGACTGGGGCTGACCTGTGCAGGATTGCATATATGATACGGTGCAACCAGCTTTTTTTATCAGGTTTTTTACAATGCAAAGTCTGGCGGGATGGGCCAGGGCTTTAAGCATTTCCGCATATTCAATATTCTGCTTTGTATTAATTTGCATCTGTCGCTCCTTATATATATCCTAATAATACGATATGTGGATATGACTGTCAAGAATTTAACATAGTCACGATAAAAAACGATTTGAATGCGTAAGAAAATGGGTAGAATTAAAATAGAATTCAATGGAGTGTGAAAAACTATGAAAAAACTACTTATCTTAACTATTGCAGTATTGATGGTACTGGCTTTGGCAAGCTGTGGAAACGGTGCGGATAAAGAAGCGGAACCGGGGCAGGAGACACCTAATATCGAAATCACAGGTATAGACGGTAGAATAATCGAAATCGTAGACGGTGCATACATAACAATCAGAAACGAACAGGATACCTCAATTTATTATAAAATCGACATCAGCAATGGTCTGGTATTTAATAACGGTGTTGCAGAGGAGCTTAATCCTGACAACGTCATAACGGCGGATGTGAAAATAGTAGACGGAGACTTGCTTCCGAAGGAAACAGTCTTAGTAAGAATAACAGGAAATAAGGCACCGGATTATAAAAGGATTGATGCAGAACAGGCCAAGGAAATGATTGACGAAGGAGATGTCATTATTGTTGATGTAAGGACAAGGGTTGAGTATGAGGACGGGTACATTCCCGATGCATATAACGTACCCCTTGACCAGATTGAAATTGGAATTGGAAATATTACTGCAAATAAGGATGATACAATTCTGGTTTACTGCAGGAGCGGCAACAGAAGCAAAGTTGCGGCAAGGCTCCTTACTGAAATGGGATATAACAATGTATATGATTTTGGAGGAATAGTAGATTGGCCGTATGATGTCATAGTTCCTTAATAACTAATTCCAACAAATTAAATGGCGAAATTGCCCGAAGGGCTTTTTCGCATCAAAAATTAATGGCAAATTGACTGCGAAATTGCCCGAAGGGCTTTTTCGCATTTATTTAGGACAATCATCCATGGGATGATTTTATGGTAGAGAATGCTTATATACAAATAGGGGATATGAAGGGTTGCCGGATAGGTATATAATTCAGTTGATAATTCGAAAGGAGGACTTATTGTGTTGTTTTTAGGAAATTTAAGAGGTGAAATTGAATAGGTTTTTTTCGGATAATCAATAGACGCAGTATCACCCATAATGGGATGAGTTAGATACCAGGCGCGGCACTTGATTGCCGCGCTTGTTTTATATCCGGGGAAACCAATGAAAGCCGTGCAGGCATTGGAGGAAAAATGGAAAATAACGAATTAAACACGGGCAGTAAGATGGAGTTGCAGGAAAATTGGATCCCCGGCCGTGTAATAGCAGAATATAGGGGATTGTATAGAATTTTAACAGAAAAGGGAGAGTGTAATGCGAAGATTACAGGAAAAATGTATTATAGGGCATCAGATGAAACGTTTCTGCCGGCAGTCGGCGATTACGTCAGAATTGACATGCATGGAGGCGGTGATGCTGTACTCCGGGAGATATTTCCACGGAAAAGTGAATTTGTAAGAAAGGCTGCGGGGCCTGTCAGCCAGTCACAGACTCTGGCGGCAAACTTTGATTATGTTTTCATAATTACTTCAATGAATTATGATTTCAACATCGGCCGCCTTGACAGGTATGTGGCCATTGCATGGGAAAGCGGCGGGATTCCGGTAATAATATTAAACAAAGCCGACCTGGTTGATGAAAGAGAAGAGATTGTTAATAAAATTCTTAAGAATTACCCCGGTGTGGCATTTCATATTACAAGCAACGTCACTGGCGAAGGTATGGATGAACTGAGGGAATACTTTACAGGGGACAAGACCGTAGTATTCCTTGGATCATCCGGCGTAGGGAAATCATCGCTGCTTAATTACCTATATGGCGAAGAGCTTATGGAAGTTAAGGACCTAAGGGGCAATCTTGACAAGGGCCAGCATACGACTACTCATAGACAGCTTGTAGCCTTGCCTGGAGGAGGAAATGTGATTGATACCCCGGGAATGAGGGAACTGGGTTTATGGCATGCAGGAGAAGGCTTGGATAAAGGTTTCTCTAATATCCATGATAAAATTGAGAGCTTTGCACAGCAATGCAGGTTCTCAGACTGCACCCATAGGAACGAGCCGGGATGCGCAGTCAGCGATGCCCTTAAAATGGGCGACCTCAGCAATGAACAATATGAAAGATACAGAAAACTGCAGAGGGAGGCCCTTCATATGGAACGGCGTATAAGCGCAAAGGCAAGGATTGACGCAAGTAATAAAAGAAAGGCGTTTGCTAGAAAAATACGAAATCAGAATAAAGTTCAATGGTAATAAAACGGAAGGCCTGCAGCCTTCCGTTTCCATTGAATTATCCAAAAGATAGCTTACCAGGTAATTTTAGGGCTTGTAATGTTGGCAGGCATCTATATACGCCATGATGTTTTCCCAGGGAACCTCGGGTTCAATCATATGTGTAGGGCAGCAGAACAGGCCGCCGGCAGGACCTGCAAGGTCAAGATTATTTTTAACTTCCTCCCTAACTTCGCCGGGTGTTCCAAAAGGCATTGTCGTCTGGATTCCTATAGTGCCTTTGAAGCTTATCTGCTTTCCGTATTTCTTCAATATTGTATTGAAATCCATGCACTCCGGCTGGATTGGGTTCAGTACATCAATGCCGCATTCAATAAAATGACTTATCAGGGGTTCGACATATCCGCAGGAGTGATATTCAATCAAAATGTCAGGTTTGGTCTCCTTTGCAGCAGATACTATTTTTGCGAATCGCGGTTTAATCCACTTGCAGTACATATCCTCGCTCATCATTAATGAGTGCTGCATGCCAACATCATCACCAGTCAGTATTATATCAACTCCTGACTTAGCGAATTCTCGGGCCCTATGGCACGAAATTTCTGTGACCCTGTCCATATGGTATGCTGCTAACTCCGGCTCCAGAATCATGTCTGACATGAGTTGTTCCATACTTCTTAAATACCAAGAAACTTCCCATACAGTGCATGCCATGCTTGCCTTGGCCATATATCCTTTTGAATGGATGTCATCGACTTCCTTTTTTATGTGGGAAGGGTCTGCAAAAAGGTATTTAGGATAAGGGTATTTTTCAAATTCACCCAGGGTTGTAAGATTTTTCATGGGATGGACAAAATGTTTCATATGTGCAGCAGCTTCGCTGCCGGTTTCATAACCGACACCCCACTTATCGACTGAAAGTTTATCAGAAGGAGAGTCGAAATACGGAAGGTAAGCAGCTTTATCATATGCCTCAAGCAGAAGGTCGCTGACATAAATCTCCGGGAAGTCAAAATACTCTTGGTAAGGTATTTCGGTTTCCCCGCTCATCTCAACGTATTTTTCAACCTGTAACGGGCATAAATCTAAGTTTGCAGGCGCATACTCATATCCTGTTTTTCTATAAATTGCCAGCAGGTTTTCTTTTGGCGTCATCTTGGCTGCCTCCGTTGTTTTCTTTAATAATGATATATTAATTATGAAATGATGACAATGGAATTAAGATGCAATTAATTTACATTCTTAAATGGTTTCATATATAATCCGTATGTAAAAATAATTCTCAGGGAGTAACTGATGATTAACATTTCCAAATCACGCAAAAGGGTTTTTGATGCCATAAATTTTATTAAACCCGATAAAGTTCCTATAGAACACCATCCTTCGACCCGGGGTTATTTTGACTATGGTGAAAAAATGCGGGATTTATTCATAAAGTACCCCGGGGATTTCGGGGACATGTCTGATATCCCAATACCTGTGATACCTGCGGATTGCTATGACAAAAACGGAGATTATTATGAGGAGCGTACGGATGAATGGGGCGTTCACTGGGCTTACAGGATATTCCAGATACAGGGGCATCCATTGACAAGGCCTTTGGATGACCTTGATAACCTCGATTCTTATGAAATGCCTCGTGTCATGTACTCAAATCCCGGAATCAAAGAGGAAATAGCAGCTCATAAGGAGAAATTCTTTGCCATGAAGGGAATGTTTACACTATTCGAAAAAATGACTGCCCTCAGGCTTTTTGAAGATGTTCTCATGGATATGCATATGGATACGCCGGAGATTAACAAAATAGCTGATATGCTGTTGGACTACAATCTGAAGGGCATTGACAATCTTCTGCAAGCAGGAGTTGACTGCGTGGAATTTGGCGATGATTTCGGAACACAGACAGGTCTTTTGATCTCACCTGAGATTTTCAGAAATTTCCTAAAGCCCAGGTATCAGCGGATGATAAACAGGGTTAAAGAGGCTGGGAAAAAGGTTCACTTTCATTCCTGCGGCGCCAATATGGAATTGATAGAGGATATCGCTGATATGGGTATTGACGGATACTGGCCCCAATTGACTGCATACAACCTTAAGGAACTGGCATCGTTCCTAAAAAAGAATAAAATAGCCATAGCCCTTCATTTCAGGGGAGAGACCATGAATTTTCTCACTCCGGAACAGGTAAGGGAGAAGGTGATTGAAACTGCAGAAATATTTGACGTGAAAAATGGGGGAGGCTGGTTCTATATCGAGGTCGATGATGGATTTCCCTATGAAAATACCAAGGCCTTATTCGAAGCAGTTGATGAAATCAGATAAAAAAAGCCGTTGACTAACAGACAATGGCCTTTTTGGATATTGGACTAATTAAAATTCTACTGATGCAATCAGCCTCTTTAGATTTTTATAGCCGGCTTCTATGGCATACAAAGGTTCTTCAAGTCCTTCGAATTCAATAGATAAGGTCCCATCGTAACCATATTGCTTAATAATGTTCATACACTGGCTGAGCGGCAGGTCGCCGTGGCCGATTATAGCTCCCCTTAAATAGGTGCCGTATCGTGTATAAAACCAACCTGGACCGGGATTGAAAGTTGAGCCGTTCTTAACATGAAAATCCTTGAAATGCACATGAAATGCATAGCTGATAAGCCTACCCACCGCCTCAACAGAATCTTCATCAACGCACATGAAATTGCCAACGTCAAGCAGCACTCCGAAATTGTCATGGTCCACTTCGTTAACCAAAGCTTCAATCCTTAGGCTGTCCTGTGAATACCGGCCATGGTTTTCAACCATTGTCCTTATTCCAAGGCATGCGGCGAATTCTGTGATTTCACGGCATCCCTCTGCAATCCTGGGAAGATAGTAATCGAAGCTGCGCGCGCTTTTATCACCGGCATTAAATCCGAATGTTGCGTCATGGCGCATTTTATCAACTCCCAGTGCCTGTGCTACCAAAACTTCCTTTTTTACGCGTTCGATTTCTGCCTTCAGGTCGCCGCCTGAGCCTCTCAGCATATCTGCCGGAGTGGCAAAATTAGCAAACTGCAGTCCGGCATCAGCGACACGTTTTTTTATTTTTCCGGCAAATTCAATCCGATCATCGTGGGCTTTTACAGGAAGTCCGGAAAACTCAATGGCGTCAAAACCAATTTCTGCAGTTTTTTCTATGACATCCAGATACCCTATTTTCCCGGAACCTACCGCCTTACTGTATGAGTATGAGCTTACTCCTGTTTTCATCTTAGCATCTCCTTATATTAACTCTTTCAAGAAATCCACAGCCTTCTTTATGTCAGCGGCAGGATTATTGCCGACTTCACGTTCTATTGTGAGGAAACCATTATAACCGGATTCACCCAACACCTTCAGATAAGCAGGAAAGTTCACATCACCCTCTCCAAGGGGAGTCTCGAGAATAGAACCCGCCCAGTTTTTTGTGTGATGAACATAAAAATCCTCAGGGTCAACCTTCCTAATCATCCTGCCGTCTTTAGCATGAGTATGAATTACATACGGCGATAGGTTGGCAACAGCATCTTCTGCTTTTTCGCCTATTACCATAGCTAGGTTGGCAGGATCAAAATTAACTTTTATCCCATTGCATGGAAGATCTTCTATAAAGGATTTTAAAACTAACGATGGTTCAGGACCTGTCTCAATTGCAAATGACACAGCTGCTTTATCGGCATATTCGCCCAATTCCGCGCAGGCATCAAAAATAATTTTATATCTGTCATGATTTTTATCTGAAGGAATTGCTCCCACATGGGTTGTTACCACTTTAGTGTCGAGGTCCAAGGCAAGGTCTATTATTTTCTTGGAAAGTTCAAGCCTCTCAGGATTGTTTTCTGGATGGCAGAAACCTCCTCCGCCCGGATCGCCGCATAAAGCAGAAACCACAAGTCCGTTGGATTTTATATAATTCAGCAACTCAATCCTTTGTTTGGCGGATAGTGCATCAGGCGTCATAGCACCTCTTGTGGCATATATCTGGATGCCTTCTGCCCCCAGTTCAGCTGCCTTCTTTATCCCTTCTCGAATCGGAAGCCTGAATGAATCAACAATAATACCTATTTTAAATGACATAACCTCACCTCCATCATTTGTTATTTTACTCCATGCCTATGATTAAATCTATAAGATAATGACAACTTTATGTCGAAAGTGCCATGTTATCTAAGATATGCTTTAACAAAAATATCTAATTGTCGATGGATACTTTTGCCGGGAAATGAAAAAGGAGTCCCGGTAGGACTCCTTTGTTTTTTAAGTATAATGCAATTATTAACCAAGAAGGCTAATAAGAATGCCTGCGGCAACAGCCGAACCGATAACTCCTGCTACATTAGGTCCCATTGCATGCATAAGCAGGTAATTCGAAGGATTGGCTTCCTGGCCAACTTTCTGTGAAACCCTGGCCGCCATCGGCACCGCAGAAACACCGGCTGAGCCGATTAGTGGATTGACCTTGCCTTTTGTGAGCCAGTACATAAGTTTTCCGAAGAGGACCCCGAAAGTCGTTCCAATGGCGAACGCAACTAATCCAAGCACTATTATAATCAGCGTTTTTGGGGCAAGGAAGTTTGCGGCAGTGGCAGTTGCACCAACTCCTATCCCAAGAAGAATAGTTACGATGTTTATAAGTTCATTCTGTATGGTTTTCGACAGCCTGTCTATTACTCCGCTTTCCCTGGCAAGATTACCAAGCATCAGCATTCCGACCAGTGGTGCGGCTGCTGGAATCAACAGAACAACAAGTATGGTCACAACGATTGGAAATATAATTTTTTCTTTTTTCGAAACAGGTCTAAGCTGCTTCATAACTACTTCTCTTTCCTTTTTTGTGGTAAGAAGTTTCATAATCGGAGGCTGTATCAGCGGAACAAGAGCCATATATGAATAGGCTGCAACAGCTATAGCCCCGAGAAGCTGAGGTGCAAGTCTGGTGGCAGTGAATATTGCGGTTGGACCATCGGCACCGCCGATTATACCGATTGCCCCTGCATCCTGTGCAGAAAAAGCAGCAAACTCCTGTCCAAAGATTGTAAAGGCAGGAATTAGCTGAGCGCCAATAAAAGTAATAAATATTCCAACCTGTGCTGCAGCTCCCAAAAGAAATGTTTTGGGATTAGCTATAAGCGGACCAAAATCATTCATTGCACCGACGCCCATGAAAATAAGAGGAGGAAATACGCCTGATTTAATTCCTATGTAGAATAGGTCAAGGATTCCGCCTTTTTGAAGAATCATCAGGTAGTCGGGTTTCATGAGCGGGGTTGCTTCGTTGTACCAAAATTCCGGATGATACATCTGGGCACCGGGAAGATTGGTCAGCAACATACCGAAAGCGATCGGTATAAGAAGTAATGGTTCGAATTTTTTAACTATTCCAAGATATAAAAGAAAACACGAAAAGACAATCATAAGCAACTGCGGTATAGTAATATTCGCAAATCCCGAATCGGCTAAAAGTTTTCCAATTGCATCAAAAAAGTTCATATATTAATAACCCCGTCAGTTTAATAGTTCTTTTCGTCCGGTTGAATTCCACACCGGCGTACCGTCCGCAACCCGTTTGAAGGACTTAACTACAATCTTACACTCGGGGGATATGCCCGCTTTAACAAGACTGGCCTGTATTGCCGCTGTAATGACTGCAATCAACTCGGCATCATCATCGATATCAGCATTTACTTCAATGCTTTCGAGGCTTACGATTTCTTCTTCAACAGATTTTTCCTTTTTCTTTTTAGCACCGTTTACCATGACTTTACCAAAGATATAAATGGCAAGGGAAAGTGCTATCAACGCCAGGAAAACAACTGATATTCCCACTATAGACTGCAACCACATTTTTAGGCGGCCTCCTTTTTACGTTTCAAGATGTAATCTACCACAAATAGCAGCTTCAGTCAATAATTTAGGAGCTTTATACAACGAATTCAGAAGCATAGGATATTCCGGGCAATTTGCGATTTTACCTATGTATTAAACAATGGAGAAATGCTGTAAAAACAGCGGTTAGATTGTGAACGGGCCCTTGATATGGTATATTATACGGGTATTAATCTCTTACGGAGGGTTGCCGATGGCACAAAAGAAGAAGCCCGTTAAAAAGGGAAAAAAGAAAAGGCCTTCATTATTCAAGGAAGTAGTTGGAATACTGGTAATTATGCTCGGGGTTCTTGTTTTCTTCGGAGTATTTTTTGAAACGTCAACAGGTGTTTTCGGTAAAATAACATCAAATGTTTTATCAGGATTGCTCGGATGGACATACAGGATATTCCCGTTTCTTATTGTCTTACTGGGAATTTTCCTGATTTTCACCTCATATGAAATTAACTGGGAAAGGCGGTCCGGCCTTATACTATTGATGCTGCTTCTGATTTCATGCTTTTTCCAACTTATATATATTGACAAGAACGGCAATATTTTCAAAGAAATACCATTTCTCAGGAAATTTGTTGAATTCTATACAATGGGTAACGAAGGGGCGGCCACGGGAGGTGTGTTCGGAGGTATAGTCACCAATCCGATGATTGCTATATTCGGAATCGCCGGAACTTATGTTGTCCTTATTGCATTTTCACTTATTGATATAATTCTTGTAACTAATTCATCTTTCAGAGAGTTTTTCATAAGGGTTAAAAACGGAATTAAGGCGGTTTTCAGATGGATGCTTGAAAGTTTCAAGCCCATTGATGAACAGATGGGCGAGACCAGGAAAAAGAGAAAACCCAGAACTAAAGCCGCAAAACAAGAAAACCAGCCTGAGCAGCCATACAGACAGCAGCGATTCAGCCTGAACAAGAATAAAAAGCAAATTGATTTTTCCGTGGATGAGAGCGGAAACAGGGAAGATGTCAATCTATTCGGCGAAGGTCACCAATCAGGAAAATGCTAAAAAGAAAAAAGCACCCAGGCGTACTAAAAAAGCAGTTGCTAAAGAAAAGACTGAAACCGCGGCTGCTGCCCGGAGAACTGCTGCGCAAATAAGGGAAAGCACCCCAAGGAAAAATTCAAAAGGCTATATATTCCCTCCGCTGAACCTGCTTGATGATATTTCATATGACGATGGATACGGCGATAACTGTGACCAGATTGCCGAACTCCTTGAAGAAACACTTGAAAGTTTCGGAGTAGTTGCGAAGGTTGTAAATTATTCCAAGGGTCCTACAGTCACAAGATATGAACTTCAGCCGAAGAGCGGTGTGAAAGTCAGCAAAATTACAAATCTTGCTGATGATATAGCTTTAAACCTTGCTGCACGCGATGTAAGGATTGAAGCCCCGGTTCCAGGAAAAGCAGTTGTAGGAATTGAAGTTCCCAATAAAGAAAAGTCAGTTGTATCTTTAAAAGAAATACTACAGTCCAAAGAATTTATTAACCACCCGAGTCCCGTTACCATAGCTATCGGAAAAGATATCGGAGGCAAGATAATGGTTGCTGATGTGCGCAAAATGCCCCATATGCTTATAGCGGGTGCAACCGGCTCAGGTAAAAGTGTTTGTATAAATTGCATCATCACATCCATCCTATATAAAGCCTCGCCGGAAGACGTTAAACTTCTTATGATTGACCCTAAAAAGGTTGAGTTGGGCAATTACAATGGTATCCCTCATCTTCTTATTCCGGTTGTCAATAATGTTAAGAAAGCAGCTGGTGCCCTTAACTGGGCAGTTACAGAGATGACGGGCAGATATGATAAGTTCAGTTCTGAAGGTGTAAGGGACATAGAGGCTTATAACAAGAAAATGGAAGGTATTGAGGGTGCTGATAAAATGC
The DNA here is from genome assembly GCA_963766335.1 of uncultured Clostridia bacterium. Taxonomy (GTDB): domain Bacteria; phylum Bacillota; class Clostridia; order DUPQ01; family DUPQ01; genus JAFGQE01. The sequence goes on along the minus strand of CAVXZA010000002.1, from coordinate 2,387,651 downwards.
CCCAAATACTGATAATAATAGACGAATTAGCTGACCTCATGGCTGCGGCACCGGGAGAAGTCGAGGAATCGATATGCAGGCTCGCACAACTGGCAAGGGCTGCAGGGATGCATTTGGTTATTGCGACTCAGCGGCCGTCTGTTAACGTAATAACAGGTCTGATTAAAGCAAATATCCCGTCTAGGGTAGCTTTCTCGGTTGTATCCCAGGTTGATTCCCGTACAATAATTGATATGGCCGGGGCGGAAAAACTCCTTGGGATGGGCGATATGCTGTTTCACCCCATAGGCCTTACAAAACCGGTCAGGGTACAGGGTGCATACGTCGGAGACCATGAAATTGCTAAAATAACCAAATTTATTAAGGAACAGGCCGACGGTTCATCATATGATGAAGATGTTATAGATAAAATAGCCAATACAGGCGACAGTGGACACGGCGGAAACTCAGCAGGTGACGCAGATGCATTGTTGCCCCAGGCAATCGAAGAAATCATGCTTGCTGGACAGGCTTCGGTTTCATATATCCAGCGTAAACTGAAGGTAGGCTATGCAAGGGCTGCTAGGATTGTTGACCAAATGGAAGAAAGGGGCATAGTCGGCCCGTTCGAGGGAAGTAAGCCCAGGCAGCTGATGATTTCGCGTGAAGAGTGGGACGAAATGCGGATGCAGAATCCGGATGATTATTAATATCAGAATTGGATAAATATATTAAAAAGGGAGATTTTAAATGAGCGCAGTGATACTTAACGGCAGAGACCTCGCTGTAAAATTAAAAGAAGAAATGAAATCAAGGGTTGAAACTCTTAAGGCCAGGGGAATAACACCCGGGCTGGCAGTAGTCCTTGTAGGCGAGAACCCTGCTTCTCAGATTTATGTAAGAATGAAAAAGAAAGACTGTGCCTCGGTTGGCATCGAATCATTTGAATACCTCAGGGATGCGAGTGTAACTGAAGAAGAGCTTCTGGAGCTGATTGACGGCCTTAATGCGGATGACAGGGTGCACGGTATACTAGTACAGCTGCCCCTTCCCGGCCATATAGATGAATTAAAAGTTCTTGAGAGGATATCACCTGAAAAAGATGCCGATGGCTTCAATCCCCTGAATGTCGGACGGCTTGTTGCAGGCGTTGACAGTATGATCCCATGCACACCTGCCGGCTGTATGGAGTTGATTAAACTTTCCGGTGTTGAAATTAAAGGTAAGAACTGCGTGGTGGTAGGCAGGAGCAACATAGTAGGAAAACCTGTCTCTATTCTTTTATTGAGAGAACACGGCACGGTAACCATTTGCCATTCCAGGACAAAAGACCTTGGCGCTGTTACCAGGGAAGCGGATATATTGATAGCCGCAGTAGGCAAAGTAAATCTCATAACCGCGGATATGGTTAAGCCGGGGGCGGTGGTTATAGATGTCGGTATGAACCGGCTTGAAGGCAAAAAAGTGGTCGGCGACGTTGATTTTGAAGGCGTTTCTGAAGTCGCAGGTTATATAACGCCCGTTCCAAGAGGTGTCGGACCGATGACACGTGCGATGCTCCTTGAAAATACACTTAAGGCTGCAGAAAAATGAAACGCGTAGCCTTTTCCACCCTGGGTTGCAAGGTGAACCAGTATGATACGGATGTAATGAAGGCCTCTTTCATCGAAAGAGGCTATTCCTGTGTCGCTTTTTCAGAGAAAGCGGATATCTATATTGTCAACACATGTACGGTTACAGCAATAGCTGCGAGAAAATCCAGGCAGATGGCAATGAAGGCCAGAAAATCCAACCCCAAGGCGGTAGTAGTAGTGACCGGATGCCTGGGGCAGCTTGAAAGTGATAAAGTAATGGAAATGACCGGCGCCGACATTGTAACAGGCAATGTTGAGAAAAACGGTATCATAGATATTATTGAAGAACATGGAAAAGAAGCAATAATACAATCCGAAGATATCTTCGGACAATTAGGATACACCCAGCCCGGCGATTCCATGCAGGATACCAGGACGAGGATTTTTATAAAAGTACAAGACGGATGCGATAACTTTTGTTCGTATTGTGCAATTCCATTTGCAAGGGGCAGGTCTCGAAGCAGGCAGCCCGCAGAGGTCATGTCTGAAATTAAAAAGTATGCTGCGGCAGGCGCTCGGGAGATAGTTGTTACAGGAATCCACCTGGACTCTTACGGTCTGGATCTGGACGATATAACGTTGATTGACCTTTTGGAAAGAATTGACGAAATTCCGGGCATAAGCAGGGTGAGGCTTGGTTCTCTCGAACCGGCATCAGTTACTGAAGACTTTGCGAAAAGGGCTTCCGAGTTGAAAAAACTATGTCCTCATTTTCATCTTTCTTTACAGAGCGGAAGTGACTCTGTTCTTGAAAGGATGAGTAGAAGGTATACAACTGTTGAATTCGCAAAATCCGTCGAAACATTAAGGAAACACTTCGACGAAATATACCTGACGACTGATGTTATAATTGGATTTCCCGGTGAAACAGAAGAGGAATTCAATGAGAGCCTGGAATTTGTATCATCAATTGGATTCATTAAAGTCCATGTGTTTAAATTTTCTCCAAGGAAGGGAACCCTGGCATACGGAATGAAGGGTAAAATCCCCGGGGATACAAAAAAAGCCAGAAGTGCGTGTATGATTGATTCGGCTGAAGTAAACCGCAGAAAACTCCTGAGCAAAATGATTGGAAAAACAGAGGAAGTGTTGATTGAACAGGAATATACCGGGAAGCCGGGTTACTGGGAAGGTCATACGAAAGGGTATATAAAAGTCGTAACTGAATGCGCATCATGCAACCCTAATGAATTGGTTTGGGTGAAAATTAATGAAATAAAGGGTGATTTTGTCTTTGGGTGCTTGAAAACAGGGTGCTAAATATAATAAAATCAATATAACCTGTTATAGAGGAGGGATTACATGTCCGGTGAAACGCAAAAATTCAATATGAATCTTGAAAGTCCAAACAAGGCCCGCGACATCATTTTGCTGGTATGCGATGCGCTGGAAGTCAAAGGGTACAATCCGATGAACCAGCTGGCGGGATACCTTTTGTCAGGGGATCCCACTTACATCACGAGTTATAACGGCGCAAGAAATGCGGTCAGGAAGCTTGAGCGCGATGAAATAATCGAGGAATTGGTAAAGTATTATCTCCAGGATAAAAAATAAAGTGCTTCTGGGCGACACGGGAATAGAGGTTTCCCGTCTGTGCTTTGGAACTTTGACATTAGGGCCCCTGCAGGCCAATTACAATCTTGAAGAAGGCAGCGAAATCATGGCATATGCCATGGACAAAGGCGTTGTCTTTTTTGATACAGCCCAATTGTACAAGACTTATGAATATATAAGAATGGCAGCGAAAAAATCAGGTGTGGATCCGATTGTATCTACAAAATCCTACGCATATGATAAAGCAGGTGCTGAGGAAGCCCTGGAAGAAGCCAGAAAAGGCCTTGACCGCGATGTTATAGATATCTTCATGATGCATGAACAGGAAAGCAGGCTTACTCTGAAAGGGCACCGTAAAGCACTTGAATTCTATCTTGAACAAAGAGAGCTGGGCAAAATAAAAGCCGTCGGTGTATCAACCCATAATATAGAGGTTGTATACGCTGCAGCTGAAATGCAAGAAATAGATGTCATACATCCCATATACAACCAATCGGGCATAGGCATAAATGACGGGAAACCATCAGAGATGGCAGACGCCATTGAAAAAGCCCGGATTGCCGGCAAAGGTATATTTTCAATGAAACCCCTTGGAGGCGGAAGTCTTATCAGGGAATATTATGATTCAATGAAGTTCGTTCTGGGAAATAGTAATATACATTCCGTAGCCATAGGGATGAAGAGTCTCCCGGAAATCGATATGAATCTCTCTGTTTTCAACAGTAAAGAACCATCGATCCATATAATTGAAAAAGTAGCTTTACAAAACAGGGGACTGCATATAGAATTTTGGTGTGAAAAATGCGGTAGGTGCATTGAGAGGTGTAAACAAAATGCGCTTTCTATGGTAAACGGTGAAGTTTGTATTGATAAGTCCAGGTGTGCTGTCTGCGGTTATTGCTGTGCCGTGTGTCCTGTATTTGCAATGAAAATATATTGAGGTTTAAATGATAATTCTTGGAATAGACTTCGGAGACAGGAGAATAGGGCTGGCTAAAAGCGATCTAACGGGAACACTCGTATCGGGGCTTGATACTTTTGTGTGGAAAAATGACATGGATTTGCCTGTTTCATACATTGCAGATTTGACAAATCGGCTGAAAATTGAAAGAATAGTTATTGGCATGCCCCTGAACATGGACGGGACTAAGGGCAGAAGAGCTGAAATTACCGAGGTATTTGCAGGCAAATTGAAGGAAGCTGTGAATCTGGATATTATTTTTTGGGACGAACGGCTTTCTTCGGTAGAGGCAAAGGAAACCCTCAGATTGCAGGGAAATAAAAATTGGAAAGATAAAGGCGCGGTTGACAGAGTCGCAGCCTGTTATATATTACAGTCCTATCTGGACAGTTTATAAACGGAGGTCATGATGGATAACAATGAAGGAATAATTACCCTCGAAGGAGAAAACGGGGAACTTATAGACATGCATGTGGTGGAAATGATTGAATTCCGCGGAAGTAAATATGTGCTTTTGCAGAGCGCTGATGAAAAAGACGAAGATTCGTATATATTCCGATTCACTGAAGATGTCGATTTTGACAAGCTGGAAACAATAAGTGATGAAAAAGAACTGGCGGATGTTTTTGATATTTTTGATAAGAAAATATCCGAATCAGGCCATGTAAACTAGGAGGCACAAATGAAAAAAATCTTGGTATTGGTTATGGTGCTGCTTCTTGCAGCAGGAATTGCAGCGTGCAAGGCAAAAGGAGAGGAAACCCCTGCCCCAACACCATCGCCGTCAGCGACTGCACCGACAACCGACCCAACTGAATCACCAGACCCAACGGCAAGCCCTGAGAATACAGAAAGTCCTACCCCTGAGCCTACGGCTGAACCGCCGAAAGAAAAAGTTTTTATACTGCCTGACGAAAGTATAAGGCCTTGGGCAGTGAGTATTGACAACCAAGGGGAGATGCCATTTCCACAGGGAGGCCTGGCTGATTCTCAATTGGTATATGAACTTCCTGTTGAAGGCGGATTAACCAGATTCCTTGCACTGTTCTGGGAATCGGATGTAGATCTAATAGGCCCTGTCAGAAGCGCAAGGGATTACATGCTTGATTGTTTTGTGCCTTATGATGCAATCCTAGTCCATGTAGGAGGCAGTCCACAGGCTTTATCAGATTTGCAAAAAACTCCCGATATTGATTATCTTAATGCAATGATAAATGCCGGCTCAATATTTGAGGAGCTTACGAGCGACCCTAAAAACTGGCAGGATACATATACAACGGGTGAAAAAATCAGCGATTTCGTTTCTTCAAAAGGCATATCCGAAACAACTGATGTGTCGGTTTTACCTAAATATAATGATATAATTACTGAACCTTCCGAAGGACTCGATGCCAATATAATTAATTTAACTTATAGTCCCGACAGTGTCTGTGCATACATATATGACAGCGAAAAAATGCGGTATTACAGGAACCGCAACGGAACTTCCCATCTTGACAGGAACACTGGCAAACCTTTCTCAGTGGCCAATATAATCATCCAGAAGGTTGATTCCAGGATAATAGCAGGAGACAGCGAGGGTCGTCTTGAAGTTGATATGATGGAAGCGGCGAAGGTTATTTCATAACCGGTGGAAAGAGCATTGACATAACATGGGAAAAGACCGATAGATTCGGACCAACAAAATATTATGACAAAGACGGTAATGAAATCGTTCTGAATCCCGGGAATACATGGATTCAGGTAACAATTTCTTCGACTATGCTTCTAATAATGTAATAGTTCTTATAAAACAAAAATATTATAAACCGGAGGCGCTTGCTTCCGGTTTTTTTATACTAAATCAACCCTCTTCTGATTTTATTCATCTGCCGTCAAAACTTACGGCCTTGGTTATGTTATTCATCCCCGGACCATAAAGAAGGAGAAAACTGTCTAGCCTATTTTTACCGGGGAATAACTGTGGGTTGCCGATTAACAGTTTTGACTGTCAATGCGTTCCTCGCCATAGTAAGTATTTGATAGCTGCGGTACACATCTGCCGTCAAAACTTACGGCCTTGGTTATGTTATTCATCCCCGGACCATAAAGAAGGAGAAGACTGTCTAGCCTATTTTTACCGGGGAATAACTGTGGGTTGCCGATTAACAGTTTTGACTGTCAATGCGTTCCTCGCCATATTAAGTATTTGATAGCTGCGGTACACATCTGCCGTCAAAGCTTACGGCCTTGGTTATGTTATTCATCCCCGGACCATAAAGAAGGAGAAGACTGTCTAGCCTATTTTTACCGGGGAATAACTGTGGGTTGCCGATTAACAGTTTTGACTGTCAATGCGTTCCTCGCCATAGTAAGTATTTGATAGCTGCGGTACACATCTGCCGTCAAAACTTACGGCCTTGGTTATGTTATTCATCCCCGGACCATAAAGAAGGAGAAGACTGTCTAGCCTATTTTCACCGGGGAATAACTGCGGGTTGCCGATTAACAGTTTTGACTGTCAATGCGTTCCTCGCCATAGCAAGTATTTAATAGCTGCGGTACACATCTGCCGTCAAAACTTACGGCCTTGGTTATGTTATTCATCCCCGGACCATAAAGAAGGAGAAGACTGTCTAGCCTATTTTCACCGGGGAATAACTGTGGGTTGCCGATTAACAGTTTTGACTGTCAATGCGTTCCTCGCCATAGCAAGTATTTGATAGCTGCGGTACACATCTGCCGTCAAAACTTACGGCCTTGGTTATGTTATTCATCCCCGGACCATAAAGAAGGAGAAGACTGTTGTCTTCTCCTTCTTTATGGTCGGAGTGACTGGATTCGAACCAGCGGCCTCTTAGTCCCGAACCAAGCGCTCTACCTAGCTGAGCCACACCCCGTTGCCGTGCATAGAATTATACAACAAATTCATGTATTTTAGCAATATAATAATTTATATGATAGTTATCCCTGAAGCTATCAATTGTCCAGTCTGCAATCGTAAATTAGGCTTTTACGAAAGCGGACGCGGGTATATAATGAACTGGGATATACATTCAACTCTTTTTAGGAGGCAAATTTATGATAGTAGGAATACCAGGTGAAATTAAAACTAATGAAAATAGGGTGTCTATGACTCCTGCCGGGGTTTCGGCCCTGACACACAGGAAACACAAAGTAGTTGTTCAGCATAATGCAGGACTGGGAAGCGGATTTAAAGATGATGAATATTTGGAGGCCGGTGCAAAAGTTGTTGAAAATGCTGAAGGTGTTTTCGAGAGCGCGGATATGATAGTCAAAGTAAAGGAACCACAGCCTTCGGAATATAAACTTTTAAAGAGTAACAGAATCTTGTTTACATATCTGCACCTTGCCTCTTCGGAACAGTTGACCAGGGCCTTGCTTGAAAGCAGTGTAACCGGCATAGCTTATGAAACCGTTCAGCTTGACGACGGGTCGCTGCCTCTCCTAATCCCGATGAGCAGGATTGCGGGGCGGCTGTCGGTGCAGGTCGGAGCAGAGCTGTTATTGAAATACAACGGCGGACGCGGGATTCTCCTTGGGGGAAGCCCGGGGGTTGAGGCAGCCAAGGTCGTTATAATAGGAGGTGGAACCGTCGGGATGGCGGCCGCAAGGATTGCCGTAGGACTGGGCGCAAAAACAACGGTTATGGATATAAATCCCAAAACTTTAGCATGGATTGACGAATATTATTCAGGCAGGGTTAATACACTGTTTTCAAATAAATATGAATTACAAAGGCAGGTTCAAAGGGCCGACCTTTTAATCGGTGCGGTGCTAGTGCCTGGGGCCAAGGCACCAAAACTTGTAACCGAAGATATGGTTAAGTCCATGAAGCAGGGTTCCGTCATCGTTGACGTTGCCATTGACCAGGGCGGGTCGGTTGAGACCATTGACAGGGTGACGACTCATGAAAACCCAAGCTATGTGAAGCATGGGGTTGTCCACTACTCTGTGGCTAATATGCCCGGGGCAGTGCCCAGGACATCAACAAAGGCACTGGAGGGCTCTACGCTGCCGTATATCATTCAGTTGGCTGATTTCGGTATGGATGCCCTTGAAAAGAATAAACCCCTTATGAAGGGTCTGAACACTTTTAAAGGCATGCTAACCAATTATCCCGTAGCCGATAGCCTGGGAATGAAATACACACCTTATAGGAGCTAGGGCATTTTATGATAAAAAGACCTAATGTATTATTTATATTATCAGACCAGCACAGTCCGCACGTGATAGGCTGCGGGGGCAATGTGATAATCAACACACCAAACCTGGACCGGCTGGCATCGGAGGGAATGAGGTTCGACAATATGTATTGCCAGAATCCGCTGTGCGTTCCGAGTCGCTCATCATTGATGACGGGACAGTATTCCAAAACGACAGGTATATACGACAATATGCATATCATGCAGGCAAATATAACAACCTTGCCAAGGACATTATCTGAAAACGGATATAAAACATGCCTTATAGGAAAAGCCCATTTCAACGGAGAACAGTACCATGGTTATCAGCAAAGGCCCTACGGGGATATTTATGGGCAGGCCCACCAGCCCGACCCAGGCCGGCTTCCGGAATTCGGCATTAACGGCCTTGGAGATGTGTTGGGTAATTCAGGTCCTTCTGAAATGCCAATTGAGCTTACCCAGACGGAGATATGTGTTTCTGAAGCGTGCAAATGGCTGCAGCTTCATAAGAGCGGGGGAAGCGAACAACCTTTCATGTTAAGCGTCCATTTTGACAAACCGCATTTTCCGATAAAACCGCCCCAAAAATATAATAAAAAATATAAAGGCAGGCTGTCCCTTCCGGAAGAAGGTGAAGACTTATCCAAAAGCAGCATCCCTTTCATCCGCGAAGGGATTGCTCATAATGAAACCGGGCATCACTATGGTAAGGATTATGATATCCAGCTACGTGCGCTTGAGGCATATTACGGGTGTGTAGAATGGATTGATGATGCAGCCGGGCGGATTATAGAAGTATTGGATTATCTTGGATATAAAGATGACACATTGGTCATATATTCATCTGACCATGGGGAAATGGGCGGAGAGCACGGAACTTGGCAGAAGACCCTATTCTTTGAGGCATCTTCCAGGGTGCCTATGATAATCAGGTGGCCGGGAATAATCAATCCCGGTACTGAAACAGATGAGATTCTGGGGTTAATTGATTTATTCCCGACAATATGCGAATCCGCGGGAATTGAAATACCCGATTCATGTGAAGGACTGAGCCTGATTCCGCTGCTGGCTGAAGGCAGGTCGATTGAAAGGGAAGGGATTTTCTGTGAAAGTGCGGTCCTGAGGGCTACTGAAATTGCAGGATGCATGTACAGGAACGGAGACTGGAAGTACTGTTATTATATTGATGGCAGCGAGGAATTGTACAATCTAACAGAAGACCCCGGTGAGTTGAAGAACCTGGCAAAAAATGACAGTTTTATTGCTGAAGTTATAAAATTCAGAAAAATCGTTAAGGATTTCTGGAAACCTGAGTATTACGCAGAACGTCTGGCCAGGACCCCGATAATGTCCAAAGAAAAGCATTTCTATGAGTTCTCCAATCAATTTACAACCGGGGAGGGCCGTGTTCTGGACGGCCGGCCATAATTACATTTAAACGAAGAGTTTGTAAGAAGCAGTAAATTTATTTTCCAAGGAGAAAGTAATTTCCTGATCTTTGGCACCTTGAATATTTATTTGACATTCGCATAATTCCGAATCAAGCCTGAATACAATTATGGCAGACGGTGGTTCTGCCGTTCTTTTTTTCAAACTGAAAGCCATCCATCCTTCAGGCACAGCACAATTGTACACAATAGATTCCATAAGGACTGGTCTTAGTTTTTTATACAACCTGATATATTCATTAAGATTATCGCGGTTTTCATTAGTAAGACCGGCGATATCGCCGCTATAACCCGTATGGGATAGAATGGCCAGGCAACCCAATATAGAAATATCCGAACTTTCGAAATTATTCCATGTAGGTCCCTTAGGTACGATAAGCCTGTCTGGAGCCGATGCCAAAGGCATGCCGTATTTAGGTATTCCTGCTTCAATCTGACGGACTGCTATCCATTTGAACAGCCTGGCCGGTGTGAACCTGAGCAGGCTGTTTTTAAAGATATCAAGCATATCGTAAGGTTTGACATTGTCAGACAGGAACTGAATGTCAAAGAACCTGTTTACTTCAAGGTCTGCGCGCATTGCACCGCTTTCACAGGCTTCAAAGATTAAATCCGGATAACATAGATTCAGACGCTTCATTAATCCCTGGTATCCGCGCATATATCGGAAAAACCCGCTTTTATGGGGATCCTCACCAAGTGGAAAATTAAAATCCAGCTTAAACCATTTGACATTATATTTTTCAATTAATCCGGAAATAGTTCCAAACAGGTAATCTACTCCCTCTTCAGATGATAAGTCAGGGTAGAATATGCCGTCAGAGGCTTTCGCGAATAATTCCGGTCTTTCGTCAAGGATGGGAACACCCTCGCATACTTTTTCCGCTTCTATCCACAAACCGAATTCAAGGCCGATGCTGTTGATATATTGGGAAAAGTCCAGCATGTTTCCGAAAAATGCGCCGTTTTCTTTTTCCCTCCAGTCTCCGGCAGCAAGGCTCCAGTCGTTATTTGAAGGGCCGTACCAGCCTGCATCCACTATGAAGGTTTCCATTCCCAAATCTTTGGCAGCAACCGCCTGTTCTTTTAAATCGCTTACAAAAAACTTGTCAAAATCATAGAACCAGCTGTTATAGGGAATGGGGATTTCCCTGTGCCTGGGTTTATAAAGTATGGTATTCAGGTATTCATGGAATTCGCATGCATTTTCCCATATATCATTGCCTTTGGGGCTGTGAACCAATATTACCGGCAGTTTGATGGTTTCACCGGGATGGATTTCCATAGCGAGTCCTTCGCTTTTTAGCCCTAGGGATATAGTATATGACCCCGGCTTTTCAATATTTTCGATAAGACTGATTTCCCAATCTCCTACCGGCAGGATGTGGAATGCATATTGACTGCTGCCTGAATCAATTATTATAAATGGATTATATAATTGCGTTGTACGGGTGCCGAAGCTGGATATGTGCAGTTCTTCATAGCCGTTTGTCGCCAGCGTGGTGTTTTCACGACACCATGCGGAGCCCTGGTAAATGATTCTGGATATATTGCCTTCATAGGTGTACGTACTCAGTATTCTGTTAATAATTACTGTATTCTCTGTGTTATTGCAGAAAGTATCCAGCCTTTCGCAAATATTAAAAGCTTCGTGATTGCGGGTTTTGGATGACAAACCGGAAAAATCAATTCTGCTTCCGTTTATAACTGCATTCCATCCGGATGATATTAGGTTTTCCATATCATATCCTTATAGTTTTTCGTATCAGCCCCAATTAAGTATATATCACTGATGCAGCACTTACTATTATGAGATTGACAAAGAAACTTTATTCCGTATAATTAGATTAACGATAGAGACCGGGAGGAGTACCCGGCAGGAACCCTAAAGAGAGGAAGCGGCGGTGGAATGCTTCCGGGTGTATTGCAGGGGAAGGTCGCCCGCGAGTCCCATGGGTGAAAGCAGTAGTCCATGGCGCCGGCCCCGTTAAGGCTATGAGTGTTTCCGTATAAGTGCGGGAATTGAATTTGGTGGTACCGCGAAGCTTTTTCGTCCAATGGATGAAGAAGCTATTTTTATGTCCAACCACGCAGAGGGAGAGTGTAATGGATCTATTTTTAAAAATACTGGGAGGGTTTTTGGCAATAAGCGGAGCTGTAGTAGTATTCGCTGCCAAACCCATAGTCAGGTCAAGGGGATTGGCTGAGAAGCAGACGGTGAACCTCGATACTGACGATGAGACTTTGGAAAGGTTGAAATTCCAGAAAGCCATAGCCAAAGTCAAGGTAATAGGAGGAATAATATTCCTTCCGGGCATGCTGATTATATTATTTATTTTCAGATAAGGAGATAAGATGAAATTACTTGAAAAAAACTTTGAACCGAAGGATATGGAAGATAGAATTTATTCAACCTGGATTGACAGGAAGTATTTCCATGCGGTCGTTGATGAAAATAAAGAGCCTTTCACTATTGTGATACCTCCTCCCAACATAACGGGGCAGCTTCATATGGGTCATGCACTTAATAATACCCTGCAGGACACTATCATAAGAACCAAGAGGATGCAGGGATATTCGGCGCTGTGGCTTCCCGGGACGGACCATGCGAGTATTGCCACTGAAGCAAAGATTGTTGAAGCCATGAAGGAAGAAGGTATCAGTAAGGCGGATATCGGCCGGGAGGGTTTTCTGGAGAGGGCCTGGGAATGGAATGAAAAATATGGTTCAAGAATTGTAGAGCAGCTTAAAAAATTAGGTAGTTCTTGCGACTGGGAGCGCCGTAGATTCACCATGGATGAGGGTTTGTCAAAGGCTGTTACATCTGTTTTTATTAAACTTTATGAAAAGGGGCTTATATACAAGGGTGAGAGAATAATCAATTGGTGTCCCGACTGCAACACTTCAATTTCGGATGCAGAAGTTGAATACAGCGAAAAAGAAGGGAAGCTCTGGGACATCAAATACCCGTTGGCTGACGGAAGCGGATATATTAAGGTTGCGACAACACGTCCTGAAACCATGCTTGGCGATACCGGAATAGCTGTTCATCCTGATGATGATAGGTATAAAGATCTGGTAGGGAAGACGGTAATACTGCCCCTTATGAATAGAGGGATACCTGTCGTAGCCGATGAGTATGTTGAAATGGATTTCGGCACAGGAGTAGTCAAGGTTACCCCTGCCCACGACCCCAATGATTTTGAAATAGGCGAACGTCATAATCTTGAAATCATAAAAGTCATTGCAGATGATGCAACGATGAATGAAAATGCCGGTAAATACAAAGGCATGGATAGGTATGAAGCCAGGAATGCTATTGTCGAAGACTTAGAGAAACTCGCACTTATCGATAAAATCGAAAAGCATACACATAATGTAGGCTCCTGCTACAGGTGCGATACCGTTATTGAGCCGATAGTTTCATTGCAGTGGTTCGTTAAGATGGACGGGCTTGCAAAACCTGCCATTGAAGCTGTAACATCGGGCGATGTAAATTTCGTGCCTCATAGATTTGTAAAAACGTACCTCAACTGGATGGAGAACATAAAAGATTGGTGCATATCAAGGCAATTATGGTGGGGGCATCGGATTCCGGCATATTATTGCGGCGTCTGCAGCGAAATAATGGTTTCCATTGAAAAACCCGAAAAATGCAGCAAATGCGGAGGAAGCAACATAAGTCAGGACGAGGATACCCTGGACACGTGGTTCAGTTCTGCATTATGGCCGTTTTCTACACTCGGATGGCCGGACGACACTCCGGAATTAAGATATTTTTATCCTACTGATGTTCTGGTTACTGGATATGACATCATATTCTTCTGGGTTGCCAGGATGATTTTCTCCGGACTTGAACATATGGGCGAAAAACCTTTTGATTATGTTATGTTCACGGGTTTAGTTAGGGATGAGCTGGGCAGGAAGATGTCAAAATCGCTTGGCAACGGCATTGACCCGCTTGATGTAATTGAGACATATGGAACGGATTCTCTTAGATATGCCCTTATGATAGGGAATGCAACAGGAAATGACCTTAGGATTTCCGATCAAAAACTACATGCTGGACGCAATTTCACAAACAAGATTTGGAATGCAGCGCGTTTCGTACTGATGAACTTCGACGATGAACCTGATTTTAAATCTGTTTCTGAGGATAAATTCACCGATGCGGACAAGTGGATTCTTTCAAGGCTGAACGGAATAATTAAGGAAGTTACTGAAAACATCGATAAGTTCGAACTTGGCATAGGTCTTCAAAAAGTATATGAGTTCATCTGGGAAGAGTTCTGCGACTGGTATATAGAACTTGTAAAACCCCGGTTATATGACAAGGACAGTGAAGGCAGGCTGGAAGCCCAGTATGTCCTGAACAAGGTTTTGAGCAACTCTATGAAGCTTTTACACCCATTCATGCCTTTTATTACAGAAGAAATATATATGAACCTGTTCGGATCGGGCGATAGTATCATGATATCCGACTGGCCTTCCTATGATGACGCTATGGATTATTCATCCGAAGAAAGAGCGATGAATTTCATAATGTCGGCAATCCGTGGAATCAGGAACGCAAGGGCGAATATGGATGTTCCGCCGTCAAGGAAAGCAAATATTATTTTCGCAGCAGACGATGAAGTGGACAGGAGTACCATATTAAAATCCGAAGCTTATTTTACAAAGCTGGCAGGAGCGTTAACAATTACGGTCCAGGCAGATGAATCCGGAATTCCTGCAAACGCGGTATCAGTTGTAATCGACGGCGCTGCAATATTTATGCCGCTGGCAGATTTAATTGATATTGAAAAAGAACTGGCAAGGCTTACCCTTGAATCTGAAAAGCTCGAGAGGGAAATGAACCGCGCCGATGGGAAGCTTAATAATTCCAGCTTTGTAGCGAAAGCCCCGGCTAAGCTTGTTGATGCTGAAAAGGAAAAGCTTGATAAATACAGGAAGATGCATACAGAAGTACTTCATAGGATTGATGAATTAAAAAACATATAAAATCAAAGAGCTGACCCAGGGCCAGCTCTTTGATTTTGCCGAATTGTCCTTGAATACCTTGAAGAAGTGCAAGTGCGTATCGACAAATGTTGCAAAAATGTTAAGTTTTAGATAATAAAATGATTTAAGGGGTTGTTTTAGTGCAAGGTGTATGCTAACATACTTGCATAAATTAAATAATTTGATTGATTGTTCGATGAAGAACATTTAATTTAAGGCTATGACGCCATAATCCAAAACACGGAAGTGTACGGGTTGGGCGTCTTTTTTTATATTTTTTCCGGATTGTGGGATTTCCGGAAATGAGGAAACTTATTCAGTGTGTCAGCCGCTGCATTGATGATACCGGGGAATGGGCAAGAAAACATTTTAGGAGGAAGAAATGAAAAAGAGATTGATTGTACTTGCTTTGGTAATCGTGCTTGTTGTGATTCCATCAATGGTCTTTGGTGCCGATGAAGGAGTTGAATCGGCAATTGACACCATTTGGGTACTTATAGCCGCTTTCCTGGTATTCTTCATGCAGGCGGGTTTCGCAATGGTAGAAGCCGGGTTCACCCGGGCAAAGAATGCCAGTAACATCATCATGAAGAATATAATGGATGTTGCAATAGGGTCCCTCGTATACTTCGCAATAGGCTTTGGCATCATGTTCGGCGCAGACAAATGGGGGTTGTTCGGCACTACAGGATTCTTTGGGACTGGTTTAACAGCAGAATTCCTCGGGTTAAATATACCAATAGAAGCATTTCTGATATTTCAGACGGTATTTGCTGCAACCGCAGCCACGATAGTATCAGGAGCCATGGCAGAGAGGACAAAATTTTCTGCATATATAGTTTATAGCTTTGTTATAAGCATAGTAATATATCCGGTCGTCGGTCACTGGATATGGGGCGGCGGATGGCTGTCAAACCTGGGAATGGTTGACTTTGCCGGGTCAACGGTGGTACATTCAGTCGGCGGATGGGCGGCACTCATAGGTGCGACAATTCTAGGTCCCAGAATCGGTAAATATAGAAAAAACGGAAAACCCAATGCAATACCGGGTCACAACATTACAATGGGAGCCCTGGGGGTGTTCATACTTTGGTTCGGATGGTTCGGATTCAACCCGGGAAGTACGGTTTCCGGTATGGACAGCAGTATAGGCTATATTGCGGTTACAACCAATCTCGCAGCTGCAGCAGGGGGTGTGGTCACAATGTTTGTAACTTGGATTAAATATAAAAAGCCGGATGTCAGTATGACATTGAACGGGGTTCTGGCCGGACTGGTTGGCATAACCGCCGGATGTGCATCAGTAAGCCTTTGGGGAGCTGTTGCAATCGGAGCCATAACAGGTGTAACCGTTGTGTTTGCAGTTGAGTTCATTGAAAAAGTCCTCAAGGTTGATGATCCTGTCGGTGCAGTTGCTGTACATGGAGTATCCGGAGCCCTTGGAACTGTTCTAGTCGGATTATTTGCAATTGAAGGAGGCCTGTTTTATGGCGGCGGGCTGGAACTCCTTGGAATACAGGCGCTGGGTGTAGTCTCGGTAGCTGCATGGACCATGGGAACAACTTTCATCCTATTTAAAGCCCTTAAGAAATTCAATGGCCTCAGGGCAGATGAACATCACGAAATCTCAGGTCTTGATATTGGTGAACATGGTTCAGTTGCCTATGGTGATTTTGAACTAAAAACAGTAGAAATAATTAAGAATGAAGCATAATCAGTAAAATAAAATACATAATGGGATAATAACACTCCGTTATTGTCCCATTTTTATATAAGAGTAACTTATGTTACGGATTATTCTAATAGTTATCTATATAATCATAATACTAAAAACAACAGGAGCAGACATGATTAATAAAATTGGAAAACTCTTAAGAAAACTTCACAGATACTTAACACCGGTTTTTATAGTTGTTACAGTGTGGTTCATGTTGATAAACATGAGCCCAGAAATAGGGGAGGTTTTAGGCAAAGTTCAAAAAGCCATGATGCTGACGCTGGCAGTTACAGGCGCATTCCTTTTCTTTCAGATTTATTATAATAAAATAAAGAGTAAAAAGAAAAAGCAGCGGTAATAATTACTTAAATTGTACTATTCCGGATTAAACAATATATCTTCATGGACAGTTGTATAAAACAGCTGTTTTACTTCTTCATAATCATCGGTAATGGATAAGATCCACATTAGCTTGGTTATTGCAGCTTCTATGGTCATATCATAGTCCTGCAGTACATTATATTGCAGGGCATTGACTCCGACTTCATATGCCTCCAGATCGCTGCCTTCAAGCATGACCTGGGTTGCTATAACAATGAATTTGCCTTTTTCTGTGGCAATTTTAAGCTTCTTTAAGAAATTTCTTTTATCAGCAAAAGGTATGCCGCCGGTTCCGTAGCTTTCGATGACTATTGCCTGGTATTTGTCGCTGATATAGTCAAGAACGTCAGGTTCCATGCCGGGTGAAAGCTTCAGTAGAAAGACATTGGGGAATATGTCTGTATAAAACTTAGTTTCTTCAGCCTTAGGGGCGCACCTGTAGAAATTAGTAATCCTGGCACCGTTTATCAAGGCAGCCTTAGGAAAATTGATACTCTCAAAGGCATCGTAGCTCTTGGTTTTTGTTTTCCGCGCGCGGGTTCCGAGAATTACCGTGCCGTTGAATACCACATAAACTCCCGGATTACCATTGCAGGCATAGCGGACTGCGTCCCTGAGATTCATTTTCCCATCTGTTATATCAAGATTTATGGGCTTTTGCGCACCTGTCAGCACTATTGGCTTATCAGGCGTTTGAATCAGGTACGACAGCATGGCTGATGTGTAAGCCATGGTATCCGTGCCGTGGGTTATGACGAACCCGTCGTATTTTTTGAAATTATCTTTAATTATCAAAGCTAGTTCACACCAATCTTCAGGCTGGATGTTAGTGCTGTCAATGTTGAGAGGCTGAATGGCATCCAAATCACAAATTTCAGAGATAGTCGGCACATACCTGATTAGTTCATCAGTTGAGATTGACGGGGAAAGACCGTCTTTTGTCAAAGCGGCTGCAATTGTTCCGCCTGTAGCAATTAATAATATTTTTTTCACAATCACATCCTATATTAAATCAGGAATATTGACAATATGGAACCAAAGTGATTTTACGGCCTGTAACATAAGTTACCAATAAAAGGGTAAAAAATATATATAATGCTTTATGTACTAAAAACTGATTTCGAAGGAGAGAATAATGAGTGAATTAATTAATAATAAAGAAAAGAGGCAGCAGCTTCTGAAGAATTTGATTCTGGAACTGCACGCCGGATCTAATTTTGAAGATGTTAAAAAACGGTTTGAATCACAATTCAGTGATGTCAGCGCTAAAGAAATATCTGATATGGAGCAGTCATTGATAAGAGACGGGATGCCGGTTGAATCAATCCGGAAACTATGTGATGTCCATGCCGCAGTCTTCAAAGGATCAATCGAGGAAATCCATAGTGAGGAGCAGGAAGAAAAAACACCGGGTCATCCGGTCCATAGTTTTCTTATGGAAAACAGGGAAATTGAGAAACGAATAAAATTAGTAAGAGCTGCGGCTGAAAATGATGATATGGCTGCTTTGCTTTCAATGCTTGAACAATTACAGGAAATTGATAAGCATTATACACGGAAAGAAAATCTGATATTTGCACTTCTCGAAGCACATCTTATAACAGGTCCCCCAAAAGTCATGTGGGCTATTGATGATGAAGTCCGCAGTGAGTTGAAATCAATAATAATTGAACTTAAGGCAGGTAACTCGCAGGAGGCCGTTGAATTACTAGATGCTACCTTGGTAACAATCAGTGAAATGGTTTATAAAGAAGATAATATTTTAATACCAATGACCCTTGAAACTTTCTCTGAGAAGGAATGGCTGGAAATAAAAGAAAGCAGCGATGAAATCGGATTCTCTTTCATTGAAGTCAAAGATAATTGGATGCCTGCAGGAGTGGGGCAGGTGAAGGAAGAAACCGGCACGAGCCCTGGTTCTATGAACCTCGGGGCAGGTGCTTTAACTCAGGTTGAACTTGTCAGAATGCTTAATACTCTTCCCGCAGACATTACTTTTGTTGGTGCTGACGGCAGGGTCAAGTACTTTTCGGAAGGAACAGACCGCATCTTCCCAAGGCCGCGGACAGTCATTGGCAGGGAAGTGAGCAACTGTCATCCCCCGGCAAGCGTTCATAAAGTTGAGAAATTGGTCGAGGATCTTAAATCAGGGAAAAAAGATCATGAGGATTTCTGGATCAGGATGGGCGGTAAGTTTGTTTATATCAGATATTTTGCAGTCAGGGATAATGAAGATAATTACCTGGGTACTCTTGAATTTACCCAGAACATCAAGGCAATTACGAAACTCGAGGGTGAAAAGAGGTTAGTTTCTGAATAAACGAGCCAAGGGAAGTTGAATAGAAATCAAATAGTAATTAAAAGAAAATCGGCCGTTGAGCCGATTTTCTGGTGGGAGATGCTGGAGTCGAACCAGTGACCTCTTGCGTGTCGAGCAAGCGCTCTAACCAGCTGAGCTAATCCCCCGTACAGAGTATTATAGCATCACACAGCATTGTTGACAATCAGTAAATATGAAAATGGAATTACCATAAATGGCCCCGTGATTATGATATAATTCATTTAAGTAATATCGGGGGTATTTTAATGAAAATCGGCTGCAATTACTGGGCTTCCAATGCGGGAATCAACATGTGGCTTGACTGGGATGCTGATGCCATAGACAAGGATTTTGAAATCATGTCTGATTTCGGTATTGAAATACTCAGAGTATTCCCTCTGTGGCCTGTATTCCACAACCTTGAACCTATATACGGAGGCGGGGGAAAACTTCTTGGGATTTGCGGTGGCATTGATACTGCAGCCATGGAAAAATTCGGTTTTATTGTACAGACGGCTGAAAAATATGGAATATCTCTGATTGTGTCGCTTATCAATGGATGGATGAGCGGACGTCTTTTTGTACCTGAACCGTTTTATAATCGAAATGTCCTGACAGATCCTGAAGCTATTAAGTACCAGGTTGAATTCATAACAAAATTTATTAATAAATTTAAAGATAAAAAGGAAATATCAGCCTGGGACCTCGGAAATGAATGTAATGTAATGGGGGAAGTTGCATCATCATCCCAGGCATGGCTTTGGATGAAAACCATTTCTAGCGCAATTAAGAATGCAGACAATACGAGACCGGTGTATGCAGGTATGCACGGCCTTACATTGGACGGAACGTGGAAAATTTCAGACGCCGCAGACTGCTGTGATGTCCTGACTACCCATCCATATCCTCTTTTTACACCACATTGCGGCAAGGACTCCCTTGGAGAAGGCAGGAGTATATTCCATGCGGTAGCTGAGAGCAGGTATTATTCTGATATATCAGGAAAACCCTGCATCATCGAGGAGCTGGGTTCGCTTGGCCCTAATGTCTCATCGAATGAAGCAACGGCAGATTACCTAAGGAAAGTCCTTGGGTTGGCTGCTGAAGAAGGCATTGAAGAAGTCCTTTGGTGGTGTGCTTTCGACCAGCCTTTTGATTATCCGCCTTATGGGCAGATAGCTTTGGAAAGAGAACTTGGTCTTTTTACTGCTGACAGAAAGCCTAAGCAGGCAGCATTTGTTATTAAAGATTTCGAAAAGATTGAGATTGAAAATAGCAAGGCAGATGCCATATGCCTGCTTACGGAAGGACAGGACCATTGGCTGACGGCATATGGGAGCTATATCCTGGCAAGGCAGGAAGGCATCATTATTAAATTCGCTGATGCCACAGCCGGTATTCCGGATTCTCCGGTTTATTTTATGCCATGCATAACCGGATATAATGTAATTAGCAAAGCAGCTTGGGAAAATGTACTGGAGAAAGTTGCGGGTGGCGCCGTACTTTACATATCCTATGACGGAGGATTCCTATCCGGATTTGAGGATGTTGCCGGCATCCGGATAAACAGCCGGAGGGGTCAGGAAAATCCTGTTGCTGACATAAGTCCCACAGTGTGTGAAGTGGTTGTGAATAATACCGGAGGACCTATCTTGACGCACAATGATTACAGTGCCGGAAAAGTGATATTCTGCAGTTTGCCGATAGAAAATACATGTGCCTTGAATGAAGAATATAAAATTAGTATAGTTTATAAAAAAATGGTGGGGTTATGGATGAAAAACGCATAAAAGAATTAAGGGAATTAATTGATTATCATAATTATAGATATAATGTTCTGGATGAACCGGAAATCCCGGACAGGGAATATGACATGCTTCTTCACGAGCTTGAATTACTGGAGGTGAAACATCCTGAACTTGTAACTGCCGACTCTCCTACCCAAAGGGTGGGCGGTGAGCCTGTGAAGGGTTTCAGAAAATTACGCCATGATGTGCCGATGCAAAGCCTGCAGGATGTATTTTCCATGGATGAGCTGCGTCAGTTTGATGACAGGGTTAAAAAAGTACTCGATGACTATGAATACGTTGTAGAACAGAAAATTGACGGACTCTCAGTGTCCCTTGAATATGAAAACAGTTTATTTACCCGCGGCTCAACCCGTGGCGACGGGTTGGTCGGGGAAGATATTACTGCAAATCTCCGGACAATAAAAAGCATACCCCTTAGGTTAAGGGAATCAGTTGAATACATTGAGGTCCGCGGTGAGGTATATCTTCCGGTTGATGACTTTATTGAACTGAATGAAAAACAGGAGATTCTCGGAGGTAAGGTCTTTGCCAATCCCAGGAATGCGGCTGCAGGAACCCTAAGGCAGCTTGATCCCAAGGTTGCTGCAGAACGTAAATTGTCCATATTTGTGTTCAATGTCCAGCAGGTAAGGGGTATGGAATTTAAAACACACTCTGAAAGTCTAGAATTTTTGAAAAGGGCTGGATTTAAAGTCAGCCCCGGTTATTATATCTGCAAAGGAATAGAAGAAGTTATTTCCGCCGTCAATGAAATAGGCGAATTAAGGGGCAACGACTCATATGAAATTGACGGGGCTGTTATTAAAGTGAATGACCTTGCGCAGAGGGAAGAATTGGGGGTAACCTCAAAAAATCCGCGATGGGCAGCTGCATATAAGTATCCTGCTGAACAAAAGGAAACGGTGCTCAAGAATATATTCGTACAAATTGGGAGGACAGGCGTTCTGACCCCTAATGCTGAACTAGAACCAGTCAGGATCTCCGGAAGCACTGTGTCCAGGGCAACATTGCATAACCTTGATTACATTAACTCAAAGGACATTATGATAGGAGACCATGTCATTATACAAAAGGCCGGCGACATCATACCTGAAGTAGTCGAAGTTATAAAAGAGCGCAGGACCGGCAGGGAAAAGCGGTTTGAGATGCCCGGGGAATGCCCCGCATGTGGATCGCCGGTAATGCGTGAAGAGAATATGGCGGCCTACCGTTGCACGGGTATAGAATGTCCTGCACAGCAATTCCGCAGTATAGTCCACTTTTGTTCAAAGCCTGCGATGAATATTGACGGTTTGGGACCGTCCATAATCGATTTACTAATTAAAAATGAGCTGATAGCCACAATTGGCGATATATATTATCTGAACAATAAAAAAGATGAACTGGCTTCACTTGAGGGACTGGGCGATAAAAGTGTGGAAAAACTGCTTGCTGCAATCGAGTCTTCAAAATCCAATGGACTTGCAAGGCTTTTAGTGGGCTTCGGCATCAGGCATGTGGGAACCCGTGCGGGAAGGCTGCTTGCTTCTCACTTCCCTGATATCAATGTCTTATCCAATGCGACAACTGATGATTTCACTGCAATTGATGAAGTGGGAAAAATAATGGCAGAAAGTCTCGTAAGCTTTTTTAACAATCCCCAGACAGAGCATCTTTTAGGCAGGCTTAAGGCTGCAGGTGTCAGTGTGATTTCGGCTTCTTATGGTGAAAAAAAGTCAGGGGTGTTCCTTGGAAAAACAGTTGTGCTTACAGGTGCTTTGCCCACTTTGAAACGTGACGAAGCGAAAAAGTTGATTGAGGACAACGGGGGGAAGGCATCATCAAGCGTATCAAGGAAGACCGATTATGTGCTTGCGGGGAGTGAGGCAGGGAGTAAGCTAACTAAGGCACAGGATCTGGGAATAACAATTATCAATGAAGAAGAATTTAGAAAAATGATAGGGGAATGATATGTCGGAATTAATCAGTAAAAGAAAAATCATGGAAAAACCGGATGAACGAACGGGAGTTTACTGTTTTATATTTGAAACTGAGGATCAGGGAACTTTGATGAAGTTTTATTCATATATCATGCGGTCCGACACCACTGAAATTTCATATATTCAATTTTCAACCGATGCAGGTAATACCTGGTCAGATCCTGAAACCATTATTACAGGTCAACAGACTAAAGATGGTACAGAAAGATATTACTACCGTAATTCAATCAAGGTCAACGGCAGGCTTTATTCAATGAAAATAAAAGGTGTGCTGCCCACGGATGATCCTATAGAAGGTCTCAAGCACTGGAGTACATGGTATACCATGTCTGAAGACGGTGGAAGAAGCAATAAAATCGAGGAACAGGTTATCATGGACGGTCATGGGTTTAATGCCGGTCATCCTGTTCCAGGGGTATGGGCCGGTAAAAACAGCCTTATGATGGGTGATAGGACCGAATTGCCGATAATAACAAAGTACCAGAAAAATTCAAAGGACAACGGGCATATCCTGCTGCCTGTTCAGATTACACCGGTAGGAGAAGACGGAAGTTATTATAATCCGGGCGGGGGTTATACATATCATTATTCAGCTGTAATACACGGCGAATTCAAAGATGATAGGAGCATTAAATGGTTTTATATGACTGAACCGGTGGAAAATGAGCCTGCACAATCCACAAGGGGTGCTATCGAGCCTACTATCATCGAATTAAAGGATGGCCGTATTCTCATGGTCATGCGCGGCAGCAACGGCGGCAGGATAGATTATGAATGTAAAATTCCAAGTTACAGGTGGTTCAGTATATCAAGCGATGGAGGCAGGACGTTTACAAAACCTATGCCATGGACATATACAGACGGATATAAGTTTTACTCACCATCTTCATGTTCGCAGCTCATGGAGCATTCCAATGGGAGATATTATTGGCTTGGAAACATTAACAAACAGAATTCCCGAGCGAATATGCCGAGGAATCCATTGTACATTGCCGAAGTAGACCAAGAATCATTGTTGCTGAAGAAAGAAACACTATGCATTGTCGCTGATGTTGAAGAGGGGCAGAGCCAGGAAACCACTTTCTCAAACTTTTATGCAAGGGAAGAGAAGGGCACAGGTAATGTGCTGGTTTACATGACTGCATTCCATGCGGATCCAAACAACGTATTCGGGGCCGATGCTTACGAGTACAGGATAAGGATAGACTGAATATGAAGCTTATTGAAAAAAAGTTATTTACTGAACAGCCGGATATCAAAACCGGCGTTTTAAGTATGGCTGCATACTGCAGCAATGACGGTGATTTGATGAAGTACACCACATATACCGGAAGTTCAGATGCATTCAAGGATTCGACTATTCAATTTTCCACTGACGGAGGTAAAACATATACTGAACCGGTTCTGGATACGACAAGATGGCAGGTTGCAAAAGGCATGATGACGAAGTATTTCAAGCTGACTGCCATTGATAAGAAGACCGGAAGGTTCTATATGTTTTATAATAAGGGTCTTCTTCCTGACGATAAGCCGGAGGATGGATTAAAATCGTGGCAGTTATATTACAGGATGTCTGAAGACGGCGGCAGGACATTTAAATTCGAAGAAGCAGTTGTAATGACAGGCGGGTTCGATGAGTTCCATCCAATACCCGGTGTATATCGCGGCAGAAATTCCTTTATGGTCGGGGATTGGCCATGCGAACCTATTGTAAGTAATGACGGAACAATCCTGCTTGCAGCCCAGTGCTCAATGTTTGATGAGTTCGGGGAAGTTTATAATCCAGGCGGCGGATATACATACCAGTATAGTGTAATTCTTCATGGCAGATTTCTGGAAAATGGTGGAATTGAGTGGTTTGATATATCAAACTTTGTTGAAGGAGATCCCTTAAGGTCAACAAGGGGGGCGATTGAGCCTTCAATCATGGAAATGCCTGATGGCCGTATCCTTATGATTTGCCGCGGAAGCAATGGGGGTAAAAAAGATCCTGAATGTTTGCTGCCGGGCTACAGATGGCAAACCGTTTCTGACGACGGCGGCCGGAATTTTTCTAAACCTGAGCCATGGTCATACACTGACGGAGAGAAATTTCATTCCCCCTCATCCTGTTCACAGATATTAAAGCATAGTAATGGCAGATTTTATTGGATAGGGAATATTTGCAAAGAAAACCCCAGGGCGAATATGCCAAGGAATCCGTTATGTATTATAGAAATTGATATAGAATCACTATTGATAAAAAAAGAAACTAAATATGATTTCGTTAAACGTGAGCCTCACCAGTATGAAGATGTCACGTTTTCAAACTTCTACGCCCGTGAAGAACGCGGGACCGGAGATATCCTTGTATATTGCTCTGCTTTTTGGCAATCCCTAGAAAACCACTATCTAAACACCAACTCATACGAGTACCGCCTAAGACCTTGACATCTTATAATGCGAAATTGCCCGAAGGGCTTTTTCGCAAATTTGCCCGAAGGGCTTTTTCGTAAAGTTTGTAATTTGAACATTTTGGCATAAGATTGTGAAAATATTGTCATAGTCGGTGTATAGTTATGCATTCTCGGGTAGAATACCATCATAAACATCAGGAGGTTACTATTTTGAAAAGATATTTATCTATAATACTGGTTGTTGCTGCGGTTATGTCATTACTTCTAACAGCATGTGGTCCGGGAAATACTGAAGCAACACCAACACCGTCCCAGGCAGCAAGCAATGTACCCGAATCTTCGCCAACTCCTGAACCAAAGAAATATGCAGGCGAGAGGGTGGCAATGACTGCAAATATAGTCGGCCTTAAAGGCCCCACCTCCATGGGGATGGTTAAAGTATTTAATGAATTGGAACCGCTGTCAGATCTTGTTAACATTAAATATGACATTGTTTCGGCACCTGACCTTATAACTGCAGGTCTTCTTAACGGCGAGGTTACAGTTGCGGCAGTTCCGACCAATCTGGCTGCAGTTCTGTATAACAAAACAGAAGGCAATATAAGAATGCTGGCTGTCAATACGCTGGGAGTACTTCATATTGTTGCCGATAAATCCGAAAATATAAAGAGCCTGGCTGACTTAAAGGGCAAGACACTTGTTACATCCGGGAAAGGCACAGTGCCTGAATATGTTCTGAATTATCTTCTTGAAGCCAATGGATTAGTACCTGATGAAGATATAAATATTGAATATAGATCGGAACACAGCGAGGTAGCAACTCTGGCAATAACAGGAGATGCTAAAATCGTTCTGCTCCCTCAGCCTTTTGTGACAATTGTAACAGGTAAGAATACTGATCTTGAACTTGCAGTTGATTTGACTGATGAATGGAAAAAAGCAGCGCCGGAGGGCAGTGAGCTGGCAATGGGCTGCATTATATCGACAGCTGAATTTGCTGAAACATATCCTCAGGAGGTTGAAAAACTTTTAGCCGACTATGAAGAATCAATTAACTGGGTAAATTCAGAACCCGAAGCAGCTGCTGAGCTTATCGTAGATTTCGGCATACTGCCGGATACCGATACGGCAATAAGGGCAATCCCCGGTAGTAATATCAAGTATTTTTATTCCCAGGACTCAATAGAGATCCTTAATGGATTCTACAAGGTGCTGCTTGATTTTGAACCAAAATCCATAGGTGGTTCAATACCGACTGAAGATTTCTACTTTATACCTTAAAATATGGCAGCCAATGGAACCCCTTCAGTTATGAGGGGGTTTTTTGATTCTTACTATAATGGTAGAATGAGCATATGAAAAAGAGATGGATTAAGCCTCTGGCAGTATTAATATGGCTAGCAATATGGTTTATTGCAGCCATTATCATAAATGACTCTTTTAAATTTCCGGGCCCCGTGGAAACAATTAAAGCCCTGTTCGAAAAAATAATATCAGGGGAGGGTTTTCTGCAGACTGTTTTAACTTCCTTATTCAGGATTTTAGCCGGTTTTGCCGCGTCATGCGTACTAGGACTAGCTCTAGGGGTAGCTGCTGGAATAAAAAAAGGGTTTGCGGATTTCATGGAACCGGTGGTAACGGTTATTAAGTCAACCCCGGTCATGTCCTTTATAATTCTGGCAATGATATGGTTCAAATTTGCTACAGTACCTATAATAATTTGTTTTTTAATGTGCTTTCCGATTATTTACAGCAATATAAGAGAAGGTATTTCCAATACAGACGAAAATCTGCTGGCTATGGCAAAATTATACAAGGTAAGGAAAAGCAGAGTAATAAGGGGAATATACCTAGAATCTGCAAAACCGTATTTTTATTCAGCTGCAAACATATGCCTTGGACTGGGATTTAAAGTAACTGTTGCGGCAGAAGTGCTTGCCAGTCCCGATTATGGCATAGGCTCCAGGCTTTATGATGCTAAAATATACCTTGAGCCGGTTGAAGTGTTCGGGTGGACTTTCATAATACTGGTGTTGAGCTATATCCTTGAGCAGCTTTTAAAACTTGCATTCAGGAATAAAAACAAAGGAGTTCCGGCAAATGGCGATTAGTATTAAAAACCTTACTAAAATTTATGATTCGCATACGGTTTTTGAGGATTTCTCCATTGATTTCAATGACAATGTTATTAACTGCATACTCGGTGAATCAGGATGTGGAAAAACAACATTGCTAAATATTATTTCAGGACTGACGGATTATTCCGGCGGAGAAATATCTGGTGTGAATAGCAGCACTTTTTCATATATTTTCCAGGAACCAAGGCTGCTGAGCTGGTATAATGTCAGGAGGAATATGGAGTATGTCCTTGAGAACAGTGGGCTCCCGGGATGGAATGAGAGAATAGATAAGTATCTTAAAATAACCGGTTTACATGATTATGCTGAGTTTTATCCACAGCAGCTGAGCGGAGGGATGAAGCAAAGGCTTTCCATAGCAAGGGCATTTGCATATCCCGGGGATATATTGCTAATGGATGAACCTTTCAAGGCCCTTGATATGAAGCTGAAGAAGGAATTGACAGCTGAATTTCTGAAACTTTGGGAAGAGGATAGGCGGACGGTGCTGTTTGTAACACATGAGCTTGAAGAAGCCATGATGATGGCGGACAATATTCATATCCTCGGCGGCAGTCCTATAAGAGAAGTATATAAGACTGATATTAAGGCACTTAAGGGGCAAAGAAGCAACAAAGAGGATGAAATTGTATTAAAACGTAAAATACTGTATTCTGTTTTTACAGGAGAAAACGAGGAGGACTGACATGGCAATGGACGGAGTCAAGATTGCGGACTTAAAAGATGGGATGATCTGCGACGGAACGTATATACTGAAGGAAGCGGTCATGAAAAAGACCAATGCCGGAAAGTATTATATAGATATTATACTGATGGATGACACCGGCGAAGCCGGAGCTAAGAAATGGGATGCTTCAAACGAAGATATGGCGCGGCTTAAGCCCAATAAACTATATTTAGTCAACACACGGGTAGGCATTTGGCAGACCAAAGTTCAGTTGAATATAAACGGAATCAGGCTGGCCCCGCCTGATGTCCAGGACCGGATAGCAGAATTCATCCCCGCAGCACCCTATTCCCCTGAGGAAATGATTGCCGTTGTTGAGTCATATATTGAGAAGATTGAGCATCATGATATGAAGAAACTTGTATCCTCAATATACTCGGATTACAGGGAAAAACTGGTATATTACCCTGCAGCCAAAGCCCTTCACCATGCAATCAGGAGCGGTTATCTATACCATATTTCAACAATGCTCCAAACAGCTGAAAAACTTTCAGAGGTCTATAAGAATATCGATACTGACTTATTATATACAGGTGTTTTGCTGCATGATGTAATGAAGCTTGAAGAACTGGATTCATCTGAGCTTGGAATAGCAGACTACTCAATTAAAGGACAGTTGCTGGGGCATATAGAGATGGGGATTATGCTGGTTGATAGGAAGCAGGTTGAATTCGGCCTTAGTGAAGATGTATGTATGCTGATTAAGCATATGATCCTCAGCCATCACAACCTCCCGGAATATGGCAGCCCTAAACCACCGATGTTTCTAGAAGCGGAGCTTTTACACTATATTGACCTGATTGATGCACGGAATTATGATTTTGAACAACATTACAGGTCAGTTATGCCCGGTGAGATTACAGAAAAAATCTGGTCGCTCGACAGAAGAATATACCGCCCGGATTATTAGAAATTATGAATATTGACAAGCTTAGGGATTCCAAACAATTCATGCAGAAACTTATGGAGGTGGCAATTACACCTATCTTTGTTGTAGATGAAAATATGGCCATCCAGAGTTTCAACGACTCATTTTCAACACTATTTAACAAAACAGAAAATGAAATCATAGGCAAACTACCCGGTAACGCCTTCGGATGTGTTTTTGCCAGCGATAAAGAAATTTGCGGAGAAACTGACCACTGCGTTAAATGTATTCTAAGGAAACACATGGAAAAAGCTATACGGGAAAATAGTGAAAGCGGTCGTAAGGTCATTGAAAAAGAATTTATAATCAATGACAAGATAGTTAAAAAACAGCTTAGCATGGAAATAAAACCTCTTGATTTCGGTCATGAAAAGTATTATGTAGGCATTTTTAACGATGTATCGGATATAGTTGAACTTGAAGACACTGTTTATATGCAGTATGAAAAAATGAAAAGGGATCTGCTTTTTGCCAGAGGATTACAGACAAGCCTTCTTCCTGTGGACAACGATTTAGGTCCGTTGCATTTATCATATATATTCAAGCCATGCGAAACCCTTGGCGGGGATTTCCTGGATTTTTACAGGATTGACCGGCAGAACATTGCTTTTATTATCGCTGATGTCTCCGGGCACGGTATCACTTCTTCAATGTTCACCATGTTCCTTTACTCAATGCTTAACAGGGAAGAGAAAAGTCCTGCATTGCTGCTGGAGAGTGCTTTCAAGGAGTTTGCAAAATTTAATATTACTGCTGAGACCTATATAACAATGCTGGTCGCGGTTGTTAATACATGGAACAGGACTGTGACATTTGCAAATGCGGGTTTTACAAATCCACCTGCAGTGGTTTACGGTGCAAGAATTGAAAAGGTAGATGTCAGCGGAATACCAATCAGCAACTGGGTCAGCGAGGCTGCATATGAAGAAAAGAGACTGCGTTTTAAATCAGGTGACAGGCTGATTTTCTTTTCTGACGGAATTACCGAAATGAGAACTGACAGTTCTAGTTTTATCGGCGGCGACTACCTTTACGGCACCCTGGCGGACCGGGATACTCCTCCGCAGAAACTTATACAGGGCGTTTTTACCCATTCTTCTGAAAACAAGAATTATATTATTAATGACGATATAACTATCGCCATCATTGATTATAAGTGACGTTAGTAATTCCCGCCATTTCTTCAAATTACTTAATATACTTGGAAGCCTCGCGTACAGACAGGGGCTTTAATTCATGTTCTGTTAGATACAGTTTCACATAACCCGGATTATATTTTGAGTATTCCCTGAGAATCCAACCAATGGCCTTTTGGAGAAAGAATTCGTCCGAATCCATAAAATTAATTATTGCCTTGTCAAGAAGTTCGGTATTCAGACGATCTTTCATATGTAGCTGGCATATCAGCGAGATTCTGTTTGCCCACATGCTTTCATGATTAACTGTATAGTCGATAAAACGATCAAAATATTGACGGTTATTAGCTAATGCAAACCACTTTTTTATGGCTATATTAATTGTATCGACGCTGTCCCACCATGGGCGGATATCAACGGCCAATTCAACCAACTCAAACATATGGTTGATTTCCATCTTCTTTATTGAGGACTGAAGAAGATCTATGCCGGTGTAGAAATATTCTCTGTATGGTATAGAAGCAAGTTCTGCAACAATGCTCATGATTCGGTCAATATCGTGTTTTTTATTTTCAGAAATGAATGTTTTCTGCAGTTGGCTTCGCAGGGGTTTGTTGATGCCAAGGAAATCAAAGCGGTTTTTCATATATTTTTTCATCATAATGGCAGCATCATGATTTGAATTTTCTTCAAATATTGATTGTAATGAGTTGATTTCCACTATATAGCACCCAATTCTTCAAGGAAACTAATGCTGAAATCCCACAGCTGTTCTTTTTCGATGTCTTTTAAGACTTTGTCGTTTGTCTTGCTGATTTTCATATCTGATATATATTTTCCGGTAACTTGGCTTAATTCGGGCGAGGCAGCCGTATAAACAACATTTTCTGCTGCATATGAGGCAGGATCGGCACTCATTGAAATAATTGACTTAGCGATTTTCCAATACCATGTATCAGAAGGCCATATACCTGTGGCCGAATGCCCCGGGTTCACACAGTTAACTGTTACATTGGAAATTTTAAGTTTGTCAGCCAGTTCAAAAGTATAATACATAAGTGCTCTTTTGGACATTGCATAGGCTCTGAATCCGCTCAACTTCATTGCCCTGCCTAGGTCAGGATAAAACGGGCCGACGCTGTAAGCATCAGACGAGACATTAACTATCCGCGATTCGCCGGGAAGTTCCAGCATAAACGGAAGGAGAAGGCTTGTCAGGCTGAACACCCCGAAATAATTTACAGCCATGGTCATTTCTATTCCATCCGGGGATTTTGTGTGTTTCCGGCAATATGCCGCAGCATTATTGATAAGCACATCCGGTACTCCGTAGCGTTCTATCAGCATATCTGAAAAATCCCTGACTGAAGCCAGCGAGGAAAGGTCGAGTTTCATTACTTTTACAGGATTACCTGTTTCATTTTCAATATCAATTTTGGCTTCATTGGCTTTATCAAGGTTCCTGCAGGCAATTAAAACAGAAGCCCCTTTCCAAGACAACTTACGGGCGGTTTCTTTGCCTATCCCGCTGTTCCCGCCGGTTATTACAACCAGCGAACCATCGATATTAAAGCGATTTTCATTTACCTCTGCAGACATTAAACCAACCTAAAATGTATCTGATTTGTAATTTCATTATACACCAATTAATACAATCCGACGTACTTATTAGAAGTCATCCGAGATGCCATGGATAGTTTTAAAACTATTTATGGATTGGGACGCTGTTGACATCGCTAGTTGATTGATAGATAATTATTATCGCGCCGGGAGGGAAATTTGGATTACAGAGCTTTAAACAAACCTGAATATGAAGGCATCAGGACGGTTAGGATTGCGGATAACAATAATAACCTGCCTTTTTTTATTGAGAAAAGAAAGGAATTGACCACTGAGATCCACAGGCATGAATTCGTTCAGATAATCTATGTTGCAAAAGGGAGTTCTGAGCATGTCCTGAATGATAATAAATTTTCAATATATAAAGGAGATATTTTCATCATGCCGCCTTACGTACCGCATTATTTTGTGCCCGGCGGAGATGCAGAAATTTATGAATATGAGTTCATCCCCGAATTTATAAATGAAAAATTCTCGGTTGATTATAAAGGTAACAGCTTCATGGATTTTGCTTATCTTGAACCGTTTTTAGTTTCTGAGAATAAAATCAAACCCAGGTTAAATCTAAGCGGTTCTGTCCAAAGGGAAGTTGAGAATATTTTTAATAATATTATGTTGGAATATGAACAAAGGGAGAAAGATTTTGAATTGGTTATAAAAGCGCTGACCCTGCAGCTTCTTATAATCGTTTCCCGCCAGTATAACCGCAATGACGAAACCAATGAAAACAACTATGTTTTCATGAAACATAAGGATTCCCTAATTAAAACAATCGACTATATAAATGAAAATTATAGCGAAAGCATTTCGCTGGATGATGCCGTCAGGGTATCTCTTTTATCAAAATCCTATTTCGGTTATCTTTTCAAGCATATGACGCATAAGACTTTTACTGAATATCTGAACGGTGTCAGAATATCTAAGTCCGTTGAACTTCTTAAAACACGTCATGACTTGAAAGTAATCGATATATGCTTTATGACGGGCTATAATAATGTCAATCATTTCAACAGAATCTTCCGGGCGGAAACCGGCTGCACCCCGATGCAGATACGGAAGAATAAAGTTTAATCAGTAAATAAATAAGTTACGCATGTTAAGAATGAGCCTTTCATTTGATATAATATAAATCTAATGGAGGTTCACTATGATTATTGATGCACACAATCATCCTGACTGGCATGGCCATGATGTAGAAAAGTTTATTGAAAACATGGATAAAAACGGAATAGATGTAACCTGGCTGCTCACGTGGATTGCACCTGAAGACGAATATGCAGGTTCTTACGGCGGAGTCCTCACCACTATGTTTGACAACGGCCCTGTTCCTTTTGAAAGGGCCCTTTACTATAAAGATAAATACCCTGATAAATTTGTCCTCGGTTATTGCCCCGACCCAAGGGACCCGAAGGCTATATCAAAGTTAAAGGCCGCTGTTAATATTTACGGGGTCAGGCTTTGCGGCGAACTGAAACTTAGGATGATGTACGATAATCCCGATGCCATAAGGTATTTCAGGGCATGCGGGGAGATGGGGCTGCCTGTGACCGTACATCTTGATTATGAGTTTGACAGACCTGAATATCATCCCTGGTCCAATTTCTGGTACGGCGGTGGAATAGAGGCCTTCGGAAGGGCTGTCGCACAGTGCCCCGAGACTATTTTCATGGGCCATGCTCCGGGATTCTGGGCTCATATCTCCGGCGATGATCAGTATGACAAGATGCCTTATCCGGAAGGACCTGTAGTGCCGGGGGGAAGACTCCAGGAAATTCTCGATATGTATGACAACCTGTATTGCGACATGTCGGCGGGTTCGGGATGCAATGCTTTGGCACGGGACCCGGATCATGCAGTTAAATTCATAAATAAATATCAGGACAGGATAGTATATGCCAGGGATTATTTCGATGACAGGCATAAGGTATTCCTTGACTCAATAGATTTAAGTCAGGATGTTCGTGACAAGATATTCTATAAAAACGCACTGAAACTTGTTCCCCTGGACTAATATGGAATGATAGCGGAGGGGTGATATTCCAATGGAACGATAGCGGAAGGATGATATTCCAACTTAGGATTGAGTGCTGATAAGGAGGTTAATGTGAAAAAACTTGGATTTGGGATAATCGGTTGCGGTGCTATTTCACATATGCATGCCGGGGCAATAGAAAAAATTGAAAAAGCCGAATTGATTGCCTGTACGGATGTCAATGGAAAGAGTCTTGCTGCATTTGCTGAACAATATGGAATTACTCCTTATGATGACTATAAAAAAATGCTGGCTGACGACAGAGTTGATGTGATTTGCATTTGCACTCCAAGCGGACTCCACAAGAAATTCTGCGTTGATGCAGCAAATACGGGAAAGCATATCGTGGTCGAAAAACCCATGGCATTAACGACCGCCGACTGCGATGAAATAATTAAAGCATGTGAAAAAAATAATATAAAATTAGAGGTGATAAGCCAGAACAGGTTCAAGGATGCCTTCAGGTTCGTGAAATCACTTGTGGATAATGGAAAACTTGGCAGGATTGTTAGTGCAGATATATACATGAAGTATTACAGGAGCCCGGAATATTACGGAGCCAGCAACTGGAAAGGCACATGGGCTATGGATGGCGGCGGAGCCCTTATGAACCAAGGGATTCATGGTGTTGATATCCTGCTGTTCATCATGGGAGAAGTAAAGTCTGTATTTGGATATACAAGAACACTGGCCAGAGATATTGAAGTTGAAGATACTGCTTCAGCGGTCGTGGAATTCAGAAACGGCGCTCTCGGAGTAATACAGGGAACTACGTCTGTTACACCGGGATATCCCAGGAAAATGGAAATTAACGGGACAAAAGGCAGCATTACGCTTATTGAAGGGGATATTACTGTCTGGGATGTGGAAGGTGTTGAAAAACCTGAATTTGAAGAAACAAAGGGTTCTTCCTACAATAATCCGATGGCATTTAAAATCGAAGGTCATGTTTTTCAAATAACAGACCTGATAGAAGCTGTTGAAAACAATTCTGACCCCTTTGTTACACACAGGGAAGGAAGAAGGCCGGTGGAACTGATAACTGCGATATATGAATCGTCAAGGACAGGTAAAAGGATTGACCTGTGAAGAAGATTATTGTAACGGCATTCGAACCTTTCGGAGGAATGGAAATGAATTCATCCTCACTGGTTCTCAATAAGATTAAAGATAAATACCGGGCTGCAGTTATCACTAAGATGGCACTTCCGGTTATTTATGCAACGGCGTTTAAGTTAATGAAGGAAACAATAAATGAACTAAGACCTGATGCTGTTGTATGCATGGGTCAGGCTGGCGGACGGAGCAAAGTCTGTATTGAAAGGATTGCTGTCAACATAAATAATTCCACGGTTGCTGACAATAATGGAGAAGTGAAAACAGATTCGTTAATAATTCCCTTCGGGGCTGCAGCATATTTTTCATCTTTACCATATAAAAAGATGCTTGCAGCAAGCGGCGGGAATACTGTTCTTAGCTATTCAGCAGGCACTTATATATGCAATGATATATTCTATAGGCTTATGAATTACATAAAAACGGAAGATATGCGGATGTCAGGCGGATTCCTGCACTTGCCATTCACAGAACATTTCGATAAAATGCCCTATATGGATTTGGAGACACAGGTCTGCGTTGTACAATCAATGCTGGCAGTGATGGGGGACTAAGATGAAAAACAACACGAAAAAGCTGACATATACTGCGATGTTCACAGCGCTTGTTTTCCTTGCTACAAGGTTTCTGGCATTTCCCGGGCCGTTACCGCCCGGCTACATTAATCTGGGTGACAGTGTTATCATTGTCTGTGCTGTTTTAATGGGAAGTTCATCAGCCGGATTTGCAGGTGCATTCGGGTCGGCTATTGCAGATATAACATATCCCGGAGGGATAATATTTGCGCCGTTTACTTTTGTTGTTAAAGGGCTGGTTGGAATAATCGCGGGCAGAATAGCTAATAAAAAATCAACTGTCAGTATTATCATTGCAGCAATAGCAGGAGGCCTTGTAATGGTTGGCGGGTATTTCCTGTCAGAGTGGCTCCTTTTGCCTTTCCTGGATGAAACTTTCGGAAAGACATTTGCCATAGCTGAACTTCCTTTTAACTTTGTGCAGGCAGGAATAAATTCGACAATAGCAATAATACTTTCAGCGGTATTGAGAAAAAAAGCAATCCTCAGCTGAGTAAAATGGAATAGATAATAAAAAAAACACCGAAACGGTTAAAGACTGATTCGGTGTTTTTTTAATATAAATTTAAAGATTCAGGAATGAGAGCCGGTTTAACTCTTTTTTAACACTATACCGAGAACGGTTTGCATATCCGTAACGAATGACCTCGGCTATAAGCGAATCCGCCCAGCCTTCGGATATAAGATGCTTGGCAAAGTTTACACTCAGGTCGTCGATTTCGTCTTCCTCTACAGACATCCTGACAAAGTTCCACATTACATCATTAGTGAAAACATAGCCTTTATTCCTGTATATCTCGATGTTGTCACGTGCTTTTTCCAGGTCGCCGCTGTACATCATTGATAGGATCAGCGTATTGATATATTCGTTGGAGCTGATTTCTTCGGGTATCTCAGTGAACATGCCTGCAAGGGTTTCATCCTCCCATAATTCTTTATCTTCGATGGCAACTCTATTAAGAAGCTTCCATCTGAATGAATCGTCCAATGTGCGAAAGTACAGGCATGAATTAGTTATCGCTTTCATGCCATCAAATACATGCCCGGTATAGATATGCCAGTAGGACATGAAAATAATGGCAACGATATTTGAAGGATCTTCAGAATAAGCATTACGAGTCTTCTCCATTGTCCTGTTCAGAAAGACGGAAGATAAATAATTTTGCCGCTGAAGCTTCATAGCCGATGTGTCAAGGCACAGGAAGTAAGAAAGGTCCTTTACCAGCTGGTGGCGTAGCCTGGTATTAAATATGATTGTTTCCTTAAAGTGTTCATATGTTCTCAGCGCTTTCCTGTAGTTGCCAAGGCAGGCATAAGCACAAATAAGGCCAATTGCGGATTTCTCCACCTCTATTTTTTTACGTATAGTATAACTAAAACCGCTTATTGCGCTCCTGTAGCTTTTTTCACTCAGTGCGAGGTATGA
The DNA here is from genome assembly GCA_963766335.1 of uncultured Clostridia bacterium. GTDB lineage: Bacteria > Bacillota > Clostridia > DUPQ01 > DUPQ01 > JAFGQE01. Next base: position 2,350,585 of record CAVXZA010000002.1, on the reverse strand, counting down.
GTATGCATAATAGCCAAGCATTTCATTTTTAACCTGGTCAGTCATTCCATCCTCCGTTAATTCGACCCTGTTTCGCCGGCTGCCGGTGCGTTTTCAAGGTAGTCATCTATAACCTTCTGTACGTTATCGTCCTTGATTTTAATTGAAAATTCAATCCTTCTGTTCTGGGCGCTGCCCGGGCCACCGTCATTAACGGCTATGGGTCTGAGCTCAGAAAACCCTGCTGCCGCAAAATAGCTGCCGTACTTTTCCTCAAGGGTTGGATTTGAAGCCATGATATAGTTCAGTACATTGGTTGAACGTTCGGTTGAAAGTGCACGGTTGGCATCCGTTGTACCGACATCATCGGTATGGCCTTCAACTGATATAGAATCAATTACATCTCTTACTTCCGGATCATCCAGGATTGTCTCAAAGGCAATTGACAGTTCCCTAAGGAGGGATTTGCCTTCCTGTTTGACTTCGGCAGAACCGAAGTCAAAGACCAGGCTTTCAGTAATGTATAGGTTTGCATTATCGCCGATAACGACAAGTTTTTCACCTGCTTCATTATATTCGCCCAGAGTGGCCTCTATAGATGTCTGTACTTTTTCAAATATATCTGCTCTTAGCACGGCAATGCTTTGAAGTTTAATTCGAAGGTCGTTAAGCTCTTTTGTATTAACTGCTATGATGCCGCTGAGTTCCTGTTGTTGATCGGCAAGGATTAGAATGATCTGCTGTTTATCTCCAAGCTCTTTTTCAGCCTTTGAATATTGTTCATTGAGACTGTCAATGTTTTCTTCAAGCAGAATCAGCAGTTCCTCGCGGTTTTCCAATTCGTTCTGAGTTTGAATCAGAATGGCTTCCTGGTTTTCCAGTTTCTGTTGTGTAGCATTCAACTTGTCCTTCTCATCGTCAAGGTCGATTGAGATTATGATGTTCCTAACGAAAACTATCATAACAAGGAACAGCATGACAAGCGCTATGGTCGACATAACATCCGCAAATGACGGCCAAAAGTTCTCAGGTTCTCTTTTTGTATAGTAACGTCTGCTTTTACTTTTCATTTGTTCACCTCAACGGTTATTTGGTTACTTCGTCTTTTATTGAATCAAGTTTCCTGTTAATCTGCCCGGTGGCAGCTTTGTTATATGCCATAGTCTGGGCGGGAAGGGCGGCAATGGTTTCTGCGATAATCTTTTGGTTTCCATCAAACTGCTTAATGATTTTATCCATGCTCATCAGGGCATCATTCATGCTCTTTTCAAGTTTATCGGAAATATCAACAGAGCTGTCCATCATGATTTTGGAGAAGACTTCGCCGGTTTTTTGAGCCATTGCGGCGATTTCCTTATTAACATCGGTGAATGATGTTACAAAAGCATCCTGAACATTTTCTATGGTTTTTGAATTGGTTTCAGCACTGTCTTTCATAACGGCGGACAGTTTATTAACGGCGTAAACCGATTTGTCAACCTGTTCAACCAGTGCCTGCATATCATCCACGACTTTCTGATTAAATGAGGACATTTCTGTAGCGGCAGATTTGACGTCTATAGAGAATTTTTCAATCGCATCATAGTTATTCTTGATAAGATTGGCTGATGAAGACATTGATTCAGCCATCTTAATAAAGCTGACGTCCATCATCTCGACATTGTTCCTAAGATTAGTATTGAAATCCGAGAAGTCTTTGACGCTGCCCGCAAAGTTAGCCAGGCATGAATCGAACCTGTCGATTGTGTTATCAAGGGTTTGTGAAGAAAGGGAAACATCCATCACCACATTAGTAAGCTTGTTGCCGAACTCATTGACTGTATCCTTAAGAGAGGTTTCAATCTTGTTGCCGAAGTCAATGAATGTATCTCTCAGAATCCTGTTAAGGATTGTGTATTCGGTTTCTTTATCTTTGGCAATAGCGACGGAGATTACATTATCGAGATATTCCTCAATGTTGACCATGAGTTTGTTTTTTTCATCTTCGCAGTCAAGGACTATGAATATAATGGTTAGGAGTATAGAAAATCCAATACCAACTAAACTGGTAATAAATGCAGCGCCCATTCCTTTGGCTGCGCCTGCAAGTTTCTCCAGAATAAGCGTCCAGTCGAGACTTCCTGCAGAACCCGATCCCGGCAGAAGAACCGCGACAAGCTCGCTTACTGAAATGGTTAGTCCGATAAATGTTCCCAACAATCCTAGGACAATCAGTATGCTGACACTCCTTTTTACAAGCGTCTCTCCCATAAGGTATATCCGAAGCTCGTCCATGAAAGTCTTTTCAATGATAGCTTGCGTGTTTACATCACTGTAAGGGCTGATTGAAGCGGCCTTATAGTCCTGGACTATCCTGTTAAGCAATTCGTTCTTGAAAACACCGGATCTGCGCTGCTGTCTGCTTTCAAGGTGCTTTGCAATGGAACGGTATTTGATTTTAATTAAAATGTCCACGATCAGTGCAATAAAAAATATACCGACTATGATACCAACTATTATTTTCCCCGTAATATCAATAGTCCGCAATAATTCTAAAATTGTATTCATGCGTTTTCTCCTTGGTTAAAATATATCGTACTTATAATATCATAATTTGCCTTATGCATAAACGGATATGATAAATTAAGCCCCTAATCATTTGACGAAGGCTAACTTCCCAAAGTTCCCACTGGAAAGTTATCCGACGGATACTTTGTCGATTTTAATATAATTTATGCTGGATAACTTGTTAAAAGCCGAGACGTAAGCCAGTTATATTATGGTATAATTTCTGCATGGTTCTGACGAAGCCAAAAAGATATAGATACCGGGGGAATTTATGAAAAAATTACATTTAATCTGCAACGCACATCTGGACCCTGTATGGCTCTGGAGATGGGAGGAAGGCTTGGGCGAAGCGCTTTCCACTTTCAGAATTGCCGCTGAGTTTTGCGAGAACTACGATGGATTCATTTTCAATCATAATGAAGCCTTGCTATATGAGTGGATCGAGGAATACGACCCGACCCTTTTTAACAGAATCCAGGCATTGGTAAGGGCAGGCAAATGGCATATAATGGGAGGCTGGTATGTACAGCCTGACTGTAATATGCCATCCGGGGAATCGTTTACAAGACAGATTTTATACGGGAAAAGATATTTCATTGAGAAATTTGGAGTTGAACCGAAAACAGCTATAAATTTCGACCCTTTCGGACATACAAGAGGCCTTGTACAGATAATGGCAAAATCAGGTTTTGATTCATATATTTTCTGCCGCCCCGACATATCTTTAAAAAAACTTCCGGGCGAAGATTTTATCTGGGTCGGTACTGACGGCTCGGAAATAATCGGCCACAGGTCGTACAGATTTTATCTGTCGCAAAAAGGCAAGGCAGTAAATAAAATAAAGGAATTCATTGATAAATATCCTGATAAATCACCTGCAATGATACTTTGGGGAATCGGGAATCACGGCGGAGGGCCTTCAAGAGAGGATCTCGAAGCAATACAGCACATGAAGGAAGAGACTGAAGATTATGAAATAGTCCATTCGACGCCTGAAGACTATTTTGCAGAATTACTAAAAAGCGGTATTGAACTTGGAAGATTCGAAGAATCCATTAATCCATTTGCAGTTGGGTGCTATACATCACAGATAAGAATCAAGCAGAAGCACAGGGAACTTGAAAATGAACTGTATGCTGCAGAGAAAATGATGTCTGCTGCAAGTGCTTCCGGTTTTATGAAATATGATGCAGGGGCAGTCAGGGAAGCCCTAAAAGATTTGATGTTTTGTGAATTTCATGACATACTTCCCGGATCCAGTATACAGCTGGCCGAAGAAGATGCCCTGAGGACGATGGACCATGGCCTGGAAATCGCATCAAGGATTAAAGCAAAAGCATTCTTCATGATGATGAAAGGACAGGAAAAATCACCGGACAGAACTCTCCCGATTTTTGTATATAATCCTCATCCATGGAAAGTGGAGGGTGTTTTTGAGTGTGAATACATGAATGAATTCAATAGCACAAAAAAGTTTTTCTCCATTCCGCATATAACTGCAAACGGTATTGAAATTAACTGCCAGGATGAACGGGAACTCAGCGGACTGGCGGCTTATGACTGGAGGAAGAGGGTTATTTTTAAAGGCATTCTCGAACCTTCGTCAATGAATAGGTTTGACCTGACGCTTGAAGCTCTTGATTCAAAACCATTGATGGAAGCTTATGATAATAAAGGCTTTATAGAAATAAAGACTGATGACTTAAGGGTCAGGATTAATAAGGAAACAGGGCTTATTGATAACCTAAAAGCCTCAGGTGAAAAATATTTTGGAAAGAATGCATTCAGGCCTGTGGTAATCCGCGATAATGCCGATGCCTGGGGTATGCTGGTTGATAGGTTTGAAAATGACGACGGAAGCTTCAGGCTCATGACTGCTGCGGAAGCCAGAAGCTTTGCCAATGTAAAGGCAGAGGATTTTGATCCGGTCCGCGTGACAGAGGACGGGTCTGTACGCACGGTAATTGAGTCATATATGAAATACGATAATTCATCACTTTGCCTAACCTATATTATTCCTAAGAAGGGCTCTGATATTGAAATTAAAGCCAGGGCATATTGGGGCGAGACCGATAAAATGCTTAAATTGGAAATACCGGCTGATTTTACCGATACAGATTACTTTGGCCAGATTGCCTCGGGAATTGAGAAACTAAGGACAGACGGAGGAGAAGTCATTTCGCAAAAATGGGCGGCGGCCATAGATACCGGATCAGCAAAGGCTTTCGGAATAATAAACGATTGCATCTATGGAAGCAGCTGTAAGAATAATACCGTCAGACTGACACTGTTGAGATCCCCTGCATATTCAGGACATCCTATAGGAGATAATCCTATACTTATTGAAGACAGGTACACCCCTAGAATTGACCAGGGGGAAAGAAAATTCTCATTTAAGGTTATATTTGGGGACAGGAAATCTCTCATGAAGAGAGTAGATAGGAAAGCGCTTGAATTCAATGAGAAACCTATGGTGCTGACCGCTTATCCGTCAGGCGAAGGTGAAAAACCGGGAAAACTACTGGAAATATCAGGTAAGAAGATATCGCTCCAGGCCTTCAAAAAGGCAGAGGATGGTAACGGATACATAATGAGACTCTATAACGGAAGCCTTAAGAAAAGCAAAGCATCGGTAAAAAGCGATGTCCTGGGTTTTGAATTTGATGTGGACATGGGTTCCACTGAGATTGCGACATACAGGCTGGCAGAAGGTGAAATCACTGCCACTGATTTGATTGAAAGGAAGGTCACGGAATGAAATACAGCATTGGTATTGATTACGGCACACAATCGGGAAGAGCTGTTGTAGTAGAACTCGGAACCGGAAACATTCTTGCCCAGTCCGTCAAAGAATATACCCACGGCGTAATGGATGAATATCTGCCTGACGGAGTAACGAAACTCGCACCAGACTGGGCGCTTGAACATCCTGCTGACTATATAGAGGTTCTGGGAGAGACAGTGCCGAAAGTACTGGCTGAATCCTGCGTTGATCCGGCAGATATTGTCGGGATTGGCATTGATTTTACGGCGTGTACTTTAATCTCCGTTGACAAAGACGGGACTCCGCTTTGTTTCAAAGACAAGTTTAAAAGTAATCCTCATGCGTATATAAAACTATGGAAGCATCACGCAGCACAGGGACAAGCCAACAGGCTTAATGAAGCTGCAGAAAATAGAGGCGAGGAATTTCTAAGAAGATACGGTGGGAAAATAAGTTCAGAATGGATGATTCCGAAAATAATGCAGACCCTCGAGGAAGATAGAGAAGTGTTTAATGCTGCTGACAGGTTTATGGAATCTGCCGACTGGGTGGTTATGTGGCTTACCGGTAATGAAATGCGCAACAGCTGCACTGCCGGGTATAAAGCAACCTGGCATAAACAGAAAGGCTATCCTTCAAAAGAATTTTTCAAGGCACTTGCGCCTGAGTTGGAAAACATCGTTGAAGAAAAACTATCGCCCGATATTTATCCCTTGGGTACAAAAGCCGGAGAATTGACTGCCGAAGCTGCAAGGCTTACAGGACTTTTAGAAGGCACTGCAGTAGCGGTTGCCAATGTAGACGCCCATGTATCAGTGCCGGCTGCCGGGATTACCGGGGCGGGCCAGATGCTCATGATAATGGGAACCTCAACCTGCCATATGGTACTCGGTAAAGAAGAAAAAATTGTTTCAGGTATGTGCGGGGTGGTTGAAGATGGAATTATGCCCGGATATCTCGGTTATGAAGCAGGGCAGTCATGCGTAGGCGATCATTTCGAATGGTTTGTGGATAACTGCGTTCCGGCTTCATACACTAAGGATGCACAAGAGAAAAATATGTCCATTCATGTATACTTAAGGGAAAAGGCTTCTCTTTTAAAGCCGGGACAGAGTGGTCTCATAGCGCTTGACTGGTGGAATGGAAACCGGTCGGTTTTGGTGGATGCAGACCTTACGGGCATGATGTTGGGAATGACTCTTTTAACTAAGCCTGAGGAAATCTACAGGGCTCTTATTGAAGCAACTGCATATGGAACAAGAATGATTATTGAAACATTCAGGAACAGCAGTGTGGTGGTTGATTCGTTGTTCGCGGCAGGAGGCATTGCTGAGAAAGACCCGATGATGATGCAGATATATGCTGATGTTACCGGAATGGAAATTAAGATTGCAAAGAGCGACCAGTCGCCGGCACTTGGTTCAGCAATGTTCGGTGCAGTAGCAGCAGGTTCTGCTAACGGCGGTTATGACACAATATTTGAAGCTGCTTCCGAAATGGGCGGTGTGAAAGAACGCACTTATAAACCAAATGCAGAAAACTCAGCAATATACGATAAACTCTATGCTGAATATGAAATCCTGCATGATTACTTCGGCAGGGGTACTAATGATGTTATGAAGCGCTTGAAGGAAATTAAAAAAGGATAAGGAGTTTTAAATGGCAATATTATATGCTCTTAAAGATGAAGTTCTTGAAGCGAATAAAAGCCTTGAAAGAGAGGGTCTGGTTACATTCACATGGGGAAATGTGAGCGGGATAGACAGGGATGAGGGAATTGTAGTAATCAAACCGAGTGGTATGCCCTATAGTGAACTAAAAGTCGACCAGATGGTGGTGCTTGATCTCGATGGGAATGTTCTTGAAGGCAATCTAAGGCCATCAAGCGATACTGATACCCACCTGGTTTTATATAAAAACTTTCCTGAAATAGGCGGTGTCTGTCATACGCATTCTCTATGGGCTACAAGCTTTGCACAGGCAAAAAGGGGGATTCCTGTTTTGGGAACAACCCATGCCGATCACTTCAGAGGTGAAATTCCATGCAGCAGGCCGTATTCCGACGAAGAAATACTGGGCAACTATGAAGAAAATACAGGTAAACTGATTGTTGAGACATTTGAGGGAAAAGATCCTAACCAAATACCAGGTGTGCTTGTAGCCGCCCATGGACCCTTTACGTGGGGTAAAAGTGCGACCGATGCTGTAAAGAATGCAAGGGTTATGGAATTTGTTGCTGAAGCGGCCTATAGAACATCACTGTTGAACAGGGAATCAAAGGCAATTAATAAAGCCCTGCGTGATAAGCATTATTTTAGAAAGCATGGAGAAAACTCATATTACGGACAGGATGAAGAATGAATTCACGGGATCGGGTAAAGCTATCAATAAAACATAAGGAGCCTGACAGGCTTCCAATTTATGACAGCCTTTGGGAAGATACAATATCTGCATGGGTTGATTCAGGAGCTGAGGATTTAATCTCCCCGGGTGATATGAGGTTTAATCATGACAAGACCCTGAATATTGGGCTTTCTTTGCAGAATTCATTCGGATACGATATAAACCTTCTTCATCTTGATAACTCATTCAGACTCGAATCCCGTTTGTTAAAATCTGACGGAGAGAAGATTACAATCAAGGATAGGTGCGGATATACGGCCGAAAAATTTATTGGCAAATCCCGGACTCTCCATATGTATGACCATGTAACACGAAGCAGGGAGGACTGGGATAGAAACAAAAAGAGACTTACTGTTGATATTGACGGACTTAGCCGTATTGATGACGCACCATTCTTTATGAGGTATGAACCATCGCCGGCATGGGAAGAATCAGCTGCCCGATTTCGAAAAATGTACTCAGAAAATAAATATACAATGCTTAGTTCTTATGGGCCTGTAGAAGCAGCGTGGAGACACAGAGGTTACAGTGAATTTCTTATGGATACTGTTCTTAATGAATTGTTGATTTGCGAGATGTTTGAGATGCATACGGATTTAATAATCGAAACAATGAAAAAGGGATTTGAGTTCGGCATAATTCCCGACGGCTACTTTCTTGTTGAGGATTTAGGTCATACAAGGGGTCTTTTATTTTCCCCGGAATTTTACAAAAAAAATGTTTTTCCAATCCACAGAAAACTGGGTGATTTTCTTCATTCTCAAAATATTGACTTTCTCATGCATAGCTGTGGAATGGTTAAAGAGCTTATACCACTTTTTATAGATGAAGGTATTGACGTCCTGCAGGCGATTGAAGCAAAAGCTGATCAGAATGTAGTAGACTTAAAAAGAGAATACGGTAGAGATATGGCATTTATGGGAAATGTTGATGTTCGGAAATTAGCAGGTACAAAAGAGGAAATTGATTCAGAAATAGATATGAAAATAATTCCCTCAATGATTGGCGGCGGATATATATACCACAGTGACCACAGCATACCTCCTGAAGTTTCTCTGGAGAGTTATTTGTATCTGATTAAAAGGTTGGCAAATTTAAGGTATTATTAGAATATTCTAATAATATTCTAATAAACTACGTATATTGTAAATTCTGAAAGATGATAGTACAATAATTATTGTTATATTTATTACATCATATAATTTGAGGGGTTTATGGGAGAAGAAAGAGAGTCTGTAAGAAGTTTAGCAAGTAAAATAATTGCTAGGGAAGACAACAGAAAAGACCTTGACAGTCATAAAAGGGATTTAAAGAGCAACATTTTAAATGTAATGCTTTTTTCTTGTATATTGGCGTCTGTAACAATGATTGTTTATCACCTTTTAGTAAGCAGCCGTTTAATTAGCCTTCTACCTCATTTTGTTGTTTTAGCAGTTTATTCATTTTTGTATTTTCGGCATAGCAGGGGCTGTAGTTTTAATAGAATATCACTTGCTGCTATTGTTCTTTATGGCTTTATATTGACTCCGCCAGCCTGGCTGCAGCTTACGCTTTCACATCCGATGATAGTTGTTGTTATATGTTTTATGATTATCATGACAATTCTGCTTTTTGATGGAAAAAGACAAAAGAGATTATTGATTTCTATGGTGATAATGTTTCTTGGAATGTTTATTTATGATGTTATTGGTGCATACAACTCCGGCATTGAGGCAGGAAGGGCTTTTATAGGCCAGGGAATAGGCATGTTGATAACAGTATCTATGCTGGTGTATTGCGTATGGGCATTTAAGGTTAAATATAATGAAATGAATGTTGAGCTATATAAAAATTCGATGATAGACCCATTAACAGGTGCATATAATTCGAGAAAAATGAATGATTTGGTAAAAGAGTATATTTCGCTTCATAAACAGGAAAGAGTAAATTTTTCCCTTTCAATGATAGATATGGATAATTTTAAAACTATCAATGACACATTTGGCCATGAAGCAGGGGATATTCTTTTGCAAAAAACAGTTAGGGTGATGGAACAGAATCTGAGGGATGGAGATATTCTTGCCAGATACGGAGGCGATGAATTTGTAGTATTATTACCCGGCTGCGACAAGGAAAATGCCAAGGAAGTTATTGAAAGACTACTAACGGCTGCAGGAAAAATAGAAGTTGGGAGTAAGACGGGAATTATTTCATTTAGTGCAGGTATCGCGGATATAAAAGAAGTTGATAAAATAGGCAATGATGTTTTTAAGATTGCTGATGAGAGGCTTTATTATTCAAAGAATAATGGCCGCAATATGGTTTCGGCTTCCGCAGCTTCTTGACAGGTACCGTTAAGGCATATATAATTTGCCCTGCAATAGCAAAGACAGTTCGCAACCATCCTGTCTGTAAAAAAAACTAGGATAAATCCCATGGGGTTGATAAGGTTGCGTATGCAATCTTTTTATTTTGCATATATTTTGTTAAAGGGTTTCGCAGTATTGACCCAGGGTCAGCGCTTCGAAAAAATGGAGTTCGTGATATTAATAATAAAGTTAATACAGCATTCATAGCCCGGGGAGCGATTATCGCGGCACTTTATGCAGCGCTCACATTGGCACTGGCACCTATAAGCTTTGGGCTTATTCAGTTCAGGATAGCTGAAGCACTTACTGTGCTTGCCTTTTATACACCGGCTGCTGTACCGGGACTATTCATTGGCTGCCTTCTTGCTAATATAATCGGCGGACTCGGAATTATTGATATAGTATTCGGTAGTCTTGCGACATTGGCAGCCGCCTATATGACTTATAAAATAAAAAACAGGTTCCTGGCTCCCTTGCCGCCTGTTATTATTAATGCGCTTGTTGTCGGCCCGATTGTTGCATATTATGTTGAAGTGCCTTTTTATATGGGCATGCTTTATGTCGGGCTTGGCCAGCTTGTGGTCTGCTATGCCCTGGGTCTGCCATTGCTGTTTTCCTTAAAGCCATATAGCAATCGCCTTTTCGGCAGAAACAGAAAGTTTTCTGCGTATTCTTAACTATAAATTTCATATATTCAAAATTTAAAAAGCGGGACCAAAGTCCCGCTTAATTATAATGTTGCTGTTTTAGGAAAGTAATTTTAAACAAGCTTCATAATAGAAGTCTTTTAGTTCGTTAAAATCACTATTCCCGTTATGGGCATGCTGCATGGTCATATTGCCGATTATTACAAGCATAGCCCTTATATATTTCGGATCCTCAGGATATTTGATCAATCCTTCTTCAGCCCCTTTTTTCAGGATACCGCTCATGGCTGAAGTGAAACTAATAAGAGCGCCCTGGAGTATTTCTTTCAATTTCATTACTGTTCCATTGGAAAAAGGCATATTGGCAGTATCTGTCATAAATGACATAAACGGACCGCGGTTCGCTATCTCAGCAATGCAATCAACAATACTATCAAAGCTTTCACGGAAAGATGCTGCTTCTTTAAGGTTTTCATTGACCATTTCAGCAAGCTGTTCAATGCCAAAGGCAACAGCTCCAAGGAATAATTCCTCTTTGCTGCTGAAATATTCATAGACAGTGCCCTTGCCGACATCCGCCCTTCGGGCTATGGCTGAGACTTTCATTCCCTTGAGTCCTTCTTCCATAAATAATTCAAGGACTGCCTGGAGTATTTGTTCGCGCTTTCCCTTCATTATTTAATCCCGCCTTTTTTCGGTTTTTTAATCTTTTTTCTATCAGCCTTTTTCTTGCCTGCAATCAATGAATACATGGCAGGGATAATAATAAGAGTCAGCAGGGTAGAGAATAGCAATCCGCCGATAACTGTAATGGCCATAGGAGCCATCATTTCAGTTCCTGCAGCTATCCCAAAGCCCATTGGGATAAGTGCAAGTATAGTAGTGAATACTGTCATAAGTATCGGCCTAAGCCTAACAGGGGCTGCCTGGAGAATAGCTTCTTCTTTTTTCAGTCCGCTGTCTCTAAGCTTGTTAATGTAGTCAACAAGAACGATTCCGTTGTTAACCACGATTCCGGCAAGTACAATCATACCTATAAAGGCAGGAACACTGATAGGGATTCCAAAAATCCAAAGAGCTGCAAATGCTCCTGTAAAGGCCATTGGAATTGAAAGAAGAATAATGAATGGGTGAAGTAGCGATTCAAATTGTGCAGCCATTATCATATAAACAAGCAGGATGCCGATTCCCAGGGCCAGCAACAAGCTGCTGAAGGCTTCCAGTATTTCTTCATTTGTTCCCGCCAGATCTATGGTATAGGAATCATCATACTCGTAATTGTCCAGTTTGGCCTGAATTCTTTCACCCGCAGTACCCGGGTCGAGTCCATCTTCCAAGGCTCCGCTAACAGTAACCATCCTGCGCTGGTTTTCCCGGCTTATAGATGTGACGCCGTCGCGGATTTCCACATCTGCTACGTCTCCAAGTTCTACCTGGGTACCCATTGGGGTGGTAATCATAATATCTTCAATGCTGTCTTTTGTTACATTGGTTTCATCCATTAACCGGACTGTTACATCATTATTATCTATCCTGATTGTGGTTGCGCGTGCACCCTGAATGGAATTACTTACGGCATTGGCAATTTGATATGTCGTGAGACCGCTCATAGCCATTTTTTCACCATTAGGGAGGACTACTATCTCCGGTGAACTGACTTCAACACTTGTTTCAGCATCTGTGATTCCGTCGATTTCGTTGAACATAGCCTTAACATCATTTGCCATACGTTTCAGTTCATCAAGATTGTCGCCCTGAAGCTCAACTGTAACACCTGAGCCGCCCATCATAGCCATTCCGGGATTATCAATAGCTGCCACTGAAATTTCAGCACCGGCTATTCCGTCGGTTTTTTCGCGTAAATCGGATGCGAATTCCGAAGTAGTGAACTTCCTGTCGGAGACATCAACAAGAACAACGGTTATTGTTCCTGTATCGGCAGCACCGCCTCCGCCTCCGAAGCCAAACATCCCGCCGCCGCCAAGCACACTGGCACTTATAATTTTAACTTCTTCATAATCCTCCAGTATGGCTTCTACTTCCGCTACTTTCTTAACCGTGTCTTCATATTCTGTCCCAACGGGCATATCAATAGTTACCGTAAGCTGGCCCTGGTCGGATTCGGGGAAGAATTCCATGCCGATTTCGAATACGCCGTAAATACTTCCTGCGAATAATGTAAGTGCCAGTAGAATGACCAAAGCTCTTCTTTTAAGAGACCAGCCTAACACCTTACTATATCCTTTGGTTACCGCTGTCATGATTTTATGGTGCTTTGAAGTATCAGCTCTTAGCATTTTTGAAGCTATCATAGGCACTAGGGTTAATGCGATAAATAGGCTGGCAATAAGTGATATGGATATTGTGAGGGCCATTTCTTTAAAAATATCAGCAGTGAATCCCTCAAGGAATACAACCGGCATAAATACTGAAATTGTTGTAAGCGTCGATGCTATTATGGCGCCGGATATTTTTGTAGCGCCCTCAACGGCAGCTTTTCTCATTCCCATACCCTGGCTGCGAAGCCTGTAGATATTTTCGATTACAACAATCGAGTTATCAACAAGCATACCTAAGCCCAGCACCAAACCTCCCATTGAAATCATATTCAAAGTGATTCCGGTAAAATATATTATTGTAATTGCCCCAAGCACACTAATGGGAATTGCAACACCGATTATGAACGTCGGTCTGATATCTTTTAGGAAAATGAAAAGGATAAGAACAGCCAGAATGGCGCCGATTAAACCGGTCATTCCAACATTCTTAACCATCAACTGAGTGTATTCGGATTGGTCCAGCGTTAATACCAGCGAAGCCTGGTTATATTCATCTTCGATTTTTTCAATCTCCTCTTTTACAAGGTTTGCAACTTCAACAGTGTTGTAATTGCTTTGTTTTTGTATGTTGATGGTAATGCTGTCGCGACCGTTCACTTTTGAATATGATTTTGTATTGATATTTTCATATTTTACTTCCGCGAAATCTTTTAATTCAACAACTTTCATCTGTGATTGGGAGAAAAAATTAATACTTTCTAAGTCCTCGACACTGTATAATGCGCCGAGGGTCCTGACGGAATATTCGGTCGCGCCGTCGGTGACTGTGCCTCCGGGAAGGTTGAGGTTGTTTGCCATTATCATTTGACTGAGCATCTGGTCACTGATACCAAGTTCAGCCATTTTTGCCTTGTCGGGAATAATCCTTATTTCTTTTTCTATACCACCATTTACAGAAACGCTGGCCACGCCTTCTATTTTCTCAAGTCGGGGTGCCAGTACATCCTCAGTCCAGCGTGTTGTGGCCCACAGGTCGTTATCGTCAAATGATACTGAGTAACCCATCATAGGGATCATATTTATATCAAACTTAATAAGCATAGGGGCAGATACATCTTCTGGAAGGTAAGGGGAGACCATATCCAGCTTTTCCCTCATATCAAGCATGGCTGAATCCATGTCGGTATTCTGGTTAAACTCAAGTATAACCATTGAGCTGCCGTCGCTGGATGTGCTGCTGATTGTTTTTACATTGCTTACAGTTGCCATGGAGGTTTCAATATTTCTCGTAACAATGTTTTCAACTTCCTCCGGGCTTGCTCCTGTATAAGAAGTAGACACAACTGCGTATGGCAGATTAATGTCCGGGAACAAATCCATTTGTAAATTCGTGAGTGAAACAACACCAAGCAAAACAATGACCAGTGTCATCATTAATGCCAGAATGGGTCGTTTTACACTTAATTTTGATAAATTCATTAAATAAAATTCCTTTCCAAACTGACCGACCAGTCGGTCGGTACGCTCATTCTATCATAGTGTACCCGCATGTCAAGATAAAAAACCTGCTAAAAACATGAACAAATTCCATTTCATCAAAAAGATAATTCCGACCAGACCAAAATCTTACCAAAGACAATTTTGACAAACAATGAAAGAGGAGGGGTGAAATTCCACTTTGAAATGAAAGAGGAGGGGTGATATTCCGGTGATATTCCAAAAAAAAAACCGGCTGTTGCCGGTCTTCTATATGAATTAAATGTTGGTTATGAGTTTTTGCCGGCCTGGACCTTTTTCAGCTTAGCAAATTTCGGCAGTCCGTCTACATAGGGAGGATGGGAATCTCCCTGGATTAGCGGCAATGCATATTCGATGAATTCGTTAGTTACAAAATTGCCTTCTTCATTTATCCACTCAGCGGGAACGGTTTTTTCGGTGTTGGCGGATAAACTCAGGTTAACTAGTTTTAATTCGCAGGTGTACTTGCCGTCAACCATTACGCGTTTGAAAGCAACCATATGGTCGGTTATACCGGAGACCGCAGCTTTTACAGCTTTCTGACCTGCCCTGAATGCTTCCTCAACATCAGTTTTAGAGCCAAGATGAGCTGCGCACCTCTGCATGAGTGAGAATTCAATACCGCGCACCTTGCAGCCGAACTCTTCCTTGCACCTGTTGGCAAGTACTGAGGCAGCTCCGCCCAGCTGTGCATGTCCGAAGGCATCTTTTGCCAGTTCAGCACCCATTTCCGCGATATATGTTCCGTTTTCGTCCTTGCAGCCTTCTGAGAAAGCTACTATTACTTTACTTGTTTCATCATATACCTTGCGGACATCGCTTAAGAATTTTTCCATTGTGAAGGGAACTTCAGGTAAATATATCAAATCAGGTCCTGAGCCCTTATATGAAGCCAGGGCAGCCGAAGCAGTGAGCCAGCCGGCATTCCTTCCCATGATTTCAACAACAGTTATCATAGGCGTATCATAGACACGTGCATCCTGATAGATTTCCATTAGGGTCGTTGCAACATACCTTGCTGCGCTTCCGTAGCCTGGGCAGTGGTCGGTTCCCATTAAATCGTTGTCTATTGTTTTGGGGACGCCCATGACATTGCATTCATAACTGGATTTTTGAAGGAATTTACTTATTTTATTTGTGGTATCCATTGAGTCGTTGCCGCCGTTGTAGAAAAAATACCTGATGTTATATTTCTTAAATACCTCAAGAATCCTGCGGTAATCGGTGTCATCATCATCAGGATTCTTGAGCTTATACCTGACAGAACCAAGTGCCGAGGAAGGCATTGTCTTTAAAAGTTCAAACTGTTCAGCGTCTTCCTGAGCCATATCATAAAAATCCTCATTAAGGATTCCTTTAATTCCATGTGCCGCTCCGTAAACCTTTGTTATATACTCTTCTTTCAATGCCTGGGTGAAAACCCCGGCAGCGCTTGCATTGATAACGGATGTTGGTCCGCCGGATTGTCCGAAGATACAAGCTCCTTTTAAATCTTTCATTTAAGACCTCCAAAACTGTTCAAAAATTCAGCTAAAAATATAACATATGGAGGTATTAAATGCAACAAACCGCAGAGTGTCTATCATATATATTGAAAAATGATAATTTGAGTTGATTTCTTGTGCAAAAGGCATGTAGATATTATAATCTACATATGCGCAGGAAACTGCAGTATAAATGGGTGTATAAATTCTAAGGAGTGTATTTATGATAATTGAATGCAAAGGACTCAAGAAGAATTATAAGGATATCAAAGCCCTTGTCGGACTGGACATATCTATAGAGGAAGGAACAATCTACGGACTATTGGGTCCTAACGGAGCCGGGAAAAGTACATTCATTAATATAGTTGCCGGGCTGGTAAAAGCTGATTCTGGCAGTCTGTCAGTCGCTGGCAGCAGCCTTCCGGAAGAGAGTAAGAAGGTTAAGGGACGGATGGGTTTCGTACCACAGGATCTGGCAATTTACGAAGATTTAACCGCATATGAAAACATCGCATTTTTTGCGTCACTTTATGGTTTAAAAGGCAAAGAGAAAAAAGCAAGTGTGGAAAGTGCCTTAGAGTTCGTCAGCCTGACTGATCGCAGAAAAGACCGTGCAAAGGCATATTCAGGAGGAATGAAACGCAGGCTGAATCTTGCCTGCGGGATCTGCCATGAGCCGGATATACTGTTTCTGGATGAACCTACAGTAGGCATAGATCCACAGTCCAGGAATCATATATTAGAGTCCATAAAAATATTAAATAAACGCGGAATGACTGTCATTTATACTACTCACTATATGGAAGAAGCGGAGACCTTGTGTGATAGGATAGGCATAATTGATTATGGAAAAATTATTGCCGAAGGTACACTGGAAGAACTTCAAAAGACGGTTTCTGAGAATGAACTGCTGTTTATTGAGGCAACAGGCGATATGGATGCATTGGTCAAACTTGTAGCC
The DNA here is from genome assembly GCA_963766335.1 of uncultured Clostridia bacterium. Lineage (GTDB taxonomy): Bacteria > Bacillota > Clostridia > DUPQ01 > DUPQ01 > JAFGQE01. Next base: position 2,333,655 of record CAVXZA010000002.1, on the reverse strand, counting down.
GGAGCCGATGGTATTATCGAAGCACACCTTGAAGAAAACGGTATCCTTTTGAAACATAATGGACAAAAAGGAATCCTTGACAGTATAGTCCGTTATACTGCAGAGACTGGTTCGGAAATCCACAAGCTGGAAAGCAGGGTGCCCAATCTGGAGGATGTATTCCTTTCAATGACCGGAAGGACGCTGAGGGATTAAAATATGAAGTTTTTTAGTTTTTTCATACTATATGCAAAGCGTACGGTCCGTGACAAATTTTTCTTTCTTATAATGCTTGCCTTCCCATTGCTGTTAATATGGATTCTCGGCAGCGCGTTCGGCGGAATAATGGGTGATGGGGGCGATGACAATGAAACGGTCGTAGCGGCTTCCATGATATACACAGTTTCCGAAGAATCGCAGATGTCAGCCGCTTTCACAGAGTATATGACTGGTGAAAACGAGTATTTTACATTAACCAGATTCGATGATGTCGAGGCCGGAAAAGAAAAGATTGTCAGGAATGAATATGCTGCATATATTGTGATTGACGGTGAAAGGATTACATTATATAAAAACAGTTATTATAACTTTGATTCATCTCTTGGGGAGCTTATTATCAAAGCTTTTGCCGACGATTACAATCTGATGTATGAAATTGCTATGACGAACCCTTCAAAGCTGCAGGATGCCGGGAGTATAAACGAATCCGGATTTACAGAGGAAGTTACTTTTGACAGGCAGAGGACTGCGGGCGCTATGGATTATTATGGAGTGTCAATGTCAACTATGTTCATATTCTACGGTATAATTTTTCTCGGTACATATTTTGCAGGAAACAGGCTTAATAAGACTGAAGATAGAATTAAAGCATCTGATGCCAATATCCTTACATATCAATGGGGGACTGCTCTTGGGAATATTGTTCTTATTATGATACAGGCGATAATCATTTTCACTGCCGGTATATTGTTGTTTAATGTTTATTGGGGTAATGCTCTCGGCATTGGAATTTTGGTAGTATTTGCTGAAATCATAATGATATCATCCATTGGAACTTTAATGGGGCTGACCATAAAAAGTGAAAATGCAATTGCCGGAGTATCGCAGATAGTAATCCCTGCCATAGTATTCCTGGGGGATGGATACACGCATATCGGAGGCACCGGTGTAATTCTGGCCATAAAAAAAATCTCACCCATGTATTGGATTAACCATGGTATTTTTGATGCCATCTACCTGAATGATAATAAAACTGCATTTACAGCTATTATTATCTGCCTTGGTATAGCCGTTTTCTCAACAGCAGTAGTTGCAGTACTAAACAGAAACAGGAGGATTGCCAATGGGTAATGTCTTCAGAATTGCCGGGAATAGTATAAAGGGTCGGCTTAAGAAAAAGGTTGATATACTTGTGTACATTGTAATACCGCCGGTACTTGCAGTATTGTTCATGATGATTGTATCTTCCGGTCAAAGTTCATCAATTGCAATAGGGGTGTCCGATGCTGATAGGAGCGAATCGTCAAGGCAGCTGGTTGAGTATTTAGAAAATAATGATAAATATAGTGTAGAAGAATTCAGCGCAGCTGATTTAGAAACGGCGGTCGGGAAAAAAGATGTCAGGGCAGGTATAAATATTCCTGCAGGCTTTGAAAATTATCTGCGGGATGGATCTGAACAGGTTCTGGTAGAGGTGATGTCAATTGAGGGGGTGGCTGTTACAGGCTGGCTTAGGGGTTTTTTAGAACAGAAAATATCCATACTATACAAAGCGGGAAAACTTCTTGACAATGCGGATGATTATGACAGGGTTATAAGCGATTATAAAGACAGGCATGCAACAGTTGAGTCTATAGAAGTGACTGACATATTCAATAAAGTATCTGGTACAAGGGCAGGGTTCGGTATGTACACATTCGCTTCCTTGTTCGGCATATGGGCAATTTGTGCCCTTGGTTTCAGGGAAAAAGTGCACCGTACTTATCAAAGGATTATGAGTGGACCGGTCTCGCCATGGCAGTATATGGCAGGTCATATTATGGCATGTATGTTCTTTGCTGCTATTCATGCTATTGTTTCAATTACGGTTATGTATAATGTTTTCAATTTATCTGAAGTGCTGCCCCTTGGACAGTTTGTTATCCTAATAACCGTATTTTATATGGCTGCCATACCGTTTGGATTATTCCTTGTGTCACTTGGAAAATCTGAGAGTGCAGTAATGGCAGTCAACGTGGTTTTCCTGACTCTTACCTGCATGCTAGGCGGCTGCTACTGGCAAGTTGAGTGGATGCCGGACGCAATGCAGAAAATAGCCCGGGGAACAATTCAATTTTGGTTTACTGATGGAATTGCAGGGCTGATGAAAGGCAATGGACTTGGCGAAATCAGCACTAATCTGATAGTTCTGGCAGGTTGTGGGGTCGTATTTATTGTCTTATATGTGATTATAGAAAATTCAAAAAAGAATAGAATGGCGGTCTGATATGAATTCAAGGGAACGATTACTGGCATGCGCCAAACTTCAGCCTGTGGACAGAGTGCCTTTTTCAGGTTATGAACTGGATAGATGGCGTAAGGACAATTTCTATACGACTGATCCGACATATAAGGAATTAATGGACTACCTTGCTGAATATGCGGACCGTATATATATGACCGGTGAAAATAGAGGTTCATTCAGGCTTTATGAGAACCGGCAGTGGAGGGGGAAAGACTGCCAGTGGTCTGAAAGTATTATCCATGCTCCCAGTCGTGACCTTCGCATGCTGCAAAAGAAAATGGATAATGTCAACACTTGGTGGACCATTGAACATTACTGCAAGGACCTTGAAGATGTGGAGGCATATATTAAAGCCCTGCCATATAAGGCAACGGATGTCGATATGAGCGAGGTCATGCTCCAGAAGGAAGAAGTGGGTGACAGCGGAATAGTAATGTTATCGCCGGCTGATCCCATCGGAGAAGGAGCGCACATCATAGAAATGGGGCAGTTTCTAGTATACTGTATAACAGAAACTGTAATCATGAGGCGGTTTCTGGATGCTATTTTCGAGGTTCAGATGCATCATCTAAGGCAAGTGCTTAAGAGTGATGTAAAAGATGTTATGTTCAGAATCTGCGGGCCGGAATATGCAACGCCGCCGTATCTTTCACCCAAAATGTTCTATGATATCGTGACAAAATATTTGATAGTAATGTGCAGGGAAATCAAGGAAGCCGGGGGAATACCCAGGATTCACTGCCATGGGAGAATAAAGGAAGTACTGGATGATTTCCTTATGACAGAGGCTATGGCGACTGATCCTTGCGAACCTCCGCCTGATGGTGACTGCGATCTGGCATACCTGAAACAAAAATGCGGGGACAGGCTCTGCCTGATGGGAGGGATGGAACTCCATGAGCTTGAGAACTCATCACCGGAGCGAGTCCGCGAAATAGTCCGCCAGTCCATTGATATGGCAAAGGGTGATACAGGATATATCATGATGGCCACTGCTGCGCCAATCAACACGCCGTTGTCACCGAAAACATTTCACAACTATATAGCGATGATTGATGAAACAATTAAATATGGCAGATACTAAAATGATCCAATCATCCGACGGATGATTGGTACAAATTTTGCGAAGATACTACAAGCCCGGGGAACCCCGGGCTTATGTCAATATATTAAGATTTGTTAGTTAGACTTTATTTTCAGGAACATAACGTTTGATTTTACTGGTTGTGGTTTTTATGAATTCTTTATTCCTTATGATAATGTCTTTAACCATCTTATAATTTATCAGTTTTGTATTGATTTCGCGGATCATTTCCTTGATTTTCCCCTCAACGAACTCAGAGCTTGAGTTTTTAAATTCAGCATCGAATGCTTCAAGGTCAGGGAAAATGGAGGCTGTTATTATTTCTTCTTTCGAGCCCTCGACCAGTTTTCCGAAAACCATGGATTCAATCACAAAAGGATAAGCATTAATGAGCAATTCTATTTCCTCTGGGTAAATATTCTTTCCGTTTTGAGTGACTATGACGCATTTCTTTCGGCCGGTAATGAATACAAAACCCTCGTCGTCCATATACCCCATGTCACCGGTATGAAAGTAACCACCTTCGAAAATTTCCTCGTTGGTTTCGGGGGCATCGAGATACCCTTCAAAGATATTAGGGCCTTTTGCAACTATTTCGCCTATGCCTTCTTCATTGGGTTCCCATATCTGGATTTCCACCCCTGGAATGGCTTTGCCGGCAGCGGCGTCAACAAAATCTATATCGCTGTTCAATGCAAGAATGGGGGAACACTCAGTAAGGCCATAGCCCTGAAGGAAAGCTAATCCGATGCTTCGGAAGAAAACTGCCACTTCAGGAGAGATTGCGGCGGCGCCGCTGATGAACATCCTGATATTGCCCCCAAGGCCGTTATAGATGGAACTGAACAATTTTCGTCTAACATCTATTTTAAGTTTCATCAGGAAATTCGAAATTTTCAGTGCCTTGCGCATCTTGTCTGCAGAACCTGCTGCTTCAGCTTTTTTCCATAGTCTCTTATACATACTTTCAAATAATAATGGCACTCCCAGCATGACTGTTGCACCGGACTCCTTCATGTCATCGACTATATGCTTAAGACCCCCGCAGAAGGCAATTGACGCGCCTCGGTACAATGGGCACATGAAACCGCATGTGCATTCGTAAGTATGGTGAAGCGGTAGTATAGAAAGGAAACGGTCGTTTTCTTTGATGTTGATTATTGTTGACATTGACATCAGGTTTTCAGCAATATTGTAATGCGAAAGTTTGGCAGCCTTTGACTGGGAGGTTGTCGCAGATGTAAAAAGCAGGATTCTAATGGCCTTGGCATCAATTTCTGCACTTGTGTAGCCGGTATCTCCGCCATTGATAAGTTCTTTTCCTTTGGCAAGTACTGCATCATAGGACAAGAACCTGCCGTCTGCATCCTCCGGAGTTATATCCATCCCGATAAAATGTCTAACATCCGGCGACTGGGCAGCTGCTTCTTCAATCTGCTTTGATTTTTTACCTGAGAAGATAATAGCGGAGGGGGAGCAGCGCTCAATAATGTTTAGAATTTCATTAACTGGCAATTCCTTGTCTATCGGAACTACAGTACCTACTCCATTGACTACTGCCATGTATGAGGTAACCCATCTGTACCTGTTTTCTCCCATTACACCAATATATTTGTCTTTTAGTCCAAGATCAACCAGGGCTGTTCCAAGATATTCGACTTCTTTTACATAATCCTTGTATAGAATCGTTTCAAATTTTCCGGTCCCTTTACTTTTTTCAAGAAACAGCGGGTGATCGGCATACAGCTTAAGCCCGCTGTATAGAAGATTTTTCAGGTCAGTGACTGGCCTGCTTTCGTAAATAGGGTCAAATCCTTTGCGCATAAAAATACCTCCGTAAAATCGTTTTTGTCTGCATTTAAATTTAATTAGTAAAATAATTGTACCATATTACCGGCAGTTAGTGGATGGTTTATATGACCTGTCAATTTATAGGTACTATTACCATATAGAAATTGCCGGTAATATTTATTGTTGCTCCAAAAAAAAGTCCGGAACATTGCGTTCCGGACTACATAAAAATGAAAAAGAAATATGCTATTCCCTGTTTTCAGGGACGTAACGCTTAATTTTGCTTGTAGTGGTTTTTACGAATTCCTTATCCCGGAGCCTAACATCTTTAATCTTTTTATAGTCTACTAACTTTGAATTGACTTCATGAATCATTTCCTTAATTTTGGCCTCAACAAATGCAGGGTCGGATTTGCCGAATTCAGCCTGGATTGCCTCAGCATCAGGATAAATAGAAGCAGTTATTATTTCTTCTTTGGTTCCTTCGGGAATCCTGCCCCATACCATGGATTCTATTACAAACGGGTAGACATTAATAAGAAGTTCAATCTCTTCAGGATAGATGTTTTTACCGTTCTGAGATACAATAACGCACTTTTTACGACCGGTGATGAATATAAAACCGGCATCATCCATGTAACCCATATCGCCTGTATGGAAGTATCCGCCCTCGAATATTTCTTTATTCAATTCAGGTTCGTCAAGATACCCTTCCATTACATTCGGCCCCTTGGCTACGATTTCGCCGATGCCTTCTTCATTTGGTTCCCATATCTGAACTTCTACACCAGGAATTGCTTTTCCGGCGGAAGCATCTATAAAATCGGTATCGCTGTTTACAGAGAGAATGGGAGCTGTTTCTGTAAGTCCGTAGCCCTGGAAGAAATTAAGCCCGATATTTCTATAGAATTCTGCAACCTCGGGTGTCATAGCGGCAGCCCCGCTGATGAACATTCTTATGGTCCCTCCTAATCCTTCATAAATTGAGTGGAACAACTTCTTCCTTACGTCAATTTTTAATTTCATTAGGAAGTTGGAAATCTTCAAAGCCTTGCGTAGTTTATCGGCAGAACCTCCCAGCTCAGCTTTTTTCCAAAGTTTCTTATACATTCCTTCAAATAGAAGGGGCACACCAAGCATTATAGTTGCTTTTGATTCCTTTAGATTGTCAACGATATACTTCAAGCCTTCACAATAGGCAATTGAAGCGCCCATATAAATTGGCAACAGGAATCCGCAGGTTGACTCAAAGGTGTGGTGAAGGGGCAGTAATGAAAGGAATCTGTCATTTTCATCCATATATATGACAGTAACGGCACTCATTATATTGGAAGCAATGTTGTAATGGGTTAATTTGGCAGCTTTTGAAGTTGAAGTCGTAGCTGATGTAAAGAGAAGAATCTTGGTGGCTTTGGGGTCAACTACTGCGTCGAGATAATTTCTGTTGCCTTTTTCCATTTCCTCTTTACCCATTGCTATGACACTGTCATATGAAAGGAACCTGCCGTCTGCTTCTTCAGGTTTTAGATCCATCCCGATAAAGTATTTAACCGCATCTGATTTTTCTGCAACCTGCTTCATTTCCTCGCTTTTTTTGCCGGAGTAAATAATCGCCGCCGGTGAAACTCGGTCGACAATGTTCATGATTTCATGAATTGGCAGCAATTTGTCGATGGGAACAACAGTTCCAACACCATTGACTATTGCCATATAGCCGACAGACCATCTGTATCTGTTCTCGCCGGTTACAGAAAGATTGGTATCCTTAAGACCCAGTGCCATCAATGCGGTGCCTAGATACTCAACTTCCTTGACATAATCCTTATAAATCACTGTTTCATATTTTTGTGTTTCCTTACTTTTTTCCAGGAAGAGCGGGCGGCCACCGAAAAGTTCAAGGCCGCTGTAAAGCATATCCTTTAAGTCGGTTATCTTCCTTGAAGATGTGTAGATAGGGTCGAAACCTTTACGCATATTAATACCTCCGAATATTGATTTTTATTATTGTTTAGTTAAATTCCCCACTGATAGATAAATTTTAACATAATTACGGTGGTATTGGTAGTTGGTCATATAATCTACTACCAACGCTATGTCGGAGGTAATAAAAAGGGTTGTTGTCTATAGGAAAATAGCCCTTTTTATGCAGATTAAATAGATGAACTAAGGTCTGATCTTCGAAATTTGTTCAATGGGGGAATTTTGCGTTTGTTATTCTAAAGATGACCGGGTTAGGCCAATCTCTGGATGAATAAGGTCTGAAAGTTCGCCGGGCGTCAATATGAAGCCCGTTTTCATCCTGTTTCCATCGGGTCTCATTATCTGCTCCGGGATGATGTTCCCATACTTTGCCTGACTGGCCGACAATCTCAATTGCTGATTTATCTGTAGCCATGATGTTTTTTATAGTGTATGAACGTCTCTCGCCATGGGGCCATGGGTCATTCATGACGAATGCATAAACCGTATCAGTGTCTTTCTTCCTGGTAAAGAAAAATCCATCTTCCTGTGGTACATGCCAGGGACGTACGTCATAAATCGCTTCATCGCAGAAGAACATGAACAAGCCGATTTCCTGAAGTATGCGTTCTTGTTCATGGGGGATATCTCCATAATGGTTTGGGGAGATGTTAATAACAAAATTTCCGCCTTTGGACCGCGTTTCTATCAGGAGGTTAATGATTTGAGTTCCGGTACGGTAATTCTCATTTGTTGCTTTGTAATTCCAAGAGTTGCCCATGAAATAGCAGGCTTCCCAAGGTTCATTTATTATATTCTCAGGCAGGCGGATCTCGGGTGTAGGCATTTCGCTCCGGGATATGACCGCGTCCGGATTCAGCTCCCAGACCACATCCTTAAGATTGGCAGGCGGGCCGTCAAAGAAAACAGTTTCAATAGGGCCATAGTTTTTGAATAGCTCCCTTATCTGTGCTTCGTTGTATTCCATAAGGCCGGGGTTGTTCGCCGGAACTACCTCAGGCGTCATGAAATGAAGTTCTTTTCCGGCGTTCAGGCACCAAGTGAAATCCAATGGTGAAAAATAAATCCCCGTATGGATTCCTGCATCCCTGAAAGCATCCATTATTTCTTTTGTAGCATCGCGTCCGAATGCAGTATTCATAATATTAAAATCAGTCGTTTTAGTGTCATACATGCAAAAACCGGCATGATGTTTTGTAGTGAAGAGCGAATACCGTATACCTGCTGTCCTTGCTATACGCGCCCAGTCAATCGGATTAAATCTATATGGATTAAAGAGCGCCGGAAGATTCTCATACATTTTTCTCAGTTGCTCTTTATCAGCCCCGACCATCCAATGGGAAATGACGGAACCGATTATTGAGTCGAGGCTCCAGTGAATAAACAGGCCGAGTCCCTGGTCAATGAACCATTCTTCCCGTTCCGGTCTGTTGCCATCTGATTTTTCAAGTATCTGTATGGTTACGTCAATTGTTTCTTTTCTCTTTTTCCCCGGCATAGCGCACCCCCGTTTCGTCAAGTATAAAACGCAATATCTTTCAAGTAAAGGGGTTTGTATAAACCGCAGCACATCATTGTAAATTCAGGGAAAGGAGCTGCCGGTTTTGTTGTATAATTGGGATATAACTTTTTCAGGGGGGCATAAATGGGCAATGCAGTCAGAATAGCAATAGTAGGGTGCGGCAGCAGGGGACGCGCATATGCGAAATATGCACTCGAAAGACCTGATAAAATGAAAGTTGTCGCAATAGCGGAACCAATTGGGTACAGACGGCAAATAACCGGCGACATGTTCGGCGTAGACCCGGATAAAAGGTTCGATTCCTGCGACTCGTTTATAGCATCGGGTTTACAAACGGATGCGGTAATAAACGCAACCATGGACCAGGACCATTATAAAACGGCAATAAAGATATTAGACGCCGGCATGGATATGCTAATTGAAAAACCTGTTTGCCTTAATAAAGAAGAGCTATTGGAAATCTACCGGCTTTCTCTAGCGAAAAACTGCAGGGTCATGGTATGCCATGTCCTACGATATGCACCGTTTTACGTTGAAATAAAAAAAAGAATCCTTGCCGGGGAGATAGGTGAAATACATTCAATGGTCACAGAGGAGAATGTAAGCTTCCACCACTACTCAACTGCTTTCTGCAGGGGTAAGTGGGGAAATAGCAATGTATGCGGCTCGCAGATGATGATGTCAAAATGCTGTCATGACCTTGATATAATCACATGGATGAAAAGCGACTCGACACCGGCCTATGTAGCCAGCATGGGCGGATTGTTCAACTTCATTGATAGAAACTTCCCTCCTGGTGCAGGGGAGAAATGCACGGTGGATTGCAAAATTGCCGATATGTGCGAATTCGATGCAAAGAAAATGTATCTGAATTGCGAAACATGGGGTTACTATGTCAGGGAATACCTTGATGCATATGATGACAGGGATACGGAAGAAAGGCTTCTTTGGAGCCTTGGTGAAAATAATCCATACGGGAAATGCGTATGGAAATGCGATAATAATGTCGTGGACCACCAGACGGTAATTATTGAATTTGAAGACGGCAGCACAGTAAGCCACAATCTTTTAGGAGCAACAGCTAAGCCTGAAAGAACAATACATATTGTCGGCACAAAGGGCGAAATTTACGGTGAAATGGAATCCAAGACGTTTTATGTAAGAATACCTGATATGACGAAAGCTCCGTTTTATAGCGAGGAAAAAGTAGTTATAGATGTAGAAACCGACGGCCATGGAGGAGGGGATTCCCGGCTGGCAGAGGATTTTATTGAATATATCCAGGGAGGTAAAACATCAATTTCAACAACTGAACTCGGTGATTCAATATACGGGCACCTCATCGGATTCAGCGCTCATGAAGCCATGGCTGAAAAGCAGGTAGTGAAGATTGAGAGGTTATGATATGAAAGGTTATCTATCAAAAGTCAGAAAAGCCTGTGAATATATTAATGAGAGGCTTCCTGAACCCCCGGTAATCGGAATGGTTCTTGGCTCAGGCCTTGGGGCTTTGGCAGAAGAAATCGTTAAGTCTGTTTCCTTTGATTATAAGGATATACCCGAGTTCCCTGTTTCGACGGTTAAAGGACATGCTGGTAAACTTATATACGGGGAATTATCAGGGAAGAAAGTGATTGCAATGAAGGGCAGGTTCCATTTTTATGAAGGGTATGACATGCAGACAGCGGCCTTCGGAATCCGTGTTATGAAACTGCTGGGAATAAATGATGTGCTTATTACAAATGCAGCCGGCGGTATAAATGAGAATTTTACAGAAGGATGCCTTATGTTGATAACCGACCATATCGGATTCATCGGACCGTCTCCGCTGGCCGGGCCGAATATTGATGAATTTGGCCCCCGTTTCCCGGATATGTGCGAAGTATATAGTAAAAAGCATATCGGGATAGCAGAAGAATGCGCCGAGAAAATAGGACTTCCTGTTGAAAAAGGAGTATATTGCTTTGCGCAGGGTCCCCAGTATGAAACACCTGCTGAAATCAGGGCAATGAGGGGGCTTGGAGCTGATGCAGTCGGTATGTCGACGGTGCCCGAAGCGGTTGTGGCGAACCATGCGGGTATGAATGTACTCGGTATATCATGCATTACCAACATGGCTGCCGGGATGCTTGACAAACCTTTGTCTCATAAAGAGGTCATGGAAACAACCGAACGGGTCAGGGACCAGTTCATGAAATATGTAAAAACCATAGTTAAAAGACTGGAGGTATGATATGGAATATTTAATAAGGGATATATCACTGGCAGATGAGGGCGCGAGAAAAATCGCATGGGTAAAAAGCAGGATGCCCATCCTTTCAGCCCTTGAGGAGGAATTCAGCAGGGAAAAGCCATTCAAAGGACTGAAAATAACAGTATCTGTCCATCTTGAGGCAAAGACAGCATATCTGGCAAAGGTACTGCACGCAGGCGGAGCTCATGTCAGGGTTACCGGAAGCAATCCTCTATCAACACAGGATGCGATAACAGCGGGGCTGGTTAAAGATGGGCTAGAAGTATTTGCATGGCACGGAGCTACTCCTGAGGAGTATAACATGCACATCCGCAGAGCGCTGGAATTCGGTCCGGATATCATAATTGACGACGGGGGTGACCTTGTAAATCTGCTTCATTCTGATATGTCAGAACTAAGTGAGAACATTCTGGGCGGATGCGAGGAAACCACAACAGGGGTTATTAGGCTAAGGGCTCTTGAAAAAGAAGGAAAACTAAAATTCCCTATGTTTGCCGTTAATGATGCAGACTGCAAGCACCTTTTTGACAATCGTTATGGAACCGGCCAATCTGTTTGGGACGGAATAATTCGAACGACGAATCTCAATGTTGCGGGTAAGACTGCTGTCATAGCAGGTTACGGCTGGTGCGGGAAGGGTGTAGCAGCAAGGGCAAAGGGCCTGGGTGCAAAGGTTATAGTTACTGAAATAAATCCGGTCAAGGCTGCAGAAGCCGTTATGGATGGTTTTAGTGTTATGCCTATGGAAGAGGCTGCACCTCTGGGGGATTTCTTCGTGACAGTAACCGGGTGCAAGGATGTAATTGAATCAAGGCATTTCATGAAAATGAAAAACGGGGCGATATTAAGCAATGCAGGTCATTTCAACGTTGAGATTGCCATGGACCAGCTTGAGGAGCATGCCGTGCTTAAAATTGATCAAAGGAAAAATATTGTCGGTTATGAGTTGCCCTCAGGAAGGATAGTCAATGTGCTTGGCGAAGGCAGGCTTGTGAATCTTGCCTGTGCTGACGGGCATCCGGCTGAAATTATGGATATGAGTTTTGCAGTGCAGGCGCTGACGGCTAAATTTATTGCGGAAGAATCAGAGTATCTTGAAAAGGCAGTACTTAAGGTTCCGGAACAGATTGATAATTTTGTAGCACAGAGGGTGCTTGAATCAATGGGTATATCAATTGATGACCTGACGGAGGAACAGGAAGAATACCTCGGAAGCTGGGAAGTTTAAGATATTGATTTCAGATATGCTTTAATAATGAGTGAAGGATAGACCATGGATTTATTAATAAAAAATGCAAGGATAATAACCGGTGATGCAACCTGTATGGATGCTGGTTTCGGGAATATCGGAATACTAGATAATTTAATCAGTTATATCGGGCATGAGGAAATTGCAGCGGACAGGGTGATAGACGGGAAAAATATGCTTGCCATGCCCGGATTGCAGAATGCGCACTCTCATACTTCAATGGTTTTAATGCGAAATTACATAACGGACAAGCCGCTGGAGAAATGGCTGGAGGAAGGGATTTTTCCTATTGAGGCGAAACTTACTGACGAGCATATAAGGAATGGTTCGATGCTGGCCATAGCTGAGATGATTAAATCAGGCACTACCTCTTTTCTTGATATGTACTTTAAAGTCGGTATTACTGCCGAAGCCGCACTAGAGGCTGGCATTAGGGCGAATATATCGCTGGGACTGCTTACATCGCGTGAAAATAACAACAGCTTTGACGACGCAAAGAAAGCATGGAATGAATTTAATACTACATATAATAATGCCGGGGGAGGGCTGCTCAAAACATCACTGGAAGTACATTCAGTGTATCTTTACGAAGAAAAAGGACTTTTAGAATCAGCTCAATTCGCAGCTGAAACTGATACTATGATTCATTGCCATATGCATGAAACGAAGGCTGAAGTAGAGAATAGCATCTTAAAATATGGAGTCAGCCCAATAAGAGAATTTTTAAAGTGCGGTCTATTGGATGTTCATGCAACTGCTGCCCATATGATTTGGGTCGATGATGAAGAAATAGATATTCTGCGTGAAAAAGAAGTTTCACCCGTTCACTGTCCCTCAAGCAATATGTTCCTTGGCAGTGGTTTTGCACCAATACCACGTATGATTCAAAAAGGCTTGCAGGTTTCACTTGGCACTGATGGGGCTGCAAGCAACAATGATCTTGATATGTTCGGGGAAATGGCCCTTGCGGCTGTCATTCATAAGGGCAGGAACCTTGACCCAACAATAATAAAAGCTGCAGAAACAATTGAAATGGCAACAGCCAACGGAGCAAAGGCCATTGGCTTTAAAAATTCAGGCATGCTGAAAAAGGGTATGAACGCGGATATAATACTTATAAATACGGATACTGTCCACAACACGCCGTTCCTAAACCCGGTTAATGCACTGGCCTACAGTACAAAAGGATCTGACGTAGATACAGTTATCATAAACGGTAAGATAGTAATGGAAAAAAGGGAACTAAAAACCATTGACGAAGAAAAGATTAAGTACAATGCAAAAAAATGCATTAGTTCACTTTTCTAGATAAGGATTTAAAAATGTCTCATAAACTGCTGCCAGGAACACCGGAACTCTATCATGGTACTGAAAAAAGCCGTCCCTATTTCGAAGGATGGTATTTTAAGCATATCTCAGAGAAAACAGGATTTTCATTAGCGGTTATTCCCGGTATATACAAAGGCAGGAATGAGAATGAGGACCACTGTTTCATTCAGGTTCTTAATAATGGAAGCAGTCACTATATTGAGTATCCGGTTGATGAATTTAAAATTAATGAGAATAAGTTTGAAATCAATATCAGCGGCAATTTCTTTTCAATGAATAATATGATTCTTGACATTGATAATGAAGATATCCGTCATAGAAGCGAATCTTGATTATGCAAATCACACACTCCTTAAAACTAATATTCTGTCGCCTTCAATAATGGGCCCGTTTTCATATTTTCCCGGAATGCAGTGCAATCATGGAGTAATAAGCTTAAGTCATGATGCCGTCGGCTTCGTTAAAATAAATGGTGAAGATAAGAATATTACTAAACTGAGCGGATATATAGAAAAGGACTGGGGGGAGTCTTTCCCTGAGAGCTGGCTTTGGCTCCAATGCAATGGGAAAAGCAATAGGTATGGAGAATACTCATGTATGTGCTCATATGCAAGCATTCCTTATTCCTTTCTAAAATTCAAGGGATTGATAGCCGTAATTATGTATAACGGGGTTCAACATAGGTTTGCCACATATAATTTTAGTAAAGTAACTAAGCTGGCAAGGAATAAGAGATGTGTTGAAATAACGATAAAGAAGTTTAATCTCGAGTTATTCATAAAAGCAGAATCATCTGAAGCCAGTGTGCTTAAAGCCCCTGTGGCAGCAGGTATGGCCAGGGATATCAGGGAAAGTCTTGATGCGGATATCAGCGTTGTCCTGAAGAAAAAAGGGAAGATCATATTTGAACAAACACATTCCATGGGGGGCTTGGAAATTTCAGAAATTGATAGTATCATAAATAAAAAGGCGCGTCACATATAACCGTGCTTATCATCGGAACGGGAATACGGCTTTATACCGTTTCATAAAATTCTATAAAAAGCCGAACTTTTTTTGTTAGTCATCGTTAATACATGTTAAGAGGAGATCAGTATGCGCGCAGAACAAGAACTTCTTAAAGCTTTTGTTAAGGGAGATATTCTTGCCATGGAACAAATAGTGGACATGTATAAAGATGATGTTTACAATTTATGCTTCCGCCTCACATACAGCAGGCATGATGCCGATGAGTTGTTTCAGGACACTTGGCTCAATGTAATCAGGGGGGCGTCCGGTTACAAAGACACATCTTTTAAAAACTGGGTTTATACAATCTGTATAAATAAATATAAGGACATTTATAAAAAAGAGAATCGCCGTAAAAGTATCATTGCTGATAATTTCAGGGACCGCAGCTCCAAGGAGCATGCAATGTCCATGCTGGTATCAAATGAGAATACTGAAAAATCCGTTGAGGAAAAATTCGTCAGCAGTATGCTGATGAATAAAATAGAGCAGTTGGATGATAAATACAAGCTGCCCATCAAACTTTTCTATTTTGAAAATCTCAAATATTCGGATATATCTGAAATATGTTGCATACCCGAGGGAACGGTTAAATCAAGGATTAGCACAGCAAAGGACAGGCTTAAGAAAATGATGGAGAGGGAACTGTCATGATAGATATAGATAAGCAATTACAGAAAATTGAATTGAAAACAATAAAACCTGATGATATTTTAGTTAATAAAACCAAAACCCGTATGAAAAGAATTATAAGGAAACAGGATAAAAGCAATAGGAAGGTTTTCTGGAGGACCATGGCTGTAGCTATTCCTGCTGCGGCAGCCCTAGTTGTGGTTGCCGTATTATTAATGTTCTCAAGCCGCGGCGGGACACCTATGCTTGCTGACTCCGTATACTATACCATTGATATAAACCCCAGCATTGTCCTGGAGGTCGATGACAGCGACAGGATAATCAGCATCGCGGCAAGGAATGAAGATGCGCTTGATTTGATGGGAAACATTCAGTGCCTTGGGATGGATATTAGAGAAGCAATCCCACTGATAATATCCGAGGCTAAAAAGCTTGGATATATTACCGAGGACCAGGATAATTATGTGCTGATTGCCCGTTTCGGCGAAGAGAACGGCCACCTTAGTGAAAGCGAGATCAACAGCATAGTTTCGGATGTTACCGGAGGGGAGGCGCATGTCCTTTACCTTATCGGAAGCCTCGAAGATAAAGCCGAGGCTGAGTTAAAAGGAAAATCCGCAGGCATTTACCTGCTTGAAAAGCATGCCAAGGAGCAGGGGATTACTCCTGAAGATTTTGAGCCTGATGAACAGGAAGGTTCGCTAAAAGAAGACATGGAAGCAATTGAACTGCCTGTTTGCAATATTGAAGCAGCCATATCCAATGGTGTTCTCATTCTGGAATGGGATATGATTGAACATGATGAATTCAGCGGATATAAACTGGTTTCGTCAAAGACTAATCCCAATCCCCAATATCCTGACGATGGATATCTTGACTATATAACCGATAGGGAGACTACGAGAATCGAAATTTCTGAAGGATTTGCCGGCCTTAAAGGGGGAGAAACTTATTGGTTCAGCATAACAGCACTTTTTAAGGGGGGATTCACGTCAAACGGCAATTCAGTACAGGCTGAAATCCCTGTTAAGATTGAACCAAGCCCAAGTCCGGAACCTACTCCTGAACCTTCTGCGGCACCTACCCAAACACCAACACCTACTCCAGTACCATCGCTTACTCCTGCACCTAAAGTAGCATCGGCTATCTCCGGGTCAGCCAAGGAAGCAGGCATTGAACTTAGCTGGGAGAAGATTGTACATTCCGAATTCAACGGATATAAAGTTGTGGCGTCAAAAACCAACCCCAATCCAAAATACCCTGAAGACGGTTATCTAAAATACATTACTAACGCAGATGTCACATCAAAGACATTCAGCTATGAAAACTTTGAGCCCGGAGTTGATTATTGGTTCAGCATCACTGTTTTATATAAGGATGGGTCGAAGGCCGCCGGCAATGCGGTCAAGATTAAAATCCCGATATATGAATCAGAATCAGGTTCGGCGTCCGAAATGAATGGATATGTCGAAGGTGATTATGTAATTCTTAACTGGGATGAAATAGATTCGGACCTATTTCAGGGGTACAAAGTCGTTGCCTCGGAAAGTAATCCTAACCCGGTTTACCCTGCTGACGGATATATCAAATATATTACTGATAAATCTACCACACAACTGGCAGTCAGCCAGGGTTTTGGCGGGTTAAAAGGCGGCACAAGCTTTTACTTTAGCATAACTGTTCTATATAAAGACGGGCAGAAAATACCGGGTAATTCAATATATCTTACAGTACCGGATTCAGTTCCCGATAATAATGGTAATGCAACCGAGATTTCGGGCGAGGTAGCCGGAGACTATGTAATACTCCACTGGGATATGATAAATAACCCAGCATTCCAGGGATATAAAGTTGTTGCCAGCAGAAGCAATCCTAATCCGGCATATCCGGCAGACGGTTATATTAAATATATAACTAATCCCGGTTCAACAGGTTTGTCCGTTTATGAAGGTTTCAATGGTCTCAAGGGAGGGACAGGCTACTATTTCAGCATTACCGTCCTATATTCAGACGGCTCTAAAATTCCGGGAAACTCCGTATATCTTATAGTGCCTGATTCGGAGCAGGTTTCGGATATGGGTCCTGCTAATTTACTAGGCGAAGCCGGCAGCGACAGCGTTTACCTGACATGGAATAAAATCAATCATCCCCAGTTTGCCGGCTATAAGGTTGTCGCATCGAAAACAAATCAAAATCCCAGTTATCCTGAAGACGGATATCTTAAATATATAACCGACCCTGATCAAACATTCTTTACTTCTGCATTTAATAATTTCTCAGGGGGAACATGGTGGTTCAGTATAACCGTACTGTATAGCGACGGCACCAAAGTGCCGGGCAACGCAGTTGCAATTGAGATTCCTGAGGGAGAAGGTCTGCCGGAGGCAGAGATTTTCGGAGTTATTATCGAAGACAATGTTGTACTTGAGTGGAATGTAATTGAACATGATTTATTCCAGGGATATAAGGTTGTGGCATCCAAAACAAATCCCAATCCTAAATATCCCGAGGACGGTTATTTGGTCTATAAAACCACCTACACTGATACCAGATATGAGTCCCCGGCAAGCAATTTTTCCAGCGGAACATGGTGGTTCAGTATAACGGTTCTCTATTCAGACGGAACTAAAGTGCCGGGTAATTCGGTGCAACTAGAAATACCATAGTTCTTTACCAAGATATACAATTGATAATTTGAAAATTCTATCAAGGCATCCTACGGATTCTTAACAGAATTCAAATGAATGGGCAGTCTTTGAGGTCATCCTTATGATATCCGGGCTGGAGCCGGGGGGCAATACGCAGCCGGAACCAAGGATGAAAGCACCTTTTCCCCCTGCGCCGTTAATGCAGGAAAGTGCTTCAGCGGAAATTTCGTCTTCTGAGCTGTTAATGAATGAAAGTGTGTCTATTCCTCCCATCAGCGGGTAGCCGGAAGGAACCGCAGCCCTTGCGTCAGAGCATGAAAATCCACCTAATGGATCGAGGGGAGCTATGCAGTCAAGGCCTGTTTCAACAAGGTCGTTCATAACCGGCAGTATATTACCGCAATTATGGCAATATATCCGTACATCAGGATCATACTTATGAAGCTCATCGCAAACAGCCTTGAACCTCGGTTTTATAAACTCCCTGAATATATCAGGTGAAATAACGTTCATATTGGCAGTGGAATCATTTAATCGCAGGATTTTTAAGCCGCTGTCAATACAGAATTTGCCTTTTTCAATGGCGATTTCCACACCCTTGTCCATTATTGAATTCACCAGGGCCGGATTGTCATAAAAATCCATCAGCGCTGAGGCAGCACCGCGGAAATAAGAATAAAAAGAAAGGGTAGGGGAGCCGCAGTTGCCGACTAATGCCATTCCGTTGGATTCTTGCTTAATCCGCTTTATGTGTTTTGTAAAACCAAGCTCTTTATAGAGGCTTTTTTCCGGTACTGCTATTTTTGCAGCGTCATTCAAATTTTCGGCCAAAGGAGATTTTTGTTTCCAAAACTGTATGAATGCAATTGTATAATCGTCGCTTATGTCTATTGAATTATCTTCGAATAAATAAGTGGACAATCCACCCTTTAGGTCAACTTTACCTATGGGGAATCCATTTTTTAGTTCAAGTAATTCACCGTTATCATTGAATTCTACTAAGCGCTCCGGGAACCTGAAGATCCGTATTCCGTCTAAACCGCAGATTTTGCCTGCGTTCAGAATGACTTCCATTGCTTTGAAAGAATCCACAAGCACATCTTTTAGCGGAGTGCCTGTTATTTCACAAGCCAGTTTTATCCAAATCTTAGGCATGAATGGTACGCAGTCGGGGTACTGTTCTGATAAAACTCTATAAATGCGCTCATATCCGGTCATTTAGAGTTCTCTCTTTCTAAACCTGATCAAGGAGGCGGTAATCATCATGGTGGTTAAAAGAAGAGTTGTGATTGCAGGCCATATGATTCCTGATCCCTGTACCGAGCCATCCAAAAGCTTCACAGGCAGCGACATCAGTCTGCCTGGCAGGAACTTGGCTGCACGGCCGAAAAAGTCAGTCAGGGGAAGTAAAATAAGAAGCCCGAATCCTGCGAAAGCACCGGGGCCTGCAGATTTCGAAACAGCACTTGCAGAAAATGCTGCGCTCATAATTATTAGGCCGAAAAGATATATTGATATAATTGCAATCAGTATGCCGTCAAAGTGCCAGGAGCCGAATAAAATCCATGTTCCGGCTATTGAGACAAGGGTATACATGGCATATGACACAGTATACATCAATAAACCGTTTAGTAATTTTGAAAGGAAAAAATCCGGACGCGGCACACCTTTTGACAAGACCATAAGGATTGTCCCTTTTTTAATTTCAGTAGATATAGAACCCATGAAAATTATGATCAATGCAAAAAAAGCATTTGTTGAATTACTGATGAACTGGATATATGAGTCTGCCATAACCGGTTCAGGCATAGTGATGATTATTCCCATATCCGGCATGGCTTTCATCATCAACGGCAGGTACTTTGCTATCGGGGCATTGAAAACTGCAAAGAAAGCAAAAACGCCGAAAAGCACATAAAACCTGTAGGTTTTGAAAAATTCATGAAATTCCTTTTTAAAGAAAATAAGTTTCATACTTCATTCACCACCTTTACGAATATATCTTCAAGGGTTGGGTCAGCATGTTCATATTTTATAAGGGAAACCCCTGCTGAAGCCAGAAGAGATGGTATTTCGCGCCCGGCATCTATGTCGTCAGAGGGGGATATGGAATATGTATTGCCATCGCGGGAAAAATCAAGTACCCATGGAGCACCGGCAATGGATTCAGCCAATTTAACTGAATCGGAATCAACTTCAAGGATTATACGTCCACTTCCGCCTAAGCCGGCAATTTCATCGATACTTCCTTCGAGTATTAACTTCCCTTCGTTAATTATTGCAGCATAGTCGCATATTCTTTCAACATCGGAAAGTATATGGGTTGAGAAAAAGATGGTTTTTGCACCTTTCAATGCAGCAAGCATATCCAGGACATCCTTTCTTCCCATAGGGTCAAGAGCACTCACAGGTTCATCAAGTATTAATATTTCAGGATCGTTTACTAACGCCTGGGCGATTCCAAGACGCTGTTTCATCCCGCGGGAGTAAGCACCGAGTTTCCGGTTCGCTGCTTTGGAAAGTCCGGTTTTTTTCAGCAACTCCGGTATTCCTGATGCGTCGCCTTTTTGGAAATGTGTGCACATTTCAAGGAATTCACGGCCTGTCATGTATTTATAGTAAGACGGAACATCCGGAAGGAATCCAATGCTTTTCATATATCTTGTATCGCCGAAATCCACTTTTTTGCCCATGATTTCAAAATCACCTTCATCCGGTTTAAGAAAACCAGTCAGCATCTTGATAGTTGTTGTTTTACCAGCGCCGTTTGGTCCAAGGAATCCGTAAATTGAACCTTCTGCTACGTTTATGGAAAGACTGTTGACAGCAGTTACAGTTTTAAAATTTTTAGTTATCGCATTAGTTTTTATTACAGACATAAATTTACCCCCTGCATTAATTCAGAATATATAATATCATTTATCAAACCTTACAGTGTGATAAATAGTCAAAAGGTACAGTTCCATATATCAATCATACATATTTATTCCTGTCATAGAAATAAAAACTGATAAATACGAACATAGGCTGGATTTTTACTTGTCAATAAATAACAAATGACTTATACTTAGCTTGACCTCATAGTAGCAGGTCATAAATGTTAATCATAAAGGGGGGGCTATGACAAAAGCTTCCAAAAACAAAAAACTTCGGCACGGGAAATTGTTGAAAATAATTGAAACAGAACCCTTTTTAACAGATGAGGAAATTGCAAAAAGGCTGGATGTCAGCATACCGACGGTCAGGCTGGACCGCCTGGAGCTGGGAATCAGGGAATTGCGTGAGAGAATCAAGGATATGGCGCGCAGAACCCAGGAAAAAGTCAGGGCGCTTGCCGGTAAAGATATAGTCGGCGAGTTGCTTGATTTGGATCTAAACGAACGGGGAGTGGCTGTTTTTGAAACGACCAAAGATATGACATTCGAAAGATCAGAGATCATCAGGGGGCATTATATATATGCTTTCGCAGAATCAACGGCCATATCGGTTATTGACGCGGATGTTGCTCTTGTCGGTGTTGCGAACATTAAGTACAAGGTTCCCGTAAACTACGGTGATAAGCTCGTAGCAAAAGCCGAGGTTAAAAGAATCAGAACCAACAATTTTGTCGTATGGGTGCTTGTTTACAGAGACCGTAAGGAAGTTTTCCGCGGCAAATTCATATTAATAACCGTATAGCTGGAGGTAAGTGAATTTGAGGATATTGGTAGATGCGATGGGCGGAGATAATGCGCCGGTCGCCATTGTCAAGGGCTGCGTTGATGCTGTAAACAGTGAAAGTGGGTATGATATAACGCTGATTGGCGATGAAAACATAATAAATGAAGTTCTTAGTAATGAGAATTATGATAAAAAACGTATTAGTATACGTCATACATCAGAAGTAATTACAAACGAGGATAAACCGACCGCTGCCATCAAGGGTAAAAAAGATTCATCCATAGTGGTTGGCTTTAGTATGTTGAAGAAGAAAGAAGGAGATGCTTTTTTATCAGCCGGTAACACGGGTGCCCTGCTGACTGCATCACTATTACTTATAGGCAGGATGAAAGGTGTCCTAAGGCCTGCATTAGGAGCAATAATACCGACAAAGGGCGGCGAGACTCTTTTGATTGATGCAGGTTTGAATTCTGCTGTAAGACCTGAAAGTTATGTTCAGTTCGCTCACTTTGGAACGGAATATATGTCAGCCCTCTATGGACAGGATGAACCGAAGGTAGGATTGGTAAATATCGGTCATGAGGATGCAAAGGGAACTCCTGATGTGAAGGAAGCGAACGAGCTTCTTAAGACAGCAAAGATTAATTATGTTGGTAACATTGAAGGCAACGATATAATAAACGGCAAGGCTAAGATTGTCGTATGCGATGGTTTTGTCGGCAATATTCTTCTAAAATTCCTAGAAGGAACGGGAATGTATTTCCTTAATAGTTTAAAGGGAATGGTAAAGAAAAATTTTATTTCAAAGATAGCGGGGATTATATTGAAAAATGATTTAAAGGAATTCTTTACACCAATGAATCCTGATATAGTAGGCGGAGCACCGATTCTTGGAGTAAACGGACTCGTAATGAAAAGCCACGGCAGCTCAAAGGCACTGGCAATAAAAAATGTAATATCAACAACAGCCAAACTTGCAAAAGCAGATATAACGGGTCACATTAAAATGAGCCTGGAAGGAGAAATATAATGGGTAAGATAGCATTTGTATTCCCTGGCCAGGGAGCTCAGTATGTAGGCATGGCCAAAGATATAGTAGATAACTATCCTGTAGCGGCTGAAGTTTTCGATATAGCTTCGAATAGACTTGGTTACGATATGAAGGAGCTTGTTTTCGAGGGCCCCGAAGAGAAACTAAAAATTACACAGAATACCCAGCCGGCCATACTTACGGCGAGCTGGGCAATATATAAAGCTGTGGAAACAGCAGGCGTCAAGCCGGATTATACCGCCGGACTAAGTTTAGGTGAATTCACAGCCCATGTACTGGCGGGTTCCCTTGATTTTGCGGATGCGGCAGCCCTTGTAGAAAAACGCGGTAAATTTATGCAGGAAGAAGTTCCCGAAGGCGTCGGGGGAATGACAGCTGTTATAGCACTTGACGAAGATACTGTTGAGGCAGTTTGCAAAGAAGTCTCTGATACGGGTTATGTTGCATGCGCCAACTATAACTGCCCCGGACAGATTGTCATATCAGGGGAGTTGAAAGCACTGGCAGCAGCAGGTGAATTACTGGCTGAAAAAGGGGCGAAAAGGGTAATACCGCTTAAGGTAAGCGCACCTTTCCATTGTAACCTTTTGAAGGGCGCAGGCGAAAAACTGGCTAATGAACTTGAATCTGTTAATATCGGCAGTATGGAAATACCGGTTTATGCAAATGTGACCGGAGAAAAAATCAGCGATGTAAGTGAAATCAAAGGATTGCTGGTTGACCAGGTCAGCAATACAGTGAAATGGACCAATACAATTAAGAATATGATTGCAGCCGGAGTTGATACATTCATAGAGATCGGACCCGGGAAAGTACTGAGCGGACTGATTAAAAAGACTGACAGAAACGTAAAGATAATGAATGTTGAAAACATGGAGACACTTGAATCAGTTATCGAATTCCTGAAAGCGGTGTAATAATGAAATTTAAAGATAAAAACGTGCTGGTAACGGGGGCAAGCAGGGGAATAGGAAAGCGTATAGCAGAGGCATTCGCCCTGGAAGGGGCGAATGTGCTGCTCAACGCAAGCCGTGAGTCAGGTCATTTCAGTGCTACCATCGATGAATTTAATAAAGCCGGTTACTCATGCGCCGGATACGCATGCGATGTATCAGACCCTGCAGCAGTAAGAGGAATGATGGAATATGCAACCGATAAATTCGGGACAATTGATATTCTTGTCAACAATGCCGGTGTAACCCGGGATATGCTTCTTATGAAAATGACCGAGGACGAGTGGGATACTGTCCTGAGAATCAATCTAAAGGGTGTTTTTAATTGCACAAAGGCGTGTATAAGACCCATGATGAAGAAAAAGTGGGGCAGGATAATTAATATTTCATCTGTTGTCGGGTTGATTGGAAATCCTGGGCAGGCGAATTACGCCGCATCAAAAGCCGGGATGATCGGCTTTAGCAAAGCGGTTGCAAAAGAGGTCGGCAGGAAAGGAATTACCTGTAATGCAGTAGCGCCCGGATTCATTGAAAGCGACATGACGGCAGCCCTTGGCGATGAACTTAGGACGAAATATTTAGAGGGTATACCGGTAAACAGGTTCGGACAGGCATCGGATGTAGCAAAAGCAGTGCTATTCCTTGCCGGTGATGATTCATCCTATATATCCGGGCAGGTATTAAATGTTGACGGTGGTATGGTAATGTAATATATTTACGTTACCATCTCGTATATAAAAGATAATTTTGGAGGTTAGTTAAATGGTATTTGAAAAGGTAAAAGGAATTATAGTTGATCAACTTGGCGTAGATGAGGACCAGGTGGTTCTTGAAGCATCATTCATTGAAGACCTTGGAGCAGATTCACTTGACATAGTTGAACTCATCATGTCAATGGAAGATGAATTCGGCGTTGATATCCCTGATACAGACGCTGAGAAAATTGCGACGGTAAAAGACGCTGTCGACTACATTACAAACAATCAGTAAAAACAGCCCCTGCGGGGGCTTTTTTACCTGGTTTTCAGACATAAAGTTATATCTTGTGTCTGATTATTGAGGTATCCCGGGCAAGGCATTGGCCTGCCCGTTTTGGATATCCGGTGGGCGTGCCCATAAAAAAGGTCACTCACGGTGAAAGGACAGTTTAATATGCCAGACAGGAGAGTGGTGGTCACCGGTGCCGGCGTCATATCGTCCCTTGGGCTTACTCTGGATGAGTTTTGGGGCAATATCAAGGCCGGTAAAAACGGGATAACCCTTGTGGAAAGGTTTAGTACAGAAAACCTTCCCACAAAGGTTGCGGCAGAGATAAAAAACTTCGATCCTGAGCAATTCATGGATAGGAAAGAGGCGAGGCGGCTGGACAGATTTTGTCAGTTTGCCGTTGCGGCCGCTATCCAAGCATATAGGCAGTCAGGGCTTGATAAGGCTGAATTTGACAAAACCAGGATGGCGGTACATGTGGCATCCGGTTTCGGAGGACTTGAGACAAGTGAAGCCCAGCACAACCTTTATCTTGAAAAAGGTCCCAAAAGAATCAGCCCGTTTGCAGTTACAATGTTAATATGTAATATGGCGGCGGGGAAAATTGCAATAGACCTTGGCGCAAAAGGACCAGCCGAGTGTTCTGTGACGGCCTGCGCATCTTCTACATATGCTGTGGGTAATGCATATAAACTTATAAAGCATAACGATGCAGATGTAGTTGTTGCCGGTGGTGCCGAAGCCGTACTGACTAAGTACGGTTTATCAGGATTTGCTGCAAACCGGTCAATATCTTTTGTAGAAGATCCTAATGAAGCATGCAAACCATTTGATAAAAAGCGAAGTGGTTTTGTCATGGGGGAAGGCGGAGCGATTTTAATCCTTGAGGAACTTCAGCATGCGCTTGATAGGGGAGCAGAAATAATTGCCGAGATAATCGGCTATGCTGCTACCTGTGATGCTTATCATTTTACTGCCCCCGATCCTGAGGGAGACGGAGCCTATAGGTGCATGAAAAATGCACTTAAGGATGCAGGTATCACAACAGCTGATATTGACTATATAAATGCCCATGGAACTGGAACACTTCTTAATGATGTTACCGAAGCCATGGCTATAAAACGCTTATTTGGAGACGATGAAAAAAATGTTTCAATCAGCGCGACAAAATCTATGACCGGGCACAGCCTTGGGGCAATCGGCGCATTAGAAGCCATAATAACAGCAAAGTCAATTAAGGAAGATTTCGTGCCGCCGACAATCAATTTGACTGAGCAGGATCCTGAGTGCAGATTAACGGATATCGTAAAAGGAAAAGGAAGAGACAGGGAGATTAATTACGCAATGTCCAATTCATTCGGATTCGGTGGACATAACGGTACTTTAATATTAAAGAAATATACATAAAATATGCTTGATAGAAAATTAATTAGAAACATAGAAAAGTCGATAGGCTATTCGTTTTATGACAAAGAGTTGCTGTCACAGGCAATTACCCATAGTTCCCACGATCAGTATGTAAATTACGAGAAACTGGAATTCCTTGGGGATTCGGTTCTGCAGATTATCATCAGCAGGTTCCTGTTTGATAAACATCATTATTTAAGCGAGGGAGAAATGACTGTCACCAGGGCTTACGCGGTATGTGGAGAGACATTGGGACGCGCCGGAAGCGAAATGCAGCTTGATAAGTATATATTCATCGGTTCATCAGGAAAGAAGAAGAAAATTAATAAGAATAAATCTGTGCTTGCCGATGTATTCGAGTCTTTAACTGCCGCCATCTACCTTGACAGCGGGTTCGAAAAAGCAGAAGAATTTGTATTGGAAAAACTTGCACGTTATATAAATGAGTATGTCAATTCAGGAGACAATAAAGACTACAAGACAAAACTTCAGCACATCACCCAGGACCTTTTCAGTGATGAACCCAGATATGAAATGAAGGGTGAAAAGGGGCCTGCTCATGACAGAACCTTCTCCGTTGATGTATATGTCAATGGAATCTATTGTGGAAAAGGCAAGGGCAAAAGTAAAAAGAAGGCCCAGCAGAACGCAGCGATGAATGCCCTTAAAAAGTATGACAAGCGCGGATCCTTCTAACCCATAAAAGCCCTTCGGGCAAAATTGCGAATTTGCCCGAAGGGTTTTTTCGCATTTCTTATAGGTATGGTATGGATGTATAATCAATTCTGAAAATGATATCCTTAGAAAATGATGTAAATTCACAAAGGTGGGTTATTGAAATTCCATTATATCTGGCAATTCGTATTGCTTCTTTCTTTTCTTTACAATCTAAATCAAAGAAACTTAAGTTCTCATCATTCCGAAGTTGTCGGATTATCTTATCAAATTCAGCTGCTGCTTGTTTTTGTGTTTTCTTATGGATTTCAATCTTGGCAATTCGAAAATCATCTTTTTCAGATGCCAAGAACTCCCAGAATGGTACATCAGACCATAATGGATAAGTATTCTCGATAAATTCTATCTCAATAAATCGAGATGTTGGATTCTTTAACGCTGGAGCGTTCCATTTATATTCATGAATATTATTAGTAACGCCTGCTTTAACAGGATTCCTTACTATGTATTTCATAAGCAAAAACAAATCATTCGAGCCTTTGACTAAACGACTCCTAAACGGCCCTTCAAACAAATGGCCCTTTTTATTATATTTCTTATTGAATTTTTGAGCATATTGGCTTTGTATTGTATTCATATAGTTTGGAAGATAAAGTTGATTATCTTTTAACAAAAAATGATAGTGATTATTCATTAAACAAATAGCGTAAATTTTAAAATCAAATATGTTCTGATATTTATAGAGTAAATTCAGAAAAACATAACAATCTGAATCACTTTGATAGATATCAGCGCCATTATTTCCTCTGTTATACACGTGGTAGATTCCGCATGGAGCCATTTGCCTTGTAGGTGTCATAATGCAATATTACAATAAATGTTAATAAATGTCAATAATTACCATTTGATGCGAAAAACCCCTTCGGGCAATATGGCGAAAAAGCCTGAAGGGCTCTTTCGCATTATGGATAAATGGGTGTTGGTATGTTAAAATAACTTAAGACTACAGCCTTCGGGGGAACTTAATGTATTTAAAGCGGATTGAGCTTCAGGGTTTCAAATCCTTCGCCGGTAAAACGGTTCTGGAATTCAATAAAGGCATAACAAGCGTCGTTGGTCCAAACGGCAGCGGAAAAAGCAACATCGCGGATGCGGTGCGCTGGGTTCTTGGCGAGCAAAGCGCAAAACAACTGCGTGGTTCAAAGATGCTTGATGTCATTTTCTCCGGAACCCAGTTTCGTAAATCCGTAGGTTTCGCCGAGGTCATCCTTGTAGTAGATAACACAGAGGGCAGGCTTCCGCTCGATTATACGGAAATAGCAGTAAAACGCCGTCTTTACAGGTCGGGCGAAAGCGAGTATTCCATAAATAATAATCTTTGCCGCCTTAGGGATATCAGGGAGATGTTCCTTGATACAGGAGTGGGTAGAAACGGCTACTCAATTATAAGCCAGGGAAAAGTACAGGAAATCTTAAGCCAAAAGAGCGAAGACCGCCGCGTTATTTTTGAAGAAGCCGCGGGCATTATGAAATACAAGGTAAGGAAGCTCGAAGCTCAAAGGAAGCTTGAGAGAACAGAACAGAACCTGCTGAGGATTGGAGATATAGTCCACGAGCTTTCCATCCAACTTGAGCCTCTTTCGGAGCAGTCTGCAAAAGCAATGGAATTTCTTGAATTAAGGGAAGTGCTTCAAAAGAATGAAGTCGGACTTTATCTGAACAACCTGAAAAACTATACGGCCCGCCTTGAAAAATATGAATTGGATATTGAGACTCTGAACGGGGATATAGAAAACCAGAATGAAGAACTGGCAAGGGCGGCTTTTAAAAACGAAGAACGCACGCTTCGGATGCACGAGCTTGATGAACTTGAACAAAAGGCACGCAATAATCTGAGCGACTTTGTAATGTCGATTGAGACCACCAGGCATGAGATACAGATTTCAAAAGAAAGACTTAATTCAATAATCAGCAACCGTGAAAGGGCGAAACGCGAGATTTCGGAAATTGAGGAAAAGAAAAAGCAGCTTTCAAGGGATTATTACAAACGCGAGGAACGCATGGCATACCTCGAAAATCAGAAAGTTGAATTTGAAGAAAAACTCAACCTGCGCAGGGCGGAGCTGGATAAGATTCTTGAATCCCTTGGTGAAAAAGAACAGGAAATGGAAAAACTCCGAGAAAACATAGATGATAAATCAGATCTGGTTTCTGATGCTAAAATCAAACTCCGCACGATTGAACTCGATAACCTGTCAATTGACGGAAATATTGAAGAATCATATAAAACAAAACAGGGCCTTGTACTGGAAAAGGATGCCCAGCTCCTGAAAATGCAGGATGCAAAAACCGAAGTTGATAAACTTGCTGCTGCGGTCAGAAAAAGTTCTGCCGAGGCAGAAACACTTAGATATGACATACAGGAAAGTGAAGCAAGTCTTTCTGAAATAAAGGATAAAGTTGCAAAAAAACGCACGAAGCTTGGTATATTTGAGACTAATTATAAAATCCTTGATGATATGGAAAAGCGCATGGAAGGTTATCAATCCTCTGTTAAATCAATAATTGAAGAAGCAGAGATGGAGCATTCCGACCTGTCAGGGATTCAAGGAATCATATCAAGGATAATTGATGTGGAACCGGAATATGAAAAAGCAGTTGAAGCGGCTCTTGGGGTCAACCTGCAAAGCGTTTTAGTGAAAAGTGGCATTGATTTGTCCAAGGCAATCGACTATCTTAAAAATCAAAATAAGGGCCGCGCATCATTTCTTGCAGCTGATATAAAACTTCCCGCCGGACTTGATAAAAAGATAAAGGAAAAAGCTGAGAAATGCGAAGGATTCGTATGTTTTGCATCTGAAAAAACTTCATGCCCCAGTCAATATAAGGATGCTGTTGCTGCCATGCTTGGAACAACTGTTATCGCTGATACTTATGAAAATGCCATAGGAGTAATGGTCAAAACGGGATATGCCCTGGATTGTTCAACCCTTGACGGCGAATTTTTTGGGAGGAACGGTATCATATCAGGAGGAAGCAATGCTTCAGGACCCTCTGGAATCATCAACAGGGAAAAGAAAATCCGCCAGCTGAATAAAGATATTGATAAGTTAAATACTGAAATAAAAGAACTGGATGCTGTAATTGAGGGCTTGGTTGGTGGAATTGCCGGCATGAAAGCCCGTATGCAGCAACTCGAATCAGGTAATAATGAAATGAATGGCACCTTAATAAGAAAAAGGGCCGAGGCTGAGGCTGCACAATCATTGCTGGATAGATTGTCAGCGCGTATTGTTTCTATTAATGAAGCCATGAAGATCATGGAAATCAGAAAAAACAATAACATCAGCGATGCGGAAAATAATAGGAAAGAACTTAATCAACACGAGGAAAACATAGCCGGATTAAAGGCGAAAATCGCAGGCTTTGAATTGTCACACCAGGAGGACCGCCGTCTGCGAGATGAAATCCATACAGATATCTCCGACCTGAAAGTTTCTTTTAATTCAATTATCGAAAGTATGCAAAGCGCGGGCGAGAGCCTTGGCAGGATTGATTTTGAAAGGTCTGAGCTGGATGCAAAAAAAGAACTTACTATAATTGAAATTTCAGAATTCGACAGTAGGGAAGCAGGACTCAAAGAGAAAATCCTGTCAAGAGAAAAACTGGTTGTTGACCCTGAAGTTGAAAAAAAGAGGCTGACCGGTATTCTCAACACCTATACCAACGAACGCAGGGAATTAGAAGAAAGCACCAATAGGCACATTGATAGGGTGAATTCAATTAATAGAGATATATTGTTGCTTCAGAATAAATGCTCTAAGGTGGAAGTAAGTCAAGCCAGGACGCTGTCTGAAATCGAAGCAATGAAAAGCAGAATGTGGGATGAATACGGACTAACACATAACGAAGCACTCGGAAAGCATGACGAAATTGAAAATATAGGCGAAGCCAGGCAAGATATAGCCAAATGCCGGAAACGCCTTAAGGAACTGGGAAATGTCAATGTAAATGCAATTGAAGATTACGCACGGACAAGAGAACGACACGGATTCCTATCGACACAGAAAGAGGATCTTGAATCATCGAAGGAAGACCTTTATAAAGTCATCAAAGAGATGAATACGATAATGAAGAAGACGTTTAAAGAACAGCTCGAGATAATAAACAAGCAGTTCAACAAGGTTTTCATTGAACTGTTTGAAGGCGGCAGGGCCAGGGTTGAGCTGGTGGATGAGACAGATATACTTGAAAGCGGCATTGATATAATCGTTCAACCCCCCGGAAAAAGGTTGCAGAACATGATGCTTCTATCAGGTGGAGAAAAAGCATTCACAGCAATAGCACTGCTGTTTGCCATACTTGAAATCAATCCTTCGCCTTTTTGCATATTTGATGAAATCGAGTCGGCACTTGATGAAACGAATGTTTGGAAATTCGGTGAATACATTCGAAATTACAATGAAAATACACAGTTCATTATGATAACCCATAGGAAAGGAACCATGGAACATTCCGATTCAATATATGGTGTAACAATGCAGGAACACGGCATATCAAAAGTAGTGTCAATGAATATGACCGACTAGGAGGAAGACATGGGATTATTCGACAGGCTTAAATCGGGTTTGAAAAAGACAAGGGACAACCTGAGGGAAAAGCTGGAATCAGTCGTGAATTCTTTTACAAAAATAGACGAAGACTTATTTGAGGAAATTGAGGAGATACTTATTTTAAGTGATATCGGCGTGGATTCGTCGATGGAACTTACAGAAGCACTCAGGATTCGAATAAAGGCGGAAGGAATTACAGATCCAAAAGCTATCTTCGGGATGCTGAAAGAGGAAATCAGAACACAGGCTGGCAAAGCATAAGGATACATACTTGAAATGCCTGCAGCCCGGTAACGGGCTTGATATTATTCTAGTTGTCGGAGTAAATGGCACTGGCAAGACGACAAGTGTGGGTAAAATCGCGGCATTACTGAAGGATGAAGGCAAAAAAGTATTAATTGCCGCAGCAGATACATTCCGGGCAGCTGCGATTGGACAACTTGAGCTATGGGCTGAACGCGCTGAAGCGGGTATAATAAAGCATAAGCATGGTGCAGATCCGGGAGCAGTTGTCTTTGATGCAATAAGGGCTGCAAGAAGCAGGGAAGCGGATGTGCTGATAATAGATACAGCAGGAAGGCTGCATACAAAGAAAAACCTGATGGAAGAGCTTAAGAAAATCCACAGGGTAATAGAAAGAGAAGCCGCAGATTCAAGGAAAGAAACACTTATAGTGCTGGATGCCACATCGGGTAATAACGCACTGGTTCAGGCGAAGGCATTTGGGGAAGCGACTGGAATAGATGGTATCGTTCTGACAAAAATGGACGGAACCGCTAAAGGGGGCATAATCATACCGGTTACATCAGAACTGGATGTCCCAGTAAAATTTATAGGCATAGGTGAAAAGCTTGACGATCTCAGGCATTTCGACCCGGGGGAATTCACCGAAGCCTTGATGTAGGTGAAGAAAATGAATGAAAATTTAATTGAACTCAGGAAGATGTTTAAAAAAAGTAAATGGATGAAAGTCATTCTGATAATCGCAGCCGTAGTTATCCTTTTAGTCGTTGCTGACAGAATATATCTGAGGATTCTCGAACTTGAGGAAATAGGCGGGCTATCATCAATTTATATTAAGAATATGATATGGAAAATTGGTATTGGGGCAGTAGCCGGTCTGATTGCATTCGGGGCTGTCTTGATTCAGAATATCTTTATTAGAAAAAATCTGAAGAAGTATTTCATAAAAAACGACAAGGTCCCCGGTAAATTCTTCAATTGGATTCCTGCTGCCGGCGCAGGTGCAATCTTCGCTATTACAGCCAACAGCAGCATGTACCTCAACGCCATGAAGTATTTCAATGGAAATGATTTCGGAGTCCTTGACCCATTATTTTCCAATGATGTGGGGTATTATCTCTTTTCACGGCCATTCCTGATGAATGTAGTCAACTACTTCCAGGGATTGGTAATTTTCCTGTTGATTTATGCAATCGTATATTACATAATCGGAATGCTTATGGTTTTTAGCAATCTGAGACTGGGGGATTTCAAGTACCAGCCGATTATGATACACCTCCTGGCGACTGTAGCGCTTTTCCTTGCAGCCAGGTTCCCGATATATAAATTCAAAGCGGAATCCATACTATTCGGTGATGTTGTAGGTTCAACAGGCGCAGGGTATGTCGATGTGAACATATGGCTCAAATACTACAGGATAATCCCTTATGTACTTGTGGTCATAGTTGCAGCTGCTGTATTTTTCCTGATTAAGAAAAAGTACAAGCTGACTATAATATCACTGGCGGTATTCCCGGCAGCATTTCTGATAACTGCGGTAGTTGGTCTTGCGGTACAGGGTCTTGTTGTCAACCCCAATGAAAAAGATAAAGAAAGCGAATACCTTGTCCATAATATTGCAATGACAAGGGAGGCCTACGACCTTGAGAATATCAGGGAGATGGATATAGATAATGCTGAAACCCTAACACCTGAAATGCTTACGAATAACTCAGAAACCATTGAAAACATAAGGGTGCTGGATTATGAGTCTGCCATCAGAACAAACACTCAGATACAAAGCAACACCCTATTCTATACATTCATAGACGGAGATATTGTGAATTACAATATTGATGGTGTGGACAGACCGGTTTTTATCAGTGCAAGGGAGCTTGCCCCAAATCAGCTTCCGGATGATTCATATATCAACAGGACTTACAGGTTCACCCATGGATACGGAGTTGTTATCAATCCTTTGAATTATACGAATTCACAGGGCCAGATTGAGTTTATCCTAAGCGGCCTCGACCATGAAAGCGAGTATGAAAACCTGACTGTAACACGGCCTGAATTATATTACAGTGAATTAAATTATGGTTATGTCGTAGTTGATGCCAACAGTGACGGTGATATTGAAATTAACTATGATGGAAATCAGGATACAAAATACTCAGGTGAAGGCGGTATAAACCTGAACTGGCTCAACAGGATACTTTATGCAGCCAAGTATGGAGACATAAACCTGATTACCTCATCCTATGCAAAAAATGCAACATTACTGCCCAATAGGCAGATTGTTGAAAGGGCGCAGTTAGGCGTGCCTTTCCTAAAAATAGATGGAGACCCTTACATTCTTTTGACCAATGATGGAAAATTGGCCTGGGTTCTTGACGCGTATACTACCGCAGACAGCTTCCCTTACTCACAGATGACAGACGGACTGAATTACATAAGGAATTCTGTCAAGGTGGTAATCGATGCCTATGACGGCAAGGCAACTTATTACATAATAGATGAAGAAGATCCTGTTATAAAAACATATGACTTAATTTACCCGGGGATTTTCTCACACGACCCTCTTCCCGGTTTCGTACAGGAACATATGAAATACCCCGAAAACCTGTTTGAACTGCAAACGGAAATGTTGAAAAAATATCACCTTGATACAGATGATGTCGATGTGTTCTATAGTCAGCAGGACCTATGGGATATTGCAAAGTATCCGGCGGATAAAAGTGCAGGCAGCACAGTGGATATTGATTCATATTATGTTACCCTGAGGCTTCCGGGCATCGCGGATGAAACCGAACTCGTACTCATCAGGCCATTCACGCCTCAGAGCGAGCAGCGTCATAATATGGTTGCATGGCTGAATGTAAGGAATTCCATAGAAAACTACGGTGAACTGATCCTATATAAATATCCGAAGAATACCAACTTGCTGGGGCCGAATCAGATTGAGGTTAAGATAAACCAGATTGACTCGATATCCAAAAACATGACATTATGGGGACAGAGCGGCTCTGATGTCTATAAAGGCAGCCTTCTTGTCATCCCAATAGAGAATAGTGTGCTTTATGTAGAACCAATATATATAGAAGCAGCTGGAACTGCATCAATACCGGAGGTAAGGCAGATTGTTACCGGATACCAGATAGGCGACCAGTTCATTTACGGGATTGGATCGAATGTGCAGGAGGCTCTTGTAAGCATGTTTGACAGCCTTGATTACCAGCCGCCCGTAGCCGACCCTACTGAACCTGTTGAACCGGGGGACGAACCGGGGGTTGACGAAGAGCAGCTGAATGAGATTAAAGATAAGGTTGATGAACTTAAACAGTACATTGAAGAGTTGGAAGAACTCATAAATTCATTGCTTGGGGGCGATTAGGCATGAATGGCAGGGAACTGCTTAAAAAAACACTGAACCATGAGCAAACTTCCGAACTGTCCGTTGATTTTGGAGCAACAGCTGTATCAGGTATTCATGTGCTTTGCATTGAACGCCTTAGAGAGTACTACGGCCTTGAAAAACATCCGGTAAAAGTCATTGAGCCATATCAAATGCTTGGTCTGGTTGAGGAAGACCTAAAGAAAGCAATGTGCATTACAGTTGACGGATTTACCGGTATTTACTCTATGTTCGGCTTTAAATTCGAAAATTGGAAACCGTACAGGACACTGTGGGGTCAGGAACTACTTGTGCCGGGTAAATTTATAACCACTTCTGACGAAGATGGCGGTGAACTGATTTATCCCGAGGGGGACCTAAGTGCAAAGCCCAGCGGTAAGATGCCTAAAAGCGGGTACTTTTTCGATTCAATAATTAGACAAGGCGAATTCGATGACAATAATCCGGATGTAAATGACAACCTTGAGGAATTCGGGCTGCTGGACGATAAGGACATATCTTCGATTAAGGCCGGTGTTGATGAGCTGGCTGCCGGCGACAGGGGAATCATCGCAAACTTCGGTGGAACAGGCCTGGGAGATATCGCGCTTGTGCCTGCACCCATGCTAAAGAATCCAAAAGGCATCAGGGATGTTGCCGAATGGTATATGTCAACAGTCATCAGACCGGATTATATTAAAGCCATATTCGAAAAACAAACGGAAATTGCCATTGAGAACCTGAAGTCGCTCTATGCTGCCATCGGCAATGCAATTCAAGCGGCATTTATCTGCGGAACTGACTTCGGTACGCAGAATTCCCAATTCTGCAGTTCGGATGCTTTTGAATCGATTTATGCTCCCTATTACAGGAAAATCAATGACTGGATACACCAAAATACAAAGTGGAAAACATTCAAGCATTCATGCGGAGCAATGGAACCGTTGCTTGGCAATATAATCAGGGCAGGCTTCGATATTATCAATCCCGTGCAGTGTTCTGCAACAGGGATGGATCCGCAGCATCTTAAAAATAAATATGGAAATGACTTGGTATTCTGGGGCGGTGGAGTTGATACCCAGAAAACCCTGCCGTTTGGAACACCGGAACAGGTTCGTGAAGAAGTTAAGTCCAGAATTGATATATTCTCAAAAAACGGAGGTTTCGTGTTCAATGCCATCCACAATATTCAAGCGGATACACCTGTTGAAAATGTTGCAGCTATGATTGAAATCATTAAAAACTATTAATATAAATTTTAACTAAATTAAAAGAGCGTTGAAACCCGGAGGTAAATATGAACTACAAAATCACATTGGCCAATAATAATGACCGTGAAGGCATATTGTATGTATTGAAACAATACAACATGCACCATATTCCCTCGCCGGAAATGAAAGAACTTGATATACAGCATTTCTTTGTGGCCAAAATTAAAAGTAAAATTGTTGGTGCAGCGGGTTATAAGATGCTTTCTGCGACAGATGGAAAGACAACTCTTATGGGTGTCCTCCCTGAATTCAGCGGCTTGGGAATAGGTAAGGAGCTGCAGCATAAGAGAATGAAAACAATGTATGATTTGGGTGCGAAAAAGCTAACGACTAATGTAGACAGGAACGAGACAATAGTTTGGTATAAGAAACATTTTGGTTATAAAGAAGTCGGCACTCTAAAAAAGAAATGCTTATTCGGAAGAGAAGATATGGAATACTGGACAACTATTGAAACCAACCTTGAAATGTATTTTGCTGATTTTGATAAAAAAACTAATAAGAGGCTGGACTATATTGCTCGAAATGATGCACATCCACTTGCACCGTATCAGCCTTTAATTATTAATGTCTGTCTAACCGGCATGGTGCCTACTGCAAATCAAACGCCTTTTGTCCCGATAACTCCTGAAGAAATAATCAAAGATGCTGTTGAAGTTTATGATGCAGGTGCTTCTGCTGTCCATCTGCATGCGCGTGATGAAAAGGGCAATCCTACACCCGATGTGAGATTCTATGAGAAAATAATTAAGGGAATACGCAGAGAACGGCCTGATATGATATGTTGTGTAACTACATCAGGCAGGAATTGGTCTGATTTTGAACGACGGTCAGCTGTATTGTACCTTGATGAAGATGCAAAACCTGACATGGCAAGCCTGACAACAGGTTCCCTGAATTTTATCACCGGCCCCAGCACCAGCTCAATTAATATGATTGAAAGACTTGCAATAGCCATGAAAGAGCAGGGAGTCAAACCTGAACTGGAAGTGTTTGACTTAGGCATGATCAATATAGTTAAATATCTTGAAAGAAACAATATCATAGATGGAACTAAATATATAAATATTCTTCTTGGGAATATTAATACTGCACCGGCAGACATAGGCACATTGGCTTTTATGGTTGGCGCATTACCGTCAGATTCAATTTGGGGTGCAACCGGAATTGGCAGATTCCAGCTCCCGATGAATACAGCATCGATAATCGCGGGGGGGCATATAAGGGTCGGAATTGAAGATTCCGTCTATTTTGATTATGAAAAAACCCAACTGGCTTCAAATAGACAGCTAGTCGAACGAATTGTGCGTATAGCAAAAGAATTGCAAAGGCCGATAGCAACAGCCGCACAGGCCAGGGATATGATCGGAATATAGGGCTGCCTGCAGCTTATAGGAGATGCACCGATTAAGAGTGGATACAACGGTGGAAATTGTGGCAGCTAAGATAGAGGAATATAACCGTATAGTTAAGGAATGAGAAGCAATTTAATCTACTGGAACATAGATATGCTGCTGCCATTTTATTATACCTGTGACTGGGTCATATTCCATTGTTTCCCCGTGAAAAATTCCTCCCTGAATCAGCAGCTTATTATCATCATATGGGAGAAGTGCAAATGAGTCGCCGAACATAAGAATACCGTCAATAACCTTAATTTCTACTGTCGCTATGTCTTCATTCTCGCTGTATTCTGAAGGATGCCTGAAATTGCGCGTGTATTTGCCCTCAAGTGCAACCCACAAATCCGGAATATCTTCAGCAGTAGTGTACCGCGGGCAGAAGAACACATCGCCCATTTCAATAATCATATAGGGCTCCTCAAAGTCATTGCTTGGGAAAAACTTTATGCTTGATTCAACTAAAACACCCAGGGGATTGCTGAAGGTAAAGAGATTTTCTCCGATGGGTTTCAGTGCTAATGCAAAACCTTTGTAATTAGCCTTCAACTTGTTATTCTTATATTTCACTTCAATGACTTCATTATTCATAAGATATTTGCCGGTAAAATTCTTCAATACTGCCTCAGACAATGGAACAACTTCCGATTCAGGCAGACTCGGTATACTTTGGCCGGTTTTGGTTTCAAGCATGAGACTGAGGATATCAAAGGAGAGAATGCTTTTAACATTTTCGAACTCTTCGGAATTCGCCATAATGACCATACCCAGGTCATATTCAGGAATCATAGCAAGCATTGATATAAAACCCTGATTGGTTCCGTCATGGAAAACAACAGTCTCTCCAAGAATTTCAGAATTGCGGAACCATGTAAGGCCATTGTCTTTAAGATCTCTTGAATTATCATTCTGATGATAATACATTGTGCCCAGAAGGTTTTTTGTTATTAAACCATTATCGTCAGAAGTCAGGAGTGCCTTGGTGAATGTAATCATATCATTTAGCGTTGTATGTACATTGCCGGATGCCATGGAGATTATGTCAAATTGATTAAATGGAATATTCTTACCCTTTTCGAGGTAATACCCCATGGCTGAAGGATTTGCAGCGGGGGTGCCGTACATTAGCATAGACGATCCGAATGAAGTGCTGTTCATGCCAAGAGGTCTAAAGAAATTATCTTGCATGTAATATGGGAATGCTCCTGCGGTGTTTTCTGAAGGAGGCTCCAGGTTATTAACCCGTTCTATCATTCTTGCGAGAACGTTGTAACCAATATTGGAATACTTATATCTGTAGCCCACCGGATATACCATGTGGGATTCATTAAGCGACTTCATCTGTGCATCAAGAACAAGAGGTCTGCTTGACCAGTCCCAGAGAAAAAGAGTGCCGTTCCTTGGCAGACCGGAGCGATGGGTAAGGATACTCTCGATTGAAATAGGTTCAGATTCTGTGAAGCGGTCATTTATCTTGAAATCAGGCAGGTAATCTGTCAGGGGACGGCCGATGTCAATCATGCCTTCCTCATGTAAACGCATGACTTCAATTCCGGTGAATACCTTACTTATCGAGCCCGCTTTAAAAATTGTTTCCGCCGTTGCTAGTATTTTCTTTTCTATATCTGCATAACCATATGTTTCACTGTATATAACATCATTACCATCAACCATAGCAAATATAACACCTGGTATCTTGTGTTTCTTCATTGCGGACTTAATTTGGTAATCTGAGTAATCTATAGCATACGAATAATCTCCCTGTTCGAGGTTCTTGGGTTTTTGAGGTTCCCATGGCCTTAATAAAAGCCATATGCAAACTCCCAATATGATACATACTAAAGGTATTATGAAAATTAATTTCTTTTTAGTAAAACCGGCAGAGTGATTCATAAATAACTCCAATCAAGAATGTTATATAAATTTTATTCCTAATTACTTTAAAGTGCAAATATGGCTGTTAAAAACACCATGTGATGATGGTTAGATGAAAGGTAGTGTATAAGGTAGTGTATAATGAGAAGGGAGAACCCATATGAAAAAGAATGATGAAAGAGACACAATGTTCGCAAGGATGAATTATAAGCCCGGTACTGCGCAGTATCAGGATTATTACAGCAGGCATCCCGAAAAGAGAGAGGCTGACGATGAACTTAGATCCCGAAACGAGCTTTTTTCAAAAGAAACACCCACCTATGATGCTATTCTTTCTCCAGCGGCCGATGCGAATTTTGACTTGCTTGAGGACATGAGACGGCTTTGCGAAGGCCTGCCGTCAACTGAAGAATCTGTTATTGACCCGTCGGAAGCTTCCAAAGCAATCAAGAATATCGCCATTCATTACGGCGCTTTGGATGCATCAATTGTTAAGCTTGGATTGAATGATTTTTATTGCAACAGGGGACGGCTGCCTGAATCATACGGTGATAAGGTTGATACCGGTCTTAATAATGCACTGGTTTTCGTTGTGAAAATGGATAAGGATTGCGTCAATGCCGCACCTTCTATTGCTGAATCAGTTGAAACTTCCAGGGCATACGTTGAAGCAGCGGTGATTGCGCTTCAGATTTCATATATGATGCGGAAAATGGGATACAATGCCAGATGCCATATAGACGGTAATTACCTGCTGCCTTTGATACCGGCTGCCGTCAAGGCCGGTTTAGGTGGAATAGGACGTCATGGGCTTCTTATAAGCCGTGCTAACGGAGCATTTGTCAGGATAGGGGCGGTTACTACAGATATGCCACTTGAATTTGATGAACGCGATTCTCTGGATATCACCCGGTTCTGCAGGATCTGCAGGAGATGCATTAAGACATGCCCTGCGCAGACCATATCAGATTCTCAGGTTTCTGAGGACTGGCATATAAATCAGGAACAATGCTACGGTCGATGGAGGCATTTCGGAACAGACTGCGGGATTTGCATCAGCACATGCCCCATAGGACAGGACATCCCGGCTGATGGAATAACAAAGATGAGCAACAAGGAAATATATGAATTTATTGATGATTACAATAGAAAATTCGGTACTAGAAAACGGACGGTTGGAAATGTTTTTAATAAATGAGTAAAAGCCTTGCGCGCTGACTGCCGCTATGATATTATCTAGCCAAGAATTCCTTTAAATTGGTCCGGAGAGGCTTGTAAGGAAGAAATGCAAAGATATTTTTGGATATTTCTTCCTGCGTATAAGGCGCAGGTTTTTTAATAGGAATACCCATATCAACCGTAGGGACCAGGCGTCCGGACCGGGCATTCTCACAAGCACTCCGATGAAAGTATTGGAGGTGCTTTTTTTGAAAAAACAGTCAGAAATCATGGACGGCGCGGCTATTAGAAGAGCTCTGACCAGAATAAGCCACGAAATAATCGAAAAGAACAGGGGAATCGACAATCTCGCTCTTATCGGGATCCAAAGAAGAGGAGTGCCGCTGTCTGAACGCATCGCAAAGAAAATTGAAGATGTAGAGGGTAAAATGCCTGAAACCGGAATCCTTGACATCACGTTTTACAGGGACGACCTTAGCTTCCTTAACGAGCATCCGGTGGTCAAGGGTACGGATATTCCGTTTTCTGTCAACGGCAAGGACCTGGTGCTTGTGGATGATGTCCTGTATACCGGCAGGACTGTCCGTGCTGCGATAGACGCCATAATGGACATCGGGCGGCCGTCAAGCATACAGCTTGCCATTCTAATTGACCGCGGTCACAGGGAACTTCCCATCAGGGCTGACTACGTCGGCAAGAATGTCCCGACCTCAAAGAAAGAATTCATTGAAGTTAAAGTCATGGAATTCGACGATGAGGAAGGAGTTTATATAGTCAGGAGGGATGAACATTGAACCCCAAAGACTTAAAGCACATGCATTTTGGAAAAGATTTACTTGGCATAAAGAACATAAATGCTGAACAGATACAATACATACTGGACATCGCAGGCAGCATGAAAGTCCTCGTAAATGCACCTAATAAGAAATCGCCCCACCTGCAGGGGAAAAGTATTATAACTCTTTTTTACGAGAACAGCACGAGGACCAGGATGTCTTTTGAGCTTGCTGCAAAGTATATGAGCGGAACTGCGGCGAATATCTCTGTTTCGTCAAGCTCGGTAGCAAAGGGAGAAACTCTTATAGACACGGGCAGGACACTGGACATGATGGGAACTGATATCATAATAATCAGGCATTCCTGCGCAGGGGCGCCTAAGCTGCTTGCCGACAATGTTAAGGCATCGGTCCTGAACGCGGGGGACGGCATGAACGAGCATCCTACCCAAGCGCTTCTGGATGCTTACACTATATATGAGAAAAAAGGCGGATTTAAGGGACTGAAAGTAGCCATAGCAGGCGATATTTACCACAGCCGTGTGGCGCGCAGCAATATTTATGCATTGACAAAGCTGGGGGCAAAAGTATATCTTGCTGCACCCTGGACCCTGATACCGCCGGCAATAGAAGAAACCGGCGCAGTTGTTGCTGCTTCAGTTGATGAGGCGATAGCAGACGCTGATGTGGTAATGGGGCTGCGTATTCAAAAAGAACGCCAGCAGAGTGCATTGTTCCCGAACATCCGCGAGTACTCGCGTTTTTACGGGATAGGGGAAGAAAGGCTAAAGCTTGCCAAGGAAGATGTGCTGCTGATGCATCCCGGTCCGGTAAACAGGGGAACCGAACTCACAAGTGCAATAATTGACGGTGCGAAGAGTGTAATTAACGAACAGGTCATGAACGGCGTTGCCATCCGGATGGCGCTTCTTTACCTTTATACCAGGGGAGGCAGATATGAAGATATTGATTAAATCAGGGCATGTTGTTGACCCTTCCAATAGCCTTGACATGGTTATGGATATAGTTATCGAAAATGGGAAAGTCATTGAAGTCAGCGAGAAAGCTGAAGCTAAAGCAGACAAAATTATTGATGCAAAGGGACTTCATGTATTCCCTGGTTTTGTAGACGCCCACTGCCATCTGAGGGAACCTGGCCAGGAATATAAGGAAGACATTGCATCGGGAACCAAAGCCGCTGCCAAGGGCGGATTTACAGCGGTGGCATGCATGCCGAATACAAAGCCCGTAGCTGATAATGACGCTGTAATAAAGTTTATTGTGGACAAAGCCGCCGAATGCGGCTCAACCAAGGTGTATCCGATCGGCAGCATTACTAAGGGCTCAAACGGCTCGCAGCTTGCTGAAATGGGATTCATGAAAGAGGCCGGGGCAGTTGCTGTATCGGATGATGGCAGACCTGTTGAAAGCGCTGATGTCATGAGAAAGGCACTTGAATACTCTAAAGATTTCGAGCTGCCGGTCATTTCACATTGCG
Source organism: uncultured Clostridia bacterium (assembly GCA_963766335.1). Classification (GTDB taxonomy): domain Bacteria; phylum Bacillota; class Clostridia; order DUPQ01; family DUPQ01; genus JAFGQE01. The sequence continues at coordinate 2,290,714 of CAVXZA010000002.1, read as the reverse complement.
AGGAAATGTCGCTTGCTGAAAAAGGTTCCATGAACGAGGGATTTATGTCGACAAGCATGGGGCTTATGGGAATACCTTCCATAGCAGAGGAAATTCAGGTTTCAAGAGATGCCCTGATTGCTGAATACACAGGCATACCGGTTCATATTGCTCATATAAGCACAGCTGGCTCAGCCAGGATTATCAGGGATGCAAAAGCCAGGGGCGTCAGGATAACATGTGAAACCTGCCCGCATTATTTCAGCATGACTGAGGCTGAGTGCGAAGGATTTAATTCAAATGCAAAAGTTAATCCTCCTTTGAGGGGTGACTCAGACAGGCAGTCGATTATTGATGCTATAAAAGACGGAACCATCGACTTGATCGCAACAGACCATGCACCGCATCACAAAGATGAGAAGAATGTGGAATTCCAGTATGCAGCCAATGGAATTTCGGGATTTGAGACAGCTTTTGCCATTGCATACACTTATCTGGTAAAACCGGGGAGGATTTCACTCAATAGGCTGGTGGAATTAATGAGTATAAATCCTGCGGCATTTTTAAAAAGGGAAACCGGTGGATTAAAGCCAGGTTCTGCAGCGGATATTACAGTTGCAGACCTTTCAGGCGAATTTTGTGTAGATGGTGAGAAATTCATTTCTAAGGGGAAAAACACGCCTTATACAGGTAAGAAGTTAACAGGTGTTGTCAAGTATACACTGGCTGACGGCAAGATTACATATAACGGAGGACAGTGATGTTTGCGGATATTCTTTATTCAAAAATTGAAAAGACAGGAAATCCGACAGTCATGGGCCTTGATCCGAGAATTGATTATGTCCCTGATTCAATCAGAGAAACGACAAATAGCGACGCTGCTGCTGTGCTGAGATTTAATATAAAGCTTATTGATACCCTTTGCGACATAATTCCGGCTGTTAAGTTCCAGTCTGCATATTATGAGATGCTGGGACCTGCGGGAGCTATTACACTCCAGCAAAGCATTGCTTATGCAAAGTCAGTCGGGATGGTTGTTATATTAGATGCAAAACGCAATGATATAGGCAGTACGGCGAAGGCTTATGCCGAGGCTTATCTTGGCAACACACACTATGCTGCGGACGCGCTGACAGTCAACGGATATCTGGGGACTGACGGTATTAAGCCGTTTACCGATATATGCAAGGCCAAAGGGAAAGGTATCTTCATATTGGTAAAGACCAGTAATCCCTCTTCGGGTGAGCTTCAGGATTTAAAACTTGAAGACGGGATGACGGTATATGAAAAAATGGCAGGTTTGGTAAATGACTGGGGTGCAGATATTGTCGGTGAACATGGATATAGTTCTGTGGGGGCAGTAGTAGGAGCCACATATCCGGAAGAACTTGGCAGGCTTCGCAAGATGATGCCTAAAGCAATGCTGCTGGTGCCTGGATATGGTGCGCAGGGCGGAGGAGCCAATGATGTAAAGGATGGATTTGACGCAAATGGAAACGGGGCTATTGTTAATTCCTCCAGGGGACTCATGTGCGCATGGAAATCTGATAAATTCCAAGGCAAATATACCCACGAGGATTTCTGTAAGGCAGCCAGGGAAGAAGCCAGTCTGATGAAATCGGCTCTAAATGCGGCAATGGAATAAATATCGCAAATTACCAAGTTATTCATCGGATAGCTTACAAGATAGGGCATGATAGATAAAAAAGGAGAAGGATTTGAAAGCAGTTTTAATTCTCGAGGACGGGACCAGGTTCTGCGGTGAAACATACGGGGACTTCAAAGATATAGCCGGTGAGATAGTATTTAATACAGGGATGACCGGATACCAGGAAATCCTTACCGATCCATCATACTATGGGCAAATAGTCACAATGACATATCCGCTAATAGGCAATTACGGCGTCAATGCTGATGATTATGAGTCCGGACGGCCGAATGTAAGGGGATTCATTAGCCGTGAACATTGTGGGAAACCAAGTAATTTCCGTTGTGAAAAGACAATTGACGAGTATTTGAAAAAATATGAGATTCCCGGGCTTTTCGGAATTGACACAAGAAAGCTAACAAAGATTCTTCGTGAAAAGGGTACCATGAAGGGTGCAATTGTAGCCTGCGGCGAAGATGAAGCTATCAGGGCGGAAATCCTTACGAATGAATTTGAGATTAGAAACCCTGTTGAGAAGGTCACTATCGAAGAACCATTGTTACATAATGCAGATAAAGGAAACGGCAAGTTAAAGGTTGCTTTGTTTGATTATGGCGTCAAGACGAATATCATCCGCTCTCTTACCAAAAGGGAGATTGATGTCACTGTCCTGCCATCTAAAACTAATGCAGAAAAAGTTCTGGATGGCGGTTATGACGGCATAATGCTTTCGAACGGCCCCGGCGACCCTAAGGATTGTACCGTTGAAATTGAGAACATAAAAAAGATGGCCGGTAAGATGCCCATTTTCGCAATATGCCTTGGGCATCAGCTTACTGCCCTTGCAATGGGAGGGGACACTACCCGCCTTAAGTACGGCCACAGGGGCTGCAACCATCCGGTAAAAGACATTGCAAAGGACCGCACTTATATTACAAGTCAAAACCACGGGTATACGGTCGTTGCTGAGTCAATGCATAAGAATAATATGGAAATCACACATATTAACATGAATGATATGACAGTTGAAGGCGTCAGATATAAAGACATGGATCTGTTTACCGTCCAATTCCATCCTGAGGCTTCGCCAGGGCCAAGGGATACTGCATATCTGTTTGATGAATTCGTTGAGATGATGAATGAATGTAAGGAAAGGGGTTCTGCCAATGCCTAAAAGAAACGACGTACATAAGGTGCTTGTAATAGGTTCAGGCCCCATTATCATAGGCCAGGCGGCGGAATTTGATTACGCAGGCACCCAGGCCTGCAGGGCCCTAAGGGAAGAGGGGATTGAATCTGTCCTTTTAAACAGCAATCCTGCGACAATTATGACGGACATCAGCATCGCGGACAATGTATACATCGAACCGCTCAATGTTGAAATGCTGAAAAAAGTAATCCTTGCAGAGAAACCCGACAGCATCCTCCCGACGCTGGGTGGGCAGACCGGACTTAACCTGGCAATGGAAATATCCGAATCGGGTTTTCTTAAAGAACATAATGTAAAGCTGCTTGGTACAGCAGTAAAAGCCATCAAAATGGCCGAGGACAGGCAGGATTTTAAAGATGCGATGCAGCGTCTCGGACAGCCGGTAATCGCATCTAAGGTTGTTGAGACAATTGAAGGCGCCCTTGAATATGCAAAAGAAATTGATTACCCGGTTATAGTCCGTCCGGCTTACACCATGGGAGGAACAGGCGGCGGCATAGCTTTTAATGAAGAAGAATTAAAAGATATAGGGAGCAAAGGACTTAGATACAGCCGTGTGACCCAGGTCCTTATCGAAAAATGTATTTCGGGCTGGAAGGAAATTGAATATGAGGTTATGCGCGACTGCAAAGGGAATGTCATAACAGTTTGTAATATGGAAAACATAGATCCGGTAGGAGTCCACACAGGGGACAGCGTAGTTGTAGCACCTTCCCAAACCCTTGCAGACAAGGAATACCAGATGCTTAGAAGCGCTGCACTCGATATAATAACCGAACTTGAGATAGAAGGCGGTTGCAACGTGCAGTTTGCACTGAATCCTGACAGCTTTGAATATTCGGTAATAGAAGTAAATCCAAGGGTCAGCAGGTCGTCCGCACTGGCATCAAAAGCCACCGGATACCCCATAGCTAAGGTAGCAACAAAAATTGCAATAGGCTACGGGCTGGATGAAATAAAAAATGCTGTCACAGGAAAAACATTCGCATGCTTTGAACCCACGCTTGATTACGTAGTAACCAAGATTCCAAAATGGCCTTTCGATAAGTTCATTTACGCAAAAAGGACCCTTGGTACACAGATGAAAGCGACCGGAGAGGTCATGTCCATAGGAAATACCCTTGAGGCATCGCTTCTGAAAGCTATAAGGTCTTTAGAATTAAATATGTATTCACTGGACCAGCCATTCGTGTCGGAACTGACGGTTGAAGAGCTGGAGGGAGCATTGAAGACTGTTGATGACATGCGGTTGTTTGTCCTGTCAGAATCATTGCGAAAGGGAATATCCATAGAACACATTTTTGAAGTTACCCGCGTGGACAGATTCTTCCTGAATAAGATAAAAAATATTGTAGATAAAGAAGAAGAATTAAAGACAAAGACTTTGGATGAAATATCTAAAGAGGATATGCGCAGCCTCAAGAAACTGGGATTTGCTGACTGTGAAATAGCGCGTTTCACCGGTTCAAAGACGCAGGAGGTTGCCCATAAACGCAAAAGTGCCGGGATTAAGGCAGTTTTTAAAATGGTGGACACATGTGCCGCTGAATTTGAAGCCGAGACTCCGTACTACTATTCTACTTATGATGAAGACTGCGAAGTCAAAGACACAGATTCGAAAAAGATCCTCGTGGTCGGTTCGGGCCCGATCCGAATCGGCCAGGGGATAGAATTCGACTACTGCAGCGTCCACTGCGTATGGGCATTGCGGAAAATGGGTTATGAAACCATCATTGTAAACAGCAATCCTGAGACTGTCAGCACGGACTTCGATACATCCGACAGGTTGTATTTCGAGCCCTTAACCGAAGAGGATGTGGGAAACATAGTAGATAGGGAGCAGCCAGACGGTGCAATCGTGCAATTCGGAGGGCAGACCGCCATAAAGCTGACTGAAGCCCTTGCCGGTATGGGTGTTCCCATTATGGGAACGTCGCCTGAGTCAATGGATGCCGCTGAAGATAGGGGTAAGTTTGACAGGGTGCTTGAAAACGCTGGTATACCGCGGCCTGAAGCCCGTATGGTTTTTTCAATGGAGGAAGCGGTAGCAGCGGCAGACGAGTTGATTTATCCGGTGTTGGTAAGGCCTTCGTATGTCCTGGGCGGCAAGGGAATGGAAATCGCTTATGATGAAAAGGATATACGGGATTATATGAAGATCATTAATATGGAGAAGCAGGAGCATCCTATACTGATTGATAAATATATGATGGGCCGCGAGGTTGAAGTCGATGCTATTTGCGACGGGGAAGATATTCTTATACCCGGAATTATGGAGCATCTTGAAAGGGCAGGGGTTCACTCCGGCGACAGCATATCTATTTATCCCACAGTAACGCTGGACCAAAGGTTGAAAGATGATATAGTTGACTATACAAAGCGCCTTGTATTGGCGCTTAAGATAGTAGGTACAGTTAATATACAGTATGTAATCCATAATGACAGGGTATATGTCATAGAGGTTAACCCGCGGTCAAGCAGAACGGTGCCATATATAAGTAAGGTTACCGGAATACCAATGATAGAGATGGCAACGCATATGGTTATGGGAGGGAATCTCAGCGATTTTGAATATGGGACGGGATTATACCCGGATGGTGAATACTATGCGGTTAAAGTTCCGGTATTTTCTTTCGATAAACTGCATGATGTAGATGCTAGCCTTGGTCCTGAAATGAAATCCACCGGCGAAGTCCTGGGAATATCAAAGGACTTGAACGATGCGATTTTCAAAGGCCTGCTGGCTTCTGGCATGGTAATGCACAAAGAGAGGAAAAACGTACTTCTAACCGTCCGCCATACCGACCAGGTGGAAATCATACCGCTTGCTGAGAAAATGGAGAAATTGGGATATACATTATACGGGACAGCAAAAACTGCAGCAACCCTTAACCATCACGGCGTTGCGACCAATGTCGTCCGTAAGATAGGCGAAGGGGACAGGGATGTCCTTACACTGATGGAATCTGATACATTATGCGCGGTCATCAATACACCGACTAAGGGAAGAAAGCCTGAAAGGGATGGCTTTAAAATCCGGAGAAAGGCTGTTGAGACCACAGTGCCTTGCCTTACATCTCTTGATACTGCAAAGGCCTTTGTGGAATGCCTTGCCAGGGGAGTGCGTATAGAGGATATGGAAGCTATCGAATTGAATAAGCTCAAGAGGGATAAAAAATGAATATGAATGCTTTAATTATTTCAAATGAAAATTTCTGCGAGAATAATATGCTGATGAGGCTGCATTCACCGGAAATTGCTGAAAAGGCGGTTCCGGGACAGTTTGTAAATATATTATGCTCTTCGGATAATAAATTAGTTCTTCGCAGGCCCATAAGCATTATGGATGCAAACCCGGATGAAGGATATGTGGACATAGCCTACGAAATACGGGGTGAAGGAACAAGGCTGCTTGCCACAAGGAAGATAGGCGAAAGACTCGACTTGATGGGCCCTCTTGGAATCGGATTCCCTGTTGACGGCTCTTTCAGACGCATTGCTATAGTAGGGGGAGGCATTGGGATATACCCTTTGTATTTTCTGGCAAAAAAATATACCGGATGCGAAATTGATGTATTCATGGGTTACCAGTGTGCAGAAAAAGTTGTCCTTGGTGATGAATTCGATAGGGAAGGCTGCAGAGTCTATCTGTCGACTGACGATGGCTCAAGGGGACATGGCGGATACATAACCGAACTTTTTACAAAAATATATGAAAAAGGCATATATGATATGGTGTTCATATGTGGACCGGAGGTTATGTCAAGGAAAATCGTCGGAATGATTCGTGCAAATGGGGACAGGTCTTCTGTTTCACTCGAAGAACGCATGGGATGCGGCATCGGAGCCTGCCTTGTATGTTCATGTGAAGTGAAAACCGAAGATGGAATAGAGCGGAAGACTGTCTGTAATGACGGTCCGGTGTTTGACGGCGATATAGTTTTCCCGGAGGTTTAAAAGATGGTTGTAAATACAAGTATAAGTATAGCGGGTGTTGAATTTAGTAATCCAGTTATTGCCGCAAGCGGCACTTATGGGTTCGGCCGTGAATATGCTGATTATGTTGATCTTAATCAAATCGGCGGAATATCAGTCAAGGGCTTGACCTTATTACCAAGAATGGGTAATAAAACCCCAAGGATTGCAGAAACACCATCGGGTATATTAAATAGCGTAGGTTTGCAGAATCCTGGTGTTGATGCCTTTATTCGGGAGGAAATCCCATATTTAAAGCAATTCAATACTAAAATAATAGCAAATATAGCAGGTAATACAGTTGAAGACTATGTGGATATGGCTATTGAACTTAATCAATCTGATACAGATATACTGGAAGTAAATGTATCGTGCCCAAATGTAAAGCATGGATGTGTTTCCTTCGGAACAACCGCCGTGGGAGTCGCAGAAGTTACAAAAGCCGTAAGAAAAGCCACAAAAAAACCGATAATGATTAAGCTGACTCCCAATGTATCTGATATAGCTTCAATAGCTATGGCAGCTGAAGCTGAGGGAGCGGATGCTGTATCATTAATAAACACTATCACGGGCATGGTCATAGATGTAAAGACAAGACGTCCTTTGCTTGCGAACAACACCGGCGGTCTTTCTGGACCTGCTGTCAGACCTATTGCAGTAAGGATGGTTCATGAGGTATATAAAGCTGTTAAAATACCGGTTGTAGGAATGGGTGGAATATGTTCTGGTGAAGATGCAATACAGTTTTTACTGGCCGGGGCTACCGCTGTTATGGTGGGAACATGGAATTTTAACAATCCTGCTGCTTGTATTGATGTGGCTGAGGGTATAAAGTCATATATGATAAATGAAAATATTAGAAATATAAAGGATTTAACAGGAAAGTTGATTCTAAACGGAGAATAGGATAAATGATAATATATTTAATAAGGCATGCCGAGTCAACAGGAAATATAAGTCCGAGTTTCAATGGGAGAAAGGATGTGCCCCTTTCTGATAACGGTAGGAAACAAGCTGTTTTATTAAGAGAATTCTTTAAAAATATTAAAATTGACAGAATCTATACAAGCACATTGAAAAGAACCATAGAAACAGCTAACCTTGCTCTTCCTGGTAAAAGAGATTCCTTCGTAAGCCTTGAAAGCATAAATGAAATTCACGGCGGTGACTGGGAAGGCCGTAATTATGATGAAATTTTTGAATTATGGGGCGATGAATTCCGGAATTGGCGGGAAGCTCCGCATAAAGCTCAGCCGCCGAATGGAGAAAATATATATGATGTTTTCGAAAGGGCTGTTAAGACACTCGAGATGATCGTATCGGAGAACCATAAGGACAGCACTGTAGCAATTTTTGCCCATGGTGCCGTTATTAAAACAATAATTGCCTTTATACGTCTCCTCCCTCTAAGTTCACTTACCGAGATTGCATGGTATGAGAATTCATCTGTTACTGAAATTTTATATGAAAAGGGCAGGTACAGCCTCGGTTTCTATGACAACCATGACCATCTTCCTGATAAAAATAAAACAGTAGCCAACTCTGAATGGGGCCGTACCATGAAAACATCCTGCCTCTACTAAAATGCGAAAAACCCCTTCGGGCAAATTCGCATTAATTGGGTGATTAGTTTGATAGGTTTTCAATATGGATCATGTAATAAAGCTTATCTTGGGTTTCTTTGTTAAGATCGATTATTGTATAAGCAATTGCATAACCTTCATCATTGAATTTGCTCATACTGTATATGTTCAATTCTTTCAGGTATTCATTACCAAGTTTATCAATAACATAGCCCGGTTTGTTAAATTTATTAACTACATATGCATAACCGTTGCTGAAATCATTAGCGACCAGGAAATTGCCTTCAATTGCAACCCTGCCATTCATGTCGATGTATTTGTAACGTCTACCAGTCCTAACCACAGCTAACCCATCGTTGAAATTACGAGCTGATGAAAAAGTTGAATCAAATATCTTCTCAAAATTCATATCGCAAAAGTAATATGCACCGGTATTGGGAATTACCGTGATGCCATCATTAAATGGTTCGAGAAGTGCACTGCTAATATTTTTATTAAGCATATTTTCGCCGCTTGTGTTCATATAATTCTGGTTAATACTTATATAGCCCTTTTCATCATTCCATTCCTTTATATTGGCATAGCCGTTCGGTCGACTATCATAATTAATTATTGACAGTCCGTCATAAAAATCACCGATATGAGTGATTTGGTCAAATTCGGTCAGGGGATTGCCATTAACATCTATCAATCCCCAGTAACCTCTTGTAACTATTCTTACCTCAGGCTCCTCACCAACAGCAGGGAAATACTGTTCAGCAACCTCACCATTGAAAACAAAAGCGACGCTGTCGGTGAAATCTCCTGCATCGAAATACTGAAAATCAATGGAAACGTCGCCGTTCTGATCGATATATCCCCATCTTCCGTCTTTTTTTACCGCTGCCAGTCCGTTAAAGAATGGCCGTGCATCCTCGAATGCGGCAGGGATCACAAAAAAGGAATCATTTATTTCATCAGGGGACATCATGGCTTCGGCGGTTACATAGCCATACGCATATATTTTACCTTCATTCGAAAAATTCCCGGTGTCTACCGGATAAGGGACAAGATATGAATTTGGGTCAAAACCGGATATAACGGTAACGTTCTTCGGAACTTTCTCTTTCCATGTTACCTTGATTATGCTGTTGTCGACCATAGCATAGCCGGGTGACACTTCAACAACGTGCTCAAAATTGCTATTAACTATATAAGCGCTGTCTTCACCGTCAATCGTTGTTAGCCCTAGTGCAAAAGCATTAGGAGATAAGGATATAGGATTGCAGTAAGATTCGAAATTTTGATCCATATATCCGTAAAGTTTTACATCATCAATATGAGGTGTATTTGTCTCATAAATAAAGAAATTACCCGGAAATATATCGTTATTTACAAAATACGGCCTGATTGCACTATTGGCTCTATAAGTTACATATGAAAATGCAGTGGTATCATCCAGCCTAAGGCCTGCATCAATCTCGCCTAAGTCAATAGTATCATTCAGCTCCATTTTAGGTCGGTCGGATTGTTCTGAATCTTCATTGCATGCTGAAAAGACAAATATTAGTGAAAGGATAAGGATGATGGTTAACATTTTTTTCATAGTCGCCACTCCCTACCTATATATTAACTGAACAGGTATAAAAAGAAACCATACCGATGATTTGTTTACAAATTGTTTACAATTAGCTGCAAAAAAGCCCGAAGGGGAAATTCGCAAAAAAGCCCGAAGGGGAAATTCGCAAAAAAGCCCGAAGGGGAATTTCGCAAAAAAGCCCGAAGGGGAAATTCGCATTGGGCATTTGTGAATTTTTTTTGAACATTTCATGAATATTGAACATTACCGGTCTTTTTGTTTTATAATTGGCATGGCCGGGGTGATATTCCCGACATCCAATTGAAATTTACCGGTTGGTATTGTATATTTATTAGAGAATTTTACCAAAGCGAGGAACTGACATGAAAAAGCTGAACGTAGCCATACTCGGGCAGGGAAGAAGCGGATGGAAAATACACGGCAAGGCATTATTGGATGCTCCTGATAAATTCAATTCGGTTGCCATAGTCGATCCCATCGAATCACGGCGTGAAAAAGCAGCTGCAAGATATGGGAAAGATATTGATACATATGCTGATTATACTGAAATACTTGGAAGGAAAGACATAGACCTTGTTGTTGTTGCGACTCCAAGTCATAAACGAGTGGAAGTTGCACAAGACCTCATGGAACATGGCTTCAATGTATTATGTGAAAAACCCCTTGCTAGGACAGCTGATGAAGTTCAGCTGCTTATGGATACAGCTAAAGCAAATAATGCAGGATTCTATATTTTCCAACAATCCAGGTTTGCTGCGTATTTTGCAGAAATCCAAAAAATAATTAATTCAGGCATTCTTGGAAGGATAGTTCAGATTAGTATATCCTTTAATGGGTTTTCGCGAAGATGGGATTGGCAGACAGTGCAGGCTTTCAACGGCGGAAGCCTTCTGAACACCGGGCCCCATCCATTGGACCAGGCGCTGCAGTTGTTCGGCGAAGGCGATCCGGAAGTTAAATGCTTTATGGACAGGGTTAATACTTACGGAGATGCAGAGGATTATGTAAAGGTATTGCTTTCAGGCGAAGGAAAGCCAGTTATAGATATTGAAATATCTTCATGCAAGGCCTACAATCCTTTTCTATATAACATACAGGGATCACAAGGTGGTCTTACTGCGACAATGGATAAGATAAATTACAAATATTTTAAACCGGAAGAATGCGAAGTGCAGCATCTCATTAAAGAACCAATTGAAGATGCAGAAGGGGAACCCGCATATTGCTTTGAACCATTGAAATGGTATGAAGAGGAATGGAAACTTGATACAGAGGAATTCGGTACTTTTTCATATATGACAGGTATGTATTATGACATGCTCTATGCCCATATCACTGAAGGCGCAGAGCTGGTGGTTACTTCTGAGCAAGTTAAAAAACAGATTGGCATTATAGAAGAATGCCACAGGCAGAATCCCCTTGGCAAATTCGCATAAACAAAAGGAGTCGAATTAAATGGAAGAGACAAAGACAAAATTTGAATTTAAGGCATTTATGAAAAAATATGGATTTTACATCGGTATTGCTTTAATTATGGTCATTACCCTGATAGTACTTTTTTCTAATAGGGAAGCATATTACAGCGGGGATGTAAACTATGATAATCCCGTGTATTTCATAACAGGCAATAACTTATACATAAAGGATAGAGGCACGGACGAGATTCTGATAAGCTCTTCGATGTTCCAGGACCCTGAAAACAGGAGCAAGGAAGATGCGCTGGCTTCGGTGTTAATAAGCAAAGACGGCCAGTATATGTATTTCTTTGAAAACATTGTTATTGATGAAAAAGGTTCATTCCTGGGAGACTTCTGCGTTTACTACAAAGGGAGGAAAACTCTCATTGAGGAAAACACCGGAATTTATTTCGCCGTTTCGGATGACAGTTCAACCGTAGCCTATATTAAACCCAATTTCGGAGTCCAGGGCGGCTCTGGGTATGAAGATATCCGTTATGATTTATATACATTCTCCATTAAAAACGGTAAAGAACTTGTTGAAAGTGCTGTTGAACCTGCCTGGTACAATATTTCAGGAGACGGCGAAAGTGTGTTTTACACCAAGTTTTACGATGCTGCCACAGACTCATCATCGCTTTTCATCTATAAGGATGGTATAAGCACATTCATTGACGACCATATGTTTTTCTACGGCGACTTTGTACCAAAGGGCACTTTCAGGCAGAACTGGCCAAAAACTAATTTTGACGGCTCTAAGGTTGTTTACGGCAAAAGGATGAAATATGGTGAAATGGCCGATATGTACTTATATTCAAATGGTGAGAATACCCTGCTTGGAGAGGATGTGCTTCAGGTTTTCACTGATGAGAACCTTGACAAGGCGCTGATGGTCCACAATTATGACCATGAGGTTTTTTCAGGAGATATGACCAGGATTAACCTGGTTGACCTCGCTTGGGAAGAAGTAGCATCCGACGTCTGGGGTCTTGCCACCGTTTCTGTTGCACTTACGGCTGACACCGAGTTCCTGGATATGAACCTTTATTTCAAATATTACGATGAAGTTATTAATGTCGCCGACCTATGTCTTATGACAGAAGACGGCGAGGAAATTCTAATAAGAGCAACGGATGTAACTAATATTCAGTCTTCCGAAGACTTTTCGTTGATATACGGCCTTGAATATTATGTGCCGGAAGAGGGCGGGGCGGTAACAAAAATTGCCTTTAATGATGATAAGTATATAAAAACAGAGTTTGACGGGTTTGTAAAGGAGTACACGGTTTCCACTACTGGTCAATATGTTGTTTATACTGTTGCCGAGAATCTTTTCTTTGTCGGTCCTAATAATAAAAAAGTTTACGTTGATAAATACAATATCGAGACATTCGGTGTTCTGGAGGGCGATGAGCAGTTGTATTTCTTCAGGGAATCAAGCCTAGGAAGGGGTAATGCGTTTATCAGGGGACTGTCAGCCAATGACCAGGCCAAGATGGTTGCAGAAGAAACCCACTACTGCTGGGATTTCGGAGACGGCACCCTGGCTTTCCTTTCCGGATATAATTTTGAAACCAGCACCGGTAGCATGTATATAACAGACGGCAAGGATAAGTATGAGTTGATTGCAGAAAATATTGAATTACCGCTGTTTTTCAACTATATACAATAGGAGATTAAGTGGGGAAGAAAAAGAAACTTAGGGTTATCCCTCTCGGGGGGGTTCAGGAGATAGGGAAAAACATCACTGTTTTCGAATACGGGGAAGATATTGTAGTCGTTGACTGCGGAATCATTTTTCCCGAGGATGACATGCTTGGCATAGATGTGGTTATCCCTGACTTTTCATACCTAATTGAAAATATGAATAAAATACGAGGGTTGGTGCTTACCCATGGCCACGAGGATCATATCGGAGCCGTCCCTTATTTTCTAAAAGAGATCAATACCCCTGTGTTCGGTACGGCACTGACGCTCGGATTACTTGAATATAAGCTGGAAGAACACAACCTTATAGATTCAACATCCTTGAATGTTGTAAAAGCCGGCGATGTTATAAAATTGGGATGTTTCAAAGTTGAATTCATAAATTCAAACCATAGTATTGCTGATTCTACTGCACTGGCAATCCGCACACCGGTGGGGACTGTTATCCACACTTCGGATTTTAAGATTGACTATACGCCGATTGCAGGTAAACCGATGAATCTGCAAAGAATCGCTGAACTCGGTGAAGAGGGTGTCCGCCTTCTGCTGGCGGACAGTACAAATGTTGAAAAGGAAGGTTTTACAATCAGCGAAAGGGTTGTCAGCGAATCATTTGAGGACATTTTTTCCAAGGCTAGCGGAAGGATAATAGTTGCGACATTTGCTTCAAACGTACATCGCGTGCAGCAGGTTGTCAATGCGGCGATAAAATTCAACAAGAAAATCATCGCATTCGGCAGGAGCATGCACAATGTGATGAAAAAATCCATAGAGCTGGGCTACCTCAATATACCTGACGGAACCTTGATTGAGCCTGATGACATGGATAAATACAAGCCGAACAAACTGGTTTTCATTGCTACAGGCTCACAGGGCGAACCCATGTCAGCACTAAGGCGGATGTCAATGGACACCCATAAAAAAGCCGAGATAAACAAAGGCGACCTTGTTATTATTTCAGCGTCAGCCATACCGGGTAATGAAAAACCGGTAAACAAGCTTATCAACGACCTATTAAAAAAGGGCGCAGAAGTAATATATGAGTCTATAAGCGAAATCCACAGCTCCGGGCATGCCTGCAGGGAAGAATTGAAACTCATCCATAATCTGGCACGTCCTGATTATTTCGTACCGGTGCATGGTGAATTCCGCCACCTGAAAAGGCACGGCGACCTAGCACATTCAATCGGTATGAAAAATAAGAATATCTTCATTATGGATAAGGGCCAGGTATTGGAAATCAGCGAAAAGAGCGCTCATATAAAGGAAGAAGTGCCAAGCGGGTACCTGATGGTTGACGGGCTTGGGGTCGGTGATATAGGCAATATAGTGCTGCGTGATAGGAAACACCTGTCCCAGGACGGCCTGATAACCGTTGTTGTTACAGTGGAAAAGTCTAGCGGTGAAATTATTGCAGGTCCGGATGTAATTACGAGAGGATTCGTATATGTTAAGGAGTCTGAGGACCTTATCAATGAGATTAAGGACAGAACCTTTTTCTCACTGCGCGACCATGACCTGTCAGCCCTTGATTTCAATGCCATGAAGAACATAATCCGCAGCGACCTGCGCGAATTCCTATATAAGAAAACCAAACGCCGGCCAATGATATTACCAATAATCATGGAAATCTGATCTGATAGGTTAATTTCCCATCGTCAGATACGACGGGCTAGTTTCATCCAATGAACAGACACATACTGAAAGCAACTCCGCCATGAACTATATTCAGATTTGTAAAAACAGCCCTCTGCTGTTTTTACACTTTGATAGAGTGCTTAGGATAATAGGCCTGCATTTCTGGAAGGTATATTGACGGGCATGGGTTCATATGGTAAGATTCATGAAGTAAAACGATGAGCGGGATGAGTAAGCCCGCCGCGGGAATCAGAAAACGTTCCGGTTGATGAAAGGGACGGCGAAGCGGCGTTGATGAAGTACACCCGGGAGTGATCCGTTGAATAAAGTAGGCGGAAACGGTTGCCGGCGTTATACGGCCCCAAGGCATGCAATGTATGCGAATTAAGGTGGTACCACGGTCCTATCCCGTCCTTATACGGGGGAGGACCTTTTTATATGGTGCGAAAATAATTTTAAAAGAGGTGAGGAAAGTGAATGTTTTTGATGTATTGAAAGAGCGCGGCTTCATAGCCCAGACGACTCATGAGGAACCAATCAGGGAACTGTTGGGAAAGGAAAAGGTGACGTTTTATATCGGCTTTGATCCGACTGCGGAGAGTCTTCATATCGGCCATTTTCTTCAACTGATAGTTATGTCCCACATGCAGAAGGCCGGCCATAAGCCGATTGCGGTTCTTGGCGGAGGAACAGCCATGGTTGGAGACCCTACTGGCAAGACCGACATGCGTAAAATGATTACCAGGGAAACCATAAATCATAATGCACAGTGTTTTAGGAAGCAGATGTCTAATTTTATCGATTTCAGCGAAGGCAAAGCATTGATGTTAAATAATTATGATTGGCTGGGCAACCTGAATTACATTGATTTTCTTAGGGAAGTAGGAGCTCATTTTTCAGTTAACAGGATGCTGACTGCGGAGTGTTTCAAATCCAGGTTGGAAAAAGGTCTTTCTTTTTTGGAGTTCAACTACATGATTATGCAGGGATACGATTTTCTGAAGCTTAACCAGGATTACGATTGTAAACTGCAACTCGGCGGTGACGACCAGTGGTCTAATATCCTTGCTGGTACCGACCTTATAAGAAGAGTTGAGGGTAAAGAAGCCTTCGGTATGACCTTCACTTTGCTTACTACTTCTGACGGCAACAAAATGGGCAAGACTGAAAAAGGTGCAATCTGGATTGACCCTAATAAGACTTCTCCATTTGACTTCTTTCAGTACTGGAGGAATGTTGATGATGCTGATGTGGAAAGATGTCTTAAGCTGCTTACTTTCCTGCCACTCGATAAAATTGCTGAACTTGCCGCATTTAAGGACCAGGAGGCTAACAAGGCCAAGGAGATACTGGCCTATGAAGTAACTAAATTGGTTCATGGGGAAGATAATGCCAATAAGGCACTGGATGCTGCAAAAGCATTGTTTTCATCCGGAGAATCTTCAGTAGATATGCCGACAGGCAAAATAACCAAAGAAAAGCTTGCAGGAGGATTTGATATCCTTGATGCCCTGGTATTCTGCGGACTTGCACCTTCTAAGGGAGAAGCACGGAGAATGGTTCTTGGCGGTGGTGTTTCCATAGACGGCGATAAGGTGGATGATTTCAAACTAATGCTGACAGCTGGTATGTTCGCAGAAGGTGCACTTGTCATAAAAAGGGGTAAAAAGAAATTCTTCAAGCTTGAACTGGCGGAATGAAAAATAGATAAAACTCTGTAATATCTGCGGTAGTGTTTAAATACTATCTTTCGGAACCTTTCATTGTATATATCAGGAGGCAAGGTACTGTCTGTATTCAAAACTAGATATGAAACGATGAATAATAGAAATTATCAAAATTTATATGGGATGTTATATTGTTATAACTCATAACAATGCTTTAATGCAAACCAAAGCGTTATGGCTAGAATAGCCAGTTAGTATCCGGGAAATTCAGTTTAAACTAAGTTTATTCAGTATTCAGCAACCTTATTATAGGGAAATTGCAATGTCAGTCATACTGTTAACACCATCATATGGAAATCGATACTAGCATCAATATTATCAATCAGGGATTGCCATTTCTTTCAGGGGAGAATTAATCGCATAGACTGCGTGGGTTGTCCGGGTAAGCTTGGCCCATTAGGTTTAATGAACAAGAATTCTACTGAATCATTTTCAGGTAGTTCAAACCCTATAATCGTAGCTGTGCAGTGGAAATAAAACAACGGGTAATACCGTTTTCTTTCTAAAGTAGCCCGCAAACTCCTTTTTTGAAAGAGTTAATACAATGATTGCAAAATTAGGAAACACATTTAGTTTTTCAACTAAAGATACTCAAATGCCTATACGTTAAACGATAAACCATTGACAAATAATAAATTTAGGATATAAAATTATAAAGTAAGTTAAACGATAAACATAGAATTTTATGGGGGGAGTTTTTATGAATTCAAGGGAAAGAGTGTTAAGAGCATTGAAGGTTAAAGAAGGTATGCCGGATAGGATACCTATTCAGTTCGATTTATGCCGGCAGCTTCAGGATCATTTTGCAAGAGAGCTTGGAATTGAGTCTGTATACACAAACAACATTTATGAAGATGTAACATACCGTATAAGTGGCAATGAGATACGATTGGCAATGGGAAGTGATGTCGTCATCATCGGACCGAGTGAAAGCAAAGATTTTGTTGCGGAAAAATTTGATGACGGAACATGGCTGAACGAGTACCATATGCGTATGAAGCAGGGGGATATATATGTTGAGGTGGTAAAGTATCCGCTTGTTGATGCCACTACAAAAGAAGATATTGATGCATATGAGTGGATGGATCCGAGTGACCCTTCACGCTTTATCGATGTGGAAAAGTATGTAAAAAAATATAAAGATGATTACGTTATAATCGGTGACATTGAACTGACGATTTTTTCATTGGCACAGCAGCTTGTCGGCATGGAAAAAATTCTTCTTGATATGGCCATGGGAGAAGAATACATCGAATATCTCTTTGAAAAGTGTGCGGAGTTCCATACAAAGCTTGGGCTTGAACTTATAAAACGTGGTGTAGATGCAATCTGGATAGGCGATGACTTTGGTTCCCAGACAAACCTGCTGTTTTCACCACAGATGTTCAGGGACAAGCTGAAGCCGTATTACAAAAAAATGCTTGATACTTTCAAAGCAGAGAATCCGGATATCATATGTATACTGCATTGTGACGGTGCAGTCAGCAAATTGCTGGATGATATTCATGAAGTTGGGTTTACAGTGTTTAATCCGGTTCAGCCCGGTGTACCGGGACATTCAGCAAAAGAGATAAAGGAAGGTTTCGGCGACAAGTTTGCCTTTTGGGGTGCAATTGACCAACAGTATCTTCTGCCGAATGGCAGTGATGAGGAAGTTGAAGCAGATATAAAAGAAAAGTGTGAAGTTCTTGGAGCGGGTGGAGGATATATGATTTCTCCGGCGCATATAATGCAATCGGATATCTCTCCCGAACG
Organism: uncultured Clostridia bacterium; assembly: GCA_963766335.1. GTDB lineage: Bacteria > Bacillota > Clostridia > DUPQ01 > DUPQ01 > JAFGQE01. The sequence goes on along the minus strand of CAVXZA010000002.1, from coordinate 2,272,456 downwards.
GGTCAAGCTTTTTATTGAATTATGTAAAAAATATGCTGAGTATTAAACCGGGATTATTGGTTAAAAGAATAGCATTATCGATACATATTTGTTTTCGGTAAATACTGATTATTCCAATTGAACAATTAAATTAGGGGGCTTAATTATGAATGAACGAGAAAGATTTTTGAACACCATGCGGTTCAAACCGGTGGACAGAGTGCCGATGTGGCCTCCGCTTGCTGTATGGGATTCAACCTGGAAGAGGTGGGAAAGTGAAGGTTTCACAACTATGACAAGTGAACTTGTCGGTGAACACGGTGGTGCTGGATTTTTAAGCTTTTGGGATTTCTTTGGTTGTGACAGACAGGATGAAGTAGGAATATATTATGGATTTTGTCCGGGATTTGAATATAAGGTTCTTGATGACGACGGCCGAAAAATAACATTTCAGAATCATGAAGGCATAATAATGAGCGAACTCAAGGAAGGCAGAGAAACATCAATGCCTCATTGGCTCGATTTTCCCATAAAGACAAAAGAGGATTTCAGAAAGAATTTATACAGGTGGGAACTCAATTTTGATGAACGTTTTCCAGAAAATTGGAATGATAAATGCAAAATTTGGAAAAATAGAAAAGTGCCTTTACGGATGTGGGCAGACAGGGAAGGCGGGTTTTACGGTCCGCTTAGAAATCTGTTTGGCGTAGAGCAACTTTCATATTTGTTTTTTGATGATATAGCTTTCATTGAAGAAGTTATGGATGCAAAAGTTGAAGCCATGATACGGATAATTGATCGTATTTGGGACGATGTTCAATTTGATTATTTTGTATTTTGGGAAGATATGTGTTTCAAGAACGGCCCATTGATTTCTCCGGCATTGTTTGATAAATATTTGGTTCCCAGATATAAAAAGGTTACGGATTTTCTGCGGAAGAAAGGTTGTGACATTATCATTGTAGACAGTGATGGTGATGTCACGGAACTTGTTCCTCTCTGGCTGAAGGCAGGGGTAAACGGCATTCTGCCCTTTGAAGTCCAGGCCGGGATGGATGTGAATTATTTCAGGGCGGAGTATGGTAAAGATCTGATTATCATGGGTGGTATTGACAAACGTGCCCTTATTACCGGGCCCAAGGACATTGATGCGGAGATAAGACGTATTGTGCCTATGATTGAACAGGGTGGATATATTCCCTGGCTGGACCACAGTGTTCCGCCGGATGTCAGTTTTGATAACTTCTTGTATTATATGGATAAGCTGGAAAAGCTGGTTGAAGGTAAGCTCTGATATAGCTTTATTCAAATGAATTCAACTTGAAATATTTTAATTTTGTATGAAAGGCGAAATCAATATGTCCGGAAAATTGGAAGGAAAAGTTGCATGGGTCAGTGGTGCAAATAAAGGTATTGGCGAAGGTATTTCCAGGCTTTTTGCCCAAGAAGGTGCAAAAATCGCAATGATCGGCAGGACGGTCAGCGAGGGTAATAAGATAGCCGGAGAGATAGCAGAGCAAGGCGGTGAAGCATTTTTCTTCCGCTGCGATGTCAGGAACGCAGATGATATAAAGGCTTCAATAGAAGAGACTGTCAAGCGGTATGGAACAATCGATATACTTATAAACAACGCAGGCATTGTTGACATTAAACCGCTTCATGAGTATACAATCGAGGACTGGAATTATGTAATGGATGTAAATGTCCGTTCCATGTTTTTGTCATTCAAATATGCATTCCCATATCTGAAGGAACATGAGCACAGTTATGTTGTGAATTTAGGATCCATATCCAGCTTTGTCGGTCAGGACACAACTCCGGTTTATACGACTTCAAAGGGTGCTGTACTGAACCTGTCAAAATCCATTGGCCTTGATTATGCACGTTATGGCATCCGCTGTAATTGTGTATGTCCCGGAATCACCGAGACTCCCATGCTGATGAAACATTTGAATGCTGCGGACAATCCTGATGAACATTATAAAAAACGGCTTACACGTGTACCAATCAACAAGCAGCTCTACCCGGAGGATATTGCAAAGACATGCCTTTACTTTTCATGTGAGGATTCATCGGGGGTCACTGCGACATCATTGATTATTGACGGGGGATATCTCGGGTGTGCTGAATGGGATGCAGGTAAATATGAATAACAGGGAAATATATAAGGTGGTGGCTTGAGATGTTTTTTAACGGCGAGGTAGCAATAATAACGGGCAGCGCCCGGGGTATTGGCAGGGCTATTGCTGAAAGATTTTGTAAAGAAGGAGCAAAAGCGGCAATCGTTGATGTAAACGAAGAAGAAGGGACTTTGTGTGCCCAGTCCATTCGTGCGGCGACAGGCGGAGATGTCCAATTTTTTAAATGCAATGTTATGAGCGTGGATGAAATCATGGACTGCATTAAATCTGTTGCAGAAAAATTCGGTCATATTGATATCCTCGTAAACAATGCCGGAATACTACATACTACACCAATAGAAGATGTGACTGAGGAAGAGTGGGACCGCATTATGGCAATTAATTTAAAAAGCGTGTTCTTTATGACGCAGCAGGTAATACCATATATGAAAGAGTCAGGCAAAGGGTCGATTTTGAATATATCATCTTTGGCCGGACGAATGGGAGGGTATGCCAATGGACTTGGATATACGGCAAGTAAAGCAGGTATCATCGGACTTACCTATGGGTTTGCAAACAGACTGGCGAAGTACGACATCAATGTTAATGCAATAGCACCGGGAACTACTAAAACAGATATTTTAAAGGATATCCCCAAAGACAAGCTGGCCGAACTGAAGTCTTCTATACCGCTGGGAAGATTCGGTAAACCGGAGGATATGGCAAATGCAGCTGTATTTCTTACATCATCGCAGGCGAATTTCATCACAGGAACAGTGCTTGATGTCAACGGTGGTATGTTTGTTGGTTGAAGAAAGGAAGGTATAATGATGAATTTGAGATTGGCCGGAGCGGATTTTACATTTCCACTTCTGGAACATGACAAGGTAATAAAGCTGATTTCTTTGCTTGATCTTGATGGTATTGACATAGGGTTATTTGAAAACAGGTCACATTTACAGCCTTCCGAGATGTTCGGGGATCTTAAGAAAAATGCAAAACTGCTGTATAAAAAATTAGACGATGCAGGACTGAAAGCTGCAGACATTTTTTTACAATGTGATGCAGATTTTATTCCTATGGCATCGAATCACCCTGATGCCGGGGTTCGTGAAAAAGCACGCAGGTGGTTTTTAGACTCAGTGGAAATGTCAATGATTTGTGGTTCAGAACACACAACAGGTTTACCGGGGGTATATTTTGAACAAGAACCTGCCGATATGTCATACGGACGTTGCTGCGAAGAACTCGCATGGCGTATTGAAAAGGCAAAGGAAATGGGAATAACATTTTCTATTGAACCTCATATCGGCTCCATAGTTCCGGATCCCAAATCTGCCGAAAAACTTGTAAAAGACGTACCCGGACTTACACTGACGCTTGATTATACGCATTTCAGGAGAATTGGAATGGACGACAGTGAAGTAGAGCCTTTAATAAAATATGCAACTCATTTTCACGTGCGCGGCGCAGCAAAGGGGAGACTGCAGACCTCCTTTAAGAAGAATATGATTGATTATAAAAAAATATTGGAAGTCATGAAATATACCGGTTACGGAGGATATCTGGGAATTGAATATATTTGGATGGACTGGGAGAATTGCAACGAAGTGGATAATGTGGCAGAAATCATACAGTTCCGGGATTATCTGAAAGCCGAAATGAATAATATGTAGTTAATATACATTTCATATTCTAATACGGTCAGAGTGGTTACCGGATGAAAAATGTAGAATTAGTTAAATAATAAACAAGGAGTAGTTATGAAATGTAAATTTGAATTTCTGGGGTTTTCGGCGTTTTTGATAACAACAGGTAACAACAAGAGAATATTGATAGATCCGTATATAAATGATAACAAGGCTTGCAAGTACAGTGCCGGAGATTTGACGGATATAGATTTAATCATTGTAAGCCACGGAGCCTTTGACCATATGAAGGATACTGCGGAAATAGCAATCGACAATGATTGTCCTGTTATATGCGGTGGCGAAGTGAAACCTTTGCTCATGGAACAAGGCGTGCCGGAAAAGAATATTATTATTACGGTCTGGGGCCTGATGGTTGAAGCAGCAGGCATTAAGGTTCGTCCCGTTGAGAGCAGACATCGGTCGTCAGTAAGGCTTGCAGACGGAACTGCCCTTGATGGTTTTGCATTAGGATTTATTATATACACAGAGGACGGGTTGAGAATTTACAACGCAAGTGACACTGCTTTGTTCAGCGATCTGAAGCTGATAGGCGAATTACATCGTCCTTATATCGGACTGATTAATGTAACAATAGAAAATTGTTTTGACTTTTTACCGGAATTTTTAACAGGCGAAATGACACCTTATGAAGCGGCACTGGCCTGCCAGTGGTTAAATCTTAAATATGCCATTGCCTGCCACTATACAGATAAGAATAACAAGGATGTTATTGAATTTGAGACACTGCTTAATAATATGAAGGGCGCAGACGGCAACCCACTCGTTAAGCCCATAGTTATGAATCCAAATGAAACTTTTATATTAAAGGAATAATAAGTTGTTTAAATACTGCATATATCAATATGACGACAAAGAAAACCAAGAAATGAGGTAAGTTGAAAATGAAAATCAGCAAAGAAACAATGGCAATACTACCGGGTCTTAAACCATTGGAAGCGCCGAAAGAATTAAGTAAAAAGAAAATTGAGAAAATATTATACAACATGTGTGCAATAAGAGCCTTTGACAGCAGGGTAAAGGAACTATGGATGGCCACTGAAATATATGGTTTGGCTCACTCATATGTCGGAGCTGAGGCAATTGGAGTAGGTGCATGTGAAGCCCTGGAGATATCTGACTATATATCAAGTACACACAGAGGTCATGGACACACACTTGCAAAAGGTGCTCCGATAAAACAAATGATGGCAGAACTTTTTGGGAAGTACGAGGGTCTTAACCGAGGCAAGGGAGGATCTATGCACATTGCTGATGTGGATATCGGCATGCTTGGTGCCACAGGGATAGTGGGAAGCGGTATGCCTATTGCATTGGGCGCTGCGCTTTCCAGTGATGTTTTGGAAAGAAATACGGTTTCCATATGTTTCCATGGTGACGGCGGTACTAATCAGGGTGTTTGGCACGAATCATTGAATCTCGCTGCAACATGGAATTTACCTGTTGTTTTTCTCATTGAAAACAACCAGTATGCAATTGCTACAAAACTGGGCAGAGTAGCACGGGAGACTGAACTATATAAAAGAGCAGCAGGATATGGAATTGAAGGAAAAGTTGTTGATGGATTCAATGTTTTTGATGTATATAAGAATGTCAAGGAAGCAGTGGACAAAGCAAGGAAGGGCGGAGGTCCCACATTAATTGAAGCACGCTATATGAGAATATTAGGTCACTTTGTTGCAGATGACCAGCATTATCGGGATCAAAAAGAAGTGGAGTGCTGCTGGGAAGCAGATCCAATAGTCAGGCTGAAAGACTATTTGATTGAGAGCGAGAAACTTACTGAAAAAGAGATCGAACGAATAGAAAATGCAGCTAAACAAGAAGTAGAAGATGCAATCGAATATGCAAGGAATGAGTGCACAGAGCCACCGGCAGATACACTGTATGATGATATTTATGCAAACGGCGAAATAATCATGTAATTGTAATAACTTGGAGGAAACGATAATGAGTGTTATAAATGTAAGACAAGCACTAAATGATGCTATAAGAGAAGAAATGGAAAGAGATAAGTCTGTAATTATTATGGGCTGCGATGTTGCTTTAAGAGGCGGTCCATTTGGGGTAACGTTGGGCCTGCTTGATCAGTTCGGTGAAAAACGTGTCAGAGACACACCAATATCTGAACCGGCATTCACCGGCGCAGGTGTCGGTGCAGCGGCAACAGGGTTAAGACCAATAGTAGAAATTCTATATTCGGACTGGTTAACACTATGTACTGACCAATTGGTAAATATGGCTGCTAAAATGAGATATATGTTCGGAGGCAAAGTTAATATGCCTTTGGTTGTACGTGCTCCATTTGGTGCAGGCGGAGGAGTTGCAGCTCAGCATTCACAGTCATTTGAGGCTTGGTTTAACCATATACCGGGATTGAAGGTTGTTGCACCCATAACCCCATATGATGTCAAAGGCATGTTAAAGCAGGCTATACGAGACGATAATCCTGTAATGTTCTTTGAACACAAAAGAAGCTATCAAATCAAAGGCGAAGTTCCTGATAATGAAGATTATACTGTTCCGTTCGGAAAGGCTGTTGTCAGAAGAGAGGGAACGGATGTAACAATAATAAGTTATTCCATGATGTCTATAAGAGCGCAAAAAGCAGCAGAAGAACTTGCAGAAAAGGGTATCAACTGTGAAGTAATTGATCTTAGGTCACTTTTACCTCTGGACTATGAAACTGTGATGAATTCAATTGCAAAAACAAATCGTGTTGTAGTTACTCAGGAGGCAAACTTAAGGGGAGGACTTGCAAGTGATATTGTAGCAGAAATCATTGACAGGGGATTTGATCTTCTGGATGCACCTCCTGTTCGTGTCGGAGCGCCGAATGTACCTATGCCGTACAATTCCGGTCTTGAGAAAATATGCATACCTGATGAGGAGAATATCAAAGAAGCAGTCTACAAAGTATTGAGCAATGACTAAGATTGATGGATTTGAAAGAAATGGAGAATTATTATGTCGAAAACGATGACTTTACCTAAGATAGGGGTTAACATGACAGAAGTCATTGTCGCTGAATGGCTTGTAAAACCGGGTGATTTGGTTAAAGAAGGCGATGCTATATTTATTGGTGAAACGGATAAGGCGGCACAGGACATCTTAGCCACTGATACAGGTATTGTTGGGAAATTATTGGTTGATGAAGGTAATAAAGTACAGGTAAATGAACCTATAATGGTGCTTTTGGAAGAAGGCGAGGAAGCACTTGAAGAAAAACCTAAAAATGATACACAATCCTTGCAGGATGAAACACCCGGGAAGAAAGATCAAATAAAACAAAATAAAACTGTAAACACTGTTCAGAATATTAAAGATGAAAGAGTTCGTATTTCACCATTGGCAAAAAAAATAGCGAAAGAGAACAATATAGATGTCAATGAGATTGTACCCGGAATAAACGGTAAACGCATTGTAAAAGAAGATATTTTGGCATTTAAATCAAAAATGGTAGCAGGCGGTACAACAGAACAGATACTTCAACCAACTATTGAGGATGAGGATGTATTGGAAACAGTTCCAATGAGCAATATGAGAAAAGTCATTGCCAGACGCATGAGTGAGAGCAATCTTCAAAAACCTTATGCAGCTTTAACACTAAGTGTACAGGCGGATGAAATAGTTCGTTTTAGAAACAGGTATAAGGAACGGGGAACCAAAATAAGTTATAATGATATTCTTGTAAAAATAGTGAGTAAATCCTTAATCGAGCATAGAATTATAAATTCGGTTTTAGATGGTGACAATATTAAAATATTAAGGCACATTAATATTGGTGTCGCCATAGATACTGAAAAGGGATTGATGGTTCCGGTAATAAAAGATGCAGACAAAAAGAGCTTGATAGAAATATCAACTGATTTTGAAGATAAAGCTAATTCGGCAAAGGATAACAAAATTAATCCAGAGTATCTTGCAGGGGGAACGTTTACGATTACAAATCTCGGTATGTTTGAAATTGAGCAGTTTACTCCGATTATAAACCCACCGGAATGCTGTATATTGGCGGTGGGAGCCATGAAGAAAGAGTTTGTTCCGGATGAATCGAACTTACCTAAACTAATAACAACAATGAAACTGACATTGGCTTTTGACCACCGGATTGTAGATGGGGCACCTGCAGCAAAGTTCTTACAGAGTATTAAGCACTATATTGAATACCCGGAAATGCTGATATAGATAAGGTAGTTGTGATGAATAAATATGAAGTTCTTATAGTAGGCGGTGGACCAGGTGGTTATATTGCTGCGATAAAAGCAGCTCAGCTTGGTAAAAAATGTGCCGTCATTGAAAAAGAAAATCCGGGTGGAGTTTGTCTGAACTGGGGATGTATACCTACAAAATCGTTGCTGAGAAACGCTGAAATCATATCGCATTTATATGATGGGGATGAGTTTGGATTTTCCCTGGATGAAGAGAGCATAATATTTAGTTATGAAAAAGCATATAAAAGAAGTCGAAAAGTAAGTGAGAAACTTGTCCGGGGAACAGAATATCTTATTAAAAAAAATGATATTAAATTGATTAAAGATGAAGCGGTATTCAATTCAAATGATTCAATCAGACTAAAGGGTACCGGAGAAGTTCTGTTTGCAGATGACATTATTATTGCAGCAGGTTCAAGGCCGTGGCACACGAAAGGCATTGATTTTTCATCGGACTATGTATTGGATTCCAAAAAAGCGCTTCAGTTAAAAACTGCACCGAAAAGTGTTGTTATCATAGGCGCCGGAGCTATTGGAATGGAGTTTGCATCAATATGGAATGCATATGGAACAGATGTAACCATTGTTGAAATGATGCCGGATGTATTACCTAACGAGGATAAAGCTATTTCCAAAGAAGCCAGAAAACAATATGAAAGAAAAGGAATTCAGATTCTTACTGAAACTAAGGTTACAAATGTAGAAATAAATGATAATAAAACCAGGGTCACAATAGAAGGTAAAAGCGGCATAAAAGTGCTGAATTGCGAATATCTGCTGGTTGCAGCAGGAATAATACCGAACAGCGATATGATTGGTATTGAAAAAACAGATATTGAACTGGATCAAAAGGGATATATCAAAACAGATGATTCAATGCGTACTAATGTTAGTGGTATTTATGCAATAGGTGATATCACAGGTAAACTTGCACTGGCTCATGCGGCAAGTGCAGAGGGCATTGTTGCTGCAAATGCAATTGCGGGTAATAAAACACAGCCCGTCAATTATCAAAATATACCAAAATGCACCTATGGTTTTCCTGAGACTGCAAGCGCCGGGTTAACTGAAGAGCATGCCAGGGGAAAAGGGATAGATATTGTAACCGGTAGATTCCCGTTTACTGCGAATGGCAAGGCAATAGCATATGGAGAAACAGAGGGGTTTGTAAAAATTGTCGCTGAGAAAAAGTATGGCGAAATTCTGGGCATTCATATGATAGGAACACATGTTACGGAAATGATAAGCGGTGCTGTGGGGTATCTGTCTTTGGAATGTACACTGGAGGAAATATCGAATATTATCCACCCTCATCCAACCATAAGTGAAGCAATTATGGAAGCGGCTCATGTTGCAGAGGGTATGCCGATTCACATTTGAATTCAGAGAAGTGTTTTGAATGTATGATTTATTGGAGTAAAAATTTACAGAAGTAGTGAAAGGAATGAATAGTATGAAAAAGAAAATTGGATTTATTGGACTGGGTATAATGGGAAAGCCCATGAGCAAGAATTTAGTCAAGGCAGGGTATGATCTGTACGTTTACGATATAGTAAAGACAGCAGTCGATGAACTGGCTGCTTTTGGAGCAAATGCATGTGCATCAATATCAGAGGTTACAAAAAACTGTGAAACTATCATCACAATGCTGCCGAACAGCCCACAGGTAAAAGAAGTTGTTATGGGAAAAGGCGGAATTGTTGAAAGTGCGAACAAGGGCACTTTGGTTGTCGATATGTCTTCAATTGCACCTCTTGCCAGCAAGGAATGTGAGAAGGCGCTCAGGAAAGCGGGTATGCGGATGATAGACGCACCGGTATCCGGAGGAGAACCGAAGGCAATAGACGGCACACTTTCCATAATGTGCGGGGGAGAAAAGGCCGATTTTGATGAAGCAAAACCTTTGTTTGAAATCATGGGCGGTTCGTCAGTACTCACAGGTGATATCGGAAGCGGAAACATGACCAAGCTTGCAAATCAGATAATTGTAGCTGTAAATATTGCGGCCATGGGTGAAGCGTTGACTCTGGCAGTTAAAGCAGGTGTTAAACCGGAGCTTGTGTTCAATGCCATTCGTGGTGGTTTGGCAGGCTCAACAGTACTTGAAGCCAAGGTGCCTATGGTACTTGAAAGAAACTTCAAGCCTGGTTTTAAAATTGATCTCCATATAAAGGATTTGAAGAATGTAGTTGAAACCGCAAATGAATTAAAGTCTCCAATATTTCTTACAACGCAGGTTCTGCAGATGATGCAGGTGCTCTCCAGTGAGGGAGAAGGAGGAAATGACCACGGTGGAATTGCCAGATTTTATGAGAAACTGGCAGACATCGAAATATGCTGACAGCAATACTGTCAGTGCATTGCAGTATATACATATGATAGACTCTGAACAATTATCCAGGGAGTGATGAAAATATGAAGCGGCCAAACAAAAAAATTACATTAAAAGATATTGCAGCTGAAGCGGGATTATCCACTACGGCAGTTTCAAAAGCATTGAATAATAAGGGGAGTACAAGTATAGAGACCCAGGAAAGAGTAAAGAGGATTGCCAATCGCCTGGGTTACAGCCCTAATCTGGTAGCTAAGAGCCTAAAGAACAATTGTACCAAGACAATTGGATTGGTAGTTGCCGACAGTTCTCACTCATTTTTAGGTTCAGTAATAAAAGGGGCTCAGGAAGAAGCTGCTAAGTATGGATACAACATTATACTTGCAAACACAAACAGAAACCGTGAAACAGAAAAAAAAGCGATAAATTTACTATTGGAAAAACGAATAGACGGGCTTTTGCTGGCATCTTCAATGTTGATACAAAAGATAGATAAGCATTATCTTGAATCATTGGGAATACCTTATGTCTTTCTGGTGCGTCGAAGTGAAGATAAAAAAGAGGCATTTGTAGGCAACGATAATATTCGTGGTGCGTTTGACATAATGGAATATTTGATAAAGACCGGCAGCAAGCGCATACATTTCCTGAACATGGACAAAGAATCAACCAGTTCAAAGGACCGATTGAAGGGATATATCAAGGCGCACGAAGACTATGACATACCATACGATTCTTCCCTGGTATACAACATGCGCCCTGAAATTGAAGAAGGCTACACGGTCATGCGTGATATATTGGAACGGGGAGAAAAAGTTGAAGCGTTGTTCTGTGGCTGCGATATCATATCCATTGGTGCAATAGAGGCAATATTGGAAAAAGGTTTGAAAATACCTGAAGATATCCGTGTCTGTGGTTATGATGACATTGAGTTTGCAGCTTATCTTAGAAAACCGCTTACAACAATGCGTCAACCCAAGGAAGTAATGGGAGTAAAGGCAATAGACCTGGTTTTAAACAGAATTCAGAATAATCAGGAACAGCCCGGTGTAGTACTTTTAAAGGCTGAATTGGTTGTACGACAATCAACTTAAAATGCTATTCCTGCTAATTTAAATTAGGCCGGATGCATTATGAAGATATAAAAATGAACTTTGACAACTTAAAATTTGTAAAAATACAAACTTATATTGAGGGGGCTTAAGTCAATTGGTAATCTCTTGAGCAATTCATTAACAATTATGTCATTAATAATTGACATCATGTTATTTCTATATTAGAATCAATATATATTTGATTGGAATCGTTCCCAATCAAAAAATATATTCGAGTTGGAATCGATTCCAATTTGAATTTCAGGGGGAAACATTGTCAACTATCTTGGATGTCGCAAAAGTCGCCGGGGTCTCTAGATCAACTGTTTCAAGAGTTTTAACCGGTAATGGTGTTGTTAAAAGTGAAACGCGGGAAAAAATTCTGCATGCAATTGAAGAACTCGATTATACGCCCAGTTATTTTGCTCAGGGTATTAAAACAGGTAAAACCAAGATATTGGCTATGCTTATTCCCGATTATTCAAATCTGTATTATGGTGAAATGTTTCGTGGCATCGAGAAGGTAGCTTTGGAAAACGGATATATGGTAATGATATGCAATACCGATAAAAGTTCTACCCGCGAGAGAATATATGCAGAAGAACTTCTGAAGAGAGAAGTAGACGGCATTATTTACAATACATATAAACGAAATAAGAATAATATAGAATATTTTACTAAGCTCAGTAAGAAAATGCCGGTTATATTCATGGATTATATACAGAATAAAGATATACAAGTGCCATATGTTATAAGTGAAGGATATGAAAGCAGTAAAAAAGCTGCAAAGTACCTTATTAGTAAAGGGAAAGACAAGGATTGGCTATATACGCGTTCCGCCATATATTAGTGTGGTACAGCATCGATATGAAGGTTATAAACATGGATTGATTGAGTCAGGTATTGAACCGGATGGAGACATTGTTTACCAGTGCCCTGACAATGAAGTTGGAAAAACTCATCTTGATGTGGGGTTTGAAGGTGCTATGGCCTTGATGAGCAAAACAGAACCCGCCGAACGCAATAATGACTTCAACAGACATTATGGCAGTGGGAGCAATTAAATATTTAAATAGTGCGGGGTATAAAATTCCTCAGGATGTAAGTGTAATAGGCTTTGACAATATTGCACTTGCTACAATTGTCGAACCAAGCCTCACAACGATTGCTCAGCCCACACGAAAAATCGGTGAAGTTGCAGCAAGGATATTATTGGCTAAGATCAATGGCGAAAAAGGGATTGTGGATCAAATTATATTTGAACCGGAGTTTATTATTAGGGAAAGCACAGAGTGAAGGAGAAGAAACTTATGAACAAGAGATATTGTCTGATTATCGAAGTAAAAGAACCACACATAGAAGAATATATTAAAATTCACAAAGAACCATGGAGGGAAATGCTTGAAGCAATCCGAGATTCGGGAATAACGGATGAAATAATTTATTTCCATAAAAACCAGTCGATTATATTTATGGAATGTGAAGATTTCGAGGCTAGCAATCTTAAGCTTAGAGCTACAGACGTGTGTAAAAAATGGGATGATAAATTGGTCCCCTGGTTTGAAGAAGATGGAGTTTATTTCCCCGAAAAAATATTTGACTTAAACCAGCAGTTGATAGGGGAACTGCTGGATTATTAAGTATATATGGCAAAATAAAAAATTGGAGGAAGAAAAATGTTGAAAAACAAAAAGGTATTGGCTATCATGGCTCTTGTTATGGCAATTTCCATGCTATTGCTGATAGGCTGCAAAAAGGAAGAAGAAGCTACCAAACTTGGACATCAGATGCAGGAACCGTGTATAACCTTGTTGCAAAAGATGATCTTACTATTGGTTTCAACAATGGCTCGATAACGGTTGACTTTCTGAGAATGGTTGGAGAGAATACTGTAGAAGTTGCCAATAGAGAAGGCATCAAGATTGTTACCACAGAATCTAACTTTGATGTCGAACAGATTCTCCCGAATACTGACAATCTTATAGCTCAGGGCGCTGACATTATTATCGACTTCAATGTTAACGCTCAGGTTGGTGGTAATTTGGTTGATTATTGTGCACAACAAGGAATCCCTGTTATAGGTGTTGATGTTGTTTATGAAGCTCCAAATGGAGAACTTTCTTGGTTCTTTGGTGCAAACAACGCATTGGCAGGAAAAACTGCAGGTTTAGGTCTTGCTGAAGCTGTTAAAGAAAGATGGGATGGAGAAATTGAACATCTGGTACTTTTCTTTAACTCTGAAAACGGAGATCTTGTTAGACTTAGGCTTTCAGAAATGCAGACAGGTCTTAGTTGAAGGCGGAGTTGATGTTCCGGACAGCATAGTTACTTGGATTGAAATGGGCGGCGGCGGATCTGATACTACTGTTGCAGCTAACTCAAAATTTACAGACTGGTTAGCAGCACATCCGGATGCCACAAAAGTTTGTGTAGGTACAGTTAACACAGAAACCGGACAGGGTGTTTTCTCAGCTGCTGTTACATCAGACAGATGGGAAGACTGCTTATTGGCAACAAATAACAATGGTAACCAGACACTTGCTGCTTGGGAATCTCCTCAGGCTGCTATGTGGCTTGGCGGCGTAGCATATCTGCCCGGACAGTATGGGGAATATCTCGTACCTTTGGCAGTATCAATTATGGCCGGCGAAAACCCACCGAAAGTTACAACAATGGATCATATTTTCTTAACAATTGATGACATCGATGCAGTTAAAGAAGAAATGGGCGTTGACTAAAAGAAGGAAATTTATGCCAGAAGCATAAAAACAGTCACCGCAGAATATTTTGTTCTGCGGTGGCTGAACTACAGATTTTACAAATCACATAGCAATAAACGTTTTGTTGATTTGGAGGTAATATGAGTCAAGAATACATACTTGAAATGAAAAATATAGTTAAACAGTTTCCGGGAGTGCTGGCACTGGATGATGTGGATCTAAACGTGAAAACAGGTGAGATTATGGCGGTTATCGGTGAGAATGGTGCCGGAAAATCCACTTTAATGAAGATTATTTCAGGTGCGTTTACAGCAGATTCCGGACAAGTAGTGCTGAATGGAAAAGAAATTCCCAAAAGCATGAAACCTAAAGATAGGCTGGATATCGGATTAGCAACAATCTATCAGGAACTTAACTATCTTAATGAAATGTCAATTGCTGAAAACTTATTTTTAGGCAGAACACAGACAAAAGGTTTTTTGAAAATAGTGGATTATAAAAAGATGAAACAAGAATCTGAAAAGCTTCTAAAGTCTTTTAACATGGATTATAATCCGATGACCCTTATGAATGATCTGTCCGTTGCAGAAAAACAAATGATCGAGATACTCAGGGCTGTATCAAAGGATGTAAAAGTACTTATCATGGACGAGCCTACGTCCGCACTGAATGAGATAGAAACCAGAAGACTCTTTGAATTTATAAATGAACTTAGAGAAAAGGAAGTTTCTGTAATATATATTTCGCATAAACTTGAAGAAGTTTTTGAACTGGCAGACAGAGTTCAGGTTATGCGTGACGGTAAAAATGTCGGAGTCAGAAATATATCTGAAACAGACACCAATGAACTTGTTACATTAATGGTTGGCCGAGATATTGGGGAGATGTATCCGAAGGAAGAGTATCAAATCGGAGAAGTTATTCTAAAAGTGAGAAAGCTCAATTGCAATATTGCACGGAATATCTCATTTGACTTAAGAAGGGGAGAAATCCTCGGTCTTTTCGGATTAATCGGCTCCGGGCGTACTGAGACAGTAGAGGGCATTATTGGAATAAGGGAAATTGAATCCGGAAAAATTACCCTTGAAGGCAAAGAGATACAGATAAGAAATCCAATCGAAGCTAAGAAATTCGGAATCGGCTATATTCCCAGTGACAGAAAACAGGATGGTCTTGTATTGGTTAACACCGTAAAGAACAATTTGACAGTTACTGTCATTGATGAGGTAAGCAAAGCAGGTATTATTCAGTCAAAGATTGAAGTAGATCGCTGTGATACATGGATAGAAAAGCTTGATATAAAGGCTAGTTCCCGGAATACTGAAGTAATATCCCTTAGCGGAGGAAATCAACAAAAGGTTGTTATTGCCAAATGGCTTCTAACTGGTCCCAAAGTGTTGATTATGAATGATCCGACAAGGGGTATTGATGTTGGGGCAAAAGTTGAGATATATAAAGTCATGGAAACACTTTGCAAGCAGGGAATTTCAATAATAATGGTTTCATCAGAATTACCTGAAACTATTGGTATTACTGATAGGATGATTATATTTACTGATGGTTATATTTGTGGGGAAGTAAACCGTAGTGATTATAAACAAAGTGATATTTTACATATGTGCGTTGGAGGTAAATATTAATGGACAGAAAAGTACTGAAAATGAATGAAAACCCGAATTTCAGACAAAAACTGGGGAATATGGGTAATACACTTAGCCTATTTATTGCATTGATTGTGCTGTGTATAGTATGGGCCTTTATGACACCATACTTTTTAACCCCTAAAAACCTTATGAATGTTTTTATGTTTGCAGGTGCTATGGCAATTCGATCATCTGGTCTGACTGTTGCTATGATTATGGGTGGACTTGACCTCTCGCAGAATGCTACCGGAGCGCTGACAGCAATTATATGCGCGCTGGTAAGTATAGCAGGTGCACCTGCTTGGGTAGTTATCCTAATGGTTTTAGGTTGTGGAATTGTACTTGGAAGTATCAATGCTACACTGGTAACATTTGCAAAGATTCCGGCGTTTATTACAACGCTTGCGACAATGCTGATTTTCAGAGGAATAGCATGGCTGATATCTCCAAAAACCATTATGCTTAACAGCCAGAGCCTAATTGCACTTGGCAGGGGAAGACTTGGCCAAGGCGACTGGGCATTCCCATATCTTGCAATAATAGCTATTGTTATACTGGGAATAACTTATTTTATACTAAATTATACATCTTTCGGACGAAAGGTATATATGGTCGGCGGGAATAAACAGGCAAGTTACTTGTCTGGTATAAATAGTAAAAAAGTTACATTTATTGCTTTTGTCTACAGCGGATTGATGGGCGCAATAGCAGGATCACTTCTTTCATATCAGGTAGGTGCAGCGTTGCCTCAGGCTAGTATGGGAACAGAAATGGTTCCAATCGCTGCTGTTATATTGGGAGGTGTCAGTCTTTCAGGAGGTAAGGGAAAGATATCCGGAACAATCCTTGCAGTTATAATAATGCAAGTTATTACAAATGGACTGCAACTACAGGGTATCGCACAGTATGTTCAGTGGGTTGTTACCGGAAGCATATTGTTGCTTGCCGTATTTATAGATGTTATAAGAAGCGGAGCATTGAGAAAACTATAAAGTATGGTAGAGTCACCGTACTTATTGTTAAAACTATTTAAAAGCATTGTTAAGATTATTAGGATTTTGATTATATTGGAATTATTGAATTATGGAGGGTGTCATGAGTGTAGAAAAACTAAGAAAACCAAACAAAGAGAGAACAATACAGTCGATGCTGGGAGAAATACCGGACAGAGTGCCGCATTTTGAAGTTGCAATTGAAGACAAAGTAGTAAAAGCAATATTAGGACGGGATGCGGGTTCCACCCTTGCTGCATCAAGAGGTGCTTCCGATGATACTTTCTTCGCACCGCCGATGGATCCTTATGATTATATCGATATTGTTAATTATACGGGACAGGATGTTATAGGATTTGAATCCATTTGGGTTCCGGCAAAGTATAAGGATGACAAAGGAGATCTCCATATTATAAATGACGGAAGAATAAAGACAATGGATGATCTAGAGAAAGTCATTAAACCTGACTGGGAACTGGATTTAGCTCCTCGTAAAAAATACTTTGATATATATAAAAAGGCAATCGAGGGCACGGATATAGGTTTATTTTATTTAACAGGCGCACTGTTTCAATCTTCATATCAGTTCCTTGGTGGATTCAATGATTTCTTCTTAAATATTTACGCAAACAGAGAGCTAGCAGAAGCGCTGCTGGATATGTGTGTAGATTTTTACCTTCATGCCATTGACATAGCACTTGATGCAGGCTTAACATTCCTGTTCCTTGCAGACGATGTTTGTTATAAGCAGGGTACATTTTTAGAGCCAGGATTGTTTAAAGAATTGTGGTTGCCAAGAATGAAGAAGCTTATTAAACCTGCCAAGGAAGCCGGAGTACCTATCATGTTCCACAGCTGTGGCAATGTTACAGGTATCTTTAAAGATATTATTATGGAACTTGATGTTGATGCAATTAATCCCATAGAACCTTACAGCAATGATATTTATGAGATAAAGAGAAAATACGGAGATAAAATCACAATCAGCGGTAATATTGATATTGCAGGACCATTGGCATTCGGAACACCAGAGGAAGTTGATGCTGAAGTCAAGGAACACCTTGAGAAACTAATGGTAGGTGGACGTTATATACTTTCCACAAACCACAGCATAATGAACGATATACCACTTAGGAATTATGATGCAATGCTAAATGCTTTGTATAAGTATGGAGTGTATTGATAATTCTTTTTAAAACCTGGGGGAGGGAAGAAAACAATGGATTACACGATAATGAGTAATATTCAGGATAATGAATCTCATAAGTTTGAGAAAATAATTGCGACACCAAAAGAGAAAGTGCACTTAAGAGAGCTTGCTAAACAGTGGGTACAGATTGCAAAAAGCGATGATATGAAAACCAAAAAACGTCAATGGAAGGCGCTTCGGGATTTAAAGCCTGAGCGTCCGATGATACTGTTTGAAACTTTTGCTGTTTCCGGTTTTGTAGTTGATGACGAACTGGTATGTGAAAATGAGTTTCTGCGGAATGTTGAGAGGACACTGATATATGGAGTCAAACAATATAATGAACTGAGGGACGATATTGTTCTTGAAGAATACTTTCGCATACCCTGGAAGTTGATCAGGTCGGATTATGGTGTGCAGATTGTTGAGCACCATGCAGAGAATTCAATGGGGTATCTATCCAATTTTCCAATAAAGACACCTGATGACCTCAAAAAACTAAAGCAAAGAAAATTTAGTATAAATGTGAATGAAACACTAGGGGTCAAGGATACAATTGAAGAAATTTTCGGGGATATTCTCCCTGTAAAAATCGGAAATTATGATAACTTCCTGACAGAAACCGGATTCAACCCATTTACTGGAAACAATTTCGTAGGCATAACAATGGATGCTTTCAAACTTATCGGCAATGACAATCTACTTCTGTGGCCGATAGACCATCCAGATGCTCTGCATGAGCTGATGCGTTTTTTGGCTGATGACAGAATCAGATTTTTTAAGTGGATGCTTGACAATGAACTATTGGATTTCAACAGTGACAACCAGTTTGCAGGACCAAGTGGATACGGATATGTGTCCAATCTTCCGGAAGTGGGAAGCGATAAAAAGCCAGAGCTCAAGGACCTTTGGGTATGGCCTGAATCGCAGGAGTCTGCCATGTATTCCCCTGCAATGTTCGATGAGTTTTGTCTGGCATATATAGCGGAGGTTTCTAATATGTTCGGAATGGCTTATTACGGATGTTGTGAAGCAATAGACGACAGACTCGAATATATTAAAAAAGCACTTCCAGGTTTAAGAACCCTCTCTGTATCGGGTTGGAACAATTTTGAAAAAGTTGCTGAGATGCTTGGTAAAGATTTTGTATATTGCCGAAAACCGACACCTGTCCATATCAGCAATGAAGGTAACTGGGACCTGATGGAGAAGGATCTGAAGCTTACTTATAAAGCTATTAAAAAGAACAGTTGCCCGGTAGAGCTGATTGTACGTGATGTTTATGATATTCATGGAGATATGAAACGGCTGCCGCAATGGGTTGAACTTGTTAAAAAAGTATTTAATATGTAAATATTACGGAGGACTCAAATGGACAATTTAAAAGAGAGACAAAAAATTCTGAAAGAGGAATTACAGAGAAAAAACATTGAACCTGAGTCAGTGAAGCAAGCATTAAAACATTTGGTTATAGAGCTCCCGTCGTGGGCTGTGGGAAATTCCGGTACCCGTTATGGTACCTTCAGGGATAAAGGAGCAGCCCGTACCGTATGGGATAAGATAGATGATTGCGCAGAAATTCAAAGAGTGCTTGGAACTTGCCCTGTTATGGCAAGCCATGTGCTTGTGGGATGTTACAGATGACGGTCAGTATATACCTGTGCGGGAATACGCTAAAAGCAAGGGAATGACAATAGGCACTGTTCATCCAAACACTTTTAAAGGTCAGGAATTCAGATATGGGAGCCTTTGCAGTCCTGTGAAAGAGGTGCGTTATCAGTCACATAGGCATTTTGTGGACTGTGTAAGAATTGCACGTGAAATGGGAAGCAAAGTTATTGGTATGTGGGTTGCCGACGGAACTAATTATCCCGGGCAGGACAGTTTGCTTGAACGCAAACATCGTTTATTTGAAGGCCTGAAAGTACTTTATGATGCGCTGGATGACGATATGGAGATGGTGCTTGGAGTACAAACCGTTTGAGCCATTCTTCTATACAACTGATGTTCAGGACTGGGGTATGAGCAAGCTTATGTGCGACAAGCTTGGAAAGAAGGCTAAAGTTTTGGTTGACCTTGGCCACCATCTGGCCGGAGTAAATATTGAACAAATTATTGCAATATTACTTGATGAAGGAAAGCTAGGGGGATTCCACTTCAACAATAGAAGATATGCCGATGATGATTTGATTTCAGGTACTGCAAAACCACTTGAACTTTTCTTGATATTCAAAGAGATTGTTGATGCTGGCAAAGCCGGACTGGACACGGACATTACTTATATGCTTGACCAGTCCCATAACATTGAACCCAGTATTGAAGGAATTATTTATTCTGTAATGAATATACAGACAGCCTATGTCAAATCATTGATTATTGACAGGGACGCACTCAAACAGTCACAGCAGAATAATGATACTATTCTTAGCAATAAAATAATTATGGAAGCTTTTTCCACAGATGTTGAACCGATTATTGCAGAAGCAAGGCTTGAGCTGAACCTTGATGATATTGATCCTATCAGAAACTACAGGAACGGCGGATGGGCAGAAAAGATTGCATCAAAAAGAGCAGATGACGGTATTAACACGTTGGGAGGATGAGGATGACAGGCAAGGCGAGGATTATTACAGCACTGAACAGAGAAATCCTGACAGAGTCCCAACCATGGAATGGGTATTACACCCTGAGGTTATGAAAAATATGAACGGCGCAGGCTCTGATATTGAGTTTGCAGTGCAAACAGGGCTTGACGGAATAGCTGTTTCACTTGATTATACAAAAGATATTATAGACGATAAGCATTTTATAGACGAATGGGGAGTAACCCGCGTGTCTTATGATGATTATCCTAACCCGGTAGGACACCCGATAAAAACAATGGCAGACTTCGAAAAATTTGTTATTCCCGATCCGGATGCTGAGCATCGTTTTGATAAGATAAAAAATGCACTGAAGCAAGTTGGCGATGAGATTCTGTAGTCGCAAGGGTAAAAGATGTAATTTCTCATCCAAGAGATTTAATGGGTTTTGAAGATTTTTTAATGGCATTTTATCTTGATCCGGAACTTATCGAAGCTCTTATGAAGATGTGCATTGACCATAGCACCAGGATTGCAAAGAATCTGGTGGAACTCGGTGTACAGGCAATAGTGATCGGAGATGACATAGCAAACAATACAGGGCTTTTGATGAGTCCTGCAATGTATCTTGAGCAGGTTTATCCTTATTTCAAGGAATTGGTTGGAAACTTTAAAGAACTTGGACTTCTGGTTATAAAACATTCGGACGGAGACCTTCGGGCTATACTGCCGGAACTTGTTGATTCCGGGATAGATTGTCTTGACCCTATTGATCCGCTTGGAAGCATGGACATGGGTTATATGAAAAAAACATATGGCAGCAGGATTGCTCTTAAGGGCAATGTTGACTGTGTTGAGACTCTTGTGAATAAACCGATAGAGCAGGTGCGTAATGAAACAATTCAATGCATTTTGGAAGGCTCTGTAGGCGGTGGTCATATTATTTCTTCGAGCAACTCGATTCACCGGGGTATAAGCCCCCGAAACTATCAGGTATTTCTGGACACGGTAAAAGAATTTGGAGTTTATCCTATAGATGAAAATAAACTTAGGAAAGTGATTAGTATGTCATGACAAAAAGACATTTAGCTTTTGATCTTGGTGCTGAGAGCGGCAGGGCAATAGTCGGTGAAATAAAAAATGGGAGATTGCAGCTGGGTGAAATTCATAGGTTTGCAACTCAGGGCATCAGTGTTAATGGCAGCCTTAGGTGGGATGTGTATAGACTTTTTGCTGAGCTTAAAAAAGCTATGAAGATATACGTTGAGAAATATGGTCCAGAGTTGTCTTCGATAGGAGTGGATACATGGGGGGTGGACTTCGGACTTCTTGACAAAAGAGGCAATCTTATCGGTATACCATACCATTATAGGGATAAGCGAACCGAAGGAACTGATGAGATTATTGAACAGGAATTGGGACATAAACGAGTATATGATATTACAGGAATCCAGTTCTTGTCTATTAATACAATAAATCAGGTTATTTCAATGAAAAGAGATGAAGATCCTGCTTTGGATATTGCCAATGATTTGCTTTTTATTGGCGACATTCTTCATTATTTTTTAACTGGAAAGGTTTGTGCAGAATATACAGTTACCAGTATATCTCAGCTTTACAATACAACAGAATGCAATTGGAGCAATGAGATATTTGAGGCATATGATATACCCAAGACGCTGCAAACGAAAATTGTCCGGGCCGGAGATAAAATCGGTAATATCCGATCTGATCTTGCAAAAGAAGTGGGGTTACATACTTCGACAGAAATAATAGCGCCGGGGGTTCATGATACCGCCAGTGCATTTGCAGCAGTTCCGGCAATGGGAGAAAACTGGGCAATGATAAGCTCTGGCACATGGTCAATAACGGGCTTGGAAATTGATAAGCCGATAACAACACAGGAGTGCTTCGAAATGAATATTTCAAACTCTGGTGGGGTGCTTGGTAAGACCATGTTTCTAAAAAATGTTATGGGACTTTGGATTATTCAGAAGTGCAAAAAAGTATGGAACAGAAGCGAAGTCGATTTAGACTATAGTGAGATTGTAATCCGTGCGCAAAAGGCTGTTCCATTTAAAGGAATGATTGACCCTGACCACAGTGCTTTTTTAAACCCGGAAGATGCTCCTGCGGAGGTTGTCAGATATCTTTCAGACACAGGGCAGTCTTTGGTAGATTCAAGTGATGTCGGCCAGATTGCAAGGATTGTTTTTGAAAGCCTGGCATTAAAATACCGCTATATGTTTGAACGGCTTTCAAAGGCTACTGGCAGAAAAATAGAAAAACTCCATATAACAGGCGGTGGTTGCAAAAACGATATGTTAAATCAATTTACTTCAAATACTATGGGGTTAAAGCTTATTGCCGGGCCGATTGAAGCTACGGCAGCGGGCAATATATTGATGCAAGCATATGGATCAAGAGAAATAAACGGGCTTTCTGAACTGAGAGAAGTGGTAAGAAATTCCTTTGAAATAAAGACTTATAAACCAGATGACACAGAAACCTGGGAGAGTCAGTACAAAAAGTTTCTGAAAATCTGCTAGTATTTGAATAATAAAATGTATTCTCTCTAATAACTTAGAGCTTTTTTATAATGATAAAAAAAATCGGCAGGTGGAGATGAAAAAAAGATGTTAAAAAGAAAAGTAACGAAACCAAAAATTGGATTATATGGAGTAGGTCTCAAGGCTTATTGGGCGCAATTTGATGGGCTCAAAAAGCGTCTAATAGATTATACAAATTTTGTTGAAAAAAAACTATCGGCTTATGGTGATGTCTATAATTTTGGGATGGTTGATGATGAAATGTGCGGTCGAATGGCAGGTGAATTTTTCAATTCGAACAATGTTGACATTGTTTTTATGTATTCAGCTACTTATTGTACAAGTTCTTGTGTTTTGCCTATTCATCAGATATGCAGAGCCCCACTTGTTATTTTAAATCTGCAGCCAACAGCACGGATGAATTATCTAAGCACTTCAACAGGTCAATGGTTGGCACATTGTGGTGCATGTCCTGTTCCAGAGTTTGCAAATGCCCTGGAGAGAGCGGGAATAGAGTATCGGATTGTAAATGGATTGCTTGGACAAAGTCAGACACCCGAATACTCGGAAACAGATGAGCTGACAGACCACAGACCTGAAGCAGTTAAGGCATGGAGAGAAATATATGAATGGTGCATGGCTGCAAAAGTTAAAGCCATGTTTAGAAATTCTCGCTTTGGATTTCTTGGAAATAATTACAGTGGTATGCTGGATATGTACAGCGATTATACGATGCTTTCAGCTTTTTTCGGAATTCATATAGAGCTTATAGAGATGTGTGACCTTGAAAAGCATCTTAAAGATGTGTCAGATACGGAAGTGAAACAGAAAATTAGCGAGATAGAGAAATTCTTTTTGATTTCGGACGATTCCCCTTCAGATCCAATTGCCAGAAAGCCTAGTGAGGAACAGCTTCTTTGGTCAGCAAAAGTTGCAGTAGCACAAGAAAAAATGGTAATGGAGTATAATCTTAGATTCGCTAACTTATTATTATCATGGAAACAACGATAATTATTATGAGCGTTTACAAAGTGGATTTATAGTTGGGCATTCACTTCTTACGGCGGCTGGAGTACCTTGTGCCGGAGAGGGGGATCTTAAAACTGCAATTGCAATGAAAATCTGTGACACACTTGGTGTAGGGGGAAGCTTTACTGAGATTGTAGCTGTAGACTATAACATAGGAACTATAATACTCGGTCATGACGGTCCTTTTCATATATTGATATCGAATGGTAAACCAGTTCTGCGAGGTATGGGAATATATCATGGTAAAAAGGGCAGTGGTGTATCTGTTGAAGCTAATGTTAAAACCGGTAATATTACGACAATTGGTATAACTCAAACTCACAAAGGATCGATTAAGATGATTATCAGCGAAGGAGAGGCAATAGACGAAAAAACATTAATGATTGGGAACACCTCGACACATGTTCGATTTCCGTTATTACCTGTTGAATATATGGATAAATGGTTTAAAGAAGCACCCATACATCACTGTGCACTTGCAGTGGGTCATAATAGGAGAGTGCTTGAAAAAACAGCTAATCTATTAAAAATTAAGTCTGTTTTTATTTAATATCAGAGAAAACATTATTGCAAGGTTTTAGGCAACATTTAATATTACAATCTTCAGGGTGAAATGAAAAACTATATGCAGCTTTACAAGAGTTAATGCAAAAGCTACGGGTTGAAAGTGGTACTTTTAGGTTTTAAATTGAATAATGACAACATTGTTTAAAAAAAGTTGAATATTTACTTGTTTTTTGTTGTAAATAGTGTTAGAATATTTGTGAAAAGAGCAAATTCACAATCAATAGTTTAGGAGGCAATGAGATGACAGATTTAATGGAAATTTCTGCAGCATTACAAAAAGGTCGCGCTAAAGTGGTTAAGGAGCTTGTTGAACAGGCTATTGCAGAAGGAATGTCTGCAAAGCAGATTCTCGATGAAGGACTGTTGCATGGTATGAACATTATTGGACAGAAGTTCAAAATAAATGAAGTGTATGTGCCCGATGTATTGGTTGCTGCGAGAGCCATGAATGCAGGATCTGAACTTCTTAAACAACTCCTTATTGATGATGGAGTAGAAGCGGCGGGTACTGTTGTACTTGGAACATGCAAAGGCGACCTGCATGACATAGGAAAGAATCTTGTAAAGATGATGATGGAAGGCAAAGGCCTTGAAGTTATTGACCTTGGTGTTGATGTAAGCGCAGAAAAATTTGTTGACGCGGCAATTGAAAACAAAGCACAGATTCTTGCTTGTTCCGCATTGCTGACAACAACCATGGGTGAAATGGGTAATGTTGTTAAAATCGCTGAAGAAAAAGGCGTAAGAGACAAATTCACCATCATGATCGGCGGAGCTCCTGTTAATGAAAGTTTTAAAGAAAGTGTCGGAGCAGACATTTATGCACCTGATGCAGCATCTGCGGCAGACGAAGCAGTAGCAGCAATCGAAGGTTAAACTCTCAGAATTATAATTAAAATATTTAAACCCGTCCTTAGGGCGGGTTTTTTATGCAATATTTTATTTCTTCTCAATATAAATCCCGATAAGCTATAAGTAGGATAACTTGAATATTTTATCAAAGCATCTGCAGATAGCCTGATAAAACTAATAGGAGTTGAATTTTATTGTGTAGTCGCGACCAACGGGAAGGCCCGCAGCTGTTGAATAAATATCCGATGCTTTAATTTCATAGTCAAGGATGGTTTTCCATGATGGCCGGGCGTTATCATAGAATGGTTTCAGTGAGGTGAAAACCGGAATACTGGAATTCCTTTCGAGGACGGGAAGCAGTTTAATGCCCTTCTTACTTGCAGCTAAGAGACGCGCATAGAGAGGTCCTTTTGCCCAAATGGATTCTGCGTCTTTTTTTCTCAGACCAATCAGGATGTGAATTAATATACGGGCTATCCTGGTCTTTGGATACCGGCGGGTGGAACACTTGTTAATAAACTCTTCAAGGCTGCCGGAATTTTCAAGAGCGGATTTCAGCCTGTTTTCAAGGCCTTCCGATACTCCGTGGTATTCGGAGATTTCCTGTGGCGTCATAGATGCAATCCTGTAGAAAATCTGCCCCTTGAAAATTTCAGGGGTTATTATGTCCTGCCCGTCCTTATAAAATTCATTTAGTAAATCATACGTCGGAGAGGGTAGAAAATCCACAACCGAATCAAGGCCATTTTCACAGATTGAGCGGCGAATTGCAGTGGCACTCGGATATCTGCCGGCAATGGCTTCGCTCTTATATTCCTCGGCAATTCTAGGAACACTGACCGGGTTAATAGGCAGCCCGTTTCGGAATATGGATTTAATATATTCAATCCCAAGTATATTATTTGAACCCGCTGCCGTATCAGTTAGGGATTCGTCTTTCAGGAATTCTGATATTGCCGCTGCCCTCGCTGAAGCAAATGAATTGCCTCTGTAGAGGTATTTCTTTAAAATGTACTTGTATTCATCCGGTTCATCGGCAAGCAGGCCTGCTATTTTTTTAAGTAAATCAATATCATTGTTTTCAGAACCGAAAACAATTGAGTCGACAATTCCCAGTCGTCCCATCATCTGTACTGATGAGGAAGCAAAAAATTCAGCGCTGCTGCATGAAAAAACGGATGGGAGCTCGAATACCATGTCCGCTCCATTCAAAACAGCGGTTTCAGCACGAAGGTTTTTAGGGAGTATTGCAGGTTCCCCTCTTTGAAGGAAATCAGAGCTCATGACGCACACGACATATTCGCCGTCCGGTTGGGCGG
Source organism: uncultured Clostridia bacterium (assembly GCA_963766335.1). Lineage (GTDB taxonomy): Bacteria > Bacillota > Clostridia > DUPQ01 > DUPQ01 > JAFGQE01. Next base: position 2,245,566 of record CAVXZA010000002.1, on the reverse strand, counting down.
CGGCCTGTTTCATGTGGTTAAGATGGCCATTGTGAAAGGGATTATATTCACAGACGATTCCTACAGTTCTCATTCTTTACCTTCCTGGTGATTTTTATTGGGATTATACATTGAAACGGAATAGGATTACATCCCCGTCCTTTACAACATATTCCTTGCCTTCGCTTCTTATAAGGCCTTTTTCTCGTGCTGCCGCCATAGTCTTGCATTCTTCGAGGTCGTCAAATGCTATGACTTCGGCGCGGATGAACCCGCGTTCGAAATCCGTATGAATTTTCCCGGCGGCCTGCGGGGCAGTAGACCCTTCTGTTATAGTCCAGGCCCTGGCTTCCTTTGGACCTGCTGTTAAAAAGCTTATCAGGTTCAGGAGGGCATAACTTTTCGCGATGAATTTTTCAAGCCCGGTTTTTTCAACTCCTATTTCATGGAGAAATTCATGCTTTTCCTCATTATTGAAAGTACTGATTTCTTCCTCAAGCTTTGCACAAATCCTGACAACTTCAGCGTGGTCTTTTTCTGCGAGTTCCTCAAGCTCAAGAACATGGGGATTCTTATGCATGAAAGCTTCTTCATCAGTATTTGCCATGTATAGGACAGGTTTTGAAGTCAGCAGGAAAAGCTCTCTATAAAATTCTTTCTCATTATCAGCGACTTCAAACATCCTTGCCGGCTTTCCGGATTCCATATGTGCCTTGAGCCTTTCATAGAAGTTCAGCATCTTTGGGTAAATTTTATCACCGGTTTTAATAAGCTTTTGGGTTCTTTCAATTTTTTTCTCTACGGCTTCGAGGTCAGAGAAAATCAGCTCTAGGTTTATTATTTCGACATCCCTTTTCGGTGAAATTTCCCCATCAACATGAACTACATTATCATCGTCAAAGCATCTTACGACATGGCATATTGCGTCAACCTGGCGTATATGTGATAGGAATTTATTTCCAAGGCCTTCACCTTTGCTTGCTCCTTCAACCAGGCCTGCTATATCTACGAATTCTATAACTGCATGTGTGGATTTCTTTGATTCATTTAGTTTTGTCATAAAATCCAGCCGCTTGTCAGGTACAGGTACAATCCCCACATTAGGTTCTATGGTACAGAAAGGATAATTAGCGGCTTCAGCAGCCCCGGCTTTTGTCAATGCATTGAAGAGTGTGCTTTTGCCCACATTGGGCAGTCCTACGATTCCAAGTTTCATATATTCGTCCGTTTCTATTATTTACCCCGGTTTGGAAACCGGTAAATTGCCAGAAACAATTATATACTGACAGGGTTATTGATACAAGTTGGTAAAAAGGGTGTCTTCAGTCAGGGATTATACTGTATAATCTTTTGTATATTGACATATGGGGGTATGTATATGGAGATTTTAGAACGATATATAGCAGTAGACAACGGTTGCCTTTGGCCGCAGCTGAGGCTTGATAAAGACGGAACTATATTACTGACAGCGTTCAATTCCCCGTGCCATGGAATGACTGAGGGGGATGTAGACTGCTGGGCCAGTACTGACGGGGGAAAACTTTTTAAATTCCGGAGCACACCGGTTGTGCATAAACCTACGGAAAACAGGATGAACCATATTTCCGGCTTTGCACATAACGGCGATTTTCTTGCAGTCGTGTCCGGGTATACAAACAGGCCGTTGATAAAATATGAATATGAGTATTATAAGAGCGAGTACTTTTACAAGTCAGAACTTGTATTTCCAATGCTTGCCAGATCGATTGACAGGGGTATGACATATTCTGTGGAACCGTTCAACTATGTATTTGAAAATGAGTCAATAATTCCTTATGGAGAAATTATTCAGCTGGATGGGGAATCGCTTGCAGCCTCGGTGTATTTACTCGGAACGAACAAGTGCGATGAGTTCGCTACGTGCAGCAGAAGGGCCGGTATCATTATCAGCAGGGACGACGGATACACATGGTCGGAGTTTTATGAGATTGACAAGGACATAAACGAAACATCCATACTTGCACTTAATGATAATAAAATACTGGCAGCGGCGAGGACTGCTAAAAACCAAAGGATTAAAATTTATAAAAGTATTGACGGGGGAAAAAGCTGGGCATTTCTTGAGGATGTAAGTCTTCTTCACCAGATTCCTGCCTCACTGATAAAATTGATTGATGGCAAAATCCTTATGTGCTATGGAGTCAGAAATAACCAGAAATCTATCATGTACAGGGTTTCGGATGATGAAGGCGAAACATGGACTGAACCTAATGTCCTTGTAGTTCTCGATAATACCGGCGATATGGGATATCCGTCTTCGGTGCAATTGGAAGACGGGACCATTGTCACTGCCTACTATGCAGACGGAATACCTCAGCATAATAGATACCACACGGGAATTGTGCGGTGGAAATTATAATTTACAATAAATTAATCAGAAAATGAAATAGCAGAGCTGGCCATGTGTCAGCTCTGCGGTATGCGAATTTGCCCGCGAATTTGCCCGAAGGGCTTTTTCGCAAATTTTCCCGAAGGGCTTTTTCGCAAATTTTCCCGAAGGGCTTTTTCGCGTTCAGCCGGTGTAATCAATATACATTGGACTCGTCCAGAGGGTGTGGCCATCAGTCTGGACTGCCTTAATCCAGTATGCATTCATACCTTTTTGGATATTCCCATCAATAAACTGCATTTCTACTTTGCTCCCGGTTTCCATCGGGGGATGTCCTGAACGAATTTCCAGATTTACGCCTCCGGCAGTATGGCTTATATCGCTATCGAGTAGTTCTGATGCATTAAAACTGAATTCAACCTGATCGCACTTAATGGTAATTACTGTCCCGCTGGTTTTTATAATCGACATTTCAAATCCATCGGTGTCTCCTGATGTGGCTGAATTAAACTTCAGGAGACTTCCTGAAATCAGGTCTGTACGATCTCTACGCTTCTGGTTTTTATATTCCTCCACACCTATGATTGTACCGTGTTCAACATGAACAGTGCCATTCCAGATAGTCTTCTTAGCCCTGCTTCTGACGCGCACTCCGCTCCACTCGATGAATATTTTGTTTTTATCTCTTGGACGCGTGTCATTCAGGCTGAATGCAATGTCAAGATTTCTCATAACATAGAATTCCTTGATTCCGGCGGTGCCGATAATATCTATGTCAAATACCGGCGGGGAACTGGCGGAAAATTCATCACCCATGATTTTATCGCCGCATACAACGGAGGCTATCATTCTCTCGCCGCTTGTTGCATAGCAATGCCGCGATTTTATGGCGTCCCATATGGACTGCCTGTCCAGTGTTTCTGTTAGCACAGCAGTATATCCGCCCTTTACATCAAAAGATACGAAGCCTCCCCTTGATGAAACTTCCGTTGGGAAGGACAGTCCGGGTCTGCATGAGTGGTCATCGCTGGCCGCAATGACACCTGGTTTATAGCCCCGTGAAAGTATGTCCCTGAAAAACCACTCGAATGAACCGTGGTGCGAGTGCACTTCAACCACAGGAATGAAAGCCGGATCGTAATAGTCAAAATTGCCGTACCTGCCGCCGACATGCGGGATGGCCATGACATCAGTACGGCCCTTGAATTCTTCCCAAAGTGCCGACAGGGGATTACGGGCGCTGTCGTCCTGTCTTTCCATTCCTATCTGCCAGTGATAGCTCCTATGGATTGTCTGATTGTCACCTAGGAAATATATATTATGGTCTCCGCCCATCGGTGTAGTTCCTGACCATTCATATCCCAGGAAACAAACAAACTTTCCGGGTTCATTGTATTTTTTTACTTTTTCAATGATATCAGCCCAGGTTTCATCGGTTATCTGGAAATCATTGCCTTGCCACGCGGAAAAATCCATATAAGCCTTATCACGTGCAAATGTAAAATACAGGTCGGGAGTTCCCGTGCCGACGGTCTCCTTGGTCTGGCCATGCATATCGCCCCAAAGAATTTTTTGAATACCCTCTGCGCACATTATGGGATTTCCCACGCCTGTGATGTCTTTCCCGGGTAAAGTTACTTCAGGTGAATAAACGCCCTGTTCTAAAAGCACGATATCCTTGGCTTCGGCAATCCCGTTTACAAGGTTAAGTGTTCTTTCCATATTATTAATCCTAAAAGTGGCAAATCCTGAAAAACCATCCGCAATATTGCCATAAAAATCCATGGCTCTTACTAATACAGAGAAAGGTTTGCCGGGAGAAACAGTTGAAGGCCCGCAGGTTTCGGCGGATTTTACATCTCCGCCTGTTATTGTTATAACAGGGCTTTCATCGAGATCATAGAAATTCCCGCTGCCGGCGCAATCCGCAAGAACCCTGAAGATATGTTCGACTTCCGGATAGGTCTGGATTCTATAACCGGGTCCGTTTTTGTCCCCATACCTAATGTATATCTTTTCACCTGGATACAGGGAACCATCCCTGACCTTGATTGATATGCATGCTTTCCATGGCCTAATATATCTAGCCGGAAGATAATCCACAACAAGTGTTGCAGCGGAATCAGTTGTAATCGATACATACCCCTCTTTTTGGGGGTCGCTGAACTGCGGAATGGCTGAATCGCATACATCCCTTCTGGCTATTATGATTTCGCCGCTGTCGTCTATGCCGTATTCGCCGGTTTCATAAACAATCGTGAACAACCCGTATTCTCCGGCTTTCATAGTGCTTATATTTATGCCTGCTTTGCCTGTTCCATACATAATTATCTCCTTCTGATTGGAAAATAAATTTGAATTCCATAATCAAAACATTAATCGTTTGTCCCTTAATATAAATTATACACAATAAAAATATTGATATAACCCAATTCCTATGTAATTTTTATGCATTAGTCAAATTATGAATTTTTTGTGAATTTTTTTAATGTTGGCCATTTTAATGCCCATCTGATGGTATATTAAGAACAGGTTAGTCAAAAATAGGGGAATCCCGGAATAATTTCAAGGAGCTTCATATGAGTGAACTTATAACATTACCCGTAAAGATAGTGGATAATATTGAAAAAGTTATCATTGGGAAAAGGGAAGTCGTGGAACTTGTGGTAACCGCATTGATTGCTGACGGACATATCCTGATTGAGGATGTGCCGGGAATAGGGAAAACCAGTCTTGTTTCAGCATTGGCAAAGTCCCTTGGCCTGAAGTTCAAGAGGATTCAATTTACTCCGGATATACTTCCTTCGGATATTACCGGATTTTCCATGTACAATATGAAGACCGGCGAATTCGAGTACAGGGCCGGTAACATCATGAGCAATATAATACTCGCGGACGAAATCAACAGGACATCTCCAAAAACCCAGGCAAGCATGCTCGAGGTCATGGAGGAAAGGCAGGTGACAGTAGACGGAGTTACATATCCGATACCAAACCCGTTCATGGTCCTTGCAACGCAAAACCCCGTAGAGTATCTGGGCACATACCCGCTGCCGGAAGCACAGCTTGACAGGTTCCTCATGAAAATATCCATAGGATATCCGACACTCAGCATGGAGAAAAAGATTCTGGAAATTTACAGGGAAGGCAATCCGATGAGTGAACTTAAGCAAGTCGCTGACGGTCAGATGATAATTGATATAAGGGAAGCTGTAAGAAAAATTACAGTCAACGAAAAGATTAACGAATACATAGTTAAGATTGTATCTGCATCAAGGGTGCATGCACAGGCAAAACTCGGCTGCAGCCCAAGGGCAGCCCTGTTTCTTATGAAGGCTGCGCAGGCAAGGGCATTTATGGAGGGCAGAACATTTGTAATCCCGGATGATGTCAAAGGGCTGGCATCTTCAGTGCTTTCCCATAGGCTTGTGCTTACCCAGGAGGCTAGGCTGAAAGGCGTTCTGAACTCAGATATTATCAATGAGGTTCTCGATAACACAGCAGTCCAGATAAAATAATATGATTAAATCGTGGATAATATATTCGATAGCATTTCTTTCATCACTGTATTTCGTATATTTTTACGGTGGTCCTGTCCCGTGGGCGCTTTTCTATTTGGTAATAGGATTGCCTCTGTTGTCATTTATCTATCTTTTAATAACATATTTTTCATTTAAATATTATGAAAGCTGCCCTGCAAGGACCTTCATAAAGGGAGAACAACTTAAATACAAATGTATTTTCTCAAATGACATCATTCTTCCTTTCTTATATATGAAGATTTATATTCAGACACCTGAAACAGAGGTGACGGGAATACCCGATATCAAGAATGAATCATTGATAACCGGAAACAGCAAGAGCCTTGAATATGAAATAGACTGCCGCTACAGGGGCCGCTATGAAATCGGCATAACGAAGGTTGAATTCAGGGATTTCCTCAATCTTTTTGAGATCAGGATTAATAAGAGCAATTACCTGTCAATTATTATTTACCCCCGCATCAGGATATCAGAAGAGTTTATTAAGGAAGGCATGACAATGTCAGATTTCAGGGTTGCCCTTTTTAATAAAAACAAAGGCGACGAAAGCCTTCTGAACCTCAGGGAATATGCATACGGCGACAGCAGCAGGCTTATCCATTGGAAGCTATCGGCAAGGATGCAGAAGCTTATTGTTACAGACAGGGAAAGCACTTTTGACAGCAGGGTTATCCTTACGCTTGACCTTAAGGGCAACGGATTTCCACCTGAAGAAAAAATAGTATACGAAGACAGACTAATTGAGGAAGTAGTAGCTACAGCTCACTATTTCCTGACTAAAAACATTCCGGTTGACTTTGTATATTATAAGAATGGACTGGTCAAATGGCACGGGAACAGCATGGCCGATTTTGATGAGCTTTACAACATGCTGGCTGAAGTCACCTTTAATGCCAAAGAGGGCATTTCAAGTGCCTTGTATTCGGCCTTGGGTGATGAAAATACAAACGATACTTATTTCATATACTGTGTAAGCCTATCAAGAGATCTTTTTGAAAGCATGATGCACATACGGCACACTGAAAAGAAAGTATTCGTCCGTTATTGTGCTCTTAACGAGGAAGATGACGAAGCATACAATTATCACAGGACCCTGATGAAGCAGGGCATAACCATAGAGCGGCTTAAAGAGGACAGCGATGAAGAAAATACTGAATTTTCAGAATAACGGGACAAAAGAATATATCGGTACCGGTCTTCTGGCGGGGGTTCTGGCCTTCGCCGTAAGCAGTGCTGCCGTTCAATATATTGACCTCGATCCATGGATGATGTTTTCATATACGAGGATAATAATAGCTGTTTTCTTCACATTGTCCCTAAGCATACTGATATTCAGGAATTGGAAGACATTCGTTTTTACGGCCGGAATACTTGTTCTCGCTTCAGCGATTATAGCGATTATCTGGGCCAGGGGGGGTTTTTCAGAGGTCTTCACAACCAGTGTCACAGACTACCTTAAATGGTTATGGGATTTTATCGCCAACTGGAAGGAAAGCATGGAGCTGCCCTGGAAATACTCGTACATTACAACAACAGGAGTGTCTGCTCTGATAACAATCATGATGTATTTCCTGATAGTCAAGTGGTTCGTTTATTTACCTGTATTCTTGATATCATTGAGTATGTTCATAGCCCAATGGGCAATAGTCAGGGAGGTTAACAAACCTGCTTTTTACCTGACTATTACATCGCTTATAGTGCTCTATTTCATGTATGTCTACAATACTAGAATCAGAAAACTGAGGAAAAACGGCGAAACCCATGAATTTATGCCGCCCCGCAGATTGATAATGATAGGAGTGCCGTTCGTTGCGGTACTGATGATTATAGTCATGCTTGTCCCCAAGAGCAGTGAACCCATTAAATGGAAATGGCTTGACAGCAAGATTAAATACAGGGACTATGGCGGTGACAAGCCTATTGACTATAAAGCTTATGATCAGTTTTCACTGGCTGCCACCGGGTTCTCCGAGGAACCCGGCACCCCGGGTGGAAGCGTTAAATTGGATTTCACACATATCCTTGATGTATATAGTGATGGAATCGTTTACCTAAGGGGGGAATCATGGCCTTATTTTAATGGTACTTCATGGTCCGGTTCTTCCGAGACACAGAATTATTCAGAACCTGTACTTGAATACCAGGCTTATAATGCAGACAGGATGATGCTCCTTGAGCCAGTCTACGGTTGGAGGTTCATGAATCTCAATAACTGGTTCATAGGGGATTTTGTGGAGTTTGAGGGTACTAAAGTCCTTCCGGGACCGGAATTTGATTCAATAATGGGAGACCACCTGCTTCCGGATTGGTATGAAAGGATGGAAGTGGATATTGTATATGCGGGGGTTGAGACAAAAAGCCTGTTTGCCCCCTTATATTCGACGTTGACATCATTTGAAGGATTGAGCGAGGTATTCGCTGAAACCGACGACACTCTTGAGACTAAAAGACCAGTCAGGCTGTATACGAATGTCCAGTATGACTATCTAGCGCTTGACGAGGAAAATGAAAAGCTGACGGAAGCCCTCAGGGAGAGCCGCCGGGGCATATATTACCAACTCTATACAGGACTATCATATATTGTTAATAATGCGGAATCTTTTAGTAATCTTATGATAACGAATTCCATACTTGATGCAATGGAAGACCTTTACGACCTTTATACGGTTTCGGAGGATTATTACTGGCGCTATACAGCTGTGTCCGATACTCTTCCCGGCAGGGTAGGTGAGCTGGCAGCAGAGATTACAGAGGAATATGACAATGATTATGACAAGGTTAAAGCCCTTGAAGATTATTTTCAGGAAGATTTCATTTATAGTCTCATAGTTGAAGATGTGCCGGCTGAAAGGGATTTCGTTGACTGGTTTCTCTTTGGTTCAAAAGAAGGCTACTGTACATATTATGCAACATCGATGACTGCCATGGTCAGAAGCATCGGCCTTCCGGCTCGTTATGTCGAAGGATTTATAACACCTGCAGGACCTGAGCCCGGAAGCAGGTACCCGGTTCTGAATTCCAATGCACATGCATGGGTAGAGGTTTACTTTGAAGGCTTGGGATGGATTCCGTTCGAGCCTACTCCTCCGTATTCAGACCCCGGTTATGCTTACGACCCGAATGTCGAGTTTAACCGGCCAGGCGATGATACACTTGATGAAAACCTTGATGAGCTTGACAAAGAAGAAGATGATTTTGTTCCATTAAATCCTTCAGGAGGCGGAGGAAAAGACGGGGGAATGCCACTCGGTCTGCTTATTCCCATTATTATTCTGGGTGCCCTGGTTCTTTTGAATGTCTCAGTCAGGCTAGGCAGAAAAGCGCTTTTCAGCAATGTAACCGGTAAAAATAGCTTTAAACTGGGATATCTGGAAATCCTGCGGCTTGCAAGAATCAAGGGTTTCAAGCTTAAGAAGGGCATGACCTTAATGGAACTTGCCGAACAGATTGACGATTCGTATTTCTCGGCACATGTATCAATGAAAAACCTGACAATGATATATTACAGGGCAATATATGACGACCGTGAAATTCCAAGGGAAGAATTAGGGAAAATTGAGATATTCTATAAGGATTTCCGGTATGAGTTTAATAACGAATTAAAATTATGGGAATGGTTTGTATATAAGATTCTATTGCCCATTATCTGATTCTGATTTGTTTTTGCATGATGAACACAATCCGGTGAACAACACAGTATGGTCTGTGATAGAGAAGTTATATTTCATCTTAATTATATTCTCGATGTCTTCAAGCATGTCCACGTGTATTTCAAAAGTCTTGCCGCATTTGCTGCAACGCATATGATGGTGGCCGTGGGAGGCTCCTTCGCAACCTTCGTAAACTGCTGTATCCCTGCCGATAGGTATCCTTTTAACTATGTTTTTTTCTTCAAATAGCTGCAGTGTCCGGTATATTGTAGAAAGTCCTGTGTTGATTTTCTTCTTTTGAAGTGTCCTTAGAATATCTTCAGCCGTAAAATGGCCGGTTTCTGCGGAAATTTCATCATAAATCAACTGTCTTTGTTTTGTCCAGCGCATCCCGCTGTTTTTTAAGATATCCCTCATTGTCCGGGCCCTCCGTCTGCTGACGGACAATCTTTCTTAGAAGAGCATCCGTCATAATACGGGCAGGAAGCACAACCGCCTTTTTTCCTGTCCTTAAACAATACCGCAGATATACCAATTACAGCGGCTGTCAGTATCATAATAAGAATTGTATCCATAAATTCACCTTATTTCATAAATAATCCGAAAACGGCATATACCGCCAGGGACAACACATAACTCAGGCTAAGCTGGGCTACTATTATATATATTATATTTCTTTTCTTTTCAAGTTCTCCCCATAAGGTTGTCATAGCAGCTATGCATGGGATGTAAAGAAGGACGAATATCAGGAATGACAGGGCAGAACGCGCTGTGAAAATCGCTCCCAGTGCAGTTGTGATTCCCTGGCCTCCGCCTAATATTGACAGTGTACCTATAACAGCCTCTTTGGCCACCAGACCGGTCAATAAGGCCGTTGATGCTCTCCATCCGCCGAAGCCCAATGGCGCCAGCAGGGGGGCAATCAGGCCGCCTGCGAGTGCAAGGTAACTGTCACCGGGTGACTGTACTGTACCGGAGGGCCCAAAATTCATAAGCAGCCATATGACAACTGATGCAAGAAAAATTACAGTGCCGGCTTTTTTTATAAAAGTAAAAGCCTGGCGGCCTGCATAACCGAGTAACTCACCGGCAGCAGGGAACCTGTATGAGGGGAGTTCCATAATAAACGGGTAGGCTTTCTTCTTTGTTGCTTTAGCATATATTGACGATATCATTACTGCTACGAATATTCCGCTAAAATAAAGCGCAGGTATCAGTATCCATTTGCCCTGTGGGAAAAATACAGCAGCAAAAGCAGCATATACCGGAAGCCGGGCGCCGCATGATGCAAATGGGACAGTGGCAAGTACAATGAATCTGTCCCTCCTGGGCAGTGCCCTTGTGGCGACTAATGCAGGGACAGTACAGCCGAAACCCAGGATATAAGGTATGACTGACTTGCCGCTGAGTCCGATTTTCCGCATAAACGGGTCAAGCATGAATGCCGCACGGGACATGTATCCGCTTGCCTCAAGCAATCCCATCATTAAAAATAATACAAAAAATTGGGGGACAAAAACTAAAACACCGCCCACGCCTGCAATTATTCCATCATGAATAAGCGAAATCAGCCATTCAGAGGTTCCGCCGCTTGCGAGTACCCCTGAAAGCCATCCTCCGAATTTAAAAATCCATTCTTCTGTTAATCTCGTTAAAAAAGCTCCCGGAGGTCCGAAAGCCAGAAACATTACAAACAGCATCAGAGCTGCGAAAGTAATGATAGAAGGAATTGTTCTAAGCAGCATTGAATCAAGAAAAACGGTTGTTTTATCTGTATTCGGTGGTTTAAAGACTTGCTTAAGAATCTCGTTTACCACTTCAACATCCATGGGGCAATTATCTATATTGCCGCCTGAAAACGATAATGCTGCTTCAGGAAGACCTGATGCTTCCAATATTTTCGATGCATCAAGGCGCGACGGCCTGGGGAGTACTACGACAGGTATTCCCGAAAGCCCGGATAGTTTTTCTAAATTTAAGGATCCTTTGTGCATTTCTAAGTATTTATTCCTGATAAGGGCTATTGCTACGGGTATGCCGTGCTGTTTTACATGCATGGCAAGAGTAAGTCCTATCCTTGGCTGATCGGCTGAGACCATGCATATTACTCCGGAAATATTACCGGAGTTAAGGTATTCCTGTGCTGTTTTTTCCTCAGGGGAGGAAGAGTCGTGAAGTGTATATACACCGGGAAGATCGTAAATCCTCAGACCGGGATTTCCTTTTGCCTGTGCGTATCTAACATCAACAGTAACGCCAGGCCAGTTGCCGGTCTGGGCGTGTCGTCCTGTTATAACGTTAAAAAGTGTGGTTTTACCTGAGTTTGGGGTTCCCAAAAGCGCGATTGATCGCTGGGGCCTCATTTCTTTTGGCATAATTTAAGTTCCTTGGCGACATCATGTGAAAGAGCGACACGGATACCGTCGATATATACAATTACACCGGATTTATTGACATTGTGAACCTGTATGTCGGCTCCGGGCCTGATTCCATAGCAAGCCATGCTTCTGCAAACGCGTTTATTTCCGGGAAGCCCCGATACACTGTAGCGCCCGCATTTATGTCCTCTGTTCCGCATATCATTTCCTCCAATTGAAGTATAGTCTTAATGAAAATGATTGTCAATAAGGAATTGTTAAAATATAGACAAATGAAGAAGAAGTTGTATTTATTTAACCACTAAGAAAATGGACGGATTTGAATTGCATCCTTAATCAAGGGGACTTATGAAGACCACTTTATTTTACTAGAGTATGATAAAATCAATATTGAAGATTAAAAATCACTTGTGTATAATGGACAAAACCGAAGGACACGGCCGGGGGCATGGAGAATGATTATGAAATTTACCAAGATGCAGGGCATCGGAAACGATTACATATATGTCAATTGTTTTGAAGAAACTTTAAACAATCCTCAGGCTGTAGCTGTAAAAATCAGCGACAGGCATTTTGGTATAGGCAGCGACGGCTTGATTTTAATTTGCCCTTCCGATAAAGCGGATTTCAGGATGCGAATGTTCAATGCCGATGGCTCGGAGGGAGAGATGTGCGGAAACGGAATAAGGTGTGTTGGGAAATATGTATATGATAAAGGGCTTACAGACAGCACGAACGTCTCGGTCGAGACCCTAGCAGGAATCAAATTTCTAAAACTATATACCAATGGCAGCATGGTGGATAAGGTCATGGTCGATATGGGAGAACCCATACTAACGCCTTCTGAAATCCCGGTTCGTTTGGGGCAAGACAACTGCATTTCACAGACTGTTAAAACTGCTGGGAACTCATATTCTGCAACCTGTGTATCGATGGGAAACCCTCATGCTGTTATTTATGTTGCTTCGGTAGGTGATATTGAAATTGAAAAAGTTGGTCCTATGATGGAAAACCATGAAATATTCCCAAACAGGGTCAATACGGAATTTGTTGAAATCGAAGATGACGGAACACTTAGGATGAGGGTTTGGGAACGGGGCTCGGGCGAAACCCTGGCCTGCGGGACAGGTGCGTGTGCAGTGCTTGTAGCATCAGTCCTGAATGCAAAAAGCAACAGGAAAAATACAGTGCATCTACTGGGCGGAGATCTTGAAATAGAATGGAATGAAAAAGATAATCATGTCTATATGACCGGGCCGGCAGTTACAGTCTTTGAAGGCGAAATCAAAATTTAGTTATTTATACAAGGGGAAGAGAATGCTTAGAATCAATGAAAATTATCTGAAGCTTCCGGGCAACTACCTGTTCGCGGAGATAAAGAACCGGGTCAATGACTATAAGGCAAAGAATCCGCAAGCAAATGTCATAAGCCTGGGAATCGGTGATGTTACACAACCGCTTAATGATGAAATAATCAATGCTCTGCACTCTGCGGTAGATGACATGGCTCGGGAAGAATCTTTTAAAGGCTATGGACCTGACCAGGGGTATAAATTTCTGATTGACTCAATCATCGAAAATGAATATACGGCCAGGGGTGTGAGTCTCGAACATGACGAAATTTTCATAAGCGACGGGGCTAAATGCGATACAGGTAATTTCCAGGAGATTTTCGGACTTGATAACACAATTGCAGTGACTGATCCTGTTTATCCGGTTTATGTTGATACCAATGCAATGGCAGGTCGAACGGGGGAATATTCCAAAGGCAAATGGAGTAATGTAATCTATATGCCTTGTACTGCTGAGAATAACTTTACTCCTGAACTTCCTGACAGAACTGCTGACATCATATATCTGTGCTCACCCAATAATCCGACCGGAACCACCCTTAGTAGAGACGAACTGAAAAAGTGGGTCGGATACGCGAAAAGCAATGGTTCGATAATTCTCTATGATGCGGCTTATTCCTCATATATAACAGACAAAGACGTTCCTCGCAGCATATATGAAGTTGAGGGGGCAAAGGAAGTCGCCGTCGAGTTCAGAAGCTTTTCCAAGAAGGCCGGATTTACCGGAACAAGATGCGCTTATACAGTTGTTCCGAAGAACCTTGTTGTCAAATCTGACAATAATGAAGATGTCAGCCTTAACAGGCTTTGGGCCCGTAGGGTAAGCACAAAATTCAATGGGGTATCTTATATAATACAAAAAGGCGCTGCTGCAATTTATACTGAAGAAGGCAAGAAGCAGACCGCTGAAACCATTTCTTATTATATGGAAAATGCAAGAATCATCAGGGAAGGCCTTGCTGAACTTGGATTAACAGTTTTCGGCGGGGTTAACGCGCCTTATATATGGCTGAAAACTCCAGATGGAATGACATCTTGGAAGCTTTTTGATAAACTGTTGAACGAAGTTAACGTCGTAGGTACACCAGGGTCTGGTTTCGGGCCCAGCGGGGAAGGGTACTTCAGGCTTACGGCCTTTGGAAGCCGGTTAAATACAATTGAGGCCGTTAAGCGAATCAAAGAAGGTCTCAGAGTCTGAAATGAAATATAATTTTGATGCTATTATAGACAGGCGCGGGACAGGTTCTCTTAAATGGGACAGGAACCACAGGTTTAATGCGGTCGGCGACGTCGACGGCATTAACTCCCTTTGGGTAGCCGATATGGATTTCCCATGTGCCGAACCGATAGTAAAAGCCCTGGCGGAACGTGCTGCACACCCGGTGTATGGCTATACTTATTTTGATAACAGCGGATTTTTCAACCTGGTCTCGGAATGGAATAAAAAAAGATACGGCTGGAAGGTCGAAAAAGACAATATCCTGTTTGCTCCCGGTGTCGTATATGCGATAGCCTGTGCTATAAGTGCATTTTCGAATACCGGAGACGCTGTTATAATCCAGACCCCCGTTTACTATCCCTTCAGAAGAATTATTGAAAAAAACAATAGGAAAGTCATTGAAAATCCATTGATTAAGGATGCCGACGGTTATTCTATGGATTTTATAGGTCTGCAAAACCTTGCATCACACCCTGATGTAAAACTTATTATAATATGTTCACCCCATAATCCGGTCGGAAGGGTCTGGACTGAAGATGAACTTAGGTCGATGTCTGACATATGCAGCAAAAACGGGGTTATGGTGTTATCCGATGAAATTCATTCTGACCTGATTAGGTCAGGAATGCGTTTTATTCCTTCAGCCGTAGCAGGTGATCCTGAAAACACCATCACTTTTAATGCACCGAGTAAATCCTTCAATATCCCCGGTTTAATGGCGTCAACAGTTATAATTGAAAACAAAGAATTGAAATCATTATGGAAAACCGAAGCTTATTATAAGAACGGCATGTCGCTGCCCAATCCGTTCGGTCTGGTTGCTGCATCTGCTGCATATGAAAAAGGCGGTGACTGGCTTGAGCAGGTCAATGCATATATTGATGAAAATCTTAGGGTGATGAAGGAATATATTGATAAAAATATTCCGTCTGTAGGCTATAATATTCCGGAAGGAACCTACCTTGCATGGCTTGATTTCAATAACACACAATATAAGCAGGATTGTGAATTGTCAGACATTCTTTATGAGGATTTTGGCATTCTGGTTGACCCGGGGGAAATTTTCGGCGAACAGGGAAAAGGATTCATCAGGATAAACGCTGCTTGTCCGCGTGCACGTCTTGTAGATGCTCTTTCAAAAATCAAAACCCTATTAAAACAACCTTGCTAAAAAGCCCTTCGGGAAAATTCGCGAATTTGCCCGAAGGGCTTTTTAGCATTATTTATGTTTAGTCAGTTTGTCGGCGGTTCTTTTAAACTTTAAATAAACTTCTTCAGATGCACTTTGGTAGGGGGGAAGAAGCCTGAGCGGAAACTCATTGACACTGTATTTTGTATAGAGCTTGTCATAAACACCATCTATCGCCGAAAATTTTATTGATTCAATCATTTTGCTTCTGATCTCCCAGAAAACATCCATAATCTCACCAGCGGTTTTACGATCGCCGTTAACGCAGGCATCAAAAAAAACTTTAGCCATGCCGAGGTCGGTATTGCTTATGGACATTAACAACCCGCATTCAGTTAATTCAGACATATTCAGGAAATTCTTTTCCGTAACAAAAAACTGCAACGGTGTTCCTGAGGAAGTTATTCCAGCGATATCATTTTCATCAACCCTTGTGTGTTTGACAGCACAGAAATTAGTATGCAGTTCAGCAAGTAAAAACAGTTCTTCAGGTTCTAGGAACCTTTTTGTTCTTTTAAGGTTATAATTCAGGAATTTGCAATCAGGATATTCAGGAAGCAATGCATTGAAAAACCTGAATACCTCGTCATTGTTTAGGGCACCCCAGCATGGCAGTGAGAACTGGAATTCCCTGATGCCCATATTATATGCAATTTCAAGTTTTTCCTTCATCCTGGATACAGACATATCCACAAGCCCCACCATCGGATAAAGGCCGTCTTTTTTCATCATTTCCGTAAATAGTTTTACTATTGTTTTATACTGCCTTAAGTTGACTGCGTAGCCTTCTCCGGCGGTCCCGAATAAATATATATGTCTTAGACCGTTTTCAACCATATGATTAACTTGGAGTTCAAATACCTTGGGCATGAATTTGTAATTCTCGTCCCAGGGTACCAGGGCTGTTGCCATCATGACCTGCGGATATCTCTTATTCATATTGCTACCTCACAAAAATCCTTGATTTATCCAAATGCTTGGATAGGGGAGTTAGAACGGCATCAAGAAGTTCCTGCTCCCTGACTTTACTATATCTTACCTGTTTTTCAATTGTTTCAAAAGGATAATAATGAATAAGGTGGCCACTAAAACCCTTACGCATATTCTTGTAATATTCCGAGGGCATCCGAAAACACCCGGCAGACACATCACTAATCTGGGACAGGTCTATCGATGTACCCAATTCATCTACAAAACCGTTGTATATTGCCCCGGCATCTTCAATGTCCATTATCGGGTCAATGGCAAGCCTTACCCTGTAACCTGCAGCTAAAAGTGTGTTGATATGTTGTATTCTCTTTAAGAGTGAAGGTGTGCCGGATTCAAACTGATTTATGACCAGCTGCGGCAACAGCGAGATTGCGATTATAAGATTGACCATTGGGGCGCAGGACGGCTTGTAAAGGCTTTTGGTCCTAAGTTCGAAGGTGGTTTCCGGATGCCTTGACATATAGGCATACCACTTATTCAAAAGGCCCAGCAGTGGTTCTAGGGAGGCTATGTCAGAATCGTAGGATAGAGTAACAAATGCATCTCCTGAACCCAAAACTGAATCCAGTTCCGACAGATAATCATCTGTGTTTACGAATGCGACAATATTAGCTGACGGGAATTTGCCCTTTAAGTAGCAGTATGAGCAGCCGAAGGGGCAGTTGAGAACCTGTGAAGTGTAGTAAAATGCATTGTGTCCGAAATCATGGCAGTAGGGAGCTCCGGGATATACTTTTCTGCCGGAGTTCTGCGCCAGGATAAGTTTCTGAGTCTGTTTCTGAGCTCCCGGATTCTGGCCAGGTTTATTGAAAACATCCTTGAAATGATTTATTTCTATGAATTTAGATTCAGGAAGGCGGTTTAATATACGTTCGGTGATATCGCTGTTTATGACAGCTTTTTCAATGTATACATGCGAGAAAGTATCTCTATATAAGCTGTTTTTCAATGTCATGGTATATCTTCAAACTTTCTTTTTTGTTACTTGGTTCTTTCATTTCTTCATAAATATCCGGCCCCGGGAAATTTCCATGTTTATAGAAATAATACATATTAAGCCTGTCAAGCTCGGTTCTTATTGAGGTTGTAAATTTATATAAATCATAATAGTTATTATAATCCGGATGTGCTGTTTCTTCGGGGTATTCCCTTAAAGCGGCAATAAACTTATCAATTAACAACCGGCTTTTATGTACGAAGCCTGAAATATCGTTTTTTGTGAGCCCGGACAGAACCATATAATCACTTACTATTTTCAGTAAATGAATCCTGTCGGATTTTACATATCTAAGACATTCACTATAAAAGGCGAATGCCTCCATATCTGCAAGTAAAGTGGGGCAGTCCCTGTCTGTCTTGACTTTTGAATAGGTGGTGCAGCCAGCGCTGGGGATATCTGATTTGACAAGTAAATCCGGGTAATAAGGTATAGAGCCATTTTCATAATGTATTTCATCAATCAGAAAAACAGATCCAAGAGGATAAGATTCATCAACGCATCCGCAAACGCCTATATTAATAAATATGTCTGTTTTCCTATTTACTGGCATTGGTAAGCCGGCAAGTTTATCCCTAACGTTTTTTTCGCCAACTCCGGTTATAACCAGACGGTAACCGTCTCCTGTATAAATCCAATTTCTTTCTTCATCAGGAACAAGCTTCAACATGCTGATTATGGGAGATGCCTCGCATTTCATAGCGCAAATAATAAAAATCATAAATTCGTTAGTTTTCCTCTCAATTTCCAGTATAGAACATACAGGTATTATGATACAATAAAAAAGGTAGACTTTTATAGTTTATCTAATTATCTGACCGGGGGTATGGGGCATGCTCAAGAAAATTGATATTCACGTTCACACCAGAATGGTGCAGATGATATTACGTCCACGTAACAGTGAACCATATGCTTCGCCGGAACAAATCAGGGAAAAGTACGATGCGTGGGGCATTGAGAAGGGCGTCATTATGACAGGTATAGCCCCGGAATTCGGCTTCCATATTCAGTCCAACGAAGAGTCATATCTTCTTGCTCAACAGTATCCGGAAACTTTTTACTGGTTTATGAATCTGCATCCCACAATGGGGAAAAATTCTCCTGATACTGATTTTTCATATTGGTTGAATTATTATAAACAGTATGGTGCAAAGGGAGTTGGAGAATTAACGTTCAATTACTATATTGACGATCCGCTGGTTGATAATCTTTTTTATCATTGTGCAAAATGTGATATGCCGGTAACAATACACATTGCACCGCAGGTCGGGGGGTATTATGGTATCGTTGACGACCTCGGCCTGCCCCGGCTGGAAGCGCTTCTTGACAAATATCCTAAACTGAGGATATTAGGTCATTCCCAGTTCTTTTGGTCTGAAATTGGAATGGATGTAAACGAGGAGAACAGGGGAGGGTATCCCAGTGGTGAAGTAAAACCCGGAAGATTGGTTGAACTGTTTGAAAACCACCCCAATCTGCTTGGCGACCTTTCGGCCGGAAGCGGCGAAAATGCAGTAATGAGGGATGTGGATTTCGGTCTTTGGTTCCTGGAGCATTTTCAGGACAGGCTTTATTACGGTACTGACATTAGCGCTCCATCGGTAGAGTTCCGGCTGGGCTCGTGGCTTGATGAAATGAATGCCGGAGGCAGGTTGTCGGATGCGGCTTATAAGAAAGTCTGCAGGGATAATGCGATTAAGCTTTTAGAAGGATAATAAGGATAATATTGTTTAGTTTTGATTTCAGATGGGTATCATCTGTATAGGATGTTTAGGAGGTTTCAGGATATGGCAGGAAAGAACGTTATCGAGGTACAGAGCGCTGATTTTCAGGAAGTAGTACTTAATGCAAAGGTGCCGGTACTGGTTGATTTCTGGGCAGCATGGTGCGGTCCGTGCAGGGCATTGACTCCGATTTTCGAACAACTCGCAAGTCAGTTTGAAGGAAAGGCTAAATTCGTTAAAGTTAACGTTGATGAGTGCCCCGACATTGCGGGTACATACAGAATCATGAACATTCCGACTATGCTTTTATTTAAGGATGGCGAAATAGCTGAAAAACTCATCGGATTGAGACCAGCCGCCTTTATAAGCGACTTGATTAACAAAAGTTTATAGAGTATAATTTCTAATATACTAATAATGATAAATTGCATGATGAATATTATGCAATTTTTCATTACGATGAAACTTTATATCGCATCTCCTGATAGATGCCAAGGAGGCAGTAATGGCACAGAAAAGATTCCCAAATTCAATGTTCGGTTTTGAAAAGAGTACAGTTAATACCTATATTGAAAATCTTACCAGGGATTATGAAGAAAAATTAACAGCGAAGGACATGGAAATTGAAAAACTGGTCGCTCAGCTAAAGAACGTAAACAAGAAATACGAAGCTATTAAACTTGAAGAAGAGCGTATTTTAACAGAAAAAGAGAAAATTTCGCAAGCTTTGGTCAGCGCAAACGAAAAGGCAAACAAGATTGTGGAAGATGCTAAGGAGACGGTTTCAGCCGAGGTTATTGAACTGGAAGCAAAAGCTGAAAAAGAACGTGAAAAAATCGTAGATATAAAAAGCGAACTAATGGGAATGAAAACCGATGCAATGAAAATGCTCGAAAAATATCAAAAAGCATTAAATGAAATAGTATTCAGTGAAATTGCCGACGAACCAGAAGCACCTGCTGAAGTTGAAAAAGAACCGGCTGAAGCGAAAGCTCCCGAGGCAAAGACCGATTCATGGAACATACAGGAGGCGGAAGAAGAAAGCGACGATTTTTTCGGTTGAATTCTGAGAATTATTTTAATGACAGGAGAACCGTTAAAACCGGTTCTCTTTACATATCACCGAAGATACAATAACAGTCTTATAAAATGGAGGACATAAAAATGAGAGAATTACTTGATATCCTGGAACAGAACGCAAAATTAACCGTAGCTGAAGCTGCTGCCATGACCGGTCTTACTGAAATGGAGGCTGCGGATGCCATTGCGGCATATGAACGCGACAGAATAATTCTTGGTTATAGGGCAATGGTCAACTGGGACAGGACTGACAAGGATTCTGTAACGGCCATGATAGATGTTAAGCTTGTTCCCCAGAGAGACAAGGGTTTTGACAGTATAGCCGAAAGAATATACAAATACCCCCAGGTAAAAGCCTGCTGGCTGATGTCGGGCAGCTATGACCTCTCTGTTATGATCGAAGGCAAGCATCTTAAAGAAGTTGCGCTTTTTGTCTCTGAAAAACTGGCTGTTATTGATGGCGTTCAAAGTACCGCAACACATTTTGTCCTTAAGAAATACAAAGACGGCAATATTATTTTTGACGATAACGAAACAGATGACAGGGAGGCCATAGTATTATGAACCCGTCTGAAAAATATATAAAAAAAAGCATCAGGAACATGCCGCCCTCTGGTATCAGGAAATACTTTGACCTGATAAATGAGATGGAAGGTGTCATTTCGCTTGGAATCGGGGAGCCTGACTTCGTTACACCGTGGCAGATTAGGGAAGCGGGTATTTATGCGCTTGAGAAGGGGCATACGCACTATTCCGCAAATGCAGGGATTAAGGAACTGAGGAATGAAATATCTGAATATCTTAAAAGAAAATATAGTGTTTCTTATAGAGCTGAAGATGAAATCATTGTAACTGTTGGAGCAAGCGAAGGTATTGACCTTGCGTTAAAGGCTGTCCTTGAGCCTGGTGATGAAGTTGTGCTGCCTGAGCCCAGTTTTGTTGCTTACAAGGGATGTATCAGGGCAAGCGGGGGTGTTCCGATTAGCCTGAAGCTTAAAGAAAAGAATTTATTTAAAATAGATCCATCTGATTTGGAAGCAGCCATAACTCAGAGGACTAAAGCCGTTATTATCCCATTCCCGAATAACCCGACCGGATCAGTCATGACCGGAAATGAATTGAAAGAAGTCGTCGAAGTCCTTAAAGAGAAAGATGTAGTGATTATATCTGACGAAATTTATTCCGAACTTACATACGGCTTTGAATTCAGGTCGCTTGCGACTTTCCCCGAAATCAGGGACAGGCTGATATTGGTTAACGGATTCTCAAAAAGCCATGCCATGACAGGTTGGAGACTCGGTTACCTTTGCGGCAATAGTGAAATCCTGAAGCATGTTTTTAAAATCCACCAATATGCGCTGATGTGCGCGCCGACGCCGGCGCAGTATGCCGGAATTGAAGCGCTTAGAAACTGCGATCATGAAGTTGAAAGAATGGTCGGCGAATATGATAAGCGCAGGAGATTCATTCTAAAAGGCATTAGAAACCTCGGGCTTGAATGTTTTGAACCCCAGGGAGCTTTCTATATATTTCCTAACATAACGTCTACAGGCCTTACCAGCGATGAATTTTGCGAAGGACTGTTAAAAAACGAGAAGGTGCTGATGGTCCCGGGAACTGCTTTCGGAGACTGCGGTGAGGGGTATGTGCGGGCAACTTATGCCAGTTCCCTTGAAAATATAAAAGAAGCCCTGCTCAGGACCGGGAGGTTTGTCAGGGGCTTGCAGGAGAAATAAATTGCTTGATATTAGTTTAGTTAAAACAGATATATCGGAACTGGGGAAAAACATCGACGACCTTGAAAAATCGCTGGATACGAAATCCATAAAGGATGAAATAGCAGTTCTTGAAGGTCAGACGGCAGCAATGGATTTTTGGAATGACCAGGATAATTCACAAAAGGTGCTCCAAAAAATAAAGCAGCTTAAGCAGAAGATAGGGGGATACGAATCTTTAGCAGAGGCTTATGAGAACGTTGAGATATTGCTGGAGCTATATGAAGATGAAAAAGACGCAGGTATAGAAACGGAGCTTGCAACCGCGCTTGCCGGGATTAAGAAACAATACGGGAAGGTCAAGCTTGAAACTCTTCTGAGCGGCAGGCATGATATGGAAAACGCCATTATGACTCTTCATGCGGGAGCCGGGGGCACTGAAGCACAGGACTGGGTTGAAATGCTTCTAAGGATGTATTCGCGCTGGGCGGAGTCCAGAAGGTTTAAATTTGTTATTACCGACATACTTCCGGGAGATGATGCTGGAGTTAAAAGCGTTACGGCAAGGGTTGAGGGCGACCATGCCTATGGATATTTAAAGGCTGAAAACGGCGTCCACAGACTGGTCAGGATATCGCCTTTTGATTCATCAGGACGCAGGCATACGTCATTTGCATCTTTGGAAGTAATCCCTGAAATAAGCAGCGATGTGAACATAGATATCAAACCGGAAGAGTTAAAGATGGATACATACAGGGCATCTGGCGCGGGCGGACAGCACGTAAACAAAACCGATTCGGCGGTAAGGCTCACACATCTGCCGACAGGAGTCGTGGTATCATGCCAGTCCGAAAGGAGCCAGCACCAGAACAGGGAAACCGCCATGAAGCTGCTCTACTCAAAATTGCTTGAACTTGCCGAACGTGAAGAAAAAGAAAAGATTGAGGACCTAAAGGGCATTCAGATGGAAATCGCATGGGGAAGCCAGATAAGGTCTTATGTATTCTGTCCGTATACCATGGTCAAGGACCACAGGACAAATTTCGAAATGGGCGATGTGCATAAAGTAATGGACGGCGACCTTGATGGTTTTATAAATGCATACCTGATGGCATGGGGCGGGGGAAATGAATAGCGCTCCATATTATAAATTCTCTAATTTCCTTGTAGAAAAATACGGCAGAAAAATATATAAGGTTCCTGTCAATATTCAATGCAGTTGCCCCAATAGGGACGGATCAAAAGGAACCGGGGGGTGTATCTTCTGCGGTAACGAAGCCGCGGGTTTTGAAACCCTTGAAACAAACATTACTGTCGGTGAACAATTGATTCGAAATATGGAATACATGGGGCCGAAATATGGAGCAGAAGGCTTTATTGCTTATTTCCAGAATTACACGAATACCTATCTTGATTTTGAACTCTTTAAAAAATATATGATTGAGGCCTGTATTGATAATGTTGTCGCACTATATATTTCTACACGTCCGGATTGTATTTACGATTACCATGCGGACTTTCTGAGAAACCTTTCCATAGAAAAGAATATTGATGTTGTTGTGGAAATGGGGCTGCAGAGTACAAATAACTCTTCACTCGAGTTTCTGAACCGCAGGCATACGGCTGAGGATTTTAAAAAGTCTGCTGAAATGCTGCACGAATACGGAATAGATGTATGCGCCCATATAATAACCGATATTCCAATTGAAGATTCCGGACAGGCTGCAATAAATGCCATATGGCTGTCAAATGCCGGAATTAACCAGGTAAAATGCCATTCTTTATACATCCTTAAAGATACCAAACTCGGTGAAATGTATAGTGCCGGTGAAATAACAATGCCGGGCTGCGATGAATTCATTAAGAGGACAATTCTGTTCCTTAGGAACCTTGATGAGTCGATAGTGGTGCAGCGTCTTATGGGAAGGGCTCCTGCAGACAGGACATTGTTCTGTAATTACAGCAGAAGCTGGAGAGCAGTTGTCGACGAAATAAAAGAAACAATGAACTTCAACGGCTGGCGGCAGGGAGATTTACACAGGAAAAGGACATAATCGGCAAATTATGTCAAGGATAATTATAGATAAATTCAGAAAACTGTTGTTTCAGCCCTGGGATAATTCCCGTAGCCTGGGAATGAAACGCCCGAGTGAAGCGGCAAGCAGTCCGAGGACCATATCCTTCGCAATATAGGGGAGCATATTGATAACAGTAGCGGCAAGCGAAAGACCGGGCTTATCCAGATAAAATTTTAAAATTAAGAACATATATGAAATCCCAATAAAATAAACAACCATAGTTCCGGTTGTATATGATAGGAGAACTGTTGTAAAAGTCCTGAACTTCATTTTGTCATAAAAGAAGCCGGCAACGAAAGCACCGGGAATAAATCCCAGGATAAAGCCAAAGGAAGGCTGCAGCACATACCCGATACCTCCTCCAAGTGAAAATACGGGCAGCCCCACAAGGCCTAAAACCAGATATAAGGCCATTGCTGCCATTCCGCGAACAGGCCCCAGAATAATGCCTGCAAGCAGTGCGAAAAGCATCTGGAATGTTACGCTCAGAAAAGGAAAAGGTATCCTGAGGAAAGCCCCTGCTATTGCCAGTGCAGTAAAAAATGATATAAAAATCAGGTCTCTTGTTTTCATAAAATATCCTCTGCGGCATACTAACATAAGGCAGACCCGCTGTCAACCATTTGGAGATAAGAAGGTTAACAGCATATCGGGGCAATCCGCAGCGATGTATTTTAGTGTTGCCAATAACTGTATGATATTAGATAATGTTTATGAAGACTGCTTTGCTATTTTACTGACGGAGGTCGTTTATGTCCCACATATCTTACGATAAAATTGATTTAGTATTTGAAAAAGCCCACAATTCAGGTAGAAATGTGCTGTTTGAGTTTGAGGTTTACAATATCCTGGGGCTTGCAGGTCTTGATGTACCCCACTATGTCTTTATAGAAAGACCCGGTCTTGCTACTGAGGAAGTGCTGTCTCAATTTGGTGAGAAAATTGTTGTTAAAGTAGTTTCAAAAGATATTGCCCATAAACAAAAGCTGGGTGGAGTTAAAATAGTAAGCAATTCTGAAGAGCTCTTTGTACAGTTTGTATTATTCAAGATGAAGGAGGAAGTCCTGAGTCATTTTAACGAAGATGAAAAACCGGGGATCGAGGGTTTCCTGATAGTTGAGTTTGTTGATTTTAACCAAAGCCTTGGCAGCGAGTTGCTGATTGGGGTTAAGAACGATGATGCCTTTGGACCGGTGGTGACTCTTAGTAAAGGGGGAGACGATGCTGAGTTCTTTGCAAAGTATTATGATCCTGCAAATCTGTTCCTGCCTTATATGACATCCGAAGAAGCAGTAGAACTTGCTGCATCATTAAAAATAATAAATAAATTTAATGAAATAGGGCATACTGAGTATAAAGATTATATTGCCGATGCAGCCGAAGTCATCAGCCTCCTGGCCTTCAGGTACTCGGATGTTTCCGAAGATACCGTGCCATACCATATAACCGCAATGGATGTTAATCCGTTTGTCTTCTCAAAAAGCGGTAGGTTTATTGCAGTTGACGGTTATATTGTTTTTGAAAAATCGGAAAACAAGAAAAAACTTCTGCCTGACACATCAAACATCGACGCTTTCTTTAAGCCGGAAGGCATTGCTGTAATAGGCGTGTCCAGGAATGAAACTAAATACAGCATGGGCAGGGAAATTGCAACACTTCTGCACGAGCTTGAACGCAAGGATATGTATTGTATTAACCTTAGGAGCGGCAGCACTATGATAGGCGGAACCGAATACAAGATGTACCAGAACCTTGATGAGCTTCCTGATGATGTCGACCTTGCAGTTTATGCTGCGCCTGCCGTTTCCGTGCCTGAATTTCTAAAGAACCTCGGCACAAGGAAACCTAAGGCAATGGTAATGATTCCCGGCATACCCGCCGACATTGGATATGATGATTACACACGGTTATTGGATGAAAGCAAACCGAAAGGCATGAGGATAATCGGCCCGAATTGCATGGGCGTATATTACGGTGCGAATGATACTGGAAGTGGTGTTAATACTCTTTTCATTGAAGAGGAAAGGCTTAAGCTGAACTCTGACGAAAACAGCAATACCGCATTGCTGACACAAAGCGGGGGGATGGCAATAACCATGATTGACAAGCTGCGTAATAATCCTGTCTTTAAAGCCGTCGCCAGCTTCGGTAATAAATATGATGTAAAGATTACAGATCTATTCTGCTATTTTGAAAGAGATGACAATATTGATGTCATTGCCGTTTATGTAGAAGGTTTTGATGAAAGAGAAGGCCGGTTATTCTTTGAGCTGGCAAGGGAAAGCAGCAAACCAGTCATCATATATAAAGGCGGTAAAACCGAGGCAGGGGCCCAGGCGGCTAAAAGCCATACGGCTTCTATGACAGGCGACTACGATACATTCAGGGCAGCATGCATACAGGCGGGGGTAATCCTGACTGAGGATGCAACTGAGTTCATGAATTGCATAAAGGCATTTTCGCTGATGTCTAAAAAGAAGACAAGCGGATTAAATGTCTCAGGAGTCCTTAATGCAGGATTCGAAGCCACTATTGCAGCGGATGAACTCGGTAAGCTGAATCCGGCAAAGGTAACACTTGAGACGGCAGATGCCCTGAAGGCTATAAATACCCATGGATTAGTTGATACTGCAAATGCGATAATTGATGTTACGCCAATGACCGACGATGTCATGTACGGTGAATTCATTATGACTTTCATGGCTGACCCTGGAGTGGATGCCGTAATAGTTGGCATAGTCCCTCATGTTGAAAATATAAAGTCAACGCCTGACACCTGCAATGATGAAAATTCATTGGCTAATGTTCTGGTAAGAATATATGAGGATTATGATAAGCCAATGGTAGTCTCGGTAAATGCCAGTGAGTATTATGATGAATTTGTCAGCATAATGGAGAAGGGCGGGATTCCCGTTTATACTGACATAAGGTCTGCCGTACGGTCGCTGGAGACATTTATGATTTACAGGAACAGCCTGTGATATAATACGGATGGGGAATTGTATGCGGCGTTCGCCGGGATTGCAGCGAAACGGATTATGGGTGGTTAATTCATTGATTTTATGATGAGGAGTTTGCCATGGAGCATAAAGAAAAAGTAATAATCATTGATGACGACCGGAATATTTGCGAGTTGGTAAGCCTATATCTATTAAAAGAAGGATATGATGTTATTACGGCGGCTAACGGTATGGAAGGTATTGAGAAATTCAAAATTGAAAAACCGGATATTATTATACTTGATATCATGATGCCTGGTATGGATGGGTGGGAAGTATGCAGGACAATAAAGAAAAAGTACACAACCCCGATACTGATGCTGTCTGCTAAAGGGGAAACTTTTGACAAGGTTCTGGGTCTGGAGCTTGGTGCTGATGATTACATAGTAAAGCCTTTCGAACCAAAAGAGTTGATTGCCCGGTTGAAAGCAGTATTGAGAAGAAGCGGGGGAGTTCGTGAAAATCCGAATGAGGTTGTGCTTCCCGACTTAATCGTAAACAAAGATAATTTTTCAGTGATACTTAAAGGGAACGCAATTGAGATGCCCCCCAAGGAGTTTCTGCTCCTTTATCAGTTTGTATCAAATCCCAATACGGTTTTTACAAGGGAGAATCTGCTTCATAGCATATGGGGATATGATTTTTACGGAGATTCCCGCACCGTGGATGTGCATATTAAAAGGCTTAGGGCTAAAATAAACATCGGCAACCCTGCATGGGAACTTAAGACAGTCTGGGGAATAGGATACAAATTCGAGGTCAGCACATGAAATCTGTATTTTGGAAAATGTTCCTTGTCTTTACAAGCATTTTCCTTTTGTCATTCCTAATAATGGCAGGATTTTTCTATCTTGAGTTGGATGAATTCACCTATAACCGCAAAATAGAACTCCTGGATATCATTGCCGGTGAAATATATCTTAATGCGATTAACATACAGTCTGATATAACTTCGGTCCCGGTGACCTATAAGCAGCTTGAAGAACGAAACGAATTGAATGAAAGCGTGCGGCTTATGGCTGAAAATACAAGCGCTTTGATTTGGGTTGTAAACGAAGATGGCAGGATGATAGCCGTATCTCATGAAACAGACTACGACGAGGAGTTCTTTGTAAGAGATTTCTATAACAGGTCAGAGCGGTACCTTTACGAGACTGAAAGCTATGAACCATATTTTGCAACAAATGAAACGGAGTTCAACGCAACAGATGCATTTGAAAAAATTTACGGGGGCGGCAGGACAAGACCCGGTCTCACATATATAAAGACATATAAAATCCGCGGCAATGATTTCATCGGCGAAGATGCGAAAATCGGGATTTACATACATGTCCCGGATGAGGAACTTTCAGTCGCAAGACGTGAGCTGGTATTGACATACGTTGTCCCATGGCTAATTTCACTAGGCGTCGCAGCTCTGCTTATTATGATTTTGGCCAGGAGCTTCAGCAAACCCCTGAGGAACATGACGAATACAAGCAGGGAGGTCGCAAAAGGCAACCTCGGGGCAAGGGCTGAAAAACTCAACCGCAAAGATGAAATAGGCGAATTAAGCAGGACATACAACCAGATGATGGACCAGCTTGAAAACCTTGAAACATCACGCCAGGGCTTCATATCCGATGTATCCCACGAGCTGAGGACACCTATTACATCCATCAATGGTTTTGTCGGAGGCATACTTGACGGTACTATACCTCCTGAAAAACACGAACATTACCTAAACATAGTGAAATCAGAATCTGCACGCATTAACAGGCTTGTAAACGACCTGCTTGTCCTTACTAAACTTAAGAATGACGATAAACCTCTTGTTAAAGAAACATTTGACCTTAATGAACTTATTAGGGATGTCGTCATATCGTTGGAGAAGGAAATCAATATAAAGAACCTTGATATTTCAGTAAGGTTCGAGGATGTAATCACTCCTGTTTTCGCAAACAGGGATGATATAGAAAGAGTTCTTGTAAACCTTATTGATAATGCAGTTAAATTCACCGGCAGCGGAAAGGGGATTTACATAATTACCAAAGCAGTGAAGACCAAGATAATGGTTACTATAAAAGACGAGGGATGCGGTATAAACGCTGAGAAGCTTTCCATGATATGGGACAGGTTTTATAAAGAAGACCTTTCGAGGGGTGACGGCAGAGGCGGAGCAGGCCTTGGACTTGCTATTGTCAGTAAAATAATAGCAGCCCATGAAGAAAAAATTGATGTCAGCAGCGCTCCCGGGGAAGGAAGCGAGTTTATCTTTTCAATCCAGCAGGGATTATAAGTGTTAGTTTTCACTAGAAATTTTCTCCATGGGATCATTTCTTGTTGATTCTATAAATCTGACAATAATAAGGAAACTGCAAGTGTTTTATACATTTGAAGCTGTATTCTGTGATTCAACGCAAGCAGTTTTGATCCGCGCAATCGTTCTTCAAATTCTTCGGTTTTAGCAGTACGATGGAAATGTTAACAATTTATTTACAATTTGTGAAGATTTTAGGGGTAATATAATATTAAAGTTAAAAAATGGAGTGTAAAAATGGATAATAGCAAAAATAATATTAGATTTGAATATGAGAATAAACCTGTTGCAAGGAGTAAAGCGGAAACACGCACCGGAAGAATCCTGCTGATTGTACTGGTTTCATTTCTCTGTCTAGCCATAGGAGCGTCGGCAGGCGTTGCCGGCATCGGTTATTTCCTGGCGGTCAATGATGTAGATGTACAGTCTCTTCTGGCGGGGAATTATGAGGTGCCGGTCTCGGAGGTTGAAGTTAGGGAAGTTGAGAAAATAATTGAGAATGAAGTGGTTAAACGTGTTGAAGTCATTGAAAGCACCACTGATTCGCCGGTTGCGGCAATTGCTGAAAAGGTTATCCCCTCTATAGTAAGTGTAAGGACTACTTTCCCTTATACCAATTATTTCTTTAATATGGAACGTGAAGGCAGCGGGGAAGGCTCCGGGATAGTTATATCCGAAGACGGTTATATCCTGACAAATAACCATGTTGTAGAGGCAGCTCTCCAGGAAAGTACTAATGAACTATATGAATCGTCTGCTATTCAGGTTTACCTATATGACAATGTCGAGGAACCGCTAAATGCAGTTGTTGTGGGAAGGGATGTCATTTCTGACCTCGCCCTCCTTAAAATTGAATCAAATAATCTGGTACCGATAGATATCGGGGATTCCGACGCCATTAATGTCGGTGACCTTGCCGTGGCAATAGGCAACCCAGGCGGTATGATGTATATGGGTTCTGTTACTTCAGGTATAATAAGCGGTCTTAATAGAGAACTGTATGATCAGAACAATGGCTCCGGAAACTCTGAAAGCCTGAAGCTTATACAGACTGATGCAGCTATTAATCCCGGAAACAGCGGGGGAGCGCTTGTAAACTCAAGGGGACAGCTGATAGGCATAAATACCTTGAAAATTGTTAGTGAAGGATATGAAAGCCTGGGATTCGCAATTCCTGTTAACAAAGCTATGGAGGTAGTGAAAGAACTACGCGAGCAGGGATTTGTGAGCAGGGGAAAACCGAATATCGGCATTCTTGTTTCAAGGGAATATGACTCAGCGGCTGCTGAGGCAGCAGGCACACCCGAAGGCGTCCTGATATCAGAGGTTGGAGCGTTGACTCCGGCAGAAGAAGCAGGGCTGAAGGTTGATGATATAATTACTGCTATAAATAGTGTCAGAGTAAAAACTTATGAAGAGTTACTTACCGAAAAAGAGAAGTATATTCCCGGTGATGAAGTAATTGTAACGGTATACAGGAAAAGCCCTGATCCGAATGAAGCTGCAGGAAGATATTTTGATTTGCCGTTGATACTCGGGGAAGCAAACTATTGATGGAAAAAGACAGGATAAATAATATCATTCGATTGCTGGAGGATGAATATGGCCAGGCGGAATGCACCCTTGACTATGTTAATCCTCTGCATCTTATGATTGCGACACAGCTTGCTGCACAATGCACCGATGCAAGGGTGAATATGGTTACACCTGCCCTATATGCAAGGTACAGCACTGCTGAGGAATTCATGAATGCAGACCGGGATATTTTGGAAGGCCTGATAAAATCAACCGGATTTTTCAGGAATAAGGCTAAAAATATAATTGCCTGCTGCACTATGCTGGTTAATGAATACAATGGCGAAGTTCCCCGTAAAATGAATGATTTGCTGAGGCTTCCGGGCGTAGGGCGAAAAACTGCAAATCTTGTTTTAGGGGATGCCTTCGGTATACCAGGTATAGTAATCGATACCCATGCAGGGCGCCTTGCCAGGAGAATTGGTTTTTCTAAAGAAACAGATCCGGCAAAAGTTGAAAGAGACCTTATGGAAATTATTCCTGAGGATAAGTGGATAGTACTGGGACACTGGTTTGTAGCCCACGGGCGTGCAGTGTGCAATTCCAGGAAGCCAAAGTGTGAATCCTGCACTATAGCCCCTCTATGCCAATACTATAAAACCCTATAATAAATTCCCTGTATCAAATTATACTTGGGATGACTTGACAAATGGCAATAAAAAAGACACACGCATGTATGTCTTTTATGTTTTTTTTATATAAGTCTTAAGCTCTTTTTACTTTATTGGAACGAAGACAGCCGGTGCAGACCTTCGCCGTTCTGATGGTGCCGTTTTCATTAATCTTGACTTTCCTGATATTTGGTTTCCAGCTGCGGTTTGTTCTCCTGAGTGAGTGGGACACGTTATGTCCGAAAACCGTAGACTTATCACATATTTCACACTTTGCCATTCCGAGCACCTCCTTTAACGGGCCAGTTACATTCAAATATTATACGTGCCTTAACACGCTACGACATTTTAACAGATATATTTGTAATAGGCAAGTACTTTTACCGGATTTTCTGTTATAATAATTGCGGCAGGAAATTCGGTGTTGATTTTACCATGCTTTGTATGTATAATTATTAACCGATAATACACACACGGCCGGATTCAGCGGAATGTGCCGAAAGGTCTCCGATGAAGATGAAAACCGTGGAGGAAATAACAGGAGGAAAATATGGCAGTTGTATCAATGAAACAGCTTTTGGAAGCTGGCGTTCATTTCGGACATCAAACAAGAAGATGGAACCCCAAGATGGCGGAGTATATCTTCACCGAGAGGAACGGAATCTACATCATCGACTTACAGAAAACTGTAAAGAAGATTGAAGAAGCGTATACCTTTGTTAGGGATACGGTCATGAACGGCGGGGAAGTGCTTTTCGTAGGAACGAAGAAGCAGGCCCAGGATTCCATAATGGAAGAAGCCGAAAGATGCGGGATGTACTATGTCAAGTCAAGATGGCTCGGGGGCATGCTCACGAATTATAAGACTATTAAGAACAGGATTTCCCGGCTGAAAGAACTCTATTCAATGGAAGAAGACGGAACTTTTGAAATCCTTCCTAAAAAGGAAGTTATCAAGCTGCGTCATGAAATGAAAAAACTTGAAACAAACCTTGGCGGAATCAAGGACATGCATGGTGTTCCCGATGTATTGTTTATAGTAGACCCCAAGAAGGAAAGAAATGCAATCCTTGAAGCCAGGAAGCTGAAAATCCCAATTGTTGCAATCGTTGACACGAATTGCGATCCTGATGAAGTGGATTATATAATCCCGGGCAACGACGATGCCATCAGGGCGGTAAAACTTATTTCATCAGTAATAGCAAACGCAGTTATCGAAGCTAACCAGGGCGAACAGTATGGCGAAGCTGAAAGCGCGGCTGCGGCACCAAAAACTGCTGAAGCACCTATTGAAGCAACAGTACCCGCAGTTGAAGAAACTGTAAAAGCACCAGCAAAAGAAGCAATGCCTGCAGTTGAAAAAACTGCAAAAGCACCTGTTGAAGAAGCAGTGCCAGCAGTTGAGGAAACTGTAAAAGCACCTGTAAAAGAAGCAGTGCCCGTAGTTGAAGAAACTGTAAAAGCACCTGTTGAAACAGCAGTAGCCGAAGTGAAAAAGACTGTTGAAGAAGTTGCTGAAAAGGTTGCCGATAAGGTTGAAGAAACACCTGTTGAAAAAATTGAAGAAGCTGTAGAAAAGGCTTCTGAAACTAAATAAAAAAGAGCTATTGAGGAGGAAAAAACATGATAAAAGCAGCTGATGTAAAAGCATTAAGAGATAAAACCGGCGCTGGCATGATGGATTGCAAAAAAGCGCTTGTTGAAGCAAAGGGCGACCTTGAAAAAGCCAATGAAATTTTAAGGGAAAAGGGAATATCCACTGCAGCTAAGAAATCAGGAAGAATCGCAGCAGAAGGAATCGTTACATCCTATATACATGGGAACGGAAGAATCGGCGTTCTTCTTGAAGTCAACATTGAAACTGATTTCGCAGCCAAGAATGAAGATTTTCAGCAGTTTGCAAGAGACATCGCCATGCAGGTTGCAGCAATGAAACCACAGTTTGTAAGCCGCGATGATGTGCCAGTGGAAGTTGTAGATAAAGAAAAAGCAATTCTTAAGACACAGGCCCTTAATGAAGGCAAGCCTGAAAAGATAGTTGATAAAATTATCGAAGGAAGAATCGATAAGTTCTTTAAGCAGATATGCCTGGTTGAACAGCCTTTCATCAAAGATTCCGATAAAACAGTGACGGAACTTACCACTGAGTTAATTGCCAAGATCGGTGAAAACATCAAAATAAGAAGATTTACCCGTTATGAAATGGGAGAAGGTCTTGAAAAGAGAGATGAGAACTTTGCTGAAGAAGTTCAGAAAACAATTGGTAAATAATAAAAAATAAAGGGGTGCATAATGCGCCCCTTTTTTTACCTAAATTACATGAAGAAAGCAGGTATCTGATAATGAGTACAGCAAAATATAAAAGAATTCTCCTAAAACTCAGCGGCGAAGCGCTTTCAGGTGACAAGGGATTCGGAATAGATTCCAGTACAGTTAGCAGTATAGTTGAAAGCATTGAAATTATTTACAGGATGGGCGTCCAGATTGCCATTGTAGTAGGAGCCGGAAATTTTTGGAGAGGACGCGACGGAAAGGGAATGGACAGGTCTACTGCTGACCATATGGGTATGCTGGGGACGGTTATTAATTCACTCGCATTACAGGACGCAATAGAAAAGCACGGCATATCAACCAGAGTTATGACTGCAATCCCCATGGACAGGGTAGCTGAACCATATATAAAGAGGAAAGCAGTCTCACACCTTAGGAATCATGAAATCGTCATATTTGCCTGCGGAACCGGGAACCCGTTCTTCTCCACAGATACAGGAGCTGCTCTCAGGGCGGCTGAAATTGATGCAGATATCATATTATTCGCTAAGAATATAGACGGCATTTATTCTGCAGACCCTAAAAAAGATCCTAACGCAATCAAATATGAAACCATATCTTACCATGAAGTGCTGATGAAAAAGCTTGCTGCCATAGACCTGACGGCTACATCGTTATGTCTTGATAATGAAATTCCTTCATTATTATTCGCCCTTGAAAGACCGTCTAATATAGTCGATGCAGTGCTTGGCAAAAGCACTGGTACTTACATAGAAAAATAATTTGCCCGTAAAATAACATTATGAGATAATTATACTAAATTCCATAAGGAGGTATGCCATGCAGTACGAAGGCGAATACACCGAATATAGAGAAGAAATGGATTTTGCCATTGAGATTTTTAAGGAACACCTAACAACCATAAGGGCAGGAAGGGCAAATCCCGCCATTTTAAATGGGATAATGGTAGATTATTACGGGGTAAAGACACCGATAAACCAGATTGGGAACATATCGGTAGCTGATGCCAGGATGCTTGTAATACAACCATGGGACTCAAGTATTGTAGGCGATGTGGAAAGAGCAATCAATGCTTCAAATATCGGCATTCACCCAAACAGCGATGGCAAAATTATAAGGCTTGCATTCCCTATGCTTTCTGAAGAGAGAAGGAAAGAAATCGTTAAAACCGTGAAGATTCACGGTGAAGAAGCCAAAGTAAAAATCCGCGCTATAAGAAGAAATGCCATTGATGAGTATAAAAAGCAGGAAAAGGCAAGTGAGATTACCGAAGACGACCTTAAGGATATCATGGACGATATCCAGGAACTGACCAATAACCACATTAAGGATATTGACAGGATAGTCAAGGATAAGGAAGAAGAAGTCACTGAAGTTTGATAATATCAAGACATAAGCCAAAGGAACGCAGTGCGTTCCTTTTTTTATTGAATTTCGAAGAGCTGACCCTGGGTCAACGATTTGAAAACTTAAGAATCGACGTGCCGGGGCCTATCGATTGCTATTTATTATTGATGTGGGATTTGGTATCATAAGGTATGACACTAAATAAGGGAGACAAGAGGATTCTTTTTAGAAATAAGTACAATCAAATACCCGAGCTGCCTGCTCACATAGCACTATTTATGGATGGGAACGGACGCTGGGCAAAACGCAGGGGATTACCTCGGAGTGCCGGACACAGGGCGGGGGCGAATGCCATCAAAAAGCTGGTAGAAGACTGCGATGCAATCGGCCTAAAATATTTAACTGCCTATACTTTTTCCACTGAAAACTGGAAACGATCTGATGAAGAGATAAAAAATATAATGACGCTGATAAGGGAGTTTCTCGACTATACCGAAGAACAGTTCAGGGATTCAAATGTGAGGGTTAAATTCATAGGGCTTCGGTCAAGGCTTGATGCTGATATAATAGAGAAAATCGAAAGAACTGAAAAAAGGACTGAAGAAAAAACAGGCATGACTTTCATATTGGCGCTTGATTATGGCTCGCGGAGTGAAATTACGGAAGCGGTTAAGGAAATTTTAAAAGAATGTCTCGCGGGGAAACTTAATCCGGAATTAATCGATGAGGAGACTGTTGCTGAACATTTATTTACAGCCGGTATTCCTGACCCTGACCTGATTATACGTTCAAGCGGAGAGAAAAGACTTTCCAACTACCTGCTTTGGCAGGCTTCATATTCCGAACTGTGGTTTTCTGATGTGCTGTGGCCTGATTTCAGGCTCAGGCACCTTCTTAAAGCTGTCAGGGAGTATAATCAACGCATAAGGAGATTCGGGGGGGTGAAACAATGAAGACAAGGGTATTGGCCGGCCTTACTGCAGTTTTGATTGTTATTCTAATGTTTACACTGCCTGTATCATATTTTTATATATTATTCCTTGCGTTATCTGTTATATGCTGTTATGAATTTATGCAAATGCTGGATAAAGCAGGTATTGCCCCTATGAAGTGGATTGCTTATATATGGACGGTTCTGTATGTCCTAATGTTATATAATAGCAAACACGGTATATTGTGGGACAGCAGGGGGTTCGGTGGGCATGATTTCCTTCTGGCAATTACTTTCCTTAGCATGGCTCTTCTTACCAAAACAATTTTTACTCGCGGGCACAGGCATGATTTTAAAAGCTTTGCCTATACACTGGCCGGTTGTGTCTATGCAGTAATGCTGCTGGGGTTTGCCATAACTATAATCGAAATGGAACACGGAAAATGGCTGTTAGGCTATCTAATACTAGGCGCTGTTGCAACAGATACGTTTGCATATTTTACAGGTTACTTTTTAGGCAAAAGAAAAATCATGCCGGAAATTAGCCCTAAGAAAACAGTTGAAGGCAGCATTGGCGGGTACATAGGCTGCGCGGGAATCCTAATTGCTTATAGTTTTATTATGAAATCAATTGCAGGAACCATGCCCGAAGTATGGAAAGTGGTGGTTATTGCCCTTACTTCAGGGATATTTACACAGATAGGCGACTGGGGTGCTTCATTCATAAAACGGCATTTTGGAATAAAGGATTTCGGGAAACTCATCCCAGGGCACGGGGGTTTGCTTGACAGACTTGACAGTATCATATTCCTGGCCCCGGTGCTTTACTTAATATTTGTGATATAACGGATACATCCGGATAGGAGTTAATATGACCAGGGTATGCATATTAGGTGCAACCGGTTCAATAGGAAAACAGACGCTTCAGGTATGTCGCGACGCAGGTTATGACGTCGTTGCCGTGGCGGCAAATAATAATCATGCCGGGCTATATGAAATATGCAGGGAATTCAATCCCGGCCATGTTGTGTTATTCGACAGCGGCTCTTTCGATAAATTCCTAAAATACGGGTTTAAAGGCAATCACTATAAAGGGATGGAAGGAGTACTGGAGCTAATTCAAAATTGCCGCGCTGATATAATTGTTAACAGTATTGTAGGAAGCGCCGGCATACTTCCGACAATGGAAGCTGTAAAAAATTCAAAACGAGTTGCACTGGCGAACAAAGAGACGCTTGTTTCAGCAGGAGAATTGGTTATGTCCACTGCTGCAGGAAACAATTGTGAAATCATACCAGTAGATAGTGAACACTCGGCGATTTTCCAGTGTTTACAGGGAAATAAAAAAAGTCAGTTGAAGAAAATAATCCTAACAGCATCGGGCGGACCTTTCAGAGGGTATTCAACAGGTCAGTTGGAAGCTGTAACTAAGGAAATGGCATTAAAACATCCGAACTGGGTGATGGGAAGCAAGATTACAATCGACAGCGCTACTATGATGAACAAAGGGCTTGAAGTGATTGAGGCAAGATGGCTGTTTGGAATCGATTATGACAGAATCACGGTGGTTATTCATCCCCAGAGCATAATCCATTCTATGGTGGAATTTGCCGATAATAGTGTAATTGCCCAGATGGGTGCCCCCGATATGAGGGTTCCGATACAATATGCAATGACATATCCCGATAGGCTGAGGAACGATTTTAAAAGTCTTGACGTTTATAAAATGGGAAGCCTATCTTTTGAAAGACCGGATTTGGAAGCATTCCGCTGCCTGGGTCTCGCATATGAAGCCGGGAGAACCGGGGGCACAATGCCATGCGTGATGAATGCGGCGAACGAAGAAGCGGTGAAAATGTTTCTAATGGGTAGAATTAAATTTACAGGGATTGCAGAGGTCATTGAGAATGTAATGGAAAAGCATATGGCCAGGAATGCTGATTCCATTGAAACCATAATTGAATGTGACAGAGAAGCCAGGAAGGCTGCGTACGGAGGATAAATTTTGAATATACTTGTAGCGATACTCGCGCTGAGTATTATAATAATGATTCATGAAATAGGACATTACATCGCCGCTAAGGCGGTAGGTATAAGGGTCCTGGAGTTTGCGGTCTTTATGGGCCCCAAGCTATTCAGCTTTGAGAAGAACGGAACGATATACAGCATAAGGGCGATCCCAATCGGGGGATTCGTCAGTATGGAGGGAGAAGAGAAGGAAGTCGAAAGCGACACCTCGTATTCAGGCATGCCGGCATGGAAGAAGATTATTGCGGTATCAGCAGGACCTGCGGCTAACTTTATATTCGCGTTGCTAATCTTATTCATACTTTTCCTATCATCCGGCTATGCGCTTGACAATGACACCGTGCTTGATAAAGAAATGCCTGCATACTCTGCAGGAATAAGGGATGGAGACAAAATCATCTCAATTGACGGCAGGAGGGTTTACGACCCGCTGGACCTTACCGTTCTTCTATATACGAACGAGGGTGAAAATGTTGAAGTAAAATATGAATCTAATGGAGAAGTAAAAACAGCTTTGATTGACCCCAGACTAGTGGGTGGCGACAGATATATGATAAATTTCATTCCCGAGGGCGAGTCATCAGTAATAGGTGAAATTAGCGAGGATTCAAACGGCTATAAAGCAGGGCTTCGGCCCGGAGATAAAATTGTAAACATACGAGAAACGCCGGTATTCAATAGGGATGATATTGACAATTTCATGGGTCGTTTAAGTAACGATGATGAGATTAGGATTACCACGGAAAACTCTCCCGGTGAATTTGAATTCTTCATGGTAAAGCCGGTATTGCAGGAAGTACCCGAGTACCGCGACCTCGGTATTTATTACAAAGGTTCGCAGACCAATATCTGGACTGCCTTTAAACACAGTGTCAAATTTTCCCTGTCAACCCTAAGGGCGGTGATTATGTCAATTTCCTGGCTGATTACAGGTGCTGTAAAATTCAGCGAAATGATGGGTCCGGTTGGGATTGTATCGACTATCGGCGCAACTATAAAACAGGACACTTTCAGGCTTTTCATAATCAACTTGGCTAATATGATGGCATTCATTAGCCTTAACCTTGGTTTTATGAACCTGATACCATTCCCGGCGTTGGACGGAAGCAAAATAATAATACACACAATTGAAGGAATCCGCAGGAAGCCTTTCCCGATGGAGAAAACCGCATGGATTACGATAGCCGGCTTCATACTCCTGATGGCGCTGCTGCTGTTTGCAACTTTTAATGATATAGCAAGGTTGTTTGGAAAATGATTGATAGAAAAATAAAAAAGAAAATAATGGTTGGCAACGTCCCGATTGGAGGGGGAATGCCGATTGCGGTTCAGTCCATGACCAATACGAACACAGAGGATGCTTCTGCTACAATAGCCCAGATAAAAAGTCTGGAATCGTCAGGGTGCGACATTGTGAGGATTTCATTTTACAACATGGAATGTGTCTCGATTATACCCTTGATAAAAAGAGAAACAAAGGTTCCTATTGTTGCGGACATACATTACGATTATAGGATTGCAGTCGCCTGCATTGAGGCCGGAATAGATAAGGTTCGGATTAATCCCGGAAATATCGGTAATATTGATAAAGTTAAGGAAATCGTCAATGCCGCCTCTGACAGAAATATACCGATTAGGGTGGGGGTGAATGCAGGTTCGCTAAGGCCTGAACTATATGATAAATACGGAGGACCGACTGTAGAAGCCATGTTTGAAGACCTTGACAGACAAATAGATATGATTGAGGGTTTTGGTTACGATAAACTGGTAATAGCTGCGAAATCATCCGATATTAATAAAATGATCAGAATAAACAGAATGATGGATGAAAAGTATGATTATCCGATTCATATCGGACTTACGGAAGCAGGCACGGTATTCTCAGGGACGATTAAGTCTTCCGCAGCCTTGGGCATATTGCTTTATGATGGCATAGGGGATACAATCAGATATTCTCTGACCGGAGACCCTGTAAAAGAGGCAGAGGCTGCAAGGGTTCTGCTTCGGTCGATGGGTTTTAATAAAAAAGGCATAAATATTATATCCTGTCCTACCTGCGGAAGGACAAAAGTTGATATAATAAAGATAACCGAAGAGCTCGAAAAAAGAACTGCAGGCATTATTGCGGACCTTAATGTAGCTGTCATGGGATGCGGGGTCAACGGCCCAAATGAAGCAAGGCATGCCGACTTGGGTTTGGCAGGGGGAGATGGGAAAGCCCTTCTGTTTAAAAAAGGTGAAATTGTCAAGACTGTTAGAGAAGAAAATGCTCTTGAAGAGCTTTTACATATGATAAACGAAATGACCCGGGGGGACTGATGGATTCGGCATCAAGGTTAATGCAAAAGATAAAAATCAAAGGTGCTAGGATAAACAGGCTCAGCAAACAGGTAACAGTTGAGCTCAATTCAAACGACTATTTAAATCTATGTGACGAAAAGCAGCTGGTGGATCACTTTAAAAACCATTTCGGAACTGAAAATCTGAGTATTCACTGTACTGTTAATTGTGAAGTTGTCCTTGGTATTGGGGAAAAAAATGACATAATCGACAGGATGATAGATCATTGCCCTACGCTTATTCCGTATAAAGACAAAATAACGATCAAAACTGAAGGTGACTCGGTCACTTTGGAATTCCCGGATATCTGCGAGTCTCTCCTTAAGGCAACTGAAACCATTAGATATATTTCAGAATATATGACAAGCCGCCTGGGACTTAAATCAACCATAAACAGCAGGATGGTTGAGAACGGCAATAACAAGGATGAATATCTTCAAATTAAGGAAAATCTGAAAAATAGGATTGAAAAAGAAAATATGGATATTCAGGTTTCAGCTCCGAGGGCACCGTCAGAATCCAGAAAAGTCAATAAATACTCCAGAAGGAAGCCGTTGGAAGTAGTTAAGCTGTCGGACCTGGCAAAGGGCTATGACAGGGTGGGTTTTGAATGTGAAATCCTGGACCTGGAAGTGAAGGTGCTGGACAATGGCAAATACTTATTTATTTTCGATGTGACAGACTATACTTCCTCTGTAACATGCAAGATATTTTCTGATGATGAAAAGATAAGGGAATTGAAACAACTCCTGCAGCCGGGTAATTCAGTTGAAGTTGAGGGACGTTATGAATACGACAGTTTTTCCCGTGAATATATCGTTAAGGCAAGAAAAATCGACGAATGTGATCCAATCAGGACGTTAAAACAGGATACAGCTGAAAATAAGCGGGTAGAGCTCCATCTTCATACAAAGATGAGTTCCAAAGACGGATTTATCGAACCCTCAAAACTGTTCAGAAACCTGTCCGACTGGGGGCACACAGCTGTTGCGGTTACCGACCATGGTGTCGTGCAGGCTTTTCCGGAGATTGCTGAACAGGCTGATAAATATGGGATAAAGCCGCTGTACGGAGTTGAAGGGTATCTTATAGACGATGGCAGGGCCATCCTTCACAATCCCGCTGATTCTTTGCTGGACGGGCCTGTTGTAATATTGCACAATGATGCCGGTGTAGCCAAAGGCTGCCGGTATTCAGGCGGTCAATGCATTGATGCAGTTGAATTTGAAACAAATGAAACTGCAGAAATTTCAATGTGGGCAAACGGTTCCCTGGTCTTGTATATTTCAAATGGTGAAAATGATTTATACATTTCTAAACTGGCTGCTGCCGGTGTAAAGTTGGTTGACATTCATAAATTAGCCAAAAGGCTGTCAAATACAAAATGGTTTAAGTGTAATTCAGCGGCTGGCGAAAGCATGGATTCAACCGCCGGTTGGTGGACCGAACTGCTTAGTGTTTTAAAAAAGAGAGGCATACATTCATCTAATGAACTGTGTATAGAAGCAGCTGATGCCGGTATCGATAAGAAAATGAGGCAGTACCATATCATAATATTAGCCCGCAGCAAGGCCGGACTAAAGAATCTATATGAACTGATATCATATTCCCATATAAATTTCTTCTATAAGAAACCCAGAATCCCGAAAAGTATTCTTGATGCAAAAAGAAGAGATCTCTTTATTGGAAGCGCATGTGAGGCAGGTGAGATGTACAGGGCTGTCGTCGCCGGTGAAAGCGATGAAGAGCTGAATAAAATTGCGGAATTTTATGATTATCTTGAGATACAGCCGGTCGGGAACAACGATTTTATGGTACGCGAGGGCAACTTGAAATCACTTGATGATGTCCGTTTGTTAAATAAAAAAGTTGATGATATAGGCCAAAGGCTTGGTATTCCGGTTGCGGCGACATGCGACGCTCACTTTTTCTCAGATGAGGATGCTCTATACCGAAAAATTATTATGCATGGTATGAAATATAAAGATGTGGAATTCCAGGCTCCATTGTTTATGAGAACCACAGATGAGATGCTTAAGGAGTTTGAA
The DNA here is from genome assembly GCA_963766335.1 of uncultured Clostridia bacterium. Lineage (GTDB taxonomy): Bacteria > Bacillota > Clostridia > DUPQ01 > DUPQ01 > JAFGQE01. Next base: position 2,202,835 of record CAVXZA010000002.1, on the reverse strand, counting down.
TATCTCGGCAAAGAAAGGGCTTACAAGGCAGTTGTCGAAGTACCTCATGCTATTGCAGGGGGAATTGAAAATCTTATTCCCATTCCAAAAGAAACGTATCCGCCTTCCATTGAAGGCTCTGATGATGAGCTCCAAAAGATCTGCATGGACAGGCTTCTGGAACTGTATGGGGAAACGCCCCATGAGAAAATCACCGACAGGATTAAAAAAGAACTCGATTCAATAATAAACAACGGATTCTCTGTTATGTATGTAATTGCCCAGAAACTGGCATTCAAATCGCTTGAAGATGGCTATCTTGTAGGCTCAAGAGGGTCTGTAGGTTCGTCCTTTGCAGCTTTCCTGACAAAAATATCTGAAGTTAATCCGCTTGAGGCACACTATATATGCAGGAATTGCAAGCATATTGAGTTTGCCAATCCGGCTGAATATGACTGTGGGATTGATATGCCTGACAAAAACTGCCCAGTATGCAGCAGTAAGTATGCGAAAGACGGGTTTGATATCCCCTTTGAAACATTCCTTGGCTTCGACGGTGATAAAATGCCTGATATCGACCAGAATTTTTCAGGGGAGTACCAGGCTACGGCCCATAAGTATGTTGAAGAATTATTCGGTTCTGACAACGTATTCAAGGCGGGGACCATATCGACATTTGCTGATAAAACGGCAAAAGGATTTGTGCTCGGGTACCTTGAAGAAAACAACATACCGTTTAACAGCGCTGAACTCAATAGGCTGATTAAGGGTTGCGAAGGTGTAAAAAGAACCACAGGCCAGCACCCGGGCGGTATGGTGGTGCTGCCGCAGGGGTATTCCATTAATGATTTTACTCCGGTCCAAAGGCCGGCAAACGACCAGAAATCAGCAACTATAACTACACATTTTGATTTCAATTCGATGCATGATACTTTGCTGAAACTAGATATACTTGGGCATGATGACCCGACAGTTATTAAAATGCTGGAGGATCAGACGGGAACCAAGGCAAGCGAAATCAATATCAGGGATGAGAAGATAATGTCACTGTTCAGAAGTCCTGAAGCCTTGGAACCAATTGTAGATATAGGATGCGACCTGGGGGTACTCGGCATACCTGAATTTGGTACTCATTTCGTCAGGGGAATGCTAAGGACTGCCGTTCCATCTACAATTTCTGAACTTATAAAATTATCCGGACTGTCCCACGGCACCAATGTATGGAATAACAATGCGGAAAACCTGATTAAAAGCGGGACGGCAACACTGCAGAATGTCATTAGCGTAAGAGATAACATTATGCTATATCTTATGCATCAGGGAATTGATTCAAAAACAGCTTTTACAATTACTGAAAAAGTAAGGAAGAAGTTCGGGAATATTACAACCAAACATGAAAAAATAATGATTAATCACGGTGTTCCCCAGTGGTATGTTGACTCATGTAAAAAAATCGAATACATGTTCCCGAAGGCACATGCTGCCGCATATGTAATCATGGCTCTGAGAATAGCCTGGTACAAGATTTATTATCCGAAGGAATATTATACTGCATACTTTTCCATAAGGGCTGATGAATTTGAGGTAAGCATTATGACCGGTACCATTGAAGAATGCAGGCAAAGGATGGAAAACCTAAAGAATGGACCAAAAAAAATGACACCCCGTGAGCAGAATATATATACAATTCTTGAAATAGTCGTCGAGATGCTGGCCAGGGGAATTAAATTTAACCCGGTTGATATAAGTATTTCCCTTGCAGACAGGTTCATATGCGAGGAAGACGGTATCAGAATACCTTTGATAGCGGTTGGCGGAATCGGTGAGAAAGCCGCCCATAAAGTTGTTGCAGAGAGGAATAAAAAGCAGTTCCTGACGATTGAAGAGCTTAAGGACAGGGGAAAACTTACAAAGACATCAATAGAATATTTGAGGAGCATAGGAGCATTAGGCGGGATGCCTGAGAGTTCGCAGGGCAGCTTTTTTGACTGAGTATTTTATTATATTGTTTTCTTAATGCAATAAATGTAAAAAAATACTATATGTTGTATTAAGCCGAGACTAAAAACACAATATATCATTGTAATAAAACAGTTAATATGATATGTTAATTTCAGCGGATGACTATTGCGCAGCAATATAAATTTGCAGCCGTAATTATACTCGAAATCGGGTCAGGCGGTATTTACGAAAGCGAAATAAACATTAAGCACAGATGATGAAAAGACCAGAATATAAATAATGTAAAGGAAGTTTCGGTTTCATGAAAGTCAGACTTGAAAATCTAACCAAGGCATTTGAGGAAGTCATTGCCGTCAACGATGCCACAATAGAATTTGCAGAAGGAAAACTGACCGGATTACTCGGCCCTTCCGGGTGCGGTAAATCAACAACACTGTATCTGATTGCAGGCTTATTCAGAGCCACTTCAGGTAAAATCTTTTTTGATAATGAGGATGTTACAAAGCTGCAGCCTGAAAAACGCGGCATCGGTCTTGTTTTCCAAAATTATGCATTATATCCGCATATGACCGCGGAACAGAATATTATGTTTCCGCTTATAAATCAAAAGGTTCCTAAAAAAGAAGCAAAGGCAAGAGCAAAGAAAATGGCCGAATTGGTCCATATTGACGATCTTCTTAAAAGAAAACCGGGTCAGATGTCAGGTGGACAGCAACAGAGGGTTGCTATAGCAAGAGCGCTTGTCAAAGAACCGCGGATTCTTCTATTGGATGAACCGCTGTCAAACCTCGATGCAAGGCTAAGGCTGGAGATGAGAGAAGAGATAAAAAGGATACAAAGGGAAACCGGGGTAACAACTATATTCGTTACCCATGACCAGGAAGAAGCCATGAGTATCTCCGACCAGATTGTCATAATGAAGGATGGGTTGCTCCAGCAGGTCGCATCACCGAGGGAAATGTACGATGATCCGGTAAATGAATTTGTTGCTAAATTCCTGGGCAACCCGCCGATTAATATGGTTCATACAAATGTTAAAGACGGCAGGATAAACGTTGCAGGATTCGAAATTGAAGCCAAGGGTGTCGAGGATATGGATATATTGGTAGGCATCCGTCCCGAGGCTTTCAGACTTGAGGCAAAAAGTCCGGTCCAGCTTGAGATTCAGACATTCGAGTATTTCGGGAGAGAAACCCTGTTGTTTGTATATCTGGGCGAGGACCTGTCCAGGGTGCTCATCGAGTCCGATTTCCCGTGCGAAAAAGGCGATTTAGTCGGCCTCTCATTGAAAGACGGGGGAATACTATTTTTTGATTCGGAAGGACAGAGGATTTATGTTTGAACCGAAATGGAAAACAACATTAAAAGCACTGTTGTATCTTTCGCCGGCACTTATTATAATCGCTACTTTCGTCATATACCCAATGTTCAGGTCGGTTTGGATCAGTTTCTTTAAGGACTATAATATTTTCAAGCATACAGGCTCAGGATTCGGACTCGACAATTACAGGGAAGTCCTGACAGACGGACGCTTCATCTTATCACTTAAGAATACAACCATCTATACAATTGTAGTAGTGCCTGTCTCAATGGCGATAGCCTTGTTCTCGGCGGTTCTGCTTAACAGCAAAATGAAGGCTATGAAGTTTTTTGAAACCCTGTACTTCCTTCCCTATATTACCAACCTGATAGCAATAGGGCTTGCTTTTCAATTTATATTTAATTCAACCTACGGCATATTGAATAAGATTCTCGCATTGTTCGGGATAGATACTATAATGTGGCTTAATGATCCTAAATATTCACTGCCTGCGCTGATTATATTCGGAATATGGTCAGGTCTGGCATTTAAAATAGTTGTATTCCTGGCAGGCATACAGGGAATTAATAAACAATATTACCAGGCAGCAAGAATAGACGGCACATCAAGGTGGCGGACTTTCACAAAAATAACGATGCCTTTGCTGTCGCCGATGATATTCTATATCGGGATTATTTCATTCATCGGAGCATTTAAAACATACGTCCAGGTCGTCGGCCTTTACGGGAATAATCCGGGACCTGCGGATACTGCAATGACTATTGTTTATTATGTTTATGACAAATTTTACGGCGCTAACGAACCGCCGATAGCCGCGGCTGCGAGTGTTATTCTGTTTTTGATTATACTAATATTCACTTTTATCCAGCTTAAGGTCAGTAAAAAAAGGGTTCAGTATTAGGGAGATATTATGAGGACAGCTTCTAAAATAATAATATATATTCTTCTGGCAGCGGGTGCCATTGTAATGCTCTTCCCATTTTTCTGGATGATAACGGGCAGTCTTAAAACATATAGCGAGATAACGGCCTCGCCCATAGTCTGGTGGCCTAAGGTAGTGCAGTGGAGCAACTATGCCGAGGCATTGGAGATAGCACCTTTCGATAAGTATTTTGTTAATACTGTTATAATGGCGACGATAAATACAGCTGCGGTCCTCCTTACATCAATATTCGCGGCTTTTGCTTTTTCGAGGCTTAAATTCAAGGGCAGGGATCTGATATTCTCCATCCTTTTGGCGACATTAATGATTCCCAGCCAGATACTTATAATTACCAATTATGTTACCGTTGCGGTGCGGATGCATCTTATGGACACTATGCTGGCACTTATCCTGCCTTATACAGCGAGTATCTTTTATATTTATTTACTGCGCGAATTTTTCAATCAGATACCGGAGCAGCTTTATCTTGCTGCAAAAGTCGACGGTACATCCGACTGGAGGTATTTATGGAAAATAATGGTTCCAAATGCAAAGAATGCACTCATAACCATCGGATTGTTCAGTTTTATTGCATCATGGAACTCATACATATGGCCGCTGCTGGTTACGAACTCCCAATCCAAAAGGGTTCTGTCCATAGGGCTTAGGTATTTCAGCGGGGAAGCGGGAACTGATTACCATCTTCTGATGGCAGCCGGAACTATTGTCATCATGCCGCTTCTGATAATATATTTATTCCTGCGGCGCTATATAATGGAAGGTGTTTCCAGGGCAGGAATTAAAGGATGATACGGGGTGGTCCCGTTCACGATAAAAAGAGAAGAAGGAGAATAAAAATGAAAAACAGAAAAATCTTAGCATTACTACTGGCTGTTTTGATGATTGTATCCTTTGCAGCCTGTAAAAAGGATGACGGCGGCGATGCATCAGCCAAACCGTCTGAATCCATTGCACCTGCGAAAGAATGGCCGGCGATTCCCGAAGGAACCGTACTTCAGTTCTGGCATGCAATGGGCGGAGCCAACGGCGATGCACTTACGCTTATTGTTGATAAGTTCAACAAAGAAAACACACTTGGAATAACAGTTGAAGCTACATTCCAAGGAGGTTATACTGATTTGCATACAAAAATTGTAGCTGCTCTTCAGGGCGGAGATATCCCTCACATAGCCCAGGCCTATGCCAATAATATAATGGTTTATCTTGATTCAGATGCTATTGTACAGCTTGATGAGTACATTTTTGATTCACAGGTAGGCGTTGAAGATTGGAATGACATTGTACAGGGTTACAGGGAAGAGAACAGTAACTATCCCGACGGAAAGTTCTATTCATTGCCATTCAATAAATCAACTGAAGTACTGTACTACAACGAAACTTTCTTTGAAGCCAATAACCTGACCGTACCTACCACCTGGGATGAACTCAAAGACGTTGCCATAGCAGCTTCTGATATACTTGGTAAACCTGCATTTGGTTACGACTCCCTTGCCAACCTGTTTATAACATGGTCACAGCAGGCAGGAAGCGGATATACCAATAATCAGGGGGATGTATTGTTTAATACTCCTGAAGCAAGAGAAGCCCTGCAGTTCTTCATTGATGGCATCGAAGGCGGATATTTCCGTACAGCCGGTGAAGACAGATATATGTCAGGTCCGTTTAATGATGAAAACGCCGTTATGTTCATAGGTTCAACCTCAGGTTCAGCATATATCGGCAGCGATACTTTCGAATGGAACGCAGCCCAGATGCCTTTTGGAAAAGAAAAGAAAGTCATCCAGCAGGGTTCCAATATGTTTATGCTTAAGTCAAACGAAGTTGAACAACTGGCTACATTCGAATTCATGAAATTCCTCATGGCTCCTGAGAACACTGCGCTTTGGGCTATGAACAGCGGATACCTTCCTGTAAGGTTAAGTGCACGCGAGCTGCCTGAATACGTAGCATTCGTTGAAGCAGGAACAAACCCAACAAAAGATGTAGGAACATCATATGATCCGAGCTGGTATATTTATGACCCGGTGTTTAAAGAAAGCTATAGCGTAAGAATGGCTGTTGACACAGCTGTTGAAGAAGCTGCTACCGGTGTTAAAACAGTAGACCAGGCAATAACAGACGCAGCTGCAAGCCTGCAATAGTAATTAAATATTAACATTAGAAAGGGGAAGGGAAGCCTTCTCCTTTCTTTCTTTATCACTTGAACATTCGCACGTTCAGGTGATAAAGAAAGACAATCCCGTGCGATTCATGCCTTCGGGAAATTATATTGTATAGAGAAAAGGTGAATTCCAAATGAAAAAAGTTATAGTTTTTTTAATTGTCCTCATACTGCTGGCAATGGTTATGGGAGCATGTGCCAACAATAAAGGAGATGCAACAGATGTTCCGATGTCGGAAACTTCGATGCCACCGGAGCAAACCAAGACTCCGGCCAAAATGCCTGAGCTTCCCGATATGAATTTCGAGGGGCTGAATTTTTTTGAGGATGGATACGAAATAGTAGAATTCAAAGGCTTAAGCGACGGCGATACCGCTACTTTTGTGGTTAACAAATTGCCGACTGCGACAAGATTCCTGGCAATCGACACACCCGAAATGAACAGCTCAACCGACGGCCAGCAGCCCTGGGCCGCAGCAGCAAAGGCCTATACATTAAATGCCCTTGAAAATGCTGAAATTATTATTCTGGAGATGGATGAAGAGAGCGATATTTTCGATAGCTACGACAGGCTGCTTGCATGGGTGTGGGTTGATGGCGAGTTGTTGAATTATAAATTGGTAGAAGAAGGATTGGCGTATGTCAAATACCTATATGGTGATTATATTTATACTACGGATATGATAAAAATCGAATCAGAAACTCAGAAGAAAGACATAAAAATCTGGGGCGAAGACGATCCTGATTATGATTATGAGAAGAATGCAAAGGAAGTTACGCTGGCAGAAGCAAGAGCGCTTCCTAGGGGTTCTAACGTTATAATTACCGCTATCGTAACAAACAAAATTGAAAAAAATGCATTTATCCAGGATGAAACCGGCGCAATATACATTTATGCGAACAGATATAACTATTCTGCTTTGGTCCCCGGAAATAAAATCACACTTACCGCAAAGGTCACTGAGTATAACGGTCTTCTTGAGCTTACTGACATAGAAGATAAAAAAATTACAGCGATTTCTGAAAATAACACCTATGCCCCCATTGATATCACAATAGATCAGGTCAATGAAGAAAACGAGGCGATGTATGTCAGGGCAACAGGCCTTGAGATTACAGGATTGGAATTAACAGAAGGGGAAAAGGGCTATAACATCCTTGTGAAACAGGGTGATGTAACTGGTATTGTCAGGGTTGATAAATACCTGAATCCATATATTGAACCTGAGTTTTTCAACATCGGAGAGACGATTGATGTTGTGGGTAATATCGGGCAGTACGGCGATGACCATTACATAATGATAAGCGGAGAAGATGCAGTTTCAAAATAAAATTAATAAAACCAACCGCCCCGGTAGGGCGGTTTTTTTATGCCCAAACCAAACACTGCCCTTCAAACCAGAAAAAGCCCTAAGGGCAATATCGCAAGAACCAGAAAAAGCCCTAAGGGCAATATCGCAAAAACCGGAAAAAGCCCGAAGGGCATTTTCTTATAAAGTGATGTCTTCAAGAAGTTCCGCCAATTCGCGGTAGGGGAGGGTGTCGGGGCCTTTTATGAAGGATTTGTATACCATTTCGTCATACGAAAGGTCCACAATGGTGAAAATCAACGAGTTTCCCAGCCCATTTTCGTCGGTTGGTGAATAATATATATCAATAAGAACCACATAGCGGACTTCTGAGGCATCTGAGGTATACCATATATAGTTTTCAAGATTATACTCCTCATATATTTCCACCGGAAGGATAGGCTCTATATCTTCAAAGGCAGGCATATTAATCCAAAGCACTTTCCCGGTTAAAACGAATGAAGCAGGAAACGGCCTAAGTTCGCCTGAAACAGGTTCAGCGCCGTATTTAGGTTCAGCGCCGATGGCTGCTGAATAAAATTCATTGACTTTATCCTGCTTGATTTTTCTTTCAATAGGCAGGGAACACGCAGAAAAAAATACCGCAGCTATTAAAGCACAGGAAATTATAATTAATATAGATTTATTTAGTGAATTACTAAATATATTATTCACCTCATATCCTCATATTAATTTTAATACCATAGATGGACCCAGTCAATAACATAGGAATGACAGGATTCAGGTAATGTCCTTGATAAAGATTCGCCTTCTGCGGTGCTGACGGGTGTTAAGGTATTTCCACATTGTCTGTACAAGATGATTATCTTCTAATTCAGGTCCGGTTTCCCCGAATTTCATTTTATATTTTATTGCTGATAACATTATGCTGTTAATCAACAGGGCATTGGCCCCTGTTCCCTGGTAATCCGGGTGAATTCCGATTATATATAAGTCGAGAATGTCACTTTTCTTTAAAGCCCTAAGTATATGAATAAAACCGAAAGGAAAGAGCTTGCCACCGGCTTTTTGCATTGCATGGGATAGTGAGGGTATGGTTATTGCAAATCCGATTATCAGACCTTCCTTATTTAAGATTATCTTTATAAAATCAGGATTGACAAAACCAAAGAAATTATCAACATACATCTTAACCTGTTTATCAGAAAGTACCGTTGTACCGAATAATGGGGCGAAAGCTGTATTATATAAATCAAAAACCTTAGGTGCCCACGGTAGAATATCTTTCTTGTTTTTGAACTCTATCAACTGATACCCATATTTTTTCTTAACTATTTCAGCTATGCGTCCGTATTTTTCTATGGGTTTCTCAGGTACCTCAATCTGGTACTCAACCCAGTCAACATCCTTTTCAAATCCCATTTTTATCATGTGATCCATATAATATGGATGATTATATATTGTTATAAACATATCCAGTTCATCATATCCTTCAATCAGCATACCCTGGTGGTCCAGGTCTGTAAGGCCCAGGGGACCATGTATTTTCGTATAACCTCTTTCTTTTGCCCAGCTGGTTGCGGTTTCCATAAGCTTGGATGAGACTTCAAAATCATCAATAAAGTCAAAATGGGTGAACCTGGCATGTTCCTGATCCCATTTTTCATTACTTTTATGGTTAACCATGACACCGATTCTTCCAACAATCTCCCTGCCTCTGTATGCAAGGAAAAAGACTGCATCTGAAAACTCAAACGCAGGATTCTTATCAGCCCGCAGCGTATTTACTTCATCATAAACCAAGTCAGGAACAAAATACTTATCACCCCTATATAGGTCGTTTACAAACTTAACGAATTTTCGTAAATCACGGTTATTTTTTATCGTTATTATCTTTACCATATATTCCCCCGTAAAACTAGTACAGTGATGTAATTTTACTATAAACCCATGGATTTAGCAAAATTTATGATAAGCTCATATGAGCTATTAAGAAATGTAACTTATAGACAGGGTTGATGCTGAACCGTTCGCAGGACAGCCATCATCTGAATCAATGGAACTAATATTTTATTTATTCGTCAAAACGTTATATGATAACTGTACAAACATTAACACTATTAGTTTACATTTGGGTTTTTCTGTAGAATTAACATAATAAAATTATGAGTAAAATTTATCTGGGGTGATGATTATGAAATTCAAATTAATGGCTTTGGCAATTACGGTACTGATGTTTGCATCAGTCTTATCAGGCTGTGCAATTGCAGATTCAGACAGTTCCGGAGAAAATGAGAGATTAAATAATCTCATAAGCGAGTTGAACGAGGATATGAAGGGACTTAATAATCTTGTAGACAAGCTAAAAGAAGAAATAGAAGGTTATAAAACAAGTATAAAAGAGTTCCTGGAGAAAGAAAAAGAGAAAGAAGAAGAGAAAGAAGAAGAACCGGAAATTATCAAGGCAACAGGCAGTTCTGCTGAGCCGGGGACCTGGACTCTTCTCGACTCATACTCTTATGACCTGGATAAGGACGGGACCGACGAAGCAGTAAACCTATACACTTCATCACTGAAGGATGAAAAAGGGAATATGATGTGGGATGATGGTCAGTATTTCCTTCTTGAAATGGTTGACGGCGGCATTGCTTTTGAATTATTCAACGAGTATGTCCAAATAGGAAGGGTTTACTTTGCAGTAAACGATGATGATACAACCGGGATAATTCTTTTAGTATCAACGTTTGCAGGAATCCGGCTCGAATCTTTTACATATGTCCCGGATGAGACTGCTTTTGAACATAAACAAGTATTTGGGTCCGGTGATCTGAACATTGTATATAATTCTATGCCGTGGGATTGAGGAAGCCAATATTATATAGTATGGGATTACAGGCCTGGAAAACCTTATGATATAATCATATCTTCTAAAAAACAGAAAGGGGACTGTTTTATGGAACCGGAAAAAAAGAAGAAAAAGAAGGATGACAAAAGCGAGTGGATTATCGGGGGAACTACCGTCATAGGTCTTGGCATTGGTTTCATATTCTTTAAGACGTCAGTTTTCCTATTTCTTGCCTGCCTTCTCATAGGTGTGGGAATCGGACTTGTACTGACACCGATAGTAGCGAAAATAAAAAAGCCTGAATAACGGCCGGAAAAGATGAATTTAAAACTGTATAAATTGTAGTAATGTTATTTGACAGTACTATATGTTGATACTATAATAATTTTAATACGCTAAAGCGATGAACGCACAAAGTAAGCTTTTCCATCCAACAGGAAGCGGCCTGTATGCTGAGAGGGCCAAAGGCTCTGGAAAATACTGAAATTTCATGCGTGAGCACTGTTTTTGAACCATCAGTAGGGAACAGCGGCTAAGGGATCGATATCCCTGAGTGCCCGGTAAAATCCGGGAAGAAGTGTGGTACCGCGGATATGCTCCGTCTCTTTGTGAGACGGAGCTTTTAATTATCCTGAAAAACGCACACGATATCCGTCGGATGTCGTGTACACCGATTGTAAAAAGGCTGATGATAATATAAAATTAAAGAGAGGTATTTGTTTATGACTATCTGGAATCCCAAGTATGAGTGTATGAGTGATGATGAGAAACGGGAACTGCAGGGAAAACGCCTGAAGGAGACCGTGGAGCACGTTTATAAGAACGTTGCATTCTACAAAGAAAAGATGGATGCATTGGGTATATTGCCCGGAGATATCAAGGACATCGATAATCTTAAGGACCTTCCGTTCACATACAAGACTGATTTAAGAGAACACTACCCATACGGTTTATTTGCCGTGCCGATGGTGGATGTGGTCAGGATTCATGCATCGAGCGGAACGACCGGCAAGAGGACCGTTGTAGGTTATACACGGGAAGATATTGATGTCTGGGCCGAAGTATGCGCAAGGACAATAAGCGCATGCGGCGCAACTAAAAATGATATTCTCCAGAATGCATACGGATATGGGCTTTTCACCGGCGGTCTCGGAATCCACTATGGAGGGGAAAAAATCGGAATGTCCGTTATTCCGATTTCCGGCGGCAACACCAGAAGGCAGCTTGAATTAATGCAGGACTTCCAGTCGACCGTAATATCATGCACACCGTCATATGCACTTTATCTTGCAGAAGTTATTGAAGAATCCGGCATAGACCGATCAAAGATAAAACTGAAAGCCGGTATTTTCGGGGCAGAACCCTGGAGCGAGCAAATGCGTAGGGACATTGAAAAGCGCCTGGGCGTACTTGCGCTTGATATATACGGCCTAAGCGAAATCATCGGCCCCGGTGTATCGCAGGAATGTCCTGAACAGTGCGGCCTGCACATTAACGACGACCATTTCGTTCCTGAAATCATCGACCCTGATACAGAGGCAGTACTTGATTACGGTGAAAAAGGCGAAATCGTCTTTACAACAGTAACAAAAAAGGCGCTGCCTTTGCTCAGGTATAGGACAAGAGATATTTCCCGGCTGGATAATAAGCCATGTGCATGCGGCAGGACATCATTCAGGATGGAAAAAGTAACCGGCCGTACAGACGACATGCTGATTATCCGCGGGGTCAATGTATTCCCGACGCAGATTGAAAGCGTACTGCTGGAGCTTGGGGAAACGGCGCCGCATTACCAGCTTATAGTCACAAAAGCCGGTTCAATGGATGCGCTTGAGGTGCAGGTCGAAATGACCGACGCGCTTTTCTCAGACGAAGTCAAGAAGATTGAAGACCTTGAAAGAAAATTGAAATTCAATATTGAGAGCACATTGGCAATCAGCGCCAAGGTTACCCTGGTTGAACCCAAGACCATTGCCAGAAGCGAAGGAAAGGCCCAGAGGGTCATAGATAACAGGAATTTATAAGGAGGAATTACAATGCTGGTAAAACAAATATCCGTTTTCCTTGAAAACAAAGAAGGAAGGGTGGCGCAGGTTACTCAGATTCTGAGCGATTCCGATATTAACATCAGGGCGCTTTCTATAGCCGATACAACTGAATTCGGCATACTGAGGCTGATTGTAGATAAACCGGAACTGGCAGAGAAAGCTTTGAAAGACGAAGGCTTTACTGTAAGTATTACCGAAGTCATTGCAATTTCAATTGAAGATGAACCGGGAGGACTTGCTAAAGCCCTGGAGGTTCTTCATAAAAATAGGATCAGTGTTGAATACATATATGCGTTCATTTCCAAAACCAGCCATAAAGCTAATGTAATACTAAGGGTAGAAGATTGCGAAAGGGCGATTAAAACACTTGAAGAAGGCGGATTCCTCGTGTTGAGGGCAAGTGAAGTATATGACCAATAAGGGGGCTGCTCTTTGATAGCCGAAATAATTGCCGTAGGCACCGAACTGCTGATGGGGCAGATTAACAATACCAATGCACGGTATATATCGGCGCGGTTTCCCGACGCCGATGTTTATGTTTACTATCATACTGTAGTAGGCGACAATCCTGAAAGGCTGTCAGCATGCCTTAACCATGCACTTGAAAGGGTTGATGTGGTTGTAACGACCGGGGGACTGGGCCCGACCCAGGACGATCTGACGAAGGAAACGATTTCAAAAGCCCTTGGCCTTAAATTAGTTCCCGATAAGGATACACTTGAGGGGATTCACAGGTTTTTTAAAGAACGTGGGCGTGTTGCAGCTCCTAATAATGAAAAACAGGGATATTTCCCGGAAGGGGCAAAGATCCTTAAAAATGACAATGGCACCGCCCCTGGATGTATAGTTGAAAAAGACGGCAAGACTATAATTATGCTGCCAGGACCTCCATGGGAAATGGAGCCTATGTTTATAGATTCAGTAATTCCGCACTTTATGAAAGATGCCAGAAGTAAACTTTATTCTAAGTATCTGCGAATGTTCGGGATAGGAGAGTCATCAATGGAAGACAAAATTTCGGATCTTGTCACCGCCCAGAACAATCCTACAATTGCCCCTTATGCCAAGAGGGGTGAAATTACACTTAGAATTACTGCAAAATATAACCCCGGTAAAGACGACCCCGAAGAAATTATTGCACCGGTTCTTAATGAAATCAACAACCGTCTCGGCGAATATATATATTCATTAAAAAATGAAGAGCTTCACGAGAAAGTAGCTCACATGCTTATTGATCAGAAATGCAAAATTGCAGTCGCAGAGTCGTGCACAGGCGGCAAGCTGACTTCCATGCTTACTGATATACCAGGTATTTCAGCTGTCCTTGATATGAGCGTGGTGACTTACTCATATGAGGCAAAGAGCAACTTGCTTGGTGTTAATCCTAAAACACTTGAACGCGTCGGGGCGGTCAGCAGCGAAGTGGCGGTTGAGATGGCGGAAGGAATAAGAAACGCCGCTTCATCCGATATAGGCGTAGCCATCACTGGTATTGCGGGTCCCGGGGGAGGGACAGCTGCTAAACCCGTTGGGCTGGTTTATATAGCATTGGCATGCAAAGACAGCACTGAAGTCAAGAAACTGAATTTATGGGGCAGCAGGGACAGGATAAGACATTCTACATGCCTTAACGCACTTGATATGGTCCGGAAGGTACTTGAGAAAAGCGAAACGGGGGATAATTGATTGTCACAGAAGTCAAGCTTTAGAAGCACGGCTACGATGATAATGTTTTCTGTTATGCTCAGCAGGGTGCTGGGCTTTTTCAGAACCGCCCTCATTCCGGCAAGAATGGGCGGCTTCAGCGATGTCGCTGATGCCTATAATGCTGCTTTCCAGATTCCCGACCTCATGTATGGTCTTTTAGTCGGCGGCGCCATAGCGGCATCTCTTATCCCAATGCTGACCGGTTACGTAGAAAAAGGCAGAGAGAAGGAGGGTTGGCGTGTTGTCGGAACATATATCAATGTGATGATGGTTGTCATGCTGGCTCTTGTAGTTTTAGGAGTTGTATTTGCCCCGCAGCTGATGCAGCTGATTGCAAAAGGATTCCGTAACGCACCTCCGGAGAAAATGGAGCTGGCGGTAAGTTTGACGCGCATACTGATGCCAATATCTTTCTTCATGATGCTATCGGGATTCTGCAACGGCATCATGAACTCATATTCGCGTTTTGCAGTCGCAGCTTTCGGACCTTGTGTTTACAATCTGGCGACAGTGCTTAGCATCCTTCTTTTCAGTAATTCCGATGCATCCGCAAACTACGGGGCAGATAAAGTGGTCCTTGGCATTGTGGTTTGTTCATTCCTATATTTCCTCCTGCAGTTTGCATTCACAGTAAGGCACCTAAAGAATTACAGGCCGCAGCTTAGCATGGGGCATCCGGATTTCAGGAAGATGATAAACCTTGCCCTGCCTACTCTGCTTACATCGGCTTTCATCCAGATAAATTATATTGTGTCAAAATACTTTGCATCATTCTTTGAAGAGGGCAGCTTCAGTGCTCTTGAAGTGGCCGGGAAGACATGGCAGATGCCGCTGGGTATTATCGCACAAGCTGTGGGGGTAGCCATACTTCCTTCATTATCTGCATTGTATGCTTTCAACAAATTCGATGAACTCGGCGAGAAACTGAATTCAGCACTCCGATTTGTGCTTTTCCTGGCCGTCCCATCGGCAATGGGTCTGGCAATCATAAGCAAACCGACAATCCAGCTGTTGTTTAACTGGGGCGAATTGACAGAGACCGGCGTGATATTGGCTGCGGGGATGCTGTCGTTTTATTCTTTCTCAGTAGTGACTCAATCGATTAATACCATAATGAACAGGGCATATTATTCAACGAAGAACTCCGTACTTCCACTGCTGGCGGGAAGTATCGGCATAGCTGCTAACTTTGGGCTTGCGTTTTTCATTACTCGGGGAACGGGCCTGGGGGCTGCCGGGGTGGCACTGGCGTATTCGATATCATCCGTTTTCATAACACTGGCCCTGCTTGCTTTGTTTAATAAAAGGATTCCCGGTTTCAAATTTATCAGCAGTCCTGGTTTCATTACCAAAACTTTAATATCTGTCCTTGCAATGGGGGGGATTGTATTCATAGTCGACCGGTATCTGATGCCCGGTTTATTCGGCGGCAGCATCATGACCATAAGAAAATTCAACCAGGTAATATGGGTAATACTCGATGTAGCAGCCGGTATGGCCGCCTACGGTGTACTGTCATATATTCTGAAAATCGATGAAATGAGACAGATAACCCACGGTATTCTGGGCAAGTTGAAATCAATTGTCAATAATTGACAATTGATGTATAATTAGTATTGACACGGCACTTCCCGTGGGCTATAATTGAAACAGAACAAATGTTCTTTTTGGAGGTTTTACAATGGATAAGAAAAAGGCACTCGATATGGCCCTTCTGCAGATAGAAAAACAATTCGGCAAGGGCGCTGTAATGAAATTAGGACAAAACCCGATGACACATATTGAAAGCATTCCGACCGGGGCGCTATCACTGGATGTTGCACTTGGTGTTGGAGGAGTTCCCAGGGGAAGAATAATTGAATTATATGGACCGGAATCATCTGGGAAAACAACTGTTTCCCTTCATATGATTGCAGAAGCCCAAAAACTCGGTGGGGAAGCTGCTTTTATAGATGCTGAGCATGCACTGGATCCTTATTATGCAAAAAAACTTGGT
The DNA here is from genome assembly GCA_963766335.1 of uncultured Clostridia bacterium. Taxonomy (GTDB): domain Bacteria; phylum Bacillota; class Clostridia; order DUPQ01; family DUPQ01; genus JAFGQE01. Next base: position 2,186,563 of record CAVXZA010000002.1, on the reverse strand, counting down.
GTGAATATTGACGATCTTATAGTGGCTCAGCCGGATACCGGTGAGCAGGCGCTTGAGATAACCGAGGCTTTGGTCAGAAGCGGCGCAATAGATATTATTGTTGTAGACTCAGTCGCTGCATTGGTTCCAAAGGCTGAAATCGACGGAGAGATGGGTGATTCCCATGTAGGGCTCCAGGCAAGGCTGATGTCGCAGGCACTAAGAAAACTTGCCGGAGTCGTCAGCAAGTCAAAGACAACTGCAATTTTTATTAATCAACTAAGGGAGAAAATTGGCATTATGTTCGGCAATCCTGAGGTAACACCGGGCGGACGGGCGCTAAAGTTTTATTCATCTGTAAGGATTGATGTGCGAAGAGCTGAGGCTATAAAGGATGGAACTGAAGTGCTTGGTTCTAGGACAAGGGCAAAAGTTGCTAAAAATAAAGTAGCTCCGCCTTTTAAACGCGCTGAATTTGATATAATGTATGGGACAGGAATATCCCAGGAAGGCTGTGTCCTGGATATGGCGGCTGAAATCGATATTGTAGCTAAAAGCGGTTCCTGGTATTCTTACAACGAGCAGAGGATAGGTCAAGGCAGGGAGAATGCGAAAAAGTATTTTATGGACAATCCCGAAATAATGGCTGAGGTTGAAAAAAAGGTCAGGGCTCATTATGGACTGGACGGTGGCAAAGGTGAAGATAGCCCGGATAGCGGAGCTGAATAAGGGTTTCCTCGTAATCTTTGAGGACGGCAATGAACTGAAGCTGTCTGAAGAGGTTTATTTCACTTGTTCCGTATATGAAAAAGAAGATATGTCTGCGGAAGAAATTGAAAGGCTTCTTTTTCAGGAGAAGGTTACAGAAGGATTAATAGCATGTAAGAAGTATCTGGCCGGCGGGCTTAAACCAATTCGCCGGCTTTTTGCGTATTTGGAAAACAAAGGTTTTGAAAAAGAGGTAGCTGAAGAAGTTATCTATCAACTGGAAACTGACGATTACCTCGATGATATGAAATATGCATTGAAAAAGATAAAGCGAAAAATGATTGTATCCCCGGTTTCTGTCAGAATGATGGTGAATTATTTAGAAAGCGATGGTCTTGACAGGGAATTAGCAGAAAGAGCAGTAAAAAAATATAACATCAGCGATTATAACACTGCGGTTAAGCTTGCTGAAAGCAGACTGAAGAAGACTAAAGGAAATAAGCATAAAACAGCGTTGTATCTTGCTACTAAAGGATTCAGCGAAGAAACTATAATAGAAGTTTTAGGATTGGAGGGGCAATGGAACGCGTGATGATAATATCGCTGGGATGCCCGAAAAATACGGTTGACAGTGAAATCATGTCGGCTGTTGCGGAAAACTCAGGATACCTGATGACTACAGATGCTGATACTGCGGATATAGCAGTTGTAAATACATGTGCTTTCATTGAACCTGCAGTAGATGAGGCAATAACTGTAATACTGGAAACGGCCCTGCTCAAGAAAACCGGTAAATTAAAAAAGCTGATTGTCGCAGGATGCCTGACTGAACGCTACAGAGAGAAAATTATAGAGGAGATTCCGGAAGTTGACCTTTGTATTGGCGTTGATGGGATTACATTATTGGGGGATTTGCTGAAGGAGAACAGGGAAGGCATGGTGACAGGACCCTTGGAATCCGTGGATTTTTTGAACTTTGATAGAAAAACCAGCACCAACGGCGGAACTGCATATTTAAAGATTTCAGACGGATGCGACAACACATGCACCTACTGTATGATACCTTCAATAAGAGGCAGGATGCGAAGCCGTTCCATAGAAGATATCTGTAATGAAGCCAGACTGATGTGCGGCACTGGTGGAATTAAGGAAATAATACTGGTAGCTCAGGATACAACTGCATATGGTACTGATATATATGGAAAACCTGTTTTAATTGATTTGTTAAAGGAGCTTGTTAAGATTGATAAATTGAAATGGATCAGGATGCTGTATTGTTATCCCGAATTAATTACCGATGAGTTTATTGAACTCATTGCAAAAGAAGAAAAACTTGTGAAATATCTGGACATTCCGTTCCAACACGCTTCAGACCGGATCCTGAAGTTGATGGGGCGAAAGGGTACTCTCGCGGAATATAATGAACTCGTCGACAAACTTAGAGTTAAAATACCTGATATCATAATCAGAACCACATTCATTACCGGGTTTCCGGGTGAAAATGAAGAAGATTTCAAGATTCTAAAATCATTTATAGAAAACAGCAGATTCGGAAGAGTCGGCGTCTTCACATATTTTGATGAAGACGGCGCTGCTTCATATAATCTGCCGGATAAAATAGATTTTTCTGTATCTTCTAAAAGGCGCGGTATGATTATGGAAATCCAGAATGGAATATCGTTGGAGAACAATAAAAAACGGGTTAACAGCATATATGATATAATAATCGGCGATGTATCGGACGATGGTATTTTTTATGAAGGCCGGTCATACGGAGAAGCGCCGGATATAGACGGAACTGTTTATGTAGCATCAGCAAAACCGCTTGAACCGGGCGATATGGTACGTGTAAAAATACTTGAAGCCAGGGATTATGATTTGATTGGAGAAGCTGTTTTATGACTCTGCCGAATAAGATAACCATGTTGAGAATAGCATTTGTACCTGTATTCATGTTCTTCGCAATGCCTGCAGCAGCTTGGTATCCTCAGGGCTTACAGAACTTTCTCAGCAATGCCGGTCCCTTTATTGCAGTAACTTTATTCATAATTGCTGCAATAACCGATATACTGGACGGCAGCCTTGCCAGAAAACGCAACGAAGTAAGCAACCTTGGAAAATTCCTTGATCCGATAGCGGATAAACTCTTGGTTCTGGCAGGTCTTTTAGTACTTATGGTAAGATTTGACCTTTCTGCATGGATTATCCTAATAGTTTTCGCCCGTGAACTCATGGTCATGGGCATCCGGATGATTGCTGCCGGCGAAGGAACCGTTGTTGCGGCCAGCATCTGGGGCAAAGTTAAAACTATTATGCAGATTATCGCGATTGTGGCATTCATGCTGAATGATATAGTTCCCAGGCTTTTCAACGGGGTAATTAAAGACATGTGGTATCTTGACGACTTCCTGATGGCCATCGCTGTAATAATCACAATATACTCCGGCCTCGATTATCTCGTTAAAAACATCAATTTCCTAAAAAAATCCTAAATTTAACCACTTCTGGAACGGAAGAGGAGGGGTGATATTCCACTTTTGGAATTGTACAGTCTTTTGGGCTGTGATATTATTTCAATTAATGACTGCAGAGAATGATAAAAGACATATTAATGTATCACTGATATTTTATATAGTTACTGCATTATATTGGTTCGGGCTTTATACATATGGGTCAGTTCTCCCGAATTATGCTGCAAACATGGGGGCTAATGCTGCTATGATTGGCCTTATTTCCGGTTCGTACGGATTTGCCCAGATGGTGCTGAGACTTCCGGTCGGTATATTCTCTGACACAATAAAAAACAGAAGATGGTTCATAGGCGCAGGCCTGTTTTTTGCATGCATAAGCAGTATCGGGCTGGGGTTGGCAAATACCCCGGGCCAACTCCTGTTATTTAGGAGTACGGCCGGAATAGCAGCTGCAATGTTTGTTGTCTTTCCCGGATATATTACAGAAATGACAGCGGACTCTGATAATCATAAGGTAATGGGAATCTTAAGCGCCGTGAATAAGACAGGCAGGATGACTGCTATATTTCTCGGTGGACTTGCCGTTCAGTTGCTGAGTGGAAAATGGGCATTCCTTCTTGGAGGAATTGTAGCAGGTGCTGCGATATTGATCTGGCTTGTACTTCCGGGCGACAAATACCATGAGAACCATAGGGACCACTCCATCAAGGAGTTGCTGTTAATTATAAAAGACAGGGATTTATATATTTCTGCCGGCTTAACAGCCCTTTTTCAATTTGCGGTTTTTGCCACAACTTATACGTTTACCCCGATAATTGCAAAAAACATAGGTATGAGCAGCATCTCAATCGGTATTCTGACATCCCTGTTTACACTAGCAGGCATAATAAGTGCACTCCTAAGCGGAACATTGCTAAAAAAACTTCTTGGACCGAAAAAGACGGTATCATTGTCATTCCTTCTATCAGGAGCGGCATTTGTTTTGATGGCTTTTATAAATACGGCCTTTTATCTATATAGCCTGCAGATATTAGCAGGCCTTTCCATGGGTATGATTCTGCCTCTTCTAATGGGGCAATGCCTTAAGAATATCCCAACTGAAAAGAAAGGCACGGCTATGGGTTTCTATCAGGCTGTATACGGAATCGGCATGGTAGCGGGACCGTTTCTTGTCGGTCTGATAATTAGGTACGGGAATATTCGCATAGGGTATATAATGATACTGGCGGTATGCATGGCAGCCGCTGCTCTGACATATATATACGGCGGGGAGGACAGAAAAAATGGACTGGCGAAATATTGAAAACGGATTGGAAATACCCAGTGTTTACTACAGCGACCAGCCTTATGTAATAAAAGCCGACGATGGTGCATGGGTCTGCTGCCTTACAACCGGAGAAGGCTGGGAGGGAACCCCGGGCCAATATGTACAGGTTATGAGAAGCACTGATAAAGGTCATAATTGGACTGATACTTCCAGGATGGAACCAAAAGGAGCTCCGGAGAATTCTTATTCAGTTCTGCTAAAGACTGATTACGGTAGGATATATTGTTTCTATAACTATAACAAAGACAATACCAGGGAAGTAATTGCAAATGATCCTCCCTTTAAAGGCGGTATCTGCAAAAGGGTTGATTCCCAGGGATACTATTGTTTCCGGTACAGTGATGACAACGGCAAGACATGGTCCAAAGAACGCGGGGAAGTACCTATGCGGAAATTCCAATGGGACCGGGAAAATCCATATAACGGCGAAATCATGTTTTTCTGGAACGTGGGAAAGCCGCTTGTTTATGATGGTGACGCATATTTATCTATGCATAAAGTAGGAGAACTCGGTGAGGGGTTTTTTGTAAAGAGCGAAGGCGTCCTATTTAAAAGCGCCAATATCATGACCGAACCCGATATTGACAAACTGCATTTTGAAACACTTCCCGAAGGAGACATTGGTATTAGGGGACCTGAAGGCGGCGGCACGGTATCAGAGGAACATAGCTATGTATCCCTTAGCGATGGAAGTTTTTTCACTGTTTTCAGGACAATTGACGGGCGGCCCGGATACTCATACAGTCATGACCGGGGAAAGAGCTGGGAGCCTTCTGAATACATGCATATAAAACACCCAAGGGCTGCGAATTTTATCTGGAAACTGGATTCGGGCGACTTCCTGTACTGGTTCCACAACTATGGCGGAAACTGGTATTTTGACAGGAATCCGGTATGGTGTCTTGCAGGTAAGGAAGCCGACGGGCCGGATGGCAAAATCATCAAATGGTCCCAGCCCGAGGTGCTGCTATACCACAATGACCCGTATATGAGGATAAGTTATCCGGACCTTATACAGGACGGCGGCGATACTTATATCACTGAAACAGAAAAGGAAACAGCGAGGACACATAAGGTAGACCGGTTATTTATGGAAAAACTATTAAAATGGGATGAAGCAGGGAAGACCATTAGTGACGGCCTTGTATTCAGAGGTTCCGCTGGAGAACATGAATTTGTGGAGCTTCCGCAATTGATTGAACCCCTTGGAGGCGTCCCTGCATTACGGACAAAAGACTTGAAAACCGGATTTTCAATCGACCTTTGGTTTGATATGCCTTCAAAAACCGGAGATATTCTGGTTGACACAAGGACCGGGGACGGAAGTGGAATCGCATTGTATGTCGCGGATGATTCTACAGTCAGGATAGATTTATCCGATGGAATAACAATTTCATCCTGGCAATGCGATCCAGTCTTAAAAAATGAAGAATTGAATCATCTGGCAATCATAGTCGACGGCGGGCCAAAGACAATCAGTTTCGTCATCAATGGTGAATTCAATGACGGCGGAGATTCAAGGAAATTTGGATGGGGAAGGTATAGCCCGAACCTGCGGAATGTAAATGGAAGTGGTAAAATCAAGATACATGATTCTATAAAAGTCCTGCGGGTGTATGACCGCGCTTTAATGACAGTAGAGGCTTGTTCGAATTATAAGGCAGGAGGCAATGTATGAATTTTGCAATAGCATGCGATTTAGAAGGAATAGCAGGGGTAGTAGGGTTTCCTAAAGAAGGACTCGGGACCAAATCAAAGCAGTATCAGTTCGCAATTAAACAGGCTGTGAGGGAAATCAACTCGGCGGCAAGGGCTTTATATGACAGTGGTGCAGACAAGGTTTATGTTTGGGATAATCATAACGGCAGCCTGAACCTTGATTACATGGAGCTTGATAAAAGGGTGGATATCGTTGCCGGCGTAGGTGCAAAGCACAGGTGGCCCGGTTTGTATGACAAGGAAATCTCAGGGGTTCTTCTTATCGGATATCATCCCATGGCGGATACATACGCTGGGATCCTTTCCCACACATGCAGTTCTGTCACATATCAGTATGTTAAGCTTAATGGCCAAAGTGTTGGTGAAATAGAAATTGATGCAGCTTCAGCCGGAAGGCTGCTGAAAGCACCGTTAATATTTGTTGCAAGCGATGACAAGGCGATTGCCCAGACCAAACAATCGCTTCCATGGGCGAAGACTGTAATAACCAAGGAGGCACTCGGACGCAACCTTGCAATACTGAAGCATCCGCTAAGGGTTGTTGATGAAATATATGACTCGGTCAAAAGCGCTGTTGTCAACATGAAGAATATGGAACTTTATGACATAAACGATCCAGTCGAAGTTGAGATGCGTTTCCTAAGGCTTGAAGACGCTGAAAAAGTATATAAAAGCAAGACAAGGGATGTAGAGTTATCAGACCCCTTTACAGTAAAATACACTGTAAACAGTTTCCTGGAGTTATATTGATGGATTTAAAAATCAGACATGCAAAACAGGAAGATATACCTGGGATTCTGGAAATCCAGAAGAAAGCCTTTGTGGTTCAGGCGGAAAAATATGATGCCTATGATATACCGCCAATGATTGAGACAGCCTCGCAGGTCAAACTGGATTCCGATAAACTCGTAGTTTTAGTCGCTGAATTAAACGGGATTCTTGTCGGCAGTATTAGAATTGCGTTTGGGTCCGATGATGCTGAAATAAAGAGGCTTTCGGTTTCGGATGAATTCCAGAAACAGGGAATTGGAAGCAGGCTCATGAAAGCAGCAGAAAAATACTGCGAGGGCCTTTCACGGATTTGGCTTTTCACGGGTGGGCAGAGTTATGGAAATATAGAATTGTATAAGAAACTTGGGTATAGCACATATAAAGAAGATCCGTGGAAAGATGATTTCACACTTATATACCTCGAAAAACACCTTTAAAACTTATAATCTGCAATAACAATCACCGCGCTGGCCCCGGACCAACATGGTGATTTAATTATGAAAATAATTATTTTAGAGTAAAATGCATTTAATCGGGTATGTATTATAAGAATTCTTTTTAATAATATAGGAGGCTGATATGGAACAAATTTTCAGCGAATTTAAAAAATATTTTGATGAGGAAAACAAGGAAAAAGCCGTAGGCTATATTCTTGAAAAACTTGATAAAAAAGAAATTGACGTCGTTGAGTTATACTCAAACATTCTGACGCCGGCACTTAATAATCTGGAGTGTAATCTTGAGGACAATAGGATATGCATATGGAAGGAACATGTAAAAACTGCAATTGTAAGAACAATAGTTGAAAACAGCTATCTCCATGTCATAGAAAAAAGAAATCTGGAAAACAGACCGCCAAAGGGGACTGCGGTTGTATTGTGCCCTCCTGATGAATATCACGATTTAGGCGCCAGAATGGTCTCGGATTTCTTTACTATCTGCGGGTATGATTCGATTTTTGTAGGAGGAAACACACCATATAATGATTTCTATAATGCAGTAAGTTTGATAAAACCCGATATAGTCGCTATAAGTGTAAGTAATTATTATCATCTTGTTGCAACGAAGAGAATGGTTGAAGAAATAAAAAATGCGGTAGATTATCCTTTGAAGATAGTTGTTGGAGGATACGCCTTCCATAAGGATAAAGATAATAAGTTGAAAACTGTAGGAGCTGACTTCTATGCCGGCAGCTATGAGGACATACTTAAGCTATCAGACAACGGGGTGAGGGCATGAGACTTGGCTTAAAGATTGCTTTAAGGTTTTTAAAATCAAACAAAGGACAGACCTTATTAATTATCCTTGGAATTGCCATAGGTGTATCTGTGCAAATATTCATAGGATCATTGATCCAGGGGCTTCAAAAAGGTCTGATTGACAAAACTGTAGGCAACTCCCCTCAGATTACCATTTCATCATCAACAGACGAAGATAGGATATTTGAGTATAGTGAACTGATTAAAGTGGTACAGGCATCGGATCCTGAAATTGTGGTAGTGTCAGAAGCACTGGACAATCCGGCTTTTCTGGAGTACTCGGGGAATTCACAATCAATCTTAATCAGAGGTTTCAGCCTGGACAGTGCAAACGGAATCTACGGTTTGTATGACAGAATAGGGGAAGGGACTTACCCACGGAATGAAAATGAAATCATTCTTGGCATTGACCTTAAAGAAGAATATTCACTCCTGCTTAATGATAAGGTTAAAGTGACTACATACAGTCAAAAGACAGAAGAGTTAACCGTTGTGGGATTTTTCGACCTTCAGGTAGCCAGTCTTAACACAGGATGGGGAATCACAACTTTGGAGACCGCACAGAATATATTTGATTCCGGAGACGCAGTTACAGCTATTGAAATTAAACTGGATAATGACTCTGTCTTCCTGGCAGATGAAATCTCAAATATAATTCAGGCTAATCTAAAAAACAGCGAGTTAGATATACTAAACTGGAAAGAGCAGAATGAATCATTGCTAAGCGGACTGCAGGGTCAGGATATTTCAAGCTATATGATCCAGGTTTTTGTAATGATATCAGTTGTCCTTGGAATTGCGAGTGTCCTGGCTATTACAGTAATACAGAAATCCAGGCAGATAGGCATACTAAAAGCCATGGGGATTCGAAACTCTACAACGAGCTATATCTTCTTGTTCCAAGGCTTAATACTGGGTATATTCGGAGCAATTTTAGGCATTCTCCTGGGACTTGGCCTGTCGCTTGCTTTTACAAAGTTTGCCCTGAATCCGGATGGAACGCCCGTTATAGATCTATATATCAGTTATCCGTTTATAGCACTTTCGGGCTTAATTGCCATGACAGCATCTATATTAGCAGCGTTATTGCCTGCGGTACGTTCGTCCAAATTGAACCCAATTGATATAATCCGCGATAATTAAGGGGAATAAAATGAGTAATATACTTGAATTGAAAAATGTTAATAAAATATATGGAACAGATGTAAAAAATCATGTCCTGCATGACATTAACCTGTCATTTGAAGAAGGTTCGTTTAATTCGATTATCGGACAGTCAGGAAGCGGGAAGAGCACTCTTCTTAACATTATAGGAACATTGGACAAAGCAACTACCGGTGATGTCCTAATAGATGGAAAGGACATCAAATCCATGAATTCAAACCAGTTGGCGGATTATCGTAATGAGACCATAGGTTTTGTATTTCAATTCCACTATCTGCTGCCTGAGTTTACTGCGATGGAAAACGTTCTTATGCCTTATCTGATTAAGAATGGAAAAGTGACAAAGGAAATTAAACAGAGGGCAGAAGAAAGTATGAAACTTGTAGGCCTGGAAGATGTAAAAAACAATTTGTCAACAAAAATGTCAGGCGGGCAGCAGCAAAGAACAGCTATCGCTAGATCGTTAATAAATAATCCTAAAATTGTCCTGGCTGACGAACCAACGGGGAATCTGGATTCTGATACTACGGAAACTATCTATGAATTGCTCCGCGACATTAATCGAAAATTCAACACCACCTTCATTGTAATAACACACGACAGAAGAATCGCTGAGAAGGCTGATAGGATCATAGAGATTAAAGATGGAAGAATCAATCTTGACCTAAGGAAATAAAAATGCTGCTTAGCCTGCCAGAAACTGCTATGGCGTTTCTCGGCTTATAGAAATGATTCCTGCGATACGTCGCACGCAGTTTCCATCCGCCATGCCGTTCCTCGAATCCTTCAGATTCTGCTGCATAGCCTGCCAGAAACTGCTATGGCGTTTCTCGGTTTATAAAAGTGATTCCTGCGATACGCCGCACGCAGTTTCCATCCGCTATGCCGTTCCTCGCTTCTTCGGATTCTGCTGCTTAGCCTGCCAGAAACTGCTATGGCGTTTCTCGGTTTATAAAAGTGATTCCTGCGATACGCCGCACGCAGTTTCCATCCGCTATGCCGTTCCTCGCTTCTTCGGATTCTGCTGCTTAGCCTGCCAGAAACTGCTATGGCGTTTCTCGGTTTATAAAAGTGATTCCTGCGATACGCCGCACGCAGTTTCCATCCGCCATGCCGTTCCTCGAATCCTTCGGATTCTGCGGTACGGCATGGTATAGAAACAGCCGCCGGAGTTTGTCCGGCGACTGTATAGGAATGCACCTTTAATGGGGTCTTGGTGCTGTTGGGGGTTATTGGTTGGGGAAATTGGTTTTAACTTCCCTTGCTACATGCTTATATTACCCTATTGCACCTGCTTAATAACAATATGCAGTCAAATTATACATATAATCTCCTAAAACCATCATTTCTTCAAATAATCTACCTAAAAGGTGATAATGCATTTGCATTTATAATATTTTTGATTGAAATTTATATTTTATAAAAAATAAAAATTGTACGTTTTAAGGGATGATATGTATTGTTTGTACCATTATGTTTTTATCTTACTATAGAAGGAGTAAACTATTTATAGGATAAGGAGCAAAATAATGTCAATATTCAAAAGAACAATTAAAATACTGGTGCTAGCTTTTGGCATCGCATTGCTCATTACAAGCTGTAATCCTGAAGTTAATGAAAGCCCTGCTGTTAAACCTGACATCTCGATGAGTCCGGTGCAAAGCCCGGGAATCACTCCAAATCCATCACAGGACAACAATCAATCTTCAATTTCACCAAATAGTGAAATTCCGGATGATATCGTAGAAGCAGACCATATAAAAATCATATACACAGCAGACAGCACTGGAAAGTATTATGGTTTATCTGATTGGCAGACATATATTCATGAGAAATTCGGGATAGAAATATATGTGGATTATCAGAGTCTCAGTGCTGATTCCATTAACAAGGAAAATCTGATAATAGATGGAATCCTATATCTAAAATATCATGAAACCTATGTATCATCATATAATACTGAAGTCCTTCAGTTAAGCAATGATGATTTTGCTTATGACCTTTTGCCATATTATGAAAAATACGAATGGGATGAATTTATTGAAAAACAGTATATCGATGCCCTAAATGTCGACGGGTCAATTTATGCAGTGCCTGCTGCTGATGTGAAATATATCGTGCCGAGGTTTTATAATACAAGCTACCTTGATGAACTTGATTCGGAAGTACCCGAAACCATAGCCCAGTTCCATGAATATCTCCTGGCGACAAAGGATCTCAATTCAAGTGATGATACATTTTATCCAATGGTTATATTTCCATTACATACTCCGAGCACGGCGGACATTTTCAGAGCATTCGGAGTATATTTTAATTCGATGTGGAATAATGCGCGGACTTTCAATCCAAATACTAATTCTTTCGAGGATGGTGTCTTTTCAGAGAATATTGAGGAAGCAGTGGGTTTCATCAGGCAGCTGCAGAACGAAAACCTGCTAATGGTTTATGATATTTTCGGAGAAACGGTACAGGGAGTTTTTAGTAAGGAGATGGCCACTGAATATAACGTGGTTTATGATATTGGGAAGTATGGTTTTTCTCAATACATAATGGCGGAATCTGCTTATGAACGTACTAACGGATATTTCCTTACACATACGAACATAAGCAATGTTTGTGAGATAAGAAAGGACCTGGCCTTTTATATGTTCCCAAAGACAATTGAAAATATAAATGGGACTGTCGAACTCTTTAACAGGTTTTTTACTGATAGTGAATACTATGCAGACCTGAGGTATGGAATTGAAAACATTGATTATTTTGTAATCGACGGCATACCTGTTAAGCATGAACCAAAAACTGGCGTATTGCTGAATTTAAAACCTATTAAACCTGTGAGGGATATAAACTCATCTTTTGCGCCTGATAGTGTTTCAATTGCACAATACATATCTGCGACCTTAGCTTATGAAAGCAATGTGTTCAATCAGAAGTGGACCTATTCTGGCAGAGGAGCGAATCGTGATATTAATCATGATAATTCAATCGAGGTTTTATTTGATAAAGAATTATCTCCATACGATGCCATTGAAAAGTACTGGAGCGATTTTATAAAGGAGGGTAAACTATCGATACTTAACGAGCTTAATGAAAGAATCGGCGCAGTCCCGGTTTACAATTATGGAAATTAAACCTGCATTTATTTAACAGAATAAAATCGAAGGAGAAATATAATGAGTAAAGTAAAATGTCCGCACTGCGGAGTGACAATTAAGGTAAAGGATGGGCAGATATCCCGCGAAGGCGAAAAGTACATGATGGAATGTTCCTGGTGTCATAAAAGAATGGATCTAAAAGCCCAGCTTGGCCCGCAGTTTAAAATTGACGGTGATAATTCGCCTGATGAATTCTGGAATAAAATTAATTAATACATAGAGGAAGAAATAATTCTATATCGTATTCCTGGTATATAGTTCTTCCTCTGATGTCTCATTTCTATGGAAAGGCAGCATCCTGAGGTTCAATTTGGATTTCAAGGGATACAAACGGTATTTTTCAAGGGTTTCAGGACCGCATGACTGGTTGCCGATACCTGTCTGGGCTACATCTATATGCACGCAAACGCTGCCGTCGGGCAAGAGCTCTTTCTGATGAGTTGCCCTATCTAATTCTTTCGCTGAGTAAAGCAATGCACTGGCCGAAACCGGAGTATCCGATATAATCATTAATGAGTTTCCCACGATATCTGTGAAGGAAATCCACTTTGTATCGAGTTTGTTGCCGGACTCCTGCGGATATTCATAAGGTTCAAGCTGTTCAAAAACCTCGCCTTCATACACACCGATTAGAGCAGATTGGCATTTGTCTGAGTAACTCTCGTGCGGACCGCGTCCGAACCATCTGAGAGTTTGCATTGAAAGCGGAATCTTTAATTCAAGTCCTATACGGGGTATATAATCTGTTTCGCGGAAAGGCTCAAATTCAGTTTCAATATCAAGTGTGCCGTCAAAATGAATAATATATTCCGTCTTAACTCTAAATAGCGGTTTTTTACCGACTGCCGACATAATCATAACTGTATTCACGGCAACAGAGTTGCTGCTTTCAGAATAATCGAATGACTCTGTTCTCCCTGTCATGCGGTCAAGACCCATATTAAGCCAGATTTTCCTCATTTTAGGCTTATCATTATCAGTAGCTGCACGGAAGAAATCAGGAGTAAAGCCTTTGTCGACAAGAGATACACCGCGGTGAAACCAGTCGGTCATCCCGGCGGTTAGTTTATCGAATGTCATCTGAAAATCAGCACCTGAAACCCTGAGGTATCTGCCATCGTTTTCAATTTCAGGTTTTATATCTACTGTGAAATTAACTTCCGAAAAAGACACTTCATGTTCGAAAACTATCTGGCTTCGGCTGACTTCAAATCCTCTTACTGCAAATAAAGTGGAATCCCTGAGCGTAAAGTACAGGTTAATGCAGTACTCAGCCCCGGGTTCAATATCAAAAGGAATTGAGAATGAGTGCGATTTACCGGGAGGAATATTCATTGGGCCAAGCAGGGCTTCATCAATTATAAATCCGTTTTTAAATAATTCCAGGCTGCAATCAAGATAATCAAGGTTTCTGAAATTGTTGGTATTAAGAATATCAAATGTCAGATTGTCATAATCAACATTGATAATCTTGGCTGGTTCCATAACTTTCTTAAGTTCAATCAGTGAGGTGTGTGGCGTCCTGTCAGGATAATTCAGGCCGTCCATACAGAAATTATTGTCATTGGGGATATCTCCGAAATCACCGCCATATCCAAAAAACATATTTCCTGCATCATCCATGGTGAGCAGCGTGTGGTCGACCCATTCCCAGACGCAGCCGCCCATCAGCCGCGGGTACTTATAGAATGCATCCCAGTATTCTTTCAGGTTTCCTGATGCATTGCCCATTGCATGCCCGTATTCACATAGGAAATACGGTCTGGGATTTCCTGTTTTTTCGCCCTGGGCGATTAGGTCATTTATCTGAGGATACATGACGCTGATAACATCCGGCCCAGGTTTTTCCCCGGCCCTCTCATAATGAATCGGCAGGGAAGAAGAGTGTTTCTTAATTTCGGACATCATGGCAAGGTGATTTGTGCCATACCTGGTTTCGTTTCCGAGCGACCACATTATTATGCAAGGATGGCTCCTATCTCGCATGACCATCCTTTTTGCGCGATCTACAAAATGCGGAAGCCATTCAGCCTTGTCTGAAACATCATATTCGGGATCGCTATATTCGAAGCCATGGGCTTCAAGATCGGCTTCGTCAATAATATACAGGCCGAATTCATCGCACAGATCCAGGAAATATGAGTCGGGTGGATAGTGGGATGTTCTGACTGTGTTTATATTATTTTGCTTCATTAGGACAACATCATCCAGCATCGATTGCCTTGTAACCGCATGCCCAAGGAGATAGTGGGTATCATGCCGATTAACGCCTTTAATCTTAATGGGAATGCCGTTCACTTTGAAGATTCCGTCTTCAATATCAATTCTCCTGAATCCTGTATTCAAGGCTCTTATATCAAGTGGTTCACCGACATGGTTGAATAGCACAGCAATGCTTGTATAAAGAACCGGTTCTTCAGCTGTCCATTTGGCAGGGGCATCGATTTTTATTACAGCCCTGTAGTCGCTGCCAAGGGGTTTTTCTGCAATAAGGTTTCCGGCGTTGTCATACAAATAATAAATTAATTCAGCGCCCGGACCATCATAGGCACATTCTATATTCAACAGACCGTCCTGCATATTGTCTGTAAGAGAGGATTCAACATAGAAATCCGTTATGGGATTTTTAGGGACTGAATAAAGGTAAACTTCCCTGAATATACCTGAGAGCCTGAAATAATCCTGGTCTTCCAGATAGGTTGCACAATTGAACTGGTAGACTTCAACACTCAGGAGGTTCAGTTCGTCTTCCAGCATATCGGTTATATCGAATTCAGAAGGCATATGGGAGCATTGGCTGTAACCGCATTCAGCGCCATTAACATAAACTGTGAATGAGGAATTAACACCACTGAAATGCAGTATTGTACGCCGGTGTGAGAAGCCCTTTGGTATAGTGAATTCAGTTCTGTATATCCCGGTTTCATTGCGGTCGGGGATATTAGGAGGATCCTTGGGTATGGGATAAACGGAATTGGTATAATGCGGAGTGCCATAGCCTTGGGTCTGCCAAGATGAAGGGACGGGTATGGTATCCCATAAAGAAGCATCAAAATCTACCATAAAATGCCCGGCTGGAATGTCATATTTACATTCAGCAAAATAAAAATCCCAAACCCCGTTCAGGCATTTAAAATACGGCGAAGCTGCCCTTGTGCCCATGATTGCATCTTCAACGCTCTCAAATGGTATTGAAGCTCCGTGCGGCTCAAGCCTGTTAACCCCCAAAACACTTATTTCTTTATGATATTCCATGATAACACCCCCTGAAGAATATACTCCCATTCTACCATAAAAGCAGTACATTTCCCTTCGGGCAAATTCGCAACAATGCTAAAAAGCCCTTCGGGCAAATTCGCAAAAATGCTAAAAAGCCCTTCGGGCAAATTCGCAAAGGTGGAAATATCTAAGACGATGTTGTAATATTGATATATGCGGATGAAAAGGATGTGGGCAATGTGAAAATGTTCGATATTATTGCCAAAAAACGGGATAGAAAAGCCCTGTCATATGATGAACTTGAGTTTTTTGTAAACGGTATTGTGGATAAGAGTATAGCCGACTACCAGACTACGGCTTTATTAATGGCTATTTATATCAACGGCATGAACGGGAGGGAAACTTCCGATCTTTGTATGCTGATGGCCCGGTCCGGAGACATGATGGAGTTTTCTGATGAATTAATAACTGTCGACAAGCACAGCACCGGTGGCGTTGGAGATAAAACTTCTCTGATTGCCGGTCCGATATGCGCTGCATCAGGCCTGACAGTTGCTAAAATGTCAGGACGGGCCCTGGGTCATTCCGGCGGTACCGTTGATAAACTGGAATCCATACCGGGTCTGAAGGTCGACATGACCGTAGAGGAATTTGAAAAAGCTTATCGAAAGACCGGCATCTGCATCGCAGGACAGTCGGGAAACATGGTACCCGCTGATAAAATTCTTTATGCCCTAAGGGATGTTACGGCTACAATAGATTGTCTTCCATTGATTGCCACAAGCATAATGAGCAAGAAACTGGCAGCAGGTGCAGGGAATATAGTTCTGGATGTCAAAACCGGAGGCGGAGCATTCATGAAAGATGCGGACAGCGCATTTGAACTGGCTGAAAAAATGGTGGAAATAGGACTTAACAACGGCAGGAACATTTCGGCACTGATAACGATGATGGATGCGCCCCTTGGATATGCAGTAGGGAACTCACTGGAAGTCAAGGAAGCTGTTGAAGTACTGAAGGGCGGAGGGGAAGACACTGACTTGTACAAAGTGTCCGCTGCGCTTGCCGCTGAATTGATTTTCATGACAAGGGATATAGGTCACAAAGAAGCCCTTGAAATGGCAATAAGTAAAATAAGAGACGGAAGCGCTTATCGGAAACTGCGCGAAATGATTGAAGGCCAGGGCGGAGATGCCTCTGCCCTTGATGATTTCAGTCTTTTTAAGCAACCGGCAAACAAATTTGAAATAGTAGCCGAGAGCGACGGCTATCTCATGGCACTTGATGCCATGACAGTTGGAATTGTGTCCATGAACCTTGGTGCGGGGAGAAGTAAAAAGACCGATCCCATTGATTACTCAGCCGGTATCAGGCTTAATAAGAAGCCCGGTGACATGATTAAATCCGGTGAAACAATTGCGGTGCTGTATTCTGACATTGAAAAACTGGAAGCTTATGCGGATAAATTCAAAGCTGCATGTAAATTCTCTAAAGAGAAACCTGATATACCTTCGCTCATATTAGGCAGGGTGTCTAAGAACGGCAGGGAAATATACTGAAGAAAAGGAAGTAAAAATGAAAAAATTATTAGTGATTCTGCTATGCATATGCCTCATTTCAGGGATGGCGTCGGGAGTGTCGGCCCAGGATGAGGATTTTGATATCAATATAGTCAACCAGATGGTGCTTTCTACGGACATCAATGCACTTCAATCAAGAAGTTTCATTCTTCTTGAAGCTACGACGGGCCAGGTGCTCCATGAAAAAAACAGTCAAATCAAATATCCGATGGCCAGCCTTACAAAAATAATGACCACATATATCATTATGAAGGAACTTGCCAAAGGTGAAATAACTTATGACACTGTTATAACTGCAAGTGAGTACGCATGCAGCTTCGGGGGTTCGCAGGTATGGCTTGAGCCGGGTGAGCAGTTTACTCTCAGGGAAATGCTCAATGCTATTGAACTTCATTCTGCAAACGATGCAGCGGTGGCAGTCGCTGAGGCAATTGCAGGAAACGAAGCATCATTCGTGCAGCTTATGAATGCAGCTGCAGATGAACTTGGCATGGAAAATACTAAATATCTTGATTGTTCGGGACTCACTGACGAAGGCCATTATTCAACTGCAGAAGATACGGCCAAGCTGGCATTGGCCCTCACGCAGACTTATCCTGAGATTTTTGATTTCACAACCAAGATATATGAACCGTTCCGTGACGGCGAGGATCAGGTTGACCTTTATAACAGGAATAAACTTATTCAATATTATAAGGGTGCTACGGGTCTTAAGACCGGTTTTACAACACTTGCCGGCCACTGCCTGGCTGCTACTGCGGAGCGTGATGGATTTTCCCTTGTCTCGGTTGTGATGGGTGCTCCGGATACCAATGCGAGGTTCGCTGATTCCACAAAGCTGCTTGATTTTGGCTTCCTGGAGTTTGACTTTTTTACTATTGAAGACGGCGGAGTATCAGCCGGAGAGATACCTGTTGAAAAGGGAATTGAGCTGGAAGTGGGCAGTTATGTTGAGAAAGATTCTGAATTTCTATTATATAAAGATGATTATGAAAAAATTGAAAGAATAGTAGAAATCCCCGACAGCCTTGAAGCACCGGTAGAAAAAGATACTGTAATAGGAACTGTGAAATATGTGCTTGACGGAGAGGAACTTGGCTCTGTATCAATCCTTACGGACTCAGGAACTGAGAAGGCAGGTTTCTTTAAACTTCTCTGGCGTAAGATACTTTCATGGTTCGGCGTAGTAAGATGATATATGGTGTTTATCACGCTGATTATAAGTGGTTCCAGTATTAGAATTTTTGGAATTTTATTCAGTATCGTTACTCAATTTCTTAGGAATCTGCGATACAGTATGATATGCTCCCAAATGGAAATATTCACTCGTTGTCAACTAGATGCGTGAAATTTTCATTCAGGTCGCCGGTGCCGTTCCTCAGCTTCGCCTGCGATACGTCGCAGATTGTGAAACAGCCCCTTTTCTGATAGAATGATTAAAACCACAGGGCAATGCCCGGGAGGACTGAAATATACAAAATTTACTAGCAAACTGGGAACAGTATTTATATATAATTCCTGTATTGATAATAGCACTTTCATTCCACGAGTTTTCTCACGCATGGGTAGCTCATAAACTTGGGGACGACACTGCAAAAATGAGAGGCAGGCTTACTTTAAATCCTTTAAAGCACCTGGATGTTCTTGGTACGCTTATGATGATATTCGCACGCATCGGATGGGCGAAACCCGTACCTGTGAATGCCATGAATTTTAAAGACCCGAAGCAAGACATGGTTAAAGTCGGCCTTGCCGGGCCGGTAATGAATCTTTTAATAGCTTTTGCAACTGCATTCCCAATCCAGATAATGGTAGCCATGTTTTCTACAAGGTTTCCGGGACAGTTTGCTTTGATCATTTGGGAATTCCTATTGATGTTATTCAGCGTCAACCTGTACCTTGCGGTATTCAACCTGATTCCCATTCCGCCCCTTGACGGCTCGAGGATATTTTACGGGATATTGCCTCAGAAGTATTATTTCAAGGTCATGAAGTATGAGAGATATGTAGCTTTTGCGCTGATTTTATTTATAATAATAGCACCGGGAACTTTGAGTACGGTTTTGAATACACTTGTTTATCCATTCAGGGAGGCCTTCCTTTGGATTGCTGATTTGGTTGTAGGTGTATTTGTCTGATAAAATGTATGCAGCTGCATCTTTGCGAAATATATATGACGGAGGTTTATGATGTCTAAGAAAGTTGTTTTAAGCGGAGCCAGGCCTACGGGATCATTACACATTGGTAATTACCTTGGGGCAATTCAGAATTGGGTTAAACTCCAGGATGAGTATGACTGTTTTTTCTTTATAGCTGACTGGCACGCATTGACTACAGGCTACGAAGACACAGAATCATATAAGAAAAATATTGATGAAGTTGTGATGGACCTTTATGCTTCAGGGCTTGATCCTGAAAAATGCAGCATATTCCTGCAGTCGTCTCTGAAGGAACACGCTGAGCTCCACCTGCTGTTTTCAATGGTTACACCTCTTTCATGGCTGGAAAGATGTCCCACATATAAGGACCAGCTAGCCCAGATGGATGAGAAGAATATCCGTACGTATGGATTCCTCGGTTACCCGTGCCTGCAGGCAGCTGACATTCTGATATACAAGGCTGACTATGTGCCGGTTGGGGAGGATCAGCTCCCGCATGTGGAAATGACAAGGGAAATAGCTCGTAGGTTTAATTTCATTTATAAGTGCAGGGTATTTCCGGAACCCGAACCGCTTCTGACTGAAGCGAAGGTGCTCCCGGGACTCGACGGAAGGAAAATGAGCAAGAGCTATAACAATACCATTGCTTTGAAGGACCGCGGCGAAACCCTCCGCAAGAAAGTCATGAGCATGATTACGGACCCGGCGAGAATTAAGAAAGACGATCCCGGTCATCCGGATATTTGCGCAGTTTTTTCTTATCATAAGATTTTCAATAAAAATGAAGTTGAGCAGATTGAATGCGATTGCAAAGCCGGGAACATCGGTTGCGTCGCATGCAAGAAGAATCTACATAAGAAACTTGAAGTTGCCCTTAAACCAATTCATAAACGCAGAGATGAAATTGAAGCGAATCCTCAGATGGTAAGGGATATCATTGCAAAGGGCAATGCAAGGGCTAAAACGGTTATTACTGAAACAATGGCTGACGTAAGAAAAGCCATGAAAATAGACTGGGAGTAGCCTTTAATGGAACCAACCCCGGCATATGATCTTAAGCTTGAGAATTTCGAAGGTCCTTTCGACCTGCTGTTCCATTTGATTGAAAAAAATGAAATGGATATTTATGATATCCGGATTTCAGAGATTACCGACCAATACCTTGATTATCTTCTCCGGATGGAAAAACTCGATATGGATATAGCAAGCGAGTTTCTGGTAACTGCTTCAACACTTCTGCATATTAAATCCAGGATGCTGCTTCCGACTGTCGAAGATGACGAGGAGGAACCCATAGACCCAAGGGAAGAGCTTGTCATGCAGCTGCTCGAATATAGGCGGTGCAAAGCTTCGGCTTCAATGCTGAAGGGAAACTTCAGCAGATACAAGTCTTATATTTATAGGACGGTATCAAAGGAAGATTTCGGACGCACTGAAAGGACGTATTCTCTTTCCGCGGCAATGCTGAAGGAAATGTATTTGGGTATAGAAAAGCGCAATTTCAATAAAAAGAACCAGAAAGCCAGATATGTAGGGAATATACTTCGCCACGAAAAATTCACAGTCGGACGTAAACTCAGGCATTTGGTAAAGGTTTTGTTTAAAAAAGATGATATAAGCTTTTTTGAAGAATTTAAGAAAAACGGAGAACATAAGCTTGATGTAATTACTGGATTTCTGTCAATTCTGGAGCTTGCGAAAGAAAAGAAGGCCCGGCTCAGGCAAAAAGGCATATATAAGGATATACGAGTATCAAAAACCGATAAGCTGCAGGAAAATGATTTTGAAGAATTCCTGGATATTTATCAGTGATTGGATGTGAAAATATGAAAGACAGGGAAATGAAAAATATCATAGAAGCCATTTTGTTCGCCAGCGGAGACGAAGTCAGGGTGGACAGGATTGCGGATGTGCTCGGGATTGACATTGAAACGGCTGAACGCCTGGTTGATGAACTTTTGCAGGAATATGCTGGTGAGGGCAGGGGCATTATAATCCGCCGAATGAATAATGTCGTCCAGATGGCCACAAATCCCGCGTATTTTGAAAAGGTCAGGCTGCTGTTTGAAAAAACCGACACCAGAAATCTATCACAGGCGGCATATGAGACCCTGGCGGTCATTGCATATAATAAAGAGGCTACAAGGGCAAAAATCGAATCAATCAGGGGAGTCGGATGCGGTTCATCGATATCAACTCTTCTTGACCGGGAACTTATAGAAGAGGCAGGAAGGCTTGACGCACCGGGGCGCCCTGTTGTCTTCAGGCCGTCTATGGAATTCTATAGGGCTTTTGGCTTTCGCAGCCTTGATGATCTGATTCCTGTGGAATTACCATCCGACAATGAAGTCGAATCCGGCTCTCAAATTAATCTGGATGACTTCATAGAACCTGAGCTTCCTGTAATTCCGCAGGATGAAACAGAGTTGTAATGGATGGAATCAGACTTCAAAAATATATAGCCATGTGCGGAATTGCTTCGAGACGGAAAGCTGAAGAGTTGATTGACAGCGGGGTGGTATGGGTAAACGGAGCGCGTATTACAGTACAGGGATATAAAGTGACGCCTGATGATTCGGTAACAGTTAATGGTAAAATCATAGTCCCGGAGAAAAACAAAGTTTATATACTTTTGAACAAACCACGGGGGGTTGTTTCTACTGCAAGCGACGAAGCAGGCCGCAAAACGGTGATTGACTGTATCGACGGGATTAATGAACGTCTTTACCCTGTCGGGCGGCTTGATTACGGAACGACCGGGCTAATAATATTATCAAACGACGGTGATTTTACAAAATTCATGACACACCCTTCGCATCAGGTGGCTAAAACATATATAGCTGTTGCATTCCGTGATTTTGACGATTCATCAATTGAAAAACTGCAGTCTGGGGTGGACATAGGTGGATACACAACTGAACCGGCAAAGGTTGAGTACCACAACCAAAATAAAAATTCTATCAAAATCACAATATATGAAGGAAAAAACAGACAGATAAGACGCATGGTTGAAGCTGTTGGACTGCGGGTAAAATCTCTGAAACGTATCGGTATTGGGAATATAAGTGATTATAAGCTGAAACCGGGGGAGTGGCGTCATATAACTATGAAGGAAATCAGAGGAATGGGCTATGATATTGATTAATGCTCTTGGACTGTCTCATTCATTTGTCGCTAAAATAGTAAAACCCGGGGATAAGGTCGTTGATGCAACTTGCGGCAAAGGCAGGGATACCTTATTATTAGCTGGGCTGGCAGGTGAAAACGGCCATGTTTATGCCTTTGATATCCAGGAAGAATCTATTAAGCTTACTGCCGGCTTACTAAAAGACAACGGATATTACAACACCACCCTGTTTTGTAAAAATCATGCAGAAATGAATGAACTCGTTCCGGCGGGAATCTCTTGTGCAATGTTTAATTTAGGGTATCTGCCCGGGACCAATCATAAACTTCAAACCAAAGGGAAAACAACCATAAAAGCAATTTCTGCAGCCATTGGACTGTTAAGACCAGGCGGAATCATTACAATAGTCATTTACCAAGGCGGCGACACTGGCTTTGAAGAACGGGATGCGGTGCTTGCTTACTGTAAAGGCATTGACCAAAAAACTTTCACTGTTCAAAAAACATCTTTCGAAAATCAAAAAAACAACCCTCCCATATTCATCTGCATCGAGAAAATCTCCTAGTACCTAACGACGCAACCATTGAGAATAGATATCATCCTTTGAGATTGCTTAGACAAAGTTATAACCATCTCTGAGATATTTTGTGTCGCATGTGGGGATTATGGAATTTTGTGGAGGTAAAGGGTTGACAGTGGAGTAGGAGGGGTGTAAAATGGTTTCAAGATGATGAATAGTGGTGAAAAGTGGGGTAAGAGCACAGCCATTATTGAGGGAATTTAAGACTAAAGGCTTTAATTATGAACACAAAATTCCAGGGGCGCTATCTTCATAAAGTAGATGAAAAGGGAAGGTTAATCATTCCCCGTTCTTTCAGGGATTTATTAGGTATGGAATTTACAGTAATTAAAGATGTAGACTTTGACTGCCTGACCATTCACACAATCAGTGAAATGAATAAGATTGATACAGAATTTGACGGTAAATCAAGATTTGATAGAGACGCAAGGGAAACACAAAGGGAATTTTACGCTAACAGTTACGACTGCAATATAGATAAGCAGGGTAGGGTTATGATTCCGGGCTGGCTTTATGAAATGGCCGGAATAAGCAAGGAAGTATGGGTCCTGGGTGTCAGGAATTCCATTGAAATCTGGGATAAAGAAAAATACGAAAATCGAAACCGGTGAAAGCTGAAGGATTGCTATATGAATGAATCATTCAAACATGAATCAGTTTTACCGGATGAAACGATAAAATACCTGAACATTGAAACGGACGGAAAATATATCGACTGCACTGCCGGCGGAGGGGGCCATAGCAGCATGATACTTAGCATGCTGGGCAAGGGAGGCTTCCTGATAGCAATAGACAGGGATCCGGCCGCAGTTAAAGCCACAAATGATAGGCTGAAAAATGTCAAAACCAATGGCAAGTACATTGTTTTGAAAGATAATTTCCTGAACATTGACAAAATAATAAAGGAAAATGTTCCTGAGGGGGTAGACGGGATACTTATGGACCTTGGGGTATCGTCTCATCAGCTTGATAAGGCTGAGAGAGGGTTTTCATACCATGACGATGCACCTCTGGATATGAGGATGGATACTGAAGAAACATTTACGGCATATGATGTCGTTAACAATTACACTAAAGAGAAACTCGCTGCTGTTATCGGAAGATACGGCGAGGAAAAATACGCAGGACGAATAGCCTCGGCTATAATACACAAAAGAAAAGATACTCCTATTACCACAACTACAGAATTGGCGGAAATTATAAAAGCCGCCTACCCCCCTAAAGACAGGTTCAAGGGAAAACACCCAGCGAGAAAGACATTCCAGGCCCTAAGGATCGAGGTTAACAAAGAGCTCGAAATACTGGAAAAAGCAGTGGTAAAGGCTGCGAATTCTCTAAGGCCGGGCGGCCGGCTCGCTGTGATATCGTTTCATTCCCTTGAAGACCGAATAATAAAGATTGCATTCTCCACGTTGGAAAACCCATGCATATGTCCCCCCTATTTCCCTGTATGTGTTTGTAACCGGGTGTCAAGGCACAAAGTCATATCTAAAAAGCCAATATTGCCCACCAACGAGGAGATTAACAATAACAGACGCTCAAGAAGTTCAAAGCTAAGAATAATTGAATGCATCAAGACATAAATACTAAAGAAAAAACCACAAAACACTAAAGAACTCACATACTTACAAAAGACAAAGAACACAAGAAACACAAAAGACAAAACACCAAATACCAAAGAAGTACATCAAGGAATGCGTCGGCCGGCTAAATGCCGGCCGGCAAAATTTTCCGGGGGTAATATGAAGACTGAAAAAATTATGGTGCAGGAATTGGAATTCGGCCTCAACAGGCTGGAAAGGGAAACTGCTCCGCAAGTAAACACAAAAAGCAAGCTTAAGCTTATCGAAGGCAGTGAATCCAGGAAAAAGGCAAGGGTCTTTCTGGTGATACTGCTTGTTTTTGCAGCCTTTTTCTCAATAATAACCAGATACGGCCAGATGACCAAACTAAATTATGAAATATCGGATCTTAAAGAAGAACTAATTACCCAGAACGCTGTGAACTCAGCTCTGGGAGTTGACTTGGAAAAGAAAACCAATATGATGAAAATCAGGCATATTGCTGAAACTGAACTCGGTATGCAGGAACCTGATAAATACCAGATAGTTTATATTAATGTTCCCCGTGCGAATAGCATTGAAGTAGCAGAGGAACCGGCTGTACCGGGGGGCGATTCTATTGGAATTTTTAATTATCTTAAAGGATTTATCTTTGACGCTGAATGAGCAGAGCAATAAAACAACTAAAACCGCAGCAACTGCGGTTTTTTTATCCCTAAAAACACTATTTGCTAAAGGATTGAAACAATGTCTCAGTCCAATATATCGATTTTCAAATCGCTGACCCAAGGTCAACTCTTCGAGAATTCAAATGGTAAGGCAGCGATAAAACTGTTCACAGTGCTGAGGTTATATATTATAATGGTTGCAGAGCAATAAGGTTGCTGACAAAAGATAAAATTTGCAGGAGATTCGGTTTGCCCGATAAAAAAAAGAAAAAGAAAAAAGCAGTAACTGAGGAAGTCAGGAAAAACAGGAGGCTTCTGGTTTTGATTGGATTTTTTCTCCTGATAGCAGCAGCATTGCTGGGGCGTGTATTCTTTATACAGTTCATTTGGGGCGAAGATCTCAGCAAAGAAGCTTACCGCCAGCAAAACAGCGGAATGATAATAAGTCCTGTAAGGGGAGATATCTATGATAGAAACGGGAAGGAGCTTGCCGTTTCTGTTGCCGTTGACAATGTCACGGTAAGCCCCAAAATCCTGCGGAACAACACCATGGATCCCGGTGATATAGCCAAAGGCCTTGCCGATATACTTGGATTTGATACTGAAGCGATTCTATTAAAGCTGATCAGGGATTCAGAGTTTGAAATAATAGCAAAAAAAGTTGAAAGGCAGACCGGCGATGAAGTGCGGGATTGGATGTCCGAAAATAAAATCGAAGGGGTATATGTTGATGAGGATACCAAGAGATTTTATCCCAACGATAATCTTGCAGCCCATATAATAGGGTTTACCGGTGCTGATAACCAGGGTTTGTTTGGCATTGAAGCTGCCATGGAAGATTTTCTTAAAGGAGTCCCCGGTAAAATAATTAATGAGGTTGATAAGGACGGCAATGCACTTCCTTTTTCACAAACAACAGAAATAGCTGCTGACAACGGAAAAAGCCTGGTTCTCACAATTGACGGAAATATCCAGTATATTGCTGAAAAGGCACTATCAAAAGCGCTGGATGAAAATGAGGTTGCCCGGGGCGGTTGTGTCATTGTGGCTGATTCTTCAACCGGGGAAATTCTTGCGATGGTTTCAAAACCTGATTTCAACCTAAACTATCCAAGGGAAAATCTTCCCGGATTCGAATCAGATCAATGGAGTGGTTATTCACCCGAAGAAACAGAGCTTCTAAGCAAGACTGTATGGAAGAACAAAGCAATTGCTGATACATACGAACCGGGCTCTACATTCAAGGCTGTGGTTGCCTCTATGGCCATTGAAAACGATGTTATCGGCCTTGATGATATGGTTGATGATTATCCCGTGGAAGTCCAGGAATTTGACATCCACTGCTGGAGGCGGGATTGGCCCCACGGCGCTGAAACGTTCCTTGAAGCAATATATAATTCGTGTAATCCTGTTTTTGTAAAGGTGGCCCAGGAGCTTGGTATAACCCGTTTTTATGAGTATGTCGAAATGTTCGGCTTTACTGAAAAAACAGGAATAAATCTTCCCGGTGAGGAAATTGGTGTCTTCCATAATGAGCCGATGGAGATAGACATGGCCGTTGCTTCATTCGGACAAAGGTTCATAATCACACCGATACAAATAGTAAGTGCATATAACGCCATTGCAAACGGCGGCTATCTCATGGAGCCGATGATTGTAAGGGAAATCCTGGATGACAACGGTAATGTTGTTGAACGATACCAGCCTACTGTTGTCAGGCAGGTTATTTCAAATGAGACATCCCAGACGGTTGCAGAAGCGCTTGAAGGGGTTGTTTCGGTAGGTACAGGTAAAAATGCCTTTGTACCCGGTTACAGGATAGCAGGTAAAACAGGTACATCCGAAACAACTGACGATGACAGGTATATAGCTTCATTCTGCGGGTTTGCCCCTGCAGACAATCCTGTGGTTACAGTATTGGTAATGCTGGACGACCCAAGGGGAGAATCAGTATACGGCGGCGTCATTGCTGCTCCCGTAGTCGGCTCAATCATTGAACAGACGCTTGAATATCTGCAGGTTCCTAGAAAGGGCGATGAAGAGTACATAGAGAGAGAAACCGTAGTACCGGATATCACCGGCTATTCCCTTGAAGAAGCAGTCAATGAGTTGAAATCTGTAAATCTTGAATATATTATTGAAGGCGATGAGACAGGGGACGATCTGACGGTTGTTTATCAGTTCCCGCAACCCGGTGAAATGCTTGTTGAAAAGAGTGTTGTTATATTGTATAAGCATATGCCGGAGAAGGCTGCAACTGTAAAAATGCCTAATCTTATCCACAAGACCCTCGGAGAGGCAAAAAGCACACTAAACAGCCTTGGCCTGAACATCAGGACTGATGGGGCGGGGGTATGCGTTGCGCAGGAATTTTATTGGGGTACAGAGTTGGAAAAAGGCAGCGTGGTAGAGGTTCGATTCAGATATCTGGAAAACGTTGACTAGGAGACAACGAATGATTTTAACTGAAATTTTAAAAGACGTGGAAATCAACAGGAAAATCGGCAGCATAAATCCGGAAATTACGGGAATTGCTTATGATTCAAGAAAAGTAGAACCGGGTTTCCTGTTTGTCTGCATTGATGGCGTTGAAGACGACGGCCATAAATATATTGATAAGGCATGGGCAAACGGCGCTGTTGCAGCAGTTGTCACGAAAGAAGTGAAAGAAACTGACAAAGTTATTGTATTTACAAGCGATGCCCGTCATGCCCTTGCGAAATGTGCAGCTAATTTCTATGGGAATCCTTCACGGGAAATGGAATTAATCGGGATTACTGGAACAAAAGGCAAGACTACTACTTCCTTTATGATAAAATCCATTCTGGACAGGGCGTTCGGTGATTGTGCCATTATGGGAAACCTCGGAATAGATTATAAGGATGTCCATATTACTACAGCCCAGAACACTCCGCAGTCAAGCGATCTGCAGGAAGTGCTTCGGGATATGGTTGACAGAGGTGTAAAACATTGCGTCATGGAAGTGACGTCAATGGGACTCAGCCAGCTCAGGACAGGTTTTACGGAATATTCCATAGGTATGTTTACCAATATATCCCGTGCACACATCGGCAAAAGGGAGCATGAGGATTTCAATGAGTACCTTGCATCCAAGGCCATGTTGTTCTCAATGTGTAAGAATGCAGTTATCAATATAGATGATGTACATTCTCAGTATATAATAGATTCGGCGAAATGCCCTGTGACTACATTGTCTGCCGTTCGTGATGCGGATGTGACGGCTATTGATATTAAAATGCGCGGCGACGGTTCTACTTTCAGATACGAGGGTTTTGGGAAAGCATTTGAAATATGTCTTGAAATGCCCGGTATGTTTAATGTTTACAATGCTTTGTTTGCTGCAACAGCGGCATTGATGGCCGGAGCTCAACCCGAACATGTCGTCGATGGTATTAAGAATGTAATTGTTCCGGGAAGATGTGAAAAACAAGATATTGATACTGAGTATACGGTTATAATTGATTATGCTCATTCCCCGGACAGCCTTGAAAAATTACTGGAGGCAATGCAGGAATTTTCGGAAGGCAGTGTTGTATCAGTATTCGGATGCGGGGGAGACCGTGATAATACAATGAGGCCTATGATGGGCGAGATATCCGGCCGATTGGCAGACTTTACAATTATAACCTCGGATAATCCAAGGTTTGAAAAACCTGCGGAAATCATCAGCCAGATTGAAGAGGGCATGAAAAAAACAGACGGCGATTATATATGCATAGAGGACCGAACTGATGCAATAGAATATGCTATGAGAAATGCCAGGAAGAATGATTTGATTATACTTGCAGGAAAAGGCCATGAGACTTATCTTGATAAAATGGGTTTTAAAACCCATTATGATGAGAGGGAAATAGTTTTAGAAGTCCTTGAAAAGCTTAGGAGTGAAAGATGATAATGGATGCCTTAAAGGCGGCTAAAATCATGAATGGAACTGCAAAGGGCATGCCCGGAGAACTTGTCTTTACAGGTGTGTCAACTGATACCAGAACCATAAAGTCCGGCGACATGTTCATAGCTATCAAGGGAGAAAACTTCAACGGTGCAGATTTCATTGAAAAAGCATTTACCAATGGTGCTTCTTGTGCCGTGACTTCGGTAGAAAACAACGATCCCAGAGTAATTGTGGTTGAAGATACAATAATAGCACTTGGCAAGTTGGCAAAAAGCCATTGCGAAAGTATTAACAAGCCGATAATAGCTGTGACAGGCAGCGTAGGCAAGACTACTGTTAAAAATATGCTGATATCAGTATTTTCGCAGAAATATAATGTCCACTATACAGAAGGAAATAAGAACAACCATATTGGATTGCCAATGACGCTTATGAAATTAAACAAAAATCATGACCTATCTATCCTGGAAATGGGAATGAGCGGGTTAGGCGAAATTGATTACCTCTCATCCCTTGCAAATCCTGATTATGCGATTATTACAAACATAGGGATGTCCCACATAGGAATGTTGGGTTCAAAAGAGAATATACTAAAGGCAAAAACCGAGATAATGAATCATTTAAAGCCTGGAGGAAAGGTTATTATAAATGGCGATGATGAGTTGCTTTTTAACCTTATTGCTCCTGAGGGTGCGGATTTGATTAAGTACGGAATAAGCACTAGCAACGATTATATAGCACATAATGCGAACACCAATGAATTTGGAAACTGTTTATTCAAATCAAACGGGACAGAATTCGAGCTGCCGGTGCCTGGAAATCATAATGTCGCTAATGCGATGGCCGCCGTTGCTCTTGCGAGGATTTACGGGATTGATGAAATGCTGATTAAAAAGGGGCTTTTAAACTTTAAACAGTCCAAGATGAGGATGCATAGATTTAAAAAAAATGGGATCAATTATATTAATGACGCCTATAATGCGAATCCGCAATCAATGAGGGCCGCCCTTGATATATTGGACGGTGCTGCAGGGAGAAAGATTGCGGTTCTTGGCGATATGCTTGAAATGGGCGGATTCTCTGAAGAAGCACATATTAAGCTGGGCGAATATGCAGCTGAAATCGCAGACATACTAATGCTGTGCGGAAAAGAAGCAGCTCAGATGAAACTTGGAGCTTTATCATCGGGCTTTAAATGCAGTGTAACCACATTCGGTACATCAGACGAAGCAGGACCTATCTTACAAAAGACAGCACAAAAGGGAGATACGGTTCTTATAAAGGGTTCCAGGGGTATGAAAATGGAAAATGTGTTAGAATATACCGAGGACGGAGGGCAAAAATAAATGTGGCAGCCATTACTCACATCTTTGATAGCAGCAGTAATCCTCGGATTCATTCTGATTCCAATACTCAGGAGATTAAAATTCGGACAAACCGTAAGGGAAGACGGGCCTCAGTCGCATCTTTACAAAACAGGAATACCCACTATGGGCGGATTTATATTCATAATACCTGTTACTGTAGTTGCATTGCTTTATACAGATAATATCAGGCATATGGCGGCCATGATTGCAGCAATTGCCGCATACACGCTTGTTGGCTTTATAGATGATCTTCTTAAAATTATCAGGAAGAACAACGACGGCTTAAGCGTCATGCAGAAATCCATTGCTCTTTTCGTGATATCTGCTGTATATGCTGTATTTTCAGTATTATTCACAACTGCTGCCAGTGATATGATAATACCTTTTTCTGCCATGGGAGAAACTGTAACCGTACCGGTTTGGCTTTATATACCGTTTCTGATAATATTTTTGTATCTGATGACTAACGCAGTAAACCTCACCGATGGGGTGGACGGCCTTGCAGGAAGTGTAACATCGCTGGTTCTGCTTTTCTTCTTTTTAGTCATAAATGCAGCACCTACTGTTTTAACTGATGAAAAAATACTGAGCCTCTCAATGCTTGGCGCTTTGATTGGTTTTCTGATTTTTAATGCCCATCCGGCGAAAGTATTTATGGGTGACACAGGTTCAATGGCCCTGGGAGGGCTTGTCGGGGTTCTGGCAATACAAATGCAGATACCATGGGTAATACTCATTGCAGGAATTGTATATGTAGCAGAAGCACTTTCATCGTTTATACAGGTTGCACACTATAAAAGGACTAAACGCAGGATATTTAAGATGGCGCCTATACATCATCATTTTGAACTAAGCGGATGGAACGAACAAAAGGTAGTTTTAATATTCAGTCTGGTGACAATCGCAGCATGTGTTTTGGCATATTTTACTCTGGGGCTCTTTTAGGAGGAAAACTTGGAAAGATCAAGGAAAATACGACCCTTTAATTTCCTTATTTTTACATTTACCCTAATACTTATAGCATTAGGAATTGTAATGGTTTTCAGTGCAAGCACTCCGGCAGCTAAAAACCAGTTCGACAACATCTACCACTATCTGACACAGCAGCTGATTGCATTCGGAGTAGGGCTCATCGCCATGATAGCGGCATCTTTTCTTAATTACAGTGCATATAAGAAAGCTGCATGGTTTATTTTCGGCGGAGCACTGGCTTTGCTTGGTCTTGTCCTTATTCCGGGAATAGGAACTGTGTATAATAATGCAAGGCGCTGGATAACCATCGGGGGATTCGACCTGCAGCCGTCTGAAATATACAAATTTGCCATTATTGTACTTTTTTCTAAATTACTGTCCGAAGATAAGATAAAAACCAAGAAATTCTTTAAAGGATACTTGGTTTATATAGGGATTTTAGCTGTATCCTCAGTATTGCTTATAAGCGAACCCCATCTCAGCGGCACAATAATAGTGCTGAGCATAGGATTGATCCTTCTCTTTGCCGGAGGGGCAAAACTGTGGCATATACTGGTGACTATTGTACCCGGGGCAGCCGGTTTGTATTATGTGGCAATGTATACGGAATACATGAAAGCAAGGATAGTCACATGGCTGGATCCATTTGCTTATGCCCAGGGGGACGGATACCAGGTTGTGCAATCGTTGTATGCAATCGGTTCCGGAGGCCTACTGGGTAAAGGTGCCGGTAAAAGCATGCAAAAATTCCTGTATATACCCGAACCGCAAAATGATTTCATATTTGCAATTTTAGCTGAAGAACTTGGTTTCATAGGAGTAATTGTTGTCATCAGTTTATTCGTAATGCTGATGTACCAGGGTTTCAAAGTCGCAAAGAGCAGCCCGGATAAATTTGCAGGGCTTATGGCCACAGGGATATCTGCCCTGATATTCATTCAGGCTGTGTTGAATATTGCAGTTGTGACCGGTTCAGTGCCGGTAACAGGTATATCGCTGCCGTTTTTCAGCGCCGGAGGTACCGGGCTGGTCATGTTCATGGGTGAAATTGGCATACTTTTGAATATATCAAGATATACCGGAAAGGTCAGGAAAGAATGAAGATTTTAATTGCCGGTGGAGGCACGGGGGGACATGTTAATCCGGCCATTGCCATGGCTAACAATCTGAGGGCTAAATATCCGAAGGCTGAATTTCTCTTCGTAGGAAGTAAACGTGGCCTTGAAAATGACCTTGTGCCCAAAGAAGGTTATAAGATTGCAAGGATTCCGGTGAGGGGATTTTCCCGTAAAGGAGGATTATCAAAGATTTGGCCATACATGGTGCTTTTGGCAGGTATGGTGAAATCTTTCTTCATTTTTCTAAAATTCAGGCCTGATATGGCATTCGGCACAGGAGGATATGCTTCCGGACCGATTCTTTTATGGACATCGCTTTTTAAGGTTCCGACGCTGATTCACGAAGCAAATGTACTACCGGGGATTACAAATAAGACACTGGCAAAAAGAGCCGACATCACCGCCGTCTGCTTTCCTGAAAGCATAGAGTACCTGAAGAAAGCCAAGAGGATAGAAATAACAGGCAACCCCATAAGAAAGAAGATACTTAAAGCCGACAGGACATCGTCGCGTGCCGCATTAGGCCTCGGCATTGCAGATAAGCTGGTTGTCATAATGGGGGGAAGCCAGGGGGCCAAACCCATTAATGATGCAACTGTTGAAATGCTTGGGGAGATATATAAAGACGGGGATTTCAAGTTAATATTTGCTCCTGGGAAAAGACATTATGTTGCAGTCAGTTCTGTGGTGAATAATAAATTCCAAGACGTTGAGATACCCTCATATATTTACGATGCGGATATTATATATTCGGCTGCCGACCTCATTATAAACAGGGCAGGGGCTAGTACAATATCAGAAATAGCAGCGCTTGGAGTGCCGTCAATTCTGATTCCTTCCCCATATGTTGCTGAGAATCACCAGGAAAAGAATGCTAGGGCACTTGAAGCGAACGGAGGCTGCATAGTACTTAAAGACAATGAACTCAACGGCCAGGTATTATATGACAGTATCAGGTCTATTATTGATGACAATGAGCGGATTGTCTTAATGCGTAAATCCGCTGCTTCGGTCGGTATAAGGGATGCATCAGAAAAGCTCGAGGTGCTTTTTGATGAACTTCTTAAAGGAGTAAAATGAAATGAAGGTTACCATTCTGGGTAATAACGGACCTTTTCCATCGGCGGGCGGGGCGTGTTCGTCATATCTGATTGAGTGCGAAGGTGTGAGGGTGCTTGCGGATGCAGGAAGCGGCTCTCTGTCAAACCTTATGAAGATAATGAATCCGTCCGAACTTGACGCTGTTATACTGTCTCAT
This sequence comes from uncultured Clostridia bacterium, assembly GCA_963766335.1. Classification (GTDB taxonomy): domain Bacteria; phylum Bacillota; class Clostridia; order DUPQ01; family DUPQ01; genus JAFGQE01. Next base: position 2,152,487 of record CAVXZA010000002.1, on the reverse strand, counting down.
TTGCACTGGGATCACATGACCGATATTCCGGTGTTGTTCTATAACCTGCACGTCAGAAGGTTAGGAGGCGAACAATTCCAAAATATACCCCTGTATCTGCCTCAAACACCTATGGCTATGTTCGAAACAATAGCCGGCTTCAGTGCCTTCGATATAAATGTGCTTAATGGAGACAGTCGTATTAACATTAGGGACCTGGAAATTACCGCAGCTCCAATGACACACCCCGTTGAAAGCTATGCAACGAAATATTCAAAGAATGGTAAATCGATAGTCTATTCCGGTGATACGACGCACAATACTTTACTGCCCGTATTTGCCTCAGGAAGTGATTTGTTAATAACTGATTCAGGATTTCTGGAAAGACAGATGACTGAATCATCACCCCACATGAGTGCACTACAATGTGCAAGAATCGCTTCAGATGCAGGCGTAGGAAAACTGATATTGTCCCATCTGAATCCTAATACCAGCAGGGAACAATACATAAAAGAAGCCAGGACAGTCTTTGCTAAAACCGATGCAGCTGTCCTAATGGAAACGATAGAGGTATGAAATGAAGATATATCTAATGACCGACCTTGAGGGGGTAGCAGGTGTATTAAACAGAAATGACTGGGTTCATTTAGGAAGTCCTTATTACAAAAAAGCAAAGACGCTGCTGACTATGGAAGTTAATGCGGCTATTGAAGGTTTTTTCAAAGCGGGTGCAACAGAAGTTCTAGTTAGTGACGGACATGGAGCAGGGGGTATACAACCTGAACTTCTTGATAAACGAGCTCATTTATTAAGAGGATATCCTACAGGATATCCCTGTGAACTCACTGCAGAATATGACTGCGTTGCATGGATTGGGCAACACGCAAAGGCCGGCACTCCATTTGCACATATACCTCACACAGGCAACCATCATGTAATTGATTTATCAATAAACGGGATTTCAATTGGAGAACTTGGAGAACTCGCTATGTGTGCTGGCGTTCTAGGGGTAAAACCAATTCTAGCGACAGGGGACAAGGCCATGTGTAAAGAAGCTTCGAATCTACTTCCGGGTATTGAGACAGTATCCGTGAAGGAGGGCCTTATGCCCGGCAAAGGAGATGAATGCACTTATGAAGAGTACAATTCAAGGAATATATCGGCAATTCATAAGTCGCCTGAAATGGCCAGGGAGCTTATAGCACAGGGTTCGTATAATGCGCTTAAACGCTTTATGGAAAATCCGGATTCCTTCAGTGATTTGGTAACCGGCGCACCGTATGAAAAAGTAACAGTTTACAGACCGGGCACCGGTAAACCGGGGTATACTTTCAAAAGCGGGGAGCACAAAACTCCATGGGATGCAATAAACTGCAGGCCATAATATTATGCGAAAATCCCCTTCGGGCAAATTCGCAATAATTACCTTCGGGCAAATTCGCAAAAAAAAACGCAGCTGATGCTGCGTTTTCAATATGAGAATTTACAGTATTAATAAGAACGGAAAAGACCGATTACCTTACCAGCTATAATTATATCTTCATAAACAAGGATCGGTTCCATTGAGCTGTTTTCAGGCTGTAGGCGGATATGGTCTTTTTCCTTATAATAAGTCTTTACCGTAGCTTCGTCTTCAAGGACAGCAACGACAATATCACCGTTGTTAGCAATACTTTGTTGTTTTACCAGAATCAGGTCGCCTTCAAGTATACCGGCCTCTTTCATGCTGTCTCCCTTTACCTTTAGCATGAATACCGTTGAGTTTTTTGTATATGCAGATGAAACTGTAAATGTGTCCTCTATGTTTTCAACTGCCAGGATAGGGGATCCTGCGGCTACGCGGCCAACTATTGGTACTTCGACAAGATCGGAGCTTCCTATTTGCCTCAAAGCTTCAGGTAGTCGGATTGAGCGCGATATTGTATTGTCCATTTCAATAAATCCAAGTTCTGTCAGTTTTTTAAGATATGCATGAACAGTGGATGTTGACTTGATTCCGACATCCTTGCATATGTCTCTAACCGATGGAGCGTAACCTTTTTCATCGATTATAACCTTTAGATAATCCAGCACTTTTTGTTGTTTGTCAGACAGTGAATTACTCATTATGACCCCCAAATAACTGATTTCATTAAAATAGTACCATATATAGTCATAAAAGTCAAACAAATGTTCGGATTTTGCTTGACTGCGAACAAACGTTCTGATATTATGTATTCGCAAAGAACAAACGTTCGGAGGTTACAAATGAAAAAGAGATATGTTTTAAAAAACAAAAGAAGATTCATAATAGCCCTGGCCATAATAATATCCATAGTAAGCAGCATATTCCTTGTAGCGACGACAAAAACAGAAGGTTATGCGGAAGTTTCATATAAAGAGCATGTCATATCTAACGGAGATACACTTTGGGATATTGTTTGTGAAACATATGGAAATAATATTGATATAAGAAAAAAGGTATCTGCGGTAAAAAAGGTAAACGAGATGAAAACTTCTGAGTTGTTTGTAGGTCAGGTGCTTCTTCTGCCGGAAGATTAGGAACCGGATACTGTCGCAATCTATTGCCCATTTTGTTATTTGTTGTATAATTGGGGATAATCACATAGTTATTTGTGAGAGGGAATTATACGACGGGCGGTGACAAAGTGGGTTTTCTTAATGACATAAAAAACAAGGTTCTTATTTATGACGGGTCAAAAGGATTCATGCTTCAAATCGCAGGTCTTCCTGCCGGAGATTCCCCAGAAAGCTTCAATACCTCACATCCTGAAGTTGTTTATGATTTGCACAAAGCATACGTAGACGCAGGGTGCGATGTTATACAGACAAACACTTTTACAGGAAACAGGATCATGCTTGAAAAGCATGGTTTAGGAGAAGAGACTGTTGAATTAAACCGTAAAGGTGCTGAAATTGCTAAGAAAGCTGCCGGAGATAATGTATATGTAGCAGCAAGCATTGGACCGACCGGATTGTTATTTGATCCTTTCGGTGAACTTACATTCGATAATGCATATAACATTTTTAAAGAGCAGGTCCTGGCTGTTGCAGATGGCGGTGCGGATATAATAAACTTTGAGACATTTACTGATATTTTGGAAATGAAAGCAGCTTTACTGGCAGCAAAGGAAAATACAAAATTACCGGTAATCTGTTCAATGGCTTTTGAGCAGAACGGAAGGACACTGATGGGCACGGCTCCTGCTTCCTGTGCCAGGATATTAAAGTCTGCGGGCGCTGATATGGTTGGTGCAAACTGCTCATTTGGACCGGAACATATGATAGACATCATTTCTGAAATGGCAAAAACAGGCGAGTATCTCAGCGTTAAGCCTAATGCAGGGCTTCCAAGGGTGGAAAATGGAAAAACCGTTTATGACCAGTGTGCAATTGAATTTGCAGATGAATTGATAAAGTATTTTGAATTAAATGTAAGATTAATCGGTGGATGCTGCGGTACTACACCCGATTATATTAAAGAGCTTTTAAAAAGAAAACAGTTTAGGGGCTACTCAGGAAAAGTTGACTCCAGGTCTTATTTATGCTCGCAATCGGCATCTATACCGGTCACCGATATTACCGATATAGGAAAAGTATTTATCACTGATGAAACCGATGAATATGATGCGGCGGATGAAATCCTGGAATTTGCATATGGGAATTCAGATGTAATTGAAATAATATATTCCGGTAAAGATGATAATCTGCTTAAGGAAATTATGTCAGAAATCCCAAGCCTTGCCAAAAAACCGCTGATAATTTCAGGAACAAATGATAATGCCATTTCCAATGCTTTAAGAAATTATCCTGGTATTGTCGGAATAAGGAAAGATTTGCCCAAGAAATTCGGCGCAATAATTCTATAGATTAATTCTCATCACCCGTACTGTCTATATCAGAATTATCCATCTCAGCATCTTCAAGGAAGTCTGATAACTTGCCGCTCGCAAAGCTTCGGCCTTCGTCAGTCATCATATCTCTTAGATTGGCAAACAGATTTTTAAAGAAATCTTTTATTGCCCCGAAGAAACCGCCCCCGCTGCTTGTTTGAACTGGCCTTGGGGCAGTAGGAGCTGCAGGCGCAGCCGCTGCTGATTGGGGTGTTAGAGTTGTGTTAAAAGATGCGCTTCCGAATATTGAAGTCTTTGTAAGTGCATTGGCAATTGCAATGCCGGCGGTTGATATTCCGACTCCCGCAGCAACATCAGCCTGTGTTGATGGAGAGGGAACATGCGGCGAGGATTCATGATGATGGTCATAATCATCTTCCATATATCCGGTTTGGTAATATTCTTCTTCACCCGGAACTTCTAAGTAAATTGTCCAGTCCCAGGGATCACCGTCAACTTCTAAATCAAGCGCAATTGCATTTGTGTAAACATAACCTGTATTAAAACCCATTATGTCAGTTGCGATTTCAATTAATTCACCTTGAATTGTCCCGGTGTATTCAGTCTCAACTCCGTTGCGTTCCCAGTAGTAGTTAAATGAACCGGTAATAAAAGGTAATCCGAGCTTCAGTGAATCCTGGTCATAAGTTAAATTCAGAGTAATGATATGCGTTGCAGGTCCGTAGACACTACTATCGTTGAACTCAACTGTATATTGCCTTTGAATTTCCTGCCCTGATGAGAATTCGATTTCCATGATATTCTGAAGTTTGTGAAACGGAGGGGCCTCTCCGCTGTCAATATATTCGAATCCATAGGCATAAAATGTTCGGGGTGAATCAGTAACCAGCTTTGAGTTGGCTGCGGTTACATCAGCTGATACAATAGAAAAACATGATAGCCCGAATACGAAAAGAACTATTAATAATATTAAGGTTATTCGTTTCATAATTTTCACACCTTATCCGCTTCAGGTTCACTCGTTGTCTATATCATCAGGAATCACATTATCAAGGGTTTCAGATAGTTTGCCGCTTGCATAGCTTCTGCCTTCGTCAGTGAGCATATCGCGCAGGTTCGCAAATAAGTTTCTAAAAAAATCTTTAATAGCACCTATAAAACCTCCACCTGAGCTTGTTGCACCTGATGCGCCGGTGGCTGGGGCAGACGACTGGACTACTGAGGCTGTTGATGCACCTGTTCCTGTCGCAGCCGATGCGGATGAACCGCCTAAATCTACTGAGGGAGTTTGTCCTCCGGGACTGGCTGATGTAGGATCAAATGAACCATTGAATGAAGCGCTGCCGAACACAGAAGTTTTAGTCAGGGCATTTGCCACGACTATACCTATTGTTGAAAGTCCTATACCCGATGCAACATCCGCCTGTGTACGCGGACTTGGTATATGGGGCCGGTGTTCACGACTATCATAAGCAGATCCAGCCGGATAATTAATTTCTTCTTCCTGGACAAGTAATCCTGAACCTCCCGGATTCAGGAATAAATGCCATACAAAGCTTTCTTCTTCCTTAGAACTCAGCCGAAGTATTACACAGGCTACATCATTACTGTTTGCACCTATTAAATTAAACGAAACAGGATTGAATAAAATTATTTGGCCTATAACATCACCGGAAAAATTAAGTTCATTATCACTGATAATCTGATGATAATCAAACGTTCCTTCAATAAACACATCGTCATACATATTAAGGCTGTTTTTATTATATGTAAGATTAAATGATATGGAGTATTCATCACCGGGAAACTGGTCATCAGGGCCAAAAGTTACTTCATAATCACATAAACACTCCTGGCGGTGAATAAATTCAAATTCAAGCATATTCTGGATAATTTCCATACCGTGAACCGGGTTTTCATGTTGAAATCCCATCAGAATCAGCTCATCCGGGGCATCCAGTGTATATTTGCTTTCAAGGTATCTCCAGTCTGCCTCTGCAAAGGCAGGAGCAGCCATAACGGCTAAAAATAGCATAAGGATTAAAATATATAGAATACGTTTCATATTACACCATCCATAAAATCTCAGGCAGGTAATCTATTAATCTGCACCGCTGTCTGATATATCACCAAACTCAGTTTCACTGAGTGTTTCTGCTAATTTGCCGCTTGCATAACTTCTTCCTTCATCAGTAAGCATATCCCTTAAGTTAATAAATAAGTTTCTAAAGAATTCCTTAATGATTCTGAAAATATTTCCCCAGGAACCGGCTGAGCCTGAAGCACCCGCAGATGCCGGTGCTGATTGTACGGCCCCTACAGCGGAAGTACCTGTCCCGGTTGCTGCCGAAGAACTTGCTATGCCTCCTGTACCTGCTGTAGTTCCACCGGAACCAGACGGTGCCTGTGACCCTCCTGTACCTGCAGAAGGTGATTGCCCCGATGGCCCTGCTGATGTCGGATCAAATGAACCATTGAATGAAGCGCTACCGAACACAGAAGTTTTAGTCAGGGCATTTGCCACGACTATACCTATTGTTGAAAGCCCTATGCCTGCTGCAACATCCACCTGTGTACGGGGACTTGGTATATGAGGCCTGTGCTCATGATACATACTATCGGTATACATTATTAAATCCACATTGTCTTCTTCACAACAGACTAAATCATCATTCGGGGTATCAAGGTATGAATACCAATTCCACTGGGAGTTATCTGATGAATAAAATCGTAGCAAAATAGCGGGAACTTCCATATCGGGATCGCTAATGCCCATGTTCGCAGGTAAAATAAAAACAATACTTCCATTTACCATTCCTGTATATTCAGAAACCTCACCCCCCACTTCCTGCCGGAAAGTGAAATTTCCGGTAATAAATGTAGATTCAAAAGATACTGCCATATCGCGTTGATATGTAACATCAATGGAAAGTAAATATTCAGCAGGACCTCCCGGTTCGTTTTCATTCAGAGTGATAGCAAAGTCTCTGTGAATTTCCTTGCCGTTGACAAAAGAAAATTCCATCATGTTCTGTAATCTGTTCATAGGGTCTGTGGTATCAATGTATGGAAAACCTACCGCGTCAAAACGTCGCGGCGGATCAAGATCGTATCCGGCTGAATAATAGTAAGATGGAGGAACAGCGAAAGCAGTACTTGAAATTCCCAGAAGAAAAGCCAGTGCTATAAGTAAATAAATTACTCTTTTCATATTAAATCATCCATCCCATCATCATTGCGAACAAGGTAGAGGCTATCACACCAAAGAAGAAAGGCAGTGATTTTTTCCAGCTCCACTTATTGCTGCCGCGCCCCAGGGCGTTGCCCAACAACATTCCGATGAGTGCAAAACTTGTGCAGATAAATACCTGCACTACACTCCAGTTAAGTATCCAGTAGGTCATTACCATCAATACGCAGAACGGTATGCTGATCAGCCAGATGTCAAGCGGACTTTGATAGTTCTCAATTTTCATTTGTCCCTTAGCAACCATCTTTTTAGATGCCACTATATAGTAAAGCGTCTGAAAAAGGAAAACTAAAGAAAAGAAGATGAATGTAAGTATGAATCCCGCGAACCAGCCTTTTTTATATCCGGCTGCTACCTGAAAACCGTTGAAAACGGAGAAAATGGTAATCATGAGACCTATGATCAATAATTTAATTTTTGGCATTTTTATTTCCTCCTATCCAACTATCACGATTATCAGCTGCCATGATGCCAATAGTATGACTCCGGCAAGCGTAGCAAGCAAAGGCGGCATGAATGCCCTTCCTCTGCCCAGTGTTCGGACTCCTGCGTAAATAGGCAACAGGGTACACAGCAGTCCGGATATTCCGAATGCGGCTGCGGAACTGTTGCCGAACAGGTTGTATATAAGCCCGAGGACCACTGAAAATACCATATAAGTATGCGACAGCGCTATAAGCGACACGACCTGGTCAAACCGCAGGTCCATCTTTGAATGGGAAAGTATAAAGTCAATAATAGCCCCTATGACGGCCACCATAACATACCCGACGATAAAACCCAGTAAGGTAATGAATATGACATCCCACGCAGTATACATTGCCTGACGGTATCGTTCTATTCCCACCTGAAGGAAAAACAGCAGCCAGCCAACTGCCGGGAATATCAGAAATAGGTACCATTTCTGCTTTTCCTTTCGTTTCAGAACTCCGGTAGGATTTAATGCGAATATGACAAAACTTAATACTTTTGCAAAGAAACCGCCGGAAGAACTACTCTTTGTTCCCGTTACATTATTATTCATAATTTTTTACCCCTGATTTGATATGTAAATTATAGCACTTGGGAATAAACTTTTAAACCTGCTGTTGGATTTACGCAAGATTTGTCAAAATAATGAAGGTCTGTTATAACAAAGTGGAATGAAAAAGGAGGGGTAACATTCCGGGGTAACATTCCGAAGTGGAATGAAAGAGGAGGGGTAATATTCCAAAAAGGATTATCTCGGCGGGGGATTGGGGGTGATTTTATATGGGCTGTATTGACTGGAAAATACATTGAGTGTATACTTGTCTAGACTAATCCAATGATGGGAATCAGTAGTCTGCGAAAGCGTCTTTAGAGAGGCAGTACATGGTGGAAACTGCCGGCGTAAAGCACACGAATCCGCTCCCTGAGGATCCGGTTGATGAGGCCGGCCGTACACACGGTTATAGTGTTTGAGAGAATCGTTGATTAATTTGGGTGGCACCGCGGAAGTATCCGTCCCATGGGGGGCGGTTTTTTGTATATTTTTTTAAGGAGGTATTGAAACATGCTTGATATTAACAGGATAAGGAACAACACTAATGAAATAGCTGCAGCTCTTGCAAAAAGGGGACTGCAATTTGACTTTACGGAATTGATTGAGCTGGATGATGCCAGAAAAAAGGCAATCTTTGAAGCAGAGCAGATGAAAGCTGAACGGAACAGAACATCATCCGAAATCCCTAGACTGAAAAAAGAGGGGAAGGATGCCACGGAAACCCTTGTCAAAATGAAGGAGTTATCCAATTCTATCAAGGACGCAGAAGCAGCTAAGAATGAATATGTTGAAAAAATTAAAGCAATTGTTGAAGTTCTTCCTAATATCCCTGACGAGGATGTACAGCCCGGTGGACCGGAGTGCAACGAAGTTGTCAGTGAATGGGGTAAGGCACCGGTTTTTGGCTTTGAGATCAAGAACCATGTGGATATATGCGAGAGCCTTGGCCTGATTGATTATAAAAGGGGCGCTAAAATAGCGGGTAACGGTTTCTGGCTGTACCGCGGCGACGGTGCGCTTATGGAATGGGCTCTTTTAAACTATTTCGTTGAGGAACATTTAAAAGACGGCTACGAATTTATTCTTCCTCCCCATATTTTAACCGGTGAGTGTGGTTATACAGCAGGGCAGTTTCCGAAATTTTCGGAAGATGTATTCCATTTAAAGGAAGACGAGAACAAAGGAAAGACGCAGTTCCTGCTTCCGACATCTGAAACAGCTTTAATAAATGTGCATAGGGATGAGATTATTCCTGAAGGCGAGTTGCCCAGGAAATACTTCTCATATACTCCATGTTACAGGAAAGAGGCCGGAAGCTACAGAGCAGAGGAACGCGGAATGATCCGCGGTCACCAGTTTAATAAGGTCGAAATGTTCCAGTACACAGTGCCGGAGGACAGTAACAACGCCCTTATGGAACTGGTCGGCAAGGCTGAAAAACTCATGCAGGGTCTTGGATTGCACTATCGGCTTTCAAAGCTTGCTGCCGGTGATGTCAGTCATTCCATGGCAAAAACCTATGATATTGAGGTATGGATACCCAGTATGGGTATATATAAAGAGGTAAGCTCTGCATCAAATGCAAGGGATTACCAGGCCCGCCGGGGTCAAATCAGGTTTAAGCGTGCAGAAACCGGGAAGAACGAATTTCTGCATACACTGAACGCATCAGGTCTTGCAACCAGCAGGATTTTCCCTGCCATTGTAGAGCAATTCCAGAATAAAGACGGAAGTATCACAGTACCGGCAGTATTAAGAAAATGGGTCGGAAAGGATAGGATTTAAATGAAAAAGAATACTGTATATGAGCTTGAGCCCATCAGGGATCTTAAAGAGATGCTTACTGGGGTTGTTGCCAATAATCCCGAAAATAATGCTTTTCTTAGAAAAATTGACGGGGAATACAAAGGAATTACTTACAGAGAATTCCAGGACGATGTTAATGCCCTGGGGACTAAACTTCACGAAATGGGGCTTGAAGATACCTTTATCGGCGTTATTGGCGAAAACAGGTATGAATGGGCCGTTACCTATCTTGCCGTTGTTAACGGCACAGGTGTGATAGTTCCATTGGATAAAGAGCTAAGTTCAAAGGAACTTAATTATCTCATTAATGAAAGTAATCTGGAAATGATTGTGTACTCAAATAAATACAGAAGTAAAATTAATGAGATTAAACAAAACTGCCCAACGCTTAAGTTCATGGTAAGCATGGACGAAGCCGAAACCGGAGAGTTGTGTATCAATGACCTGATGAAGGATGGCAGGAAATTAATCGATGAAGGTGCGGTTGGTTTTATTAATGCAGAAATCGACCCTGAAAAACTCAGCATGCTTCTTTTTACTTCCGGTACCACCGGGGTTTCAAAGGGGGTAATGCTGAATCACAGGAATGTATCTTCGAATATCTGGGCAAACAAAAGTATATTGAAATTGTCACATGAAGATGTATCGTTGTCTATTTTACCAATTCACCACACTTTCGAATGCACATGCGGTTTTCTGACTATGATAGCATCCGGGGGGACTGTAGCCTTTTGCGAGGGTCTTAAATATATCGCTAAAAACATACAGGAAACAAAACCAAGTATTTTGGTTGTCGTACCGCTTATTCTTGAGGGCGTTTATAACAAAATCATTAAAAAGGCTTCGGCATCTTTCTTAAAAAAGGTAATTTTCAAAACGCTTCTTGGTTTAGCATCTATGCTGAGTATTGAAGCAAGAAGAAAGATTTTTAGTTCCGTCCATGACAGTCTCGGCGGTAGGATTCATCATGTAATATGCGGTGCATCTGCTTTAAGCCCGCAGATTTCAAAAACCTTTGAGAGAATGGGACTTATTGTACTGCAAGGATATGGGCTTACTGAGAGTTCTCCGTGTGCCGCCGGAAATAGGGAATTGTTTTTTAAACACGGAGCACTCGGGCTTCCTATGCCCGGCGTAGAAATGAGGATTGATAAACCTGACAAAGATGGAATTGGTGAAATTCTGATAAAAGGGCCGAATATCATGATGGGTTATTATAATAATCCGAAAGCGACGGCAGATGCAATTAAAGATGGATGGCTCTATTCCGGAGACTATGGCAGGATTGATAAAGACGGGTTCTATATCATGACAGGACGGAAGAAGAACCTGATAATAACAAAAACCGGTAAAAATATATTTCCTGAGGAAATCGAGGGTTATCTTAACGACAGTCCGTATATTTCTGAATCTATGGTTACCGGCAGTGAGAAGGATATAACCAAAGAAGATTTCATTCATGCCCATATAGTTCCGAATATTGATAAGATTAAAGAAATTTTCAGCGATAAGCTTCCAAGTATTGAGGAAATAAAAAAAGTAATTAGTGAAGAAATAAAGAAAATAAACAAAAAACTTCCTATATTTAAGCGTATTAAGAATTTCCAAATAAGAAACACAGAGTTTGAAAAAACCACGACAAAGAAAATCAAGCGCCATAAAAAATAATTGACACCGCATGCGGCCCTGCGTTAAACTCTTAGCAAGTTTTAGCATCGGCCTTTGGCAGGGCCGGCTATTTGGAGGGCATTAATGACGCATTTTTTCAGCGAAACCGAAAACTTCTATATGAGAACCAATCCGCAGCAGCTGCTTTCGGAATTTGGTTCCCCACTGTATGTATATAACGAGAATATATTCAGGTCCCGTTGCCGCGAAATGGCAGGGCTTGTTCCTTATGATAATTTCAAGGTTACTTACTCCATGAAGGCAAATTCCAATTTATCATTGCTTAAAATCGCCCATGAAGAAGGTCTGCATGCCGACGCAATGTCACCCGGTGAAATTTTCGTTCTGGAAAAGGCGGGATATGCATATGATGAGATTTTCTATATTAGCAATAATGTTTCAGACGAAGAAATGAAATTCGCCATTGAAAGGGGAATCACAACCAGTGTCGACAGCCTCTCGCAGCTTGAAAGATATGGCAGGCTGAATCCTGGCGGCGATGTTTGCGTAAGGTTTAATCCCGGAGTAGGTGCCGGGCATCATGAAAAGGTTGTGACGGCAGGCAATGCGACGAAATTCGGGGTAAACCAAGATAAGACAGATGATGTTAAGGGCATATTAAAGAAATACGGGCTGAGGCTTACAGGTATTAATCAGCACATAGGTTCTTTATTCATGGATGGGGACAGATATCTTGAGAGCATTAAAAGCATATTGTTAACAGCCGGGGAATTCGAGGGACTTGAATTTGTTGATTTCGGAGGCGGCTTTGGAATCCCATATAAGAAGCAGGAAGGCCAGGAGCGTCTGGAGCTTGAAGAATTCGGACAAGCTTTTGCGGATATCCTCGATGACTGGACTGATAGCTATGGAGAAAAAATCATGTTTCGGATTGAACCCGGAAGATATATAAGCGCTGAGTGCTGTATACTGCTTGGCAGCGTTTACGCAAGAAAGAATAATTATGAGAAGACATTCATAGGAACTGACCTTGGATTTTATTCTCTGGTAAGGCCGGTCATGTATGACTCTTACCATGACATTGAGGTATACCGTGAAGGACGGATTATCAGAAAAGCTGAAACAGAAACAGCAAGCGTCGTTGGCAATATCTGCGAAAGCGGGGATATCATCGCAAAAGAACGTGAACTTCCTGTCATTGAAGAAGGTGACATAATCGGGGTCATGGATGCCGGGGCTTACGGATTCTCAATGAGTTCTAACTACAATAACAGGCTTCGTCCCGCTGAGATCCTTATCAAGTCCGATTCTTCTGTTAAGTTAATCCGCCGGCGCGATACACTTAAGGACCTTATCAGGAATTTCTAAATAGTACGAAGGCCGAAAGGCCTTCTTTTTTACAGAAACTGTTTCACTAGTATAGTGGAAACTTTAAAAAATCAGAATACCCGGCTGCATAATTTGTGGGAACCTGGGTGCATTTACAGTATTTGCCTGTCTCTTTTTTTAGGAGTATAATTAGGATGCTGATTCCAAAGGGCTGTCCAAACAGCCTGACAGAGGGGATGACGGGAATGCTGAAGGAAACCCTCATGCTGCACAAAGGGGTGTGGGATGTCTTCAGGGAAAATGGCTATAAGGCTTATTTCGTAGGCGGATGTGTCCGGGATGCACTGATAGGCAGGACTGCCAGGGATATTGACATCGCCACTGATGCTATGCCTGAAGATGTTAAGAAACTATTTGATAACAATTTTGATACGGGTTTGAAGTTTGGTACAATTACCGTTGAATTCAATGGCTTTTATTATGATGTCACGACATTAAGGATGGAAAGCGGATATTCTAATTTGAGGCATCCTGACAACCTCGAGTATACAGATGATATAAAACTTGACCTAAAAAGACGTGATTTCTCTGTCAATGCTATGGCTTTTAATTTTGACGAGGGTCATATCGACTTGTTCAATGGTGTTACTGATTTAAATAAAAAGTCCATCAGGGCTGTCGGTGATCCCAATATACGGTTTAAGGAAGATGCACTTAGAATGCTTAGGGCGATTCGTTTTGCATGCGAGTTGGGATTTACAATTGAATCCGTAACTCTTAGGGCAATTGAAAAGAATGCGAGTGGGATTAAGTTCATATCAAAGGAAAGAATATACGCTGAGTTCATCCGTGCGGTTACATCAAGACATGTTGAAAAAATGAACTATTTCAGGCATTCCGGACTCGGGAGAAAGATTCATCCGCAGTTTAAAACATTTGATTACCATAAAATTCCCAATGACCGGGACCATATCCTTAGGCTGGCGTATTTAATGAAACGAAAGGAAACCGCTATAAATGTGCTGGAATTTCTAAAAGGGGATAAAAATACCATTTTTAATGTCCTGCAGGTTCTAGAGGGCAGGTCGCAGATATCAGAGAATTCAAAGTATTGCATAAGAAAGCTTATTTCAAGCATAGGCATCGCCAATGCCAAGAGGGTTTTGATATTGAAAGGTTATGGCATAGACCTTTATATGGATATCATTAAGAATAATGACTGCACATCTTTGGCCGACCTTGCACTTGATGGTTCGGACCTAATAACGACGGATGTCGTAAAAGAGGGGATAGATATCCGGCATGTTCTGAACAGGCTCCTTGATGAAGTATTGAAGGATCCTGCAAAAAACAGATTTGAAATTCTTCTGCCGCTGGCAAGGGAAATCAAAAAAGAACTCTAAATAATCCGATTTTTTAATATCTTGGAATAATTAGTTTTACGATGCAGTAGGTGGCCCAACTATCCGTCGGATGGTTGGACCACTTACTTAAATTGTTGACAAATATCTGTATTAGTGTATAATTGTATACAATAATACAATCCAGAAGAAAGAGGAAAAATCATGGTTGAAGAATTCCATGGCTCGTTAAGGGAAAAAGTATTTTCACAGCTTGAAGAGGATATCATCAGCGGCAAATACAAAGCCGGTGAAAAGCTGACTGAAGGCATGCTGTCACAGTCGCTCCAGGTTAGCAGGACGCCGGTCCGGGAGGCCATAAGACAGCTTGAGCTTGAAGGTCTTGTAGAGTCAATTCCCAATAAAGCTATTATCGTAACCGGAGTAACACATGAAGATATTGAAGACATTTATGAAATTAGGATAGCCATCGAAGGCCTTGCAGCAAGGCGTGCTGCGCAGAACATAACCGGAGAAGAACTTGAACGGCTTAAGGAAATCACTGACCTTCAGGAATTCTTTACAATGAAACAGGATATGAAACAACTTGTTAAAACTGATGGAGATTTTCATGAAACTATATTCCGGGCATCAGGCAGCAAGACGTTGAAAAATATATTAAGTACATTCCATCATAACTTAAAAAAAGCCAGGAGCGATTCATTCGGAAGACCGGTAAGGGCTGATGCAGTGCTTGATGAACACAGGGATATATTTGAAGCTTTGAAAAAAAGAGACAGCATAAAAGCAGAACATTTCATGATAATTCATGTTAAGAACGCAAGGAATAGATTATTAGGAAAGTGAGGCAACAAAATGAAATCAAACTATTTAATGGAACTAGGTGCACTTGCTGAAAAAAACAATAACATATTGCCCTCATTGTACAATAAATATGAAGTCAAGAGGGGTCTTAGGAACAGCAACGGCACCGGTGTACTGGTCGGGTTGACAGAGATTGGCGATGTACACGGCTACATTATGGACGAGAATGAAAAAGTGCCTGTGGACGGAAGGTTGCGATACAGGGGCATTGATGTGGAAGAAATTTCCAACGGGTTCATCAAGGACGGACGCTTTGGATTTGAAGAAGTCATTTACCTTCTATTGTTCGGTGAACTGCCTACGGAAGAAGAGCTTAGTAAATTCAACGGACTTCTTGGGGTGAGCCGCGACCTCCCGGAAAATTTCCTTGAAGACATGATACTTAAAGCACCCAGCAATGATATTATGAATAAACTTGCAAGAAGCGTGCTTATCCTATATTCATATGATGAAAATCCTGATGATACAAGCGTTGTCAACATCATAAGGCAGAGTATGGAATTAATAGCCAGGTTCCCGGCGATGATAGCATACGGATATCAAGCCAAGGCGTATCATTACAGGAACAAAAGCCTTGTTATTCATACTCCTGATCCTGAACTTTCAACTGCAGAAAACCTGCTAAAAATGAGCAGAGCATCAGGCGAATACTCAAAAATGGAAGCCGAATTACTTGATTTAATGCTTGTTCTTCATGCTGAGCACGGCGGTGGTAATAACTCGGCTTTTACAGCCCATGTTGTTTCTTCATCGGGTACTGACATTTACTCTTCTGTTGCCGCTGCAGTCGGTTCCCTTAAAGGCCCCAGGCACGGCGGGGCAAACATACGTGTAAATAGGATGATGAAAGAAATAAAAACAAATGTAAAAGATTGGTCCAGCGATACAGAAATTTCGGGATATCTTGAAAAAATACTTAGAAAAGATGCCTTTGACAGGACAGGATTGATCTACGGCATCGGGCATGCTGTCTACACCAAGTCAGACCCAAGGAGTGTCATTTTAAAAGAAAAGGCTGCGAAGCTGGCAAAGGCGACAGGAAAAGAGGATGAATTCAATCTCTATAAGTCAATTGAACGGCTTGCTCCTGTTGTATTCAAGGAAGTGAAAAACAATGATAAAGATTTATGCGCGAACGTAGATTTCTATTCCGGATTTGTTTATGAGATGATGGGCATTCCCAAAGACCTTTTTACACCCTTGTTTGCCGCTTCAAGGATTGCGGGTTGGTGCTCGCATGTTGTAGAAGAGGTGCTGAACGGCGGCAGGATAATACGTCCGGCTTACAAAAACATAATTAAAGCCAGTGATTATAGCCCGATATCAGAAAGAAAATAATTCTGTCGACTGATTTACTATAAAGTGCAAATCAGCTTAAAGTTGATTTGCACTTTTTGTACGGAAAATTTGAAAAAAGGATTTTATGTTTTTACAAGATGGTTTCCAGGATATATGCAATAATGTCCGGACCGTCGGTATAAGTGTGGTCGGGGCTGATTCCACCTTCAGCGAGTGCGGTACCGTCGGGTGCAATCCACTCAAGGGTTGTGGCTCTCACATGAAAGCCGCGCAGCAAGGATATGCTGGTCTGGCCTACATATTTGCCATATGTGGGAGTTCCGACAGTGGTTACTCCGTCAAGAGTATAAGTAAGAATTGTTATTAATTGTTCTGCCGCTGAAGCAGTATTACCGTTCTGAAGTATTACAAGATTATTAAAAGCCAGAATTTTCTCTGTTTTAGCCTTTATATCCGTTGTTTTATGACGTCTGTATTCCCTAAGCATGACAGTGTTGTTATCAACGAAATTATCAGCAATTTTCAAGATGACGTCAATGTCGCCGCCGCCGTTGTCCCTTAAGTCGAGAACAAGGTTTTCATAAGGTTTTATAGCTTCAATGGAATTAATAAAGAACTCCTGTGTATCGTCTGTAAAATTTGTAAGGAGCATGTAAACCGTATCGGGGGTCAATTCCTTTATATGGGATTCGGCGGCTTTTTCTGCTCGCCAATCTGTATAGGACTCGTATTGGGAGGGGTTGTATTGGTATGTGTAATAATCACGGCCTGTTGCATTTATCAAATCGGCAACCGCTGTAATGCTGAGATTATCAAAATACTTCATGAAGCCGTCTTCCGACTCAACCCCTACATGTTCGTTAACAAGATCATCCAATAAATCAGTATGAAGATAGCGCTGGGTCATAAGGGCCTTGAAGCTGATGTAGTCCCAGTTAAAAAACACTATAGCACCGAGTATCAATGATACCACCAGGAAAAGAACAGTTGTTATCATGAATATGTTTTTCCATATCTTATTTTTCTTATTATAGATTCCCATTTTTTCACCTCTTGTTTCGCAATTACTCTAATTATACACGAATGTCCCGTTATCAGTCAGATTCCATTATCTTCAGTTTCTGATATATGCCTGTCATCATACACAACAGATTGCAATAGGTATTGATATAGGTTAAAATTTATATGATATATTTTTGGAGGTAATGCGGATGATTAGTGCCGGTGATTTTAGGAACGGACTGACTTTTGAGATGGATGGGCAATTGTGCCAGGTAATTGAGTTCCAGCACGTAAAACCTGGCAAGGGAGCGGCTTTTGTCAGAGCAAAGATAAAAAACATCATAACAGGGTCGACTACTGAAAAAACATTCAATCCCAATGACAAATATGAAAAAGCCAGGGTAGATAAAAGAGATATGCAATATCTCTACAACGACGGCGAACTTTTCTATTTCATGGACACTGAAACATATGAGCAGCAACCGCTTAATGAAAGCCAGCTTGGAGATGCATTAAAGTATGTAAAGGAAAACGATACAGTCGAGGTCCTGTCATATAAGAATAAAGTTTTTGGCGTCGAACCGCCGTTTTTTGTTGTATTGGAAATAACAGAGACCGAACCCGGATATGCAGGAAATACTGCACAGGGGGCCAATAAACCCGCAACTGTGGAAACAGGCGCAGTAATCAAAGTTCCTTTGTTCATAAACATAGGCGACAAGGTCCGTGTTGATACCAGGACGGGCGAATATATGGAAAGAGCATAAAATGGATTACCTAGCACACAGGACTGGAAAGCTTGGCGAAGAAGCGGATAAACTGGGTCTGGATGATAAGCAGAAAGCTTTTGTCGACAGGTTATTGCAGCTGATTGCCGATATGGCTGTCATCATAGATGATGCGGTCGACGCAGTCGACGAAATTGATATGAGGCTTATTGAAATAGAGC
Organism: uncultured Clostridia bacterium; assembly: GCA_963766335.1. GTDB lineage: Bacteria > Bacillota > Clostridia > DUPQ01 > DUPQ01 > JAFGQE01. Next base: position 2,134,141 of record CAVXZA010000002.1, on the reverse strand, counting down.
AGCAGCACGAAGAGAGTACTGAGGAAGAGCCGGTTTAACAACCGGCCTTCATATTGTATATATGTTAAAAAACAACTGGCATGAAACATATAAAAGATTCGATAATTGGTGGGCCCGGAAAAAAGGGACCGTACTAATTGTAGCAGATATTAAAAGGCCTGCCCCTGTCTATTCCGATATCATGGAATATACAGATATCAAAACGGCATATTCAAGGCACCTTATATATCTCCAAAGCGGTGAATTCGCCGGAGATGCGGTTCCTGATATGAGCCCGTACCTCGGACCCGGCAGCCTTTGCACATTTATAGGTGCCGAACCAATCTATAGCGATAAGACAATTTGGTATAAAGAGGGTTGCACAACAACCGGGGAAGTGATGAAAAACTGCCTTGCATTTCTGGATGGTAAAAGTATCGACCGGACCTGGTATGACTGGAGCCTGAAGGCAGGGGAATTTTATAAAAAGAAATCAAATGATGAATATGTAACTTCAATGCCAGATCTCCAGCAGAACATGGATGTGCTTGCTGCAGTAATGGGTGCTGACAGGATGTTCATTGAGATGATGGACCACCCCGAAAAAGTAAGCGAATTGCTTTATATACTATATTTGGTTTGGGAAAAGGCATTTAATTCACACCACGATATAATTACGGATGACAATGGTTATACTGCCTTTACCCATTACAATATCATCGGCAAAGGTAAAACAAGTGTGCTCCAAAGCGACATTTCCTGTATGATGTCTGAGGATATGTTCAATGAATTTGAACTGCCTTTGCTAAGGAAGCAGTGCGGTAACCTTGATAATGTCATATATCACCTTGACGGTCCCGGGGCTGTAAGGCACTTGGACTCGATCCTCTCAATTGATAAGATTAACGCCATACAATGGGTTCCCGGGGCAGGCAATCCCGGAAATGCCGATGCCTGCTGGGACTACCTTTATGATAAAATAGTACAAGAAGGCAAAGGACTATATGTGTTCTTATGGCCTGATGAGATAGATACCTTTTTGGAGAAGTACGGCAAGGAACGCATTTTAATTAGAACATTGGCCGACACCCGCGAAGAGCAGGAAAAATTGGCTGATAAATATAATACATTATAATCTGGGGGAATTTATGAAAATCAATGTAACAGTCTGGAATGAAGGAAGACATGAAAAACGAAGTGAAGAAATTGCGGCCGTATATCCCGAAGGAATACACGGAGCCATCGGCGGTGCACTTGAAAAAGACGGAGGCTTCAATGTTAGAACGGTGACCCTCGATAATCCGGGCCAGGGACTTCCGGATGATGTGCTGAATGACACCGATGTTCTTATCTGGTGGGGTCATATGGCCCATGGAGATGTTGAAGATGCACTTGTCGAAAGGGTTGCTGACCGCGTCAGGGGCGGAATGGGACTGATTGTTTTGCACTCGGGACATTATTCCAAGATTTTTAAGAAATTAACAGGGACAAATTGTTCTCTAAGGTGGAGGGATGATGACAGCTGCCGCGTTTGGGTTGTAAACCCGGCTCATCCTATTGCCCGGGGAATTGACGGATATATTGACCTGAAAAATGAAGAGATGTATGGAGAACCTTTCGGAATACCTACTCCCGATGAGGTTGTTTTCATTTCCTGGTTCGGCGGCGGGGAAGTCATTCGCTCTGGATGCTGTTTTAATGTTGAACGCGGCAAGATGTTCTATTTCCAGCCGGGTCATGAATCATATCCCATATATCATAATGAAAAAATACAGCGTGTTCTGGCAAATGCCTGCAGGTGGGCGGCTCCGGTTGGAGAAATTACTAGTACAGCTTCTTGTGAACATAGAAAAATCCCCACAGGAGAGGTGAAATAAGTGAAGAAATACAAGTATTGCTGCATAGGTGCAGGCGGCATAGCACGGTGGAAGCACATTCCCGGCTACGAGAGTCTTGAGGAAATTGAAATCTGCGCTGTAAGTGATATAAACAAGGCTGCATTTGAATGGGTTCTTGAGAAGCATCCTGGTATCCGCACATATACGGACTACAGAGAAATGCTTGCTGTGGAAAAACCTGATATCGTCAGTATCTGCACCCCGAATAAATTTCATAAACAGATGGCAATAGATTCCATGAAGGCAGGCGCACATGTGCATTGTGAGAAGCCGATGACCATGAATGAGCCTGAAGCCATTGAAATGATTGAAGCCAGGGATATGTACGGCAGGGAGCTGATGATTGGTCTGAATAATCGTTTTTCAAATGAATCATTTTTCCTTCGCGATTATATAGAAAAAGGTAATCTCGGGGAAATTTACCATGCGAGATGCGGATGGAGACGTCGCAGGGGTATCCCGGGAATGGGCGGCTGGTTCACCAGGAAAGACCTGTCGGGAGGCGGCCCCCTGATTGATCTCGGCGTACATATGATAGATATAACTATGCAGATGATGGGTGCACCCGAGCCTAAAACAGTTTCTGCATCCACTTATAGGAAATTTGAGGGGTGCAAAACAAGAAATATGGGATTTAAAAAAACTACGAGCGACAATAGGGGGGTTTTTGATGTGGAGGACCTTGCCGTTGGTTTTGTCAGATTTGCCAATGGCACAAGCCTGAGTTTCGAGAATTCATTTGCCCTAAATACTGAAAAGGAATACTGGTTCTACGAACTTTTCGGAACCAAAGGCGGCGTTAGTTTTAATAAGGGCGAGTTGACAATTTATACGGAAATGAACGATACTCTTGTGGACATCCATCCACACACAAAGTATAAAGAGAAAGCCATTGATGAATTCAGGCATTTCCTTAATGTCATTGAAAATAAGGAAAAGAATCTTTCGCCTGCGGAAGATGCACGGAAGATTATGAAATTAATTGGGGCGGCCTATGAGTCTGCTGAGACAGGGAGGGAGAAAGCTTTATAATGCTTAATCCGAAGAAACTAACAAAAGACAATGCATCGGAAATAAAAGATTATCTAAATTATTCTGAAAAATATATGTCGTTGTCAAAATTCCCAACATTGTTCCTTTGGCATGAATATACGGAGCTCAGTTATGATATTCAAGATGATGTCCTATTCATGTTTGAGTGTAAATTTGATAATACGGCATTAATGCCCTACGGGCCGGGGGATTTGGAAAAGGCAATGTATAACCTGGAGGAATATTGTAAGAGCCAGTCAAAAGTCGGCCGGCTTTACTGCATGGGTGAAAAGGACAAGGAGAAAATGAAGGCAGTATTCCCCGGCAGATATAACATTCGGGAACTCCCTGAATTCAGCGAATATGTTTATCTCAGGAACCATCTTTCGGAGCTGGCTGGCAAAAAATATGCAAAGAAAAGAAATCATATAAGCAAATTCCTAAGGCAGTCGGGAGACAATTATGAGTATTGCAGTATTTCGGCCAATGACCGGGACGAATTGGAAAAAGTAATGGATACCTGGTGCATGATGAGGGACTGCGGCCCGGGAGATACTTCCAAATTTGAGAAACGGGCTATATTAAATCTATTGTCCAATAGCGGGGATATTGAATACCGCGGAGGGGCAATCAGAATTAATGGCAATATTGAGGCATTCGCCCTCGGCGGCAGGATGACAGAGGATATGGCGGTTGTGTATTTCGAAAAGGCCGATACCAAGTTTGACGGTATTTATGCGATGCTGAATAAGAACTATATTATGAATGAATGGCCGGATGTAAAGTATATAAACAGACAGGAAGATATGGGTCAGCCCGGCCTGAGAAAATCCAAACGTTCATACTATCCGGATTTCATGGTGAAGAATTATTCAATGACAATGAAATAAGGCAAGTGCTGCTTTATTGCCTTTATGATGGTTTAATAGGTTTATTGTAACGGTGTTCCGGTAAATGGTATAATCTATCTAAGTGGAGGGCATATGGCCGTAGGAGAACTTATAACTGAAAACAGCGAATATCTGGGTAGCCTGAGGGTTACGAATGAGGTTATTGCCATTATCGCCGGTCTTGCGACAGTTGAAGTAGACGGGGTTTATTCCACCAGCGGAGGCCTGACCGGAGGAATAGCAGAAGCCCTTGGGATTAAAAACCTGTCAAAAGGAATTAAGGTTGAAACAAAGGAAAATAATATCTACATAAACATTTATATTATCGCTGAATTCGGGGCAAGGATACCCGAAGTGGCGTGGAATATACAGGAAAAGGTTAAAAAGACTGTTGAAAGGATGACCGGGATGAGGGTAATGGAGGCCAACATCCATGTGCAGAGCGTCAACATTCCAAAAGAATAGAAATATATTTACGGTGGTGTAAAATGACAAAATTTAGAAAAGTACTGATTTTTATAAGCGTCCTGCTTGCAGGAGTTTTTTCCGCATTTGGCGTCTATAGCGCCCTCGATTCCGATTTTATATATAAAATCGGAGTCAAGGTTAACAATGCTGTCTTATTCTCCGGATTACGGCTTGGCATATTGTTTGTATCCATGTTGTTCCTGGCAATCGTCCTGGTATTGGTCTTTACCTTTAAAAGAAAAGAAAAAACCAAAGAGGCAATAAAAATAACAAATGCCGGCGGGACAGTAAGTATCTCCGCCCAGACAATAGAGAGCCTTGCAAGACTTGAGGCTAGGAATGCAGAAGGTGTATTTGACATAAGGACGGATGTTGTAGATACAGATACAAAGCCTGTCGTTGAAGTCAGGGCAAAGGTTCCTCCTAATGTATCAATCCCCGAAATTTCAATAAAGCTTCAGGAAAATATCAGGAACAAGATAATGGAAACGACAGGTACGGATATCGAAAATGTCAGGATATTGATTGACGGCATAGTTGATCCCGATAAAAAATAGGTGCATTCATGAGCAGGAAAAAAGACAGGGAAGAGGCTTTCAAGCTGATTTACCAGACTGAAATCAACAAAGAGGATTATCAGGGCCAGCTTGAGTATTATCTTGCTGAATCAGAAACCGGTCCGGAATCATCGGAGTATATAACTGATTTGGTTGCCGGCGTCAATGTAAGGCTGGCTGAAATTGATTCATGCATAAAGGGACATCTTACATCATCATGGAGGATTGACAGGATATCACGGGTGGATCTTGCAATTATCCGTATGGGTTATTATGAAATCAAATACAGGGACGATGTGCCAAAGGGCGCTGCGATAAATGAGGCTGTCGAACTTGCCAAGAAGTATGGTTCAGATTCTTCGGGTAAATTCGTCAACGGCATACTCGCTAATATTTCGTGACAGGTCCTATGAATAAGGCAATATCAGTAACACAATTAAACTCTTATATTAAGAATCTGCTTGGGAATGATGAAAATCTTGCCAATTTAATGGTGCACGGTGAAATTTCAAATTTTAAACTTCATCATTCCGGCCATATGTATTTTACGCTGAAAGACGACAAAGCCGCAGTAAAATGTGTAATGTTCTCATCTTATGCAGGACGGCTTCTTTTCAGACCTTCCGACGGTATGCAGGTAACTGCCTCGGGATATGTATCGGTATATGAAAAAAGCGGCCAATATCAGCTTTATGTTTCCGGTTTAATCGAAGAAGGAGAAGGAGCTTTTTATGTTAGGTTCGAAAAGCTGAAGAAGCAGCTTGCCGCAGAAGGCCTTTTCGACGAATCAAAGAAGAAGGCAATACCGGTGCTTCCGGGAATCATAGGGGTTGTTACATCATCAACAGGAGCTGTAATAAGGGATATAATCAATGTTCTTGACAGAAGATTCCCAAAGTATAGGCTTGTCTTATATCCATCCCATGTGCAGGGAAAAGGTGCGGAACTGGAAATAGCAGCCGGCATAAGATATTTTAACGAGTCAAGACCCGTTGATGTTATTATAATTGCCAGGGGCGGAGGCTCAATAGAAGACCTGTGGCCATTCAATGAAGAAATTCTTGCACGAGCGATATTTGATTCCATCGTACCGGTCATTTCTGCCGTTGGCCATGAGACGGATTACACTATAGCGGATTATGTTGCAGATAAAAGAGCGCCTACGCCTTCAGCAGCAGCGGAAATCGCAGTGCCTGAATTAAATGCGGTTTTAACCTCTTTAAATGATTCGAGAATAAGACTTAAAGGTGCGGTTTCAAATATCCTGGATAAAAATGAAAATGCTTTAAAGTCAATAATAAGCAGACCGGTTATGGCCCGCCCTGATGAAATCTTTAATATGGCTTCTCTGGCAGTTGATAGGATTTCCGAGAAAATGCAGACATCCTTTTTCTCGCTTTTAGATAAGAAAGATGCTGAATATAGGGAGCTGGCTGCAAAGTTGCAGCTTTTAAGTCCACTGGGTACAATTTCCAGGGGGTATTCGGTAATTACCGGCACTGATGGGCATGTAATTACAAGTGTTATTGAAGCAACCCCCGGCAACAATATTACAGCACGGGTAAAGGATGGGCTTATTATCAGTGAAGTTATAAGAACGGAGGAATCCAATGGAAAATAAATCATTTGAAAAATTGATGATGGAACTCGAAGAACTAGTGGCGTCTCTTGAAAACGGAGAAACAAAGCTTGATGAAGCGCTGATCATGTATAAACAGGGCGTCGGTATAATCGAAGTGCTTCAAAAAAGACTCGACAGCGCAAGAAAACAAGTGGAAACTGTAAATGAACCGGAAACCGGAGATAAAATTAATGAGTAGTAATTTCACTGACAGATTGCGGGAATATTCTTTGGCAACCGAGGATTATTTTAACGGCTATCTCAGGTCATTGAAAAACGCTCCGGGAAAGTTGATAGACAGTATGCTTTACAGCATTAATGCAGGCGGAAAAAGGCTAAGACCGGCATTGCTGCTTGGAACATATGAGATATTTTCAGAAAACGACTTAACCAAGGCTGTGCCATATGCAGCATCAATAGAGATGATCCACACTTATTCGCTGATTCATGACGACCTGCCTTCTATGGACAATGATGAATTTAGGCGCGGAAAACCATCAAGCCATATGGTTTTCGGAGAAGCCGGGGCAATTCTCGCAGGAGACGCTTTGCTTAATTCTGCAATGGAGAATATTCTATCCGACCTTATGGATGATTATACTGATCAGAAACTAAGAGCTGCTTCATTGATTATAACCTCAGCTGGTTCGGAAGGGATGATTGGAGGCCAGATCCTTGATATTGAAGGCGCAGCGGACAGTGATTCCTTAAAAGACATGCATTCCATGAAGACCGGGGCCCTTATCAATGCCTCGGTGGCCGCAGGGGGCATCCTGGGCGGCTGCGATAAAAAAGATGAAGAATCACTTATTATTTATGCAAATAACATGGGTTGTGCATTTCAGATAAAGGATGATATCCTTGATGTGGAAAGTACACCCGAAGCACTTGGAAAACCTATAGGAAGCGACAGCCGAAATGACAGGATTACATATACATCCCTGTATGGCATCCCTAAAGCAAAAGAAATGCTGGAAGTACATGTTGATTCAGCGCTGGAGGCGCTGTTAAGAATTAATGCAGACACAGGTTTCCTATCGTCTGCTGCAGCTTATATAAAAGACAGGAAGGAGTAGCCGGGCATGCATGATTTCATTTTCAGATATCAGTTTCTAACAATACCTTTTATTGCCTGGATTACTGCACAGGGATTGAAATTTATTTTTGATATAATGACATCAAGGCAGATTGATTTCAGGCGACTGGTTGGAGCCGGCGGAATGCCGAGTTCTCATTCTTCGTTTGTAGTAAGCCTTGCTACGGTAATAGGTGTCAGCGAAGGCCTGGAATCAGCGGCTTTCGGACTGGCAACAGCTTTTGCTCTGGTGGTCATGTATGATGCTGCGGGTGTCAGGAGGGCAACCGGTAAACAGGCAGTGGTATTGAACCGTATGTTCCATCACAACAAGGGCGAATTCCGCCTTGATGAGGAATTAAAGGAACTTATCGGCCATACTCCCGTCGAAGTTATTGCAGGGGCATTACTTGGCCTTGCTTTTGGATTATTATTTATGGTGGTTTTAATTTGAAGAAGAACATTTTACTCACAACAATTATTGCATTATTAATTTGCGGAATAACCGCAGTTTTTTTTACAGCATGTAACAGGACAACAGTTGAAAGCCCCGAACCGACGGCATCCGTTGAGCCTACAGCCACTCCCGAACCAACCCCAACACCCGAACCTACGCCGACGCCAGGACCTACGATATTCCCGGTTCCGTCACCTCAGCCATTACCTACGCCTGCACCCGGCGATAATCCGGCAGCTGATGAGATAAGACTTGAAGTTCTTAAAGAATACATCAACAGGTATTTTGAACGTTTTGACGGACGCTACGGAATTACCTTCTTAGATATCGATTCAGGAAATTCATTTGGGATAAATGAAAACGACCAGTTTATAGCAGCCAGCACTTCAAAACTTCCCATTACCCTTTATTTATTCAAACAGATTGAGGAAGGGCTGATAGATCCGGAGCTGGAGATGGAATATCTTGAAGAGGATCTTGAATGGGGAACGGGTAAAATAATCAAAGGAGAGTACGGCGATGTTTATACTGTAAGCCAGCTTATCGAATATTCTCTTGTATACAGCGACAATTGTGCAATCAATATGATAATAAGGCTTTGCGGGCGCGATAATATCCTTAATTATATGAGCGGCCTGGGTGCAAAAGTGAATTATGGGGCACGGCATAGGTCAAGTCCTTCTGATATGGCGTTATTTGCCGGGGAACTTTTTGATAGATATGCAGAAAATCCTGAATTATACGGTGCAATGATATATTATCTTGACCATTCAATTTGGAGCGACAGGATTGACAGATATCTTCCCGTTGATCTTGTAATACCCCACAAGATTGGAAATTACCTGCCTGAGAACGCATACAACGACATTGGCATTGTTTACGCCGGGCGGCCATATATTGTTTCACTCATGAGCGAACAGACGAATGAAAACCTTGAGGCTATTGATGTGCTTGCCGATGTTTCAAATATAATTTACAGATTCATGGAGCAGCAGCCGTATGAACTGGTTATGAACCCTGTTTATGCCGCACAGCCTGAAGCTTTCAATTTTGAATATGATGTCATAAATGACGGCGATTATGACTTTTTTAAAGATATTGATTTCGGACCATCCGAAGAATATGCTTCTGCTGAGGGCGTCCTTACATTCCGGGGAAATAATTACAGGGACGGCGGAGCTTACGGGACAGCTGATGTTTCCGAGGGCATCCTCGAGATAGAGTGGTCTTTTGATGTAGGGGTTATAGACAACTGGCCCGGAACCGGATGGACAGGCCAGCCTTCCATCATAAACTGGCCTTCCGATATGGTTGCACTGATGAATGTTCTTCCTGAATTCAAGGGTAATTCCCTTACAGAGGTAATATACGCGGCCATGGATGGATTTATTTATTTCTGTGAGCTGGAAACCGGCATATGGACCCGGCCCCCTATAGAAATCGGTTTTCCGACAAAAGGAAGCGTAACCGTTGACCCAAGGGGCTACCCAATCCTTTATACAGGACAGGGCGTGGACTATAACGGTGATATTTACGGGATGCCGAAATATAGAATGTTCAGTCTGATTGACCAGACCTTGATATATGAAATTCCCGGTTATGATGAAAATGCCTACAGGGGGTGGTATGCCTTTGATTCATCCGGCTTGCTTTACGCACAAAATGACATATATATTGAATGCGCTGAGAACGGCCTTATATATATTTTAAAACTTAATACGGAATTTAATATGGAAACAGGTGATATTACAGTTAATCCCGAAACTGTTAAATACAGATATAAAAATCCAATTAACGGGCGGCTGGGAATTGAAAATTCGCCTGTTGTGTATGGTCAGTATATGTTCTTTGCAGACAATGGGGGTTTGCTGCAGTGTATAGATTTAAATAAGCTTGAACCTGTATGGATGTTTGATATGGGTGATGATACAGATGGTTCCGTGGTTTTGGAAGAAACAGAAGACGGGGTATTTGTTTATGCAGCCAATGAACTGGATCTTCGCGGCAAAGTACGCAAGGCGGAAATTGACGAAATGGAAGATGAAGATAAACCCGACCACATTATCATGGACTGCCACGTCAGGAAATTTAATGCACTGACCGGCGAGTTGATATGGGAAGCAGCTTATCCATGTTATTACGATTCGTATATCAACGGCGGTTCGCTGGCTTCAGTACTTGTCGGTAAAAACGACATCAGCGACAGGATAATAATCAATATTGCAAAAACAGGTTCGGTTCTTGGAGGCAGGCTGGCAGCCCTTGATAAGGCAACAGGACGCGAAATATGGGCGTTCGAACTTGCTAATTACAGCTGGTCGACGCCAACGGCTGTTTATGATGAATCGGATGGGAAGACATACTTCCTCTACTGCAATTTCAGCGGTCTGATGAGGCTTATGGATCCGATGAACGGAGAGATTGTAAGCGAAGTAAGCCTGGGCGCGAATATAGAATCGACACCGGCTGTTTATAACGATATGGCAGTTGTCGGTTCTTATGAAAAGAAAATCTGGGGTGTCCGCATAAAATAACACAGAAAATACGCTGCCTGCATAGAAATCCTGATTTTTAATTTGAAACAAAAGCCCCGGGCAATTGTTATGATAACAACGTCCGGGGTTGTTATCATGGGTTTCAATGTTGTTTGAAAATGGGAAATAGTATATTATTTATGTTGCAATTAAAGGGTGATTTATATAGGCGAATCTGTAGGATTATTACCTGGGCTAAACAACGGGTAATATTATCAGGTAAGCATATAAAAAGTTCTTGCCTTTGTAGTTGTGTTACTTTAATATATTGTTGATATTGGGGTTATGTGACCCAAATAGATACCTTAGGAGAATGATTGATGATTAAAAAATACAAATCAAGATTGGTAATCAGGGACACATCTGACTTTGGAAAAGCCCTTGAAGATTATAATGTCAAAATCCCTTATAGCGATAAAGTTGACGTTGCAAACTTCAATAAAGAGCTGATAATCGGTGGGAAATCAATACCCAACCGTTTTTGTATACAGCCTATGGAAGGCTGTGACTGTGACAATGCGGGAAATCCATCGGAATTGACATACAGGAAATATAAGAGATTTGCTGCAGGAGGGGCTGGAATAATCTGGCTTGAAGCTACAGCCGTCGTTCCCGAAGGCAGGGCTAATCCACACCAGCTGTGGATTCACAGGAGCAACATAGATAAATTTAAAAAGTTCGTTAAGGACATCAGGGACAATTCCTACAATGAAAAGGGAGAAAAACAGAATCCATTCCTGGTTCTCCAGTTGACTCATTCAGGGCGAGAAAGCAAACCGACGGGAAAAGCGGAACCATTGATTGCCCACCATTCGAAGGTGCTGGCATATAAACACAGTCTGACAGAGGACTATCCGCTGGTATCTGACGAATATCTTGACAACCTTCAGGGCAAGTATGTTGAAGCCGCCGGACTGGCTAAGGAATGCGGATTTGACGCCGTCGACGTCAAATCGTGCCACGGATACCTGCTTCACGAGATTCTCTCAGGATTTACCCGTGAAAACAGTAAATACGGCGGAAGCTATGAGAACAGGACCAGGTTTCTAAAAGAGACTGTAAAGCGTATTATTGACGAAGTCCCGGGAATCGTAGTCTCATCACGCCTTAGTGTTGCTGACGGATATGAGTATCCTTATGCATGGGGTATGAAAACTGACGGGAGCCGCGAATATGATCTGACTGAACCTATAAAACTAGTCGGCGAACTCAGGGACATGGGTGTGGAAATGCTGAACATTGCCATTGGAAACCCATACTACAACCCGAATTTTGAAAGGCCGTATGACTTCCCGATCCAGGGATTCGAACTTCCTGAGGAACACCCCTTGGTGACATTGGAAAGAAACATAAATATTACAACGGAAATAGCAGAGTCATTTCCAGAAATGAAATTTATAACATCGGGTACAAGCTGGCTTCGACAAATGACCATGAATGTTGGCGACCATATGCTTAAAAACAATAAGGCAGACATAATCGGTCTTGGCAGAATGGGTCTTGCTTATCCTGATTTTCCCAATGATTTCTTTAAAAACGGGCGCTTGAATCTAGGAAAAGTATGCATTACATGTTCATCATGTACCCAGATGATGCGTGATCACCAGGTTTCAGGTTGTGTCATACGTGACGGGGCAACCTATGCTGACATCTTCTATAAAGGGCGTCTTACAAGTGAAGAATATGTACAGGACATGGCTGACAGCTGTAAGAACTGCTGGGGCGGGTCATGCTCTAAAAACTGCCCTGCTGAGATAGATGTCGCCGGTTTTATTAAGGCGTTTTATGACGGAGAAGTTAAAAAGGGTTATGAAATCCTCACTGCCAGTAATAAAATTCCTGAAACATGCGCTTATACATGCCCGTCGGAAGTGTTGTGCGAACGCACATGCTCCGCCGGTATTCTCGGCAAGCACTCTGTTCCGATCGCGGAGATTCAGAAATTCATATGCACAAGGGCCCGAGAAGAGGGCTGGACTAAAATAAAGGGAGGAACTCCCATAGGAAAGAAAGTCGCGGTCATTGGTTTCGGTGGTGCTGGAATCGCCTGCGCGGCAACCCTGGTCGAAGCAGGGATTGAGGTAATAGTATATGAAGCAGCTGATTATCCGGGCGGAACTGCAGAAGCAGTTATTCCCTTTGACAGATTACCGGCAGATATTTTCAGAAAGGAAGTTGAAAGCCTGGCTCTTGAAGACACCGGCCTTTTCACAATTAAATATAGCTCCCCGATAAGCAGGGATTTCAGCCTTGATGATATTCTTGCCACAGGAGTATACGCTGTATTCGTCGGTGCCGGGATGTGCAAGACAACAACTTTGAAATTCGACCATAAACCTAATGGTGTTTATGATGCGTTGGATTTCCTTTATAAAAACAAAACAGAAGGCATAAAACTGGAATCCGGAATGACCGGAGCTGTCATCGGCGGGGGAAATACTGCCATGGATGCAGTCGCATCACTTAAAAACAGGGGACTGAGGAATGTTTACTTGATATACAGGCGTTCTTTTCATGAACTTCCCGCGTGGAATGAGGAAGTGCGTCATGCCCTTGACCTGGGGGTTCACTTCATGATTCTCAGCCAGCCAACGGCATATGCCGGTGAGGATAAGCTAACCGGGATTAAGATATCGCACACCATGCTTGGCGAACTTGATGATTCGGGCAGGGCGCGGCCTGTTATGATCCCGGATTCTGAATATATACTTCCTGTTGATATCTGTATAGAGGCAACAGGTCAGCAGGTAGATGAGAACCTTACGGAAGCTCTGCCTGGAGTTGATAACAAGTGGGGAATAATAACAGTTGATAAGAATTTTAAAACATCGCGTGACAAAGTATACGCAGGCGGGGATATAGTTAACGGAGGGACCACGGTGGTCCAGGCTGCAGGCGAAGGCCGCAAAGCCGCAGAAGCAATTTTGAAAACATTGGTTTAGGAGGAAAGTATAATGGGTCAGAAAAAAGTAGCTCTGGTAACAGGCGCAGCCAGGGGAATTGGAAACGGAATTGCGCTCCAATTGGCAAAGGACGGATATTCGATTGCAATCATGGATGTCCTGAAGCAGGAGGATGTGGCTGAAAATATAACACCTATCGAAGAAACAGGCATGGAGGTCCTGTACCTCAGGGGCGATATAACCAGTGCTGAAAGCAGGGATGCGGTTGTTGGAGAAACCATGGCGAAATTCGGGAGAATTGATGTCCTGGTAAATAACGCCGGTGTAGCGCCTAGGGTGAGAATGGATATTCTGGAAACCACTGAAGAAAGTTATGATTTTGTTATGAATATCAATCTTAAAGGTACATTTTTCCTAACACAGGCCGTCGCCAATAAAATGATTGAATTGACTGGAAAAGTTGATGATTACAGGCCTAAGGTAGTTAATATAGCTTCAATGTCATCATATGTATCTTCCGTTTCCAGGGGCGAATACTGTATATCCAAGGCCGGAGTCAGTATGGTTACCAAGCTGTTTGCAGACAGGCTGGCTGAATATGGAATTAATGTATATGAAATCCGCCCGGGCATAATCCTAACGCCGATGACGGAAGTTGTTAAGGGAAAATACGATAAACTTATTGCAGAAGGCCTTACTCCCATTAAGAGATGGGGTTATCCTGAGGATATTGCAAATGCCGTCTCTGCGTTCTGCTCTGATAAATTCTCTTTCTCAACGGGAGAGGTTGTTAATGTGGATGGCGGTTTCCACATCCAGAGATTATAAACGGAGGATATGATGAATAAAGAAATTGTAAAAATCAATGGAATAGATTTTGATGTGTTCAGTATGAATACAATAGTGCTGGGTACCGGGGCTGCAGGATACAATGCTGCGGATTCGCTTTATGACCTCGGTCAGAAAGACATTGCCATCATTACCGAAGGCATTATGATGGGTACATCAAGGAATACCGGGTCTGACAAGCAAACATATTATAAGCTTACACTATCAGGGAATACGCCTGATTCAGTCTTTGAAATGGCAAGTACGCTTTTCAAGGGAGGAAGCATGCACGGCGATATAGCACTTGTTGAAGCTGCACTCAGCGCAAAGGGATTTTATAAGCTTGCATCGATAGGCGTTCCTTTCCCGCACAATAAATTCGGCGAATATATCGGTTACAAGACCGACCATGACCCAAGGGAAAGAGCGACTTCAGCAGGTCCGCTTACCTCGAAGTTCATGACTGAAAAACTTGAAATCCAAATTCAGAACAAAAGAATTAATATCTTTGATGGATATGTGGTTATAGCAGTGCTCACCCAGGGTGAAAACGCCGTTGGACTACTGGCAGTCGATACAAAGAACCAGAGTGCTCCAAATAAGGGATTTACACTGTTTAATTGCACAAACGTTATTTTCGCCACCGGTGGACCTGCCGGCATATACCTTACAAGTGTATATCCCGTCAGTCACCTGGGAAGTTCCGGGATTGCTTACGAAGCAGGCGCAGAGGGCATAAACCTTACCGAATCGCAATATGGTATTGCTTCAACTAAATTCAGGTGGAATCTTTCCGGCACATACCAGCAGGTAATTCCCAGATATTTATCAACTGATGCAGATGGCAATGACGAACAGGAATTCCTTGATGAGTATTTTGATGATAAAGGCAAAATGCTTGATGCAATTTTCCTTAAGGGATACCAATGGCCTTTCGATCCGAGGAAAATTGAAAACTTCGGTTCTTCAATTATAGATATCCTGGTTTATAATGAAACGCAGATTAAAGGCCGCAGAGTATTCATGGATTTTATGACGAATCCCACCTGCAGTATGAAAGACAGTGAATTTGACTTCTCAATGCTCGGTAGCGAAAGCTACGATTACCTTAAGAATTCAAACGCATTGTTCGGAACGCCGATTGAAAGGCTTGCCCACATGAACCAGCCGGCTATCGACCTTTATGCCAACAATGGAATCGACATATCCACTGAATACCTCGAAATCGCTGTCTGCGCACAGCACAACAACGGCGGGCTAAAGGGTAACATCTGGTGGGAAAGCAATCTTAAGCATCTATTCCCCGTAGGTGAAGTAAACGGCACATTCGGCGTATACAGACCCGGCGGAAGCGCTTTAAACTCTACTCAGGTAGGGTCTTTCAGAGCCGCACAGTTCATAGCTGCGAATTATACGGACGAACCTATGGCTACCAAAGATTTTATTAAGGCCGTTGAAGGTGCAATATCCGAAAATATGACTCGTGCTAATAGGATTCTGGCTAATGAAGGCAGCTCGAACATAATCAGCAACAGGCTTGGTTTACAGGCGAGGATGACTAAGGCAGGGGCTCACATCAGGTCTCTGGAAGAAGCTGAAAAAGCTTTGGATGAATCTATTAAAGAACTGGCTGCTTTCGAATCCAAAACCATAACAGGTGCGGATTGGGAGCTTGTGGAAGCATTCAGGAACAGGGACATTCTCGTTACACAGATTGTTTATCTTAAGGCTATTGTTGAATTTATCAGCAACGGCGGACGCTCAAGGGGTTCGTACCTTGTAAGTGATGAAAAGGGGATTCTGCCCCTTGAAAAGCTTTCCGATGACTTCAAATTCACACTGGACAACGGCGACCTCCTTCAGAAAGCCTGTGTCATCAGCATGGAACTTGAAGGAGCGCAGCCTGACTTCAAAGTGGACTGGGAGGACATACGTCCTATACCATCCGGCGAAAGCTGGTTTGAAAATGTCTGGGCGGCATACAGACGCGGGGAGATTATAAAATAGCCCAAACAACATCAAGACCACCATCGGGTGGTCTTTTTTTATGCTAAAATAACCTTAACAACATAATATTATCAAGTTAGTAGTCGGAAAAATTATTCAACTATCCGACAGACAATTGAATGGGAATGAGGGAGTATGGCTTTTTCACTAATATGGAATACCAGTATTAAGTCGATTGACGGAAAGATTGTCATTGATTTTAACATAAGCCCGAATGTAAGGCGAGAGCCGGAGAACTTCCCGGGTTTACCCGACGGTCTTGAAATTTCCGTTTATAAAAAGGAAGCAACCGGCTTTTACTATAATAAAATGCGGAACGAATACTTTGAAACCGAAGACATTGCTGAAGCTGAGCTAATATTTTCGGGAAGGCCGGAGCGGAAGTCGGAAAACATGTTCAGGTGGACTGATGCTGATGTTATAAAAAATAAAGTCTATATTTACTGGCTGACGACTAATATGAATGACAGACCGCTGTCTCCGCTTGCAGCAAGAGCTGTCGACAACGATGTCATATGGACTCATGAAAGGACAATATCAGAGGCGAAGAGGATTGCAAAAATATATAAAGATATTAAGTATGTGAATTTCGGCTATTCAGTTAAAGGCCGCGAAATGTTCGCTCTTAAAAAAGGCAATATGGAAAGGGCGGTCGTATTAGTCGGAGGAATTCATGCTGCCGAAGCAGGGCAGTTCACTGTCCTTGACATCATGGAGAAATTTCTTATTGAAAAAGAT
The DNA here is from genome assembly GCA_963766335.1 of uncultured Clostridia bacterium. Classification (GTDB taxonomy): domain Bacteria; phylum Bacillota; class Clostridia; order DUPQ01; family DUPQ01; genus JAFGQE01. Next base: position 2,117,154 of record CAVXZA010000002.1, on the reverse strand, counting down.
GAAGGATTCTTTGAGAAAGTCGGAGTTGCTGTAATGCCGTCTGCAAATCCCGACGAAGCAGAGAGAATGGCTGAAGGGCATACTTCATACCTAAGGGTTAATTCTGCTGGAGTGGATTTGAACAGGAATTTTCCGTCTGACTGGGAAATAATAAATGAGATGTACGGGCTGAGTACGGCGGATCCCGAGTCTGCCACATACAGGGGACCGAGACCGGTATCAGAGCCTGAAACCAATGCAATTATTAAGTTTATTAAATCATTGAATCCAATTTCCGTGTTTTCTCTTCATTGTTATCCCGGCGGGATAACATTTGACCAGTTTTTTGGCCCCGGTGTAGGTAAGGACGATTTAGCATATGTTCAAAAATGCAGGGATTTGGCAGTGCCGTATAGTGCTAAATTCAGAAGAGGTGAATACCCGGGAGAGCTATTCCTGGCTTTCGGAACCACACCCGGCAGCTTTCCGGTTTGGATATACAGAAATTATCATGTTCCTGCTTTTGATATGGAAGCGTGGGATTACTTTGTCAGGAATCATGAAACAGCCCTAAAAGCCTGTGAGTTTGGGGCTGATGTTGAAATGATGAAAGAACTGACCCAAAAGCACTACGACGGCATGGAGAATTACATTGCATCCTATCTTTCATCAAAGGATTTATAGTAATATGAAGATTATCGATCTCAATTGCGACATGGGCGAGAACAAATGTGATGATGGTTCTGTTATCAGATATATAAGCAGTGCTAACATTGCCTGCGGCGGGCACGCAGGTGATTTTGATACGATAAGAAAGTCAATCCGCCTTGCAAAGGCTAAGGGAGTCAAGGTCGGAGCTCACCCCGGCTATGCTGATAAAGAGAATTTCGGAAGGCTGGAGACCGGCCAGGAACCCAAGTTCATTCTAGAAACAGTTTTAGGGCAAATCAGAACTTTTGTTTCAATAGCTGAAAAAGAAAATTCAACTATCAGCCATATCAAACTGCACGGAGCCTTATACAGCCGCGCAGCAACCGATTATAATCTGATGCTTTTGCTGGTTTCAGGAGTAATAAAGGAATTCGGCAATATACCATTTTTTACACTTGCTGGCTCTGAGTCTGAAAAAGCTGTCCAGGCTGCAGGCGGGTTTTATTTCAGCGAGGGTTTTGCAGACAGGGAGTATGACCGCACGGGAAAACTGATTTCCAGAAAAATAAAAGGCTCTGTACTGCATGATAAAGAATATATAGCCGAACGTGTGCTCAATATGGTAATGACAGGGAAACTGAAGTCTATCGACGGAGAGGAATCGGATGCATCGATTGATACAATATGCTTACATGGAGATACCCCTGGAGCGGTATTGATTGCAGAGGCCATTAATGAAATTCTAACCTTAAATAATATTATTATCGGGAGACGAGATGCATTATAAGATTTTCGAGCCTGCTGAGGATTATCTTCTATTAGAATTCGGGAATAAAATTGATAAGAAGATTAACTCATATATAGTTGCACTGGCAGGATGCATCAGCCATGAGGCTGTCATCGAGGTTATCCCTGCATATTCAAGCCTGCTTATAGAATATGACAACAAAAAAATCAGTTCTAAAAAATTAATCAGCTACATGAAAAGACTTAATCCGGTAATTTCTGAAGAAAAGGGACAGACAATTGAAATTCCCGTGGTCTACGGCGGTGAGTATGGGCCCGATATAAGACATGTAGCCAAAGTAAATGGAATCACTGAGGAAGAAGTCATCAGATTGCACTGTTCCGTAGATTACCGTGTTTATATGCTTGGATTTATGCCGGGGTTCTGTTATCTGGGAGGAATGGATGAAAGAATAGCATGCGAGAGACTTGAAAAACCCAGACTCCGAATACCTAAGGGATCTGTTGGAATCGCAGGTAGTCAAACAGGAATTTATTCCGAAGAAAGTCCCGGGGGATGGATGCTGATCGGCAGGACCGCATTTGAATTATACAGACAGGGGGAAACAAACCCGTTTCCAATCCAGGCAGGCGATACCGTTAAATTTATAAGGGCTTCTGCCGGGGATGTGATTTTTAAATGATTAAAATAATTCTTCCCGGCATATACTCATCAATACAAGACGCCGGTAGGTACGGATATAGAAAATTCGGGGTTCCTCTTTCAGGGGCTATGGATCAATATGCTTTTAGAAAAGGCAATCTGCTGCTTGGGAATAATCCGGGAGCAGCAGCCATAGAAATCACTGGCCCCGGATTTGAATGTGAATTTTTGGATAATATAAAAATCTGTGTAACAGGAGCAGATCTCGGTGCTGAAATCCTTAATAAAAAGACAGCTTTAAACCCGGGAAAACCTGTATTGGTTAAAAAAGGCGATATAATGAAATTCAGCCGAATGCGATGTGGTTTACGTGCATATATCCACGTACAGGGAGGAATTGATGTGCCTTTAAGGCTTGGCAGCAAATCAATGTACCGCGGCGAGAAACTGGTAGGCGGGGAAATTTTTCAAATAGGCGAAATTGAAGCTGCGGATGGAAGCGGTTATTATCAAAATTCATATATTGAAGAAAAGGGGGAATATGTCATCCGATTCAGGCAGGGGCCTGACGCCGGGATTTTCCCTTCAAAATACCTGAAGCGGCTTGAGAATGCATCTTTCACAGTAAGTAAACATTATGACAGGATGGGCATACGCTTAAGCCACGATTTGCAGATTGTGCCAATCGCCAAAAGCATAGTAACAAGACCTGTATTTCCCGGATGTATACAATTGCCTGGAAATGGAAATCCGATAATAATCATGTACGATGGGCAGACCACGGGCGGATATCCCGTCTGGGCAGTTGTTGAAAAAAAGAATATGAGAATTGCAGGGCAGCTTAAATCAGGTGATAAAGTAAAATTTCTGCATGTATGAACGGCTTCATCTGATATAATGCATTACAAAGAACGGGGGTTTGGCAATGGCAGAAAAACTACTCAGGGAAATAAGTGATAATGTTGAATTATATCTTTACGAAGGTATACTAAAACAGAACAAAATACCATATATCATAAAAAGGCCGAATGTTCGGGGATACACCAGGATATTATTTGGAGAATCACATTCCGTACCGGCAGAGATTTATGTTAATGACGAAGACTTTCAAATGGCTGTTGAGTTTACTTCAGTCGTCAGGACCGAAGAGCGCAATGACCCGGCTAAAAAGGGTACTCAAGCGCATAAAAACAGAAAAATATTCGCCTGGGCTATAGTCGGAATGTTCCTTGTGATGCTATTGGCCTGGGCGCTTCAATCCATGTTTAAATAATCAGTCGGAAAGCAGGTTGAAAATGGAAATTATTAAATGGAATCAGGTAAAAAAGAAGATAAATGATTTTGAGTGGGCTCGTGAATTATATGATTCCATGAAGTCAGTTACTGATGCTTTTGTTGAGACATACCGTGACGATGCATCAAGGACAGCCGGATGGGGCCACAATTACCACTGCGACGACTGTGCCGGAAGACTGAGGTTTGATGAGAATTCACCCAATGCGCATGTGTGTTCAGTATGCGGTAAAGTTAACACAGGATCGAAAAAAGATAATGCCTGGACCGCGTCTTACAGGGGTCGGACACTGGGAACCTGTTTTAAGGCAGGCGCTCTTTATAAACTCGACGGGGATGAGAAGTATCCTGAATTTATAGCTAAAGTCATGGATTTCTTTTCAGACAATTATGAGGATTTTACAGTAGAATCGCCGGCAAAGCGGTTTGAAGGCAAACTCACCGGCATCAACCTTTCCGATGCAGTCGGCTTGATACAGGGTATATTCGGAATGGATATGGCAAGGGATGCACTTACTTCTGAACAGCTGGATAAGTGGCATGAAAAGCTGTTTATCCCTCAGGCTGACATGTACGACCAGTTTTCCAATAAGATTTACAATATCCCGGCATGGATGAAAGCTGCTGAAGGCATCATAGGCCTGTTTTTTAATGATGATAAAATAATCAATAATGCCTTTTACTCGCGGTTTGGGATTATGGACCAGATGAGAAGAGGGGTTACCAAAGAGGGAATGTGGTTCGAATATTCTCCCCACTATCATTTTTATTGTGCACACCCTGTTACGTTCCTTATGTATTTCGCGAAGAAATATAATCTTGAGATACCTGATTCGGCCGAATTATATAAATATGCAAACGACCTGTATATGTTTCCTATAAAGAATATGTTCAGCAACGGCAGGCTGCCCAATCCCAGCGACGGATGGCCGGAGGTCGAGTTAACCAAATATAAACAGCAGCTTGAGTACGCAGCGGCGATTCTGGACAATGATTATATCAAGCAGGTCCTTGGCAGTGCGTACGAAGGCGGTGGCCCGTCAATTCCTGAACGGCTTCTCTTCAATCCCGGTTATGAAAACAAAGGGTTGCCGCATTTCGGCTCCCAGAATAATCCGGATTCATTCTGTGCGATACTTAAAAACGAAACAACTGAAATCTTCTTAAAAACAGGCATTAAAACAATTAGCCATGCACATCCTGATGTTATGACCATAGAATTGTGTTTTTACGGCGACGTGGTTTCGGAAGACTTGGGAAGCAATGGGTACAGCACAAAGATATTCCGGGAATGGCAGCATAAAACACTGTCTCATAATACAGTAATACTTGATATGATGGATCAGAAGTACGAACCAGTCGGCGAGGGCATATGGCCTGAAGGAATTGTCGAATATTATGATGAAAACCGCATCAGGGCAAAAAGCAAGAATGTTTATGAATGCTGCGATTACACCAGGGATCTTAAGATAGAAGGTCCTGTTGTGTATGATGAATTCACTATTAAAGGCGTTGAAGAATACAATATAGACTGGCTTTTCTACTGTAAAGGCCGTCTTTCCTGTGAATATGAAACAGAAGAAGTTGCCGGTATTGGAACAGAAGAAGGCTACCAGCACCTGTTTGATATCAGAAAATTCAATGGGGATAAGGACTGGAAAGTCAAATTTGATATGGATGACAAAACTGTTTTCCTTGATATGAAAGGCGAGTCTGAAACTATTGTGTTCCTCGTTAATAGCTATACAAAGGATTTCAACAGCACCCGGCCCGGGGTAATCGTAAGGAGAAAAGGGACGGGAAGCGTCTACAAATCAAAATATACATGCGAAAAGAAAGGTAAATAAAATGGGATTAAATACAAGTTGGATATGGGGGGGCAAAATCGCTGATAAAGAAAATACGGCGCTCTGCTTCCGCAGGAAGTTCAATGCTGATACAAAAAAGAGCACGGTAGTAAAAATTAGCGCCGATACAAGGTATATCCTGTATATTAACGGCAGGGAATCAGGACGGGGTCCGGTGCGTTCTACTTTAGAAAGATGGTTTTATGACGAATACGACGTCAGTGCAGATATAAAAGAAGGTGAAAACCTTCTGGCAGTAAGGGTTTGGGATTACGGATGGTCTACATACCAGAGCATAGCCAACAAAGGAGGACTGGTCTTCTCAGTTGAATATGGCGGAGAGGTTGCCGCTGAATCCGATGGAAACTGCTGTTTTTCACGCGACCTCGGGCTGGTTTCGAAAACCGTTAAAAGAAATGTGAACCTTGGTTTTATGGAATACTATGATGCACGTAAATTCTCTTTCGATTGGATGAAACCGGGCTTTGATGATTCCGAATGGGAAAAAGCTGAAATTATAAACAGCAACTGGGGAAATCTAACCCGTCGCCCGATTAAGTACTTTGACAATTCACCGTACAGACCTGAAACAATTGAAGCTGTCAGGGAGACATATTCCGGAAGAAAAGTTGTTTCAGTTAATACTAGAAATGCATTCTTCCCGGGCAGGCGTGATGCGAATGCCACAATCATGACAGCATATGTCGGTGCTGTTATAAAAAGCGAAAAATACTGCAGCGGGATAATAAACTTCCCGACCAATAAATGGAACGGGATGCACGGCGATTATAGAATCGGCGGAAAGCTGTATGAACTTGGGAAAAGGGATAGGGAACGTAGTGTGGAAGTGACTCGCGGAGAACAGCTTTTTCTTATGAAATTGTCAGCGAAATTCGACGACCTTTTTGTACATATGGAATATGAGTTTGAATGCGAAGTTGAGTTTTCCGATTTCTTTGTGGTTGGGCCTATAGCCCAAATCCCGAATAAGATGGACGGCTACTCAAAAATTTACGGGGGGCTGGTGGATTATGATGGATACGGCGTAGTCCCGGAAACGGCAGACGATATATTTTCCCTTACATCGATGGATGAGCTGAAAGACTGCGGATATAATTTTAGTTTTGTTGATTCTGAATATATATTCCGTGACGAATATATTTATTCGCTTGTTAAAAATGCGGTGACTGTCAAAGACATGCCTATAATTTCAGAGCATAGCGGCATCCTGCACGGCAATAATGATGTATTACGATTAAATGTGCCGGATAAAGGCAATGATGCAATGGTAATACTGGATTTCAATGAAATGTATGTGGGCAGCATTGAATTCCGTCTGAAGGCTGCGGCGGGTACCGTTATGGATATTTACTGTTATGAAAATATGTACAATGGGGAAATAGATTACACCTTTGGTTTGAACAATAGCATAAGATATATCTGTGCGGATGGCTGGCAGGAATATAATACGATGACCAGGATTGGGCTTAGGTATATGATGCTTGTTTTCAGGGGAATGGAAAAGCCTGTTGAAGTAATGGATGTTATTGTGCATCAGGCAAGTTATCCGGTAAGCAGAAATGGTAATTTCAGATGCAGCGACTGGCAGCTTAACAAGATATTCGAAATCTCCCGTCGAACAAACCAGTTGTGCAGCGAAGATACATTTACTGACAGTCCGACATTTGAGCAGGCATACTGGAGCGGGGATGCCCAGGTCAGTGCTGTAGTCAGTGCTTTTTATTTTGGCGAATATGAATTACTGAAGCATTGTATTAACCAAGTTCCTCTAGGCAGGAAGTATACAGAGCTTTTACCGGCCTTAATGCCTACTGACTGGGAGGCCGCAATCCCTGTCTGGACATTAAATTGGATGGTGGCAATAGAGCAATACATTTTCTATACAGGCGATGAAACTACCGGATTTGAGTTATATCCGGAAATAAAGAAGACACTTGAATATTATTCTAATTTCATCGAGAGCGACGGGGCTTTCTATATTTCGGCCTGGAATATGATTGACTGGGCGCCAATGGACATAGGAAATGAGGGGGTTGTGACAGTCCAGCAAGGGCTTCTTGCACATTGTTTTGGGTTCGCAAAAAGGCTTGCGGCAAATCTTGGATTAGAAGATGACAGAACCTTGTTTAGTGAAGCAGAAGATAGTCTTTTGAATTATATGGATGAAAAACTCTGGCTGCCTGACAAAGCTGCTTATGCAGACGGTTGGACCAGGGGAAAGGGCTATTCCACCACAATTAGTGTGCAGACTCATTCAATTCTGGAGTTATATGGGTTAATAAGAGATGAAAACCGCAGGAATAGTGTCCTGGGAAGATTGCTGGGGGATTCTTCGGATTGGATTCAGCCGGGTTCCCCATTTATGTTTTTCTATCTTTTTGAAATACGCCACAGTTATGGTTATGATGCGGATATAATAAAAGATATAAAAGACAGGTGGGGTATGATGCTGCGGTATAATTCTTCCACCTGCTGGGAGGTTTTCCCTGGATTTTATGAAAACTCAAGAACTAGGAGCTACTGCCATTCATGGTCGTCTGCTCCGGGATATATTTTTATTAAATATATTCTGGGCTTAACACCCTCTGATAAGGGATTTAGGGAAATGACGTTAAAAATTCCTGAAGTGGACATTGAATGGTGCGAGGGGAGTATACCGACTCCCTATGGTAAGATTGATATCAGTTGGTCGGTTGAAAAAGGCATAAAGCATTTCAGAGCCGTCGTCCCGGAAGGAATCAGGATTAACGATCTAACTGACGGCAGCTGGAAGATTTCCATTGAAAGGATTCAGAATGGTCAGGGTATTTGAAAAAGAATTTAAGGTTGAAGTTAGTCACTGTGACTGTTTCGGAAGGCTAAAAGCGTCAGAGTTGTTTAAATTCATGCAAGAATGCGCAATGATCCATGCTGAGCATATGGGAGTGGGGATGAAGCAGATGCATGAAATGAACCGGACTTTTATACTGGCACGCATGAAAATTAATATTGAGTCAATGCCCTCGATAGGGGATTCGCTCAAAATTAAAACTTATCCCCGCGGCATCGAGCGGCTTTTTTATATCAGGGAATTTGAGATAGCGGTCAATGATAAAAAAAACGCAGAGGCAAGATCGATGTGGCTGGTAATAGACCTTAGGACCAGACGACCCGTCCGGGACCGGGATTTCGGAAAAGATTTCCCGAGGGTTAATAATGAGAATGTGAATATGGACAGCCCTCCTAAGCCGGTTGTCGATAAGGGCGCTCAGATGCTGATAGAGAGAACTGTCGGATACTCAGATGTGGATATCCTCGGCCATGCAAACAATTCTTGTTATATAGCGTGGGCCTGCGACTGCATGGGATCTGAGTTTTTCAAAGGCGGCCCGGCATACTCATTAACGGTTAATTATTCTTCGGAACTAAAGGAAAGCGAATGTGTTAAAATAATTGGTGAAAATATGACATTCTGCGGAATAAATGAATCAGGCGGCGAAGCTTTCTCCGTCAAAGTAGAAAGGACCGGAAATGTACAGGATTAAAACTTATAACAAAATCTCGGAAAAGGGCCTGGGACTTTTTAAAGACTCCAAATATGAAGTCTCTGCAGACATTGAGTCTCCGAATGCCATAGTATTAAGAAGTTATAAACTTGACGAGGATTCGGTCAATAAAGATATTTGCTGTATAGCGAGAGCAGGAGCAGGGGTGAACAACATACCTATAGCAGCCTGTTCCGAAAACGGAATCGTTGTATTCAATACACCTGGAGCTAATGCCAATGCTGTCAAAGAGCTTGTTATCTGCGGACTATTCCTTGCTTCAAGGGATGTGACGGGAGCCCTGGCGTTTGCAGCTGGTCTGGAGGGGGAGACTGATATTCCCAAAATGGTTGAAGGCAATAAATCGAAATTCAAGGGACCTGAAATCAAAGGAAAGAAGCTGGGTGTCATAGGACTGGGTGCAATAGGAGTCATGGTTGCAAATGCGGCTCAGGAACTTGGCATGGAAGTCATCGGTTACGACCCGTTTATTTCAATAGACCATGCCTGGGGCCTTCACCGTGAAGTTCATAAGGCTGACGGCCCTGAAGAAATATACAGGAATTGCGATTATATAACAATTCATGTGCCGCTGCTTGATTCTACAAAGGGTCTGATAGGAAGTGATGCAGTGGCTGAAATGCAAGACGGGACAAGGCTTTTAAACTTCTCACGCAATGGATTGATTGATGAGCAGGCTGTATTAGATGGAATTGAATCAGGGAAAATAGCAAGATATGTCACTGATTTCCCATCGGCTGATTTAATTGGGAAACCGGGAATTGTGTCCATCCCGCATCTTGGTGCATCTACATATGAGTCGGAGGAGAATTGTGCTGTCATGGCTGTCAAGCAGGTTATGGAATTCCTGGAAAAGGGGAACATAATTAATTCGGTGAACTTCCCGGCGGTTGTACTTGAGCCCAATTCACCCATGAGGCTTTGTATTATACACAGGAACATACCATCTATGCTGAGTCAGATATCTTCAATACTCGCAGAAGATAAGATTAATATTGAGAATATGATAAATAAAGGGCACGGGGGATTCCAATATACGCTTGTTGATACTGACTCGGAAATCGAAGAAGAGATCCTCACGAAACTAAGGAGTATCAATGGAATTATTAAGGTCAGGGCCATTGAGTTTTAGCTAATGCGGAATATAGCCTGAAAGAGATTCCATTGTTCTATCATAAGAGTTCCGGGCTTCTTTATCTGCATAGGGAATATCATGGGCGATTGAATAATTATCTTCAACCGGGATTATCTCATAGTGGATCCCGGTTTCATCTGTGTACTTGTATGGCCAGGTGGGTATGGGATCTACCCCCGCAAGTTCAACAGAGCCGGATTCGCCAACAATGAAACTGAGATTTATCATGACGCCGTCTTCGGTATAGATTGCGTTATTCCTGTTGTCTTCCCTTATGAAATTTGATATAAAATTTCCCATTGAGTAGATGATATACTTGGCTTTGCCATTATGCATTATTACTTCATCCGGCCTTATGACATGGGGGTGCGTCCCCAGTATTACATCGGCACCGGCTTCAATCAGGTCGTAAGCATAAGCAGGCTGCCAGTCTTCGGTGCCCCTTGTATATTCGCTGCCCCAATGAAGATATACCAAAATAAGTTCAGAGTGAAGGGATGCAGCCTTAATATCACCGATAATTTTTTCTTTATCCATCTGGTTTATCATGAAATGTTTGTCTTTTGACAGCAATGGAAGGTTGCCGTTAAGATGCTGCGTATATGCCAGAATACTTACCTGTATTCCCTTGATATCAACTGTCAGGTAATTTGTGCCTTTAACCGAATAAGTGCCTGTGGCCAGCATTTCTCTGTTTTCTATTTCTTTAAGTGTTTGCAGTATTCCATTTTCACCTCGGTCCAGTGAATGGTTGTTTGCAGTTACCAAAGCATCGAAACCGGCAAACTTCAATCCGTCCAGTATTGCGGCCGGAGTATTGAAAAGGGGATAGCTGGAATATTCCGATTCTTCACCGGCTGTAACTGTTTCAAGATTGCACAGTGCAAAATCTGCATTTTCAATTATTTCCTTTACATGGATATAATTTTCAATAAAAGAATACTCGCCTGTATCAGAATTATATGCAGAATTTAAATTATCAACATGAGCCATTACATCTCCGGCGGCCAGAATACTGAATTCAATGGGAGACGATTCAGGAGATTGGGTTATTGCAGGAGAATCTGAAGTCGTAGGTTCAGGAGTACCTGTGTTTATAGGAGATTGGGTAGATGAGGATTTGGGCCCGATCGGTTCAGCGGGCGGTTTTTCGATGGTGTCAAATAGAGCGCAACTACATAAAATTACTGATATTAGTATAAAAATTATTAATAAATTTATTTTTTTAATGCTCATAAACGAATTATAGCATAGAATATTTTAACAACAGATGACAAAAATTATATAATTTCGGCTTAAAAATGAGTGGATATTTACAAAATTAAGTAAAATAGTTAAAATTATTAAGTTATTTAAAAAAAATATTAATTTATTTAATAATTTACTTGACAGAGTAAATATTAAGAGTTATAATGTTCATATAACAAAGAGGAGGAAAGAAAATGCGTAATAATGAATTTAAAGCAGGATCACTTTTCTGGGCAAGCGTCACAGGAAAAAGGAATAAGAGATTTATTGAGAACAGCGCTAAAGATTTTCTAATAAATGACAGATATATAAAGTAAATGATATCCCTTAAAACATGGTTGAATTCCGGCGGTACACTATTTTAAAGTAGAGGTCGCCGGATTTTTGTGCATAGAAACCGTCGCTCCTTCATTTCCGATGGTTTGTCCCGCTGCTGAAAGGCCAAGCTTTATTAAGATTGTGAGAGGTTTTTTGTTGGGGTAAAGGGAGGAGCCAGGGCTTGCAAATGAAGCATGTTCGGCGTAGGTGCTTTAGGAGTTGGTGTTGTGTAGATATTTTCGTATAATCTTGTGCATTCATGCAAAATTCGTTAATTGAATTCTTAACGGAACAGTCGGTTAAAAGTAAAGCTATAGTATAAAATAAACGGGATTTGTAATTTGTTTGAAAGCCATAACAACACTATAACGTGCATTACTGGTGCAAATATGACATATTTTATTGAAAAAAGAAGTTAGTTGCGTGAAAAATTTAGAAAATTAAGAAAATGTCTTAAGAGAATTAAGAAAATTAATAGTAAACTTAAATAAATTAACATTTATGCTTGACAACGTAAATTGCCGGCGTTATAATGCATATATAATAAAGAGGAGGCAAGCTAATGGCTACATATAAAGCACCAGGAAAATGTCCGGTATGCGAAGGGGAATTTGCGATAACAAAACTGACCTGCAGTACATGCGGAAGCGAATTGTCAGGATACTACGAAGGATGCAAATTTTGTTCCTTATCGGACGCAGACAGATATTTCATAGAAATATTTATGAAGAACAGGGGAAGCATAAAGGAAGTGGAAAAAGATCTTGGGATATCATACCCGACAGTCAGGGGAAAACTGGATGATGTAATACGTGCAATGGGATACATGCCGGATGAACCGGTTGAGACAATAGATAATTCAGATATTCTTAAAAGGCTCGAGGATGGAGAACTGACACCGAAGGAAGCAACCGAACTGATAAAAGAAAGGAAGCTGGGTAAGTAAAATGGATGAAAAACAAAAAATTCTAAAAATGGTTGAAGATGGAAAAATAACAGCTGCGGAAGCACTTGAACTAATAGAGGCGCTGGGTGTTGACAATAAAATACCTGAACCTCCAAAGGTTCCGAAAGTTAAAAGCCATAAAAAAATGTTCAGGATTAGGATTGATGCCGGGGAAGGCAGTGGCGGCGGGAAAACTAAAGCTAAGGTTAATGTGAATATTCCCATAAGTGTTGCTAAGAAACTCACCAGCCTTACGAAAATGATTCCTGATTCAGCGAAGTCAGAGATGGAAAAAGAAGGGTTCAACATTGATGAACTAAACTTGAAAGAATTGCTTGAAGCTATCGAAAACGGAGAAATGGATGAAGAGATTGTCAATATTGATGCATCAGGCGAAGAAGGCGGGGCAACGGTAAAGATCTATGTTGACTAAAGGCTACTGGCTGATAATTCACATGAGAATCAAACGTTTCAGGTTATGGCTGCCGCCGCTCCCACTATTCATTTTGCAGGAACTTATATGGCAGGTCATAGAATTGATGGACCTGGTGGGAACCTTCGGAAAGAAGAAAGTTAGAGAAGTAAAAAAAGCGCTTCCGGCTGTGATAGTAGCATTTGACAGCCTGGGCGAAGGCGGAAAGTATGATCTTGTGGATATTGATGCAGACGGCGGAGACGGTGACAGGGTTAGAATAGTAATAAAGGTAAGGTAAGAAAATGGGAAGATTAATTTTAAGAACAGCTGTATATTTCACAATCATTATAGTATTTTCGCTGTTATTTGAGAAAGTATCAGGAGCAATCGGGCTATTGCTTCTGGGGGCATTTGTATTAGCGCTGTTCAATACGCTGATAAGGCCGGTATTTACAGCTCTGGCTCTGCCGGCGAATCTGTTCACACTTGGTCTGGCAAGCATATTTGTGAACATGCTGACAATAACAATAAGCGATGCAATCGTTGGTGGAATTATAATTAATGGATTTTGGATAAACATGCTTATGGCTGTGGTAATAATGATTGCGGATTCAGTAATAAGAAGAGGTAGGAAAAAAGTTTTAACAAATCGTGCATACAATGTTTAGAAAATGTGCACTGGGTAAAATAAAGAGGTAGGGAGATGAATAAAATGCGTAATAACAAATTTATAATGGGTTCACTTTTCTGGGCTAAGGTCCAGGGAAAACAGAATAAAGGTTTTGTTGATAACAGCGCTAGAGACTTTTTATTGTATGACAAATCTATTAAGTAACAAACAACTCCTTTTAATTAGTTTTTAATCCGGCGGTAATCTATAAGATGCCGCCGGATTTTTGCTTTTCGAAGAGCTGACCTTGGGTCAGCTCTTCGATTTACGTCTGATACTGTGACAGGTTAATTAATTTATCCGTGGGATAACTTGCCACCCGGAGGATTTTGAGTTGCTTTTCTGTTATAAAGATGAAATACTCATAAGCTTGTATGATGATTTGCTATATGTTATACTTTCTGCAACAAAGGCTGGGAAAAAGAGGAGTAGTTTCCGGGAGAACGTTCAGAGAGAAGCGCCGCGGCTGAAAGCGCTTTACGGAGTAACGGAAATGAAGTTCGCTTTGGAGCTGCATTCTGAAGGATTTATCTTGTAGGAATCGCCGGTTGGAACCGTTATAGATCCGGGCATTATATGATGCATTAAGTGTTCGTTTAACGAAAAATCGGGTGGTACCGCGGAGCATGCCTTCGTCCCTTGGGATGAGGGCATTTATAATATCCGGATTTTGCAGTATTATATTAAATGCATGGATGAGAAGATATGTCATGAAAGGGGTTTCACAAATGAAACAGAAGTTGAATGAGATTCTGGAAATTGCCGGAAATGAAATCAGCGAAATCAGAGACGCGAAGATGCTTGAGGATGCAAGGGTCAGATATCTTGGTAAAAAGGGAAAGCTGACCGAAGTACTAAGGGGAATGGGAAAGCTTAGCAAAGAAGAGCGGCCCGTCATAGGGAAACTTGCCAATGAGGTAAGACAGAAAATCGAAGAGATGTTTACAAAGGTAGCAGAGCAGGTTGAAAAGGAAGCCCTTGCTGCCAAACTTGAACTTGAAAAAATAGATGTTACAATACCCGGCAACCGGAAGGGCATAGGTAAGAAACATCCCCTGACCCAGGCAATTGAAGAAATGGAAGAAATATTCATAGGCCTTGGTTATGATATTGCCGAAGGACCTGAGATTGAGACAGTTTATAATAACTTCGATGCCTTGAATACAGAGGAAAACCATCCTTCGCGTGACGAACAGGATACATTTTATATAACAGATAATACGTTGCTGAGAACCCAGACATCGCCGGTGCAGATACGCGTAATGCAAAGCGCCCAGCCTCCAATTAAGATAATATGCCCGGGCAGGGTATACAGGGCTGATACAGTTGATGCTACGCATTCTCCCGTTTTCCACCAGATTGAGGGACTTGTAATTGACAAAGGCGTTACAATGGGAGACCTTGTAGGAACCCTTAGGCTTTTTGCCAAAAACCTATTTGGTGAAAGTACTGAAATCCGACTGAGGCCTCATCATTTCCCATTTACCGAACCCAGTGCGGAAGTTGATGTATCTTGCTGGGTATGCGGCGGAATCGGCTGCCGCGTGTGCAAGGGCGAAGGATGGATTGAAATACTTGGAGCGGGGATGGTCCACCCGAATGTCATGAAGGCATGCGGCATTGATCCGGAGATTTACAGTGGTTTTGCATTTGGAATGGGCGTTGAAAGGGCAGCGATGGGCAGGCACAGCATTGGTGATCTCAGACTGCTTTTCGAAAACGACCTGCGTTTTCTGGACCAGTTTTAGGAGGATAAAATGAAAATACCTTATAGTTGGATTAAAGAATATACGAAAATTGAAGCCGGAATAAAAGATTTCTGCGACGCAATGACCATGTCAGGTTCTAAAGTCGAGGGATGGGAAGTTCTTGGTGCGGATATTAAGAATGTTGTAACAGGAAAAATCACCGAAATTTTGCCTCACCCTGATGCAGATAAATTGATTGTCGTAAAAGTGGATGTCGGAGAAAGCACCATCCAGGTAGTCACCGGGGCAAAGAATCTCAAAGAGGGAGACTATGTCCCTGTGGCTCTAAACGGTTCATCGCTGCCAGGTGGATTGAAAATTAAAAAAGGCAAGCTGAGGGGCGTGGAGTCGGAAGGTATGCTGTGTTCGATATCGGAACTAAAGCTTACTGTCAACGATTATCCTAATGCCATTGAAGACGGAATAATGGTTCTTGATAAGGAAGTAGAGACCGGGCTGGATATTACAGGCGTACTGGGCCTTGATGAAACAATTATTGAATTTGAAATTACTTCTAATAGACCGGACTGTTTTTCAGTCATAGGACTTGCAAGGGAAGCAGCGGCAACATTCAAGACGGATTTCAAAGTTCAAGAACCTGCTCCGGCTGAATCTGCAAAAGGAAATATAAACGAAATGATTTCAATAGAGGTAAAAGACTTCTCATTGTGCCCAAGATATACTGCAAGGGCCATTACCGATGTTGATATCAAGCCTTCTCCGGAATGGCTCAGGCAGCGGCTGCGGGATGCAGGTGTCCGCCCTATAAACAATATTGTTGACATTACGAACTATGTAATGCTTGAATACGGGCAGCCTATGCATGCTTTCGACCTAGATAATATCGGGGGGAAGAAAATTATAGTAAGAAGAGCTGAAGACGGCGAAATGCTCGATACCCTTGACGACCAGCCCAGAAAGCTTGATTCATCGATGCTAGTAATTGCGGATGTAAACAGGCCTGTTGCCGTAGCAGGAGTCATGGGCGGCGCAGACAGTGAAGTTACAGATTCGACAAAGACCATTCTCTTTGAATCAGCTAATTTCAAGGCAACAAGCGTTCGCCTTACGGCGCAGAAGCTGGTTATGAGGACTGAATCCTCAGGCCGTTTTGAAAAAGGGCTGGATTTAAATAATACCGTGCCTGCGATAAACAGGGCATGCGAACTTGTTGAAGAACTGGGTGCAGGAAAAGTTGTAAAGGGATTGGTTGATATTTGCGGCGAAGTCCCTGAAAAAGAAAAAATTGAATTACGCGTTGATAAAATAAATGCATTCCTCGGAACACATATTTCTCGAAACGAAATGATTGATATTTTTACTCCCCTTGAAATAAAGGTTGAAGGTGATATGGTAACCGCACCATCCTTCAGGCCCGATATCCAGTGTGAGGCAGACCTTGCCGAGGAAATCGCAAGATTTTACGGATACAATAACATCAGGGCAACAATGCTGGCAGGCGAGGGATCCACCCAAGGCAAGCGGTCATATAAACAGAGGCTTCGTGATATTGTAGAAGGAGTTTGCCTGTCATCAGGCATGTATGAAATTTACACATATTCTTTTACTAGTCCGTCTGTTTTCGATAGGCTTGGGCTTGATGCGGACGATCCTTTAAGAAAAACAGTTTCAATCAGGAATCCTCTGGGTGAAGACTATAGCATTATGCGCACAACAACACTTCCTGAGATGATGAAGGTAATTGCCAGAAACAGCAATAGGAGTGTTGAAAAGGGCTCATTCTATGAGATGTCATTTACTTATCACCCAGTTGACGGAAGCGATCTTCCTGATGAAAAGACGGTGCTGACACTCGGTATGTATAACAGCGGCGGTTTCTTTAACCTCAAAGGCGTTGTTGAGGAAATTACTGATACACTGGGTATTAAGGGTATCGAGTATACACCTGTTTCGGATAATCCGGTTTTTCATCCGGGAAGATGCGCCATGCTGAAAAAAGATAATAGTGTACTTGGTATAATCGGCCAGGTGAATCCCATAACATGCGGGGAGTTCGAAGTGCCTGAAGAAACAATGCTTGGTACACTCGATATGAATATCCTTTATGAAATTTCAGATTTCGACCGGAAATACAAAGAACTTCCTAAATACCCTGCAGTAACGAGAGACATTGCAATTCTTGTTGATGATGAAGTAACGGCAGGCTCCATAATTAAGGTCATTAAAGCGAATGCAGGAGCATATCTGGAAAAAGTTGAATTCTTCGATATTTATAAAGGCGCACAGACCGGTGCCGGAAAGAAAAGCATGGCGTTCTCAATGGTCTACAGGTCGCCTGAAAAGACCCTGACGGAAGAGGAAGTCAGTACTAGCTTTGAAAATGTTGTAAAAACCCTGGCAGAGAAAACCGGGGCTGAACTAAGATAATCCTTTGGAGGAATCATGGAAGAAATTTATAAAAGATTCAGCAGGGACAGGTTCGCACAGATGTGCGGTATGAAAATCGAGGAAATCAGCAAAGGGTATGCAAGGACTTCAATGCCTGTAGAAGAACGGCACCTTAACGGTGTTGATATTTGCCAGGGCGGTGCAATATTTACCCTTGCGGACCTGGCGTTTGCATGTGCCTCGAATTCCCATGGCCCTGTTGCTGTATCGATAGATAACTCCATCTCATTTCTTGAAGCAGTCAGGCAAGGGGAGTTTCTTGTGGCAGAAGCAAGGGAAGTCTCGTTCCACAGAAAAATCGCAGTATATGACATGGAAGTTAAATCAGGAGATAAGCTGGTCGCAAAAATGTCCGGTACAGTTTACAGAAAGACTTAAATATTAAAAATCACGCACTTATCCATAGGATGATTGGGTGATTTTCCCAAAAGTGGAATATCAGCCCTCCGCTAATATTCCATAAGCGTTTTTAAAGGCATTGGTGATTACATCATTTATGCCTTTTTTAAACGGACCGCGAAAACCGGCATTTGTTGGGGCGGCAAATCCCTCATATCCGCCTTCTGAGATAATTTTATCATCCGGAATATAGGTTAATGCTTCGTGGTACCCAAGAAATATAATCTCTGCGGGTGAGAAGACCTTCTGCACAAGTTGCTTGACTTCATAAACGATTTCACCACCCATGTAGGGGATATACAAATAATTGGTCAGCTTAATGATTCCGCAGTGTATGGTTGCAAAATCTTCAATTTTGTCATAATCGCGGATTACTCTTTCAAGACGTTTCTTAAGATAACCCTGGCCGGTTTTCAAACGCTCTTCAAAAACTGATTTAGGCATAGGTTCTACAGGTATATCTATTTTAAATTTTATACTTTTAAAAGTCGGCTCAATTTTTATGAAGTTCCCGGAGTGAATTATTAAAGAAACATGGTCAGCTACGGCTGTTGAAAACTCATTGAGTTCATTAAAAGAACAGGCTTTGAAACGCCCTTTGTCAGCTGTAGCAAGGGGACGCATGTTGCCGGCGGCACCCTGGAGGAAAAAAGCCATCGAACCATAGTACCTGGACTCCAGGATATTACATACTCTTCCGGGATATTCAGATGAAAGATATAACGTACCGGAGAGTGTGACAGGGTGGCAGGAGTAATTGACGAATACAGAACGTATTACATTATCATTGTCCCTGACTGTCATAATAACCAGTTCATCATCGGTTACTCCATTATGATTGGGAAGCATCTCAAATCCAGTATCTGTTTTCAGGCGCCGGTTGATGTTCCACCTGCCGGAAGTACGGGCTATCTGCAGGGTCCCTTCGAAAACATTAAGAAAGCACCTGTCAATACAGGACTTAGCTCTTTCAACGAAGAAAGAATGCAGGGGACTGGGATCTTCCTTTTCGGTCGGTGAAGTGATTTTGGGACCGGCATGGGTATGTGAATAGTTAATAATTATATTGTCAAAAGGCACATTATAATTTTTAGAAGCATATGACATAACCTCTTCATTAAGCTCGTAAACATAATGGCATAAGTCGAATGTAATGATCATTAGCTTAGTTCCATTACTTTCCATATATGCGGTTTTTACATATTGGTCGTCGTGAATTCCCTGGAATTCTCTAACTCTGTTTGCATAACCGGACATGGTGGTTCTTATTGAAGGTGTTATAAGTTCCCTGGCCTGTGCAAATTTCATTTTTATTACCCCCGTTCTTTCACTGTGACTATAATATCAGATACCGCTGATAACAGGGGAGGGAATTGAGAATTTCCATCTCAAAAAGCCCTTAAAATTATTGACAGTGAAATTATGCAAGTGTATAATCATCTAGACTGCATAGGGGAGTAGTTCAACTGGCAGAGCAACGGTCTCCAAAACCGTAAGTTGCAGGTTCGAATCCTGTCTCCCCTGCCAAAAAGCTTCGAAATTCCGAAGCTTTTTTATTTTGGTCTAAGTATCCGTCGGATGATTGGATCAGGAGTTGAATTTAGCTGCGAATTTGTCTATTTCCTCATATAGGATATTTACCTTGTCTTCCTCGATGCCGGCTGCCTTTTTAATCATCATTTTATAAAGAAAATTCATTTTTGATACATAGTATGCTCCGCCGAACCCAGAGGCTGCTTCTGCGGTATCAACAAGTTTCTTTGGATAATGTTTTGATATCAATTCTTCGATTGGCTTATCAAGTTCCATGCAACAAAGAAAGAATCCAATTTTCTTATCAACCAATACCGGAAGGTTGTTTGTGCAAAAGTCTTCTACCGTTTTATTCAGCTTTCCTATATAAATCGGCCCGCCGATTACTACTGCATCATAATCCGACAATCTGGGTTTTTCTTTTTTCAGGTTTACAACATCAACTTCGCCTTTGAGTTTTTCTTTTAAAAGGTTGGCGCATTTTTCAGTGGTTCCGTATTTGCTGGCATAAGCTATAAGTACTTTCATCATTACTCCTTTATAATTACAATTCTATAAACATACTATACAATCAATCTCCACAAGTACATCCTTAGGAAGTCTTGCAACTTCCACAGTAGAGCGTGCAGGCGGAGAGCCTGGGAAATATTCCGCATAAATATCATTCATCTTAGCGAAATTATTCATGTCGCTAAGGAAGACAGTTGTCTTAATTGTATCAGACATTGCTGCACCGGTACTGTTAACCAAGGCTTTAAGATTTTCCATTACAAGACGCGTTTGTTCCTCAATACTGCCGGTGGAAAGCGCCCCGGTAACCGGGTCTATAGCTATCATCCCTGAAGTATAAAGCATACCGTTAGATTTTACAGCCTGCGAATAAGGACCGATAGCAGCAGGGGCCTTGTCTGTGCTAATAATTATTTTACTCATCATATTACCTCCGATGTAATGAAAATATACCATTCAGATATAGCACAGGCAAGTTAATAAACTAAATTTAACTGCTTATTTATAGTAATACTGTATAATTATGGTAGAATATAGAAAACTTAAACAGGTAGATTGATATGAGTATAGATAAAATTGAGAATATACCGATACTTGATGAAATACGACAGCTGATGTTCCCGGGTGACATTTTCGAAGAAGAGATAAATGTGACAAGGGATGTGGGCAACTGGAACAAGCTGTCGCACCCGGCTATCGTAAAAAGCAGGGATTGGGAAGCTTTCGGCCCATATGGGTTCATGGGGCTTCATAGGGATGACGCTGAAAATAATTGGAAAATGTGGTACACATGCACCGGTGTGGACGGCAGCCTTGGTAATTATAGATATGGCATGGCTCATTCTGAAGACGGATTAAACTGGACGAAGATGGACGCCCCAATCAAGTCGAAGGAAGACAGCCAGCCGGGTTCAATGGTGATAAAACCGGGTATGGGTGCGGACGACTATAGGATTTTTGCCATGCAATATGCGCGAAAAACCAATAAGCTACCCGGTCGGGTTATTTTGTCCAAATCAAAAAATGGAATAGATTTTGAACCTGTAACAGGGTCATGGGATACATCCTGGTATGAAGGTCCGAGTGATGTAATCAATCTCTTATGGGATGATTCCTGCGGATGCTTCAGGGCTTATTTCAAGCAGTGGAGGATATGCGGAACCACCGATACAGGAGAGAAGATAGATTCATTGTTCTCAGCATTTGAAAAATGCGAGCATGATGAAAAATGTAACAGGTACACTTTCAAAGGGCACACTATGTGGCCTAAACAGGAGAACATTGAATTAACCATGGTTTATAATCCTGAAGAAATGAGTTATGAGGGTATTAATAAATATCCTCTTGGCAAGGACCTTTTTATGCAAAGGGCTATAGCCAGCGCGAAAAGCTTCGACTTTATTAACTGGGATTATAATGGTCCGGCATTGATTCCGGCTAATGGTAAAATCGACGACCAGTTCTATGGTATGTCCGTAATCCTGTATCAGGAACAATATGTGGGTTTTCCACTTCTTTATAACGGCATCTCCGGGAAAATGGAAACCGGTCTTTCATACTCGCAGGATGGAATCAATTTTTCATTATTAAATGAAAATCCCTTGATAAGCCTTGGGGAACCGGGTGGATGGGACGGAGGCATGGTTCTGGGTTTCGGTGATGTGCTGCAGGTCGACGACAGGCTGAGCCTGTACTTCGGTGCTATCAGCAGGACTCATGATGCACCTTTGAAACCTGATGATACATTTTCAATCGGCCGCGTCTGGAACCGGCTTGATGGTTTCTGCGCGCTTACCGGCGGGACTGTGATTACGAAACCCCTATACCTTAAAAATGGCAAGCTGCATATAAATGCCGAGGGAATAATCAATATTAAAATTGACGATGCAGACGGCTATACATTGACTGATTTTGAATGGGGCGGAAACAGGATGGACCTGGCGATATGCCATCCCCAGATGCACAGCGGAGTTCCATATAAAATAGAATTCACCGTAAAAGAGGGAGCACTCTATTCATTCTGGAGCGGCGATACCTGTACCTCGCGGCAATAATCAGATTTAGCCCTCAGCAATTTTTATTTTTAGAGCAAAATGCACTGCAAGTTTTGCTCTATTTTATTGTTTTATGTTTTTGTATCAATTATAATCAAGACTGGTATAAATCTTTTATCGGAGGATTAATATGGCAATAAAACCCATAAGACCGCCCTGGAAGGGGACGATGACATCCCGTGAACGCTTCATTAAGCAAATGCACTATGACCCTATTGACCGTACCGTCAATATGGAATTCGGTTACTGGGATGAGAATTTCACCGAATGGGATATTTTTGTTGAGAATAATATAACAACCCATGATGAGGGACATCGGTTTTTCAGCCTGGACAAGATTGAGGGTCTTTCAGGCAATTTATTTATCAGTCCTGGATTCAAGGAAGAAATTATATCTGAGAATGAAATTACAAAGACAATCATTAATTCTCATGGCTTGATGGCTGAAGTAAGAAAAGACAGTCACTCTACAATTCCGCATTTTATCAAATCATCAATTGAAACACCCGATGACTGGAAGCGAATAAAAGAAGAACGGTTCAGAAGAGACGACCCGACCCGTATTGTGGATATTGAGAAAGCCAAGGCGGAGCACCCCGAAGACAGGGATTATCCTCTTGGGGTTAACACCGGATCTATGATAGGAAGGGTTCGTGACATGCTAACATTCGAAGGCCTTGCATATGCGTGTTACGATTATCCGGATATGGTTGAAGATATGGTTGAAACAGCCTGTGTTCTCGTTGAGGACTTCCTTGATCAGGTTCTGCCGCATTTCACTTTTGAATATGGTGCCGGATGGGAAGATATTTGCTTCAACTATGGTCCGATAGTTAGCGTAGATTTCTTTAAGAATGTAGTAATGCCGCGTTATAAAAGAATAAATAAGAAACTTAAGAAATATGATATAGATATTTGGTACACAGACTGTGACGGCGATGTTCGGCCAATACTTCCTTATTTCCTGGAAGGCGGCATTAACTGCATGTTTCCATATGAAGTGAATTCATGCTGTCATCCCGGCGAACTTTTTGCTGAATATGGGAAGGAACTAAGGCTTATGGGCGGGTTTGACAAGATGCAGCTGATTGCAGGAAAAGAGGCAATCAAGGCTTATATGAAAACCCTGGAGCCATTGGTGGCAAGAGGAGGCTACATACCGTTCTGTGACCATAGATGCCCACCGGACGTTACACCGGAAAATTACTTGTATTATCTTGATTTAAAAGAAAAGACCTTTGGAATGAAATAAACGAAAACCGCCGGCAGGCGGTTTTTTTTGTTACAAAAGTCGATTAATGGTTATGAGAATATTTTTATGCTAATATATGAGATAAATACTGCATAAATATAAAATTATCCGGGGGTATTATGTTTGCTTTCAAGCCTGATTACGAAAATACAATGAAAAGATTCGATGCATTTTTGCACTGCGAAATCTATGACCGGCCGCCGGTGAATATCACACTTGAAAAAGAATGTGTGAAACCTTTCGTTGAAAAAAAGTTTGATACATGGGAAGAAAAATGGATGGACATTGGGTATAGGGCCGAAGAACAGATTCACAGGCTTAAAAATACGAAATACCTTGGTGACTCACTACCCATAGCCTGGCCGAATATGGGTCCTGAGATTTTCAGCGCCTGGTGCGGCTGCGGCTATAATTATGGTGAGAGGACAACCTGGAGCGACCCATGCATACTGGATTGGGATACTGACGGCGAAAAAGGAAGGCTTGACTGGGAGCATCCATTGCTAAAAAAAACAATAGAATATACAGATATTCTGCTTGATGAATCTGAAGGGCGGTTTATAGTAGGATTTACCGATTTCCATCCGGGGGGAGACCATATTGCCGCTTTGCGCGATCCTCAGGAACTTTGTTTTGACATGATTGAAAATATTGATATGGTCAAAGCTAAGTTGAATGAGTCGTATCCGGATTATTTTGCTGTTTACAATTTGTTTTATAATAAACTATCAGCGGCCGGAATGCCGTCAACATCCTGGCTGCCCCTGGCATACGAAGGTAAATTTTATATTCCGAGCAATGACTTTTCATGCATGATTTCAAAAGCGACATTTGATGATATTTTCCTGCCCGGCCTTGTAGAAGAATGCAGGTTCTTTGACAGAACCATATATCATCTGGACGGCCCGGGAGCTCTCCAGCACCTGGACTCGCTTCTGGAAGTCAAGGAATTGAATGCAATACAATGGGTATGCGGTTCCGGTAATGAAGGATTTGCCAGGTGGCTTCCGGTATACAGAAAAATTCAAAGCGGGGGTAAAGCTTCTGAAATATTCCTCGATATTGGAGATCTCGACCTGCTGTTTGAAAACCTCAAGCCCGAGGGAATTTGGATTGGCGGCATCAGCGGGATTGATGATGAAGAATCAGCTGAATATGTTTTAAAAAGGATTAAACAATGGAAATAAAAGAAAAGAAAATAATAAAAGAGGCATTTGAAGTTGCGGTCGTCGGAGGCGGTCTTTCCGGACTGTGTGCCGCTATTGCGTCTGCCAGGCATGGTGCAAAAACGTGTCTTGTTCAGAATAGGCCTGTACTGGGTGGGAATGCATCCAGTGAAATCCGGATGCATATATGCGGTGCGAGTGTATCTGGGATGCGTGACAACGCAAGGGAGACAGGATTAGTTGAAGAGATTCTTTTAGAAAACCGAAAACGGAATTATTATGATGAATTCGAGCTTCTTGATGTGATTATGTGGGAAAAAGCACGCTTTCAGGAGAATTTGACATTATTCATGAATGCTCATATGGAAGATGTAGAAACTCATAATGACAGTATTGTCGAAATATCATGCACACAACTGACTTCGGAAACGGAAATTAAAATCCAGGCTGACTATTATATAGATGCGACAGGAGACGGTACCCTTGGAGCTTATGCAGGGGCAGAGTTTATGAGGGGTTCCGAGTCAAAGGAAGTTTTCGGTGAAGATCTGGCACCTGATGAATCTGATGACTACACAATGGGAAACACTATTCTGTTTAAAGCAAGGGATACTGGTAAAAAGTGCGATTTTATTAAACCATTCTGGGCTTATGATATTACTGAGGAGATGCTGGCAAACAGGGACCATTCACTTTTAAGTTATGGCTACTGGTGGATAGAACTGGGAGGTATGAACAGTGACACCATAAAGAATTATGAAGATATTAAGGATGAACTCATGAAGTGGGCTTTCGGCATATGGGATCATATAAAAAACAGGGGCAATCATGGAGCTGATAACTATGACCTCGTATGGGTGGGAGCGCTGCCTGGTAAACGCGAGAGCAGACGCCTTGCAGGTGATTATGTTCTTAAAGCGGAAGACCTTCTTGAAGGCCGTGTTTTTGAAGATGCAGTTGCATATGGCGGCTGGCCTATGGATATGCATATCCCGGGCGGCCTTGAAGCACCGGCAGACCATCCTACACAGTATTTTCATTTAGTTGATATGTATACAATCCCATATAGAAGCCTTTACTCAAAAAATATCAATAATCTTTTTCTCGCAGGAAGGGCAATCAGCTGCTCGAAATTGACTTTCGGGTCAATCCGCGTCATGGCGACCACCGGTGTAATCGGACAGGCTGCCGGGACTGCAGCTGCGTTTGCTGCCGACAAAGGAATCTTACCCAGGGATGTCAATAAACACATTAAAATAGTGCAGAAACAGTTGCTAAGAGATGATGCTTATATTCATGGGCTTAAGTTCATTGATGATGATGATTTCATTAAAGACGCCGCCATTTCATGTTCCTCCGAGAAGCATCCGTGTACAAATATAAAAAATGGATACACCAGAAATATCGGGTCGGACATAAATTATTGGGAATCAGGTAAATTAGGTATCTCTGAATATATACAGGCAGACTTCAATATAGTGACAACTATTAAGGAAGTTCAGATTAGATTCGACTCAAATCTATCCAGGGAAATACGTCCCTCTATGTCGCTCTGGGCATCAAATAGTCAGGTAAGGGGAGTGCCGCGGGAATTGGTTAGGGATTATAAAGTAGAGTTATTCTTAAATGGAAAGACAGTTGCTGAAGAAGAAATCAAAGGCAATTATATGCGATTTATGAAGCATATCTTTAAATCTATTGCCGCTGATTCAATCCGAATAACCATCTCGGCTACAAATGGCTGGACTACAGCCCGAATCTTCGATATTAAGGCGTTTTGAACCAATTATCCGACGGATAGTTGGTTCATTTTTTATAGTAATTGATTGCTGATAGAATATCTTCGGGCAGAGGCGCGGTTATTGTAATCAATTCATCAGTAAATGGATGAGTGAATGATATCTCGGAGCAATGAAGGGCATGGCGGCTTATTATATGTGCAGTATTCTCGTCTTTTCCGTAAATTCCGTCGCCTACAAGCGGGCATCCTATTGTACTGCTGTGAAGCCTTATTTGGTGTGTTCGCCCGGTCAGCAATTTAAATTCAACCAATGATGCATTATTTAAGCTAGCCAAAACCTTGTACATTGTTTGAGACGGCTTGCCGTCAATAGCTGTAACCCTTGAAATAATCGAGTCTTCTGCGCGCTTGATGGGCAGGTCAATCAGTCCGGTATTTTCAGAAGGACTTCCATGGACAAGTCCTATATATGTTTTCTTTGCGATAGGTTCATTCAACGCCTCAATCATCCTGAACATGACATGGGAATTCTTAGCAAAAACAACGATTCCTGATGTATTCCTATCAAGCCGTCCAACAGGCCTGACCGTCATATCAATATCTCTTTTAAGAAAATAATATCGGAGGGCATTGGCAAGTGTGCCGTGCACATAGTTCCCTGCAGGGTGAACAGCAATGCCGGGCGCTTTGTTTATGACTATAATGAATTCATCTTCAAAGAGGACTTCGATTGGAATATCCTGAGCGGGTACATTGTCGTTTATCCTGTGCTCAAAAATTGCAATTGAAACCACATCGCCTGTTTTAACCCCGACATTGCTGAATGTAGGCATTCCATTCAGGAAAATTGTGTTGTTGCTTTTCAGGCGTTTGACAAGGGTTCCGGAACAATGAAGCCTGCGTTTCAGGATGGTCAGCACCTTCTCGCCGTTGTCTTTTTCAGTTACTATGTGTTTTAGAATCATGGGATAATTATATTATTCAATGAAACCTTGTCAAATGATATAATATTGTCAGGAGGTGAGTATGGATTATTTGTTTTACGAAAGCCCTGTAGGTCGACTTACAGTCCTGATTGAATCTGATACTATACGTGGTATTGTTTTCGGCCATCATGTTCCTGATGGCGGCTTTAATAAAGACCCTGTTCTTGGCCTCAGAATATTTGAGGAATTGGATGCATATTTTACGGGAATATCAAAAAAACCAAATTTGAAATACCGTCCGGATGGCACGGATTTTCAAAAAATGGTATGGAAAGAACTCTTAAGAATTCCTTACGGAGAAACAAAATCATATTCAGAAATTGCAAAAGCCATAGGAAGACCTGCGGCTGTGCGCAGTGTTGGAACAGCGTGTGGAAGCAATCCAATACCAATTCTTATTCCCTGCCACAGAGTAGTGGGAAAAGACGGCAGCCTAGCAGGTTTTGCCGGAGGATTGGATAAAAAGAAATTCCTGCTGGAACTTGAAAAGCAGAAAAAATAATAGCTTGGTTCAGTTGAAAAATGTATATCAGCCCAGGACGGGAAATGTCCTGGGCAGTTGTTTGCCTAAAGCTAAAATTATAGTTGACAGAGCAATGAACCGGGTTTATTATATGCGTATAGTAAACGTTTACTATACACGGAGGGGAAATGACAAAAAGGGCGACTATAACTGATGTTGCAAGAAATGCCGGGGTTTCGGTTGCCACCGTATCGCGGTATTTTTCAGATAACGGTTATCCTGTCAGCAAGGATGCCGGAATACGCATTCAAATTGCAGCCGATGCATTGGATTACACACCAAACATTGTAGGTAGGATGCTAAAGACTAACACCAGCCGGGACATCGGCGTCATTATACCCACAATAATGAATCCATTCTATCCGGATGTCCTTCTGGGAATTGAAAAAACAGCTGATAAACGCGGATACCAAATCCTTCTTTGCAACTCACTCAGAAATTCAGAAACTGAATCCAAATACATAAATTCGCTGTACCAGAAGCAAGTCAGGGGAATAATAATTGCGAGCACCGAAGGTTCAATTGATAAATATCGCGCAATGAAAGAAAAAGGCGTGAATGTACTTGACCTTGAAGGAAGTGCAGAAGATGATTGCTGCAACGGTATTAGCTTTGACTTTAAAAAAGGCGGCAGGATGCTTGCCGGGCATCTGAGGGAACTTGGGCATGAGGATATAGCATTCCTGACTTCACCGCTAACGAAACAAAGCAGGCGCGATATTCTCGAGGGAATCAAGTCTGTAATAGATATTCCGAAGAACATGATACTTATAGATGATATGGAATCTGAATCAGTCAGCGGCATTTACGAATATGAAATGGGAAGGCGTCTCTCTAAGCGACTTTTGAAAAACCGGAAAAGACCGTCGGCGATAATAGCTGTAAACGATATTACAGGAGCCGGAGTCATTAGAGGCCTTACTGAAGAGGGTTACAAGGTTCCGGATGATTTTTCAGTGGCTGGTTTTGATAATATCGAGTTATCTGCAATGATAACGCCTGCGCTTACAACGGTGAACCAACCGGGCTTTAAAACCGGCGAACTGGCCGCCAATATGATAATCGACCGGATTGAAAATAAGGAAATAGTAAAAATAGTAATAGAGCCGGAGCTCATTGTAAGGGCTTCGACAATAAAAAAAGGAGGAAAATCATGAGTTTTAACAAAAAGATTGACGTTCTGGTAGTAGGGGGTGGAATGATAAGCCGAGAGGTAATACTTCCGACTGTTTTTCAGGAGCAGAAATACGGTAGGGTCGGTAATATTTCAATCAGTTCTTTGACAGGGGATATCATAGAGGAACTCCAGGGAATGTTCCCGCCATTTAAAGGATATCCGGACCCGGCAACACATGGAACAACAAAAACATACCCTGATATGTTCAAACAGGCAATTGCTGATCTTCCCGATAATTCTGTTGTGATTGTAGCAACGCCGGATCATTTCCATACACCTGTAATAAATGCTGCTATTGAAGCAGGCAGGCACGTTATTGTCGAGAAGCCGTTATGCCTGAAGGTTGAAGAGGCACATAAAATAATTAAAGCTGCTGATGATAAAGGCATTTACGTCCTTACTGATTATCATAAGCGCCACGACCGTTCAATCAGGGCGTGCAGGTACAAATATCAGAAAGGCCTGCTTGGTGAAATGCTTCATGGGCATGCATGGATAGAAGAACCGAAATACATGGCTCTTGATGTTTTCAAAGACTGGTGCGAAAAAAGCTCTCCGTTTGAATATATTGGAGTGCATTATGCCGATGCATATTTCTTTGTTACCGGATTAAAGCCTAAAAGGCTGGTAGCATTCGGTCAGAAAAAGTATCTGCCGACACAAGGCAAGGACGCCTATGATGCCGTACAGGCTACAATTGAATGGGAAGACGGTTCCGTCCAGTTTGTCCAGACATCATGGGTCAACAGCGCCAACAATAGTGCGATGACCAACCAGGGAATGATGATGCTTGGAACCATGGGGGAATACTGGGCTGACCATAAAGACAGGAATACGCATTTTGCTACTGAAGACGAGGGATTTGATGAGTATAACCCTAACTTCTACAAGCAGTATGACAGCTTTGACTTCCCCGGTGAAGTGGATAATGTCGGCTACGGATATGATTCAATATGCCAGGGCCTTAATGACGTAAAAAGGATTGTAGCGGAAACTGCCGGACAAAGTGATTCTGAAGCGCTTGTAAAACGCAGGGAACTCCTTGAGCAGATGGAAGAAACCCGGGCACTGCCGAAGCAGGCATTGATTGGGGTTGCTGTAAATAACGCCGTAAGGATGAGTGCTGATGCCGGCGGAAAATTTATGGTTTTTGACAAAAACATGAATATTAGCTTTGAATAGGTGAGCAAATGGAATTCCTGAATGCCATGCTTCCGATGGCTGTATTTCTGGCTGTTGGATATATATTGAAAAAGACGGGCATTGCCGCAGAAGGTGCTAAGAATTTCCTTAGTAAATACCTTTTCTATTTTGCAATGCCCAGCCTTGCATTCAGGAGTGTTGCGTCATTTGATTTCAATGAATCTTTTGTGCCGGGGCTTGTTCTTCATAACCTTACAACGATGCTTTTTGCATTTGGAGTTTCACTTGGCTTTATGTATCTTCTGAAGAATAAGGGTATGAGGGGAGCTGCGCATATGGCTGTGTACCGTGGAAATCAGGGATACATTGGAATGTATGCGGCAAAAGGGATGTTCGGCGACCTGGCTTTATCAAAAGCAGCTGTCATTAACGGATTTGAGAATCCGCTGGTTAATATATTAGCGGTTACAGGCATGGAGATTTTCAGGACGGAAAAAACAAAATCACATTTCATGAAGACAATCGTCAGGGTATTGCTGAATGTAGTGAAGAATCCGTTTGTAATAGCAGTTGTCCTTGGAATGATTGAATCCGCCGTCCGGACGAATGTGCTGTCTATATCAGCAGTTGACAAGAGCCTGGAGATGGCGGGCAATACTGCTTTGCCGCTGGCTTTGGTTCTTATAGGTTCTTCAATTACTTTTACATACATTAGAAAGAATTTCAGCCTGGTTGTTCTGCTGAGTTTTGTGAAGATTGCAGTTATTCCGTTCATTGCATATATTTCAGGACGCTACATATTTGCATTGGAAAAAGCTGATCTCGGGGTGGGCGTTATATTGCTGGCAACGCCCGTAGCAGTTTCAAGTTATGTTTTCGCCCGGGAGATGGGCGCTGATGAAACACTGATGGCATCGTGCATAGGACTTTCGACCATATTGTCCATAGTTACGCTGCCTCTTATAAATTTATTATTAGGATTATGATGGAGGTAATCTAATGGCTAAGAGTTTTAGTTTGGAGCCTAAAAAAGTCGCTCCCGTGGAAACACCAAATAGGAAAATATGCACTGAGATTCCGGTTCCGGAAAGTATACCTGTAATCGAAAAACTCAGGAAATTCGAACCCCGTTCGATGACAGGACAGCCGCTGGTTGTCTGGGACAGGGCAGAAGGATTCAATGTTTATGACAAGTACGGGAACAAATGGATAGATTTCAGTTCAGGAGTTCTTGTAACAAATTCAGGACACTCAAATCCCGCAGTAAAAAAAGCGGCATTGGCCATGGTGGAGCATGGTTTGATGCATAATTATTGTTTCCCAACGGAAATACGCTCTGAATTGGTTGAGAAACTGGTTGAGATTTCACCTGACCCTCTCAACAAGGTTTTTCTGCTGACTACCGGCTCAGAATCATGCGAATGCGCAATTAAGCTTTCAAGGACATACGGGCAGACAGTGGGAAGTAAAAAGAAAATAAAAATTATTACGTTTATAGATGATTTCCATGGCCGGACTCTGGGTTCGCTGATGGCAGGGGGATCGCCGTCTGCAAAAGAATGGGTAGTAAATCTAGACCCTGACATGAACCAGGTTCCGTTCCCAAATAAGTTTAAATATGAATGGGCGGATGAATCAAGGGATGATTACTCCGATGAAAAATGCTTTGATACATGGATGGGGTATCTTGAAGAACAAAATATCACCCCTGACCAAATTGCTGCATTTATGCCGGAGACATTCCAGGGCGGATGGGCTCAATTTATGCCGGTGGGCTTTGTTAAGAAATTAAGACAGTTCTGTGATGACAATGATATTCTTCTCGTGTTTGATGAAGTTCAGGCTGGTTTCGGACGGTCCGGGAGATTATACAGCTTTCAGCATTATGGAGTTAAAGCCGACCTTGTTTGCTTAGGAAAAGGCATATCAAGTTCACTTCCTCTTTCAGGAGTTATCGGACGGCCTGAGGTTATGGATTTATACGGTCCGAATAAAATGACCAGCACACATACTGGAAATCCCGTATGTTGTGCAGCTGCCCTGGCTAACATAAATTATATAATGGACAATGACCTGATAAGCAGAAGTGAAGAGATGGGCAAAGTCCTTGAAGCGCGCCTTGATGAAATCGTTGACAAATACTCCGAATACATAGGGAACTGCGAGGGTAAAGGACTTGTTAAAGCACTTGTTTTTGTTAAGAAAGACACTAAGGATATAGCCCCTGACCTGGCACATGATATTGTAAGATTATCCATTGAAAAAGGATTGCTGTTTTTTGCACCGGTCGGAGCAGGCTCAACAATCAAAATCTGCCCTCCGTTGATAATAACAAAAGAGGCACTTCTCGAAGGACTTGATATTCTGGACGAAGCCATATCAGAAGCTATCAGCTGATTGTAAAATTTACTGGAAAAGGCGGCCATTTCAAGGCCACCTTTTTTTTATGTCGGAGACCTGACCTTGGGTCAGGTCTTCGATATTACCTTGGGTCAGGTCTTCGATATTTGGGTTTTTGTTGCATAAGGAGAGTAAATTAGTGATAATGTATTTAGGAAATTAATGGGAGCTTAACTTGTTCAATAAAGTCAGGGGAATAAATATCCTTTCAAAATTCGATATTGTATTGTTTCTGCTTGTAGGAGCGCTGACAGCAGTTGGATTCATTGTGCTAAGGAGCGCAACGGCAACCATGAATACAGGCGCCAGCATATTAAGGACCCAGTTTATAAGCATATGCCTCGGGGGCGTCGCCTGCATTATTTTAAATTTCATTGACTATAGGTATTACAGGATATTGGGATATGTTTTTTATGGAGCAACGCTTCTTCTGCTTATTATAGTAATACCCTTCGGTTGGGGAAAAGAGATTGAAGGTATAGGTTCAAACAGCTGGTTGATAATCAGCGGATTTAAATTCCAGCCGTCCGAAATAGCCAAGATAACATACATGATGGTTGTGCCGGCATTTCTCGCAAGGCTTAAGGAAGAGTTTAATATCAGGGATTTCCTGCTTTTAGCCGGGTTTGCCGTTGCGCCCATAGGATTGATATTACTGCAGACTGACCTTGGCACAGCTGCGGTTTTTGCAGTGGGGCTTGTTTCGGTTATATTTGCATATGGTATTAAATACAGATATGTTTTAATTGGCGTCGGCCTTGCAGCTATTGCAGCGCCCCTGTCATGGTTTTTCATTTTAGAGGAGTACCAAAAGAACAGGATCAGGGCACTGCTAAATCCGCTGGATGATTTAGAAGGAATAGGCTACCAGACTGAAAAAGCCAGAATTGCAATAGGCAGCGGGCAGTTGAAAGGCAGTGGTCTTTTCAATGGGCTGCAGGCGCAGCAGAATGGCGCAATCCCTGTTAAGGAATCCGATTTTATTTTCTCAGTAATAGGCGAGGAACTGGGATTTATTGGCTCGGTTCTGGTAATTCTGCTCATTGCTGCGATTCTGGTCTGGTGCATGCGTATAGCAATCAAGGCAAAAGACAATTATGGGTCTTATATGGTCACCGGCCTCACAGCCATGCTGGCCTTTCATTTCATAGAAAACATCGGCATGAATATCGGGATATTGCCTGTCACAGGAATTCCCTTGCCGTTCGTAAGCGCAGGCGGCAGCGCAATGCTGATGAATTTGGTTGCTATCGGCATAATTATGTCTGTTTCTACGCGCAGCAGAATGCCATAACAGATTTCCAATTATATTGCAGTTCGCAAACTAACTTTTATTGGCCGCTGTGTTAATATATTAACAAAATAAGCCCATTTTTATATTGCAACAGTTAGGTTGTTTATACTATAATTGTCCATGATACATAAAAAATCAGCACTATGTGTTTAAATTTACTGGAGGCATGAGCATGGTTGAAAAGATAAATGAACTTCGCGCCAAAAAGAAACAAGTTGAATCAGGCGGGGGTCAGAAAAAAATCGATGGCCAGCATTCCAAGGGGAAGATGACTGCAAGAGAACGCCTTGACGCATTTTTCGATGATGCGACCTTTGTGGAAATTGATGCGTTTGTGGAAACACGATGCATTGATTTCGGCATGCAGGATAAAAAAATGCCCGGAGACGGAGTTGTTACAGGATATGGCAATGTCGACGACAGATTGGTATTCGCATCAGCTCAGGACTTCACCGTTATCGGTGGATCCCTTGGGGAAATGCATGCGAAGAAAATCACTAAAATGATGGATATGGCAATGAAAATGGGTGCGCCGGTAATCGCAATAAACGATTCAGGGGGAGCAAGGATTCATGAAGGCATAGATGCGCTTTCAGGATTCGGGAACATTTTCTTCAGGAATACTATGGCATCCGGTGTTGTACCGCAGATTTCAGTAATCATGGGTCCATGCGCAGGCGGAGCCGTATATTCACCGGCTATTACGGACTTCATACTTATGGTTGATAAAACCAGCCAGCTTTTCATTACAGGTCCATCCGTCATTAAAGCTGTAACCGGTGAGGATGTTTCAATGCAGGATCTCGGCGGAGCTGCTGTACATAATGAAAAAAGCGGGAATGCTCATTTCAACTTCGCAAGCGAAGAGGAATGCATAACGGGCTTGAAAAAGCTCCTGTCCTATCTGCCTGATAACAATCTATCCGGAGCTCCGAAGACAGTTTCGACGGATGACCTTTCGAGAGTATCGGAAAAGATTTACGATATTATCCCTGATAACATTAACTCAGCCTATGATGTAAAAGATATAATTATAGAAGTTGTTGATGACGGCGAATTCCTTGAGATACAAGCGGGTTATGCTAAAAACATGGTTATAGGATTTGCCCGTTTTAATGGCAGGGGAGTCGGAATAGTTGCAAACAATCCTTCACACCTGGCGGGTTCGCTGGATGTTAATTCATCGGATAAAGCAGCAAGGTTCATTAGGTTCTGCGATTCATTTAATATTCCTCTTGTAACATTCACCGACGTGCCCGGATATTTCCCAGGCGTTGAGCAGGAATACAACGGAATAATAAGGCATGGCGCAAAGCTGCTTTATGCATTTTCCGAAGCTTCTGTACCCAAGATAAACATTATAATGAGAAAAGCCTATGGCGGAGCATACATCGCAATGAACAGCAAGCATCTGGGGGCTGACATCGTATATGCATGGCCTACAGCTGAAATCGCTGTAATGGGCGCTGAAGGAGCGGCAAACATTATTTTTAGAAAAGACATCTCAAACAGTGATGATCCTGTTACATTCAGAGCTGAGAAGATTGAAGAGTACAGAAATAAATTTTCGAATCCATATGTAGCTGCTTCCAAAGGATATGTAGATGATGTAATCGACCCCGCAGCTACCAGGGCTTACATCTCCAGCGCACTTGAAATGCTGCAGTCAAAAAGAGAAGACAGACCGAAGAAAAAACACGGAAATATTCCGCTATAATATCAGGAGGATTGATAAATGAACAAATATAAAATTAAAGTAAACGGCAAAGAATACGAAGTAGAGGTTGAGCAGATTGGCGGAGACCCCGTTGTTGCTTCAGCTCCAAAGGCTGCTCCTGCCGCACCCGCCCCGGCTGCCAAATCAACCCCAAAGGCACAGGGTACTGTTGGAAGCGTAAAAGTTAGCGCTCCGATGCCAGGGACAATCCTAGGTGTAAAAGTCGCGGTCGGTGATAAAGTTGAAAAAGGACAGATGCTTTTGATTCTTGAAGCCATGAAAATGGAAAATGAGATTGCTGCACCGGAAGCGGGCACTGTTTCATCAATTAATGTTGAAACCGGCGAATCTGTTGAATCCGGCCAGTTGCTCGTTTCATTAAGCTGATCCGGGAGGAGAAGATATGGCTAAATTAAAACTTACAGATACAATACTTAGAGACGCCCACCAGTCGCTCATCGCAACGAGAATGACAACTGATGAAATGCTTCCTATAGTAGGTAAACTTGACCAGGTCGGTTATCATTCACTGGAAATGTGGGGAGGAGCAACATTTGACGCATGTCTGAGATTTCTGAATGAAGATCCCTGGGAAAGATTGAGAAAAATAAGAGCTAAGGCACCCAATACCAAACTGCAGATGCTTCTTCGTGGACAGAATATCCTCGGATACAAGCACTATCCTGACGATGTTGTTGAATATTTTGTACAGAAATCAGTTTATAACGGTATTGACATTCTGAGAATATTTGATGCTTTGAATGATCCCAGAAACCTTGAAGTGGCTATGAAAGCTACAAAAAAAGAAGGCGGCCACGCTCAAGGAACAATCTGCTACACTATAAGCCCGGTACATGATACTCAACAGTATCTTAAAGATGCCAGAGGCCTGATTGAAGCAGGCGCTGACTCCATATGTATTAAGGACATGGCCGGTCTGTTGCTTCCTTACAGAGCTTATGAGCTTGTTAAGGCTATAAAGGCAGAAGTTGATGTTCCGATTCAGCTGCATACGCATGCTACCAGTGGAACAGCTAACATGGTCTATCTTAAGGCCGTTGAAGCAGGCGTCGATATAATCGACACCGCGATTTCACCATTGTCAATGGGAACGGCACAGCCTGCAACAGAGCCGATAATCATGACATTCCAGGGTACGGAGTGGGATACCGGGCTGGATATAAATCTTGTTAATGAAATCGCCGATTACTTCAGGCCGATAAGGGAGAAATATCTGGCAAACGGGCTTCTTAATCCGAAGGTTCTCGGTGTTAACATCAAGACGCTTCTATACCAGGTTCCCGGCGGAATGCTTTCAAACCTTGTCAACCAGTTAAAACAGGCAGGCAAAGAAGACCAATTCCAGACAGTTCTTGAGGAAGTCCCGCGGGTCAGGGAAGATTTCGGATTCCCGCCGCTCGTAACTCCTACAAGCCAGATTGTCGGCACACAGGCGGTTATGAACGTTATTTCCGGTGAAAGATATAAGATGATACCCAATGAATCCAAGGACCTTGTAAGAGGCATGTACGGACGTACGCCGGTTCCGATAAAAGAAGAAATGATCCACAAGATACTAGGAGATGAAGTGCCGATCACCTGTAGGCCCGCAGATACCTTCGAACCCGGATTGGAAAAATTCCGGAACGAAATGAAAGAATATCTCGAACAGGAGGAAGATGTGCTGTCATATGCAGTATTCCCAAAGGTTGCCCTTGATTTCTTTAAACAGCGCAGGGCTGCGAAATATAAGATTGACAAGGATATGGTGGACATGGAAAACGCCGTTCATCCCGTTTAATTATTATAAAATAACTATTAAGCCCCCTATACTCAGGGGGCTTTTTCATTTCGAAGCACTGACCCAGGGTCAGCTCTTTGATTTTGCCTTTTCATCCTTGGAGTAAGTGGGCACGTGGAAGATAGGTTAATTTTTTTATGAGGAAGTGTTAAGAATAAATGAAGCTATGGTATATAATATATATATTCAAATTAAATCAGAGGTGAAGCAATGCCTGCAACTATCGATGTCAGAAAAAGAATGATGAATTCTATGGATTCATTCAGCAAGAGTAGGAAAAGAATAGCACACTATATAATTGATCACTTTGACTCAGCTCCGTTTATGACGGCAGCTAAACTTGCCAATGTGGTAGACACGAGCGAATCTACTGTAGTAAGGTTCGCAGTTGAGCTTGGATTCGAAGGCTACCCTGAAATGGCGAAGGCCATGCAGGAGCAGGCGCGGCAAAGCCTTACATCGGTACAGCGCCTTCGAATGGCAAATGAGACAATTGACCGGAAAGATGTTTTGAAAAGTGTGCTTAAAGCAGATATCACACGTATAAAAGAAACAATGGAGGATATAGACAGGAGGACATTCAACCGGATAGTTGATAAACTAATTTCTGCAAAGAAGATATACATCCTCGGCGTTCGAAGTTCAGCTGCGCTTGCTATGTATCTTGGTTTCTATTTCAACCTGATATTTGAAAATGTCCATCTGGTACAGACAACCAGCGCAAGCGAAGTTTTCGAGCAGATACTGAATGCGGGTGAAAGCGATGTGGTAATTGGTATAAGTTTCCCGAGATATTCTAAAAGAACGTCTGCGGCTATGGAATATTCCGGTAAAAAAGGTGCTTATATAGTAGCAATATCCGACAGTGTTAACGCACCGATAGCAAAGTGGGCTGACAGCACATTGATAGCCCATAGCGACATGACCTCATTCGTTGATTCCCTAACAGCACCCCTTAGCGTAATAAATGCCCTGATAGTAGCAGCGGGACTTAGGCGGGAGGACAAGGTTATGGGTACTTTGACAGCACTTGAAAAAATATGGGACGAATACCAGGTTTATGAGAAAGATGATCAAAAATAATTTCGCTGCAAAGGATAACCGATTTGGATTCTGTTCAAAAAAAATATGATGTAATAATTGTCGGCGGCGGCGCGGCGGGACTTTTAGCCGCTGCTTCTGCGGCTGCCGGGGGCTGCCGGTGTCTTTTATTAGAAAAGAAGGAAAGAACCGGTCGAAAGATACTGATTACAGGAAAAGGGCGCTGCAATATAACGAATGCCTGCGATATGGATGGTATTTTCAGGAATATATGGAGAAACCCGCGGTTCCTATACTCAGCCATATATTCGTTTACAAATGAAGATATCATAAATTTTTTCAACACACTAGGTATAAAAACTAAAATTGAAAGAGGCGGACGGGTTTTCCCTGTATCTGACAAAGCATCCGATGTTGCGGATGCACTGTTTGAATATGCAGTTTCCAAAGGTGTGAACATAAAAACTAAAGTTAATGCTACTTCTATAATATTAATCGAGGGAAGAGTTAGTGGAGTCAAATGCGGTGATATAAGGTTTCTATCTGATAAAGTAATTTTAGCCTGCGGCGGAGCATCGTATCCTGCAACAGGAAGTGATGGGGAAGGCTATAAATTAGCCGAGAAGGCCGGCCATAAAATAATTACCCCAAAGGGTTCGCTGACAGGCCTGAATTCCCGGCAGTCCTGGCCGCGCGATGCAATGGGCATAACACTCAAAAATGTCGGCTTTAAGTTATATAAGAATGAGAAAGAAGTTTTTCAGATGCAAGGAGAACTACTATTAACTCATTTTGGAATATCGGGCCCAATTGTACTTACCGGCAGCGCCAGCATCGCAGGTAATGATTATTCAAATACATATGCATCCATTGACTTGAAGCCAGCCCTGGATTTGGATAAGCTTGATAAAAGGTTGCTCAGGGATTTTTCGGAAAGTTCCAGAAAACAATTTTCCAATTCACTTAACAATCTGCTTCCTTCCGGACTTATCCCGGTTATTATAAAGCTTTCGGGTATTAGCCCTGGCAAAAAAGTAAACCAAATTACACAACGTGAGAGAAAAAGACTAGTGGAATTACTTAAGGATCTCAGACTTGATATAACAGGGGCCAGGCCTTTGGCGGAGGCTATTGTTACTGCCGGGGGAGTTGATACCCATGAAATTAATCCATCTACCATGGAATCTATAATTGTAAAAGGTCTGTATTTCTGCGGTGAGATGATTGATGTCGATGCCAACACCGGCGGGTATAATCTGACAATAGCATTCTCAACAGGAAAACTGGCCGGGGAGAGCTGCGCGGAGGCATGCCGATGATTTATGTCTCTGACCTTGACGGAACACTTTTAAATTCGGAAGGGGAACTAACGGAATTCACTATATCAACAATAAATGATTTAATAGCCGGGGGCCTTAAATTCACAATAGCAAGCGCACGGTCTATTTTTACCGCAGCGGAATTTATCAACAAACTCAATTTCACGATTCCCGTTGTTCTTAGGAACGGAGCTTTTGTATACAATCCCCAGAATGATTCAGTGCTGATGAAAAAACTCTTAAACCGTTCCCAGATACAGCCGGTACTTGATTTTTTTATAAGTGAGGAATTAAACCCGATAGTACATCATACCAGCGGTGATAACTTATTTGTTGATTTCACTAAAATAGAAAATTACGGTGAAAGGCATTACATAGAATCCCGTTTAAAAGCAGGGGACCGCAGGTTTAGGAATGTAAACAGCTATTCATATGACAGGGATAGTGAATTCATATCCATGTGTGTTATAGGCGAGAATAACAAACAGGATTATATTTATGAAAAGGCTTCTCAATTATTTTCAGAGGGATACATCATACATAAATATGTGGATAATTATTCTCGTCACACATGGATTGAAATAAATCATCCAGAAGCAACAAAAAACAATGCCATAACATTTATTATGGAATATCTCGGCGAGACTGAATATACGGCTTTCGGCGATAATATAAATGACTTGAGTATGCTCGAGGGAGCTGAGAGGGGATACATTCCGGCCGGTTCGCATTTAGAAAAAGAGGGATTCGATTTCCACTTAACTATGTCAAATGAAGAAGATGGGATTGCACGTAAGCTGCTTCAAATATATAAAACTTAAGTTGAGCTGCCCAAAATTTTCACTACTTTTTTATTGAAAGATATTCGGTAAAATTTTTTTAAAAAATTTAAAAAAAACTATTGACACACAATAACAGGTAGTGTATTATATCACTATACTACAACGCAAGGTAGTAAATGATAGACACTAAAGAACAACACAAGATAGTGAACTATAAATATTAACGGAGGTGAAATTGTGAATATACAGTTTAAGAAAGGGGTTCTGGAGTTATGTGTCCTGTCGCTTCTATATCATGGCGAAATGTACGGATATGAATTGACAAGCAAACTCTGTGAAGCCATATCAATATCCGATGGAACAATTTATCCGCTGCTGAGAAGGATGAAAAACGAAGGATACGTAACTACTTATTTATCTGAATCAAACGAAGGTCCGCCGAGAAAATATTACAGGCTTACCGAGACCGGTACAGATTATAAGGAAAAACTAATTTTGGAATGGAAAGCGCTAAGCGCTGGGGTTAACAAATTGATTGAAGGAGGATCGGAAAATGAATAAAAAAGCATTTCTTCAGCAGTTAAGGAAGGGTCTGAGCGGGATACCGAAAAATGAACTTGAGGATATCCTGTATGACTATACTGAGCATATTGATTCAGCCCTTGAGACAGGTAAGAGCGAGGAAGAGATTACGAATGAATTAGGGTCGCCGAAGAAGATTGCAAAACAGCACAGGGCCGAGTTTTACTTTGACCAGGCTGATAGGAAAAGAACCACAGGAAGCGCTTTTAAAGCGATTTTGGCCGGCATTGGCCTGAGTGTATTCAATATAATATTCGTATTGCCTTTGCTACTCAGTCTTTATGCAGTATTGATTTCGGTGTTCCTTTCATTTGTAGCAGTTGCTATAAGCGGACTGGCGCTGGTTGTGGTGGGATTTTTCTTCCCGTTTATACCGGCTATCGCAGGGGTCTTGATCGGCCTGGGAATTACATGTCTCGGAATACTGCTGTCAATGGGCATGGCATGGCTGATAAAAATAGTAACACTGGGAATTGTCAGTTATGGAAAAGCAAATGTAGGAATCATTAAACAGAATGGAGGTAATTAAAATGAATAAGAGTGGAAAAGGTCTTGTAACAGTAATAATTATAATAGCAGTTCTATGTATCGTATTTTTAGCAGCAGGATTCATGGTCCTGAGCGCATGGGGAGGATTTGAATGGTGGGAAAAGATACCCGAAAGCGCCAGGAATGTTGAAGAATTCAGTATCAACGACATGCAGCAGGCAAAGGTCAGTGATTTTACTGAATTTGAGTTTTCATCGGTAAGCGCGGACATGGATATTGTTTATGCTGATACTGATACTGTAACAGTTGTATTATCCGGTTCATACAGAAGTTCCAGGGGCCAGATTAAACTAATGAAACAGCAGCTTGGAGATTCAGTAAAAATATATGTAGACTATCCAAAGATTAACATCAACGGGCTTTTTACCTGGAATGAGACAAAATTGACCATAACTCTTCCACAGGATATGAGAGGAAAAGAATTGAAGTTTAACACTGTATCCGGAGATGTTGACATTCCTTCAGGAATTGAAGCCGAATCAGTAAAGGCCAATACAACTTCGGGTGATATTAAGGCTGACTATCTGATAAGTTATAGCTTCGAAGGCGACAGTGTAAGCGGTAGTGTTGAAGTTTCAGGTGTCGTAGAAAATAATATTAAGGTAAATACTGTATCCGGTGAAACAGACATCAGGCTGGTAGGAGAAACAGATTCAATCAATGTTGACAGCGTATCCGGTGATGTTGACATAATTTTGGATAAGGATGTGGATTTCAGATTTAAATATAACACCGTTTCCGGAGACATAACTTGTGATTTCCCGGTATATATGAATGGTGACAAGTCTGATAAAGCCGGGTATACCTCAGAGGGAGCAGACATGGAACTTGATATTGATACAGTTTCCGGAGACCTTTCAATAAGGCATTGAAGATAGATTCCCCCTTATGAAAAGCGGCGGTTTTATGAACCGCCGCTTTTTTAGTACTAATTTTATTATGATTGAAAGAATTCCTTATAAAGCGCACGGATTGCATCGTCGCAGTATTCTTCACGCATACCGAACATGATACTTACTTTTGATGAACCCTGGTTAATAATACGAATTATTATACCTGCGTCGGCAAAGGCCTTTGGCTGCCCTTGAGAAAGTTTCCGGCTTTTCAAGGCAGCCTTCGCCGACAACCATGACCAATGCTTTCCCGTGGGTGACAGAAATATCGTCCACGTCAAGCTCTGCTTTAATTCTCCTGCATACGCGTTTTTCCTTTTCCGGGGGCATGTGGTACTCGCGTATTACAACTGACAAGTCGTCAATTCCCGAAGGTGAATGTTCATATGGGATGCCTTCTTTTTCCAGAATCTGGAATACCTTGCGGCTGAAGCCGATCTCGCGGTTCATCAGGTATTTGCGGATGTAAATGCTTGAAAACCCTCTCGAGCCGGCAATGCCGGTTACAAGGTTCCTGTTTTCGGTGTCAACGTCGGAATGAATGGTTGTTCCCGGGGCATTTGGATTATTAGTGTTTTTAATATTAACCGGTATACCTTTGTAATATACCGGAGTAAGCGCTTCCTCATGAAATACCGAAAAACCGGCATATGAAAGTTCACGCATTTCCTTATATGTAAGATGAGTTATGGGAACCGGATTTTCAATCAAGCTCGGATTTACTGCAAATATAGAATCAACATCTGTAAAATTCTCATATAAGTCAGCTGATACCGCTGCTGCAATAATTGAACCGGTTACATCGGAACCGCCGCGGGGCAGTGTTACAACATCACCGTTCTTCGAATAACCGAAAAATCCCGGGATGATTTTGATTACTGACGGGTCATAAAGCCCCGAAAGGTTATCATAGGACTCGGGCAGTACATGGGCGTTGCCGTATTCTTCTGTAAGAATCAAGCCTGCATCACCAGGGTTTATGTAATTGGCATTATGTCCTAGTTTCCTGAGATAGGCGGCAATCAACTTAGCGCAGTTATCTTCACCCGATGCCTTTATATTGTCCATAAATTCCCCGGTATTTGAGGCGTCCGCCAGGCATCGTTCTCTAAGGTCTCGGTTGATGACACTAATAACGTCATAGCCGATTTCAAGTTCATTGGCTATCTCTATATATCGCGACATCACATTCTTATAATCATAATCAGGGTCATAACCGGATATATAGGCTTCTGCTAGTGCTATAAGGAGGTCAGTGACTTTTATATCGGATCTGTATCTTTTGCCGGGAGCGGAGACCACAATGAGTTTCCTGTCCGGATCGGACAGGATGATGTCGCATACTTTCTTTATTTGTGAGGCATCGGCTAAGCTGCTGCCGCCGAATTTTGATACTTTAACCATGTCCGGCCTTTCATACAATAATCAGTTAAGCATAATGATATATTATATAAATACACAGTTCAAGAATTATATATTAAAGAAAAATATCGTTTTTTATTTGAAAATATGCGAAATAATGTTACATTTTTGTAAAAGCACGAATTTTCTAACGAAATTTAATTGACAATTAATTTCCATAAAGCTATACTCAATATACAAACGAATGAAAAAAGTTCCATATATATATAAAGAGGAACTAAGTTTTGCGGAATGTTAGTACGGTAGATAAGGCTTGTATTAAGGGCAAACCCGTTGTAAAGCGGGGACGCAAAGCTTGGAGTCCTGAAAAGGATAGTTCGGCTGCTGCAAAATGTTTTTTGAGCAGTTTTTTTATTGTCAGCAGACAATCGAAGATTAATTGCAGAAAAAACAATATTTACCGTTTACATAATATACCAATGGGGTATTTGTAACTAAAGGCAAACCTGCTGCAAGGCAGGGACGCAAAGCCAGGAGTCCCAAGTGGATCGTCCGGTTGCTGTCTGAAAAACTGTAAGCGGCAGCATCAAGGATTTT
This sequence comes from uncultured Clostridia bacterium, assembly GCA_963766335.1. Classification (GTDB taxonomy): domain Bacteria; phylum Bacillota; class Clostridia; order DUPQ01; family DUPQ01; genus JAFGQE01. The sequence continues at coordinate 2,072,718 of CAVXZA010000002.1, read as the reverse complement.
TTCATTCCGGTCGATTTAACAGGACACCTGAAAATTTAATATTTTTACGAATTAATATAGTAAAGGTATAAACGGCAAACCCGTCGCAAGGCGGGGACGCAAAGCCAGGAGTCCCACGTGGATAGTTCGGTTGCTACTTAGAGAAAAATATATTGTAGCAGCCGTTTTATTATATTCATACAAAAGATAAGCGAACAGGGCAAACCCTCCGTAAGGCGGGGACGCAAAGCCAGGAGTCCCAAGTCGGATCGTCCGGTTGCAAAAGGTTCAAGGGAATTGTTAGTTAGAGATAATTTTAGTTATCAAGGAGGGTAAAATTATGAAAGGTAAAAGGAAACTACTTGCAGCATTCATGGTACTTATATTTTTAATTGCTGCATTGATTCCGAGCGCTGTTTGGGCTGATCCGCCTGTCGGCACTACGAACTTCATCCATGTCTTCATAGATAATGATGATGCTTTGACAGCTGTCAGGGTGGAATATGATAGTACATGGCTGCCTACGACAAAATCTGGTTCTAAATGGAGGGCAGAAGATCAAAAAGAATTTGTTACCGATGGAATCGGAAGAGTTGAACTGACCTACAGTGATGGTACTGTATTGATTGTTCCTAGGTCCGGGCTGGTTGTTGGTATGGAGGGTGGAGGAACTGTTAAGGTTGAACTTGATGCCTTGGCTGTTCCAAGTCCTGGTATAAGTATAACAAAAGCAGGTAGTCCAGATCCGATTGTAGCAGGTAATCCTATCAGCTACACAATAACAATAACAAATACCGGGGATACGAATTTATCTAATGTAGTGATTGTTGATGCTTTACTTGGGCTTAGTGAGGGTCCAATGACTTTAGATATGGGGGATTCTTATACAGTATCGCCTGCACCTACTTACGACACTACCATATCTGATATTCCAGAAGTTGAAAATACTGCTGTAGTCACAGCTAATTTCTTCACATTAGCAGTTACCGACTCAGCAACTGATACGGTAACAGTGGAAGCACCACCTACTTATACGGTTACTTATGCTCCCGGAGACCATGGTGATTTCACTGCACAGGTTACTTCAGGACTTTATTTTAGCGATGATACACCGGATCCACCAGCAACACCAGGTGACCCCGGATGGACATTCAGCCATTGGAGTCCCACACCTACATCTACTGTTGAAGGCGATGCTATATATGTAGCACAGTGGACGCAGGATTCCTATACAGTAACCTATGATCCCGGAGACCACGGTGATTTCACCGCACAGGTAACACCGGGGCTTAATTACGGAGATGACACACCGGATGCACCTGCAACGCCAGGAGACCCGGGATGGACATTCAGCCACTGGAATCCGACCCCTAGTGAAACAGTAACGGGAACAATTACATATGTAGCACAGTGGACGCAGGATTCATATACAGTAACCTATGATCCCGGAGACCACGGTGATTTCACCGCACAGGTAACACCGGGGCTTAATTACGGAGATGACACACCGGATGCACCTGCAACGCCAGGAGACCCGGGATGGACATTCAGCCACTGGAATCCGACCCCTAGTGAAACAGTAACAGGAACAATTACATATGTAGCACAGTGGACGCAGGATTCATATACAGTAACCTATGATCCCGGAGACCACGGTGATTTCACCGCACAAGTTACACCGGGGCTTAATTACGGAGATGACACACCGGATGCACCTGCAACGCCAGGAGACCCGGGATGGACATTCAGCCACTGGAATCCGACCCCTAGTGAAACAGTAACGGGAACAATTACATATGTAGCACAGTGGACGCAGGATTCATATACAGTAACCTATGATCCCGGAGACCACGGTGATTTCACCGCACAAGTAACACCGGGGCTTAATTACGGAGATGACACACCGGATGCACCTGCAACGCCAGGAGACCCGGGATGGACATTCAGCCACTGGAATCCGACCCCTAGTGAAACAGTAACGGGAACAATTACATATGTAGCACAGTGGACGCAGGATTCATATACAGTAACCTATGATCCCGGAGACCACGGTGATTTCACCGCACAAGTAACTCCGGGGCTTAATTACGGAGATGACACACCGGGAGAACCGGCAACGCCAGGCGACCCCGGTTGGGAATTTGCAGGCTGGAATCCTGTCCCGACTGAAACTGTAACGGGAAATGCAACTTATATTGCTCAATGGAGACAGATTGAATACACAGTAACCTATGATCCCGGAGACCACGGTGATTTCACCGCACAGGTAACACCGGGGCTTAATTACGGAGATGACACACCGGATGCACCTGCAACGCCAGGAGACCCGGGATGGACATTCAGCCACTGGAATCCGACGCCGAGTGAAACAGTAACGGGAACAATTATATATGTAGCCCAGTGGACACAGGATGAGTACACAGTAAGATATGAACCCGGTTCGCAGGGTACTTTTGATCCGCAGGAAGATACAGGATTACATTATGGCGACGATACGCCGGAAGCTCCTGCAACAACCGGTAATCCCGGATTCACATTCACCGGATGGAATCCACAGCCTACTGAAACTGTTTCCGGAGATGCCACTTATGTAGCACAATGGAGCAGTGACGAATACACAGTAAGTTATGAACCCGGCGAACACGGCACATTCGATGCACAGGTAGATTCCGGACTGCTATATGGTATGGATACACCTGAAGCACCTGCCACACCAGGCGATCCGGGATGGATCTTTACATGGATGGAGCCCTGAACCAACAGATACAGTTACTGGTAACGCAACTTATGTAGCACAGTGGAGACCTGAATACTATACCGTAACTTATGCTCCGGGCGAACATGGAACATTCAGCCCTGTAGTTCATTCAGAACTGATATACGACTCTGATACTCCTGCACCACCAGCTACACCTGGAGATTCCGGATGGTCATTCGCAGGATGGAGTCCGACTCCAACTGAAAAAGTAACCGGTGATGCTACTTACACAGCACAGTGGAGACTCATACCTACATGGGGAATCAGCATTGATAAAGCAGTTGATGATTCTTCCGTAACCGCTGGACAGACAGTTGTATTTACAATAACAATAAGGAACACAGGGAACACGGATATCTATGGAATAACAGTATATGACGAAATGCTGAACGTTAACGTCGGTTACTCGATGCTGGCAGCAGGCGCAAGTGAATCATTCACTGTAAATTACCAGACAGATTCCTCAGATGTACCTGGATTCACCAATACCGCGGTTGTTGAAGGATATGCGATGCAGGAAATCCCAGTAAGGGATGAAGACAGTGCTGAAGTAGCAGTTAGAGAATTACCGCCACCGCCTCCGCAGTGGAATCCATCAATTGATGTAAGTATCACACCAAGTGAAACAAGCGTTGAGGCTGGTTCGGAAGTGACATTCACAATGGTAGTAACTAACACAGGCAACACTGTTCTTAACAATGTTGAAGTAATAAACGATGACCTTGATTTCAGCACAACGATTCCAACACTTTATGTGCTCGGAAGCGAAACATTCACTGTAACCAAGGCACTTGAAATCGGTGGAACCTTTACAGTAACTGCCGAAGGTAAATCACCTCAGGTAGTAGCAGTAAGCGACACTGATGTAACAGCGGTTGAAGTATTTATTATACCGCCACCGCCTCCACCACCGCCGGAAAATCCTCCTACGGGAGCTATACCGTTTGACGTATACTCGGTATCAGGATTACTGGCTATGGGCGCGGGATTATTCGCACTCATCTCGAGAAAGAAAGAAGAAGATGAGGACGAAGACTAGCACTTATTAGCTTGACCCGCGTGAAAACGTAATTTAAGGGACCGGATTTATCCGGTCCCTTTTACATGTCTGTAGTAAAAAGTGAGGTAGTTTGTTACTATGATTGACATAAATTTACCATAAGAATATACTTTAATTACTCACTAAGGAGAAGTTCCTCTTTAATCCGGGGATTAAGTTTTGCGAAAGAAAAAGCACTAATGATTAAATATGTTAGGGCAAACCCGGTGAAAGCCGGGGACGCAAAGCTAGGAGTCCTGTGTCAGGATAGTTCGGCTGCTGCAATCTGATTGCTGCAGCTTTTTTATTCCAAGGCACTGATACATCTAATGCTTCATAGTTTTCATTATTGCATTCACAGATGGGAATTGACAGACTGCTTTACGATGGAGCGGTTATATGAGCAGGTTTCTTTTGGTTTGGTACTGAAGGTATCTTTGTGCGTAGTAATCTATCTGGGGAGTGAGATGTATGAAAAGAGAAAAAAAATTAGCATTAATAATGGTATTTGTCTTTGTGTTGTCATGGATAAATGTACCTTCCAGTGAAGCTTGCATAACTCCTGTATATTCAGTAACTTATGATGGCAATGGTTTTACCAGCGGTGATGTGCCTGAAGATCTGAATGAGTATTATGAAGGCGATACTGTAACAGTCGCAGGGCCGGGCAGCCTTGAAAAGGAATTCCATGCTTTTGCAGGATGGAATGATGAACCCGATGGCTCCGGAGATTCCTATAGCGGTACCTTTTGTATGCCTGGTAAAAATCTGACGCTGTATGCCCAATGGTGTGAAAACGAGCAGTATAATGTGACATACCATGGCAATAATAATACAGAGGGCAGTGCTCCGGTTGACGGACTAAGCCCATATTATGAAGGTGAAGAGTTTGCAATTCTAGAGCCCGGAAACCTAGGGAAAGACAATCATACATTTTCAGTTTGGAATACACAGTCAGACGGCCTAGGCATAAACTATAATCCCAGCCAGGTGTTTTCAATGCCAGGTCATAATATCGACCTTTATGCCCAATGGGCTGAAAACGATAAATATACCGTTTTATACTATGGAAATGATAATACTGAAGGTACAGCGCCGATTGACAGTAACAGTCCGTATTACGAGAATTCGGAAGTAACGATTCTAGGTCAAAGCGATCTTGCAAGGGACCATCATGAGTTTAGCGGTTGGAACACGGTTGCTGATGGAAGCGGAGTTTCATATTCCGATGGAGATACCTTTACTATAAATGGCAACGTGGAGTTATTCGCAATGTGGACGGAAGACCCTTCATATGCAGTGACTTACAACGGGAATACAAATGATTCCGGAACTGTTCCGATTGACCAGGATAGCCCTTATTATGAAGGTGTTGAAGTAACGGTTTTGGGTCAAAACGACCTTGCCAAGGACAACTATGGTTTCAACGGCTGGAATACAGCCTCTGATGGAAGCGGGGTTTCATATAGTGAAGAAGACAGTTTTTTCATGGGAACGGCTGACGTAGAGTTATTTGCTCAATGGATAGAGGATCCTTCATATACAGTTACATACGATGGCAATACAAATGATTCAGGAAGTGCCCCGACAGACCTTGAAAGCCCCTACTTTACGAGTGAAGAAGTGACTGTCATGGGTCAGGGTGACCTTGCGAAAAACAATCATTCGTTCTCAGGTTGGAATACGGCTATGGATGGAAGCGGAACGTCTTATTCAGAAGGCGGTACATTCTCGATGGAATCTGATAATATTATTCTCTATGCGCAATGGACGGAAGACCCGTCTTTTAACATTATCTATGACGGTAACGGCCACGAAGATGGCAACCCACCTGTTGATTTGGATAATCCTTATTATGTAGGAGAGGCTGTCATTGTGCTGGGACAGAATACAATGATAAAGGAACACTATTCGTTCAGTGGATGGAATACTGAGTCCGGAGGTGAGAGGGGACGATTATTCAACAGGGAATGTTTTAAGTAATGAGTGAAGGCGGTATAATTTTATACGCCCAATGGTTGCCGGTCGAATATACAGTCACTTACCATGAAGGACTGCACGGCAGCCTTGATGGCTCTGGAGTGAATGAAGGGCTTCATTTTGGAGATACCACCCCGACACCGCCCGGAGTTACTCCTGAATATGGTTACTTATTTACCGGCTGGAATCCGGAACCTACTGATACTGTTGAGGGAAATGCAGACTATTATGCACAGTATATAATGGCCGACGATACAATGACTTTGGAAAAGGTCCCGTCATATGATGGAGAAGAACCATTGGACATTGGTGATGAAGTATCTTATACATTTACCATTTCGAATGTTGGGAATGTCCTAATAAAAGATATACAGTTGAGTGACCCGGATATTGTGTTTGACACAACCCCGGAACCATTCAATCTGGCACCGGGGAATTCGCTTGTCCTTGCAGAAGCAGGCACACATATAATTAATGAAGATGATGCGCTTGCAGGATTCTTTACTAACGAAGCAAGGGTTGAAGGCAACACGGATGAAATCGAAGGACCGACAATTGCAACAGGTTCAGCAACCGTGGTAGTAAAGCGTGCAGAACCAAGCTTAATATTGCAAAAAGATGCATGGGCGGCTCATAATCCGGCTGCAGCCGGTGATGCTGTAACCTATGAATTTACTGTGACTAACAACGGGGCTGTAACTCTGTTTGATGTTTATGTTGACGATACATATATCGGATTCACATCCACAAGGGTAACCCTCATACCGGGAGCCCAACACACCTGGACACTTCCCGGTTATTATGAAATAACTGAAAATGATCTCTTCTCCGGAGATATTTATAATGAAGCAACCGCATACGGCTGGGCGTCCATGGCGACAAAGCCGGTTACATATACGGACGATGCTACTGTAATTGTAGAAGAACCCGAACCGGGAATCAGTATTGATAAGAATGTAAATGACCATAACGTTTATTCCGGACAGACAGTTACTTTCACAATGGTGGTGGAGAATACCGGGAATGTAACTCTCTATGATGTTGCTTTAACCGATGAATTACTGCAGTTTTCTGAAAACTACAGCTCCTTGGCACCGGGCGAAAGCTTTACAGTCAGTCGAGCAATATAAAACCAAGACCAGCGATGTCCCAGGGTTTGAAAACCTTGCGGTTGCAGTAGGTTATGTTTATCAGGATGGGGAAGTAAGGGCAATGGACTCGGACAGTGTAACCGTGACAGTAAGGGAAACACCGCCACCCGTGCCTCCGGAAAACTGGAAACCGGATATTGAGGTGACGATTACCCCGGATTCCTCAAATGTATATATAGGGGACGATGTTGTATTCACCATGATGGTCAGCAATAGGGGGAATACAATATTGAATAATGTTACGGTTGTTAATGAAGCACTGGATTTCAATGAGCATATTCCTACGCTTTTCCTACTGGGAAGCAGGACATATACGGTTACCCGTAAAATGACGGCGGCAGGGAGCTTTGAATTTACAGTTGCAGCACAAGGAACATCTCCGCAGGGGAAAAACGTTGATGATACTGCATCTGCCACAGTTATCGTACAAGAAGCAGTTACACCGCCGGTTGAACCGCCACCCGGAAAATCCTCCTGAGGAACCGCCTGAGAACCCGGAGACTGGTACGATACCATTTGATGTTTATTCAGTTTCAGGATTGATAGCACTTGGTGCTGGTATTTTCGCTCTTATAAAAAGAGAGAAGGACGCTGAGGAAGACGAGGATTATGATATGTAGCAGGTTTTCGATCTTGAAATGATATCTTATAAGGCCGGATGAATATCCGGCTTTATTTATGGGAATTTGCAAAATTTGGTATTGTTTTTATAGTGATTCGAAGGGTACAATAGTGTTAATGAAGCGGAGAAATGTATGACGGATAATAAAAAGAAAAAGAACAAAAAGCTTAAGAGAAGAATGCTGAATGTATTCATTTTATTATGTTTTGCTGCAGCAGTGGTTCTGCTGTATCAATCCGTAATGACAAAACTGGATGAAAAAAACAGCAATGAGACCTACTCTGAAATTGAAGACCTGTATGTACAGGGAATTGCGCTTTCAAATGATAAAACCCCTGATCCCGGTGCATCCGAAACACCCCGGCCGACTATAACTCCTGCTGAGACCCCGGAACCCACACAGGAACCTACTGAACAACCTTCTCCTTCAATAACTCCCACAGTTGAACCAACACCAACTGCGCTGCCGGATCCCGGCGACACGATACCCCAAAGACCTACAATTGACAGGGAAGACATCCTTGATTCATTCCAGCCCCTGCTTGATGCTAATGAAGATATAAGGGGGTATATTAAAATGGTTGATTCGACTATTGCTTATCCTGTAGTGCAGGGCATTGATAATGAGTTCTACCTTGAAAGAAATATCTACGGTGAGAAAACTATATCCGCATCAATATTTATGGACTATAGGAACAATGTTGATGTTCTTGACGATAATACTATTATTTACGGTCACAATCTTAATACTACAATGTTTAATGACCTGGATTTCTTCGTCGACGAAGAGACCAGGGATGAATTCTATGCTAAAAACAGAATCTTCCGATTTGATACTGTATATAAATATATGCAGTGGGAAGTATTCTCAGCATATGTAGTAGACAAGGATGATTTTAATTACCTGACTACCAACTTCATATCAGATGCAGCCCATATGGCATTTATAAATGAAACACTTGATCGTTCATATACGGACTACGGTATAACCGTTACTACAGAAGACAGGATACTGACATTGTCCACATGCAACCACTGGTTCAATGATTCAAGGACAGTGGTGCATGCACGGCTGATAACCCCGTAAATGACATTAATTATGCAATAAATAGCTGTTTATAAAGAAAAACATGCAATAACAGGGTAGAAATGTTACAGTTTTGTAAATTCATTTGATTTTTATAATGCACAGGTATATACTGTCAATACTAAATCTTTTATACGAAACGGCAAACCTGTCGAAAGGCGGGGACGCAAAGCAAAGGGCCTAAACCGAAAGGAATGGCAGCCTGGCTACCGAAGGGGAGATTTTTTAATTGTTATAAGACAGTTACTGAAGATAAATTTTACGACAAAGGCAAATTCGCCGAAAGGCGGGGACGCAAAACCAAGGGCCTGAACTAATAGTATGGCAGCCGGTTACCGAATAGAATGACACAAGGGACAGTCAGCAATTCATCAGCCGGCACAGGCGAAAAGTTCATAAGCTCACAACCGAATACCAATGTATGTAAGGGATAAGCCCTTGCTGATGATGGTTTCAAGACCGGATGTAAATTTTTTATGCATCCAATGGTTTTTGAAATAGAAGTGACTAACATTCCCTTGACATGTGATGTAAAAGTCGCGTGGGTCTAATCTAATCTTGATGCCGGTATACTGAAAAGTTGCCGGTATTTTTTTTCTGGTCGGTTAATTTGGTTTTTGCCGCAGGATATGCTTATCACTCAATACTGGATTTGAAAAAGCATTATCCGGCGTTTCGCATACAGCATGTCCTGCATACTTCGTTCTCAGTGGTTTTTGGGTATAGTTCTACACATGTTTTTTCTATTGACACTAATATCTAATTTTGTTAATATTCTTAGTACGGTGCCGAATTGTGTAATGGTAGCACAACTGACTCTGGATCAGTCTGTGAGGGTTCAAATCCTTCTTCGGCAGCCAGGCTGCTCTTGTAAAAAGGGCGGCTTTTTTTTAGCAGTGGATTCAAACAGAAAAAATAAAAAGCCAGTTGTCCGGTTTAAGGATTTTCAATATAATGAATAGGATGAAAAATGTTTTAATTAAAGTATTTATTGGGCTGATAATTGTACTTCTGGCAGTAGTAGTACTGAGTTGTGCAATAAACATATACATGTACTCGTATTCTGATAAGTACATCGTTTCAGATGCCGATGACCTCGATGCGGCTATCGGGGGTTCTGTCCAGGCGGTTATTGTACCGGGTGCCTATGTATTTGATAATGGCCGGCCATGCCCTATGCTTGAAGACAGGCTGCTTAGGGGTGCTTCTGTTTATAACAGTATGTTAGCTGAGAAAATGCTTTTATCAGGTGACCATGGAACAAAGGGGTATGACGAAGTGAATGCAATGAAAACATTCATCCTTGATATGGGTGTGCCTAAAGCAGATGTATTTTTAGACCATGCAGGGTTTTCTACATATGACTGCATGATAAGGGCTCGTGAAATATTTGAAATTGAGAGTGCAGTAATAACTACACAGGGATATCATCTGACAAGGGCTGTATATATTGCGCGGAAATCAGGAATTGATGCATATGGATTAGAATCCGATTTAAGGAGATATCCAAGGAGCGAAATGGCGCGTTACATTTTCAGGGAATGGCTTGCCAGGGTAAAAGACTTCTTTTATGTTAATATTCTCAGGCCGGAACCGGAATTCTTAGGGGAGAAAATACCCATTACCGGCAGCAGCACACCTTCTTATGATAAACCGGAAGACCTAAACTAAGTGCATCTTGACATGAAATTTGCGTATGGGTATAATGTGCATAATGAAAAAAGACGATGACCGGAAAGAGTAGTGAAGTCATCCGTAAAAGAGAGCGGACGTTTGGTGCGAGTCCGTACGGCAGCTTAATGAAAATCATCCGCGAGTTGTTTCCCCGAAAATCAGTAAGGGAAACCGGCAGCAACCGTTAGCAAAGCAGGATATTGACCTTAGCCGGAAGTATCTGTTAAGTGGCTTATTAAAAGCAAACCGGGTGGCACCGCGTGAGAGTATGCTCTTGCGTCCCTGTATGGGACTCAAGAGCTTTTTAATTGAAAGCGGTCCAATCATCCATGGGATGATTGGACTAAAATGAGCAAAGTATCCGACGGATGATTGAATCATAATTGACATATTGGAGGAAGGTAATGTATAAGAAAGTTTCGACAAAATTGAATTTTGCTGAAAGAGAAAAAGAAATACGCAAATTCTGGAAAGAAAACAATATATTCCAAAAGAGCATTGAAAATAGAAACAATGCTCCAGTATTTACTTTTTATGACGGTCCGCCGACAGCCAATGGGATGCCGCATATCGGACATATCCTGACGAGAGTTATAAAGGACCTTATTCCAAGGTACAGGACAATGAAGGGCTACAAAGTCCTGCGCAAGGCAGGATGGGATACCCACGGGCTACCGGTTGAGCTGGAAGTTGAAAAAATGCTTGGCATAAATGGTAAACCTGAAATTGAAAAGTACGGTATTGAACCTTTTAATAAAAAATGTAAGGAAAGTGTCTGGAAATATAAAGGCAAGTGGGAAGTTATGAGTGAAAAAGTGGGTTACTGGGCTGACATGGACAATCCATACATAACTTATGATAACAATTATATTGAATCTGTCTGGTGGGCACTGAAGACCATTTGGGACAAGGGACTTATGTACAAAGGACATAAGATAATTCCTTATTGCCCAAGATGCGGAACCAGCCTTTCAAGTCATGAAGTTGCCCAGGGATACAAAGATGTGCACGAGGAATCCATTTATGTTAAATTCCGTGTTAAAAACGCTGTCAATACATTCCTTATGGCATGGACTACCACACCATGGACTCTTCCGTCAAACCTTGCTCTTACAGTTGGCCCGGATAATGATTATATCAAAGCTGAATTAAACGGTGAATATGTGATTCTTGCCAAAGAACTGGCAAAGAGTGTACTGGGTGACAAATTCACGGTAGTTGATACCTTCAAGGGTTCTGAACTGGAAGGCATGGAATATGAACCGCTTTTTGATTTTACTAAAGCAATGGCGGATAAAAAGGCATTTTATGTTTGCCTGGGTGACTATGTAACCCTGACAGAAGGAACAGGAATAGTTCATACTGCACCGGCATTTGGTGAGGATGACGCTGTTACAGGCCGGAAATACGGGTTGCCTTTTGTACAGCTTGTTGATGAACAGGGTAACATGACGCCTGAGACTGGTTTTATTGCGGGGAAATTTGTTAAAGATGCGGATCCTCTTATAATTGAGAATCTCAGAGAAAGAGGCCTTCTTCATAAAATCAGTGAATATGAACATTCATATCCATTCTGCTGGAGATGTGATACTCATCTAATATATTACGCAAGAGACACATGGTTCATTGAGATGACTAAACTTCGCGACAATCTGCTTGCCAACAATGCTAAAATCAACTGGTATCCTCCTGCAATCGGTGAAGCACGTTTCGGTAATTTTCTCAGAAATGTTGTTGACTGGGGGATATCCAGAGAAAGATACTGGGGAACTCCCCTTCCAATATGGGAATGCAAATGCGGTTACCGTGATGCTGTTGGCAGTATAGCTGAATTGAAAGACAAGGGTATTGATGTACCTGAAAATATTGAGCTTCATAAACCTTATATAGATAATGTCCACCTTACCTGCACAGAATGCGGCGGGGAGATGACCAGGGTAAGTGAGGTAATCGACTGTTGGTTTGATGCCGGTGCAATGCCATTTGCACAATGGCATTATCCTTTTGAAAACAAGGAGCTCTTTGAAGAGAATTTCCCTGCAGATTTCATAAGTGAAGCTGTTGACCAAACCAGAGGATGGTTCTACACACTGCTGGCTATTTCAACACTGTTGTTTGATGAACCAGCTTATAAGAATTGTGTAGTCCTTGGCCTTGTTCAAAATAAAGAAGGCCAGAAGATGAGCAAGAGCAAAGGCAGTTATGTAGACCCCGATGTTGTCTTGGATAAGCAGGGTGCAGATGCCGTAAGGTGGTATTTCTATACCGCCAGCGCCCCGTGGCTTCCGAGTAAGTTTTATGAAGAAGCGGTGAGCGAAGGACAGAGGAAATTTATGGGAACATTCTGGAATACTTATGCATTTTATGTGCTTTATGCAGACATCGACCAATTTAATCCTATGGATTACACCCTTGATTATGAAACGTTGAATTTGATGGATAAATGGATACTCTCCAAAATGAATACCATAGTTAAATTTACTGATGAAAGTCTTAATGAGTACAAGATAACTGAGCCTGCGCGCGCAATGCAGAAGTTCGTGGACGAACTTAGCAATTGGTATGTCCGCAGGGGACGTGAGCGTTTCTGGCAAAAAGAAAATAACCAGGATAAGATAAACGCATACATGACGCTATACGCAGTATTGGTAACAATGGCAAAGATAAGCGCACCGTTTGTGCCGTTCATGTCAGAAGAAATATATCAAAACCTGGTGGCAGGTCTGGACAGCGACGCCCCTCAAAGCGTTCACTTGTGTGATTTCCCCGATGCAAAAGAAGAGTGGATTACTCCTGAGGTTGAAAAATATATGGATGAGGTGCTAAGGACTGTTGTTATAGGAAGAAGCCTGAGAAATACAGCCGGAATCAAGAACAGGCAGCCTGTTGCCGAAGTACTGGTTAGCAGTTCGGTAAAACTTCCGGAAGAATATGCCGACCTGATACGTGACGAATTAAACTTGAAAAAGGTATCTTATATTGAAGATGCGTCGGGTTTCATCGATTATAATCTTAAACCGCAGCTAAAAACCCTCGGACCTAAATATGGTAAGCTGATACCCAAAATCTATGGAGCATTGGCTAATGCCGACGGGGCGGGTGTTGTGGCCGAGTTCGCAAAAGGAAATTCGGTGACATTCACTATCGACGGAAAGGATATTGTGCTATCAGAAGAAGACGTTCTGTCTGAGACAACCCAGAAAGCCGGGTATCTGTCTGAATCATCAGCAGGGCTTACAGTAGTCCTTAATACTAACCTTACTGAAGAACTCATAGAGGAAGGTTTCGTTCGTGAGATAGTAAGCAAGATACAGACCATGAGAAAAGACGCCGGTTTTGAAGTGCAGGATCATATTATATTATATGCTGAAGGAAGCCAAGTCATCATGAAGGTTGTTAAAGACAACATGGCAACGATATACAATGAGATACTGGCGGACGGCAGCGCCGGTTCATTAAGTATCTGCGAGTATACAAAGGAATGGAAACTCAATGGCGAAGATGCAGTGTTCGGAATAAGCCGTAAATAATATATTTTAAAATAGTCAAGACCGCCTTTTTGGCGGTCTTTTTTTACATAATTTAAGCGATGGTCTGGGGCATGGCTTTGAAAGCCTGTCATATAAGTCTGCGTATGCTAACCGTGGACAAAGGTGTGATATAATAATTCATGTGTGATTTCATAAAAATCCGGAGGACGCATGAAAAGGATTAGCATTACCATATTCATCATAATTGTAATTTTTGCATTAGTTTCCTGCGAAGCTGAAACTGCGCCGGAAACTAAACCTGATACTTTTGAAATTTATCTGGCTACAACTGAAAGCATACGTGAGTTTGGGTATTACGATACTGAAAACCTTAAGCTCAGCGGAGTGCCTGTATTGACCGGAGATGACATCAGGCACTATTACTGGGAGCAGCATATTATTGAGCTGAACGGCACATTCATGGAGAGACTTGCTGGTCTTGATAAAACGGAGTATGCTGAATTTTCAACTGATATCAGCGGATTCCGCCAATACTCCATGGGGGGGAGTAAATTCCTTAATTCCGGCCAGTTTATGGGTTTTATTATTGTAGTTAACGGTGAAAAAGTTTATTCGGGCACATTCCCTTCAGGAACAACCCTGCCTTCTGAAGAAGAGCTGCTTGTCTTAGGAGATATTTCTGACGACATGGTTGCTCTGGTTTACAACGGCGATGCATTTGATATAAGGAATAATGACAGTATCTATGATTATTTTAATAAAGCAGGTAAACTCGGAAAGATGTCTGACGAGGATACGGATGAGCTTGTTCAGGAACTGCAGAACAGGCTTGAGGCTTCTGAAAAGGAAAAAAATGAACTCCAGGTCAAATATGACGAATTAAAAGCAGGAGAACCTACGGACTCGGATCTTCGGGATGCAACCATTGAGTGGCAGAAGAACAGACTATTGCTTTACATGCGGGAAACCCAGGAAGGCCCGGAGTATGAAGAACTGAGTGATAGTTTCCTTCAACTTGATCTTTCAAAAGTAGAAAGTATTAGTGAAGCTGCTGATATATTCAGGCGTACTGCTGTAGCAAGCACACAGAAAAATGACAGAATGTTCAATGTCTTTGAAGAACTATATAATGTGGTACTTGATGGCATTCCTTTATACTATTCAATAGATGAAATAGATAATGATTTTATAAAAAAAGCTGCGGAAAACTGGATAATTATTTCTATAGATGCGGGAAAAGTGACAGCTTATCCAATGATAGGAATGCTTAGCGAGAATTTCGGGGTGTTCCTTTCGCCTGGGTTAAATGAATATCTGCAGATACTGGATCATGAAAGAAGTTATGCAGCTGCATCGGGATCTGTTGAAATTGTTAAAGAAGGCAAATTAACTATTGGAGTCGGCGAGGTTTCGGAATTAATTTACTTATGGAAGAAATTCACTGTTGATTATCCGTATTCATACCCATTTAATTTTAAAGCGATGGATCGTTCTGAATATCTTATGGATATCTATATCGGAAGAGCAGGCCTGACTGAATCGCCGCTTTATGATGGCGAAACATTGGAACTTACTGAAGAGGCTAAGGAAAGCTATGAATATTTCCTGGCCGAATACACTGACTCACCCTACTATATTCTAATTTCCGATTATTACGGATTGCTGCAGGAAAACTCGTTCGTCTATGCGCAGATAGTAGAAGAGTATGTGAATTCAATTGATTATTCAAACTATAAGTAGCCGGGGTTTTCCTTGACAGTGGGCAAGGGGTGATGTAATATCTATTCAAGGTGTGAATATGAACAATTTGGAAACAAGACGGTTTTATTTTTTCTTTTACAGGGACTGCATAAAGTGAGCCCGGTACCGTCATGGTAACGATTAAGACAACAGAGGCTCACGGGTCTCTGTTTTTTATTATAATTTATAATAATGATAAGATTTACAGGAGGATTACATGGTTATAGTATTAAAGCCGCATGCATCGAAACAGAGGATAGAAGAACTCGTATATGAAATTGAGAACAACGGTCTTACTGTAGAGAAGGTCGTTGGCAGCGACTATACCATACTTGGACTTGTCGGTGATACAAGCACTATCGATATTGACAGGATGAGGGTTAATGAGATTGTGCATAAAGTAATGCGGATTCAGGAACCTTTTAAGAGGGCAAACAGGCTGTTCCACCCTCAAAGCAGTGTTATTAAAGTTAACGACCGTGAATTCGGCGGAGGAAAAATTGGAGTTATCGCAGGCCCGTGTTCCGTTGAAAGCGAAGAACAAATCGTCTTAATCGCCAAAAAGGTAAAAGAAGCCGGGGCTTCATTTCTTAGAGGCGGGGCTTTCAAACCCAGGACCTCCCCTTACAGTTTCCAAGGGCTTGGATACGAAGGTCTTGAACTATTGCGCATTGCACGGCAGGAAACAGGTCTTCCGATTGTTTCAGAGGTTCTGTCGGAAAATATGGTGGAAAGATTTGCACGGGATGTGGATATCATACAGGTCGGAGCCAGGAACATGCAGAATTTCATGCTTCTAAAGGAACTTGGTAAAACTAAGAAACCGATTCTGCTGAAAAGGGGATTGTCTGCGACAATAGAAGAATGGCTTATGTCAGCTGAATATATTATGTCCGAAGGGAATCCCAATATCATTCTTTGTGAAAGGGGAATACGCACCTTCGAGAAATATACGAGGAACACGCTTGATGTAAGCGCGGTTCCGGCTATAAAGAGAATGTCCCACCTTCCTGTTATTGTCGACCCGAGCCACGCTACCGGTATGGGCTGGATGGTAATGCCCATGGCAAGGGCGGCTGTCGCGGCAGGTGCTGACGGGATTATGATTGAGGTGCACAATGATCCGGAACATGCCCTGAGCGACGGTAATCAGTCTATAACTCCGGCTGAATTCAACGAATTGATGAACAGCTTAAGAATAATCTCCGGAGCAATCGGCAGGAGGATATGATGAAGACCATTGAGGTTATGTTATCAAACGGTAAATACGGCATATATATTGGAACCGGTGCCTACGGCAGGCTGTTGAATGATTTGTCAGACAGGGGAGGTAAGGTATTCCTAGTTGTTGATACTAACGCAATGGCATATCACAGCCATGTGATACTTGACGCTGTTCCGGGGGAACCTGCAGGTATTTTTTTCGTTGACGGTGAAAAAGAGAAGAACCTTGATACTGTTACTAAAATACTTGAACAAGCTGCTTCATCAGGTATTACAAGAAGCGATTGCTTTGTTTCGTTCGGCGGAGGGGTATGCGGTGATGTGACCGGATTTTGTGCTGCCGTATATATGAGGGGTGTTGACTATTACCAGGTTCCGACTACATTACTGTCACAGGTTGACAGCAGTGTAGGAGGAAAAACAGGGGTTGACCTTACTGCTGGCAAGAATCTTGCCGGGGCTTTCAAACAGCCTTCAGGGGTTTATATCAATACAGGTATCCTTAGGACCTTGAATGAAAGGGAATTAAACCAGGGTAAAGCAGAAATGATAAAAGCTGCATTGATTGCCGATGCGGGTTTATTCAATGAATTTGAAAAAGGTGAAATCATAACCGAACAAAACATTGCCAGATGCGTTGAAATAAAACTTGAGTTTGTTTCAGGCGATGAATTCGATAAGGGAAAGAGAATGATGCTTAATTTCGGACATACAATCGCTCATGCACTTGAAACCCGGATAGGATATGGGGAACTTCCGCATGGTGAGGCTGTTTCAATCGGCATGGCGCTTTCAAGCAGTATTTCAGAAAAGGCTGGGATAACCCCAAAAGGAACAACCGGGAAGATAATAAATGTTTTATTAAAAAACAACCTGCCCGTAGAAACAGGATTGTCTCTTAGGGAGCTTGCACCAATTATGAAAAACGATAAAAAGAATATTGATGGAAAACTGAACAGTGTATTTCTAGAGGAAATCGGCAGGGCCGGATTGTATAGAATGACAGTTGAAGAGTTTTCTTCAATGGAGGGGATATAGCAGTGTTGCTAAGGATAGCACCGTCGAAACTTAAGGGAAAAATTACCGTCCAGCCGTCAAAAAGCGATTCGCACCGCAAGCTTATCTGCGCTGCTTTTGCAAACGGTGTTTCGACTGTTGACAATGTATCTCTATCAGAAGATATTAATGCAACCCTGCGGTGTGTATCAGCGGCGGGTGCTTCCTATGATATTTCAGACAGCGTGGTCTATCCCGGTAGGAAACTCATTGGGATTAAAGGGACAGCAGGAACGTGCTTGGAAATCCGGACTGCAGATTGCGGGGAATCCGGCTCCACGTTAAGGTTTATGAGTATGATTTTTTCTGCAGCAGGCGGACAGACGGAACTGACGGGACATGGACGACTTCCATTCAGGCCTTTGAACGGAGCAATGAGTTTATTTGAAAGAAATAATATTGCTTATACATATCCCGGAGAGGGTTGTTTCCTGCCTTTGACTATCGATGGAGAATTGTACAGCGGAAAGCATGAGGTTGATTCATCTGTAACAAGCCAATATCTTTCGGGTCTGTTAATGGGACTTCCCGCTTTTTCAAAACATGGCCTGATAAAAGCCACAGGTAAATTTGAATCCAGGGGATATGTTGATGTTACAATAGAAGCAGTAAGGCAATTCGGCATTAGAATTAAAGGTAATAATCCATACATAGTACCTGAAAACAATGGATTGACAGCTATCGATACAAGTGTAGAAGGCGATTGGTCCAATGCATCGTATTTCCTTGTTATGCAAGCGCTGGGGTCAGATTTGGAAATTACTGGTTTGAATCCTGCGTCTCTGCAGCCTGATGCCGTTATTCTGAAAAATATACAGCTGGTTAGGGATTCGGAGTCTCCGGTCATTGATGTCTCGGAATGTCCGGACATAATGCCATCGCTTGCTGTACTTGGTGCAGCGATGGATAAAACTTTGAAGATTACAGGCGGTCGGAGATTAAGGGCGAAGGAAAGCGACAGGATTAAGTCAGTCGCCGCCGGACTTGCAGGACTTGGTATAAAATATAAAGAGGTTGATGACGGTATTGAAATATATGGAAACGGGAAAGTCCCGGGAGGGGAAATAAATGCATTTAACGATCATAGGATAGCAATGGCATTTGCTTCCCTCTGCGTAGTTTCAAAAAGGGATATAGTGATAAATGGAGCAGACAGTGTTTCGAAATCATATCCTTTGTTTTATGAAGATTTAAGGAAACTAGGAGGTATAATCATATGAGTTCATTCGGCAGGAATATCAGGATTAGTATTTTCGGAGAATCACACGGACCTGCTGTAGGTGTTGTAATAGAAGGGCTCAAGCCTGGTTATAAGTTGGATATGGCTTCTATTCAAGCAATGCTGGACAGACGCCGACCTGGAAAAGACAGATATGTCACCCGGAGAGAAGAGGGTGATGTGCCGGAAATACTCAGTGGTGTATTCGAAGGTGCTACTACAGGCATGCCGCTATGCGCAGTTATCAGGAACAATGACGCCAGATCGAAAGATTACAGAGACCTAAAGAGAATTCCAAGGCCAGGGCATTCGGATTATTCTGCATATGTAAAATATAGAGGACTTAATGATATAAGGGGGGGCGGTGCTTTTTCAGGCAGGCTGACCGCTCCGCTGGTATTTGCAGGAGCACTTGCCAAACATATTCTTGAAGCCAAAGGCATCAGGATAGTATCCCATCTCAGAACATTGGGCCCGGTCAAAGATGACAGCCTTAACCAAATGGAATATGATGAAAAACAAGCTGTTTCTGTAATTGAAAACAGAATTCCCATGATTAATGACAATGCTGTGAAAGCAGCTGAAGAAGCTTTGAATTCAGTGCGAAACGATCTTGATTCACTGGGTAGCACAATTGAAACCGTAATATATAATCTGCCAGCCGGAATCGGGGAGCCGGGGTTCGAGTCGCTGGAAAGCATGATAGCCGGTATTTGCTTTGGTGTGCCCGGAGTCAAAGGCATCGAATTCGGTAAAGGATTTAAATTAGCTGAAATGAATGGCAGCGAGTCAAACGACCCATTTTATTATTATGATGATATAGTAAAAACCAGGACAAATAATATGGGGGGTATACTCGGTGGGATATCTTGCGGAATGCCCATTAGTTTCACGGTCTGCATGAAACCGACTTCTTCGATATCCCGCAAACAGGAAAGCGTTGACCTAGATGCAAAAAGCAATGCAGAGATTATTGTTAAAGGCCGACATGACCCATGTATAGGCATCAGGGCGGTTCCTGTAATGGAGGCTTGCGCAGCGCTTGCTATTCTTGACAGCATGACGGAGGTTTAAATGAGTAAATTAGAAGATAGTAGAAATCATATCATTGAACTCGACCGGGAGCTTGCAGCTTTATTTGAAAAAAGAATGGGCTATGTGCGTAGTATTGCAATTGAAAAGAGTAAGGAAGGGCAGAATATCTTTGACCCAAAGCGTGAGAAGAAAATTATTGATAACGCTTTGTCTTCAATTACAAACGCCGAATTGGGCGACTATACAATTGAATTCTTCAGGGACATGATGGAAGTCTCAAAGAAATACCAACAGGATATTATCCCGAAAGCAAAACCTGTAAAACCCCTGAAAGTTTCAGATGGGGGAAGGGCAGGATATCAGGGGGCCGCAGGTTCGTATACAGAACAGGCCTTCAGATGGGTATTTGGAGAAGGGGTTGACCCCATAAGTTACCAAAAACTAGAAGACTTATTCAATGCCATATCAATCGGAGAAATTGAGAGCGGCGTTGTGCCATATGAGAATTCCTCTACAGGGGGAGTGAATGCTGTAACGGACATGATGAGGAATCATGATCTCTATATCAAAGCTGAAACCGAAATACGTATTGAGCATTGTCTACTGGGGATACATGGTGCTTTGTTAAGGGATATTAAATATGCTTATTCACATCCTCAGGGGCTGAGCCAGTGTTCCGGCTTTTTTGATGTGCATCCGGAAATTACGGAATGTTCTTATGCGAATACCGCTTTTGCGGCCCGTGATGTTGCAGGATGGGGGAAAAAGGAGAATGCAGCCATAGCTTCTAAAAACTGTGCAGACTTATATAAGCTTGACATTCTTAGAGAAAATATACAGGACAGCAATAGGAATAAAACCAGATTTATAATTATATCAGCTGACCCTGAACCGGATGTTAATGCTGTAAAGACAAGTATATTGTTTACATCTAATCACACCCCCGGTGCTTTGTATAAGATACTTGAGCCTTTTTATAAGGATTCTATAAATATAACCAGGATTGAATCCCGTCCCAATCCCAGGCGGAGCTTTGAATATTTCTTTTACCTTGACTTCAACGGCAGTACTGCTGACCCGGGCATTGCGCATGCATTGGAAAAGGCAAGGGAATCATGCGGTTATTTCCGTGTTTTGGGATCATACAGGATTTTGTGAGGTTTTTTAAATGAAACTTGCTTTGATAGGTCGGAAATTGAGCCACAGTTATTCAGCTGTAATACATGATTTGTTCTTTAAATTAACCGGAATAGCTGGAACTTATGATCTAATCGAAGTGCCGTCACCCGGATTGCTTGGTAACAAACTGGACTACTTTGAAAATGCTGGTTTTAATGGTATTAATGTAACTATACCTTATAAGCAGGATATTCTTAAATTTATGGATGTTGTCGGCAGAGAAGTTGAAAAACTTCAGGCCGCTAATACAATATTGTTCAGCGGCGGCAAACGATATGCTTACAATACGGATTACTTCGGGTTTAAAAGGACACTTGAGATAAATGAAATAGAACCTTCCGGAGGTAAATGGCTGGTGTTAGGCTATGGCGGCGGTGCTAAAAGTGTCATCGCTGTTCTTAGGGACATGGGGGCTGAAACTGTAATAACGGCGAGTACATCCAGAAAAGGACCGGGTTTCATTTCCTATTCGCATATTAATGAATTAAGGGATTTCTCAGGTGTTGTTAATACAACACCTCTCGGCATGTACCCGGATATTGGCTCAAGCCCGGTTGCCGGTGATGATATCAGGCATTTTAAAACTGCTGTTGATATTGTTTATAATCCGCTCAAAACAAAATTTTTAGGAATAGCGGATAAAGAAGGCCTTAAAACAGTCAGCGGCCTGTATATGCTGGTGGCACAGGCAGTAAAAGCACAGGAAATATGGAACAGCAGTAAGTTCGGCGATGATGTAATTAATGAAATTTATAAGGAAGTAGGTAAGACGCTTTGAAAAATTACATTATAATCGGCATGCCCGGGTCCGGAAAATCAACTATAAGTAAAAATATTGCATCATTGACAGGAATAAATTTTATTGATTTGGATGATGAAATAACTTTAAAGCATGGTGAAATAACTGATATATTCGTAAATGAAGGCGAAGCTGCTTTCAGGAAATATGAAACAGAGGCCCTCGCAATGGCTGTTTCCAAAAGAGGAGCTGTTATTTCGACCGGCGGCGGGATAATTGAATCAATGGAGAACAGGGAGTTATTGAAGAGCGGTACAGTAATCTTCATCGACAGGTCCATTGAAGATATATTCAGTACCCTGGATTCACAATCACGGCCGTTGCTTAAGGATAAGGAAGAAGCTCTTCACGTTCTTTATGAGAGAAGGTATCCAATATATCTTGAGGCAGCTGATTATCATATTAAAAATGATGGTTCCATAGGGGATTGCACAGCTAAAATCATGAAAATCATCAGGCAATAAATCACCATGCTTTGTAGGGGTGTTTTAAGCTGATAAATTAATATTTGGCAGGGATTATGAAAATACTATTAATTGGAAGCGGCAACAGGGCAAAGGCTTACGCAAAATATCTAAAAAGTGAAATTGCATTTGTGAGTGATGTAATTAAGGAAAAGGCTGAAATGCTCATAAGAGAGTATTCCCTTGAAAATGCATCAGCCCTGCAAGACTATAAAGCATGCCTGATTGCTGATGCAATCATAATTGCGGTTCCGGACTATAACCATGAAGAAGTTTTTAACTGGGCAATTGGCCAAAATGTGCCGTTGCTTCTGGAAAAACCTGTGGCTGTGACACGCGGTTCACTTGAACGGATTTACTCAAAAGGAGCTAATTATCAAAAAAGTATCATCCTTGGATTTACCCTTAGATATACATTCATGTATAGAAAAATTCTCGAGTTATTAAAACAAAAGACAATCGGCGAAGTCATTACAGTTGAGGCAGCCGAAATGCTTGAACCGGTGCATGCTGCCAAATTCTTCAGAAGGTGGCATAGGTTTGAAAAAAACAGCGGAGGATTCCTTAATACCAAATGCAGCCATGATATGGACATGATACACCAGGTGGCACCGGGAAGACCTTTATATATTTCGTCATTTGGGAGCAATAAGATATTCAAACCCGGCAAAGGGGTTGATATATGTACAGAAGCCTGCAGCGAATATAAAAACTGCAGGTTCGTAGATAAAAATATCTATAAGTTTTCAACAGCAGATCCAAGCCTGTGTCCATACAAAGTTGATTCTGACATTGTGGATCATCAGGTTATCGCAATGGAATTTGACTCCGGTGCAACCGTTGTTTTTACAGTCACCATGCATTCCGATAAAGGTGATAGGCATGTCCATATACACGGCACGGCCGGCTCAATAAAAGCCTCGTTTTATGACCAGAAAGTTTATCTGCTAAAAACGGGAGAAGAAGATAGGATATTTGTGCCGGAGAGCACGGCTGGCAGCCATGGGGGCGGCGATGCTTTGCTATGCAGTAATTTCCTGGATTGCATAAGGGGCAAGAGTTCTGAAAATCAGCTTGAGGACGGTATAATGGCAAGTGTTATGGCCCTTGCTGCCGATGAATCGAGAAAGAACGGAAAAGTTATTGACATGACCTCTTTTGCCGATTACATGTACAATAAAAAGTGATATAATACTTTGGAACAGGTAAAAGGAACATAGCGGGGGATATAATGGGAAAACTTAAAATTGCTATAATCGGGACCGGCAACATAAGCAATGCACATATGAATGCTTATGAAAAACTGGAAAATGTCGAGGTTATTGCTGCCTGCGATATTAATGAGGATAGAGTAAGGGCATACTGCCAAAAACGTTCGATACCTGTTTATTACACCAATCATAATGAAATGCTATTAAAAGAAAAACCTGATGCTGTTAGCATATGCACATGGAATAACAGCCACGCTGAAATTGCAATTGACTGCCTTAAGACCGGGGTAAGCGTACTATGTGAAAAACCACTTGCGCTTAATCACAGCCAGGCGCTTGCAATGAAGGAAGCAGCTGATAAAAGCCAGGCATTCCTGATGGTGGGCTTTGTAAGACGTTTTGATAAAAAGGTTATCATTTTAAAAGAGCTGATTGAGAATGACCGCCTTGGTGAATTGTATTATGCAAAGACAGGCGTCATACGAAGATGCGGTAATCCCACAGGATGGTTCTCTGATAAAAGCAGGTCGGGCGGAGGTCCATTGATTGATCTTGGGGTTCACATGATAGACCAATGCCGGTATCTTATGGGCAAGCCTAAGGCGGTGGGTGTTTATGGCGCGACGTTTGAGAAGCTTGGTCCGCGTACGGATGTCAAGATGCTGAACAGGTACCGGCCTATGGATGACGGCGGATTTTGTGATGTTGAAGACTTTGCGTCCGCAATGATACGGTTTGACAATGGTTGTGTTTTATCAATTGAGGTAAGTTTTACCCTGCATACTGCGAACGAGAAATTGTACTGTGAGTTATTCGGTACTAAGGCAGGGGCGGAAATTGCTCCGGATTTTAAAATTGCAGGAACCATGGATGGCTATAATATTGATATAACTCCAGTTTATTCAGAGGATAAAAACCAATTCCAGTCAATGTTCGACAGGCAGGTCGCACACTTTACAGAATGTGCCCTCAAGGGTGAAAAGAGCATAAGCCCGATTGATGACGGTGTGGAGCTGATGAAAATTCTGGATGGGATTTATGAAAGCGCACGGACAGGCCGTGAAGTGATTTTCGAATAACACCGGCTGTTGCCGGATGAATAAAAAAACCAAAGGAGAACTAAATGAATAAGACCATACTTTCACTGAACTGCGGGAGCTCATCACTTAAGTATAATTTGTTCAAGGTAAATGAAAATAATACTGTTGAAGCAATAATTGGTGGAATAGCAGAGGAGATAGGCAACTGCGAAAGAAGCACCATGAAATATGAGATTAACAGTAAAAAAACCAAATATGAAATTAAGTTGCCGGACCATGAGGATGCACTTGTAGAAATGTTTAATATATTTGAACACCAGGATATGCCTAAGGAGACAATAGCTGCGATAGGCCACAGGGTTGTCCATGGCGGTGATAAATACAACTCAAGCGTTCTGCTCTCAAAAGAGGTTATAGCTGAGATTGACAATCTTTCTCCTCTGGCGCCGCTTCATAATCCGCAGAACCTAAAAGGGATACTTGTTGCGGAAAAGCTTCTGCCGGGTGTGCCGAATGTTGCAGTGTTCGATACAGCTTTCCATTCAACGATTCCCGCATCGGCATATCGATATGCACTACCTGAAAAGTGGTACACGGATTATCTTGTCAGAAGATACGGTTTCCACGGGACAAGCCATTTGTATGTTTCCAGACGCGCGGGTGCAATCCTTGGCAAACATCATGAAGATATTAACTGCGTAACCGCTCACATGGGAAATGGTTCCAGTATTGCCAAAGTAGTCAAAGGATTGAGCATGGATACCAGCATGGGATTCACCCCTCTTGAGGGGGTAATAATGGGGACCAGGAGCGGCGATATGGACCCGGCCATCATCGGTCACATCGCTCATATCTTTGCAGACGAAAAGAACATGGACCTCGGCGCTGCCTATGATGAAGTAATGAGGATGCTTAATAAAGAAAGCGGCCTAAGGGGATTAAGCGGAACTAACCTAATGCAGGATATAAGGGCGAAAGCGCTTGAAGGCGATGAATTCAGCGATGGAATAGTGGATATCTACGCTTATAGGATTGCAAAGTACATAGGAAGCTACATGTCAACCATGGATGTTTGCGATGCAATTATATTTACAGCGGGCGTAGGTGAAAATGAGTGGTATGTGAGGCAGAAGGTACTCGCATTGCTTGAAGGATTCAATTTCGTCCTTGATGAAAAGAACAACCGTATACGTGGGGAAGAGATAATAATTGCAGAAGGCGAATACAATAGAAAACCAGTCAAAGCGATGGTAGTTCCTACCGATGAAGAAGTTGTTATTGCTTATGATACATTATTCATTGGCGCGCTTGGTAAGGAAGCACCTGAGAATTATCCTTTTGAAGGCGAGTAAGTCAAGTGGCATATAGTCTGGCATTAATAGTTATATGCGGCCTTTTATTCAATTGGCTGTTTGAAAAAATAAAACTCCCCGGCTTATTGGGAATGCTGATAACCGGGGTTCTTTTGGGGCCCTGGGGCCTTAACCTGCTGACTGTTGATATAATGGCTGTTTCTGATGATTTTAGAAAAATTGCACTTATAGTAATTCTATTAAGGGCCGGGCTTGGCTTGAAAAAGGAAACATTGGCAAAGGTTGGGCCTGCCGCGCTGCGGATGAGTGTCATCCCTTGTATTCTTGAAGGAATTGCCTTGCTTCTCATGGCCGTGTGGATTTTCAATTTAGGCTGGATTGAGGCAGGAATCATGGGCTTTGCCATTGCTGCCGTATCTCCGGCTGTTGTAGTGCCGGCAATGCTTGACTACTCTAAAAGAGGGATTGGTAGCGACAAAGGAATACCAACATTGATTTTGGCAGGCGCTTCGTTGGATGATATATTAGCCATTACATTATTCACCGGTTTCCTGGGATTGTATACCGCAGACAGGATCAGCCTGGCTGCTGGTGCGTTGAATGTTGTCATATCCGTTGCAAGCGGCATAATTCTTGGAATACTGATTGGCTTTATTTTTGTAAAATTCTTTTCAAGCCAACATATGAGGGACACTAAAAAAGTGCTTATTATACTTGGGGCTGCAATACTGATGACGGCGCTCGAAGACCTTTTAAAAGGACACTTTGCATTATCATCATTATTAGGAATAATGACAGTTGGTTTTATATTATTGGAAAAACTACCGGTTGCGTCTGAAAGGATAGCTGTAAAATTCGGAAAGATATGGATACTTGCTGAAATACTGTTATTTGTCCTAGTAGGTGCAAAGGTAAATATAAATGTTATGTTTGATGCCGGCCTGACAGGGCTTCTTGTGATTTTCGCCGGTTTACTGCTAAGGAGCATAGGCGTTTTGATTTCAGTTGTAAAATGCAATCTCAATATGAAAGAAAAGATTTTCTGCATGATAGCCTATGTTCCGAAGGCCACGGTACAGGCGGCAATAGGAGCTGTGCCGCTGACGATGGGTGTCAAAGGAGGCGAACTGATTCTTGCAATGGCAGTCCTTTCAATAGTTATCACTGCACCTATTGGTGCAATCGGTATTCGAATAGGTGCGAATAAGCTTCTTACCCATCCCGTCAAGCTGTCAGGCGAAAAATTTGATATTTATAAATGACGCAGTATTCCGCTGATGATTGCAAAGAAGGGATATATGCATTATTACTGTTGCATTTTGGTAATGCTGATGCTATAATGTCATTGCTAATTATTACTGTATCTGAAGAGTGGGTGTGACCCACTCTTTAATACTGTTAGGAGGGAAACTGTGACAGGAAGCATTGTAAAAACCGTTGAAGCACTTGCCTTAGATATTGTCGGAGAATTAGGTCTGGAGCTGGTGGATGTTGAATTCGTTAAAGAAGGCCGGGACAAATTCCTTAGAATATACATATTTAAAAACGGCGGCGTTGGTATTGACGACTGCGTTGCAGTTCACAGGAAACTCGAAAAACTGATAGATGACCAACTCGACATACCGGGACCGTATATGATGGAAGTGTCTTCACCTGGCTATGACAGGGCTTTTAAAAAGCCTGAGGACTACAGACGGTATAAGGGAGAGGAAATCGAGGTTAAACTTTATAAACCGCGTGACGGGAAGAAGATATATACCGGCAAGCTGTTAAACTATGAAAACGGAATAATAACCATAGATACCGAAGAAGGAAATATGGAATTTGATGAAATAGAAACTGCTAAGATTAACAGGATATTTAAAATCTGATTGAGGACAAAGGAGGATAGGCATGGCTTCGGAATTATTGAGCGCTATCAGGCAGATAGAACGCGAAAGAGGAATTGACGCTGAGATATTGATTGAGGCTTTGGAAAAAGCACTGGAATCGGCATATAAAAAGAATTATGGAGTAACATTCGAACCTAATGTTGTTATAGATAGGGAATCCGGTGAAATAAGGGTATTGAGAATAAAGACTGTCGTTGAAGAAGTTTTTGATGAAGATATTGAGATATCTTTGGAAGAAGCTGCAGAATACGGCGATGTTGAAGAAGGCGATGAACTCCAGTTTGAAGAATATCTCGATCCGCATGCGTTCGGAAGGATAGCGGCACAGACAGCGAAGCAGGTAATCATGCAAAAAATCCGTGAGGCTGAAAGAGAAAAACTTTATGATATTTACGATAATAAGCTGAAAGATATTGTTGCCGGAGTTATAAGGCGAATTGAAAAAGACACGGTATATCTGGATTTAGGCAATACTGAAGCAGTTATGTCGCAGCGCGAGCAAGTGACAAGTGAGCATTATTCCGTAGGCTCAAGGCTGAAGGTGTATGTAACAGAAGTTAAAAAAACAAACAGGGGACCGAGGATTTATGTCTCAAGAACCCATCCGGATTTAGTAAAACGGCTGTTTGAACTTGAAGTGCCGGAAATTCAGAACGGCGTTGTCGAAATTAAGTCAATTGCAAGGGAAGCCGGCTCAAGGACAAAAATTGGAGTATTTTCAAATGATCCGAACGTTGACGCATCTGGAGCTTGTATCGGGCATAAGGGAATAAGGGTAACGGCTGTAGTAGATGAACTGCGAGGCGAAAAAATCGATATCATTGAGTGGAATCCTAATATAGCGGCTTTCATTTCAAACAGCCTTAGTCCTGCAGATGTTATAAGGGTCGATATTTTTGAAGGTTATAACGAGGACGGTGATGAGGAAAATAAAGCCAGGGTAACTGTGCCGGATAATCAGCTTTCGCTGGCAATCGGAAAAAGCGGGCAGAACGCGAGGCTTGCAGCAAGGCTGACAGGTTGGAAAATTGATATAATCGCTGAAACGGAATTAAGAAATATTATAGAAGGTGAATTGATGCATTCTCAGGATGATGAAATAGAGGTGGCTTCAAGTCCGCTTGACGACCTGTTCATGGACATTCAGGATGAGGAAGTGGATATCATTGAAGATGGCGAAGAAACTGTTGAAGAAGTAATTGAAGAAGAAGTTGAATTAGAAGAAATAGAAGAAATAGAAGAAACGGAAGAAGGACAGGTATAAGAAAGATGAAAAAAGTTCCGATGAGAATGTGTGTAGCCTGCAGGGATATGCATCCTAAAAAGTCTTTGGTCAGGATAGTATCATCCAAAGACAGCGGTGTTTCCGTTGACCCCACAGGTAAAAAACCCGGAAAGGGAGCATACCTTTGTCGAACTTCGGAATGCATTGCAAAAGCAAAAAAAACATCGGCTTTGAAGCGTTCTTTTGAAAGAGAAATACCTGGGGAAGTGTACGGGGATCTTGAGAAATATGCCGAATGATTCAGGCGCTGTTTATTCAGCAATTGGAATGGCCAATAAGGCCGGGGCACTTGTAACCGGCACCGACGCCTGTCTAAGGGCGGTGAAGGCCGGGGTTGTAAAGATTGTGGTGCTTTCAGAAGAAGCTTCTGAAAACACAAGGAAGAAAGTTATAAATGCCTGCAGGGTTAAAAATATACCCTGTATGGAATACGGGAAGGGCGGAATGCTTGGAAAAATGACCGGTAAGAGCCATAGGATTGTGGTAGGGGTCAGGGATAAAAACCTCAGCAAACTTATTTTATCCAAAATGCAACAGGAACGGGAGTTAATTAATGAGTAAAAAAATCAGCGAGATTGCAAAAGAACTGGATGTAAAACCGGGGGTCGTCATGGCTAAGCTCAGAGAGCTTGGTGTAAATGTCGCCAGCATTGCGTCTGCAGTAAGCCAGGAAAACCAGAACAAACTTCTGGAAGCCATGGGCAAAGGAAAGGGCATAACCACCAGGAAAGTGACAAAAGTCACTGACGGAGGGGCTGTTGTTTCCAAAAAGAAGGTTATTATAAAAGCAAAGCCGAAAACAAGCGCTCAAAAAGAAAAGAGTAAATATATTGTTGATGATGAATCCTCGGATTTAATGAGTGGCATGGTCAGAGGCAGTAAAAAAAATATCAAAGTAGTCAAGACTCCGGAAAAACCGGTGGAAAAACCGAAGTCGGTTAAAAAAGCACCTGTAAAAGGCGTGTCAAAGCCGAAAATGAAGGTTACTGTCATAAAAAAACATCATCATGATGAAATAAAGGAAGATATAGCGGCTGAAGTCAATCCGGATGCAGTTGAAACCGATAAACCGGAAACAATTAAAGTTTCGTCTGAAAAGCCGGCTGCCGATACTCCGATAAATGATAAAAAACCGGAAAAAGCGGTTGCAAAGGAAGGAACTAAGGCAAAATCAAAACCGAAGGCTGATGAAAGACCCGTGAAAAATGCTGCACCAAAAGAAGCAGAAAAGAAACTGGGGCTGACAGGACGTAAGATCAACCTTGAACCGCAGAGAAAACCCGTACCGCCGAGAGGCAGGACAGGGAAGCCGTTTGCGCCTTCTAACGAAGCCAAGCCCGATATGACGAATGATGTACCCGTTTCTGACAACTCAAAACCGAGTAAAAGAATAGCTAAAATTACATATAAGAAAAGCAGTAATAGCCCTGATAAAAAAGACATCAATAAAAAAACTACTGCAAGCAAAACAAGCTATATGAATCCCAAGACCCAGAAATACCGTAAGAATCCGTTTGTCAGCGGGAGAATGCGCAATGTTAATGAGGTATTGTCGGAAGATTACATTCTTAATGAATATTACAGCGATGATAATATACGCAGGAGAAGAAGCAAGAGGAAAGGCGACCTTAAACCCAGGAAGGAAATATTGTCCAGGGTTAAACTCCCCGAAACGATGACAGTCAAGTATTTTGCAGAAACAATTAAGAAACAGACTTCAGATGTAATAATGAAGCTTATGACGCTTGATATAATGGCTTCGATAAATGATGAAATTGATTTCGACACTGCCTCATTGGTCGCTGAGGAATATAAGATTGAAGCAGAACTTTCAGCAACTGTAACAGAGGAAGACATACTGTTTGACGACGATGTTGAAGATTCTGAGGAAACTCTTGTCGAAAGAGCTCCGGTCGTCGTAGTAATGGGACATGTTGACCATGGTAAGACAAGTCTTTTGGACACCATCAAAAATACAGACGTCGTTGCCACTGAAGCCGGTGCAATAACTCAGCATGTAGGCGCATACAGCGTTCATGTGAATGACCGTATAATTACATTCCTTGATACACCTGGTCATGAAGCATTTACATCTATGAGAAGAAGGGGAGCACAGGTTACAGATATAGCAATTATTGTCGTGGCTGCTGACGACGGCATTATGCCACAGACAGTTGAAGCATTGAATCATGCAAAAGATGCAGGCGTATCCATAATAGTCGCAATTAACAAGATAGACCTTCCTGCGGCTAATCCGGACAAGGTCAAGCAGGAGTTGACGGAATATGGAGTAGTTCCCGAAGAATGGGGCGGCGATGTTATCTGTGTTCCAGTTTCAGCTAAGACAGGGGAAAATATCGAGAACCTTCTTGAAATGGTTCTTCTTACGGCTGATGTTCTTGAACTTAAGGCAAATCCCGACAGACAGGCCAAGGGTACGGTTATAGAATCGCAGCTGGATGCCCATAAAGGCGTTGTTGCGACATTGCTTGTACAAAAAGGAACTCTCAAGACAGGGGACTGTATTATAAGCGGAAGCTCGGTTGGAAGAGTA
Source organism: uncultured Clostridia bacterium (assembly GCA_963766335.1). GTDB lineage: Bacteria > Bacillota > Clostridia > DUPQ01 > DUPQ01 > JAFGQE01. The sequence goes on along the minus strand of CAVXZA010000002.1, from coordinate 2,040,926 downwards.
AGGGCAATGTCAAATGATAAAGGCGAAACAATTGAAGAAGCCGGACCTTCTACTCCGGCGGTCATCATGGGGCTGGACGAAGTCCCGGGTGCAGGAGAGACATTTTATTCAGTAGAAGATGAAAAAACCGCCAGGAACCTTGCTGAAAGAAGGAAATTCGATAAACAGCAGAAAAAGACAGCTAGAAAGCCGGCTACTCTTGACGAATTATTTAGTCAGATTCAGGAAGGTTCAGTCAAGGAACTTAAGATTATCGTAAAGGCGGATGTGAGAGGTTCGGTTGAAGCTGTTACTGATTCTCTTGAAAAAATTTCAAATGAGGAAGTTACAGTCAAAGTTATCCATGGGGCGGCAGGTACAATCAGCGAGAGTGATATCAGCCTTGCAGAAGTCTCAGGCGCCATTGTAATAGGATTTAATGTCCGGCCCGGGAATAATGTTACGCAAGCAGCGAAAGAGGCTGGTGTTGATGTGAGGCTGTACAGGATTATATATAATGCAGTAGAAGATGTTGAAGCTGCCATGAAAGGAATGCTGGATCCTAAGTTCAGGGAAGTTGTTACCGGTCATGCGCAAATCAGGCAAATATTCAAAGTTTCCGGAATCGGAACAATCGGCGGCTGCATGGTAACTGATGGGAATATTAAGAGAAATTCCGACATCAGGGTGGTTCGTGACGGTATTGTTGTTATTGAAGGAAAGTTAGCCTCGCTGAAGAGATTCCAGGATGATGTCAGGGAAGTTCAGTCGGGATATGAATGCGGAATGTCCGTTGAGAAATTCAATGACATCAAGGAAAACGACGTCATAGAAGCATTCGAGATGATAGAAATCAAGGTGTAATCGTGTCAAAGCGCAATGAGAGAATCAGCATGGAGCTGAAAAAAGAAATAAGCAATATTCTGCTTACTGAAATAAAAGATCCTAGGTTGACTGCCATGCCTGGGGTCATAGCCGTGAGGGTTACCCAAGACATGAGTTATGCAGATATTTACGTTAGCTTATTCGGTGATGAAAAATCAAAAGATGACACATTGAAGGCGATTAAAAGCGCTTCCGGATTCATTAGGCGGCAGTTGTCACAGAGGTTGATGCTTCGTTATGTTCCGGAGCTAAGGTTTCACTGTGACGACTACATTGAACAGGGTTTTAAAATAAACAGCATCTTAGAATCGCTGAAGAAAGATAAAAAAGATGAATCCTGATAGATTTTACAAGGAATTTTCCAAAACCCTTGAAAGTGCAGATTCTTTTCTAATACTTCCGCATGTTTCTGCTGATGGGGATGCGGTTGGAAGCTCGCTTGCTTTATACTCTTTCTTAACGAGAATTGGTAAAAAAGCAAGGTTGGTCATGGACGAACCTGTTCCTGATAAATATGCGTTCCTGGATGAAGAAAAAATAATTGAAGTTTTCTCAACTGATGATTCATATAAGTCAGATGCTTGTATAGCACTGGATACAGGTGATATCCTAAGACTTGGGAATAGGCAGGGGATTTTCAAATGCAAGCGCACCTGGAATATAGATCATCATAAAACAAACACGGAATTTGCCGAAAGCAATTTTGTTGATATTAAGGCTGCATCCACCGGTGAAATAATTTACGGGATATTCTTGCATTTTAATATTGAGATAGATAAACGTATAGCACGGTCTTTATTTACCGCCATCAGTACAGACACAGGTGGCCTAAGGTACTCTAATACAACCCCCGAAAGCATGCGGATATGTGCTAACCTTCTAGAAAAAAAGATAGATGTCGCTGAAATCTCCCACAGGGTTTTTGATATGACGCCATATCCAAAGCTGCTTCTGAAGGCAGTTGCCATTGAAAACATGCGGCTTCATTTCGACGGGAAACTAGCCCTGATTGCATTAAAAAAGGAAGACTATGCTTTTCTTATGGGGAAAGACGAATATTTTGACGGAATCGTAAATATTGCCAACAATACCGAAGGGGTTATGGTAGGTATATTAATGCGCGAGACTCCGACCGGTGAGATAAAAGTCAACATGCGTTCATCTAGTGATGACATAGATGTTGCTCTTTATGCAAATCATAACGGCGGGGGCGGCCATATAAGAGCCTCAGGCTTTTCAGCCAGTAGCAGGGATTACAGCAAAGTATATAACCAGATTTTAGAATATTTCGGTAAAATACTGGAAAATGCATGAATATCAACGGTGTTATTAATCTAAATAAAAGAAAAGGTATATCTTCATTTAAAGCAGTCAGTGAAGTGAAAAGGGCTGTCGGTGCATCAAAAGCCGGGCATACCGGGACCCTTGATCCGGATGCTTCGGGAGTTCTTCCCATTTGTCTGGGAAAATCAACACGGATAGCTGACTATCTTGTAAATTCAAAAAAAGAATATTCTGTCATGATGTATCTTGGAATAGAAACAGATACTTGCGACCTTGAAGGCGTTGTCATAGCAGAAACAGATGTCAGCAGTCTGAATCAAAATGAAATCGAAAACATCTTAAATTCATTCATAGGAGAAATTGACCAGGTTCCGCCGATTTATTCAGCAATAAAAGTAAAAGGGCGAAAACTGTACGAATACGCTAGAAAAGGAGAGTCTGTTGAAATTAAGCCACGGAAAGTCTGGATTTATTATTTAAATAACATTAAGATTGAAAATGCATTTTATTCCGGCCGAAGCATAATTAAGGTGAGTTTCACCGTCGGATGCTCAAAAGGCACTTATATCAGAAGCCTGTGCCGGGATATAGGTGCAAAACTTGACTCAAAGGGAGTAATGGCAGAGCTTATCAGGCGAAGTTCAGGTAAATTTATAATTGAAGAAGCATATACCCTGGAAGAAATCACCGAATATGCAGGCTCTGGAAATATAGATGAAATTCTTATTCCGGCTGATAAACTCCTTGATATTCCGGTTATTAGTCTTAATAATGATCAATATGATGATTATATAAATGGCAGGAAAGTTATCATAACAGGAACTGAAAGAGGTGAATATTTGGTAAAATCCAATGAAGGGGTTACAATAGGAATTGGTTCAGTTGATGATATGGGTAAACTTATTAGCAGGAAGAGACTGTAATGAAGATAATAAATTCTACGGATATAAATGAAACCAATATTGAATACGGAATTGGATTGGGAAATTTCGACGGTGTGCACAGGGCCCATGAGTTTCTAGTTACCGAGTTGGTAAACGAATGCAGAAAAAGAAATTTGAAATCCATGATTTATACATTTCGAAAACATCCGGGTAATGTGCTGGACAAAACTAAAGTTAAATTAATATCACCTTTAGAAAGAAGGATTGAAAGATTCAGGGAGCTTGGAGTGGACTGCCTTTGCCTTGTTGATTTTACAGAGGAATTCGCAAGAATGACTGCCTATAGCTTCGTTAAGAAAATTTTGGTCGGAAAATACAAAATGAAGCTTGTAGTTACAGGTTTTAACTACAAGTTCGGCAAAGAAGGCAAGGGTAATACCGACTCTTTAAAAAGGTACGGCGCTAAACTTGGTTTCGACGTTATAACTGTCCCTCCGGTCATGCTTGACGACCAGGTAATCAGTTCATCATTAATCAGGGAGAAAATAAAAGAAGGCAGTATGGAATCAGCGAGAAATATGCTCGGTAGGAATTATTCGATAAGGGGCAGGGTGGAATACGGCAATAAAATCGGCACCGAAATCGGGTTTCCGACGGCAAATATAAAGCCGCTGAGGGATTTTGCACTTCCCAGGTCCGGTGTTTACTACACAAAGACAATTGTTGACGGGATAACATATGACAGCATAACAAATATAGGGAGAAAACCAACAGTATCTGAAAACCAAAGGTTAATAATAGAAACTCATATTTTTAATTTTAAAGGCTGGCTATATGGAAAAGATATCGAAGTCCTCTTTATTAGTATGATCAGGGAAGAGAAGAAATTTTCATCGATCAAAGCCCTTAAAAGAAATATAATTTCAGATATTAAGAAGGTAAAAAAGAAATTCCTTAGGTAAATATAAACACTTGTTACCATATTTGCCTTATGGTAGAATGTTTTCAGCTTTAAACGGAGGTTATTAAATGACAACAGTATCATTCCCGAATCTTTTCGGTGGTTTTGAAATAAATGTCAGCAAGGTGGCTTTCACATTGTTTGGCATTGAAATCTACTGGTATGGCCTGATAATCGGGGTCGGGTTTGCGCTCGCAGTATTCCTTGCCTTAAAAAATGCCAAGAAACATGAACTTAAGGAAGATGATGTTATTAATATCCTGTTGATTGCAGTCCCGGTAGCTATTATTTTTGCAAGGCTTTTCTATGTTGCCTTTTATGCCAAAAACTGGACATTTGCAGAAATAATCAATATCAGGGACGGAGGACTTGCCATATACGGCGGCATAATCGGCGGGATAGGAACAGCGGCGGTTTATGCAAAGATTAAGAAGATAAGTTTTCTGGCCCTTGGAGACCTTGCAGGCCCTTATTTTGCACTTGCCCAGGCAATCGGAAGATGGGGGAATTTTGTTAACCAGGAGGCTTTCGGATACAATACCAACCTGCCGTGGGGAATGACAAGTATTCCAATATCAAATGAACTTAATATACTTGCTTCCCAAGGGGTTGATGTTAATCCGTATCTTCCAGTGCATCCTACATTTTTGTACGAATCAATTTGGAACTTTCTTATTTTCGGACTGCTCGTAATTTTAAGCAGAAAAAAGAAATTCAACGGTCAGATATTCTGTCTTTATATGGCGTTATATGGTTTCGGCAGGATGTTTATCGAAGGACTAAGGACAGATAGCCTGATGCTGGGAGGAATAAGGATCAGCCAATTGATAGGGCTTTTATTCTTCCTGATTTTTGGCGGCGTCATGCTGTTCATATACCTGAAGGACCGAAAGGATAAAAGAGACATCCGGGATCTTAAGGACATTGAAACCGGAAAATCAGAATACGCATCTATCCTCGATAATAAAATGTCAATTGAAGGAAATGATGAAACAACCGAGGAGGCAGTTGAATTAGAAGCCCAGGGTACCCCGGAAGATGAGTGATTTCACAAGACAATAATAAAGCACCGGAATACCGGTGCTTTTTTTGTGCGTTTTGACCACTACTTCATAAGCTTTAAGAAAATAAAAATTGTAATCACAAGGCGGCTTGAAGTTAGTAAAAATATAATCTTGCCCCTATTTTAGTTGATGTAAAAAAAGAAGAAACCGATGATTAATCGGTTTCTCTGGTCGGAGCGACAGGATTTGAACCTGCGACCCCTTGACCCCCAGTCAAGTGCTCTACCAAGCTGAGCCACGCCCCGTGATAAAAATTAGTCTGGGAAAACCCCTCGGATGCTTTATGCATTATAGCATAGCGGATTGGAACATGTAAAGATAATTAACACATGTAAAAACAAGTTTAACCAAAAACTTTATTTTTGCTAAAATATGTTATATAATATAGCAAACACAGGACAAACATTTAATTTACGCTGCTATAGGGATTAGTACACAAATGAACCCGGGGGGTCGGGATAATGACAAATGAAAACAATTTCTTCGAGAACAATATAGTTTATATTGCAGGCGAAGTATCAAGGGAACCAAAGTATAGCCATGAAATTTATGGTGAAAAATTTTATATTTTCAACCTTGATGTGGAACGCCTGAGCAAGTCCCACGATACAATTCCGGTGTTGGTTTCTGAACGTCTCGTAAGTATTGAGAAACTAAATATAGGCGCTAAGCTTGAAGTGGAAGGGCAGTTCCGTTCTTATAACAATACCATCAACGGGCACAGCAAACTTATACTGAATGTATTTGCAAGGGATGCAAGGCTTGTTGATACACTTGAACATATAAACAACAGGAATTCCGTATTCTTTGACGGATATATCTGTAAACGGCCGAATTATAGAACGACACCTTTCGGCAGGGAAATAACAGACATGCTGCTTGCAGTAAACAGGGCTTATAACAAATCGGACTATATACCCTGCATATGCTGGGGGAGAAACGCCCGGTATTGCGAAAAACTTCAGGTAGGCACTAATTTGAAATTATGGGGACGGATTCAAAGCAGGTTCTATGAAAAAAAGATTGATTCCGATACATTGGTTAAAAAAGTAGCATACGAAGTTTCGGTAACGAAACTTGAAGCTTCGAAAGATGAAGAGCCTGTAATGGCACAGAATCAGTAATTTCCGGAGGTTAAAAATGAAAGGATTGCAAATAGACCTGACTAATTGTGCAGGTTTTTTTAGTGAAGTGGAATTCATTAATGAATTGAAGAAGGCCGAAGAGATGGCAGCCCTTTTGGAGTCCGGCAACGGGAAAGGCAATGATTTCATAGGATGGATTGATTTGCCTGTGAGAATTGACAAGGATGAATTGAAACGTATTAAAAAAGCTGCCAAAAGAATACGCGAACAAGCTGAATTCCTAATCAACATCGGCATCGGCGGCTCTTATCTCGGAGCGAGGGCAGTTGATGATGCTTTATATCTAGGGGATGGCGGAACAAAACTTTTATATGCCGGCAATGGTTTAAGCGGAACAGAAATGAGAAGACTACTGGATTTGATAAAAGATAAAGATTTCGCATTGAATGTGGTTTCGAAATCAGGAACTACCACAGAACCTGCGATAGCTTTTAGAATTCTTAAGGATTTGCTTTATGAAAAATATAGTAAAGAAGCTTCAAAAAGAATATATGCGGTAACTGATAAAAACAGAGGTGCTGTAAAAAGCATATGTGATAGAGAAGGCTATGAGAGGTTTGTAATTCCGGATGATATAGGAGGAAGATACAGTGTCCTTACCCCGGTCGGCTTGCTTCCCCTTGCGGCGGCAGGCGCTGACATAGATGCAATACTTGAAGGTGCTAAGGTTGCTTATGATGACTGCAAGGTAAGCGGTAATTCATGCCTAAGATATGCAGCTGCTAGGAATCTGCTCTACAAAAAAGGATATACAAATGAAATATTGGCTGTTTATGAAAGTTCGCTAAGGTTTTTCGGAGAGTGGTGGAAGCAGCTTTATGGTGAAAGCGAAGGGAAAGATAACAAGGGAATTTTCCCGGCATCTGTAGTATTCAGCGCCGATCTGCATTCCATGGGACAGTACATCCAGCAGGGATTGCGCAATGTTTTCGAAACTGTAGTTGCTGTTGAAGATGCTCCGATGGACATATCCATACCGGATACCGGCAGCAATGAGGACGGCCTGGGCTATCTTGCGGGTGAAAATATGAACTATGTAAACAGGGTAGCCATGGAAGCTACTGTGAATGCGCATGTTTCCGGCGGCGTACCCAACATTATTCTTAAGCTTCCGAAACAAGATGCATATAACCTGGGTAAAATGATATATTTCTTTGAATATGCATGTGCAGTCAGTGGCTATATTCTCGGCGTCAATCCGTTTGACCAACCGGGTGTTGAAGCATATAAAAAGGAAATGTTTAAAATGCTTGGCAAACCCGGGTATTGATTTGGATATAAATATAAATGATGCTGAATCAATGGTATAATCAATAAATATTATCATTGGGGTTGTATATGAAGGAATTTATAGAAGTATTACTATTGTCAATGGTTCCCCTGATTGAACAAAGGGGAGCCATACCTTTAGGCATAATTGTGCATAATCTTAATCCCTGGGCGGTTTTTATCGTATCTTTTCTTGGCAGCCTTATTCCGGTCCCGTTTATTTTGTTTTTCTTTTCATATATTTTCGAGTGGCTTGGCAAAACAAAACTATTAAAATGGTTCTATGATTTTGTAGAGAAAAAAGTACAGAAGGGTAAAGGCAAAGTTGAAAAGTATGAGAAATGGGGTTTGATCATATTTGTTGCGATACCTTTGCCAACTACAGGACTGTGGACAGGGAGCGCAGTTGCTGCGTTTCTTAAAATGAATAAGAAAAAAGCAGCAATATATATAATTATCGGCGGGCTGATATCAGCTGCAGTAATAACCGCTCTTTCGTTGATTTTCCCTGCTTTACTTGGATATAGAGGATAGATATGAAATTACTTGCTCAGGAATTTGTCAGGATAAATGATAACACTGAATTTGGATTATATAGTTACAGCCCGGGAATCTGTATGGGGACGGACGGACGTATAATTGTTACCACCGGAACCTCAGGCAATGATGAACTGATGATAAACTTCAAGGTTAAAGGTAAAAGGTATGGCCGCTGGTTTCAGGGAAGAATTTATGCGTCAGATGACAAAGGTATTACTTTTACTCAAAAAGGTGTTTATCCATTCATGCATGCACGTCCGTTCAAATGTCAAAATAGGCTTTATATCCTTGGGCAATGCGAAGACCTGATGATAATCGCTTCTGATGACAATGGGGAAACCTGGTCAGATGCTTCAGCGCTTACAAATGGAGAAGCCTGGCATCAGGCCCCCTGCAATGTACATTACCGAGGTGATTACATATATCTTGTAATGGAAAAACGGTCAGGTATGAAAATAACCGGCTGGATGGTTCATGACTTGGCGCCTGTTCTCATGAGGGGCCGTGTGACGGATGATTTAACTAAAAAGGAAAACTGGACCTTTGCTTCAGAACTTTTCTTTCATGAGGCAGTCGATAAAGATAAGCTGGAATATACAGGCATACCGTTTTTCTGGACTACGCCGTCAACATTTGTTGAGATTGCTCCGGGAAGAGGTTGTGCAGAACTTGGCTGGCTCGAAACCAATGTCGTTGAATTCAAGGACAGAAATCACTATCTTTTTGATGAAAAAACCCTCCATCTATTTATGCGTGCCCACACCGGAGGTACAGGATATTGTGCCTTGGCAAAGGTTGTTGAGAATCCGGACGGTACTATGGAAACTATGCTTGAGCAGGTACCGTCGGGGAAGAAGCTTGTCTATGCACCGATGCCCGGGGGACAAATGAAATTTCACTTACTTTATGACGACGAGACCGAATATTTCTGGCTTTTATCAACACAGTCAACGGACAGCATGACTCGGGCTGAGATGCTTCCCGAAGACAGGTATAACCTTCCGAATAATGAAAGGAGACGACTTGTCCTTCATTTTTCAAAGAATTGCTTTGACTGGTGTTTTGCAGGAGTTGTTGCAATAGGAGGCGGAGAAAAAATGTCCAGGCATTATGCGGCAATGGAAATTGACGGTGATGATTTATATATAGTATCCCGGTCAGGTGACAAAAATTCAAAGGACGCCCATGATACAAACTTTATTTCCTTTCATAAGGTGGAAAAATTCAGGGATCTTGTGTATTAAGAATATTTGACTATTATGCAAAATTGTAATGATTTCACAATATTGCCAAAGGAGAAAAAAATGATAAAAAAAGGCATATTTCCTACAATGATTACACCTTTTGATAACTACGGAAATATTGATTATGCGTCATTGGAGAGGCTTCTCGAGAAATTCGCAAATGACGGTGCCGACGGTCTTTTTGCCGTCTGCCAGTCCAGTGAAATGTTCAACCTGACACTTGATGAGAAACTTAATCTTGCTTCATATGTGAAATCAAATTCAAATCTGCCGGTCATAGCCTCAGGACATACACAGAAGGAGCGGGGCAAGCAGATTGATGAAATGAAGAAAATAGCATCTACGGGGGTTGATGCGGTTGTCTTAATAAGCAACGCATTTGCCGGCAAAGAAGAAGATGATGATATTTTTATAAAAAACCTTGATTATTTCCTGGAAAATTTTAAAGAGAAACTTCCTTTGGGACTTTATGAATGCCCGTATCCATATAAGAGGCTTGTTACTGAAAAAACATTGAAATATATTATTTCTACAGGAAGATTTGTATTTCTTAAAGATACCTCATGTGATGTTGCAATCATGGAGGAGAGGATTGGGACAATTGGAAAATCATCGTTCGGGTTGTATAATGCAAACATAGAAACGCTGGCTGCAACCATGGAAAGAGGAGCAGCCGGATTCAGCGGGATACATGCCAACATTTCTACCAAACTTGTCAGGTGCCTTATGGATTATCCGCCTGCCAGCTGTGAAATTGTTAAAAAAGCCCAGTTGCTTGCTGAGGAGTTTTCTAAATACCTTCGCAACTCTTATTATCCTGCCTCCGCGAAAGCAATGCTGAAAGAGCTGGGAATTTTTAAAACAATTAAAACCAGGGTGTTGGATCATAATTTAGTTGACAGGAAGATGCTGGCCAAAGGCCGGGATTTCCTCCAAAGGATAAAAGAAATTGAAAATGAATATGATAAAGAATCTAAAATGTGAATATTGCATAAATCCGGTCGGCATTGATAACCCGCAGCCTTACCTATCGTGGGAAATATCAGGCGGCGAAGAGCCGGTCTATCAGGAAGAGTATAGAATTACTGTAGAAGCTGACGGTGTATTATGCTGGGATACTGATTACATAAAAACCGGGAAAACTTTCAATATTGAATATTCAGGAAAGACCCTTGAGAACCTCAAAAAATACACTTGGAAGGTTTTCATTAAGAGCAATATCGGTGAGAAAATTAAATCAGGTGACGCTTTTTTTATTACAGGGTTGATTGATAAGACAAAACTTTTGGCAAAATGGATTGAACATCCGGCGCTGCATGATAACCCGGTCTTTTATGGTGATTTTTATGTTAAGCAGGAGTTAAGCGCTGCATATATTCTAATTTCGGGACTGGGATATTATGAGATGAAAATAAATGGTGTGCGAGGGCATGATACCTATAATGTCCCCGGGTGGACTGATTATACAAAAAGAGATTTATCAGGACTTTTATATCCTTATAACGACAGCTCAAAAAAGCGTGTTTTATATAACACTTATGATATTGAAAAGCATCTGAAAAAAGGAATAAACCGTTTTGAGGTCATGCTTGGCAATGGTTTTTTCAACCAGGATGAAAGATGTATTGAAGGCGACATGTCATACGGAACACCGCGGCTGTTAATGGAATTACACCTTAAATACAAAGACGGCACTGAAACCGTAGTATACAGCAATGAGGAAACATACTGCACAGACGGGCCGCTTGAGTTCAACAACATTTATTTCGGGGAAAAAAGAAACGATAACATAGGTATGGATTTCACCGGTGTTTCGAGCTCTGCAGAATGCTTATGGGAGCCCGGTAATTTTGAAAGTCAGTTCGATTCATATGACAGGATAATCGAAACTATTAAACCTGTGAAAGCTAGAGGCGGCATATATGATGCAGGCAGAAATTTATCCGGAAGAGCCAGGGTGACGGCTAAAGCTCCGAGGGGAGCCAGGTTCAGCATTATATATTTTGACGCAGTCGATTCCGAAGGCAATCCGGATTTCCGGTCCACTGGGGGAGAGTGGCAGATTCAAGAAAATCAATATGTTTTTGGTAGTACCGGCAAAGTTGATTATTCAGAAACTTTCGGCTGGCGCGGTTTTAGATATTTCATGATAGAAAAAGATGATGATGTCGAAATATCGGACATTTCTGTTGAAGTTATTAATTCAGATGTTAAAATTGATAATACTCTTAAATCCGATAATGAAGTTGTTGAGTGGATATATTCGGCTTATATCAACTCACAGACATCAAACATGCACGGCGGTGTGCCGAGTGATTGTCCCCATAGGGAAAGGCTTGGCTATACCGGCGACGGTCAGGTTACTGCAGAGGCAGCGTTATCTACACTGACATGCATTAATTTTTACCGAAAATGGAACAGGGATATAGTCTTAGCACAAAATTCTGAAACGGGATTCGTTCCGCATACTGTTCCCTTTAGCGGCGGGGGCGGCGGACCTGCCTGGGGAAGCGCTTGCGCTGTAATTCCAAAAGAACTATATGCCAGGACTTTCGATAAAAGGATAATTCACGACAGCTATGGGACCCTGCAGGAATGGATAAGCTATCTTGAGAAGAAAAACCCCGGTCTGATAGTGGAGCATGAAGAAGAAGGCAGCTGGTGCCTTGGAGACTGGTGCCTTCCGATTGAAGGGTATGGCGTTGAGGAAGTCGATTTAAAAAAAATCTTTGCAGAACTTGACCCGGCATTGGTTAATACTGCATATTTCTTCTTTTGTGTAAAGACATGTGAAGAATTCGGGAAAATACTTTCAAGGGAGACAACATACTATAACAGGCTTGCACAGAGAATAAAAAACCAATTCAATGATAGGTTTCTTTCAAAAACTAGTTTTCTTTATTCAACAGGAAAACACTTTTCAAACATTTATGCGCTATATTTTAAAATGGTGCCTGACGAATATATAACATCGGTTCGCCGGGCATTAATCGGGCAGATAGAGGATTCTTCTTATGCAATGGATGCCGGGATTTTTGCTGCATCTATGATTTTTAAAGTTTTAGAAGATGCCGGCAGGAATGATTTAATATCAAAAATGCTATCGCGCAGGGATTATCCGTCCTTTGGCTATATGAAAGACTCCGGGGCAACCACCCTTTGGGAAACATGGGACGGCAGCGCTTCCATTAATCACCCGATGTTCGGCGGAACTGTGTCCTTCTTTTATAAATATCTGGCGGGGATAAGGTATATTGATGAAGAGCGGAGGATACTATTGGAACCTGTCTTTATAAAATCTATAAATAATTTCAACTTAACACAAAGTACTTTACTAGGCGATATATCTGTATCCTGGGAAAGGATTCCGGAAGAAGGATTGAAGAAAGAAAAAATCTTAATAGATATTACCCTGCCGGGTAACACCCGTGGAGCATTTAAATATCGTGAGGTTGTCAGGATGCTGGAAAATGGGTTCAATAAAATTATTATTATCGGCGACACCCTGGAAATGAAAAGGAGAGGTGGTTAGATGAAGCTGATTGCAGTATGCATATTCGGCATAGAGGCTGTGCTGTCAAGGGAAATAAGAGACCTTGGATTTTCTGTAGAAAATATAAAAAACGGTCGTGTGGAATTCAGCGGGGGAATGGAAGAAGTAGCGAAAAGTAATATTTGGCTTAGAACTGCGGAAAGATTATATATACAGGCAGCAGAATTCCCGGCTTATACTTTCGATGAATTATTTGAAGGAACGTATAAGATCAATTGGCAGGATTATATTTCCCGAGAGGGTAGAATTAATGTTCGTTCATCCAATATTAATTCAAAATTGTTCAGCAAAAGGGACTGCCAGAAAATAGTGAAGAAGGCAATAGCTGATAAGTTGTGTGCAATACATGGTCTTACTGTTCTTGCTGAAACCGGTCCGGAATTTAGAGTTGAAATATTCATTCATAACAACATTGCTGAAATAAGCATCGACACAACGGGAACCGGGCTTCATAAGCGGGGTTATAGGACGCTGAATGTTGAAGCACCCCTGAAAGAAACCATTGCAGCAGCCCTTCTTAAGATATCATATTGGAAACCCGGAAGAATTCTGCTTGATCCCTTCTGCGGGTCAGGAACCTTCCCGATTGAAGCTGCTATGATGGCTGCTGATATAGCACCTGGAATTAAAAGGGATTTCCTGTTTGAAACCTGGAGCACGAAAAACAAAAATATTTCAGAAAAAGAAAAAGCATTGGCAGAGTCAAGGATTTCCTTAGCGAAAGACGATTGTATATTCGGAAGCGACATATCGAAAGTGAATATTAGAATTGCACAAAAACACGCAGCTGCGGCTGGTGTCGACAAGATGATTAATTTCAGTGTTCGGGATGCCATTAGTTTAGATCCGCCGGGTGATTACGGCGTAATGATCTGCAATCCGCCCTATGGTTTGAGGATTTCAGATAAGGAAGAGGTTGACAGCCTTTACAGAGGAATGGGAGCTATGTTTTCAAGGTTTGGCACTTGGTCAAAATATATCCTTACAGATTCAGCCGCATTTGAAAAGACCGCCGGATATAAAGCTGATAAGAGAAGAAAAATCTACAACGGTACAATATCTTGTACATTTTACCAGTATTTTGGTCCGAAACCACTATAATATAGTGTTTTTCAGTGCCTGGAACCTTGACTATTCTAACTAATTTATATAATATGTTTATATTAAATAATGGAGGTTATATCATGAAAAAGTCCGAATTAGTAGGAGCTGTTGCTGAAAAGGCCTGTCTTTCAAAAAAAGATGCCGATAAGGCTTGCGCCGCATTTGTTGACGTTATCACGGAAGCACTTGTAAAAGGTGACAAAGTTTCTCTGGTAGGTTTCGGTACATTCAGTGTTAAGGACAGACCGGCAAGGGAAGGCATCAATCCATTCACAAAGGAAGCTATACATATCGCCGCATCTAAGGCTCCGGTTTTTAAAGCTGGAAAAGCCTTAAAGGATACCGTGAACAAGTAAGTCCAACAAGGGCCTGTAAAGCAGGCCCTTTTTTTTGTTCAATTTCTCCAAAATGGGTTATTATAATAATACGCATATTGAATCAGTTAGTAATGGGAAAGACCTTTGTTAATATGCGTTAGGTTCATAATCCGTATATTTAGTTAGTTGAATAGTCCGATGAAGAAGAGTGTGAATTATGAAAATTATAAATACTTTGGATATTAAAAAAGCCGTTTCTAAGATGTGCATTGAGGCCTGCTGCGATATTTTACCTGAAATCAGAGATGTCTATAGAAAAGCCCTTGATTCGGAAAGCAGCTTGGCAGGGAAAGGAATTTTAAGCCAGATTATTGAAAATGCCGATATTGCCGGCGTAGAAAACATTCCCGTATGCCAGGATACAGGAATGACGGTTATATTCGTAGAAATTGGCGAAAAGGTTAGTTTCAAAGGCCCGCCGCTGAAAGATGCTATTAATGATGGTGTACGCGACGGCTATGACAGGGGATTCCTCAGGAAATCTATAGTTGCCCATCCTCTTGACAGAAAAAATACAGGGGACAACACACCGGCTGTGGTTTACTTTGATATGATAAGTGGCGGGAATGTGAAAATTTCCCTTATGCCAAAAGGTTTCGGCAGTGAAAATATGAGTTCGCTTGCGATGCTAAAACCTTCTGATGGTGAAGAGGGCGTTTTAAATTTCATAATAAAAACAATAGAAAATGCCGGCCCGAATGCATGTCCTCCTTTGTTTGTAGGGATTGGAATCGGCGGAACAGCTGACAAAGCAATGATTCTCGCTAAAAAAGCTTTGCTGAGGAATCCCGGCGAAAGAAGCAGTAATAATAGGGATGCAGCCCTTGAAGTGAAGTTATTAGAAAAAGCAAACAGACTGGGAATAGGGCCTGCCGGACTCGGTGGCAATACGACAGTTTTCGATATTTTTGTTGAATCGTTTCCGACTCATATTGCCGGTCTGCCGGTAGCTGTGAATATTTGCTGCCATTCATTAAGGCACAGGGAGATAATACTTTGAATATAAAAGAAATAAAATTTCCATGTGAACGCAAAGTTCTAAAAACACTTAAGTCAGGGGATCAGCTTAAAATAAGCGGTACCCTCTATATGGCAAGAGATGCAGCGCATAAAAGAATGGCTGAAGATTATCGGATAAACGGAGAATATCCTTTTATTATAAAGAACCAGGGAATTTATTACTCCGGTCCGGCGCCTGCGTCACCGGGCAGGGTAATCGGACCGGCAGGCCCTACGACCAGCATGAGGATGGATACTTTTACACCAAAGTTACTGGACAACGGTCTTGCACTTATGATTGGAAAGGGCGACAGGTCTTCGGAGGTAATTGAATCAATAAAAAGGAATGACTGTGTGTATCTGGCTGCAACAGGTGGCGCAGCTGCACTTATTTCAAAATCAATCATAAGGCAGGAAATTATCGCATATGAAGAACTCGGTGCAGAAGCCCTAAGAAAAATATATATTGAAGATTTCCCGGCAATTGTTATAATAGACTGCGATGGAAATAACTTATATGAATCCGGAAAAAAAGAATTTAGGAAAACGGAGAATAACAATGCCCGATAAAATAATAATGAAAACGCCTCTTGTCGAGATTGACGGAGATGAAATGACCAGGGTCCTTTGGTCTATGATAAAAGACAAGCTTATCAATCCGTATATTGACCTGAAAACTGAATATTATGACCTTGCTCTTGAGAAGAGGGACGAGACTAATGACCAGATTACCAAAGACGCGGCCTATGCCATTAAAAAATACGGCGTAGGCGTGAAGTGTGCCACAATAACACCAAATGCACAGCGGGTTGAAGAATACAATCTAAAAGAAATGTGGAAAAGCCCAAACGGAACCATAAGGGCTATTTTGGACGGAACCGTTTTCAGGGAGCCAATAATGGTAAACAATATCAAACCCCTTGTAAAACCCTGGGAAGATTCAATAATCATTGCCAGGCATGCATATGGGGACGTTTATTCAGCTGTAGAGATACAAACTGATGAACCAGGCACCGCAGAACTTGTATTTACAGGCAAAAGCGGTAAAGTTACTAAAAAAACGATTAAAAAATTTGAAGGGCCGGGTATCCTTCAGGGCATGCATAATACTGATGCCTCAATCGGTAATTTCGCACATTCTTGTTTCAGATATTCCCTTGATAGAAAGCGCGACCTTTGGTTCGCCACCAAAGATACAATTTCAAAGACATACGACCATCATTTCAAGGATGTATTTTTTGAAGTATTTGATGCTCATTATAAGGATTTGTTTGAAGAAGCAGGTCTTGAGTTTTTCTATACATTGATTGATGATGCAATTCAAAGGGTGATAAGTTGTAAAGGCGGTATTGTATGGGCATGTAAGAATTATGACGGCGATGTAATGTCCGATCTTGTATCAAGGGCTTTCGGGAGCATGTCAATGATGAGCAGTGTTTTAGTTTCTCCTGACGGCTGCTATGAGTATGAGGCAGCACATGGTACAGTAACACGGCATTATTATAGGCATCTGAAGGGCGAAAAAACATCGACTAATGCTATGGCCACAATATTTGCATGGACCGGAGCTCTTAGAAAACGTGGTGAATTAGACAATATTGACGCATTGGTCAAATTCGCAGATAGTATTGAAAAAGCCAGCATAAAGACAATTGAGGACGGCATCATGACCGGTGATATGGCATCTCAGTGTGAATCTGAAAATGTTAGGGTAGCTGTAGCAGAAGAGCTGCTTGACGAAATAGCCCTGCGTCTGGAAAAAGAACTAAATAGTATAAATGCCTGATTAAAGGGTATAATTAATAGAAATATATAATGGAGGAAAAACAATGGAAAAAGTCAGTAAAGACATGATTATAATGGATGTTTTGAGAATGGACCCTGACTGCGCGCAGATATTCTTTAAAAATGGCATGCACTGCATAGGATGCCCGTCTGCATCTGGTGAAAGCATTGAACAGGCTTCAGCCGTTCATGGCATTGACCCTGACAAGCTGGTTAGCGAACTGAACGAATACTTCAGCTCCTGAACATCATAATATGGAGATTTTCAACAGACTAGTAAGCCTAAGGAAATGCACATCATATAACGATGACATTGTTTATCGGTCTGTTAAGCTGGTCTTTGATGACATCGGCGGAATTGGAAGCATTATCTCAAAAGGCATGAAAGTAGCGTTGAAGCCGAATCTTCTCCTACCACAGAGCCCTGACAATTGTGCGACTACAAACCCTGCGGTAGTAGGCGCTGTCGGAAGACTTGTAAAAGAGGCAGGCGGAGAACCTATCGTGGTAGAAAGTCCCGGAGGAATATATAATAAGGCCATTTTAAAGGCATTGTACAAATCCTGCGGGATTTCTGCTGTATGTGATAAATATGGCATAGAACTGAATTTTGATACTTCTGTAGAAAAAACAACTGCCGATTGCCTTGGACGGAGAAGAAGTTTTAATATCATAAAGCCTCTTATTGAAGCCGATTTCATAATAAATATCAGTAAATTAAAAACCCATGGGATGATGGTGTTCACAGGGGCTGTAAAAAATATGTTCGGGGCTATTGCCGGTATTGAAAAGGCGACGCACCACATGAATATGCCTGATTATGATGCCTTTGCGGATAATATTATTGATATTTGCGAGACTACAAAACCCGGTTTATCAATTATAGACGGTGTATTGGCAATGGAAGGTAACGGGCCATCGGCCGGAACTCCGAGGAAACTTGGTGTGCTGATTGGTTCCTATAGCCCATACCTGGCTGATAAGGCTGCCCACGATATTATAAAGATTGATGTTGCAGACTCATATATACTTACCCAGGCCGCATCCAGGGGAGTTGATTTGAATTATGAAGCTGTCGGAGACGATATAAAAGAATTTGAGTGTCCTGATTTTAATGTTCCCTTTAAGAAAAGAATGGGAATTAAAAGAAAAGGGATTTTAAACGGCAGGCTGCTGACAACTTTTAAAACAAAACCTGTTGTTAACAAAGAAATGTGCGTGGGCTGTGAAATTTGTAAGAATAACTGTCCTGCAGAAGTTATTGTAATGAAAAATTCTATCCCCGATTTTGATTATAAAGGTTGCATCAGATGCTTTTGCTGCCAGGAACTTTGCCCTGAGCACGCTATATCAATAAAAAAACCGGTTTTAATAAAGTTGCTTACCAGAAACAGGAATTAGATGAATATAGTTTTAGTTGAACCGGAAATACCCCCAAATACAGGAAATATAGCAAGAACATGTGCGGCAACCGGCACTGTGCTTCATTTGGTTGAACCTCTTGGATTTTCTACTTCGGACAGATACTTAAAAAGAGCCGGAATGGATTACTGGAAATTCGTTGAAATCAGGTACTATGACGGAATAGAAGATTTTTTCGAGAAAAACAAAGACGGTAATTTTTATTTTGCATCTACAAAAGCACCTAAATCTTATGATGAAGTGGAGTACAAAGACAGCGACTACTTAATTTTCGGTAAAGAAACAAAAGGACTGGATGAAGACCTACTAAGGCAAAATTATGAAAAATGCATAAGGATTCCCATGGCTGACGAAGCAAGGTCGCTTAATCTTTCGAATGCTGCTGCGATTATCCTTTATGAAGCACTAAGACAGAATGATTTTAAAACACTGAAAAAGGAAGGAATTTTGAGGAATGAACAGCAGGATAGTTGATGAATTTATGACCCTTGTAAGAATCGATAATGAAAGTCTTAAAGAAAGACATATGGCAGACCATATTATTAAAAGACTGAAGGGCATGGGTTACAGCCCAAGAGAAGACGATGCAGGCGAAAAGGCAGGCGGAAATTCCGGTAATATAATTTGCAGGATTCCCGGTGATGAATCGATGGAATCAGTTATGTTCCTTGCTCATATGGATTCTGTTTACCCTTGCACTGGAAAAGTCCCGGTTATCAGGGACGGCTATATTTACAGCGAAGGTGAAACTGTTCTTGGTTCAGACGATTTATCAGGAGTTGCTGCAATGCTGAACCTGGCTGAGAATCTTGTTGGATCCAGCCAACAGAGGGGTGATGTCTGGCTGGTATTTACAATAGCCGAAGAGATAGGCCTTGTGGGAGCAAGGCATCTGGATACTTCAGTTGTCAACGCTGATTATGCATACGTTCTTGATTCAGGCGATGACATCGGGAAAGCAACTGTAACTGCTCCATCCCACAACACATTTACAGCTGTTATAAAGGGTAAGGCGGCTCATGCAGGCATGGAACCTGAAAAAGGAGTCAGCGCCATTGTTGCAGTATCAAAAGCTATATCCCAAATGACATTGGGCAGGATAGATGAGGAAACCACTGCAAATATCGGTATGATTGAAGGGGGAAGAGCGCTTAATATAGTATGTGACAAGGTAACGGTGAAGGGAGAGGTAAGAAGCCGCAACCTCGGGAAGTTGATTAGGCATTCTGAAAATATTATCAGGGAACTCGAAAATCAAACATCTGCAATGGGAGCATCTGTCGATATTGACATGGTAAGGGAGTATAATTCATTTTCCGTTGGGAAAGATGAAATAATGCTTGTAAAGTTTATAAATGCATGTGAAAACCTGGGTATAGAATATAGGGAAGAACACAGTGGCGGAGGAAGCGATACTAATATAATTTACCATAAAGGAATCAAAGCATTGACAATCAGCACCGGGATGGAAAAAGTCCACGGTGCAAACGAAAGAATTGGAATTTACAACTTGGAAACACTTGAAAAACTGATGCTTGAACTGATTTCATAAGGCAGAATGTTAAGATTGATAAAATTTTAACAAAAACTTAATTTATCTTGTTGAAAATATAGTTCAACTAATGTAAAATAGCAATGATTTTATAATGTATATAATTTTTAGGAGGACTTAAAATGACTGTAAAAATTGGAATTAATGGTTTTGGAAGAATCGGAAGGCTCGTATTCAGAGCAGCCGCTGCCAATCCCAATGTAACCGTAGTAGGAATAAATGACCCGTTCATGGATCTTGACTATATGGTATATATGACTAAATATGATACGGTTCACGGAAGATTCGATGGTGAAGTCAGCACTGTAAACGGAAAGCTGGTAGTAAATGGTGAAGAAATAAATGTTTATGCAAGCATGGATCCGGCTGAAATCCCGTGGGGCGAATGCAAAGCGGATTATGTTGTTGAATCAACAGGTGTATTCCTGACAACAGAAAAAGCTTCTGCTCATATTAAAGGCGGAGCGAAAAAAGTAGTTATCAGTGCACCTGCTAAGGACAAAGTCACTCCGATGTTCGTAATGGGAGTTAATAATGAAACTTATACAACTGATATGGATGTTGTATCAAATGCATCATGTACAACGAACTGCCTTGCTCCTGTAGCAAAAGTTCTTAATGATAATTTCGGAATCAAAGAAGGACTTATGACGACTATTCATTCTTATACATCAACACAGAAACCTGTTGACGGACCTTCAAAGAAAAACTGGAGACTCGGAAGGGCCTGCGCCCAGAACATCATTCCCTCAACTACAGGCGCTGCAGTTGCAGTAGGCGTGGTGCTTCCTGAACTGAATGGCAAACTCACAGGTATGGCGTTTAGGGTTCCGACACCTGATGCCTCAGTTGTTGACCTTGTTTGCAACCTGGAAAAACCAGCAACATATGATGAAGTCTGCGCAGCTATGAAAAAAGCTTCTGAAGGCTCATTGAAAGGTATTCTCGGTTATACTGATGAACCCGTTGTCTCAAGCGATTTCATTACTGATCCTAGAACATCAATATTCGATGCAAAGGCGGGATTATCTCTTACAGATACTTTTGTAAAAGTTGTATCATGGTATGACAATGAGTGGGGCTACTCAAACAAGGTCGTTGACCTTATAAGTTACATGGCCTCAGTGGATGCCCAGTAATAAGCATTTTAAAAGGTCCGGACAACGGACCTTTTATTATTTTTGTCAAATCACCCGCTGGAAGATTTGACTGAATGAATAGGAATAAAAACAGCTGCTTCACTATTTCAGCTGTATTATAATATTGGACGAGGTGGAATAAAGAATGTCAATGACCAACAAGAAAACCATAGAAGATATCGAAGTTGCTGGAAAGAAAGTCATCGCAAGGATGGATTTCAATGTGCCGCTGGATAAAGATGGAAAGATAACCGATGACAAGAGAATAAGGGGAGCCCTGCCTACAATCAAGTACCTTATTGAAAATAATGCGAAAACTATACTGGTATCTCATCTGGGAAGACCAAAGGAAGGATTTGAACCTGAATTCAGCCTGAAACCTGTGGCTGAAAGATTGTCAAAGCTACTGGGTCAGGAAGTTATAATGGCTGCAGATGTCATAGGAGATGATGCTTTTGCAAAAGCAGCGGCTCTTAAAGACGGCGAAGTCATGCTTTTAGAAAATGTAAGGTATCATAAGGAAGAGGAGAAAAATGATCCTGAATTTGCAGAGAAACTTGCTTCAATGGGCGAAATCTTTGTAAATGATGCCTTCGGAACTGCCCACAGGGCTCATGCTTCAACAGCAGGCCTGGCAAATTACATGCCGGCGGTATGCGGATTCCTTATTCAAAAAGAAATAAATTTCTTGGGCAAAGCGCTTAAAAATCCTGAAAGACCTTTCATAGCGATTCTTGGGGGAGCAAAGGTATCAGATAAAATCGGAGTAATAGAAAACCTTATAGAAAAAGTTGATACTCTTATAATCGGCGGTGGAATGGCATATACATTCCTAAAAGCCAAAGGTTATAAAATCGGAAGTTCACTATGTGAGGAAGACAAGATTCCTCTTGCCAAGGAAATCATGAAAAAAGCCGAGAAAAAAAATGTTGAGATTATGTTGCCCATCGGATCCATAGTTATAAAAGAATTCAAGAATGATACTGAATATAAATATGTGCCGTCTGACGCGATGCCGGATGGATGGATGGGTGTTGATATTGGATCCCTTACAATAGAAAAATATTCAAATGCCATAAGAAAAGCCAAAACTATTATCTGGAACGGACCTATGGGAGTTTTTGAATTTGAAAACTTCGCCAAAGGTACGGAAGCAATTGCTAAGGCTGTTTCAGAATCGAGTGCCATTTCAATCATAGGGGGCGGAGATAGTGCTGCTGCCATAGAACTTTTGGGATATGCAGATAAGGTTACCCATATATCAACGGGCGGCGGTGCCGCGCTTGAATTCCTTGAAGGAAAAATACTTCCAGGAATAGATGCACTTCTTGATAAAGTACCTAAAAAGAAAGTCATTGCAGGGAACTGGAAAATGAACAAAACCCCGTCTGAGACCGGAGATTTCATCAGGGAACTTGCTGAGCAGGTTACGGACGTAGAAGATATCGTTGTTTGCGGAGTGCCATTTGTTTCACTCCAGAACGCCATTGATGCAGCCGCAGGTACTAACATAGAAATCGCAGCCCAGAATATGCATTGGGAAGATAATGGTGCATTTACAGGGGAAATTTCTGCGCCGATGCTTGTAGATATGGGTATAAAGTATGTAATAATAGGTCATTCAGAAAGACGCGAGTATTTTGCAGAAAGCAGCCATACTGTTAATAAGAAGGTTCATGCCGCTTTTAATTATGGAATGGTGCCGATAGTTTGTGTCGGTGAATCCCTTGATCAGAGAGAACTTGGAGTTACTGAAGAAAGGGTGAAGTTCCAGATTAAAATTGCTTTAAACGGATTGGTTGAAGAGCAAGTGAAAAAACTGATAATTGCTTATGAGCCCATATGGGCAATTGGCACCGGAAAAACAGCCACAAGTGAACAGGCAAATGAAGTATGCGGAATTATAAGAAAAATGATTGAGAAACTTTATTCAAGGGAAGCTGCAAGGGAGATTGTCATACAGTACGGCGGAAGTGTAAAACCAGCAAATGCAGCTGAGTTATTTAATATGTCTGACATAGACGGCGGACTTGTGGGCGGAGCAAGCCTGAAAGTTAAAGACTTCACCAAAATTGTTAAATATAATGATTAGTCGGAGTAATATATGAAAAAAAAAACATTGGCGCTGATAATTTTGGACGGATATGGATTGAATCCAAGTCCGTATGGTAATGCTGTATTCCAGGCTGATACGCCTAACCTTGACAGATATTTCAGCGAATATCCCAATACTCAGTTGTCAGCAAGTGGAATGGATGTCGGACTTCCCGACGGGCAGATGGGCAACTCGGAGGTAGGGCATACAAATATCGGCGCAGGCAGAATAGTTTACCAGGACTTGACAAAGATAACGAAATCAATACTTGACGGAGATTTTTTTGAAAAAGAAGGAATTCCTTGACGCGGTTGAAA
The DNA here is from genome assembly GCA_963766335.1 of uncultured Clostridia bacterium. Classification (GTDB taxonomy): domain Bacteria; phylum Bacillota; class Clostridia; order DUPQ01; family DUPQ01; genus JAFGQE01. The sequence goes on along the minus strand of CAVXZA010000002.1, from coordinate 2,017,328 downwards.
ATTGTAAAAAACATGATTCTGCACTTCATCTTGATGGGATTGTTGTCCGACGGCGGAGTTCACAGCCATAATACCCATCTTTATGCATTGCTGGATCTTGCAAAAGCCGAAGGATTGGAAAAGGTATATGTGCATTGTTTCTTTGACGGAAGAGATGTACCGCCTGACAGTTCAATAGACTTTATTAATGAACTTGAAGAAGTCATTAAGAAAAAAGGTATAGGCAAGATTGCAACAATAATGGGTCGTTTTTATGCCATGGACAGCGATACAATGTGGGAACGCGTGGAAAAAGCATATAATGCCATGGTCATGGGCGAAGGCGAAAAGGCTGAAACAGCTGCTGAGGGAGTGCTGGCCTCTTATGAAAATAAAGTATTTGACGAATTTGTAAAACCATGTGTTATTACAAAAAATAATAAGCCAACAGCAACAATAGGAAAAAATGATTCAATTATTTTCTTTAACTTCAGGCCTGACAGTGCTAGGGAAATAACCCGTGCATTTATTGATAAAGACTTCAATGAATTCAAAAGGGGAAAAGGGTATTTCCCGGTACATTATGTCTGTATGTCGCAGTATGACGAGACATTTAAAAATGTCAGCGTGGTTTATAAGTCAGAGGAACTAACAAACACATTCGGTGAATATATTAGTGAAAACGGACTTGTACAGCTAAGGATAGCTGAGACAACGAAATATGCCCATGTCACATTCTTCTTTAACGGGGGAGTTGAAAATGTCTTTAAAAATGAAGATAGGGCATTGATAAAAACACCTGAAATTGAGACATTTGACCTAATGCCGGAGATGAGTGCTTATAAGGTTGCAGATGAAGCTGTAAAAAGGATTGGATCAGGAAAGTATGATGTTATGATCCTTAATTTCGCAAATTGCGATATGGTGGGGCATACCGGCATCATACCTGCGGCTATAAAAGCTGTGGAGGCTGTTGATGAATGCCTCGGCATGGTGGTTGAGGCCCTGCTCGAAAATGGCGGCTGCGCCCTTGTAACTGCTGATCATGGCAATGCTGAGGAAATGCTTTCCAAAGACGGCAAGGTTATTACAGCACACTCAACGAACCCGGTGCCTTTTATTGTTATTGGGCGGGGTGATGTTAAGTTAAGAGAAGGATTACTGGCGGACCTGTCACCGACTATGCTAAGTATTCTTGGTCTGGAAAAACCGGACAGCATGACAGGAAAAACTCTGATTATTTAAGGATTATCCGTCCTGAATATATTAATTAAACCGGAGGTTTGAAAACATGAAACAATATTTGGAAATCGAAAGTGTTTTTGCACGTGAGATAATGGACTCCAGAGGCAACCCAACCCTTGAAGTAGAAGTTATAGTTGAAGGCGGTTACATGGGCCGCGCTGCTGTTCCATCTGGGGCATCAACAGGTGCCTTTGAAGCAGTGGAGCTTAGGGACGGCGACAAAAACCGCTACCTTGGAAAAGGAGTCTCAAAGGCAGTTTCAAATGTAAATGACATAATAGGTCCTGAAGTTGAAGGGCAGAATGTTCTTGACCAGGCATTCATTGACATGCTGATGATTGAACTTGACGGTACGCCTAATAAAGCGAATCTCGGTGCCAATGCAATGCTTGGAGTTTCCCTGGCAGTTGCCAAAGCTGCTGCTGAAACGCTGGGAATGTCTGTTTATGAATATATCGGAGGTACCAATGCAAAAATACTTCCTGTTCCTATGATGAATATCATCAACGGCGGGAAGCATGCTGATAACTCGGTTAGCTGCCAGGAATTTATGGTGATGCCTGTTGGTGCCGAATCCTTCAAGCAGGGTCTTCAGTGGTGTGCCGAAGTTTTCCATACACTTAAAAAAGTCCTTAAGGGTAAAGGATACAGCACAGCTGTAGGTGATGAAGGCGGATTTGCTCCAAACCTTAAGTCTGACGAAGAAGCTCTACAGGTTATTGTTGAAGCGATTAAAGAAGCCGGATACGAACCGGGAACACAGTTTAAAATTGCAATGGATCCCGCGGCAACTGAAATGTATGAAGAAGCTAAAGCAAAAGGAAAAGAGGGCTGCTACTATTTCTGGAAAACCGATAAAATGTTTACTATGGAAGAAATGGTCGACTTCTGGGCTGAAATGGTAGACAAGTATCCTATTATTTCTATCGAAGACGGCCTTTCTGAAGAAGATTGGGACGGTTGGAAGCTTATGACTGAAAAACTCGGCGATAAAATCCAGATAGTCGGTGATGATTTGTTCGTAACAAATACCGAAAGACTTAAAAAAGGAATTGACATGGGTGTTGCAAATTCAATCCTAATAAAAGTTAATCAGATTGGTACGCTCACTGAAACGCTTGATGCAATTGAAATGGCAAACAAGGCAGGTTATACCGCGGTTACATCACATCGTTCAGGTGAAACTGAAGATACCACTATTGCTGATATTGCGGTTGCAACAAACTCAGGTCAGATTAAGACAGGCGCTCCTTCAAGGACCGACAGGGTAGCAAAATACAATCAGCTACTTCGGATTGAAGAAGAACTTGGAGAAGTAGCCGTTTATCCCGGACTTGACGCATTTTTCAACATAAAATAAATTGATTCCCGGCTGCCGTTGCAGCCGGATTATTCCTGTTATTCATTGATTTACAGGACTAAATAGAAGTTTTCTTGCATGCCGATATTAAGCTGTGCTATAATGCTTAACGCATGCTCAGGAAGCAGGCGGCAATGCCGCAGAATATATAACACCATACGAACGGAGGTGCACAAATGAGCGCTTTAGCAATAATAGTTGGTATACTTCAGTTGATTTTAGCAATTGCAATAATAGTTGTTGTACTTCTCCAGTCGGGGAAAGCAGCCGGGTTATCCGGAAGTATCGCCGGTGGAGCAGAAACTTTCTTTGGAAAAAACAAAGGACGTACCATTGACGCTATGTTAGCAAAATATACTACATACATAGCAATCGGATTCATGGTTACATCAATCATGCTGTACCTTTTATTGAAATAATATAAGAGGCCGTGTGGCCTCTTTTTTTGCCCAATTATCTATAAATATTAATATTCCTTACATAAAAAAACCGGCCGTCAAAGCCGGTTGGGATATCATTTTAAATAAATTCGCTTATTGCTTTGATCAGTTCCGATGGATCTTCAGTATATGCTACCATTTTAATCGGTTTGTTAAGGTCAAGGCTGAATATTCCCATTATTGATTTTGCATCAATGACATATCTGCCGGATTCAAGGTCAATGTCAAAATTAAAACCCGCTACTATGTCAACAAAATCCTTTACTTCGCTTATTGAATTGAATTTAATATCAATATCATGTTTCATATCATCATCCTCTTTCATATTCTGTTATTGATTTTAATGAAATGAATCTTAAATGTCAATTAAAAAAAGTTAAAGTCGGTTTAGCTAATACAAGATTGCCAATGATTGAAAGTCCTAAACTGACTTATATTTGATATAATTATCAAAGGAGGGAAACAGGATGATTTATGAACTTAAAAATGATTACATAAAAGTTAAGGCTGACAGTCTTGGGGCTGAACTAAAGAGTATTAAGAGAATTAATGATGAAGATAACATTGAATACCTGTGGCAGCTTAATCCTGATATATGGGAGCGGCAGGCGCCGTTGCTCTTCCCGATAATTGGCAGGCTTAAGGACGAGGAGTACACTTACAACGGCAATACTTATAGAATTGATATACATGGCTTTGCAAGATTCAGGGATTTCATGGCCATTCAAGTTTCAGAAAACGAAGTTTCATTTATCCTTGAAACTGATGATGACACTTTGGCAGCGTACCCGTTTAAGTTTAAGCTGACGGTAAATTATGCTTTGTCAGGAAATAATATTATAAAATCCCACATTGTAGAAAATAAAGGAAAAGCCAGGCTTTTCTATGAAATAGGCGGTCATGAGGGATATAACCTGGCTTTGTTCGAAGGGGAAAAAATGGAAGATTACTTTATTGATTTTCCCGGGATGACTTCATTGAACACATACACAACAGATGAAAACATAATGATAAACATGAAAAAAAAGACTCTGGAGCTTGAAGATGGAAAAATCTTTTTATCACCGAAAGTCTTTAAGGATGATGCTCTTATAATAGATGAATTCAGCAAACGAAAGGTAATGCTGCGCAATGCAAAGAACCAAAGGGGCATAGATGTTGACTTTAGGGACTTTAAATATTTAGGGTTATGGACAAAATATATGAGATCAAATTATGTCTGTATTGAACCATGGTCCTCATTACCGGACTGCAATTTCCTTGGTAAGGAGCTGTTAGAGAAACAGGATATAAGGATTTTGGATGCAGGTGATTTGGAAAAACTTGTATATACAATAACAATCATATAAGGAGTTTGAAATGATATTTGATAAAATTGAAAACCATATGAATTACAGGGGATTGAGCAAGGGGCTTGATGCTGCGTTTAATTATTTGCTGCAGACTGATTTAGCCGAACTTGAAACAGGCAGACATGATTTAGACGGTGATAAAATGTATGCAGCATGCATGGTATACAAGACAAATATTAAAACTTTATCTAAAAACGAAGCCCACAGAAAATACATTGACGTGCAATATATTGTCAAGGGAAATGAAAAAATGCATGTTTCACCAACTAATGGATTGAAAGTTAACGAAGAATATGATTCTGAGAAGGATGTTGTTTTTTATGAACAGAAATCTGATTGTGTGATTTCGGCGGGCGCGGGCTGTTTTGCGGTTTTCTTCCCGGAAGATGCCCATATGCCGGGCGTGAATGCGAACTCTGTATCAGCGGAAGTAAAGAAGGTAGTAGTCAAGGTTCATGTATGAAAACATAAAAAAAAGACTTAAGAAGGCCGGAAAAATTGTTTTTTTTACTGGAGCAGGCATGTCAACGGAGAGCGGAATACCTGACTTCAGGTCCGATGACGGATTATATTCTGATAATGATTTCAACGGATTTGCACCGGAACAAATATTATCCAGGAGCTTTTTCCTAAGGAATACAGAAATCTTTTATAAATATTATTTTTCTAAAATTATACATAAGGATGCGCATCCCAATTCAGGGCATCTTGCCATTGCAGAAATAGAATCAAAAGGCTATGAAGTTACTGTAATAACCCAGAATATTGACGGTCTTCATGCCAAAGCCGGTAACAAAAATGTTATTGAATTACATGGTTCAGTATTAAAAAATTATTGTATTGCCTGCGGTGCAAAGTACAGTCTGGAGCAAATTCTCGGGAAAAAGGAAAATATTCCCTCCTGTGATACCTGCGACGGCATCATCCGTCCCGACGTTATACTTTATGAAGAAGCCCTTGAAATGAATTCGATTGCAATGGCTGTAAGCAGGATTTCTGAATCAGACGCATTGTTTGCTATTGGCAGCAGCCTTACTGTTCAACCGGCAGCCGGACTGCTTGATTATTTCAATGGGGATATGTTTGTTATAATAAACAGGGACAGAACTTTTTATGACCGGAAAGCTGATTTTGTAATACGAAGCAGCTGCGGCGCAGTTCTAAAGGACATTGCAGGCGGTTTGAATGGATAATATTCTTAATAAAGAAATAAGGTATCTAAAAGGAGTCGGCCCAAAAAGAGCCGAAGCTTTTTCCGCACTCGGAATTCATACTTTGAATGACTTGGTTAACTATTACCCCAGGACATATGAAGACAGATCGATTCTAAAGAAAATTGAAGAAATTGAGCACGGGGAAAAGGTTACTGTCCATTGCACCGTATCGAATATCGAATCAAGGCGTATTCGTAAAAACCTTCACATTCTAAAAGCTGTGCTATTTGATGAAACCGGGTATATGAATGTTATATGGTTTAATCAGGATTACTTTTATAAAAAACTTAAAAATGGAGAAAAATTCTGGTTTTTCGGCCGGGTTGAAAGAAAAATTCTGCCTGAAATGACTAACCCGGTATTTTCCACTTCATTTAGGGACTTCGCGATAATAGTTCCGATATACAAAAAAAACAAAGAACTGACTCAAAGTATATTCAGAAAAAGCATAAAGGCTGCCTTTGATGAAGAAGGTTTTATATTTCGTGAGATTTTCCCGGCATGGATTATAAGAAAATATGCTTTGGCAGGTTATAATGAAGCTATTAGAAATATCCACTATCCTACTGACAATAAAGCATTTTATAAGGCAAGAAGACGCTTGGTTTTTCAGGAGTTCCTGCTTTTGCAAACAGCTTTGCTGTTAATGAAGCATAGATATAAACACGAAGCTTTTCCCGGAAATATATATAAGAGGTTCGATTCAGGCGACTCATATGTTAAAAGCCTGTCATTTGAGATGACCGGAGCACAGAAGAGAGTACTTGCTGAAATACGCAGCGATTTCAGGTCTGGGAAGCCAATGCATAGGCTTGTGCAGGGAGATGTCGGCTCCGGTAAGACAGCTGTAGCTGCAGCAGCGATAGCAGACACATGTGAGAACGGGTATCAGGCGGCCTTTATGGCTCCTACTGAAATTCTTGCCAAACAGCACTACGAGAACCTTAAGGATCCTTTTAGTAAACTTGGACTAACTGTTGCTTATCTTGGCGGTGATTTAAAGGTTTCATTAAAAAAGGAAACAATAGCAATGATAGAAAACGGCATTGCTGATGTGGTAATCGGAACCCATGCCTTGATTCAGGAAACAGTTGCTTTTAATAGGCTGGGCCTGGTTATTACCGATGAACAGCACAGGTTTGGGGTAGACCAAAGGAAAACGCTGGCTGATAAGGGGGAATCGCCTCATTCACTGGTTCTGACTGCCACTCCAATACCCAGGACGCTTGCACTGATACTCTACGGAGACCTGGATATTTCGATAATTGATGAGATGCCGCCGGGCAGAAAAGCGATAGAGACATATGCAGTAGGGCCGGATAAAAGAAGAAGGGTGCTTGAATTTGCCCGGAAACGGATGAAAGAAGGCGCACAGGTATATTATGTCTGTCCCAGGATAGAAGAAGAGAGCGAAGACGACCTGATGTCCGCTGATAGTGTATACAAAGAACTGCTGCCTTTTTTCAGTGACTTTTCGGTTGATTTGATTCACGGAAGGATGAAAACCTCCGAAAAAGATGAAATAATGAAAAGTTTTTACGCGGGTCGAACAGATTTGCTTGTTTCCACTACAGTAATAGAAGTCGGTGTGAATGTGCCGAATGCAACATTAATGATTATTGATAATGCTGAAAGGTTCGGGCTTGCACAGCTTCACCAGCTCAGGGGCAGGGTAGGAAGGGGAAGCGAACAGTCCTTCTGTATAATGATCAACAGGGGCAACGGAAATGTGGCTGCAAAAAGAATGGAAATAATGTCTGGGTCGACAAATGGATTTTATATTTCGGAACAGGATCTGGTCATCAGGGGCCCTGGTGAATTTTTCGGCACTAGGCAGCACGGGTTGCCCGAGTTTAAGATTGCAAATATTTACCAGGATATGGATGTACTTAAAAATGCCCAGGAAGCAGCCGTCAGCCTGTTAAAGGACGATCCTGATTTGATTTCGTCGGAGAATGTCAATATAATGAGTGAAATAAATAGGCTGTTACGCGGTAATACGCTGCAATAGGAGAAGAAATGAACATCATCGAAAAAGAATTATTTGCATCAAAAGCATTAAAGATCAGCGGAGCAACCGCCCCGTTTTGGTACACATCAGGAACCTTCGGACCGTTTTATATTAATACTCACTTTCTTTTTGGGGGAGAGGTTGAAGCAACAAAGGCGCTTAATTTCATTAATGAGCATAAAAAAGATAAATATGACTTCCCGGGGATTATGACTAGATATGCCCTGGAGTTTTATAATTCAAATGACAGATACAGAGCAGTAATTGATCATATTATTCAATTGATAAAAGATAATATTAATATAGATGAAATAGACTATATTTCCGGCGGTGAAAGGCGGGACTGGTTTTTCTCAAATATGTGTTCATACCTTCTTCAAAAACCGCATTTGACAATATATAAGAATCTGATTGTCATGAAATCAATAAACGGAAGTTCGGAAAGGGTATTTGACGGCGATGGCGGGAAAACCCTGCATATAGCAGATCTTGTTACAGAGGGGTCAAGTTATTTCAAATACTGGATTCCAGCGCTTAAAAAGCTAAATATAAAAATGCCCTGGACATTGGCTGTAGTAGATAGACAGCAGGGCGGCACTATGAAATTGGTTTCAGCAGGAATACGTGTAATCACAGGTTCTGTATTTAGTAAAAGCCTTTTTGAAGGAGCATTGGCAGATGGAGAAATAACTAACAGCCAGTTTGAAATGATTAAAAGATATATGAAATCACCGGATGACTTCATGCGGGAATTTGTAAGCACTCATCCTGATTTTCTAAGAAACTCAATAGATAAAGATGATAAAACCCGGGAAAGGACAATAGCTTTCATCAAAAGGCCGGACACAAAGAAGTGAGGAAGTGTTCAAATGATAATTAAAAACTGCAAATGCTTCGATGGCAATGAATTCTTAACAGGGCGGAAAAATATAGTTGTTGAAAATGGTAAAATTTCCGGGATATCCAATGAAAAGAAGGATATTAAAGGGGATTTCTTTGATGCAGCGGGTAGGATTGCTTGTCCCGGTTATGTTGACATTCATACCCATGGCATAGGCGGATTTGACAATTCTGCAATATCTGAAGAGGAGTTTCCTCAAATGGAAGAACTGTACAACAAATCAGGATGTACAACTTTCATACCGTCAATGCCTACGATATCTTCAAGAAAAATACTTGAGACACTTCGGGTATATGGGAAATTTATAAATGAAATTCCTGGTGTTCACCTCGAAGGTCCATTCATCAATGTTGAAAAAAGAGGAGCACAAAATCCGGTATATATACAGAAACCAAGCGCTTCCTATTTTGAAAAGGAATTCGGGGAATTTATCGATACAATTTCCAGGGTTACCCTTGCCCCTGAACTTGATATTGATTTTTCCCTGACGAAATTCTTGGTAAAAAAGGGAATAATCGTTTCATTCGGACATACAGTATGTGATTCAGATACAGCTGAAATATTCTTCGACATAGCCGATTCAATCGCAACACATACTTTCAATGCAATGCCTTCAATTCACCACAGGTCACCTTCAATAACAACTATTGCACTTAACAGGGAAAATGTTTACTGCGAAATAATACCTGATTTAATTCATGTTCATCCTGAAATAATAAAGCTGATATTTAAAATGAAAGGTCCCGAGAAAACCATTGCAGTATCAGATTCAATGCTGGCAGCCGGTCTCCCGTACGGGGAGTATAATTTTTCAGGGCTTCATGTAAATGTCGGACCGACCGGGGCGCGGCTTGCGTCAGGAAACCTTGCAGGCAGTACAATCACAATAGCAGAGGGGATTAGGAATATTATTGATTCCGGAATCAGGCCGGAGGATGCACTAATGAGCGGTACTTCAAGCCCGGCTAGGGCAATGGGTATAGACGACAAATCTGGATATCTAAAAACAGGAAGAAATGCTGACCTGCTTATACTTAATGAAGATTATTCAGTTTCAGAAGTCTTTAAAAGGGGAAAGCTAATCACCTGAGAAGGACATAAGACAGCATTCCTATATAAACCGATTCACCTTACCTTTTTGTCGGAGTATTTTGATAAAATCAATTCCAGCACTTCCAAAGCAGCAACTATAACATCGCGGCAACCATATGTTTCAGATCTGTGCTTTTCTTTTAAGGTTGCACATTCGCAGGTCCCCATTATTTGAGTAAAAGTTTCAAAATAATCATGGATTATTTCTTTCATATAATCAGTCGAATGCGCCCTGTCTTTTACAAAATAGAAGCCTAAAACCATTAGGGAGGCTGTGACCGCACCACACTTTTCTTCGATATACATACCGCCTCCGAAAGCCGAAGACAGACGCATTGCTTCATGGGTCAGTCCCATAGAGTAAACTTCATCTGCAGTGCGAAGAACTGATTCGGCACAATTCAGATCATAAACCTTATATATATTTTTCAGATAATATTCGCTTAACATCTAAAACCTCCACTATAATATTTATATTATATAGACTATTTAAAATTTTGGCACAAATAAAATATAATCAACTTGTTTAATAAATAATTATTATATAGAATAATTTCAGGAGGGAGATTATGGGGTATTTTCTTTTTGCTATAGTAATTCTAATTTTAGTTTTCATAAGCCTGGGCTTACTCATGGCTTTTAAAATTGCAGTCAAGAAGAAAAAACCTGACGTCGATATCCTTGAGTTGAAGTTTCCATGCCATGAACCGAAATATGCAAAGGAAATCAAAGACTGGATTCAGACCATTCCTTTGAAATATATAAAAATAAAATCACCGTTTTTTTATAACCTGAATTCATTAGAAATTAATAACGGAGATTCTGAAAAATGGGTTATATTATTGCACGGGGTTACTTTGAATCACAAATCGATGCTTGATTTAGCATACTTATATAGCAGAATGGGCTATAACATTATTCTATGGGATTCGAGATACCATGGCAAAAGTGAAGGCAGGAATGTATCATATGGTTATTATGAGAAACATGATTTAAAAGCTGTGGTTGATTATCTTCGGACTAAATATGGAAAAGGAATAAAAATCGGAATTCACGGTGTATCGATGGGTGCGGGCATCCTGTTGTCTTATGCCTGCAGTGTTAGGGATGACTGCGATTTCTACATAGCTGACTGCCCGTACAGTAATTTTAAGCAACAGGCGTTTGATGTAGCAAAAAGAGACCTGAAGCTACCTGGATTTATTGTTTCCATTATCTTGTTTTTCGGTCAGTTTTTTATAAGAATGATTTTTGGGTATGATATAGGCAAGATTGATATAAAAGGGAGAATCCATAGGCTTGAAAATCCTGTGTTATTTATTAGCTGCAAGGATGATGGCTATATTGATCCGAACATGACTAAGGAACTGTTTGAAGGATGTAAAGCGAATATCAAAGATATCATATGGTTTGAAAACGGCGGCCATGGCGGTGCTTTTCCATATAATAAGGACGAATTTATTGCAGGAGTTAAAGGTTTTTTAAAGAAAATAAAGTTTTAATTTATTAAAAAAGTATAAAGGATGAAATGCTGATGAATTTAATAAACAGTAATAAAATATATGACGCATATATGCATGGGGCGGAAAATGTGATGAAATACAGGACAGCATTAAATAGAATTAATGTTTTTCCTGTAGCTGACGGAGATACAGGAACCAATCTTCAGTCAACAATGAGATCTATTATTCATCAATCAAAACCGAATGAGTCCGTAAAAAAAACCCTTGAATCAATCGCCGATGCATCATTGGGTGGGGCCAGGGGAAACTCAGGCATCATCTTTGCGCAATATTTGAATGGTGTCAGCATGGAGATAGCCGGTGGCAATGCAGTAAGTATTGAAGATTTTGTTATGGCGAATAAAAGGTCAGTGAATTATGCCTATAATGCAGTATCAAATCCCGTTGAAGGCACTATGCTGACAGTAATAAAAGACTGGGCTGAGTCATTATTCGACTTTCATAAAAAAACCGAAAGTTTTCAGGAATTGCTGGCGTATGGATACAGTGTTATCGAGGAGTCCCTAAAAAATACCAGGAATCAATTGAGTGTATTAAGAAGAGCTGGAGTTGTTGATTCCGGGGCAAAGGGATTTGTACTATTTATAAAAGGTTTCATAGACTCAATAATATACGGGAAAAAAGCGAAATCAATTCCAGTTGAAAACCAAATCGACACAGGCATACCTGATATTCATATAGAAACTGAATACAGGTATTGCGTAGAAGCTCTCATAAAAGGGTGTCGTGATTTTGAAGAAATGCGTAATGAATTATCAGGTTTGGGCGATTCATTGATTGTTGCAGGCAATGAAAGGGTTGCCAGGGTTCATGTTCATTCGGATAATCCTGAAAGTGTATTCGAAATAATCGGACTGCATGAGGAAATTCTTAACCAAAAAGTTGATGATATGAAAAGGCAGAGTGAAATCGTTGAAAATAGAAAATTTAAGATTGCTCTTGTTACTGACTCAATAGCGGATTTGCCATTTGAGTTTATTGATGAGTATCAAATAAATGTCATTCCAATCAACATTTCAATTAAAGGCATTGAATACCTAGATAAACTCACTGTGTCAAATTCAAAAGTACTTAGGCATATCGAAAACTCCGATGAGTTCCCGACTTCAGCACAGCCGGATACCAAGACTGTTGAAAACTTGTTCTCATTTCTTTTGGATTATTATGATTCAATTATAGCTATTACTGTTGCATCTGAATTAAGCGGAACATATAACTCCTTCCTTAAAGCAGCTGAAAGCCTAAAAGAACGAGGTAAGTATATTTCAGTAATCGACTCGAAGCAGAATTCAGGTTCTGAAGGACTGCTTGTTATGAAATGTGCCGCCCTGATAGCTGAAGGTATGTCGCATAATCATGTTGTTGAAAGAATTGAGGCTCTTATTCCGGCCAGTAAAATAATTGTAAGCGTCAGTACTCTTACTAATATGATTAAAGGCGGAAGATTAGGAACAACTTCGGGGAAAATAGCTGAGAAACTTAACTTGAAACCGCTTGTAACCCTTGATGAAAATGGCAAAGGAACTTTAGGGGGAGCCGCATTTTCTAACAAAGGCAGCCGCAGGAAATTGCTAAAGCATATGGAAAAGATACAAAAGGACAAAGGAATTGATAGTTATTCTATTGTTTTTATTGATGAAAAAGGCAGGGCAATTGAATTTGCAGGTATTCTGGAGAATATAATTAAAATTAAACCCGCTTATATTATGCAGGCATCTTCTGTAATTGCAATAAGCGCCGGCAAAGGTGCAATTGCCATATCCTATATAGCAAATAACTAGGTTAAAGGAGTAGATATGAATATTTTTCTTCAAGTGCTGATTTTAGTGTTTTCGTATTTTTTTGTTTTGTTTATAATTGGACAGATTCTCCACAACAATTCTATAGTTGATATCGGCTGGGGAATTGGTTTTGTTATTGTTGCATTATATATTCTATTTGTGAAGGGTAATTATGATGCAGCTTCAATTACAACTGCAATCATCGTGACAATTTGGGGATTTAGATTGTTTTACTACATTCTAAAACGAAACTGGGGTAAACCTGAAGATTTCAGATATGTTAATTTCAGGAAAAAATGGGGAGATAAATTTCCTGTTGTAAAAGCTTATTTCCAGGTTTACTTTCTACAGTCTGTTTTCATGTATCTTATCGGACTGTCTTTGATTGTTATTCTTTCCGCAGAATACAAAAAAAGTATTTTAGTTTTTGTTTCAATCGGCTTGGTCATTTGGATTATCGGATTTGTTTTCGAATCACTCGGTGACAGTCAGTTGAAAAGATTTAAAGAAGGAGGGAAAAATAAAGGTAAGATAATGAAAACCGGATTATGGAAGTACACCCGTCATCCGAATTATTTCGGTGAAGCGGCAATGTGGTGGGGCATATTCATAGTATCGCTGACAACAAAGTCATGGTATATTGCTTTAATAAGCCCGGTTTTATTGACTTATCTGCTGTTGTATGTTTCCGGCGTGCCGATGCTGGAAAAGAAATATGCTGATAATCCTGAATTTATTGAATATAAAAAAGTTACAAGTAAGTTTATCCCATGGTTCTCTAAAAAATAACAGTTTTAAAGGAGTATTTAAATGATTGAATTTGTAAAATATGCAGCTATAGCTTTTGGGGTTTTCCTGGTAATTGATTTCATTTGGCTAATTTTTATAGCTAAAAAGTTATACGACCGGGAGCTGAAAGAAATAAAAAAAGAAAAAATAAATTGGTTTGCAGCTATAATCTTTTATCTAATTTACATTGTCGGAGTCGTTTTTTTCGTTATTGCCCCTGCCATTGAAAAGGGGAATATATGGTATTCGCTATATGCCGGTGCTTTATTCGGGCTTGTGGCTTATGCTACATATGACTTGACAAATCTTGCAACTATGAAGGGGTTTCCGTTAAAAATAACAATAATTGATTTAATTTGGGGCACATTTGTCACTGCGGCAGTTTCAATAATCACGTATTTGATAGTTGTCTAATTAACAAATATTGACAAATGTCATAATATGCCATATATTTGGCATATGGACTATTCAAACTTGATTGCATTAAGCGATGCGGATTTTCTTAGCTTCAGGGAAAAATATATTCTTTTAAAGACGTTCGGTTGCGCAGAAAAAATTTTTAGTTCTTCATATAATGATATTTATGAAAAGGCAATGGTAAAACCATATAAAATTCGTAGGCTTCTTGAAATAAAACCTAAAATTGATAAGCAGATGGAAATAGAATCAAAAGGCATTAAACTTTGCTGCATAAAGGATAAAGAATACCCGCAGAACCTATTAAATCTATATTCACCGCCAATATTGCTGTATTACAGAGGAATAATTCCTAAAGAAAAGTGCATCTCTATAGTAGGATCCAGGGTAACCACGGCAAGAGGAAGGATAAATGCCTTTGCTTCCGGGGAGCTGCTTTCAGGATTGGGATATTGCATTGTAAGCGGTTTGGCAAGGGGAATTGACAGCTGTGCCCATTTCGGGGCCCTCGAAAAAGGCACAACCGCAGCAATACTGGGCTGCGGGATAAATGTATGTTATCCATCGGAAAACAGACATCTTATGAATCTCATAGAAGAAAAAGGGTGTGTTATATCTGAATTCTCTCCGGACAAAAAACCCAGCCGTTACACATTCCCTGCAAGGAACAGAATAATCAGCGGACTATCAGAAACTGTGATTGTAGTTGAAGCTGCGAAGAAAAGCGGTTCTCTCATAACGGCGGATTTTGCTCTCGAACAGGGGAAAGATGTGATGGCATTCATAAACAATAGATCCGTGCTGTCTGAAGGGACTGATTCTCTGATAGCTGATGGAGCTTATCCATTGAAAAATGTTGATGTACTAAAAGCTATATATGAATAATCCGCCCGTAATCATTAGAATGCTTTAGTAAAAAATGATTGAAATTAGTATTAAAAGGTTATAATATATTGAATGCTGAATAAAAAAGGGGCTTAGTACCCGATAAATATTAGCATAAAAGCAGTTCGGAGGAATGAATGGCTGATAAATTAGTTATTGTTGAATCACCGGCGAAAGCCAAAACCATAAATAAGTTTCTTGGGAAAGATTACAAAATCACAGCCAGTTTCGGGCATGTAAGGGATTTGCCCAAAAAGTATCTTGGTGTTGATGTTGAAAACGGATTTAAACCCCGTTATGAAATAATGCCTGATAAAAAAGATGTAGTTTCAAAGTTAAAGAAAGAAGCTGCTGGCTATGAAAAAATTTACCTCGCAACAGACCCGGACCGCGAAGGAGAGGCGATTTCATGGCATCTTGCACATATATTGAAAATTAGCGATTCAGAGAACTGCAGAATTACTTTCAATGAAATAACTGAAAAAGCAGTTCAGGCAGCAATTGAAGGTTCGAGACCGATAGACATGAATATGGTTAACTCCCAGCAGACAAGACGCATACTTGACAGGATTGTCGGGTATAAAATCAGTCCCTTACTTTGGAAAAAAGTGCGAACCGGACTTAGTGCAGGACGCGTGCAGTCAGTTGCACTCAGATTGATATGCGAGCGTGAAAAGGAAATTGAGAAATTTAAACCACAGGAATATTGGAATCTAAACCTGCTGCTTTCAAAAAAAGGCGATACGGAGAGCTTTAAGGCAAAATATTTTGGGGATGGAACCGGAAAAAGAAAACTGAATAATGAAGCTGATGTGAAAGAGGTATTAGGTAAATTTAGCGGCAAACCCGTTGTAGTAAAAAGCATAAAAAAATCCAAAAAGAAAAAATACCCGCTTCCGCCTTTCATTACCAGTACTTTGCAGCAGGAAGCATCCAACAAGCTAGGTTTTCCAACTAAGAAGACAATGAGGATTGCCCAACAACTCTATGAAGGAATCGACTTAAAAGACAGGGGCAGCATAGGCCTTATTACATATATGAGAACGGACTCAACAAGGGTATCTGCAGAAATACAAAACGAGGCAAGGGATCTTATTAAAAAACTTTTCGGAGCAGAATATGTACCTGCTGCGCACAATACTTATAAAAACAAAGGAAAATCACAGGATGCCCATGAAGCAGTAAGACCGACTGTAGTTGAATTGCTGCCCCATAATATTAAGGAAAGTCTTTCAAATGATCAATATAGATTATATAAATTAATTTTTGACAGGTTCGTTGCAAGTCAGATGTCGCCTGCTATGCTTGACAATGTGAATGTTGACCTTGAGTCAGGGGAACAGATATTTAAGGCGATGGGAAGCATTGTTACATTCAAGGGTTTCATGGCTGTATATGATGTATCCGCCGGAAAGCAGAACGGCAATGATGATGTAATAGTAAATGCCCACATGCCGGAGCTTGTCAAGAATGAAGAAGTTGATCTTAAGGAAATAATTAAGGAACAGAAATTTACACAACCGCCTGCAAGATATACTGAAGCAGCACTTGTAAAAACATTAGAGGAAAAGGGAATCGGCCGACCATCTACTTATTCGCCGACAATTTCAACAATCCTAAGCAGGGAATATATTGAAAGAGAAAAGAAATCACTCCTTCCGACAGACCTTGGCAAAATAGTCAACGAAATCATGGAAAAGAGTTTTGAGCATATTGTAGATTACAATTTTACGGCAGGGCTTGAAGATAAGCTTGATGAAGTAGAACAGGGGAACCTGGACATGCTGTCGATTCTAACCGATTTTTACATTGATTTCAGCCGGATACTGGATCATGCATACCAAACACTTGAAAAAGTAAAGATGCCTGTTGAAGAAACGGATATCATATGTGAGAAATGCGGAAGGAATATGGTCATCAAAACCGGAAGGTACGGTAAATTTCTTGCTTGTCCTGGATTTCCGGAATGTAAAAACACTAAACAATTTTTAGAGGAAACCGGGAAAACTTGCCCTAAATGCGGCGGTAAGGTTATTTATAAGACAACAAAAAAGAAAAAGAAATTCATCGGTTGTGAAAATTACCCTGAATGTGACTATAGCTCCTGGAACCTGCCGATTGAAGGCAGCTGCCCAAAATGCGGAACCTTCTTAACAAAAGGCAGGATTGATTATAAGCCGCATATAATCTGCGGTAATCCTGACTGTGAGTATAAAGAGTTAATTACAAAGAAAAAATGAATCAAGAAGGTTGTATAAAAGTCATAGGCGCCGGTCTGGCAGGATGCGAAGCAGCCCTGCAGATTGCCGCGTCAGGTATTCAGGTAAAATTACATGACATGAAACCGGTAAAGAAAAGTCCTGCGCATATCAGCAACCTCCCGGCTGAATTGGTTTGCAGTAATTCGTTTAAAGCAATTTCAACCGATAATGCATCCGGTATCTTAAAAAAAGAAATGGAACTTCTGGGCTCTGTTGTAATAGAAAGTGCATATAAGAACAGGGTTCCCGCCGGGGGCGCACTTGCCGTTGACAGGGAGGGTTTTTCTAAATATATAAATCAAAAAATAATCGCAAACAGCCTGATTGAATATATACCCGGTGAAATTACTGAAATAAATGAAGAAGAAATTACAGTAATCGCAACAGGACCCCTTACTTCTGATAAGCTGGCATCTGAAATTATTAAGCTTGCAGGCGGAGGAATGTATTTCTTTGATGCAGCGGCACCAATAGTGAGTTCAGATTCAATTGATAATAGTAAAACCTTCATTGCTTCAAGGTATGGAAAGGGCACGGCTGACTATATAAACTGCCCGATGAACAGGGATCAATACTCAAATTTTTATAAATTCCTAGTAAGAGCCGAAACAGTTGAATTAAAGGACTTTGAAAACAGCGCGATTTTCGAAGGATGCATGCCTGTTGAGGTTATGGCGAAGAGGGGATTCGATACGCTGAGATTCGGACCAATGAAACCTGTCGGATTGCCAGACCCGATTACAGGAGACGAATATTACGCTGTCGTTCAGCTGCGGGCTGAAAATATAGATAAGTCATCTTATAATCTGGTTGGTTTCCAGACTAACTTAAAATTCAGCGAACAGAAGAAATTACTTCAGTTAATCCCGGGCTTAAAAAATGCTGAAATTGAACGTTACGGCATAATGCACAGGAATACTTATTTAAAATCCCCCGGATTTCTAAATCGGTTCTTACAGGTTGAAAAATGCAGAAATCTTTTCTTTGCAGGGCAGATAACGGGTGTTGAGGGTTACCTGGAATCAGCTGCAACCGGTATATTGGCGGGCTTGAATGCTTCAAGGATGCTGATAGGGAAAAGAATTTTTTCGCTTCCGAAAGAAACAATGACTGGAGCTTTAGCGTGTTATGTATCAGGTTATTCAGGAAAGGATTTTCAACCGATGAATGCAAATTTCGGTATCCTGCCGCCGCTTGAAAAAAATATAAAAAATAAAAGAGAAAGAAAAAAAGTCCTTGCCGACAGGGCATTAGAGTCATTGAAGCTTTTTATTAATGAACTCAACTATGCCGGTCAATAATGAATTTTCCCGCTGACTCTTCAATAGCATTATCAAGCGGTTCAAGGGAATAATCGCCATATTTCTTTTTTAAAGCTGTTTCAAGTATGAAATCACAAAGCACAGGATTTTTAGGTAGGATAGGGCCATGGGAATAAGAACAGAATACATTCTTATATCTGGCGCCTGCCGTACCGTCTTCGCCGTTATTACCAAATCCTTTAATTATATGTCCCAGAGGTTTTACGCCGTTGCCAAGGTATGTCTTGCCTGAATGGTTTTCAAATCCGGCAACAATCAGACCATTGAGCGGTTTTTCCGGACAAGTGAACAGAAAATCGCCTATCATGCGCTTTTCCTGTCCGATGGTATGGATGTCAACCGCACCGCAAAAATCAAACTGCATGCCGTTCCAGCTTGTATAATGCGTACCAAGCAGCTGGTACCCGCCGCATATTGCAAGAAAGGAAATTCCTGTTTCAACAGCATCACGAATGCTTTTTTTCTTATCTGTGGAAAGGTCTGATAAAAGCACTTCCTGTTCGAAATCCTGGCCTCCGCCTATAAAAATCAAATCATAATTACATGCATTGAAAGAATCGCCCACGGAAATTCCCGAATATTCAAAATGCAGTCCTCGCCATTCCAGACGTTTCTGCATGGCAATAATATTGCCTCTGTCGCCATAGAGGTTTAATAAATCGGGGTATAAGTGGCATACTTTTAATTTGTCCATATTACTTCCAGAACTTCCTGATTTTATATCTTTTTGACAGCGTTTTCCTGAAATCAAACATTGCGGTGTAGGTAGGCAGGATATATACCGGGACATTTTCTTTGTTTTTAACGATAATATCTTCAATTACTTTGTCATAATCTTTTTCAACATTAATATTATCCGCTTCAAGGCCGGCATATTTTAATCTTAGTGAAAGCTCCTCGGCCCTTATGCCTGTAACAGTTATTTCTTCAATGGTTTGGGAAAACGACAGTAGTTTTTCGTAATTTACGTCCCATATCCATGAGATGTCAGTTCCGTCAGCAAAATTATCATTTAGGATTAGTACAAGTTTCTTATATGTTTCATCTGCTGAAAGAAAATTTATAACCTGATTAAGCCCCGCAGGATTCTTGACTAAAATCATATGCACATCTGTACCGCTTAAGATGAATTTTTCCATCCTGCCAAAACCGCTTTTAAAAGATGAAAATGCTGCAATGATATCCGTCTTATTTATACCGAGGGTTGTGGCTGCGGCCGCAGCTGATAATGAATTATAAATATTATATGCCCCGGGAAGAGCGATAATAGCCTTTGATACCTCTTCATTAATTTTTAAAGTGATTTTACTTGATGATGTTCCAAGTTCAATATTATCCGCGGAAATCAAAGGTTCAATTCTTTTATAACCGCAGTTTAAGCACCTGAAGTCACCTAGATGCCCGTAAGTTTTGTATCGGTAAATATATGGGGATTTGCACTTAATGCAGTATGGCGCGTCAGAGAGGAAGTCGTCGTCGGCTCCATACGGCGGTGAATCTATACCGTAAGACAGTGTTTTATTTGGGATTTCATCTGCAATAGAATATGCCAGTGAATCATCTGCATTTAAGACTACTACAGAACCAAATGAAGCCTTTATCCCGGCTATTATATTATTACGTGTATGTGTTATTTCTCCATAACGGTCGAGTTGGTCTCGGAAAAGATTCGTTACTACGATTGCAGTGGGATTTATCAATGGACACACTGTTTTAAACGCGGCTTCATCACATTCTATCACCGCATATTCAAATTTAGGTTTTCCTGAAATAGAACTATTCACTGCAAAAGAAGCTGTAATGCCGGATAACAGGTTCGCACCAGATTTATTTTCGAAAAATGAAAGTCCTGCAACACTAAGAATCTCTGCTGTTATTCTTGCGGATGTAGTTTTCCCATTGGTTCCCGTAATGATAACTACACTGACTTTTTCAGCTAATTCCCCAAGGAGATTTCTGCAGAAGAACAAGCCTGCTTTACCAGGAAAAGACGTACCGCCGCTTCCTATGATCCGAAGCAATAGCGTCATTATACGAACTGTTAATATAGCTGCCGCAATCCTGATTTTCATGTCTGAAAGTATATCATGCTTCATTTGAAATTGAAATAATTGTAAGATATAATCAATTAGGCGAGGTTCCCGGAATTAGTTTTCCTTGGAGGAAGCATTTGACTTATAATGAGACCGAATTAATTAAAAAATGCCAGGGCGGAGATATGGATAGTTTCGATATCCTTGTAAGCCTGTATTCAGAAAGAGCTTTCGCTGTTGCTTTCAGCGTTATGGGCAACAGGCATGATGCCGGTGATATGACACAGGAAGCATTCATAAAAGTATTTAAGAACATAGGCAAGTTTAATTTTCAAAGCGCTTTCAACACATGGATGCACAGGATTGTTAAAAATGTATGCATCGATGAGCTTAGAAAGCGAAAAAAGGGAACCATTGTATCGCTTGATGCGTCTATAAGTTCGGATGACGGTGAATATGTAATGCAGATTCCAGACGACAGCCCCGGCATACAAGAGATACTTGAACGCGAGGAAACACAGAAATTCCTGTGGGAGTCGCTGGATGAATTAAACGAGAACCACAGGTTGGTATTGGTTCTTGCTGATATAAAAGGCTACGATTACAACGAGGTCGCGGAAATGGTCGGAGTACCTGTGGGAACAGTAAAATCCAGGATTTCCCGGGCAAGGCTGAAACTTGCTGAAATCATAAGAAAAAAGGGAACATTTTAAATATAAGTCCGTCATAGTAATAAGGAGACATAAATGCACAAGGCTTGCATCGATAAAATTGAAGAATTGAACCTGATGGCAGACGGTTTGCTCTCAAAGGAAAAAACAGAAATACTTTTGAAGCATATGTCTGATTGCGATGCCTGCAGATTATATTACAGCGATATCATTGCCATGAAAAAAGCACTGTCTTCAATGTCGGTTGAAATTCCGGCGGGATTGAATGAACGTATTTCTGAAGCTGTTAGAAAAGAACCTAAAAAGAAGATGTTCAAACGTCATATTTACCGCTACGCTTCTGTTGCTGCAGCCTGTCTGGCGCTTGTGCTTGTATTATTTGCTTCTGGTACATTCAAGGGATTTATGAAATCAGATCAATCAATGGAAAATTCTGAACTTTTGGATTACGGAGAAGCTGCCGGTGAACGTGGTAGTGATTCTGCGGTAGAAACAGAAAATTCATTAACAATGAAAGACAGTGCAGAGGAATCAGGTGCTATGCCGTTGCCGGAAGCTGTGGCTCCGATGGAGGATGATGAAAAGGTTTTGGCATCAATAAGCGAAAATCTGGCTGATTACAGATTTTCAACCAGCGCAATTGAAAATCCCGAAACAATAATAGTAAATCCGGAAGGCATACCACTCGACAGCGGTTTCGGAGGTATGCAGGATGTTTTCTATGCATCGGCTTCATATACAGTCAGTGATATGGCATCCATACTTTCCAGGGAATTTGGTTTAGTTGAAATACTGGGAGAAGATGATAATATTTTCTTCTTTGTGAATCCAAATGCACTGCCTAAGATTGAATCGAGGCTTGGCTTGGTTTCAGCCGGTAAGCTTACAGAAAATAAGGAAAATGTAAGTGTAAGGATTATTTCCGTTGTTAAGAACGAAGAATAGGTTTTTACCGGATATTCAGTTAATTGAGATGATAATAATAATATTAGATAGTATATAATGGGTGTGTAGAGTGCATCCATTTTTATAAGGGGAATTATGAAAAAATTATTATTGATTGACGGAAACAGCATACTAAACAGGGCGTATTTCGCCATGATGGGCAGGAATATGCTGACAACTAAAGACGGCATCTGCACGAATGCGATTTTCGGTTTTCTAAATACATATGATAAATTCATTGCCAATGAAACCCCGACTCATGTTGCGGTTGCATTTGATATGAAATATCCGACTTTCAGGCATAAGATGTACAGCGGATACAAAGCCGGCAGGAAGCCTATGCCTGAGGAACTGGTGATGCAAATGCCCATCATTAAAGATGTACTGGATAAGATGGGTATTGCAAGAATTGAATTAAAGGGTTATGAAGCAGATGATATCCTCGGAACATTGTCAGCGAGGTCAGAGTCGGAAAATATTGAAACAGTAATTTTAACCGGAGACAAGGATATGATGCAGCTTGCCGGCAAATACTGCACTGTAAAGATACCTACGACTTCCAAGGGAACAACTACTGTGTTTGAATATTCGGAGGATTCAATAAGAAAAGATTTCGGAATTGAGCCTGTTGATTTTATAGAAGTTAAGGCACTTATGGGTGATAAGTCAGATAATATACCCGGCGTTGAAGGCGTCGGCAAGAAAACAGCTTTGGACCTTATAACAGAATACGGCTCTCTTGAAAAAATATATGAGAATATTAACTCAATAAAATCTGAAAAAAAAAGGGATAAACTTGAAAAGGACAAGGAAAATGCATTTTTGAGCAGAGACCTGGCGAAGATTGACAGGAATATACCGATAGATGCTGATTTGGATTCGCTTAAAATCCGCGAAAAGGATGAGGATGGGCTTTATGAACTATTCAGCAAGCTTGAATTCAATCATTATATAAAAAAATATATGCTGAAAAGGGGAGAGGCATCATCAGTTGAAATCACCAGACATAACATTGGTGATAAAGCATCGCTTGTGCCGTTTCAAAATATTTATGTATACTGTAAATTCTCTGATGACGGGCAGCCGGAGGAATTTGCTTATACAGCTGACGGTATAAATGTTTATATCCTGGACGATATGTCACTGATAGAACCCATGATGAATTATATTAAAAGCATCGGGGGCCATTACTTGAAAAAACTATTCCTTTATCTGATGAAGAATAATATCAGGACTCCGGAAGTAATTTTCGATACAGCTGCAGCTGCGTATATAGCGGACGCCTTGAAGGATTCCTACGGTCTCAATGAGTTGTGCGACAAATATCTTGAAATTGATTTTTCAGGTGATGATGATACTCCCTGCAGGGCTTCAAAGATTTACCATCTTTCCGGAAGGATGAATGAAATAATAAATGAAAATGAAGGAGCCGGTCTTTTAAACGAGATTGAGTTGCCGCTCATTGAAGTGCTTGCTTTTATGGAAACCACCGGATTCAAGGCTGATTCTGACTTTTTAAAAGAGTTCTCGCTTAGGATGGAAAAAGATCTGGCAAAACTTGAAAAATTGATATTTGCCGAAGCCGGCGATGAATTCAATATTAATTCTCCGAAGCAACTTGGAGAAATTCTATTTGTGAAGATGAATATGCCTTATGCAAAGAAAACAAAGACAGGCTTTTCAACTTCAGCTGATATATTAAAAAAACTAGCAGTCAAGTTTCCAATGGCTGAATTAGTCCTGGAATACAGAAAACTTTCAAAGCTTAAATCAACATACGCGGACGGTCTCATTAAGGTTATTGCCGACGACGGAAGGATTCATTCAAACTTCAGGCAGACTGTCGCTGCCACCGGAAGGTTAAGCAGCACTGAACCAAATCTGCAGAACCTGCCTGTAAGGACGGAACTCGGAAGGGAAATCAGAAAGGCTTTTATTCCTGAAAATAAAGATTATAAACTAACCAGTGCTGATTATTCCCAAATTGAATTAAGGATACTATCACATGTTTCAGGCGATGAAGATATGAAAAAGGCCTTTTTAAATAATGAGGATATCCATACACAGACTGCTGCAAAGGTTTTCGGCCTTGACGACAGGTTTGTAACAAAAGATATGAGAAGGGCTGCCAAGGCTGTTAATTTCGGAATTATTTACGGAATATCAGATTATGGATTGTCCGAGGACCTGAATATACCTATTTTCACAGCAAAGGAATATATCGATGAATATTTAAATCAATACAAAGGCATAAAAAAGTATATGGAGGACATTGTTGAGTTTGCTAAGAAAAATGGTTATGTACAGACACTATTCGGTAGAAGAAGATATATACCTGAACTGGACTCAAAAAACTATATCCAACGGGAATTCGGCAAAAGGGTGGCTCTGAATGCTCCCATACAAGGTGCTGCTGCTGATATTATAAAAATAGCCATGATACAGGTTTATAAAGAGCTTAAAAAGAGGAAGCTAAGATCGAGATTGATTCTACAGGTACATGATGAACTTGTCATTGAAACACACTTTGATGAAGTTTCTGAAGTTGAGAAGATTCTTGAAAAATGCATGATGGGTGCAGCTAAATTAAGTGTGCCGCTTGAAGTTGATGTCCATACAGGATCATCTCTATATGAAACGAAATAGAGGTTAAAATGATAATAGGTGTTACAGGCAGAATTGCCACAGGTAAAACTTCATTGGCTCATATACTCGAAAAGAGAGGCTTTTACAGGATTGATGCTGACAAAGTTTACCACGGGCTGCTTGAGTCATCCGATGATATGAAGAGAGAATTATCAGATAGATTCGGGGGTTATGACCGGGAGTCAATATTATCTGCAGTTCGAAAAGAAAGGGATGCCCTGGACGACCTTAATTTGATAACACACGGGTATGTAGCAGCTGAAATTTTAAGATTGGTTAATAACAAAAAAACGGATATTGTACTTGATGTTCCCGTGCCTGTGAAAATTGGTTTCCTTGATTTAGCCGAGTATATTATAGTTACAACATGTAGTAAGGAAACCCAGCTGGAACGTGTTATTGCAAGGGACGGGATACCAATGGAACAGGCACTATTTAAAATTAATATGCAAAAAAACAACATGTTTTATAATGAGATAGGTAATACAATAATAAATACCGAATGCATGACTATGGATGATTTAGTAAAAACTATTGATGAATTATTAGATTTTTACAAATAGACAAAGACTTAGATATGGTCTTATTCTTGTATAGTAAATTTAAAAGTGTTAAAATAAAACCAGTTATTACAAAAGAGGAGGTTGGTAAGATGCAAAGTACCAGGTTAAGTGTTACTGCAGTTGCCAGCGATAAAGTCAAACATCAAAAGCTCAATTTCTATATCAATGGAAAAATAAGCAATTTCAGCAGGATTGAAAATGTTCAGTTTTCACGCGTGGATGAAGGCGGGGATTTTATTTATTCACTTAGTGAAAACATGGAATGTATAATTGAACGAAGCCAAACCGTTGTTTCCGTAGAAAAAGAACTGAAAAGGTACCAGAAAAAGATGACCGGTTTAACGGCTGAAGACAAAAAAAACGGTTTTGTTAATTGTGTTAAGGGTACTTATGATTTTATCTATGGTGTTTCCGGCGAAAATGAAATTGAGTTTTCAAAAGACAAGCTTTTTACGGGCTTTCTTTTATCAGGAGGAACTTTAAAAGCGGTTTCAACAAATTTTAATTCATTTTACAGGATTAGGGACGGCAGGGTTGATAATTTCTTTGAGAAGATAGAAAAACCATCTTATGCCGTTGATAAACCGAAGGATGAAAATTATTCTCCTTCAAAGGGTGTTATAAAAGAATTTGAAACCGATGATCTCAAGGAAGGCGATATTTTCTTATTTGCTACAACAAATGCAAATACCAGGATTGATGAGGAAATCATACTCGGGTTTCATGATAAGGATGATGATTCCGAGGAAACAGCCTGGCATGTGGTTAATGAAGCAGGAAAGCACTCGATAGAAGATAACTTTATTGTTATTGCTGTTTCGATTGAAGCCTTTTCTGAGCATGGTTTCCTTGAAACAGTTACTCCGATTATAAATGAAGAAGAAAAATCAGAAACAGAAGAAAAAGAGGAAGAAGAACCTTCGGCCGCAATACAATCTGGTGAAACACCAGAAAATTCCAATTTGAAAAAGCAGGGGTTGTTTGCAGCGGCTGCATCAATATTCAAACCCGGGAAAAAGAATGTTAAAAAAACTATTGACACTGAGGACGATTTGGTTGAAACTTCAGAAGTGAAGGATGTCCTGGCGGAAGATGAGCCCGAAGAACAACCTGTCGGCGAAAAGCCGATAAAACAGACACAGGAAGATACGTCGTTTAAAAAGCGCAGTTCGCTGACGTTCCCGGGAATGGGCGGGAACTATAAGAAACTAAATGTAAAGAGGCCTAGATTTATGAAAAGAAGAATGAATATTTACCTTAAAAGAATTGTCAGTATTATTGTTGTCCTTGTATTGATGGCAGGGATAGTATGGGGAATGTACCACCTGCTGAAATTAATTTTCGGTGAAAAGGAAGAAGTTATTGAAATAAGTCCTACCCCAACTGTATCAGCAACCCTGCCACCTACAACACCTCCTCCGACTCCATCGCCAACGCCTACGCCGACACCTCCTCCGTCAGAGGAACCCGAAGAAGCATATATAGAATATACAGTGCAGGCAGGTGATACGCTATCTAAAATCAGCGCTACTTTCTATAATGGGGAGAATCATGTTGATGAAATTGTTGCGTATAACGAGAACATAACCAGTGCAAACCTAATAAATGTCGGCCAGGTTATTAAACTACCCATTTTATTCAGCGAAGATCCAGACGGCAACTAGAAAAGTAATACAGAAGAGCATCCCGTAAAGGATGCTCTTTTTTCGTACATTTTATAAAGTTAATCGTCGGATAACTTTACGGGAACTAGTGCTTGACGCGAAAGATGCTATGAGTTATACTGTGACAAGTAAAAATACTTTACAGGAGTGCAAATGCAGGACATAGTCAGGACAGGATTATTATTTGATTTTTATGAGAAGCTGTTGACAGAGAAGCAAAAGACCGTATTGGGCTTTTATTTAAATGAGGATTATTCTTTGGCTGAAATATCAGAGAAGATAAACATAAGCCGGCAGGCGGTTCACGATATAATAAAAAGAACAACACTGAAACTTGAAGACTTTGAATATAAACTTGGTTTGTACGATAAACTCAAGGAAAACAGAGATTTAAGTAAAGAGATATTAAATGCTGTAACCACGGGCAATAAGGCTCTGATTAAATCTAAGCTAAATAAGATTATAGAAGGTTGAAATGGCACTATTTGAAGGCTTGTCATCCAAGCTTGAAAATATAATAAAAAGTATCCGGGGAAAAGGACGCGTCAGTGAAAGTGACATTAAACAGATATCCCGCGAAATAAAGATGGCTTTGCTTGAAGCTGATGTTAATTATAAGGTTGTCAGGGACTTCATAAAAACAATCTCTGAAAAAGCCATGGGCTCAGAAGTTCTGGAAAGCCTGACCCCCGGGCAGCAGATAGTCAAAATTGTCAATGAAGAAATGATAAGGCTGCTAGGTGGAACTTTTGAGGATTTAACCATTTCCTCAAAAAAACTTACCGTCTACCTTATGTGCGGACTGCAGGGCACCGGTAAAACCACCACCTGCGGAAAACTTGCCAATATGATTAGGAAAAAAGGGAAAAAGGTTATGATGGCAGCTTGTGATGTATACAGACCGGCAGCTATTGAACAGTTAATTACAATTGGCAGGCAGCTGGATATTCCTGTATACAGTGAAGATTCCGGAAAAGCTGTTAAAATAGCTGCGAACTCAGTTAAAGCAGCCGAAAAAGACGGTTATGATGTTCTGATAATCGATACAGCCGGACGACTTCACATTGATAAAGATATGATGGCGGAACTCATTAAAATTAAAGAAATTGTTTCTCCTGCTGAAACGCTGCTTGTTGTTGATGCCATGACAGGTCAGGATGCAGTAAATGCTGCAAAGGTATTTAATGACAACATGGACATTACTGGAGTAATACTCACAAAGCTTGATGGAGATACACGCGGTGGTGCGGCACTTTCTGTTAAAAGCGTGACAGGGAAATCAATCAAATTCGCATGTACAGGCGAAAAAATGAATGACATAGAAGTATTCCATCCAGAACGAATGGCATCCAGAATACTTGGAATGGGCGATGTGCTTTCGCTTATTGAAAAAGCCCAGGAAAATGTAGACATTAATAAAGCCAGGGAAATGGAAAAGAAGCTTATGACTGCAAGCTTTACACTGGATGATTTCCTTGATCAGCTGGAGCAGTTGAAAAACATGGGACCTTTGGAAAACATATTAGGCATGATGCCCGGAGTGAATTCCGCCCAGATGAAAGGTCTGAAGATAGATGAGAAGCAGATGTCACGAACAAAAGCAATTATCCAATCAATGACTGCAAAAGAAAGAAGAAATCCTAAAATTCTGGATGCCAGCAGAAGGAAAAGGATTGCAGCGGGCAGCGGAAACTCAATACAAAACGTAAACAAACTACTTAAGGATTTTGACAATATGAAAAGAATGTTCAAAGGCCTTAAAGGTAAAAAAGGAAAGTCTTTAAAGGGAATGGGTTTACCCTTTTAATAAAGAAAGAATTTGGAGGAAAAAAGAAAATGGTAAAAATCAGATTGAAGAGAATCGGAGCAAAGAAAGCGCCTTTTTACAGGGTTGTAGTTGCTGATTCAAGATCACCCAGGGACGGCAAGTTCATTGAAGAAATCGGTACATATGATCCCATGGCTGATCCGAGTATTTTCATTGTTGATGCTGAAAAGGTTAAAACATGGATAGCCAAAGGTGCCCAGGCAACCGATACAGTTAAGGCATTGCTGAAGAAAAACGGCAGCCTTGAATAGGTGGATGAAAATGAAAGAATTACTTGAAATGATTGCCAAGGCTCTCGTTGATAATCCTGATGAAGTTAGTGTTACCGTTGTTGAAGAAGACTATAATACGGTACTTGAACTAAGGGTTGCCGAAGAGGACATGGGCAAAATTATTGGTAAAAGGGGCAGAATAGCTAAATCAATCAGAACCCTTATGAAGTCCTATGCAATTAAGGAAAATAAAAGGGTAATGGTTGAGATAATCGGATGATTCTGACAGGCCGTTATGAAAAAGACGTTTGAAATAGGTATCGTAACCGGGGTTCATGGTGTTAAGGGTGATATAAAAGTCTTCCCTTATTCAAACAACCCTGTAAACCTTTCCTTACAAGAGTTTTTCATAATTAAAGGCGAAGAAAGAAAAGTAACATCAGCCAGGATACAGGGTAAATATCTTATCCTGCACATTGAAGAAATTAATTCCAGGGATGAAGCTGCCAAGCTGAAAAATACTATTCTATCTTTGCCCAGGGAAAATGCGGCTCCTCTTGCGGAAGGTGAATATTACATGGAGGATTTGCTAGGCTGCAAGGTTTATGAAAACTCTGTACTGCTTGGGAAAATTGACGATATTATAGAGACGGGTGCTAATGATGTTTATTCAGTAATTGATAAAAAGGGTGACGAAATTCTTATACCAGCACTGAAAAACGTTGTTCTGAAAATAAATATCCAATTTAAAAGAATTGATGTCAAACTTCCGGAAGGATTGATGGATGATGATTACATTTAATGTTCTGACAATATTCCCCGATATATATGCACCGGTGGAAAGCGGTATTTTAGGCAGGGCGGCGGATAAAGGAATTATAAGAATCAATAAAATAAATATCAGGGACTTTGCTAAAAATAAACATAAAAACACAGATGATTACCCTTACGGAGGGGGAGAAGGAATGCTTATGACTCCCCAGCCTGTGATAGACGCATGGAAATCAATTGAAAATCCGGGGAAAACTATATTTCTCTCACCGAAAGGTAAGGTTCTTGACCAGGCAAAGTGCATAGAATTAGCCAATGAGAGAAATCTGACACTGTTATGCGGAAGATACGAAGGTGTTGATGAACGTATAATCGAAACCATCATTGATGAGGAAATATCGATTGGTGATTATGTGATTTCAGGTGGTGAAACAGCCTCAATGATATTGATTGACGCTACCGCGAGAATGCTGCCCGGGGTGCTTGGAAATTCGGAAGGCCCTGGCAATGAATCTCATTTTGAGGGATTGCTTGAGGCAAAACAGTATACAAGACCTGAAATCTACGAAGGTAAAGCAGTTCCGAAGGTGCTTTTATCTGGGAATCACGCTGATATAAGGGATTACAAACATAGACAAAGTCTCTCGACA
This sequence comes from uncultured Clostridia bacterium, assembly GCA_963766335.1. Taxonomy (GTDB): domain Bacteria; phylum Bacillota; class Clostridia; order DUPQ01; family DUPQ01; genus JAFGQE01. The sequence continues at coordinate 1,986,773 of CAVXZA010000002.1, read as the reverse complement.
ACATACGTCAAGAGGCCGGATATGCTGAAAAAGAGAGGGATTTCACTTGAAGAAGCAGAACTTCTTAAGTCAGAATTCCCTGATAAATCAAAGGACATTGAAAGCTATATTAAATAACAGGGGGCATTATGTACAGACTTGACATTATTGAAAAATTTGATCCGGAAATTGCAAAAGCGATTGAAGATGAGGTAAACAGGCAGAGGAATAATATTGAACTTATAGCAAGCGAGAATTTTGTCAGCGAAGCTGTTCTAGATGCAATGGGGACGCCATTGACTAATAAATATGCAGAAGGTTATCCGGGCAAAAGGTATTATGGCGGATGTGAGTTTGTAGATGTAGCTGAAAAACTTGCCATTGAAAGAGCAAAAAAACTTTTCGGCGCAGACCATGCAAACGTGCAGCCTCATTCAGGGGCATCTGCAAACCTTGCTGTTTTCTTTTCTGTTCTTAACCCCGGCGATACCGTTATGGGAATGGACCTCTCCTGCGGTGGGCACCTATCACATGGAATGATCAAAAACATATCAGGAAAATATTTTAACATTGTTTCATATGGAGTCAGAAAATCAGATTCCATGATTGATTATGACGAAGTAATGAATTTAGCCATGAAAGAAAAACCTAAGCTGATAATTGCAGGCGCAAGCGCATATTCAAGAAGCCTTGATTTTAAAAAATTCTCTGATATTGCAAAATCCTGCGGTGCGTATCTGATGGTTGATATTGCACATATCGCAGGTCTGATAGCAGCAGGCCTGCACCCTGACCCTGTTCCACATGCGGATTTTGTGACATCGACTACGCACAAGACACTTCGCGGACCCCGCGGAGGCATGATATTATGCAAGGAAAAGCATGCGAAAAAAATTGATAGTGCGGTATTCCCGGGGACACAGGGCGGACCCTTAATGCATACTATTGCAGCTAAAGCCGTAGCTTTGAAGGAAGCTTTGAGCAATGACTTTATTGAGTATCAGAAAAATATTGTAAGCAATGCGAAAGCCTTGGCCACCGGGTTGATTAAGAATGGGTTTGAGCTTGTAACAGGAGGAACTGATAACCATCTCATGCTGGTAGATCTAACAAACACCGGCGTCACAGGAAAAGCAGCCCAGCTGCTTCTGGATGAAGTTAATATAACATGTAACAAAAACGGAATTCCATATGATACAAAAAGTCCGTTTGTTACAAGCGGCATAAGGCTTGGAACTCCTGCTGTAACCAGCAGAGGAATGAATAACATCGACATGGCAGTAATTGCCGATGCCATTAATCTTGCAATAAGGGATATTGATAGAAATGCTGACGAAGTAAGAAACATGGTAAAGACATTGGTTAAAAAATACCCGCTTTATTAAACTTATGGTGTAGAAGCTAATGATTGAAAAACAACCACTTGCATACAGGGTTACACCCGAAACGCTTGATGATTTCGTAGGACAGGAGGAAATCGTCGGCGAAGGGACGCTGCTCAGAAGAATGATTGAGGCCGATAGGATGCGGCCTGTGATTCTTTACGGACCCCCTGGTACTGGTAAAACTTCAATTGCCAGGATAATTGCAAAAACCACCAAGGCAAACTTTGAAAAAATAAATGCTGTCACATCAGGTGTCGCAGAAATTAAAAGAATTATCAATGAAACAAAAAGTTCGCTTATGAATATGAGCGGTAAAACTGTTTTGTTCATTGATGAAATTCACAGGTTTAATAAGGCGCAGCAGGATGCATTGCTCCCCTCGGTTGAAGACGGGACGATAGTCCTTGTGGGAGCCACAACAGAAAATCCTTTCTTTGAGGTTATTAAAGCATTGATTTCCCGTTCATCAGTATTCATGCTAAAGCCGCTGACAAAGGATAATATTATAAAAATTCTCAAAAATGCAATAAAAAACAAAAGGAATGGACTAGGAGAATATAATATTGAAATTGACAGTAATTCCATGGAATTTATTGCAGAAGCAAGCTCAGGCGATGCCAGGATTGCTCTAAATGCCCTGGAACTTGCAGTATTGACAACTGAAGTTTCGAAAGACGGCATTATTCATATTAATCTTGACATAATGCAGGACTGTATGCAAAAGAGAGCTTTGAGATTCGATAAGAAAGGTGAGGAACACTACGATAATATCAGCGCATTGATCAAATCTATGAGAGGAAGTTCTCCTGATGCAGCGGTTTTTTACCTTGCAAGAGCTTTATATGCGGGCGAGGACATCAATTTCCTTGCAAGGCGTATAACAATTTGCGCCGCCGAGGATGTAGGGCTTGCCAACCCAACTGCCCTGGTTGTTGCGCAATCTGCTGCGGAAGCTGTAAGAATGATAGGTATGCCTGAGGCAAGAATCATTCTTTCAGAAGCTGCGGCTTATGTGGCTGTTAGTCCAAAATCAAATGCAGCGTACAAAGCCATAGACTCTGCTTTAGCAGATGTTGAGAACATTGACACAGGAACAGTACCGATGTGGCTGAGGAATGCAACGGCAAAAGGCATGAAGGAGCTTGGTTATTCAAAAGGTTATAAATATGCCCATAATTATGAAGGTAATTATGTCGATATGCAATTTTTGCCTGACAAAGTTAAGGACAAGATCTATTATGAACCGACTGAAAACGGCTATGAAAGGAAAGTAAGAGAATGGATGGAAAAAAGAAAGAAAAAATAAGAAGGATTTATGCATGGGTTGCAATAATTCTTTTTATCGCGTTGATTATAAATATTTCAACTATACAGTGGCAGCTGGCAATATCAATCGGCATCTATATATTAATCTTAATGTATTATTTATTCTTCCTTCGAAAGGATAAAAATGTTACGACAAAGGAATATACACAACCATTGAAGAAAATGGTTATTGATGATGATGGCAATGAAAAAGACAATGAGCCTAATACCGGATGATGAATAAAAATTGAATATTCCGGTTGTGCATGGGTATCAGTAATAGAGGAGAATGTTATGGAAAAACATATATATTTAGATAACGCAGCAACGACTGATGTCGCTCCCGGGGTCTTTGAAAAAATGTTGCCGTGGTTTGTAGAAAAATATGGTAATCCTTCATCTATATATTCTGTTGGAAGAGAAGCAAAAAAAGCGGTTGAGAATGCAAGGAGACAGGTTGCCAAAGCTATCAATTCAAAGCCGAATGAAATATACTTTACCGGCTCTGGGACAGAAGCCGATAATTGGGCTGTCAAGGGATGTACTTTTGCCAATGCGGAAAAGGGAAGGCATATAATAACAACAAATATAGAGCATCATGCGGTATTGGATACAGCCCGTTATCTTGAAAAAAAAGGATACGATGTATCATATATACCTGTTGAGGAAAACGGAATTGTAGATGCTGGGAAGGTATTGGCGGCAGTACGCGAAGACACTGTTTTAGTTTCAATAATGATGGCTAATAATGAAATCGGTACAATACAGCCAATTAAAGAGATTGCAGAAGGGCTTAAAAGCAAAGATGTCCTTTTCCACACGGATGCCGTTCAGGCAATCGGGGCCATACCCGTTGATGTACAGGATCTTGGCGTAGATCTTCTGTCGCTTTCAGCGCATAAGTTCCATGGGCCTAAGGGAACAGGGGTCCTGTATATAAAAAGAGGTACAAAAATTGATAACCTTCTGCACGGAGGGGGACAGGAACGCACCAGAAGGCCTTCGACTGAGAATACAGCAGGAATCGTAGGACTTGGCTTTGCAATCGAAAAAACAGTCTCAGAAATGTCCGCTGAGATTCCCAAGATTAAATCTATCCGTGATGAGGCCGTTAAAAGGATAATGGCTGAAGTTCCATATGTAAGATACAATGGAGATGAAGAAAAAAGACTTCCGGGAAACTCCAATTTCGCCTTTAGATTTATAGAAGGAGAGGGGTTGCTGCTGATGCTGGATTTGTATGGAATTGCAGCGTCAAGCGGCTCAGCCTGCACATCAGGATCGCTTGACCCATCCCATGTGCTGCTTGCAATCGGGCTGCCTCATGAAATAGCCCATGGCTCGCTTAGGCTTTCTTTCGGAACCGGAAGTAAAATGGAAGATATTGACTATATAGTTGAAACTATCAAAAAGGTAGTTTCGCGACTGAGGGATATGTCCCCGCTATATGAAGATTTTATTAAGAACAACCCATCGGAGGTATAAATATGTACAGTGACAAAGTAATGGATCATTTTTCAAATCCCAGGAATGTAGGTGAGGTCGAAGGCGCAAATGCCGTCGGACAGGTAGGCAATGCAAAATGCGGGGATATCATGAAGATTTTCATGAAAATTGAAGATGACATAATAAAAGAAATTAAATTCAAAACATTCGGATGCGGGGCTGCGATTGCCACAAGCAGCATGGCGACGGAATTAGTCAAGGGGAAACATATTGACGATGCACTTGACTTAACAAATAAAGCAGTGGCTGAAGCGCTTGGCGGACTTCCCGCGGTTAAAATGCATTGTTCGGTACTTGCTGAAGAAGCTATAAAAGAAGCAATATGCAATTATCTCCGTGATAAAGGCGTTGACATTGAAGCATATCACAAATGCGATAATTGCTGCAGGGGTTAGGAATGGGGAAGAAAGTCCTTCTCGCAATGAGCGGGGGAATAGACAGCAGTGCAGCCGCGGTAATCCTGATGGGAGAAGGTTATGATGTAACCGGTTATACCTTCAGGATAAAAGATGTGACTTCAGATGCGGTAGAAAGAGCATCTGTTATCTGCGAAAAACTCGGAATACCCCATATATATTATGATATAACTGAAAAATTCAACGAAAAAGTTATTCGGTATTTTAAAAATGAATATGAAAACGGAAGAACACCAAATCCCTGCATCAGATGCAACAGGGACATTAAGTTTGGGTTTATCTATGACTATGCACTTAATAAGGGTTTTGATTATGCTGCTACGGGTCATTATGCTGCAATTACAGAGATTGCCGGTCGTTTCTATATTTCTAAGGCATCGGATGAAACAAGGGACCAGACTTATTTTCTGTATGTATTGAAAGAAGAGCAACTTAAAAGAATACTGTTCCCGCTTAACGGCGTTCCAAAGTCCGAAGCTCGTAGGATTTGCGAAAATGCAGGAATATTACCGGCTAACTCAAAAGAAAGCAGGGAGATATGTTTTGTGCCTGAGAATTACAAATCATATCTTGCTAATCAGCTTGGGGCTAAGTCAAAGACCGGTAATTTTATTCAGAAAGACGGTTCTGTAATAGGAAAGCATCTCGGTATTCAAAATTATACTATCGGGCAGCGGAAAGGACTTGGGCTGCAATTAGGCAAACCCGGATATATCATATCAATTAATCCTATCAGCGGGAATATAACAGTCGGGGATGAAAAAGATTTATACACGAATAAAATTACTATATCTGAAATTAATCTGATTAATGGTAAGCTTCCCAAATCGACGGATATGTATGTTAAAATTAGATATAGTACTGCATCAGCGCGCATTACAGGCCTTGAAGAGGATAAAGAGAATATTGTTATAACCACTCAAGATAAATTACGCGCTGCAACCCCGGGGCAGTCCGCTGTCATCTATGATGGTAATATATTGTCCGGCGGGGGAGTAATTATTTAATATGGAGGGAAAAATGGCTGAAAAAAGCAAGTACGAGGGATTGTTTTACAAGAGAAAAAATGCATGGGAAACACTTGGCGAGAAAGGAATGGAAGAAACCAATGCTTTCTGTGAGGAGTACAAGGAGTTCCTTGATTTATCGAAAACCGAGAGAGAATTTTTAGATAATACAGTTAAGTTGCTGGACAGGCTTGGTTTTATATCGCTGAAGAATGCCTTCGAATCAGGTCAGAAGATACATCCGGGCGACAAGGTGTATTCTATCGGGGGGAAAAAATCAATAATAATTTCAATAGTTGGCAAAGAAAGCATTATAAAGGGAATAAATATGGTCGGAACGCATATAGATTCACCCCGCCTGGACCTTAAGCCTATTCCGCTGTATGAAGAAATGGAACTGGCATATCTTAAGACTCACTATTACGGAGGTATCCGGAAATACCAATGGCTATCGATACCACTTTCCATACATGGCACTGTGATAAAAAAAGATGGCAGCGAGGTTAAAATCAATATTGGAGAAGACGCAGGCGATCCCGTTTTTATTATACCCGACCTTCTTCCTCATTTGGCAAAGGAGCAGAATGGGAAAAAGCTTAGTGAGGCATTCCCCGGCGAAAGCCTGAACATACTGACAGGTTCAATACCATTTGAAGATGATGATATAAAGCAAACGGTAAAATTAAAGGTGCTCGAGTACCTTAACAACGAATATGGCATTACAGAGAAAGACTTCATCAATTCCGAAATACAGGTAGTACCGGCGCTTAAGGCGCGTGATATTGGGTTTGACAGAAGCCTGATCGGTTCTTATGCCCATGACGACAGGGTTTGCTCCTATGCGGCTCTCAGGGCGATTCTAAGCGCAGGCATGGGGGAAAAGACCACATTATGTTATCTGGCTGACAAAGAAGAGATTGGAAGCGTAGGCAACACTGGGGCCCAGTCGGATATGCTTGAATATTTCATAGCTATGCTTTTAGATTTAACTGAAGAAAAAGCAGGCGACGTCCGTCTTAAACAGGTAATGTACAGCTCAACAATGCTGTCAGGAGATGTTAACGCAGCTTATGATCCTGCATTTAAAAATGTATATGAAAAAAATAATTCTGTATTCCTTGGAAAAGGTGTTGGAATTGCCAAGTATACCGGTTCAAGGGGCAAGGGCGGCGCAAGTGATGCAAGCGCTGAACTTATGTATAAAATTACTAATCTTCTTGATGAAAAAGGCATTGTATGGCAGGTTGGCGAACTTGGTAAAATTGATGAAGGCGGGGGAGGAACCATTGCAAAATTCGCAGCTAAGCTCGGCATTGATGTACTTGACATAGGCGTGCCTCTGCTTGGGATGCATTCCCCTTATGAAGTCGCTAGCAAAGTTGACATTATCATGTGCTATAAGGCATATGAAGCATTTTTTAAATCAGTATAATCCATAAGGGCAGGCACTTCGGTGGCGTGCCCTTGATTTTCTTGTTCCTTTACTTTTAGAGAATCATTATGTAATATATTAAAGGAACTTTTTGCATCATGTCTTCGTTTAAAGACTATGATGCGTATGGAGGTTTAGATGGCTGTTAAAAAGTTTTTCATGACATTCACAATAATTGTATTCTGTTTTCTTGTCGGGGCAGGGGTTGTTTTAATACAGGTAATCAATTCTGCCGAAGCCAAAGCGCTGGAAGATAAAATAGAAGCTATAAACAAAGGGCTTGATCCCATTGAAAATCAACCTGAGGAAAACGACGATGTATTTGATGATTATTTCGGTACCGATCCGTTTAATGCATTGATATTGGTTCGTGACAAAGTAGGTGCGAATACAGATGCTATAATGCTTGTTAACCTCGATACCATAAAAAATAAAATTAGCATCATGTCAATTCCAAGGGACACAATAACTTCAACGGATTTGAATAAGGATGGAATAGAGAATGACATCATGAACATGGTTTATGCGAACCATGATCTGGATATTGAAAAAACAATGGAATATATCGGGAATGAACTGGGCTGTAATATTAAATATGGTGCAGTTATGAAGCTGAATGCATTCCGTGAGATAATAGACCAGCTTGGAGGGGTGGATTTCAATGTCCCGGCCCTAATGGATTATGATGACCCGTACCAGGATCTTCACATCTATTTCGAACCTGGACTCCAGCATTTTGACGGTGAGGATGCAGAAAAACTCCTAAGATTCAGACAAAATAATGATGATGTTGAGGAGGATTACTGGAACGGCTCTGACATAAACAGGATCAATTTGCAACAGGAATTCATACAGGCTCTGATTAAGCAGAAAGGCAAGCTGTTTTATGCAACGAAAATCAATAGTATAATCGGCTTGATTTTCGATAACCTTAATACAAATATTAAACCTGAGGAAATCGTAAAATATCTCCCTGATGTGTTGAAAGCGGATCTTAACAATATAGAATTTTTTAAACTGCCGACACATGATGACGAAAACTTCATTCATCTAATTCCCGAACGTGATGCAATTGAAGAAATTATTAACTCAAACTTTAAAGGTATAAGATAAAATTTTATAGAAAAACCGTCTTTTATTAAGTCGGTTTTTTTGTGTTTTATTAGAAATATTTTCATTTAACAAAGTATCCGACGGATACTTTGTTAAAAATGGGTTTAGGGAAGATCAGGTTTTGTGTTTGCTAGTGGATTGGCATTGATTGCCTCGCGGATTTTTTCATTATCCACGTGAGTATATATTTCAGTAGTTGCTATGCTTTTATGACCGAGTATGCTTTGAAGAGCCCTTATATCAACATTTCCGTGGCGGTACATAAGTGTTGCAGCAGTATGCCGAAGCTTATGCGCAGAATACTTTTCCGCGTCCAAACCGGCTTTCATAAAATATTTTTTAAGCATTACATGTATTGTTTTGCGGCTTATCCTGCTTCCCCTCATGCTGAGGAAAAGGGCATTCGGGTCTTCCGGAGCTGATTTAGGACGTACATTAAGATACCTGTTTATGGCAAATATACAGGCATCATTTAAATATATAGTCCTGTCTTTATTGCCTTTGCCCCTTACCACAAGAGTATCATTGTCTCTTATGTGATTTGTGTTAATTGCAACTAACTCAGATATCCTAAGGCCGCAGTTTAGGAAAATAATAATAATTGCAAAATCCCTTGCATGATAACGGCCGTCAATAACTGATAAAAGGCGTTTGCTTTCATCGAGGCTTAAGTAGCGGGGAAGTTCCTTGGCAAGCTTAGGGGATTCAAGTTCCATAGCCGGATTGCTTTTAATAACTTTTGCTTTGCTGAATAAGTATTTATAAAAAGATTTAACTGATGCCGCCTTGCGTGCCCTGGACCGTGACGACATGCCCCTCTCTCTATTGAGGAATGTCATATATGCATAGAGGTCGCTCAAAGAAACATCGTCGAGGATAGAAACCTTTTCCTCTACAACAGATATATCTTCAAGCGGGAATTTCATACCGCTTTTATGGCGTTTAATGAATTTGAGAAATATTCTAAGGTCATAAAAATATTCCCTGATAGTATTTTCAGAGCAATTCCTGACAGTATCCATATAAGCCAGATAATCCCTGGCGAATACGGGAAGTTCGTTCAGGTCAAAAGCCATTAATCAGCCTTTCTTTGCGATTTTTGCCCAGGAATCCCTTAAAGGAACTATGCGGTTGAATACTATTGCACCGGGCTTCGAGTCTGCATCACAACAGAAATATCCGTTTCTGATAAACTGGAATTTATTGCCTTCCTTAACATTTGACAATGAAGGTTCAAGTTTGGCATTCTTAAAAACATGCAGTGAATCAGGATTTATCATTTCTTCAATAGGGGTTTCCCTCGGAAGCAAACCGGGACTTTCAAGATGGGTAAGCCTGTCATACCGTCGAATTTCGGCATCAATTGCATATTCGGAAGATACCCAATGAAGTGTGCCCTTGACTTTTCTGCCGTCAGGGGAGTGTCCGCCCTTCGAGGCAGGATCATATGTGCAGTGAAGTTCCAAAACTTTGCCGCTTTCATCAGTCTTATAATCATTGCAGGTTATAAAATATGCATTTTTCAGTCTGACCTCTCGTCCTGGAGATAGCCTGAAATACTTCCTTACTGGTTCCACCATGAAATCAGCCCTTTCAATGTAAATTTCGCGGGTAAAGGGTACCTCCCTTGTGCCGGATTCGGGATCTTCGGGATTATTTTCCGTTTCCATCATCTCGGTCTTCCCATCAGGGTAGTTGGTAATAATCACTTTTAAAGGATCCATAACTACCATGACCCTATGGGCTTTTTTATTCAGTTCATCCTTTATGCAATGTTCCAGAAGAGCCATGTCAACAACGCTGTATGTTTTTGCAACACCTACCTTATCTATGAATGCGAGTAGTGAAGATGGTGTATAACCCCTGCGCCTCAAACCTGCAATAGTAGGCATCCTGGGGTCGTCCCAGCCTGAAACAAGCCCACTTTCAACTATTGCACGCAAGATCCTCTTGCTTGTAATAGTGTATGAGATATTCAGGCGTGCAAACTCCCTTTGCTTTGGAAATTCCCCGTAGCCAAGATTATCCAGAACCCAGTTGTATAGCGGCCGGTGGTCCTCGAATTCAAGGGAACACAGGGAGTGAGTGATTCCCTCAATTGCATCCTGGATCGGATGAGCATAATCATACATCGGATATATACACCATTTATCACCGGTATTTGAATGGGTAACATGCATTATCCTGTAAATAACAGGATCCCTCATATTAAGATTCGGAGAAGACATATCAATCTTTGCCCTCAATGTCATTGCGCCGTCAGGATATATACCGTCGCGCATTTCACTGAAAAGCTTAAGATTCTCTTCAATAGACCTATTCCTGTCCGGGGAGTTCTTTCCGGGTTCAGTCAGCGTACCGCGGTATTCCCGCATTTCTTCAGAAGAAAGACTGCAGACAAATGCGAGTCCCTTATTAATTAATTCAATTGCATAGTCAAAACACTGATCAAAATATTCTGATGCATATAAAACGCGTTCATGCCACTTGAACCCAAGCCATGAAATATCCTCTTTTATTGCTTCGACATATTCCGTTTTTTCAAGCACCGGGTTAGTGTCATCCATTCTGAGATTACACATGCCGCCATATTTTTCAGCTGTGCCGAAGTCGATGGCTATTGCCTTTACATGACCGATGTGAAAATAACCGCTGGGTTCCGGAGGGAACCGTGTATGAATTTTAAGGTCAGGATGTTTTTTAAGATCCTCATCAATTTCGTTGTGTATAAAATTGCTTGACTCAAATATCTTGTCCATCTATGCCTCCAGCTGCTCAATGGCAGCATCAATTCTCTGAAGTGTTATTTCTTTACCCAGTATATCTGCAATTTCAATGGCTCCGCCCGGAGTTACAGGTTTTCCAGTTAGTGCAACTCGAAGCGGCCACATGACTTTTCCGTTTTTAACTTCGTTTTGCCGTGCTGTTTCAACAAGGGCGTTATAAATAACATCATGTCCCCAGTCACTGAGTACCGACAATGTTGTCCTTACAAGCGGTAGAAGCGCTTTTGCGGATTCGGTGTCACTTTTCATTTTCTTGTGGAAATACAATTCAGGGTTAATATCATCCACTTTTACAAGAAAGTCAATCGAAGAAGGTATATCGCTTAAAATCTCTGTTCGATTCTGAAGCATAGCTGCTATTTTCTTAATATTCAGATTTTTACTACCTATGGCTTTTTTTATCCATTCTTCAGCTGTTTCGGTGAATTCACCCAGGGTCATCCGTCTGATATATTCTCCGTTTACCCATTTAAGTTTGTCATAATCAAGGGTGGAAGGGGATTTGCTGATGCCTTCAACTGTAAAATCTGTTTCAAGTTCCTTTAAAGTAAAAAATTCACGTTCGTCTCCGGGACTCCATCCCAGCATCGCAGTATAATTCAATATGGCATCCGGCAGATAACCAGCTTTGATCATATCGTCAAACATTGCATCGCCGTTTCTTTTTGAAATTTTACTTCCGTCACTCTTTACGACAAGGGGGAGGTGTACAAAAACAGGTACTTCCCATCCAAATGCTCTATACAGATGAACGAATTTCGGCGTAGATGACAGATATTCGCTTCCTCTTACAACGTGAGTGATATTCATAGTATGATCATCAATGACATTCGCAAAATTGTATGTAGGAAATCCATCGGACTTAATTAATATCTGGTCTTCAAGACCTTCATTGCCGAATGTGATATCACCATATACTTCGTCATGATATGTGGTGGAACCTTTATCGGGTGATTTTTGTCTTATTACATAATTCATGCCGGAATCCAGATTATCCTGTATTTCAGCACCTGAAAGATGCAGGCAGTGCCTGTCATACTTATATTGAACATGATTTTCATCAGCATCTCTGCGAAGTGAATCCAACCGCCTTTTTGAACAGAAACAGTAATATGCATCACCTGATTCAATAAGCTGCTGAGCGTAAGGAAGATACATTTCTTTTCTTTCAGATTGAACATACGGTCCATATTGACCGCCCACATCCGGTCCCTCATCATGCAGAATGCCAATAGTTTTCAATGTGTTGTAGATAACTTCAACAGCACCTTCTACTTTTCTTGCCTGATCTGTATCTTCAATTCTCAGAATGAATTTACCGCCGTTTATTTTTGCGACGAGATATTCATAAATTGCAGAACGCAGATTGCCTATATGCATATAACCTGTAGGGCTGGGTGCATATCTTGTGCGTACTTCCTTAGTCATAAAATACTCCCTTAGTTAATATTAAAATTATAATATTTCAAAAAACAATAGTCAAACAAGTTTAATTTGTTTATAATTTTTAATAGACTGTTGATAAGGTGAAATTATGAAAATTAAGATCATAAGCGAAAAAGTTGATTACAATCTAAATACAAACGGCCGCGAAACCATTCTTGAAATCATTCAAAAAAGCAATGCTGAAATCATCGCTCCTTGCGGCGGAATGAAAAAATGCGGGAAGTGCCTGGTTAAGACCACTGCAATTACACAGCCCCCCGATGATGAGGAGATAAGGCTTCTGGGAAAGAAAAACATAGATGAGGGATTTAGACTTGCATGCTTTATAAAGGGGGAAGACGGGATGGTAGTAGAAGTCCCGGCACAAAGCGCAAAAAATAAAATCCTCACCAATTCAAATCTTGAAATAGATTCTTTCAGGCCTGCAATAGGACTGAAGAAAATAAAAACAGAGATTCCGCACCTCGACAGGCAGGTTTCTGATATAAGCAATATATTGCATAATTCCAATATGAAAGTTGATAAAAATAACCTTCCTCTGCTTAAGGATATTACGGAGGCTTTATCTTCGAGCAGCAATGAGCCGACTGTGATTTCATATTATGATATTATTAAGGGTGTTGAAAATAAAGAAAACGGACATTTCTTCGGTATAGCGATTGACATCGGAACAACAACAATGGCTGCATATTTATACAGTCTGGAAAACGGTGATTTTACCGGTGTTGTATCAGAACTCAACAATCAGAAACAATTTGGGGCTGATGTAATATCCAGAATTAATTATGCCCAGACAGAGGAAAAAGGACTAAGCCGGTTAAATATTGTCTTAGTTAATCAGTTAAATGAATTAATTGAAAAGCTTTGCAAGGAACATGCTCTGAAAACGAATGACATTTATATGATTACACTTGCCGGCAACACAACAATGATGCATTTCCTCATGGGGCTTGACCCCATAAATATCGGAAAGCTTCCTTTTATACCTGTTAGTACTGAGATGCATGATTTTCCGGCTGCTGAACTTGGGATAAAAATCAATAAATTCGGCCATGCTTTATGTTTGCCTTCGGTTTCCGCATATATCGGTGCCGATATTATAGCCGGTCTGCTTGCGTGCAAACTAAGAACTGAAGACGAAATATCCCTGCTAATTGATATAGGTACAAACGGGGAAATGGTGCTTGGTAATAAAGAGAGGATGATTTCATGTTCAACTGCAGCAGGGCCAGCCTTTGAAGGGGCAAATATTAGGTTTGGAACCGGCGGCATATCCGGTGCAATAGATGCTGTTTCAATAATGGACGGAAAAGTCAGTTTTACTACCATTGACCAAAAAGATCCTGTAGGGATATGTGGCTCCGGAATTGTTGATGCCGTAGCCCAGATGCTTAAAAATGACATAATTGATGAAACAGGCCGTTTTTATGACGACGACGAAATTATGGTCTCAGGAGAGCTTGCTGAAAGATTATTTGAATTTGAGGGGATAAAGGCATTCAGGATAATCGATGAAATCTGTATAACTCAGAAAGATGTCAGGGAAATACAAAATGCAAAGGCTGCTATAGCTGCAGGAATTTCGACCCTTATTAAGAAATATCATATAATGCCGAACGATGTTAAAAAGATATATCTGGCAGGCGGATTTGGAAATTATTTAAATGTTGAAAGCGCAATGGCCATAGGATTGTTGCCTAAACTCAGTCTGGAAAATGTAATACCCTCCGGGAATACTGCCGGAGCCGGAGCATCAATGTGCCTGCTTTCGCATAAATACATTGAAGAAGCCGAGGAAATCAAAAAGCTGGTCGAATATATAGAATTAACAACAGATCCCGGATTTACCAATGAATATATAGACAATATGATATTCTGATGAAAGCTTCTATACGGAAGATTAACATAATAAAAAGGAATGATCTTTCCCCTGAATTTATTAAAGAAGCAGGGGAGGGGATTTTGAATGCATTTTTAAATAGCGGACTTCAGAAGAAAAAATCTTTCATGGCATATTATCCTATAAACAATGAAGCCCCGATAATACCCCTGCTAAAAAGATTGCTCACTGATGGCAAAGAGCTTTCGCTGCCTTCAGTAAATAAAAATGATAAAATTGACCCGATTTGTTTTAGTGATTTCATCAACGTAACCCTGGGTAAATACAATATACCAGAACCGTCAGAAGGCAAAAATGTCAATCCTGATGATATAGAAGTTGTTTTAGTGCCGGGAGTCGCATTTGACAATCTCGGTGTAAGAATGGGTTACGGAAAGGGCTATTATGACCGGTTTCTAGCTGAATCTGATTTTATTAAAATCGGTGCATGCTATGAATTCCAGATTAGCGACATACCGCTGCCGACTGAAAGTCATGATATTAAAATGGATTACCTTCTGACAGAAAAAAAATTATATGAGGTATAATCATGTTATTTAATTCCATAGAAGAAACAATAGGCGGAACACCGCTGGTAAAACTTAATAAAATAAAACAATTATTCAGCCTGGATGCCGATATCTATGCAAAGCTTGAATCTTTTAACCCCGGTGGTAGCGTTAAAGACAGGCCTGCATTGAGGATGCTGACAGATGCATTTAGCAGTGGTAAGATAAAAAAAGGATCTACCATCATTGAGCCAACAAGCGGTAATACGGGAATCGGCCTGGCCCTCGCTTCTGCCAAATATGGGCTTAATGTCATATTTACCATGCCGTCATCACTAAGCGCTGAAAGAATTGCGCTAATGCGTGCATATGGCGCCAGAGTGGTCCTGACGCCTCCTGAAAAGGGAATGAAAGGGGCCATAGAAAAAGCTGTAGAGATAAGTAAATCAATCGAAGGTTCGTTTATCCCCATGCAATTTGAGAACCCGTCAAATCCCGCTGCCCATTTTGATACGACTGCAAGGGAAATATACACTGATCTTGAAGGTCATGTTGATATATTCATCGCAGGAGTAGGTACAGGAGGGACGATAACAGGAACCGGCAGTTACCTAAAATTAAAAAACAATAAAATCAAAGTTATAGCAGTAGAACCGGAGGAATCAGCTGTGCTTTCAGGCGAGTTGCCCTCCAAGCATGGCATACAGGGAATCGGGGCAGGTTTTATTCCTGCAATACTTGATACCGGAGTCATCGATGAAATTGTAAAAGTTCCCACTGAAAAAGCCAGGGAGTTTGCCCGTAAAGCAGCTGAAATAGAAAAGATACTTTGCGGCATATCATCGGGCGCAGCTCTTTATGCAGCTGTAGAAACAGCAGGCAGAAATCCTGGTAAGAATATTGTTGTTGTATTCCCCGATACAGGAGAAAGATATATTTCAACTGATTTATATGTATAAGACTGGCAATTTTATACCAATATAGAGGTTAAAGTAATGTATGAAAAGTAAGATAACAGAAGAAGTATCCCGATGAAACGCGGGTACTTCTTTTTTAATATCAGGGTACTGAGTGAGGCGATGAGTGTAATGCCCAGAATAAAAGGAAGGTGGAATGACAAT
The DNA here is from genome assembly GCA_963766335.1 of uncultured Clostridia bacterium. Classification (GTDB taxonomy): domain Bacteria; phylum Bacillota; class Clostridia; order DUPQ01; family DUPQ01; genus JAFGQE01. Next base: position 1,970,889 of record CAVXZA010000002.1, on the reverse strand, counting down.
ACATTCCCCTCTGTAACAATTGGTTTTATTATTGCTGTGCCGCCCAGGACAAGCGTAAGGTTAAGGATATTGGCCCCAAAGATATTTCCAACAGAAAGCGCGGAAGCTTTTTTGCGCAAAGCGGTAATTGCCGTCACAAGTTCAGGAAGACTTGTACCGAGGGCAGTCATTGTAACACCTATGACAATTGACGGTATTTGCAGTGAAATGGCAATCCGTTCGCCATAAATAACCATAAGTTGAGAGCCGGCAATAGTCATTGTTAGGCCTATGACAAAAATGAGAATATTCCTTGTAACAGTTTTTCTGGATTTGTCAGTAATAGGCTGTTGTTCCTGATTCTCGCGGTATTTCTTCGCTTCGTAATAATTATAATAAACAAAGATTCCAGACATCAACATGAATATAATCCCGATAATATAGTTGAATCCACCGAATATTAAAGCAATTAAAAGATATGCGGCCAAAGCTGCTGAAATAAAAGTTGATTTAAGTCTGATTGCATTCCGGTGATAAAGCTTCGGCATTGAAAAAACGATTACTGTGCCTAAAATAAGACCGGTATTGCAAGCGACACTTCCAACAGCATTACCAAGTGCCATTGAAGTATCTCCGTTTACTGCGGCACCGGTGGAAACCAAAAGCTCGGGCAGGGTAGTGCAAACGCTTACCAATGTTGCCCCAATGATGAATTCGGGGATGTTAAGCGTCCGTGCAATCCAGATGGTAGAATCTACAAACCAATCGCTGCCTTTGATTATCAAGGCAAGTCCCAAAATAAATAGCAGTATGGAAAAGAATATTGTCATGTTACATAACCGCCGGCTGTATAAAACACTGAATCACCGTAATGGGATCCGGGAATCCGTTCGGTAATTCCTTCACATTTAATTTTTAAAATAAAGAAAATCCTGCCTTTGCCGCCAGGATAGTCGTCCAGGGATTCAAAGTTGGCCTGCCCCTTTGAAATGATAAGGTCAGTGCTGTTTAGAAGTTCCATGAAATCACTGGAAGAATCATCCGGATTTACACCCAGGAAACCTGAACCGGTTTCAATTACAGTTGCATATTTATCTATTCCTGCAAATATTGCATCTTCTTTAAGGGCGTCATTTAGGATTGGAGCGGATTTTACCGCATAATAAACATCTTTACCTAATTCGCTTAAAAAGCGCACGGAGGGCATGTCAAAGACAATTTCACCGCAATTATCGCCTAAATACAAAACACTCTCAGCATTTTTAAGTTTTTCTTCAAAAGTCTGATAGTCGTCAATTGAAAACCCGCTTTCAAGGGTTTCTTTAATGGTTTTTTCAATATCATATTCAAAGATGATTCCAGAATCAATAATGTTGCCCGCCGAAGACAGAACGAAGAGACTGTGTAAATCAGAGGAGTCGATGGAGTCCCCAAGTAGGTTTAAAAGTTCCATGGCTTTTTGATTAGATTCAAATTTCTCTTTTTTAAAAGGATCCATACAATTGCTTAGTTCATACGTTTTTCTGATAGTGAATGTTGAATTGAAACATGGGCTTTCATTGATATCCAGCTCTTTTATCACATCCATAAGAGAATATAGGATTTCCGGCTGGTCTTCTTCAGGGATTTTAGCATGTTTCATGCAGTTTACAGCCTGCCTTAAATAACAATATATACAATCAATGGTTGATTTCATTTTAATAGACCCTTCTGTTTATGTAACTCAGGTATACACTATTGGCAATTGTATACAGCAGCATTGTAAATAATAATGCATATATAGCAAAGTTGTCAAAGCTAAAGGGCTCCTGTGTAAAAATCATGCTTTTTCCTGCAATGAAATTATAAACGCCATAAATGAACGGTATTAAAGGAAGCGATGATATTATCATTATTGTTTTAGAGAAGTATCGTGAGTATACCCGGTGCTGAAGCAAAAAATAAATAAGCAGGGTAAGATAATACAAGGTGGCGCTTATCATAAGGAAGTTCATTAATTCAGGAAAAGCATATGATGATAAAAAATAACCGGATATTGCTGAAAGCGCTAGAAAGATAAACTGCATAACGTAAAGCGGGAACTTGAACCTTGTTTTTAGCTCGCGGTTTATTCCCAGCCCCAGCAGATAAAGCAGGAATGAAGAAACAATAATGACAAATCCTAGGATATTTTTAACTTCACTCCCGGAATCAGCAGCTGCAAAGTCACTGAGTGTATAACCTTTTTGAAGAAAATAGATAACCATGCCTGTCCATACAAGCAGGGCAAGAAATCCAAATAAAGCAAAAGGGAAATTTTTCTTTTTTTTATGTGTTGAAAAGTAAATACTCATATCAAACTCCATAATTCTAATCTATTTTGATATTAGCACAACTCTTAGTTCTGTTCAATTTAAGATAAAACAGACTAAGATATTAAGATTAGTAATTTTATACAAATTAATTGCAATATCTTGTTAATGAATTTGAGCAATGTGTTATAATTTTTTTATGAGCAAATTCGCACATCTTCATCTGCATACCGAGTACAGCCTCCTTGATGGTGCTGTCAGGATTGACGACCTAATGGAAAAAGCCGTAGAATTCGGAATGCCAGCCGTCGCAATGACTGATCACGGCGTTATGTACGGTGCAGTTGATTTTTATAAAGCAGCCAAAGAAAAAGGTCTGAATCCTATTTTGGGCTGTGAAATCTATACGGCCAGGCGAAGTCGGTTTGATAAAGAACATATTTATGATAATGAGCCTAATCATTTGGTACTTCTGGCCGAAAATATGACCGGTTATAAAAACCTTCTGAAAATTGTAAGCAAAGCCCATCTCGAGGGTTTCTATTATAAACCCAGAGCTGATTATGAACTGCTTGAACAATATTCCGAAGGATTAATAGCACTCAGCGCCTGTCTTGCCGGGGCTATCCCAAGGGCAATTCTGGAGGGGAATCGAAACGGAGCGATGGAGATTGCCCAAAAACTGAATAAAATATTCGGAGATGGGAATTTTTTCCTTGAACTGCAGAATAATGGAATTGACAGTCAGAACATAGCGAACCAGGGTGTCATTGAAATATCCCGTGAAACAGGCATTCCGCTTGTCGCGACCAATGACGTGCATTATTTAAACAGAAGTGATTCAGGGCCGCATGATGTCCTATTGTGCATACAGACAGGTAAAACCGTTGACGAACCCGACAGAATGCGTTTTCCAACTGATGAGTTTTACTTCAAATCTTCCAGCGAGATGCAGGAACTTTTCATGGAATTCCCGGAATCTATTGAAAATACTATAAAAATATCTGAAAGATGCCATGTCGAACTTGACATAGGCGGCAAGCATCTTCCCGCTTTCAATTTAGCAGGTGAAACAGACCATTATGAATACTTGAAAAAAAACGTTTATGAAGGTTTGAAAAAACGGTTTGGTGATGCTGCGGGAAAAACTCTGCAGGAGAGGCTTGAATTTGAGTTGTCTGTCATTAAGAAAATGGATTATACCGACTATTTCCTTATAGTTTCAGATTTTATAAATTATGCGAAATCTAAAAACATAATGGTAGGGCCGGGCAGGGGCTCCGCAGCAGGAAGCTTTGTATCATATTGTCTGGGGATAACCAATATTGATCCTATAAAATATGATTTGCTATTTGAAAGATTTCTGAATCCTGAAAGAATCTCAATGCCTGATATAGATATAGACTTTTGTTATGAGAGAAGACAGGAAGTTATTGATTATGTCACAAGAAAATACGGTGCGGATAAGGTGTGCCAGATAATTACTTTCGGTACTATGGCAGCAAGGGCAGCAATCCGGGACGTAGGAAGGGCACTTAATGTATCTTATGCCCAGACGGATATAGTTGCTAAGATGATTCCTCACCAACCCGACATGACCATTCAAAAGGCTCTCAAGGTAAACAGGGATCTTCACGGCATATATGACGATAATGAACAAGTCAGGGAACTGATTGACACTGCAATGTTGCTTGAGGGTATGGCAAGACATGCATCAACACATGCTGCCGGTGTTGTAATTACAAGGGAAAACGTAGATGAATATGTACCGCTTCAGAAAAATGACGAAGCTGTAGTCACCCAGTTTACAATGGAAAGACTTGAGGATCTCGGGTTGCTTAAAATGGACTTTCTCGGACTTCGGACTCTCACGGTTATCCAGGATGCAATAACTTTTATTAAGGAAAATCATAATATTGAGATTAATATAGATGAAATGGACTATGAAAATCCGGAAGTTTTCAAAACAATTGCCGACGGTCATACAGCAGGCATATTCCAGCTTGAGAGCGCAGGAATGACATCTTTTATGAAAGAGCTTGCGCCGGAAAACCTTGAAGACATAATAGCCGGCATCTCATTATTCCGCCCCGGGCCAATGGAACAAATACCTAGATATCTGAAATATAAAAAAAATCCGGAAAATGTAAAATATCACCATATTCTGCTAAAACCCATACTTGGTGTCACCTACGGATGTATGGTTTACCAGGAACAGGTCATGAGGATAGTACAGGATGTCGGCGGCTATACATTGGGCAGAGCTGACCTTGTAAGACGTATTATGTCTAAAAAGAAGCGAAAAGCAATGGAGAAAGAAAGGGAGATCTTTATAAAAGGTGCTGTAGGTAGGCAAGTACCGCCACAGACTGCTTCTTTGATTTTTGATGAAATGACGGATTTTGCCTCTTATGCCTTTAATAAATCGCATGCCGCTGCATATGCAGTAGTAGCCTATCAGACTGCTTATCTTAAAACTTATTTTCCTCTTGAATTCATGGCAGCAACACTGAACAGTTTTATGGGTTCTACGGAAAGAATTTCATTGTATATTCAAGAATGCAGGCGCCTTGGTATTTCTGTTTTGCCGCCTGAGGTTAATTCAAGCGGACGAAAATTTGGAGTGGATGGTGAAAATATAAGATTCGGACTTGCTGCGATAAAGAATGTAGGTCATAAAGCGGCTGATGCAATCAGGGATGATAGGATAGAAAACGGTATCTATACTTCATTCATTGACTTTTGCAAAAGGCTTGCAAATGGTGCGGTAAATAAAAAATGTGTCGAAAGCCTTATTAAATGCGGCACATTCGATTCATTTCCTGTTAACAGACGGCAGCTTCTTTCCTCATTCGAAACAATACTCGAGTCCATAGCAAAAGAAAAAAGAAATAATATAGAAGGACAGGTTTCTTTATTTGATGCCGGGGCAGGCAGGAAGAATAACTTCAGTTATGAATTTCCTGATATAGAAGATTTCGATAAGCAAAGGCTTCTTAATATGGAAAAAGAACTGCTTGGTATTTATGTGACGGGGAATCCGCTTGATGAATTTGAAGGTATAATACTTCAAAAAGCGACATTTTTCAGTAGTCAGAAGAGAATTGATGAGAATACGGACCAGAACCAGTTCTATGACGGTAAAGGCGTAACCTGTGCCGGTTTAATACGTCAGATAACTAAGAAAGTAACCAAAAACAACAATATGATGGCGTTTGTTGAACTTGAAGATATTTATGGGTCTATGGAATTGGTTGTTTTCCCGAATGTACTTGATAAATATTCTTCCTTGATAACCGATGATTCGAAGATTGTCGTTAAAGGTAAATTAAGTCTTCGCGAGGAAGAGGATATAAAGATAATCTGCGATGAAATCCATCCTTTGAAAAGCGGTATTACTAGTACGGGCAATGTTGATACTGATACCTCGGAACAGATGGATATTCGGACTCCTCTACAAGGCAGAGCTACTTGTGTCTATATCAATGCAGACAAAATTAACATGGCGCGCTTTGATGCATTTATAAATTACTTCGGCGGCAGCGGAAATACTTCAATAATTCTAAGGAGAACAGAAAACGGTATTAAGTTCCAAAAATTGCTTGATAATAGATATTCACTTGATTCTTCAAAGGAAATAATTTATGAATTATCTGAAGCAATTGGTCCTGAAAATATGTTTGTAAAGCGATGAAAACTTCAAAAAGAATGAAAATTAGGTTTTCACTGTTTTGCTTTTGATAATTTTCTATAATTTTGTTAACAATAAATTGAAGTCAGATATATGTTTATAAAATTATTATATTTTGATAAAATAAGGCATAGTTGATAAGGTTTAAATAAGCGGACTATATATTATAATTTTATAATTGTGATATTATATTGCAGAGGGCGGTGATGTTAATGGATTGTTATACTGATGGTAAACCGATTTTAATAAAAGCCTTGGAGGACGGTGTCAGCATTATTGGATTGACCAGGGGCGAGTCGACAAAATTCCACCATATAGAAAAAATGGACAAGGGTGATGTGCTGATGGTTCAATTTACTGAATTTACAGCGGCAATTAAAATTAAGGGAAAGGCTAAGATCCTTTCATCAAGCGGGGAAGTGGTTTCAGGTGACTGAGGACGGCTATACATCCATATATACAACATATGATAAAAGTATGGCGGTAACTTTGATATCTGCCTTAAGGGAAAATAATATTAGAATGATTTACAGGACTTCAACTGAAACAGGTTCTGAGGATGTCCTATATGAAGTTGGCGTCCTTGAAAATGATATTAATAAGGCACATGACATTATATTCAGCTTAAAACAAAGCACTCAGGAGTAAAACATGACTGGAATTAAAAATATAGGCGTTTTAACAAGCGGCGGTGATGCCCCGGGCATGAATGCAGCAATAAGAGCTGTTGTAAGGTCGGGGTATTATTACGGATATAATATCTTTGGTATTTACCGGGGTTATGAAGGGCTTATTAACGGCGAGATTGAAAAATTGGAACCAAGGGATGTATCCGGAATTCTGCAGGACGGCGGTACAATCCTAAAGACAGCAAGGTGTCCGCGATTCTTTGATAGGGATCATAGAAAGAGGGCATATGATATCTGTAAGGTGTTTGGCATCGATTTAGTAGTAGTAATCGGAGGTGACGGCTCCTACCGCGGAGCTCTTGACTTTTCAAAAGAGGGAATGCCGGTTATTGGTTTGCCCGGCACTATTGATAACGATATAAGTTCAACAGAATATACAATTGGTTATGATACAGCATTAAATACAGTAATGGATTCTATTGATAAGCTTAGAGACACGGCTTATTCGCATGAGAGATGTACCGTAATTGAAGTCATGGGCAGGGATTCCGGTTTTATTGCTGTAAATGACGGTATTGCGGGAGGAGCGGATGTTATTCTGATTCCTGAAGTTAAATTTGATGTTGACCGCGACGTAATAAAACCCATACTCGAATGCAGAAACCGAGGGAAAAAAGACTATTGTATAATTGTTGCGGAAGGCGTTGGCAATGCTACGGAACTTTGCAGCATAATAACTGAAAAAACAGGCATTACATCCAGGGCAACAATTCTGGGGTACGTCCAGAGGGGTGGAAGTCCTTCAGCCAGGGACCGGATCATGGCAAGCCGTATGGGCGCCAAAGCAATTGATGTCATACAGGAAGGCCGTATAAACAGGATTATTTCACTGGTAAGCAACAAGCTGGTTGATTACGATATTGAGGAAGCACTGTCGATGAAAAAGGAAATCGAGGTAGGCATGCTTAAACTGGCCAAAATCATTTCAATATAGGTGCATTTATGAAAAAACACATTCCAAACATCATTACAGGTTCAAGGTTATTAATGATACCGCTTTTTGTAGTATTTATGGTTCAGAGAAATTTTATTGCAGCAGCGATAATTTTTTTAGTAGCCGCACTTTCGGATATGCTGGATGGATTTTTAGCCCGAAGGTGGAAGGTGGTATCAAATTTCGGCAAGCTTTGGGATCCGCTTGCTGATAAAGCTATCCAGATATGCGCAATACTATTATTATGCATACTTGGAAGACTTCATTTTGCCTTTATTATAGTACTTGGAATAAAAGAAGGATTAATGGTTTACGGTTCGTATCTCCTATATAAGAAAAAGATAGTTGTTTATGCCGTATGGTATGGAAAAGCCGCTACTTTATTGCTGAATGGGTCTGTTTTTTGGATACTAATGCTTAATTTAAATAACTTTTGGGTAAATCTTCTTATTGCAATTGCAATGGCATCTGAACTTGTAGCACTGGCTCTTTATACAAAGAGATACTTCAAACTAAAAAGAGAAGCAGAGGAAAAAGCAGGTACAGCCGGATGATTGGCTACGTTAAAATATACAAACCCGAACTTAAAATGAAAGACTTCAAGATTTATAATGCCTACTACTGCGGTATCTGCAAAGCCCTGGGGAACCGATACGGTCTTGTATTCAGGAATCTTCTTAATTATGATGCAGTGTTTTTATCGATTGCAATGGATTCTGTAAATGAAATAACATCCGACTTCGAAAACTTCCGCTGCATACTCCACCCGGTAAAAAAGAAAATCAGGTGCATTAACAGTGACTCTATAAATTTTATTGCCGACATAACAGTCTTTTTAACATATAAAAAACTTATTGATGATATTAATGATGAAAATAGTGTTATGGCAAGAATAGGTGCGGGCGCCTTCAAAAGTGCATATAAAAAATCAGTTAATGAAATTAAAGGTTTAAAAGAAAAAATAGAAGAACAACTTAATAAGCTAACTATCCTCGAGAAAAAGAATTCCGATAGCATCGATGAAACAGCTGATTGCTACGGCAGGATATATAGCCTGATTTTTACTGAAAAACTAAAATGCGATTCATTAATTAGGGATGCGGTTGAATGGTTGGGATATAATGTTGGAAGGTGGATATATATTGTTGATGCATTCGAGGATATTGAAGGCGATTTAAAGAAACAAAGATATAATCCGATTCTTAATAGATTCCCAAAAGCCAAAGAAGATTCGCTTAATGAATATAAAACAGACATTAGGGACAGGATGGCTTTTATACTTTATTCTGCACTGAACGAAGCCTCCAAAGCGTATGACTTAATTGATAAAAGCGTCAATTCAAGTATAATTAAGAACATATTGTATGAAGGATTGTATAGTGTAACAGAGAAAGTTTTGAATGGAGACTGCATTAATGGCACAAAAAAATCCATATGAAGTTCTAGGGGTTAATGAATACTCCTCTGAGGAAGAAATAAAAAAAGCATATCGGGATTTGGTTAAGCAGTATCATCCCGATAGATATGCAGATAATCCTTTAAAAGACCTGGCTGACGAGAAGTTGCGGGAAATCAATCATGCCTACGATACAATCGTGAGCACGAACGGGCGCAAGCGCACCGGCGGATATGACTCTTCGCAAAGTTCAAGTGACTTCCAGCAAGTAAGGGATTTAATAAATAGACGCGATTTTAGGTCGGCTGATCAAATTCTCAGGGCATCAACCAATCGGACAGCTGAATGGCATTTTCTTATGGGAGTGGTTTTTATGAACCAGGGATGGTATGACCAGGCTTTTTCTTATGCTGAGAAAGCTGTTTCAATGGAACCTTCAAATTCTGAATATATGAATGTTTTCAATCAACTGAAATCAAGATCGGGAAACTATAGGACAAATGTATATAACAGGGGATACGGCACCGGAAGTCCCGATTTATGCAGCACCTGCTCATGCCTATGCTGTGCCGATACCTGCTGTGAATGTTTCGGCGGTGATTGCATTGCATGCTGCTGATCAAAAAACGAGAATTGTTGCATTTGCCGGGGTTTTGCTTGGCTTGGCGATTGCTTTGCTTTATTTAAAAACCCTTTTGCCCTTTTTGGATTTTTCCATATATATCCTGATATCATTCTTTACAGGAATACTACTACAGGAGGGAAATGAAAGTTGGGCATGGCTTTTCTTTGCGGCAACAGTTGCATTTTCTTTAGTTTTACCGGTAAATAAATTATCTTTTTTACTCTTTTATAGTTTTTTCGGATATTTCGGAATAGTTAAATATTATATAGAGCAAATTAAATCTAAATTAATCGGTTTTATTCTAAAAATTGTATTTATAAATGCAGCTGTAATATTAAATTACTTTTTAGCAGCTTCGTTTTTGCCGGGGTTCTTCGGCGAGGGACTTCAATTATATATAATTCTGCTTGTTGCCTCAGCCTTTGTATTTATTTATGATTATATATATACTTTGGCCATGGTATTTTATAACGGTAGGCTCAGTAAATTTTTTCGGAGGAACTGAAAATGTTAAAGACAGGGTTGGTTTCAATAAGTTTCAGGGATTTGACTACTGATCAGATAACAAAAATGGTCAAATCGGCAGGGCTTGATGCAATAGAGTGGGGTGGTGATGTTCATGTTCCTCACGGAGATGTGTATAAGGCGGAAATAGTAATGCATGCCTGTGGGCTGAATGACATTAGCTGTCCCTCATACGGCAGTTATTACAGAGTAGGGGAGTATGATGATCCCAAAGCAGAATATAAGAAAGTATTAAATTGTGCAGTCGCCTTAAAGTCTGATGTCATAAGGGTATGGGCAGGTGTATTGCCAACGAAAGAAGCAGACAAGGAGCACTGGGAATTAATTGCAAAGGAACTAAAACTTATATGCAGTATGACATCACATGAAGGTAAGGATGTTGCACTCGAATATCACGCGAATACATTGACAGACAATTGTACGGATACACTAAGGCTTTTAGCAAAAGTTAATGCTGCAAATCTTACAACATACTGGCAGCCTCCCGTAGGTTTGTCACATGAAGAAAATTTACACGATATTAAAATGTTAAAGAGACATATTTCAAATATTCACACTTTTACCTGGAAAGGCCGGGAGAGAATGCCGCTGGAAGACGGCTTTGAGCATTGGCAGGACTATTTTTTACTTGTAAATACATGGAAGATGCGCTATTGCTTGCTTGAATTTATTAAGGATAATAGTGAAGAAGGGTTTTACAGGGATGCAAGGACATTGATGAAACTCACTGCACCATATAAATAATCTATGAAAAACATATATTTAAAAAAACTGGAATATTACAAAGTTCTAGGCATATTAAAGAAATATGCAGGGTCTGAGGTTACCTCCGATTTCATAGATAAACTTGAACCATTGGTTGATTTGGATGCAATTAATGATTTGCTTGCTGAAACTAAGGATGCTATAAGTCTTATTGAAAGAAAAGGCAACCCTGCTTTGTCCGGAATTAAAGATATTTCCAAAATCACCGGAAGATTGAAAATCGGAGCTAATTTAAATAATAAGGAACTTATTTCATTAAGGGATAACCTTTATGTAGCCGACCGTCTGAAAAGATATCTAAAGGAATCTAACATTGATTATGATAACGATGCTATAAATATTAAAACTAAACTGGAGGGTCTTTTCTCATTTAATTCTCTTGAAAAGGAGATTCAAAGGTGCATTATCAGTGAGGAAGAAATGGCTGACGATGCCAGTCCCGACCTTCATAATTTAAGAAGAAAAATCCTTGCTAAACAGGATCAGGTAAGAAACCGGTTGAATGACTATATAAGAAGCTCAAAGTACAGTAAATACATCCAGGATAATGTGATTACGATGCGCAGTAACCGTTATGTTATACCGGTTAAGCAGGAATATAGAAATAACATTAAGGGAATGCTTCATGACACTTCCTCAAGCGGTTCAACCCTCTATATTGAACCAATGGATGTTGTTAATTTGAATAACGATATAAGAGAACTTGGTATTGAAGAGAAGAGGGAAATAGAGCGAATCCTGGGTGTTCTATCCGATATGGCACGTGATTACATCATTGAATTCAATTTAAATTTTAAATTGTTGATATATGCAGATGTAACATTTTCAAAAGCCATAATGGCTCTAAATGAGAAATACATGATCCCGGAAGTAAATAAACAAAAGAAAATAAGGATTGTTAAAGGGCGTCACCCATTATTGGATCCTAAAATTGTCGTACCTATTGATTTTCATATAGGTGACTCATTTAACACCCTTGTTATTACAGGTCCAAATACAGGAGGAAAAACTGTCTCGCTTAAAACTATTGGATTGCTGACACTCATGACACAGGCCGGATTGCCGATTCCGGCATCTGAAGGAACAGTAATGTCGGTTTATCATGATGTGTATGCTGATATAGGCGATGAACAAAGCATAGAACAGAGCTTAAGTACTTTTTCTTCACATTTAACAAATATTATCGCAGTTTTGAAAGAATGCGGCGAAGATTCCATGGTTTTATTTGATGAGCTTGGAGCAGGTACTGATCCCTCCGAAGGTTCGGCATTGGCGCTTTCTATCTTAGAACGTTTGATGGAGAAGAAGTGTACAACCATTGCCACAACTCATTACCAGCAAATAAAGATGTATGCTTCGGTCACGGATGGAATAGAGAATGCGAGTTGTGAATTCGATGTCAAGACACTTAGGCCTACATATAGGCTACTTATAGGTGTTCCAGGTAAAAGCAACGCATTATATATCTCCAGACGCCTTGGTTTGGACCAAAGGGTTATAGAAAATGCAAAGAAATTCATTGACGGAGATAATCTTGATTATGAGGATGTTATCCTATCGCTTGAAAAAAGCCGTCAGCGTATAGAAAAAGAGAAAGTTAAAGCTATAAACAATTCCAGGGAAACCAATGATATAAGAGATAAATTAAACAGGCGCCTTAAAAAGGTAGAGGGAGAAAGAACAAGGATAATTAATGAAGCAAAGAAAGAAGCGCGCAGAATAATTGAACAAAGCCGGGAAAGAGCCGATGAGTTTCTTAATGAGCTTAACGAATTAAAGAAGTCAGGAGAAATTAAAGGCAGTGCTAAAATCGAAGCTGCATTCAGGACAAAATATAAACAAGTCTTGGAGGAGGATTCTCCCGACATGCCTGTAATTACAAGAGAAAATTTTAACAATAGCAGGAATTTAGCATTAAAGGCCGGTGATGATGTCAGGATTATTAATTTAAATCAAAAAGCGACAGTTATTGAACCTGCTGATAAGAACGGCGAAGTACTTGTTCAGGCCGGGATTATGAAAATCAGGATTAAATCTGAAAATCTTGAGATAAAAGAAAATGAGAATAAAGAAGAAACTATCCTTAATACTTATAAAGTAAGTAAAACCGTTAAATTAGAGCTGGAACTTGATATAAGGGGCTATGCAAGTGATGAAATTGATATGGAAGTTAGCAAATTCCTTGATAATGCTTCAATGAACTCTCTTGAAGAAGTACAGATTATACATGGCAAAGGAACAGGTGTGCTTCGTAAAGCTGTTCATGATTTATTAAGGAATAGCACACACGTCGATTCATTCAGGCTCGGGAAATACGGCGAAGGCGAAACCGGGGTAACAGTAGTCAATTTAAAAAAATAGTATATATTGAAAGCTTTATTTATTATTTTAATATGAAAATCATTGGCAATCTGAATTGCAGGAAATATTTTATACTTGTCTTAATTAATATTATGAGATAACATAATAAAAGAGTAATTTTAAGGACGGTGAAAATCGTGGAAGTCCCGTTACCGAAACGGCGTAATAAAAATAAAGTGGACTAAGACGCGATTTAACCAGCTGCGTCCCAGGTCCTGAGGAGGCAGTTATGGCTTTGCAAGAATACATAATTGAACTATTAGATCAGAAGAAGTATGCTGATGTGCATGCTTTGCTTCTTGAAATGAATGCGATTGATGTCGCAGAATTCCTGGGCGATATACCGGATGAACAGATGCTGTATTTATTTCGTCTGTTGCCTAAGGATATATCTGCAGAGGTTTTTTCAAACCTCGATTCGGATATGCAGGAATTTATAGTTCAATCAATTACTGATAGTGAAATACAGCAGTTGATTGATATGCTTTTTATAGATGATACAGTGGATTTCATAGAAGAATTACCTGCAATTGTTGTCAAAAGAGTCTTAAGAAATACCAATAATGAAAAAAGAAAAATTATAAATCAGTTCCTTAATTATCCCGAGGACAGTGCCGGCAGCATCATGACAATAGAATTCATGGATCTTAAAAAAGAAATGACGGTGGGGGAGTCCATTGAAAGAATCAAGCGGATCGGCATTAATAAAGAAACTGTTAATACATGTTATGTAATCGGTCCTAATAGAATCCTTGAAGGCGAAGTTACACTTAAAGATCTGGTATTGGCAGATAATTCAAAAAAAATATCTGAAATAATGTCTGAAGATGTAGAAATCATTAATATACCTACATCTATGGATGTTGAAGAAATTTCGCTTTTATTCCGGAAATACAACGCATTGAGCATGCCGGTTACTGATCGCGAACAGAGATTGGTCGGAATTATAACGGTTGATGATATACTTGATATCGTTCAGGAAGAAGTCAGTGAAGATATTGAAAAAATGGCAGCTATTTTGCCTTTGGAAGAAGAATATCTTAAAGCATCAACATTTAGCATGGCTCGCAAACGTTTTGTATGGCTGATGGTCCTGATGATAACAGCTACTTTTACACAGGCTATTATACGCAGCTATGAAAGCATGCTGGCTACATATGTCATTCTGACGGCATATATACCGATGCTGATGGGCACAGGCGGAAATGCCGGCAGCCAGGCCAGCACTTTGATAATCCGCGGATTGGCTTTGGGTACTGTAGAGTTAAGCGATTTCTTCAGAATCATCTGGAAAGAACTTCGTGTATCGCTGATGGTAGGATTTTTCTTAGCCGTTATTAACTTTATTAAAATGTATTTGATTGACAGGATCAATAATATTTTCATTATAACAGCGGTAAGCGTTAGCTTGATAATAACGGTTTTCGTTGCAAAGATTGTCGGCGGAAGCCTGCCTATAATTGCAAAAAAATTAAAACTGGACCCGGCAATTATGGCGGCTCCGTTGATAACAACTATAGTTGATGCAGTTACTGTTTTAATTTATTTCAGTGTTGCTATGCGGCTTCTGAATTTATAAGAATAATTTATTCATAAGCAAAAAGAAAAAGAAGACATAAAGTAATAAACAATAAGCTTTCAGATATGGAAAGAGCCGCAAAAGCGGCTTTTTGTTAAAATAAGGTTATTCGAGCATAATCAATCCTCTAATATAGACAAAACTTTTATTTTGTCTTAAGTAAGTATATTTTTCAAATGGCTGTCAGCCTGTCTTCCCTAAGGGTTTTCAAGCTGTTCTCAACAGTTTGAGGTTTGCCAAGATGAAATCCCTGCATATATCTGATGCCTATTTCCTTGAACGTTGTAAACTGCAGCTCTGTTTCAACGCCTTCGCAGAATAATTTGATATCCATATAGTCTGACAGGGTTTTTAAATTCTCAATTATTTGTTTCTGTACTTCCAGGTCGTGTATCTTGTTGTGGAGTTTATTAATTTTAATAATATCCGGCTCTATTTTGTCCAGGATTGACATGAGTGCATATTTATAACCGAAATCGTGAATAGCTATTTTATAACCGTTTTCACGAAGTTCCTTTAACCTATCTATTTCGACATGTGATATATTTTGCACAAGCTCTTCAGAAACTTCAAAACACAACCGTTTCTTTTTCAACCCGTTCTTTTCAAACTGTTTATTAATAAATTCGACAAATCCATGATCATCCAGCTGGAATAGAGAGAGATTTACTGAAAAACTTAGCTTTTTAATGCCGTTTTCCCTAAAATACCTCATTATGCGCGATAATTCCTTGAGAACCCACTTCCCTATTTCTATAATTAAACCTGTTTCTTCAGCGAGAGGTATGAATTCATTGGGATATATTATTCCTTTTTCAGGGTGCTGCCACCTTATAAAAGATTCAAGTACGATTATATTTGACAATTTTACGTTATATATTGGTTGTAAATACAACTCAAACTCCTTATTTTCAAGGGCTCTTTCAAGTTCGACATACATATTATGCCTATCAATTAGATTATATTTCATTTCATTGTTATAAAGAACAAAACGAGCTTTGCCCTGGACCTTCGCCTTATACATTGCTATATCTGCGCTGGACAAAATAGCCGCCCTGCTCCGGCCGTGTTCAGGATAAAAAGCAGTGCCGACGCTGGCGCTTAGATATAATATATTTTTATTAATGTTGAATGGTAATTTTAAAGTGTCTGTCAGTTTTTTTGCAAGACGAATTCCTTCTTTGAAATTTTCAATGTCTTTAAGAACCAGAATGAATTCATCGCCTGACTGTCGGCCAAGGACAGCATTTTCCGGAAGTATGCTCTTTATTCTGTCAGCGACATTTTTAATAAGTTCATCGCCCGATTCATGCCCGTATATGTCATTAACCCTCTTGAAATTATCAAGGTCAATAAACATAACGGCGCCTTTTTCATACTTTAGCATCCTGTTTATGACTTTATCCATGCCTTTTCTGTTAGGCAGGCTTGTCAGTGTGTCATGGGTAACTGAATGAATAAGATTTTCTTCAAGTTCCTTGCGGTTTTCTATATCGATCAAATAGATTGAAACAAGTTTGTTTTCATCTATCTTCATCATGCTTTCAAGGACTTCATAATTGTTTGCATGTCCTTCTATCTGCATTACATAAGTATCGTACTTATTTGTACCGTTTTTTTGAAGCAGGTTCCATTCTTCTT
Source organism: uncultured Clostridia bacterium (assembly GCA_963766335.1). GTDB lineage: Bacteria > Bacillota > Clostridia > DUPQ01 > DUPQ01 > JAFGQE01. The sequence continues at coordinate 1,954,413 of CAVXZA010000002.1, read as the reverse complement.
TCCATTTGCTATGGGTAAGTTCAATAAAGATGTCATAGATTGTAGTTCTGCCGGCATCATAATCATGATGTGCAACAAAAAGACTATTGCCGTAAACAATATCCCCGTTCTTGTTGACCAAAATCATTTCGATGTTAGCATTCTCAACTGCCTTATCCAGCATGTTCAGGCCCCTTATTCAAACTAATAACATTCCCTTATCTATATTAATTAGATATTAACATAAATGATAATATTTTACAATTTGATAATTTATATTATAATGATTAAAATGGTAACCGGAGGTTGTAATGAAAAAACTCTTAATTATAGCACTTATTATACTTATGCTTCTACTATCATCCTGTGATTTTATAAAAGACAGGTTCCTTGACGGCGATCCTTTATATGGCGGCGGACATAAAAAAGGAACAAGCTATACACCTGCTCCTTCGCCCTCCCCTACTCCCGAAGAATAGCCTGAAAAAGTTAAATTTTTCTATTCTTTGAAAATTTAATTTCAGTATTCTGCAATTTACAGTAACTTGCGCAATATTCTACTGTAAGAGCACGTCCTGTTAGCAGAAAACTCTCCAGCCTGATAATGGGAGCGCCGATACTCAAGCCTAAAGCATCTGCCTGCTTTCTATCGGCTGCGACAATATTCATTATGCATTTTGCATTCCTGGGATCCAATGGAAGCTTTCCAATAAGTAAATCATAAGAAAGCGCATTTTTTTCAAGCAAACCCGGTGCTTCCGGAAAATAAGTAAGAGGCAGGAATGATTCGCAATATACATCCACATCCTTGAATTTGTATTCAGCCCTCACAAATTTTGCACTGAACCCTTTACTGAATTCAACTCCGAATTTATCTGTAATCTTATCCATTTGATATATCTCGCTGCCATCGACAAGATAAACTGAAAGAAATTCCCTGTTGCTGCTGTCATTGCAGTCAAGAAGGGCGTGTATAAAACCTTTTGTATGGTCAATGGAAGTTCTTTTATTGAATTCCGCGACAAAGGTTCCTTTGCCTTTAACCTTTTTCAGCAGACCTTTTGCAACTAATTCAGAAAAAGCCTGCCGTACTGTAGGCCTAGAAATTTTATGAGAAGCAGCCAGTTCGTTTTCAGATGGAATTAACTCCCCTGGTTTATATTTACCTGCTAATATTGCTTTTTCAAGTTCATTCATCAACTGCGAATGCAGTGGAAGCATGTTATTACCGGTTTTCATCGAGATCACTCCTTGTTATGACATGTACTATATCCATTATAGCACACTAAACGTCAAGAATTTTCATTCATTTATCTCAACTTTATTATTTTCAAGGTCATAACCAGAAATTCTAGGTAAAACAACGTTATTAACGAACTCTTCAGTTTGCTGTGAGGCACGTCCGGTGAAATTCTCAGGTTTTAGGATATCTTCTATTTCCTTATATGTCATACCAAAACCATTTTCTTTCGATATCAGATCAATAAGATTATTTGGTTTACCGAATTTTTTAACATTTTCAGAAGCTTTCATTGAACAGTTGCGAATTTTTCCATGTAATTCCTGTCTGTCCCCTCCCCTCTTCACAGCAGTCATGAGAATTATCTCCGTAGCCATGAAAGGAAGCTCTTCCATTACCCTTTTGCGGATGACATTTGGATATACAACCATTCCTTCAGTTATATTCATATAGAGGTTGAGAATGGAATCAACTGCCAGAAAGGACTCGGAAAGTGAAAGTCGCCTGTTGGAAGAATCATCAAGAGTACGTTCAAACCACTGTACGGAGGCGGTAACTGCACCATTGAGAGCATTGTTTATGGCATAACGCGCTAGTCCGCATATCCTCTCGCTCCTCATAGGATTTCTTTTATATGCCATTGCCGAAGAGCCGATTTGCTTTTTACCAAATGGCTCTTCCATTTCCTTTAGATTTTGTAAAAGTCTGAGATCCGTTGCGAATTTACTGGCACTTTGGGCTATTTGTGAAAGTATATTTAAAATCCTTGAATCGGTTTTACGTGGATAAGTCTGTCCTGAAACATCATAGGAGTGATCCAAACCTAGTTTCGAAGCTATAATTCTATCCAGCTGCTTTGTCTTATCATTATCGCCGTCAAATAACTCCAGGTAACTCGCCTGGGTGCCGGTAGTACCCTTTGCCCCACGAAGTTTTATGTTATCAAGTACAAAATCAATCTCATCAAGGTCTAAAAGCAGGTCTTGCAGCCATAAAGTCGCTCTCTTTCCCACTGTGACAAGCTGAGCAGGTTGATAATGCGTAAAGCCCAAAGTAGGCATGTCTTTATATTTCAAGGCAAAGGATGCCAGGTTCTCCATAGTTTTAAGTAATTTTTTTCTTATGATTTCAAGGCTTTCCTTCATAATAAGGATATCGGTGTTATCACCTACAAAACAAGATGTTGCGCCAAGATGGATTATTGGCTTTGCCTTCGGACATTGCTCTCCATAAGTCAATATGTGGCTCATGACATCGTGCCGTGTTTGTTTTTCATGAAAAGAGGCCCTCTCAAGGTCTATATTGCAGATATTGTCTTTTAATTCTTTAATCTGCTCATTTGATATATCAAGACCTAATTCTCTTTCGGCTTCGGCCAATGCAACCCATATTTTTCTCCAGGTTGTGAATTTTTTTTCCTGTGAAAATAAATATCTCATTTCTTCAGAAGCCCATCTGAGCGTAAATGGGCTTTCATATGTTTTACTCATTGATTTTCTCCTGTCAGTTTTTCCAGTGCTGATAATTTTACGCAGGTGCAGAATATTGCTGCAGCTTTTTTCATATCGTTATAAGAAGGGAAAGTCGGTGCAATCCTTATATTGCTGTCTTTTGGATCCTGTTTATAAGGGTAAGGGGCTCCGGCAGGCGTAAGTTTTACCCCAACTGCCGAACATAGGTCAACAATCCGCGAAGCACTGCCTGAAAGCGTATTAAAACTAATGAAGTATCCGCCTCCGGGGCGCGACCAGTCGGCTATTCCCAGACTACCTAATTCTTTATCCAATGTCTCGAGTGTGATTTCGAAATTTGGCCTTAGTACATCTGCTACTTCCTTCATATGCGCAAGAACTGTATTTTTGTCAGGGAATGCCAAGGCATGCCTGAGCATATTCAGCTTATCATAACCGATTGTCTGTTTTCTCATACGGTTCAGTATATCATCGACATTTTCTAAAGATGCTGCAATTGCCGCCACACCCGAGCCGGGCATTGAAATTTTAGAAGTAGATGCAAAGATGTAAACCCTATTATCATGACCGGAATCGATACAGGCTTTTAAAATATTACTTACTACGCTAGTAGTTCCTGTAAATAGATGATGGACACTATATGCATTATCCCAAAATATCCTGAAATCAGAAGCTTTCGTTTTCATTTCTGCAAGCCGTTTAACAGTTTCATCCGAATAGACAGTCCCGTCAGGATTGCTGTATTGCGGTACGCACCATATGCCTTTAATAAATTCATCTTCAGCAGCAAGCTTTTCAACATAATCCATATCAGGCCCCTCTTCAGTCATCGGAACCTTAATCATTTCAATTCCCATATATTCGCAAATTGCGAAATGCCTGTCATATCCAGGCACGGGGCAAAGGAATTTAATCCTCTCCTCTTTACACCATGGCTTTCTGCTGTCACAGTTTCCATGAAGCATTAACTGCGAAAACATGTCAAACATTAGATTAAGACTGGAATTTCCTCCTATAATCAGGTTATTTTCATCCACTGAAAGTATTTCGGAAAACAATTCTTTGATTTCCTTTATCCCTGATATGAGGCCCTGATTGTATGTACCTAAATCAGTTCCATCTTTATGAATTCGACTTGTATATACATCAATCGATCTTAAATTTTCTGGCTGTAATCTCTATCATTTTATGATTTGGGATGCCTCTGGACATTGCCAGATTAAGATTTTCGGCAAAATAACCGTTGTATTGATTTTCAACTTTGATTTTTTCTCGTAATAATTCACTGGTTCCCATCTCAAGGTATGACATATATCCCTCCGTGCCTTTTTCAGGCTGTTTTTTCCCATAGATGGATTATACAATATTTTTGATGAAAGATGACCTGTGAATTTTGCATGGGCCAAACTTTTTTAATGCTGCAATATGTTCTTTTGTTCCATATCCCTTGTTCCTGCAGAAACCATATTCCGGGTAAATCCGGTCGTACTCATACATAAGCGAATCCCTGTAAACTTTGGCTAAAATCGATGCTGCGGCTATTGATACGCTTCTTGAATCGCCTCTGATAATCCCGGCTTGTCTGATATCAGTACCATCTATATGTACTGCATCAACAAGGATATACCCGGGTTCCTTTTTTAGACTCCTGACACAATTCAGCATAGCCTCCTTCGCAGCAGCCAGAATATTAATTTTGTCTATTCTATGATTATCAACTGCATAAACTGCATAGTCAAGTGCATCGCGCCTTATGATTCCATCAAGTAGATTCCTTCTTTTTTCAGATAGTTTTTTTGAGTCATTTAATCCATATACCAAATAATCCTTTGGTAGAATAACAGCTCCGGCAACTACAGGGCCGGCCAACGGGCCTCGCCCGGCCTCATCTATTCCCACCGGATTATATAGATGGTGTTCAAAAACCTGATTTTCAAATTTCTGCATATTAACAAGACGGTTGAGCTCATCACGCAGTTTTTCATTTAACTTAACTGTTTTTGAATTTTTTTCAAGTGAAGCGACATAGCGGATACCATCCCTGGGGTCCATTGTTTCTATAATAGATTTTATTTCACTTATTTTCATATTATATCTTTCAATCAATCTTTCCGAACCTTGACAACGGCCAGATCCTAAAATTGGAAGTACCTATGATTTCATCAGCCCCTATGGAGCCTATATTCCTGCTGTCATGGCTTTCAAGGCGGTTGTCACCCATTACAAAAAATTCATTTTCAGGAATGGTATAAGGAAACTCAATCAGTCTCTTGTCATATGTCGTGCCCTGTCCCTTTAAATACGGTTCAGCAATTACTATTCCATTCACATATATCCTGTCGTTAATCAAATCAACAGTTTCTCCTTCGATGGCTATGATTCTCTTAATCCAGTCTTCGCCGATCGGGCTGGGCAAAAACCTTTTGGCAAAATCACTATTGTTTAAAAAGCTGAATAGTGTATATTTTTTAGGTTCGCCTTCCATTATTATTATATCGCCATGGGAAAGACTGTCGGTGTCAATATTCACTTTCTTAATAATCAGCCAATCACCGTCATAAATTGTTTTTTCCATTGAATCGCCTTCAATTCTAGATGGTGCATATAAAAAACCGAACAGAAGAAGAAGAGCAAATACAACAACTATAATAATCAGTGCAAGGTAAAGTACGTGCCTAAGTTTTATTTTTTTTAAGAAACGCCTCATACAAAAAACCTCGGATTATGATATTTTCATTATACATGATTTATTTGATTCTTTTACTAATTTTGCTTTGGAATCTCAAGGGAAATGCGACCCATGACGCCCCCCCTGAATTCATCGATTATTATTTGAGCAGCTTTAAAAGTATCGGGTTCTCCCGAAGAAATTAAAAACCCTCTTTTATGTGCAATTTCCTCAAGCAGCGAATGTCCCGGCTTTTGACCGCATTCTATTCCATATCTTGTTTCTAGGTTTACCCTATATTTAGATACTAGAAATTCCAGCAGCTTGCAGGTCATTTCCCTGATATCCATGATCTCGTCTTTTATGGCTCCGGTAAGAGCAAGATTCAAGCCGATTTTATTATCTTCGAACTTTGGCCATAAAATACCAGGGGTATCGAGGAAATGTATTTTATTATTTACTTTTATCCATTGCTTATCCCGTGTCACCCCGGGTCTGTCGCCTGTCCTGGCAGCAGCTCTTCCGGTAAGTCTGTTTATAAAAGTTGATTTACCCACATTAGGTATCCCTACAACCATTGCACGGATAGGTCTTCTTAAAAGCCCTCTCCTCTTGTCGCGTTCGTATTTTTCCTTCAATTGATTTTCAATCTCAGTTAATAGTTTTTTGAATCCTCCGCCTGTCCTGCTGTTAATGAAAATACAGGGTATCCCCTGTTCTTCATAATGCTTTTTCCATTTTCTTGATACGTCAGCATCAGATAAATCATATTTATTAAAAACTTTTACTCTTTTTTTATTGTTGAATATTCCATTGAAGTCAGGATTCTGACTACTGTAAGGCACCCTTGCATCGAGAAGTTCAATTACAATATCGACAAGCTTAAGGTTTTCTAAAAGCAGCCTTTTTGTTTTAGCCATATGTCCGGGATACCAGTTTATATTCATTTCCAATAACCGTCTATTTTTCCCAGTTTATGAATAGGCCAGATCCTATAACCTGCTATTCCAATAATCTGTTCTTCATCAATAGTGCCGATCGTCCTGCTGTCACGACTTGCTCCCCTATTATCCCCCATAACAAAAAGCTTACCTTCTTCAACCGTATAGGGCATGGCTACAACCAACTGCCGCGTAACACCATTTTCTTTAACATAAGGCTCATCTGTCTTTACACCATTAACATAAACATAACCGTCAATTATATCAACAACATCGCCTTCGACAGCGATAATTCTCTTTATATAATCCGCACCCGTAAGTGTAGGAAGCAGCCTTTTTGCAAGCGCACTGTTATTAAGAAATTTCAAAACATTAAAATAAGGCGGTTCAATTTCAATTACCACTACATCGCCGGGTTCCGGCTCATTGAAGGCAAGGGTAATTTTATTTAAGATAACCCTATCGCTGTCTTCAAGAGTATTTAACATTGAAGTACCTTCAATAATTACAGGTTCAAAAAGAAACCCTCGTATTAATATAGCCAGAACAACTGCAATCGCAATTGCTTCAACCCATTGTAGAACTTCTTTTAGGAACTTATTTTTCATATTAGTCTTTCATCCGGCATTAAGCCTATAAATGTACAAAAGGGGGCTTAAAGCCCCCTTCTATTATTTAGAAACAATTTTTTCTTTTACCCTGGCGGCTTTTCCTACCCTGTCACGCAGATAGAATAGCTTAGCACGTCTGACTTTACCTTTTCTAATAACTTCGATTTCTGTGATTTTAGGAGAATGCAAAGGCAAAACTCTTTCAACGCCTACGCCGTATGATAATCTCCTAACGGTAAATGTTTCCTTTAGTCCTGAGCCTTTAATAGCAATGACCGTTCCTTCGAAAACCTGGATTCTTTTTCTGCTTCCTTCGATAACCTTCAGGTGGACTTTGACATAATCACCTATTTCAGGCCTTGTCAGATCAGTTCTCATCTGTTCCTGTTCGATTGATTTTAATATGTCCATTTTAAATTCCTCCTTCCGTTTAGCGTTCATGCATTCTTTGCTGCAGAGGACCGCCCTATTTAAAGCACGGATGCCATTTTAACATAATCACCGTTATTTGTAAACCTTAAATAACTTTATAAAGTTCGTCTGCCCCGGGTTGCAATACTTCGGATTTTTCCCTACCTGTCAATGCAATAATTCTATCCCCTTTTGTAATTTTCCCAATAATGTAACAATCAATTCCAAGAGCCCTTATATTATCGATAACCTTCTTTTTATTTTCTTGCCCGCATGTGATAAGCATACTGCCTGAAGATATCAGTTTTAGAGGATCAATTCTAAACCGGCTGCAAATCTTCCGTGTTATTTCACGTACTTTTATTTTATCAATATATATTTCAGCGCCTTTATCAGATGCGCTGCATACTTCCCAGATTGCTCCTAAAATTCCGCCCTCTGTAACATCATGCATTGCAGTTGCTCCATCAATTGCAGCCTGAAGCCCTTCTTTTAGAACACTGATTTCATTAATAAAGGATTTAGCTGTTAATATCTCATTATCACTTAGGAACGATTTGATTTCAGAGAATTTATCAGCTGCAATAATGGCAGTTCCTTCAAGACCGGCCGCCTTCGTCATCAGAATAGCGTCGCCCGGCATAGCACCGTCAGACCTAATCAAACCTGATGGAGTAACCTTACCGATTGCCGTCGTTATTATAATTGTTTTAGTAACAGAATCAGTGATTTCAGTATGACCTCCCAAAACATCAATATTCATACTGTCGCAGGTAGCGTTAATATTCTTAAATAACTTCCTGATCTTTGATTCAGTTATATTAGTCGGAAGCAGAACTGTCGTGAGGATACCAACCGGTTCAGCTCCGCTGGCAGCCAGATCGTTAAGTGATACTAGCACAGCCAGCAATCCGGCGTTTTCATCTGCAGCAGTAATAGGATCAGTTGATATGACGCAAAGGTTATCCCCAAGGTTCAGTGCACAGCAATCCTCACCGACTGCAGGCCGCAGTACAGTCTCTTCCCTTCTGGTAACAAGGTCATTCAGAATTAGCTTTTCAAGTTTGGCGTTTGGCAATTTACCTTGTTCCATCACATTACCTCAACTATTTCAATATCGGACAAACATTCTTCAATAAGTGCCTCTATTTCCAATGCCTTTTCAGATTCAAGTATTCTTTCAAGTCTAGGGCGAGTTTCGGGATGTTTTGCAACAAACACAGTGCAGCAATCCTCATAAGGGAGAATTGATGTTTCGAAAGTATCAATATCCTTCGCAATATTTATCACTTCGTATTTATCCATGCCGATAAGCGGCCTGAAAACAGGAAGGGCTACAGCTGAATTAGTTACGCCCAGACTTTCAAGTGTCTGACTGGCGACCTGTCCGAGTGATTCCCCTGTTACAAGTGCCTTTGCTCCTGTTTTTCCCGCCAGTCTCTCAGCAATTATCATCATTACCCTTCTCATTATGATTGTTAGCTGGGAATGAGGACAATTATCATAAATGGCCAGCTGTGCATTAGTAAAATTTATGACGTGTAACCGGATATTCCCACAGTATAGACTCAGTTTTTTTGTCAGGTCAATTACTTTCTCCTTAGCCATTTCAGTGGTGTATGGGTGAGAATGAAAATATATAGCATCAAGCTGAAGTCCTCTTTTAGCCATCATATATGCCGCTACAGGGCTGTCGATTCCTCCTGACAACAATATAAGTCCCCGGCCGGAGCTGCCAACAGGTATGCCGCCACCCGCTTTAATAGATTCAAAATAAACATATGCATTTCTTCGAATTTCAATATGCACTGTGAATTCAGGTTTATGAACATCAACCGTAAGTCCTGATAATGCAAGTAAAATCTGCTCACCTGTCATTGCTGAAAATTTCATTGAATCATAAGGGAACATTTTATTCGGCCGCCTTGTTTCAACTTTGAAAGTTTTGAAACCCTTTGACATCGCTTCCTCAGAACATCCTATAGCAGCTTTGTATATATCTTTCGTTTCAAGGCCAAGTTTGTAAGCAAATGAAATGGATACTATTCCGAAAACCTTAGAAATTTTATCAGCGGCTTTTCGTCTGTCTGGCTCATCTCCTATTATTTCAACGAAAAAACGCCCATGTTCCTTTGTTATTTCAAACTGAAACTCACCTGTAAGAATTTTTTTTATATTTCTTTCCAGCTGTTTTTCAAAAAAAGGACGGTTCAAACCTTTTAACATAATTTCACCGTATTTAATTAAAAGGATTCTCTTCATTACTTTTTCCTCAAGCTTCTGAACCTGGGAAGAACAGATGCCAGTTCATTGACGAAGATATCAATTTCTTCCAAGGTATTTAACGGGCTGAAGCTAATCCTCAACGCACCGCCAATATAATCATCCGGGACGCACATCGCCTCCAGGACATGTGAATTCCCCTTCCGCTTTGAAGAACATGCGCTGCCTGCGGATATAAAAATATTATTCCCTGACAAGTGGTTTAGAACTACCTCCGAACGAATTCCCCTCAATGCTATATTCAGTATATACGGACTAGCATCTTTATGGGAGTTAATCAGATAATCGTCAATATCAGCTGCAAGCTTTTTTCTAAGATAGCTATTCAAACCAAGAACATACTGAAAATATTTTGTTGATTCCCTTGAATAAATTTCAGCTGCGAGTGAAAAGCCTGCAATACCGGCTGTATTCTCTGTACCAGACCTTCTTCCCAGCTGATGTCCTCCCCCGTCAATCAGGGGGATTATATTTGTTCCTTTCTTCATATACAACATTCCCATCCCCTTCGGCCCTTTGATTTTATGGGAACTAACAGACAGCATATCGACGTTTTTCCATTCATGCATATCAATCTTATACTTGCAAAATGCCTGGACAGAATCAGTATGAACAGCAGTATTTATATTTATAGCCTTAACATCAGAAGAAATACTGCCGATATCATTAATAGTTCCTGTTTCACTGTTAATTGTCATGATGGATACCATCAAAGTATCAGAATTCACATTGTCTTTTATATTGCATTGTTTTACATAACCCATGTAGTCTATACCGCATATACAGTTTTTAAAGCCGAATCTTTCCAGACTTTTCACTGGTTTTAAGACAGTCGGATGCTCATAAGCTGAAGTAACAATGGTTTTTCCGGATTTCATATTAGCAAATGCATATCCTTTTATTGCAATATTATTGGCTTCCGCGGCTCCGCTGGTAAATACTATCTCCTCTGGATTGCAATTAATAATTCCTGCAAGTGTTTCAGTTGATTTCTTGATTATTCTGTGAGCCTCAATACCAAATTTATGTGCACTGGATGAATTTCCGTAGGTGTAATCTAAAATTTCCTTCATTCTTTCAGTCACTTCAGGGAATGGTTTTGTTGAGGCCGCATTGTCAAGATAAATAATTTTTTCGTTAGGCACTATTTCTTCTCCAATATATTTAAGAGTGTATATATTTCTTCTTCAATGTCTGAGTATTTTGCAATGCTTTTCTTAACATCAGCATCTTCCATTGAATTAAGCATATCATTTGAAATCATGTCTGTCATATCTTCTATCTCATTCTTAACGCGTTTTATCATGTTTAGCAATTCAAGCCGTTTAAAACTCTGTTTGGTTATTTCACGGTTTGGTTCAGGTGTAGTATCAACACAGTCTTCGCAAGATATATCAAAGGATTGCGACGGCTCAGGGATTATGCTGTTTATGTTATATTTAGTACTTAGCCTAGCACTGAAACCTTCTAGTTGTTCTTCCTCTCCATGAACCAAAAATACTTTTTTGGGTTTTGTTTTAAAACCTTCTATATATCTATCAAGATCCTCCTTGTCGCCATGGCCTGAAAATCCGTCAATCATTTCAATCCTTGCATTAACCTCAATGGTGTCCTTGAAAATCTTGACCGAGTCAGCTCCATCAACAAGCCTTCTGCCAAGAGTTCCTTGAGCCTGGTAACCAACAAACATGACTGTGCAGTCCTTTTTCCAAATGTTGTGTTTAAGATGATGCTTTATCCTGCCGGCGTCGCACATCCCGCTAGCCGAGATAATAATCTTGGGTTCGTTATTAAAATTTATTGCTTTGGACTCATCTGATGTACGCGTGTAAATAAGGTTCTCGAAATCAAGCGGATTGTCACCATCGAATATATATTCCTTGGCTTCATCATCAAAGACTTCTTGATTCTTCTTAAAAACCTCTGTTGCCGAAATTGCCAAAGGGCTGTCTACATAAACTGGAATGCTTTTAAAGATTTGATACCTGTTTTTAAGGTCAATCTGACGGTTAAACCCATAGATCATTTCCTGAGTACGACCGACTGCAAAAGATGGTATTATAACCGTGCCTTTTTTTAAAAGCGTTTCTTCAATTATATCGAACATCGCCTTTTCACGGTTCTCCTTATATTGATGAAGTTTATTTCCGTAAGTTGACTCGATGACCAGATAATCCGTCTCTTCAATGAAATATGGATCGCGGATTATCGGTGTATCGAATTTGCCCAAATCACCTGAAAATACAGTTTTTACAGTTTTGCCGTTTTCCCTGCACCACATTTCAATAGCAGCCGAACCCAGTATATGCCCTGCATCCCTGAAGCGTACAGAGACATTATCATTCAGCTTTATTATGTTATTGTATTGTACAGATTTAAAGTTCTTCACAGCCGACTGTGCATCTGCAATAGTATATAAAGGGTTCAGTAAAGCTGCCCCGGAACGTATTCTTTTCCTGTTTTTATACTCTGCTTCACCTTCCTGTATGTGGGCACTATCAGGAAGCATGATTTCACATAATCCCTTTGTTGGCTTTGTGCAATAAACCTGACCTTTATAACCTTTTTTGTACAACAAGGGTATTCTTCCGCTATGGTCAATATGCGCATGTGTCAATAATACGAAATCAATTTCAACCGGATTGTATGGCAGTTCATCGAAATTACGTTTTTTTGTAGCCGAAGATCCCTGAAACAACCCGCAGTCAATAAGTATTCGGGTATTTCCGGTTTCTATATAGTGATTTGAACCTGTGACACCTTTTGCAGCGCCATGAAATGTTATTCTCATAAACTTCTCTCCACAATACATACATTTCTTTCATCAATTATACAATCTAACCCAAGCAGCCTATCCTGTAATTGTGAAACATCAACATCTCTTAATGAAATATTTTCAATTGATGAAATAACAGCAGCCATTCCTGCAGCCTGACCCATACCGATGCATGGCCCCATAACTCTCAAAGGACCCATCACAATTCTCTCAACGGAGATGCTCCTACCTGCTACTATAAGATTATCAAGCTTATCAGGCAGCATGCATCTATAAGGTACTTCTGCATATTTCTTCTTTATCTGTTTACCCTCAAGCGGCTGATAACTGGGTCTTTTGGGATCAGGAACATCAAAGCAGTATGAAGATATGCAGATAATATCATCGAAATCTTTGCCTTCAAGCAAGTCATCCAGAGTCAGCATATATTCCCCTACTATTCTCCTGGTTTCCCTGATGCCTATAGTTTCCGCCATTGAAGAAATTACCGAGTCTTTGTAGCCGGGGAAGTTATTCTTAACAATTTCAAAAAGTTTTTTATTATCCCTGCGTCCCTCAATCATTCCGCGTGTCAGTGATTTTGCATCAGTTCCATCAATTCCAACCTGTCGGATTGAATTAACCATATGAGAGCCCGGCCTGTTAAGCAGGAAACTTATATATATTTCTATAGGGAAATTCCATTCCCCTGCTTCACGCAGCTTTTTAATTTCTTCTCTAAAACGTGGGCTGTCATTCTCTTCGATGTATGTAAGCAGTGTTTCAGTATCCACATTTTCCAAATCCATAATAAGTGTTGCCGGCATCATAAGATTGTCTTCGGTCCTGCCTTTTACAATGGTGCACCCTGCCCTGAACGCAAGATCGGCATCGCCTGTACAATCTACAAATACATTTCCTGTTATCGAAGTAATACCATCTTTATTAGCTATTAAAATATATTTTATTCTATTGCCTTCGCATTTAATATCAATAAACTGCGAGAAGTATAAAAGATCGCAACCGGACTCAACGGTTAAGTTATCAAGCAATCGCTTCATTGCTTCATTATTATATATAATGGCTTCTGAAAGACCTGAATACCAAGCATGGGGACTCCTGTTTCGGTTAATTTTATATATATCGACGCATTCATCCTTTTCTCGCAGCTTATAATAGAGTTCTTTAAACAGCCCGCCTGTCACAAATCTGAAATTTCCATCCTCATAATCCATCCCACCCAGCAGGCTCGTTACTGCACTTGATGTGGCAACACCACCGAGGCATCCTGTTTTTTCGATAAGAATCGTTTTTTTCCCCTGCCTTGCAGCAGTAACGGCAGCAGCAAAGCCTGTCATACCGCCTCCGCAAACAACTACTTCATAATTTGCGGTCTTATCAATTATCAGTTCATGTATCATTTTAAATACCTCTTTCAAGCTTTATATAGTATACAATTTTTAAAGGTCCCAGACAAGAAGAGTTCAGTCTAATATCATATTGACATAAAAATTTTCAGTGTGTATAATACTCTAAGTCAAATGATTTTTGCGGGTGTAGTTCAGTGGCAGAACCCCAGCCTTCCAAGCTGGTCGTGTGGGTTCGATTCCCATCACCCGCTCCATTTTTATTGGTGCCTGTAGCTCAGCTGGATAGAGCAACGGACTTCTAATCCGTAGGCCGGGGGTTCGAATCCCTTCAGGCACGCCATTAAGCCCAGCCCTTCCGGGCCAGGCTTTTTATTTTGGAAAAAATAATAAATCATATACTCGTCTTCTTCATTATTAAAATTACTGATAAGAATTTTACCCGTAGTACCATCGATAGCAGCTATTGCAGAACCATCGGTCATTTCTGCTTCTTTTATAACACTGACCTGATACCCAAGATCAAATAGTTTCTTAAATTAAATTAAAGAATAGTATAATTTTAAAGGAAGCCCGTATTTAGTAAAACAAGAAAACTTACAGTCTATCGAAGCTTGTTAATAATTTGCTTGGTTGACATAAGAATCCTGTAATATGGACAAGAACATCGCGACATGAGAAGCACCTTCGGCTGTATTCATTTTATTAAACATATTAGCTTTTTCTATAATATCGGCCTTAGGCATTGCTTCCCAGAAAATCAAACCGCCCTTCCCTTTTTGTGAATAATTCCATCCAGTAATATATGTTGGTAAATTTTGCATGCCGAACATCGATAATTTATTATGCATTGTCTTTAGAAAGTCATCTGCCTGTTACGAACTATTGCTATAGCAATGTAAAGTGTAAAAATCCAATATGTAACTGATATTCAGTCACATACTTCAAAAAAGGAATATTTATCTTCGAATCAGGATAATGAGTGTCATGAAGACGCGCATACGGTGGGTTCAGCTTTTTATAAAACATGCCGGTATCTATAGACCCTCCTCTTGATAACGGGCCGTTGTTTATTCCATGGAGGGGTTTCATCTCTCCTATTATATTGTTGAAATTTATCTCTATCTTATGCATCGAATCTCTGTTTACAAACTCTTCTTATAATACTTTGCTATTTTATCTTAATAACAATGTTTTAATTTCAAATGGGCCAAAGGTTAAGTTTATTTTATTCGAAGCAGTTATCTTTTTGCCGCTTTGTCTTTCTATAAGATTGGTTTCACTTATTTCAGAGTATTTTTTATTAAATGAAATCGCAGCAACCGTCTGCAGTCCATATGCTTCATAAAGTCGTATTATCAAACCATTCCCCTCTTCGGATTTTTTTACAGTTTCAACAATAATATTATCCTTGTTGACAGTTACAAAACTCTTAACCGGAAAACCATCCGGTATCCTTCTCTTCAGAAGTCTTAATGGCCTGGAAAGCTCGATTCCTTCTTTAATAACACCGCCCCTAAGGTGATTACCGTAATGAGGGTAAAGTGAATAAGTGAACTCATGGAGGCCGATATCCCCTTCTACATCCGGATAAGTCGTGCTTCTCAGCAGGCATATGTCAATGGAATCAACTGTTGAAGAGTATCCATACTTATAATCGCTTATTATTGCCACACCATAATCATCTTGTGATATATCGACATAGTTCTGGCCGCAAACCTCGATTTTCGCCATATCCCATAAAGTATTGTCAAGGGACGGTCTTTCAATATAACCAAATTGAATTCCACATGTTAGTTCACTAGAACTGACACTTATTGGGAAACTGCTTCTAATCATGGTATTTTTTTCATTCCAATCGATTTTTGTTCTTATGTCAATCCTTCCAGAATCATCAGTAAGTACAATTTCCTGAATTATTTTTGAACTACCTATATGATACCTATTGATGCGCATTGCCTCCGGGCCATCTAAAATATACTCAAAATCCACAAACTCTAAATCCAAAACGGAATGATCACGGTAGTCATGCGGGAAATCCCAGGCATCGCCTTCATCCCGGTAAACTTTTATCTCATTGGCCTTTTCGCCGGCTTTAATGGCTTCTCTTAGATTTTTCTTATCCCAAACTGAGGTTATTAAACCCCTTTTATTAAATTTAACCTTAAGAAAATCATTCTCCAAAAGATCATTTTTTTCATCAAATGAAACTAAAATATCTTTCTTTTTTGAATCCTCAATGTTAAAATACGACATTGGAGCTGCTTCAACATACTTCCAATACCCATCACAATTGATCCATTCATTTCTTTTCCATGATAATGTGTTGAAAATTGTCTTTACAGATTCATTTCCTCCTTGACCTAAATCGATTATTGAATTAACTTCTCTTTCCAATAATTCATATCTGCACAAACTCTCGTCATAAACCCTTTTTATAGATGATCCCGGCAGAATATCATGGAACTGATACAATAAAACCTCTTTCCATATTTTTTCAATTCTATCACTATCATAAAACTCACCTGTAATGCAGCCGATTATTTCAGCATCTCTTAACAGGTTTTCCATAAGTTTATTGAATCTTTTATTCCTGCCTTCCGACGTGTAAGTGCCGCGATGATGCTCAAGGTATAGTTCCCCCTGCCATGTTTTATAGTCAGCAATGTTTTTTGAAATTCTATTAAAGAATTCGGATGCAAAGCCCTGATTTACAGGTGCCAGACCCTGAAGGTCTTTTTCGCGCTTCAGTCTTTCAAGGTGTTCTTCGCCAGGACCGCCTCCGCCGTCTCCAATTCCGTAAAGCAGAAGACATTCATCCGAAACCAACTTATCAGCAAATTTCTCCTCTGTGTCAAATATTGCCCTTGGTGCAGCTGAGCTGTTGTAAGTTCCTTCCGGAGGCATATGTGCAAGCACTTCCGAACCATCTAAGCCTTTCCATAAAAATGTATGGTGAGGAAAATCGTTGAATTCGCTCCACGAAATCTTAATGGTCATAAAATAATCGACGTCTGATTTTTTCATTATCTGCGGTAAAGCAGCTGAATAACCGAATACATCAGGTAGCCAGACATTCCGAACATCTACTCCGAATTCATTTTGATAGAATTTTTTGCCATATAGCATCTGCCTTATTAGCGCTTCTCCACCGGTAATATTAGTGTCGGATTCCACCCACATTGCCCCTTGCAACTCCCACCTGCCGTCAGCAACCGCTTTTTTAACCCGATTGTATAACTGAGGGTAATTATTCTTTATCCACTGATAAAGCTGAGGTTGGCTTGCACCGAAAATATAGTCCGGATATCTTTCCATATTCTTAAGAACTGTTGAAAATGTCCTCGCTCCCTTTCTAATGCTTTCCCTAATCGGCCATAACCATGCCAGGTCAATATGCGAATGTCCTATTGCGTTTATACTCAGAGGCGGATTGGCATTAACTCTACTCAATTCAATTTTTGTGTAATAACCGGCCTTCTCTGCCTCTTCATCAGTGTATTTGTCCAGCTGCAGTGAAGCTTTGTACAGCGATGAAAGTATTTTCTGATGTCTTGCTTTATTTTCAGGTATTCTGGATCTCAGTTCATTTAAAACTTCAAAATCGTAAAATAACTCAAGCATACAAAAATTACACTCAGCTACATAGGCTTCTACAAGTGTTCCGTTATTCTTTAAATTGCCGAATAAATCGTTGTTCCCGGCATCAACCCAAAAATTAAGATTACCTTTTTCATCTTCTAAACCCTCAATATAAACAATCCTTTTTCCCGGCATACCTAATCTAAAATCATACATAGAAGCAAATGTAGTGATACCCTGCACAGGGCTGCCATTTGAATCAACAATCAATCCCTCGCCGCTGATATCAATAATCAGAACATACTTTTTTGAATCTCCGGCAGGGATCTTTCCTTTGAAATTCATCCAGGCGCAGTCAAATAGACCTCCCCAATTGTCATCTGTTTTTAAAAAGACCATTTTTCCTGTTTCTCTTTCTTTAAAAGATACAGGTTCTTTTGTTAGCCAGGCAGTGACATCGAGGTCAGTAATTTTTCTATAAATGCTTTTTTTGATTCTGGGGAAAGCAGCTTTGATTCTTCTTTCCATTGCAAGATAATTGTATGGCATAATTTACTCCTTGTTTGAGTCTTTATAATATGGAGATTGAAGCTCCATTACTTTTTTTAACCTTGGAGCCATATATTTTACTACCGGCCCTCCGCTTTTAGTTCTTTTTTTGATTATTTCTATATAATCATTAAAAGAGTGCATTTGATATTCAAGTATTTCATTGCTCTCTTTAGTATCATACCAGTCCATTGAATACTTGGATCTATCCTTTATGAAACAATCCTCTGACAGTCTGCCTATTCCCATTGCAACAAACAGACTGCTTACCAAATCCTTGTTTATAATTTGGCATCCGTTTTTATACCCGCCGCCTATAAAAAATGTTCTGTTGTCAACTAAATTGGTTTTGGTTGCCAATTCTGCAGCGCGTACAATCGCCGCCGCGGCATCAAGGTCAAGTACAATTTCATTTCTTGCATCAAGCGGAAAATCGAAAAGCAGTTTCAGCATATCGTCGGAATATTCAGTACCCGAATCCATAACACTTGCCAACCTTAAAATACAACTCCTTATTCCTGATTGAATTAGTAAATTTTCTGCTTTTAATTTTGATTTCGAATAATAAGTAACTGGATTTGGGATTTGACTTGTATTTACAGGCGGTATATTCAATTGTGTAGGGCCCATAACACTAGCTGTTGATGTGTAGATAAGCGGAATGTTCCTTCCTGTATCATTTATAGCTGCTATAAGGTTCATGGTACCTTTTACATTCACATCATCGCAAAGTTCCGGATTGTTTTCGCTTAAAGGAGGTATGACTGCTGCCAGGTGAATGACACATTCGCAATCTTTTATGGATAGATCAATGCTGGTCTGATTTAAGATATCCCCATAGTGTATCCTTTTAACAACTTTTCTTATTTTTACGGCCTTTTTTTTACTCTTTTTATTTTTTAAATCAAAAACAACAGCAGAATGTCCACGTGAATATAATTCATCAACAACTGAAATTCCTATATTCCCCAATGCCCCTGTAACAAGAACCTTCATACAGCTGAATCCCTTTCCAGAATTTTCAAAATGCCGGTAAGATCTGCTATTTCATAATTTGGTTTTATACTAGTTGTGTTTTTTTTGAGTCCGGGATTATACCAGCATGTATCTATACCGAAATTTATGCCGCCCAGCATATCTGATGTAAGGCTGTCTCCTATCATCAACATTCTTTTCTTATCATAAAAGCCTGCTTTTTTAGTTAGAATTTCAAAAATTCGCGGGTCGGGTTTATTTATTCCAACATCTCCTGAAATTACCACAGCATCAAAAGCATCACAGAAGACAGAGTTTTCCAGCCTTGGATGCTGTACTTTTGAAATGCCGTTTGATAATAAACCCAATAAATAAGTTTCCTTTAAATAATAGATTATTTCATCTGCTCCCGGGATTATATAATTACCTTGTGAAAGATATAGAAGAAAGTCCTCAGCTGCTTTATTAGGGTTTGCCCGGATGCCGCTCTGCTCAAAAAATAGCCTGAATCTGGTTTTCTTTATTTCAGATTGTGTAATTTCGTTTCTCTCAAACTTTTCCCATAGAGAAATGTTAATATTTTTATACAAGTTTAAAAGAGCATCATCATATTGATGTCCTATGTCTGTCATTATCCTGATTATTGCATTCTTCTCTGCTCTGTCAAAATCATATAAAGTATGGTCTGCGTCAAATATCAGGAATTTATACATAAGCACTATAACTCAAACCTGATGAACTTAATAAAGCCGCCGCCGAACAGATCCTTAACATCCTTCTCAATACTGTTTTCGGATAAGGGCCATCCGGTGTCGAACAAATCCTCATATTTATCAACAAGGACTTTGGCAATTATCTTTTTACTGTGTTTCCACTTATATATAAGTTGGTCAAGAACCCTTGCATCAGAATGCTGAGGCATAAATGATGTGCCCAGTAACTCAATTCGCATTCTTGTTGTCTCTTCGATAAGAACCGGATTATTCATGAACCACCAGCAGCCGAAAAGAAACAGATTATTAAATTTTCTGGCAGCTATGCATAATTCATGCTGATTTTCCCTGGAAAGCATTGTTATCATAAATTTGTTTTTCGGATATTTTCTACATAAATACTCAACGGTTTCTATGCTTGCCTTTCCCACACTGTCACCTGCCAGCAATAAGTCCGGGTTAACCGCCTTTTTAACGCCTATCATCAAGGCCAGCGGTTTATTAAGTTCCCGCGCAACCGGTATAACGCAGTCCTCAATCAAGGTATCCCTGGTCGTATTTGAAGGCATTACAAAATCAGGCGGTAATGAAATGGCCATATAGACAGCATTCATTTGTTTAATCTTATCTTTTAAAAACCTGATAATTTCACTTTTAGCAATACCATTAAGGCTTCTGCCGACGTTATAACCGGCGCTGATAAGTTCGTACCTTGCCGTCTGGTAATCATTTACAAGGGCATCAAGCCTTAATGAAGCAAGAAACCTGTCATCTTTACCAGAACCGCTATCCCAGTATTTATTTTCTTTTTTATTCAGCGGGTCATTAGTCATAACAACTTTTTCAACATGTGAGACTTCAAATACTTTATCGATATATTCCTCTAAACTGAATTTTTTAAAGAATTCCCTGAATCCTTCCAAACTCATAGTAGATAAATCAATACCGAGTTCATTGAAGGTTGTTAACACGCCGCGGCAAGCTTCACTTATTGGATTTCTGTCAATGAAAAGTGTTTTGAAAATAAAGTCAGCTTGTTCTTTTTTATACATGGACCAAAACTTTTCATAATCAATATGAGTAGCTCTGACAGCCTCTGCAATAAGATAGTGATATGTGATTAATTCATCAGGTCCCCATAGTGACAGTTCGTCAAAATCAGCCGGGAAAAGGTGCGTGTGTATATCTATTATTTTTGCATCGGCAACATATTTTTCTATAATTCCCCTAATATCAGATTTTTCCATGATTTACCCCCTGCGAATTTATTATATCTTTATTCTTATTTCAATTAAAGGGCTTATTGCCTTCCATAACTATTTTTGCAGCATGCTCCCTGCCCTCAGGAGTAATGTTTTCTCCGTCAGTGAGAGAGGCAATGACATTTATTTTTTCCTTAATTTTATTTAGTTTTTTTATAGAAGCAAAAGTAAGGTCATTAAGCGAATTTTTATTTATTACAAAGTGGCTGCCAGCCCTAGCTGCAATCTGCGGAAGATGCGTTATACATATGATTTGCTTATCTGCTGACATTTTTGTCAATTTGTTTGCAACAGCAATAGAAGCTTCCCCGCTTATTCCAGAGTCGATTTCATCAAAAACAACAGTTTCAGTTTCATCTTTATAACTAAAAACTGTTTTTAGGGCCAGCATAATCCTTGACATTTCACCCCCGGATGCAACTTTACCAAGTGTTACAGGTTCAAGCCCTTTATTAAGGGATATCATAAATTCACATTCATCCCTGCCATCTTTCTTAAAATCCATAAAACCAAGTGAATTTTTTAAATATGTTTTATCGAATTTGATTCGCATTACAGAATCCTTCATTCCCATATCATTTAATTCATTCAATATCAATACCTTCAGTTTTTCCGATGAATTCTTTCTGATCCCGGTAAGTTCTTTATCTACAGTTTCGAGTCCTTTTTCCAATTCTGTTAATTTAGCAAGGTTCCTTGAGTAATTTCTCTTGAAATTCACTATATTATTCAACTGCTCGAATGCATTCTTACGGAAGTCCAGAATACCATCTATTGAAGAACCGTATTTGCGCTTTAACTCCATGATAATTTCAAGTTTATCAAGTATTTCACCATATTCTTCTTCGTTGAATTCAATGTTTTCATTGAATCGTGAAATTTCTGTTGCTGCCTCCTGAAGTAAATAATAGGAATCATTTAGATCTTTAATTATCTTTTTTATATTTTCATTAACAGGAAGTGATTCCAATTCCTTTGCAGCATTCCTTAGACTTTCAGTTACAGAGCTTCCGTCATTCTCCAAAGTGTTCAAGGCCGTACCTGTTACACTTTTATATTTTTCAGCATTTTCAAGCAGCGTCTTTTTTTCAAGTAATAATTTTTCATCAAGCATTTCGATTCCTGCTGAATCAATTTCATTTATCTGAAACTCAAGTATCTGTCTGTTTCTTTCTCTTTCCGAATCCCCGCCGGATACTGAAATTATTGAATCTGTCAGCTTTATATACTCACTTAATAACTTTCGATATCTAATCTTGCATTCAAGCAGTTCATCTTTTGCATAATCATCCAGATATTTTATATGGTTTTCAACATTCAGCAGCATTTGATTTTCATATTGTCCGTGAATATCAATAAAGTAGGAAGAAATTTCAGTTATTTGTGATAAATTCCTGATTTTTCCATTAATCTTGCAAACAGATGGTTTTTCTCTGTGTATTATTCTTGTAATGACAAGTAATTCATCAGTAATGTTAAATTTTTCTGATATGATTCCTTTTTTGTACTTTGGGATTCTGAATACAGCCTCTACAGAAGCACTATTTGCACCGGTTCTTATCATTTCTTTGTAAGCTCTTGCACCGCAGATTAATGACATTGCGTTAACAACAACCGATTTTCCTGTACCTGATTCACCGGTTATAACATTATATCCATTTTCAGGCTCTAAGGTTACGTCTTCGAAAATCGCAAAATTTCTAATTGATATTTGTAAAAGCAAAATTTACCTCAGTTCAGTATTAAGGAATGCCATTATCCCCAATGCGTCTTCATTGGTTTTGAGGGCAATAAAAATAGTATCATCCCCTGCTATTGTACCAACCAGATTAGGGAAATCATATGCATCGATTGCGGAAGCCGCAGCCTGAGCCATCCCGGGAAGCGTTTTAACCACCAGAAGGTTCTGGGCAGTATCTGAGCTTATGTACGATTGCCTGAGGACAGTTATAAGCCTCTCCGATATGACATCGCTGTTATTTCGGCCCGCTTTGTAAGAAGCCTTGCCTTCTTCATTTGTTTCTTTAATCAACTTCAAATCCTTTATATCCCTTGAAACAGTTGCCTGTGTAACGTTATACCCTTCACTAATCAGAACTTCTGCAAGTTCTTCCTGGGTATGGATTTCTCTTTCCTGGATTATAGATAGGATTTTTATATGCCTGTTATGCTTCATTCCCCTCTCCATTTCTATAGTATATTTTACTTCTTAATGTATTAAATAAAGCGCTGCCTGAAAATTTAATAACTTTAACGCTTAACTCACTTTTAGTTATGAATATTGTGTCGCCGCCAGCAAGTTCATGTCCCATCTGGCCATCGGCAGTAAGAATACACGAATACCCGCTTTCCTCAATTACACAAATTTTTATTATAGAATCCGGTCCTGAAATAAAGGATTTAGCATGCATTATATGAGGACAAATGGGTGTTATTACCATCAGGTCCAGGCCATGGTCAACTACCGGTCCCCCCGCTGAAAGCGAATATCCTGTTGACCCGGTGGGAGTTGATACTATTACGCCGTCGCCCGGAAAACTATCTACGTATGCATTATCGATGAAAACCTTTAGATTGACTATTCTTGATAATAAGCCTCTTGCTATTACAATATCATTTAGGGCATGGTAAGATTCCGGCGGCTTGCTCCTACTGTGTATTTCGGCTCTTACCATCATTCTTTCGTCAAGGCTGTATTCATTATTAATAACCATGTCCATGGCATTATCAATATCGTTAATGTCTATAGCGGAAAGAAAACCAAGCGATCCGGTATTTATACCCATGATTGGAATATTGAATTCGGCGGTCTGCCTGGCAATATTAAGAAAAGTGCCATCCCCGCCCATCGATATCAGCAGATCAGTATCTTTAAGCGGCACCCCGTTCAGGTTGTCATGTTTTTCCAGTTCAAGTGCAAATGCGACTTTCCCTTTTTTATTTATTATTTTATTGCAGATAAAATCAAGTTGTTTTCTGTCAGGATCTATCGATTTGTTTGAAATAACGCCAAAATTCATAATTGCCTCAAAAATATACAGGTTATGTATAATTATACAGGTTGGTTTACCATTATGCAATTATATGATTATTTAATTAATCCCTCTATTAGAATTTTCAAGCCGATTAATATAAGGATAATCCCTCCGGTTAACTCTGCCCCGTTTTTAAGCCTTGAGCCGATTTTACACCCAAAATAAACGCCGGTCAGCGATAAGGAAAAAGTAATTGCAGCTATCATAATTACAGGAGGCCATATATTTATATCAAGTAGTGAAAAACTTATCCCTGTGGCAAATGCATCAATGCTGGTGGCAAAAGAAAGTAATAGAAGTCTTTTAATTGTCAGCTCCCCGTAGCCGCATTCTTCTTCTTTCTTAAATGACTCCCTTATCATATGGAATCCAATTCCAAGAAGAATAATAAATGCCACAGGTCCCGTAAACTTACCGAGTTCAATATTTATAGCTCCGGAAAGAAAATAAGCTGCTGCAGGCATCACTCCCTGAAAGAAACCGAAGAAACCTGCAAGTTTTATTTTGGATGCATGTGTCTTTGCGCTTTGGGTGATCCCGCACGAAACAGATACTGCAAATGCATCAAGTGCCAGTGCTATTGAAGTAAATAGCAGAAATAAGAAACTCATTACTCAGCGCCTTCCAGGAATAATCTTAGTTTCCTCAGGGCATTCCCACGGTGACTAATACTATTCTTTTCATAATCGCTCATCTGAGCCATAGTTTTCTTGAATTCAGGTATGTAAAAATAGGGATCATATCCAAATCCGTTTTTACCTTTTGGTTCAAAGACAATTTCCCCCCTGCAAGAGCCCCTGAAGGTAAATTCGTTGCCATTTTCATCAATTAAAGCGATTACACAAATGAATTGAGCTTTATAGTCCCTGCAATCTTTCATTTCCAATTGATTTATAAGATATTTATTGTTATCGGAATCTTCTGAGTCGGGTCCGGCAAACCTTTTGGATTTTACACCAGGCAACCCATTAAGGCAATCTACTGATAATCCGGAATCATCGGCAATTACCATGGATTTTAATAAAGAAGCAGCCGCCCTTGCCTTTATCAGTGCATTGCCTTCAAATGTACTGCTGATTTCTTCAGGATTAATTTCAATTCCTGCTTCTTTTAATGAAATTACATTATAACCTGAGCCATCAAGAATTTTCTTTATCTCATATATTTTATTATCATTATTGCTAGCCGCGATTATCTTCTTCAATATACACGCCCTCCGATCCAAGTGCTTTCATTTGCATTGCATGAAGTCTCTTTATGGCTCTTGCAGCATTCTTCACCATTGAATTTAATCCTTTAAAATCAAATGTTCCTTTTTCACCGGTGCCCTGCACTTCAACAAAGTTGTTCTCACTTGTCATTACAACATTCATGTCTACATCAGCAATGCTATCCTGTGAATAGCATAGGTCCGTTACCAATTCTCCGCCCACAAAACCTACGCTTATAGCTGCAACCTGGCATTTCAAAGGAAAAGCCTCGATTATTCCCTGCTTCATCAGGAAAACACATGCATCGTACAGAGCTATATAACCACCGGTTATGGCTGCTGTTCGAGTCCCGCCGTCAGCCTGTATAACATCACAATCAATAGTTATTGTTCTTTCCCCAAGCTTCTTAAAATCAACAGCAGCTCTCAGCGAACGTCCTATCAGCCTTTGTATTTCGATTGCTCTGCTGTTTTTCTTTAATTTATCAATATCCCTTCTGTTCCTTGTTCCTGTGGACCTGGGTAACATGGAATATTCAGCGGTAACCCAACCTTCTCCGGAATCAATTTTGAATGGCGGAACCCTTTCTTCAACCGTAGCATTGCATAAGACTTTTGTGTCTCCGAATTCAACCAGGACCGATCCCTCAGGAAACTTAATATAATTCCGGGTAAATTTTACTTTCCTCATGTTTCTCTCACTCATTATTCATTATTCTCCTCTAAAATATGATTCAATTCCTTCAGCGATGCCCTGTGCTACCTTCTGCTGATATTCAGGAGTATTAAGTAATTCCGCTTCTGATTCATTTGTCAAAAATCCGGTTTCCACAATTACTGACTCCATTTCAGCCCTATTAAGAATCGATAAATCGCTCATCCTGACTGTACCCATGTCATTAGAACCGGTTTTACTAATCACTGCGCTTTGTATTGCCTCTGCAAGCTCCCCTGATGTCTTGTACAGCGTTGTAGTTCCGTTCACATACTCAGCTGTGTATGAGTTTACATGAACGCTGACAATGGCATCTGCATTAGCAAGATTAGCAATATCCGTTCGTTCCATCAATCCTAGAAAAATATCCTCTTCCCTCAGATTTATTACAGTAAATCCGTTTTGAGTTAGCCTATCGGTAATAATAGCGCAGATGTTCATGACAATGTCTTTCTCTATAATACTGCCATCAGGGGAAGTTGTTCCCCCGTCAATTCCGCCGTGTCCCGGATCAAGAACAATAAGGGGTTTATCATCTGATTTAGTTTTAATAAAACTAAATGCTGCATCATAATCCCGTGTATTTGGATAAATGATGATTTTCTCAAAAACTTTGAAAATCAGTTGAATATCATTATTCCTGTTTATTATTTCCAGGCTTTTTATAACACCATCATTAAAAATAAGCAGTTCATCAACTAAAGAAGGCATCAGGTTTTTTGCAATAGTAATGGTATAAGTTAACTTTGCCTCATCAAAAATTTCCGTATATTTTTTTACGAAGCTATCAGATTCCTTTGACAACCTTGCCTTCTTAATATTCATGTATACGCGGGAAAGATCATTTCTATACTCAATAACACCCGTGTTCTGCTGTTTTATAAAATCAAAGATAACCTGATTATCTTTAATTGTTTCTTCAACCGTAAACGGAGCATTCACATCAACCGTAATCAGAACACCATTTTCTTCCTCGCTTAAGGAATATCCGCTAACCAATTCCGATATCTGAGTTTCTTTATATCCGAGTTCATTGCTTGTCTTTCCCGGCAGGTAAATAATTAAATCATTAATGCCGGTTCGGTTTATAAAGCTATAATTTGCACCCGGATTATTAATAATAAGCCCGTCAATACCAAAAGAAGCGGTTATTTCCATAATTTCAACCTGTTGAGGAGGTATACTTTTATTATAATCAGCACCGTTGTCAGTGGGCTCGGGGCTTGTGATTGGACCTGAAGAAACTCCAGCGGTTTTTACAGGTGTTTCTGATGAGTCATCAGTTTCTATATTTTTCATTAAGGAAATAAGTCCATAGACAGCAAGACCTAAAATTGCTGCTATAAATATGATAAGTACAATTGCTTTTCCATATCTTCGAATTTTTCTCAAAACTTTTCCGCCTTAGTAAAATATCAGTCCATCAAATCAAGGACCTTCAGGACGCCTGCGGCGGTTCCCCTGGCTATACTCCATTGATATGAGTCTTCTAATAATTTACCGAATTCGGCTTCATTTGTCAAAAATCCGCATTCAATTTCTACAGCGGGCATTGCTGTATCTTTTAGCACTATTATTTTATCCCTGTCCCGAATACCCTTATCAACGGCTCCGGTGGACTTAATGACCTCACCATGAATGATTGTTCCCGCTGTCTTTCCGTTAAGATTTGTATAATTTAAATATCCGGAATGTACAAGTGTCATAAGTCCTTTGAATTCAGGATCGTTAAGCGTATTACAATGAATCGAAATAAATAGATCGGCTTTCATTTTGTTAGCAGTATATGTCCTGTTTTCGAGCGAGACAAATGAATCATCAGTCCTAATCATATATACAGAAATCCCTGAATTTTGAAGTTCCTCCTTCAGTTTTTCTGCTATTTTGAGATTTAGGTGTGATTCGTAAATACCGTTGACTATTGCTCCCGGATCACTCCCGCCGTGTCCGGCCGAAATAACTACAAGAAAGTCCCTATAATCATTTTCATATAGAACAAGACAAGGCTGCTCATTAACCAGCTCACTACTAATAAATCTTGGGAATTTAGTAGTTATTCTTATAATAGCATTGCTCCCGTTTCTGGAAACATATACGCTTTTTACAGTTTCATCATTAATATATACCTGTCCACTCGTTAGCAACCCCTCCGGATCATTTACTGTTACAATTGTTTCGCCGCCGTTGTTTCTAATTGATTTAATTTCATCTATAGAAGTTGTAGAATCCAGGGATATATATTTTTTCCCATTTAAATTGTGGTACGTTAATCCCATCACAACAGGTTCATAAATGCCGATTATAAAAGAGTCAGTGAGTTTTTCTAATTCAAATGAACATTGTTCCCGCAATTCAATACTGAAAACTGTTTCTGCTGATTCTGCAGAAACAGAAACACTTTGGACAAATTCACCTTCGATATCTAATGCAAAGGAATATTCAGCCAGCATGCCGGGAATTGCAACATTTATAGTATATGGGTCTGTTCCCCGGCTGATTCTATAACCATCATATTCAGATGTGTTTATTATCACACTATTGTTCCTGTATTCAACAAGCTCGTGAACTGCAGCAAAATATCCGGTTTCTGATATTGTTACAACGACATCTTTTCCTTCGTAGTCCAGGTTATATTTATAGTCCCCGGCTAAATCAAAAACAATCCTTGTAACATCGTCTGAACCTTTGAAATGTCGTATTCCGGTATAAGTGCGTCCTATTGAAAATGAACCTGAGATATTTATATCTTCAATGTCCAGCACAATTCTTCCGGGATTTGACAGTAGGAAATCATGAATCAATCCTTCGGCAGCTCCCTTGATTTTAATACGGTCAGAATTTTCACCTTTTTCAATTACTAGTCCGTTGCCGGATTCATATAAATCTGATGAAAGTGCCGGGATGCTTTCAACAGAAGCCTGCAGTTCACCGGTAAAAGCTTTGTATAATTCAAGGGGAGCATATGATTTTCCGTCTATTATAATTACAGGATATCCGAAATTATACTTATTACCGTTTATAAAAATATCACTGCTGTTGTTTTTTAGAGAAATTACAAGATCATTATGGATTACTAAAACCGTTTTGGTATTATCGTCCCAGCTAACCTCAGCCCCGCAGCTTTCAGCCATTGCCCTTATCCCAAAATACTTATAATCTTCAAGGTTGTATATATCTACTGATTTCAGTTCGACGACGCCATCATCTCCGGTATTTCTCATCAGTACTTTGTCACCGGAAATTTCCGCAAAAAAAGACTCAGCGCTTACACTGGTCCCGACAGCCAGAACAATTATTACTATTAAAAGGAATATGTATTTCTTCATTAGTAACTCCGCAATTTGTCTTTTGTATATAAAAATTATAATTGATTATTTAATAATAAGCAATAAATTTTGTCATAATTCTTATATATAAACAACTGAATATATGTTATATCCAATTTATTTTTACAATTCCATCGGATAATTCAAGTATGGATTATTAGCTTTTTCATATTTAATAGTTGAAAAAGTGCCGTGCCCGGGGTAAATTATTGTATCTTCAGGCAAATCCATAAGTTTTTGAAGTGATATGGTTAATTTTTCCTGATTTCCTCCCGGAAGGTCTGACCTGCCTACTGACAAATTAAAAAGTGTATCGCCGCTGATAAGTATTTTATCGGAATAAATGCATATTGAACCTGGTGAATGTCCCGGGGTTTCAATAATTTTCAATCTAAAATTACCGACTTTAATTTCATCGCCGCCTTTCAATAAAATGTCTGCAGGCCTGAATGACTTTTTCATGCCAAATAATCTCGCACCGTTCAGCTTGTCGTTTTGATTCAGTTTGTTTCCCGATTCGTGAATTGCAAATTCAGTGTTGAATTCTCTTATATACTCATCAAGATATAATGTGTGGTCAATGTGGCAATGAGTCAAGACTATTTTAATTATATTTAATTTATTCAATTCGCAGAAATCTTTTATTATATGCACTTTAGTACATGGATCAACAATAATGCCCTCACCATCATTATAAATAATATATGTATTGGCACCCAGCATCCTGCTGGTGAAACGCTTAATCTCTAATTTATCCATCTATAGTTTCCTGCTATCGACAATTAAAGTAACAGGTCCGTCATTTTGAATGTTTAAGAGCATATCGGCCTGAAATTCCCCGCTTTTTACCTTATTTGCATAATTTGATTTTATAAAACCTATGAAATACTCATATAGGGTTTCAGCTTTATCAGCAGATGCGCTCTGTGAATAACTCGGTCTGTTGCCTTTTTTACAATCTCCGTATAATGTAAATTGGCTGATAATCAGCAGTTCTCCCTTGACATCCTGTATTGACAAGTTCATTTTCTCTTCTAAATCGGGAAAAATCCTAAGCTGCATTACCTTTTTTGCTAAGAATCTGGCGTCCGACTCATCATCATCATTCTTTACAGCCAGAAGCACAGTCATCCCCCTGCCGATACTTCCTATTACTCCGCCGGCTACTGAAACACTACTTGATTTTACCCTTTGTATGACAGCCCTCATTTCTTTTTGGCCTTTCTGTTTGTCCTTGTTATATCAGTTACTCCGCTGATTCTCTTCAATTTTTTAATTAAAGATGACAGCTGCTCTTTATCTGAAATAATTAACGATAGTTTAAAAATAGCCATTCCTTCTTTAGTTGCCTTGCCCTCGACAAAAGAAAGAGATGTCCCTGATTCATTGAGGATATTTGTTATTTCATTTAGAAGATTATTTCTGTCATGTGCCTTTATTACAATTTCTGATTTGTAGTCGGAAGACGTATTTTCCGACCATTCAACTTCAATTTCCCTCTCTTTAAAGCTAGGATCATTAATTACATTTATACAGTCTTTTCTGTGAATTGTAACTCCCCTGCCCCTTGTAATAAATCCAGCTATTTCATCACCCGGCACAGGATTACAGCATTTCCCGATTGTAACGAGACAATTATTAATACCTTTTACAATTATGCCTTTCTCGTCAGTTGTATTTACAGGGCTTACTTTTCCTCTCTGCTGTTCCTTTTCTTTTCCGGACGGATCCTTCCCGTGAATCTTTCTATAGCTTTCCTTTAATTTAGAAATAATTTTGTTTGCTGTAATTCCCGAATATCCTACAGCTCCCAAAGCATCATCCAATGATTTAAAATTATATCTTTTAAGCATATCTTCATAATATTCGTGTTTGAAAAGTTCTGAAAATACCAAAGATTGCCTTTTAAGCTCGTGTTCAATCATTTCACGGCCCTTTTCTATATTCTCTTCCCTATGTTCCTTTTTAAAATATTGTTTAATTTTATTTTTAGCCTGTGCACTCTTTACAATTTTCAACCAATCCCTGCTGGGGCCTTTTGAAGAAGATAATGTTATTATCTCAACTATATCTCCGTTCTCTAAAATATAGCTGATCGGTACGATTTTACCGTTTATTTTTGCGCCGGTCATTTTATTCCCTACTGCACTATGAACAGAATATGCAAAATCTATCGGGGTTGAGCCGGCCGGAAGTGTCTTTACATCACCTTTCGGGGTAAAAACAAACACTTCATCAGCAAACAAATCTAATTTTAAATTATCATAAAATTCATCAACGTCCGCCGTATCTTTCTGCCAGTCAATCATTTGCCTCAGCCATGCCAGCTTACTTTCCATGTCATCGGCTTTACTAATGCCCTGTTTATACTTCCAATGCGCAGCAATACCATACTCAGCAATAGTATGCATTTCATGCGTCCTTATCTGGACTTCGAAAGGCTGTCCTTTCATACCTATAAGCGTCGT
Source organism: uncultured Clostridia bacterium (assembly GCA_963766335.1). GTDB lineage: Bacteria > Bacillota > Clostridia > DUPQ01 > DUPQ01 > JAFGQE01. The sequence goes on along the minus strand of CAVXZA010000002.1, from coordinate 1,922,851 downwards.
GTGCAGGGATTGATACATATTTTGCTTAGGCATGGCAATATAATCTTTAAATCTTCCGGGAACAGGCCTGAAAATCTCATGTATCATTCCAAGGGCTGCATAACAATCTTTTATTGAATCCACAATAATGCGAACAGCAAACAAGTCAAATACCTGGTCAATGGTTGTGTTTTGCCTTTTCATTTTGCTGTATATGCTATATAAGTGCTTCACCCTTCCGTCAATGTTGCCAATTATATTTTTTTCTTTGAGATTAACACTTATTTCCCCGATAATGCGGGTTATATATTCTTCGCGTTCTTTCCTCTTTGCAGCAATCTTCTTAACAATGCTTTTATACTCATCCGGATACAGATATCTGAACGACAGGTCTTCAAGTTCCCATTTAAATGCAGACATTCCCAGCCTATGGGCTATAGGCGCATATATCTCCATGGTTTCCGTTGACTTTTCAATCTGTTTTTCCCTGGAAACATGTGAGAGTGTTCTCATATTATGCAGTCTGTCGGAAAGCTTTATTATGATGACCCGGATATCCTTTGACATTGCCATAAGCATTTTCCTCAGGCTTTCAACCTGCTGCTCTTTCCTTGTATCCAGCGTAAGTTTGGACAGTTTGCTGACACCTTCAACCATATCGGCAATTTCTTCACCGAAAAGCTCCTTTATCTCATGGTATTCTGCATCTGTATCTTCAATTACATCATGCATGATGCCTGCAGCAATAGTTTTGGAATTCAATTCTAGGTCAGCCAGTATCTTTGCCACTTCAAGAGGATGTTTTACAAATTCTTCCCCGGACAGCCTTACCTGTCCCGAATGATATTTTTTTGCAACTTCATATGCCATTTCGATTATTTCGAAATTTGAGTTCGGATTATATTTTTTTATTTTTTCAGTCAGTTCCCTGAAACTACTATCCATTCCGACCTTCCAATTTTCTAAAAGTATTATATATCAGAGATTTTTCAAGTTTCTTTTTTGTCATATCAGGCTTGTCAAAAACCCTGTATGTATACATACCCTCCCTGTACACTTTTAATATGCCGAGTTCAATCATAATTTCTATAGCAAAGCAGATCTCATCAGGCATTAACCCGCCTAAACCATTATTAATATTAAATGCACCACCTGGTTCTATTTTACTGACTTCATTATATACCTCACCGATTTTTTCTCGGTTTATAAAAAAGTCATTTCCCCTGCCTAAAATCCTTTTTGCTGCGCCAGGCATCCCTATTTCATAAAACTTAGCAGACAAATCACTTAAATTATTGTGAATCCTCCTGCCTTTTTCATATTTTACCATATGCACCAAAAGTCTAACAATTAATAAATCAAGGATATATTCATCATAATCAGGAAATTCTATATCTATTATCATGAGCTGAATGTTTCTGTTTCCGCGGAATTCATTTATTTCAGCTGTAAATGCGATGTTATAAATACCTTTTAAATTGAGCAAGGGTTCATATTGCGACGAATTAAAGCATACGGCCTTATAATATTTATTATCTTTTCCAAATCTAAGGCTCAGGTGCTTCCTGTCCGAACCAATAATCCTATAGTCTTCAAGAGTCACCTCTTCCATTGCAAAAACCGGCTTTGAATTACCGATTCCATAGGGTTCAAAATCCGCTATCTTTTGAACCTCTGTTATATTTAAGTTTCCAGGGCTTATGCATAAATCAATAATCATTTTATTACCATCCGACCCTGGATATCCTTCTTTCATTGCATATTCAGCGAGCATTTTCTTGAAATTAACTATATTTGAAGTATCAAGAGACAAACCTGCAGCGTTCCTATGGCCTCCAAAACTCTCTAAAACACCACTGCAATATTTCAGGGCATCAATGAGTGAGAGTTCTCCCTTACTTCTGCCTGAACCTTCTGCGCTTTCACCCGATATGCAAAGAAGTATGCATGGTTTTTTAAATATTTCGCTTATTTTAGAGGCAACTATGCCAATAACACCCTTATTATAGTTTTCACCCGCCGCTACTATAACAGGAAACTCAAGTATTTCAGGATTTTTTCTTAAATCATCCAGCACATTATTGTAAATATCATTCTGTTCCTTTTTTCGCCTGCTGTTAAGCTTTGATAGTATTTCAGCAAGTTCCCGGGATTTGTTAAAATCATCTGTAAGAAGAAGCTCCAGTGCTGAATCAGCTTTTCCCATCCTTCCGGCAGCATTTATTCTGGGCCCAAGAATAAAACCAATAGTATAAGATGATATATTTTTCCTGCCGGTTGCTGCATTTTCTAATAAGGCATCAACTCCGCAGTTAATTCCTTCTTTGATTAACTCCATTCCCCTTCTGACTATAATCCTGTTTTCGCCGTCCAGCGGAACAATGTCTGCTACGGTCCCAAGGGCAGCTAAAAGAATCAGGTTTTTATCGATTTCATTTATGGATAAGGACATATTCAAAGCACTTGCCAATTTAAATGCAACTCCCGCCCCGGAAAGGTTTTCGTATGGATAAATATTATCTGCACGGGTACAGCAAATTACTGCATAGGCTTTCGGTAACTCTCCGATTAGCATATGATGGTCGGTAATAATTATATCCACATCTTTTTTATTAAGGAATTCCACCTCTTTAACTGAATTAATTCCGCAGTCTGTTGTAATTACAAGTTTTGTTCCTTTATCTGCAATCAAACCCAGGCTATCAATATTCAATCCATACCCATCATCAAACCTATCCGGAATATAGTATTCTACATTTGCTTCCAAACTCCTTAAATATCTCACTAAAATTGCTGCAGAAGTTAATCCGTCGGCATCATAGTCGCCATATATACAAATTGTTTGATTCTTTTCCAAAGCCTTCCTAATCCTGGATACAGCTTTATGCATATCATTCATTAGAAATGGGTCATGCAGATTGTTAAAATCAGGAATAAGAAAAGAATCAGGGTCTTTTATACCCCTGATTCTAAGAAGCTCATCAGATATAGATTTATATTCATTATTTGAACTTAAATAATCCCAATTTTTATCAAACATATTATCTGTCCGCTATAACACCGACGGGGGCAATCCCTTCTTTGAAATCCGATGCCGCTGAAAACAATCCGCCAAGTACAAGATTTCCGTTTATGTCGATGTATCCCCAATTTGTACCGGCATCGAATTCAGTCTGTACAGCAGCCAGCCCTTCGGAAAAACTAAAGGCTTCTGAAAGGCCCGGCGGAATCACAATATTATTGTACTCATCGATATATGCCCAGCTTCCCCTGAGAGTATCCCCGATATAGACAGGCGCAAGACCCTCGGAAAATTGCTTTGCAAAGCTGTAAGTGAAGTCAATTACAATATTCCCTTCCTTATCAATGTAACCCCAATCTGCTTTTTCTGTATCTGCGGAAAGCTTTATGGCAGCCAATCCATCGTGAAAGTTCCTCGCATATGTATATCGGGCTTCAATAACCACATTGCCTTCCCTGTCGATATAGCCGGCTACTCCTGCGGAACCTGCACCTTCGAGATACATTGCAAGACCCTCTGAGAAAGAACTGGCTTCTGCATATGCAGGTTTTATAACCCATTCGCCTGTTTCATTAATATAGCCCCAAAGACCTTCTGTGTCATCCTCAAGGCTCATTACGGCTGCCAGGCCTTCACTGAAAGACAATGCACCTCCAAAGTCTCTATTGAACAATTTATTGCCTTTTTTATCAATAAACCACCATATTTCATCATTGTCATCATCAAGCTTCATAACCGGTGCCATCCCGGCTTCAAAAAGTCCCACTGCATCATATTCAAGTTCTATTAGAATCTCTCCGGTATGATTTACAAAACCCCACTTGCCGTAACCTTCCTCACCAGCCCTGACAGCCAGCATTCCGTCGCTGCTGGGAAGCGCCATGTGGTAATAAGGTTCAATGACCCAATCACCGTCTTTATCAATATAGCCATAAAGCTCAATTGGTATTTTTATGCACCCGGTCAAAGAAAAAGCAAGCATTACAACCGCTGCAATAACTATTAAAATCTTAAAGTTTTGTTTATTTATCATTAATCAAAAATTCTCCTATTCACATACCTAGTTTAAATAAATTATTTGGATTGTCAAAAAACAGCATTTTCGCAATCTTTTTCGCTTCTTCTAAGTTAAATGCACCTTCTGTTACTTTGATTGCCAGTGCCCTGCTCACATTTTCCCTGGCTATTGCCAGATGTCCGTAAACGCCCTCGACAAAAAGGTAATCGCCGCCGAAGGCGCTTATCTTATTAATCGGAACAGTATCCAGCCACTCAAGCAATGCATTAACAGACGCATTTGGCGAAATGATATGGGCCCAGCACATATCGAGGAAAACATTTGGAAAATTCTTTGACAGCACACCTGCCTCCATGTAAAAAGGATATCCTATATGGAATATGTCAAAAACCACATCAGGATAATTCAAAAACAGATTTGTTAAAAGCAGCGGATTGCTGTTCCTCAGGTCATTCCCGTTTCCTTCCTGAAGTCCGGTATGAAATTGCACTGCAATTTTATATTCTGCAGCAATTTTCAAAATATAATGTAACATAAAATCCTGAAATTTCTTAGTTTTTTCAGTAGAAAAAAGCGCATTACCTGATTTAGTCTTCATTATCCCGAATGCATTATTAAATTCAGCTTCTGCAGTTTTTCTTGAAGCTATGTTAAATTCTATATTGCGTTCATAAGCAAGAGAACATTTCATTATCCTGCAGCCTGATAGAATTTTATCACCTATATACTTATCAACCAACAGCAACCAATCATTAAAACAATTTACTTTTATACCGGTTTCTTTTTCATATGTATTAATTAACTGTGGGTCTTCCGGCATAATTAACCTGTTAATATGCAGGGCAAGCACAAAGAATTCAGGATCCGGAATACAGTTATCCCAGTTGTCAAGGATGCTTATTTTAATATTGCATCTGTCTTTTAGTATTTCCCTGAAGTAACCTTTTCTAAATGTTTTCATATAAACATCATTTATTTTAGATATATTTGATGAGTCCATATCATCAAAACCATAAAGGTCATTCAAAATACGTAAAACTGCGCGTCCGTATCCTGTATATCTACAATTATTCCAGTGTGGCTCAACAAGCATCCATCTTTCTTTTATTGGTAATTTTTTGTTATTGATTTCGTCGAATTCAACCTTTGATAGCCCTGCTGAAATCAGGTCGCTGGACAGATAATGGGAAAGAAAATCAGTCAGGAAGTCATTATTAAGATTCCTTTTGTCCTCCGAAGACGCAAGATGTTCATGGGTGTCTATTATTTCAAGGCTTTCAACATAATTCAATATATCTTCATAAGCTTTCTGATAATTCGTCATAACAGTAAATCAGGCCTCCTTCCGTGACAGAATCCATCCATGTGTTTCCAGTTTACTTCATTCAGCCAGTCAAGTTCCAGTATTTCATTTACCAGTGCCAATGTGAACGTCCTGAAATATGTACTGCAGGCATCTGGCCTTCCAACTTCTCCTTCATGCAATTTCCAGCCTAAGTCAATATGCAGTCTGTCGTGCAGACCTATGAATCCGCCATCATAATCCCATAATCCCATTAAATAAGGATAAAATTTCTCAACGGATTCTTTTACTTCTCTATGACATATGTCATATTGGCGTGATAGTGTAACAATCGTATCGATAACATCCATATCTCCGCAGCAGCCGTGCTCCATATAGCTGCCGTTTGCAGATTGCAGTGATAAAGAGCTCATAATCATCTTTTCCGGGTCAGGCACTTCCCTGTCAAACATCCAGTAAACCATAAGTGAATGATATCCGCCGAACTGCTGCATGTACAATGGCGAATCTCCATTGGGATTCCACCAGCCGGTATTTCCATCAGTATTTGCATCATGCCACTCAAAAAATTCATCCATGGCCCTTAGATTAGTCCTGTCTCCGGTTATTTCATAATCCGAGCCCATAATGCAACCCATATCATAAGTCCGGTTGCCGGCTTTCCATGGGTTATCCCAGCCAAGGCCTACGAGCCATTTTTCCATATCACCTGGTTTTTTATATTCATTGATTAGTGAGAAAGGATGCCTGGGTTTTCCATCCAATACATGCATGGCTCCTATGATGAATGTTGAACCATGCCATAAAAGATCTTCTGCGCTGTGTGTCGGCCCGACCGGCTGGTTAGCTTCGGTAATTGGTTCCATAAAGAATCCTGTTTCACCATTCTGCCCGTCCTGCAGATATTTAAGCCACTGCTCTTTGATATCTGTATCAATTAATTTCAGTAAGCCGACAAGAGAAAACAACAATGCCGGATAGCTGCTAGCCCAATATGTGGGCTCCAGACCAGGCGTAAAGCAATATGCGCCGGGAGATACATCTTTACATTGACGTTTACTATAAAATGTCTGCAGGCCTTTAAGCAGTTCAGCCGAATCCATATTGCACCGTCCTATCTGAATATTATATCAAATTTATTTAGCGTTATAAAGAAAACGGAACCGAATTCCTTCGGTTCCGCTCTGTTGTGTCTTATCATAATGAAATCTATAGTTCTTCTTCATCTATTTTAATCGCCAGTTCTTTTAGTTGATTGTCATCAACATGCGATGGTGCGTCAGTCATCGGACATGAAGCGTTTTGGATTTTAGGGAAAGCAATTACGTCCCTTATACTCCTCTCACCTGCGAGTAACATTATAAGCCTATCAAGGCCGTATGCAATCCCGCCGTGCGGAGGAACACCGTACTCAAAAGCTTCCAAGAGAAATCCGAAGCGCTCATGAGCCTCTTCATCAGTAAAGCCAAGCAGGTTGAAAATCTTCTTCTGTATGTCACGCCTGTGTATTCTGATACTTCCGCCACCCAGTTCAACGCCGTTTAAAATAAGGTCATATGCCTTAGCCCTTACTGAGCCGGGGTCGGTATCAAGCTTTTCTAAGTCCTCGTCCAAAGGTGATGTAAACGGATGATGGGTTGAGGTCCATCTTTTTTCTTCCTCGTCATATTCCATAAGCGGAAAATGCGTAACCCAAAGGAAACTGAATTCACTATTATCTTTTAAAAGCTCAAGTTTGCGCGCCAATTCCAACCTCAAAGCACCAAGCGAATCATATACAACTTTATTATTATCAGCTATGAAGCAAATCAAGTCACCTGGTTCAGCGCTGACAGCCTTTAGAATTCCTTCTATTTCAATTTTGCTTAGAAATTTAGTTATGGCGGATTTCAGTTCATTTTCTTCAACAGTAATCCATGCCATGCCTTTTGCGCCATAAATCTTTACATGTTCAACAAGCGCATCAATTTCACGTCTGCTGAATTTCTTACCACATCCCTTGGCATTAAGCGCACGGACGCTTCCCCCGTTTTTAACTGCACCTGAAAACACCTTGAACCCGCTCTCCTTTAGTATATCTGAAAGATCAACCAGCTCAAGTCCGAATCTGACCTCTGGTTTATCTGAGCCAAATCTATCCATGGCTTCCTGATATGTCATAGATTTAAGCGGCAGCTCAATATCAATACCCTTGATGTCCTTCATAAGTCTTTTTATGAATTTCTCGTTCATTGAAATAACATCATTTTCATCTACAAAAGACATTTCAATATCTATCTGTGTAAATTCCGGCTGCCTGTCGGCCCTAAGGTCTTCATCACGGAAACACCTTACAATCTGCATGTATCTGTCAAAACCTGAAACCATAAGCAGCTGCTTAAAAATCTGCGGTGACTGGGGAAGCGCATAAAAAGTACCTTTGCTAACTCTGCTTGGAACCAGGTAATCCCTTGCACCTTCCGGTGTGCTTTTTGTCATGAAAGGAGTTTCAATATCTAAAAATCCGTTCTCATCAAAGAAATCACGCGCTATTTTAACTGCTTTATGCCTTAGTATAAAATTCTTCTGTACATTTTTACGCCTCAAATCCAGATAACGGTATTTTAATCTAAGTAGTTCGTTTGTCTTGCTGTTTTCATCCATATCAATCGGCGGAGTCGCTGCTTCAGATAATATCTTCAGCTCCTCTGCAACTACCTCAATATATCCTGTTTCTAAAATAGAATTTATTGTATCTTCGTCTCTTTCTATAATTTTTCCACTTACAGCAATTACATATTCATTTCTAATTTTTTCGGCTTTTTTAAACAGTTCTGCATTCAACTCGCTTTTGAAGACAACCTGCATTATTCCACTGACATCACGTACATCAATGAATATTACTCCACCCAGGTTCCTTTTTTTATTCACCCATCCCATGACGCAAACGCTGCGCCCTATGTCTGAATTATTGAAATCCGTGCATCTTCCTGTTCTTTTCATGCCTTCCATTGACTCTGCCATATCCACCACCTACACTTTCTTCTCTATAATTCTTTTGTATATTGAATCCAGGCTTACATCTTTTTTCTCTCCGGTATCCATTATTGTTATAACCGCCTTGTTCATGGATATTTCCTCATCGCCCATAACCACCGTATAGACCGCATTCTTGCGGTTGGCATCCTTCATCTGCGCCTTAACGCTTCTGCCAAGCAAATCTATTTCAGTATAGACACCGGCTCTTCTTAAAGCACAAGACAGTTTTCTTGAATATGAATATGCTTTTTCTCCTACTGTAACAAAATATATTTCCGGTCGTTCTTTTTCATCCAGGCTAATTCCCCTGCTTTCCAGCTCCATGAGCAGCCTTTCCGTGCCCATGGAAAACCCTATCCCCGGCACGTCATTTCCACCCAGGGCTTCAACCAGGCCGTCGTACCTTCCGCCTCCGCAGATGGTCCCCTGAGTCCCGACGTTTTCAGAAACGAACTCAAATACAGTTTTAGTATAATAGTCAAGTCCCCTTACAATACTTTTGTTAATTGTATACTTGATATCCATACTTTCCAGGCCGCTTTTAACCCTTGAGAAGTGTCCGGCACATTCCCCGCAAAGGTTATCGGTAATAAAAGGCACATCCTTTGAGACTGCTATGCATTTTTCATTCTTACAATCTATAAGCCTGAGCGGATTAGTTTCATAGCGCCTTTTGCAATCATTGCACATGACGTCGATTTTATCTTTATAATAATCTTTCAGTTTTTGATTGTAGGCAGGCCTGCATTTTTTGCATCCGATACTATTTATTTCTAGCGAAAGATCTCCTATGCCCAGGCTTTTAAAATAGTTACCCAGTATTGATATCACTTCAACATCAGCATAAGGCTTGTCAACACCGAAAATTTCAGCCCCGAGTTGGTTAAACTCCCTGTATCTTCCTTTTTGAACATTTTCATATCTATAGGCGGTTATCATATAAAAAAGTTTTACAGGCTGAGGTAATGACGCCATTCCCTTGTCTATGTAACTGCGGACAACGCCTGCAGTGCCCTCCGGCCTTAAAGTCAGTGATCTGCCTCCCTTATCTTCAAAGGTATACATTTCCTTTTGAACTATATCCGTAGAGTCGCCTACCCCCCTGTTGAACAATTCAGTATATTCGAAAACAGGGATACGTATTTCTCCGTAACCTGCATTCTTACAGGCCTTGGAAAAAGCGTCTTCCACATAATTCCATTTATCCATTTCAGAAGGCAATATGTCCTTCGTTCCCTTTGGTAATGATATCTTCATCATTTCCTCCATTTGCCATTCCCCGGCATATATTATTACGGATAATAAAAAACCGCCTCTCACAGTCCTGCTGCAAGGGACGGGAATTAACCGCGGTGCCACCCTTGTTGGCCTAATCGGCCCACTCGGTTCCTTAACGCGGTAAACGTATGGCCCTACTTTATATTTTCAAACCATCGGCTCGGAAGTGTCGCTGTTTTCTATATTTTCACCCGGGACGCTCTCAGTCTCGGCGTCCTTCCCTGTCGGTTTCCATATAAAAAGCTCTTCGTCATAGCTTTGCATATATAATAAATACAAGGTTGTCATTTGTCAAGGATGGAATATTAGGGTTTAAATAAATGAGCTTTAAATCTCCATATATTCTCATAACTATATATACAGCTTGTCAATCACAAATGTTTTTGATATATTACCTTAAGATAAAAGGACTGGTATTTAAATTGGGTATTGAATTTTTAGTAGATCTAGCGATAATCCTTCTTAGCACAAAGGCATTAGGCGTTCTTACACGCAAATTTCAGCTTCCGCAGGTAGTAGGTGCTCTTTTAGCAGGGCTAATACTCGGTCCGGCTGTTTTAGGCATAATTCATGAATCTACCTTAATCCATGATCTTGCAGAGATCGGTGTAATAATAATTATGTTCTGCGCAGGCACAGAAGTTAATCTTAAGGAACTTAAAAAGGCCGGTAAAGCTGCCGTTGCAGTTGCCCTAATGGGTGTAATAATCCCCCTGGCCGGTGGATTTCTGGTAGCATCTGCATTTAATATGTCATTTGTACCATTGCTGAAAAATATATTTCTAGGTGTTATTTTAACTGCGACCAGTGTGTCAATTACCGTTGAAACACTTCAGGAGATGGGTAAATTGAAAACCCGTGCAGGTACTATTATACTTGGTGCGGCAATACTTGACGATGTACTCGGTCTTGTCATTCTAACCATTCTCATGGGAATGTCCGGAGATAGCGCCGGCGGCTCAATCGGCGGTGTGCTTATTAAAATCATATTGTTCTTCTTTGTCGCAGTCATCATTGGTATCCCTATAAGCAAATTCTTCAACAGCTACTCGAAAGTTCATAAAAAGAAAAGGCGATTTCCCATTTTTGCCTTTGCTTTTTGTCTTTTCCTCGCTTTTATCGGCGAACGATATTTTGGAGTCGCTGATATTGCCGGAGCCTTCATAGCAGGACTTATCATATCAACGACTGTCCACAGCGGTTATATTCACAGGCGTTTTGAAATTCTATCGTATATGTTCCTTACACCGATTTTCTTTGCTTCTATAGGCATAAGCATTGAAATTACCTCTTTCAGCTGGTCATTCTTATGGCTTGCACTGTCAATTACAGGTGTTGCGATTTTAACAAAAATTGCCGGCGGGGCAATCGGTGCCAAATTAACCGGCTCTGATAATAAAGATGCTCTTCGCATAGGAGTCGGAATGGTCGCGAGAAGTGAAGTCGCTTTAATTGTCACAAACAAAGGCGTTGCTGCAGGCATTATTTCCTCAACAATGTTCGCCCCCATAGCAATGATGGTCATAATTACATCAATAATTACACCAATATTATTAAAGCTTGTGTTTACAACCAAGAAAAATGAAATTAAATCATCCGGAGGAAAACATGATTCACCTACCGGATGATGCAACCATAAAAAAACTCCTTGTCTGGCTTCTCGTTTTTGCATTTTTAGTTGCAGCCGCAAATGTCGCATATATAATTTATGCTGAACAAAAAACCAACAATGAAGAAATAGCTTTAGCTAACCAGTTTCTTACCTATGTACAAAACGGTGAATCTGATGCCGCTGATAATATTTGGCCTGAAGTATATACTTCGATGAAAAATAACAGTGATTTCCTTGAATCATTCTCGAATGTTTTGTTTATTGTCTGCAACGATTACTATATTAATACTTACCTTAATGGACAGGACAGTGAAAACTTATATGAAATTTCGCGAATATTCCATTCTTTTATTAATTCAGAAAAATTCAATGAATCAGCTTCTGCTGTCCTGGATGACTTTATGTATGAAAAAATAACATATCAATCATTTATTGAGGCCGAAAACGACTTCTTCTTTTTTTCTGCATACACCTCCCCGCATATACCTGTCTTAATAGATAAGGGAATCTTGTTACATGATTCGAGAAACACATATAATAAAGCAGTAGAAGCCGCAGGAATTAAAGATTATTCAAAGGCCATTGAAATGATGCGAACGGTCAGCACTTTTGATGTTGTATATTATCCGAAATCCATTTTGAAAATTGATGAATATATACATCTTCTGACTGAAGATGTTAAAAACGGCTCTTAGTTTATTGTATCTAACTTGATTGAATATACTTTCCTAATTTCACTCAACACCCTAAGCTTATCCCTTTGCCATAACGGTTTTACCAGTTTTTTCCGATCGGGGTCGCCCGTAATTCTATGAATTATAATTTCACTGTCAATAATCACCAAAGCATCCGTTACCCAATCTATATATTCAGTCATCTCAAGGGGTTCAAATCCTGTCCTGATTGAGTAATCATTCAGCGGGGAGTTTAATTGAATATATATGCTGTGTAGTTTAATACCCCAAGGTTTTATGTTATTAACATATTTTACTGAATTAAGAAATTCATTTTTTGATTCGCCTGGCAATCCTGCAATTAAGTGCACGACTGTCCTAATACTATGTCTCTTAAGTGAATTAAAGCCTTCCCAAAAGACAAAATTCCCATAGCCCCTGTTAATTAGTGAGGCTGTATTCTCATCCGATGTCTGAAAACCCAATTCTACCCAAAGGAAAGTTTTCCTGTTATATTCATCTAGTAATTTTATTACTTCGCTACCCAGGCAATCCGGACGCGTTGAAATCGCAATACCTATTACCCCCTCACATGATAAAGCCTCGTCATATGCTTTTTTTAGCTTATCGCAGCTACCATAGGTATTCGTAAAGTTTTGAAAATATGCGATATATCCTTTGTTATCCCATTTTCTGTCCATGATCTTTTTGCCATCGGATATTTGCTTTTTTATGGGTTCTGAAGGATTTCCCGAGAATTCCCCTGCCCCGGAATCTGTACAAAAAAGGCAGCCTTTTCCTCCGCTTTCACGATTCGGACACGAAAACCCTCCGTTTATACTGATTTTCGCAATCTTCCCTCCATATTGGTTTTTAAGATATTCTGATATCGTATGGTACATTCGCCAATCATTTCCCCGCAGATTTATTTGCTCTCCTGTCTGTAAGCCTACTATTCCTCTTCGCTGCCAATGTCTTAAATTCACTTATTACAGTACCGGACAAAATCAGAAAACATCCTATACCGCCAACTACTGTCAGGCTTTCAACACTACCAAGATTATCAGGTATTATCAATGCAAAAAATAGTGCGAATAAAGGTTCCATGGTAAAAATCAATGCAGCATGGGCAGGTGAAGTATCTTTCTGGACTAATATCTGTGCCGAGAATGCCATTGCTGTTCCAAAAACTGCGGTAACGACTATCACTATAATTACTTCAACATTGAAAACTATTTGGGATTTATCCCAGAAAAGCCATATTGCAGAAGTCAGAATTGCAGCTGTCCATAACTGAACAATCGCTATACTCCCCGGCTCTCCTTTTTTAGTGAATTTATCTATATATATTATCTGCAAGGCAAAGGCAATTGCACATAATAATGTCAGAAAATCCCCGGGATTAAACTCCAATCGAATCACGCCGGATATCAGGAAAAGCCCGATTGATGCAACAATAATACCCCATACAGTAAACTTATTTGTTTTAGTCCTGAAGAACAAAGCAAGCAGAATTGGTACAAAGGCAACTGCCATCGAGGTTATGAATGCAGAATTAGATGCAGTAGTATAGTATAATCCGTAAACCTGCAGTGTCATTCCACCAAAAAGCAGAAATCCTATTACAAGTCCGCCCTTTAATTCCATATTCTTGATTAATCTGTGCTTTTTAATAAAAACCAATGAAACTACAATTGCCGCAAGTGTAAACCTGACTGCAAGGTAAGGAATTGCCGGAATAAAATCCAGAACATTTCTCATCAGTGGAAAGCTTATACCCCAGAAGGTAGTTATTATCAACAAAATGAGGTCAGCCCTAAGTTTCTTTTTCATATTACCTCAAAAATTAATTACTTGGTATAATATACCATATAAAAGTACCGAGATGTTAGGAGTAAATTATGGAAATAAATTTCTTGGGCCATGCTGCAGCCTTCATCAATACCGACCTAAAAATTCTTATTGATCCCTTTATCAGCCAAAATCCTCTATGTAGTCAACACCCCGATGAATTCTCTCCAGATGCCATATTGCTTACCCATGGTCACAGGGATCATATCGGAGACACTGTAAGCATAGCGCTCCGAACAGGATGCACTGTATACGCGATGGCTGAATTATCGCGATGGCTTGCCAAACAGGGCGTTAAAGTACATGGTTTTAATACAGGAGGGTCTTTGTCTATTGGGGAAACAATTGTTTCAGTTGTTGAGGCGGTGCATTCATCATCATGCCCCGATGGTTCATACGGCGGACTGGCATGCGGATTTATTATCCGCTACAACATGAAAACCTTTTATCATGCTGGTGACACATCTCTTTTTGCCGGGATGTCTTTAATCGGAGTGAAGTATGATATTGACGCTGCAATGCTGCCGATTGGAGGGAATTACACAATGGATTCCGTCGATGCATCCAGTGCAGTATCTTTGCTTTCACCGGCTGTTTGCATTCCAATGCATTTCAATACTTTTCCAGCTGTTATGTGCAATCCGGATGAATTTAAAGAATTATTAGCTGATTCTAGAACAGAATACAGATTGATGCAACCGGGCGAAACATTGGTTTTATAGTTTCCAGGTAATTGTTATCATAGGGTAGAAAATAAAGTGAGGTAAAACTTATTACATCTATCTATGTTTTCAAGTGAAATTCTTTCGTTTGTGCCGTGTATTCTTTTCATGTCCTGCATCTCAATGCTATAAGGCGAAAATTTTATTATATCCCGGCATATTTTTTCATACTTAACACTGTCAGTGCCTGCAACCATAAAATATGGAATAATTGCAGTTTTTTCATTATAACCCCTTACTGTTCCAGCAATTTTTTTAAATATTTCACTATCTGTCGGACTTAATGGCGATGGTTCCTCATGTCTAAGAATTTTTATTCTATATTCCATACCACGGCAGGCTTTTTCAATGTGCTTAATAACATCTTCCATGGTTTCTCCCTGCAAAATCCTGCAGTTCACTGTAAAGCTTGACACCTGCGGAAGTATATTGGGTTCCATGCTGCCCCGGGCCATCGTAGGGGTTATTGTTGTTCTAAGCATTGCTTCGCCTGTTGTGCCGGAAGTTGAGAAGATTTTAATAAATAAATGCTTGAATAACCATAGATTGGCAATAATCAGCCTGCTTGCGAACCCCATGTGTCTTCCAAGTGAAATTATCATTTTATGAGCCGGTTTAGTGAAATGCAGCTTCATTTTTTTCTTTTCAAGTCTGCAAATAGCTTTTGCAGCAAGCCCTAAGGAACTATTCTCCGGCGGTGTGGATGTATGTCCTCCCCTACCGTATATGTCAACCTTAATATTAAGAAAACCTTTTTCCGCAACACCTATAAAGGCAATTGGTTTTTTAACTGAAGCAAAAATCCCTTTGTTTATGCATCCGCCTTCGTCATTTACAAACTCCAGATGAATATTTTCTTTCTCTAGTTTCTCAGCAATCAGCCTTGCGCCGTTGCTTCCGTCTGCTTCCTCATCGTGGCCGAAGGCAAAGTAGATTGTTCTGTTGGGAATAAAACCCTCTGAAATTAATTTCTCACAGGATTCCATCATTGTTATGATTTGTAATTTTATATCCATTGTTCCCCTGCCCCATACAAATCCATCTGCAATTTCTCCGCTGAACGGCGGATACTTCCAATCATTCTCAGTCTCTTCTTCAATCGGAATTACATCGATATGAGCCATAAACAAACCCGGGTTTAGACTTTTGTCACTCCCTTTCCATTTGTAAAGAAGGCTGTATCCGTTTACAATTTCCAGGTCCATGTTATCATGCACTGCAGGGAATAATTCTCTCATCATATTATTGAATTTATTGAATTCATCAAAATCATATTTAGAATAATCGCTATAGGAAACAGTACGGCATATTATTGCTTTTTTGAGTTTTGCTACGGTACTGATTAGATCTATTGATAAATCCGTCTCGAGTTTTTCATAGATATGTTCAATCGGCTTTAGACGTCCGGCCCTTATAACAAGCAAAGCAATAAAAACTGCCGCTGCTGAAAGGATTGGAATTAAAATCATAAAGGCCCCCGATTCATAAGAAAAAATCTTTTTAGGTTTTCCCTGTTTCCATTGTACAAAATATAATGTATTACATCAAATAATCAAATCTCTCATTACAGACCTGTCCTTTATCGTCAAAGTGTCATTAATTTCAGACCTGTCTCCGCAAACATATAAATGTTTTAGAAAAAGTGCCATTTATTTAGCAATACTACCTCATTATGCTATAATTCTTCTATGGAAAATTTATATGAAAAATTTACGATTAACAAAGATGGTGTAACTGCCCCCCGTGGTTTTTCTGCATCTGGTATTTCTGCCGGTATAAAAAAGAACGGGGGCCTTGATATCGCATTGGTTTTTTCTGAAAGACCTGCAAATGCAGCAGGCCTCTTTACACTTAATAAAGTAAGGGGTCATTCACTGGACTTATGCGCAAACAATTTAAAAGATGGCAATGCACGGTGTGTTTTCATTAACAGCGGGAATGCCAATGCATGCCTTGGACCTTCCGGCTATGAAGATGCTGTAACTATTACGAAGAAATGCGCTTCAATATTGAATATACACCCGGGGGAAGTTCTTACAGGTTCTACCGGTGTAATAGGCCATCCCCTGCCCATGGATAAGGTTTTAAGCGGAATAAAATCTGCATGCTCTGAATTATCATCTGAAAATGGAATTGTTGCAGCAAGAGCAATAATGACAACCGATACTTATCCTAAAGAAGCTTCTGTCTCTTTCGAAATAAAAGGCAAGACTGTTACTATCGGCGGCATGGCTAAAGGCTCAGGCATGATTCACCCAAATATGGCAACGATTATTGGGATTCTTACAACTGATGCCTTAATATCACCTGCTTTATTAAAATCCTTGCTTAAGGAATCAGCGGATCTGTCATTTAACAGAATTTCCATTGACGGCGATACAAGCGTTTGTGATAAAGTCCTAATTCTTGCGAACGGAATGTCAGAAACACCCGAAATAACTGAAGGAACTTCTGATTACGATACTTTTAAATATGCCCTAACAGCTGTTTCAGTAGCACTGGCTAAGATGATAGCAGCTGACGGTGAAGGTGCAACTAAACTTATAGAGATAAAGGTATTAAATGCCCAGTCTCCTGATGATGCTCATAAAGCTGCAAAAACAGTCGCAAACTCGCCTTTGGTAAAAACTGCTTTTTACGGGGAAGATGCAAACTGGGGCCGCATATTAACTGCCGTGGGTTACTCCGGAGCTGAATTCGATCCCAAGGAAACCTCAATTAGAATCGGACCGCTGCTACTTTATAGTAAAGGTTTAGCCATTCCTTTTAATGAATCTGATGCTAAGAAGGTCCTTAAAGAAAAAGCTTTACTTGTAATTATTGACTTTGGTACAGGTTCATATGACACAACTGTCTGGACATGCGACTTATCCCATGATTACATCGACATCAATGCAAATTACAGAACTTAGGAGTTTTAATGATTTATAAAGAATATGGGAAAACCGGCAAGCAGGTTTCCGTCATAGGTTTCGGTGGAATGAGGTTTCCCAAAAAAGAAAATGGTTACGATTATGATTACTGTGCTGAAATGATTCATGAAGCCAACAAACTTGGTGTAAATTATTTCGATACAGCACCTTTTTACAATGACGATAAAAGCGAGGAGATTTTCGGTCATGCTTTTAAAAGTATGCCTGAAGATTTTTATGTATCTACAAAATGTGCCGCATGGAAAGGAAGCGACCTGCGGACCAGCCTTGAAAAATCATTGAAAAGACTAAATGTAAGTAAAATAAATTTCTTTCATGTCTGGTGCGTCATGGATATGGATGATTATGCAAAACGTATGGCCCCGGGCGGGCCTTATGAAGAACTCCTGAAAGCCAAGTCAGAAGGACTTGTAGAACATATATGCATATCAACCCATTGCACGGGAGAAGAAATTGCCCATATTGCCTCTCAAAAAAAGTTTGATGGGATTCTACTGGGTTACAATGTTTTAAATTATAAATACAGGCAGACCGGTATAAATGCTGCATATAAGAATGAAACTGCCGTCGTTACAATGAATCCCCTGGGGGAGGACTCATTCCTGGAAATCCCGAAAACTTCTCATATATAATGGATGAAGACGACAGGGATGTTTTAAGCGCTGCGATCAGATTCAACGCTTCCCATAAGGAAATCACAGTAGTTCTTACCGGTATGGATTCCATAGAGCATGTCCGCCTTAACTGTTCTCCGCAAAATTTATCTGAAAGTTATGTTACGGATACAATTTCACGCATTGATAAATTCACTGAGGAAATTAATGATAAATTATGTACCGGCTGCAGGTATTGTGAGCATTGCCCGGAGGAAATACCTGTATCAAAATTCATGCTGGCCTATAATAAAACGATCCTAAAAGATGATGATACTTTAAAGAGTAATCTTAGATTTCACTGGCGTATCCCTCCTGAACTTGTTGACAAGTGTGTGGAATGCGGTCTTTGTGAAAAAAAGTGCACACAGCATCTTCCCATAATTGAAAGATTAAAATATATTTCAAATTTATATTGAATTATATTTATCCAACTAATTTATTTAAATTATTTATAGATATTTTTAACATGTTTTTAACATTATCATAATTAACACTTAATAAATTAATATTATCATTATCTCGAAAATACATTATGTAAAGGATATAAAAGCAATTTTCAATAGCACTCCCTCAATCTACGTAATAAAATGCTTGATTTAACAAACAAAGGTTTAATATACTGTTGTCATGGGAATAGGCATCCAGCATATTGTTACTGAACACGGCAGCGTAGTTTATAGTTATATATAGTGGGATGTTATTCCTTAAGAGCAGATGTAATTTCACTATAAGATTAACTATCCGAAAAATGCTTATAGACAGAAAGGACACTAATTATGACAAGATTCTCTTTTGATAAAGCCCTTGAAGAGTTGCAATCAACACTTCTCAAGATGGGCACCTATGTAGAGGAATCAATCGATTTAGCAATTACGGCTCTTAAGAACCAGGATACAAAACTTGCCCGGCAAATCATAGAAGATGATGATGTTATAGATGATATGGAACAGGACATCGAAAAAATGTGTGTTAATCTCATAGCACGCCAGCAGCCTCTTGCAAAGGATCTTCGACTTATAACAGCTGTACTTAAAATAATAACCGATCTTGAAAGAATAGCGGACCATTCCGCAGACATCAGCGAACTAACAATATATATCGGTGATACGAAATTTATAAAACCTCTGATAGACATACCAAAGATGGCCGCCATGGCTAAAAAAATGACTGTAATGGCTATTTCGGCTTATATTAAAAGCGATTACGAGATGGCAAAGGAGGTTTGTGCCAGCGACGACTATGTGGACGAATTGTTTGAGGTTGTAAAGAGCGATCTTGCTGAGTTAATGAAAACATATCCTGAATCAATAAACCATATAATAGATCTGCTCATGATAGCGAAATATATTGAAAGAATGGCAGACCATGCAACTAATATCGGAGAGTGGGTAGCTTATGCTGTTACTGGCAATCATGAACACCTTGCTCATCTTTTCCACAAAGATACATTAGAATCCAATCCTTTTGAGGATGTTGAAAGCTAGGTAAATATGAAAAATAAGTTGATTTATGTCTTGGAAGACGAAAAAAATATTCAACAGTTGATTAAATATAATCTTGAAAATTCAGGTTTTTCAGTTGTTTGTTTTGATAACGGACATAATTTTTTTGAAGCAATTGGAAACAAAATCTGTGATTTGCTGCTTCTTGACATAATGCTTCCTGATACCGATGGTTATGATGTTTTGGCTAAATTGAGACTTGATTCGGTTTTCATAAACTTGCCTGTAATAATGCTAACAGCTAAAAAAGAGGAATTAGACAAAGTCCTTGGACTTGAAATGGGTGCTGATGACTATATAACCAAGCCTTTCAATGTTCGTGAAATGACATCCAGAATTAAGGCTGTGCTGAGAAGATCATCTCGTCATAAAGTTGAAACACCAAGTAACCTTCCTGAAACTATAACAAATAGCGGCATTCAAATTAGTCCTGCCAAGCATCTAGTAATCAAGGACGGAGAAAAACTAACTCTTTCCTTGAAGGAGTATCAGCTTTTGGAATTAATGATGTCAGATCCCGGGATAGTTTTCACTAGGGATGTTCTGCTGGATAAAATCTGGGGTTATGATTATTTTGGTGAAACCCGTACTGTTGATGTCCATATCCGGTATCTAAGGCGCCGTCTTGGTGACAACGGCCCTGATTTTAAGTATATAGAAACAGTCAGGGGCTTGGGTTACAAGTTCAAAGTCTGAAACAGGAGTGATCATGTTTAAACGTCGATTAAATTTATACTATATTCTTCTGATTCTAGCTGCTTTAATAGTATCTGGACTTATTATTGCGCAATTATCTGTCAGTAGATACCGCATGCAGGTTGAAGATGAGTTGAAAACAAACGCAGGTTCCGCTGCGTTTTTTATCAGGGAAAACAATCCTTCTGATTATAATGAGTTTTCTGTCTCATTCAGCAAGCATCTTAATTCCTATGTTTCAGAAGAACGCTCTGTAAGGGTTACTGTCATCAAACCAAATGGCGTTGTTATTGGTGATTCCGTTGCAGATATTTCAACAATGGACAACCACAGGCTTCGTCCGGAATTAATTCAAGCAGCTCATGAAGACATAGGAGTATCCATACGAATAAGCGACACTACAAAAATTGAGTACATGTATTTTGCTATCAAAATGGAAGACGGTAATTTTGTCCGCCTTTCCGTTGCTTTGTCCTATATTAACTCAATAACACGGACTATTTATCTCTCAACCCTGATTGCTATTTTGGTTTCAATGGCTATAGCCGTATTAATCAGCTGGAGAATATCAACCTCAGTTTCCAAGCCTATATCAAAACTGAGCGAACATTCTGTTGAAATCTCAAAAGGCAATTACTCACATAGGATGGTACATGAAACCCCTAAAAATGAGTTGTCTAAGTTAATAGAATCTTTTAATAAGATGACTGATGAACTAGAAAAATCATTTGCTGAGACTGTCAACCGAAACCGTGAGTTAAGCACGCTTCTGAATACAATCAATGAAAGTATAATTGCAGTAGATAATGAGTATAAAATTTTATTTGCCAACGACCATATAAAGAATTTACCAGGATTTGACATGGTTGAATCTGATGGCAACATGAGTCTTATCAGGAATTCTTCTGTTCTTAAGCTGATTGAGGACACTATGTCACAAAGAAAAACAATCCATAAAGAGATTAGTAGCGCTGATCTTATTCTAAGTTGCTTTGCCTCTTATTTTGAACTTGACGAAGGCTATGGTGTAATAGTATCACTACAAAATGTAACACGCATGAAAAAGCTTGAGAGGCTTCGTTACGAGTTTGTTTCAAATGTTACCCATGAGTTGAATACTCCCCTGACTTCAATAAAGGGCTTCATTGAGACTTTAAAAGAGGGAGCAATCAATGACACCTCAACCTCAATGAAATTCCTCAATATCATAGAAATAGAATCAGAGCGGTTAGGAAATCTTATAAATGACATACTTACACTCTCTAGTATTGAAAATGATACCAACCTGTCCCCCAGAGAAAACGTAAAAGTCAGGAATGTTGCAAACGACGCATTAATACTATTAAGCAAAAATATTATTGAAAAGAATATAAAAGTTGCTAACAACCTTAGTGATACTATTGAAATATCAGCTGACAATGACAGAATAAAACAGTTATTTATTAATCTTATTGATAATTCGATCAAATACAATGTATCTTGGGGTTCTGTGGAGCTTTACTCAGTTGAATCAGATGGGTTGGTTGAAATTCATGTCAAAGACTCGGGAATAGGAATCGACCAAAATCACCTCAGCCGATTGTTCGAACGTTTTTACAGAGTTGACAAAGGCCGTTCCCGCGAAATGGGCGGTACCGGCCTCGGACTTTCAATCGTAAAACATATTGCAATGCTATATGATGGCTCTATAAAAGTTGAAAGCACACCTGGTAATGGTTCAGATTTTTGCATCACTTTCCCATCTGTATAAAATGCCACTATTTAACGTTGAATTACAATATAAAAAAACGGGCTGAAGCCCGCTTTTTTATTTTATGTCATATCTAAGTATTTTATCTTTCAGACCGATGACTATCGTTTCCCCGTCCTTCAACTCGCCTTTAATGTACATTTCAGAAAGAACATCCTCAATGTATCTCTGCACACCTCTTCTTAGCGGTCGGGCCCCGAATTTCTCATCGAACTCAGCGTCCAGTATAAATTCTATTGCTTCTTCGGTTACTTCCAAAGTAATATTCTTTTCCTTGATTTCTGCAACAAATTCAGAAACCATAAGATTGATTATATCTATCAAATCCTGCCTGGAGAAGCTGTTGAATACCACTACTTCATCAACCCTGTTGAGAAACTCGGGCCTGAAAGTTTCTTTAAGCGACTGCCTTACGCCTTCTTCAAGCTTACTATAATCATCCTCACCAAATCCAAAGCTCCTTCCTTTGAACGAAGTTCCTGAGTTGGATGTCATGATGACAATCGTATTATCAAAGCTTACTACCCTGCCATGGCTGTCTGTAAGCCTTCCGTCTTCAAGTATCTGAAGCAGTATGTTAAATACATCAGGATGTGCTTTTTCTATTTCATCAAATAATAGTACACTATATGGATTCCTTCTAACTTTTTCAGTAAGCTGTCCGCCCTCGTCATATCCGATGTAACCCGGAGGCGAGCCAATTAGTTTGGCAACAGTATGCCTTTCCATATATTCACTCATATCAAGCCTTATAATTGCTTCCTCACTATCGAACAATTCGATTGCGAGGGCTTTTGCAAGATATGTTTTACCTACACCTGTAGGACCTACAAAAACGAATGAAGAAGGTCTTCTTCTCGGTCTGATACCCGATCTGTTCCTTCTTATTGCCTTTGAAACAGCGTGAATCGCATCCTTTTGGGAGATGATTCTCTTTGAAAGCCTATCTTCCAGATTCAACAGTTTCTCAGCCTCAATTTTCGTAATTCTCTGAACAGGTATTTTTGTCCAGTTTTCAATTACAGATGCAATATCTTCAAATGTAACTTCCTTTGGTTTGGCGATTTCTTCAAATTTTGTAATTTCTTCAACCAGTTTGCATTCCTGAACTTTTAGGTCGGCAGCTTTTCTATATTCATCAATTGAGTCTTCATTAACCGCACTGTTCTTCTCTTTCTGAACTTCATCGAGCTTATTTCTCAATAGCTCCAGTTTGACCAAAACCTCATTGGCAAGATTAACCTTTGCCCCAGCCTCATCTATAACATCAATTGCTTTATCAGGCAGAAATCTATCGTTTATATAACGTTCGGATAAAATCGCTGACTGTTTAATTATTTCATCCGTATAGTATACATTGTGATGAAGTTCATAATACGACTTAATCCCATGGAGAATCTCAATAGTTTCATCAACACTCGGTTCATCAACAATAATAGGCTGGAATCTTCTTTCAAGAGCACTGTCTTTTTCTATGAACCGCCTGTATTCTTTAATCGTAGTTGCACCTATGATTTGTATTTCTCCCCTGGATAGCGATGGTTTTAGAATATTGGCTGCATTCATTGCCCCTTCGGCTTCGCCGGCTCCTACGATATTATGAACCTCGTCTATAACGAGAATTACATTCGCCATCTCCTTGGCTTCCTTAATTATGCCCTTCATACGGCTCTCAAACTGACCCCTGAATTGTGTTCCGGCTACTATGCCGGTCATATCCAGCTGGTAAACTTCATAATTGAGAAGTTTAGCAGGCACATTTCCTTCGGTAATCCTTCCTGCCAATCCCTCCGCTATCGCGGTTTTACCAACACCGGCTTCACCTATAAGGCATGGATTGTTTTTTGTCCTTCTGTTCAGGATTTGGACTGTGCGGTCGATTTCAGCTTTTCGCCCGATTACCCTGTCAATCTTGCCTTCAGCAGCCCGTTGTGTGAGATTTATGCCGAATTTATCCAAATATTTGGGCTTTTTATTATTTTTATCCCTAGTAAGAATATTTCTTCTTTTTTTCTGTTCTTCGGTGTCATTATCTTTCAACGGCTCGTTCTCTTTAGGCTTTTCCATTCGGTTGTTTTTGAAATTCTTAAACATTTCCGTAAGCGGATTTGCTTCTTTATCAATTTCTTCCCCTTCACTATTGGGAATCGCTAAATCTTCCATATCAACATTATTCATCAACTCTATCATTTGCTGGTTAAGGTTATCCATGTCAGCATCAGTCATACCTGACTGCTTCATCAGCTGCTGAAGAGGTTCAATTCCTCTTTTTCGGGCACAATCCATACAAATGGCTTTATTTACTTTTTGGCCATCCACCGTTTGTGTTGTATATATTACTGCTACGTTCTTGTGGCATATGTCGCATAGTTTCATTTTCATTGTTCTCCGTTACTTCTTTATTATATTTATTTTTCCCAATGTTTACGTTTTATAACAATGGGTTTCCTCTTAAATTACAAACAGGAACATCGGCATATCTCATTTATGCTTCTGTCCCCGCATATATTATATCATATATTTACTTTTGTTGCTGTAATTTGGATACCTATAATGTACCATTGGTACTATCATATGTTGCTTTCAAGAACATTGTTTAAGAATTCACCAGTATACGAACCCTTGAATTCTGCAACCTCTTCAGGTGTTCCCGTCACGATTACCCGGCCGCCTTTATCGCCGCCTTCGGGCCCTAGGTCAATGATATAATCTGCGCATTTTATCACATCAAGATTATGCTCGATGATGACAACTGTATTGCCGCCTTCAACCAGCCTGTTAATTATATCAAGCAGCTTATGAACATCAGCAGTATGAAGTCCTGTAGTGGGTTCATCAAGAATATATATTGTATTCCCTGTGCTTCTTTTTGATAATTCAGCTGCCAGTTTGATTCTCTGTGCCTCACCGCCTGATAAAGTTGTTGACGGCTGTCCCACTTTTATGTAGCCGAGTCCAACTTCATAGAGAAGCTGAAGCTTTCTTTTAATCTTTGGAATGTTTTCAAAGAATGAAAGTGCAGTCTCAACGGTCATATCAAGTACATCAGAAATATTCTTACCCTTAAATTTAATTTCCAGTGTTTCCCTGTTATATCTCTTACCCTTGCAGACTTCGCATGGTACATAAACATCGGGAAGAAAATGCATTTCAATCTTCTTAATTCCATCACCTTTGCATGATTCGCATCGTCCGCCAGGCACATTGAAGCTAAACCGCCCTTTTTTATATCCCCTGGCTCTGGCTTCCCTTGTCATTGCAAAGACATCTC
This sequence comes from uncultured Clostridia bacterium, assembly GCA_963766335.1. Taxonomy (GTDB): domain Bacteria; phylum Bacillota; class Clostridia; order DUPQ01; family DUPQ01; genus JAFGQE01. Next base: position 1,897,566 of record CAVXZA010000002.1, on the reverse strand, counting down.
TTATTTCATCGAATACCTTTGTATAGGTAGCCGGGTTTGAGCGGGGCGTCCTGCCTATGGGAGACTGGTCAATATCTATTACCTTGTCAAGATGATGCATGCCTTCAATAGAATCATGCCTTCCGCCTTTTGTTTTTGCCCTGTTCACCTGATGTGCAAGTTCTTTGTATAGGATATCTGTGATTAGGGAGCTTTTTCCAGAACCCGAAACACCTGTTACACATATAAATATTCCAAGTGGAAAATCAACATCTATTTTCTTTAGGTTATTTTGAACAGCGCCCCTGACAATAAGGTGTTTTCCGTTAGGTTTCCTGCGTTTCTCCGGTATAGCTATCTTTTTACGGCCTGACATATATAACCCTGTTTCTGATTTATCGCACAAAAGTATGTCTTCAGGAGGACCCTGGCAAACTATTTCGCCGCCGTGTATTCCAGCCCCGGGTCCCATATCTATGATGTAATCTGCTTCTGAAATAGTCTCATTGTCATGCTCAACTATAATAAGTGTGTTGCCGAGGTCTCTCATTCTTTTTAGCGTACTAAGCAGTTTTTTATTATCACGTTGATGAAGTCCAATACTAGGTTCATCAAGTATATAGAGAACTCCCATTAATCCCGAACCGATTTGAGTCGCCAGCCTTATCCTCTGCGCTTCCCCTCCTGAAAGAGTTGAAGCCGTTCTGGACAATGTAAGATAATCAAGCCCTACATTGACAAGGAAATTAAGCCTTTCTTTGATTTCTTTAATTATGAGATCCGCAATCAACGCATGAGTTTTATTCAAGCGCAATCCTTCAAAAAAGTCCAGACATTCATTTATGGACATTTCTGAAATAGCGCTAATATTATGTTTTCCGACCGTTACCGCAAGCACTTCGGGTTTGAACCTTTTTCCATCGCATACATTACATGGATTGGCACTCATGAAGCTTTCATAATATCTCTTCATATGGCTTGATTTGGTCTGCATATAGCGCCTTTGGACAACATTGAGAATACCTTCTGTTTTCTCCTCCGCGCTATATGATAAACGCGAGTTCCTGTAATTCACTTTGAACCTAATATCACCGGAACCATGGAGCAGTACATGCCTGACTTCCTCAGGAAGTTCGTTGAAAGGGAGCCCCATATTGACTTTGAAATGCCTTCCAATTGCATCAAGGAAAGACCTGCTCCAGCTGTCTTCGTTATAGGAAAATCCTGCAACCTTAACAGCACCATTATGCATTGAAAGGCTTTTATTCGGAATAATCAAATCCTCATCCATCTCTAGATGACGCCCAAGGCCGCTGCATTCCGGACATGCTCCGAAAGGGCTGTTGAATGAAAACATCCTTGGAGAAAGTTCTTCAATACTGAAATTGTGCTCCGGACATGAGAGCTTCTGGGAAAATAGAAGTGTTTCTCTATCATCGACATGGATTTCGGCAAGGCCTTCAGCCCTTGCCAGAGCAATTTCAAGCGAATCGGAAAGTCTTTTCCGTAAACCCTCTTTCATTATTAATCTATCTACTACAATACCGATATTGTGCTTTTTTTGTTTCTGCAGTTTAAGCTTCTCAACTGAAAGGTCGCGCGTTTCTCCATCAACAATAACCCTTGCAAATCCGTCTTTTTGTATCTGTTCAAAAAGCTTTTCAAATTCGCCCTTTCTTGCTCTGACAACAGGTGCGACAACAAGAATTTTTGTACCTAAAGGCAGTTCCATAACGGTATCGGTTATCTGATCAACACTTTGACTTGTAATTTCTCTTCCGCACTCAGGGCAATGCGGTATACCGATACGAGCAAAAAGAAGCCTCAGATAGTCATGAATCTCAGTTACAGTTCCAACGGTTGATCTTGGGTTTCTGCTGGTCGTTTTTTGGTCGATTGATATCGCGGGCGATAAGCCTTCAATGAATTCGACATCCGGTTTGTTCATCTGACCCAGGAACTGCCGCGCATATGCCGATAAGCTCTCGACATATCTCCTTTGTCCTTCGGCATATATAGTATCAAAAGCCAGGGAAGATTTACCCGAGCCGCTTATTCCTGTAATTACAACCATTTTATCCCGCGGTATGCTTACATCAATATTCTTAAGATTGTGTTCTTTTGCACCTTTTACAAATATATTATCATGTCTCATATATATTAATTGCTCCTGATATGTTATACCCTTTTCATGCAGATAATTTCCACAAAAAACACTACCGGCTAATTATATCATAATAAGACGGCGATGTGAACATTTGTTCGTATCCTTGATTTTAAAATTCAGACTTTTCCTTCAGTATGACATCGTGGGCTCCGCCCTCTATAATACTCGTAGATGACACAAGTGTTATTCTTGCAGTTTTTTTCAGTTCTTTTATACTGGTAGAACCGCAGCTGCACATAGTTGATTTTACTTTACTCAGTGTTTTTCCAAGATTATCGCTTAACTTGCCTGCATATGGGACATAACTGTCTATACCTTCTTCAAACTTCATTAGCGGAGAATCACCTGAATCATATCTCTGCCAATTGCGGGCCCTGTTTGAACCTTCGCCCCAATACTCTTTTACATAATTGTTACCGAGTTTTATTACTTTGGAAGGGCTTTCGTCAAAACGCGCGAAAAACCTCCCCATCATTATGAAGTCAGCGCCCATTGCCAGCGCCAGCACCATGTGATAATCATGAACAATGCCTCCGTCTGAGCAAATAGGCACATAAATCCCTTTCTCAGTGAAATAACGGTCCCTGGCTTCCGATACTTCCCTGACTGCAGTAGCCTGTCCCCTTCCGATTCCCTTTTGCTCTCTAGTTATGCAGATTGAACCGCCGCCGATTCCCACTTTTACAAAATCAGCGCCGGCATCTGCAAGGTATTCGAAGCCTTCGGCGTCAACCACGTTCCCTGCTCCCAGCTTTATTTTATCTCCGTAAGTTTCCTTTACCCATTTGATAGTATCATCCTGCCATTGCGAAAAACCGTCGGAGGAATCAATGCAAAGAATATCAGCGCCGGCATTAACAAGCGCCGGAACTCTTTCCTTATAATCCCGGGTATTAATTCCTGCTCCTACAATATATCTCTTTTCCTTATCCAGCATCTCATTAGGATTGTCTTTATGATCATCGTAATCTTTCCTGAATACAAGATAAACAAGATTTCCGTCTTTGTCTATTATCGGAAGGCTATTTAATTTGTGATCCCAGATTACATCGTTCGCTTTCTTTAAGCTTAAACCAAGTTCTCCTGTAATCAGCTTATCCAGAGGAGTCATGAAATCCTTTACTTTAGTATCTCTCGAATGCCTTGAAAGCCTGTAATCCCTGCCTGTAACAATGCCCATAAGTTTCCCGTTCGAGGTACCGTCGTGGGTAACGGCCATTGTTGAATGACCGGACTCTTCTTTCAATCTTACTATATCCTCAAGGGTATCGTCCGGCCTAACGTTAGAATCACTTATAACAAACCCTGCTTTAAATTTCTTAACTTTGCGAACCATCTCAGCCTGTTCATCGATGGGTTGAGAACAAAAGATAAAGCTTATGCCTCCGCTCTTTGCCAAGGCAACTGCGAGTGTGTCATTGGATACAGATTGCATTATTGCGGAAACTAGTGGAATATTCAGCGTTAAATCAGGAGTGTCACCTTTTTTAAATTTAACCAATGGTGTTTTCAATTTAACATTTTCAGATTTGCATTCTTTTGTCGTCAGGTTCGGAACGAGCAGATACTCGCTGAAAGTCCTTGAAACAGTTTCATAAAATCGAGCCATTTTAATTCCCCCACTTTTTTGGAATTATAGTATAGTAAGCCTCTGATGTCAAGATAAGCTCTGTCTTAGAATTCATGGTTCGGATAATATGTATCGGGGTTCTTCTCCATTTCATAACCAATGCCTTTATCAAAGTACCACGCATCAAAGGTCACATCAATAAGAACCCATTTATCCGTATCGGGATTATACACCTCATTCCATGCATGGTAGCCGTCAGCATTTTCGCAGTACCCCTTCACAAGCTTAGCAGGAATATTAAGACTTCTCAGCATTGAAGCAAATAATACTGCATAATCATGACAGATTATTTTCTGATCATAGAAAACAACCTCAATATCCGGAATATAACCGGGCCACACATTTCTTATTGATTTAATTTTCTCATAATCATAACGATATTGCTTCACCATATAGTCATAGAGAGATACAACCATGTCCCACTCATATGAGGCATCAGCCGTCCGATCATATGCAAATATAATCGCAGCCATTCCTTCTGTCCAGAAAATCTCAGTTATTGATGTTGTATACACCAGGGTATCATTAGGCAAGTTTAGTAAAATCTCATCAGAAAATAAAACCCCATAACTGCCTGTGTTATTTATTTCTCGAGCCACTTTTAGCCGATAGGTTCCATTCCCATGCTGGAGCGGGAAATACCCTGTCACCAGTGGTATTAAGTCATACCACATATCTACAGTTCCATTGGATATATAAACAACGAGTTTATCATCTATTTTACGATTATAAGAAACAGAAACAACACCTTTATCCAAGTTATCAAGGTTAATGGTAATTTCTTCAGTTGGTATTGGTGTCGGTGTTGGGGCAGGTGTTGGTGTCGACGTTGGTATCGGTGTCGATGTTGGTGATGGAGTAGGGGTTGGTGTGGGCGCTGGTGTCGGTGTAACCGTTGGTGTTGCAGAAGGTTCCGGTGTCTGCGTAGCTGTTGGTGTTGCTGAAGGTTCCGGTGTCTGCGTAGCTGTTGGTGTTGCTGAAGGTTCCGGTGTCTGCGTAGCCGTTGGTGTTGCTGAAGGTTCCGGTGTCTGCGTAGCCGTTGGTGTTGCAGAAGGTTCCGGTGTCTGCGTAGCCGTTGGTGTAGAAACCGGTGTAGAAACAGGTGTTGCGGTTTCTACGGGAGTAGGAGTGGTTTGTTTTGTTGGCAAGGGTGTCGGTGAAGGCGCAATGCTCGAAACCGGAGTCACTTCAACAGGATCCGCACAAGAATACATAGAAATTATTAATAAAAATGCCAAAAGGCCTGCACATATCTTTTTCACTCTCTAATATTATTATATAATCAAATCAATGGCAATGATTTGCATTTACAGGAGGAATGAATATGAGCGATATGACAAAAACTCCGAATATTGTTTTCGTTATGGCAGACGATATGGGTTATGGAGATCCTGGTTGCTATGGTGCCGTTAAAATAACCACGCCAAACATAGACAGGCTGGCAAGTGAAGGCATGATTTTTACCGATGCCCATTCTTCATCAGCGGTTTGTTCCCCATCGCGTTATAGTGTACTAACAGGCAGATACGCATGGCGCTCCAGATTGAAAGACGGCGTACAATGCGGACATGGTGCGCCATTAATAGAAACCGGTCAACCCACAGTCGCAACTTTGCTTAAAAAAGCAGGATATTCAACCGGTGTTTTCGGCAAATGGCATTTGGGATTCGATTATAAACTTAAAGACGGTTCTTCCATACCGGTAGAAAAATCTTATCTGGGTAAAAACGACGCAGATACAATGGAATTTGACTATAGCCAAACTCTTAAGGGCGGTCCCCTCGACTGTGGATTTGATGAATATTTCGGCATTTCTGGCTCCCTTGATATGCCTCCATACTGCTTTATAGAAAATGAAAATACTATAGGAATACCTACTTTGCCCAAGGTAACTGTCACACAGCAAAGACCCGGTTTGACAGTACCCGGCTGGGATGATGAAATTGTTGATGTGAAGTTTACAGAAAAAGCATGCAATTTTATTAAAAAGTCATCCTCAGCCAATAAGCCTTTCTTTGCATATGTGCCTTTTTCTTCACCTCACAGACCTAATGTATGCCCTGATTTTATGAAGGGCAAAAGTGATGCCGGCCCAAGGGGAGATGCAGTCATGCTTGCTGATTGGTGCCTTGGTCAAATCCTTAAAACCCTTGACGAATGCAGCGAAACTGAAAATACCCTCATAATTTTTACAAGTGATAACGGCGCTAACCCCTGTGACTTTTTCGGAAGGTCCTACGGGCATAAAAGCTGCGGCGAACTACGAGGTTTCAAAGCTGACATTTATGAAGGCGGCCACCGTGTGCCTTTTGTTGTCAGATGGCCGGGCATAATCGAACCCGGAAGCATCACAGAATCCTTAAACGGACTTATCGACCTTTATGCTACTGTTTCGGAAATAATCGGGAATACGGACGGCAAAGGCGGTCCTGATAGTGTATCATTCCTGCCGATTCTGGATAACCCTGCTGCTGAAACCAGAAATACAATCATCAACCATTCTTCAAGGGGTATGTTTGCAATAAGGAATAAAGAGTGGAAATTTATCGACGGTCTTGGCTCTGGCGGGCAAAGCCGGCCTTTCTCCCACGAACCTCAGCGTCCGGGTGAAGATGGACAACTTTATTCATTTAAAGAAGATTGCTGGGAAAATGTTAACTTTTACTTAAACAATATAGACCTTGTTAACAATATGAATGTTAAACTGGAATTAGTTAAAGAAGGTAAATGGATAGAAAAGAAATAAAGTCATTCCCAGGTTATTTTATCTTTGAATTTAGATTCATTATAAGAATATATGCACCCGCAGTATTTCTGCCTGTAAAGTCCTTCTTCCCTTGCTATGTTTTGCCCGTCTCTGAAATACTCTCTGAAATCCTTATAATAGAATCCAACATTAAATTCTTCAGCAGATTTCTCGCCAATCCCTATCATCATTTCGTGATTTTGATATGGGCTTATTAGTAATGTTGATGTAAAATGTGTAAAATCCAACTCTTTTGCTTTCCTTGCGGTAGCAGACAACCTTTGCGCATAACAGTTATTGCATCTTTCATCGGAAGGCATTCCTGAGTATTCATGCTCCCACTTAAATTGCTGGAAACTTATGTCGTGTATAAGTTCAATACCAATTTTATCGGCATATTCTTCAAGGGTCTTATAACGGCGTTTATATTCTTTATATGGATGTATATTTGGATTATAAAAAAAAGCTGAATACTGAACATTCTTATCCTTGAAAAATTTATCAAAGGAAGTCATACACGGACCACAGCAGACATGCAAAAGGACTTTCATTTTAAACTCCTTTGAATTCAATGCCCAGGTGCGCAAACGCCAAACTTGTGGCAACCCTTCCCCTTGGAGTTTTATTTATGAATCCAAGCTGCAGGAGGAAAGGTTCATAAACATCCTCAATGGTCTCTTTTTCCTCGCTTATGCATGAGGCCAGAGTGTCAAGGCCCACAGGCCCGCCTGAGAACTTATTTATTATAGCCAAGAGTAATTTCCTGTCTATGGCATCAAGACCGATTGCGTCAACCTCAAGGGCATTCAGCCCCCTGTCTGCAATAGGTTTTTCTATTGTTTTTAAGTTTTCAACCTGTGCAAAATCCCTTATACGCTTAAGAAGCCGATTGGCTATCCTCGGTGTTCCCCTAGACCTTTTAGCTATTTCCAAAGCCCCTTCTTCATTTATGGGGATATTAAGTATTCCTGCAGACCTCTTTACAATTGTTTTCAATTCACTTACCGAATACATTTCGAGCCTGCTTATTACACCGAATCTATCTCTCAGAGGTGAAGTAAGCATGCCTGCCCTCGTTGTTGCACCGATAAGGGTAAATTTAGGCAAATCAAGCCTTATGCTTCTTGCACTTGGTCCCTTTCCAATTATTATGTCAAGCGCATAATCTTCCATAGCAGGATAAAGAATTTCCTCTACCGTCCTGTTAAGCCTATGAATCTCATCAATGAAAAGAACTGAATTTGAGGGAAGGTTTGTAAGAATAGCTGCAAGATCCCCCGCTCTTTCTATTGCCGGGCCGCTCGTAATTCGGATGTTTACATTCATTTCAGATGCAATTATATTGGCAAGGGTTGTTTTTCCAAGGCCTGGCGGACCATAAAGCAAGACATGATCCAGCGGTTCCTCCCTCTTTTTAGCTGCTTCAATGAAGACCTTCATGTTGCTCTTCACCTTATCCTGGCCGAAATATTCAGTAAAATTCTTTGGGCGCAGGCTGTTTTCTGTTGTGTCCTGATTTGTAAGTCCAGAAGTTATTATACGTTCGTCTTCCATTATCTCTCCGTCATTCGTTCAAGTATTTCAAACAGCTTCTGATAAGCTCTTCAAGAGTCATATTATCTTCCAGACACCCGTCTACGGCTTTTCTTGCCTCCCGGGGCGAATAGCCCAATACCATCAATGCGGTTTTGGCCTCTTCGCCCATGATATTATCCTGCACATCTACAATTCCGCTTTTTACAGCTTCTTTTTCAAGCGCTTTAAATTTATCTTTTAACTCAAGTATTATTCTTTCGGCAGTTTTTTTACCAATCCCTTTGGCTTTGGATAATTCTTTTGGATTGTTACCAGCAATAGCGAGGGCAACGGCCCTGGGGGTAAATGCAGATAAAATTGCAAGCCCTGCCTTAGGTCCTATTCCGGAAATACCTATGAGCATATTGAAGAGCGACAGTTCCTCTTTATCTGCGAATCCATAAAGCACCATTATATCTTCGCGAACATGAAGGTAGGTATGTATGAGTACATCATTGTCATTTGCCCGAAACCTGGCCATTGAGTTAACTGATGTAAATATTTTATAACCAATTCCGTTGTTTTCTATGACTATGTAGTCTGCTCCCGTTGCTGCAACGCTGCCTTTTATATATTCATACATTACGAACTCCTGTTCTTTTATATTCTACCATTTTTTCATGCAAGGTGTAAATTATATGAATGAGCATGACAGATTGCAACTGCAAGAGCATCTGCGGTATCATCTGGTTTCGGTACTTTTTCAAGATTTAAAAGCAGCTTGACCATTTGCTGCACCTGGTTTTTATCCGCCCTGCCGTATCCGCATACAGCCTGTTTAACCTGAAGCGGAGTATATTCAAATACTCCTGCGGAACTTAATGCTCCGGACAGCAGCACCACTCCCCTTGCATGGGCTACTTTTAAAGCTGTCTTTGTATTTTTATTAAAGAAAAGTTCTTCAACTGCAACGGCATCAGGAGAAAATCTTTTAATCAGCTCTTCAATCCCCTTATTGATTTTTATAAGACGCTCCGTAAAATCGGTGCCTGCCTTGGTTTCTATCGACCCATAAGCAAGCACTTTAAACTTGTTCCCGGTATATTCAATGACACCGTAACCAACTATGGCATAACCTGGATCAATACCCAGAATAATCATTAAAACTCCTAAAAAATGAATATTTAAAAATAATGTTGCATATTTATACATTTTCATGTATAATGCTTACAATATAATTTTAGCATACCTGCGGAGGGATTAGAACGATGGGAAAAGAAAAGTTTTTACTAGCATATTCAGGAGGTCTGGACACTTCGATAATCATTCCATGGTTAAAAGAAAACTATAACTGTGATGTTATTGCCATGGCAGCTGATGTCGGCCAGGGCGAAGAACTGGAGCCTCTACATGAAAAAGCTGAAAAGTCAGGTGCACTCAAGCTTTATATAGAAGATTTAACTGAAGAATTCATAACGGATTATGTTTACCCCACTTTAAAAGCAGGTTCTGTTTATGAAAACAAATACCTGCTTGGAACTTCATTTGCACGTCCGATAATTGCAAAGCGTCTTGTTGATATTGCCCTTAAAGAAAATTGCACTGCAATAGTACATGGTTGCACAGGAAAGGGCAATGACCAAGTCCGGTTCGAACTGTCCATTAAAGCACTTGCACCACATATGAAGATTATTGCCCCGTGGAGAATATGGGATATAAAATCAAGAGATGATGCGATTGATTACGCAGTCGAAAGAAACATTCCAATTCCAGTAACAAAAAAAGACAACTACAGTCGCGACAGGAATATCTGGCATCTGAGCCATGAAGGTTCGGAGCTTGAAAATCCCGAGACTGAACCCGACTATGATAAAATATTGAAGCTTGGCGTAAATCCCGAAAACGCACCGGATAACCCGGAATATGTGGAAGTAGGCTTTATAAGCGGAATCCCTGTTTCTGTTAACGGAGAATCACTGTCCCCAGTCAAACTTCTGAAAAAGCTTAATGAAATCGGCGGCCGAAACGGTGTTGGCATCATTGATATCACTGAAAACAGGTTGGTAGGGATGAAGTCAAGGGGTGTATATGAAACACCGGGAGGTTCCATTCTTTATTATGCACACAACGAACTCGAGTATCTTTGCCTGGATAAGGAAACCTATCACTATAAAGAGATAGTTTCAAAGAAATTTGCTGACCTGGTATACAACGGTCAATGGTTTACCCCTCTTCGCGAAGCTATTTCAGCCTTTGTAGACAGTACGCAGGTCAATGTAACCGGTACTGTTAAAATGAAGCTATACAAAGGCAACATTATTTCGGCAGGAATTTTTTCTGAATATTCATTACATGACGAAGAATTCTCGACATTTGGCGAGGATGAGATATATAATCAGGCTGATGCCGAGGGATTTATAAACCTCTTTGGCTTACCTCTGAAGATTAAGGCATTGAAAGATGAAAAAATAAAAGGAAAAAAATGATGAAATTATGGAGCGGACGATTCAGTAAAGATACAGACATATGGGCGAATGATTTTAATTCGTCCATTTCCTTTGATAAACGGCTTTATAAACATGATATCGACGGCAGTATAGCGCATGCTGAAATGCTTGCTAAAATAAACATCCTTAATGACAAGGAAGCCTCTCTAATAATTCAAACTTTGAAAGATATTAAAAATGAAATCAGCGAAGGTAAAATACAGTTCAGCAAAGATTCTGAAGACATTCATATGTTTATTGAAAAAATACTGACTGATAAAATCGGCGAAACCGGTAAAAAACTTCATACTGCCCGTAGCAGAAATGATCAGGTTGCACTTGATATTAGGATGTACCTGCGTGATGAAGTCTCGAAAATAATGGTAATGGTTGCTGAATTATGCGAGACAATTATTGAAATATCTGAAGACAACATCTCAACGATAATGCCGGGCTTCACCCATATGCAGCCGGCTCAGCCAATAACCCTGGCTCATCATATGATGGCATATTTTGAAATGCTGCGAAGGGATCTTGATCGTCTTTCCGACTGCGCAAAACGGATAAACATAATGCCTCTTGGTGCGTGCGCTCTTGCAGGAACCGGTTTTCCCATTGACAGGCAGTATGTCGCGGATAAACTAAATTTTGAATCATTAACAGCCAACAGCCTGGATTCAGTAAGTGACAGAGATTTTGCTATCGAATTTTGTTCTGTAATTTCAATTATAATGATGCACCTATCGAGGTTATGCGAGGAAATCATTATATGGAATACAGCTCAGTTTGCATTCGCCGAACAAGATGATGCATTCAGCACAGGCAGTTCTATCATGCCTCAAAAGAAAAATCCGGATATAGCCGAACTAGTCCGCGGTAAAACAGGTCGTGTTTATGGTAACCTTATGTCAATGCTTACGATAATGAAATCACTACCGCTTGCATATAATAAGGATATGCAGGAGGACAAGCCTTTATTATTTGATTCGATTGATACTGTTAAATTATGCCTTCCGGTCTTTAACTCCATGCTTGCGGCCATGTCTTTCAACAAAGAAAACATGTATTTATCTGCTGGCATAGGTTTCACAAACGCAACAGACCTTGCCGATTATCTTGTAATTAAAGGCATACCTTTCAGAGCAGCTCACGAAATAACCGGCAGGATAGTATCATATTGTCTTGGTTCCGGGACATCTCTTGAAAAATTACCTCTCGAAGAATACAAAAAGTATTCAGAATTAATAGATGATGATATTTACGGTTTTATTTCTTTAGAAACATGTGTATCCAAAAGAAACACCGAAGGCGGACCTTCGGCGGAGTCAGTATCAAAGCATATTACAGAGTCAAGGAAATTTATTTCCAGCCTTTTTATCCCTGATTATAAATAACAAACCTATCTTTTCCCTCTTCCTTTGCGGTGTACATGGCATTGTCTGCAAATGACATAAGCTCCGATGTTTTCTGAGAATGTTCAGGATATAATGAAATGCCCATGCTTGCCGAAACAATCAAATCACTATTAACACTTGTTTTAATTTTCTTCAACAACTTAGCTGCAACAATCTTTAATCCCATTATTGACTTATATTCAAAGGCAACAAGGAATTCATCGCCCGACAATCTGGCTGCAATTCCTTTTTCCGGAATATTCTTCCTAAGCTTTTTAGCAATTTCCCTAAGTGTTTTATTTCCCTCTTCATGCCCCACCAAATCATTTACTTTCTTAAAATCATCCAAATCAAGGAATGCAATTGCGCATTGTTTAGATTCAGCCAGCTTATTATTAAGATCGTCTTTAAGCCCTTCCCTGTTAAGCAGTCCTGTAAGGCTGTCATGGACAAGCTGGTGTTTTATTGTATTCTCATAATTCTTCCTTTGAGTAATATCAACATTAACAGCCGCTGCCGTTCCCGGATTTTCGCCCGAATACTCAATGATATGCACTTTAGTAGTAACCCATATCCATTCGGTTCTATGGGGTGGTTTAATCCTGTAATCAAAAGAAAATTTTGTGTCAGGATCATATTTCCTGCTTTTTGCCCTAATGATATAATTCATGAATTCGCGCTTGAACCGCCCCTGCTCTTCAGGATGTACCCAGTCTATATATTCTTCAAGATCGTATTCGTGCATATAACTTGATTTCTCTCCGCAGATATCATGCCAAATCATTTTAATGACATGTTTTTCAATATCATATTCCCAGACATCAATGTTTCCAATCGTCATTGATATATCAAGCATGTATTTCACTTCTTCAAGGTTTTTATTAACTGTCTTGAGTTTATTTAATGTAATGCTGTTATCAGATGTATCCAGGAAGACCATTGCAAACTTATCTTCAGTTAGGCAGATTACTGACAGGTCGAAGGAAGCACCTGTCCTTTCCTGATAAAAATATGGGAATCTGACACTCTTACCCACTTTTACGCCTTCAGCTATCTCACTCATTTGAATCTGATTTATACTTGGGTAAACGGCGGCCCTTTTCCGTCCGATCAACGATTCTCCCTTTACAAAGAATTTTTCAGAAAATAGATCATTAACTGCTACCAGCATAATATCGTCCTTGCCGGTATATGTATCTTCAATGAGTCTGTTTATGCTTGCGGCGGCATTGATTTTGGAGAAGAATGATTCATACTGGTTTTTTGATTTTCTGCTTTCCTGCTTAACATTCTCAGCATGCTTCTCAATTCCGTTCTTCGTATACTTTCCGGGTTCAAAATCTGCATTGATGATATTTCTTTCATATATATCACTAAGAAGGTTTTCTATACTCAGGGCTTTTGAAAAATAGAAACCCTGAATTGTGCTGCACCCGTATTCTATCAGTCGATTCAGCTGATCCTCGCTGTCTACCCCCTCGGCAATCAGCTTCTTGTTTGTTATGTCTGTAAGAGATGACAGCATTTTTATTATTTCTACGCTTACTTTATCCTCCGGTATTCCCAGGATGAATTGACGGTCAATCTTAACTACATCAAAGTTTAAATCCTGCAGCTTAGAAAGTGTGGAATATTCAATCCCAAAATCATCAAATGCTATCTTGCATCCAATCTTCTTTATACTTCGAAGTAATTCATTTACCCTAAGTGTTTCCTGGATATAAACCTGCTCTGTGATTTCTAAAACAACATTCTCGGGATTCATATTATATTTGACTATATAATTTTTTAAGTTCTCAACCAGATACTTATCCTTGAACTGGTTGGGAGAGATATTAATTGACAGCCTGATATTATTGACCCTGTCTGAATCGAATCGGTTAAGAATAGTATTATAATCCCTGAAAGCCCTGTCGATAACCCAATACCCGATTTCAATAATCATTTCATTCTTTTCGGCTTCCTGAAGGAAATAGTTGGGTTTTAAAACTCCTTTCTCAGGATGATTCCACCTAATCAGCGCTTCAACACCGTATATGCTTCCATCTTCACTGTTTATGATCGGCTGGTAATAAAGTTCAAATTCATCCCTTGCTAAAGCTCGGTTCAGTTCCTTTAATATTTCTTCTTCTTTAATGAATTTTTCATCAATTTCAGCTGAGTAATGTCTGAATCTGTTCGGTCCCTGCCTTTTGGAATACCACATGGCAAGTGTAGCGCGTCTTAGAATTTCCCGCCTGATTCCCGACCCGCCGCTCATCTTTGCAACACCCATATTGAAATTACTGTTTATACGCATTTCATTTAATGTAATTGCTTCCTTCATAGCGTTATAAATATCCAGCACTTCATTCCTCAGGATTGAATCATCCTTTTCCTCTGTTGAATATAATATGAATTCACTAATTGCAATCCTTCCGAAAATGAAGCCGGCCGGCAACTCGGCCTTAAGCTTATCACCGATTTTTGCCACATAGTTTTCAACGCTGTTGGCTCCATATAATTCTTTTAGAAAATCAATATTACTGATTTTCAATATAATGACAACACCCCTGCCGGCATTATTAACAGCTTTGCTGAAATCATTTTCTATTTTCCTGAATTTATAGAGCTTTCCATACAGCTCATCGCCAAGTACTTTCTTAATTCTTTTATTTGAATTTTTAATATAAATATATGCCAGAATTCCAAAGCATAATATGACAATTATTATTGTTAAAATAATATTATAAAGTGAATTTAGCACAGCATCGTAAATAGATGTTTCTGCAGCTGCAGCGCTAACATAATTTTGGGGAAAAAGGACCATAAAAAAGAATAGCGAAATCCCTACAATTTTGCGACTTATATTACGAATCTTTTTCATGAAGCCCCCAGTACCAATTTATTAATTAGTTCGGCTTTTTTGCTTTTTTATCAAGGGCTTTCCCGAAACTGATCCAAGAGTCCCTTAATTTGTATCTGAGATTCACATCATAGATGCAATCAATATGGTCATTTAAGTGTCTTCTCATATCATAATATTTATGAATATCAAAATCCTCTTCAGGCAAGCTTAAAAGTTCGTCCATTTCATTGAACCAATCATCAATGGTATGGGCCTCTTCACCGGCTTCTTCAAGCTTTTTCCTAATGTGAAGAACGACGAGTTTAATGGCCTTTTTCTTTGCATATTCATCAGTTTGTACTTTCTTAGTCATAGTTAAACTCCCCTTTCCAGTACCTGAATTAAATTCATAATCACTTTTTAATTGCTTAAAAAAATTTTACCATAAATTCCTTATGTGTGCAAAATTTAAGACATATATGCTACTATTGTGCTAAATGAACAATGAATGGACTTTTTAATGGATTTTATTGAATTATATAAACAAGCATACGGCTTGCTCGAGTGCAGGACTCCGGTTATGTTTGACTGCGGTGATTTGTGCTCTTCAGCATGTTGCCGCGACAACGGAAAGGGCATGCTTCTATTCCCTTATGAGGAAAACTATCTTTCCGCTCTGGGCACTGACTTTATTATCAGTGATTCAAATATTATTATTGATGATTATACTGTTAAATTTCTATCCTGCAGAGGAATATGCAGCAGGAGTACACGACCCCTTTCATGCAGAATATTCCCGTTGTTCCCATATGCTTACGAAAACGGCCGTATAACAGTTAAGTATGATCCGCGAGCTTATGGAACCTGTCCTCTATTGCTGACTGATATTGAAGGAATATATATGAGTGGTTTATTCAGGCTTATGATATTTAAAACTGCTGTCCTGCTTTCAGAAGAACCGATAATAAAAAAATTTCTTGTCATGATGACTAAAGAACTTGAAGCAATGGAATCGTTTCTTCCCAGTTTTAACCCTTTTTAGAATTAGTACCGTTTTCTTTCTTCCTCATCCTCCGCAGTTGTTCATTGGTGAAAATTCCAATTCCCAATAATACATAGAATATGGGTGTGCCGCCTACTGTACTATCAACAAATAAAGAGGAGCTCAAATATCCAATGATACCGCATAAGACCCCGGAGGAAATGAATTCATAATATGTCTTCTTCCTTCTTACACCTAAGATTCTGAGAGAAGAAATAATATAGATTCCTATCATTGCAAGGAAAGCCAGCAAACTTATTACGCCTGTCTGGCTGGCTATCTGAAGTAACCAGTTATGAGGTTTATCAGCCAGAATAGCTGTAGAGTGAAGTAAATTAACTTTTCCAACTACATCATTCTGTTCAAACCAATACAAAAAGCAATCAGGCCCAGCCCCAATAAAAAGAACCTCGTCCAACCTAGACATGGTGACAAGCCACAAATAGCCCCTCCTGGATGCAATTGTCTCAAGGCCCCTCAGTTTCTCTGGCATCTGATTTTCCATAATATCATGAAGTATCTTTCCGCCTGTGCCTCTTATCCCGAGGAATTTCTCCTTATCAAAAACGATTGCTATTCTAGCATAGCCAAAGGATCTTTTGGCAATGACATTGAGTGTATTTGAGGAAGTAATGTCAACAGACCACATGGTTTTATATGGTTCTTCCTTAAATCTTATTTCATCACCTTTCTGTTCAAAATCAATATAGTTCATATCCGTATCATAAAAAGATATTCCATTACCCAAATACCTTAGATAAAAATCACCCTGCGAGGTCTTGAAATATATTGTTTCCGGAGCGCAAGTTATATCTTCAAAATACACATCATCAGGGGGAGGTTTTATTGACTCTATCTCACTCTTTATTAGACTGATGCGCGATAACCTATTCCATATTTTACCGCTCATAGCAATAACGGCAACTGCAATAATGCCAACAATTACAAAAACAACGATTCTCCATGCTTTTTTTCTGGGAACCAGGTATGATGCAAATAATACGAAAAAAACAAGGACAGCAACCAATATTCCTGCAAAGAAATTCGCAGAGCTGCTTGCATATCCTGCAAGTAGGCTCAATGACAGTGTCAGTGCCGCAAATATTTTGCCTTTTTTTGATTTAAAGGCAAGCATTATTCCTGCTGCTACAGGTGCAGTCATTGATGTAAATTGCCCAAGGTTATTCGGATTATAAAGGGTACCGTAAGCCCAGCCTGAGAAATTCTCATGAATATAAGCTCCTTTAGGTATGCCCACAAGCCATTTGAAAAATTCTAAATTAAAAATATCAATGACATAGGCCTGTAGAATGCTGATAATTGAAATTATTGAGACCATAGACAGAAAAACTGTAAAAATGTAATTCAGGTCTATCTCATCCCTAATAACTTCTAGTGCATAGACCATGAAAATAAAATATGATAACAGTACCAGGGCTCCTTCAAATCTTTCATAAACACCGAATACTGCTATTTTGGGAAATATTGAGAAAATTGTGGATAGAACTATGAAAAAAGAATAAACTCCTATGGGTATATAGTATTTAAGTCTCTCCTTCCTTAATCCCATATCTCTTTTTCTAGTGTAAAGAACATAAAAAATTATACAAAGAATAGCAACAATATATATGGCTATTGATTTATAAAATGAAAACATATCTACGTAACCTTCAGCTACCACATAATATGGATTCGTGAGAATTTTATCATACTGGATACTCTGATAAAATATGATAAGAGGTATGAACATCATCATTAGTAAAGGAATCAGTTTCTTATTGAAGGTTCTTTTCATACTTCGTTTCTTAGCCATGTATACTCCCATAGGTTTTTAACAATTATATCATGAAAATATTTATATCAGCCCTTAAACTTTTTATACATAGTGTTTGCAATCTGGCTTCCGGACAACCCTGCGGAAAACAGGATTTCGTCTAATTCACCTGATGATTCGAATTTCTCCCCCAGATTAAAAGATATAATATTGAGTTCCCTGTAATACCCGGCCAGTTCGTTCTTAATCTGCATAGCACAACTGCCTGAGTTTATAACATCCTCGGCACATGCAATAAGCTTCTTTCCTTCTGTTATCTTTCTTATACCGATAAAATCAATCGGTTTTAGGCATGACAAGTCTGCTACAGCGCAGCTGATGTTTTTCCCTGCAAGTATATCTGCAGCCGCAACAGCTTCTTCCAGCATTTTCCCATATGAGAAAATAACACAGTCAGAACCATCAGCTAAAATTTTGATGCTGCCGGGGTCAGAAGACTTTATCTTATATGGTAAGCTTATGTTTCCTTTCGGATATCGTATAACAACAGGTCCGGATTCCATATATAAAGCATATTTAATAAGGTTTTTGAGCGAATCAGTACTATTAGGTGCATATATCTTTAAATTCGGCATATTTGATAAGTAGGCAATATCATATACCCCCTGGTGCGTTGCTCCGTCGCGCCCTATTACACCCGCCCTGTCAAAAGCAAATACAACATGAAGATTCATAAGGCATACATCATGAAGTATTTGATCATAAGCCCTTTGCATGAAAGTAGAATATCCGGCTACAACAGGTATAAATCCGCTGCAGGCCATTCCTGCAGCCATGGTTACAGCATGCTGCTCTGCTATGCCAACATCGAAAAACCTGTCAGGTATTGCTTTGGCAAGCCCTAGAAGTCCGCATCCCAGTGTTACGGCAGGACATATTACTGATATATTGTTATCCTTAAGTGCTAAATCAGTCAGATGAATGCCCAGCGAGTCTGAAAAAGTGTCTTTATTTTTTTCTTCAAATCCATTTATTAAATCAAATTTTCCGACGCCATGATATATATCCGGCTTCTCCTCCGCCCTTGGGTAGCCTTTCCCTTTTATGGTTACAGCATGAAGAAGAACAGGACCCTTTATTTTCTTTGCATCCTTAAGTATTTTTTCGAGTTTCTTTATATCGTGGCCATCAACTGGTCCCAGATAGTGAAAACCCATTTCTTCAAAAAGCATATTCTGAGAAAAAAGATATTTTAGTGCACTTTTCCACCTATGAATTGCTCTTGATGTAAGTTTTCCAATCAATGGGATTTTCTCTACTTTTCTTTTAACTGAGTCATTTGTTCCGGAATAAAGTCTGCTTGAACGCATTCTTGAAAAATATTCAGAAAAACCCCCGACATTTTTGGTAATGGACATTTTATTGTCATTTAGTATTACAATAATATTTTCGCCCGAGGCTCCTGCATCATTCAATGCTTCAAAAGCCATTCCCCCGGTCATAGCGCCATCACCGATTACAGCAATTGCATATTCATTTTTACCTTTAATTTTAGACGACCTTGCATAACCAAGTGCAGCTGAAATGGATGTACTGCTATGGCCCGTATTAAAATGATCGTAATTGCTTTCAGACCTTTTGGGAAATCCGGACAGACCGTCTTTTTTTCTAATTGTGTCAAACCTGTCCTTGCGGTCAGTTAAGATTTTATATACATAAGTCTGATGTCCAACATCCCATACTACCTTATCCGAATCAATATCGAATGTACGTAGAATTGCAATCGTCAGTTCAACAACTCCAAGGTTAGAAGCCAGGTGTCCGCCGTTATTTGAAACATTTGCCATAAGCAGGGTACGTAATTCCCCTGCCAGGATATGCAGGTCTCTTTTATCAATGGTTTTGATATCATTGGGATTCTTGATCATATCCAGGAGACTATTTATCATATCAGTCACCGGAATTCTTTCTAACGCCGAAAAATCTCAGTACTGTTCCAACTTTATATACAATTTCATTACCGCTTTTCACGGCTATAGTTTTACCTATTGCTTTTCCGCCTACTGTCAGCGCTGCAACTGCTCCACTGACAATCAGACTTGGCCATGATTTTGGATCTGTCTGCATATTCCCAATTATTGATATAATGATCAATGTACTTGCAGCACCGCTTATTACACCGCATATATCACCGACTACATCGTTACATATACTGGCAACTTTATCAGCATGATTTACGAGCCATATGGCCTGTTTTGCCCCGTATAGTTTCTTTGCAGCCATTGAATGGAAAACTGGAACCTTTGCACCTGCAACCGAAATGCCGATTGTATCAAATACAATACCAATAAGCACTATGATTAAAACTATTAAAATCGCGACATAAACACTTACACCTTCAAGAGCGCTTGCTGAGGCAAACAACAATCCTCCGGATAAAACAAAAGATGCCAGAGTAACACCTATTATCCATCCTGCATTGCGGGCTTTTTTAATTTTTCCATTCTTTTTCTTTGGTGCTTGTTTTTGGATTTCTTCCAATCTTTCGTCCTTCTTATATAAAATATGCTATTACTCTAGTTCAAAATTATAAAATATAGAGTGGCAATGCTAAAAGTAAATTTTGCGGCTTTAGGTCAGGCTGGATTTCCCCAGAGGCTGCCGTCCGTCACCGGAACGGTGGTTCCCCATTAAAACCAAAGTCGTCATGTTACCATTGACGATGCCTGATTACCACTTAGTCCACACTGCAATGCTTTTATCATTTCCCTATAGAAACAGTCTAGGAGATTTCCTCGGGGCCTTACCTATACCTATCCTCTTTTGCAGAAAACAATTTCATCCAGCAATGGTTCCCGGTGCATTTGCAACTGCACGGAAATCTGTCCGGAATCCGCCGAGTCCACTCAAGGCAAGCTACACTGAACCGAATTACTCCGGAACAGGGTTTCTTCCCGCAAGCCTGTATTTACCATATGGTGCCACATTAACGTTGCGGGAATCTCCACGGAAAAGGGGTCGAGCCCTGCATGCCATTGCAAGGTGCCCCTAAACCTTAACTCCCGGAGTCAACCCAAAACTGGGCGTATCAAGCCAACCCAAGGAACTTCATCGATATGCTCTTTAACGGATTTTTAAGCCCGTCCTCGGCATAGGCAGTACCTACTAGAATACTGCGCCACTCTATAAAATTTTCAAAACACATGCATCCTTTGGATGCGAGACATATTATACCATACCCCAATATTGCATACAATATGCCCGGATTTGACGAAATAATCCATTATATTTATATGGTTTGATTATCGGGGAAAAACCCGGGGGCATATTCCTTAAGTATATATCTTTGCTAAGCTTTTAACCTCACCCCGGCTTTTTTCAGCATATATGTGCGTGTAAAATTTTTCTTTCGGTTTAAATACACATTATTTATATCTTTGTGTGAGCAAATCGATGAGCAGTACTTTAATCATACGAATTAGTTAAAAACACTAATAAAATTGCGTGACCTATAATACAAAACAGAGCCAAGAACAGTCTGTGCCCAATTGAAGCTCTTTCCCATTGTGTTGAGGAGCCTGCCGAAATGTATGCTAAAGTTTTAGACTAATTTAATTCCAAATATTTTCTTCAGATTCTCATTGAAAGGTTTGCGGATAATTCCCTTATCTGTGATAATCGCAGTGATATTATCAGCCGGGGTGACATCAAAAGCAGGATTTCTGACCTTTACACCTACAGGTGCAGTCCTAACTCCAAAGCAATTAACAACTTCCTCTTCGCTGCGTTCTTCAATAGGTATCATATCTCCTGACGCAAGGCTCATATCAATGGTGGACAGCGGAGCAGCAATGTACATTGGGATTCCAAAATACCTTGCATTAACAGAAACTGACAGCGTTCCTATTTTATTAGCCGCATCTCCATTAGCTGCAATCCTGTCAGCACCTGTTATTACAGCTTCAATTTCTCCTTTACTCATTAGATAGGCTGCTGCGCTGTCGCTTATGACGGTGACATCTATCCCATTTTTTAATAATTCGTAGGCAGTAAGCCTGGCTCCCTGCAGCCTGGGTCTAGTTTCATCAGCAAATACCTTAAAATCGATGCCTTTCTCTTTACCTACATAAAAAACCGAAGTTGCAGTTCCATATTCAGTTGTTGCCAGTATTCCTGCATTGCAATGTGTAAGTATATTTTTTTTATCTTTAAGCAGGTTAAGAGCATATTCACCGATCGCCCGGTTGCTTTTAATATCATCCATATGAATTTTAACAGCTTCTGCTAAAAGATCCCATTTGAATAAAACCGGATCTTTTTTCTTTAATTCCGCTGCCTTTTTATTTATCAGGTCTATTGCCCAGGCAAGATTTACAGCAGTTGGCCTGGCAGTTTTAAGATAACCGCCGTCTTTTTGCATTTTTGTCAATACATCTTCACAGCAGTCGCTCTCGCATTCATTAGCAGACAGAACCATTCCGTAAGCAGCCGTCACCCCTATTGCCGGCGCCCCCCTAACGACCATATTTCTTATAGCTGAAAAAACATCACTTACCTTGTCAATATAGAGATATTCTTCTGACAACGGAAGTTTTCTTTGGTCCAGTAAAATAAGTTTTCCGTCTTCGAATCTTATAGGTTGTATTCTGCCCATATATCCTCCTAGAACATTTCAGGCCTGAGTCCATTTTCTCCAATCAGAACCTTTATATTGCTGCGATAATATTCCGATGCCTGCCTTCTGTTAATTATAGTCCTGTCAGCAAAGACGGGATTTACCAAAACAACATTTTTCGTCGCATTTACAATTTCATATATTTCAAAATTATTCGGTGCATCAAAAATAACCGAAGTGGGCATAAAGTCATTGGGTACATGCGAAGCCATGGATTCATAGCTTACCGGTAGGTTTTCTAATATAACTTTGTCACAACTATCGAAAATATATGCTGCATAAAGCATAGGAACTGCAGCTAAACCTTTACCCGCACATTTAATCGAGGTATACTCCCCGGATTCTTTTAAGTAATTTAAAATTGATAGAATCTCCATGGTACGCTGCGCGGTAATACTAGTGCCCAAAACTATTGCAAGATAACTGAATAATCTGTCCGACCTGCTCCAGCCTGCCAAATCATAAAATCCCGGCTCCAGTTTCAATTCCCCTATTCCGGTTATATCAATGCTTAGGACAGAACTTTCATCCTCCTGGATTTCTCTTTTTAGGAATCCCGCTTTCCTTGCAAGGAATCCATCATTCTCCATGTTTGCCCATTTGTCCTTATCATCAGCATAGATCAGAATTTCCTTCGACCTGTCGCCTGTACGCTCTAGCATCAATCCCGGCACATCTGTATTTTCATTTACTGAGAATTTCAAGCCTGACAAGGTATGAACCCATATTGGCTGAGACTCGAAAATTCTCTCAACTTTCATCGGTACGATGTTTTTCTCAACACCAATGTAAGATGCCAGACTAATATGGTCAGGTACAATTCTTTTTTTAGCGTTTTTGAACATTTCAAGATTAGCTGTATACATCGTTGAATTGTCAATGGCTCCGCAAAATATTTGTTCGGGTTCCGGGAACTCAATATCTTCCCTGCTATAGTTATAGTATCCTTCAGCTCTTTCAATCCCTTTCAGGTGCCTGTCGAAAAACCGCACTACATGGTTGATCATCGGCGCTGAGTAAGCATGGCCCGAATCGGGATCCACGTATATATCCGCTTGTTTACTGCCATACAGGTAATATATTTTCTTTATATTGTCCATAGTTCTTTCAGCGAGCCGGTAATCAAAAACCTCATCCTTCATTCCGCTGCATACCAGCATAGGAATCGGTGCCGACAAGGCAAGCATAGTGCTGTATTTTATTCCATTTGACCAGTTTGCATGGCCTTTGCCTTCACAGCAGAAAGTATATCTGTCTTTGAGTGTCAGCCCTGCTTCGTCAGAGATGCAGCAAACAGGTGCAATGCAGGCCAGCCTTTCCTCAATTATGTTGGTATGAAAAGTCGTGGTTCCTCCGCCGGATATCCCTGTCATTGCAAAACCGCATTCCTGATCAACATCTTCCCTTGTCTGCAGATAGTCGAGGCATCTTATTGCATCAAGTACAAAAAAAGTCTGTGACCAAAACCCCGAAAGGTAGCCTCTTACTCCGTCTTCAAAGTGATTGTTGCCGTCTTCATCGCCGGGATGGTGTTCACCCTGCATTCCGGGAGGATCAAAAGACACGGCTATATAACCGCTCCTTGCTATGAGCTGGGCAGAACTTGTATAATTGGGAAATTTTTTTGAACTGTGCCCTGTTGGGCAAACCACCCCTGGGTATTTGCCTTCTTTTTTGGGTAGATAAACGGTGGCGTTAACATACCAGCCGGGATAAGATTCGAAGATATGATTCTCAATTCTATAATATTTAAATTCATATTTTGAAACCATCTTTGATTCAATAGCCGGGCGTTTCTGAAATAAATATTCCGGATATGCCGACTTATATGACCTGACAAGTTTTTCCTTTTCAGATTCCCATGATGCCAAATCATTGATTGCCGACATTTTTGTATCAATATCCGAAAGAGCCTTCAAACCTTTAGCTGCCAGATAATCTGTGTAGTTTCTGCCCGCATTATAATTGAGTACTTTCATTATATTATCCTTATAAATCTTTTAACCATTCTTTATATACAGAGTCAGACGGCATCCTCCAGTCGCCCCTTGGTGACAGGCTCACGCTTCCTACTTTCGGTCCGTCCGGGATACACGACCGTTTGAATTGCTGTGTAAAAAATCTTTTAATGAATATTTTCAGCCACTTGGTTATTTCTTCATGTTCATATTTTCCTTTGAAAGCAAGTTCGGCAAGAAACCTTATCTTTGTAGGTTCATATCCACACCTTATCATATTGTATAAGAAAAAATCATGAAGCTCATACGGACCTACGATATCTTCAGTAATTTGTGATATTTCGCCGTTATCGGGCGGAAGCAGTTCGGGCGAAACAGGAGTTTCCATAATATCCCTAAGGATGACCGATGTTGTTTCATCGCTTTCAAATTCCGCTGCATAGTCAATCAGATAGCGGACCAGCGTCTTTGGCACGGAACAATTCACACCATACATGGACATATGGTCGCCGTTGTAAGTCGCCCATCCCAGCGCTAGCTCGCTAAGGTCGCCAGTGCCGATGACAAGCCCCCGTTCTTTACCTGCTATGTCAAACAATATCCTTGTTCTTTCCCGGGCCTGAACGTTTTCAAAAGTAAGGTCATGTACCTTTTCATCATGACCTATGCTTTTAAAATGATGCATGCATGATTCGGTAATATCAATTTCCCTGAATTTTGCCCCCAAAGCTTCAATTAATTTAACAGCATTTCCATATGTGCGTCCGGTTGTACCGAATCCGGGCATTGTTACCCCGGTTACATTGCTGTTCTCAAGCCCCAGTTTGCGGCATGCTTTGATTGCCACCAGGAGTGCTAATGTTGAATCAAGTCCGCCTGAAATACCAATAACCGACCTGTGAATGCCTGTGTGCAGCATTCTTTTTGCTAGCCCGGTTGACTGTATTTCAAATATCTCCCTGCATCTTTTTTCCCTTCTGGAATCATCACTTGGGACAAACGGATGAGAATCAATTTTCCTATTAAGCGATTTAATATCTATTTCATTTAAGAGATAAGGAACTTTCCTGAAATTGCCGAAAGTTCCGATGCCATTGAAGACATTGTTCTTGCTTCTGTCATGGCTAATTAAACCGGTATCAATTTCAATGAATATTGACTGGCCTTCAAAACTGAACCGTTTGCTTTCTGTAAGAATTCTCCCATTTTCAGCCGCCATGGCATGTCCGCCGTAAACAAGGTCGGTAGTTGACTCCCCTGACGAAGCAGATACATATACATAACCGCATATGCATCGTGCAGACTGCTGTTCAACCAATTTTTTCCTGTATTCGCATTTGCCGACAATATCATTGCTTGCTGATAGATTGAAGATAATATGTGCACCGGCCTGGCAATAATCGGTGCTTGGAGGTGACGCAGCCCATAAATCTTCGCATATCTCAACAGCGAAGGAACATTCTTCAGTTCCTCCGGCTGTAAAAATTAGATCAGTTCCAAATGGCACAGTTGATCCGGCTAGATCGATTTCTGATGATAATCCCTTTCCCGATGCAAACCATCTCTTTTCATAGTATTCTGAATAATTGGGCAGATAAGATTTGGGTATAACACCCAGCACTTTGCCTGACTGAATAACAACGGCACTGTTGAAAAGCTTACCGTTGAATAACACCGGCATTCCTACGAAAGAAACAACACTCGTATATTTTGTACTTTTTAATATATCAGATAGTGTCAAGATTGCATTAACCTGCAAATTTTTCTGGAAAAATAAATCTGCGCAAGTATATCCTGTAATGCACAATTCAGGAAATACCATGAACTGGACTTCATTGTCGTATCTGCGTATAGCTTCAATTATATGGCGGCCGTTGCCGCTGCAGTCCGCCAACTCCACCGGAAGGGAAATCCCCGCCGCTCTAATAAAACCATAATTCATATCACACCTCGGGCATAGTTTACCATATGCCGCTTTTCAAAGCACTTCCTCAAGCACTCTTATAAAATTACCTGAAGCTATTTTTTTAACGTCAGTTTCAGAATAATTTAATTTCAGCAGTCTTTCCAGGACATCTCCCAGCTCACCCGGACCGTCAACTGCAGACTTCTCCCTGTCAATGCCGTCGAAATCGCTTCCGAATCCAACATGCGAAGGACCGGTAAGAGCGCAGATATGCTCAATATGCCGAAGAACATCATCGATGGAGGCTGAGCAATTATCTCTTAGGAAACACGAGAACATATTGATTCCTGATAAACCTCCTGCTTTTGCCAGTTCTTTCAGCATCCTGTCATCAAGATTTCTTTTATGGCTGCATAATTTTCTTACATTTGAGTGTGTAGCTACAAAAGGTTTGCCATATTTATGTGCTAATTCAGCAATATCCCAAAATCCTTTGTCTGTTATATGAGATACATCAATTAAAATACCTTTGCTAAAAGCATTATGAACCAGTTCGCTTCCTTTTTCTGTAAGGCCCTTTCCTGTTGTTCCGTTGACTCCCCCGGAAAAATCATTATCAGGATTCCAGGTCAGGGACATGCATCTTACCCCTTTATTATAAAGATCATCGAGAATACTAACATCACCTTCCATAAAGTATAACCCTTCGAGCGACAGCAGTGCTCTCAGTCCCATGCCTGATAAATCCTCCGGCGAAAGCACATTTTTTATGCCGAACTCTCCGGTTACCTTGTGAAATGATTCTATCATTGCACTAACATCAGCCTTTTGCTTTTCAATAGGATTAGACGGAGATTCAAAAACAGCAAAAAACTGCAAGATACCCTCATTGCTGCAGTCCTTTAATATCCGATTGTTTATTTGCAGGGAATTTTCAGAAAAGCCTTCTTCTTTTATGAGCATAGCGTGCAATGTGTCGCAGTGCCCGTCAACTAAAAACATAATAACCCCCCGACCCTTGATTCTTTATTATTCAGGTATTGAATTTTCACAGAATGAAATGACATCCTTGTAAACTTTAGCATTGTTGATTTCATTCATGCATTCATGCCTCATGCCACTGTATATTTCAAATTTTATGTTTTTTATTTCCGCATTTTCCAATTTTGTTTTCAATATTTTGACCCATTCTCCCCTATTGCTGACCGGATCTTCAGAACCTGCGAAAATTAAAATCGGCAAATTAACCGGAATCTTTCCAAGGTTTTCCTGGCTGTAGACAACCGACAGTCCCTTTAGAAAGTCTGAAAAATACCCCGATGAACAAATTATGCCGCTATAACTGTCAGCTATATAATCATCAACAACCTTTTCATTGCTTGATATCCAGTCGAATCTTGTGCGATTTGGTTTGAAATGGTTATTATAATTTCCAAAAGATAATTCATCAAGCAACTTTGATTTACTATCTTCACCATTTATTTTAGCAACAATATAGGATATTGTCTTACCGAACATCATAAGAAGAGACGATGGTTCAGCAATTGGACTCGAAAGTATGCATGCTGTAATTTCCTCGCCATATTTACAGATATATCTTAGTGCAATAAACGATCCCAAACTGTGTCCTAGTATAATGACTGGTATCGAATACTTTTTAATAATTTCTTTTATCCTGAAATTTATAATTTCATTTATTTTATCGAATCCGTTTTCAGGCCAAGCACCTAGGTTTTCAGGATTGCCCGCAGACTTACCATGCCCAGGCAGATCCATTGACGCAAATCCCAGCCTATGTTTGTTTAAATATTCTCCTAGCTCGAAATGTCGTAAAGCATGGTCTGCCATACCGTGTATAACAAACACAACCGCATTGTATTCTGGTTTAATGGATTCATAACAAGTTAATTCAAGTTCCATTTTTCTGATAGTGAATTCATTAGGTAAAAAGTCACTCATATTAGACTCCTTTATGATATGAATCAATTCCGTATGGCGCTTTATCTTCATATATCACACACAAATCATGCAAAGCCCTTGTACAGCATGTATAGAATAGTTTCCTGTCTTTTTCACCGCTGAAATGTTCTTTTATACTGTCTACAACTATTACGGCATCGAATTCAAGCCCTTTGGCAAGGTATGAAGGAAGTACTACAGCCCCTGTTGAAAAAGTAATGTCAGACTTCCTTATTAACCCGATGCCGGTGTCATATAGCAATTCGTGCATTCTGTTTGCAGAGTCAGCGGTCTTTGTTATAACCGCCATGGAAGTATTTCCATTAGCTCTTAGCTTTTCAAGGATTCTTTTAACTTCGGCGGCAAATCCGAAACTACATTTAACTACCGATGGCTCATCGCCGTCTCTATCGACATATTCATAGCCTATTCCCCGTCCTAAAAGCGCATAACAGAATTTTGTAATCTGCCTTGTGGATCTATAGCTTTTTTCCAAATTAACAGTATATGAACCACCCATGATTGAACTCTTCAGGTCTCCGCTGTCTGTAAGATGATTGATAGCCTGGTTTGCATCTCCAAGCAGTGTCATTGGAATATTCTTAAAGAGCATGGAAAATACCATCATTTCTATATGCGAATAATCCTGCACCTCGTCTATGATTAGGTGTTTGATCTCTTCGAAGTCCCTTCCGTAACCCATTAGAAGTTTAAGAAGCATGACAGGTGCAAGATCTTCATATGAGACAGAATTATTATCCAGGTCTTTTTTGAAATTCAGCGCGTACTTTTTCCTGTCTGTAAAAACAAGGAATTCATAATATACCCAAAATGGGTCGGGGTGTGTAAGGCCGTAGGCAGCCTTTCTGAGCTCTTCGACTGTGCTTTTTGCAAAGTATGCAGCCTTTTTTCCTTCATTGTGGTCACTTTTTGCTGCTTCTACGTAACTCTTTCTTATTTTTCTTGTAACATAAATCAGCCTTTTTTCAAGCAGTGTGTAAATTTTCTCAAGCCTGACTGAAATATTATGCATATCGTAGTCCCTGTAGAAAAGTGTCTTTAGCTCTGACATAGTCGCCAGCGAGTTGCCATTATATTCGATGTCTTCAAATTTGAATCCGGAATTCTTCAAATGCGCTACAAAATTCCTGATTTCATTCGCATATTCAGCGCTGCTTTTTTCACGTACAGCTCTTGTGTCTATTTCTTTGGAACCTGTCAATATACTCTCCATCTGAGAATATTTATCCTTGAATCCATGTTTTCTACCCAGATAAGTAATCGCCAGATTCATGAAAGTGGACATCTGCATGTTTTCTTCACCAAGCTCCGGAAGGACATCTGATATATAGTCATTGAAAATATCATTGGGTGAATAGACCATGATGTTGCGGGCTTTCATTTTTTCCCTATACCTATACATCAGCCATGCAGCCCTGTGGAGTGCAATCGACGTCTTCCCGCTGCCTGCCGGTCCATCGACAAACACTATCTTGTGGTTTTCATCCCTTATAGCTTTATTCTGTTCCTTCTGAATACTTGAAACTATCGTACCCATGCGACTGTTCTTGCTTTCGCTCATAATGCTCTGCAGGATTTCATCCTCTATGATAATGGAGGAATTGAACATAGACTCGATTTTATCTCTAAATATTTTATACTGCCTCTTAAGAAGTATTTCACCGTCAATCCTGCCGGCCGGGCTTTCAAATCCCGCTGCACCAGTTTCGCATTCGTAAAACATACTGCTTACCGCTGCGCGCCAGTCATAAATAAGAATCGAAGTATTTTCACCTTCCAGGGTAGATGTTCCGATATAAATCTGATCTATGTCATCATAATTGTTTTCCTGGAAATCTATTCTTCCGAAATATGCACTCTTCTGTAGAATATACATTTTTCTAAGCTGAATAAGTATATTATCATGTCTTAGCATATCAGAATGAACACTGTCAAGAAGAGACAGGTTCTCTACAACATCATCAAAATCATAATGATGGCTTTTACCGGATTTCCACATGACTTTATTAGAATCCTTTATCTGAGCGACGCTGTCCTTTAACCGAGATTCCAGCCTGGCAATATTAGCCGTAATCAAATGATACCGTTTTTTAAGTCGTTCTTCTTCGATTTTCCACTGTTCGCCCGATAGTGCCATAAACCCTCCGAAAGCTCTTTATTATAAGAAAAATACCCCTAGTCTATTTATCGTATTTTACACCTATGGCTTTGAAAAATCAATCACAGCAGCAGTTTTTTGCCATATCTTAGCTTAATTTTTTTTAGCGAACTTTTCCATTGCAGACCTGTCCCTCGTACAGACCCATACATTGCAGAAAGCCCGCATTCTTAAGCAGACCTGTCCCTCGCAGTAGATCTATACACTGAAATCTATGTAAAAAAAAAGAACGGCGGTCCGTTCTTTTTTATATTTCATAACAATTTTATAAGGCTGAATAACCAAGTTCGAATGCTTTTAGGTTCATATCAATGAATTTTGGCTTTACTGTGGATTTAACAGCATCAAGCCACATTTCTTTGTCACCGCCTATCGCAGAAGCCATCACCCCGATAAGGACTACATTTACAGCTTTTACTGTGCCGGCTATCTTTGCGAGTTTCAAAGCATCTAGCGCTATGCAGTTATTAACTGTATTGCTAATTTTACCGGTCAGATCCGCAGGATACTCAGCTGCGCCTGTAATTACAGGCATAGGATTTATTTTCTGGGTATTCATAATAAGCGTTCCATCAGGATTCAGATATGAAAGCCATCTTGCAGACTCAAGTTCCTCAAAAGCCAATATTACATCTGCATCAGCTTTTTCGACTATCGGCGAATAAACCTTTTCGCCATATTTAACATAAGTGACAACGCTTCCTCCGCGCTGGGCCATGCCGTGCACTTCGGACATTTTCACATCATATCCCTGTGAAATCAATGCATTCCCTATTATTCTGCTGGCAAGCAGGGTGCCCTGGCCGCCCACTCCAACTATCATTATTGATTTAGTACTCAACTTTACAGTCCTCCTTCAATGCCATTGCCCCGAATTTACATACATTTGCGCATAATCCGCATCCTACGCATAATGTCTCATCAATTGTAATCTTCTCACCTACATCTGAAATAGCAGGACATCCTATCTTCATACACTGCATGCAGCGTTTGCATTTGTCATAATCCACTTCTGTGCAACCGCTGTAATTAACTGATTTTAACAGTGCGCAAGGTCTTTGTACGATTATCATGGAAGGTTCGTCCGACTTTGTTTCCTCACGCAGTACCTTTATGGTATTGTCGACATCAAAAGGATCGATTACCCTGACACGTTCAAAACCAATTGCATATGCGAGTTTTTCAAGGTCAACCTGCTTTGTGGGTTCGCCTTTGATTGTAAATCCATTTACAGGGTTATTCTGGTGCCCGGTCATTCCGGTTATTGAATTATCCAATATAAGCACAGTGCTTATTCCCTTGTTGTAAACTATATCTACAAGCCCTGTCATTCCGGAATGGGTGAAAGTGGAGTCTCCCATTACACCGATAACTTTCTTGGAAAACTCATTTCCACGGGCCTTGTTGAATCCGTGGGCGGCGGTGAAACCGGCTCCCATGCATATGCAGGTATCAAGTGCATTCAGGGGCGGTAGTGCGCCG
This sequence comes from uncultured Clostridia bacterium, assembly GCA_963766335.1. Taxonomy (GTDB): domain Bacteria; phylum Bacillota; class Clostridia; order DUPQ01; family DUPQ01; genus JAFGQE01. The sequence goes on along the minus strand of CAVXZA010000002.1, from coordinate 1,865,847 downwards.
AGTGTATAACACCCTATATCGCCGGTGACAATCAGTTTCAGGCGGTTTACCGCATAGAACAGTCCCCTGTGGGGGCAGCCCGCGCACATCACAGGAGGTCTTACCGGTAGTATTTCATCGTTTAATGAATAAGTGCCTTTTTTAGTCCCAAGGAGTTTTTCCCCAAGCAAGTCAGCACTGTATTCACCGCACAAAGGCAGTTTGATTTTGCCGGTAACCTGAATTCCAAGCGCTTTGCAATGTTCCTCAATGAAAGGATCCAATTCTTCAATAACAATAATTTTATGAACTTTAGATGCAAAATCATCAATCATATGATCAGGCAAGGGATACGGCATCCCTATTTTCAGGAAGGACGCTTCAGGAAAAACTTCCTTTGCATATTGATATGCGATTCCGCTTGAAATAATACCTAGGGAGGTATCTTTTATTTCCATTGTATTAAGACCGCATACATTAGAAAATTCCTGGAGTTTTTTCATCCTTTCTTCTACAATAACGTGTCTTTTTCGTCCCATAGCAGGCATCATTACATTCTTTGATGGATTACAGGTATATTCTTTTAACGGTACTTCCTGTCTTTCCCCAAGTTCAACCAGGCTCTGCGAATGGCTTATCCTGGTTGACAATCTTACAAGAACAGGTGTGTCAAAATCTTCGCTGATTTCAAAAGCTTTAATTGTGAAATCCTTTGCTTCCTGGGAGTCAGCAGGTTCCAGCATGACTGTTTTTGATGCCCTTGCATAATGACGGCTGTCCTGTTCGTTCTGCGAGCTGTGCATTCCGGGGTCATCGGCAACAGCTATAACAAGACCACCGTTCGAACCAATATATGACATGGTAAACAATGGGTCGGCAGCAACATTAAGACCGACATGCTTCATCGCTGAAAATGCCCTGGCTCCCGCAATAGAAGCTCCCGAGGTTACTTCAAGTGCAACCTTTTCATTGGGTGCCCATTCAGAATAAATTTCATCATATTCAGCAATGCTTTCCGTTATCTCGGTACTCGGTGTTCCCGGATACGAAGAGACAACTGTGGCCCCGGCTTCATACACTCCCCTTGCAACTGCTTCATTGCCAAGCATCAGTTTCTTCATTTCATTACCCCTTAAAATTGTTTTTTGTCCCTCAGGTCTATAACTCTCTTAGATTTACCGGCAGTTCTTTCAATAGACCTCGGCTCTACCAGTTTTACTCTTGCATCAAGCTGAAGAACAGTTCTCAAATCGTGCCTGAGGTGATTTTCAAATTCTTCAAGCTTCTTATAACTGTCAAGTATGCTTCCATCTGCTACTTCAACCTGGATTTCTATTGTATCCATAAACCCGTGGCTCTTAAGAACTATCTGATAATATGGTGCGGTATGGGCAAATTTCATAAGGACAGATTCTATCTGTGAGGGAAATACATTCACACCCTTGATAATAAGCATATCATCCGTCCTGCCAAGCACTTTATGCATCCTTACAGAGTTTCTTCTGCATTCGCATTTTGCATCATTCAGCACAGTGATGTCTTTTGTGCGGAACCTAAGCATCGGTATACCTTCTTTTAAAAGAGTCGTAAGTACCATCTCGCCTTTATCCCCGCATTCAAGCTGCTCATGCATTATTGGGTCAATGATTTCAGGATAAAACATATCTTCATTTATATGCAGACCTGTTTTATATGTACATTCACCCGAAACCCCGGGCCCTACTATTTCAGTCATACCATAATTTTCAGTATCGGTAATGCCCCACCTTTTTTCAATCTCAGCGGTAAGTTCATCGCTGTGACCTTCGCCTCCGAAAAGACCCACTTTCAGCTTTAGTGATTTTGGGTCGATTCCCATATCTTCGCATACTTCGGAAAGATACAGGGCATATGAAGGCGTTGATATAAGAGCAGTTGTGCCAAAATCCTGCATATACATGATCTGTCGTTCGCTGTTTCCGCTTGAAGCAGGCACTACTGTAGCCCCAAGCTTCTGCAGTCCGTAATGCAATCCGAATCCGCCTGTGAACATGCCGTATCCGAATGCGACCTGGGCGACGTCGTCCTTTGTAACACCGGCGCAGGCTGCAAGACGTGCAACAGCCTCTGCCCAGTTTTCCATATCTTTTTTTGTATATCCCACAACAACAGGCTTTCCGGTTGTTCCGCTGGAAGCATGAAGTTCGACAATTTCACTCATGGGAACAGCCATCAGGTCAAAAGGATAGTTAATCCTGAGATCGTCCTTGGTAGTGAAGGGTATTTTCGTTATATCTTCAATAGAATTTATATCTTCCGGCCTTAAGCCTATTTCATCGAATTTTCTTTTATAGAAAGGAACCTTTGTATATGCATATTTAACTATATCAGCCAATCTCTTCGACTGAAGAGCAGTCATCTCATCCCTACTCATGCATTCTATTTCTTTATTGAATATCATTTCCGGCTCCTTTATTATAGTAAAACAGCGCCCACCAACGGACGCAGCGTTAATACAAAAGGCGCATGGATTTCCGGCTTTCAGATTCCGAATTGGTTGAAAACACAGGAAAATCAGTCTGATAAACGGCTCTTTACCGTACTACCGTATTTCTGCGCCTCATCAGACGATTAACACTTTTTAGTATTATATTTTTATACAGGTTCATTGTCAACTTTTAAGTTGAACTCACAGTCATTTGACAGCTTATTTCCTGAACACGTTTAGTCCGACTTCACTAACAAGTGGTATTATATTTCTAATGGTATCCCTGTCTAAGTCTTTAATTTCTTCCGCTAATTCCTTATATGGCCTAATGTATGGAGATTTTTTCTCTATAACGTTTTTTTCAGCTGAATATACCCAGCCTGTATTCATTCGTTCGTCAACCCAGAGATGGTGTTCAACTTCTGCCAGAAATTCAATTTCCTCTTCTGTAAATTTATTTACGATAATTTTGTCAGAATACTCTGCTAAAAAACAATCTATAATCTCAAGCTTGCTTACTATATCCCTTGCCTGTCTGATATTTGAATACTTAAGGGTTTCCGGCAGCGATTCCCATGACGGGAAATCGGGTTCTTTCCCCGGATGCAATTTCCTTTGTTTCTCATTATATTTTTCATGGATTTTACTTGCAATTAATTCAATGTATTCAATAAGAATCCTTGGATAAAGGTTTGTTTTATCAGCCGCTATTTCTTTTAAAAACTTCTCACTTAATGTTGTTGCTGAAATGTTCAGATTGTCTTTGAAAATACTGTCAATATCAAGGATGCTATTTATAAAATCAACCTTTTCAGCAGTAAATTGCTCATTTAGAACACCTTTTTTTGTTATATAATGCAGGTTCATATGATTTTCACAGATGTCAAGTTTTGAGCTGTCAACTAAAATCAATCTCTTTGTTATTTCTCCGTAGGCCTGTCTATTCCATTCCTGGGCTTCATCACACAATATTAGCAAATATGCTATCGGCTGAGTTTCAGGATGAAGTTTATTTAAACTGTACGGCTCCTTCATAAAAACATTCTTGTAGGCATTATGAAGAAAAATCGAGGCAGCTGAATCAAGAATATGGCTGTACATTATTTCATCGGTCCTGTGTTTTTTTTGCGTTAGTTCACCATACCATTTCAAGACAATTAGAGCACTATAGAAACCATGATCAACAAACCTGAACTTTTTCATAGTCTCTAGAAATTTATTTGCGGTTTGTTTAATTAATTTAAAATCAAGATTAAGTGAATAGCTTAAATTAATGGCAAGTAATTCCGTTGGTTTAGCAATATTCAAGTCACTGATTTCACTTTTCGGCTTAATATATTCAGGCATTATGAAATTTTCGGGATTGAAATTATCAATTGAATTAATTTTGTCAAAATTAAAATATCCGAGAAATGGCCCGGCGTAAGCCCTGCCTTTTTCATCACCGCCCGAAACAAAGCGTATAAATTTGTTTATCTGATTATAAACAATCTCCACCGGATACCCGATGTCATGAAACAATGATGCCATCCCCCACCTAAAAAAGAATTCCTCATTTATGGTTTCAAAAATCCTTATATTCTTGTTTATATCAGATAGGTATTGTTCAAAACTTTTCCTGAATGATTTATTTAATCCATAAATTCCAAGACCTAGAAGGAATACATTCACTGAGTGAATATAATGGTCCCTCTGCTTGTCGCTCAGCGTTGCTGCATTTTCCTCATATTTTTTCAGGACGTCAAGTAAATCTATGAAAGACCTGTCCCCGGAAATATTAATTCGATAGCTGTCAAGGAAAAAACTATATACAGCATAAGCATTATCATTATTCTCGTCGTCAAGGAATTCCATTGAGGCAGATGCAATATATTCTTTATAGAAATGAAGTTTGTCTTTGTCGGAACCAATATTTAAAAGGTTATAGAATTCTTTTACACTTGTTTTTAAATTACTCATTTAGCCCTCCTGTATTTTGTAATTATTCTATTTTAATTATACTATCTGCTGATGACCTGACATTCAGCATTGTGCTGAAATTTTCAAATTCTTTCAGAGCATTATGATTTACTTTATCCGATTTAATGGCTTTTATCATGATATTTTTCATTGTATGTTCTATAGATGTGAACTCAATCATCTTTACTTTATATCCTGAAACCTCAAGCGCAAGCCCCCTTAAAGCGTTCGTTGTAAGCTCAGTAAATTTATCCTTCATAATTCCATATTTCAATATCGGGGACAGGTTTTCATTCTTAATCTGACTAAACAACTCATGCTGACAGCAAGGAACAGCTAATATCAGACCTGTCCCTGCCGCTACAGCTTTTGACAGAGCAATATCGGTTGCAACATCGCATGCATGCAGCGCTACCACAAGGTCCGGACTTCCAATATCAGCATCACTTATATCGCTGTATAAGAAATCCACATTCTCCAGTTTTAAATTTTCGACAATTTTATTCAGATGTTGAATAACATCTTTTTTTAGGTCAATCCCGGTGATTATAACCCTTTTCTTTTTTATTACATCAAAATAGTAATGCATTGCAAGGGTCAGGTAGCCCTTGCCGCAGCACATGTCGTAAATGTTTACTTCAGACCTGTCCCTAAACATTTTAAATACATCATCGATTAGTTCAAGGAATCGGTTTATCTGCCTGAATTTTGAATAGTGCTTTTTATGGACCTGTCCCCCGACACTCATAATGCCAAGTTCAACAAGGAAAGGGACAGGTCTCCCTTCCGGTATCAGATAGTTTTTTTCAGTATTATGCCCCTTTGGGGACAGATCTGCTTTGGTTGCAGCCCTTTTCATAACCGTGAGTACGCCTTTTTTATTCTTTCTAATATAATAATCAGATTCTGCCGTGTAGATAACTGAATTCCTAAAATCATTATGCATGACTTCTTCAAAATACGAACTGAGGTCTTTTGTATCTATATTTTTATGATATGCTTTGTTTTCAATGATTCGTTCCTCTTGATAGAAACATTTTTCTCCATCATTGATCTTTTTAACCCTTGCCTTTGTCATGCTTTGGGTTGCGAAGCCTCCGAAAGTAATTAGCAGAATATCTTCATTGAATATTTCATTTTTGTTTTTAATTGTCATTTTACCCCCGTTATTGTATATCTTAGTATGTTTCCATATCTCTTAATACCTTTGAACCCGGCTGCTTTAAGCTGTTTTGCAACTGTTGAAGGTAGCGGCCAGTCAGGGTCAGGTATGAATTCACTTACAGACATTATTCCTTCTTTTTTTAGTACCCTGTGGGCTTCCATCAAAGCTTTATGGGGATTAGGTATTTCCTGCAGAACCGAGACTGTAAAAACTACGTCAAAGCTTTCAGCAGGATAAGGAATCTCATAGGCCGATGCCTTAACCAGCCTAATATTTTTCAAATTAGAGTTTTCATCTTTTTCCAATTTCTTCGTTATCTTACTAAGCATTTCCTGCTGCACATCAAGTGCTGCGATTTCACCGTTGTCTCCCACCGTTTTTGCAGCAGGAATTGTAAAAAAGCCGCTGCCGCTGCCGATTTCCAATACCTTTATGCCTTCGCAGATGCCACTGTTTTTAATAATCTTCTTTGGCGGCTGCATCCATCCACGCACCCTGGAATCAAGAAATACGCTAATGAACGAAGGAGCCGGAAAATGCACAAGCTTTCTGATTATTCCGATAACAATCCTATAGAGCACCAGCATAACAACAAACCATAGCAGAATTCTAAGTATTATCATATTAAACACCTGATATAATTATACACTATCTGCAAAGGGACAGGTCTGCGCTGACATCATTTACTATATTGCTGCAATGTTTTATAATTGTTTTAGGGTCAGCAGATTAAGTTCTAAAGTAAGATATGCAGATAGGTCAACCTTGTTCCTCACATCAATATAGTATGCTGATTCATGGGGTAACTATGAATTTAAAAAAAAGGAAAAGAATCCGCACAAAAGGCAGAGCAGTTTGTTTTATCTTTTTTCTTGCTACAACAATTATTTTAATAGCCGGATTTTTATTGGAAGCATTAACATGGGTTGATACTTCTTTTGTAACTGCGCTATATGCACAGCTTTTCGTTGGCATCTGCATTCTATTAATGATTTTTTTCAGTCTTTTACTTTGCATCTATTTTGAAAGATTGACATTAGAAAAAAAGATCCTAATAATGCTCGGTTTTATTGCAATTTCATTTGGAATAATAGGGATTGCCGGTCTTGTCTTCCAAAATGAGATATCTTTTGTCGATGCGCTCTACAAGACATTTCAGCTTTTTGTCGGTGAATTCGGAGATATCAGTTTTGAAGTAGGCACATTCCCACTATATCTCAATATCGCCAGATTCCTTGCTTTATTCGTTACATTCGGTACTATTGTTGTCCTTCTGGCTAAAGAAAAACTCATTCAGCTTAGCATTAGATTCGCATATAAAGACACAGTAATAATAACCGATGGCATAAGCCAGCGGATTTCCGCTATCATCGGTCGGCTTCATGATGATAATCGCCGCCTTGTAATCGGACTCATTGATACTTCCCTATCATCTGTCGATATAGTACAGGGTGAGAATGCTCCAGTTGTATCCTTCAATATTGATAAAGATCTTCAAAAGGGCCTGTATGCGTGTAACATAAAAAAGGCAGGTTGTATTTTTCTTCTTTGCAGCAATACATCAGATAATATCAGAATTTACAGGGATTTATTGCCGATTCAAAAAAAGAATTACAATAAACAGGTAATTGATTCAATCAAAAATCACGATTCAAAAACACTATCACCTGCAGACATATACACCGACTTCAGGAACGCCTTAAATAAACCAATTGTCTCCTTAAAATCATCTAAAAAAAGGAACAAGAAAATTTGTTATATTCAATATACCCAAACTTCTGACAAGGAATATTATTCGCTGGACGAGTCGCTTGCTGCAAGAACTGATGCATTTGAAACATATTTTATCAATCTTACCGATACTGCTATAAGACAGATGATTTCCAGAATATCGCTGCATAATCTGGTGACTGGAAATTCCGGTCTAAGCTTGGATAATCCAATTAATCGCATGAGGGAGTTGAAAATTGGTGTTGCCGGTTCCGGAGAATTATTTTATAGTTCCTTGAAAGAAATATCACAGCTTTGTATATTCACAGATAAAACCCCTTTAACAATTTACAATTTATACGATAAAAGCTCTTCAAATTCAACGAGAGGGATTACGGCAAAGGGATTGCTTAAACCTCTGTTGGATATGGTGGACCTTCCTGTACCTCCTGTAACTGCTTTCTCAAGCGAACCAGACTTGCTGTTTATCTGTTCGGAAGATGTCATTGAGATACGCTCAATCTTGCATTCAGTTTTCCAAAGCGGAATCTCGGCATCTATCAGGGAGTATGTGATTCTGACAGAATGCGGTTCAGTGGATATGGATATAATGAAGAAATATATTGATACACTTGCTTCATCATGCAGAGCTAACATTGGAAAACACTCGTCGCCTCCGGGCGGAGCTGTTATCCGTCTTGGAAATGTCATTGATCTTATTATGACTATCGACGATTTCTACAAAGCATACGGCCCTGGCTTCAGAGCAGTACATAATGCCTACAAATCGGCTATGCAAAATGGTAAATTAGATGATTTCAACAAGCTTCCAGAAATATTTATTGAATCAAACCTGCTTAATTCTATCCACAGCAGTCTTTCTTTGGAACTCACCGTTCTTCTAAACTCAAAAGATCCGGACATTATTACAGATGAATACCTTGAATTTCTTGCAGCCACTGAGCATGAGCGTTGGTTTAATGAACGTTCACTACGCGGTTTTGTTTACTCAGAAGAAACCGACTATATGCTGAACCTTAATTCTTATTTAAAACATTGGCCCAGACTTGGCACAGACAAACAAAATAATAATATACGGTACGTATTGGAAGGTTTTAAGACCCAGTTATCGGCAAACCGAAGTGACTACGAGGATTTCCTTAAAACTCGCATATCCGAGTATAAACTTCAAAATACACAGGAGGATGTAAAGTATGATTTATAAGCCTGATCCAATTGATATTTCCGGTATAGATCTGTCCCCCGGCCTTCTTGAATTGACGGAGCTGCTGTCAAAAAACACCCATGAGAACTGGGCTGCCGCCAGAATACGAAACGGCTGGAGCTACGGTCCTCACAGGGATGACGATAAAAAAGAAACCCCCTGCCTTGTGCCATATGATGAGCTGCCTGATTCTGAAAAGGAATATGACAGAATTCTAACATTAAATTTACTAAAAGTAATAAAAAAACTTGGCTTCAGTATTGAAAAGGACAATTTCGATGGCACATGATGTATTTATTTCTTATTCTATAAAGGACAGGCTTCTGGCTGATGCTCTTTGCCATACGCTTGAAGAAGACCGGTTGCGCTGCTGGATTGCTCCCCGCGACATAAGTCCCGGCGGAAGCTGGGCAGGTGAAATTGCCGAAGCAATTCCTAAATCCAAAATCATGATTCTGGTCTTCTCATCAAATTCCAATGCCTCAAAGCAAGTATTGCGTGAAGTAGAATTAGCCATCTCCAGCGATATAGCAATCATTCCAATGAAAATTGAAGATGTCATGCCTACCGGCGGTATGAAATACTATCTTTCAACAACACACTGGATAGATGCTGTCGGTGTTAAATTTGAAAATAGAGCTACCTCTCTCTCTAAACGCATACAGGCAATGCTGGCTGCTGATAAGGAACAATCAAAAGCTGAGAAATCTTTACTTCATGATACCAAATTTAATGAGTCAGAGAAGGTAAAATTGCCCCAAAAAGGTAAAGAAAAATCAAGAAAGAATAAAAAGCTACTATATGTTGTTATCCCTATTGTCTTGGTTGTATTATCAGTTTTGGGCTATTTAGCTATTACATATTGGTTTGACGATTTGAATTTCAATAACTTAAGCGAGTCCTCTCCACCTTCAGCAACTTCATGGAAAACCAGAGACCCTATGCAACAATATTCTGTTAATGTTGGTAAATATGACATTCAAAACTATCAGCCTGAGGATTTTCATTACAATTCGGAAAAGGAGGTTCTTTTCGAAAGTGAAGATCTTCGTGAATCTATATCTAATACGTTAGTCAGTACTTCAGGAAGGTCAGACGGAGAAGAATCAATTACAATTGGAAATATGTTTGAGTTGCCATACTTAATATTGCGAAATGAAAATGATGAACATACTGAGAATATTATTGATTTTTTTAATGAAATTATGGGATTTGAATTTTCCGAATTCGAACTTTGCTCACCTTATTCATTATCAAGCCTGAATGGACTTCAGTATGCACGTAATATGCTTTTCCTGGAAATTGACGGCTATACAATTAATGATTTATCTCCACTTTCCAGTTTGACATCTCTTCTTCACCTACAATTAAACCTAGATAGCATTTCAGACATCAGTCCAATGGAAAATCTTGAGAATTTATTAACTCTTATTCTTTCAAATATTGATACAGAAGACCTTAGCGGATTGGAAAATTTAACACATCTCGAAAGTCTGTCTCTTGAATCACACTCTGGGCTATCTCCGGATTTTAGCCCAATCGGCAATTTAGAGTTTCTTTTTAATTTAAACATCAACGGATTCTCTGCAACAGAGATACCAGCTTTGGAAAATCTTAAACAAATTCGGAATCTGGATTTAGCTCATCTTGGATTATCAGACATATCATCAATAAAAAATATGTTGTCCTTGGAAAATCTCGTTCTATCATATAATAATATTTCTGATATAAGTCCATTACTAAGTCTTTATAATCTTCGAACACTTTCATTAACCGGGAATCCAAAAGTAAGTCTAATAGGCTTAGAAAAAATAACAACCCTGCAGGAACTCTATATCGATTCAGAAACCTATAACAACAATCTGGAAACTGTGAATAAACTTAAAAATAACGGATGCATTGTTTATAATGAGGGGGTCGTTACTCACAGCCCGGAACATTATGACTTGAATCCTGATGAAATAGTTGTTTTTGAAGATGAAAATCTAGAAATTCAGCTAAAGATTGCTTTTGAGGAAATGGGTACTCCTGTTTTTGAAGATATCACAATAAGAGACATGTTCAACATTACTGCCCTTTCGCTTTATCCTAAAACTACGGAAGATTATGTTGATATAATAAGCGAATATAATCCGGATATCCCTATTTTAATAGTAAATCCTGATGATTTGACCAGTCTTGAAGGACTTCAATATGCAAAGAATCTCAGAGCACTGTCCTTAATTGACTATCCAACACCAGACATTAATCCCCTTTCTGAATTTCCCAATCTTAAAACATTAATAATTATTAATTCTGAAATTCCTGATCTTGAGCCATTATCAGTCTTGATTAACCTTGAACAACTTATTTTACATCACAACAAAATACTAGAAATTGATAAGATATCTGGTCTTAGCAACCTCACTGATTTAAATCTTGCATATAATCCTGATATTAATCTTTCCGGTTTGGAGAATCTATCAGGCCTTACCGTTCTTAATTTGTCTGACAATAACCTGAGTGATATTACAGTTTTAAATAATTTGAAAAACCTTAACACTTTATATCTTGGCAATAATCCTGTCGACAATATTTCTGTCCTCGAAAGTCTTGATAATCTCAAACAACTTTGGATTGATGAAACTCTTTACGATAATAACATGGATACAATAAATAAGTTAATTAACAATGGCTGTAGTGTTATTAAGTCTTCGGCTACGTAATAAGGTACAATTTATATTTTCCGGAGATAACCAATAATTGGAATATTGTTGTTGCACAGACAATATTTACTAGAACGTTTAAATGATATATACTTTTTTTGAGATTAGACAGATAATACCTTATTTCTGCACATATGATTTTCAACACTATCTGTTCTATATTCCAATTATTTGATTTGGGATAAATGTGAGTTCAAATGCATCATAAACAAAATAAAAGGAAATTCAAATGGTTTTGGATATATATTCCTGCTGTTGTTATAGCTATATTAATTGCAGGCTATTTCTTATTCATCAAGTGGTTACCCAATTTACAATCAGCATCAGAAAATACAGCAACTCCACCTGCTGTTTCACTTACCATTAAACCTTCTGAAAGTCCCCAGATTTCAAATACAACACAACCTGCGACACCTATATCAACATCAACACCTATTTCTACTTTCACGCCTACGCCCACAGCCACACCATCAGCCGAAACAGCACCTTCTGCAACACCCGAGCCATTGCCCTCAACATCAACAATACCTATAGTATCTTATCAGCCTTCAACACCATTACCGAGTTCGCCTGATGAACCCGATGAAAATTATGGTTTCAATCCATCAACTATTATTGAATTTGAAAATATGAATATAAAAGATGGCATAAACGATACACTTGCTGAAATGGGTTATCCGCGAAAAGAGTTCATTACTATTTCTGATTTGCTTAAACTCGAATCCCTTATTATCATACCAAGAGAAGAGGAATTTGATGAAAGCGAATTAAACTGCTGCAGAGAGAACCTTGGAACTATAACCATAATCAAAAATGATTATCCCTGGAGTCTTGATTTTCTCAGATACGCCAAAAATTTAAAAGCTATTTACTGTTTAAATAATGAAATTACAAAAATTGCGGTAATAAATAATCTTGAAAATCTAATTTATGTTGGCTTTCCTGAATGTAATATTAATTCCCTATCGTTTCTTGAGAATCTTCATTCACTCGTTGGAATTAATTTTAATAACAATGAAATTACCACCTTTATGCCGATAAAGGATATGGAGTATTTAAGATCAATCAAGTTAATCGGGAATATGCTTTATAACATAAAACCTTTCAGTGAGGCTGAATACCCGGACATAAACGATATATGGATTTGGGGCAATAATATAACCGACATTAGCCCGATATCTTCCATAACAAACCTTCAATGGCTGGCAATCGGTGATAATGACATTGCTGATTTATCTCCGCTGCTTGAACTTGAAGATCTAAAAGAAATTTACATTGACGGGAATCAGGAATCAGCACATTCAGATGTTTTTGACATTCTAAAAAACCGCGGCTGCAAAGTAACTACTTTCGATTGACCTGAGCAAAGGAAAATATATGGAATTTCACCAAAAAATCAAGGGAGCAGTTGTCGGCAGATTTGCTGGCTGCGCCCTCGGGGCGGCTGTTGAATTAATAGGCTTTGAAGAAACCCTGGCTTATGCAAAAAAGCTTGGGATAGTTTATCCGCCCGTAAATTACTGGCCGGACTCCCCCCGCGGGGATACTGTTCGATATATTGATGGTACTTTCCGTGAATTCACTCTTTCTAAGATGAAATATCTACCTGCTGATGACGATATCATTTATACAATTCTTTCATTATTGATTCTTGAAAAATACGGCAGGAACTTCTCTACGGCAGATGTTGCTAAAGCATGGCTTCAATATCTCCCTGAAGAATGTACTTTCACTGCTGAAAGAATTACTTTAAAAAACCTGAAAAGCGGCATCTCCCCTGCTTTAGCCGGTGATTTCAAAAACCCGGACAAGGAGCTGATAGGCGCAGCTATCCGCTGTGACGGATGGGCATATGCAAACCCGGGAGAACCTGAAAAAGCTGTTGAAATGGCTTACAGGGACGCATACTTGTCGCATAGGGGCAGCGGTCTTTACAGCGCTATGTATTTTGCCGCTGTCATTGCCTTATCTTTCACCGTCGATGACATTTATAATGCATTAGGGACAGGTCTGCAATATATTCCTTCTGACTGTTATTTCGCAGAACAAATCAAATGGGCTTTGGAAGTTTCGCCCCAAATAAAGAATTATGAAGACGCTTATTTAGCTGTTACCAGAAGATTTCCTGGAATGAATCCGGTTCATGCAGTAAATAATGCATGCCTGGTAGTCTGGGGTGTTCTGCTGGGTCGGGCTGATTTTACTAAGGGTATATCGGAGACTGTGGCTATGGCGTATGACAATGACTGCACCGCTGCCACAGTCGGCAGCATTCTCGGTGCATTCCTAGGGATTGACTCCATACCGGAATATTGGTATGAGCCATGGAACAATACAGTAAAATCTTATTTATATTGTAATCCTGAGTTTGAATTGGATGACCTTGTAATGCGCTTCGCAGTCCAGAGGGACAGGTCTGATATTTAAAATAACTATCCCAGTTTAATCTTAGTTTCCCCCATTGCCGCCGCTGTTGCTACCACCATTGCTGCCGCCATTATCTCCACCGCCATCATTGTTCTGTCTCTCGTTCCCCTTACCGTCATCATCATGGTCATGATCACCGTCTGTAATACCGTAGGCATCGATGTTTTTATCATAAAAAATAGGTTTTTCAGGTGGGAAAAATGTCAATATGGCATATGAAGTAAACAGCACAAGGGTTAAAACAAGCACAGCATAGTTTAGTTTATTTAATCTTATTTTCGAGATTGTCATTCTGTAAGCAGTCATAGAACCCAATGCGATGACTAAAAAAGTTATGAATATATCTATAAGCAAGCTTTCAGCGATTCCCAATGCATTCCTGTAAAAATAGAAAAGGCCCAAAGTAAGAGCAGGCATCAATAACAACATTATCCCATGGCTGAATATGAAATTCTTATATTTCCTACCGATTACGAAATATTGTATTGTATAGAAAATAATTGCCGGGAAGAAGAAGAGCTTCACATGTTCCCATACGCTTTCATTCACCGGGAATATTGCTGCACTTACGCCGCCGGGAATCCATGCATATACAAAATGCCATAAAGCAGCCAGTGACAAAATAACAATTATGCCAATCCAAGACCATTTAAATAGTTTTTTATTATTCATAATTTACCCTTCAATCATTAATTTTTTTAAATTCAACAGTCCAACTGGGATCTGTTGATATGTTGTATGCTTTGGCAAAATTACCTTGGTTTATTGCAATTGCCATCCTATACAGCGAATTAACATAAATAATCTGCTCGCTTATATAGACATCGGCAAAAGACTTTCCATAAGTAATCCTATTGTTATAGATTGTCCTTGGGCCGTTTCTTATAATAACTTCCACCTTATCTCCGAACTTAAACCCCAATCTTGTAAAGTCTTCCCTGGAAATATTAGTCCAAAGCGAACCGAACCTTACATCAAGGATATCTATTGACCCCTTGATGCTGCTTTCAGTCGATGTAACATCATTAGTTTCAAGCTCTATAATATCTTCAACCAACAGCTCTGGGCCCACTTCCGTGAAATCTATCATGCCGGAAGCCAGTTTAGCTCCGGTGTATGCATAAACATCCCTACCATGGAAGGTATAAGAGTGCTCAGTATCTTTTCTGCGGTGTTTGTTCTCTTCAATCTCCCTGACAGCTTCAATTCCAACATATTTTTTCAAATGGGTTAGTGTTCCGTTGTCTGGAGTTACAACATACTGTCCGTTGACAGTCTTCGCCACAACGCTTTTTCTCACCGAACCAACCCCAGGGTCTACTACAGACACAAAAACTGTGTCGTCAGGCCAGTATTCCATGGCCTGGAACAGCCGGTATGAGGCTTCCCAGATATTATATGGAGGTATGTCATGGGTAAGATTGAATGCTCTTAAATTTTCATCAACTTCAAAGGAAACACCGTACATTGCTGCCACAGCGCCGTCCACAAGACCGAAATCACTTTGAAAAACCAATAATTTCTTCATATTCAATCTCCTTTCGCACCAAACTCTACCGACCAATCGGACCCATATCCGATCCCATATGTCTCAAAAAAGCTGCCCTGGTTTACTGCAAATGCAATATTCATAAGCTCATTGTTGTAAATCATCGGTTGACCTTTTACTGCAAATCCAAAAGATTGGTGAAACAATAACTTTTTGCTAAACACTTCTTCATTTCCGTTTTTAATTACAACCTCAATAGTATCGCCGTATTCAAAGCCGGCACTTTTAAATTTTTTCAACGGAATATTAGTCCAGGAATTACCGAAATTAGGGTCGGGTATTTCAATAATGCCTTTTACATAGCCCTGACTGATATAAGGTTTTAATATCTCATGTTCAATGATGTCTTCAACAGGATATGCAGGCCCGACTTCCTCGAAA
This sequence comes from uncultured Clostridia bacterium, assembly GCA_963766335.1. GTDB lineage: Bacteria > Bacillota > Clostridia > DUPQ01 > DUPQ01 > JAFGQE01. Next base: position 1,850,280 of record CAVXZA010000002.1, on the reverse strand, counting down.
CTTATTATTCCGGAAGCCAGCCTGGCTCCACAGTAAGCAAAGACATCCCTGCCGTGGAATATTGCTACCTCTTCAGTACCCTTCCCTTTAAGCCTGTTGACATTTTCATCGATTTCCCTGACTTCATCAATGCCTACAAGTTTTTTTAGATGTGTAAGCGAACCGTTATCCGGAGTCACTACATAATACCCATCGCTTGTCTTTGCTACAGAAGCTTTCCTAGGCGTACCAACCCCAGGGTCAACTACTGAAACGAAAACAGTGTCTAAAGGCCAGAATTTCATGGACTGGTAAAGCCTGTAGGATGCACTCCATGTATCATATCGGGGGATTTCATGGGTTCCATCGAGTATTTCAAGCTCCCTGTCTACACTTTTTACCACTCCGTACATGGCGCATACAGCGCCTTCCTTATATGTAAAGTCTGTCTGGAATACCATTAACGATTTCATTTATTTCTCCTTTTCCCTTTATATTTACCCACTGATTGATATCAGATAAACGGATTATAGAATCTTCCATGATTAATGAATACAGATACAGCTATGGTGGCAAGGAGAATCGCAACGGATAAAGACAATGCAATAAAGTCCCCCTTGCTCATCTTCCTTCTGCTATACCAAGTTCTTTTTTTAAATTTACCGAATCCTCTTAGGTCCATTGCATTGGTAATGGTCTCAATCCTGTCCAGAGTCGATAAAATCAACGGAAGGATTATTGAAAGCGCTCTCTTGAACCTGTCCCATACCTTTGCTTTTTTTGACATTTCAAGCCCCCTTGCCTGCTGGGCCTGCGAAATGTCCCTGTAGTCACGCTGGATATCCGGGAAATATCTTAGTGTCAAAGCAAACGCAAAAGCTATTTTGTAATGGACTCCGACAGCATTCAGCGATGATGCTAACTCGCTTGGATCGGTTGTAAGCAGAAAAATCATTCCAAGTGGTATTACCGAGGAGTATTTCATGAATTTCGTCAATATGAAGAACAATGTTTCCGATGTTATGTCATAACGGCCGAATAATTTTAATAAAACATGCCTTGTCCCATAGACTTCCGTGCCGTATGCAGGCGAAAACAAAAAAGTCAGCAGCGCATTCACAGCCAGGAAAATCACAACATATATGACCATTAATTTAATTTGGGAAAAAGTTATTTTTGATATTCTCAAAACAATAAACGAAAACACCATTACGCACAATATAACCCTTAGATCGTAAGAAAACATAACGGCACCGGTCAATATTAAGAAGCACAGCAGCTTTGTGAGTCCTGAGAGGTTATGAATCGGAGTATCAGCTTTCTGAGCAGTGAAAAGACCTGTCCTCATTTATGTTTCACCTGCCTCTCATAGTCGATGAAACACTGAACAAATGCTGTCTTGTCCTTTATCCCCACCATCTGGGCTAGTGTATATAGTGATGTTTCCCTCAAATTTGCAGCTTTGATGATATCCGGGCTTGTCAATACAACTGAAGCAGGTGCATCGCTGATTATATTCCCGTCGGTTATGACAACAGAACGCGGAGCATATTCAAGCATAAGGTGCATATCATGGGTTATCATCAGAACGGTAACGCCCATTTCATTAATGCGCCTTAGGAATTCCATTATTTCAGTATAGTGCTTGTAATCCTGGCCTGCGGTAGGCTCGTCAAGTATTATTATTTTTGGATCCAGCGCTAGGATTGCCGCAATTGTAACCCTCTTTTTCTGACCGTAGCTCAATGCCGAAACCGGCCATTTTAAAAACGGTCCGAGGCCGCATATTGTAAGAGCTTTTTTAACCCTCATATCTATTTCTTCCTGCGGAACATTCCTGAGCTTTAGTCCAAGGGCAACTTCATCAAAAATCATCGGCTGGGAAAGCATTTGGTTGGGATTCTGCATGACATAACCGATTCTTTCAGCACGCTCTTTAATACTTTTATCAGATATATCCTCGCCCATATAAAGGATTTTGCCTTTTTCTTCTTTTTCAAAACCGCACATCAGCTTGGCTATTGTTGACTTACCCGCCCCGTTCCTTCCGACCAGTGAAAGCATTTCCCCTTTGCTGATATCAAATTCAACGCCATGAAGGACTTCTTTGCCTTTATCATAGCTAAATGATACTCCTGCCATTTCGAGCACCTTCACATCGGAATCCTGTAATTTTTCAGCATCTACCGAACGATACCATTTTTTTACTGCCGCTTTCATTGAGTCATCCAACTTCAATGAAGTAATATGCCCTGGTTCTAATTCCGGTCTAATTTTTATACCGGAATATTTAAGTGCAGTAATATAAAGAGGTTCACGAATACCGGTATCTTTAAGTATGTCCGAAGATAGCAATTCATGTGGTCCAATATCTGCAATTATCCTGCCTTCGTCCATAACTATTATTCTATCGATATGCCGGTGCAGCACATCCTCGAGCCTATGTTCGATTATGATGATTGTTTTTTCAGCCTCATCATGGATATCATGGATAATTTCAATTGCCTGCTTCCCTGTTGCGGGGTCGAGATTCGCAAGTGGTTCATCAAAAAGCAGAACATCAACATTGTCGATCATTACCCCGGCTAATTCCGTCCTTTGCTTCTGGCCGCCTGATAATTCATACGGAGAATTGGTAAGCCACCTGTCCATATCAACCAGCTTAGCCACAACAGCAACCCTTTTTTTCATCTCAGGCTGGAGAACCTTATCATTTTCCATAGAAAAGGCAATGTCTTCGCCTACGGTAAGACCTACAAACTGTCCGTCAGCATCTTGCAAAACAGTACCTATGGTTTTTGATAATTTGAAAATATCCTGATCCCGGGTTTCTTCATCTTTAATTTTAAGACTGCCCTTAATTTCACCTTTGTACGAAAAAGGTATAAGTCCATTCAAGCAATGGCCCAGGGTGCTTTTACCGCTCCCACTGGGCCCTGCTATCATTATTTTTTCTCCTGGGTATATTTCCAGATTTATATCGTGCAAAGTAGGCTCCGATTGGCTGAAATACTGAAAGGAGAACTCTTTGAACGCGATAATAGGTTTTTTCTTCATCTAAATTCCGAACTACTCTCCTTTTTTAAGGCTGCCCTTTTTAGTTCTGGTAAGCGAGTAAGCCCAAAGAAGTAGTGATCCGAGTACTCCGGCGCTTATACAGTTCATAAGGCAAGCTACAGCACCTTGGGTAAAAACGAGGTTTACCGGTTCTGCATAAATTAGTATATCAAGTACAGGAGCGACAACTATCCATGCAATGATGTTTCCGATTATCTGGATTATGTTGAAATTCAGGACATCTTTCCATCCGAAGATTCCTTCGTCAGCTTTGCATTTCAAGAAAGCGAAACCATAAATGAAACCTGCGACTCCACTTGCGATTACCCAGCTCCACCAGGGTGAACCATACTGGATGGCATCACTAAGCGCATGCCCGATGAACGCAATCAAACCACCGGCAATAGGTCCGAACAATGCTGCAAACATGCCTGCAAGTCCGTATGCGGTCTGGAAGCTTGTTTCAGGTATAGGCGATGGTATTTTCACCCACATGAACAACAATGTGAATAAAGCTGCGCCAAGACCTGTAGCAACTATGGTCTTTGTTGTCACCTTGAATAATTTTTTCTTCATAACATTCTCCTTCTATTATAGATTTTACTCTCTTATGAATAACCGTCTGTCTAATAGTCCCCCAACAGCACCGCGAGTTCAAAAGAGCAGCAACTTCAGCTCATATGTACTCATATGAGCAAGTACTAAATTCCCAAAAACATTATATACCACTATCACTTCTTTTTACACACAAATTTACATATTCATGCAGACCTGTCCCTCCTATTTGTTATTATTGCAGACCTGTCCCTCATATTTGCTGTTATTGCAGACCTGTCCCTATCACCTGTTCAAACTGCGGACCTGTCCCTCTTAACAAATCACGATGCAATTTGAATAGTTATATCTCTAACCGGGTATAAATGATTTAAGGAGATTATTATGAATATATATAACATTACAGTAAAAACAATTGATGGTGAAAATAAGGAATTATCTGAATATAAAGGAAAAGTTCTTTTAATAGTAAACACAGCCAGCAAATGCGGATTCACTCCGCAATTCGAGGGACTCGAACAATTATATAAAAAGTATAATGATAAGGGCTTAGAAATACTGGGTTTCCCATGTAATCAGTTTAAAGAGCAGGATCCCGGTGATAATGCAGCTATAAAGAACTTCTGTATGATTAATTATGGAGTTTCATTCCAGATGTTTGAGAAAATAGATGTCAATGGAGATAACAGACATCAGCTGTATGACCACCTTATTGAAAATTCCCCAAACAGAACAGGCAAAGATATAGGCTGGAACTTTGAAAAATTCCTAATAGATAGATCAGGCAATATCATTAAAAGGTTTTTATCAATCAAAACACCGGCTTCTCTTGAAAAAGATATCAAAAAATTGATTTAATACTTTATTTTTCATTTAAGCTTTTCTGATTCAAATATTTTATATGCTATAATTTCAATATCTACTTTGAAAGGCTGTATTATGAGATTTCACAAAAGAGTATTTATCGACCTATTGGTTAAAATGATTGGATTTGGCGTATGTATAGGAATCGTTTTTCCTTTCTTCACGCTTTTGTTTGGCGTAGAAAAGTCAACCGCGTTTTCTCTATTATTTTTTCTCGCCTGTGTTTTTGCAGGGATTATAGTCGGATTGACCGGTTTTCTAATTGTTAAGGCAAATATTAAGTACCGCCTGTTAAAGCTTATAAGCAATATGGATAAAGTAAATAAAAGAGTCCTGGATTTTCAAAATGATGAACTGAAAAGCCAGGTCCAGTCTGATTTGTATATGGTAGCTGAGGAATCTAATGACTGTTTTGGACAAATGGCTGATTCATTCAACTCCTTAGTCGAAACGCTTATGGAAACCCTTTATTCTCAGAAAAGCCATAGAGATTATCTTGAAAACCTTACCGAAAATCTGGATTTGAAAGAATTATCAGATTACGCCCTAAAGAATCTCATAAACTATGCAAATGCTTCTTCCGGCGCTTTGCTTATTGTAAAAGAGGGTGACCTTGTAACCACTTCAACAATTGGAATAAAAGATGATGCAAGCCTTGAAACAAATAACATGATTCTTGATGTTCTTAAATCTGGTATGCGCAGTACACTGGCTTTTCCAGAGGGGATTGTATTAGACGGCATTTTGACAGACTACCGTCCGGCTGAACTTATCATAGAACCCATAACGTACAACAACATTAACACAGGTGTGCTTGTACTGGCTACTCCAACCAAACTGGATGTAAACTTTCTTGAACAACTGGATATTTTTATGAGAAGTTTTTCTCTGATTCTAAATAATTCACTGCAACATGAACAAATGCAGAAACTAGCTGCGCTAGATCCTTTAACCGGCGTATACAATCGTCGTTTCGGGCTGAATAGACTTAAGGAAGAATGCTCCCGCTCGGTTAGATTTAATTCACCTCTTGGTATTATGATGCTTGATATAGATAAGTTCAAGATGGTTAATGATACTTATGGTCATATTGCAGGAGACAGGGTTATAAAGCAACTTGTAATTGAGATTCAGAATATACTTCGCAGCGGAGATATTTTGGTTCGTTATGGCGGCGAGGAGTTTATGGTTATACTTCCTGGGGCCAGCAGTGAAAATACCTTCAAGGTCGCAGAGCGTGTCCGTTTCGCAGTAAGCCAAAGTAAAACAATATATGGAGAAAGCGAAATTCAGGTTAATGTAAGCATTGGTATAGATTCTTATCCGGAATCAAACGTTGCTGAACCTTTGGAACTTATTAAAAACTCAGACAGCGCACTATATACTGCAAAGAACACAGGCCGCAACAGGTCGGTGATTTATAATCAAATACAGAAATGATATAAATCTTTACGTTATCTTTTCACTCTTGCATTCCCCTGCCAGATTGCCCAGATTTGTTCCTCGTCCGCCGGTTGTGCATAATCTGTTAAGAATGTAGTTGCCAGTGCTCCGCTTGCCCATCCGAACTGAATCCATTTTTCACTCGGCCATCCCTTTAGAATTGCATACAGCAACCCGCCTACAAAACCGTCGCCGCCGCCAATTCTATCCAGTACCTGAATTGGCTTTGGTTCAACGACATGCCAATTTCCGTTTTCCCATACAATCGCACCCCATTGATGCTGATTCGCATGTACAACCTGCCTGAGAGTGGTAGCTATTACTTTAGGTGAAGGAAATATTTTCTTTATATTTCCAATCATGCCCTTGAAGCTTTCGATTTTAGACGCTATATCCGCCCCGCCTTCTTTTGGGCCTTCCACACCAAGTGCAAGCTGAAAATCCTCTTCATTGCCAATCATGATATCTGCTATTTCTGTTATCTGTGTGAATATGTCCCTTAGCTCTTCTTCCCTGTTAACCCAGAAAGATGCACGGTAGTTAAGATCGAACGAAATCATTGTGCCGTGTTTTTTTGCCGCTTTCGCTAGTTCCAGGCAGAATATACCGGTATTATGCGACAGTGCACAGATAAGCCCTGACATATGAAGGATTTGAACCCCTTCTTTACCAAAAAGCCTGTCAAGGTCAAAATCTTTTAAATTAAGAGTCCTGCCTACTTCACCTGCCCTGTCATTAAAGACCCTTGGCCCCCTTAGGCCGTACCCGCTGTCTGCAATGTTAATCTGATGCCTGTAGCCCCAGGGTCCTCCCTGCGGTACTTCACTGCCTTCATAATCCATATTGCGGTCGCGAAGATTTCGCTTTATTTTATCTGCTATAGGGCTGTCCTTTACAAAAGTCGTCAGTACTTTAACTGGTAAGCCTAGGTATGATGATATACTGGCAACATTGGATTCCGCGCTTGTTACCTGCATCTGAAACATTTCAGATGAATGAACAGGCTGGCCTGCAAGTGGTGTTATCCTCAATCCCATACTTGTCGGTATAACAAGTGAATACTTACAGTTATCTTTTAAATTCATATTGTCCCCCTTTGAAATAAATACTATTTACATATATTACACTGATATTATAGTATACCTACAGATAAAATAACCAATGGATTTATATTATTCATGATAATAATACTCTTTAACTCTGTTTTATAAGTGCCTGTAATGGTATATAAAAATCATGAGGGTTCAGTTATGGATATTTCCAACAAATTAAGGATTTCTGATAAAAAAATTGTAAAAAAGGCATTAGTTCCACTACCAGTCAGTCAAGTCTGGGATAAATGGACAACCTCTGATGGTTTATTATCATTTTTCGGTGAGAAAAATAATATAGAGATGCTGCCCGGAGGTAAGTATGAAATTTATTTCTTAATGGACAATCCATATGGCTTGCGCGGAAGCGAAGGCTGTGAAGTTCTTTCGTATTTACCAAATAAAATGTTCTCTTTTACCTGGAATGCACCGCCCTCCTTTCCGGAAATAAGAAAATCCGACTACAAGACCTGGGTAGTAATCGAATTTGAGGAATCCGGCGACTTACAAACTCAACTAACCCTGACTCACCTCGGTTGGCCTGAGAATAAAACATGGAATCCTGTCTTCGATTACTTTGACCATGCATGGGGGACAGTTCTCGATTGGTTACTTAAAAGCATTAAGTAACCGTTCTTTACATTTGCTTTCCGAGGGACAGGTCTGCTTCAGCATAAGGGACAGGTCTGCATAAATGTGATTTAATGGAGTTATTAATAAAAAAATAGAGGTCGTATGACCCCTATTTGATCTTGGTGCCGAAGGAGGGACTCGAACCCTCACGGAGTTGCCCCCACAGGATTTTGAATCCAGCGCGTCTGCCAGTTCCACCACTTCGGCATGCCATAATATATTAACATAGCCTTATAGCCATTTCAATAAATTTAACTAGTAATAATTAGCCTCTGGCAAGTTTTACAACCATATCATATGCATATACCAATTCCTCTATTGAACAGTGGTCTTGCACAAAGTGGGTCGTACAGAAAATCCACCTTTTTCCTTTTAATATCCGGAATACCCTTTCAATTTCAGACTTTAGGTTGTCATAATTTCCAAACCCGAGTGTGCTCTGTACGCACAGGCCTCCCATTATCCCGAAATCAGTTGAATATTTTTCAAGGTAGGTGTTATAAGACATCCCTGCCGTTTCCTGCCAGGGGTGTAAAATATCAAATCCCAGATCTCGGATTTCCGGCAATATCCTGTTAATATTCCCATCTGAATGAAGGCTCAGGAAAGTTCCAGTAGATTTCACGAAATCCGCAGTAATCTTTTGATAAGGCATAATAATTTGAAGCCACATATCCTTGCTGAACAAGAGGTCATTCTGAGCACCCCAGTCATCTGATATGTGAATCATATCGATACCCAGTTCAATGATTGATTCTGCATATTTTCTATTCCATTCGGCTTGCCTTAGGTACACTTCTTTCATCATGTCTGGTTCAATAACCATTTGAATCATGTGATTTTCCATACCGAAGATAGCATTATGGAATTCAAATATACCGGGAGTCTGCATGTAGCAGAACCTGTCCCTCTCCCCCTGATAAAAATCCAGTCTCTTTTTCACATTTTCCAGCGCTGCGCTGTCATCTGCGGGCAGCATTTGGGTGCTTAGGACTATTTCAGGGGTAATTTCTGTACCTGATTCGATATACTCCCTGAATTGTTCTTTTTTATATGGCCTTGGTCCTCCGAAAATGTGTGCAAGGTCAAACTCATATTTATCCTCAAAATTCCTTACTGATCCAAATTCGGATGATATTTCTTTATCCAGATTAGCAGACACCCAACCATAGACAGGAGTACGGTCCTGCTTTTCGCCTTTGATTACTTTTGCTGTTAATTCTCTAGAGTTCATTCTAATTACTATTCCGATCGTTTCTTTTCTTTTTTCTTTAAGAATATGTTATATCCGATTTTTATGACTGCAGCAATGGGTATTGCCAGAAGCACACCCCAAAACCCGAAGGCTAGGCTTCCAAGAATTAAGACACAGATTATCAGCAATGGATTTAAATCTACGGCTTTTCCAACAATTACCGGAAGCAAAACAAATTGTTCAAGCATTTGCAGGATGAGTGCAGTCAGGGTTGTATATACTGCGAAAATCGGGTTAAAAAACAAAACTATAATTCCACAAATAATCAGCCCGACCCATCCCCCGAAAACAGGGACAATGTTAGTCAATGCCAGAATCAATGCAAGCAGCCAGGCTAAGTTTATTCCGATTAATTTAAAAATAATGAACGCAAGTAATCCGATTACCGCACTTGTAATAAGTTTTCCTACTATATACTTGACAACACTTTTGGATGACTGAGTAAGAAAAGCCCCGACCTTCTCAAAAAAGCCCATTTCAGCTGTAACTGCCTCCACAGATTTATTGGATATTTCAATGTTAGTTTTTTGCTCTTCTTCGTTCACGACAACACCTGCCTTCTACTGAATCTCGCCTTTTAAACCGATTTCTGCTGCAACAGTTTTCATCCCCTCCAGGGTTTTGTTAATAACTTCGTCTAATTCCATTCCCATCATTTCTGCCCCCTTAAGAATTAGCTCTCTGTTAACCCCTGCCGCGAAACTCTTTTGTTTCCATTTCTTCTTGACGGACTTTGGTTTCATATCAAGGATACTTTTACTTGGTCTCATCAGGGCAGTAGCTGCAATCAAACCGGTTAACTCATCGATTGTAAATAGTGTTTTTTCCATTTTAGATTTTGGTTCAGCATCCGTGCACAAACCCCAGCCGTGGCTGATAACTGAATAAATATAATTTTCAGGCCAGTTATTATCCCTAAGCAATTTCTCGGTCATTTTACAGTGCTCATTAGGGTACATCTCGTAGTCAAGGTCATGAATAAGACCGATAATGCCCCATTTTTCGATGTCTTCATTATAAAATTCTGCAAAATATATCAACACTGCTTCAACTGATAATGCATGTTTTATAAGTGATTCGCTCTTGTTATATTTTCTTAACAGTTTTAATGTTTCTTCTCTGTTCGGGATGTATTCTGCCATATTAACTCCTTAAATTTGTTATTATCATTATACCTAAATCAGTTCTGAATGACACTTGCTCCAAGGAACAAAATCAGGGTTTCTTTGAGGAATCCTTGCTTCAACAGCGAGTTTCCAGTTTTCCAGCAAATCTTTTAGTTCCGCAACTATATCAGACCTGTCCCTATATATGTTATTTGTCTCCCCTGGATCGTTTACAACATCATACAATTCATATTTATTGTATTCATAAAATTGAATCAGCTTATATCTTCCCTTTCTGACTGAAGATCCGGGGGTTCCCCCTTGATTAGCATAATGTGGATAATGCCAGAATATAGGCCTTTCATTAATGTACGCATCGTTGCTGTCTTCCAATAGTCTTACTAAACTTCTCCCATCACCTTTTTTATAGTCAGTAACACCGGCTATTTCACATAGTGTCGGGTAAAAATCAGGACTTGTAACAGGAGTTTGGCAAATACTACCGGGTATAATCCTGCCGTCCCACTTAACAATTAATGGTTCACGGGTCCCCCCCTCATACATCCACCCTTTTCCTTCATTCAAGGGTTTGTTGCATGTTGGGGAACCTTCTGCAGTTGACAATCCCCCATTGTCTGAAGTAAAGAATATGACTGTATTGTCATATATTCCCTCGTCCTTAAGTGTATTTATAAGTTTACCAATATTTTCATCAAGGCTTTTCAGCATTGCTGCATAAGTACAATCTGACTGAACCAACCTCCTGACAATCCGCTTATCCTTCTTATGCTCGCACGGGAAAAAATCCCCAATCTTAAATTCCTCAACATCATCGAGGGACAGGTCTGCTTTTTTCTTTTTGAAGTATTCAATATCTTCTTTTTTCGCTTCTATTGGTACATGGACAAGGTAATACCAGAGATTAAGGTAAAATGGTTTGTTTCCCCTGTTTTTAATAAGATTAATAGCCTTATCCGTGAGCCTGTCAGGCAGGTAGTCGCCGTCTTTACCCTCAGTAAGGTTCTTTATCATCCATGGTGAAAAATACCCGTGGTGAGGCATACCGGCTTCACAGCCTGCAATGTTTACATCAAAGCCATGTTCGTCAGGGTAATGGCTCTTTTTGAATTCATCGCTTCTATCATACCGGCCTGCCAGATGCCATTTCCCAACATGCCAGGTTGAATAACCTGCTGATTTAATTTCTTCTGCAATGGTTTTTTCATCATGCTTTATATGATCTGCATAAGGGGTACTTACTAAGTAGCCCTTGGCATGACCACCAATGAAATTCGTTATGCCTACTGTAGCCGGATAAAGTCCTGTCATTATACTTGCTCTTGTTGGTGAACAAACAGGACATGCTGCATATGCATCTGTAAATCTCATACCCTCCCTGGCAAGTCTGTCTAGGTTTGGTGTTTCATAAAAGCTGCTGCCCATGCAGCTTAAATCTTTCCAGCCAAGGTCATCTGCTAATATAAACACTATATTGGGATTCTTATTCATGAAACATACCCCCGTATACAGATTATACAATATTAGGGGGACATGTCCCACATTTATGCCTGTAGACTCAGTAACTTATAATGATTCGCTTAAGTCTCTTATTAGATTTTATTTAATTTTTGATTATAAATATTGTGTAAAACTGCACTTAAGATTCTTCCAGTTGTATGACATTGGAAATATGGAATTCACCTGCATTAAGAAATTCTATGATATTCCTCATAGATTTTGATATTTTCCGCTTCTTGACTAAATTTATATATTTGTTTATCGCTTCATGTTTCTCCTTGCAGCCCATCAACTCCAGGATATAGTCTGTATCCATAAATCCCCATTTATCTTTCTGAATACCTGAATAAATCCCATAAGAGGAATAATAAAAATATTCTTCTCGTCCCCTATAACCATGAATATCTTTTGGATTGTTATGTATATAAGCAGATAACGCAATACTATATATTTCAGTACAAACCGGGTCACTTTCAAATCTGCCTCTAAAAACAGGACCTCCCCTGTTATATTTTTTATTATAATACTGTGCATAACAAAGATTTATTCTTTGCATTATTTTTGAAATATCATTGCCTTTAGGATCTAAAAATATATGGGCATGTGTACTCATGCAGCAAAATGAATAAACAACAAATTTATAAATTACTCTATATCTTTTATACAATGATAAATATTTCTCTTTATCATTGTCATCCCGGAACAAAGGAACTTCATCAAGACCTCTGACTCTTATATGATATTTGTAATTTGGAGATTTGTTTCTAGCTTTTCTCATAACCGCTCCTTATTACATAATTTACCATCTGCAGCCCATTATGTCAATTTTTACCATCGCAGGACTATCCCCTTTTATTTTGCATGTTGACTCATGGCAGTTTTGGATATTAAAATGAAAACAATGCAGACCTGTCCCTAATTGATATGGAGTGAGTATGAAAGATTTTGTACCCGATTTTAATAATATTGTTTTAGCTGCTAATAATGTCAAACCTAATAGAGTTCCCTTTTATGAGCATCAGATAGCTAACAATATAATTTCTGAAATCATGGGTATAGAAATTGTTGATGTTGAGACATACAGTGACTCAGAACTTGATGAGTACTTTAGTGTCTATTGTAATTTCTATAAGGAGATGGAATACGATTCAGTGAGTTTTGAAAGAATTCTCTCAGGCATCATGCCGGGTAATGGTGCATTATATGGACATGAAGATGGTTGTATAAAAGAATATTCGGATTTTAATGCTTATCCGTGGGAAGATTTAAAAAACATTTATTTTACGAAAAACAAGAGGTATTTTAATGCATTGAGGCGAAATATGCCTGTGGGAATGAAAGCTATCGGTGGAGTTGGCAACGGCATATTTGAATGTGTCCAGGATATCGTCGGCTATATGAATCTATGTTATATAAAAGTTGATGATGAAGAGCTATATAAAGCACTGTTTTCCAAAGTCGGAGATGTACTTTATGATATTTGGGATGAATTCCTAAAAAACTATTCCGATGTTTTCTGTGTAATGCGCATGGGTGACGACCTTGGCTTCAAGACTAATACCCTATTACCGCCTGATGATTTAATAGACCATATTATTCCCAAGTACAAGCAAGTAATTGACCTGATTCATTCAAAGAAGAAACCCTTCCTGCTGCACTCTTGCGGGAACTTGTTCGGTATTATGGAAAATCTTATTGATGCCGGCATCGACGCAAAGCACTCAAATGAAGATGAAATCGCGCAAATGGAAGTCTGGTATGAGAAATATGGCGATAGAATCGGCAATTTCGGCGGGATAGATGCTGATGTGCTTTGTAGATATTCAAAGAAGGAAATAACTGAATATGTCACAGACATATATTATAAGTCAGTCAATTATAAGGGTGTTGCCTTAGGATCCGGCAATTCCATTCCGGATTATATGCCTGTTGAGAATTACATCACTATGATTGAAACACTATCTCAACTCAGAAAAGTATAAAGTATATTTCTGAGGGACAGGTCTGCTTTCAGAACAGTTTTAAAGCGAAACAGGCCTTAAAATGGACATATAGCTTGGCTAGATATAGAAAAATAAGAATTTTACCTAATAAACTCTTCGATTTCTTCTCTGTAGGGCATTGCGAGGGCGGTTCCGATTTTGGTGACTGATAAAGCCGCACCTGCGTTCGCAAACTTAGCAGCTTCTGTCAATTCAAGTCCTTCCATTAAAGCCACAGCCAGGCACCCGTTAAAGGCATCCCCAGCTCCTGTAGTATCAACAGCCTTGACTCTATAAGCTGGAACTGTTATTCCTAAAAATCTGTTTTTTATATAGACACCGTCTCTTCCCATTGTAATAATTATATTTTTTACACCTTTTTCAAATAGCCAATCAGCTGCCAGCTTAATGTTCTTCAGCGAATCTGTTTTTATTCCCGTCAGGATTTCTGCTTCTGTTTCATTCGGCGTCATATAGTCAACCATTTCAAATATTGAATCATCCAATTTTTGTGCAGGAGCAGGATTCATAATAATCGGGACATTGCTTTCATGTGCAATTCGAATTGCTTTAAGTGTTGCATCCATGTTGACTTCCATCTGGACCATCAGCATATCAGAGTTCTTTATTGTTTCTTCAGCTGAATCTACATCAGCACTTGTTATATTATGACAGGCTCCCGGAACAATTAAAATTGTATTCTCACCTGTATTCTCATCTACCAGAATCAGTGCAATACCGGTTGAATTTTCACTATCTCTGAAAACCAACTCTGAATTAATTCCTTCAGATTTATAAAATTCAAGCATGAGTTTGCCATAAGGGTCATTCCCAGTTTTAGTTACCATATTAACATCGGCCCCTGCCCTCTTTGCTGCCACAGCCTGATTCGAGCCCTTTCCGCCCTGGCCATAAGTAAATGTAGAACCTATTAAGGTCTCGCCCGGCTTTGGCAAATATGGGCCGCGGCCGCATAAATCTTCAAAAAAACTACCGAATACTGTTAGATTTTTCAAACCTGTCCCCCAATTTTTCTATATATAATATTAAAAAATTATACCCAAAGGACCTGTCACTCTGCAAGTCTGGAGACCTGTCCCCATGTCAAGACTACAAAGCAAACCTGTCCCCATAGATAATCGAAATTTATAAACGGACTTCACATCTGGTTTTTAGAAAATAAATATACTTTTCTTTAACCGTTAGCCCTGTTAGGGCTTCAATTGCTCTAGTATATAATTCCAACTGCAGGGAATATCTCTTAGCATGGGTTATTTCGTTCCCTGGCTCAACATTGTCTGACTTATAATCTACTATTACAATACCGTCGTTTTCATAGAACAAGCAGTCAATGACTCCCTGAACGAGTGTAGTATGATTTTCATCAGGCAGTATCGGGTTATCAGGATACAAATATCTTGTTGGAACCGGTAACAGGAAGGGTTTTTCAGATTCGACATGTGCTGCTGAAGAAATTCTTTTACCCAGGTTGCTTCTGTAAAAATCTGTTATTATTTCAGAATATCCGTTTATTTCCTCTTCAGGGGTTCCAATGGTTTTAAAAAGGTTATTTATATAACCAGGTTCAAATGCTCTTTTAACATCGACAGCTGCAATAACATTATGCAGAATTGTTCCTCTTTCTGCGGCATCACTTTTCCCCTCGTCCTCCATGAAATCAGGCCTTGGCACGAAAACTGTACCAAATATGTCCTTTTCGCCGCTTTGCTTCTCCCGTAATTTTTTAATTTCCGTTACAGAAACCTTTTTATGAAATAAACTTTCCGCCATATATGGATATTCCCAGCCGAAGCGGCTTTTTATTTGATCATAATCCAGCCCAAGCTCTTGCATATCAGGTGTTCCGGTAGTTTTTTTCAAATTCATACACATACGAATTTCATCTGGCGGTATTATTTCAACGTTAAAATCAGGTCCTCCCGATTCAAGCTGGTCAGTGTTCTCATTATTTTTAGTAAGGATTTTATTGGAATTCCTATGTTTTATGGCAACGGACATTATCCAGTCCAGAAAACCTGATGCAAGCATGACTTTCCCGGCATCAATTTTTCCGTCTTTCCGTCTGCCCCTAAGCTGCCACTTTTTCAGAGATGTTTCGATATTCCTCACATATCCTGTAATAATTAGCTTCTCCCGGGCTCTTGTAAGCGCAACATACAGAACCCGCATTTCCTCAGCCAGCCCTTCTATATCTTTTTTGATTTTTATGCCCTTCTTCATGGCAGTTATAAGCTTATACCCTTCGGTTGAATTTATATAGTCGGGTCCAAAACCGTATTCTTTATCGAAAATGAGGATTTTTGTCATATCCATCTTATTGAATGACTTTCCGCAGCCACTCAGAATCACCACCGGGAATTCAAGCCCCTTGCTTTTATGAATGCTCATTAGCCTTACTGTATTACTGCTGCCTTCCCCTCCTCCGACACCATTATTGACTCCTGATGCCATCAGATTGTCAAGATATCTGATAAATCCGAATAATCCGGTCTCTCTACCACCTTCATATGCTCCTGCGATTTCAAAAAGCCTTCTTAGGTTTTGCTGCCTCATTAAAGCATTATCTCCGGGCCGGCACTGGTTGTAGAAACCTGTTTCATGCATAATTGACCAGACCAGCCTGTCCATGGCCCTGTTATCGGCCTCTTTCCGGTAATCACTGATAATATCCAAAAAAGCATCAATTTTCTTTTTCAGCTTTGGTTCAGAATTAAAAGAAATAAGTGAATCATAATAACTGAGTCTTCTTGAACCGCATCTTATCAAGGCCAGCTCTTTATCCGAGAATCCGAAAATAGACGACCTTAGGAGAGCCAGTAACGGTATATCCCTTCTGGGATTATCCAGCACATCCAGGAATGAACGCATGACGATTATTTCCCGTTCCTTGAAGAAATCGGAGTCGCTTTCAGAATAAACAGGGATTCCCATCTTTTTCAGTTGTCTTATAAATTCATTAGAGATTGAATTTACGCTTCTGTGGAGTATAGTAATATCACCGAATTCTACCGGCCTCTCACTGCCGCTCTTTTTATCTGTTACCAGCAAACCCGACCCTATGATTCGATATATTTCCCTGCCCACAACGGCTGCTTCCCTGATGTTTATGGTTTCCGTTTTTTCGAAAAGCACTTTATCCTCGCCGCATACAAGCTTAATCTCAACTGGATATCCGTTGTTGTTTCCTTCCGGATAATCCTGCTTACCCATCCGCAGGAAAACTTTATCATCATAATCAATGTCCCCGACAGTACCGGACATTATCCTTGAAAATATATAGTTTGAGAATTCCAACACCGGAAGCCTGCTGCGATAGTTTTCAAACAATTCAACCTTAACTTCCTCATCGTCGATACTCATTGAATACCGCTCACGTTTTTTAACAAATATCTCCGGCTCCGCCTGCCTGAACTTATATATGCTTTGTTTAACATCCCCTACCATAAAAACATTATTCTTTTGGGCATTGCGTCCGGAAACGAGGTTAATTATGTCTTCCTGTAACTGGTTGCTGTCCTGATACTCGTCAACGAATATCTCATCAAACCTGTCCCTGTACATTTCGCCGGCCTCTGATTCCAGGCACTCCAATGCAAAGTGCTCAAGGTCGCTGTAGTCAAGGGTGCCCTCTTCTCTTTTAATCTTCAGATATTCGTCATCAAGACCATTTAATAGTTCTGCAAGCTTTGCCATCAACGGAGCCATGGCCTGCATATTTTCATAAATCTGTTCTGAGCTGCCCTTTAGCCGTTCTTTTATTCTATCGACTTCCTTTTTATATTCATCACGGGTGCCTTTTACGAACTGCTTAAGGTCGTCAGGAGCACCTTTTTTTGCATTTTGTAACTTTGTAAAATCCAAACCAGCCAGCAATCGGCTGCAGCTGTCCCAGTTTTCACTTATAAGTGCAGCTTGAACACGTTCCAGCAGCATTTTATCAAGCGCCATCGTGTCAAGATATCCTGAAAGGGTTTCCTCTTCACAAATCATAGCAGTCAGATCAGAAATATCCCCGATATATCCCAGTACCCTGGAAGCTGAATATTCCATTATCAGTTTTCCCCATATGCTGTCTTTGAAATCATCCCTGATTTCAGTGAAAAGGTCCGCTGCATTTACCAGCCAATCCCTGTATGCCGGCATACTTCTTACTTTTTTGTATATGTCCATCAGAAGTTCGGCAAACTTCGTGTCATCCTTCCCGCGACCGTATCCGTCAAGAAGTTTAACAAATGCCTCTGAATCTTCCTCATATGCCAAAGACAATGTTTCTGACATCGCCTTCCTTAGGTATCCATCTGCATCGTTCTCATCGCATACGGCAAAACCGGGGTCTATATCCAGAAGATGATAATTGCTTCTTATTATTTCAGAGCAGAAAGAATGAATTGTAGAAATATTTGCTTGATTTAGCAGTATCAGCTGCCTGCGTAGCCTGTCATTGCTCGGATTCTTCTTAATTTCCTTATAAAGTGCTCTTCGGATTCTTTCCTTCATTTCCTCAGAGGCTGCGTTTGTGAATGTAACAATAAGCATCCTATCAAGGTCAATTGGGTTTTGGGAATCGGTAGCCATGCGTATTATACGTTCAACCAGAACCGTAGTCTTGCCTGTTCCTGCCGAAGCGGACACTAAAAGAGACCTGTCCCTCAGGCTGACGGCTGTTTCCTGCTGCTGATTGAAATTTGAATCACCCATTATTCCCCCACACTATATCTTTATCTCTTACATTTACAACTGTTCTGAATTTGCACTCCGGCCTCCTGCTGTCAAATCCGCAGATATCGTTATAGTCACAGTAAGTGCATGCCGTTTTATCAGCATTAACAGGTTCAACAGGAAACTTACATGAAAATATTCTCTCTGTATTTTCACTGACTATCTCGCCTATTCTGTTTGTCATTGCTTCAATTGTTTCGGGTGGCAGGACTTTATTCGAGAATTCATCTTTCTTTGCATTATACTTTACCGGAATGACACCGCTGCCGGTTTTGACCTCAGAGTCCATGGCATTTATTACGCTTGGCTTATTCAATGTATAGCCTTCCATGCAGCTCTCCCTGACAATGCTGTCATAGACTGCATCCGCATTGTCGCCATATTCAGCCTGAACCAGTTTTTTATCGGTTGTAAAATAGTACATTCCCGCAGGTTCAGTTCCGCTGTGCATCCCATATGTCATCAAATAAGATGCCAGCTGTATGTCAAGGCCTTCATTAATTTTATATAAGCTGAGTTTGCGGTCAGATGATTTATAATCGATTATCCTGAAATATTCATTATCATCTATTATTGCGCCGTCAACCCTGTCAATCCGACCTTTTAAGTAAACGTTGTGTCCCTCGGTCAGAAACATCGGGGCGCTGATTGCCTTGTTTCTGCCGAAAGCAGCTTCAAGAACTATTGGTTTGAAATCCCCTTTTTGAATCTGATGTTTCAGAATCATGAATGAGTCGACAGCTCTTTTAACAAGCCTTTCCCCAAGGAAACCATGTCTTTTATCCCTATTGAAAATCTGGCTGAATTTCATATCTTTCAATATCTGTGAAGACTCTTCAATATATTTATCATAATCCGACTTATCATCGTCTATAAATTTTGTTACAAGCTCCTTTATTATCCCGTGAAGAATGCTGCCTACATCAGGAGAAGAGATCTGGTACTCCCTTCGTGGATTTATTTTCAATGCATTTCCGGCGAAGTATTTATATGGGCAGTCAACATATTTTTCGATATCGGTAGGGCTTACTTCTATTGCGTCTCCTATCAATTTCCTGATGACAGCATCAAATTTGATATTAGGTATGACCTCCCCGGGCACGTCTGTAACTATTGGCAGCCCATTCTCCCTGTACCATCTCTCCAGAGGACCTGACCTGTCCCTGCGACAGCTGAGAATCTCCAGCCCCATCATGGGATTCAATATATATTCACCGGAATCAACCATTGAAGAGTCTTCCAAAATGGGTTCTTCGAATAAATCCTCCATCCTGTCATAGAAATTCGATCTTTGCCTGGGTGAACCATCAGGTCCGGAGGTTGAATAACTTACATACAAGTGGCTTTCCGGTATATTCAGCAAATTATATGTATCAATAAGGCTATTCATGACCTGTGTTTTGGTGTCCGGGGCAAGTTCGAGGCCGGCTGTAAGAATGTCTGCCCTGTCCTTGTCAGTCAGCAGCCCTTCATTTACTATTTTTTCAGGAAATCCGGGATCATTTGTCCCCAATATCATCAGCATTTTGGCACCGTTTCCATATGCTTTGTCTATCTTGCCTGCAAAAACCGCATCTGTCCTAGGTGGAATAACACCTATTTTTTTTTGTGAAAGTGCCAGTTCAAGAAAGATTCTGTACTTTTCAGCGGTTTGTTTTCCTGCCGGTGAGATTAAGTGAATCTGGTTGAATATATCCATAAGAATATTCCAGCTTTGCTTCAGTTCATCAGCATAATCCAGTCTTCCTTCGGATTCGGCCTTCTTTGCATCAACCTTTATTTTTTCGAATATTCCCCTACTCATCATAAAGTTATATATTTCATATATAAATTCATCAGCGGTAAGGCCATATTTTAGGTTTGAGAATAAGGGTTCAAGAATTCCGGTAATTTTCTTCCTAGTTTCGTTCAGCTTGCGAAGCTTATCTTCGTTATTGGGTTCATTTGTATAAAAGCCCCAGTCTTTACCCGTCCACATGCCTGTTCCTTTGATATCCCACTGTAAAATATAATTTTCAAGTATAGTCATTTCATCAAAATCAATATCAGCATATGGCGATTTTAGATATTGGAAAACCGATTCGTATGAATACTTTTTAATATATATTTCAAGCAGGGCAAGGAGATAAGCAGCGACCGGGTGCTTGGCAATCGAACGCTTTTCATCAAGGAAAACCGGTATATCAAATTTTTTGAATACTGCGTCAATATACTCGCGATATTCATCGTAAAGGCCTGATACAACGCATATGTCTCCATACCTGAATTTTCCAGATCTGACTTTATTGGATATCTCAAGCGCGCACCTCTCAATCTCTTCATGGATTGAATTCGCTTTGTATAACTTAATGCGACCAAGACTGCCTGTATAGACATTACCAGGATATTGGAAGTATCCTGCTGCAAGGTGCTCTATCTCACCGGGGATTCCGGTTGCTTCGGGAGGGTCGGCTGCTATTTTTTTTTCATTTAGTCTAAATCCCAGCCTCTCAGATGCTTTTTGAACTTTAGCAACAGTTTTGACCACCGGATGGAATACATTCGAGATATCCGGCAACTCCAGGTTATTACAGCAGAATGAAAAAACTGTTTCACTTGACTTACTCATTAATGATTCAATTACATCCATTTCTGCAGGAGTGAATCCATCAAAACCGTCTATCCAGATTCTTGTATTTCTAAATTCGTTGTATTTATTTATTGTTAGTGCGAGGTTTGTCATATTATCATCAGCATCACAATAACCTTGTTGCCTCAGTTTTTCCTCATAAGCGCTATAAATCCCGGCCATTTCCTCCATTTTCTTGGAAAGTAACTTTGACCCTGTTTTGTGTACGGTTTCGAGCAGAATATCAGGAGTCACTTTATATCGTTTGAACTCCCTTACTGTCTTTAAGGCTTCATTGGCAAATGCAGGATATTTCCCGGACTTGGCAAATGCTTCAAAGCCGGCTGCGCGGTCCGAAACAACTTCATACATTAACATGCTTTTCCCTGCGTTATCAAGGTACTTGCTTCCATTTTCAAGATGTTTCGCAAATATCCTGTATGCAAGACGTTTGAATGTCAGTATCTCAGCTCTGAAACTTCCGTTTTCAATGCTTTTTTCAACAAGCAGCTGTTCATAATATGATGAAAACTGTTCCGGTACCAAAAGTATCAGATTTTCACCTGAATTCCGTTCCAAAACCGCATTCATTTCTGTTATGCAAACTTTGGTATTTTTCTTTTTTGATGTGCCGTAGTTAATCCTGATACCCATGGGATAATTATATCATGAAACCCTGTGCCATTCGCGGCACATCAATTGCTCAGGTCTTTCACTAACCTTCTTTGCTGCTGCCTACGGACCTGTCCATCAGAATGTCCCATTTCAGTTTGCAGACCTGTCCCTCTGATTCAGCAGACCTGTCCCTGCTGTTTAGTTTCTTAAAAGTTCCAGCCTTAACTTTTCATATGATTTATCATGCCAGGTCGCTTTATATGCATTCTCATACCATGGACATTCATATTTCATTTCTTCGAGGGGTTTTGATATTTCCATTAGTTCAATGCGAATTTTTTCCAATATATTGAAATATTCATAGACTTTCTCTTTTTTATGATTGTCAACAGCCATTCTCAGGATAGTATAATTATATATGAACCTCATAACCTTTAATCCATAATCATACCGCATCTTTTCAATTACTATTCGCTCAGATTCAATCCCCGTTGCTTCTTGTTCGGCTTCATATATAAATACAGACGCTTTTTCAAGTAAATCCATTGTCTCTGAAAAACTTAATGAATTATTTGGATCATTAGTCCTTGAATTAAATTTACAGTGTTTTAACGGAAACTTTTCTTCTTCCACGATCTTACCTATTAAGGAAAGTTTGCTGCCGTCCTCAGCAAACTGATAGTGTTTTAAATATTTCGAATTTACTGATGCTTTTTTTAAGAATTCGTGGAATTTCTTCATTTTTTCTCCGGTTACCGGATAGAATTTAGAATATAATTCATTAAAGAATTCTTTTATATCAAAATTTATACTTTTAAATAACCCTGAAAGCACACAATTATTCAGCATTAGCATTCCCCAGTTTCTTGCTGATATATGCATGTAATAAAGATGTCTGGTACCGGTTCTGAAGTAATAAGGTATGTCATTCATCATAGAGTCCGTAAATAGAAACGGAAGCGATGCAAATGAACTGACGTTATAATATTCACCTATGAAAATATCACCGGCATAATATCCGTTTTTAGGATCAGTCCATTTCTCATATAGCTTCTTAAGTTGTAAGTTAGTTTCAGTGCATGACTCATCGTCAATATTATGAGCATAACACCTTTCTATGGGGAAATATGTGATGATTATATGCTCATAATCAAAATCATCTGGCAATTGTATATCCGGTGGTTCTAGTGTTTCATGGTATATGGGAACAACCAGCTTTATACGTCTGCCGGTTTCCCCATTTTTATAAGCCTTTTTAATTATTTTGTTTATATCATATGCGAGTATTAGCATCCGCCTGGATAGGTTACCCGTGTTTATGCAATTCTCACATTCACACCATGTCCCGTTGTCATATGCCCATAGATTCAAATAATCACAATATCGATAATCGCCTGTGTTTAGGGATTCCAGCATGTTTTTTGCCAATTCTTTAACAGCACCTGCATTTGATGTGCAAATGTTATCGCCTGTGTAATAACCCTCAGTAGCCCTGATATTCTCATCCCTTGAGCTTCTTTTGCCATTGATTAGTGCAAACCATTCCGGATGTGCATCAAAATACGTAACCATCTTTTTAGAATTTTCTTTCTGCCGAAGACCTGTCCCCATAAATGTATCATCAGGTTTTCCAGACCTGTCCCTATCATTTGCAGACCTGTCCCCTGTATTATATGGATATTCAGTATTTGGATTTAAATATTTATAGAAAATCTCATGTCCGCCGCTCATTATTGAAAGGCCGCGTTTTTTTACGCCCTCAGGGTTAAATAATTTGTTGACGCGAAGCATGTTCATGCCGTTTCGAGAAGCCCAGTCAAGGAAACCTGGATTGTCATCATCAATGAATTCATTGTAGCAACCCCTGGTTCTGTAATCATAATCCAATTCTTGTTCACAATCTGTTATTGAAATATTATTCGGAATTATTGTGCCGTTTTTATCAGGTGTATACCACCTGAAGCCAATGGATGCAAGCCATTCATATGAGGCATGCAAGGTTCCGTAGCAATTACTGCCCCAGACTAAAACATATCTGAAAGAATTATGAGATAAAGTTTTATATGTACCGTCCCGGCCCTCCTTATCAGTGGAAAACCCTTCGCATTCAACAGTAGATTTACCAATAAGTAAAACCGCATCAAAACAAGACCTGTCCCCGGTTTTTGCATTTTTAACTATAACCGTACAGCCTGCCTGTTTTAAGTGTTCTGAAATTTCAATAGCCGCATAACATTCAACACAGTTTTGCTGCCGAAAATCCTTGTCATCCCACCAATTTATTGTTTTCTCTGAAAATGCTGCTTTTTCAACGCTCTCGAAGTTACCTGAATCCGCCAGAATTAAAAATCTCATAGTCAAATCCCCCAAGACAATAATAACATCAAGCATCATCTAAAACGATATATTCCTATGATTATTATGATTTATTTATGATATAATTTCAGCACATAAACATGGAGATATTAGATGTACATATCGGACAACGCAGAACTCGCAGAGAATAAACTAACTTTGCTCTATATATCGAAAAGCCTTGGTTTGCCTTTGACAAATTCAAGGCTTACTCAGATTGTTACGGAAGGCAATCTTTTTAACTTTTTCCTTCTGCAGCACCTGCTGGCCGACTTAACAGATAATAAATATCTGAAAAAGGATGAAAATCCGAATGGTGAGGATACCTATCTGATTACAGTGAAAGGCTCTGAGACACTCGATTTCTTAATTCATAAACTCCCAAAGGGCGTACGCCGGCATATAGATAAAATTACTGATTCAAAGACAGATATTATTCGGCATGAACGGGATATCATTGCATATATCGAACCCGGTGACAAAGGCGGTTTCGTTTCGATTCTTGAAATTAAAGATGACGGCAATCTGCTTTTCTCAGTAAAATATTCCTCCGGAACCAAAAATGATGCCGTTGCAATATGCGATAAATTTAAAGAAAACGCTGAAGTGATTTATAGTCAAATCACCAATAATATAGTCACCTAGGCAAGTCGATATTTTTCTTTTTCTTTGACTCTCTGTATAAAACAAATCTATTTCCGATGACAGAAACTATTTCCGCCCCCGTAGCGTCTGCTATAAACTCGCAGGCTTCCCTGGCATCAAAAAGAGAATTTTTCAGCACCGTTGTCTTGACCAGTTCCCTGGCTTCAAGGCCTTCTTCATATTGCTTTACTACATTTTCTGTTAGACCCCCTTTTCCAATTTGGAAAATCGGGCTCATTTTATTTGATAGTTTTTTCAAGTAACTTCTTTGTTTTCCTGTAATCATACTAACCTCATTATTTTATAAAATTGAATTCAAAATCTCCGATGCACACGGTATCGCCTTCATGCACACCTGCGTTTTCAAGCGCTTTTATTACACCGAGTGTTCTTAGGCGCCGTTGAAAATAACCGAGTGATTCATAATCATCAATATTTACCGAACCAATCAGCTTTTCAACAGTTTCACCTTCTATAACAAAGTAATCCTCAACTTTCTTAACCTCAAATCCACCGCCATCACGCACTATGTATTCTTTTATTTCATCAATCTGTTCTGTAAGCTCGGTTTCGGGCAGTTCCCGGACCAATTCAGCTGTCCTGTAAATTAATTCCTGCAGACCTGTCCCTGTTACTGCAGAAATTAGGAATACTTCATATCCGCGGGATTCCATTTCTTTGGTAAATTTATCTATGCCTTCAGAGTCAAAAACTATGTCAGCTTTATTCGCAGCAACAATCTGAGGTTTTTCCATCAACTCAGGTTTAAAAAGTTCAAGTTCTTTATTAATCTTATCGAAATCAGCAATAGGATCCCGTCCTTCTGATTCCGAAATATCTACAATATGAATAAGCAGTTTAGTCCTTTCAATATGCCTGAGGAATTCATGACCCAGACCTGTCCCTGCATGCGCCCCCTCTATCAATCCGGGGATATCTGCTATGACAAATTCAAATTCCCTGTCAATTTTCACAACACCAAGATTTGGCGATAGAGTTGTAAAATGATAATCGGCAATTTTGGGTTTAGCTGAAGAGACGCGGGACAATAAAGTTGATTTCCCCACATTTGGGAATCCTAAAAGCCCTACTTCCGCCAACAGCTTAAGTTCAAGTTTTATATACCGGCTCTCCCCGGCAGTACCGGGTTTTGCAAAGGTTGGTATTTGCCTGGTGGCTCTTGCAAAATGCTGGTTGCCCGCACCGCCTTTCCCACCTTTGGCAGCTATGAATTTCTGATTTGGTTTGCTAAGGTCAACTAAAATTTTATTAGTCTCAGCATCACGTATCAGTGTTCCCATAGGCACCCGGATAATAGTATCCTCGCCATACTTTCCTGAACAATCCCTCTTACCGCCGTTTTCACCGTCATTTCCGATATATTTCTTTTTATACCTGAAGTCAGCAAGCGTACGGACATTTTCATCCGCTATTAAAACGATATTGCCGCCATTGCCGCCGTCGCCGCCGTCAGGTCCGCCGTTGGCAACATATTTCTCGCGTCTAAAAGATACGGCTCCATTGCCGCCGTTGCCAGCCCTTATGTGAATTTTAGCTTCATCAATAAACATATTTTCTCCATTGCAATGCCATTATACTTTATTTCATTGCAAAAAATAAACCGCCCCACTGTCAGCGGGACGGTTTTAGTTTCAGGTTTTCCTTACTGAGTAATGATACTTACTTGTTTCTTGTCTTTACCTTTTCTGGTAAAACTTACAACTCCGTCAGCAGTTGCAAACAATGTATCATCGCTACCGCGTCCTACATTTTCACCGGGGTGAATTTTAGTTCCGCGCTGTCTAACAAGAATATTACCTGCCAGTACGAACTGACCGTCGCCTCTTTTGACACCAAGCCGTTTGCTTTCGCTGTCCCTGCCGTTCTTGGTACTTCCAACACCTTTTTTATGAGCCATTTATCTCACCTCCGATTAATTGTCTTCAGATTTTGGGGCCGCTTTTTTTTCTGCTGCATTAACATTTGTTATTTCAACGCATGTATAAGGCTGTCTGTGCCCCTGAGTCCTCTTATAACCCTTTTTAGGTTTAAACTTGAAGACTACTATTTTTTTGCCTTTGCCGTTTTTTATAACTTTACCTGATACTTTAATATTTTTCAGATAAGGTGTTCCTGTTTTTAAGTTTTCACCATCTGAAAATGCAAGTATTTTATCAAAGTTAACGGTCTTGCCTTCTTCTTTATCAAGCTTCTCAATGTATACTTGATCACCTTTGGAAACCTTATATTGCTTTCCGCCGGTCTCAATAATCGCGTACATTATTATGTTTTCCTCCTCAATCCAGTCTCGCCGGAGCCGGGCAGCATTTGCATGCTTTTAAGAGCCTGTTCCGTGCGGCTACCTGTGGTATTCTAACATACCCCATTCCCAATGTCAAAACTTTTCTGCATAATTCCAGGAATAGGTCTGTCAAATTTCAAAACAATATAAAATAAAAAAGCTGGATATTTATATTGATAACAAGGCTTTAAATAAGATTTGAATCAACAAGGTTTTTTGTTATTTCTCCTGTTGCCAATTCATCACATCTATTATTTTCTTCATTATCACTATGACCTTTCACTTTAATCCAGGTAATTTTGTGATAAGAATTCATTTTAGCCAGTTCAATCCACAGTTCCCTGTTCTTGAGCTCATCCTTCTTTCGTTTCCATCCTAAACTTTTCCAATTGTCAATCCAGTTTTCGTTGAAAGCATTTATTAAATATGCGCTGTCGGAATAAAGGCTGACCCGGCATTTCTGTTTCAAATTTCCAAGGCCCTCCAAAGCTGCGGTCAATTCCATTTCGTTATTAGTCGTATCTTTTTTAAACCCTGAAAATTCTTTACGGTGCCTCCCGTAGATAAGGACAGTACCCCAGCCGCCCGGGCCGGGATTGCCGCTGCAGGCTCCGTCAGTGTATATTGATACTTTTTTCATTATTTATCTCCGGACATGTTCCTGGACTTTTCGGTGCAGGCCTTGACAGCCTCAATGACAGTTGTCCTGAACCCGCCCTTTTCCAGTGTATTAACAGCTTCAATGGTAGTGCCGCCGGGGGAACATATTTTATCCTTTAAAATACCTGGGTGGTCATCGCTGCTTAGCATTAATTTCGCTGAACCCATTATGGCCTGAGCGGCCATTTTATAGGATGTCTCCCTAGACAAGCCTTCGCTTACAGCTGCATCCGCCATGGCTTCAATCAGCATGAAAACATATGCCGGGCTGCTGCCTGCTATAGCTGTCGCCGCATCCATTAAGGATTCTTTTATAACAACAACCTTGCCTGTTGCCCTGAATATTTCTTCGGCTGTCTTGATGTCGACTTCAGTTGCATGCATACCTGCAACCAGCGTGGTCATTCCTTCTGAAACAGCCACAGCCATATTGGGCATAGCCCTTACAAACCGCTGTCCGGGAATCATTTCTTCATAAACAGAGGTTTTCATCCCGGCTGCGATCGAAATCAATAGTTTATCCTTGATATATTCCTTTATTTCAGAAATAACAACAGGAATAATATTTGGCTTGACAGCGATAATAATAATATCCGCTTTTTTACATGCATCAATTGATTTAGCAGTTGCAATACATCCGTTTTTTATAAGGTCCCGTTCTTTTTCGAAGATCCTGTCATATATGAAAACAGTACTGCCCTTCAAATTACCGGCGATGGCTTTGGCAAGCGATCCGCCCATATTCCCAACGCCGATTATGGCGATTTTATGTGACATCATAATTCCTCCGATTTCTTTTTCATTAAGATTGCACCAATTTCAACGGGTAATTTCATTTTCATATAGTATATCATCTGAGCATGGGGTGTTGAAAGGACCTGTCCCCCATCAAGACCTGTCATATTTTCAATTTTTTGTGTAAAATCTTCCAATTTAGGCTGTATGACTTCAACTTCATCTCCATCGAATAGCGGGTTCCTTTGCATAATCCTGGCCAAACCTGTCCCCCCATCATAATCCAGGATTTTTCCTACAAAGGAATGCGTGCGAATATATGTGTTGGTTTCATATATCTGGGCATTATCCGGTTTTTCCTCAAAGAAGAAAGCAGTTGTATATTTTCTATGACTCGTTTTTGAGAGATCTTCAAGCCACTGCGGATTATAACCCATCCCCCGGCCTTCACTATAATAAGAGTCAATTGCTTTTCTATAGCTTCTGGTTGTCATCGCTGCATAGAATACACTTTTCATCCTGCCTTCTATTTTGAAACTATTAATTCCCGCCTCAATCAATTCCGGAATATGTTCAATCATGCATAAATCACGGGAATTGAATACATAAGAACCTTTGTCATCTTCATAAATCGGATAATACTCACCCGGACGTTTTTCTTCAACCAAAGAGTAATTCCATCTGCACGGCTGGGCGCATTCACCTCTGTTTCCGTCCCTGTTTGCCATGTAGTTGCTGAGAAGGCATCTTCCGGAATATGAGATGCACATTGAACCGTGTATAAAAACCTCTATTTCCACGTTACCCGGCAGGGCTGCTCTAATTTCTTTTATTTCTTCAAGACTCAACTCCCTCGCAAGGATAAGTCTATCCACACCTAATTCCGCGAAAAAAACGGCAGTCTCCCTGTTTAGGATATTAGCCTGGGTACTGACATGGATCCGGGTATCGGGAGCATGCGTTTTAGCCAGGTTGATGAGACCGACATCAGAAATAATCAGGGCATCAGCCTTTATTTTGTTTATAAAGCGTATTTCTTCTTTTATTTCTTCTATATCTTTATTCCTGGCAATGATATTTACCGCAACAAAAACCTGCTTCCCCATCGAATGTACGAGCTCAACCGCTTTTTTCATATCTTCCCGGGAGAAATTATCAGCTGCCGACCGCATACTGAAATTCTTGCCGCCCAGATAGACAGCATCAGCGCCATAGGCCAAAGCTATTTCAAGTTTTTCATAATTTCCTGCCGGTGAAAGCAATTCAGCCTTTTTCATAGACCTGTCCCTTTATTTTTTCAAACCTGTCCCTCTGTCATGTTAAATCAGCAGACCTGTCCCTCTTCCTGTAGCTTATGCAGACGCCGTCGCCGATTGACAGGACATCTGTTGTAAACCTATTATCGTTTGTTGCTGTAGAAATATAATCCCTGAGCCTTCTAACGAGTAATTGCTGCCTTCTGTTTATCTTCGCTCCGCCTGCTGTCATACCGCGGTAAAGGACATTGTCAGCAAATATAATCCCACCTGGCAAAACCATTTCCGAACACAATTCGTAGTAACGGCAGTACTGCCCTTTGGCT
The DNA here is from genome assembly GCA_963766335.1 of uncultured Clostridia bacterium. Taxonomy (GTDB): domain Bacteria; phylum Bacillota; class Clostridia; order DUPQ01; family DUPQ01; genus JAFGQE01. The sequence continues at coordinate 1,820,555 of CAVXZA010000002.1, read as the reverse complement.
GCATCTATAAAAACAAAATCATACTTTTTATTTAAATTCCCAAGTACATCAGCAGCGTCTCCGACAATAAGGTTTATCTTGTCTTTTAGACCGGCTTTGATAAAATTTTCCTCAGCCTTTGCCGCCATCTCCGTGTCAAGCTCAATCGTATCGATCTTCCCGGATGGTGCCAATCCCTCTGACATCATCATAGCAGTAAAACCTACGGCAGTCCCAATCTCGAGTATCCTCACCGGCTTAGTAAGACGCACAAAAACCTCCAAAAGCCTTGCAGTCTCAATGGAAATCACCGGCACGCCTTCAGCCTTTGCCCCATCCCTGACTTCTCCTAAGAAGCCTTTATAAGGCTCTAAAGAATCCCTTATATAAGATTCTACTCTCTCATCGGCGATATGAAATCGCTTTTCACCATTCATGACACACCGCTAATCCTGATATTTTATAACATTGTTGTTGTGTTCTCTAAGTGTTGATGCAAATGCATGGCTCCCGTCACCCTTTGCAACATAATAATAGTAATTATGAGAGTCGGGATACAAAGCAGCTATGATTGACTTTTCTCCCGGGTTGCAAATCGGCCCCAGCGGAAGACCCGGATACTTATATGTGTTATAAAGGCTATCCACCAGTGTATCTTCCGTTAAAAGCTGTTCTTTAACCTCTCCCGTTTCATTTAATAGGTAGTATTGGATAGTAGCGTCAATCTGCAGATAATTCAAAGACGAATCTGATGAATTCAACCTGTTGTAAATGACTCCTGAAATAATGTCCCTATCATCGTCAATCTGCGCTTCCCTTTCTATTAAGGAAGCAATGATGATAATCTCATCCATGGTCATCCCCAGTATATCAAGACGGTCTTTATATGCATCTTTGAACTTAGCATCGAAATTCAGGAGCATTTTGTCTATTGCTTCTTCTTCCGGCTTAGTCTTGTCAAAAATGTATGTATCCGGGAAAAGGTAGCCTTCAAGCCTATTGTACCGCCCGTTTTTGGGTATTTCAGAAACAAAATCATACTCAAAATCATACTCGTTGCATACTTCTGTGAATCTATCTGCGTCAAGGAACTCTTCTTCAATGAACCTGTCGATAGTCTGTTTGAATGACAAACCTTCTGCAAAAAATATCTTGGCGGTCGGATTGGGTATAGGATTCTGCGATAAAATATAGATAAGCATGTCATAACCAACTGGATTATCGTAGTCAATGCTGTTGTTAATCCAATGGTTTCCCGACTTATAACCGCCGTCATTGCCCATGAGCCTTGAATAAAGTTCAAAGTATGTGAATCCCATGACTCTGTCATCGCTGATTATATTATTATCAATTAAAATCTCCGCTATATCAGAAGTCCTTGAACCCCGCGGAATATAAAGTTTGAAACTGTTTGTCTCATTAAGTTCCCCAACAAGTACAGGGATGTCAGTTTCAGCCCTGTCATGAACGAAGTTGTTCGTTAGCCTGTATGCGAAAATACCGAGAAAAACCAGCCCGGCTATAAACACAAGCCAGAGAATCCTTCCGATAACAACGCGCCTGTGGCTTTTTCTCAATTTAATCGTGCGGACCGTTTTATGGCTGTCGCCCTGCTTTCCCTTTGGCTCAGGTCTTTTAACAGAAGCTTTCTTTCCTACGGTTTTTTTCTTCACTACTTTCTTTTTAGCAGGTGGTTTGTTTTTAGAGTCAATTTTCTCAAATCCCATTATTTCTAACAGTGATTTTTTCTTTTTCTTTTGTTTTGTCATATCATTATTACCTTTGAAGATGCTCTTCACACCTTCAGCACTTTTTTTATAATACGCTTTCACGCTGTCTTTCAATTTTTTAAAGTCAAATGCCATAAATCAGTTATCCTCGGGCTCTCCCCCGATTTCATAAAATTTATCCCTCATCCATTGGGCCCATTCCTGTTTAACCTGAATGGTCCTGTAGTCGCCGTAATCCCTGGCTATGAATCCGCCGTTTTTGTGGAATAAACCAACCATCTTTTCAGTTGTCTCTTCTATTAGCTTTCTGTCGCCGGTAGGTAAAACTTTCTGTATGTCAGTTTCTGCGAATAGAGTCGCCCTCTTATCGAAAATTGCTGCAACCCTCTCCATACCCATCAGGCTGGGCTGGTCGAACTGAAATACGTCAATTCCAACTTCAATCAGGTCTTCCAAAATATCATATATATATCCGCAGGAATGCATAAACACTTTCAACCCATTCTTCTTGGCACAATCACACAGAACTTTAAAAGATGGCTTGAACATTTCCCTCCAAAGATCGGGATGAATCAAAAGCCTGTCCTGAAGTCCCCAGTCTTCGCAGAAGAAAATGCAGTCAGCGCCCGTATTACCATAGTTTTCTATCATGCCCAGAAGCATATCAACAACCATGTCGTTAAGTTTCATGACATTTTCTTTTTCGATTATTAAGTCCATCAGAAAATTTTCCATTTTCCGCATTTTTCTCATGAGTGAGAACGGAAAACCCGGTATCCATGCGGTGTTATAATAGTCAGCCTGATCTTTATGCTTTTTTGGAAGATGTGTATATCTGGCTGGATTGCCCCAGTCCGGCATTTTGAAACCGTCCAGGTCAGCCCAGTCCTGCAGAACCCCTTCAAGGACTTCGCCCCCGCCGGTCAGGTCGTGGGCCATTTTACCCCATAGGTTACCGAAATCGTCAAGCCTAAGGAATCCATGGAATTCCTTATACTTCGGAAACCTGTCTTTAAAAAATTCGGGCTTTTGCCATTCAAGCTCCGGACGGCTGTCCCGCTTCATGTCAAGGCCGCGCAAATCGCTGTAGTGTCCGTATTTAAAATCGTATCCTATCCGCGGCGGGTTATTGAAGTCGATAATTCTCTGAATTACTTCCCTTGGCTTCATAAAAATCTCCTGTTGCTGCCTCTCGGCGTAATCGCTAAAACAAATTATACATATTACTGCATGGGTTAGCAACCTTCTAAAGACCTGTCCCTCGTTTCTGCAGCTGACCTGTCCCCGATATGTCATGCCATTGTCTTGAATTGTTTTTCCGTTATTCTATACTTCAGTTGTTCCCCATTTAAATACCGCGTCATCTCATCAACGGCATATTTTCCCATGCGTCTGCATTCATCATCCATGGATCCGGCAATATGCGGCGTAAGGAACACATTCCCAAGTTTGAATAGTTCTGAATCCGCCGCAGGCGGCTCTGGATAAGTCACATCCAGTACTGCTGTAATATCGCTGCGCTGTGTCAAAACTTCAATCATTTCACTTTCATTGACAATTGCACCACGTGCTGTATTTATGAAGGCACTTCCTTCCATCATTAATTCAAAATGGACCCCCTTTATCATTCCTTCTGTTTCAGGAAGCCACGGCGCATGTAAGGATACTACATGACTTTTTTTGAATAAATCTTCTAACGATACAAGGGTTACCCCCATCTTATCCGCATTTTTCTGTGAAATATAAGGATCAAATGCTATTACATCAACTTCCAGGTGTCTTAATAATTCACATACAAGCCGGCCTATCATTCCAAGGGATATAATGCCGACCACGGTCTTATAAGCGCCGAAAGCCTTCCTGCTTTTATGAAGCTCATGGTAAGTCTCCGCGGTTTTCGCTGAAGCTGCTGCCTTTGGATAGTCCTCAGTATAAATCTTGTTCAGCCGGTATGTATTTTTAAGACAAAGGATTATCTGAGCGAATGTATATTCCGCCACCGGGACTGCATTAGCTGCCCAGGAACTTGTAATAAGAATTTCTTTTTTCCAAAATTCCGGTGTAACTATTCCCCTTATTGAACCTGCCCCATAAAAAACAGCTTCTAAATCGGGTGCTTTCTCTAAAAACCACTCATCAATTCGGGGGCCTCCCCATCCGCTCAATATAATATTGCATTCTTTTAATACTTCAGGTTTATCTTTGACTTGTTCATAAGTAAGCACTGGGGAAATAACATCAACGGCAGTTTTTACCCGTGTTATTTCAGCTGGTCCATAAATTTTCCCCATGCCGTATTCACTTAAAATAAACAATGCTTTCTTTTTCATAGACCTGTCCCCCGAATTATAGCTATTCCGACTGTTCCCATATGAGAATCAAATCTGTAGACATGTCACTCACTTTGCAGACCTGTCCCTCTGTGCGGAGATGGGATTCTGCACGATTGTATATTCGCCGCCTCGAAGTGCATTCACCAAATCAGTATTGCTATTAACGTCAACCAAAAATTCCATTGCAGCAAGATTAATATCGCACTCTCTGTGAAAATCGCTTCCGCCCATCTTTAATAAATCGTGTTCATCGGCATATTGGTTGCTTACGTTGTTCCTGGAATTTATCCTTAGGTTCCCGTTGATGGTCTCGACTCCGTCGAGGAACTGCGGATTGACCCGGACCATGTTATCACGGAACGGATGAGCTTGTATTAACAAGAGTCCCTCTACCTTTGCCATTGATGAAAACGCCTCAAGCCCCATCCTGAACATAAACGGATTTTCATACAGCATTTCCTCGGTAATCCCGTATACAAGATAATCATTCAAAGATTCCGTAAATTTTATTTCCATACCAAGAAATACCTTTAGTCCAAGCCGCGCTCCTTCTTCAAGCGCTGTCCGGTATCCTAATAGGTATTTATCTACAACCTCGCTGTCTTTCAGGCCTGTAAACGCACTGAAAAACTGCTCATGATAATGGTCGGTTATGCAAATTCCCTCAAAACCCGCGTCTTCATGTATCCTGGCCACATTAATTGCTTCAACCCATGCGCATGAACTGACCTCGCTGGTGTGGCAGTGGATTTCGTATAAACCCATATTGCTCCTATCTGAAGTATCTTACACCGGACTCGAATATCTTCTGATCCTTCTCGCCCGGAACATTTATAAACACATTATTCCCAATTCTCTCGGAATGACCCATTTTCCCGAACACACGGCCGTCTTCACTGGTGATTCCTTCAACGGCATGCATCGATCCGTTGGGATTAAACTTAATATCATAGGTAGGTATCCCTTCAGATGAAACATATTGGGTGGCTATCTGTCCTTTATTGAACATTTCATCAAAATGTGCGCTGTCTGCAACAAAACGTCCTTCTCCATGGCTGACCGGTATATTATGAATATCGCCGACTTTTACAAGACTAAGCCACGGCGACATATTTGATACAATTTTAGTATCAACCATGCAGGACACATGCCTGCCGATTTGATTAAATGTAAGCGTCGGGCTGTCTTCCTTCATGGGTCTAATGTCTCCAAATGGCAGCAGACCCAGTTTGATCAAAGCCTGGAACCCATTGCAAATCCCAAGAACCAGCCCGTCCCTTTTGTTCAGTAAATTCATCACCTCTTCGGATATTGAAGGATTTCTAAAAACCGTAGCGATAAACTTCCCCGAGCCTTCTGGTTCGTCCCCTGCGCTGAATCCGCCGGGAATCATAATCATATTGCTTTCACTTATGAGCTCTGTCATACGCACCACGGACTGGTGTACATCTGAAGCAGTCAGGTTCCTGAAAATCATCAGTTCAACATCCGCACCGGCTTTCTCAAAAGCCCTCTTCGAATCGTATTCGCAGTTTGTACCCGGGAATATAGGAATGAATACCTTTGGTTTGATTATGCCCTTGGGTTGTATTGCAGTATGTTCATAAATTCTCAATTCTTCCCTGGGCACCCCTTCATTCCCGCCGGCTTCCGTAGGGAATACTTCCTCAAGGGTGCCTTTGAATGCATCAAGCAACTCATTAATTCTATATTTCCGATCTCCATATGCAATCACTTTCTCTGATGTGGTTCGGCCAATGACCTTGTAATCAGTATTTCCGGTTACTTCAGCAATTATAGAACCGTATCCGGGCCTGCAAAAAGCATTTTCATCTATTTCACCGTTGGACACAAAACCAATTTCATTACCGAAACTCATATTTGCAATTGTTTCGGCAATCCCGCCTTCTTTTACCGTCATTGCGGATAAGACCTGTCCCCCGTCTGAAAATTTCTTATATTCAAGATAAATATCCTTTGCGGATTCGAAGTCCGGTACATGATTATCACCAATTGGAACCTCAATAAGAACTATTTTTGACCCTGGATTTTTAAATTCACCCGATATCACCTTATCAGCCTCTACAGGAGCAACGGCAAACGAAACAAGTGTCGGCGGCACATCAATATCCTTGAAAGTACCTGACATGCTGTCCTTGCCTCCGATAGCTGGTATTCCAAGCCTTTTTTGCGCATAATATGCCCCAAGCAATGCACCCAGCGGCTTCCCCCATCTGTTTTTGTCTTTTCCTATCTTTTCAAAATATTCCTGCAGGGTCAGCCGGGCTTTGGTAATATCCCCTCCCAGCGCTGCTATTTTAGCAACGCTTTCCAGCACAGCATAAACCGCACCGTGGAAAGTGCTCCATTTCCCGATTGAGGGATTGTATCCGTAAGTCATCAAAGTAGCTGAAGTTGTGTCTCCGTTGACAACCGGCAGCTTGGCAGCCATGCCGTCCTGTGGTGTCATCTGGGTCTTTCCGCCGAAAGGCATCAGAATACTCCCCGCACCGATGCTGGAGTCAAACCGTTCGGTCAATCCTTTTTGCGAACATGAATTCAATCCTCTTATTCTTTCAATAAGGTTATCATAACCCTGAGTGTTGAAATATGATTCAACACCGGGTGCGCTGATTGTTGCACTGACATGCTGGGTAACACCGTTTGTATCCAGGAAATCCCTTGCCAAATCAACTATGAACCTGCCGTTCCAAGTCATCCTGAGCCTGTTGTCATCAGTTATGTCAGCAACAACCGCACACTCCAGATTTTCAACAGCTGCAAGTTCAAAGAATTTATCCACATCTGAAGCATCTACAACCACTGCCATACGCTCCTGGGATTCGCTGATTGCCAATTCAGTTCCATCAAGCCCTTCATATTTTTTAGGCACTTTATCAAGGTCTATTATTAATCCGGGAGCGAGTTCGCCTATGGCAACAGCAACGCCGCCTGCACCGAAATCATTGCATTTTTTTATCAGCTTGCTTACATCAGGATTTCTGAACAATCGCTGAATCTTACGTTCAGTGGGGGGATTTCCCTTCTGGACTTCCGCCCCGCAAGCTGCCAGCGATTCCTCGTCATGTTCTTTCGACGACCCCGTTGCACCTCCGCATCCATCGCGACCTGTCCTTCCTCCGGTCAAAATGACCTTATCCCCGGGGTCTGCGCTCAGCCGCTTTACATTTTTCCTGGGTGCAGCTGCAATTACAGCGCCTATTTCCATTCTTTTTGCAATAAAACCGCTGTCATAAATTTCGCGGACCTGACCTGTAGCCAGTCCTATCTGGTTCCCATAAGAACTGTACCCATGGGCAGCTTCCCTTGTGATTTTTATCTGGGGTAGCTTACCGGGCAGCGTTTCAGAAACATTAACCGTCGGGTCGCCGCATCCTGTTACCCTCATTGCCTGGTATACATAAGAACGTCCAGACAGAGGATCTCTTATGGCTCCTCCGAGGCAGGTTGCAGCACCGCCGAAAGGTTCTATTTCAGTCGGGTGGTTATGGGTTTCATTTTTAAACATAACCAGCCACTCTTCGGGCTTTCCGTTAATATCCGCTTCGACTATTATGCTGCAGGCGTTAATCTCATCCGATACTTCAAGGTCGTCCAGCTGTCCTGCAGCCCGCATTTCCTTCATTGCCATAACTGCGATGTCCATGAGGCATTCAGGTTTGTCAGACCAGTCTCCATATAACTTTTCCCGCGCTGCCTGATATTCTTTATATGCGGCTTTACACTCTGCCAGATATGGCGAATCTGCAATTTCTACATTATCTATCTGGGACAAAAAAGTCGTGTGCCTGCAGTGGTCCGACCAATAAGTATCAATAACCTTGATTTCCGTAACTGTCGGATTCCTCTTTTCCAAATCTTTGAAATAACCCTGGATAAATTCAAGGTCCTCAACGTTCATGGCAAGCCCGAAACCCGTCATGAAACTCCCCCTGCCCGTTGCGTCCATATCGGTAAAACCTTTCAGTATTTCAACGGTTTTGGGGATATCAAGCTTCATCTCAAGAGAGTCCGGCTTATCCATGATAGCAAGCCTGCTTTCGACAGGATTTACAAGGTGGTTCTCAATTTTTCCAATTGCATCTGAACCAAGGCTGCCTTTGACAACCACTATCCTTGCAGTTCTGATTACCGGTCTTTGCTTTTCAGCCACCAGCTGTATGCACTGGGCGCATGAATCAGCCCTCTGGTCATACTGCCCCGGCAGATATTCATAAGCTACCGCTGTCTCATCCGCTGAGAGGGACAGGTCCTCATCATAAACAAAATCGACAGGCGGCTCTGAGAAAATCATTTCCCGGGCCTTTTGGTATTCAGCATCAGTTATACCTTCGACGTCGTATCTGTTGAAAATCCTTATCCCTTCAATCCCCCCGATTCCAAGGAGATGCTCAAGGTCATGATGAAGAAACTGTGCTTCAACATCAAACCCGGGCTTTTTTTCAACGAATATCCTCTTAACCATTCAGCAGCTCACTTTCGCAGTCAGATAAAAAAGAAGGCGCCAATGGCACCTTCCGTTAATTATTCAGTTTCTTCAGAATCAGGGGTTTCCTCGGTTTTACCGTCTTCAACGGTCTTTTCCAACATACTCCCGCTTCTTTTTACAAAATCTCCAAGCGCTTTGGCGTCAAGCTTCCCTGCAGCCAGCAGCGCCAGCTCGTAAATATGCCTTACCGCAGTTTTCTTTGTTTCACTGTCTGCGCTCACAGCCATTTTTTGAATTACAGGATTCCCTGTATTAAGTACCAGCGTGTTGCTTTCAGGGAATGCACCGCCCATGTCCATGCCTCCGAACATCCTGCTCATATCGCGCATGCGCTTGGACTCCTCGTTCCCCATTATAACTGCAGGCATGTCTGCGGTTTTTAGGTGCGAAGCTTCAACTTTAAGCGCCGCCTCCCCGATTGTTTCACTAAAATATGTTGTCAGCTCCCCAAATCCCTCTGTTTCGCCTTCGCCCTTTAAAGCTTCAGCAATATTGCTGTCGATGCTCTCGAATTTAATATTTTCAAGTTTTGTCTCTATGAACGAAATGTAGCTCGAATCAAGCATTGTATCCAGAATAACTGCGTCAAGGTTGTGTTCCTTGAACATTTCTACATACTGCGCCTGCTTCACTGTATCGGACACATAATATATTTTTGTATCTTTCTCAGCTTTCTTGTCTTCAGAATCAATTCCAAGAAACTCGTTCGTTGTCTTATATTCATCATTTATTGTTTTATAAACGATAAAGTCCTTAACCCTGTCGTAGAATTTTTCATCGCGCAGGCATCCGTACTTAACGAAAGGATTGATATCGTCCCAGTACTTGTTATAGTCGTCGCGCTGCTTCTTATACAGCTTCTTAAGCTTGTCAGCGACCTTTTTGGTAATATGCGTGGAAATCTTCTTAACATAGCCGTCGTTCTGCAGGAAACTCCTTGAGACATTAAGCGGCAGGTCCGGGCAATCCAGTACACCCTTTAGAAGGAGCAGGAATTCCGGAATCACTTCCTTAACATTATCGGCGACGAATACCTGGTTGTAGAAAAGCTTGATGCGTCCTTCGGCTGATTCGAATTCATGCTTCAGCTTCGGAAAATACAGGATCCCCTTGAGCCTAAATGGATATTCCATGTTCAGGTGAATCCAAAAAAGCGGTTTTTCATAATCATTGAAGGCTTTCCTATAAAACTCCTCATACTCTTCATCCGTACAGTCAGAAGGCTTCTTTAGCCAAAGCGGATGTGTGTCGTTTACAGGTTTGGGTTCTTCGCCCTCTTCAGGTTTTTTATTTACATCCTCAACGAAAATGTCAGTGGCCATGAACCCGCAGTATTTTTTGGTTACTTCATTCACTTTCCAAAAATCGAGGAATTCTTTCTCTTCCTTGGAAATATGAAGGGTTATCGTTGTTCCTCTTTCTGTGCGTTCGCTGGTCTGCATAGTATATTCGCTTGTCCCGTCGCTTTCCCAAACAACCGCCTCGGAGCCCTCTTCAAAAGACAGCGTGTCCACTTCTACTTTTTCAGCAACCATAAATGCGGAATAGAAACCCAGCCCGAAATGACCGATTATGTCGTCCTTGCTGTCAGCCTTGTCCTTGTACTTTTCCAGGAAATCCTGGGCACCTGAGAAAGCTATCTGATTAATATACTTTTTAACTTCCTCGCCGGTCATGCCGATGCCATTGTCTGTGAAGCTAAGTGTTTTTTTCTTTTTGTCAACCTTAACGCGAATCTCATAATTCCCGTCGCACTCAGGGGCCTCGCCCATGTCAACAAGCCTTTTATGCTTGTTTATTGCATCCGCGGAATTAGAAATGAGCTCTCTTACGAATATGTCTTTGTCTGAATACAACCACTTTTTAATAATCGGGAAAATATTTTCCGTGTTAATTGATATATTGCCTTTTTCGTTTACCATTTCATACCTCTTTTTGAATATAGTTTTTCTCACTAGACAGTATACGAAAAAGGCATTCAAAATACAAGATACAGTATGCATGTTTAAGTTATTAATACAATTTAGAAGGTTGGCTTTGTGTCATAAAAAAGTGCATAAATATAGCGGCATCCGTTTAAAAGTGAATAATGGGTTACGATGGTCGGATGCCGCAAGATGGGAATTGTTAGCTAATTCTCTCTGTTTATTCCGGTTCTGGTTCGCAGTCACACTCCAGTACGACTGTTTCGCTTATAAGTATTGTTCCTCCGGGACCATTGATCCATACGGAGAATTCGACCTCTCCTTCAACACATTCAATCATTTCGCAGAGAATGTTAACATGCCAGCTGACATGTCCTTCTTCGTCTGTCATAACTGTAAATGCGGGAAGTTCCGGTGTTAATAAACCGGGCCATCCAGTGTCTCCTTCGGTAACATAATTCAAGGCAGCAGGTGTTATTGTCAAAGGCCTGTCATCAACGCCGTCTTCATTTGCTTCCCAAGTACCAGTCATTGTTCCGTCGGGAGCAATGGTTATTACAACATCATAGACATAACCTGCATTGGTTGTTGTATATAATGAATGCAATGTCAATGTATCGCCGTCAAGCACCCCTGAGATAATTTCTTCATGTGAATACGGCGGTCCGGTATCAGGATATCCTCCCGTACCTGCAATCACACCATCTTCCTGGCTGGTAATACTAATCTCATGGCTATAAATGGCTCCATTAAAGTCCAAAGCTAAAACATAATCGCCGACTACATTCCACACTTCGCCGACCATGTAAGGCATATAGCCACCACTGAAATATACAGTGTATTCAGTATTTGGCATCAGACCTTTCATTATACCGGTTACATTTGCTAAATTTATGCCATTGGGTTGATTTACAATAAGCTTGGATTTTTCTTCTGATCCTTCAACATCGCTTAATCCATAAGGAGGTGAAGGCATTACATCACCGGACAGGAAGAACTCATACTTCTCCGCACCGTTTTTCTTTTCCATTTGCAACTCTTTGCGCACTTCTTTTTCAATTTTAACTTTTTCAACTTTTTTTTCTTGTCCGGGCGGGACATCGGGCTTAGCCGCAAGTGCGGGAACCGTCAGAGACAAAAGCAGTGCCAGAACAACAAATACTACTAGAAATTTCTTCATATGCTTACCCCTTTTCCTAAATTTTTAACTAACTGATTCCGATGAAACAGCATTAATTAAATGCACAGCGAAATCATTATTTCCCTTTTACTATATTAATTCGCATTCTTTTATTGATTTTTAGGGGTCTTATAAGAAAATCTTTGAAAATTAGCAGACCTGTCCCTCAATTATTTTAAAAGGGACAGATCTGCAACAAAAAGTTGAATATTTTAATTGAATTTAATCAAAATTGATTCAATATTATATGCTTTTGCAACAAATTTTATTTCATTACCTGATATCTGAATATCACTATCAATTTCTTTTTCATGTAAATCAACAAAATGAGCGGATCTTGGAGCTTTTTTTAATGACATCACAACATCCGAGTCCGCCCCTTCCGTTTCATAGAGCCTTACTACAAGCCCTGTCCCTGTATCTTCGTCAACTTTTAACGCTGAAACTACAGCGCTGCCTGATTTAATATCAATAAAGCTTTTATCAAGCGTTAAAGTCCCTGTATGCTTCCAACCGGATATGAATGAAACCGGATGATTATACTCATATGCGGTCTGAACCAGGGCCTTGTCATTTTTCATTGAAACCGGTGCAACTGCAAAGCATATATTATGTATTCCGTTATCAGGATACGGGTCAGGATCATAGGAACTTCTTAAAAGTGTAAGAGACATGACGTCACTGGTCCCGCGGAAACCATATTTTGTTTTTGTCATTAACATAGCAGACCTGTCCCCCTCATCCGGAACCGCAGCCATCCAGCTGAGTCCGGGCACATCGTGTTTTAAAGGCACCCTTTCAATTGTTCCGAACGGAATATCATATTTATAACTATTGCAATTGAGATTGACAGGAAACTGGAAATTGAGCTGCGGAATGGATTTTCCCGTAACAGCCCTTTCCTGCCAGTCGCATTCTACTTCATACTTCAATAGTGCAGAACCTTTTTCCAATGATATTTTCACCTTAAGGCTGGATGATTTGAATGCCTGTTCATAGACAATCCATTGTTTAAGGCTTTCCATATTAATATGACTATCGGTTACCCTGGCATTTGTTTCAAGCGGACTCACATCCATATACCGTCCGACAACCCATGCCGTCATACCCTTTCCGGAATCCTCAGTTATATGCCTGAATCCTGCAGACCTGTCCCCGGCAATTAACTCCAGGCCGGTTTTTTTATCAATCAAAGAGTCCAGTGACACTGTTTCAGAATCAAAGGCTGCCTTAACCAAATCATTTTCAAGTACAAACTCATCAGGTCGTTCTAATCGCGGCCAATCCGGGCATGGACCGATTAAATCATCCTTATCCCTCTGCGAAACCACATAGGTCGAATACCCGTATGGCGGAACTTCAGCTTCAATGAGAAGTCTCATATATGTATGGGCCCAGTAACCTTTGGAATTGAACTCAACCAACTGGTGTTCTATCCTTTTGCCGGATGAATCCGTCACATGCACCCTCTTTGTGTCTCCTTCCCAGTCCCAGACAAGGATTTCAGCGATTTCCTTCCTTTTAAACTGTGTCGGATTGAATAAATGAATAATCCTGTTCAGACCTGTCCCTCTCTCCGGATGGGGAATTTCCATTTTCCCCATCTCAAAGCCTACTCCTCCGCCTTCCGATCTTGTCATTACAAGATTTTCATCCGGTAATTTCAAGGAAGCCGTATCAATCTGAGCTGCAATATTGTTCATGCCGGCTTCAATCCCTGTATTTGTATACGCAAGCACCTTTTGGAATTCTCCCATTGCATATTCCCTAGTCTCTATTACTCCTGATCCGGGCAGTATGTCATGGAACTGATTAAATAATACTTTGCGCCAGCATTTTTCATAATCTTCAGCAGGATAATTTCCGTTGGCAAAAACAGATGACAAAGAACTAATCGCTTCAGCCTCTCCAAGCTTTGCCTCACCGACTCTGTTAGAAGTTTTAATCCTGCCCTGTGTCGTATAGCAGCCGGTAAATACAAAGTTCAGTTCCCCTTCGACAACAGGAAGGCTGCCTTCGATATCTTCAATTTTCTTAAAATAGTCTCTGTATGTTCCAAACCTGATTGCAGGAAATACAGGCCATGAGTCCATATCAATCAGTCTTTCGATGTCTTTCCTGGTCGGTCCCCCGCCATGGTCGCCCACTCCATAGACAATCATAGCTGAATCCATATGGTGCTTTTTACAGAATTCAGGAACATGCAGGGCCAGGTCAGGAGAAATATCAAGGTTGTACCATATTGGTTCTCGATAGACGATAATTTGTTTTCCTGACGGTGATTTCCATTTATATATATTATGTCCGTTATAACCTCGGCAATGATAATAGTACTTTACGCCGCCTTTAGCCAGAATCTCAGGCACATTCCGGTTGTGTCCGAAAGTATCGGGTTCGTAGTCCAGCAACAGCGCGTCCGGGGGCAGGTCTAAAAGCTTCGTCAAGTATCTTTTTGTATATAAGATATGCCGTGCATGGCTTTCGCCGTTCGGCATGTTTTTATCCGCTTCCACCCATGTCGATGCAGCAACCTCCCACCTTCCTTCTTTCACCCTTGCCTTAATTTCCTCCAGCATACCCGAATCATGTTTTTCCACTATCCTGTAAACTGACGCCTGGGACTGCGAAAATGTAAAATCAGGGTATTCGTCCATTAAATTCAGCATCGTTCTGAATGTCCCTAATGTTATTGCAACGGTCTCAGAGTAATCCCACATCCAGTTCATGTCGATATGCGCGTGTGAAACACACATCATGGTTAATTTTTTCGCATGCGGGGACAGGTCTGAAAGGCTGCCCTCAATATCAGCAACCACATCTTTTGTCAGTGCTTTGTCTTTTTGATAAGCAGATTCCAGATTGTCAACAGCATAAGAAATTAGTTGATCAAACCTGCCGTCATTTACCCCGGACAATTTTACAGCAAATTCAAGCTGGGAAAACAATCTGTCTGCAAGATACCCCCTGCACTCTTTCTTCAATTCAGAAATTTTGGATATATGGTTCATTAACTCGTCCTCCTATGACCTTTTACTATTCTTATATTCCCAGTCAATTATCTGTTTTTTATTTTTATAACCTTTTATAAATGCCCTTGCCATGCTTGAATAGCCGCCAATCTCACGTATTGCAGAATTGGTTTTGAAATATTCCCTTACAAAGTAGTGTGATGCAATGTCATATACCTCATCATTGAATTTCACCTTAAAGAGCATCGCATATCGTTTCTTTTTATAGGAAATACTGACATCCGGCAGAACTGTCCCTGCATATGGGACGATTATCTGGGCAATCCGCACCATTTCTTTATCGGTTTTAGCTTCTATGGACAGCATAGGCGCGGGTGTAACTCCGCTCAGCTTGCCGCCGGTACGGGAATTATACCCAAGCATCGGACCTGTCCCCCCGCAGTAAATCTTAGATTTTGTTTCTGTATTGGCATAAACCTTTTTTACCAAAACATTATAATCATCAAAGCATGTATGGGCAGACTGTTCATTTTCATTATGGCCCACATCCCCCTTAAGGAACTGCCAGTGGCTTGAAATAATATTTTGGTCAGCATTTTCGTTGAGGTTAATACTATCAAACACTAGAATAAACTTTCCTTTAACCCAAAAGAACATTCTTTCATGCGCACCAGTAATCTGGGACCTGTCCCCATAATGGCCTTGAACCGGGCGTTTATCCTCAATCACGCTCCAATCCTGATAACCACCTGTATAATCGCTGACTAAGAAAGCTACGTTTTCATCAGCATGATATTCCCTGACCAAGGGATCAGAAACCAGGCATTGCGAAAGGTTATTAATTGATACAGTATTATGCGCAGGTGTCAGCTTCCCGTACCACCTCTCAAGACTATTTCCATAATCAAGCGAACCCGGGTCTATTAGCAGCATCTTATTGCCGTAATAAAAATTCAGGGAATTTTTCGACTGGTGCATATGCCAGCTGCCCCACTTGCTTGCATCGAAATATAGTTTCTGAACCGGACCTGTCCCCGTTTGAAGACCTGTCCCTCCAAATGTGAAGAAGTATTGCTGCGCGCTGTCAAAACGGAAACTTTCGACGCCTTCATACTCATCTTTAAATGAATTCCTGCCGGCCCTTTGGGCAATATAGTCCCTTATCCTCAGGTTCCGCGATGATTCAACCGGATTGTCCGGATGCCAGGCATATGAGTCATGTATTCCAAACTGCCTTCCGTCAGGAGCTTTGCTTATTATGCCGTAGTCAAGCGATTTTAGAACTTTATCGGCGCTAATCTTCAAACCTAATTCAGGCCGGTTCATGCTAAAAATATGTATAAGAGCGAATATATCAGTCATCCAGTCGTGATAATCCGTTGTATGCTCAATATGAACACCATCATCTTCAAACTGGGCATAAAATGCATCATTGAGCTGCTCAACTGCATAATCAATATATTTTTCGGCACCCGGCAGCACCTGGCTGAGGAATAAAAGCGTTGATAATTCATTCGGACGCCAGTTGTGCTCGTTGCTGTGGTATCTGTTATTTTCAATCATCGGACCTATTTGCCACAAGGCGCTTTTTACGACCTTAGTTACCCATTCTTCAGTGAAAAGCGGATGGTCAAAAAAATGCGGCAGGCAGCCAATCCATCCATGCCCCGGAGAGGCACCCAGACGAAGCGGGGTACTTATCATCGGGTGGAACAAATCGCAGCACATCCATTCAAAGATATCAGACCTGTCCCCGTAATACGGCCAGTAATCCATCCATGCGTTTATCGCATCATAAACCAACCGGGCCATATGGTCCGACTTGTTTTTTTCATATTCAATTGCGCAATATTTTATCCAATAGAAACGATTTAACTGCTGAACCCATTCCTGATGCTTGATTTCAGGACCCATGTAGTCGATTTTTGAAAAATCCTCATAATGGACCTTCTTATTATTCCCGCGCATCGGGATTTCGTTGTTATGGAGATTAGTGGTGTACACTTCAAGGTATTCATCGTCGTGCTTGGCGAATCTGTTTAAAAAAACCATATCTTTTCTAAACTTTTCCAAGTTGTTTTTTAATGTAGTCTTAAGTTCCATTTATTCCCCCGCTGCAAATATCACTGTTCAATTATACAGTATATATTATTTAATTCTTTAGTTTTATGTATAAAAAAAGACAGATAAAGCCTGCCGAGGTGACAAGTCCTCAAAAAATATGGAACAAATAACAGAGTGTAAAGTCTTTTTATTTAGCAACAGTTTTTATTATTAATTTAAGACCCCAAGTCGTTTTAGTCGTCATTGAATTTATCAGCACTCGGATCCACCCAGTCATTGCCGCATATTTTGCAGTGAAAATCGGGAGAATCTTCATTAATACAACAACCTCCTAGTACCAACCTGCCCCTTTTCTCTTCTTCCCAAGCTTCAGCTGAGGGCATTCCGTATAGATATGGCACTACCCTTGTAGATCCGCATTTCGGGCATATCGCGATTTTCATCATTCTATCCTCCTTTTAATAAGATTCAAATTGCCTGCCGCTGATGCTTTTAATCATCCTGCAAAAATCAAGCCAATTTTCAGGGAACTTATTCATTCCACTCCAGGTAAGCACTGTTTTATCGGTAACTAACTGAAATCCCCAGCTTATTCCATCAACATAACCAAATTCTAAGTATAACGGATCCCAGTCAAGCGGATTAATATCAGCTACCCGGTTGTAGAAGTCATAGTAGTCAACCAGATTAATTTCACGCTTATGCTCTCTTTTTTCTATTCTGGGTGAGAAGATACGCTCAACACTCTGCCATTCAGCAATATTCCTGATAAAATCGACTTTTACAAAATATGAACTCCCCGGCTCTCCACCGATATATGCTGTTGCCTCCAGAAATTCTCCATAATAATATTTTATTTCCTCCATCCTATTCCAGTTATAGTTACATTCGGCACAGGCGAAATCCGGAAGCTCAGGGCTATAATAATGTTCATTATACCTAAGTTTTCCTTTAGCAATCAAAGCTGACTGCTCACTCGTTACTTTGTCATATAATACTTCAACAACTTTCGAGCTGCCGCACTTTAAGCACTTTCTTTCAATCGGTATCATATCTACACCCCCCTATTTGATTTACTATATATTACAATTCTCAGTATACCGTTTATGGTACAATTAATGGTGTATTATCTTGTTAAAAGGAGATGTAAACATGTCAGCAGCTAAAAAATCATACAGTATTCTAAGAATTTTAAATGACCATGCGGATGAGGACCGCCCAATGAATGCAACCCAGATCTGCAGGCATCTGTCCAATATGGGCATTGACGCAGACCGCAGAACGGTATACAGAAACATAACCGGCCTTGAATCGGCAGGTTTTGATATCATTAAATCAGGCAACGGCGGCTGGTTCCTTGAGCGTGATTTTGAAACAGCTGAAATAAAAATCCTGATGGATGCCGTCCAGCAGGCCCATTTTCTTACTTTCAATAAAAGCAATGAATTGATTGGGAAACTCCTCAGCCTTACAAGCTCAGGCATCTCTCACGAACTAAAAAAACAAATTTCAATTTCAAACCGCCCAAAACACGAGAATGAAGCCATCTACTATAATGTGGATAAAATTAATACCTGCATAATTAAAAACAAGAAGCTGGCATTTAAGTATTTTAGCTATGATACCAAAGGCAAGCGTGTTCATAAATATGTAGATTACACATACACTGCCAATCCATACTTCACCACCTGGTTCAATGAGAACTACTACATGATTGCCGCAACAGGCAAACATGACAACTTCTCTCATTACAGGATCGAGCGTATGGCAGACCTTGAAATACTGGACGAACCCAGGCGCCCCATTCATGAAATTGCTCCGAACGGCTTTGACCTAGCCGACTACCTTAACAAAGCGTTCTCAATGTTCACCGGAGAACCGTCGCATATTCGCCTGAAAGTAAAAAACGAAATGGCCAACCAAGTCTTTGACCGGTTCGGCCCGCATATCAGCCTAGTACCTGCCGATGATGACTATTCATATATAAATACTGATGCCGTCATTGCCCCGGGACTAATTAGCTGGGTAATCTCCTATGGCGACAGGATTAAGGTTATAAAACCTGATGAGCTTAAAGAACAGGTAATCGAGCATTGCAATAAAATACAGGCATTATACAAGTAACTGATGTTCCTTTTTTCATATACTATTTGATTTAGGAAGCCGATTGGCTTCCTTTTTCTATATTAAAGTGTTATAACCCTATAACCGTCTTTAATATATTTTGCCATTGCCGGATGTCCTGACATGTCGCCGCTGAGTGGTATTCCGCATGTTAAATTGTATTCAATCACACCCATCTTTGCTGAGCACGCCTTGCATATGCTGTCAATAAGTCCCATTTCCATTGCTTTTTTAAACAACGGATTTTCTGATTCAATCATCTGCTTGACTAAAACAACTGCTTCACCTTCAATAACAATTCTGGCGTCCAGGCCCTTTGAAACCATGTCCAACGTATTAAGCAGCACATGCATAAAGCACATCGCCTCACCCTTGAAAGCAAAAAATACATATTTTTTCATCTTTGGATCTCCTATCTGTATTTTCTCGGATTAAATTTACCATCAAGCCCCGTATATCTTGGGTACTTTTCAATATCAGCGCTTTTCTTTCCCTTTAATATTGCTGTCTGCGGGCAGAAGTTATAGCACTTCAGGCAGAAAATACATTTTTCAGTGTCAATTGAAGCTATACCATCGTTAATGGAGATTGATCCAACGGGGCATATCGAATAGCATAGTCCGCAGCCGTTGCACTTTTCTGATTTGACATAATATTTTTTCTGGAACAGCTTAACAGCCGGCCTATATAAAATGCGGATAAAAATGCCGCCAATCTTATTTAACATCCCTTTGCATTCAAAGTAGCGGTTTCCTGCAAGAATCTCGTCACAGGCCTTTTTAATGGTATGCTCTGCATACTCCAGCATAAGGGCGCTTTTCACAGGTGCTCTTTTTTTTATAAACTGCAACCCTGGAAAACTGCTGTTCATGGGAAGGATCACACTTGCTGTATAAACTACATCATACCCTTTGGCTTTAAGTTTTCTTCGTATGAAGATGCCTGTGTCCCATGCATCCATGCCTGCATTCCCTATTAGAAAAACTTTTTGTCCGTTGCTTTCCGGCATCAGCTTAATTACATCCAACTGTGGTTTTGGAACAGATGAACCCCATATGGGATATACAAATCCCAGCATGTCGCAGTCTTCTGTCCATTCATTGCCGCAATCAACACTATCGAACACAGCCACTTCATGTCCTGCCTTCACAAAATGACCCTTGATTTTATCCAATGTCCAAGTGGTATTGCCTGTTGAGGTAAAGAAATTTATATTAATTTTCATATTTTCTCCCGCCGAACTTAATTATATATCATTCCACCTCTTCACGCCATTTGAATAAAATATAAAAAAGTAATAAAATTAACTGGTATTCAGTGTCCCGGTAATATTTAATGCTTACAAAAATTGGAGGCGTCATGAATATTAAAGATTCACATCTAATACAAGTCTATGAAAACATATGCAGACGGGACCCCGGACAGCCGGAATTTCTTCAAGCTGTCGCAAAGGTCTTTGAGTCATGTGATAAGATAATTGAAATTCATCCCGAACTTAATGAAAACGGCATCATAGAAAGGCTTGTTGAACCTGAGCGGGTCATTATGTTCCGGGTCCCATGGATTGATGATTTGGGCTATGTCAGGGTTAACCGGGGTTTTCGAGTTCAGTTCAACTCCGCAATCGGTCCTTACAAAGGCGGGTTGCGGTTTCACCCCACAGTGAATTTATCCATAATGAAATTTCTGGGTTTCGAGCAGTGCTTCAAAAACGCACTCACCGGCCTTCCCATGGGCGGAGGCAAAGGCGGCTCTGATTTTGATCCAAAAGGCAGAAGCGACCGGGAGGTTATGAACTTCTGCCAGAGCTTTATGACTGAGCTTTCTAGGCATATAGGTCAGTTTACGGATGTTCCGGCTGGTGATATCGGCGTCGGTGAACGGGAAATTGGGTATATGTACGGCCAGTACCGGAGGATCCGGAATGAAGTAACCGGAGCATTAACTGGTAAAGGACTTAGCTACGGCGGTTCCCTGGTTCGTAAACAGGCAACCGGCTACGGACTATGTTATTTTGTAGATGAAATGCTAAAGTCGCAGGGAGATTCTTTCAAAAAGAAGAAAATCATAATATCCGGCAGCGGGAATGTCGCGATACATGCCCTGGAAAAAGCAGTTGAACTGGGTGCAAATGTAATTGCCGTATCAGATTCAACCGGATATATACATGACCCGAATGGCATTAAGCTAGAAATCCTGAAAGAAATAAAAGAGGTAAACCGGGGCCGCGTCCGTGATTATCTTGAATATAATCACCAGGCGAAATATAAAGAAGGCCATGGGTTTTGGCATATTCCATGTGATATCGCCCTTCCATGTGCTACAGAAAACGAACTTGACGGCAACGATGCCCGCATACTTATAAAAAACGGATGTAAATACGTCGGAGAAGGTGCGAACATGCCCTGTACCCATGAAGCTGTTAATATATTTACCCACAATGGTATATTTTATGGGCCTGGCAAGGCAGCCAATGCAGGAGGAGTAGCTACGTCAGGTCTTGAAATGAGCCAGAATTCATTCAGAATCCCCTGGACATTTGAAGAAGTTGATGCCAGGCTGCGTCAGATTATGCAAAACATATATAAAAATGTTTCAGAAACCGCTCAAAAATACGGTCATGAGGGCAATCTTGAAGTCGGCGCGGATATCGCAGGCCTTCTGAGGCTTGTGGAGGCCATGAACGCCCAGGGAGTATCCTGGTAAACGCTTTTTAGATAACATTAATCCATATGGGACTCGAATAAATGTAATTGCCCTCTTTCAATGCTAAATTATGAGGTAAATATCTATCTTCGCCCTCTAGTTTTATTTTTATGTAGAAATATCTGTTTTTTGCTGTATTTGTGATAGTAAAGTTCTGCGTATATGTCTTTTTCATTAAATTTATGGTTTTATAGTCATCTCCATCGCATATTAATGAGATATATTCAATGATCCTTTCAGATTTAACTTGTAATGACAACAATAATTTTTCCTTAGAATCCACCTGAATGACATCCCCCATGCCAAATCCGTTTACTGAGAACTCCATAAAAGTCCTGCTGCCGCAGGTTGCATAATTATGCCTGCCAAAGAAGGCCTCTTTTAGTGCAGCCTTTGATAATTCCCCTGCCGATACAGCCGTCAGAGCCCCTCCGTGCCCCGGAATGAACCTGTGGTTGTCGCTTGCCCCCATGAATCCGAAGACCTGTCCCTCAGCCAGTTGATTATGAATAGTTTCAAACTCTTCAATGTTATTGGCCCATGAGCTGACCACTTCAACATTCGCATCATGCCCAGGATCCAGCAAGCGCCATATGCCGTGATGCGCATGCCACATGGTATCTGAATTTCTCAATGTTGTACTAAAGGCTGCCTCGTTTGCACCTGTTGAATCCGCTCTTGAGGATATAATGTGGTTATCATCAAGAAATATAACAGTTCTGTGATTGAAATTTTCAGGTTCATCGAGACCCGCCCTATGAAAAGTCCATTCATAACCTGTATATGCCTGGAAAACACCGTCCTTTGATATACATTCACAAAGCGACTGTATATATCTCAATGCTGATTTTGTCAATATGTTATCGCCGTATATGTCGTTATCTGTTATGGCACAAAAGTCAATTGCAGACCTGTCCCTCGCGTAGAAGAGCAATTCGTCTGGATATCCCTCTGCATCAGGAGAATATATGGAATGGCAGTGAAGGTCGCCCCAATACAGTCTCTCGTGATTATTTAAGGCACCCTTTGGCTTAAACGGTGTCCATTTGTCCCACGATTTATTGTGCGGAAGCTCAAATTCCAGTAAATCGATGACATTTATGCTTCCGAAGCGGATATCCGGACCTGTCCCCCTTACACCCCTGTATGCGTAACGGATTGTATCATTGATTTCATAATAACTGTCGATGGTAAAACAATTACCCCCGTCCTGTATCAGAAATGTCTTACTCCATGATGAGCCATTATAGAACATGCAAAGGAAATAACCGTTCTCGACATTCTCCCAGATTTCCTTTTCGTCCCGCTGCATCTCCCAGAATAAAGCGATATCGCCGTTCCCGCAGCACGCAAGCTGCGGATTTCTTCGAAGCCCGTGGTAACCGAAGTATCTCTCATTGGGCAATAATCCCATATCAAGCCGCAAGACCTCATCAGAATCATTACCGGGGACAGGTCTGAGACAGTTTCCTTCATATTTTGCCATCATGACATTGTTAGTCTTTGAAATGACTCCGTCGCGCTCAACATCAATATTTTTCAACCAGGCAATCCAAATGCTGCCTTCTAAATCGATTGATATTGAAGGTTTCAGATGCCAGTCTTTTGATTCAGTAATGCGTTTTTCACCCGACCATGAGCCATTTGTATTTGAATTTAGATAAATATCATAGCCGTCGCCGCTGTATCCGTCCCAAACGACATAAATATTTTCATTGTTGATGGCAATCTTCGGCCTTTTACAGAAAATCCCATGGGAATTCAGTTTTTTAGATATTTCCCATGCACCTGAAGAGTATTTTAATATCAGAATGTCGCTGATCATATATCCGTGCAGCCATTCGCATGCAAGATAAACATTGCCCAGCTTGTCAATACAAGCAGAATCTATAAACAGATTACCTTCAACCCGTGGGATTTCACCCCCAAGGCTGCCTTTGAGATGCCAGCTGCCGTCAAACTCCGACCAGAAAGTATAAATT
The DNA here is from genome assembly GCA_963766335.1 of uncultured Clostridia bacterium. Taxonomy (GTDB): domain Bacteria; phylum Bacillota; class Clostridia; order DUPQ01; family DUPQ01; genus JAFGQE01. Next base: position 1,797,053 of record CAVXZA010000002.1, on the reverse strand, counting down.
TCGCTATTCTTATATACCGCTACTGGATTAAACGCGTAATTATGTTTTGAAGGCATTAAAAAGACGCCTTCGTCAACAACCATGGCACCTTCTTCCCCATTCCTGTAATATGAAGAAACAGCATATTGATAATTATCCCCTGTATGGTAATTAAATTCCCGGGCGGAATAGATCCCTGATGCAACAGGATATATAAATGCGTTATTATCAAACGGCTTGCAATCTTTGTTCATATTCCTCCCCCGTGCTGTTAGATTAATTATAGCAGACCTGTCCCTCTTCATATACTCATACACGCTGCAGACCTTTCCCAAAAATTAATGCTTGACAACTATGTCGGAAGCCGATATAATAACTGTGTCGGTATCCGACACGTCGGTAACCGATACAAACAGGAGGTGAGAGAAATGCCTGAAAGCACTGAAAGAGGAGCCTTGACTGAGGCCGTATTCTATATACTGCTTACACTTATTAAGCCAACCCACGGATATGGGATTATGAAATATGTCAATGAGATTAGCGGGGGCAGAGTCATACTGGGGTCCGGAACCCTTTACGGCGCAATCAATACCCTGCTGATAAAAAATTGGATAGAAATCGCGGAAACAAAATCTGAGAATAAAAAAGAATATATAATAACTTCTGTAGGCAGGCAAATTCTTAGACAGGAAATGCACCGGTTGAAAGAGCTTTTTGATACCGGCAGTAAGATTCTTGGAGGTTAATGTTATGAGAAGCAGAATAAACAAATTTATGTTTTTCAATTTTGAAAAAGAGGAAAAGTGGTTGAATGAAATGGCAGCAAAAGGTATTGAATTCGTGGATTACTCATTTGCCAAATATCAATTTGAAGAAGGGGTTCCCGGCAGATATGTTTATCGGATTGAATTTCTTGAAAATAAAGTTCATCATCCCGAAAGCATCCATTATATAAAATTTCTGGAAGAAGCCGGCATTGAATGCATATCTGCAATAGGATACAGACTCTATATGAGGAAAAAAGCTTCAGAAGGCCCGTTTGAGGTATTTACCGATCTGGCTGCAAGGCTAAAGCAATATATAATAATCCGCAATACTGCAATGACCGTAGTAATTTTAAATGCAATGGCATTTGTAATTAATGTCTTCCTGATTTTTATAAATCGGGTTATTCCTCACGTGAATATCGCATCAACATGCATTATCCTTACAATATTGTTCCTCCCCACAACAATAGCCTATACAAAAAAAGTCCAGGAAATAAAAAACGAGATGCAGGTAAGGGAGTGATTATTCTCTATTTCCCCTATTAAAAAAGGCCGGGTAATAAATACCCGGCCTTTTTTAGATATGACTACGCCAAGTCATCGATTTTCATTCTGTTGATTTCATTACGCTTTTGTAGTCTGAACTTATGGCGACCGATGAAATAGAGTATGAAATTAATAATTGCAGGAATAAGCATCAGAATTAAAATACCAAAGAAAGAATCGATGAATCCTCCCGCATTAACTGCAGTGTCAGATACCTCAACCCCGCCTATATCCCGGACGACTGTTATTGAGTATGGTGAGGAGAATAAGGCGATTGCAATTCCAAGGACTACATTGAATACCGGTATTATCAAACCCTTGTTTCCAGTATCCTTAGAAGTAATAAACACCTGTGCCACTATCAGAGCGACATTAAAAGCAATAAAAATTATTATACGATACATTATGAATTTCCTTTCTGCTTCTTGTATTCATTGATCAGAAGCTTCGTTGTTTCCAAACTTATCTTATCGTCAATAGCTAGCTTTTTAACCAATGCTACATAAGGTTCGTTCATTTCACGGTCATTGATTTTTATCTTTTGTATTATTTTGTCCAGGCGCAGCCTGACAGTCGGATAAGTTACATTGTACAGGCCGGCGACCTCCTTTAGAGATCCGGATACAAGCATAAATTTCTTTATGAAGCTTATTTCCTCGTCTTCCAGGTTAGCCAGCCATTCGGGAATCATGTTAACCAAAACAGCACCTCCTTTTGAATTATGTTAAAGTATTTCTTTCTTTTTTCTTTAACATAATTAAATATACACTTTAACTTAATTAAAGTCAATAGTTTTTTTAAAAAATTTTGAATTGCACCAGAAAGTACCTGCAGACGTGTCCACGTTCATTGTTTTTGAGAGGATATCGCATGAACCGGGCAATTGTTGTAGCACCTCATGCATGCTTCGCAAGAACTAGAAAAAAGAAAACTTTTGTCTTTTAACTGTATGCTTTTTGTCGGGCAGTTCTTAACACACGTCATGCATTCCGTGCAGACTTCCATATCCACACTCATCCTACGGTAATTATCCCTGATCTCATTTCTCAGCAAACGCCTTATCAAACATCCCATAAGCAGATGCGGACCTGCCCCCTGTATAAGCACTCTTCCTTCAGCTGCCATAGTGATAGCCTTTTCCAGCTGCCCTTTCGCCCTGGCTTTCACAACTTCCGGAAGCTTATCCCCGACTACCGCCCTATTCCTCTTTCGGGACGGTGCAGTATTTGATGTCCTTATATTCAAATAGATAGTAATCTCAAGCGGTGAATTCCTAATGAATTTTTTCATGAAGAATATACCGGCTCCGTTCACAAACCCTACATTATTTACAACGATTAGTTTTTTATTGGCAATCCGTAATTGTTTCAAGTGCCCGGACATTAAAGAAATAAAACTACGCATCAGCCTGGGAATATTGGCTCCGTACAATGGAAATGCCAGCACAATATAATCCGCTGATAATATTTCATCGGAATATCCGGCAATACTATTTATTTCAAAAACAGAGTAAGAAGAATTTCTGTGCCCGGCTGCCCTGGCCATTTCATCAAATTGACCGGCAATCCATTTAGTATTACCGGTACCGCTGAAATAAAATGTTATAAATTTCATTTTCTTATAAATCAGACAGCCTGATTGATCATTTTCTGTAAAAGGGTCAGCTGCCATTTGCGCTCGCGCTCAACTTCAATTGTGTTTTCCTCATCCTCATAAGAATGGAAAACAGCTTTTACGGCATATGTGGCGGAATATACGGCATGACCTCTGCTATCTGCAATCGCTGCTGCATGCCCGGCAGCCCTCGCTACCATGCAAACAGGCAATGTCCTGGCTTCTCTTGCAGCATCATGCGACAGAACGGAGGCATCGTGGGCTTTCACCGCGGATAAATCACCGCGGGCCCATGCCTTAGCTGCTTCAATGGCCTTCTTGGGGCGCTTCTCCCCCGGCATTATTGCTTCGCTATAATGCAAAACGTGCTCTATGCATTTCGCACACCATAGAGCCCGTGTTTTCTGATCTTGTCTTCTGACTAATCTCTCAATGGGCTTATTTAGTTCCGAATCTTTGAATATGTATACTGACAATTTTAACATCCCCTTGTTACTCTATTTTACCACTTTTTGAAAGAATAAGAAAGGAGGCATAGTGCCGTAACACGTGAAATGGAAACAAATCATTTTTTTACCTTTGAGCGAGAAGGTAAAAAAACCAAAACAAAAACAGTCACATATTTATTGAATAACAAACGACTAATACCGTTTACGGCAAAAGTTGATAAAAATATACGTTCTTTATGTTATTTTTTCATCCCTATTGAAAATGCTTTGAACCCAAGCTTCTCATAAAACGGCACCATATGCTCCTCACAAAGAAACTGGGGATGCAGCCCATTGGCCTCGCAATATGAAGACAGACGGTTCACAATCTCAGAACCGATTCCCCTGCCCCTGAATTCCTTAAGGACACCAAGGCCGCAAAGGTATGTATGCAGCGCGCCATCTGTCAGTACCCTGCCGGTTCCCACCAGCTCATCATTGTCATAGGCGTAGATGATATGCCTGCTGCCCGATATCGCGGTTTCCATCTGCTGCCTTGTTAAACTCAGCATATCCGCCCAACCGAGGGTTTTATACAAATCGAACATATCCCCAGGTTTCCTAAGGCCGGTTTCATAAGTAATACTCATACAAATCTCCTGATGGCATTTTCAACCATCTTGTTTAGTGATATGCCCTCTTCTGCCGCTTTTATGGCAGCCTTGCGGTGAAGCTCCGGGGATATCCTCACATTAAAACTGCCCTTGAAGGGCTTGTCAGGCTCAATGCCCTTCTTTTTGCAGTAGTTAATATATTCATCTACCGCATTCACAAATGCCCCCCTGAGCTCTTTGAGAGTCTCTCCTTCAAATGAAATGCTGCGCCTTACATACAGAATCTTTCCGGTGAAAACATAATCATCTTCACTGTATTCAATCAGAGCCGTATATCCCCGGTGGCTTATTGTATTTTTCATCCCAATCACCTCAGCTATATGATATTACAATAAACAAAGTACTGCAACTATTCAATAGTTGCAGTACTATAAATAATATATAATAACTATTTTAAAGAACTTCCATAAGCACAATTATGATAAACAGGATAACTATTATAGCAAGCGTAACACCCATGGTAACAAACAGAAGGTTAAAGGGCTTCTTGGGTATAGGTATGGCCTTTGCGCAATTCCTCACAAAGTCCATCTGTGCTTCATCGGCAAAGCATTTTTTAGGAACCATGAAAGCCTTGTTGTTGCCTATATAGAACAGGAAATGATTCTTTAATTCCCGCAGCTCATGCATTTCGTCCCATTTTGTATCAAGATTTCCCTGCTCCGACACGGTTGCGACTGAAGTTTTAGTGAAAACATACCTGTGTTCAGCCATTAGGCTTTCATTGGACTTCAAACCCTTTTTAGCAGTCAGCCTGAACATTAGAGGTGTGGCCAGCAGGAATATCAGGATAAGCCCGAGAAGCGCTGCGGTTAAACTGAATAAGTTGCCGCTGATGATATCCAGCACTACATTAAAAACAAACAGCACTGCTACTATTATTATGATTGTATATCTCATTGCAGGTTTTATCCGGCGCGAGTAATGCGCCTTTTGGAATTCCACCACATCTTCTTCATTAAGTTTTACATCTACGACAACACTGTTCATAATGCCTCCGGTTAATTAAGTGCTTGAATTATATCACAAATATGCTACTCAACTGATATTTCCGCTTTTACTATCTTGATTACTTTTTTTAAAATATCCTTTGGCAAAGCTTCTACCATTTTGATTTTTCTTGCCGTCTGATCAATTGACTTGGGATGCTCACACAATATAAATCCTATAGTCTTTGTCCTTTCATCAAGCGGGACATGCAGAGGAAATTTATTATTGCTATTAGTAACCGGCAGAACTATTAATAGATTAGTATGCGAGTTGAATGTTTCGTTGCTGATGACTACTGCCGGCCTATACCCTGCCTGCTCATGACCGATTGTGGGATTGAAGTCAAACTTTATAATATCGCCCTGCTTGATTACCATACTTCATCTCCCTCAGTTTTTCCCCAGTCGATTTCACGAGGATTGTAATTTCCGTTGTATTTTTCAAACAGATCGCAGAGTCTGAATTCCTCTAACTCCGCCTTATAAATCACAATCTTATTGCCTTCAACTTCAATATTCACTTTATCTTCAACTTCAAGGCCCAGACCTGAAAGCATTTCTTTAGAGAATCTCAGCCCCTGGCTGTTGCCCCATTTCTTTATTGTTGCAATCATAAAACAACACCTCCATGTATATACATAGTTTATACATTATAATCTGTGTTGTCAACAAATGCAGACCTGTCCCTCATATAAACAACATGCAAAATCCCGGCCGCCGCCGGGATTTTGCAAACTAAAAGAAAGGAGGCAAACCATGCCAAAAACCAGAAAATGAGAGCAAATCATCATCTAAAGGCATTTTAACATTTAGCTTGTGCCAAATTTAGTACACTAAATAGCAATTATTAAATTAAGCTTCCGGGTCTTTCTTCCTGACGATTGTCACACTGTTCTTTTTCCTGCCGGATTTATTCTGCCAGTCGATTCTATCCAGCAGTTTTCCCATTTGATTATGAAAGCTTTTATTGTTCCACCGGTCAGGGAAATAAATGCTCTGATCTTTTCCATTCACAACATTTATCCCATTATCTATTAAATACTCATAGCAAGCTGCAAAAACCGTTGACGATATAAGGATAACTTTGGTTTCTTCATCGCTGAGGTCCTTGATTTTATTCAAAAGGGTCTCTCTGTTTTCCTTGATCCGGGCTACCCTTTGGCCGCTGTGCATTTCAACCGGCAGGTTTTCATCAACGGATTCTATAAGATAACAGCCGCTGTCCATAAACATGTCCAAAAAGGTTCTTTTGCTTTTTCTCAGTTCCTTAATCGGCATATAGCTCCTGTAAGTCCTTGGATAAAGGGCCTGCATCAGATTCAAAAACAAATAGTCCTTCTCCATTACATCTCGGTAATAGAAATACCTGTAGCTTTCAGCATCCGGCGGCGATTCCGCGACAAACAAATATTTGATTTTTTCCGGCTTAAATCTTTCCCGGGCTTCCTGAAAATCCATTATTCTCATCTCCTACTAAAAAAAGAATGCTGATTAGATATTAGATAAACTACTCTTTCTGAGCAAGTAAAGAATATCACATAAGGCCGGGTTTAACTAATTTGTAATTCAGGTGTTAACAATTTTGGGATGTTTGAATATTAAGAACAATACATCTCAACGGAAAAGGAACTGAAAACCACGTTCAAGGCAACAATGAAATCATCCATGAAGACCTGTCCTCCAATATCGCCGATGGAAAATGACTTTTCGCAAAGATGGCAGAAATAATCAAGGGTTTCCAGGTAATATTCATGGCGCCATTCTTCAGGTGCATTCACAGAGCTGAGTAAGTTGTGAATCCTGTCGGCTAATTTTACAGCACAAGCTTTCTGATTGGATTGAATACGGTTAATGTAGTCATCCATATCATAGTCTTCTTCTTTGGTAATCAGTTTGACCCCATCAAGCACTTCCTGGTTGCTTAATTCCAGTATTTCAGATTCGGTCGCATCAGTGTCTTCAAGCAGATCATGGAATAACGCCATGATTTGAACATCAGTGCCAAAGCCTTTATCCCTTAGGATTTCAGACACAGCAACAGGATGGGTAATATATTCTTCCCCACCTTTTCTTCGAGGAGTGTCCTTGTGCTTCTCTGTAGCATATTTTAATGCTTCTATATAATCCATTTCCCTATGATTATTTTATCATAAATTGTTCTAATAACAAACTAACATTATATTACCGGAACCGGCTCATCCGTATTACCGGTAGATTTTTTCCTCCTCTTAATATTCGTAACCCTGCCGGCCATATCATTGAAATATTTAACCCTCGACCTTCGCGCATCTTTCCTGGCCTGACGTATTATTTCCCTGTCGGAGGCACTATTATTCTCTATTAGCTTCTTCATCCGGTATTTATACCTCATGCCGTTGTAAACAACAAACGCATAATTGGTGCTTGCCTGTATCAGAGGTGAAACCGCGCTTATCGCAATGTTTGCAAACGGTATTTTCTTGCCCGTCTCCCTTGGAAATGTTTTCTACCAAATCTATTAGAAAATCCTCGATTTCGTCATCGAACTCCTGAATGATTCCCGATATAGATGCAATTGAAAATACCTTGAAATAAATATCAAACAGCTCCCTCGCCTTGTACCTTATGCCAAGCTGCTTTGACAGTTTGTACAGCATCTGGCTGTTCCCCAGGATAATAATCAACCCGTCAATGAAAGAATTTGGCGAGATAATCACACTGGCAGTCAGCTTTATTGCCGTTTTATGGATTTCTTTATCAAACCCGGAGACCTGAACACCCACATGCCTTATGACGGCATTCTTCATTTCAACGATATTGTCTTTAGGTACAACATCAATGTCCGCATACCTTCTGTAGAACCTATACAGCTTCTTTGTTGCCTTTACATCACCCTCGTGCATTCTCATTATTAAACTGCTTGACGGAATGGATGTGTACTTGATGATAGGCCAAACCAGATAAACCAGAACCAGAACGCCGATAAGGCTGTAAAAGCCTATCTCTATAATCCTACTGCCGTTGCTTACTAGCTTCGCCAGTGAAACCATCCCGCTGAACATGGTTATAAGAAAATAGAAAATTACAAAAGCAAATATTATCTTAATAACTTTCATGAAAATACCTCCGATATTAAAAATCAATTAGTCTTAAATCTTGTGAAGATTTGCTTCTTCAATTACATTATACTCTTATGAATTAAATTTGATATAAAGTCAATGATACAAATGTTCCACTAAAACCTCATAGGTGTCGTCCTTAATAGTTATCAGGGTACCTCCCTGAATATCGCTATTATAGTAGCTGGTGGGACCTGTTTTAGTTCCATATGTCATTTGAATTCCCTTATACAAAACGGATAAGTTGTTGATGTGGTCGTGCCCGTTGAATATATGGGTGGTGCTGCCCTGCTCAAGCATCAATTCAAATAAACCGGATGAAACAGGCGCGCTGTAAACACCTTCATTCTGCTCTCCGAATAGTATTTCTGTGTCACTGTCATTAATGGCTTCATCAAATTCAATCAAAGGAATATGAAAAAACATCAGTGAAAGCACCTTGCTGCCGTTTGATTTCTCCATGCCTTCAGTTACCCACTTATACCAATCAAGCTGATTCTGATGGATATAGTCATAGTCTCTGCCTGTTTCATATTTTGTTTTTGAGTGTGAATCCAGCAATATAAGGGACTTTACGATATTCCCTGCGCTGTTCAATATATTGATTTGATAATTTCCTACCCCATCAATTTCAGAAGGTCCATTTTGAAATAAGCAATTTTCAGCATTTTTATACATATTCCCATGCCAATTGCGGTCAACGCTGGCCTCGCTATCATGATTGCCCAGTGTTACTGCCCATGGAAAGTTCAATGATTCCATTTTTTCTACAAACTGTTTAACCAATATGCCCTGGTAAATAAATGAAACATTATCACCAGTTGTAATTACAAGGTCCGGGCTTTGTTCCTCAATCAATAATCCGGCTAAATCCAATGCTTTTTTGTTCTTACCGGGAGTCAGTATGTTGAGCTGCAGGTCGGAAAGGATAAGAATCTTAAAATCTGCATTATCTTTCATCTGAAGGCTTGGAACATTCTCAATTGAATAAGTATCAGTCGAAGACCATGAAGAATCAGAGACTTCTCCCTGTATTTTGAATATATAAGGGATAGTTATAACCAAGGCAACAATAAAAACAAAAACTATAACCCCTATGATTATTTTCTTCATTAACTCGCTCCCCTTTTTTGCCCTGGATGCTTTCCACTTGGATCTGTTATTGAATCAATTTTTTTCAATAAACTCCTCAACGGAGCTCTGACACAGCGTCAGAAATGAATTTTCGCCAATTGTGTTTATCTTGAAAAACACCGCCTGACTGCCTCCGGAAGTAATTGCAGAAACAAACAGCTCTTCCCCATTGCCCACAATTGTAATATTCATACTGACACGGTTCCCGCCGAATGCACTGTATCTTTCATAAACCCGGACTGCTGTTTTAATATCACCCATGGCAATATCACTGCCGTCTTCGTAGCTGACGGATACGCTTCCGCTGGTTATGTCCCTGTGAAGCCAATTCAATAAGGAATCGAAATCCCCTGTAAGTCTTTTCTCATATTTTGCCATTTTACTTCTCCAATAAAGTATATTTCTAAGAATATTCTATCAAAGTTACCTGACTATTCCTATATATTTAATTACCTATCTATGCTTTTAAAAACGATTTATTAAGCTTAAGATAACACAAATAAATACCTGGTTTCGCGGACTGTAACAGCCGGAAGTAGCTTTTGCTCTTTGCTTATCATCAGGTTTGATGAACAATCACATTCATAAAGAATCGGATAAAGCAGACCTGCTATCCTCCTATAATGTTCTACCGTTTAAATCAAATTTAATTAAACTTAATATTTCAAGAGCCGTAAGCAATATAAGAATACGGGGTTGTGTAAAATCAGCTGATTAAATATACCTATAAATTGCTGAAACACCTGTTGAAGCGGGCATCTTATCCTTTGGCAGAATCAAAACTTCGCCTTTTCGCATCATAACTAATTTAGCTATATCATCCAGAATATCGTCAAAATCGGGATCACCTATGGCGCCGAATACCATTTCTCCGGAATTGTAATCGATTTTTCCGGGCACTATCCTGTTTTCCTCAATTAACAAAGTTTCAACCCGACTCTCAAAAGCGGCCTTGGAAACCTGTGCTAAATCTGAAGATCCCAATGATTCCGCCTCTGCTTTTCTATAGGCTTCGACTAAGATGCGTATCTTTTCTAAATTGATAGGTTCAATAATCTCCAGCGCCTTTTTTTTAATCTCGTCCATTTCCAAGGAATCATAGGAACTATTTATGCCTTCTTCAATTAGATATGGATTATTGCTTATTTTCTTGAAATGCGAATGATATTCCATCAGCGAAACCAGAATTAATGGTAATTTTGAATGCTTTGAATAATTCTCCAGTACAAAGTGATCCACATACCGGAAATATTTATCTGTGTCTTTATCGACCTCTTGTTTAACATCCCCGTGTCCATGGTACATAGCACGACCGCCTGTGCCCCCGTAAGAACCCTGTGATAAAGATGGTTCTGTTAATTGTTTTCCCAAAACTTCCTCTAATGTCCTTGGTGTATCCGGTGCTAATTCAACCTCTGAAAAATCATATCTATTACCTTGATAGAGAGTGAAATTATTACGGCTCAACCCTAACAACTGGTAATTTTCCACAGACTGGAAAGCTTTAATTAAAGGTTTGATATGATAACTATTGGCCACTGTGGCAAATTCTTTTACTGCACCCTGAAGATTATATACAATGCACTTATTCTGACTAGCAAGGACAGCTATGCCATCCGATGTATTTCCCCAGAAAATCCTGTCTTTTTCGAGTCCGTAGAAAGGTTTCATGATTGAATCGATGAAATTCTTTTCATATTTACGGTCCAATGAATTCTCAATCACTCGAATCAAATTTTTGAACACTATGGTATCTTGTTTGTTTTCCGGAAAACACCTATGAGTCGGCTGATAAAGCGATATGCACGGCCCTCCTTCTTCAAAAATCATTTCATTCGGAAAACGATATGTAATCTCATATAGCATGATGAACTCCTTTCTATTCTTATTGTCTCTCTTTCTAGAAAACTTTAGATTTGCATCTTCAGAATACCCATAATCAGCATTGATATTTCAACACTTTCACACCAGGATTATCAAATTTACATTTTGCAGCTAATCATTATTGATACTCTTATGATATTCCCTGTATTTTTGTTAGGTAAACAGGATTAATTGCTCAACTGTGTTGTTATAAATATATAGAATTATCTTCTTTTGAAGATTCACTTGTAATTTTGCCTATAAAACCTTAAGATAGTATAAGCAAGTTTTTAGGAGGAACATAATGGCTATTTATACATTATTATGCGAAAAAAGAGATATGGCAATAAAAGCTAAAAAAATTAGAAAGAACGGATTAGTGCCTGCAGTTATTTACGGGCGTCATATAGATTCATTAAGCATTCAACTTAAGCAAGACGTATCATTTAAATTTTTACAAACTCATTCCATAGGTTCGAAAGTACTTTTGGAAATTGATGGTGAAGAACATCTGGCAATTTTAAAAGAATTCAGAAGAGACCCATCAAGCCGTAAAATATTACATTTAGATTTTCATGAATTAACTTCAGGGGAAAAAGTCAAAGTTACTTTACCAATTAACTTCATGAATAGAGATTCCCTTGAACAAGACACAATTCTTCAAGTACAAATGAGTGAAATTGAAATTTCAACATTACCGGAATTCTTAATAGATTATGTAAATGTCGATATATCTAAATACAGCTTAGGCGATTCCATTTTTGTGAGCGATTTAGATATTTCTAATGATGAAAACTTTGAAGTTATATCTCCCCAGGAATCTCTGGTGTGTGCATTAACCCATGCTGTTAAATTCGTGGAAGAAGTTCCTGAAGATGAAGCAGAAACCGAAGAAGCAGCTGAATCAACCGAAACAACCGAAGAATAAAGATAACACTTTCGAAAAAGCTCTGATTTCAGGGCTTTTTTAGGTTATATTAAATTATCAATATTCTATCTCTACTATATAGTATTATTACATCAAGATAGTTTTTCATATTAGCTTTAAAGCTTTATCTATCCAGTCAATGCCTTCTGTGTAGCAAGCACAGGCTTTGCCTATTGATTCATATGCCCTTTGCATGCTCTCTTCACAAATTTCTATAGGCGCACTGAATCCTACAGTTTTCCACGCAACTTTCAGTGCTTCTCTTTCTTCTTTAAAGCACTCTGCTGCTTTTTTCAGCACCTCTTCAGCGGATTTATATTTAGGTGCAATCTCAAGCAAATAGTCATGAGCCGCCATATGTGTATTATAGTAAACCCTAAAACAATATGAGTCTCCGAGACCCTTTTTTCTCCCGGGATTATCTTTAAAACTATCTTCCCACCGTTTGTAAGCCTGAATACCATTTAAGAAAGTCCATTTTTCCGAATCCGGGTCGATTTCAGTAACTGTCCTTGCATGTTTAACTGCCTCTTTTAAAGAAGAAATTTCCAATTCCCTGAGATTCGGTTCAGAAGTCTTGTCACCAATAATAATAGCGCCATACACCGGGACATCCAGTTTGCTGGCCTTATTATAAGGAGTCTTTATAAAAGATTTTCTTTCATGATTTGTATCGCATCCAATGAAGACCTGCTTTTCATCATCATAACCATTAATCACACCCCATTCAGCAAAACTGAACTGGCTCCACATTACCACCGGACGGTCATTATCAATCTCAAGTTTTATCCTTTTGACCATTTCATTCCAACGGTCAGGATCGACCCCTGACTCATCCAGGAATTCATACTTTTCAATATCATAACCAAGAATCTCCGGTAGTTCTGTTGTCCACATTGCATATGTACAAGTAGGAGCACATGGACATATACCACCCACTCTGAAAGCTCCCCCTGATATGCCCTGGATATATGCCGGTGAATATTCCTCACCCCTGTAAGTCAATACCACCCTGACCGCCTCAAACAACGGTTCAGCAAGCCTAAACTTCTCCATTTTTTTAAGTAGTTTCATCTCTTTTCCCTTTCAATATAACGAATTTATGGTATATATAACAATTATATAATATTGTAGAAATTATTGTATCCATACATTTTTCCAGAGCATGAAATCATTCTTTATAAATAATTATTTATGTTTTAACAGACTCTCAACATGCTTATACAGCCCTTCACGGATTGAAGTTGACGGGACTTTTACTCCCGCATTTTTTAGTTTAGAGAGATCGTATATCCTGTGGCACATAAAAGAGCAGGCATCAGGATGTTCCATCAGAAATTGATTAACCGGCAATTCTTCAATGAGCGCATCTTTGCCAAGGTATTCTGCGATTATTTCATAATATTTTCTTGATTCAATAATATCGGGGCCCATGGTACAGAATGTTTCATTGTATGTCTTTTCATTTCCTATACAGCTTAGCATCAGTTCAGCCAGATCTTCAGCAAAAATGGGCTGCTGCAGGAAATATCCGCCGCCAACCAAAAACAAGGGTTGTCCTTCTTTTATTTTTTTAATTAATTCAGGATTGCGTGTCTCTTCCGGCAAACAACCAAGATATGAACCCGGACCATAAATATGTGCCGGTCTTAATGTGGTATAAACCATCTTGCCAAGATTTCCATTAATAAATTCTAGTTCACATAAACGCTTTTTTGCTCCATAGCTGTCATCTGTCAGAAAATTCATGTTCTGTTCTGTCTGCGGGAACCACCTTTTCCCTGGGTCAAAAACAAAATCAGTTGAAACCCATATCAGATGATCTGTGCAATTCTTGAATTGCTCAATATCCTGCTTTGCTTCTTCAGGTGTAAAGCAGATACAATCAAAAACAGCATCCCAATGACAATCTGCTTCTGTAATTACTTTTTTAAAAGCAGCTTCATCATGGCGATCGGCAACAAGGGCAGTCACTCCCTCAGGAACCGGCCTCTGGCCTCTCGTCAGAATACTTACGTCATGTCCCTGCAAGACGGCAGTTGAAGCAAGAGTACCGCTTAAGAACCCGCTTCCGCCAATGATTAATATTTTATATTTTTTATTCATTTTATTATTTCCTGTTCTGCGTATTATTGCTGTTATGCTAAACTTAATCTCTATAAGGTTTACCAATAACTATCCGAACCAATGCAACCATCTGGATGAATATTATAGGAGCTACAGCGCCTGCCAGAACAAACAACCACATAGTTCCCGTAAGCGGTACAGTCTTCAACACCTTTTGCATGAAAGGCACATATACGGCGAAAAGCTGAAGGCCCGCGGTAATTACGAAAGCCCCCCACAGATAAGGGGTCTTGAACAATGACAGATCGAAACCTATGCCATTTTTCCTGCGCACATTGAAAACATGGAACAGCTGCACAAGAGCCAGTGCCATGAAACCTATGGTCCTGCTCTCAGCAAGGGAATATCCTGAATTCATGGTTGCAAGATAAACAAACAGAGGTCCCAGTACTATAACGAATCCCTGCCAGAATATCCGCACTTTATAACTGTTGGTTATTATGGGCTTGCCCGGTTCCCTGGGCGGCCGCTTCATAGTATTTTTCTCAGGCACCTCCCACGCCAACGCAAATGCCGGGAATACGTCTGTCACCAGATTAAGCCAAAGTATCTGAATGGCTACAAGCGGAGAGGGAACCCCTATGATTATCGATATGAAGATAAGCATTATTTCACTCAGGTTGCACGAAAGCAGGTAATGGATGAACTTCTGTATGTTGTCGAATATTACCCTTCCACGTCTTATAGCGGTTATTATGGTGCTGAAGCTGTCATCAAGCAGCACCATGTCAGAGGCTTCCTTCGCCACCGATGTACCTCGCATACCCATGGATATGCCGATGTCAGCCCTTTTCAATGCAGGCGCATCGTTTACCCCGTCACCGGTCATTGCAGTAACCTGGTTGCTGTTTTTTAGAGCCCTTACTATATTGAGTTTGTTTTCAGGCGAAACACGCGCAAATACAGATCTTTTCTCCAGTACTCCGGAAAGTTCATCTATTGAAAGATCATCCAATTCTGAACCTGAAACCACTGTTCCGTCTCCGGTCTCTATTCCAACCTTGTTGGCTATGGCCAAAGCAGTGTCTTTTTGGTCACCAGTTATCATGATTACCCGTATCCCTGCGGAGCGAGCTTGTTCAACAGAGTCATATATATCAGGCCGGGGCGGATCCAGTATGCCTGCAAAACCAAGGAATACCATGCCCTCGGTCACCTCATCATCAACAAGATTATCGACATCAAAGTCCTTCTTGTATGAAAGCGCCAGTATCCTAAGACCCTTACCGGCCATCTCACTGTTTATCTTAAGCAGTTCTTCTTTTCTCTTATCATCAAGCTTAGAAACCGAATCCCCTTCCATTATGAAACCACACAGTGCCATAACGACATCAGGAGCACCTTTTTGGAATATTTCGCAGTTCCCCGATTTGTCCTTTACCTTGACCGCCATAAATTTCCTGTCGGAATCAAAGGGAAGTTCATCTATTCTTTCATAACCTGTGTCATCAATACCTGCTTTACCGGCTGCGGTTATAAGGGCGCCTTCGGTGGGGTCACCGATTACTGTCCAGCCTTCATCATCAGAAAGCACGGCATTGGATGAAAGCAATCCTGCTTTTAAAAACAGTGAAAGAACAGGATCTTTCAAAGGCTCTGTTTCTTTTTCATGATTCTAAGAATTTCCCAACGGGTTCATAACCTGTTCCGGTTACATCTATATGTCTACCCGGTAGATATATTTCCTGAACGGTCATCTGGTTTTCAGTAAGTGTACCGGTCTTGTCGGTGCATATTACAGTGGTTGCACCCAGGGTTTCAACCGACAGGCAGGTTTTTCATAAGGGCATTTTTCTTTGCCATCTTGCGCATACCCACCGCAAGGGTTATGGTTGCAACCGCCGGCAGGCCTTCGGGCACAGCTGCAACCGCAAGGGCTATTGAGGTCTTCAGCATCTCAACCAGAGGTTCTCCCATGATTATACCTACAACAGCAACCACGGCCGTTATAACGAATGTTATTATTATCAAAAACCTTCCGGTCTTTGCAAGCTGCTTTTCTATGGGAGTAGACTCTTCTTCTGTTTCACTGAGCATGGTGGATATCTGACCCATCTGGGTACTTAAACCGGTATGGGTTACTACAGCAACACCGTTTCCTCCGGCAGCCATGGTTCCCATGTATACCATGTTCTTCCTATCCCCTAATGCGACTTTGCCTGAAGAAGCTATAGCGTCGATGTGTTTTTCAACGGGTTCCGATTCTCCCGTTAGAAGGGATTCATCAATCAGAAGGTCATCAGACTCTAAAAGCCTTCCGTCGGCATTTAACCTGTCCCCTTCTTCAATTATTATGATATCCCCGGGCACAAGCAAAGAGGCATCTATTTCATCAATTTCCCCGTCCCGCATTACTTTGGCAACAGGGGTTATCATTTTCTGAAGCTCTTCTACGGATCTCTCCGCCCTGTATTCAGTAATGAACCCAAAAAGGGCAGTAATAAGGATTACCACCAGCACCGCAGCGCCTTCAATGACGTCACCTATTGAAAAGGAAACAACAGCAGCAATAACAAGAAGCACTATGATTATGTCCTTGAATTGATCAGCAAGAATCTTCCACGGTGATATACCGCTCTTTGCTTCAATCCTGTTCCTGCCGTATTTACTAAGCCTGATTTCGGCTTCCGAACTGGACAAACCAACCTTGGGATCAGTCCCCAGGCTTTTCACCGTTTCTTCAATTGTCAGTGCATGATATTCTTTATTAGTCATATGTCCTCTTTTTCAGCATTAATATATCTATGGTTAATGTACTCTTTCGTCAATATTATCATATATTTATCATAAAACCTTTTATCACTGCTCTCAAGTAAAAAGAAGACGGAATTTTAATCCACCTTTTGATGTAGAAACATCAGTTTGGTCTTCTTTATTAATAAATCAAAAAATCCTTTTACACCTGTACAGAATATATGATTTTAATAATAGTTCTAAAGGCAACATTGGGACTGGCTTGTTGGTTGGTGGTCCCGGTAACATAAATATTCTCATCCGGTACATAAAAAGCCACAGCGCCTGTTGAACCACAGTGTCCTATCATATCCGGCACAGCTTTAAAAGGCGATAAATAACGTGGCGTATAGAACTTCTGGATTCCTATACCATATTTAAAGGGGAAAAATACAGGGTTCCATTTTTCAAGTTGATTTAGCTTCTCTTTAGGGTAGAAATAGCCATTAAAGAAAGCTCTGATAAACTTCATCTGATCCTGGGCTGTGGAAATAATATCATTCTGTGTTGATGTCAAATACTTACTGATATTTCTTTGTTCACTTTTAAAATATGGCAATATATAACTCGTATCGTTAGTATCTTCGCATACATAGGTTTTTGTCATATCAAGCTCTGTAAAAAGCTGGTTTAGTATAGACTTCATGGGTTTATTCATTATATTTTCTATAACAAGACTCAGTAATTGGTGGTTAGTATCTATATATTCGGCCTTTCCCTCCTCGCCTGGTGAAAAATGCGGCTTCATAGTTTTAATACTTTCTATAACTTTTTCAATTGGCCACGCTTGGTCGAAGCCGGCTTCTAGTTCTTTTATAACCGATGTACCATTTGGTAACTTATCGGCCATATAGCAAGGCAATCCGGATGTTTGAGACAACATATGCAAAATAGTTATGTTCCTTGAATAATCCTTGCCATTATAAACATGCAATCCGTCAATTAAATTCTTTGGTAGAAACTTGTACAAAAAATCCTGAAAAGTTAATTTTCCTTCAGTAATCAATTTTAAGACAATAGAAGAAATTACTAATTTATTTATACTTGCAATATAATAGCTGCTACCTGCCTCAATATTTCCTGCTGCTCCGCACCAGGATTGACTGTTGTCCCCGTTTGTAACATTGAGAACAGCTCCATAAATATACTTGTTTTTTATTGTGCTTTTTATAATATTATCTAATTTATCATTATTAAAAGTTTTCATTGCATTCTCCCCTGATACTTACTACAGCTTTATAGATATAACAAATAACCATTACAACAAGTGCAATGAATAATAGAAAACCTAAAAATGTCTGGGCTCCGCTACTCAAAATTTTACTCCAATAAGAAATGACTCATATCTACCTTTAATAATAAAGCAAACATTTATATTCAACAAGGCAATGCATTTATATGTATTTGTTTTATATATGCATCAGATTTTAGCTTTCAGCTTCTTCCTCAACTCTCCACCCCATATAAACCACTAATAAAACCACCGCTGCAAAGAATAATCCATTCATAATAAATCCCCTTTTCTTTTGTTTATGGGATTATGATAACGGATATGGTATACCGTTTATGGTACTGTGTTTGGAATTATTGAGAAATGTTAATCCAGTGATGTCATTTCTTGTCTGTTATTTCTTCTCGATCTTATCGAGTGAAAATATCAATCCGCCCCTTACTTCTATTCCTGCAATATAGACATCATCATCCAGCAACAGAAAATAGTATCCGCTTCGTATACCGCCTTCTTCATTCACAAGGATGATTTCCTTTTTATTATATTTATTAAATAATTCATCTAAGGTTTTATCTGTGAAACCCAGGCTTCCGTAGATATACTCATTTTTAAACTTTTCCTTTTTAAATATTAGGTTATCCTTAACTATTCTGTAGTCTGCACCCTCTATTCTAATCGAATCTTTGGTGATGGTATATGTAGTGTCTTTGTTCTTCTCTATCAGGTAATCGTATGATTGGGATGGCGGTGGTTCAAGATAGTATGAAGATATGCCTCCTCTGTATATCGGCTCCACATATCTGTATTCGCCTTCGATACCGTTACCGGAGCATCCTGTTAGTAAGGTTGCTAGTAATAAGGCTGCAGTGAGTAATGCAGTTATTATTGGATACTTCTTGTTGAGTTTTAATGTCATGCTTCCCCCAGATAATTTGCTATATGCATTATATCAGTGATATGGAATTTTGCTTGTAAACAAATTATTAATATTTATTTCAATTTGCCCCCAGCCACCTTTGGTTAATATCGTCAAGCCAATCATCCACATCATAGCGGACATGGATTTCCACCAGTTCATCATAGAAATCAGACGCACTTACTTTGCCTTTCAAGAAGGCCTCGCTTGCATCGGATATTTCCCTTAAATAAAACTTCAGTAGCGCGATCTCCCCACTCCTGTCGTGTGTAATGGAGTACTCAAGTATTGACATGTGAATATGTGAGAGCGGCAGCATGTTGTCGTCTTTCATCAGGCTTTTTACATCCAATCTTTCGGTTCCCATAGGCAGTGTTTCGGTTGTACTGATTTTGTTCTTAAGCCAGGAAACATCACCTATCAATTCTATATGCGAGGTAAGTCGTTCATTCACATTATTTTTCACTATGACCCCGTTATCCTCCGAATACAGCTCATCTTCGCCAAGCGGCCCGTAGCGCATCAGCTTATATGATTCAACTGAGCCGAACATCATGTCTATGAATGCCGGCACTGCTGTTTCCGGGTTTTTAGAGTATTTTGAAAGGTAGTATAAATTCTGGTCTCCGTACAGCACTGTCGCTGTGTTTTTTGTTTGCGTTCCTTCCAGTGAGTAGCAGTATTGATATTTTGCAGGGTAAATAAGGTTATCGTTTAGAATGCCCATGTGGGTGCCGACGCTGTCATTTGACATGACCCCGTCAATCAATGAGTCAGGTTGAAGGTCAATCATCTTATTATCAATAATTGACTGAATGGTTTCCAGTGACTGCATGAAGCCGGGGTTCTGCAGGTTATCCTCAATCTTACCGGTTTTCGGGTTATAGCCCATTATGGAATACTCTACGTACCAGCCCCTTCTGTCCCGCCATGTATTGTGATAAGCAAGGTAACAGCCATTGGCTTCGAAGATATCCTTGAAGGCCATGAGCCTAATTTCCTCGTCGGACAACCCTGTGCCGTATGTGTCGTTAGCACCGTTTCCATCCGGGTCATTGTATGTGAATGCCTGCAGGAGGTTATACAGTTCGTCAACTGTTGAAGGGGTCTTCAGACCGGTTTTTGCAAGCCAGTCTTTCCTAATCGTCCTTGCCCAGACATTGGGGTTATCATTGTATGCTATTGCCCATACGTTACCCCCGCCGTCCATGTGGGCCTGTTTGAAGCTATCCGGCATTTCCGACCATGTCTTGGAATCCTGCAGGTAGTCGCTGAACGGGATTATCATATCGGCATCCATCATCATCCTTCTTTCATAGTGGATACCTGTATTAAGAAAGAATATATCGTTTTTTAGCATCTGGTCATCAACGTAGGTATACTGTCCCCCCTCAAATGATACCGCAAGATCAATGTTAAATTTCTCTTTTATAAGACTCCTGAAACCCTCGTAATAGTCCGTGAAATCCATTCCCATTGTTTGTTGGGCCACTGAAAGTTTCAGTAGCACAGGATCCGTGTTCTCCTCTATATTTTCCGGGTTTTCAGAACCTGTTGCTTCCGGTGATTCGGGTATTTCAATTGATATGTCCGGGGGATTGGTTATGTCAGACTGACCGGTGTTGCAACCGGCTGAAATAAGGAGAATAGCCAGAAACAAACATATTGTTTTGAAATGCTTACTCATTTTATCGCCTGCCTTGACCATGTCATTAGATTTATCAGCTAATTAAATTTTAGCACCTAAGGGTGCCTTAATGTGATTTTAGGGGAAAATGTTAATAGAATGTTTACAATTTACTCAGAGGCAGCCTTAATAGTCAGACAAGCCAGATTGGTGAACATACTGCAAGGTTGCACTTGTTAAGGTTAGCCCAGATTCGGCTGCTAGTGTTCATCGTCAAACAACGGCGCTTCAAGGCAGCCTTTGAATTTTTCTAAAAGTTCGGACTTATTGATTTTATTGAATATGGTTTTCCAGCGATTGCGTTGGTTTTCATGTATAGGGACAGGTTCGAACCCGAGATTCAGGTATGTTTTCATATGCCGGAATTCTAAAATCATCGGTCAGTAGGATAACATCCTCCCTGCCTTCTTCCTTCATTTTATGCATTGCGGCAAGGCTGACCCAGTAACCGAGTCTGTTACTTGTATGGTTCGGATGGGTTCCCACCATGTGCAGATAGCCGGTGTTTTTACCCCACTCGGGTTTGTACCAGGCTGCTGCAGTTGCAACCGGTTTGATATCTTTACATATGAACAACACTCGATCATCTCTGTATGAATTATCAAGATTCATAAAGTTATAGAAATTCATGTTGTCGCGGTCGAATGCTGAATTTATAATATCTTCCCATGCCTTGCCGTCGCCGGGTTGGTAATGCCTTAATTCATAGCCAGCAGGAATATTTATATCCGGCACGTTTATTAAATTGCGGCGCATGCAAAGCTGTACTTTGTATCTGGCTTCTGTTGTCATATTTCCCCCTTTCAGTGCTCAAATCGATTCTAAACCATCAAGAAATGGCGAATTTGGATTATGTTTCATTAAGTTCCTTTTGAGTGTCTTCCGGCTGTGGTTCGCGTAACAATAAAGGCAGCCTTTAGGGCATGTGTCGTAAGCACCTATGTCTATGCTTGCCGCGCAGCCACAAGCTTCCCGTTGGTTGTGATCTTTACCTGCTTTTATCTCTTTGCCTGAGATTCTTGATATAAGGTCATCATCAATGCATTTATTATTGGTAATCCCATATGTTGACAGGTCTAATGGTTCGCAGCATGTGGCTAAAATCATATTGCTGTTTAGGGCAGCCTTTGACATTGGCTCTGCCATTTCCTTCATATCCTGTACTTTTATTTCCTTTGAACCTATGGATGCCAGGGCTTTTGATATGCTCCTGTATGAATCCACGAAGCTTATGACACACTTTTCTGTGAATCCTTTAAGCTCTGCTGCTATTCCTTTGAATTTCTCTATATGAAACTCTTTCGTATATTTATCATTCAGCAGAATCGGGTCATATCGCCAGATTACTTTCTCCTGGCCTATCATGAGGGACAGGTCTTTGAATGTTTGAATAAGGCAGCCTTTATCATTGAAACCGGGCTCTATGTCTATACCATACGGTGTGAGTGTGAATGTAAAATAGTAGGTGTAGTCAGATAGTTCATCCAATCTAGTTAGCATTGGTTTTGGATCTTTAGTCCAGAAAACAAACGCATCGACCGCTTGTGGGGA
The DNA here is from genome assembly GCA_963766335.1 of uncultured Clostridia bacterium. GTDB lineage: Bacteria > Bacillota > Clostridia > DUPQ01 > DUPQ01 > JAFGQE01. The sequence continues at coordinate 1,774,788 of CAVXZA010000002.1, read as the reverse complement.
CAGGTCTGCTTTTTTAATCTGCTTTGGGTTAAATGGATTCTTAACCATGGCATGACCGGCTTTCAAATGGTTGAAAAACCATTCGCTGTAGCATGCCGGTATATCTGTTCTGCGGCTTACGCTGATAATCATATTGCCTCCTATTTGTATTTTAACATACAACGATTTGCTCAAAGGCTGCCCTGAATGTTTTATTGCAGAGTAAAAAAAGCATCCGACTACCCTTCGGTCAATCGGATGCTCTCTATACCAAACACCAGAAGCTGCATGTGCGGAATCATCTGCTGCTAGTGCTTTAATTTCATAAGCGCCTGCAGTATTGGGTCATAGAATTTTGTGCCTTTGGCGCATTTTGTATAGTATTTCCGGGATTCCTTTACCAATGCGTCAATTTCCTGAATTGATTTACCTGCCACGTTTCTCAGATGGTACAAGTGCTCTGCAAGCTTGACCGGAAGGGCCAGTATATTACTCTTTATATTGTCAACGTACTTGACCATGTCGCAGTTTACTGCTTTGGTGAGAAGCTGCACTGCCTCAAGCACATCCATGCTGCTGTATGTTAGGATTTCGTCAGGCTTTGCCTGCGTATCCCTAAGAAGATTCCTTAAAATGGCAGTAAGCCGGTATTCCATGCTGTATCCCATTTCTTCGAGTATATCTGAGACGCCCGTAAGTTCTTCTATCAAACCGTTACCCGCGGTGTCGACGTTTTTCCTGTATTCGGCTTTTACAAAGCCCAAAGCCTTGGCATATCTCATTTTTGCAACCCGTTCTAGCTGATTATATGATTCCGCTAAACAATTCAGTTATAGCAGAAAAACCCACCTCTTGTTTTATTGTATGTTTTCTAATCTATTTTCCATGTAAAATTATATCATAATTTTTATATATCTTCAAAAATCACCTATTTAATTATAGTTTATCATATAGCTTGCTTACAGAAATGGACCTTTGGATGTGAATACAGAGAATTTCTTAATAACTCAAGCTTCCCAGTTTATCCTCTGCCAGTCCATTCATATACGTAATCATGTCGCTCATTTTCCAGTATCCTATTGCTGCAGTTCCTCCCAGTTTCTTCTCAAAGTCATTATATCTGACTGTAATAAAGTAATCGGTCGGAAGTTCACTGATATTCATGTCATCCACTAATTCTTCCCACATTACATTGATGTGTTTGTCGAATTTCCTAATAATCAGGAAATACATTTTATTTTTAATGATATACCTGAAAACTTCCCTGACTTCGGCGTCAGTTAGTTCAATTGATTTTTCTGTCCCCCGTTTTATACCATCTGTTGTGTATTTCTTTGAGCTAGAATATGTTAATAAATTTCCGCTCAAAGCCACGGAACTTTTGTCCAGGAAATTCTCCCTTGAAGTCACTACCGAAAATTCGGTCTTACCTGGAGTGTAGTGAAATACTGCATGGAAAGATATTAAGCAGCTCAATATTATGATGAAAATTACCAAAAAAATTGAAATAACCATGATTTTTGTTTTTTTATCTGTATATGCAAGCATCTGATCCTCCAGGACATATACATATTTTAACACTTCATTACATAAGATGAAAAACTTTCACAGATACACACTTCCTAGAAGGGTTTTATAATATTATCAAAATCTGCTATATATATTAAAAAGACAATTTTTGATGAAATTGCATCATTTATCCAAATTCCCCTGTATTAGACTTCAAGTGTCGTTTTCTGATACCCAGCAGATACTTTTATGGGCCTATCCAATGATCCGGTAACTTGTTTGATTCATATAAAAGTGGTATATTACAAGGGAATTGTACGGCGTTAAGGTAGGCAGATGAAAAGAGTTTTTAAAGGCAAAAATATATTCAGGTCGCTCCCACCCGCGACTTTAATCGTGGTGGCTTTTTTACTTGCGATTCTGACTGGAACAATACTTCTGGTGATGCCTTTCGCCACAAAAGCACAGGGCAGCATCGGGATTGCCAACGCTTTGTTTACAGCCACAAGCGCAGTCTGCGTCACCGGTCTTGTAATCGCTGATACAGCTTCTACCTGGAGTGCTTTCGGACAAACCGTAATCATTATATTAATACAGATCGGCGGTCTTGGGATAATGACAGCGGCATCAGCTTTCTCGCTTATCCTGGGCAGGCGCATGGGCCTTAAGGAACGCCTTACAATCCAGGAATCCCTAAATGAGTTCAATCTGCAGGGCATTGTAAAGCTCTTTAGGTATATTATTATCGCCACATTTATAGTTGAAGGAGTAGGCGCGCTGCTTCTAGCCACACGGTTTATACCCGCTTTCGGCTTTTTCGAAGGTTTGGCCAAGAGCGTTTTCCATTCGATTTCAGCATTCTGTAACGCGGGTTCGATATAATGGGCACGGCGGCGGCTCCCTTTGTCAGCATAACCGGATTTAATAAAGATTTTATTGTAGTTATGACAATTTCATTGCTTTTCGTTGTCGGCGGACTTGGCTTCGTTGTCTGGAAGGACATAATAAGCGCCCGTAAGTTTAAAGAATTTATGCTCCACACAAAGGTAGTAATCATTATGACTGCAATCCTGATCGGCGTCGGCACTGTACTGTTATTTATCTTTGAATATGGAAACACAATGGATGGCATGGGTTTCTTCCAGCGGCTGTATAATTCCTTTTTCCATGCAGTAACCCCAAGGACAGCAGGTTTTAACACACTGCCTGTCGACCAGATGCTTCCGCAGACTCAATTCCTGACAATCATACTTATGTTCATCGGCGCAGCACCCGGTTCAACGGGAGGCGGAATAAAAATAACAACTTTTGCAATAGTAATTTTTGCTATTATTTCTTTTATGAAGAACACCGAAGAAGTTAATATGCTTAAGCGAAAAGTCAATCCAACTGTTGTAAGAAAAGCACTGTCTATATTTTTCGTCGGATTAACTCTTGTATTCATAGCTACTTTTGTATTATTATTGAGCGGCGCAGGAAGCCTGAAAGAGTGTCTGTTTGAAGCAGTATCAGCCTTTGGAACCGTCGGGCTGTCTACAGGTATAACACCCTCGCTGCCGCTTATCGGTAAAATTATGATAACAATAACAATGTTCGTGGGAAGAGTCGGCCCGCTTGCACTCGCGGTGTCATTATCACAACTCGGTGCAAAGAAGCCGTATGTCTACCCCGAAGGAAAAATTGCAGTTGGTTAACGGAGGTTTTCAATGAATTCATATATCGTATTAGGACTCGGACGTTTTGGGAAAGCTTTTGCCAAGACACTTTCAGACCTTGGGCATGATGTCCTGGGTGTAGACAAAAATCCGGATATAGTCCAGGAAGTAAGCGAAGACCTGGCGCATGTTATAACTTCAGATATAGCAAGCGAGGATTTCTTAAAGTCCATAGGGGTTTCCAATTTCGATGCCGCTATTGTAGCAATCGGCAATGACCTCCAGTCAAGTATTCTCACAACCGCGCTTCTAAAGGAACTCGGAGCAAAATATATTATCTCAAAGGCTCAAAACGACCTGCACGCAAAGGTTCTTATGACTGTCGGTGCAAACAGGGTTATATTCCCAGAACGCGACATGGCTATCAGGGTTGCCAACAACCTGGCGTCGCATAACATCATCGACAGCATCCAGCTGTCCGGGGATTATAGCATAATGGAAACAAACATACCTGAAAAATGGCTTGGCAAGACAATCACAGAGTTGGCAATCCGGGCTAAATACCGCGTTAATATCCTGGCCGTCAGGAAGGGTGACGATATCAATATCTCTCCCGGTGCTGATTATGTATTTAAAGAAGATGATATCGTGTCCATCATGGGTAAGAATAAGGACCTTAAAGACCTCCAGTACATCAAAAAATAATATTCGTAGCCATTTTCGGTATTGACCGGCGTCCTTAATTCATTTATCATGTTTCGGTAACGGAGATTTATTATGGTTTTAATTAAAAACAAACTATCGAATATCGCTTTAAGCCTTCCGAGGATGCTAATCCCCGGCGAGGGAGTCGACATGGAGAAGTGGGCTGTAATTGCCTGCGATCAATATACATCAGACCCGGATTACTGGGATGATGTTGAAAAAATCGTAGGCTCAGCACCATCATCTTTAAGGTTATTCCTTCCTGAGGTTTATCTTGAGACTCCCCGCGAGAAGAAAATCTCGGCCTCGATATTCCGTGAAATGAAAAGCTACCTGCGCTCAGGTGTGCTTACTGAGCTTGAACCGGGCTTCATATATATCCGAAGAACCACCGGATACGGCAATGTGCGCAACGGACTCCTGGCATGCGTCGATCTTGAGAAGTATTCATATGACAAAAGTTCTGCCTCGCTTATCCGCCCTACTGAAAAGACAATTATAGAGAGGATTCCCCCGCGTGTAAAAATACGCGAAAAGGCTGTCCTTGAGCTTCCTCATATTTTATTCCTGATTGACGACCCTGCTAAAACCGTTATCGAGCCACTGGAAAAAACCAAGAATTTGTATCAGAAAGTATATGATTTTGAACTAATGAAAAAAGGGGGCCGCATCGAGGGTTACCATATCACCGAGGATTCGGCTCTTTCATCCATTGCTAATGCCATTACCGATTTGGCTGACGAGGATGCTTTCCATCGGGCTAACGGCGATGACAAGCCGATGCTTCTATATGCCGTGGGCGACGGAAACCACTCCCTGGCATCCGCGAAACAACACTGGGAGAACGTCAAGGCTGATATAAAAGCCAATGAGCTTGATGAGCACCCTGCGCGCTATGCACTGGTTGAGATTATTAATTTACATGACGAAGGCATGAAGTTCGAGCCTATACACCGTGTGTTGTTCGACTGCCCGATTGACAAGCTTATGGATGAAATGAAGTCTGAGTTTAATTTAAAGCTTCATGATTTTAACGAAGTAGGAACCTTGGAGGAATTTGTTAAGGCAGAGTATGACAACAAGGAATCCCATACATTCGGCCTTATTTCAGGTGATAAAACCGTTGCAGTTTCCGTTAACTCCCCTGAACACAAACTGGCTGTTGCCACGCTTCAGATATTCCTTGATGAATTTATTAAAAACCATGATGTGGAAATTGACTTTATTCACGATACAGACAATGTAGTTGACCTGGCCAATGAAAGGAATACAGGCCTGCTGCTTCCGCCGATTGATAAATCAGGCTTTTTCAAGACTGTAATACATGAGGGTACCCTGCCACGCAAAGCCTTTTCCATGGGGCACGCGGATGAAAAACGCTTCTACCTCGAGGCACGTAAAATAACAAAATAGAAAACGGGCCGCGGCCCGTTTTTTATTCCTTCAAGTTATCCGGTGGATTCTCTGATAGATGCCGTTTAAATTATTTAATCAATATACTTTTTATATTCCTCTTCAGTCATACTGCCTTCTGTTTCCGATTCCAGTTGTTGTAAAAAAGATTCAATAAACTTTTTCTTCTCCATAATTATCTGCTTGGCTTTTTGTGTTGAGCACAGCTCCATTTTTTTATCGCAAAAAGGAATTTCAAACTCCTCGATTTTCTTCTTTAAGTTTTCATGGAAAAACGATGAACCCCTGTCAACCCGGTGCGTAGCCATTAAAATTGACATTACGCCTATCTCATCTAAAATATCTGCATCTTTCAATATATTGCATAATTTATTGCTATCTCTTTCTTCTTTGTTGCTATGCTCTTCTATCATTCCAAGAACCAAATCAATTTCTGATTGTACAAGGTCAAAGTTGCTATTTTGTCCAAGCCAATCCCCTGCAATGGTGCGACTTCTGGCCGTATGATTCTCCCTGTCGTCAAAGGCACCTATATCATGCAGTAATGAGGCTAACTCAACTAAGAAAATCTCCCTTTCGGCCAAGCCCTCGGTATCTGCAATTATTTTTGCGTATCCCCTGACTCTTAATGAATGCTGAACGCGGAATATCCCGTCTTTCCTCCAGGGATGAACGGGCTCATAGTCTACTTTTTGATTTTTAAGATAATTGATAAGAAACTTTTTGGCATTTTCTAAAATAAAATTTTCATTCATTGAAAGTCTCCCAATTCGATTAGTTATAGGCCGGAACCGCGTTTGAATTTATCGGTTCCGTACTTGTCTTTTAGTTCATCCAGAGTTTTTTCCAGTTCAGTTTCTTTTTTATTTACAACGGTATCGAAAACATTTAACTGAGTGTCTTCTTTATTTATATTTGCAAGGCCAATACCGATAAGCCGGACAGGACGCGCCGCGTCCCAGTTTTCCTCAAGCAGCTCGTAGCCTGTCTTTACAATCTCCCTGGTAAGGTTTGTAGGGAATATTACCTTCTGGCGGGTTATTGTTTTAAAATTCGTATACCTTAGTGTTATTTGAACTGTCCGGCCCTTAAGGTTTTTCTTACGTGCTTTCTGCCCTACGTCCTCGGCAAGCCTCAGCATGAGCTTTTTAGCCTCTTCCAAGTCCGAAATGTTCCTTGCTGTTGTGCTTGACCTGCTGATTGAAGCGCTTTTTACTTTATGTTCACCGCAGACAACGTCACTGCCCCATCCATTGGCCCTGTCATATATCCACATACCGAATTTCTCTTTTATGAAATCAGGATTAGCTTTTGCAATATCGCCTATTGTATTCAGACCCATCTGCTTAAGCCGCTTTGCTGAACTTTTCCCAACTCCGTATATTTCGCCCACCGGCAGCGGCCACATCATTTTCTGAATGTCTTTTTTGTACATTTTTGTGATTCCGAGCGGCTTTTTCATTTCCGAGGCCATTTTTGCAAGGAACTTATTCTCCGAGATTCCTATTGAACACCACAGTCCGAGTTCGGTTTTGATTTCTTCCATTATGCTTTTTGCAATATCTTCCGGTTCTCCGAACAAATCGGTGCTGGCGGTTACATCCATATAGCCTTCATCGATGCTGCTTGGTTCAACCAGCGGCGTATATTTCCTCAGGATATCAAATACGGCGTTTGAACAGGATGAATAGAGTCCCCTCGTACTTTTGACAATTGTAAGGTCCGGGCATAGTTTGAGGGCTTCGTTGATGGTCATGGCTGTCCTGACCCCGTAAGCCCTCGCTTTATAATTCGAGGTGAGTATTATTCCCCGCCTCGTCTTAGGATCGCCACCAACCGCAGCGGGTACTTCAAGGAGCTCCGGGCGGCTGATGCTCTCGCACATTATAAAAAAAGCATTCATGTCCACAAGGAATATGTGCTTCATTATTCTTCGGGATACTCCAATCTTAGTTTTTCAAGATATGCATCTATTTCTTCGTCGCCCGAGAAGAATATGACCTCTAGTCGGGAGTTGTTTTTTTCTAAGAGGTCGTCAATCATCGGGCGCATGGTCTTCCTGTAGGCAAGAATTTTTTTTATCATATCCCGGCTTATCCTCATCCTGTCTCGGCTGTGGGCAAGTTTTTTCCTAAAGCTGCGCTTTATGAAGTTTCTCAAACAATTAAATGGTTTTTCACGAATGTAAAATACGGTATCAGCCCGATCCAGACGCATTTTATATGTAATGCTTTGGGTACCCTCTATTATCCATGAGTCCCTGTCAACGATTTTCTGAACTGCGTTTCTCCAGGCTTCCTTTTCTTCGTCAGTATGCCTGACTGAAAACCTGTCATCCTTTATGTGGTATACATCCAGTCCCGTAATCCTACCCAGGCGCACAGCTAATTTGGCCTTGCCTGCTCCGGGACAACCCATAACCAGTACTCTTTTCATATCTACCTCTTGAATTATATGTCTAATTATATAATTTTATACCCAATTTAGTCAAAGATATCCGGACGTTCCCGGATGCAAGGATGACTGCTAGATTAAACGGATTTATGAGAATTTTATGTTTCCGCTTTCCATGGAGGCAATCCGTGCAAGGCTTTCGAGGCGTATGCCGGCCTCCCTCAGCTTTTTACCACCTTTTTGGAACTCTTTTTCAATGACAATTCCGACGCCAACAAGGTTCGCCCCGGACTGGTCAATTATTCCCAGAAGGGCATCAATGGCTATACCGTTTGCCAGAAAATCATCGATTATGAGGACTGTATCTTCCGGACCGAGGTACTTTTTAGAAACATTCATATAATAGGGTTCTTTTTTTGTGAAGGAATATGACTCTTCGCGGTATGCAGCTTCATCAAGGGTTTTTACATTCCCCTTTTTCGCGAACACCACGGGAACCTTGAATATCCTTGCGACTGCACAGGCAACTGATATGCCGGATGATTCTACGGTCAGGATTTTTGTAATATGGTCGTCGCTGAAACGATGGTAGAACTCTTCTCCTATGTCATCGAGCAGATGTACGTCAATCTGGTGATTGAGAAAACTGTCAACCTTAAGTATGTTTCCTTCGAGCACGATTCCATCCTCAAGAATCCTTTGTTTTAAAATATCCATAACGTCCCCCTGATTAATTGATTTTATACCACACAGCATTGCATTTCAATTGATTTCACCAAAGGGTGCCTTACATGAACATCAAATCATTTAAGGCACCCTTTGATATATTTCGCTCGGTGGAGTCTGTTCAAGGCACCCTTTGTGATATAATTGCGGTAGAGAAATACATGGCAGGTGGCATATGAAAAAATATGATGTTGCAATTATCGGCGGAGGCCCTTCGGGGATTTTCGCGGCGTACGAACTTAACATTCTTCATCCCGATGCAAATATAATTATGATGGAAAAGGGCAAATCCATATTCAAGCGGAAATGCCCTATTATTGAGCATAAGGTTGACCGATGCATCAACTGCGAGTCCTGCTTCATTATGCACGGCTTCGGCGGTGCGGGAGCTTTCTCAGACGGCAAATTCAACTTCACGACACAGTTCGGAGGATGGCTCAATGATTATCTAAGCGACAAGGCCGTTCTTGGGCTGATTGAGTATGTTGATGCTATAAATGTGAAATTCGGCGCTACTGAAAAACGTTATTCCACTGATACGCCTGAAGCCAGGAAACTTGAAAAACAGGCCCTGGAAAATGACCTTCATCTGCTAAAAGCACAGGTCAAGCACATTGGAACAGAAAGGAACCTGGAAATCCTTAAGAAGCAGTATGAATACCTAAAAGACCGCATAACCCTTAAGTGTGATACACAGGTCGATAAAATTGTTAAAGTCAATGGCGGATTCGAACTCACAATTAACGGCGGAGACACGCTGGAATGCGATTACCTTATAGCTGCACCCGGCCGGTCCGGCGCAGAGTGGTTTGCTGATAATTGTACAGAGCTGGGGCTTAAACTTATAAACAACCAAGTCGACATTGGTGTGCGAGTGGAACTGCCGGCAAGGATTTTTGACCATATCACAGATAAAGTATATGAAGCTAAGCTCCTGTACCGCACCAAGCAGTATGGCGATGTGGTCAGGACTTTCTGTATGAATCCGTACGGGCATGTTGTTGCTGAGAATGTTGACGGAATTGTCACTGTCAATGGCCACAGCTATGCGGATCCTAAACTGAGAAGTGAAAACACAAACTTTGCACTGTTGGTCAGCAACCGGTTCACATATCCATTCGATCAGCCGTATCAGTATGGTAAAAGGATTGCTTCCCTATCCAATATGCTTGGCGGCGGTGTTCTTATACAGAGGTTCGGCGATCTAATCAAAGGGCGCAGGTCCACAGAACATAGGATGACCCAGAGTTTTACAACCCCTACTTTTAAAGCTACTCCGGGCGACCTCAGTCTTGTCCTTACAAAACGCCATCTTGATAATATAATCGAAATGATTTACGCATTGGATAAAATCGCTCCGGGAATAGCAAACAACGATACATTGCTGTATGGGGTTGAGGTTAAATTCTATAGTTCACGTATTGAGCTTAATAATAAACTTGAGACTTCAGTTGAAAACATGTTTGCCATCGGCGACGGTGCGGGAATTACGCGCGGCCTCTCGCAGGCAGGAGCCAGTGGCATCCATGTGGCACGGGAAATATCATCCCGTTTAAAATCCACTTAACTTATATCAAATCACACAATCATCCGTCGACTGCTTAGGTGAAATCGCTCTAAAGTATAATGAGTTCCTTCGTTGAGTGTGTCATGTTAATAGGTTCATACCCGTTTATGACTATCATGTTCTCTATCCTGACCCCTCCAAGGTCCGGAATATATATGCCTGGTTCGACGGTCATAACCATTCCGTCTTCCATAACCGTAGTATCTTTTGTGTTAAATCTTGGGCTCTCATGGACTTCTATGCCCACTGAATGACCGAGTCCGTGTCCATAATATCCTTCGTAGCCGGCCCCATAAATAATATCCCTTGATATAGCGTCAATTTCCATTCCGGTCTTTCCTGCAAAAGCGTTTTTTTGACTCTCAAGCTGAGCTTTAAGCACCGTTTTATATATGTCTTTTAGTTTTTGTTCAGGATTTCCGACAAATACAGTTCTGGTCATATCCGAGCAATATCCGTTATATAAAGCGCCGAAATCCATCGTAACAGCATCACCGGTTTCAATTATCTTATCAGTCGGCTTACCGTGGGGCATGCTTGTCCTCGTACCGGATATTGATATTGTTTCAAATGACGGTGCAGTAGCTCCGTTTTTCTTCATGTAGTATTCAATTTCAGCAGCAATATCCAATTCACGCACCCCGGCTTTAAGGAACTTAAGGATGTAGCTGAAGGCCCCGTCCGCAATTTCTACGGCTTTTTGTATTATTTCTAGTTCGTCAGAATCCTTTATCTGCCGGATTTTTTCAATATCCGTTTGAATTCCTGTAAAATTAACCGTAGGAAGCTTATCCGCCCATAAACTGTACCGTGCAAAGGAAACCCCGCCGTCTTCGAAACCAATATTCTTTATTCCTAGTTCCTTGACTTTTTCTTCAAGGTAATTATCAAGGCCGGCACCGCTTTCTATTTTATAATCATCCCCGCATAACTCAGTTACATGTTCAAGATACCTGAAATCCGTTGCAAAGAATGATTCGGACTCAGTAATTATGATTAGTGATGAAGACCCCAAAAACCCGGATAAATAAACAGTATTAGGCCGTGAAACTATAACAGCGGCCTCCAATTCTTTTTGTTTTAGTAATTCCTGCAGCTTTTTTATCTTTTTATTCATCTAGTCCTCCAGTATTTCTTTAAGAACCGGATACACCGATTCTGCCATTCTTTCAAATCCTATGTCGTTCGGATGGGTTCCGTCTACAGTACAGCGGTCTCTTCCGTATGTTCCGAATAACGTTTTGCCATCAATGAAGTAAACATTCTTATCGCCATCATTAAGTGCATTCAGATAAGTTGTCATTACAACCGCAGTGTTGGCAGGAGCTATACCAGACCATTTCTCGTACCCTGGTCTGCTCATCATAATAACCGGAAGTTCCGGTTTTTTATCCCTTATTACTTTGAAAAATTTATCATGGGTTGCCTTTAGCCACTCTGTATCCGGCGCATTGTGGTCATAATCATAAACAAAAGCTGCAAGATCGAGGGAAGCTATATACTCAGCTACGGGAATACTTCCCTTTGCACTTCCGGAAAAGCCGAGATTGATAATATTTCTTTCCAGCATTGTTGAAAGCATATTTACATAAGAATTGCCTGGTCGCGAAGCGCATCCGCCCTGAGTGATCGACGATCCATAGAAAAGTATCGGTTTATCAGGTTCTTCGGCACGTTCAAGCAATGCACCCTTATCTAATTCAAACGAAAAAGACTTAACAGAATTATATAGCGGGAAGTAGATATCTACCAAATTCATCCTATTTTGAGCTTGAAGCACTACAGTTTCATCAAATTTTATTTTCCCATAAACAGGCCTAACATTGTTTTTGAAGATATTGTTAAGATATATATCAAATCCGCTGGTAGCGCTTGAAGGCATATGTATATACTCAGCAACTTGACCATTTTCTGCAGTAATTCTAATGTTGCATGAATCCGTATAGAAACGGGCTCGAATCCCGGATGTGTTATTGGAAAGCCCTTCCAACCTCTCTACCTTGCTTATTACCTCAGCGGGAAGTCTCATAAATTCATTTTGCGAAACACAACCTGTCAATACAACCCTCTCATCAAATGCACTAATCATTAAGCTCTCCTATTAAGAAATCAATTGCTTCAATATAGCCGCCAAATCCCTTTCCGGCTATTACTTTATCGCAGCTTTCCGCGGTTATTAAAACTTGTCTGAAATCCTCCCTGCTGTGAACATCGGAAATATGAACTTCGACTACCGGGATATCAACATCTGCCAAAGCATCCATAATTGCATAGCTGTAATGCGAGTAAGCTCCCGGATTAATTACTATTCCGTTGTATTCCTCGCCTGCAAGCTGTATATAATCAATGAGTTTTCCCTCGGAATTACTTTGAAAGCAGCTTATGGCGACTCTTTCGGATGTTCTTTCTTCAATCATCTTTATAAGGTCTGTGTAGGTCTTTGTCCCGTACTGTTCCGGGTCCCTGGAACCAAGCTTATTCAGGTTGGGCCCGTTTATTACCATCAGACGCATTCCAGATACCTCTCTTTCATTAACTTGGCGTCCCTTGCCTGGGTACCGCGGGATTCTGATATGATTACCGGCTGCATATCATATTTCAGCAATATAGGGATAAATTCATCGAATTCCGGTCCGTATTGAGTGTCGTTCATAGACCAGTGGCGTTTTTCTCCGCCGTTTTCAGTAAACTCTACCCTGCTGAAATGAACATGCAGGTTCCGGGTCCTATCCCAGCCAATCCCGTCCGCTAGCTTTATGATAACATTTTCAAAAGCATCCTGCGAATTGAGGGCACCCTTTGTACGCGCATTCAGATGGCCGAAATCAATTGTCGGAACAGTCCTTTCATCAACACTGCAGAATCGTATAATATCATCAAGATTACCTATTTGATTTACTTTACCCATAAGTTCGGGCGCTATCAATTCCGCTCCTGGAATGGTTCTCATGATGTCTTCATAAACAGCTATCGCGCGTTTCATTGCTGCATCTCTGCTTCCTTTGCCAATCCCCCCGGGATGAACCACTACCCTTTTTGCATTCATCCATAAGGCTGCCTCTATTGATTTTTCAATATGTCCGTAACTTTTCTCAAGTTTTTCTTTTTCCGTTCCTGCCAGGTTGATATAGTAAGGTGCATGAAGACTCAGTCGGATATCAAATTTGCCGGCCTCTTCCCCTATATCTTCAGCTGTACCCTGTTTAATAAGAACCCCGCGCGTGCATTGGTATTCATAGGCATCCAGGCCTTTTTTATCAAGCCATGCAAATGCTTCGGTAGTGCGCTTATAGCCTTTGTTATAGAATTCCTCGGAATTACCCGCAGGTCCGAATCGAATCATATTTTCTCAATGCCGTCCATATACTTTTTGATTATCCTGTTTTCGAAAATCCTCTTGAATTTGACCCACTTTATTTCATTACCATCAAGGTACTCGGTGAATACAGTTACAAAACCGGCCCTAACGCCGCCTTTTATATCTGTGAACAGCTGGTCTCCCAGAACTGCACATTCCTTATGTTCAAGCCCCATGCGCCGGGCAGCCTTGTCATAGCCTTTTCTGCTGGGTTTTTGGGCGAACCCGACCCCATGTATCCCAAGTTTGTCCATGAAAAGTTCCGCCCTGTGGTTCATTGCGTTTGAAAGTATGCATATCCGGAAGCCCATACCCTTGGCTTTGTCAACCCATTCTGCGGCCTGGCCCGAGGGCTCTATTACATTCATTGGCACAAGGGTATTGTCAATGTCCACTGCAAGACCTTTGATTCCCATGTCTTTAAGCTTCTGTAAATCCATCTCAAATATACTTTTTGCAATGAAATCGGGAAGATATCTGTACATCATGTCTCCAAATTGTTTTTGAATTTTCTAATCTATTTTAGTATAATATATTTTAACCAAAATATACACAAGGGGTGGGGTAATGAATATATCTTTTATTGAATCTAAACGGCTTAAAACGAAGCCATCCGACGAGGCCCTTGGTTTCGGAAAGAATACCACTGACTATATGTTCATCATGGATTATAACGATGAGCAGGGATGGTATGATCCTAAGATTGTCCCCTATAGCCCAATCCCGCTTGATCCGTCAACCTGCGTTCTTCATTACGGTCAGGGTGTTTTCGAGGGGTTGAAGGCTTACCATGCAAAGGATGGCCGCATATTGCTGTTTAGGCCTGATGAGAATGTGAAAAGGCTCAACAGGTCCTGCGACCGGACATGCATACCTCCTCTCGATGAGGCTGAGGTTTTGGAAGCAATTACCGAAATGGTAAATCTTGAGAAGGACTGGATTCCAACAGCAGCCGGGACTTCCCTGTATATCAGACCGTTTATAATCGCCACCGACCCTTTCCTGGGCGTGCATCCGTCGCACACATATATGTTTATAATAATACTTGGCCCCGTCGGGAACTATTACCCCACCGGCCTGAATCCTGTAAAGATTTTCGTTGAAGATGAATATGTAAGGGCTGTTGTAGGCGGCACAGGGACCGCTAAAACCATGGGAAACTATGCCGCAAGCCTTAAGGCACAGGACAAGGCTGAGAAAAAGGGCTTTATACAGGTTTTGTGGCTTGACGGCATCCACAGGAAATACGTCGAAGAAGTCGGCTCGATGAATGTGTTCTTCAAAATCGGAGGTAAAATTATAACTCCGACACTGTCCGGCAGCATCCTTCCGGGAATCACCAGGATGTCATGTATCGAGCTTTTGAAAAAACGCGGTTATGAAGTTGAGGAACGTCCCCTATCTATTGACGAAATCATCAAGGCTCATGAAAGCGGCCTTCTTGAAGAAAGTTTCGGCACTGGCACTGCGGCAGTCATATCACCTATCGGCGAATTATTGTACAAAGGCAAGGACTATGTCATAAACGATGGTGAAATCGGTGAAGCGGCATCAATGCTATACAATACATTGACGGGTATCCAGTTCGGGAAAATAGAAGACGAATTCGGATGGACTTTCGAGGTTAAATAGTGGACAGGAAAAAAGGAATTATTTTCGCCGCCGTCGGGGCTCTTATATGGAGCAGCGGCGGTGTTTTTATTAAACTTGTTGATGCCCCGGGCATATACATCGCTGCAGCCCGCTCGCTTGTAGCTGGGTTGGTTTTTATCCCGTTTATAAAGCCTAAAAAGATTGTCTGGAGCAAAAACCTGCTTTTACTGGTGCTTTGTTACGCTTATACACTGATTGGCTTTGTATTGTCAACGAAACTGACTACAGCGGCAAACGCAATTATCCTTCAGTATACAGCCCCGATATGGCTTTTTATATTTTACGCTATACGATATAAGAAGTTTGATGTGCGGAAGGTCTTACCTGTGGTTCTGGTTACCGTGGGAATTTTGATTTTCTTGTTTGAACCTAAGACCGGCACAAACATCATAGGCAACCTTCTGGCTTTATCCACCGGGGTCGCATTTGCAGGCGTTGCTCATTTTTCAGCTATGGACCACGGCGCTTCTGGTCCGAGCCTGATTTCCATCTGCAATCTAGCTACTTTTTTACTTGCTCTTCCATTTGTACGTGAAATAGGAATTATAACGGCTTCTCTGAACATAATGAGTATAGTCGGAATAGTGTTTTTAGGTGCATTCCAGATTGCAATCGGCTATGTTTTCTATATAAAATCGCTTAAGCACATTTCTCCCCTCGACACATCGTTGATTTGCCTCTTGGAGCCCCTGATGAACCCCATATGGGTTTTATTGTTCGTTCATGAAGTACCAACAGTCATAGCCATAATCGGCTCAGTATTTGTCCTGGCAGGCATAATAGCCAATATCGTAGGCGACCGCAGGAAAGCAGCAGCTTAGTTTTATAAAGAAATTCAATTGAAAAAGCCTTTAAAGCTCTTTGCATATGGCTTTTTTTATGCTGGAAATTCTAATTGGCGCCTTGGATAAATGAAAGGCTGCCTTGAATGAATCTAAATTGTTTAAGGCTGCCTTCAATGTTTTATTTTACGTGATTTAAATGGTTAGGGGTGCCCTGTTTAATCCGCTTTATAATGCGTTCCATGTTCAACCCTAGGATTTTTCTTTTTGCATTATCAGGGATTTTTGCATAGGCAACGGCTCCGAGGCTGAAAGTAGCATCAAGAGCGGTCATGTCTGAACCATAAATCACTTTGTCTTCCCCTGCCAGGGCAACAATGCGTCTGATGTTGTCAAAACCGATTTCGGCGCAGGTGTTTATGTACATGTTGTCATACTTCCTGGCAAGTTCTGCATAGTTGAAAATGCAATGGCCTTCGAGGAAAGTGATGTTCTTGTATTTTTTAAGAAGCGGTTCCAGACGGTCAGGCGGGCCGAAATAATGATGCAGGAGGATTTTATTATTTGTATCAAGGTATTCGAGCATTTCTGCGAACCTAGGTTCATTTAGGTCGTGCTTCTGGCGATATGTATGCATTTTCACCCCCAGTGTTAATCCTATGCTTTCCCCTCTTTTTATCTCCCTTAAAAAACCATCGTAGTATGCCCCAATTGTGACATATCCGTAAAACACATCCCTGGCAGCCTTTACATAGCCTGCCGTTAGGTTATTACCAAGAAACGGGTCGCCTACCACACCCGCCCCCCTGGTGCAAAAGCATGCCTTGTCAATCCCGATGCGCTCAAGGGTGCCTTTGATTGTTTCCAAGTCGTTGCCGGGTGTAAATGTTGATATAGGCTGACCGCAGTGGCAATGCGAATCAATTATTAATTCAGCCTTAAGGCAGTTTCCTTCTTTTATGATATCAAGTATCTTCGACACTACACAACTCCGTTCAGCAGCTTCATAAGGTTGCCTCCGGCAATCCCTGCCTTTTCTTCATCAGATATATCCGCATACATTAAATATGTCCTGAACGCACCTGGTTCAAGCATTGGCATATAAGTTCCGAACATCAGTCTTTCATATCCGAAATTCTCACATATGTATTCTATATTCCTAAAGCCAAATGAACTGCATTCCAATATGACATTATCTGTTTTAGCCAAGACTGCCAGTTGCTTCCTCTGGGATTGCATTCCGGGCATAATCACAATTAAGGCAGCCTTTGGATATGTTTTTGCCAGTTCGAATATTTCGTCGAAGTCCGGCGAGTAATCCCAGGTTGAATATGGCAGTATTGAATCAGCGTAATTTATATAGTCAACGAACACCGGCATATTACGCTTCAGGGCAGCCTTTAATATTTCTTCTATTGAATACGGCTTCATGCTGAAATTGTTTAATTTCGGAAATAATCTTATTGCTTTTACTTTATTCACAATCAGATAATCCAGATAAACACCCATATCGCCGATTTCTCCGGTGCTTGACGGTACAACAACCCCGCACCCGTACATGCTGTTGGTTTTTTGGATTTCCCGGATCAGCCTGTCATTTCCACCTCTCCAATCGACAAGTGCTTCATTATGAAAAACAAGGGCACCCTTTATACCCGCGTACTCATAATATTGCATGAACTGCGAAACGGTATGTATTTTACTATCGGCGGGATTATTGCTTCTGCCTAAACGGGCATTGCAATCCCAGAAATCAATTTTCATCCAAGGCACCCTTTAATTCGCTTAAATTTTTTCTTACTTTTTCTATCGCATACAATAGTTTCGTGCAATCGTTATAATCCGCCAGCAGGAAATTGTGATGAATGTTCAGGATTTCATCATTGTATGCCTTCTCAGCTACAGGCATCGTGTATTGTACTGGATTAATTCGTTTAATATATTCTTTATTCAATTTATGTGTTTTTTTATTCAGCGGGTTATACAGCGGACTAATATTAAGCGGCCGGTAAGGCATGTTAAACATAACACTACCGTCAAGTTCTGCATCCAATGCTGCCTTGAATGTATTTCTGCTAATACCTTCCCATTCATCCGGATTGTATCTCAAGGTCCATTGATAAACCGCCTGTAAAGTAACCGCCGGGTCTCTATACACGGTCTTTATACCAAGGGTGCCTTGAATGTCATTCTCCAAAGCTTTTATATTTTTTTCGCGGACTGAATTCTGTTCTTCAAGCCTTTCTAATTGCGCGACTGCAATAGCCGCCTGGAACTCAGTCATCCGGTAGTTGCCGCTGTGTCTGGTATTAAGGCTGCCCTTGTAATCACGGCCGCAGTTTTTCAATGATTGCAAATAGTCATTTATCTTCGGATCGTTTGTTGTCAGAAGTCCGCCCTCGCCTGCATTTAGGATTTTCGATCCCTGAAGGCTGAATGATCCAATGTCTCCTATAGTGCCCGACTTTTTGTTCCTCCACTCTGACCCGTGCTGATGCGCACTATCTTCTATAACAAACAGATTGTTTTTAGCAGCAACATTCATAATAGCATCCATATTGCACATGCATGAGTACAAATGGACTGGGATTATGCATTTTGTGTTTTCACTCAGGGCAGCCTTTATCCCTTCGGGTGAAATGGTAAAAGTTTCGGGATCGACGTCTACTAAAATTGGTATGGCATTAACATCAAGTACTGCCGATGCAGTCGCCTGCCAGGTCATGGCGGGAACCAGTACTTCATCTCCTGGTCCTGTCCCCAGGGCTTCTAAAGCCATTCTCAGGGTGTGTGTTCCATTTGTCGCAGCAACGGAATATCTACATCCGCAGAAATCTGCAAAATCTCTTTCAAGTCGTTCTTCAAATGGCCCAAGGTATGCCCAATAGCCGCTGGCAAGAACATTATTCAGATATTCTTTTTCTTTTTCGTCAAAATATGGCCATGGAATGACCTTTACACTGCCGATGGGTTTCCCACCGTGTATCGCAAGTTCTGCCATACAAACCCCCGTATCCGGAAATAGTAATTTATTCCATTATACCAAAAATATATTCAAGGCACCCTTTGAACTCGAAACATAAAGGCAGCCTTTGTTATTTCATGCAAGGCTGCCCTAAATGTATTTTTAAGTTTTTATTAGATTAGATTTCTATTTTGCAATCTTTGCTTTTCCCAGTCTCCGAAGGTTTCAGGCGGTGCAACTTGTTCTTCTGCAGGCCTTGGCATAAGTTTTATTGCTTCCGGTGCGCATGTAGTTACACATAATCCGCAGCCAAGGCATTTGTCCCTGTTAATCTCAGCTATACCGTCAACCATTGTGATTGCTGAAACCTGGCATCTGTCTAAACAAACTTCACAGCCTATGCACTCTTCTTTTTCCACAATGGCTTCGTAATTTGCATGGGCCATAGAATTTTCTATGCCCCAGTCATTTATACCTCTTAGAATCCCGCAGCAGCATCCGCAGCAGTTGCAGATGTAACTAACCCCGTTGACTACATTGCTTACAGAATGTATCAGTGCCGCTTCTTCAGCTTCCTTTAATAATTTTATGGCTTCCTCTTTTGTTATATCCCCCGGCATCTTATCTCTCTTTACTGCTGAAAAAGATAAGCAATTATTTTTTGGAGCATCGCATCCCTCATCCAAGACCTCTTTCTCTTTTCTGCAGATACAGTCCTGGACATGGAAACTTTGAGCATTCTCAAGGATAGCCAGAACATTGTCATAAGGTAAAATCCATTCCAGGTCCGCCGACTCTATGACAGGTACGACCCTGTGGATTGCAGGATTAGGCTTCATAATCCCTTTTGCTCCGCCGTCTATCATATACTTTTCTAACAGCAAAGCCAGTTTCTCGTTCATTTTTTCGACACTTGCTTCATAGCTTCCTACAATAAACGGAGCCAGGCGGAAGACTGTCTTGCCATTACTTCTATTCATCCACACCTTGCCACCGCGGACCATTGCAAAAAGCCCAGCCATGACTTCCTTGGTTATTTTACCCAGTCTTTGGGCAATAGCAGCAGCCGATTCCCACTCCCCTGAAAGCTGGCATGCTAACTCAGCTTCTTTTTCACTATATATAAAACTTAATAATTTTAAATCAGAACCAGTATTAGTTCTTGGAAAGCCATTTGCCAATGCATTCAATGAATCAGCTAATTTCGCATATATTTCATTCATACTAATTCCCCCCCCTAATGTTCTCAACATCCCAATACTATCACTAATTTTATGTTTATTCAAAACCATCCAAGGCACCCTTTATATAAGTATCTGACGGATGCTTGAGTAAAAAAAAAGAGGAGCGCGGTGCGCTCCTCTTCGATATATGATTTTTATCTTACTTATTATTAATAACTGCGTGTGCTGCTGCAAGCCGTGCAATCGGCACCCTATATGGTGAACAGGATACATAATCAAGTCCTGCAAGGTAGCAGAATTCCACAGATGACGGTTCTCCGCCATGTTCTCCGCAGATACCGAGTTTAATTCCCGGACGCGCTTCTTTACCAAGTCTGACAGCAGTTTTTACTAATGAGCCAACGCCTTTTCTATCAAGTTTTGCGAATGGATCTGACTCGTAAATTTTCTTTGAGTAATAATCGTCTAAGAATTTACCGGCGTCGTCACGGCTTAAACCGAATGTCATCTGAGTCAGGTCATTTGTACCGAATGAGAAGAATTCAGCTTCTTTAGCAATTTCATCAGCTGTTAAGGCTGCTCTTGGAATTTCAATCATTGTTCCTACAAGGTACTTAAGTTTTCTTCCGCTTGCTGCTATCATAGCATCAGCAGTTTCTACAACAAGTTTTTTAACATACTTGAATTCTTCAACATCACCAACAAGAGGGATCATTATTTCAGGAATAACCGGTTCATCATCAGTGCTTACGTTCAAAGCTGCGTCAATGACTGCCCTTGTCTGCATCACAGCAATTTCAGGATACGATACTGCAAGACGGCATCCCCTGTGTCCGAGCATTGGATTTAATTCATGAAGTTCATCAATTTTTGCTTCCAGGTGCTTTACAGATATCTCCATATCTTCCGCCAATTCGATTATATCGTCTTTTTCTTTAGGAAGAAATTCATGAAGCGGGGGATCCAGGAACCTTATGGTTACAGGTTTTCCCTTCATTACTTTGAAAATTTCTTCAAAATCACTTCTTTGAAGAGGTTCAATATTTGAAAGGGCTTCTTCTCTTTGTTCAAGTGTTTCGGAAAGAATCATCTGCCTGAAAGCTCTGATTCTGTCGGTTTCAAAGAACATATGCTCAGTTCTGCAAAGGCCGATACCTTCTGCACCGAATTTAACAGCAGTTGCTGAATCAGAAGGTGAATCTGCATTTGTTCTGACTTTCATAGTTCTGATTTCATCAGCCCATGCCATGAATTCAGCAAAATCGCCCGTTACTTCAGGATCTATTGTAGGAAGCTTGCTTCCGTATATTTTACCAGTTGAACCGTCTAGGGAAATCCAGTCGCCTTCTTCAAAACGCTGGGCACCGATCATAAAGAATTTTTCTTCTTCATTGATTTTAATTTCTCCGCATCCTGATACGCAGCAGGTTCCCATGCCTCGTGCAACAACTGCAGCGTGGCTGGTCATTCCACCCCTTGCTGTAAGGATACCCTGCGATACATGCATTCCTTCGATATCTTCAGGTGAGGTTTCAAGCCTAACAAGTATAATGCTAGATTCACCGTTTTCATGTGCAGCAGCTGCATCTTCGGCAGTGAAATACACTTTTCCGGTGGCTGCTCCGGGTGATGCGGGAAGTCCGCTTGCCATTGGTGTTGCTTCTTTAAGCATTGCCGGAGCAAATGTAGGATGTAAAAGTGCATCAAGTTGCTTAGGATCAACCTTAAGCAGTGCTTCTTCTTTTGTCAGCATGCCTTCAGCTACCAAATCAACCGCTATTTTTAATGCAGCCGTTGCAGTCCTTTTACCATTTCTGGTCTGAAGGATGAATAATTTTCCTTTTTCGATAGTAAATTCAATATCCTGCATGTCATGGTAATGGTCTTCGAGATTATTTGCTATTGTAATGAACTGGTCGTAAATATCTTTGTTTGTGTCTTTTAACTGTGATATTTTCTGCGGAGTCCTGACACCTGCAACAACATCTTCGCCCTGCGCATTCATTAAGAATTCGCCCATCAGGACCTTTTCTCCGGTTGAAGGGTTTCTTGTGAAAGCAACGCCGGTTCCTGAATCATCGCCCATGTTGCCGTAAACCATTTCCTGAACATTTACTGCTGTTCCGATGTCGCCGGGGATGTCGTTGATTCTTCTATAAATTATAGCTCTTTCATTGTCCCATGAACGGAAAACAGCTTTAATAGCTTCTTTCAGCTGAACTTTTGGATCCTGAGGGAACTCAGTTCCCATTTCATCCTGATAAGTCTTTTTAAAGACATCAAGTACTTCTTTCATATCTTCTGCGGTAAGTTCTGTATCAAATTCAACGCCTTTGGCTTCTTTTATGGCATCCATTTTTCTTTCGAATTTCGCCTTGTCAACCCCGATAACAACGTCAGAAAACATCATTACGAATCTTCTATAGCTGTCATAGGCGAATTTTGCGTTGCCGGTAAGTTTTGCTAGTCCCTCGACAACAACATCGTTAAGACCGAGATTCAAAACCGTGTCCATCATGCCGGGCATAGATACTTTCGCTCCGCTTCTTACAGAAACAAGGAATGGATTCACGGGATCTCCCAATTTCTTTCCAACGGTTTTTTCGGTGATTTCAAGGGCTTCGTCTATTTGCTTTTGTATATCGTCAGCAATAACTTTTCCATCTTTATAGTATCTGGTGCAAACTTCAGTTGAAACTGTAAATCCCCGCGGTACAGGCAGCCCTATGTTAGTCATTTCTGACAGATTGGCTCCTTTTCCACCTAGTAAGTTTTTCATACCTGCATTACCTTCTGTAAACAGATAAACATACTTTGTCATGTTCTTTTTCCTCCAATTAAAATTTCATATTATCATCAAGGAACCCGACTATTTCATCAATCGGTATTCTTTTCTGTTCCATTGTGTCCCTGTAGCGGACTGTAACACAGTTGTCCTCAAGGGAATCAAAATCATACGTGAAGCAGTATGGCGTGCCTATTTCATCATGTCGCCTGTAGCGCTTCCCAATGCTTCCTGTTTCGTCATACTCGCAGTTGTAATCAGCGGATATAAGCCCGAAAACTTCCCTGGCCTTTTCGCCAAGTTTCTTTGACAGCGGAAGGACGGCCGCTTTATAGGGGGCAAGCTGGTTAGAGAACCTCATTACCACACGCATATCCCCGCCATCCAGCTCTTCCTCTTCGTAAGCTTCGCACATAAATGCAAGGAGCATCCTTTCGACGCCCAGTGAAGGTTCGATGCAGTAAGGCACATATTTTTCATTGGTTACCGGGTCAAAGTAGTTCAAATCTTCCCCTGATACCAATGTATGCTGTTTAAGGTCGAAATCGGTTCTGTCCGCAATACCCCAGAGCTCTCCCCATCCGAACGGGAATTTGTATTCAAAGTCTGTGGTCGCATTGCTATAATGTGAAAGCTCTTCCGGAGAGTGATCCCGCATTTTTATGTTTGCATCTTTAATACCCAGACTTAACAGCCATTCGTAGCAGAATTTCTTCCAGTAATTGAACCATTCAATGTCTGTTCCAGGTTCGCAGAAGAATTCAAGTTCCATCTGTTCGAATTCCCTAGTGCGGAAAATAAAGTTGCCGGGCGTTATTTCGTTCCTGAACGATTTTCCTATCTGGCCTATGCCGAAGGGAATTTTTTTGCGTGTCGTACGCTGTACATTCTTAAAATTAACGAATATTCCCTGTGCTGTCTCGGGACGCAGGAATATTTCAGCCGTGCTGTCTTCGGTTACACCCTGGAATGTTTTAAACATCAGGTTGAATTTTCTGATATCGGTAAAGTTGCTTTTGCCGCATGACGGACACTGGATTTTATTATCTCTGAGGTAATCTATCAATTCGTCTTCAGTCAGTGCTTCGACATTCATATCGATGTCGTTTTCTTCATTGTAGTCTTCGGCAATTTGGTCTGCGCGGTAACGCGTCTTACATTCCTTACAGTCAATTAACGGATCGCTGAAACCGCCGATATGACCGGATGCTTCCCATACCTTTGGGTTCATTAAAATCGCACAGTCCACTCCCGTATTGTAAGGGTTCTGCTGTACGAATTTCTTCCACCAGGCTTTTTTTATATTGTTTTTTAACTCTACTCCCAACGGACCGTAATCCCATGCGTTTGCAAGGCCGCCGTATATTTCAGAACCGGGAAATATAAATCCCCTTCTCTTGGCCAGGGAAACCATTTTCTCCATGGTCTTCTCTTTGTTCATTGTCTCTCCTTATTAATCTTCCACGCCGGTGGCTTCCGGCATTTCAAAATATCCTTCTTCCTTCGGTACGCAAACAACACTGCCTTTGCTCAGTTCATGGGTTGCGATCGTCAGTGGATTGTGGTTGTCACCCTTATAAAATGTACGGGAACCTTCAGTCAGCTGCCTTGCCCTTTTGGCTACCGCCATGACAACGCTGAACCTGAGTCCGATTTTCTTTTCGAGTTCTTCCAATGATGGGTATAAGATCATTTCAAGTCTCCTTTGTATAGTTTATCCAGGATGGATGGATTTCTGTTATATTTCATGCGCTCCGCGGCGATGATTGTTTTAACTTCGTCGACCGCCAGGTCAAGGTCGTCATTGACTACAACATATTCGTACTTATCCACGTGACGGAATTCGGCATATGCGAAGTCGAGTCTTCTTTTTATTGCTTCGGGGCTGTCGGTTCCCCTCCTGGTAATCCTTCTTTCAAGCTCCTCGATTGAAGGAGGAAGGACAAAAATCATTACAGCTTCTGGACATTCCTTCTTTATATTGACTGCTCCTGAAACAGTTATGTCCAGTACAACATCGCCTCCTGCTGCTGTTCTTTCGTCAATATATTTTCTGGGAGTACCGTAATAGTTACCAATATACTCGTCCCATTCAATGAGAGCGCCTTCTGAAATCATTTTTTCAAATTCATTCCTGCTTAGGAAGTAGTAGCTGACGCCGTCTTTTTCACCTTTTCGGGGATCCCTTGTCGTAGCCGAAACGGAATGAGTGATGTATTTATCATCAGCCAGCAGTTTCTCTATTATAGCACCCTTTCCAGTTCCGGATGGGGCTGATACGACTATTAGTATTCCCTTCTCAGCCATTTGTTCCCCCTATGCCTGTGGTTCAGGCGTTTCTTTGTCGTCAAGCCTGTGGCCTACTGTTTCCGGTTGCAACGCAGAAAGCACAACATGCCCGCTGTCGGTTACTATGACCGCCCTGGTCCGCCTGCCGTATGTGGCGTCAACAAGGCTGCCTTTTTCACGCGCTTCCTGAATCATTCTTTTTATAGGCGCTGACTCGGGACTCACTATCGATATAATCCTTGAGGTTGACACCATGTTTCCAAATCCGATGTTAATAAGTTTCATGTTTTTCCTCTGTTAACGGATGCCTGAATTTCTTCAGAATCCATTATTCTATATTCTGTGCCTGTTCCCTCAGTTTCTCAATTATGCATTTGAGCTCAAGGGCATAATTAGTCAAATCAAGGGAAGATGATTTCGAGCCAATCGTGTTGGATTCCCGGTTCATCTCCTGGATTATGAAATCAAGCTTCCTGCCAACGGTTCTTTTCGCAATGTTTTCTTCAAATTGCTTTATGTGGCTTTTAAGCCTCGTGATTTCTTCATCAACACTGCTCTTGTCGGCAAAAAAAGCGACTTCCTGAGCGATTTTTGCTTCGTCAGCATCCACTCCGTCCATTAGTTCATTAATCCTGGCTTTCAGTTTTTCCTTATAGGTTTCGGTTAGGCCTGCTGCACTGGCTTCAATACCGGTCATTATCTGTT
The DNA here is from genome assembly GCA_963766335.1 of uncultured Clostridia bacterium. GTDB lineage: Bacteria > Bacillota > Clostridia > DUPQ01 > DUPQ01 > JAFGQE01. Next base: position 1,749,119 of record CAVXZA010000002.1, on the reverse strand, counting down.
GCATCTCGTTGATTTTTAGAAGCATGTCTTTTTCGAGCGCCCGCCCTTCAGTAGTTTTCATATCGACAATTGAATCGAGTGCATGTTTAAAAGCAGCGATAACCAGCGGCGAAATTTCATCTTCATCGGGGTCGTTTTCCTCGATGGAGAGTATCCCCTGAACGGATGAAAAATCCGATATTGCGGTCTTGCCCCTTAGCTTTAATTTGCCTTTCAGCCTGTCAAGTGCTTCCATATATGCCAAAGCAAGGTTTTCATCGATTGCTACCGATTTGGAAATGCCTGAATTGCCCCGCATTCCGATATAAATGTCAACTTTCCCGCGTGTAATTGCAGACTTGACCATACTGCGGATTTTTTCCTCCATAAAGGAAAGTCCGCGTGAACTTTTAAGATTAATATCCAGATATCTGCTGTTTACAGATTTGATTTCGACTTTTATTGATATGCTGTCATTTTCCAGTACGCTTTTGCCGTACCCGGTCATGCTAACCGCCATTTTCTACCTCTTCTTTCAATCTTGCATTAGTATAACATAAATCAGCAGAATTTCCAGTTTTTTTTGATAATTTATCATAAATTCGGCCCTTTACTCTTATATGCTCCGAATTTCGGGTTTTTTCATGCTTTTTTACCAAGTTCCCCGTATTCATACATGGCTGCGGCGGTCACAAAAACACCCGCTGTTTCCGCCTTTAATATTCTTTTACCCAATGTAACGCTCTTAATCCCCTTCTCAACCGCAGTTTTCCATTCATTTTCCGTAAATCCGCCCTCCGGGCCGATGAAAACGTTGATTCTACCAGCATTCAGGTTCTCCCTGAAAAAGTCTTTCAATGAAAGGGTGCCTTCTTCGACATAACAGATTATTGACAGGTCCACGGGCAAAACTGCTTCAATCGCCTTATTAAAATCCTTGGGATATGCAACCTGTGGTATTAGGCTTCTTCCCGACTGCTTTGCCGCCTCGAACGATATTCTGTTCCAGCGTTCAAATTTCTTATCAATCTTTGAGTCCTGGATTTTCACAATGGTTCTCGCAGTATACATTGGGATTATGGAATGAACACCTGCCTCAACGCATTTCTGTATTGCATATTCAAAGCCCTCGCCTTTGGTTATTGCAGTATATAAATTTACCTGGATTTCCGGTTCGCCATTCTTATTATGGACTGCCACTACATTAACCAGCACGGCATCGTTTTCCAGCTTATTTATTCTTGCGATATAGTCTTTTCCGCGCCCATCGCAAATTACCAGTTTTTCCTCTGGCTTCATCCTTAAAGATTTTTTAATATGTCTTGCATCATCGCCTGTTATATAAGCAGTGTTTCCGACAGTTAATTCATATTCCGTAATAAAAAATTTAGGCATCAGCGCTTATAGCCGTCCACTCGTTCTTTCGCCTCATGATTAGGTTTTTGAATCCGGCGGCCTCAAGAGCACCGGTAACGTCAATTTCACGTTCCGTAATTATTCCCGAACAGACAAGGCTGCCTCCTTCTTTCAAGTATTTTTTCATATCTCCGGCAAGCGAAATTATGACATCAGAAACAATATTCGCAGCTATCAGATCAAATTTCCCGCCAAAGGCTGCCTTGTTTGTATCAAAGGCTGCCTTGAACGTATCACTTTCAATGAATTTACTGATATCTTTTAATTCGCCGAGAAATGCCGCTGCATTTTTGGTCTGATTAAGTTCAAAATTCTGTCCGGCTGTCTTAACAGCAGCCGGATCAATATCAATTGCTAAGGCAGCCTTTGCTCCCAACATGGTTGCCGCAATTGATAATATTCCCGTTCCGGCACCAATATCAAGCACAACATCGCCGGGGTTAATTTTTTCCTCAATCAATCCGGCGCATAGGCTTGTGGATTCATGTGTGCCTGTGCCAAAAGCCATTCCAGGGTCCATTATTATGGTATCTGCAGCAATATCTCCATCAGCTTCCCAAGACGGGATTATTCTGATATTAGGAGTCAGGTTAAAAGCCTTGTAATATTTTTTCCAGGTTCCCGTCCATTCGTCATCGTCGACTTCCTTCCACCTGAAATCAAACTCTTCCAAAGATTCATTCAAGGCAGCCTTTAAGTTTTCAAAATTAAAACCGGTCGCAAAATAAGCAATAACCCGATATTTATCAAGTATTTGAGAAAAATCCCCGTAGTCCGCCAGTTCTTTCGCGCCGGCTTCGTCTATAAGGGATTTTATTTCTTTAGGATTCTGTATCCGGGTGCCGTTGGCTCCTGCCTCGAGCAGGATCATCGACGCCTTTTCTGTAATATCCTTGTTGGACTCAATGCAGATTTCAATCCATCTCATATTATTTCCTGGTTTTCTTTTCTTCGCCCATGAGTACGGCATATTCTTTTAAGGCAGCCTTTTGCTTCCTGTTGAGTTTTTTGGGAACTTCTACAAATACTTCAATGATAAGGTCGCCCCTGTTGCCTGTTCTAAGCGACGGCATGCCTTTGTTTCTCATCCTGAACTTATCGCCTGACTGTGTTCCCTCATGAATTTTATATTTCACTTTGCCGTCAATTGTAGGGATTTCAATCTCCGCTCCAAGCGCCGCCTGTGTAAAAGATACTGTTATCTTTAGCAGCAGGTTTGTACCGTTCCTAATGAATTTGTCATGCGGTTTGACCCTTACGGTGACAAGCAGGTCTCCAGAAGGTCCTCCCAGGGTTCCAGGTTCTCCTTCGCCTCTTAAGGAAATTGTATGTCCGTTATCTATGCCGGCCGGCACGTTGATGTCTATTTTTCTGGTTTTACGCTCAAGGCCTGTACCACGGCAATTCGAGCAGTGTTCTTTGATAATTTTACCCGTGCCCCGGCAGGCATCGCATGTTTGCTCGTTTACAAATTGCCCGAAAAGAGTATTCTGCCTTACACGGGTCCGACCTGTTCCATGGCATTTAGAGCATTGCTCCGGCTCAGTTCCTGCTTTAGCGCCGGTCCCTTCGCATTCAGGGCAGTGTTCGTGCCTAAGGACATTAACGCTCTTCTTAACCCCAAAGGCTGCCTCCTCGAACTTAATTGTTACATGTTCGCGGATATCAGCCCCTTTGCGGGGGCCTGTGCGCCTTGAAGACGAGTTGCCGAAGCCTCCGAAAAATGATTCGAATATATCTTCGACTCCTCCGAATCCAAATCCTCCGAATCCTCCAGCGCCGCCTGTTCCAGGGTCGTTGAAACCGTACTGGTCATAACGCGCACGTTTGTTAGAATCACTCAGTATTTCATATGCTTCGCTTATTTCCTTAAATTTATGTTCAGCTTCAGCGTCATCCTGGTTTATATCAGGATGAAATTGCTTTGCAAGACGCCTATATGCCTTTTTTATCTCATCTTCACCAGCGCCCTTTGAAACCCCCAGGACATCGTAATAGTCTCTCTTTTCAGCCACAAATGTCTCCTTGAAAGGATGCCGCCCTTTTCAGGCGGCACCCGGTGTTGTTATTATTGTTCTTCGTCATCTACGACTTCATAATCGGCGTCGTATACATTTTCTGAATCTTCAGTGTTATCTTCAGGTCCCTGCTGAGCCCCCGGATCTTCCCCCGCGCCCGGATTCTGGGAGTATATCTTCTGTGATACTTCGTTGAAGGCTTCCATCAGCTTGTCATTGGTATCCTTTATTTTATCAGTATCAGTACCCTTAAGGGCTTCTTTAACATCATTGATTGCGGATTCCAGTTTCGCCTTGTCAGCTTCTTCAAGCTTGTCTGCTAAATCCTTCATTGTCTTTTCAGTCTGATATACCGCTGAGTCTGCGTTGTTCCTGATTTCGACTTCTTCCTTGCGCTTTTTATCTTCTTCTGCGTGCTGTTCGGCTTCCCTTACAGCTGCTTCGATGTCATCGTCGGAAAGGTTTGATGAAGCGGTCAGGGTAATTTTCTGCTCGTTGCCAGTACCTTTATCTTTTGCTGCAACATGAACGATACCGTTTGCATCGATGTCAAAGGTAACTTCGATTTGAGGAATGCCCCTCATTGCCGGAGGAATGCCTGAAAGCTGGAACCTGCCGAGTGTCTTGTTATACTGAGCCATTTCCCTTTCGCCCTGCAGAACGTGGATGTCAACTGAAGGCTGGTTATCAGCAGCAGTTGAGAATACCTGGCTTTTCTTTGTCGGAATTGTTGTATTCCTTTCAATAAGTTTTGTGAAAACTCCACCGAGGGTTTCGATTCCGAGAGACAGCGGTGTAACATCAAGAAGAAGCACGTCTTTTACATCACCCGTCAGAACACCCGCCTGTATGGCTGCACCGACAGCTACACATTCATCAGGATTTATGCCTTTGAATGGGTCTTTGCCAATGAAATTTCTAACGGCATCCTGAACCGCCGGTGTCCTTGTTGAACCGCCGACCATAAGTATCTTATGGATATCGGATTTTTCAAGACCTGAGTCCTTCATTGCTTTTTTTGTGGGTCCCATTGTCTTTTCAACAAGGTCCGAGGTCATATCATCGAATTTCGCCCTTGTGAGTGTCATGTCGAGATGTTTGGGACCTGTTGCATCAGCAGTTATGAAAGGAAGGTTGATGTTCGTTGACATAACGGTCGAAAGTTCGATCTTCGCTTTTTCAGCGGCTTCTTTAAGACGCTGTTTTGCCATTTTATCCATTGAAAGGTCGATACCATTTTCAGATTTGAATGTCTTTACCATGAAATCAATTATCTTATCGTCAAAGTCATCGCCGCCAAGTCTGTTATTACCGTTAGTAGCCAGAACTTCGAATACCCCTTCGCTTATATCAAGTATTGACACGTCAAATGTTCCGCCTCCGAGGTCGAATACCATTACTTTCTGGTCTTCTTCCTTATCAAGCCCGTAAGCTAAAGCTGCAGCCGTGGGTTCGTTGATTATCCTGAGGACTTCCATACCTGCTATTTTTCCTGCATCCTTTGTAGCCTGCCTCTGCGAATCGCTGAAGTATGCCGGAACCGTTATTACGGCCTGCTGTATTTTTTCTCCAAGATAGCTTTCCGCGTCGGTTTTTAGTTTCTGCAGAATCATGGCTGATATTTCCTGCGGGGTATAATTCCTGCCGTCAATATCTACCTTCTTATTTGTTCCCATGTCCCTTTTGATTGATAGAACTGTTCTGTCAGGATTGGTTATCGCCTGTCTTTTTGCGACCTGTCCGACCATTCTTTCACCGGTCTTTGAAAAAGCAACTACCGATGGAGTTGTCCTGCCGCCTTCAGCGTTTGCGATTACGACGGGTTCGCCGCCTTCCATTACCGCAACACATGAGTTCGTTGTTCCTAAGTCTATTCCAATTACTTTTGCCATTTTATTATCCTCCTATGGATTGTTTATTTAATGTTCAGTTTGCCACTTTGACTAAACTGTGCCTGATTACCTTATCTTTGAATATATAGCCTTTTTTAAGTACTTCAATGACTTCGTTTTCACCGTGGGCTTCGTCGGTCACATGCATAATCGCATTGTGCAGCTCCGGGTCGAAGTCCTCGCCGAGGCACTCTATTTCCTCTATATCCAATTTATCCAGGATTTCCCTGAACTGTCTGTAAACCAATTCGATGCCTTTCTTCAAGGCTGCCTTCTCAGCATTATCATCAACGCTGGTCTTGGCCATTTCCATACTGTCTATGACCGGCAGGAAAGCTTCGAGAAGACTAGCTGTAGAATTCTTGAAGATTTCGTCTTTTTCCCTGATCGTCCTTTTTCTGTAATTATCAAATTCAGCGGCAAGACGCTTGTAGCTGTCGGTTAACTCTGCCTTATCCATTTCGAGCTGCTCCGCCTTAATTTCAAATTCATTTTTTTCATCAACCGCTTCTACGGTTTCTTCAATGGGTATCTCTTCTGTCTTATCCTTGTTGCCTTTGCTTTTTGCTGCCATTTTGCTCTCCTCTCTACAGCATTCTGAGCATCTCGTGCATGAGTTTGTCCACATCACGCATTGATGCCAAAACTTTTCTATAATTCATCCTAAGTGGTCCTGCGACCCCGAAAGAAATCATTCCGCGTGTGTTGAAGTCAAAGGTTCTGTACATGGTTGTCATGCCTTTGAATTCGCCTATTTCGTTTTCACTGCCTATCCTGATTGTTATTTCGTTTTTACCTGGTTTCCTGAACATGTTGCAGAGCACCTGCTGTTCATTGAATATCCTTATTACTTCCCTCGCTTTGTTATGATCGTGGAACTCCGGTAGATCGAAAAGGTTGGATGCACCTTCTACGATTACATCCATGTCGCAATTTTCAGCTGCCTGAATAGCTATGTTTGCTACGATTTTTTCAAGATCTTCCTTATATTCTGAAAATTCGATATCCACATCGCCGATATTGAAACTTTTCACTCCTTTGAGCTTGATTGTTAGGGTTTGGGACAGTTCATCGAGTTTTTCCTTAGGGACATCGGTCTTGGTCTCAGTTGAAAAACTTATTGTTTTTTTACTTTCCATCAGTACAACGCAAAGTATTTCCCTGTCCTGTACCTTAATCAGGTGGATAAGTTCTATAGCATCCCTGCCATCAGCTGCGATTATCGCTATTGATGCATAATGGGTATATGAAGAGACTTCACGGGATACGTTTTCTACCATTCTCCTGAAAGACTCAGGCTCCAGGTAACTGGACAATTGGATGAATTCCTCTTCGAAATTACTAAGGCTTTCATCCAGAATCGTGTTTACATAAAAGCGGTAGGCCTTTTCCATAGGGATGCGGCCCGCTGAAGTGTGCGGCGATGAAATGAATCCCAGGCTCTCCAGGAGAGCCATTTCGTTTCTTATTGTCGCTGAGCTCACACCGAAGTCATATTCTTTAGCAACAGTATTAGAACCTACCGGTTCTGCATTTTTTACATATTCTTCGATAATTGCCCTTAATATGGCCGTGGTCCTCAGATTCATTCTTTCCTCCCGTTAGCACTCACGCACCGAGAGTGCTAACCTACACAAAAGATACCACCAGCCCACGGCTTTGTCAATACTATTCCACAAAATTCTTAAGGCTGCCTTAAATATGTAAGGCTGCCTTATATGTTTTGTTTTGCTCATAATTTTACGTGGATATTTATTATTTGGAATTTATCATGATGAAATAAAGAAATCCGGTAAAAATAAAGCAGTTATTGAAAAAGTAACTGCACAGGAAATTTAAGTATTGAAATTTATTTAGTTTTGAATTTTCTTTATGAGGGATACATTGCTTTTTTGATTTCTGAAGCAGTCATCCCGCTGAATTTTTTTATTTGAACCAGGGTAATTCCCAATTGCCTTAATCTGAATATTACCAGTTTCTTCTCCTTGCCCTCTGTATGGTTCTTTAGGTCAGTAATAGAAATTGACTTCAATTCATTTGCATAGACTTCCAGGGCTTCATCATCATAATATCGATGCATATTGACTCCTAAAATCATAGTATCATCAATCGTACTGTTGAGAAACTTTTCCATTGTAAACAACGGCATAAGTTTATAATTGTTATTTACTATTTGATTCACAAAATAGCCAAGCTGATCATCTCCTTTAAATCCCACAAATTCTTCAATAGTATACGGATGAAATTTGAAGCTGCTTTCAAATCGGGCCATAACCTCAGGAAAATAGAAATCCCCTTCCCTGACCATATACTGACGGGCCGATGACCATGCATATTCCCATGGGCAATCTAATAAACCGGCCTTGACGGGGTTTCGTAAAATATATCTAAAAAGCCTAAAAAAATAAAATTCATCATTTATGGGTATGCTTTTGTATCTCCTGCTGAACAATTTGCCTTTTCTACTGTACTTTTTATTATAGTATTTAGCAAAACGAGTGCATAAGCTTATGATAATCGATGAAATCTTCTTTTCTTCACCTTCCTTTATTATCATATGCACATGATTAAGCATTATTGCCTGAGCGTATATTTTACATCCCATTTTCTCCATAACTTCAAGCATTATCCTATTGTATTTCCGGCGGTCTTCCAGATCGGAAAAAACCCTAAGCTCTTTTAAAAAAGTTAAAATTATATGGTATTCATTGTTCTTGCTTTTATGTCTGATGCAATTCATTTTGACCTCCTGTTCAATATGGAAAATTTTACCATTAAATATGTTTTGTGTCAATAATTGTCATACTAAATCCAAGTTTTCTCCAAATAAAAATCATTCAAGGTTGCCCTGAATGATTTTTGGAAATTATATTAAGGCTGCCTTAGATGAATTTTCTGAAGACTTTGTTTGCGTAATCCAGTCCTTTAGCGGTGAGTTTAAGTTTTTTCCCGGCTGAGACAAGTAGACCTGCGTCGATGCACTCATCAATTTCAGTTCCATATACAGAAAAAATATCTTTTTTATATCTAAGGAGAAAGTCCTCGGTGCTTATACCGTCAATCAACCTTAGTCCAAGGATCATAAATTCTTTTATGCTTTCCTCTTCATCGACTATTTCGGAGTAATCCTCAGGAAATTTAAAATCGTTTAACGACCTGATATATATACCCAGATCACCTGTATTAGAAAATCTCCTGCCATTGTAATATGAGTGGGCTCCGGCTCCAAATCCTAGGTATTCATCAAGAATCCAATACCCTATATTATGTTTAGATTCTTTGCCGGGCTTTGCGAAATTTGAAATTTCATAATGTTTGAATCCTTTAGTAGGAAGATATCCCAAGGCTGCCCTGTACATTTTTCTGTCTATATTATCATCAGGTTCAGGAAGCAGACCTTTATCAAGCATAGATTGAAGAGGGGTTTGCTCCCCTACTTTTAAACTATAACAGGATAAATGGGAAATACCGAGTTCAACGGCAATCTGCAATGAGTTTCTGAAGCCCTCTTCTGTCTGAAGCGGGTATCCGTGCATAAGGTCAATGCTAATGTTGTCAAATCCGGCCTTTTGGGCATCTTTTATGTTTCTAAGGGCCAAGGCACGGTCATGGATGCGTCCCATTATTATGAGCATATCATTTTCGAATGACTGTACACCGAAACTAATCCTGTTGACCCCAGCCTCCCTGTACTCAGCAAGCTTGTCATAATCGACGGTCCCGGGATTTGCCTCAATTGTAATTTCGGCATCTTTAGAATAATTAAATTTGTTTAAGGCAGCCTTCAAGTATTTGGCGTCGGGGTATGACGGGGTTCCTCCCCCTAAGAAAATGCTTGTGATATTTGATTCAGCAAGTTGTGGAGCATACAGTGCAATTTCAGTGTCAAGGGCTTTGAAGTAGCTATCAATAAGATAGGATTTATCATCATACGTAACGAAGTCGCAGTACGCACATCGTTGTCTGCAGAATGGGATATGAATGTAAATCCTTAAATCTTTCATATTATGTATCCAGTTTCAAAACACTCATGAATGCTTCCTGGGGAACCTCTACGCTGCCCAATGACCGCATTCTTTTCTTACCTTCTTTTTGTTTCGACAGTAGTTTCTTCTTCCTGCTGATATCGCCGCCGTAACACTTGGCAAGCACATCTTTCCTATAAGCCCTGACCGTCTCCCTTGCAATTATTTTACCACCTATGCATGCCTGGATAGGTATTTCAAACTGATGCTTAGGAATATTCTCCTTAAGCTTTTCAGCAATTTTCCTGCCCCTCGCATATGCTTTTGACTCATGTACTATAAATGATAATGCGTCAATCTTATCTCCATTTAACAAAACATCAAGTTTAACAAGCTTAGATCGGACATAATCGGTTACTTCATAATCGAGAGAAGCATAGCCTTTTGACCGGGACTTCAGTGCATCAAAGAAATCATAAATTATTTCATTCAGCGGAATGTTGTAATTAAGTTGAACCCTGGTTTCATCAAGGTATATCATATCGATAAATGTTCCCCTCCGCTCAACACAAAGATCCATTATATTACCAAGGAATTCAGTCGGCACTATGATTCCCGACCTTGCAATCGGTTCTTCCATCCAGTCGATGTCAGCAATATTGGGCATATTTGCAGGATTATCTACCTTCAAAACGGTTCCATCAGTTTTTACAACATTGTATATTACACTTGGAGCAGTTGTTACCAAGTCCATATCATATTCGCGTTCAAGTCTTTCCTGGATAATTTCCATGTGTAGTAATCCCAGAAATCCACATCTGAACCCAAATCCCAGTGCAACACTTGATTCAGGTTCATATAATAAGGAAGCATCGTTCAGCTTCAGCTTTTCAAGGGCATCCCGCAAATCATTATACCTGGCGCCGTCAGCCGGATAAATTCCGCAGAAAACCATCGAAACAGCTTCCTTATATCCATGCAAGGGCTGCTCTGCAGGATTATCAGCTGATGTGATTGTGTCACCGACTCTTGTATCTGCTACATTTTTTATACTCGCAGTGAAATATCCTACCTCGCCGGCCCTAAGTTCCTCGGCAGGGATATATCCGCCGGGTTTCATATATCCAACTTCATTTACAAGATGGCGGCATTTTGTGTTCATCATCAGAACAGTTTGATTAAGTGAAAGGGTGCCTTCCATTACGCGCACAAAGACAATAACACCTTTGTAAGAATCATATTTCGAATCAAATATTAAAGCTTTCAGAGTGTCTCCCTCGGGCACATCCGGAGGAGGCAGATATTTTACCACTGCTTCAAGAACATCTTCAATGTTTAATCCGTTTTTAGCGGAAATCTTTGGAGCATGTTGAGCTTCTATGCCGATGACATCTTCAATTTCATCAATGACATGCTCAGGCCTGGCTGCCGGCAAATCAATTTTATTTATGACCGGAAGGACTTCAAGTCCATTTTCAATCGCCAGGTACACGTTTGCCAGTGTCTGGGCTTCTATACCCTGTGCAGCATCAACCACCAGGATGGCCCCGTCGCATGCTGCAAGACTGCGTGAAACTTCATAAGTAAAATCGACATGACCAGGGGTATCAATCAAATTGAAAATATACTCCTTGCCGTCATTGGCATTATAAATCATCCTGACAGCCTGGGATTTGATGGTTATTCCCCTTTCCCTCTCCAAATCCATGTTGTCGAGAACCTGATCTTCCATCTCCCTTTCAGACAGCAGTCCGGTTTTTTCTATGATTCTGTCGGCAAGGGTCGACTTGCCGTGGTCAATATGTGCAATTATGCTGAAATTGCGAATACTGTTCTCAAAATCTCCCATTTTCACTCCGCTTTTTTTACTTGCTATTTCCAAGTTATTATAACATAATTAAAAAGGATTTTTATATAAGGACGGAGAGATATGAGAAAACGGATTATAGCCGTATTTATATTATTAGCGATATTATTTACTTTTGGAGGATGTAAGAAAGTGGAAATAAACCAATTTGCTGTGCCTGAAACAGGAGAGGAATTTGCAATTATCAAGACGAATATGGGCGATATCTATTTGCGCCTTTTTAAAGATGAAGCCCCTGAAGCCGTGGAGAATTTTACAACACATGCCAAAAACGGCTATTATGACGGTCAGATATTCCATAGGGTTATAAGTGACTTTATGATCCAGGGCGGAGATCCAACCGGAACCGGCATGGGTGGAGAAAGCATTTGGGGGTCACCTTTTCCTGATTATTTTACCGGCAACCTGTTCCATTATAAGGGAGCGTTATCAATGGCGAATTCGGGTCCCAATACGAATGGAAGCCAGTTCTTCATAGTACAGGCAGGACCTCTTAGTTCTAATCCTGATGCCGAAACATGGCTGAAAGCACAGAAATATAATGAAGAAGTAATACAGAATTATCTTAATATCGGCGGAACACCCTGGTTGGATAACGGACATACAGGCCAAGGCTCAACCAATAACGGCCATATGATCTTCGGCCAAGTCTTTAAAGGCATGGATGTTATCGATGCAATTGCAGCTGTTGAAATAAATAAGACAACATCAAAACCCGTTGATGATGTCATTTTGATAAAAATTGAAATCCTTGAGTATACAGGGCAATAACTACCCTTTAAAAAAAAGAGCCGGACGGCTCTTTTTTTATTCCCACTCTTTAATAACTTCCTTTGCCCTAAGCAATCCTTCGAATGAATCAGCTTTTTTTATTATGTCGTATCCCCTTTTCCCTTCAGACGGGCGTATCCTTTGGAATTGAACATAAGGCGGCTTGATTTCAACACAATTAAAGACTTCGGGTTTTTCCATGAAACGGCGAATTGCATTCAAGGCACCCTTGTAAATCCTATTGCAGGATTCTTTAGGTGAAAGATGGATTGCCCCGATGTTTTTTCTGTAGTATTGCTCGTAAGTCATATCGTCGCCTCTTCCGGTTTCAAAGCACTCCTTAACTGATACTGTTTCCATATTAGGGCACCAGCCAAGGGCTTCAATTGTGAAAGCTTTATCACCGCTCCCGAAAATAGGAGGAATTCCAAAATTCCCTGCACCGGCAGCCGTTCTTCCGAACTCGCCGAGGGATATTTCATTGAGCCTGTAATCAATCACAGTAAAATTGCCCGAATGAGCCATATGAGCACCTTCCGTCCCGGCTTTTGCATGCTGCCCGACCCATGCAATGGCATCAACTTTAAATTTCTCACAAATTATATGAGATGGAACCAGTCTGACATACCGTGCCTTGTCATGAAGCAACTCTATGTCAACTGCACCGGGTCCATGCCCGTCAAGAACAATCACTTCATCCGCGCCTCCATCCAGGAAACCCTGTACGGCAGCGTTTGTTTCATTTGTTAGCAGCCTTGTAGCCTTTTCATAATATTTTGAATGTAGCTGCGTCCAGTTGTCTTTATCAACTATTCCGGCAACACCTTCCAAATCTGTAACAATCAGTACTTTCATGATTTACTCCTTAAAATAATTATCAATTATCGCTTTATAAAGTAAAAAGTTGCCTTCTTGGGTGAAATGGGTGTTATCGAATCTCCAATCACCACTAGGAATACCTCTGAAGAACTCAAAAAGGTTAATAAACGGGATTTTATTGTCAAAGGCTGCCTTTTTTAAAATTTTCATTATAGGTTTTGTAACTACTTCATTAGGCTGATATATATTATCAGCGCCCCACTGTGGATCAGTAGTTGTAGAATGCGGAGGAGAAATTAAAATTATCTCGGTTTTATTTTCCTTCATGGCTGCAATCAATTCATTTAAGGCAGCCTTGAAGTTTTTTGGATTGTTCATCCGGCGGTTATTTGCCCCGATTATCAGTATGCATAAGTTCGGATTGTATTTTAAAATACGCTCATACGAATTTTCAAGCATCCATTCAGCTGTCTTGCTTCCGCTTCCAGTTAAGAAAACGTCGGTTTTAGTATCCGCAGCACCTGCGATATTTAAAAGGCTGCCTTCAATAAATTTTTTTAGAAATCCCGAATGGGATGTTACCCATTTGAAGTAGGACCCATTGAAAAGGTTAATATCCCCTTGTAAATCAATTTGCTTTCCGTCAGTTTCAAACAAGGCAGCCTTTGAATTGGTTATGAAACAGAGATTTTCAGGGCAGCCTTTGATTTGGATAGCCGAAATAGAGTTTTCAACATTAATACTTAATGTATCAAGTGGCTGCTGTTCTGTTAAGGGCAACCTTTGATCGTGTTTTTTTATTAACGCAGCTTTTGGGGGATCTGCTAACATATCCCGAGGGTTGATTTGGATATTGATTTTTTCAGCCGGAACCCAACCGCTGCTATGCGTTATCAGATAATCGCGGAGTAAAAATGACCAGGATTGCATTGCTATAGGGCAATCCCAAGCATTCATCATCGGTTCGTCTATAAAATCATACCTATTATATGCAAGGCTGTCGCCGGTTATAACAACTGAACAGTCTTGTTGCAGTAAATATGAATAATTTTTTGTATTATAGAATGACATAATTCCCCTACCAGGATATATTCCGGATAATTATCAATAGTTCGTTCAAGGCAACCTTTAATGTTTATTCAAGACAGTTTTTAATGTTCATTCAGGGCAGCCTTTGAAAACTTTAAGAAAGGCTGTCTGTTTAAGTAAGGCAGCCTTTGGTTTTTATTCGGTGTATGCGTTTTCGACTTTTTCGAATGCGCGGAATATCAGTTCGGCTTCTTCCTCGCCCCAGCTTTCGTATACAAACAGGTTGAAGCAGCTGTCTAGGGATTCGGCAACGTTCGGGCAGTCAAATTCGGTTGAATAATTGCCCTTGTACTGTGGTGCAGTCCACGGGAAGCCGCCGGTACCGAAGGCTTTCTTATTTATGAACCAGTCCATGAGGAACGGACGTGCAAAGCTGTAGTCCTTTATCATCTTCACGCCCTCAGCTTCCACAGCGCCTAGGAATTCAGCTTTACTGCATTTGACTGCTTTATCATTGAAACGCAATCTGTAAAACCAATACGAAGGTTCAGAGCCTTTTGGAATTTCAGGGACTGATACTGATTTTAAATTGGCAAACCTTTCTTTTAGTAAGTTTACGACATTACGTCTTGAGTCAACCAGGTCCTTAAGCTTTGCCAATTGAACAATACCTATCGCTGCGGACATATCGCTTAAATTAAAATTGAGGGAAGCGACACAGTTGAATGATCCTTCCGGAAGTCCGAAGGGTTTACCCCTGTCGGCATACTGCCTGATGCGCCAATAGGTGCCTTCATCCTGAGTAAAGACCATGCCGCCCTGACCTCCTGTGTTGAAGTGTTTCCCGAACATCGTTGAAAATGCTGCTACATCTCCAAAAGTACCTACGTATTTTCCATCAAGCTTGGCTCCATGCGCCTGGGCACAGTCTTCAAGGACCTTGAGCCCGTGTTTCTTCGCAAGATCCATAATTGCAGGCATTTCGGCAGCCTCGCCCATTATATGTGAAACGATTATTGCCTTTGTATATTCAGTTAATCTTTTTTCTATCTGTTCCGCATCGGTATTGTAGCAGCCGGGTGCCGCATCAGCAACCACAGGAATGCAGTTGTTCATGATTATTGGCATTATCCCTCCCGGATCAGTCACAGGGCTGACGACGACCTCAGAAAAAGGTTCAAGGTCCAATGCCCTTAATGCGACATAAACCGCAGTTGTACCGGAGTTCACCCCATCGGCATAACCGCCGCCCATGAATTCGGCAAAATCACTGCAAAGTTTGTCTTCCTCAGCCCCGTTGTAACCCGGAGCTTGACCCGTCTCAATAGCTTTATCGAACATAGCCATAACAGCTTCTTTTTCTTCAATACCTATATTAAATCGGTTTTTGAGTCCTCCATTGATTAAAACCGGTCCGCCGTTGACAGCCAACTCGTTTTTTAAATTACCCATAAAAAAACCTCCCGATAGTTTGTAATCATTATACAACACCGGGAGAGTCCAAAACATTATCAAAAATACTTTTTATATTAGCGGATATCGCATTATGGCGCCTTCAGTTGACTTTCAGGATTTCCTCTCCTTCAGCAAGGCCGGAAACAACCTCATAAAAATGCCCGTCATCCATTCCAAGCTCAATATACCTCTTCTCAAATTCGCGTCCTCTGATAACATATGTGTAGGGGTTCTCTTCGGATGAATAAACTGCATTCATGGGAATTACAACCGTATCAAGCGCTTCGTCCGTAACATTCCTGACCGTTATCTTTTTATTGAATCCGATACCCTCCGGTAGTTCAAGAACTTTGAATTGTGTATGTGTGTATGCCGGATCATACCCGATCTGCGTATAATAGGTGCTGGCATCCCTTATCAATTCCAGCTGATATTCGAATCCTTCGTAGAATAGCACTGCCGAGTCACCGATTTCAAGGTCGTAAAGTGCCTCTTCAGCAGGACTCAAGTAGTCTTTATTGGCGTTAATCATTACTTCGATTATGCCTTTGCTTAGATCTGAAACCTCAAACGCATCTCCAAAGGCATTATTCCCGATGCTGTATTTCATGGATACAATTACACCGTCAGATGGCGAATATACATAATGCTGGCTTAGTTCGTCCTTTAAATCAGCCAGATAATTCCGGGAAGCTTCAAGTGTAAGGCCTGAAAGCTCAACAGTATATCTGTCAGTTTTTCCAAGCTCGTATAATGCAAGATTTTGTTCGTGAGCCAGCCGCAGTTTTTCAGTATTAATTTCCTGAACGAGAATTTTGTCATTAATTACATCTGTATCAAGTTCAAGGACAAGATCGCCTTCTTTAACCGCTTCTCCGACGTAATAATAGATTTCGCTGACCTTACCATTGATAGTAATTTCAGCCATATGGCGTTCCGTCGGTTCGGGGACAAATGTAGCCTCTATATCATGGAACATAATCAAATCTCCGCGTCTGACCTGAGTAGACGGCATCACCACTTCCTTTGATTCAATAAGTTCAGGTGTCACTACTTTCTTTTCCCCGGGCAGGAAATATGAACATGCTGAAAAGGCACCCAATAGAACCAGCGATGTCAATATTAATAATATTTTTTTAGCAATAGCCATATTCCGCTCCTTTGACGGTTTAAACTCAATCAAAATAATCAATACGGGTCAGAAACAACAAGTTCGCCTTCCTCAAGGCCGAAAAGTACCTCGACATATCCTTCGCTGGCAATGCCGGTTTTAATATCCCTTTCACTCTTGTTCCCATCTTCCATTACATATACAAAATTCCTGCCTGCTTCCGAAATGACACTGTCCTCATCTATTACCAATGTATTAAGCCTTTTATCAACAAGCATCCTCACATACACCAATGTACCGGTCTTTGAGAAAGAGTCATGTATAATCAACGGCTTAAGTATAATCTCATCATTGTTAATCTCAATAACCTCTGCATCTACGATCTCGTCACTGCTCCTTATATCAATCTCAAGAATGTCACCGATGCCAAGTCCCTGGCCGTATTCAGCGCTGAAAGATATGAAAATCTCGGAACTATCCGTTATTTCAAAAACCTCGCTGTTGCCGTTCATGAAATCGCCCGGGTCTGCCGGCATCCTTGTAATTACACCGTCAATCGCAGCCTTTAGTGCAAGCCCGTCATACTGAATCTGAAGTTCATTATATTTAAGTTCCTCATATTCAAAATCAAGCTTTGCCGTAAGCATGATGTTTTCATTCTTACCCGTCGATTCAAATTCCAGTTTGGCTTTTTCATATTTAAGCCTTGCCTTTTCATATTTGATACTCTGGTCCCTTATCTGCTTATCCAAAGTGCTGCTGTCAAGTACGGCAACAACATCACCTGCCTTAACCTCAGAGAGAAGGGCTACTGCATATTCCTTGAAATAACCGGTAACTTCCTCATAATACTGAACTTCCTTTGCCCTTGGTATGCTCTTGGCAAATACAGTATTGGTTATTTCAATGTCACGCCTTTCCACAGGTAACGTTTTAATTACCTCAACATCCTTTTCATATTGGAAATCAGCAAACGGATCCTTTAGCTCATCTGTACATGCCGTTAGCAGGAACATGGATATAATTATTAATATAAGTATAATAAAACTTTTTTTCATCATTTTATCCATCACTGCCTGTCCTCGTCCTGCTTGTAGATGACTATCCTGTCTCCTTCAAGCTCCATCTTGATCCTACTGTTTCTGTCAAGGCCGATGTCCTCCATATATTCCTCCGGCAGCTTGAGCCTTCCGTGTCTGTCTATTACTACCAATTCCTCATGGGTATCCGATTCCTCGACTCCAATCATCCTGTCAAGTTCCTCAAGCTCTTGTACATAACTTTTTTTACGTATAAATTCGCTGCTGGTCTTTCCGTCGCTTATTGCCACAACCCTATCGACATTCTTTGCAACGCCGCGGTCGTGGGTAACAATTATGATTGTAACACCTGTCTCTGTATTCAAACGCCTGAGAGCTTTGAAAATCTGGGTTGCAGTCGTCGTGTCAACTGCCCCGGTAGGTTCGTCCGCCAGCAGAATCTGAGGTTCGTTCGCCATGGCAATTGCAATAGCGACCCTCTGCTGTTCTCCTCCTGACAATTCCCTAAGCCTGTTATTCATTCTGTCTTGCAGACCGACAAGCTCAAGTAATTCCGCAGCCTTTTTCCTATAGTTCTTCCTATTGGCAATTACCATTGGAAGTTCAACATTCTGCCTTGCGGAAAGATATGGTATAAGATTCCTCGCATTATTCTGCCAAACGAACCCAACCGAATTCTTCTTGTAATCCGTTATCTCGCTGTGCTTAATCCTCAGCAAATCAGTTCCATTGACAATTAGTTTCCCGGCGGACGGCCTGTCAAGGCCGCCTATCATATTCAATAATGTAGACTTTCCACTCCCGCTGTTGCCAATTATGGCCATCATTTCTCCGAACTTTATATCAAGGTCAAGTCCCTGGAGTGCAACCACTTCAGTGTCCTTGGTCTTGTAAATCTTTACAAGATTTTCACAGGTTATTACATTGGCGGGATCATACTCAAGCTCTTCATGGTTGTCTACGATCCTTCCAGCGGCTTTTGTCTTTTTTAACAGTAAATCCTTAAGTTTCATCTACTACCTCGCCGTCTTCCAAAGATATAACATGATCGGCTATTTCATTCATACTAGGATCATGGGTTGTCATTATTACTGTTATGCCCTCGTCTCGTACCAGCTGTTTGAACAGCTGCACTACCTGCAGCCCAAGGTGTGTGTCAAGTTCAGCTGTAGGCTCGTCTGCGAAGACTATCCTTGGCCTATGAACTATCGCCCTTGCGATTGCGACCCTCTGCTGCTCCCCGCCGGAAAGCTGATGAGGCTTGTGGTACATCCTTTTGCTAAGACCTACTAATTCAAGGCTCTTTTTTACCGTTTCTGACCAATTATTGGTTTCTTTTCCCGCAACCCTAAGTCCGAACTCGACATTTTCATATGCGTTCATAACGGATATCAAAGCTATCGACTGGAACACAAAACCTATTTCAGTACGTCTTAGGCTATCCCTTTCAAAATCATGCATTTTTGTTATGTCATGCTTGTCGAAAATGACGGTACCCGATGTAGGCCTGTCAAGTCCGCCCATGATATTCATCAGAGTGGTTTTGCCGGAACCTGACCTTCCTTTAAAGATTGTCAGTCTCTCCTTGCGTATATTAATATTGATATTCTTCAACGCATGGACAGTCTGGCTTCCCTGAATAAAATCCCTGCATATGTTATCAGTAATGTAAATGGACATAAATTCCTCCGTCAGTCTTCCCCAAGTTTTACTGCCTGGTCCATCTTAATCTTGGTTGTAAACCTTGCAATGGCACTTACTCCGATTATCAGCATTGCAGCCACAAGTGCATAAATCCTGACATAATCCTGTCGTTCATAGGCTGTAACAAACGGGATTACCCTTTCCTGCGCCGTATCAACAATCTGGAACAGCGGAACAAACAATTCACTAGTTAGACCGCCGATAATAATACCCATGACGATAGCTATTGCGGATATAAGTATCTGCTCCCAGATTATAATTGAAATAATCTCACTCTTTTTAAGTCCCATCGCGCGGAATATACCAAATTGCAGCACCCTCTGTCTTATTGACAGAATCCAGAATATTATGAATCCGGCGCCGCATATAATCATCGTAACCAGGAAATCCAGAGTCAATATGCCGTTCATGCCATGCAGCATCGGGTCTTTTTTCATCTCTGAAACTTCATAGTCAGTATAAATCGCATTTAAAAGAGTTATATCGCTTTCCGCAAGGTAATCATTTACCTCGCTGTCAAGCACCCCGTCTTTTTTCGCCAACCATACCGACGACTGGAATTCGCCTATGGAAGCCCTAAGCATATCATAATGAATTATGCAAAGTTCCTGTTCATCTCCGCTGCCATCTTCATCTATATTCGCATACCTATTGTATGAAGGCCAGTAATCAATAACAGCAAGCAATGGTACGTTTATTTCTTTATCGTCTACTTTTATATACAGCATATCGCCGGGTTCTGCTTCGAGACCTTCAGCCATGGTTCTGGAAATCAATACGCCCTCCGGAAATCTGGCCATTAGGTTAAGATAATGATTTATATGATAATCATACAGGTCATCCCTGTACCAGATGACATTTCCGAATTCCTCGGGTGTTACAGCCATAAGCTTAACATCCCTGAACCTCTGCGAAGCTCTTGATTCAGCCCCCATGTCGACGGTCATTGTGGCAACCTTGGTAATATCTTCAATGCCTTCGTAGTTCTTAATGATTTCAAATGTTTCCGACCTTTGCGTAGTATCGGATATATCCATCATGTTGCCTTCTTCATCAATTCCCATCTCACCGATATTAAGGATTATCTCGGTTCCTTTCTGATATTTGATCAGATCGGTGGTATTCTCATTGATTGTCCTTGCAGAATTTGCATTGAATATACCTACGCCAAGTGCAAGTATGAGGAAAATCATAATGAACTGCCTCATGTTGCCACCCCTTGCAACATATGTGAAAGCAGCATACATGGATGGCGTCCATATTCTTCTTCCCAGTCGGAAAATACCGTCTATAATCAGCGGGTATATTCGCATGAACACAAGACCTATGCCCAGAATGAAAAATGTCACTGCAAAGAAAACCAGGTAATCAACCTGCCCGTCGCCGGTCAGACTTATGAAATCCTTGAATTTATTGTAATTGAACAATGCGTACGATGCGATGATAAGCAGTACGACATCAAGGTAAAACTTCTGCCAGAAAGGTTTTTTAGAAAATACAGCCTTGCCCTGCTTGAATTCCACGATTGTAAATTTAGAAGCTTTAAATGCAGGCACCAGAATCATGAATATAAACAGCAATGCACAAGCGCCACCGAATAGAATTGTCTTCATCCCTATACTGACGTCCATTGCGCTTCTGTCAACGAATTCCATGAAGCCGTTTGATGCACCGATGATCTGCGTCATATAATATGCACCGAAAATACCCAGAATATAAGCAATAATGCCGATTATCACACTCTCCCCAAGGTATATGTTGAATATCTGCCTACGGCTGGCACCGCGGCTTTCAAGCATTGCTATTTCATTCTTTTCCTGCTCCATAATCAACTGGGCTATCATGGATACGTAAAACCCTATCATCAGGATTACCGGAATAACCAGCAGCAGCAGCAGCCCCGATAATTTTCCGGCACGGGTAAGGTAATCGTCTATTGTTGCTTCAAATGACAGGCCCTGCTTGAGCCGTCCATAGTTTTCATTTATCCAGGTATAATTCTCATCCAGCGTTTCAAGGACTCCGGGGGCATCTTTCATCCTGAATTGATAATAGTCGTATGCGTAATACCATTCGCATATGCCTATATACATGCTGTTTTCGTTTATTATTTCGTTCAGGAATGTATCATAATCGAAATAAACACCATAGTAATCCATTGAGAAGAACGGCGTCATTTCTTCCTTAATATCAACAACACCGACTATCTGATAATTCAGTATATACTCTTCTTCATCTTTATTAAGGGTCATGGTGTATATTCCGTCCAATGAATAACGGTTTCTCTGCATTGCATCCCTGGTAACGACCGCTTCATAAACTTCACCTGAGAAAACCTCATTATTAATTATCCTGGAACCCGGCGAATACATCTCACCCTGCAAAAGGTCTATCATATCCGATAGAGTATCCACCGCATATGTGTTGACTTTTCCTGTGCTGACCGATTTGAAAGTTTTTTTATCAAGTATTTCCTGAAGCAATGTCGGCCATTCCCTTGAATCGAGGAATATTCTATTCTGAATCCCCACTGTCCTATACCCGACGGCTATATCCATCGGTATGCTCAATGCCATCCTCTGTTCTATATTATCGTTATACCAGTTATACAGTTGATATCTCTGTTCCTCATCAGGAATATTTGAGAAAATACCTTCGAATTTATTGAAAGCGGGATAAACATTCTTTTCCTCCTGGTCAAGTTCAAAATCCTTGATCAGCATCCTCTGGAGAATTCCATCCGAATACATGGGTATTGAACCTATTACGGACACAGCAAGCATGCAGCCTATAATAAGGCTCAGTACCAGCCATTTGTTCTTTATCATTTTTCTTATGATCAGTTTAAACAAAATTCTTCTCCCGCTTAGTTAAGAATTACTACGTCGCCTTCTTCAAGTCCTGATATTATTTCAATGTATCTTCCGCTGGAAATTCCAAGTTCAACAGATTTTTCTATGGCAATTCCGTCAATCAGAAGCCTTACATAATTTCTTCCGCCCACACTCTTTACTGCATCCCTGTTCACAACCAGGGCTCCAATTGAACTATCCAGCGGAATATCAACTTTTACCGAACTGCCAAGTTCCCAATCATCCAGCATGTATTCAGGCTCAAGTGTAACGAAGTTGCCGTATATTGCGGAAACCATTCCGTCAATTTCCACGCCCTTGCTTTCCAGCAGTGCATAATCGCCGACCTTCAGATTGGAGCTGCCGACCTGGCGGGATGATGCCTGGAGGATAATGTCGTCATTTTTTACTACTGTAGCAACGGTAATACCTGTGTTAACCATGTCGCCCTTCTCGTAACTCATAAGGACCTGGACAATGCCTTCGACATCAGCCAGCAGCAACGAGTTTGCCTTTTCTTCCTTTAAATCGTTGAATTTGTTTGTTGAATCTTCGAAATCAAGTTCTGCAAGACGCAGGTCATATCCGCTGGCAAGGCCTGCCTCATATCTTTCAAGGGTTCTTTCATATGAAAGTTTTTGTTTTTGATAAGTGATTTCCATATCGCGAAGTTCTTTGTCGATATCCCCTATATCAAGGACTGCAAGAACGTCGCCGGGCTTTACATAATCGCCTATGGAAACCCTATATTCCAGGAACGGGGCATTGAATTCAGTAAATGCATAATAAACCTGGCTTGCAGCTTTCCACTGCGAAAAAAGCACCAGTTTCTTTTCTATATCCATTCTGGTTACTTCTTCTGTTCTATATTGTACTTCCCTTGCTTCTTTTATCGGGGGAGTCAGCCGTTCGTCCTCTTTAGGAAGAAGGCCGCAACCGGAAGCCATCAGCAGTGAAATCGAAAAAATGAATACTATGAATAATTTATACTTCATACCCCGCCTCAGTAAGTCGTTTTTACTATGAGAATTATAGCATTCTTTACTGACATTTTTATCTAAAATTTATAATGTTCATAAATTATTAACATTTAGAACCATTTTAGCCTTAATTATCGTTCGGCAGCATTCCGCTGTCAATGAACTTACGGCGAAAATATGATAAAGTAACCATATAAATATTCCGGGGGTTTTATATGTACGCTTTCTATGATTTATCACTTGATTTTAAAACAAGGGCCGTTAAACTTGTTGAACTTTTAACAGTTGATGAGAAAATATCGCAGATGCTCCATTTTTCACCAGCAGTCCCCCGTCTTGGAATACCTGCTTATACTTGGTGGAATGAAGCGCTTCATGGTGTTGCAAGGGCCGGAACAGCGACTGTCTTTCCCCAGTCTATTGGAATGGCAGCTTCATTTGACGACAAACTGGTTTATGACTGCGCCTGCATTGTATCTGATGAAGTGCGTGCAAAACATCATGAATACTTAAGACGCTGTGATACCGGCATATATAAAGGCCTGACTATCTGGAGTCCCAACATCAATATTTTCCGCGACCCCAGATGGGGCCGCGGCCACGAGACATACGGTGAAGACCCCTTCCTGACCGGCCGCATGGGAGTTGCTTTTATAAAAGGCATGCAGGGTGACAACGAAAAGTATCTGAAAACTGTGGCAACAGCAAAGCATTATGCTGTACACAGCGGCCCGGAAAAGCTAAGGCATTCCTTTGATGCCAGGGTGTCTGACCGCGACTTATATGAAACATATCTTCCTGCATTCCGGGATTGTATAAAAGACGGAGGTGCATACTCAGTAATGGGTGCATACAACAGGACTAATTCCGAGGCCTGCTGCGCCAGCCCTACTCTGCTTCAAAAGATACTGCGGGAAGAATGGGGATTTGAAGGCTATGTTGTATCCGACTGCCATGCAATATGCGATCTGCATCTCCACCACCATATCACGAACCATCCCCATGAATCAGCGGCTATGGCAGTAAAAAACGGATGCGATCTGAACTGTGGCAAAACATATGCCCGATTAAAGGCTGCCTTCGATGAAGGTCTGATTAAAGAGGAGGAAATCGATACATCAGTAACCAGGCTTTTCGAAGCACGGATGCGGCTTGGCATGTTCGACCCCCCTGAAAACGTATCTTATGCATCAATCCCATATTCAGCCAATGATTCACTTGAACACCGCCGGAAATCTTGTGAAGCGGCTTGTAAAACCATGACATTGCTGAAAAATAACGGGATTCTCCCTCTTTCAAAAGATATAAAGACAATTGCCATCGTCGGGCCTAATGCCGACGACCGGGATGTATTGTTTGCAAACTATAAAGGAATTGCCTCAGAGACTGTGACGTTGCTTGAAGGCATTAGGGAAGCAATTCCCGAAGCTAATATTTTATATTCCCTCGGGTGCCACATCAGCAGGACCGAACTTCGTGATGATGAGACATCCCTCTTATCAGAAGCTGAATCCTGTGCTTTGGCAGCTGACATCGTTATTTTAGCAATCGGAATCAACAGTAAAATTGAAGGTGAGGAAGCCGATCCCCGTTATCCTGAATTCGGCGGCGGCGACAGGGATGATATCGAATTACCCGGGCTGCAGAATGAACTTATAGACAGGTTGTATAAAACGGGCACCCCTATAATAACTGTTAACATGAGTGGAAGCGCAGTCGGTTTGTGCAATGCTGATGAAAAAAGCGATGCAGTTCTTCAGGCCTGGTACCCGGGGTCCCTCGGGGGCCGTGCAATAGCCGGGGCCCTATTTGGAGACTACAGTCCATCCGGAAAACTCCCGGTTACTTTCTATAAAGCAATTGAACAGATTGGGGCTTTTGAAGATTATGAAATGCATGACAGGACATATCGTTTCTTCAGCGGCACTCCCTTGTATTCCTTTGGGTACGGCCTGACTTATTCTGATTTTGAAATAATCTGCTCAACCGGGAAAAACCTGTCAATCAACACGGGAGACAATTTAGTCATTGAAGGCACCCTTTTAAATAACGGTAGTTTTAATACCCGGGAAATAGTGCAGATTTATGTAAAGACTCCGGATGAAGGCATTAAAAATCCAAAACCGGAATTGCGTGCTTTCAAACCTGTTTACTCACTTGCCGGAGAAACAACAGAATTTACATTCATACTCTCTCCGCATGAGATTTCCATGATTAATGATAACGGGGAAAGAGTTGTAAATCCCGGCACATATATCGTTTACATCGGAACCGGTCAACCGGATGACCGAACGATAGAACTTACAGGCAAAAAACCTGAGATTGTTACTCTTAAAGTTGAAGGAAATCCACTGAAATTAGATTATTAATCTAAATTTGAAGTTCTGTCATTGGATCAACTCTTTCAACTATAATAAAAACAGCAGGACTTGCCTGCTGTAATCATGCTAAAGCGACGCATTGTGGGCGTCTATGCAATTGGTTTTATGTTTAGCTTGGTTTTACTTCCTCTTTAAAAATCAGGTTTACTGCTTGCATCGGCGATATGGTAGAAATCGCATGTTTATACACCACCTGCTGCTTGTTGTCCGCCTCAATGACAATAACAAAATTGTCAAACCCCTTGATAATCCCTTTCAATTGAAAACCATTGGTCAGGTAAATAGTCAGCGGAATCCTCTCCCTGCGCAGCTGATTTAAAAATACATCCTGTAAGTTCATCGACATTGATTTTGACACAATGACTCCCCTTTCTTTTTCTATATTAATATTAACTTATAGCCAGTGTTAATTCAAGCATTACTATAGTTATTTTTATCACTTTATTTACTATTCTAAATTTACTTAATGCATGAGTTATATATGATTTCTGCAAGCTCAGAAGCAGAGGAATTTTTACTTACTTCAATGAATTCCGCGTCTTTATAACGCTTGAACCAGGTAAACTGGCGCTTGGCATATCTCCGAGTATTTCTTTTCAGCAATTCAACATAGCTGTCATAGTCTGTCCTTCCTTTTATATACCCGTATGTTTCTTTATACCCAATACCCATCATGCTCTGGGAATCTTCCCCGACGCCTGCATTTATAAGTGCATTGACTTCATCAACAAGCCCTGACTTGAGCATTTCATCAATCCTCTTTTCAACCCGTTTGTAAATGAGTTCCCGTTCAGGCCAAAGTACAAAAATCCTGTAATCATACTCCGCTTCAGATGATACCGCTCCCGCCATGTATTCTTCAAGGGTGCCTTCAAAGCCCTCAAGTATTTCAAGATACCTTATAACACGCCTTGAATTATTCGGGTGGACTGTTTCTGAAGCCGCAGAATCTCTTTGTTTAAGCAAATTGTATACAGATTCAGCTCCCTTTTTTTCAAGCATATCATTTAGCTTGTCACGAACTTTTTTATCTCTGGACTCATCGCTGAAATCCATATTCTTAACCAATGCATCAATATAGAGCCCTGTCCCACCTGCTATTACAGGTACTTTTCCCCTGTTTAAAATCTCCCTGATGCATAAAGAAGCAGTTTCTTTAAATTCTGCAGTACTGAAATTATCAGTTGGCTCAATTATATCAATCAAATGGTGAATAATACCCTGTTTCTGGTCTTCAAAGGCTTTCGCACTGCCTATATCGCACATTTTGTAGATTTGCATGGAGTCGGCGTTTATTATTTCACCGCCCAGTTTTCGGGCTACTTCAACAGAAACAGCTGTTTTACCGGACGCAGTAGGGCCTGTAATTACAACTACTTTATCCATCATACTATCCTTTTAAAGAGTTTTTCAAGTTCTCTGCGTGTAAGTTTAACCAGAACCGGTCTGCCGTGCGGGCATGTATATGGGTTTTGAAGTGATTTCAGCTTCTCCATCAGCGCATTGACCTCTATGTCCGTCAGCATTGTATTGGCTTTTACAGAACTCTTACACGCCATTGAATAAATTGCTTCTTTTTCAATCAACATGTGTTCTCTGCCTGCATTTGAAGCAATTGCCTCAATGGCGCCCCTGAAAACCACAGTTGTATCTTTCTCTGTAATCTCAGATGGAATTGTCCTTACGGCCACATCCCTAGGGCCAATGAAGTCAAATTCAAATCCAAGGCTCTTTAAAAGTGATGCATTCTCCTCCGTTGTTGCTGCTTCATACGGTTCGAGGCTTATAACTGCAGGAGCCAATAGCAGCTGCGAGTTCATATCACGGTTTCCAAAGCGTTCCAAAAGGCCCTCATATGTTATTCGTTCATGTGCTGCATGTTGGTCTATAAGTATTATTTCAGAATCATCGATTTCGAGCATTATAAATGTATTGAAAAGAATGCCTGTGAAACGACCTTTATTAAGTATATCTATACCCTGGGCGGGTTTTACCTCTTGTTCTGTATTAATTTCTTCTGCAAAAGACCGGTTATCACCTGTGCCGTAAAAAGAATCCCTGGCGTTAATAAGGTTTTCATGCAGCTCCCGGGCTATTTTAGGATCAATATTTGCTCTTCCGTCAGTATCCGATAAGAATGATGCATTTGAAGAAGTCATTTCCGGAGTCCTGTAATCAATTTCGCGTCTGATCCGGACCTGTCTGTCGGCTCCGGCTGCAACTCCTCTATTGGAATCAAGGGCAGCCCTTATTGCTGCGTGAACAGCTGAAAACACATCTCCTCCCCTGGCGAATCTGACTTCTGATTTAGAAGGATGCACATTAACATCTACAAGCTTTGGATTGAAATCTATATTTAAAATATAAAATGGGAATTTCCCCTTCATTATCTCAGTTTCATATGCCTTTTCAACAGCTGCTGATACTTCCCTGCTTTTTATATATCTTCCATTTACGAATGTTGTCTGGTTCTGCCTGTTACCCCGTGCAGCCGCCCTGTTGCCTGTGAATCCGGAAATGGCATAAGTACCGTCGTCATATTTTACTTCATACATGTTATTTGAAATTTCACGTCCGTAAACACAGTACACGGCATTTTTAAGATTCCCGTCACCCGGAGTCCTAAGCAATTCCGCTCCGTTCGAAAAATACCTGAAGCCAACATCCGTATGCGCCAGCGCGAGTCGTGAAATAATGTCAGTGCAATAACGGGTCTCTGTTGTATCGTTTTTTAGAAATTTATACCTTGCAGGTGTATTGAAAAACAGGTTCCTTACGGTTACCGAAGTACCTGCTGCCCTTGACGATTTTTGTTTTCCTTCGATTTTCCCGCCCGATATTTTAATCCGGACGCCAGAGCCACCAGGCTCAGCAGTATTCATATCAACTTTGGCAACACTCGCAATGCTTGGAAGAGCTTCACCCCTGAAGCCCATTGTTCCTATGCCTTCAAGGTCGCCGGCATTCCTGATTTTGCTGGTTCCGTGTCTTTCAAAAGCCATCTCAACATCATCAGCCGGGATTCCCCTGCCGTCGTCTGTTATTTTAATTAAGGAGATGCCTCCCCTTGAAATCTCAATTTTAATTGAAGAAGCACCCGCATCAATTGAATTCTCTATAAGCTCCTTAACCACCGAGGCAGGTCTTTCTATTACCTCTCCCGCGGCTATCTGATTAGCGGTATTCTCATCAAGGATTATAATCCTATCCATGCTTCTCCTACTGAAGTTTCTTCTTCATTTCGAATAATTTGTTTAAAGCTTCAAGGGGCGTTAGGTTCTGGGTATCCAGCTCCTTGAGATTATTTATGACATACTTCTCGCCCTCGTTCCGGCTGTTGTAATCCATTATGCTCAGCTGGCCGTCAAGTTCAAGTCCTTTTTTTATCCTTTTCCTCTTGCCAAGGTCGTTGCTTTCAAGTTCTTCAAGAATCTCAGCCGCCCTATTGACCACCAACTCGGGTACACCGGCAAGGTGGGCGACCTGAATTCCGTAGCTTTCATCGGCACTACCCCTTATTACTTTCCTTAGGAATATAATATCCCTGCCTTTTTTCTCGGCAGTTATCCTATAATTCTTCACACCCTCAAGGTTGCCCTCAAGCTCCGTAAGCTCATGATAGTGGGTTGAGAACAAAGTCCTGCAGTTCTTTTTCCTGCATATATATTCAATAACCGACCATGCGATTGCCAGCCCGTCGAAAGTGCTGGTTCCCCTGCCTATTTCATCAAGTATAAGAAGGCTTTTATCCGAAGCATTCTTCAGAATATCAGCAACTTCGCTCATTTCAAGCATGAATGTGCTTTGCCCGCCGGTTAGGTTGTCCGCTGCGCCAATCCTCGTGAATATCCTGTCAGTTATTCCAATCACGGCCTCATCTGCCGGGATAAAGCAACCCGTCTGGGCCATGAGTGTTATCAAAGCCACCTGTCTCATGAATGTTGATTTACCCGCCATATTCGGCCCTGTTATTACTGAGACTCGGTTTTCCGTGTTGTCTGAGTAGGCATCATTTGGTATGAACCCGTCACAACTGGGCATTTTTTCAACAACCGGATGCCGGCCTTCTTTTATCATTATAATGGGTTCGGATACCAATTCAGGCCGTGAGTAGCCTTCCCTATCAGAAACCTCGGCGAATGAACAAAATGCGTCAAGCCTGCATAATGCGGAGGAGGTCTTCTGAAGCGCCCTGCCGTATGATGCGATTTTTTCACGCACTTCTGTAAACAGGCTGTATTCAAGCCTTATGAGTTTTTCCTCGGCTCCTAGAATTGCCGTTTCTTTTTGCTTCAGTTCCTCGGTAATATATCTTTCATTGTTAGCAAGTGTCTGCTTCCTTATATATGTCTCCGGGACAAGGTCAAAGTATGACCTTGTTACATCGATGTAATACCCAAAAACCTTATTAAATCCTACCTTCAGGGATTTAATACCTGTTTTTTCTTTTTCAGCTGTCTCAAATTCCAGAAGCCACTCCTTGCCCCCGCCTGTGTCTTTTCGGAGTTCATCAACATCAGAATTGAACCCGTCTTTGATAATACCGCCTTCTTTTATGCTTAACGGCGGCGAATCGACAATAGCATCTCCGATTAGTCCGCTTACTTCCCGAAGGCTGTCGATTTCATCCCTTATCTTCCTTACAGCCAGGGATTCGGCAGGTCCCAGTATATCAACAATATGCGGAAGCTGGTCGATCGACGTTTTCAGGGCAATCAGATCCCTGCCGTTTACACTGCCCATTATCAGTTTGGATGTGAGCCTTTCCATGTCGTACACATTCTTAAGAAGTTCAAATAAATCCATACGCATCATGAACTTATCTTTCAGCTCCCCGACGGCATCAAGCCTGACATTTATATCATTTATATCCATCAGGGGTTGTTCAAGCCACCTTCTTACCGTCCTGGCCCCCATGCTTGTTACTGTCTTTTCAAGCACCCAAAGCAAAGAACCAAATTTTCTTCCATCTGCAAGATTCGCTGTAATTTCAAGGTTTTTACGCGCCGTTGAGTCAAGTGTCAGAAACTTTTCAGGGACGTAATAATTTATTTCGCTTATATGGTCCAGCGAAGCTTTCCTTGTCTCCGAAACATACTTAAGAAGACCTGCTGCGGCTTTTATCCATATGTCATAATCTTTATATCCATTTTTACCAAGACGCTCTTCTATATATTCCCTGTTTTCATCAAGGTTGAAGTATCCATCTTCTTTCCTGGATACATAAGCCCCGGACTTATCTCTTAGGATTGCCTCAAGTTTTTCACCGGTATCGCCGGATATGACAATCTCCACAGGATTGAATTTCACTATCTCGTCAATTAATTTTGAAAATGTGTCGCCCCATGTTATTTGAGCTGAATGGGCATCCCCCGTAGAAACATCACAGGCGGCTATTCCAAAGCAGGAACCTTCCGAATATACAGCCATAAGATAATTATTCTGCTTTTCATTAAGCATGGACTCTTCTGTTATTGTACCGGGTGTGATGACCCTGACCACCTCGCGCCTGACAATGCCTTTGGCAGACTTGGGATCCTCGACTTGTTCACAAATGGCTACCTTATATCCCTTTTCAATTAATTTTTTGATATAGTTCTCTGAACTGTGGTGAGGAACTCCGCACATCGGAGCCCTTTCTTTCATACCGCAGTTACGGCCCGTCAGTGTAATCCCGAGGGCTTTCGATGCTTCGAGGGCATCATCAAAAAACATTTCATAGAAATCCCCGAGCCTGTAAAAGAGTATACAGTCCTCATACTTCTCTTTTATCTCAAAATATTGTCTCATCATCGGGGTATATTCTGCCAAAGCCATACCTTCCTAGTTGCATCCGCTGCAACCGGCGCAATCATCGGTTGTACATCCGGTTATACCGGAGGTAATCTCTTTATTTATCATAGCTATTAGCCTGTCAAAGGCAGCCTTTGACTTGATCATATGGGCCGTTGGTTCATAAACCATCAGTTCCTCGTGCTTGCTTTTAAGAATATCTTCAAGCATCTTCATATCATCTTCAGAAGCACCTTCCCGTGCGCTTTTTATATATTCCTGCTGTAAAAGCTCCATGTCCTGTAAAAGGGCAGCACCTTCCTCATCATTATCAACTGCTTCCTGCGAAGACGTCATCAATGCATATTCCGGTGTTTTAAGAATCTCTTCAGCCAGTTCCCTTGCTTTTTTTATTACTTCCATCTTTTGAATTCTCCCTCCAGATGCCATGTTTTGGCATTCGTTATTAATACTTCGGCAAAGCCGCCGGGTTTTCCTCCCGGTGCTTTGAAATTAACTATCTTGTTCGATTCAGTCCTTCCTGTAAAGAGCTCCTTATCCGTCTTGCTCCTGCCCTCAGCCATCACGGTTTCTATTGTGCCGACAGACAATTCGTTCTGTTCAAGTGTAATCCTGTTCTGTACTTCAAGGAGCCTGTTGAACCTGTCATGTTTTATATCATCGGGCACTTCATTATCCATGTTGGCGGCCGGTGTACCCCTGCGCTTCGAATATATAAAAGTAAATGCAAAATCAAACCTTACTTTTTCCAGTACATCCAGAGTTTCAAGGAAATCTTCTTCAGTCTCTCCCGGGAACCCTACAATGATATCCGTACTGAGCCCGATTCCCGGAATCATTTCCTTAGCCAACCCCAGCATCTTTATATACCCATCTTTAGTATAGCTGCGATTCATAAGTCCAAGAATCCTGCTGCTGCCCGACTGGACCGGCAGGTGAAGATGATTGCATACGCGGTCTGTACCCTTTATAGCCTCTATGAGGTCAATTCCGAAATCCTTTGGATGGCTGGTCATGAACCTTATCCGCTCTATTCCTGTGCATTTGCCTACTCGCTTTAGTAATTGGGCGAAGCTTATGCCGCCGTCATAGGAATTGACATTCTGCCCCAGAAGGGTTATTTCCCTAACACCTGATTCAGCAAGTTGCTCGATTTCCTTTGTTATGTCATCAGGTTTCCTGCTCCGTTCACGGCCCCTGACATAAGGGACTATGCAATATGAACAAAAATTATTGCACCCGTGCATTACAGGTACATATGCTTTTGCCAAGTCCGTCCTTACTACCGGTATTCCCTCAACTATTTCACCCGCACGTTCCTGTACTTCGAACTGCCTTTTGTGCTCAGTCAGGACACCGTGAAGCAAACCCGGAAGCAAATGCATACTGTTAGCACCGAAAACTATATCAGCATAAGGGTAGCTCCTTTTGACCTTTTCAGCCATCCCATCCTGCTGCATCATGCATCCGCAGACAGCAATAATCAAGCCGCTGTCAGCTGTTTTTAATTTTTTCATTTCACCCAGATGCCCGAATAGCTTCTGCTCTGCGCTTTCTCTGACGCAACAGGTGTTGAAGATGATAAAACGGCACTGTTCTTCATCCTCAACAGGAACATATCCCATGGATTCAAGCAAGCCTGCGATTTTCTCGCTGTCACTCTCATTCATCTGGCATCCGAATGTCTTTACCATATATCCCGGACTGCTGTCCGCATTTATATTTCTTATATAGCCCGCGAATTTCGCGTTCTTATCTTCATAACTTATCATTATTGTCATTATACCAAAAACACCGGCATTTATAACACATTTAGACCCGAAGCTTACTCTCTGGTCTTGTTACCTGTAAATTGAGCCTATAAAAACCCCGCATGGGGGTTTTATAGAAACCATATTACTATGTAGCTCAACCGCTTATTCCAGTTCGCGGCGGTTTTCAATAATTGTGTCAATAAATCCATCCAGACTCCTCTGGACCTTAGCAAGAATCTCATCAGTGTATTCCAAGGCAGCACTTCGGATTTCATCAGATTCAGACTTCGCTTTTTTGTTTATTTCTTCAGATTCTACAGTGGCTATACGGACAATTTCCTCAGCCTTCTTTTTAGCCATTTGAACCAGTTCGTGTTCTTCGACCTTGTCCTGTGCTTCGGTTATGATATCATCTGCCTCAACGTGGGCTTCAGTTATAATTTTCTTACGCTCCTCGCTTATCCATCTGGCTTGTTTAAGTTCCTCCGGCAGGCTGACCTTAATTTCCTTCAGCAATAACCCTAATTCATCGGCATCAATCATCACTTTTGTAGAAAACGGGAGTTTTTTTGCTTCTTCAAGTATTTTCTCAATGGACGCAAGTCTTTCATACACTATCATTTCATTTACCGCCTTTTCCGAATTTTTTCATTATGTCATCAAGTACTTCATCAGGAACAAGCCCCTTTATATCTCCGTTATTTGATGCTATTTCCTTAACTGCCCTGCTGCTCAGGAATGAATAATTTATATTGGTCATCAGGAATATGGTTTCTATGCTCTCATCCAGCCTTTTGTTAAGCAACGCCATCTGGAGCTCATATTCAAAATCAGAAACAGCCCTTAAGCCTTTTATTATGGCGGCAGCGCCGACTTTCCTTGCATATTCCGTAAGGAGACCTGAGAAAACCTCAACCCTCACATTGGGAAGTTCGGCCGTGGCTTTTTCAAGCATCGACTTTCTTTCTTCTATAGTAAAAGAGGGAATCTTTTTATCATTAACCCCAATTGCGACAATCAGACTGTCACACCTTTTCGAGGCACGGGTCACTATGTCAAGATGACCCGATGTGACCGGGTCAAAACTACCCGGGCAAATCCATGTTTTCATGCTGTTCTCCTGATTCCTTAAATTTTTCTATCTGCCTATAGAAGCTGAAATTTACAGCTCCATAGTTTCTCCTGTCCCCAAGGAGAAATCCGGCTATATCGCCGGGCGGCGTTTCCCGGCTGCTATGTTCAACAACCAGGATTCCCTTTTTTTCAATTATATCATTTTCACTTATTTTTTCAATTGTAAGGGTAAGCAGATTATTATCATAGGGAGGATCCATAAAAATGCATACGAATTTTCTGTCTTTAATATCAGATGTATCCAGCGCTTTTTTGACATCCATGCTTATTACATTCGCCGATTCCCCCAGCCTGCATTTTTGAATGTTATCTTTTATAATCCGGGCAGCTTTTCGGTTCCAGTCAACAAAAGTGCAGTATTTTGCCCCCCTTGACAACGCCTCTATTCCCAGCGATCCTGTCCCTGAATACAGGTCTAATACATTTTTATTCTCGAAAATATTCCCGAGTATACTGAAAAGGGCTTCTTTAGCCCTGTCCGATGTCGGCCGAGTCTTCATTCCCGGCGGAGTCTCAAGTATTATTCCTTTTGCCAGTCCTGATATAATCCTGGGCAAGGGTGCCTCCAATTATTCCATTTCTAAATTAATAATACCCTAAATTTACCATTTTGCAAAAACAGTATTCCATTGATCATGCAAAAACCCGGGGATACTGCCCCGGGTTTTTAAATATATTCTATTATTTAGTTGTTTTAGATGTTTTTTGGTAAAAGCTTATTAAGGACAATACCTACAACAGCAGCAACAAACAGACCTGATAATGTAACGTTGCCAACCGGGATTCCACCCATTGCACTGATGCCGATGCCCAAGCCAAGTATCAAAGCTACAATCACAAGATTTCTTGAATGAGCGAAATCAAGTTCAGCCTGTGTAATTGTACGCAAACCTACGCTTGCAATAATACCGAAAAGGATAATACTGACGCCGCCCATAACAGGACCGGGTATGGTCTGAATTACTGCACCAAATTTTCCGACCAGGCTGAGAACTATTGCGAAAACAGCAGCAAGTCTTAGGGTAGCAGGATTATAATTCTTTGTTACAGCAAGAACGCCTGTATTTTCTGAATAAGTCGTATTCGCCGGTCCGCCGATGAAACCTGCAAACATTGTTGCAAGGCCATCACCAAGCAAAGTCCTGTGAAGACCGGGATCTTCAAGGAAATTCTTACCTACGACATTGCCATTTGTGGTGATGTCTCCCATGTGTTCAACAAAAGTTACTATTGCAACCGGTGCGATTAATGTTATTGCAGTCCATTCGAATTTTGGCAATATGAAGAAGTCCCCGCTGAATATCTGATTAAAACTAAACCAGTCGGCTTTCGCAACCAAATCCAGGTTTACCAAGTCAACAGCACCTGCCACTTTAAGAATTATGCAAAGAACATATCCGGCTGCAATACCTATAAGAATAGGAACCAATTTGAAAAATCCTTTTGTAAATAGCATTACAATCAGAATCACAAGTACAACAAATGCGGCAACCCACCAGTTTCCTGATGCTCCGCCTATTGCGACCGGAGTCAAAGACAATCCGATAACCATAATAATCGGACCGGTTACTATTGGCGGGAAAAAACTCTTGATTCTTTCAACGCCAACTAATTTAGCTAGCAGGGCAAGGATAAGGTACAATGCACCGGCACAGATTATTCCGCCTCCGGCTATTGCAATGCCTTCCTTTGTTACACCTGCATCAGTTCCTATTCCCGTTACCGCAGCTACGCCTCCTATGAAAGCGAAGCTTGACCCAAGGAATACCGGGACCTTGCCTTTTGTGACCAAATGGAATAATAGTGTTCCGCAGCCGGCAGCGAATAATGCAACCAACGGATTAAGTCCGGTTAAGGCAGGTACTAGTACTGTCGCACCGAACATAGCGAAAAGATGCTGAAAACCCAACAGGAATTCTTTTCCGCCGAAATTTGTTTGTTTCGTCATGATTTCCCCCCTATTTTGATGTAGTTTGAATATTTCCCCCCATAAAAAAACCTTCCTTACGGAAAGTGCATAGCAATGCGGGATACTGATCCCGGCCACCTTGCAAGTCTCTCCGGACTTTCTTTAAAGGCACAACATATTCAATATTTAAAGTTATTATACGCCCTATATAGTGGTTTGTCTATATTTTCCAGCAAAAAATTATCAGCAGGTCATAAAAACATTTCTCTAACTATATTCTTTGTGAAAATAGATGAAAATATATAGAAAACCTGCACCGTTATGGTGCAGGTTCTTTTAATAATATTGGTCTATTTCTGAAGCGAATCCCTTACTTTGACCGCTATATCAGGAACATCGGTAATGAATCCCGATACATTGTCATTGATAAACCGTTTCATCTGGGTTTCGCTGTTCACTGTATATGGATTGACGAAAATATCCTTTTTAATAAGTTTCTGGATTGTCTTATCTGAAATGGAAAGCTTATTAGGGTGGTATCCGTCAAAATCATGCAGTTTCAGGTATTCCCAAGGATTAATCATGGCACAGGATGTAAGGGCTGCAATTTTTGCGCTTTTGTTGAGTTTCTTTACATATGCCAGGCTGAAGTGATTGAAAGATGAATAAATAACCTGCTCACATATGTCATATTTCTGTACTGTCTTAACGAGTTTTTTCTCAATTCCGGCATCGTACGGACTGCCTGTTTTGATTTCAATATTTAAAATCATATTCTTTTCCTTGATGAACTGAAGCACTTCTTCGATTGACGGGATTTTCTGTCCTTTGTATTCATAGTCGAACCAGCTTCCTACATCAAGTTTTCTGAGTTCAAAGTATGTATGATCTTTTACTGTACCGCCGCATTCTTCGCACCTGCCCAGGTTAAAATCGTGATGCACCATGATATGCCCGTCTTTTGAAAAAAGCACATCGATCTCGATTCCGTCGGCTCTCATTTCATATGCCTTTTGGAATGCTGCCAATGTGTTTTCCGGCGCGTATGCTGATGCCCCCCTGTGGGCTATGACGGCTGTTTTATTTCTCAATTTAATCATCCCCTTTTCAAATTAATTGGTTACATTATACCTTGATTATTTATGTTTTTATTAGTTGTGCCAATGATAATTTTCACTCGTTGCTAACCTGAGACATGAGATTTACCATTCAGGGCACGCCCCCGTTCCTCGCCTTCGCCTGAGGAACGGCTATTAAGTGGAGCGGATGAAGGGAATCGAACCCTCATGACCAGCTTGGGAAGCTGGTGTTCTGCCACTGAACTACACCCGCATGACTAAGATGTCCGTTAGGCGGTCAGGATTACAACCGTTATTCCACCGTAAAATGTATCTTTTATTATATCAACATTGCGTTGCATGTCAACTTAAACGGTACCCTGTTTTCCTTTTGCGCGGGCTACGGCATCGCGCCACCCTTTCATTCTATTGTCCCTTGCATTCATTGAGCCTTTTGGAGAAAAAGTCCTGTCGATTTCCGCTAGGTCATTTAGGGCGGCCTTTGATTTCCAGAACCCTGTCGCCAGACCTGCAAGGAAGGCAGCTCCAAGGGCCGTTGTCTCTCTAACTACAGGCCTGATGATATCACATTGAAGCATATCAGACTGGAACTGCATCAAAAAATCATTTGAACTTGCCCCGCCGTCCACATATAGTTTACTCAGTTCTAAATTCGTATCTTCAGCCATGACTTCAAGAACTTCTGTGCTCCTATAGGCAATGGCCTCAAGCCCTGCTCTTACTATATGCTCCTTTGTGGTTCCCCGGGTAACTCCTGATATGGTCCCCCTGGCATACATATCCCAATATGGTGTGCCAAGCCCTGTAAATGCCGGTACAAAATATACGCCTCCTGAGTCTTCTACCGACTCTGCCATGGTTTCGCTGTCCTCTGAATTCTCCATAAAACCAAGGTTATCCCTCAGCCATTGTATAACGGAACCGGCATTAAATACACTGCCTTCAAGGGCATACTCTATTTTTCCATTAATTCGCCACGCTACTGTGGTCAGAAGCCCGCCTTTTGAGTAAACCGGTCTGTTGCCTGTGTTCATGAGTATAAAGCATCCGGTTCCATATGTGTTTTTGGACTCTCCTTTTCATATAGCAAGTCTGACCGAACAATGCTGCCTGTTGGTCTCCTGCAATACCTGCGACAGGGATTTTCACACCATCCAGTTCATAATTCAAAAACCACGCCGGAAGAATCAACAATTTCAGGAAGAATACCTGCAGGAATCCCAAGAATACCGCATAATTCCTTATCCCATTACCGTCGTCAATATTATACAACATAGTTCTGGAAGCATTTGACGGATCGGTTGACATGTATGACTCCGCTCGCTCATCCTATACATGAGCCAGGTGTCAACGGTTCCGGCCATAAGGCTTCCTTTCAGCGCAATATTTTTAGCTTCAGGTACATTATCAAGAAGCCATTTGATTTTTGTTCCGGAAAAATATGCATCCGGAACCAGTCCGGTCTTTTCCTTTATCAAGTCTGTATAGCCATTTATTATTAATTTCTCACATATGGGTGCAGTCCTTCGGCATTGCCAGACAATTGCATTGTAAACCGGGCTGCCGGTTTCGGCATCCCACAACATAACCGTTTCCCTTTGATTTGTAATTCCGATTGAATCAATTTCTGCAGCCCTAATACCGCTCTCGTTCATCATTAGCTTAAGGGCTTGCATCTGGCTTTCGAATATTTCATCAGGATCATGTTCTACCCAGCCGGGCTTTGGGAATTTCTGATTGAATTCCACATTCTTAACAGCTGCCGGTTTGCCATTGACATCAAAAGCTATCGCCCTTGATGATGTCGTGCCCTGGTCCAGGGCTACCACGTACTTTTTCATTTTTTCTCCGTATTATTAAATCCCAGGTGATTTATGCAATCATTTTAAATTTCTTACTGCTTCTTTGAAAACCCGGCCCCTGACCTCAAAATTCGGGAACATATCATAACTGGCGCTAGCCGGTGAAAGGATTACTGTATCTCCGTCCACAGCCATCTTTGAAGCTTCATTCACAGCTTCCTCAATTGATGTAACCTCAGCAACGGGTATATCCCCGCCCAACCCGTTTTTTCTTTTTCAGCTTCGAAGGCAGCTTTAATCTTCGGGCCAGTCTGGCCAACCAATACAAGGCCTTTGACTTTCTCAATAATCAGAGGTCCCATCATGTCGTAAGGAATTTTTTTGTCATATCCGCCTGCTATCAGGATTAATTTTCCATCGAAAGCATGCAGGCTGGCATTTGTCCTGGTCGGAGAACTTCCTATGGAATCGTTATAGTACCATACACCGTTCACCTTCATTACAGGCTCAGTCCTGTGCTCAACCCCGGTGAATGAACTTGCCACTTTGGCCATATTCTCAACATCAACATATTCATAAACAGCTGCGATGGCAGCCATGTAATTTTCAACATGGTGGATGCCTTTTAGAAGAATTGTTCCCTTGTCAAAAAGATAATTTTCTTTTCCCTCTTTAAAGAATACAATCCTTTCCCCGTCCAGATATGCTCCGTCCTTTGGAGCAACCTGGCGTGAAAACCAGATTATATCAGCAACAGCATCATCTTTGAATCCTGCCGTAACCTTATTATCCAGGTTAAGAATAAGCTTGTCCCCCGGTTTCTGATATCTATATATGTTTTTCTTTGACCATATATATTCATCAATGACCTTATGAAAATCAAGGTGATTCGGCGATACGTTCGTTATTAAAGCGATATCCGGACTTTTATCTTTAATAGTCTGCAACTGGAAGGATCCCAGTTCCAGCACTACCATGTCATCCTCCTGAATTTCATCGAGTTTATCAAACAGCGGTGTGCCTATATTCCCGCCGACCCAAACCTTATAACCCTGTTCAGAAAGCATTTTACCGATGAGGGTTGTAGTCGTGGTTTTTCCATCGCTTCCTGTTACTGCAAAGACCTTGGCACTGCACATTTTCATGAATACTTCCATCTCGCTGGTCATCAGTGCTCCATGCCTTATTTCATTTATAAATTCCGGTAAATCCGGACGGATTGCAGGGGTTTTGAATATCACGTCAAATCCATTGAGATTCTCAAGATAATCAGGACCGGTTATGAATTTCACGTTATCATATCCCTCGAATTCTTTTATAAAAGACTCAAGTTTCGCATAGGGGGCTGAATCAAACCCGGTGATGTTAACTCCAAGCTCTGCCAGATACCTGACAAGAGGCCTATTGCTTATGCCAAGGCCTACTGCAGCGACTCTCTTGGTAACGATTTCTTTTTTATATTCTTCGAACCGTGTATTCATTGTATCCTCCGAAATTTAGTATTGTACTGTCTGTTCTTTTCCTTTATAATACCATATACAGGCGAGAATGGTGGAACTGGCAGACTCGCTAGATTCAGGTTCTAGTGTACGCAAGTACGTGTGGGTTCGAATCCCACTTCTCGCACCACAGGGACGGTTTTACGAGGTAAAACGTCCCTTTTTCATCCCTACGATATAGCAGCAATCTTCCAATTCTGATTTATCAATTTATCCATTGGATAGCTTGATAAAACTGTTCAACTACCTTCGGATAACTTGACAATCTACATCTTGATGACTGCTTTTACCACATCCTGCTTATTGTTTTTTACAAATTCCATGGCCCCGGCAATATCCTCGAAATCATATGAGTGGCTCACAATATCCTTAATATTAATTTTACCATCAGAAACCATTTTCAGGGCTGTCGGGAAAATGTTCCTATACCTGAATATTGTCTTAAAGTCAATTTCCTTGCTGATGGCCCTGTTCATATTGATATTGACATTGCCGTCCGCACCCATTCCAACCAGAACTATTGTCCCGCCTTTTTTACAGCTGTCAATCGCATCATTAACCGTTGGTGAAATTCCGACGCAATCAATTACTACATCAACTCCCGTATCACCTGTGACATCGGCTATCAGTTCATGGAGGTTTTTTCTTTTAGTATTTACTGCAAAATCCGCCCCAAGTTTAACAGCTGCTTCCAGTCTGTTGTCAAGGACGTCGGTTATAATGACCTGCGATGCACCATAAGCTTTGGCTGCAAGCATTGTTACCAGGCCTATGCACCCTGCACCAAGCACGAGTACCCTCGCCCCGGGGAATACACTTCCCCTCTGGACCGCATAAATACCGATTGCAAGTGGTTCTATCAGTGCACCTTCTTCCGTTGAAACATTATCAGGGAGCTTGAAAACCATATCAGCGGGATATGACAAAAACTCACAAAAAGATCCATCCACAGGCGGTGTGGCCATAAAAGTCATTGCTTCACATAGGTTGTATTTCCCCGTCTTACAATAATCACATTTATTGCATGCGAATCCGGGTTCAGGCACCACCCTGTCGCCAATAGAGAATCCTTCCACGCCTTTTCCCATTTCAATAACAGTCCCTGAACATTCATGTCCCAGAATAATGGGTTCTTCTACTATAAAATCACCTATCCTGCCATGTTCATAATAATGCACATCAGATCCGCAGATACCGACATATTCAATTTTAATTAACACATGACCTGGTTGTACCTGTGGCTTTTCTATATCTTTTATAATTATTTTCCCTACTTCTTCAAGAACTGCAGCCTTCATATTTACCTCCATAATTCTTCTGTTTTTATTATATACCAGTTATACCCTCTCTTACCCATTTATTGTCCGTTATCAGAGCTAAAAAAAGATTAAAAAAAAGGATTGCCTGCAAGCAACCCTCCATTATGTTTTTAATAAAAATACTATTTATTCTTCTGTTTTGGCAGCTTCTTCCACTACTTCCTCAGTAGTTTCTACTGCTTTATCTGATGCAATTTCAAGCCCTGCAAACAAGTCTGCCATCGTGTTGTTCAAGTCTTCCCTGTGGCTTGTAGGCAGTCTTCCTTCTCCTCTGAGAGCGGGTTTGCGCTTTCTTTCGGTTTTCTTCGGCGTTTCATCATTACCGGATTCCTTTGCTTCTTCTGCTGCTTTCGCCTCTGCTTCGGAAACTTCAGGATCCATAGGATTAACAGCCTTAATACTTGCATTAATCTTACGTTTTTCAGTATCAATATCAATTATTGCAACTTCTACTTCCATTCCTTCTTTAAGAACTTCGCCCGGTGTTGCCAGTCTTTTATTTGATATCTGGGAAATGTGCACCAACGCATCAATGCCCTTTTCAAGTCTTACAAAAGCTCCGAATGGAAGAATCCTGACAACTTCAGCCTTTATGATATTGCCTGAAGCGTATTTCTCTTCAGCTGTAAACCAGGGATTATCCTCTGCCCTTCTGTAGCCGAGGGAAATTTTCTTAGCTTCTTTATCAAAATCCTTAACATAGACTTCCACATCCTGATCAACTTCAAAAAGTTCACTCGGATGTTTAATCTTATGCCATGACATTTCTGTTATATGAAGAAGTCCGTCTATTCCGCCAACATCAACAAATGCACCGAAATTAGTCAGGCTTTTAATCCTGCCGTTGATAATACTTCCCTTTTCAACCTTGCTCCAGACTTCGCGTTCTAAACGTTCATTTTCTTCTTCGACAACGACTCTGGCTGAGATGATAAGTTTTTTACGTCTTCTGTCGTTTTCGATAATCTTGACCTTAAGTTTGCGTCCGACATATTTATTAAGATTCCTTACAAACCTGTCGCTGACCTGTGATGCAGGCATAAAACCATCGGTTCCGAATACATCTACAATCAGTCCGCCTTTAACGACTTCTTTGACCTGGGCTTTGAAAATTTCACCCTCTTTGAATAGTACATTTATCTTATCGTACGCTTTCCTGTCGTCAGCGCGTTTCTTTGATAAATAAACAACTCCTTCACTGTCGCGGACCCTAGAGACCACAGCTTCGACTTCGTCGCCAACTTTTACAATCGGGCTACCGTCAGCATCTGTAGGAAATTCTGTAATTGTTATTGTTCCATCGATTTTAAACCCGACATCCACATAAACTTCCTTGTCGTTCATACTGATAATCTTTCCTTTTACCAGCTGACCGTTCCTCAGTTCAACCAGGGATTCTTCCAGCATGTCCTCAAATTCATTGCTTTCTCCCTGCTTTACCATTTCACTCATATACTCCAATACCTCCTTGACAATCAGGTCCGGTGTGGATGCACCGGCCGTTATGCCTATATAATTATACCCAACGAAATCGTCGGATGATAATTCATTCGCTTCTTCAACCCAAATGGTCTTAACGCAATAAAGGCAACAAATATCGAACAGCTTTTTTGTATTTGAGCTGTTCTTACCGCCTACGACAATCATTATATCAGCTTTCTTTGCCAATTCAACTGTTTCAAGCTGTCTTTTTTGCGTAGCTTGGCAAATTGTATCATATTTTTTTATATTTTCAATACGCGAAGTTAATTTATCGTAAATACTGTCATAATTATGTTGATTGGCCGTTGTCTGGGCTATCAGGCAATATTCTCCGCCTTCATCCGTTATTTCGTCCATTTTCTCCGCATCACTAATTATTTTGGCCTTATTTCCGCAATATCCATTGATGCCGATAATCTCAGGATGCCCGGGATCGCCGAATATTATTATCTTTTTTCCCTCGTTGCTCAGCTGCTTTACCAGATTCTGGATATAATGAACATATGAACAGGTGGCATCATGTATAATCA
The DNA here is from genome assembly GCA_963766335.1 of uncultured Clostridia bacterium. Lineage (GTDB taxonomy): Bacteria > Bacillota > Clostridia > DUPQ01 > DUPQ01 > JAFGQE01. The sequence continues at coordinate 1,705,539 of CAVXZA010000002.1, read as the reverse complement.
GGCTGCTTTTACCTGCATTTTCATAAGACTTAGGAGGTTCGCCATGAGCCCTTACTATAAAGTGACTGCCTTCAGGTATATCTTCTGCAGACGCCACAGCTTTCAACCCCTTTTCAGCAAGGTTCTTCATAACTGTGGGATTATGAATCAAATCTCCCGTGGCATATGCCTCTCCATATTGATCAAGCACCTCATTAGCCGTTTCAACGGCTTTAGCCACTCCAAAACAAAAGCCCGCGCTGCGGGTGACTTCGATTTTCAATCGTATACCTCAGCCAGTCCTTCTATGCGCCGCATGATTTCCTGGCTTTTTTCTTCATAAGTTTCCCTGGAGTATTTCACGCGTTTTTGTAATCCCAGGCTGAATGGTTTCCCAACATATACTATAATCTTTTTAAATGGTTTTATAACACCCTTTATGTACATAGGGATTATCTGCGCTTCAGACATAGCGGCGAGCATAGCCGCCCCTTTTCTTGCAGGCAGTTTTTCTCCGGCTTTTTCCCTTGTACCCTGCGGGAATATTGCGATCACATTACCCTTCCTAAGATGCCAAAGAGCTTTTTTTATACTCCCAATGTCCCCTTTGCCCCTATCAACAGGAAAAGCATCCATAAGATTCATAAAGAACCTGCTGAACTTTTTATCCCACAACTCCTTCTTGGACATGAAATACACCCATCTGGATTTTGAATATGTGCCGACAATCGGTATATCGACAATACTTCTGTGATTTGCGCATAGTAAAAAAGGGCCTTCTTCAGGCAGTTTTTTTTCGCCAACAAACTTCACTCTATATAAAGTATGAAGGATAGCCCTGACAGACCACCTTACAAACAATTGACCCATTCTATGAAACATCGATATATTCCGCCATTTCATCAACCATTTCCTGTATACTCTGGTTTGTTGTATCAATCAGGATAGCATCTTCAGCCTGCTTCAGGGGAGCCATTTTCCTGCTGCTGTCGTTGTTGTCCCTGAATTTAATATCCTCTATAATGCTTTCCATGTCGGCTTCCATGCCTTTTGCAATCATTTCCTTATATCGCCTCAGGGCCCTTATCTCAACGGAAGCGACCAGGAAAAATTTATATTTCGCATCCTTAAGGACATAAGTACCAATGTCCCTGCCGTCCATTACAACGTTGCTTTTTGAGGCGATTGCGCGTTGCTTTTCAACCATTTTATGACGCACCGGAGGGAAAACCGCAACATTTGATGCTCCCAGGGATACTTCCGGGGTCCTAATCAATCCATTGACATTCTCTCCGTCAAGAAAAATTTCCTGTCCATTTTCGCCGAAACGCACATCTATTTCTATATCTTCAATCATTTTCGAAAGTGCATCGCCGTCTTTAGTGTCGATGCCCCTTTTGATTGCCGCAAGTGCAACTGTCCTATACATCGCACCGGTATCGAGGTATATCGCCCCCAGCATTGCCGAAAGCTGTTTCGCAGCTGTGCTCTTACCAGCACCGGCCGGTCCGTCTATTGCTACAGAAAAAACCATATTTCCTCCTATAAAACGCGGTGACCAAGGCCCATTGCAACTTCATTTAGGTGCAATAACCCTATACCCGCAAAAATACATACACTGATATGTTCGCCGCTTCGGGCAATGCCGATTTTGCCGCCAATATTACAGCCGATGGCCTTGGGCATAATCTGGCTCAGCGCTTCACGGGCCGCTCCCGCTACAGCACCTTCTTCAAGAAGGCATTCCTTAATGACCTTTTCCCTTTTTGATGCAACAATTGCACTTTCAATGATTTTCATCATTGAAGAAATATATTCCCCCCCGAAATCCACCGCCACGCACTGAATATCATCTTCTGAGAACATTATTTTCAATGATTTTTCTTCGTTTCTAGATTGTGTAAGGCACATCCTGGCTGCGGCCTTCGCCGTCTGCCTGCTGCCCATTGCCCATTTATCCATGTCCACCCCTTGAATGTATTATTCATATTATATTAAAACATATTGTTATTTACAACATCTGTCGTTTTAGGACAGGATCTTTTAGTTTATTATGCCCATAAGGTATGTTTTTGGTACAATACACATATCCAGGGGGTACGGCATGAAAAAGTTATTGAATTCCGAAGTAAAAAACCATATGGGCAGGCCTGCGATTTTCATAAACGGCGAGGTGTATTCTCCGGTAATTTATGCCCTTACCGACTGTCCGGGCGGTAGGCTTTCATATGAGGAAGTTCCCGGTTTCAGTATCCAGGGGTTCGTAAATATGGGATTTAAGTTATTCCAGTTGGATATTTGGCTTGATGATATGTGGTCGAAGGACGGATCATTTGATATTTCAATAGCAAAGAAGCAGATAAAAGGCATAACCGATAAATGCCCTGATGCAAAAGTCTTTCTCAGGTATCACACGACTCCGCCAAAATGGTGGAATCAGAATTATCCAGATGAAATGGTTGATTTCGCAGATTGCCCGGTCGGCCCGGAAAAAAAGCTGCCCGGGGCGCAGCGGTATCTGATCCAGGACCTTGATGCAGTTTATCGTCATAGTTTTGCATCAAAAAAATGGCTGTATGACTCAACTAAAATGCTTATATATTTCCTTCACGAACTTAGTAAAACAGATGAAGGCGCCTCCCTTGCAGGTCTTCAGCCGGCTACCGGTGTTTACGGAGAACATCATTACTGGGCCTTCATGAAACATGAGCCTGACACAGGCCCTTGTATGACCGCGGCATTCCGTGATTTCCTGAAGGAAAAGTATGGAAGTGTCGATGTCCTAAGAAAGGCCTGGGCGGCTTCAAAAGTTGATTTTAAAACCGCTGAAGTTCCCGGAATGAGGGACCGGCTTAATACAGGCGATGGCATATTCAGGAATCCCGAAGCTGAAAGAAATATTATAGACTATTACGACTGTCAGCATAGACTGGTAGCCGAAAGTATCGTTCACTTTTGTAAAACAATAAAAGAAAACTGGCCTGCACCGATAATTACCGGAGCATTTTATGGATACTATGTGTCTGTCTTCGGACGTTCGGCGGCCGGAGGCCATCTTAGCGAACAAACAATCTTGAAAAGCCCGTATATTGACTGCATGTGCGGACCCCAGGGTTATGATAAAAACCTCAGGAACCTCGGGGGTTCGGGCTCAAGCCGGGGCATGCTGGAATCCGCGGTTCTTCACGGTAAATTGTGGCTCGATGAAATGGACCAGCCTGTCCATACAGGCACTGTTATGGGCGGAATGCCGGTCTATCCCGAATATGAGTCAAAACAAATACTCAGGCGAAATTCAATGTTTCCTATAGTAAATGGTGCCGGCCTTTGGTATTACGATTTCGGTCCTCATAATTATTCAGGCTGGTGGACACATCCTGTATATGAGAATGAAATCGTAAAGTTGAAAGAAATTGTTGATATTAAGTGTGCAGAAAATTATGACAATCCTGCTGATGTCCTGATTGTTTTCGACACCGAAGTTTTCAAATATACATCAATAAATTCCAAGCTGGATCCCATAACCGACGCCGGGTGCATAAACCTTGCCCTGCCGATGGCCCAGCGAAGCGGCGCAGCTGTTGATATGATTTATCTCAGCGATATCGGTATTATTAATCCCGACAGGTATAAATGCATTGTTTTTATGAATTCGTTTGTTCTTACCCCTGAGCAAAGAAAGTTCATTAAAAGCAGCCTATACAAAAACGACCGGCATATCGTATGGTTCTATGCCCCCGGCTATATTGACGGTTCTATTGCATCAGTTGACAACATCAATGATATAACCGGACTTGAGATTGAGAAAATATCAGTAAGGAAGGTTCCCGGAATCACCGCGGGCCGTATTTCGTATGATATGCATCCCGTATACGAACGGCTGTATAAGAGTCCCTCCGCTTATCCCGAAATGGACCTGTTCGTTGAAAAAGGCTCAGGGCATCCATCACTTGCATGTAAAGAAAATGCTGATCATACGGTTTGGTACTCGCCGGTACCTTTCACTACCCCGGAAATATTCACCCATGTCTTAAAGGCTGCGGGAGCCCACATTTACTGTGATTCGGGAGATTCCCTGGCGGTCGGTTCGGGTATTCTTTCCATCCATACTGAAAAAGGAGGGAAAAGGATGATTGTCCTGCCCGGCGGCAGCAAAATAAAAACGGTTATGAAACCTGCGGAAACCATCTTAATTGATTATTTTACCGGCGAGATTATTTTACGGGATTAATTTTCTATATCCCTGGCCAGGATTTAGTATAATTTCAAGGTCATCTCTTCCTCTGATTGTATAAATCCAGAAGATCGGTGGTGATTTCTGTAATCCCTTCGCTTACAGCCCGTTCTGAAATAGAAACAAGCACACGTTTTAGGAATATCCTTGGGACTTTTACGAGTTTTTCATATGCTTCGTCATCCCATTCAAGCTTATAAGGCAACCTCTGTATTTCATATATTATAGAATTGACATCAATTCCCTTGTTCCTTGGGATAGGTTCTGCATAAGGAGCGCTATGACGGGCGAACCAAAAATTCTTGCTGTCCCTGTATCCGTAATCAATCGGCATGCTTGGAAAACGCCCTCCCCTTCTTAATGAAGCCGCCCATTTATCCTTCATGAATATATGATCTATCCTAAGAAGAAAATGCCTTTCCCCACCGTCATTGCCATAATGGAATTTATCCTTGTCGCTAATCCATGTGCACTCAAATATCTGCACGGCTTCTTCAATAACATCCGGATATTCGGCATCTGCCTCTGAATCAAGTCGCATTGTAGGAATAAGTTTGAAAATACAATCTTTTTGTTTTTGTTCAGTGTCTTCGCCCGGGTATCCCAGGCAAACCGCATTTTTAAGGAATTTTCTTTTAAACGGGATAAAGTTCAGGGAGCAATGCGGATTATTGTTCAATAAGTTTAAAGAAGTATTGCTGTCTCCCCTGGATATAAGCATCATATAATGTTCATCAGCAATCCCGAATGGAAAGCAAAGTGAATATGAGCCCACATTCGTCATTCCGTTTTCAGATAACGTAGTTACCATAACAACAGGCATCGGGTAAAATGATGATGTTTGATAAAAATTATCCAAGATTGTTATCTCGCTGAAACCTGCCTTCATATTGTCATCCTCCAAATTGATACATCCGTTATATTTTTCTGATTCCTGCAAGACCCCTGCATGTCTTGGCACCCTCATCTAATCCGGAAACACCCAGTCTAAGGTAGTATTCGCATACAGTCGAGGGTGTGCCTACATTAAGGGGATATTCAGTCCATGGAGCCCATACGGACATCCTGCGCAAGTCCGCCCTTACAAACGAGACTGGTTTTTCACCACCTCCCGGCTGGCGTTCCATCAGTGTAATCCTGTTGACATCAGTACCTGAGGCGCTGTCTATATAATCAAGGGATACATAGTATAAGCCCTTGCCATATTTTCTGATAAACGATGTAACCTCAAATTCAAGAACGCCATTCCCGGCTGCATCAAATGCACTTTCATCCCATTCCCCAAGGGGATGCACAGTTCCTTTTACATTACCGGGCAGTACATTAGTCTCGTCAAAGTACCTCTTAAAGCCGTCAAGTGCCCTGTATAAAATCATTGAGGTGTCTATCACCCGTCTCATATGAATTAAACCGTCCATTATAGCCAGAGATGACCATCTCATTATTGATTTTCGCATTACCCGGGCGGATTTCCTCAGGTCCTGGAAATAATCCTTCAATTTATCAACATTTATACTTTTCTTGTCTATTTCGCTTATGAATCCGCTTATGCTTTTGTAAGCCTTTAAACCTGCAGCAACGCATCGCGCTTCATAAACAAGGCACTCCTCATCCATTTCAAGCGCCAGTTCCAGTGCTTTTTCTGCAGATCTAATTAAGCTGTTCGGATTTTTAATGCTAATAAGTTCAGCCATTTCATATCTGTGGTCCTGCAGTTCTACCTTGCCTCTTAGAATAAGCGGATAATTATAGGTCAACCTAAGCATCAGTTTGCTCTCTGCAAGCTGCCATGCAGGTTTTTCCATTAAATTTATATATTTTTTGAAAGCTGATGCTTCAATATTATTTATATAAGCATATGCAGCAGCAAAATCACCTTCATTGCGGCCTTTGGGATTCCATAACCATTCTGAAAAAGCCATCAGGTTGAATTCATGATACCTGTTGGAGGGCACTGCATAACCAATCACCCTGTGCAGTCCTGCCTTTACAAATTCATCGCATCTGTATTTTATAAATGCGGGAGCTGTCCATGGGAAAACAGTTCGCCATGAATGCGTGACCTGCGGGTAGACTCCCAGTCTGCCGCCCTTTTGCGCATATTTTCTCAGAACGGGCATAATCATCGGATATTTCCCTGAATCATATGTTCTCCCGCCGTCATAATATGTCAAGGAAACATCGCTGGGCAACATCTTAACTATCTTCTCTGTTACTTCATAGCTCCCCTGCGAAAGCATTATTCCAAATTCAATATAAGAATGTTTACTTTTTAGTTTATTGTATGCACGCAGAAGACATGCTGTCTCCAGTTGATACGGTTCGCCGCCATTACATTGCTCACAATAGCATGGCGTCTGTTCCTCTGACAGCCAGATTAGTATTTTTTTTACGCTTTTTTTCTCGGCTAATTCCTTCATCCATCCGTAAATCATTTCTTCCGTGGCTTTTTTACTCATGCAAAGACCGGGGAAATAATCACTTCTTGAACCTCTTTCAGGTGACGGTACGTTCAAAACATCCGCATGATTTTTCAGAAAACCTTTTTTAGATAAGCCCTCAAGATGAGGGATGGTAGCAGTGACACTGACCCCAAGGCTTTCAGCAGCATCGTAGAGTTTCTGGTCATGGTCAATCACCGGATTCCCATCATTATCGGTGTTGATGAATATCTTCCCGTCAATTGCATTTAATTTATACTGAAATGTCCAGTTAAGATCATCGTGGCAATTGCCTCCCCACTGACCTCTGAAGGATATCTCCGGCCAGTCAATGATTTCGAGCAAAGGAATATATGCTTTGTCGCCGTTCTTTACTATTGCTTGTGATAAAGTTACTGCGGCATAGAGAAGGCCGATGTCTGTAATTGCCTTGATTTCAATAGCTTTATAAACACCTTTTTCTGTTATGGATTTTATTGAATAGGATTGTTCCTTATTCTTTGCGTTCTTTAACTTCTTAAAAATACTTCTGTCTTTTTCCCTATTGAGGTACTTTAAGCTTATGATGAAATCAGGACATATCTGGCCCGGATTCGCAAACCGCTCCAATATACTTGAAGCTGTTTTCAACGGAGGTGTTTTTTCCCCCGGCATCTCGACTTTTATCCTGGAAGCATCGTAAGTAACACCCTTTGAAACTTTTATATTCCTGGGCAAAGGAATCAATCGTTTGACTATATCTTTGTTCTGCATATATCCACCCCTCGGAAAAGCACACTGTTTGACTTTATACTATTTTATCATAACCTAATAAATATTATTATGCTGCATAAAAAAAACACCGGGTTTATTTACCCGGTGTCTGAGATATTCCGCTTCGTTACATTTTTTCGATTGATTTTTTTCTTATGAACCATTTAATACCAAGCGAACCGGCCAAAATACTAATCCACAATGTGAGGAATCCCCAGCCCGGAACATATGAGAACACTTCTTCGTGAATCTTCCTGATCCACTCTATATGCAAGAAGTTCGCATATGTGATTTCCATGAAAGCTACACCTGCTGCGAATATGAGAAGTACTGCTCCAATCGCGAATATCATTTTCTGTTTCCGGATAAAATGCTTCATCAAAGGAATTCCTATTAATGCTACGGGCAGCAACACTATTATCATAGAATAACCGGGTTTGGACTCAAAGAAGCTAAGTCCTTCAGATCCGCGGACCCATTCGTATATCTGAACCATGAACAGGTACATAATTGTATATTCAACTCCGGACAATAGGGCAAACAAAAACCTGTTCCTGTAACCGAACGATTCCTGTACTCTTCTAATAAAAACATTCAAATTTCCTCCTGTCACTTGTTCTGCTGTCCGTCCTGAAGTCTGGGCATCAATAAATAAGCCGAGAATGTCTCTTAATGTCTCCTTTTTTTCCATAAACCCCAAAACAGAACCTTCCATGCTGTCGGAAATAGCCTCATAAGCCACGAAAAAATCTTCATTCAGAAGTTTTGCTCTATTTCTCATTTTTTTTCTAGTAGCAATTACAACAATTACTGATAAAACTGCTATAACAATTATCGCAGCCAGTATCCAGACTATATTAACTTCTGAAGAGTCCTTTGCATTAAAGAAGTATAAAAGTGTTGTGAATATAACAGCACCGGAAACAAAAAGTGAAGTGTATATAATCCATCTCGATTGTTTAGTCATCTTTTTCATCATCAAACCTCCAATAATTTATCCGCGGTTTGTTTCAGGTTTTCCCATTCAGACCTGAATTCCGCAAGTTCGTTTTTCCCATTGGCCGTCAGCATATAGTATTTCCTCGGCGGACCTAATTCAGACGGTCTTTTCTCGCTTTTCAGCAAACCCTTTTTCTCCAACCGGTTCAGTATTGGGTAAACTGTAGACTCCTGGGGATCCCTGAATCCATATGAGCTCAGCAATTCAACTACTCTATAACCGTATGTCACCTCCCTGTTCAGGAGTGCAAGTATACAACCTTCAAGGAGCCCTTTTAGCAATTGGGTATCTTTTGCCAATGTCATCACCTCCGCTACTACGCATTACATAGTTCCTGGTTGTATATTAACACCACTACTATGTATTGTCAAGTAGTATTTTAAAAAAATCTATAAAATTTCAAAACTTTCTTAGACATTACAATAAAGGATATAGCTTTTTAACAAAAAACATTATCCCTTAGGTCCGTTAGGAACTATTTTATTTATGTTTTTTCTTCTTTTTGCTACGGTCCTGCCCGTAAGAAACGTCGATGATTCTTTTGTAATCCTCCGACAAGCTATGGGTTCCAACAGGCTCATTCTCAGCCTCTACGAATGTCTTGATTGTTTCCTTTGATTCCTTACTCAAACCCTGGTCTGACGGATTACTGAAGAATATCCCCGGTTCCTTCTTCTTTTTCATCCTCAACACCCTTCCCTGATTATATTATACTACTCGCTTGATGATAATAAAAAACAAGGATTGTCAATTCATTGCAAAAACTCACATTGAAAATGCTTTAACTGCTGTAAAAATCAGAATACCAATCACAGCAACAAGTGCAATGATTCCCAAAGCAAAGAAAGTCCTTCCCCCATTGCTCATCTCTGACCACTTTTTGCCCCCGATGGAAAGCCTGTAGGATTTCTGCGACTGCATACCGTCCCAGTACTCAACATTGATATCACGGCGGCGGCGTTCTTCCTCAGCCATCTTTTTTGCCATTGCGCTTCGCTTATCTTCTGTTTCATATTTACTACGGATATCACTTGCATTTTTTTCACTCATACTCCCACCTACAATTTTATCAGCTGAGACTGGGCTAGAATAAAAAGTATGAAAACTATGCCAATGATAGAAGCCACTGTGACAACTAGTATTTTCTTAGCAATACCCATGTTTTCCCATTTCCAGCTAGACATTGAGAACTGGTAAATGCTCCTTGGGTCTCCATGCCAGTTCTTCACATTAAAATCATTACGCTTTTGAGCTTCTTCAGCCATTCTTTTTGCCATGGCGCTCCGCTTATTTTCTTCCTCATGTTTCTCAAGGATAGTCTTTGCATTATTGTCCATCATTCCCCCTGTTTATCATAATAATATTCTAAAAAATATAAAACGCTTTTTTTTGCCCTGCCGGAATCCGCCGACCTTGTAACAGCCAAGTACTGTCCCTCGTTTAATTTAAGCACCTGCAAAGTCCCAATTACTTTCAAGCCCTTATATATCTTATATCCATACAATTCATCATTACCAATCCCGGTGACATCGCTATAGTTCTCTGTTTCATCTCCAAGGATATCCCCAACAGAGGCAATATAACCTGCCTGCGCCAATTCATACACCTGATCTTCCCCGCAAATTAACATATCTGCATCAAATCTATCAATAAATTTTGCCAGTAAAGCAGTTTTCCCTTCCATCCCATTATACTCAGCCTTGATGGTGTACGGTCCAAGATACATTACATCTTTGATCCAAACCCTCTCCTTTTGACCAATGTGAAGTTCATATCGAGCAACTGTAGCCTCGTTTGTATGAATGATAAATAGGTTTTTATTTGTTGAAAATAGTATAAGGAATACGCTGCTTACCAGAAATATGGTTATTGCTGCTATCAACACCCATAATCCTTTTGTCAGCTTATAATATCTCTTCATGCTGTAGTCTTGAATAAATGTTTGCTGCGCTTCAAATGTGGTTTGCTCCGGGCATGCCCGTCTTAGAAATATGCCGTCATCAGGAGTCACAGCTTTTTCTGCAAACATACCAAATGTCTCTTTATTCTGTTTATCTTCTTTTTTCCGGCTCATATCAAATCACGCAGCATACAAAATTCTAAAGCCAGATCCATCTAGTTGCTTTCAGAATCAATCCCGTATGTCCTTCTTCCATATTTATATGGTTCTCCCGCTGCCAGCTTTCTTACAAAGTCATGAATGATATATGTGGGTTCCTTCTGATCCAGCCCGGATATCAACCGGCTTACAACAGCTACATAGCTCCCATCAGGAATATAGTCGTAATATCTGTTGTCGAGAACCTTCACTCCGCAATGTAATTCTACTAAGGTTCCTACCCAGTTCTGTTCTATTGTAAGTAATCTATCAACGGAGATATTTTCAATATAATATGTAATTTCGGTAAGGTATTTTAATTTGGCAAGTTCCTTAAGTACTACTTCTTCAGCTACAACAAATCCAGCATTGTTTTCCTTTATGACAAAAGCAATTTGAGCTGCCTTACCCTCCATCGAGTTATAAGTATAGCCGTTATAATTGTATGCAATGATTTTTTCATCTGCCAATCTGGATTTACCTAATGTATTAGTTTTAACATAATGGACGGCAATTTCCGAATCCCCCGCATAAACAATTGTCACAGCCGGATATTTCCTAAGGTTCAGTATTATAGCGCTTATTATTACTATCAGGATGAGTATGACCAAAAAGAATCTCATTCCTTTTTTCCGGGAATAATTCTGGTCATACTTTCCGGTATTGAACGTCTGCCCCATAACATTGCCTGCATTTTCAAGGTTATGCTTTTCCTGATTCTGGTTATCCATTCATATCACCCCTCTATCCGATTCGCTCTGTAGTATAGTCCAGTCCTTCATATAAGCATTCGACAAAGTGTTTTATTGCTTTCCAATCCTTTCCCTGCATATACGATGTATTGGTAGTCGAAAGGATGGAAATCGTATCTGCCCCCGAAGTATCAACAATTTTTATTCCAGCCATTTTCAGGCCATACAATAAATCTAAATCATTCTCGAAAAGATCATGCCGAAGGAGTAAGTCGCTTCTGGTATTTCCGGTATAATGACTGTGGTTTATCAGATGATTCTCAAGCCCTAGTTCCAGAAGTGTCCGGCTATCAGCGATAATAATATCGGCGTCATGTCCCTCAGCCATCACGGCAAGCTGTGCAGATTTACCCTTTAGCCTTCCATATTCAAGACCTTCATAATCATATGAGAACAAATAATCTTCCTTTAGCAAATACCTGCCGAAAACATTCACATCCACTTTATGCATAATAATTCCGCTGTCATTTGCATAAATGACCGTTATATCATGGTATGGATTGATTAGGAGGAAGACAACAGCAAAAACAAATAGTGCTGCAACGGCAATTGTGAAAAACCGCATTCCTCTTTTACGTGTGTAACGGCTGTCATAAGTATTTGTATTTATTCTCTGCCCGATTACACTTCCGGCTGCAAATAGGTTATGGTCCTCGTTTTTTCCCGTACCTCTCCCCGACTGGAAGTCTTCGGTATTATTAGCTGCTTCATCATGATATTTCGGTTGTTCTACCTTTTTATTCATAATACCTTCTCCTTTATGAAGAAATCATACTCCGGACAAATGGATATACAATGCTTCCGTCCTGAAATATACTTATTGGATGATGAAATATCCGGATATCGCCTACCTGGCACGGGGCAATAGAATGCCGTTGCCCTGTAAAATTGCAATAATTACATATAGAAAACAGAAAACCACTATAGCAATCAGAATTATGCGTTTTATGGTTTTCCAGATATTTGAGCTCCTGTCTGCTTTTTCATCATACTTTTGCCCCATTACGCCCCGCATGACCGTCAGATTTTGCCCGTCATAAGTTCTCGAAGAATCGGGTGCAACGCTTTTTTCAAAGAAGCTTTCATTATTTTTGTCTTTTTTATCTTTCATATATCCCCCCAGGAAATTTTAATACCCAGCGGCCAGACAGCTTGTGATCCTAACCACATCATTATCGCTTTAAATTAGTCAAAGTTAAGTTTATTACAGGATATAGCTTAATAATACTCAAATCGAGTGAAATCTTCTTAAACATACTTATATGGGTTTTAATTGTCAGTTATTGCATTCATATTTCTAATCATTTTTAATAATGTACATTCCATCAGCATTTTTTACTATTTTTACATTTGTTCTGACAACCGAGTCAAAGCCATTACCCTTAACAGTGACCTTCACATCTATTTCTGCGGAATCAGCAAGTCCCGCTTCCTCAAATGGACTCCAGTATCTGGTTCCATCATGATATGTGACAGACCTTCCCAGATCATTCACCTTCATATCGCTGCCCCATTCAAGAATGGTCCCGTGATCTGTTTCCATTTCAATGGATATTTCATATGTATCGTCACTAATAACATTAACCTCAACATTGATAGGCATCCCCGGGACAGACGACATCACCGGGCTATAAAATTCTATAGGCGAAGATATGTCAACTGTAACTTTCGGTATTGAGCATCCGTTCATGCTAAAAACTAAAAAAACTATTAGAATTAAATTAAATGTCTTTTTCATGATTAATCCTCTTTCCTAAAATAATATCAGGTTTCCTCCTGCCGTTAGCATCCGGCATAACACCGATTATCTGGAAACCGCATTTTTGATAGAATTCAAATGGATGATTTTTATAATTTTCTATATTTTTTATTTTATCCCACAGATTGTTATAAATACCCGGATCTGACAGGGATGTTTTGAAATCCTCGTCATCACTGCCGCAATATAATGTAAGGCCTCCGCGTTTTTTTACCTCTGCCTCAAGTGATTCTACAAGTCTTCGGCCTATTCCCTGCCCCCTGTAATTTTCATCCACAACCATAGGATGCAGTTCCCAGACATTGCCCCCGTATTGGGGACGGCCGCCGGTCCATCCTACAAGTTCATCATCCAAAATCGCTGAAATCATTATCATTTCATCAGCCATGCACTCCTTGACTTCCTCTTCATGGCAATCATCATAGCATTTAAAGTTGTCTTTTAACAAAAATCCCGCCTTCTCAACATGACTTTGGTTTTTTTTATCAAACAATCCTACTAAAAACATTTTTATCATCCCTTAAAATCATCAACCGCTTTATATATAGCCAGAACATTTTCAGGGGTAGTGTCACCCTGAACCTGATGGGTAGGCGAAACGATATAACCGTTGTTTTGTCCGAGAATACCCATTACCCTCTGGGTTTCATCATAGACTTCCTGAGGTGTAGCATGGGGCAGCAACTCAACCTCATCAATCGCGCCATGGAAACTCAGCCTGTCTCCAAAAGCAGGGAATAATTCCTCCGGGGTCATACCCGCTGCTCCTACCTGTATTGGATCCAGGATGTCAAGACCCATTCCGATGAAGTCATCTATTACCGGGGCTATTGCGCCATCGCTGTGATAAAAAGTTTTAAGCCCCATATCCTTGAATGGCGTTATCAAGCCTGCAGAATACGGTTTTATGTGTTTCCGCCACTTTTCAGGGCTAAGCATCATAGTATTCTGTCCGCCTATATCTCCGCCTGAACCTATAACATCAATCTGATTATCAGCAGCATCAAGAACCCTAAGTGCCCTTTGGTAATAAAACTCCCCTACTTTCCGGCTGATCGTTTCAGCAATCTCAGGTTCGTCATAAATATCAATCAAAAACTGTTCAAGTCCCCTCATATACCAAGGGCTCTCAAAAGTCCCGCCGGCAAAAAACATAATACAGACATCATCTTTTTGTTTTTCTTTTTGAATGATTTTGGGAACTGCCTCATAATCCCACCAGTCAAGGTCGGGCCAGTCGTAATTTTCAATTTCACTAACCGTCTTCATATCTCCCAGGGGATGATATGTTATTTCATAATATGTGTTGAAGTTATTTTTTACAGCTTTGTTATAGCAGCCCCAGAAATCATAGCCTTCTCCACCCAATGGCGAAAGTGCGCGGTTTTCAGGACCTTTGAAAGGCAGCCCTATCCATCGGAAATCGATGTTAAGGTAATCATAAAGTCCTTGCTTATCGGATGTACCCGTTAAATTTAGAAGTGCGTCCTGCGCTTCTTTTGTACAGCGAAGTGATTTGGGCAGCCTGTCGGCCTTTCGTCTTTCAATTGCGGCCAGTGTCCGTTCTTTTCCTGTCATGCGAATACCCCATATATGTTTTATTTTATAAATACCGGGCTAATCCATGCGGACTGACCATTGGACTGGTGTATCTCCGCATGCAGAAAATCTCCCGGTTTGGTTTTTGTGCTGCATTTCATGTCAAATGCATAATTATCCCATGGTACGGCCTTGTGAATCAGATATGCCTCTGAATTATATTCTCTTATATGCCCGCTTATGCTGTATTTAATTAACTCATGCATTGCTAAATCTACCTTTTTACCGTTCAAAGATATATCAAGCCTCGTATCCGGCGAACCCTCAATCTCTGCTACTGCAGCACAGGTTGCTGAATGCCTGGTTGTCGGGTTTTTAAATGTAGTGCATTCCCATGAGAGCATACTCTCCTCCTGACAGGTAATCCGATTACCTAATTTATTGACGCCGGACGAATAATCAACACCCTCTTTAGGAGCAAGAACGCTTTGTCCCCTGAAACAAGGATCGACAGACAATATCCTGCCGTCTTTAATATTAAGTGAATTACTCCACTTAAAGGGACTGGTTTTTCTACCCCATCCGGTCTCAATCCTGATTTTATATCTTCCGCTATTTCCTGAAACCGGGAAATCTTCTTTATATATCATTTTAATTGGTTTCAGGTTCTTGTAAATAACAGCTTTTTCAATAAAATCAACCGCTTCAACAGTAAGGTTGATATCGGTTTTTTCATCAGCAGGAATTTTTGACCCCATTGGATTTCCATTAACCGTAAAGTTGCATCTGATCCTGTCTCCGGTCAGTGCATACACACGGCGTCTGACTATTGCTTCCCAAAGCGATTTTCTTGTAAGCTCATCAGAAAGTATGGCTATGATGCCATCCCCATATGAACCGGGGTATCCTGCATGATGGTCTGTCGATGCTGAAAATCCGAAAATTTTCCCCATCCTAAGTCCTTCATAAGCAGTATTCCTGCTATCCCTGGGTCCCATTGTATGTAGGTATTCCCCGGTGGAATCATAGGATACTCCGCAACCGTGTTTTGAATATACCTCTACAATGGGGCTGATTTCTTCATTAAAGTTCTTCCAGTCGATTCCTCTGTATCCCGGTGTATATGCAATATGGTGAGGTATTGCGACAACCCTTTCGGAATGACTTTTAATGACATCTTCCGGCGAATCACCCGGATTAAGCTGAAGTGAATCATCAGGCGACACAAAGTGGTGGTCGCCGAATTTTGATGAATGCATCTCATAACTTTGGAAGGTTACAAATTTACCGTCCTGATTTGCATTAGCTACTGCTTTCTTAACTTTATCCCAGTCAGTCTTAAGTTTCTCAAATCCCTCTCTATGATAATCGATTATGAATCCTGTATCTTCATTGCGTTTGAATATGTCAGGCCAGTGGGCATGACCTGTCACAGCACAGAAATCAAGATGTTCCATTGCAGTCTGAAGTGCATTTCCAATGTCACCGAAACCGTAGCTTATATTACAGTGGTTGTGCAAGTCGCCGAAATATATGTTCATATCTTCTCCTAAATCAGTCGCTGTTTATCAAAACTTCCCTGTGGGTTTTTGAAGATTCATACATTGAAGTTATTATCTCCACAGCTTTACGTGCTTCTGCCCCATCAACAGGGGGCTGTTGCCCTTTTAGTATTGAATCAACCACTTCCCTCAACTGCTCAAGATGAAGGCTGAAGTCCTGTTTCACATTAGTTTTGGCATCGCCGCCGTGTTCACCAAAATTGGAATCCGACAACATTTCGCTGTCCTCCTTCGTCTCATCTGACAGCTTCAATTCCAGGATACGTTCATTTTCACATATGACCCCGCCTTTGCTGCCATTTACTGTAATAAGGGTTGAAAAACCCGGATAAGAACTGGTAGTCGCCTCTACAACACCAAAAGCCCCATTCCTGTATTCTACTATAGCAACTGCAGTATCTTCGGCTTCAATATTTTTATGTACTTTCCTGTCGGTTTTTGCATAAACAGATTTCATCCCGTCATTGAACCACTGCACCATATCTATGAAATGAACGCACTGGTTCATCAAGGCACCGCCTCCGTCAAGTGCAATTGTTCCCCGCCATTTTGAGTTCTCATAATATTCAGGCGGCCTGTACCATTTCATTAGCACGTCCGTTGTCACTATATCTCCAAGCCTGCCTGAATCAATCAGGCTTTTGATATATCTATAAACCGGATGATATCGTTTATGGAAAATAGAAGCAATAAAGACCTTGTTCTCTTTGCACGCGGCAAGCATATCGTCTATTCTTTCCGGAGTTACCTCAATCGGTTTCTCTGAAATAATATGCTTTCTTTGAGAAGCTATATATTCAACCATTTCAAGGCGCGAACCACTCGGCGTGCACAATATTACGGCATCTACAGACGGGTCGGCTGCAAGAAGCTTATAATCAATATAAGGCTTGCAATTGAGTTCCCCTGCTATTTTTTCCGCCTTGTCCCGGTTCCTGGTGCAAACTGCTGCTATTTTTGCATTGTTGATATACTTCAGTGCCTCAATGTGAATCTCACTAATTACGCCAAGACCGATTATTCCAATGCCGAGTTTTCCGTCATTCATACTTGTCCGATATCCTTAATAACTGATTTTATATATGCCAGGTCCTGCTGTGCAAACCATTCCCTGTCTCCCTGGCGCGGTGCTTCGATGCAAATCGGGCCTTTATATCCGGCTTCCATTAATTTTTTCATAATGTGCCTGTTGTTAAATTCACCGTCTCCCAGACCGATTCTGATTCTTCCGCCCCCGGCAAGTTTAATAATGTTTTTAAGATGCACATAGTAAAGCCTGCTCCCAATTGCTTTAAGTGCCTCCTCAATGCTCATGCCTCCCGGAACTACATCCGAATTAATATAGTCAAGGTTAACGCCGATATTAACAGAATTACTGAGTTCAACCAGCTTCATTGTTGCTTCAATGCAATCGTGCATGTAGTTTGGATGGGTTTCCAAGGCAAATTTGAAATTATTTGCCTCAGCAATATCTGCAAGCCTTTTCAAACCCTTGCCGGCCATTTCCCAGTGTTCATCCCGGGCTATATATGAACCATGTTTGGCGAATTCTGCATAAGGAATTTCTTTTGAAGGATTCAAAAGTGCACCGAGGAAAAGGTTGCAGACTTCAAACCCGAACATATCCTTTGCCTTTGGATAGAATTTTTCGCAGTATTCAAGGCTGCTTTCCCTTACAGAGGGGTCATCATTTATCACATCAGGATTGCCTCCGCCAAAGAGAACATAACCAAGCCCGTATTTTTTAGATGCATTGTATATGGTTTCAAGATATTCATTAAAGTCCTCTTCAACGCCAAATCGCTTACTGCGGAATTCTACTCCGTCATAACCCCAGGCTGCAGCCTTCATACAGGTCTCATCAAGAGTTTGTCCCTGTTCACAGTAATTAATGTGCATTATCACTTTATTGTTCATTGTTTCCTCCATAATTGCCGGATATTTTATAATTCTGTTTCATTATAAAATTATTATATCAGACAGCTGCCGCTTTTTACTCGTCTAGATATTTTATCATTATCGTTTTTTACTAAGCTTTTAATCACCTGCTTTTACTAAGTTGTATTTCTTGTTCAATAATTGAATAACCTGCAAGAATTTACATTTCTGCAGGTTACTCATTATAAAAACATATTCTTCCTATCGTACCGTATTATGACTTATCATTATTATCTTTGTTACATAGATTCCCTAAGCCTCCGGCCATAGCTATCTGACAATCACTTCTTATCTTTCATGTGCGCCTGTCGGCTTAAAGCAAATTCTATCAAAAACTTCAGCCATAAAGTACTGCCTGCTATTGCAGTCCAGTGCTTATATTCTAATCCGGCTATTACAATCAGGAGAATAACAGTAGCAAAAGTTAATCCTGCTACTAAATTAGTACCCAAATAATATTTTGCATACTTTTTTGGTTCTTTTGGCGGAAGTCCCCGTTTAAGGGCTACAAAAGAATAATCCTTTCTTTTCCAGATAAGCCAGGCTCTTCTAAGCCAAAAAAAAGATAATGGGAAAAGACCAATGAACATGATCCATGTTAATGCTACGTATATACTCATAAAATTGTATTTTCTCTCAAATATGGTGGTGTGAAGATTTTTATATATTTCACACCACCATAATATTTTTTAGTGGGCTCCTTTAACTTCCTTGGAACCTCTTGGTATGCGTACGCCTTCTACCATTTCCTGAATATGCTCAGGAGGTTTCTTTGTAAATTTATCAACAACGAATGCAACAATGAAGTTCACTAGTGCACCTACTGCTCCAAAAGCTTCAGGAGTAATACCGAAGAAACTGTTCGGTCCTCCTATCAAATCTGTATACTGGGTACCTTGTATAAAGAATATTCCTTTATGCGCAAATACATAGAACAGTGTTACAAAGAGACCGGAAAGCATACCGGCAATCGCACCTTCTTTGTTCATTTTCTTTGAGAAAATGCCCATCATCAGTGCAGGGAACAGACTACTCGCAGCGATTCCGAAAGCCAGTGCAACCGTTCCCGCTGCAAAGCCCGGGGGATTGAGACCCAGCCATCCTGCAAGTACAATAGATAGAGCCATGGAAATCTTTCCAGCCCACAACTCTTTTTTATCCGACATCTTAGGTGCAATAACTCCTTTGATCAAGTCATGGGATATTGCAGAAGATATTGCGATCAACAATCCTGCTGCGGTAGACAACGCTGCAGCCAGACCTCCTGCGGCTACCAAGGCAATTACCCAGTTCGGCAGCATTGCTATCTCAGGGTTGGCCAATACCATTATATCTGCATTAACAGTTAATTCGTTCCCCTGCCAGCCTGCGGCTTCAGCGTTCTGCATGAATTGCATGTCATCTGATTTATCATTATAGTACTGTATTCGGCCGTCGCTGTTTTTATCTTCCCATGATAAAAGCCCCGTGTTTTCCCATCGTTTCATCCAGTCTGGTCGTTCAGATGCTTCAAGGCTTGATTCAACTGCGAATACGTTATTGTTTTCAAGTCCAGGAGTTACAGTTGTGTGGAGGTTATACCTGGCCATTCCGGCTACAGCAGGTGCAGTGGTATAAAGCAAAGCAATAAATACAAGTGCATATCCAGCCGACTTACGGGCCGATGCAACTGTTGGGACTGTAAAGAATCTCATAATAACATGCGGCAATCCTGCTGTTCCTATCATAAGGGACAAAGTGAACAAGGCCATATTCAACTTGCTGCCCGCCCCGGTAGTTGTATAGCTGCTAAACCCGAGGTCATTTACCACTTGATTCAATCTTGTAAGAAATGCAACATCTGTACCTACCATTTTTGATCCCAGGCCCAATTGGGGAATGGGATTGCCGGTTAGCATCATCGAAATGAATATAGCCGGTATGATATATGCAGTTATCAATACACAATACTGGGCTACCTGGGTATATGTAATACCTTTCATCCCGCCCAAAACCGCATATACAAATACTACCCCCATTCCTATATAGATACCAGTATCGCTGCTGACTCCTAGAAAACGAGAGAATGCAACTCCTACACCGGTCATCTGACCTATGATATAAGTCAGTGATGCGATTAAAAGACATAGGACAGCAACCAGGGATGCTGATTTCGAATAAAACCTGTCTTTAAAAAATTGTGGAACTGTAAATCTTCCGAATTTTCTAAGATATGGCGCAAGCAGCATCGCCAGCAGCACATAGCCGCCAGTCCATCCCATTAAAAAGACTCCTCCCCCATATCCCATTACAGATACCAGACCTGCCATTGATATGAAAGATGCAGCGGACATCCAGTCT
Organism: uncultured Clostridia bacterium; assembly: GCA_963766335.1. Lineage (GTDB taxonomy): Bacteria > Bacillota > Clostridia > DUPQ01 > DUPQ01 > JAFGQE01. Next base: position 1,685,144 of record CAVXZA010000002.1, on the reverse strand, counting down.
GCTGCAGTAGCCATTCCGTTAAAAACCGGATTGATATTCCCACCTGCAACATAGAAATCTTTGGTCGAACTTGCCCGTGACCATATTGCAATACCAATGTATATTAGAAAAGTTATGCCTACTACTATATAGACAGTTAATTGAAGACTCATAAATATACCCCTATCCCCTTCTTAATTCTCTTGATTTTTTTGATTTTTTTGATTTTTTTGATTTCCATTGTCCTCATGAACATCATACTTTTTATCAATTTTATTCATTATTGTTATATAAACAAAAATTAACACAATAAAAACATAAATTGACCCCTGTTGTGCAAACCAGAATCCCAGAGGATATCCCCCGATATTAAACTTGTTGAAGAAATCTACAAACACAATGCTAATTCCCAGCGATGTTATAGCCCAGATTGACAGCATAACAAGCAGCAGCTTAAGTGTAGCACGCCAATAAGCCTTGTTTCCTTCTTGCTTTTCCATACTATTCCCCCCCACTTTATATAATCCGATCGGCTATATAGATAAATTCCCCTTATTTTGACATTTATATGTACTATAGCCAAATACTATATTAATAATAATATTATCATTATTTTCACTTTTTTTCAAAAAATATTTGGAGATTCCTAATGCGAAATTCCAATTTGTTTATAGAGGATAATTTTATTCCTAATTGCCCTTAAGAAATAGATGCAGAATTAAATACCTGCCATATGAAAAAGACTTGATTCTATCTTTTTTTAATAAGCAATTACTTTAGGTTTACATAAAAAATACGGCTTTGAACTGTATTCTTTTATTCTATGAAATCAGTTAAATCCTTACGGGCTGTTATTAAAGCAGGGTCGAAGCCATCAGGACCTCTGTAAGGTTTTTTCTTATTATTGTGTGCCATACCATATGCTGAAATAGCAGTTTTGGGGCAATAATTGTAGCAGCGCATACAAAACGTACAATTCTCCCCATATTGTATTTTACCATCGATAAGTTTGATGTTGCCTTCCGGGCATAGCTGTATGCAACGCATGCAGTTTACGCATTTTTCATTATCAACAGTATATGGGGATTTAAACGGACGTTTCGTAAAGTGTCGGTAAGCCGGTCTTTGCATCAGTCCAATAAAAAGGCTAAAAACCCCATTCCCGGTCAATGAGAGCACATTCATGGCTATACTTTCAGCTGCTGCTTCAATTTTCGTTCCGCATCTTTCGAATATTTTATCTAGCTTAGTTTTTTCTACCGTGTAAGGCAAAGGAAAGACCTTCATGCTTATGTTGTTTGGCATTATGAAATGAAAAGTCCACCTAATCTCAAATCCCTTCTCCTCTAAAACTTTATGATAAAACCATGCCCCGTCTCCGGAAGCTTTCATCTGTGTACAGAAAATACCTGTTTTCCTGGTTTTTGAAGGTTCGGGAATGTTGTCTATGAACTCTTTCATCGGCTCCGGAAGATATGAACCATAAACCGGATACCCGAAAAGAACTGCATCAGAGTTTTCAATCAATTCTGCAGTTGCATCTTTATCAAGCATTTCTATCGAATGGCACTCAGCCGTCCTGCCTTTGATCTTTAATTCTTCGACCAATTTATTGCTTGCCCACCATGTATTGCCGGTACCGGAAAAGTAAAATATACATACATCCATTATCTGTCAGTCACCCTAAGTTTTCTTTTTTATTAAATTATTGAACCAGCGTTTCACAGTATTTTACCATTCAATTCATAATATAAATCCTCAGTTACAGCCGGCTCTTTCATGTTAAATATGATTATACCACCGTCATCTTTCTCAATAAATATAAAAGGAGCTGAATTATTGAAAAGATACAGCTTTATCCTGCCGTACTCAGAGGTTGTAAAGTTGCCCAGCCGTTTGCCGGCTAGACTGAAACCACCTGTCTTGGCAGTTATATTCGGTAACTGCTCCGTTTTCTCAAGGATTTGTATCTCTGAATATGGTATTTTCTGGCTGTGCAGGCCTGAAATCTTTAAATATTCATCCTCTGCTTTCATGTTTGTTCCCAACAATCCCCACAAAAGAAGTGCCCCTACTAAAATAAGGACTATGATTGTAACAATTCCCCTTGCTTCTTTGTTATTATCTTTTCTGGCCATTTACAATCTCCTTAATTGATATAGTAAATTCTATACCAAATCGGTTGACGATGACAATGAACATAATAGAGCTATACATATTTATGACCGTATAGCTCTATTCAGGCGTTATAAAATCCGGATGAAATCAGTATGTTCTGTAAATACTTAATATGGATTATGCATTAAGTGAATCTTAATCCTATCTATCAGTGTTATGACTTCTGCATGAGATAGCAGGTTTTTACCCCGTAATGTTCCATCCGGATATCCTTCAACCATCAGTATTCTCACAGCTTGGGCAAGGTATGGATATGCCCATTCCGAATTATTGGTTGTTATATCAAAGAAAGAGTCAATATGATAATGCATCTCATCATATGTCATGGATAAGGCTTCATCCTCCATGCCAATCGCGCGAATCAGAAATGTAATACTTTGTTCCCTTGGTATTATTTCACCCATGCCGAACCTGTCGACTGCTACACCGGATGTCAGGTTGTTGTGATATGCAGTGCTTATAAATGGGAAATATTCATCTGTTTCATCCACATCGGTGAAAGGGACGGCATCTGTTACCAATTCAAGTCCAAGGGCTTTTACAAGATATTTCACAAAAACTTCCCTAGGAACTTCCATTCCGGGTTCGATGATCAATCCACTGTCAATAACTCCGTCTGCCTCAAGCCTTGCTGTTGATTCAAAAGCCCAGTGCACGGGAAGCATATCCATATATGAAGTAACAGGTGTAACAACCGCATACATACCTGAATATTCTGAATCTGCTGATACAATACTCATACCGCCTTCCCTGACAATCTCCGTATCAAGAATTGTCCATTCCCTTGAGAAATCGGATTTCTCTAACCCGAAAGCAGCAATTTTTAAATCTGCATCACCCATCCCCTCCAAGTATAACCTTAAGTTGAAGGGTACGGGAGATAAAGCATTCCATTCTATCAGAAATACCGGACTGACTATTTCATATCCGGAATCAGGCTCAGGCGGTATCATGAAATTATATGCTGAAAACTCGAACAATTCTGATTCTCCCACATCGAGGTCCTCCGGCAATCCATTGATAGTCAGGATACCGTTGCCGGGAGGCATTTCCATCATTAGCATTTCAGGATTTCCAGGTATGGCAGGTATAGCCATCATAGCTTTCATTATGCCTTTCTTTATTTTGTATATATCACGGCATTTGTCATAAAAACTATTCTCTGCAAATATATTATTTATAAGTTCATTCAATATGTCGATTTTCCTCTGGAATTTCTGGTTGCCTGTCAGCTCTGCATCATCATCAATCGCCTTCAATCTGTCTGCAAGGTATTCCAGGTCAGAAAATTTATTGGCTTTTTCAAGATTCAGCTTCTTGAGAAAATCCGACCATCTGCTAACCTCACCCATAAGCCACTCTGCTTTTGCACTCCTCATGGCTAGTTCCAGTGTAATTTCAGTTGGTGTCAGTCCTCCGGGGATAGGAGCACTCAGTACATTTTGTGCCCATAAGAGGTATGCCCTAATCTGCTTATAATATGCCTCTACTTCAAGTGGATCCGGCCCCAGGCATTCTTTCATAACATCAGTACTAGCAGTCCAGTCATCTTTATCTACCCCAGGAGCCAGAGCACCTCCCTCAGGAGCCTGATGGGCGTGAGTTTTCTCATGAAGCAATAATTGCGCCAGATTTGCAAGCCTTATGAATTTCTCTACATCCCCTGCCGGAAGAGGAGTGACAAAATTCCCCCTGATATGAATTACTCCGTTCATGTATGTTGCTCCGTTTGCCTTCATATCAGGATCTATCTTTATTTTGTTATTGCTAAGCCACGTTCGCACATTATCCGCCATATCATTCATACCCATTGAAGTGAGGAAGTCAGCCGCTTCCCTTATGATATTCCCCTGGGCAACAGTTGGTGCAGCAGCCGGTTTGTCAGCTGCAATAGTGTTATTAACCGGCATTAAACACATAATAAAAATACAAGCAACTGATATTGCAGCCACCCTTAGAGATAATTTCTTCTTCATCTTAAGCCCCCTCTTAGTTTTTTGGATTAAGTCAAATATTCAGCAAATTTAATTGATTTATGCCCCGGAAGTACGGTGTGATTACACTGTACAGGCGTTTAAAATTTCTTGTCTGGCATATATTAAATTTAGCACAACCAAGTTATTTTATCAAACATTCCGAAGCAGTAATTTCAAGGCTGAAAGCTCTTTTATATGCCTGGCGGTATATTTTACTAATTTAAAATATATTCATATAATTTCAATATGATATTATGAAGTTAATGAAAAAGTTCCTTGCGGCGATAGTAATTATATTAACTGGTTTAATGCTTTTTTGGTTTTGGCAGCCATTAAGGAGCATGGTTGTCATGTCCGTTTATTCTGCAATTCATGAAAAAGACAGCATAATGGCTGAAGAAAGATTCAAAATTGATATCCCCGGGGGCTTATCAACCAAAGGCCGGGACTGGTATCCGTTTGTAATGACATTTAATGCAGACGGATATAAAGCCAGAGGTGGTTTGATTGAAGGCATGACAATACTCTATAATTTCCCCGCCTTCAATCTTCTTAGCAGGACCAATACCTTCTATGAGCCTGATTCTCTGTATAATTCTTCTTTCTACGGTGCGTATGTCGTCAAGTCCCCGGGAGACACTCCATATTGTTATATGAATGACGGGAATCCTGATTACGAAGAAGTGATGTATGCATTTAAATATGATTATAAAGACTTGGTTCTTAAAAGCCTTGGGGACGATGACTTTGAGTTTTCCGTTCAGCAATTCAAAGGCACCACAGGCGATTACTTAGGATACAGCGGATGGACAATAATAAATGCAATAATTAAAACCAATAGCGTGACCCATAGTTTCAACGGGCCAAAAAGAAGCTACCTCCAATACGGACGCCCGATGATTATAGCAACTGAGGATTTTAAAGAAATTTCTATGCATGGCCGTCTGTATATGCGATATTTTCCTGAGTATGAATCGACAATCATTTTCTATGTAATGGCGCAGGATTATAACATCGTCAATGATTGCGATGAGAAGATACTGAGCAAATCAGAAATAAAAAATATCAATTGAAAAAACTAAAGTTCGCCGTTTGTTTCACCATTTCTTTTAACAACCGATGGCCCGGGCAGACGGTCTTCCATAGGCAGCATATCTTCAAATGGCCTATGAGGTTCGGCTTGATACCAGTATGCTGTCGAGGCCCAGTCGTCTCCCCTGTCATTTGCATGCCCGTGTTCAATGCTGACCCGGATATTTTTTGTAAAAGGTATCGGATCCACAGAATGGAACCTATAAACACATACTTTCCCGCTAAAATGATGCCCGTTGGCCTCGTTATTAACTTCACTCCACGGCTGGCCGCAATATAAATGACTTGACTTTTGCATTCCCCATGCATGGCATAGATAGTCCTCGGTACCGGTGCCATGCATATCCGGAGGCCACTCGCCGGGGGCTTCCCTGTCGATAAAAATCATATCGTCGCCTTCGCCCCACCAGCCTCCCTCAATATTATCAACGCTCATATTCATGCCTATATAAGTTCCCCGGCCCTCGGCTTCCAGAACCAGATAATTATCTTTGTCGCTAAGATTTTTTCCGTTTTTCATTTTAAACTTTTCATTTCTTCTAACCCTTTTCCAACTTGCGTGAAGATACATGGCATCAGCAGAAAGCGAATCATGCTCCTGGTAGTCAATATAGAAATATGTTATTACGGGTTTTTCCTGTTCATTGACAAGTTCCAAACGGGCTCTTCTATTAAATGGCATGGGAATCCAGCTGTTCATTGCGACCCGTGGGCTTTCAGTTCCCTCAATCGTTGCATTGCATGTACTGCTGAAAAAGACGCTCTGATGAGTATAAGCACGGGCATGTCCGAGATTGAAGAAATCCCCGACTGGAGCATAAATCGATGGTTCATTTTCATCGTCCCAGAATATTTTGATAAGCATTTTTCTAAGAGTTAGAGAATCAAAGTCCCTTTCATCATCAGGACCCCATTTCCCAAAGGAAGTCATCCAGATATGGCTTATGATTCCAGGTCCCCGGATATCAGCAATTATTTTGGATTCGCCGGGCGCTATGCGAATAGAATCAATGTTCCCGCCGCTTCTGTCATAAGTGCTAATCCTCTTGGTCCTGAAGTCCATTTTCTTATAAATTGAATCAACCATAGAACCGCCCTTTATTTAAGCTTAACTAAAACATAGAACCTGAGCCAACCAACTGTATATCCATTATTCTCAGGATAAAGTTCCAGCCCCGTGAACACGATTTTATAAGCCAATTTGTCTGAGTCCTCAACAAAGGATAATTCCTCAAGTGTTATCTCGGAACCCTTATCATCCCAGATTTCTTTTATAGGATCCAAGTATTTGTCCACTTTGTTGGTGACGATAACATCATCATCCAAACTAATCAGAAAGACATTGCCATCTTCATCTCTTATAAATTCAAATGTTAGTGTACCAATATCAGTATCCACGGATGATTCATCCCATTCGTCAGAGTTCCAGATGTAGTCATACCCTTTTACATTTATTATGGTGTCAACGGTTTCTTCATTAATGAATATATGCCTGCCTTCTCCCTGTTTTGGATAATCATCATAATAATATAAGTACTCGAAGCCAAAAACTTCCTTCATATCCCTTGTTTCAAATCCATCAGGCAGAAAGTCCACGCCTTTATTATTGTATTCTCTTCCGAGGTAGTCAAGCTTATCGGAAACCATGCCTTTTGTCTTATCAGAGAGGCTTGAATTTGGTATTAAGACGCCATTGACCAGCAGGTTATTTTCAATTAATAATTTCTCAAGCCTGTTAGTCTGGCTTATTCTCCCTATGTTAATTGCATTCCATGGACCCACCACGCTTATTAATGCAATGACAACAAGCGAAACTGTTATAAGCCGGGTTGAACGTTTCTTATAATTAACTATGCTCATATATATTGCGCTGCCAAGCATCCAGATCCCGGCTGCGCCAAGTAAAAACCTAGTAGCTGTGAAACCGTAGGCGTTTATCCGGATTCCAAGGGAAATAAACAGCAGCACAAGGGGAAGGATAACCACCCTCGGGAACCACCTTCCGAAAATTGACGCCCATTTGCTGCCTTTATCCATCCCGTGAAGGAAATACATAGTTACAGTACCGATTAAAGCATACCAAAGCACCATATTGCCCACTATGCCGTCAGGCCAGTTCCAGTTAAAGAGAATTCTCAATGCATAAATATAGAAAACAACTGTATAAGCACTTAGCAACGGTGCGATTACATAAAGCACCAATATCTTAAAGAATTTGTAGATTCTGTCCGGCTCAAGCTTTTCTTCTTTTTTGGGAATGCCTCCGAAAAAGAACATCGGCGCGAAAAAGCCCGCAGCAATGATAATCGTATCCATATACAATTCTTCCTCGATATTGACATTAAGAAGCCTGTCGATTGCAAATAATATCAGCGAGATTCCACCCCAGATTATCAATGTATAAATAACAGTGATAGCCAGCCGCCATCCAGCAACTGTTGAGAATACCTCCTGGTATTCCGTTTTTTTTCTAAAAATCGCCGTCATGAATAACACAAAGCCCGCCAGCATGAAAGCCGCAAACCTCATGAACTCAAACATCTCCATATTTTCAAGATAGGTATATAGATACATCGCATAAAGCAATGAGCCGGTACCGAGGACTATCCATGTGAACGCCTTCATCCTCATACCCTGATTGCCGTTTTCGAGTATTGTCTTCATCGTAATGGACACAAGAAAGCCAAGGACAAGAGCCATAACAAAGCTAATCAGCAATCTTCGGGTATCATCGCTGAAATTATCATTATGCACAAGTACAATGCCTATGACTGACGCGGCGGCTGCCATCCCTATCGCCGCGGGATACCTGCGCATACCATTGAAAAGCCTTTGGCCGAATGCCCTGGCAACTTCCCTGAAAGTTTTCTTTTCCTTCATTGGAATTCCCCCTCCAAGTTATTCGATTTCACTATAATTATATCACCTTTATCATTACGGTACATTTTAAGTGGATTTTCTTTTTTTAGCCGCAAGTTCGTCATATTCAGCCTGTGATTTTTCCCTCTGCTCATCCGAAATATCGCCTTTCCCAAGGTAAGCAGCGAGTTCGGAAAGCCTCATATTAAGTAGAATGCTTTCCGTATCCGCCATGTCTTTTATATGATTAAGATACGTAAAATCATCTATTCCCATATTTTTAATTTCATATATCCGGTCCGCGGTATTCTCAACAAGCCTGCGATCATGCGAAACATACAGTATGGTGCCCGGGAATTCTTGCATCAGCTTTTCAAGCGCATCAATTGCCCTGATGTCAAGGTAGTTTGTAACTTCATCAAGAATGAGGAAATCCGCGCCTGAAAGCAAAGAACATGCCAGCTGAAGCTTTACCCTTTCGCCGCCGCTTAGAATCGAGGCCGGTTTATCAATGTCGGTTTTTGTAAAAAGCATTGAAGCAAGCACCGTGCGGATAATCCCACGCTCAATGGTACTGTTTTTAAGCACATTGTCAAGAAGGCTCAGTCCGTCGTCAACACTGTCAAGTTTTTGGCTGAAATATGCCACCCTGCTGCCCGGAGCCACCCTTACCCCTTCACTATTCTTATATATGTAATTCAGCAAGGTTGTTTTCCCGGACCCGTTGGCACCGGTTAAAGCTGTTTTTGACCCTGTAGGAATTGTTAGTTTAATATTTTTTATAAGGTATTTTCCCCCGGCCGCCAGCATAGGAATACTCAGGCTAAGCGCTGTTCTTGACACAGGCAGCCTGACACCCTGGTGATATATTTTTAGAGTATACGGATCTTTCGGCCTATCTTTTTCATCAAGCTTTTCTAGTCTGGTCTGAAAGCCTTTCCTGTGTTGAGCCAAATGCTTTTTTATTGCTGTAGAAGACCGTTTGTGAAGCCGCGCCTCTGAATTTCCCATTCTTGAAGGGGTCTTTTTAATCCTCTTCTCAGCTTTGGCCATACCAGCTACAGCACCTTCAAGATGTGCCTTTTCAGCTACAAACCTGTCATATTCATTTTGCCTGGTTATTCTATCAAGCTCAACCTGCCTTGCATAAGACGAGTAATTGCCGTGGTACTCGGTTATCCTGCCGTTTTCAAGCCTGAATATTCTATTGCACAGCACATCAAGGAATGCACGGTCATGGGATACTATGATAAGCGAGCCCTTCAGACGTTTGAATAGGTTTTCCGTTATTACTATTGCATCGCTGTCAAGGTTCGCAGTGGGTTCGTCTGCAATCATAAGGCCCGGATTTGATGCAAACGCATCAAATACCTTCGCCTTTGTTACTTCCCCCCCGCTAAGGTGGCCTTCCATTCCTATATGGCCCAATTGAGTTATATAAGACCAGGAAGTGTTAATATGAACTTTTCCCTCATCGGGCTGGATTTTCCCCGTGATTACGTCAAGAAGGGTTGTTTTTCCACAACCGTTCGTGCCGATAAGACCAATTTTATCACCCGTGTATATCTTTATGTCGGATATATCAAGGATAAGCCTGTCGCCATAATATTTGATTATATTTTCTGCATGTATAGCAAGCATATTTTTCCCTCCGTCCAGAGGGTTATTCCTGCCGTTAGATAAGCATGGAATAATCCCAATCCTTTTCATTATTTATTATGGATTGAAATTACTTCCTCATTCCTTTGTTCCTTCCCCGGCTATAGCCGGCTCATAAGAATCCGGATCATCGTCATTAAAAAGATAATATTCTATGACTTCCCATAGTTCTTTGATTCCTTCTTTTTTCATAGATGAATATATCACGAATGGTGTATCCGGGGGAAGGTCAAGAACACTTATAATATCCGTTACATTTTTTTTGTATTTTCCCCTGGAAATTTTATCGCTTTTCACCGCACATACGGCGTATGGTATCCCGCTTTGCATCAGCCAGTCTGTCATATCCTTATCTTTGACTGTCGGTTTGTGTCGTATATCTATCAGATGCACAATTAACTTCAACTGTTTCCTTGTTTCAAGATATGTGTTAGCCAGTTTGCTCCATGAGTGTTTTTCGGCTTTTGACACCTTTGCATAACCGTATCCCGGAAGATCTACAAACCTGAATTCATCATTAATTATGAAAAAGTTTATCTGCCTGGTTTTGCCGGGTGTATTACCGACATAAGCCAGTTTTTTGCGGTTTAACAGAGAATTTATCATGGATGATTTCCCGACATTCGAACGACCCGCGAAAGCTACCTCAGGTAGTTCAAGCTCCGGATACCCCGCCGGCTTAACGGCTGTTATTTCGTGCTCTGCGCTTTTTATCTTCATTTATCCTCCATGATTATTCCAAGGAAGGCTTCAGCTGCCTTCGAAACAGGAACGCCTTTTAATGTTACCACACCAATGCTTCTTTGTTTAACAGGAGTTTTAACCTGAATAATATCAACCATGTCACTATAAGCACTTTTTTCAAGGAATTCCCTTGCTATGCAACTGACACCCATTCCCATGGCGGCGAATTTCAGCAGTAGTTCCACGGAACCCAATTCTATCGAAGCCTCTACAGAACAACCTGCACTGCTGAAATATCTGTCAATATGCGCCCTTGTACTTGTCCCTTTTTCCAGCATTATGTGATTCATTACAGCCAGTTCTTTTACGCTGACTGATAAACCGGATATATCAAGGCTGCCTTTCTTAGTTATAAAGCAGTCATTAATAATATATTCTTTCCATATTTCCAGGCCTTTTGAGTTGTCACCATAAAGATTGATTATTCCGATATCAGCTTCGCCGGCATCCAGGAGTTTTCTGGTCTCCGAAGATGTCATATTTGATATTTTCATATTTATGCCGGGATATCTCCTGCTGAATTCCTCAAGCATGGAAGGGAAGAGATACATACAGAATGTATCTGATGAACTTACTGTGACCGAACCGGATTCCAGATTGGCCATATCGGCAAGTCTTTTCTCACCAGCCTTGATTTTTTCCAGGGCCGGCGATACATGTTCCATCAGCATCTCGCCTTCTTTTGTAAGCTTAATCCCCCTGCGGAGCCTTACGAAAAGCCTGGCCCCGCTGTAAACCTCCAGCTGCTTTATGGATTGACTTACTGCAGACTGCGAAATGAATAACTTATCCGCTGCCTTTGAGAAGCCGCCCTCAGTTGCAACCGTATAAAAAACTCTGTATTGCTCCAAATTATTAATATTAGTTCTCCTTATCTATATTATTAAATTTATTAATTTTACTAATGTATATGCTGTGATTATAATATGTATGTATTTTAATTACAAGGAGGATGGACTTAATGGTTACATCAATAGTAGGCCTTAACTGGGGCGATGAGGGCAAAGGCAGGATGGTGGATTATTTCGCCGGGAAAGCCGATTGTGTAATCAGGTACCAGGGAGGCGACAATGCAGGGCATACGGTTGTCAATGAACATGGTAAATTCGCATTTCATAATTTGCCGTCCGGTGTATGTTACCCGGGAGTAATAAACATTATTGCCAGCGGTTCAGTAGTCAGCCCGGATTCATTTATCGCGGAACTCGAGGATGTTGAATCAAATGGCCTTAAAGTTGATAACATATATATTTCGGACAGGGCTATCCTGATAATGCCTTATGCAAAGATACTTGAAAAACTTGAGGAAGAACGCCTTAAAGATAAGAAATACGGTTCTACAATGAGCGGTATTGCTCCGACATATGGATATAAGTTCCTAAAAAAGGGAATACAAGCAGGTGAATTTTTCTATCCGGAATACTTGAAGGAGCATGTAAAGGATATTGTTGAATTTGCGAACCTTACCATCTCGGGCGGATACGGCGCAGACCCCGTTGACCCGGATGAAATCTACAGCTATCTGATGAAATATGCCGAAATGATTAAACCATACATCATCAATACCAAATCCCTGGTAGACAAATTACTTGCTGAAGGCAAAAACATTATCGCAGAAGCACAACTCGGCGCTTTACGGGATATAACTCACGGCATTTACCCATATACAACTTCATCATCAACTCTCAGCGGAAATGCATGCGCTTCAATACCTGTTCCCCCTGCTTCCATCGAGAGAATTGTAGGAATAACAAAGGCATATTCGACCTGTGTAGGCGAAGGCCCGTTTACAACGGAATTATTCGGCGATATAGCCCATGAGATCCGTGAGATCGGCCATGAGTACGGAGCTAAGACTGGACGGCCGAGGAGAATCGGTTATTTTGATGCCGTAGCCACGAAATACGGATGTACTCTTCAGGGTGCAACTGAAATGACTGTTACCTGCCTTGATGTGCTCAGTGGACAGAAGGAACTCAAAATCTGCACCGCTTACGAAATAAACGGAGAAATCACAACAAACTTCCCAATCAACTGTACTTTGAATGATGCAAAACCGGTTTACAAGACTATACCCGGATGGGATGAGGACATAACCCAATGCAGGGCATTTGACGAACTCCCTATCGCTGCAAGAAGCTACCTGAAGGAAATCGAGTCCCTTACCGGCACCAGAATTTCCTATGTATCAGTTGGCCCGGAGCGGGATGCCCTCATCACTATATAATCGACGAAAGGATATCCTTCGGATAACCTGTCAAAATCATTCAAGTATCCGATAGATACTTGAGCGTAATAAAAAAACCGGCCATTCGGCCGGTTTTGATTTTCTATTTTCTTTTTCTCTTTCTTGCTGCTTCAGATTTCTTCTTTTTTCTTACGCTTGGCTTTTCGTAGTGCTCTCTTTTTCTTACTTCTGCGAGGACACCGGCTTTTGCGCATTGTCTTTTGAACCTCTTCAATGCGTTTTCAAGGCTTTCATTTTCTTTAACTCTTATTTCTGCCATGTTTCTTATTCCCCCCCTTCTATACTAGGGTTCTTTCTATAAAGGGACGGCCATAAACTCACTGTTTCGGCTCGGTTTCCTAAATACTGAATGACATTATACACGATAGGGTATCAATAGTCAACCGGGTTTTAGACCTGATTCAGGACGCTGGAACTATAGGGAAGCAGGCATTAAATCCTTATATTTCCGATGTATATTAGTGCCTTTTATAAATGCTTCCAGATTATCTTTATATATGCCATTTACAACTTCATCATCCAATTTCAATGCAGAATATATACCATTGTCAGTGTTTATCCAACCGGCTGTCCACTCTGTGTTGTATAAGTTAGCATCACAATCCGAACCAAATATGACATTTCTTTCAACATCATACCCGGTAAAGAAAAGCTTCCTTAGAACCTCATCCCTGTATACCAGGGGTGTTCCCGGCGTCATATCAATGAACATTTCCGTTTTTGACTTTGGATTCCTGGTCCTGAAGTTAATGAACTTACCGTATACAGCAATCATTTCATCACACCAGGGCCAGCCTATATGGGCCAGGGAAAACCTGAGGTTTTCAATCAAAAGAAGGCTTTCAAAATGTACGGGCCTGCAATACTCCGAGGATGGTTTCCCATCCCAGAGAATCCCTGAATGGAATAAGACAGGCTTACCTGCATCAGCGGCCATCTTGCAGACGGCCAAGCAGTGTTTGTTCCCAGGATAAAACCTGCCGCATATAATCTTAAACCCTGCAACTCCATTGTCTATAGCTCTTCTCACTTGCCCGATGGCACCTGTCTCCAAAGGATCAATCCAGAAAAACGGAATGAGTCCGTCATGTCCTTCAGTCCATTCATATAGGTTTTCCAGCCGGTCTTCAAACGAACCCTCATCCGGGGCAAGAGATATTATCAAACCGCCTTCAATACCGCATTTACTCATTCTCTCAAGCAGCTTATCAGGTTCAGCCTTACCGGGTCTAATATGAACATGTCCATCATATGCCATATTAATATTCTCCTAATATAAAGTCTGACATTGCATCTCCCACCCTATTGTCAACTTGTGAAAGTTTCTGGTATTCATCAGGGTTTGAAAGCCCGGTGCCCGTAGCCAGCATATGATTAAGGTCGTCAAACAGAAGGAATTCCACGTTATCCATGTCGGCCAGTCCGTCAAGCCATGAACGATATTCGCTCATATCCACCTGATAATCCCTGCCTCCCTGTATTACAAGGATCGGTCTACCCTCGTTCTTCATATCGTCAACCGGTTCATAATCCTGTAGGTCCAGCCAGTATTCTTCAGGTGCTCCCAGTAAATCCGCTATACCATACCCTGAATCGGGTTCAAGCTCTTTTATCCTTTCCATAACGATATTATATTCAACAAGTAAATCCTTTTCCTGGGAAGACATCTTCCCGTCAAGACCTGCTATATATTCCGTCTGCCTGATTATCAAATCTTCAAGATGGGAAGATGACGGGGCAAGCAATATAAAACCAGCTGCTTCAGGTATTTCATTCGCAATCCTAGGCATCAGATAACCTCCCAGGCTGTGTCCTGCTATGAATATTCTTTTAGGATCAATGTCTTCCCGGCCAACAAGAAATTCATATGCCAGCTTGACATCGTTGATAGTTTCCTCCCATACAGTTAATTCGTCGAAATATCCTTCATCAGCAAGATATGAATATGTATATGTTCTTTTATCATATCTAAGGGACGCAATTCCGTTGTCATACAGCTGTTCGGCAAGGTCTAGATAAACGGCATTACCGGCTACCGAACCATTCCTGTCCGAGGGTCCGGAACCATGAACAATTATAACAGCCGGAACCGGTTCATCTGCTTTAGGAATAGCAAGGCTGCCCTCAAGCGGATATTCTTCACCAAAGGCCACAGTTTCTTCTCTATCCCCAAGTGATTCATATGACCTGTTATAGACATAGTGTACGCCTGCAATCTTATTGCTTTTATCGAAAACGACGTTTATATTTGCGTATGTCTTATCAAAATTACTGACAACCGATATAATCCGAAAATTGCCGATTTCGGTCTCGATGGTGTCAACAATACCCTCGAATTCTCCGCATGCATCAGTAAAAACGCCCTTTACTTTCTTATATTCAGCTTTTGTGAACAATGACATTCGCATCTGGAACGTAAGTTTGAAATTACTCAGCGATTTAAAGTCCTCGTTGAAAATCGCCTCTACATATGAGGTTGCGATATCGACGCGTTTAACACCTCTTTTAGGGCCAACACATCCTGTAAAGAAAAGAGCCGAAACAATCAATGCGATTATTACGGCATATATCTTTTTCATAATATCCTTTCGCCCATTGTAACACCGCCTATAAGGTGGAAGTGAAGGTGCTGCACGGATTGTCCGGCATCCTCACCACAGTTGCTTATAACCCTGTACCCGCTTTCACTTAAACCCGATAGCTTAGCTGCTTCTTTTACAGCCAGCATGCAGTCAGCGATAACAGCCGCATTTGTTTCGTTCAGAGCATTGATGTCGTCAATATGCTCCTTCGGAACTATTATCAGGTGGACAGGAGCCACCGGGTTAATATCCTTGAATACCTTGACTTTCTCATTTTCAAATATGGTATCCGAAGGAATGTCACCCCCGATAATCCTGCAGAATATACAAGCGCTCATTTCAATACCTCCCCTATAAGTTCGATACCCTTTTCCAGGGCCTCTTTGAGTTTAGAAGCGTCTTTCCCCCCGGCCTGGGCCATATCAGGACGTCCGCCGCCTCCCCCTCCGGTTACTTTTGCTACCTGTCCGATTATTTTACCGGAATGAATGCCTTTTTCAACGGCTTTTTTGGTAGCGGCAGCAGCAAAGCTAATCCTGCCTTCCCCGCTTCCAAGCAATACAACGCAATCATCATATTTTTCACGCGCTGCATCACACATGCTTCTAAGGGTATTCATATCCGCTCCCTTTATTTCTGCCACTATAATTTTTGTGCCATTTATTTCCTCAGGATTATCAAGAACATTTGAAACAGAACCTGACGCAGCCTTTTTCTTGAGATTATTAATCTCTTTTCTTGCAGTCTTAAGGTCCATTAGCAATTTTCCAACCTTCTCAGGTGCATCTGAATCCGTAGATTTTATAGAACCTGCGACTTTTTCAAGATTTTCCCTCTTATCCTGAAGATATGCCAGGGCACTTGCCCCGGTCAGGGCTTCAATCCTCCTGACTCCGGCGGCTACTCCGCTTTCGGATACGATAATGAACAATCCTGCAGACGAAGTATGCTCAAGGTGTGTCCCACCGCAAAGCTCTATGCTGAAGTCACCTGTACTTACAACCCTGACGGTATCTCCATACTTTTCGCCGAACAAAGCCATTGCACCCTTTTCCCGGGCTTCGGCTATACCCATGTTCTCAAGCTTGACCGCGGCATCATCGAGGATTTTTTCATTGACAATATCCTCAACCTTCTTAACCTCATCCGACGTCATTGCTGAAAAATGGGTAAAATCAAATCTCATTCTATCAGGTCCGACATGTGATCCTGCCTGTGCAACATGGCTTCCGAGTACTTCCTGAAGTGCAAATTGCAGGATATGGGTAGCCGTATGGTTTCTTTCTGTTGCTTTTCTCAATTTCTCGCTAACTTCACAGGTAACTTCATCGCCTTCAGAAACGGCACCTGAAACTATTTTGCCTTTATGTACATAAACACCTGTATGAGTCTTAATACAGTCCACAACGATCATTTCAAAGTCATCACCGCTCCGGATAATTCCTGTGTCTCCGACCTGCCCGCCGCTTTCAGCATAAAACGGCGTCTTGTCTAGCGCTACTTCAACCATATCCCCCAATTTTACGATTTTCAGAACAATCCCTCTGTCAGTTAGATTATCATAACCTGTAAATACAGACGGCGCTACATCTTCAAAGGCATCTTCTTCACCGCCGCCCCACGCCTGGGAACCATCCTCGGCTTTCTGGGCGTTACGAGCCATTTCCTTCTGCTTCTGCATCTGAACCTTAAAGCCCTCTTCATCCATTTTTATATTGTTTTCAGCGGCTATTTCCTCTGTAAGCTCATATGGAAAGCCAAAAGTGTCATGCAGTTTGAAAATATTGAGTCCATCAAGTGTATCGCTGTCTTTTTCTTTTATTTCATCAATAATATTAGTCAGTATAGCAATCCCCTGGTCAACGGTGGTCTGGAAACGCTCTTCTTCAATCATTATAACTTTTTCAATATACTCCTGTCTGCTGACAAGTTCAGGATAAGCTCCTCCTGACTGACGAATGACATCCTTTACTATTTCAGTCATGAATATTCCTTTGATTCCAAGGAGCCTTCCATGCCGTGCAGCTCTTCTTAAAAGACGTCTAAGTACATATCCCCTGCCTTCATTTGAAGGAATTACACCATCAGATACCAGCATTACCGAGCTTCTTACATGATCGGTGATAAGCCTGATTGAAATATCTTTCTTTGCATCCTTCTTATATTCAATATCTGCAAGTTCACAAGTCTTGTCAAGGGTGCTTTTTATGGTATCTACTTCAAACAGGTTATCAACTTCCTGCATAACACATGCAAGCCGTTCAAGCCCCATCCCCGTATCAATATTTTTCATGTCAAGTGGCACATATTCGCCATTTTCCTGCTTATCAAACTGAGTAAAAACCAGATTCCACACTTCAATATAGCGGTCGCAGTCGCAACCCGGGGCACATTTAGGATCACTGCATCCGTATTTAGCTCCCCTGTCGAAGAAAATTTCTGAACAAGGCCCGCATGGTCCGATTCCATGTTCCCAGAAGTTATCCTCTTTGCCAAGTCTGGAAACTTTCTCCTCAGCAAAACCTATATCCTTTGTCCAGATATCATATGCCTCATCATCATCAAGATAAACGGTTGGAGACAATAATTCTTCCGGGATTTCCAATACTTCCGTGAAAAATTCCCAGGCCCAGGCAATAGCTTCTCTTTTAAAATAGTCGCCAAAGGAAAAATTACCAAGCATTTCAAAATATGACCCATGCCGGTCTGTAATGCCAACACTTTCTATATCAAGGGTCCTAAGGCATTTCTGACATGAAGCCATTCTGTTTGAGGGAGGTTTTTTTGCTCCTGTAAAATATGGCTTAAGAGGCGTCATCCCCGCATTTATTAGCAATATACTTGGGTCGTTATCCGGCACAAGCGAAAAGCTGGGCACTGCAAGATGCCCTTTGCTTTCAAAAAACTCTAAAAACTTTGTCCTAAGTACATTCAATGATAATTTTTCCATCTTACACCTCAAATATTATAGTTGCAGGATTTCCCTAAAATTAAAAAACCCCCATCCCTGAAAGGGACGAGAGTTACTCGCGGTACCACCCTGATTCTTCCTTACGGAAGCACTCGGAACCTTAACGCGGTTTAGTCGTCCTTACTTATTGGGAAAGGATGCTGTGGGTCAGCCTTCGCCGGTTTCATGTAAAAGCTCTCATCAACCGCTTTCTTTCTGAAACTAATCCTCCGGTTACTCGTCCCCATGAACGCAGTTTCATTCTAAATCAATACCATACAACTGTCAACAAAACATTAGCCGGAGCAAATGCAATTGAGATATATCTTCAGCCTTTCTTAAGCCTTATCAGAACTATGGTGTTAAATCCTCCATCCAGGCTTATAAGCTCATAATCTCCGAATGCCGCCGGTATCACAGCATTATGATACCTTACGATCTCAGCCTTATGCTCCGGATTATTCAGCGACCTAATCATCGCCCTCTTGCCGCGGGTAAGGGTAAGTACATGCGTATATTTGCCATAAGTTGAATATTCCGCACGGTCATAATAGTGAATTCTTTCAATATGGAACGGCATTTCAGTAATTGAAGAATATCTCTCAATGCAATAATCATCCTTTGAATAAACTACTTTCGGCCTGGCTCTGAGATTTTCTTTTATATACGATTCTCTTCTCCAATGCTCATTGTCAAATCCATGGTCCAGATGCATTCTCATTGGTTTGCCAGTCATGGTTTTTTTATTATCATCCCAGGTTTTTCTGGCAAAATCATGAAGGAAAAAAGAATATTCATTTCCGGCAATTGCGGGGCAGGTATCCATTTCCAGTACCATTTGGTTGCCCCCGTGCCCATGAACCGTACCGGGGGGAATTAAAAACAGGTCTCCTGTCTTAGTATCCCAGAATTTACAGTAATCCTGCCAATCAGAAATCAAGGCTGTATTATCGGACTCCCTGCATTTCCTTTCCCATTCCTCCAGGTCGCAGTCATCCTTATATCCCATGAAAGAACCGCCGTTTTCATATGCTTCTACAATATAATAGGTCTCATACCTGCCGTAGATTTCATTGAAATGTTTTCTGCAGTAGTCAATGCCCGGATGGTTATGCATGGGCATGGCAGTTCTTTCCCTGGGCATGGGTTTGGGGAACCAACCGTCATCAAGCCCTACCTGGAACGGGAACAACATCGGGTATTCTTGGGACACATAACTACCAACAAGCTTTTCAGGATATTGCATCAGAAGGATAAACGGCAGGTTTAGCATTTTTTCCCCTCCGAAATCGACCTCCATACTAAGGTCGGGGCTGGTCATAGTATGCCAGGCATTGCACTCAAGCCCTTTGATATCCTCAAGTTGCTTAAATCGGTAAGCCCCCCAGGGACCTCCCTGGTATGTTTCAATGCATTTGACCGGATAGCTAACTAAAGCCCTGATAATCTCGTCATAAGCTGCGCGCGGAAGCATCTTAAGATCATCCGTTTCCAATGCGTCGATATAGTAATCCATCCTACCAGCTATATTAAGTTTATGTTTAAGCAGCAGATGATAATCGCAGTAATAATATTCTTTCCAGAAATATTCTTTTTCAGGCGCATCATAGCCAAAGGGTTCGATTTTGGAATCCCACATCATCAGCAGAACATACTGAACCAGTTTGTCAAAATAATATATGAGGTCGCAGCTGTCTGCCAAGCCTCCTGCCGTACATCCGGGGCCATATATAATCAGCACATCTGAGCTAAAATCATTATTATCAAAAATATCTTTAGTTTGCTTAGTTTTTTTCGAATCCAATATGTCTTCTATGGTTCCGTCAAGGTTTTCCCAGCCAAACGCAGGGTCCTCGGTGATAAACTTCTGTTTATACCTCTCTAAACCTTCCTTGTTAAGAAAATTTGCACTTGAATGAATTGTCTCAATAGATACCCCCATTTCACTGCAGGCTTTTACAATCTTTTCAAGAATGGAATCCCATTCTATTCCATACCAGCCGTCAAAGGCTATTTTTAGCTTCCCTTGATTTGAGGAAAAAGCATTGCAGATGCCGGATACTACTTTTTTTGTCCCGAATATAACCGATTCGCATGCATCCTTGCTTATTTTTATGTGGTTCTCGTTATTTTCCCTGCACTCATATATAGCCATAAAACTTGCCCCCAAAGATTTGAATAATAACCCCATTCCAGTATAAGCCCCAATGGTATTTCGGGCAAACTGAAAATCAACTTAAAATGGATTTTGCGTGTTTTTATTGTGCCGTCAGCTGCCTGATGATATTATTTAATGGTATGGGGGAAGCATGAGGAACATAGACGCAACAAAAGGCCCGATAACAAAAAACATGATGAAGTTGGCATGGCCGATAGCTGTTTCGAACCTTGCCAATGTCTTTTATAATATTGCCGATACTTTTTTCGTCGGTCAGCTTGAAAACAGCGCTGATGCAATTGCAGCTGTTACAATAGCATTTAATGTTGTCTTTCTGCTTGTCGCATTTGCCATCGGATTGTCAACTGCTACAACCACCTTGATAAGCCAGTATTTCGGAGCAAAAGACCACGACAATCTGGAAAAAACCGTCCACACGTCAATTATAGTTATCTGCAGCCTGGCTTTCGTTGTAACAATTACTGGCATATTGACAAAGCAATGGATTTTCAAACTTCTGCAGACGGATCCAGATGTAATACCACTTGCGGATGAGTACTTTACAATCATAATGGTGGGTATGTTCTTCATGTTCACATTCTATGTATTCCAAAGTATGCTAAGAGGCGTCGGCGACACAAAAACCCCTATGGTTGCAAGCATAGTTTCGAATATTATAAATATTGTACTTGACCCGCTCCTAATTTACGGATGGCTGTTCTTCCCTAAACTTGGCGTCGCAGGAGCTGCCTATGCAACTGTTATTGCCAGGGCTCTGCTTTCTTTCTATCTATTTTATAGGATTGTCCAAAAAGATTGTCCTCTTGGTGTTAAGATGAGGCATTTTAGAATAGATTTGAAAATCACAAAAGAAATATTCAGAATAGGAATTCCGTCAAGCCTCTCCGAAATGTCAGTTGCATTCGGAACAATGCTTATTTTGGGAAGAATGAACACATTCGGTTCTGTCGCTACGGCTGCCCATGGCATCGGGATACGATTTGATTCCCTGCTTTATCTGCCCATGGCTGCCATAGGTCAGGCATCGGCAACAATGGTTGGTCAGAATCTTGGGGCAAGAAACCGGGACAGGGCCTATAAGACTGCAACAGAGTCCATGAAATTCATATTTATTTCAATTGTTTTGCTAACTCTGTTGTTTATTATATTCGCACGCCCGCTTCTGTCGGTGTTCACAAATGACCCGGCAGTTGTCGACCTGGGCCGATTCTATTTTTACTACAACTTCTCATTCTTCTGCTTCCTTGGACTAAGGGTTGCAATGATATTCGCATGGTACGGTGCGGGTGACTCACGCTCGGTCTTCATCACTACGCTGATATCACTTTTTGTTCTTCGGGTTCCCCTTGCCTATCTATTCTCATATACAAGCCTCGGCGCATCGGGAATGTGGCTTGGGATGGGCTTGTCGCACCTTATTACTGTCATTATCATGATATTCATCTTCCGTTCCAAGAAATGGATGGAAAAGGCAATTGTGCTCAGGGAAGGTTCAGAAAACAAAAAGTAATCGGTTATTCTGCTAATAATAATGCTATATGGTCACATTCACCGGCATCGCCCTTTGATTTGAAAAATTCTAATAACTCCACCAGCAAATCAGAATCATAAATTGTATCTCTTGTCTTGCTATAAGTCTCTATGATAGGACCATCGGTTTCAAGGTCTTCATCCATGTGGATTGAAAGGTATAACCTGAGTGCTTTCTTAAGGTATATATAATATAAGTCAAGCATGCCCTTTTGTTTTTCAACCTCTGCCAATGTCCCAAGGAACTGCGCAATTACAAATATACTTGCCCTATTGTCGCTTAGGATAGACATAAGGGATTCAGCTTCAAGGGTCTTTAAAGTGTCTATGCTGATTCCGGTGAGGTCCTGAAGGCCGTTTTCAAGGGTTTTTTCACTGGTGAGGAAGTCTCCCTCTTTGGCAAGTCCCAGTGCTTTTACAACGAACTCAGTGGCCAGCCGTATTAATTTCAGAATGTAGTCTTCAGTAATCATATCATTCAAACCTATAGCCATATATAATGGCGTTCTTTCCTTCGACCTTGATCCTTATGTAATCATCAGTGATATCATCTAAAGTTTTCCCCGGCCAGCTTATTTCAAACAATCCATCACCGGATATCGGACGGCACTTGTCTCCTGAAAACCCTTCATATGGCATGGAATAACCGCAGCGTGTGATTGAAACCCGAAGTTTTTCAGGTACAACTGCATCTACGTAAAGTTTCGCCCCCGATTTTCTAATGGCTGTTGTCTCGACCATCCCTTCTCCCAGAAATTGCTGCCCGCAAAGTCTTCCTTTGTCATATTCGGCGAACCCTAGTCCGGTCCAGCATACATCATCACCTATCATCTTTTTATATTTCTCTTGGAAAAGGTAACTGTCATGCCGTCTGGAGGAGCCGTAATAGTAGTACCGCATTTTACCATTGAACTCAATCGGCGCGCCGGATGAAGTATATACTCCACCGCCGTCCCATGAACCATAATCACCTGGATTCAGTACAGCCGGCCGCGCCGGAAATCTTTCTGCGATTGAACCGGGTTCAGACATGATGAGTTCAGAGTGCGAGAACTGTGTGGCTGCATCAAAAATAGTTGCAAAAGCCATGGTAATATCACCGTTTTTAAACATGCACATATCATAGAAATTTGTTGTATCGTTATCACCCAGGTTCGGGGCCAGAAATTCCCGCGGTTCACTCCAGTTCTTAAAATCCCTGCTTTCCGACACCAGCCTTGAGCGTCTGTTCATAATCCTGTCCTTAAGCAACATATAGAACATACCGGCTTCTGCGTCATGGTACATTTTCATAGCATCCTGGCTGGGAAGCACCGGAAACTCCCCTTCTTCAGTCCAATGAATTCCGTCAGGCGACACTTTGGTCCTTACACCCATTTTCTTGCCATCATGCTCATAATATGCAGCCTTATAACGTCTGGCCGAGTCCGGGTCTCCGGGGTCATAGGCAACTGAAGGTCCGTCAACATACCTTCCCGTATTTTCAATTATTATATTGTTGCCGGGATATTTCTTCGCCCTGATAATATTAAGCTCAGGCCGTTCCCATTCTATCCCGTCAGAAGATTCGGCATAGCAGATATAAAACTTATTCTTCTTTACAACTGCATTGTCAATCACGAGGACATCATCTGTGTCATCTTCCCCTTCGACTATTGCCAGATACCACATTTTAAAGAGATTTTCTTCTGGAATAAACAGAACCGTTGGCCATGCAGTCCTTGGCTCCCACGGCTGTCCGCCTGTAAAAACCGGGTTGCCGACGTATTTGTGTAATGGTTCAAACCTATCATGGCAGTTGGTTCGCATACTCACCCGCCACGGATGTAAAATATATTCACGCATATCAAACCCCTTTATTTAATCACCATCAATTATACCACCGTATTGAATACTACTGGAAATCGTGTTCAGGTTTACCCCTGACATGGGTTCGAATCCCTCTCCGCCATAAAACCCTTGTTAAAAGGGTTTTTGTCTGTTTTAAGCTTTCAACCGCACTTAAGAAATATATTGATTTTGGTTCCTGGTGCTCATTTTGGTGCGCAAACCTACGAGATTTAGTCATAGCAGGACATAAACTCATTTACTATTTGAAACGCTTTTTATAACAGAATCAATTCTGTTGGCAGCTTCTTTCTTCTTGGTGTCAATTTGTTACTCTCATATGTTTTCCCACTATAAATAATGCTTTTTCATTGTCAGTTGTATATTATGTTTTCAATAGATATATTGAGCCGATTCATCTCCTACCTTTGCTCCAGCGTATCTTTTATTAAATACAAACTCTAAAACTTTCTCTGTTTTGTCACTGAATAAAGGTCCGTTGTTCATCTGGTGCAGAGAAATTCCCTGGAAAAACAGGTTGTACTCAATGAATACAGGTGTTTCATCAGCTCCTATAGCTATATCCCATGACACAAGTCTGAAATGACCAAGTTTAAGATGCGCCTTTTTTACAAGCTCAACTGCCTTTTTATAACCGGGTAGTTTTTTCCCTTTGAACGTATATCCATTGGGGAGAAAAGTTACTTCTTCTCCATCGCTTGTAAATCCGATTTCAAACAAACCTCCGTTTTCATCTACTCCTACTGAGCATCCCCCATTGTTTAAGTTATCTACCCTATTGCCTTTAAGACCAACCCTTATATGTGTTGATACTATACTGACACTGTCATCCATTAACAATGAAACAAATTTCATCGTATTGACTGAATCAGGGTTCATTTTATGAAATTCTTCATGCTGGACAATAGGTTCCTGCACAATAAAATCCCTTTTATATTTCAAAAAGATATTCTTTATATGTTCAAAGGCTTCTTCATCTTCACTAGGATTAATAAACAAAACTTCTCTGCCGCCACCCGAATAAATTGTAGGCTTAATTACAATTTCACCTATGCCCATACAAGCTTCTATAGCCCGTCTAAAAGAAATTAGCTCGTAACGGGAATTAAGAAAGCTACCATTTACATTTCTTACAACAGTAACTGCTTTTTTAAAATCAGTCATTAATAAATCGAATAATGACTTATCTTCATAGGGTAGGCTGAATCTTTGATTGTTAAGTGCAGGTTCAATTTTACTGTAGAACAGATCTTCCGGTATGTATCTTACATCCTCTATTCCGTTTCTGCTTGTATAACACTTATGCCAATCGGTGCAAACCTTTACCCCATAATTTCTCCAGTACCGTTCAATATCCTTTTTATAACTTTTGGATATTGAATCTGTTGGTTTTAGATATTTTTTCTTTACGATTCTTCTGCAAATACGCATGTAATATAGGGTTCTTGCCAGTCTGATTGTGCTGGTTAACAGATTTTTAAATATTATCTTCACCTCTGCCTCCTTAACTGCCTGATTTCATAATATAGACCAAATGACTTGTTGTAAATATATGATGCTAAATATCTTTATACTGTATCCATGTATAAATAAAAGTAAATAAAAGAAAATCACCAAAAACCTCCGGGGTTTTTGGTGATTACAAATAAGTCAAAATAACAGACATGATGAGACAATTAATTCCGTGGTAACATTTTGGTTACACTTCTTCGAATAACCTATATAATCTTAAATGTACTTAATGAACAAACACAGCTCAAAGAAACGCCTTTATCAAAGTACTTAACGATACTTATTTACACTAATATGAATCTATTGAAAAGTGCATTCGCGTTACTGGAAATTGTGTTTAGACCTAACTCTAACACTACTCTTGAGAGCATAAACAGTGCCCTCACATTTCTAAAACTGTTTTTGTACTTACTCAAAACTCTTAGGTAAATATTGAAATAAGGCACGCTTAATGATGGGACGTACGGTTTTGAATCTTCTTCTCCGAAATGAATAGTGAGGAATTGATTTTTAAGTCCTCCTTTATAATAATTGACTTAATTAATCTATGAATATATCATTATTTCGCTAAGTAATAATATATGCATATATATTTTTTGTACTATTTAGGATACTTGATAAGAATTTTAAGTGTTCCACCGGGCAAACATCTATTATATAAATATATTGATTGACAGCGGCTAACGCAGTGAACTTAAATGATCTCTTTACTTTGAGGATACAGGTATGAAATTTAACCAGATTCAAGAAACTTTAATGAAAAAAGAAACCTATCGGGATGAATCGATAGCAGATAATATATGCGTTGATATGCACTGCCATTCTGTATTCAGCGACGGCACTTTATTACCGGAGCAAATTGCTAAAAATCTATCTGAGCATGAAATAAAATTTGCTTCACTTACTGACCATAACACTATAGTAGGATGTCCTGCATTCAAAAAGGCACTTAAACAGTATGGCATTGGCTATGTCTCAGGGCTTGAAATTACGACGGAACTTAAAGACCAAATAATCCATTTACTGGCTTATGGATTTAACCCAGAACACCCTGAGTTAGTCACCCTATTAAATGAAAAAAATAGTAATGCTGATGCAACCAGTCACATAAAGCCACAGGTTTACCGGACGGCCCAGGAAATCATAGAAATCATTCATAGGGCCGGTGGTATAGCCTTTTTAGCCCATCCATATCAAACTGAACCTGACATAAAAAAGATTCAGGAACTGGTTGATGAACTGCAAAATCTAGGACTTGATGGTATCGAGGCATTTTATGGTCCGAATTCTTCTGAAAAAGAAGCCAAATTAGTGGAAATTGCCACAAAATCAAACCTGCTTATGTCTGCCGGTACCGACTACCATTTACCTACCGAAATAGATCCGGGCAAAGTTATAAAGACGAAATATTGGAAAGCATTCCGCGACGCACTTATACGGGCATCTTCTAATTATGTTCAACCTGCTGCTGTTCAGAATCTGCAATCGCCAAAGAGACAAAAGACAAAATGGTTTTCCTTTGCAATAAACTTTTTACTTCCTGTAATACTATCGGTGGCACTATTTATAATTGCTCTTTTCGCAATCCTTATTCCATATTTTGAGGATACCTTGCTTGAACGAAAGCGTGAAAATATCAGGCAGCTTACACAAGTAGCCTGGGGAGTTCTAAATGAAGCTGCCGAGGAAGTCGAAAATAACCAGTTGTCACTGGAACAGGCTCAAACACTGGCTAAGAACCGCATAGAGGCCATGCGCTATGGTGTTGACAATAAAGACTATTTCTGGCTGCAGGATACAACTCCGCGAATACTCATGCACCCATATCGAAAAGATTTGAATAATCAAGATGTATCAGACTATCAGGATGCACAGGGCACCAGGATATTTGTAGCTTTCTCTGATCTTGTATTAGAAAAGGGCGAAGGATACATAAGTTATGTTTGGCAATGGATGGATGAAACTGAAAGACAGGAGCCAAAAGAGTCGTACATCAGGCTATTCGAACCATGGGGATGGGTAATTGGAACCGGTATATACGTCAATGATGTACATGCAGAAATTGCATTGCTGCGCGGAAATATTGTTAAGATATCGCTTGTGATTATAGCAATTGTTATCTTATTAATGCTATATTTAATCAGGCAGAGCATAAAATTGGAAAAATCACGGATAGAAGCTGAGAAGCTGCTTCTTGAATCAATTGAGCGCTATCAGTCGCTGACTGATGCCGCATCTGAAGGTGCATTATTTGTATATAACGGGCGCTGCAGATATGCAAATACAGTAATGTACGAGTTGCTTGAATGTACTGAAGATACAATAGAACTATTAGACTTAATGGACATTTTCCCTGACATCAAAGTCAATAAGGAATGGTTATCATTTCTTTTCTCAGTTCATGAACACGATGCAGCCAATTTACATAACGGGGTTTTACGCCGTATTGACGGAACCCTGCTTAGTTGCAGCATGACTGTAAAGAAAGGCTTGAATGATCCGACGTCAGGCTTCATGATACTTGTCAGGCGTTCAGATGATCTAGCAGAGTTCACCGGACCGCATGTAGCCCTGAATCGTTTACTCCATATTCCAAGCAATATTGCCTCGGATTTAGCTGATTCTATAAAAAATGCCTATCATATAAACGATGTTATTAATCTATGCAAAAAAACAGCCGACCTGATTGTTCCTCTCCTGGAAAACGGCACATCCTCGGTCGCAATAGCTTATATGATTTCGTTGATAACTGATCTGACCACACAAAAAATCATTGAACTTACCATAAAAGAAATAGGTAAACCGCCAACATCCTTTGCCTTTTTAGCATCAGGGAGTCATGGCAGGCAATCACAAACACTTTTCAGCGACCAGGATAATGCAATTATATATGAGTTAACTGATAATGATGATAAAAAAGCTGTTGAAGAATACTTTATGGAATTGGCAACAATAGTTTGCAATACCCTGGAGCAGGCCGGGTATAAAAAGTGCATTGGCAATAAAATCGCAAGCAATCCCGAATGGAACCAGCCACTATCTGTCTGGAAATCATATTTTGAAAAATGGATTCACGGCTCTGAGCCGCAGCAAGTGGTTGAGTTTTGCATTTTATTTGATCTTCGGACAGTATCAGGCGACCTGGATTTAGCTACAGAACTACGCAAGTATATTTTTTCTGAAGTACAGAACAATCCATTCTTCTTATCACAGGTTGCCAAGAATGCCTTGATTTTCAAAACGCCTTTACGATTATTTGGCAATATCGTAGCATCAGGAGGGAAAGAGCATCCGGGTTTAATAGATGTGAAAACACCTGCTATGGCAATTGTTGCCTTTGCACGCCTCTACTCTTTGAAAAACTCGATAGACGAATCAAATACATTGCTTCAACTTGACGATATCAAAGGCCTGGGAATTATTTTGGATTCCAAGCACCGGGATATCATCACTGCATATGAGACGCTTATGCGTTTACGGTTATGGAATCAAGCTTCTGCTTTTGAGCACAACCAAAAACTTGATAATTGGATTGACCCGAGTCAATTCAGCCATTTGGAGGAAGTTGTAATTATTGAGTGTTTTAAAGAAATCGATGAGTTGCAGAGTATGATACAACGTGATTTTTTGACTTGATATTAATTCATGTTAAACCCATATCTTTTTAGATTAAAAATACTAGTATAAATTAACCTGCATCAAAACATCTTAGAAAGTTAACACGTCAAGAAAGTAACTACCGCAAACAAACGAAGAATTAATCTAAAAACCACCGGGTGATAAATATACCCGGTGGCTAATAACTTAATGTTACTGAAAGCAAAGTTATATGGTTTCTAGAATTTCAGCTTCATGTGCCAGGTTACAGACCCACCCACATCAAACAAGAACAAATTTAAGTGGTATCGCACTTTGACTTTAGCCTCAAGCCGCCAATCGCTCTGGCGTTTTTCCAGTTCGCCGACTGCATCAAGATGCAGTGAAATTATTTCATATCTCTTTCCGCCAACCTTAATTCCGCCCTCAAGGCCTCCTTTAATCCATGCAGTGAAATACATGTAGTTTTCCGGAATATTTATCTCTCCCTCGGCGCCTATGCTCAGATAAGCCCGGAAATAAACAATGGCTATGGTCACATATCCGGTGTCGAATTCAAAGAACATCTTTGTTTTCATATAGCTTTCTGAAGGAGGGAACGAAGTGTGGATAATCAGACCAAATCCCGCACTAGCCAAACTACCGAGTTCAGCAACTAGCGTATTAGGGTATCCAATCCGAAGTTCCCAGTATTTCGGACTCATTTCAAATCCCACATCACCGTTTACTGTCAGGCCATACATTCCAAAGTCATTCAATGTCAGGCTGAATTTAAATAACCTGTCTTTGTGATAATAACCTATTCTGACTGTTCCCATATGCTTGAGATCATTCCCTGTAGTTAGTGACGTTATCGTTGAAGGTCCATAATACTTGCCACCCATTTCTACCGTAGGTCCTTTTTCAATGATAAGGTACATATTCCTGACTTCACCAAGTTTAATGGTACCTCCGCTGGTTTCATATCCTATAGTCATAAATGCGGATGCTGCGAAGAAATAATTACCGCCGGAATCTCGATTTACATCCATATCGTCAATATAGTTAAACAAACCTTGTTTTCCGTCAGGTATGTAATAGCCGGTTTCATCGGTGTATTCAATGTCAAGGTTGTACCCGATTACGCCTGTCAAGTCGTTAATGCTTCCATATGCAAATTTAATGCCCCCATTCGGGTCATGGTAATAAATTGCAAGAGCGAAGAAAAATCTACTCATCACTTTGTCGTATCCAAGGCGGGCATTACACTCAAGCTCCACTCCGCTGAAGATATCTGCCGCTGTATTAAATATCATTTCCAGGTTTTCGGTATCATATTCAATTATTCCGGACGAAGGATCTACCATCTTAGGTGTTGCCACCGCATCAATCTGCGCAAATTCTTCGAATTCCATATCAATCTTGGATTTGGATTCAGAGTAACTGATAACGGGATCTTCAAATACACCGGAGATAACTACCCTGTCAAAATCCTCTTCAGTATCGATAGCGAGAGTATCTGATAACTGCATTCCGCCCCAGAGGAACAGGTCGCTGGCATAATAATTCACTGTCCCGGATATCGGCATGGTTTTTCCAACACCCATAAATGTTCTTTTTATGCCTGTCCCCAATTGCAGCGGAAGCAATGTTACTTGGAAGGGCGCATCCCTGGTTGTCAATGACAGAGCCCTGATTTCCATATCAAAATCGTGGAATTGTATCTTATACGGTTTATCGAACATAGCTGAACCAAGAAGGCCTTCAGGGTTATTTTCCACCTTCAGGGCTTCCATGTCCGCAGGGATTATCAATTCTGTAAATGCAATGTTGCTCATATCAATTGAGTTGGTAAACTGTAGGTCGAGGGTGCCGTCCATATGCAGTCCGTCTTCCATCAGATGCCCGCCGGAAATACTTATAAATACCTCACCGGTTCCTGCAGGGTCAAATTTCTCAGTTTCATCGACACTGCACACAAGTTTACCCAGTTCTTCTGATGTATAAAGCCTTACATCAACCCGTTGGAATCCAAACAAAGGTATGCCGAGAGATGCTTTGACCTCCATGTTAACTTCGTTATTATACAAATCAATGTATATACTATGGGCGTATACATCTTCAAAGTTGCCTAACTGGTCGCCAAAATTAACCGGAATGCCCTGCGGCGAATATGCCTGGCTTTGGTATGCAAATCCATTTCTGTCATATAGCATATCGCCTGGTGATAGTACGAAGGAAACCCTTTTGCCATCTTCTGTTTGAATATATGCAGGAGGCAAGGACACACGGCCGGATTTCACAATCATTCCGGTCCATACATCTTCCATTGTCTCGGTTGTAGTTGCGGCTGAAGTAAATGCTTCGCGGTCGAGGTCTATAGTGACATTGCTGCCTATTACACCTACTTCCTCATCATCGTTTCCGACAAGGGTTGGTTTCAATGTTTTGTTTATAACAGTAAATCCGCGGCCGTCCCATCCCGAAACATTGATAGGAATATTCGAAAAATATTCTAGGTCAATCGCTTCGGCCGGCATAACAAGCAGCGTTTGTTCCTGCGCCCTTTCAGCCACATAGTACATTCCAACATCAATTATGCTCTTTTCAGCTTTGCTTACTGCCTGGGAACCGGATTGAATCAATACCGGATTCATATCTAGAATACTGGAGATATTGATATTATTCATCGGCACATCTCCGAGTGTCCTAGATGCCATTGACAGAAAGTCTGTATTCACAGGCGAATCATCTACAAACATTCTGAAAGGAAGCATTATCTTGCCATTAAGATAACTTTGGGTAGTATCGGCAACACCATTGGAATATACCAGCTTGGCATCTGATGTTTTTATCCCAAGCCCCGATGGAATGACAGTGCGCATAAGTTGATTTTCATCGATAGTCATTGTACCGTTAAGGGCTCCGTTCCGGTCAAAATTAATAATACTATAGCTGAACACAAGCCCCTTGTTATCAACTGTTTCCATTCCAAGGTCATTTTCAGCAGTCCCGTTCATCATGTTTATAAAGCCGGTTCCATACATGAAATAAATGGTATATCCGCCCTTGAATATGCTTTCCTGTTGAATTACAGCCGGTGCGCTGGCGTCAAATGCACCAAGGTTAACAGTTATGCTTTCCATGTCTGACATTTTAATATTGTTGTACCGGAATTCAGGAATATCAGTGATTTTTATTATCCCGCCAGGCGTTATCTCACTGCCGCTGAATCTGAGCGAGTATAGGTCGCCTATAAGATTTTCCGTTCCCTGATTACCTGCTTTTAAAACGTATCCGGATGCGACTCCATTGTTAGAAGCTGTACTGACATACAGGGCGCTGAGGAATGTTCCGGTATCACCAATTTCAACGTTACCCTGAAGCGAGGCATACCCATTGGTGATTTCTCCCTCGCTGCTCCAGTTACTGACAGTAAGATTGACAGGAATCGTATATTTATTTGCCAAAACAAGATCGCCGGTTGCCTTTTTAGGTGTTCCATTGTCTGTTGTCACAACATTTGTTATATCAAAACCTGCAAGTTTAACCGACTCGGGAAGCGTTACAGGTATTATGATTATTGGAGGAATCGTGTAAATAGGAAAATTGATTGATGTTGTTGATGCTGTAGTATCCGGCACAGTCGGTGGTTCTTCTCCGCCTATCGGAGGTATTATCGGAATAATCGGAATGATTCTTATTGGTTCTATAATCCTTTTTTGAATAGAACTTGGAGCCAATATGAAATTCCTTTGCCCACCTGTTGAGACAGCATTAGAAAACTCAGATGTATATCCGCCGGTGTCGATGACCTTAACTTTATACCAGTTAACCGCAGCAGGATCTGCCTCATCATCAATATAGCCGGTTGCCGTTAGGAACGGACTGGCCTGATAGTACACACCGTTCTGAGTTTTACTTCTGTATACAATGTATCCAGCTATGAATTCTGCACTTTCCTCAATGCTAAGATTAGGATCTTTTGCAGCATTCCAGGTGATTTCCGGCTGCCCTGTGTCTGTGTCTATCTTAGCCGATATGCCTGAAACCGGTGGGAAAGCCTCGCCCTTACGCGGCGACACACTTACAGGTTCAGGCCGTTCTGAAGCTAATTCATCGTCATTCCATGCCTGTACCGTATACATATATGTGTCACCGAACTCAACATCAGTATCTACAAATGAGAATTCGCCTGTTGACTCAGAACCTAAAGGAATTTCCTCGACATATATTTCATCCCATGGTATTAATTTTGCTGCCGATGAGTCAAGAAGTCCGTATGGGGACACTGCAAGGATACCGTATTTATCTACAATAGTTTTATAAACATCCACTTTTGTATTGACCGGTGATGTCTTGATGCTATCCATTATGGCAGTAGGTGACAGCAACTGCAGTGTATTAAAATTAGACACCGCTTCAGATACACTGGCTGAGGGAATACTAGTCCCTGAAGCCATATATCCAATTGAAGGATTCTCATTTGAAAACGGAACTATCAGCTCATCCGGCATATAAATCTGAATGCTTATTTCCGGCATGAAGATCTTATTAAACATCTCAGGCGCTTTAACCTGAATGGCTTCAATATCGGCTTCTGTGACTCTAGGAACCTTTGTCTTGAATATTTTATAGGAACTGGCAAACGGCACACCCATCCACCGAACCTCAACACTCGCTTTCTGCGGGAATGGGATGAGCATTGTAGGCGCCTGCGGAGGAACTGTAGAAGCCACCCTGATTTCTGCTGATGAATATAAATTTGTTTCTACTCCCCAAATACTTACAGAAGTAACTTTATAATAGTAGTAATGTGCATGAGTCTGGTCGGCTTCTTCGGTATAGCCTGCGTATTTCAGATTATCCCCAACCATAGTCCAGTCAAGTGATTCAAGATTGTCGCTTTCACTGAAATACGGGACTTCTGCTTTATATACTCTGAAGTGTGAAATCTGAAGATCATCCGGGCGTTCCCATGTCAGGTTAATCCAGCCGGCTGGCGCATAACCGGTGTAGCCGATGTCCTCGGCTAAACTGGTTTCGGCAGGTACCATTGCTATCATATATAAGTAAATCCTGCCGGACTGCTGTTCCACATTATCTGTTATCTGGTTGTATGTAATATTGTCTTCAACAAGCTTCCAGTCATAATCCTCTAGGATTTCTTCAATGGACAGACTTCTAATTGCATCAATATCTTCCCCATCTGCATAAGCCCTGAAAACATTATATGCTCCCAAACCATCTCCGGCATAATGATACCAGGAAACCTCTGCATTGCCATTCGGCAGTATGTCATTGCTCTGCAGCGCAATTATGTCATGCACATCACGCGGTTCCGGCATATTGCCGTATTCAAGGTTTAAAAGCTGCGGAATTATTGCGAACTCATGTCTTACTGTATCTGAAAGCGAAATCCCGATTTGAACGTCCTGGACAAGAGCCTGTTGCACAGGGGTTGTATCGACATTTGTTCTTGCAACCATGTCGCCGTCATTGGAATTTCCTACCCAGTCAATCTCTTTTACCACATCAATCCCGGCGAATCTGCCATTAAGGAACCCTACCGCTTCAAATGATAGGTCAGGCAGAAGATTAAATGTCATCCGGGCATATGCAGCCCCGGGAACCTGCGGTTCATTTTCTGTAGAATATCCAAGAACCTTGGAGTTTGACCACGCGCTTTCATTACCCCAGGCATCAACAGCCGCCACCCAATATTTGTAAAAATATCCGGGTGTAACATTCACGTCATAGAATACGGCATCCGCATCATCCGAATTAGCATCTGCAACCAGTTTAAACCTGGTTCCCGCAGTACTTTTCAACACAAGTTCATTTGGCAGTACATCATCCGGTATTTCAATACGACCCAGTTCTTCAGGTTCTGCAAATAGCCCGGTTCCCCAAGCTGCGCTCCTATAAATTATGAAACTTTCAGTATCGCTTGTAGTTTTTGATATTGGGAGTATCACACCTGTTTCCCCGGGGTATTTTGTTAGTGTGTCTTCAAAGTAGCTTTCTGTCCTCTGTTTAATTGCATTTGACAGTACGGGCTGGTCAAGATCCGGCGATCCCGGAGGAACTGTTTTCACAACCTCAATGGAAAGCGGTTCCGAGCAGTAATCGCTGACTCTTCCGAATATATCAAGCGCCTGGACTCTATATGTAGCCCTATCCCCATTTTCGACATCATAATCAACATAATAATCTGCAACTTCATAAAGGATATTATTTTCATCTTCCATATATGATATTGCCACAGGAACATCGTTAATTCTGGTATAGTCGGTTTCGCCGTTTAATTTTCTTTCGATATAATACCCTGATATTATGCTTTTTGCATAATCTGATTCGGGCGCTTTCCACCTTAAATGAACCTCGCCGTCAATTCCATATCCCACAAGATCCTCAGGGACTTCTATCGGTGTCTGAGCACCATAGCTTACTTTCAGGGAATACATGCCTGTTCTTGCTGACTCATCAATTATTTCAGATGCTTCCGGAGCTGAAACCCCCTCGCTCATCGGGAGCAGAACGTACTCAATCACAGTGTTTGCTGTATATGATGCATCGCCGAAATTATCCTCATATCCAAAGCCAACTGTCGTTGCAAACTCTGAATTAGTGTTGGCGAGGGTAAGCATTGAATTCCTCGCTTCAAGGACAAGCTGTATTGTTTCCTCTGCAGGCGTCAGTGCCGGAACCACAGTTTTGACAGGGCCCGGGGCTTCTGTCGCAGATCCCTGTACTTCTGCAATAGACATTACTGTTGTATTTATCTGGGCAGCAAGGTGAATGCTGGTATTTGTATATACATCTTTTATAGGGACTTTATCAATAATTGTTGAAGGCCGTATAAATTTATCATTCTTTTGATTTTCAAATTCTTCAGCCCCGCTGATTTTCATCATAGAGTCATTCAGTATTACATCGCTGAAAACCAAATCGTTGAATTGCTGTACAGTTGAAACTCCGATTGTACTCAGTTTTGCCGAATCAAGAACTGAGTCATTAAATATATCGGCCACATACGGGGAGAAATTATAATTAAGGCCTGAAAGTTCATATATTTTGTATGCCATTCCTAAATCACGGTCAACGATAACTGCTTCATTATCTATTATCCTATAAAGATAATAACCGTCTTCAGGCAACCATTCAATTTGAGGTGTCCATCTAAGAATAATGCTGTTAGGCTCTGTCCAGGTTCCCTTAAGATCCGTGGTAGCTTCAAGCTGCTCAGGTGTCGGTTCAGCATCTGCAAAAAGCTCCTCAATAGCTTCTTGAATATCTTCAAGCTGATCGACGACTTCCTGAGTTTCTTCATCAGGGGCGTTGCCCTCATCATCGGTCATTTCATCTATCAGTTCTTCAATCTCTTCTGCCAGTTCCTGCAGCCGATCAGCATCTCTCGGGCTGTCAACCAAATCTCCTAGATTATCAGCACCAAGAATTTCTTCAGCAATTGCCGGGTCATCAAGCAGATTACCAGCATCAGCATCGTCTGAGTCTAAAAATTCATCAACATTTGAAGGGGGTTTGTTAATATCTTCTGTTGTTATCCACGGATCAACCTGCCCCCCCTGTTCGGGCGGTTTCTCCGACGGCGCACTTTGAGTCGGTCCTGGTGATGGCGGTGGTGTCGAGGTGTTTGCCGGAGCTGCCGACTGGCTGGTCCCCGGACTAGGCGAAACCTCTGTTTTATTGTTTTTTTTCTTGCAACCCGTGAGCATATATGAGCTCAATAAAACAATAACAAGTAGCAGACTGATTTGTTTACTGAATTTCTTCATTATAGACGCCCCCTAAGACTGAGATTATATTATCTATATATGACCTGTTCCCCCGACGATGATATTATATCATTTGGCAATCGAATTTGCTAAGAGTCCCGTTAAATTTTAACAAAAAATATCAATAGATATCATTTTTTTTAATACATCAAGTCTAAAACCTTGGTTTGCTATATAACGAAAAAACTGAATGTTAAACTCTTCAGCTATAAATTTTCAAACTATTGAGAAATTTCTATATGCAATATTAAATGTTATAGGAAAAGAAATATCAACAATGGAATAGTGCCTATTGAAAGAATTGTTGAAAAGGATACAATCCCGGAAGCAAGTTTTGCATCGCCACCGAACTGCTGGGCAAATATTGTGGTGGCGGCAGCGCATGGCATTCCGACAAGCAGAACCAAAATAGTCAATGACATTTCCGGGGGAGACAGCCAGAAGAATAATCCGAATGATACGGCCGGAAGCAAAAGGAGCCTTACGGCTGAAACAATATATATCCATTTATCTGATATCATAGTCTTAAATTTAACTGTTGCCAGGGTTGCTCCAATTACTATCATAGACAACGGCGTGGTCAGACCTCCGATAATATCAAGGCCCTTATTCAGCGGATAAGGTACCCGAATGCTAAATCCAAGGAAAAGGAAAGCAATAAGCATTGCAATCATTGACGGACTCATAACATCTTTTATCAATTGCTTGAAACTATTATGTTTCTTAAATATCAATATGCCGTAAGTCCATAAGAAAACATTGAATGGAATAAGGAAAACAGCTCCATAAAATACGCCCTCGCTGCCTAACAGGGCATATAAAACCGGGAATCCCATATAAGCGCTATTTGAAAACACAGTAGAAAATTTCAAAACTTTTTCTTTATCATTGCCCGCTTTTTTATATAAGAAATGTGAAATACCAATGGAAATAAAAAACATTAGAACTGACATACCAAGCAACCATAATGAATTTTCAATTTTTTCCTGTGTAAAATCCATCTGGGACGACATTAAAATTACAACAGGCAGCGTAATATTTATAATGAACGACGAAAGCTGCCCTCTGGAGGTTTCACCAATAATTTTAGTTTTTGCTGCAATGAATCCTGCAAGCATCAAGATAAATAGAATTAATACTTCGAAGAATACAACGGCCGAATCCATATTCACCTGCTAAACATTCATGACCAACCTATGGTCATCTTTTTGGTACATGGTATCCCATCCAAGTACTGTTTCGGCAACTTCCATGGATATATTGCCTATATACTCATAATCTTCATCGGACATGCTCCAACCCGTGGATTTAATATTTTCAACAACCTGGTCCGGATATTTCGCTCCTACTATAGCAGAAGTTATACCGGGCTTGTTTATTGTCCAATTAATGGCAGTCTGCACAGGGCTTTTACCATACTTTTCACCGATAGACTTAATTTTTTCTGTCGTATCAATAGCCATTTCAAATGTGGGTGATTTGAAAAGCGGGATTGTAGTGCGCCTCATATCAGTTTCAGCAAAGGACCAGTCTTTGGTAAATTTACCTGTGAGAAGACCCTGGGCTATTGAACTATATGTAATCACACTGATGCCATTCTCCAGGCAATACGGGAGCAAATCTTTTTCAATATGCCTCCAGTAAAGATTATAACAGGGCTGCACTGCATCAATCTGCCCCGCTTTTACTGCACGCTTTAAGTGTCCAAGTGTATAGTTGGAAACTCCTATTGCCCTGATTTTGCCTTCTGCCTTCAGTTTCATCAGTTCTTCAATCGGTTCTTCTACCGGGATATCAGGATTAGGCCAATGTACGAAATAAATATCAATATAATCAGTCTTAAGCCTTGACAAGCTGGTTTCTACGCTTTCCCTTGCCTTATCTTTGGTTAATCCCGGGGTTGAGCATTTATCTGAAACTATGACCTTGTCCCTTATGTTCTTAATTGTTTTTCCCAGCAATTCCTCCGAATGTCCCCCGCCATAGCCCATGGCAGTATCAAAAAAGTTGATTCCCCCGTCATAGGCAGTCAAAATGGTTTCGGAATAAACCCTGTCCTCAAGGCTTTCGCCCCATTCGCGCCCTGCGCCTATAGCCCAGCAGCCAAAGGCAATTTTAGAAACTTCTATATTTGTTTTTCCCAGTTTAATAAACTCCATCTAATCCTCCGGTATGAAAATCATAAGTATCATATAGTATAAATCATATATCGGCAATGTATATAGCACTATTAATTATAATTTACCCAATTGTAGTTAAGTAGCATTTGTAATATACTCAAAACGTAGGTTTGGTATTATGGAAAATGATGCAAGAATTATAAAAAATTGGGTTTTATGGATGCTATTGGTCTTTCTACCGCCCTTTGGTATAACAATTCTGTGGTTTAGTTTAAATTACAATAATCTAGTTAAAACAATAATCACTATAGTGTTTTCTGCATACTTTACTACAATCCTCTTCCTTTTAGGCAATGCTTAATGATAGCCCTTTTCCATATTAAAAGACAAACATATTAATATTTTGCAGTATTATGCCAGGTCCGGCCACACTTCCTGAAGGAAGATTTTAGCGAGTACGGGATCAAACTGGCTGCCTGAATTTTTCCTTATTTCTAAATATGCCTTGCTATGCGGCATCGGCCTTCTGTAAGGCGTTTTGCTGGTCATTGCGTCATAAGCTTCGGCAATCGCAATTATCCTGGCCATCATCGGGATATCCTCTCCGGCCAAACCCCTCGGATATCCCTTCCCGTCCCATCTTTCGTGATGCGATAGTACATACTCCGCAAGATCGGCCATATCATTTGATGTACTCAAAATCCTGAACCCGGCCTCCGGATGCATTTTAATGTTTTCAAATTCTTCCATAGTCAGTGCAGAGGGTTTGTTAAGCAATTCTTCCTTCACAGCTATTTTCCCTATATCATGCATAAGCCCAAGGGTTTTTAATTCATTCAGTTCGGGCCTAGTCAGGCCGACGGCTGTCCCGAGCATTACACTGATTTGGCTGACCCGCTCGGAATGGGCTTCTTCCCTTTTGTTCTTCTCGTAAAGGGTATCCGATATTATTTTTATTGCCTCGTTCCTACGGCTGCCCACATCATGGAGTTTACTCCTGTACATATTGTCTTCCGCTTTTTTAAACAGTTCGTCCCGGCTTACTTTTTTCTCTTCTTTAACAGCGGATCCAAGAGCTACTGACAGCGGCAGCATTGTAGTCTGGAAAGCCTTTGAGAACTCCAGTATCCTGCCCATTATCTTCTCAACATAGGCCCACTCGATTTTGGGAAGCAGAATCATGAATTCATCGCCTCCTATTCTTGCTATTATGTCATCCTTCCTGACCGCCTGCTTTAATACTTCTGCAGTGTTTATCAGCATCTGGTCGCCTTCAGTATGACCAAATGTGTCATTGGCCAGCTTAAGGCCGTTAACATCTGCCATTATAATTGCAAAAGGATAATTCCTCTGGACATCAAGCCTGTTGAATTCCTCCTCAAGGAAACGCCGGTTATATAGTCCGGTAAGCTGGTCGTGGTAACTAATGTACTCAATGTGTTCCAGGTGTTCCTTCCTGCCTGTAATATCCTGGCATGTGGCAAGCATTTTAACCGGTTTTTTACCATCAGTCTCAATAATCGCTTTCATCAGCAATACAAGGATTTTTTTATCCTTAGCGACAGCTTCAACTTCAATTTCAAATTCGTTGTTACCTCTTAAAGCATTATGGAAAGCTTTTTCAAGCTTCTTGATCGATTTAGCTGTAAAAAGTTCATTTTCCTTATCAGAATTTATTTCAAAACTCTGGGGTTCATAACCAAGAATAATATACATCCCGTCCGACCATTTGCTTATATTTGTCGCCAGGTCCCTTTCAAAATGTCCGCTTCTGGTAATTATTTCGGCTTTTTTAAGCGACATTTCGCTCTCTTCAAGTGCTTTTTCTATTACCTTTTTATCTGTTATGTCTTCCCCTGACGAGAGGCTGCCGACTACTATGCCGTTTGAATCCTTCATAACTGTATTTTTCCAATGGATAATCCTCTCCTCGCCTTTTGAATTAACAATAGGATTTTCCATTTCCTCTATGTATTTGTCAGAATCAAAAATATTGTTGCGATGGATTTCTTCAATTTTTGTTTTTGTATACTGAGGTATAAAATTATCCATCCAGGATTTTCCAACTATTTCCTTTTCACTATATCCAAGGACCTCACAGCCCTTTTTGTTTATCATTTTTACAATACCGTTATTATCAATAGCAATCAGTATTACTCCTGAAATATCAAGATACTCCCGAAGCTTGTTCTTCTCCTCAAGAATCTGTGCCTGCACCTGCTTAATTTCTGTAATCTCAACAGTGGCTCCGACTATCTTAGTTATAACATCCTTTTCCCTTACAACCCTACCGTATGTTTTCAATACTTTGAGAGTGCCGTCATCAGAAATGATACTGAATTCTTTTTCAGCTTCCTTTCCTGTTTTCAGAATAAGATCAATCGCTTTTTTCAGAGTACCCTTTTTTACAATATATTTGTCTATATCATCAAGATTACAAGTAGTTTCCTTGGCTTTGCCTGTAAACTGCCTTGTTGCTTCAGAAGAACGCCAGAAAGAGCCGGTTCTTACATCATATTCCCAGCTTCCGACTTTTCCTGTTTCTCCTGCAAGCTGGAGCCTGTTAAGATATTTAGTATTTTGATCGACAATTTTTTCGAATTCGGTAATATCCTCTGTTATTGCAACATAATTAGCTCCATCGATCTTCAATGTCTTTATTCCCCATGTCCTGATTTCGCCGGTTTTCGTTTTATAAGGGACTTTTTGGTCAGCTCCGATATCTGACTTCAGGTCTTCGTATACCCGAACCGCGATTTCTTTAAATTCATCAGGAACTAAATCCATCCTGTTCATGCCAATGAGTTCATTTATGTTGTAGCCTGTCATATTGCATGCCATGGGGTTTACATATTTAAAATAGCCCTCGCTGTCTGCAATGAAAACACCCATGGGTATCTTTTCAAACATAGTATCGAATATAAGCCTGTCAATCATTTTAATCCTCCCGGCATAAAATAAATTTCAATGCATGGCAAAACCCGGAAAACCATCCGGACCATGCATGTATGAAAAGCCTGTCAAAGCAGGCTTATTTATTTTATGGTTACTCTACCTTTGCCCCGCATTTCCCGCAGAAAGCAACCCCTTCTTCAAGAACCGCGCCACAGGCATTGCATTTTTGACCTTCAGGCCCTTCTTCAACATCTTCTTCGACAGGAAGGTCTTCGAATTTATGTCCGCATTTAGAGCAAAAAGCAACTATATCTTCAACTTCCGTCGAACATTCAGGACAAATCCTTATATGTTTGAGCCTTAATATTTTTTCTTCTAAATCATCTATTCTTGCCAGGGCTTCATCTATACCCGAACATAAATCCTCTGCCTCTGGAAAAGTGGCAACGCCTTCTTTAAATTTACTATATGCAGTTTCACCAATCTGCATTTTTATCTTTTCAATATCATTCTCTGCATCCCTGATTTTGCTTCTTACTTTACCAATTTCAATCAACTCTTCAGATTTTTTTGCTGTATTCTTGGCTGCATCACTCAGTTTCTTACCAAAGCCTTTTAATTTACCCATTATATTACCTCCACTAGAATATTACACCGCGATTGGATGCATTTTTATTCTATTACAAATATTGCTAATCTGCAAACTATGAGAACTATATTTTTTTTACCAAAAGACGGTACTTCATTCGTATATGCCTTACCACATCAGGATCAGTGAACTTAATTACATACTCCCCTTTATCAGGATTAACTTTTAGGATTATACCCTCATTCCAGACAGGGTGAATTACAATATCTCCCGCAACGAAATACCCGCTCTTTGCAATATGCATCCCGGCATTAACCCTTCTTTTAGTTTTCTCAAGAAGCTCAGGATCGAGTTTCCCTTCGCGGACAATCATGTTCTCTTTAATCTCAAGAAGAAATCTTGATGGGTATTTATATGAGCCGCCGTGCCCGGTACCCTCGGACTCAGTGAGAAAAAGCTCTCTTTCCGCCCTGGTCACTGCTACATAAGCGAGTCTGCGCTCCTCTTCAAGCGCTTTCAGCTTGCGTTCCTGCATCGCCCTGGCATTCGGCATTATATCTTCCGACAATCCGCACAGAAATACATACGGAAATTCAAGGCCCTTGGCGACGTGAATGGTCATTAGCTTTATTCTGTCTTTTTCATTTCCGATGTCAGCATCTGTGTAAAGAGACAGTTCCTGGAGATATTCATCCAGGGCTACATCTTCACCTGCTGTCTGCTCATATGCAATCATGGAAGTCATGAACTCAGCAATATTATCCAGCCTGTTGTTATCACCGTCACGTCTGTAAAATTCCATGAATCCACTTTTATTCAACAAATCCCTGGTGAGTTCGGATATGCATTCTCCAACTTTACGGTTTCGCATCATTTCAATTAGTTTAATATATTCCCCGCAGGCACTGCCCAGCATAACCGGGTCCCGATTATTGCTTTTCAAGGCATCGTATAAGGAACATTCCGCTTCTTCTGCTGCACTTTTAAGAAATGCGATTTTCTTTCTTCCTACACCTCTCCTTGGAAAATTAACTGTTCGTAGGAATGAAATATCGTCGCCGTTGGTCAGCATCTTAAGATATGCGATAATTGTCTTAATCTCCTGCCTGTCAAAGAATTTAACGCCGCTATAAACAACATAGTTGATATTTTCTTTTATAAATGCCTGCTCGATGGACCTTGACAGGAAATTCGCCCTATAAAGTATTGCAAAATCGTGAAGTCCTGCCCCGCTTTCTACTAGTTTTTTAATTTTTTGTATAATCCATTTTGTTTCCTCTTCCTCTGTGACAGCATGAAAATGGGTTACTATGGGACCGTTCGGATTCTTTGTAAACATGTCTTTTTCAACGCGCATCTTATTATTTTTAATAATAGAATTCCCGACATTCAGAATCTCAGGCGTCGACCTGTAGTTCCTGTTCATAATAATGGTTTTTACATCCGGGAAGTTCTTGTGGAAATCAACGATAAATTCAGGCTTGGCACCGCGCCATTCATATATGGTCTGGTCCGGGTCGCCGACAACGAATAGGTTCCCATGCCCCTTGCTGAGCATGGATATCAGCATATATTGCTTTGTGTCGCTGTCCTGGAACTCGTCAACCTGGATATAATGCAGCCTGTCCTGCCATTTTGCAAGTATATCCTTGTGGTTTATGAATATATGAAGTGTAAAATTTAAAAGGTCATCGAAATCAACAGCATAATTCTTTTTTTGTTTTTTCAAATAGCTGTAAAATATTTTTTCAAGCAGGTCCCGGGATTTATTAATCCGGTCGTCCAGCATTTCAAAGGACTCCATATGCTTGATGTATTCCGGGTTATCTTTCCTTGCTGCAATGTAATCAATGCATGTTGTGAAAGTCACT
This sequence comes from uncultured Clostridia bacterium, assembly GCA_963766335.1. Taxonomy (GTDB): domain Bacteria; phylum Bacillota; class Clostridia; order DUPQ01; family DUPQ01; genus JAFGQE01. Next base: position 1,640,958 of record CAVXZA010000002.1, on the reverse strand, counting down.
GTTTTTGAGGTAATTTCGATTTCTTCATAAATCTCCCTAAGCAGCAGCCTCTCATCCTGTTCGTCTATGATTGTAAAGCCCTTTGGATAATAAAGCTTGTTTATATCCTCCCTTAGGACTTTTACGCAGAATCCGTGGTATGTGCATACCAGGCTTATTGGTTCGTCAGATCCGATTAGATTCTTTACCCTGTTCCTCATTTCATTCGCAGCCTTATTTGTAAAAGTCACGCACAAAATATTTGACGGGCTGATGCCCAGCCCTTCGACTAGCCACGCATACCTGCGGGTCAGGGCTCTTGTCTTTCCAGAACCTGCACCTGCGATTACCCTAATGTAGCCCTCGGTTGCCTTAACGGCTTCCAGCTGGGCCTTATTTAATCCCCCGAGTAATTTTTTAAGCACTTCCATATTGATATTCTACCATACCGAACACTTGTTCTTCAACCCCGGCAGCAATCATCCGCGAGGGGTTTTGTTTAAAACGATATAGTATATAATTGAGTTATGTATAACATAAGGAAATATTTTGATTCGTTTCAGATAAAATTAATTGCCGCATGCGCTATGCTGATTGACCACACAGCTCATGTGTTTTTTCCTGCTGCAATTTATATGCGGTGTCTGGGCCGTATCGCTTTCCCGATTTTTGCATTCATGGTTGCCGAAGGCTATTTAAAAACCAGAAATATTAACAAATACATGTTTCGCATGTTGGTTTTTGCAATCATAGCCCAGATTCCTTATACAATTATGCTAAGCAATGTCAGTGGTTTTCAAATAAATGTGATTTTCACATTATTTCTGGGATTGGCTTCGATATACGCCATTGAAAGGGGCAGCGTTTTTGCCGCTGCTTTCGTCCCGGTTATATTCGCTTTAATAGCTGAATTCGCGAATCTTGATCACGGGGCTTTCGGAATTCTTATGGTAATTGCATTTTATTATACGAAGAATAACAAACAGTACAGAAACATTACAGCTTCGCTGCTTATACTGTTATTCTCGGCATCTTATTTGCTGAGGTATGGAGTTAATTATTACGGATGGGTAATCGTCGCCTTTTATCTCCTGCCGCTGCCAATAATTAATTTATATAATAAAAAAAAAGGTATTTCAAATACTTTTACGAAATGGTTCTTCTATGTTTTTTATCCGCTTCATATGACTATTCTGATAATTATTGATAAATTGGTTTAGCTACTCTGTTTTTCCTTATATTTCTTAATTATATATTCTCTTAAATCAATGCTGCCACCCAGGTGCTGATATGGATGGTAGGGTTCTCCGTCAATGAATATCCCTCCTGCGTAACCGAGATGAACATACCCGCCCGGCGAATTCTCAGTAACAATATGCACTTCCGCCATGTGCTCAATCCCATCGATTGCTTCAATAGCTGTATTCATCTTATTCCTGCAATTACACCAATCATTATCAGCCAAAATCAAAACAACTTTATCCTCGGATACTATATTAAAATATTCTGCAGGTATCCTTGCCAGTTTTGGTTTACTAGCCTCATTTTTAAACGGTTTCCACGCAACTACAACCCTGTCTAATCTGTCCGCTTCAATATAGCCATTGTGAAAATAAAATGAGACCGGGTTCCAGTTCCAGTCCATTGCCCAGACAGCCACCCCGTCAAATCCCCGGTTTCCGGCTTCATTCTCTACGTAATCAAGGAAATGCTTGCCATATCCGATATTCCTCTTGTCACCGATATTGTGTTTATACATATGGATATAAAGACATAGAATTACAAGAATATTCTCACCGACCAAAGGCGAATATTCAATAGGTACATAGTGAAGTCTTCCCACAATCGCACCTTCATCATCCATCATAAGTTTGATTCCCTGGCCCTTTTTATTATGATTGGCTATATATGTTTTTCTGATTTTTTGCCCATCAGTATAATTCACTGATGCCGTCTCAAGGCGGCAATTCATGAAATATCCTTCATTGGCACTATCAACGTCAACTATTTTCAATGTAACTCCTTATTGGAAATTTAATACAAGTCCTGAGTGATGCACCGTTTCAATTTGACCTGCATTCGCTATTAAAAAAACTAGCCGTCATGCGGATTGCATTTCGGACATTCCCATATTTCACTTTCATCTAATTTTGTCTGCAGCTCCATAGGTGTCCCGCATTTCTCGCATGTAGGCGACAGGCCCCGCTTTTTTCTTTTATTTCCAAGGTACCGCCTGTAGCCAAAATACGCCACCGCTCCAAGCAGTATCAAAAAATACCACCAGTACATTATTTTCCCTTTCTAAGCCTTTCGACCAAACGGCCGTATTTGGACAATCCACTCAGGCGGCCCTCAAGGGGTATCCCGATATTTTTCAAATTGCCAACCGCTTCATTATATTTCTCTTCACTGATTTCCCATTCAAGCTCATAATCAACTGTGTCATTATATACACTTTTATCAAGTTCAGCCATTGGAAGCTTCTCATTTATACGAATTTTCTTCCTTACCGTAGTTATTTTACCAATATAACAGAGTTTTTTATCGGAATGAACTACATCAACGGGAAGTAATTCTCTTATATCCAACCCCCCTGCCAAGAGCTTTACAGCGGTTTTACCATCAATATTTAAATTATTCTCATCCATTGCTACAACCCCGGTATCCTTAGTAACGGATTTATTTGTTTTGACAGTTAATTCATATGAGTTTTCTTTCTCGCGTATCCTGATTACAGTCTTATTCCTATTCATAGCAAAATCACAGGTATCAAAATAGTGATTCGTCTGTTTAAAAGCATCACATCCTTGAAAAACAAGAAGCGATTCATATTCGTCTTCGGTAAGCATCAGCTTTAGCTCATATTCAAAATTGTAAATCAAGTGTTACTCATTTCTCTGACATTCAGGGCAGAAATAAATACTGCCTCCCATATAACTTTGTTTTTCAATCAATGCTCCGCATGAAGGGCAGGCTGTCCCGACGGTATTCCTGGACATTATTGATTTATAGCCACCCTTTTGTCCAAAAATATCCTTTTCCGTGTCCCTGCCTCCTTTATCAGCCATTTCACCAAGCGTTATCCTTATAGAATTGAACAGGTTGTCCGGTTCTTCATCATTATAATTCTTCAATTTAAGCTTAGGATGAATCAGTGCATTAAAAAGGATATCATGCAGTACGCCGTTACCAAGCCCTGGAATCCGTTGCTCAGTTGCAAGAAAAGCTTTCGTACTCATAACTGTGTCTTTATTGGCAATGAATAATTTATTGAAATAATCCCATGTAAACCCTGTACTAAGGGGAGATGGCTTTTTCATGGAATCAACTATATATTTATTAGTAACCGAATCCTTATCCTCACATAAGATGAATCCGTACATCCTGATTGATACCGTTAGAGAAGTGTCATCAGTAAATTCTATTATAAGCTGGTGTTTTTTTGGCCTTGGGGCACCGGCTTGATGAAAACTAATGCAAGTCCCCTCTCCGAAAATCAGGGCAAGCCCGTTGTCAAGTTCAATAAATACCCTTGATGCATGGTTATATGATTTAACAATTTTTCTCCCGAACAATTTTTTCCCATACTCAATCGGTTCGCCTGTATACCAGGCAAACTTATTAGGATGTGTCCCTGCTGCGGCATATTTGATGCTTTTACCTGAGATTTCTTTATTAAGCTGGGATGAAATCACTTTTGCTTCCGGAATTTCTATCATGGCAATACCTCCTGCCTTGATACTGTTATTATATCATAAGCGCTTCCCCGCTTTTGTCATGGTATGATCGGTCAATGGAAAAACACGGTTGAAATTTTGAACTTCTCTCACTGACAGGCAGCCCCGAATCAAGTAAAGTCACCTTATATTTCGGACCTAATGGAGTTTATGAAATCATAAAGGCGATACAAAACAACGGTGTCCTCATCTGAACCCCGGTTATAAATCTGTAAAACGAACATTTCTAGATTGGCACACCATTGTATCTTAATATATTGCTGTTAGGCGGATGGTAGAATTGAGCCACTGCACTAATTATTTTGTTTTTTCTTTCCGCTGCCTTCTCGGCGGAAAGTTCCACGATGATATTTTCAATATTGTGGGGCCCTATCCTCCAGTGGCCTTCAACCGCCCCGGCAAATTCACCGTCAATCAGCAGATGCTGCAGGATTTCCCTGCCTTTGTATCTGGCTTTCAAACTGCCCTCATACGCCCTGTATAAGTAATCAGCTTTATGTATGACAAATACTGACTTTGGAATCCTAACCTTCATCCTGTTGAATATTGCAGCTTTATCTTCAGGCCTGAAATAAATTGCTTTGTCATTACTGACAAAAGATTTTACCATGCCCCTTTTTTCAAGATCTGCAAACACCCCGGCTATCTCTTTTTTGCTGAACCTGGTCCAGTCCCTTGTCATATCTGCATCGGCTATCACCATATTACCCAGAAATCTCAGTACGATTTTTCTACGGGCTTCATCAGCATTATAAATCATGTAATTAAATTCAGGCCACTCCGAACTGAAAGTCTGCCATACCTGTTCACCGAACCTGTCCGGCTGAAGCTCATAAACCATGAATGCCTTTTGAAATTTCTGAAGTATCTTTGTAACCACCGGGCCTTTAAGATCCAGTTCTTCCATGATTTGTTTTTTATCCATAGGACCGACCTGGTCCAGTACTGTAAAAAGCTCCAATTCCGTGTCGTTCATTTTTGACAATGGCTTTGCGAATGCCGCGGCATATAATTCAAGTTCATCCCTGCGTACATAAGAAATTGTGCTGCCCTGGAACCTGGCCTTAATTATGTCCTGATTCTGCCTTAAAAGGCGGTTATATTCAATATCATCAAAATCAGCCCTGTATCTGATAGAAGGCGGGCGTCCGGGTTCGGAAAAGTATTCAGTCGAAACCGGCTGCAACCGCCTGAATAACTCATCGTATTCCGCTTCATTGCCGGCCGGCGCTGTAAATCCCAGCCTCTCCATCCTAAGTTTTATAATATTGTTCCAATTCATCCCGCACCTCGTTTTAAAAAACCTCCCGGTTATTTCAATAAATCATCTTAGAGCATTATCTCTATCCAACGGGTATTTTTCAGCATTTTTAGCTATCTTTTTCCGAATTATATCTTCCATGTCTGCCCCTATGAGTTCCGTTGCCATAATTGAATATATCATTATGTCCGCCAGTTCATCACAGACGTTTTCAATATCATACTCATTACTCCACTGGAAGTTCTCAAGTAATTCAGCCGCTTCTATCGATATGGATTTTGCCAGGTTGTCCAGTGTGTGATATTTTCTCCAGTCCCTGTCATCCCTGAATTTAATAATTTCCTTAATCAGTTCTTTCATCCGTTCACCTCCGGATTTGTGAAATTTGAAGATATAAAATCCAATCTCCTTCTTGTTGTTAACCATGCTGCTGCCGCCGTTATTAGAAGAGATAATGCAAGCGCTGAAAAAATACCTGCAATCCCAATCAGTTGATTGCCTATCCAAGCCAGAGGAATGAATATTATAAACATCTGAGCAAGGTTCAGCGCCGCTGCGACGAGTGGTCTTCTCATAACATTAAGGAATGAAGAACAAAGAAGGATTACCCCTTTGAATCCATAAGCCAAAGTAACGATTCTCATATACAGTGATGCAACCCTGATTACCTCAGGGTCATCTGAAAACAGGCCGGCGAGAAAATCAGCGGAGAAAAGCACCAAAATATACAGGCCTGCCTGCAGGATTAAGATAAACTTGTTGGAATATCTAAATATATCTTTCACTCGCCCGAATTTACCGGCACCGATATTTTGTCCGGCAAATGGAATTATTATTGAAGCCATGGCATTTGCTATAATAATCAGGAAATTTTCAATTTTAGTCGCCATTCCAAAGCCTGCAACTGCTTCAACTCCATAAACAGCTACCATTCCAGTAATTATACCGCTCCCGACAGGGAGTATAACCCTTGACAGACCCGCTGGTATTGAGACTTTCAGAATTTCCTTCCAATTTGCAGCCATATCACTTAATTTTCGTTTTTGCAATGTAAGGACCTTCTCCCTTTTCATAAGGACATAAAGGGCCACTATAAATGTGATGAACCGGCCGATGACTGTTGCAATGGCAGCGCCCGCCACACCCAGTTCAGGGAAAAACCCAATTCCGAATATAAACATAGGATCAAGGATTGCATTAACAATACCCGCAATGATCATTACAATTCCGGGTGTCAGTGTGTCGCCGAGGGCCCTTATAATTCCGTTTCCAACCATAGGAAATACAACGAATATAAGCCCGGGCAGCCATATTGTCAGGTATGTCATGATTATTGGGATAAGCTCTTCCTCTGCTTTCATAAAACCGAGTATAGGCCGCATGACCAGAAAACCGATTCCGATGAAGAGCAATACACAAAGAACCGAGAGGACCATGCTGTCAAATACGAGCGCTTTCAACCGCCCGGAGTCGTGTTTCCCTGCAACCCTGGAAACAGCCGCAGTTACACCCGTACTGATTCCAAGGGTCAGGCTGCTGAAAGTAAGCACAATCGGGAAAGTGAAAGATAATGCCGCAAGCTCCTTTGTTCCAAGGAGACCAACGAAATATGTGTCAACAAGATTAAAAACTGTAACACCGAGGATGCCGAAAATCATCGGGCCCGTCAGCGTAACAATATGTTTTTTAATACTGCCTTGGGTCAGGTCCCTGCTTTTTCTCATTCAGAGATAGTCTCCCGTTAAAAAATATATTTATACAAGTATACATCAGATTTTCAGTATTCTGATTTTTCAATCTATATTTATTTATCCAATAACAACCTCTACCCGGACAATTTTATGTAATCTTATAATTTCTAAAAGCTTCCCTTACCCTGGTAATCTGGTTATCCTCATACATCGATATATCATCAGAAAAGAACACCAGGCCTGACTTTGCAATATTCGTATCAAATAATATATTCTTTTGTTCTTCGGTGAGTTTAATTTCTTTTGACTCCCTCAGTATGAAAACATCCGGGTCGTTCAAAAAAGCTATGTCGTTCAAAAAATACCTGCTGCTTGTATTTCCAAGGGATGCAGCTGTAGAGACCCTTTCTCTATAATTAATTGTCTTTAGAAGACCATCTTCCCAGCCGTGGGATATATCCCCGCCGATCCTGCAGTAATGGCATTTTCCCATTGCCGGCGCGATGGGAACACCGCAGGCAAGAATTTTGGCCCCTTTTGTGATTTCAAGTAGAAAATCCATTGCATCAGCCATGACCATGCATCTAGTCTTACCTTTTCTAGGCTGCAAACCGGCAGCATACAGGAAATCCAATTTTAAAAATCCATACCCCCAGTCATTTATAGTCGTATCATAAACTTCCCTGAGGTAATTCCTGAATTCTTCGTTATAAATATCCAATGCATAGAAAACACCGGTCCAGTTGGGATTCCAGCCTGCTGTCTGGAGCTTTCCTCCTGGCGTCTTCATTATCCAACCGGAGTGTTCATTGAATATGGCTGATGAATTATCGGTGATAAACGGAGCGGACCACAATCCGGCTGTCCAGCCGTGATTTTTTATTTCTTCAGCAACTGCATTCATGCCGCCGGAAAAACTATCATTCGGTTCCAGCCAATCCCCGACGGCAGTGAAATATCCGTCGTCAATCTGAAAGACATCCATGGGGATTTCAGCTTCTTCAAGGGATTTCATATTAGCCTCAAGTATATATTCAGTTATCTTCGTATAGTAATTATACCAGCTTGTCCACCCCGTAAACTTTTCAGCATCAAGTCTCTTAATCCCAAGGTTGCTAAACCATGTCTGTGCATCCGGAACTATGCAAATCCTGAAAACTTCTACAGAATCACCTTTGTTCAGCACGAGCCCTTCAAGGTCACTCCCGGCTGTTATCAGGTTGCTTGGATAATCTACTGAAAACATGGTGTAAGAATCATATGGCTTTAAATCACCAATGAAGATTTTGGTATTACCTTCGCTCATAAGGTCAAGGTAAAGGTGCGAATAAGCATTGCCTGAATCCCATGCCCGCGAACTAAATCCTAAATCACCGAAATTTCTTAGCCTGAAAAGACCGGCAGGCAAACTCCACAATTTCTTTAATCTCTTAGTTTTATCAATCAACGGGCTCTCGCTCCATGACTGGAATCCATTTGCATAGTAAGACATCCCGCCAAGCTCCGCCGGAATTGCAACATCAAGCCAAACCGGCTCAATTTCCGTATGTGCTGTAAGCCTGCCCTTTATGATGCTGATGCCGCCGTCCTTCTGCTCTGATATGTTAAAGCTGAAATTCATATTTTTATTTTCAGAATAATCTTTAATTCCTGATTTTGTCTTCAGGAACATTGTGAATTCAGATACCCTCATTTTGAACCTCCCTTAATCTTGTATATATAAAATTCAAACTTATACTTTCTAAAAGCCTTTAATTTATATTTTTTTAGCAACATTAACATAGCAGGAACGCTTCCCCCCACACCTCTTTGTACAAGAGACGCATTGACCGTTATCCTATCCCTATTAGGCAATTCATGTATATGGGAAGCACTTTCCAAGTCTTCGGTTGAATACGGCCAAGCTGTAACCTCAAGCCTGCCGCAGGCATTTCTAACACCAATGCCATTGCCTTTTTTATCGGTAAACTCAATGAAGCGCACATCAGTCCTGTTTCCGTTTTCCTGCGGCTTGAGATAATCATGTCCGAATTCGTCAATTTGACATTTATACAAACCTAAATGGGCCGACATCTTCCTATCGCAATAGTTCTCATGTGGCCCCCGACCATAGTATTCTATATTTGAATAGGTACCGGGTATTTCAAATTCCATCCCATATCGTATTAAATTCCTAATAGGCCGACCCCTCATAAGGACTTTATATTCCCTTCCCTCATATGACAGAATCCGCGTTTTTATCCCGTTAATAAAATACTTCGACTTCCAGGAAGCATTCACATTGTTACCTTTTACCGAATACTTTTTAAGCTTAGTATCTGAAGTACTCTTCCTAAATCCGCGCCCATATAACAAATCAACCAGCCATTGCCTGCCAAAAATACTTTCAACATTAAGACCTTCATTGTCAATAGGGGCCCTGAAAAAATTCATATGCATATTTTCTGTAATTCCGCGAATCCTAATTTCATTTTCTTTAATCTCAACCCTTGAATCGAATTTAGCTTCTTTTTTATTTTTTGAGGGTTTGAACGACCGGTAAACAAATTGCCGGGAGTACATTTCAGGATTCGCGCTATCGGCCCATAAAGGCCTGCGCTTATGCAATATAGATACATTGAGGCAAATTTCACCCTCTTCATGAATTTTCTCTATTCCAAGGGTTAATTCAGCTGAACCAAGTGGCTCAACATCCATATATTCGACTATGCCCCCGTCAACTGTTTTTCCGTTAGACGTCACATGCCAAACAAGGTGCAGGTCGTCAGTACCTGTGAAGCTCCTATTGTTATTAATGACAAGCACACCCTGATGCTTTGATGTGACCTTAATTGGCGAATACCCGGCTTTCACTTCAAACAGCGCCGGATGCGGGCTCCTGTTGGCTGCAAATATGCCGTTGCCGCAGAAATTTTTATCATTTGGTTCATCACCGAAATCTCCGCCATATGTCCAGAATTCCCTGCCGTCAGCTGTTTTTTTCAATATGCTTTGGTCTGCGAAATCCCATATGAATCCGCCTGTGTATTTCTCATGTTCTTCAGCTAAGTCAATGTATTCTTTGAAGTTTCCAAGGCTATTAGCCATGCAGTGTGCATATTCGCACTGCATGAACGGCATTCCGCCATGCGCTTTTTTTCTAACCCTGTGGCCAAGAAGTTTGACATCGCCCGGTGCTATGCGTACTGTTTTACCCTTCAGTATCTTTTCAGTGGTTTTCACAGTTGCATACATCATACTGAAAACATCCGAAGTGTCCAGTTTGTGGTCGCCCTCATAATGAATCTTCTTAGAATCATCCGCCTTCAACGCAGCCGCCTTCATGCTCCTGAAGCAATCTCCGCTTCCTGCTTCATTACCAAGGCTGTACATGACAACACAGGCCTTGTTCCTATCCCTCATGACCATGTTTTCCATCCGGAAGACGCACTCATTCTCCCATTCGCGCCGGCTTCTTGGAATTTTAGCCCTGACACCGTGGGTTTCCAGGTTGCATTCATCAACAACATATATCCCGTACTTTGAGCATAAATCATAAAATTCAATTGTATTAGGATAGTGGCTTGTCCTGATTGCATTAATATTATTCGCCAGGCACAGTTTTATGTCTCGTTCAGTTATACCTGCCGGCACTGCAAATCCGTATTCCGGATGGAACTCATGCCTGTTCACGCCCCTGAATTTCACCGGACGGCCGTTTATCAGGAAAATCCCCTCCCTTATTTCCACTCTTTTAAATCCGAAGACCACTTCTCGCCTGTCAATGAACTTGTTATCATTATCATTTACAATCACAACAGCCTTATATAGCGATGGTGTCTCCGCACTCCATTTTCTTACATCAGGCAGCTTAATCTCAAAAGAAGCATTATTATTCTCAATTGCATAATTATGTGCAAATATTTTTTCCGCAGTATCATTAGGATGCTCAGTTATTCCAAATTCAAGGTTCCTTGTCTCCTCGCTTTCGTATAAACTAATTTCAGCCTTAACCTCACCGGTAGAGTAAGCTTCATCCAGAGTTGTCTTTAGAAAAACGTCTCGGATTCCTTCAGTATGTTCGAAAAGAAGTTTAACATTCCTATGAATCCCCGCCATCCGCCACATATCCTGGTCTTCAAGCCAGCTGCCGCTGCAGTATTTTGCGACCATGACTGCAAGGTCGTTATCACCGGATTCGATCATCCCGCTGATATCGAACTCAGCATGAGTCATTGAATCCTGGGAATAACCGCAGAATTCGCCGTTCACCCACAGGCTTATGCAGGACTGCGCTCCTTCAAATCTTATTATTGCTTTTCTTGAAATCATTTCTTCATCAATAGTTATTTTACGTTTATAGAGGCCGCATGGATTCAAGGAACTATCCATAGCCGGAATTTTCTTTGTCTTAAATGCAAACGGGTAAACAATATTTGTATAAACCGGAGTTCCATGACCTTTGATTTCCCAGTTTGACGGGACTTCTAGATTATCCCAGCCAGTTGTATCAAATTCAGTACCTGCAAACGAAAAATCCAGTATGTCAGTACTTTCAAGCCACTTGAATTTCCATATGCCGCTCAAGTCCATGCAATACTTTTCAGTGCTTTCTGCAGTTTCACCCATCGGCAATTCAGAAAACCTGGGTTTTTGTACATTCACCTGATAAATATCCTGAGAATAAATGTTATTTAAATAATTGTCCTCTTTGATCATATATAGACCATCCTGCCAGAAATTCAGTTATCCGAAGGGATATAAAACAGTATATCAAAATACAGCAATGCGGGGAAACAGATAATCCTCTTTATAAAAAATTTAATTGAACCACCGGGGTAATCGATGAGCTGACCCTGGGTCAGCTCATCGATTTTTTTAAAAAACAGGGCTTTCGCCCTGCTAATAATTAATTTTGTATTATGAGTCTATTTAATCGTCGGATTCCTTTTTTTCTCGGAAACATCCGCCGGAGAAATCAACCTGTTCAACTTCAGGTGTCAGGCCTAGGATAATTCCGCAACCCGGGCATTCCTCAAGTGCTATTATATTGTTCATATCGGTACTCCTTTCTAAAGTATACATTCTTATACCTGTTTATACCTATATGAAACACACGATCTTACTAGTTTAATAAAATATTTGCATTCCAAACGCAGACTAATAAAATCGCTTACCTGATTTCTTTATGTCCTGTTAAAGAATCATTTAGTCATTGATATTTTGAAAACAATGATTTACTGCATTGTGATCACTTGGCTCCTGATTAAATCCCGGATTTTCCATCTGTACTTTATCTCCGCCTGCCAGAACAGAACCTGCACCCAATAATAGAATTGCCGCTACTACTAAAATAGCCACTAATTTTTTCATTTTTCTTTTTCCTTTCTTTCTAAAATATCGTTCTTTCTTTACTTTCAGAAATTCTTTACATGGCCCGGCAGAACCCCTAGTTCCTTTTAGCCATATATGCTCTTTCATTCAATTAGCTAACAAATTTTCTAAAGGTTTTACCCTCATGCCTGTTTCGCCGGATACGGAACATATGACATGCGTTTCTTTTCTTCATATAACGTTATGGCATCCTTCGGGCATTCATCCCTGGCGACACGCGCCAGTTCAACATAGTCTACGGGAATTTCTATATTCAAGGCAAACGCCTTCCCGCTCTCCCTGATCAGGAAAATACCACTGACCATTCTTGCGCAAAACCCGCATCCGTTGCAGGCCGCTGCATCCACTTTTGCTTTCATCATGACAACACCGTCTTTCAGAGATTTATCTTTTTTATCTTTAGTGAAGACCATATGATGATTGAATGCTATAGAAAATCCCTCCGGCTGTGCAAAGGGACATTGACAAGGCCGGTTGCGCTACTTGCTCCTATCCGCCAAAGCGCCCAAATATAGGCAGATAATCAAAGCTTTCCCAAAATATTATCTTGTGAAATCATTATACTCCTATATATTTCTCTGTTCAACAGTTAAATTACTAACAAAACCGATTTCCCAAAAACCAGCATATAATTGAGAAACCATTTTTGCAGTAAATCGGCATAAGCCTGGCCGTTGTCGGGGAATCCTTATCTTAATTATCTACAATATCCCCTATGCTTATATATTCGTAAAATTCCGACTATTTTAAGGGGCCTCTGTTTATTAACATTTCTGCTTATTCCACAGTAACGCTTTTTGCCAGGTTTCTGGGTTTATCAACATCACAGCCTTTAAGAACTGAACAATAATATGCAAACAATTGCATTGGAGTTACAGCAGTTATCGGGGCAAGAACCGGAAGTACATCCGGTATTGTTATAATCATATCGGTTATCTCCTTTGCCTTCATAGCCAGTTTTTCTGTAGTGATTATCAAAACCCTTGCTCCTCTCGCCTTAACTTCCATCAGGTTACTTGCCATTTTTGAAAATATATAAGGCTGGGTCATGCTGCATATTACCGGTGTTCCCTCTTCAATCAAGGCAATTGTGCCATGTTTTAATTCACCTCCGGCATAAGCTTCCGAATGAATATAAGAAATTTCCTTTAGTTTAAGCGAACCTTCCATGGAAAGCGCATAATCAAGTCCACGCCCAATGAAAAATATACTTTTCCCTCCGAAAAGCTCCGAGGCGTACCTTTGTACCGTATTTTTTTGTTCAAGAATCTTTTCCAGCATTCCGGGTAATTCATACATATCCGATTCCTGGATCAGTCCGCCGGAAAGCTTGCCGGCCAGCATAAAAATAGCCGCAAGCTGGGTTGAATAGGCTTTTGTAGAGGCAACTGCAATCTCAGGTCCGGCCCTGGTGTAAAAAACATCATCCGCTTCGCGTGCAATGGAGCTTCCTACTACATTGACAAGGGCCAGTATCCTTGCACCGAGTTCTTTTGCTTTTCTCATAGCAAAGAGGGTGTCTATTGTCTCTCCCGATTGCGAAATAATAATAGCAAGGCTATTATTACCGATTATAGGATTCTTGTATCTGAACTCACTCGCAAGGTCGACTTCAACCGGAATACCGGCTGTCTCCTCAATTATATACTTTCCTACAACCCCGGCATGATATGCTGTTCCGCATGCAATTATGTATATCCTGTCAGGCCTTGTAATTACAAGTTTATCCAATCCCTTATTCGCCAGGGTTTTTCTCACCGCCTCGGGCTCTTCATGTATTTCCTTCAGCATGAAATGCTCGTAGCCGCCCTTTTCAGCTGCTCCTGCATCCCAGTCAACCGTTATGCTCTCTTTTTCAATGAGCATACCCAGCGAATTATAGAAACAAATATCTTCGCTTCCTATGCATGCAATTTCACCGTCCTCAGCGATAAATATTTCCCTGGTGAGTCCCAGTATCGCCGGAATATCCGATGCTATAAGCCCTCCCTTAGGAGTCATCCCAAGGACAAGAGGGCTGTCTTTTCTGGCTGAATAAATCTTATCAGGGGTGACGGAGCATATTACTCCGAGGGCATATGAGCCTTCAAGCTGGTTAACTGTATCGTGAATCGCCTTAACAACATCACCGTTATAATTAAACTCCAAAAGGTGTGCTATGACCTCAGAGTCCGTCTCTGAAAGGAAACTATATCCGTTTTCTTTAAGATTTTCCCTAATTTCAACATAATTCTCAATGATTCCATTGTGGACGACACAGAAAAGGCCCGAATCACTTATATGAGGGTGTGAATTAATATAATTCGGCTCTCCGTGGGTAGCCCACCTCGTATGACCGATTCCTGATTTGCAGGAACTGAAATCCCGGTCTTTGATTTTATCGGATAACCCGCTTATCCTTCCCTTGCATTTGACAACTTCTATCTTATCATTGCACATGACAGCGATTCCCGCAGAGTCGTATCCCCTGTACTCGAGCTTCCTGAGCCCTTCAAGCAATACATCAACGGTTTTGAAGCCACCTGTGCATCCTATGATTCCGCACATGATTATTCTCCTGTCTTTTATTAAATAAAGGAAATAAATTAAGAACCACACCGCATGTCCTTTGTTTCGCAGTTGCCTGCGGGTTTTACATCATGCGTCTCGATCGTGGAACCGGAAAGCCATCCGCCGAATCTTTCGATAAGCTTTCTCCTCGTCAACCGCCCGAGGGCGGTCCTGGCGCTGTCACTACATTCCTACCTGTATTTACACCTCCCTGCCGAACCTGTCTTCTATAAGTTCTGCCATTTCCTTTGCTTTCAATTTGATATATTCCCGGTCCCTGCCTTCCAACATTACCCTGACAACCGGTTCGGTTCCAGAAGGTCTTATTAAAAGCCTGCCGTCCCCGTTAAACTCCTCTTCTATGCTTCCTATCATTGAGAGAACGGTATCATCATTAAGGATTTTATACTTATTTTTATTATCTACAGCTGCATTTACCATTACCTGGGGATATTTCTCCATTGTCCCGAAAATTTCAGAAGCCCGTTTACCATTGTCAGCCAATATTCCTGCAAGCCTAACTGATGTGAGAATTCCGTCCCCGGTAGTATTGCATCCGCGTATTATAACATGGCCTGACTGCTCTCCCCCCAGAGCATAATCATTTTTTCGCATTTCTTCTATGACATACCTGTCGCCTACCTTGGTCCTGACAACCGACATCCCATTTTCCTCGGCCAGTTTGTCAAGTGCCATATTGCTCATCACAGTTATAACAAGTGAGTCATTAACAAGAGACCCCTTCTTTTTCATATCAAGTGCAAGAACCCCAAGCATTCTGTCTCCGTCAATAACGGTTCCGTCCTCCGCGACGGCGATAACCCTATCGGCATCCCCATCATAAGCAAACCCGATGTCATATTCACCTTTTTTAACAGTTTCACCCATTATACTGATATGGGTTGAACCGCATCTATCATTTATATTCATCCCGTCAGGCGATGCGTTGATAACAGTTATCTCAGCACCAAGCCGCGAAAAAACAATAGGCGCAGCCCTGAAAGCTGCACCGTTCGCACAGTCGAGTAGAATTTTCATGCCGCTGATATCAGATTCCGACTGCGAAATCAGAAATTTTATATAATCCTTCACATACTCGAATTTTCTGATTGTCCTGCCGATGTTCGGCCCTGTTTTATGAGGAAGCTTGACATCAGAAAAAACAAAATCTTCAATCCTGCTCTCAATATCATCCGGCAACTTGTATCCGTCGGAATCAAAAAACTTTATTCCATTAAATTCAAATGAATTATGTGATGCTGAAATTACTACACCTGCATCCGCCTTATATTTAGCCGTCAGATATGCAACACCGGGTGTAGGTATAACCCCAAGACTTATGACATCGGCCCCGACAGAAAATAAGCCTGCATTTAAAGCACACTCAAGCATGTCACATGATATACGGGTATCCGTTCCTACCATTATCTGTGGTTTGTGGTCTAATTCGCCGGCAAGTACATATGCCGCGGCCTGGCCAAGTTTGAATGCCAGGTCGGATGTGAGTTCTCTATTTGCGATTCCTCTTACGCCATCGGTCCCGAAAAGCTTCCTCATTAGTAAACCTCAATAAATATCATCCGATGTAATTATATAATTTAATGATGGATTCCGCAACTTTGATACCGTCGACGGCAGCGCTCATTATTCCACCTGCATAGCCGGCTCCCTCTCCGGCAGGATAGACGCCCTTCATAGATAAGGATTGATGTTCTTCATTCCTTAAAATCCTTACCGGCGAACTTGTCCTGGTCTCGCATCCGGTCAAAACTGCTTCGGGATCCGGGAAGCAATTCAATTTCCTGCCAAAACCGGTAAGCGAGGTTTTCAAGGTGTTACAAATAAATGCCGGAATTATTGAGTTTATATCATGAAATATCGTTTCGCCGGTATAGGATGGTTTGATTTTGCCAAACTTCGTAGAAGTCCGGTCATTAATAAAATCGCCAAGCAGCTGCACCGGAGCATTGAAGTTGCCGCCTGCCAAAAATGCAGCTTTTTCTATTTCGCGCTGAAATGTTATCCCGCTCAGAGGATGTTTAGCAGCCAAATCCCCCGGTCTGATTTCCGCAACCCATGCACTATTGGCGTTTTTCCCATTTCTGGCATTATAGCTCATTCCATTTATTGTTAATGCATCTTTTTCACTAGAAGCATTTACTACTACCCCGCCCGGGCACATGCAGAAAGTGTATGCCGCCCTGCCGCTTATTCGGCTGGACAGGGAATAATCAGCTGCAGATAGTATAAAACGGCCTTGATTTCCCCATTGAGCAAAATTCACATCTTTTTGCAGGTGTTCAATCCTGACTCCTGCGGAAAACGGCTTGGCTTCCATTTCAAGGCCTTTGTCAAACAACATCCCAAAGGTATCACGGGCGCTGTGCCCAATCGCAAGCACAATTACGTTGGCAGCGATGTCATATTCATCATTAACCCTTACGGACTGAATACTCCCGTTTGCACTGATGTCCGTCAGTTTTGCCCTGAATATAAACCTACCCCCGAGTTTTTCAATTTCTCTTCGTATGCTTTTAATTACCGGAACCAAGGCATCAGTTCCAATATGCGGACGCGCTTCATACCCAATTTCTTTGGGAGCCCCGTTGCTTAAGAAGGCCTTTATTACCATATCGCATCTTTTATCATTTATACGGGTGACCAATTTGCCGTCTGAAAATGTACCCGCTCCTCCCTCGCCGAACTGCACATTCGAATCCGGATCCAGTACACCGGTTTTCCAGAAACCACGGACAGATTCTTTCCTCGCATCAATATCCTCACCGCGTTCAATGATAATAGGGTCATATCCGTTACTGGCCAGGATATATGCGCAAAAAAGGCCGCACGGACCGCTTCCTACAACAACAGGCGGATTTTCTATTTTAATATTCCCCTGTGCTAAAGTTACAGGAGCATCGTTAAAAAATACCCTTGCATTCTCAACATTATCGGTATTAAAAGTATCATCAATTCCTATTCTGGCAGACAGAACATGATTAATCCTGCCTTTTCGCCTTGCATCGATTGATTTATGAAAAAGTCCCCTATATTCAAAATCCGCGGTTCCAAGACGCATCCTGACCGCGGACATGATTGAATTGTCCAATCCCTCTTTGAATGCCGTTTCCACAGGCACCCTGATATTATCTATTATTAATGTTATCATATTTAATTATCCGTAATTTTAAGCTGTGTCGTCAGTTCACCGGAAATCGCTACGCCATCAGGAAGGCTTATAGATATTGTAACCGTGTGGGTGCCTGCCTTAAGCTCTCCAACGTCTAGAGTAGGATTCAGGGTGCCGTAATCCAGATTATCCAGATTTTCTGACAAGCCAATTAGATTAAGGTTTGCAGCAGTGTTTATAAATTCATACGTGTAATTACCACCGCTTCTGTTTTCCAAGAATATGTCTTCAGTATATACCGCAATGCTCATTTCAGTCTGGATATACACTTCTACCAGCGGGAAACTCATCTGTTCTACATTGTTTAGATTGTCAAAGCGAAGCGGCAGACTAACAAGACCGTCTTCCGTATTGCTCACATCTATATATCCATCAGCAGAGTACACGGTTATAGTGTCAAGCATACTCTTCCGGCCTTTTACTGTCACTTCTATATAACCGCTGATAATATCGTAGTCCTTGTTGCCCAATCCGTACCTGATATTAATATTCGACGGGTTGAAAATTAAAGTTTTTTCCTGCAGGGTTTCTATGGTAACACCTATTTCAATTTCACCGGTACCAACAATTTTCAGCCCTGCCGGGAGAGTCTGCAACCCTGTGGTTGCGACGAATGTTTCATCCGCACCTTCAATATTTACAGGGAGCGTCGTAACTTTTTCAATCATGGCCAGTTCTTCTTCAGAACCTGACACCAACACATGAGTGGGGTCTGAAACAGCTTCTGTTTCTATATGATCTATCGCAGGAACGCCTTCAAGCTTAACCTGTACAGGTACGCTCTTTGCTATATTTACTGTAATATCAATAGCGTTCTTGTTGCTCAATTCACTTATTAATTCGCCGTTTTCATCGTAGAGCATGCACAGCTTCCTTACCGTCTCGGTTCCCTTCATTCCGCTTACATCAACGGTTACTACAGCTGTGGCAACTTCTGTTACAATGCTTTTTATGTCGAGTACAGTATAATTCGCTGGTTGTAGCACGGGTCCGCCGGCGATGAAGAAGCCCTCTGCTGTTTCCCCTATTATCTCAACTGTAATGGGTATTTCACCGGTTATGATCCGGTCGACGCTCAGCCCGATCCTGCCGCTGCCATTCAGTTCGTAAATAATATTCCTGTCTCCGAGATAATTAAGTCCGGATATTTCCACATAGTCGGTATATTCATTATTAATAGCGCTGAAATCTAAATAAGCTGTAAAATCCTTTTCACTTACCTGTTCAATTTCGGAACTACGTCCACGCAGTGTTACCCCAATCTCGGAATCATATTCATTTAGAATCCTCAGGTTATCCGTGGCCAGGGATGCTTCGTTAATCGGAGTAAGCGAAATGTTAATCTGGCGCGTTTCAATAGGGTTCTCATTGGTATATACCATGAACCAGAATAAGACCGCTATCACCACGGACAGTATTTTCATCGGTAAATTATGTCGTATCTTTTCCAGCACCTTTTTTACCTCTCAGGAAACTAAATGTTCTGCGTTTTGTTTTTTCACCCTTAAGGAGATTAATCTGCATGGCTTTTCTAAGTGTCTCTTTGGTCAGGTTGCGGACGAGTCCCCCATTGTTTGCGTATGAAATCTTTCCAGACTCTTCAGAAGTGACTATCGCGATGCAATCGGAAACTTCTGTTATACCCAGTGCAGCCCTGTGCCTTGTTCCAAGGTCGGAACTTAGGTTGGGATTGTCAGTAAGAGGAAGGACACAGGCCGCAGCCATTATTTTTTCGTCCCTGATTATCACTGCTCCGTCATGAAGCGGAGTCTTCGTATTGAATATACTCATAAGCAGTGCCTCTGAAATCTTTGATTCCATCTGAACGCCCTTATTAATGATTTCTCCGAGTTTAATATCTCTTTCTATTACAATTATAGAACCGGTGTATGACTGGGACATACTTTCACAGACATTGACTACTTCTTCAATCATGGTAGTAGTCTTTAGAATATCTTCTTCAGAACCGTTGCTGCCGAAAATATTCCTGAAGCCACCAGTTCCGAGTTTCTCCAGAGCCCTTCTGATTTCAGGCTGGAAGATTACTACAATAGCAAGGAAAGCAAATGCTATGATGTTGTCAATAAGAAAGGATATCGTCCTTAGATTGAATATATCGCTGATAACGGCGACAACAAGAATTGCCAGGAGACCTTTGAATAGACTCCAGGCGCGCGTTTCCTGCACCAGTTGGATTATCTTATATGCAATGTAGGATACAATCAGGATATCTATTACTATACCGATGACAGCCCACACGCCGGTAATCTCCAGTGCAAAGAATTTCAGTTGTTCACCAATATTTAGTCCATCGAATAAATTCATTCAGGCCACCTGCACACCATCAGGGGCATTTCTACATCCCCTGTATAATAATTATACATACTTAAAGGTAAAATAAAACGAAATCTTAGGTTTTGTTATGATTTTGAAACATATGATACTCATTTGTGAGCAAAATATATGACCTGCTCACAAATTTTTATTTGAAAGCGTATAAAAACAGCATCATAAAAGAAGTCCCCAGAAAAATTAGGGCTATCACAATTGCCAATAACCTGATTCTTTTATTCCTACTCATTTAACAATTTCCCTTTCAACTTCATACATTATTAATATATCATCAATATAATAGTACATGAAGATTAATGTAAAATCCAGAAAAATAGCAAACATATCTACTATTCCCTTTTCATTTTTTCGGTTTATAATAATTGGGTCGCTCAAAGGCTTTTTTAATTGACAACACAGTTCTGTTAAACTATAATTTTCATAGCATGCGGGCGTGACGGAACTGGCAGACGTGCTAGATTTAGGATCTAGTGCCGAGAGGTGTGGGGGTTCGAGTCCCTTCGCCCGCACCATAAAAGAACAGGCATAATCAGATGTCTGTTCTTTTTTTCCTGTATACCAAGAGGGACTCGAACCCGTGAGGGGTGAAAGCGTTTAGAAAAACAATCCGGCGGATTGTTTTTTAGATTTCACGCAGGAGGCTTATCAGAGCCGACGTGGATATTACGCAAGCATAGCGCAGCGGAATAGAGTCCCTTCGCCCGCACCATAGAAGAGCTGATTTCATCAGATGATATCAGCTCTTCTATCTTGTTATATAAAGGAACTCGAACCCGTGTGTGGTGAAAGCTTTAATTTAAGAATAACCACAAATTTACCATTAGCATTAAAAATCTAAATTGTATGCATATGTTGAATAAAACAGATTAACAATATATCATTAATATATCTTAATTAAGGTGGATTAAAATATGAATTTAGAAGAAGCAAAAGGCAAATTAACGGAATTAATTGCAAAGCAGAGCGCATTCGGCCAAGCTATGGCGATGCTGCATCTTGACGGGTCTACGGTTGCACCTCCGAATAGTTTTGAGGGCAGGGGCAGAACTCTTTCTTTTCTATCAGGCGAAGTATATAAATCATTCATCAACAAGGAAACCGATGACCTGCTTAATTTTCTACTGGAAAACAAAGAGAATCTCGATAAAATTACATTTAGAATTGCTGAAGAAGGCCGCGAGGAGTTCGACAAGACTTCAAAAATACCCATGCAAGAATTCATGGAGTATATGAAATTAACCAATGATGCTAATCATGTATGGGAAAAAGCAAAGCTTGAAAACGACTTTCCGGCTTTTGAACCATATCTGGAAAAAATCGTAGCCACTTTGAAAAGGTTTGCTGCTTACAGAAATCCTGATAAAAAACCTTATAATGTCTTTCTCGATGATTTTGAAAAGGGTTATACAATGAAAGACTATGACTTGTTCTTTTCAGTTCTGAAAGAAAAAGTCGTTCCACTGATACATGAATCAATACCCAAATATAAGGACATTCGCGATGATTTCATGAAACGTTCTTATCCTATAGACAAACAAAAGGAATTAACAGAAAAACTTATTGATATCATGAAAATCAACAGGGAAAGTTTTGCCTGGGCTGAATCAGAGCATCCCTTTACTATGGGCATTAATAAAAAGGACGTCAGGTTCACAACTCATTTTTATGAAAAGAATCTTGCTTCAGCAATTTACAGCACCATTCATGAAGGCGGGCATGCAACCTATGAATTGAATACGGCAGATGAACTTATGTACACCGGGCTTGACGGCGGCGGTTCACTTGGGCTGCACGAATCCCAGTCACGGTTTTACGAAAATATAATAGGACGCTCAAGGGAATTCACTGCATTCCTGCATCCCATTTTAAAAGATCTTTTCCCTGAGCAATTTGCAGACGTCAGCGCAGAAGAATTTTACAATGCCGTTAACAAACCCGAAGCTTCCTTGATTAGGGTAGAAGCAGATGAATTGACATACAGCCTTCACATCATGGTTCGCTATGAAATTGAACGGATGCTCTTTAACGGAGATATTGAAGTCAGCGAACTACCGGAAGTATGGAAAGAAAAATACCAGGAATATCTCGGAATTACTCCGCCGGATGATACAACGGGAGTCCTGCAGGATGTCCATTGGTCTGAAGGCATGCTTGGCTACTTCCCTACTTATGCACTTGGCAGCGCAATCTCAGCCCAGCTTACAGCCCACATGGAAAAGGAATTCGATTATAAGGCTGATGTCGCAAAAGGCGACCTATCAAGGATTAATGCATGGATGTCTGAAAAAATCCATAAGCACGGCGAACTTCTAAAACCGAAAGAAATCATCAATTACGCCTGTGGCGAAGATTTTAATCCAAACTACTACTGTGATTACCTGATTAAAAAATATTTAAAATGATTTCATCAAGTCTGCGTTTGGGGACATGAAGCACATCTTCATCATCAAGATAGTATCTTATGTCCCCTTTTGACGGCTCTGAAATACTTATCTGTGCGGGATAACCAACGGCAATGGCTGAAATAAGTTTATACTCGCTGTTGATTTTTGTAATTTCAGAAATTTTATCATAATCAATCGCACCGAGCCAGCATGCTCCAAGCCCCATTGAATGAGCCGCTAGCAAAATGTTCTGCACTGCAGCACCGGCATCGAGTTCGTATCCGCTTTTTCTGAGATTATTATCATTTAAAACAAGGATAAAAGCCGCAGGTCTTTCCTCAAATGATGGCGAACCTTTTCCCTTAAGGTATCCTGCCCATCTTGTATATGGGAATATCTCAGATGCTTTTTCATCTGATGAGACAATGATATATTTAATCGGCTGCACATTCATACCACTCGCAGCCATTCCGCCATATTTAACCAGTTCTTTCAATTCTTCCAACCGCACTTCTTTCCTTTCGAATTTTCTTATGCTTCTTCTACCCATTATAGTTTTAAAACACTCCATAACACCCTCCGAAATCAATTACTATATAAACATTATATCAAATGAGCAAGCCTGTAATTCAATGGATAAGATAATTAATTTCAGAAGTATGTTTGAAAAATTCATTGGATAAAAACATCCTTTGGACAAAAGCTTCCTTGAAAGTAGAAAAGGTCAATTTCAGCGAGGACAGCAAGGCAGTTCACATATATGTTTCAGCAAGAAAAACTGCTGAATATACCGCTTTCAAAGTGTGGATATCATGTAAAAGGTATGCTAATAAGTAAAAGGAAACTGTGCAAGTATTAATTTTACCACGACGAATTGAAAAGAACTTCTGTTTTTGTATTATTGACATTCCGCTTGTATTTTGAAATAATTTCTTATGGCAAGATTCAATTTTAGAACTTTGTGAAAGGATATGATAATGACGCAAAAACATCAAATAAGGAAAACTCAGGTTTTTAAAATAGGTTTTATGATGCTGGCGGCTATGGCATTGATTCTTTATGTTATAACATTTTCTAACGCTGCGAGAACTAACATTCCTGTAATGATTTTATTACTTCTCTCCCTTCTGGGTATTGTTTTTACACTCATAAAGGAAGCTTTCGCCATTAGGTCACTAAAAACTGATGGGAAATTACTCAATATAGAAAACCTAAAGATATTCGCTGCAGTTTTCCTGGGTGCTGTCATAACATATGCCCTCAGCATATATGCAGGTCTTGGGTCTGTATTGGCATCCGGTATCGTCGGGGTTGTCGCAGCTGTTTTTTTTAAAAAGTATGCGGCTCCGGTTTTTTGCGGATCGTTCGCAGGCATGAGTTCCGCATTACTTCTTAATCAATGGGAATTGCTTATTGCTGCGGTTCTAGCAGGAATAATCTATGTTATGGCCAAAAATGTTTTGAACGGCTTCGGTGGGAAGTTCGGAACAATTGCTTTTACAGCGTGTCTTCTTGCTGCACTAATTACCGGGAACCGGATACCGGCTAAGAGTTTTGCAGGATGGGATATTGGATTGATCTTGGTTTTGATATCCATATTGGCTGCTGTTATCACATATGTCCTGTCTGTACGCCTGAAACTCGGTCCCGTTTTGGCTTCGGCACTGATAGGTGTTATGGCCGGATTATGGCTCCCTCTGATTTTCCCTGATTATGGTGCTACTATGGCTATTATGGCATTCTGTGCGTCATTTGCAGGAATGTCCAGCCCCAAAAGGTTGTCAAATGAATTCTATATAGCTACAACAGGACTAATTTCTGGATTTGCATTTATTTTCTCATATACTCTCCAGGGAGCAGGTGGCAAATTGGGAACACTGGCTTTCGGCAGTGTTATGGCCGTTTATGGGATTATTAAAATTTGGCAATTGATAACTGCTAAAACAAAAACAGCATGATACTCCCATAATGCCATGAGGGGCTTAGTAATAACATTAAAAAACCCGGCTTGAATCAAACCGGGTTTGTTTTTTAGAGTGTTCTTATACTTATTTAGGTTCGAAACCTTCGAGTTTGCCTTCCCTATAAGCTGTTAAATAGTTCATGCAGTAATCATCATGTCCCATCAGCGCTTCAGCGGCATAAAGGAATGTCATCAGTTTCTTATCAAGAGGATTGAGTATCGCTCCGTCCATCCCGTTGGCGGTAGCAGCCACGAGGAATGTCTGGTTCATCAGTTTTCTTGCTGGAATGCCGAAGGATATGTTGCTGAGTCCGCATGTAATGTGCACATTCGGGAACTCTTCCTTGACCTGCCTCATGGTTCCTATGGCAACTTTTCCATAATGGGAACCTGTTCCTATCGGTCTGATCAGCGGATCTATAAAAATATCTTCATGAGCTACTCCGGCTTCAGAAAGTTTTGTTATCATGCTGCGTGCAATCTTTACCCTGTCTTCTATGGTCTCAGGCATTCCGGTGTCGTCCATGCACAAAGCAATTACAGCAGTATCATATTTCTTTATAAGCGGCATGATAGCTTCAAATCTTTCAGTTTCATCAGTAATAGAATTGATGATTGCTTTACCGTTTTTATTAGCTTTTAGCCCTCTTTCAATGGCAACAGGATTAGGTGAATCCATTGCCAATGGAGCATCCGTTACTTCCTGGACTGTGTTAACAAGCCATTCCAGCCTTTCGGGTTCATCGTTCATAAACATACCCGCATTTAAATCTATAAAGGTAGCACCAGCTTCAACTTGCCTCAAAGCCAAGTCTTGTATGGCCTTTTTATCATATTTTTCTATTGCCGGCCTTACTTTTTTTAAAGTACTGTTTATTTTTTCTCCAATGATTATCACAGATAGATCCTCACTCTTTCATAGAATTTCTAACTCATTATATTTCAGCCCCTACCCCTTGTCAATTGAACACTTTTTTAATACATTATTTTATAAAAAACCACATTATTTTACTAATTTCCGCAGTTTTCAGGTTTGAACCCATAGACCGGTAATGATATAATTCTTGTGATGATTTGCAATGATATGGTTATATGCAAATCCATACTGTTCCTGATGAAAGATTGGCATTATTCAGTTGGAAATATAATTATCAGTATACTGCTGTATATGGCAATCAAACGGCATCATAAATAGTTTCTACGGCGGTATTATAATGATGCAGCCTGAATTATAATTATTATTATGGAGGAAATATGCGGATGAAAAGCGATATAGAGATTGCTCAAAACAACGAGATGTACCCTATACTGGATATAGCAGATAAGGTCGGTATTGATAAAAATGATTTGGAGCTTTATGGGAACTACAAGGCTAAAATCGACTATAACATGCTTGCCCGGATGGAAAATGAACCTGACGGAAAACTTATCCTTGTAACTGCCATTAACCCTACTCCTGCCGGCGAAGGTAAAACTACCACATCCGTTGGCCTTGGTGATGCCTTAAATAGAATAGGTAAAAAAGTAATGATAGCCCTAAGAGAGCCATCGCTTGGTCCAGTGTTCGGAGTTAAGGGCGGAGCTGCCGGAGGCGGACATGCACAGGTTGTGCCAATGGAAGACATTAATCTTCATTTTACCGGCGACCTGCATGCAATTGGTGCAGCGAATAATCTTCTTGCTGCATTGATTGATAATCATATTTACCAAGGGAATCCCCTTAACATTGACCCCCGGCGTATAACATGGAAACGTTGCGTTGATATGAATGACAGACAGCTGAGGTTCATAGTAGACGGACTTAATGGTAAAAGCAACGGAACTCCCAGGGAAGATGGATATGATATTACTGTTGCCTCTGAAATTATGGCTATTCTCTGCCTTTCAAAAGACCTTATGGATCTTAAGGAGCGGATTAATAGAATTATTATCGGTTATAATCGCAGCAACCAACCTGTTACGGCAGGAGAATTGAATGCTTCCGGTGCGCTGACAGCTCTTCTTAAGGATGCTTTGAAGCCGAATCTTGTACAGACGCTCGAGCACACCCCTGCATTTATCCATGGTGGTCCTTTTGCAAATATCGCCCATGGATGCAATAGTGTTATGGCTACTAAAATGGCTCTGAAGCTTGCTGATTATGTTGTTACAGAAGCTGGCTTCGGTGCAGACCTGGGAGCTGAAAAATTCCTTGATATTAAATGCAGAATTGCCGGGTTAAAACCTTCAGCAGTAGTAATTGTTGCCACGGTAAGAGCCCTTAAGCATCATGGCGGAGCTAAAAAGGATGCACTTGGAAATGAAGATTTGACAGCACTTGAAAATGGATTGCCAAACTTATTAAAACACATTGAAAATATAACAGTAAATTATGGATTACCGGCTGTTGTTGCAATTAACAGATTCCCGACTGATACAGAAAGCGAACTGGCCCTGGTTGAAGCGAAATGCAAAGAGCTTGGAGTTAATGTCGCACTGTCTGAAGTTTGGGCAAAAGGCGGAGAAGGCGGCGAAGCACTTGCCCGTGAAGTCGCTGCCCTTGTTGATGCCGATGAAGGTAAATTTGAATTTATATATGATGATGATATGGGAATAAAAGATAAAATTAGAGCGATAGTCACTAAAATATACGGGGGCGAAGGCGTTGACTTTACCACCGAAGCTTCAAGAGCCATTAGAAAACTTGAAAAAATGGGTCTTGGACACTTCCCTATCTGTATGGCGAAAACACAGTATTCACTGTCTGACAATCCTAAACTCTTATGCCGGCCGACAGGATTTACAGTCACAGTAAGAAATGTGCGTGTATCAGCAGGAGCAGGTTTCGTTGTCGCTTTGACAGGTGAAATCATGACCATGCCGGGGCTGCCCAAAGTTCCTTCGGCAGAGCATATCGATGTGGACAATACAGGGAAAATTTCCGGATTGTTCTAGAACAGATCTTTATATATTATCGGGCCGCATCTTTAATGATGCGGTCTTTTTATTTGACAAAATACTTATAAAAAGAGCGGAAATATTATTGTTGCCGGGTTAGTATACCCTTAGAATAGGTATGGTTTTAAATTAACCCCAACGGAAGAGAGGATAATTATGATGACTGGAAAAGATTTGGTGCTTTCAGCCATGAAACTGAAAGAAACTGAAAGAGTCCCGTGGGTACCATTTGTTGGTTGCCACGGCGGATCACTAATTGATAAAGGCGCTGATGAATTTTTGCAGGACGCCGGATTAATTGTGCAGGGTCAGGTGAAGGCTGCAAAACTCTATGAAGCCGACGGACTACCTGTTGCATTTGACCTTCAGGTTGAAGCAGAAGCTTTGGGCTGCGACCTGAAATGGGAAAAACTGAATCCCCCGGCTGTATCATCGCATATCCTGGATGTTAAAAAACTTGATGAACTTAAAATACCTTCATTGGATGATGCAAGGATTCCCATAATGATGGAAGCTGCAAGGCAATTAAGGAAAGAACTTCCTGATACAGCGCTATTCGGACTTATAACAGGACCGTTTACACTTGCTCTCCACCTCATGGGTTCAAACCTTTTCATGGAAATGTATGACGACCCCGAAGGTCTTCATGAACTTCTCAATTTCTGCACTGAAGTCGGAAAGGTCATGATTGACGGCTATGTGGATGCCGGATGTGATATCATCGCCCTGGTTGACCCGATGACCAGCCAGATTGGTCCCGACCACTTCACTGAATTCGTTACACCCGGATGCACCGAGTTGTTTGAATATGTTAGAAACAAAGGAAAACTGTCAAGCTTCTTTGTTTGCGGCCATGCAATGAAAAACCTTGAAGTCATGTGCGAATGCAAGCCTGACAACCTCAGCGTGGATGAGAACATTCCCCTTGAAGTGGTTAAAAAAGTATGTTTAGAGCGTAATGTAAGTTTCGGCGGCAACCTTCCGCTGACCACTGCATTACTTAATGGCTCAGAAGAACAGAATGCCATCCTTGCATATGAAGCGCTTCAGACCGGAGGTGCAAAGGGATACATTATAGCCCCCGGATGCGACCTTCCTTATGACACCCCTGCAAAGAATCTCCAAGCTGTCGCAGGTGTAGTAAATGACGAATATAAGCGCGAGATAGCCGAAACTCTTGCCTCTGAAGGATATACAGAGGAACAGCGGCTATTTGATATGTCTGAATACGGTCGTTCTGATAAAGTCATTGTTGACATAATTACCCTTGACTCAGAAGCCTGCGCTCCCTGCCAGTACATGGTTGAGTCAGTCAGAGCCATTGTTCCTGAATTTGAAGATTTAATAATATGGCGTGAGCACAAGATCAAATCACAGGAAAGTGTGCAGTTCATGGCTTCGCTTATGGTGAAGAACGTACCTACAATCTGTATTGACGGAGAAATAACATTTGTAAGCGTTATTCCAACCAGGGACGAGTTGATAGCAGCCCTCCAGGCAAGGATTAACAAGAAGCTCAGGATTAAGATCAGGAGAAAGCAGTCCAAGATAATTATCCTGACAGACGACAGTAAACTGTCATCTGAAGCTGTAGAAAATGTCCGGACTGCAGTGACCGAACTTGGCTCGAACGTACAGGTTGAAGCAACAAATGACAAGAAAATTGCGGAAACTTATGGAATCAGGAAATTCCCGGCTGTCATTGTATGTACATCACAGCTAAAGACATGGTCAGAAGCCCCTGAGATTAAGATTGTAAAAGAATGGCTAAAGGACCTTGCATAATGAGAAAACTTCCAGTCATTCTTATCACCGGTTTCCTGGGAGCAGGAAAGACAACTTTTCTTAATGAGCTGCTTGCCTACCTGGACTCCCTGAACAAATCCGTTGCCCTGCTGATAAATGAGTTCGGACGGGCGAATATAGACCGCGATCTTGTAGATCCGGATGCAGGAACCATATTTGAAGTAAATCAAGGTTCAATTTTCTGCGTGTGCACAAGGGATCAGTTCATCAAGGCACTGGATGATATTACAAACTGCTCACCTGCTTTTGATGTAGCTGTCATTGAATCAACCGGCATCGCAAATACAAGGGATATCGGTGAATACCTTTCAATGCCCCCGCTTGCCGGCAGGATAGATATTAAACAGAATTTCTGTCTGGTGGATGCAGCAAATTTTCACAAGGTTTATGAAACACTGCCTGCAGTCAGGACACAGGTAGAGGAGGCATCGGTCTGCGTTATTAATAAGACAGACCTTGCCGAACCCGAATATATATCAACTCTTGGTGAAAAACTAGTTTCACTGAATAAAGACGCAAAGATTGTCCGGGCCACATATGGCAGGATTGATTTCGAATCCATTCTTGATTTAACCGGTTCCTGGTCTTCGCGCACACAGATTGACACCTCTCCCCCTGAAGGAATATCCTCGGTGACAATGAATGCTGACGGTTTATTTAGTAAAGAAAAAATAGGAAATATGCTCATAAAACATTCTGTCATTCTGCTCAGGGCAAAAGGTTTTATTAAAACAAGAGAAGGCTGGTTGTTTGTTGAATCAGTCGGCGGCAGATATTTCACAAAACCAGCTGACTCAGCACCTAAGAATGAATCACAGCTGGTACTTATAGGTTACAGGCTTGATATAAAAGGAATGAACACGGAATTTAAAAACTGCAGGATATAATCCACTTATAATTACATTTTCGAAGAGTTGACCCTGGGTCAGCTCTTCGTTTTCATCAACTTACCTGCCTGATGCTTTGTTTACTGTTTTAAATGGACAAATTAATTATAAAAATGACAAAATGTAATATTTTTTATTCATAGACATTGGTTATCTATAGTGTATAATTGTAATAAGGTTTTTTTATAAGATGCCTTTTTTATTTGTAAAGAGGCATTATTATATTGATTAATATACTAGGAGGAACCATGGAACATCACATCCAAAACAAAATTTACCATGTGGAAATTCTACCACCGAAACAGGCAATTACCATTGAAAAACTGCATAAGGGTTTAGAGACATTCGCAAGTAAGTTCAACAGAGTCATGGAAGACGGAAGATGCGCATGCATTACAGATAACGCTATGGGTCTTTTAGCTTTTCAGGGCGCAGAGGTTATTGAGGAATTAAAGTTAAAGGTCAACCCGGAGCAGGTAATGATTCATCTGAATACTTTCCACACCAAGGAAAATCTTGATGAAATTCTCAATTCCTGCATTAATCTTGGGATTAAGTACCTTCTTGTCATAAGCGGCGACGGTTCAGACAGGCTGCCCAAACTACAGCCATCCGATATAGGTGCCAAAGGTGTTGAAGCCGTTACCTCAGTTGAATTAACCGATTACATCCTAAGGGAATATCCGGATAAATTCATCATCGGCGTTGCATTCAATCCTTATGAACCTGAAGAACATGAATTCGAAAAAATGGACAGGAAAATAGCAGCCGGTGCAACTTTTGTAATAACCCAGCCCATAATAGAAAAAAATGAAGTTGTCGACAAGCTGCTGGAAACATATCCGGATATGCCGGTAATCGTGGAAGCCTGGATGAGCAAGAAACTCAGTCTTTTGTCAGATGCCGTAGGTTATGAAATTCCGGAAGATACGGCCTTTGATCCGTTGCAAACACTCGGGGAGCTTCATAAGCTTTATCCAAAATGCGGTGTATATTTATCACTACTCGGATTCAAATACCAGATAAACAAACTAGCGGGATTATGGAAATAGTCTAGTCTAACTTAGGAGGAATTAACATGAAAATAGTTGTCTGTATAAAGCAGGTGCCTGCCACCACAGATGCAAAGATAGATCCGGAAACAAAAAGGATAATCCGTGAAGGTGTAAAAGCTGAGCTTAATCCTTTTGATACTTACGGAGTTGAAGAAGCCGTTCAGCTGAGAAACAGATTCGGCGGAGAAGTCATTACATTGTCCATGGGACCCCCGAGTGCAGTCAATAGTTTAAGGGAAACCATTTCAGTCGGCGCTGACAAGGCAATCCTTTTAAGCGACCGCGCCTTAGGAGGTTCCGATACATGGGCTACAAGCTATGCTCTGGCAAAGGCAATCAGTAAAATCGGCGATGTCGATTTGGTGCTATGCGGTAAACAGGCAGTTGACGGCGATACGGCCCAGGTAGGACCCGGGATTGCAGCGCATCTTAACTGGATGCAGGCCACGTATGTAAATGGTGTTGAAAAACTAACCCCAAAAGATATAATCGTTGAAAGAATGCACGAGGACGGTTATGACATATGCGAATTAAAGCTTCCGGCTGTATTAACCGTAGTAAAAGGCATCAACACCCCGAGGGTTCCAACGCTGAGGGGCCGCCTGGCTTCTGAAGATGTTGAAATTTCGACCTGGACTGCAGAAGACATTGGTGCTGACCCAGCTAAAATTGGCTTAATGGCTTCACCGACAAGGGTTGTAAAAACCAATCCCCCGCCTCCGAGACAGTCCAGCACGATTAAAATATCCGGTTCATCCGAGAAATGCGCAAAAGACTTATTCCGCGAATTAAGACTGCGCAGTATCCTGTAGAGCGAGGAGTATGATAAATGATAGCATTGACTGAACAAAGCAAGAAAGAATACAAAAATATCTGGGTAACGGCCGAGCAGCTTTCGGGTAAAATACAGCAGGTAACACTTGAACTAATAGGAGCCGCCCGCCCCCTTGCAGATGACAGGGGCAGCGAAGTTTGGGTTTTTGCAGCTGGCCCCGGCATTACAGGACAGGCAGAGGAGCTTTTCTCATACGGCGCCGACAAAGTCATTGTCGTAGATGACGACAGGCTGCTTAACTTCAACGATGAACTTGAAGCAAATGTACTGGGCAGATTGATTGAAAAATACAAGCCTGAGGTAGTTATATGCGGTGCAACCACCAGGGGACGCGCACTTATCCCAAGGGTTGCCGTAACCAAGGTATGCGGACTTACTGCCGACTGTACGCAATTGTCAATTGACCCTGAAAACGGAGACCTCCTTCAGACACGTCCTGCTTTCGGAGGAAACATCATGGCGACAATTCGTTCATCCAACCACCGCCCCCAGATGGCAACGGTCCGTCCCAGGGTTATGAAGGTTCCCGAACCTGATTCATCCCGCACCGGTGAAATAATAATTGAAACTATTGAACCGGGTGATACTGAAGGCATTAAAAAAATACTTGAAGTATTCCACAGCCAGGAAAATACAGTTAACCTTGCAGATGCACAGATTATTATTTCCGGTGGAAGAGGAATGAAGGGTCCCAAAGGTTTTGATCTTCTTAAGAAACTTGCCGCTAAGGTAGAAGGTGCAGTAGGCGCAAGCAGGGCTGCTGTTGACGCCGGTTGGATTGCCTACAGCCACCAGGTCGGCCAGACCGGACAGACAGTCCAGACAAAGGTATACATGGCTTGCGGAATATCCGGACAGATACAGCATCTGGTAGGGATGCAGTCGTCAGATTTAATCATCGCGATTGATAAAGACCCTGACACCCCGCTTATGCAGATGGCTGATATAGCAGTTGTGGGCGATTTATTTGAAATCATTCCCCTGCTTCTTGAAGAGATCCCAAAACTCTAGATTATCTATAACAATATTAAAGCCGGGCAATGCCCGGCTTTTTTTTGTAATTAATTCCTGGGATACTATCGGTTATTTTTCGTCAATAACAGGGTTGACCAGCGCACCGATTTTTTCTATCTCTATAGAGATGGTATCGCCGGATTTCATCGGCCCAACACCCGATGGGGTTCCCGTTGTTACTACATCTCCGGGTTCAAGAGGTATGGACTGTGAAATAAAACTCACAAGCTCATATGGATTCCATAGAAAGTGCTTTGTGCTCGAAAGCTGCTTAACTTCTCCGTTCAATACTGCCCGGACCTCGAGGTCGCTTAAATCAATATCTGTTTCAATATGCGGTCCGATGGGACAGAATGTAGGGAAATTCTTCCCCCTGGTCCATTGCCCGTCCGCTTTTTGAACCGCTCTTTCGGTTACATCATTAAGACATGTTGCACCAAAAATACAATCCTGGGCATCCTCTGCACTCACTTTATAGCAATATTTGGAGATGACAACAGCAAGTTCAGCTTCGAAATCAACCCTTTTATAGCCCTTAGGAAGAATTATTGCCTTTCCCGGGCCTATGATCGTATCCGTTAACTTTATAAAGAGTGTCGGATTCTCAGGAACCGGCCTGTCGCCGAATTCCTTTATATGGTCCATGTAGTTCAAGCCTACAGCAATGACTTTACCGGGTTTGACAGGAGTCAGAAGCTCTACCTCTTCCAGGCTGTATTCATCACCTGAAAAAGCAACCTCCTCAAGGAAGTCGCCTCTCAGAACTTTAATTGTGTTGTCCTGCAGGATTCCGAATCCGTCAATGGAATCCTTTTTAAATCTCAAATATTTCATTACATCGCCTTAATTCATTTTACTTAAATAAATCAGCAAGTCCCAGTAGTTCGAACAGGTTGAACTTCTGGAATATCGATACACCGATAAGTGATACAACTGACATGATCTTGATAAGTATATCAAGAGAAGGGCCTACAGTATCTTTAAGCGGGTCGCCTACTGTGTCTCCTACTATTGTAGAGCTGTGCGTATCGCTGCCCTTGCCGTGTCCTTCGACTCCGCCGGTTTCAACCAGTTTCTTTGCATTATCCCATGAGCCGCCTGAGTTTGCTGTGAAAAGTGCAAGCATGATTCCTGAAAGCAGTGTGCCAATCAACAAACCGCCTACAAATTCAGCTCCGAAGAGGAATCCGCCTACAATCGGAGGAAGTATTGCCAGCGCTGCAGGAAGTGTCATTTCCTTTAATGCTCCTTCTGAGGAGATAGCAATACATTTATTATAGTCAGGCTTGACATCCCCTGTGAGAATTCCCGGGAACTCCCTGAACTGCCGCCTTACTTCTTCAACCATCTTACCAGCTGCTTTTGCAACTGAGTCAATGAGAACGCCTGAGAAGAAGAATGGTATTGCTCCTCCGACCAGAGCACCTGCAAGTGTCAGCGGATTAATGATATTCAGCAGCAGACTGAATCCGCTGGCATCGGTGTGGCCGCTTACCTGCGAGTAAAGGTATGAAGCAAGAAGGGATAGTGCAGCGAGGGCTGCAGAACCGATTGCAAATCCTTTTCCTATTGCAGCAGTTGTGTTTCCGACTGAATCGAGCTTGTCAGTAATCTTCCTGACTGCCGGATCAAGCTTTGCCATTTCGCTGATGCCGCCTGCATTGTCTGCTATCGGACCGTAAGTATCGACTGAAACGGTTGTTGCTACAAATGAAAGCATTCCGATGGCCGCCATTGTAACTCCGTAAATTCCTGCGAAATAGTATGATGCAATAATTGCTACGGCAAGTATTCCGACCGGTAGTAACACAGATTTCATTCCGTTGCTAAGGCCGGTTGTTATTGTAAGCGCAGTTCCCTGCACTGAAGATTTTGCTATATGCTGTGTCGGCTTAAAATCATAACTGGTATAGTATTCGGCAACAAGTCCTATTAGAACTCCGCTGACGATTCCTGTAACAGCAGCTATCCATGGTGACAATGCGCCGACAGTAAAACCTGCGTTTTCTATTGAGGAAGTTTCCCCGCGGAAGAAGAAATAGGTTACTATTCCGGTTGCAAGTATTGTAATTCCCGCAGAAACCCATGTAGCAAGGTTAAGTTCTCTATGCGGCTTGTCTGAAACTTTTTTCAAAATAAGGTAAAGAATACCGGCTGTACATGATATAAGCCCGATTGCTGCAAACAGAACAGGAAAAATCATAAGCTTCTGGACAAGGGATTCTGATATCAGACTGGTTCCCCTTGCATTTGAAATGAAGAACATATATGCCGCCAGGGTTGTGCTTGCTATGATAGCTCCGACATAACTTTCAAGAAGGTCGGCGCCAAGTCCCGCAACATCACCAACATTGTCACCGACGTTGTCGGCTATTGTAGCAGGGTTTCTAGGATCATCCTCAGGGATTTTGGCTTCTGTTTTACCAACAAGGTCAGCACCCATGTCTGCAGCTTTTGTATATATTCCGCCGCCAATCCTGTCGAAAAGTGCTATAAGCGAACACCCAAGGGCATAGCCTGCAACCGTCATTGTAAAAGGTATGTAGTTAATACCGATCCAGTTTGTTAAGATTGTAAGGTTTTCCGAATCCATCTGACCCATGAATTTCCCGAAAACGACGAAAACAATCAACAGTCCAAGCATGGCGAATCCGCCGACACTGAGTCCCATGACGCTTCCGCCCTGGAAAGCGGTTTTTAGGGTTTTACCCAGGCTCTTGGTTTCCCTGGCTGTATTGGACACCCTTACATTGGCATATGTAGCAATTTTCATTCCCACAAAACCTGCGGTTCCACTCATCAATGCGCCGATAATAAAAGCAACACCTACATACCAGTTGACAACTACTCCAAGCAGTACGGCAACAAGTATTGCTATCTTGTACATTGCTTTTAGCTCATGCAGAAGGAAGGTGTTTGCGCCTTCCCTTATCGACAGGGCGATTTCTTCCATTAAATCTGTGCCGCCCCTCATTTTCTTAACTTTTTTAAAGTTGATGGCCGCAAAAACAAGCGTTAATAGTACTGCCGCCCCCATAACAATAAATCCGGACATTTCAACCTCCAAAGACCCAAAAAATTCCTTACCAGCTATGCTATATTATATTGATTTTAATGTCAACATCAGTAGTGCGTAATACCTTGAATCGGCTGGCCTTACTAATATTATAAACTATTCTATGCAAATATAATCTTTAATTTTGCTGAATTTACTCTCTTTTATACCGGGAACTTTCATGATGTCTTCGATTGTCTTAAAAAAACCATATTGATTTCTAAAATCAATAATATCCAGGGCAGTTTTTTCACCAATCCCCGGCAAAAGCCCCAAGGCTCCTGCATCGGCATGGTTAATATTGATTTTTCCATCTATCAGCCCGTTTTCATTATCAATCAGTATCGCATCACCCGGCGTTTTCATCACAGTAGCTCCGCCGCCGTCTTCCCTACCCTTGATTATCAGCGTAATATTCTTCTCAAGTGCATATACAAGGTTGATATTGGCGCTGGCTTCATCAGTGAATCCTCCGCTTGCATTCACAGCATCCAGAATGGTTGACCCCTTTTCAATTTCCACGATTCCGGGATTTACGACTTCTCCCGTAACATAGATTTTTATTAAATCCGGATTCTCAGCAGAAGATTCCACCCCTGCTGCTACTGCGTTGCTTATGTATTCCCTGTTCTTTGACGCCCTTACTAAAGATAGGATTAAAGTGGTTGAAATTGCGATTATCATAGCTGCAACTAAAATTATTCTACCTGTTTTATTCATAATTATCCGCCTTAACCGGTGATTACCAGTACCTTGATAACAATATATTCAACAAAAGACAATTATTTCCTTTTTTTGTTATATTTTTTTGTTCTATCACAATGGATTTTTGATATACTGTATCCATGATACAAAAGATGACCACCATACTTCTCATTATGGCGTTAATAATATTTGCAATACCAACGGTTGCCGAAGCCGACATCCCTGATGAATCTTCATATTATTATATTGTAATTGACCAGGACACCGGGGCTATACTGCTTGAGCAAAATTCCCATAACAGGATATTTCCCGCCAGCACTACTAAAATACTTACAGCTTATACAGCGCTTGCCAACGCGGGCGTAACTAATATTGTGACCGCTTCATCCGTAGCTGCCGGTCCGATGGAAACCGGCGCTGTCAGACTGGGTCTTTCCGAAGGTGAGGAAATGGAACTTTACGACATGCTTATGGCCCTTATGCTAAAAAGTGCAAATGACGTAGCTGTAGCCATAGCCGAATATATCGGCGGGTCGGTTGAAGGATTCAGCTCAATGATGAATGAGAAAGCCGCATCAGCAGGTGCATTGGACACCCATTTTATAAATCCCCACGGGCTTCATGATGATGAACATTATACGACTCCCCATGACCTGGCTTTAATCACTCGAAAAGCACTGGACAATTACAATTTTGCCTCAATAGTAAGTCGGTCTCAATACACTCTTCCTGCAACTAATATGAGGGACAAAACATATACTATTAAAAATTCAAATCCAATCCTTGGCGAAAACGACGGTATGGATTTTCTTGTCACTGGCGTCAAAACCGGCTATACAAGCAAGGCAAAATATACTCTTGTAAGTTCAGCACACGATTATTCAGGGCGTGAAGTTGTATGCGTTGTTGCCAATATGCCGTCGCGTTCGGTATCGGCTGAATTCTCATTGCAGCTAATGAAGCAAGCCTTTGATGAATTCGCCGTCCAGTCCATAACCAATACAGGTGAAATAATAACCGATGAGCTTCCCATTGACCCGGGTTATGCTGTTGCGACCGCAATGAAAATCGAGTATCTGCTGCCGCGTGATGAAAACCTGTGGGACATTGAGGTCAGTGCAGAGTTATTTCTGCCCGATGATTACTACCCGTCCCGAGGTGAAATCGTCGGTGAACTTGTGTACACACATAATGGAACGGAAATCGGTTCCACTTATCTTGTTTCGGCTGAAGACCGCTCTACAAGCCTTCCAAAGAATTTAATTTCAGTAAGCAAAAACGACGGGCTTCAAAAAGCTGCGTTTCCGATCAGGTTCATCGTTCCCCTGTCTTTGGCTATTGCCGTCGCGCTGTTGTTTTTCTTTATCATGAGATATAATAAGAAGGAAGTTGAGGAGTGAATATCATGCCTTATGAAGATTTAATTTACAATGAGACACTGATGCTAGAGATGTTGCTGGTTGCGCTGTTTTTATTTTTTGCGGTAGCCGTTGTAATGCTTTTTATATCAATCAGGGACGGAAAAATCCACCATCCTATCCTAAGGCCTGTATCAGACCCGGAAAAGATTGCCGAAGCCGTGGAAGCCATTATAAAGACCAGGAGCTTTTATGAAACCAATACCAGTTATCTGCTGGAATCCCGCAAGGCTGTTTCTGATATGCTTTCGAAAAACATGGTAGGTTTGCTTTTGTTACAAAATGTGGGGAATTCAGCATCTGTTGATATCGAAATTAAGTCATTGGGCGACTATTTAATTTCAGACGGTCCGGAAACAAAAATGGTTTCTTTAAACCAAGGTGAACTCCATAGTTTCCTGTTTTACCTCCCGAATGATATGGTCAACGAACTATTGCTTTATGATATAAAGATAAAACACCGTAATATAAAAGGAAAATCATTCACCAATCGGTTTAATGTGGCTCTAAGTCCCGAACCGATTGTGGATATTGATGAAAACACTAAGCTGCGTGTATATCTTCAAATGTAAAATCGGCAATCTCATCAGTGATTACTAGCACAAATGTAAAAGGCACACTATCAGAAGTTAATGTGCCTTTTTAAAACATAACTAACTATGCTAAAAACTGCTATGGTGTTTCTCGGCTGATAATTTCTTTCCGGCAATCTTTGCATCGTTGTCCATCCCGCAATGCCGTTCCTCGATTCTTTCAGAATCTGCGGTACAATGGGTGCGGGGACAACCATTATCTATTGCTTACGCTCTGAACTGTCACGGCGTTCCTCGGCTTTGCCTGCGGTACACCGTTTGCGTTAAGAGCTGCAATCTTTGCATCGTTGTCCATCCCGCAATGCCGTTCCTCGATTCTTTCAGAATCTGCGGTACAATGGGTGCGGGGACAACCATTATCTATTGCTTACGCTCTGAACTGTCACGGCGTTCCTCGGCTTTGCCTGCGGTACACCGTTTGCGTTAAGAGCTGCAATCTTTGAATCGTTGACCATCCCGCAATGCCGTTCCTCGATTCTTTCAGAATCTGCGGTACGGCATTTGGAACTTTTTGGTGAGCAATTCAGTCTAAGAGTCATAAAACAGAACAGGAGTGATGGAAAATGAAAAAAGTATTATTCAAAATAACAACAATTCTCTTACTGGTCATAATGATTTTCGCATTCACAGGATGTAAAGAGTTATTCCAG
Organism: uncultured Clostridia bacterium; assembly: GCA_963766335.1. Classification (GTDB taxonomy): domain Bacteria; phylum Bacillota; class Clostridia; order DUPQ01; family DUPQ01; genus JAFGQE01. Next base: position 1,601,523 of record CAVXZA010000002.1, on the reverse strand, counting down.
ATTGAGAATACAGAACAACTCCCCCGTTTCAAGAATTTTGAAGCCATGCTTGAATATATGAAAGATATGGGCCCGGGTTATTCTTACGGCTGGCGCGGAGGCGGAGTTCCTGAGATGGCATTAGAAGATGGAGCTGCTGCTCCAAGTGCTGATCCCAATGCTTCAAAAGACAGTTCCTCCGGCGGCGAACAGTCTGCTTCGCATGGCGAAACAAATGTGCAGGTTGAGGGAATTGACGAAGCCGATGTAATTAAGAATGACGGCCGTTATCTGTATTTTGTAGCAGGAAACAGGCTGGTTATAATTGATGCAATTGATCCGGGAAATATGACAATTACAGCAAAAATCATACTTGATGATATGTCAAGCTTTTCCGAAATGTACATTACCGGCAATTACCTTACGGCAATCGGATATACATATGAAGAAGTCCTGGGTGAAGGAACTAATTCTTCAGATAGCGATAAAGACATGATGCCAGGTCGTTACATACAGGGAAAATCATATACATTCGCACAGGTGTACGATATTTCAAATAAAGCTAATCCGGTCCTTGCACGGGAATACAAAATAGAGGGGTCGCTCCTTAGTTCAAGGGTAAAAGACGGCAACCTATACCTTATTACTAATAAATGGGCATATTTCTATTACGGTGACGAAGCACAACCAAAAGCTGAAGAAATACTGCCTTACCGTTACGACAGCACCGTCAGCAAAGACAATACGATGATCACACCCGGCGAGATCTCATACCTTCCGAACCCTGTCGATAATTCATTCATGACTATTTCAGTTATGGATATTGACAGCGGCAAAGCTGTTAAGACCGATACAGTTATGGGCGGAGGAAGCACCGTTTACATGAGTCACAATGCACTCTATATTGTAAAACCGGTTTTCTACTTCTTCCCGGGAATTTTGGAAATGGCAGTTGATGAAGCTGCAGTTTCAGAAGAAACACCGGCAACTGCAACGGTTGCCCCGGAACCCGAAGAACCTAAGACTGCAATATATAAATACGACCTTACAGGCAATACTGTTAAATATGCAGGTATGGGCGAAGTCAAGGGCGACGTACTAAATCAGTTCTCAATGGATGAGTTCAACGGGAACTTCCGCATCGCAACTACGCTGTGGACCAACAACGGAACAATGAACAATGTCTTCATACTTGACAATAATATGAAAAATGTGGGAAGCGTCGAAAACCTTGCTCCCGGTGAAAGGATATACTCAGTTCGTTTCTCGGGAAACACAGGCTATGTGGTGACCTTCAGGAACATGGATCCGTTGTTCGTACTTGATCTTTCAAATCCTTCGAATCCAAGAGTGACCGGCGAACTCAAGATCCCGGGCTTCTCAAATTACCTGCATCCAGTAGGAGATGGATTCCTCCTCGGCCTTGGCGTCGAAACAAAGGAAATCTATACGAAGGATGAAAACGGAAATGAAATCGTAACCGGTTTCCAGACAGGCGGACTTAAACTTTCCCTGTTTGATGTAAGAGATCCTTTCAATCCTAAGGAAGTTGATACTCTGGTTATAGGAAAACAAGGTTCATACAGCGAAGCCCAGTACAACCACAGGGCATTCACCTGGTGGCCTGAGAAAAACGCAGCAATGTTCAGTGCCCAGATCAACAATTCCCAGGGATATAAAGAATACTCATCATGGCAAGAAGGCGCGGTTATAGTAAATGTAGTCAATGAAAAGCTGTCGCTTAAGGGAATACTCCCTGCAGCAACAGATCAGGGACTCTATTGGTCATACTACACACCGACCAGGGTTACCTACATAAACAATAATGTGTACTACATGCAGATGGGAATGCTACTGGCATACGATTACGATACAATGCTTCCTCTGGGTAAGTTGATGGTATCAGAAATTGCAACAGACATTGACGGGCCAATCAGAGGGGTTGAACCTACAGAACCAATTGAGGTCCCTGCACCAGATAGTGACGACAACGATTAATACCCTCCTTGATAATATCCCCCGAAAAGGAGCCTCCGGGCTCCTTTTTCTTGCTAAATTAGTCCAAGGATGATTCGGCGCAGCAAACGTAATATGACGGAATTTAACCCTTTGATTTTAATGGTGATAATTTACTTTTAGGCGAAGCTTGGAAGTTACTGTTTGAGGGAGCGTATGCTATATACGTGATCGATAAACATTAATGCACCAAACGACGCATAAAGGTAAATCAGCCCATTAAAAAGGGAACACTAACAAGTGTTCCCTTTAAAGATACCGTTCCCCCGATCGGCATCTGCAACTAAAGCCAAATTTAATACTACCTAACTACTATATTAACTAATCTACCGGGAATTGCAATAACTTTTACCACATTTTTCCCTTTAACAAGCGCTTTAACATTAGAATCCTCCATAGCGGCTTTTTGCATGGCATCTCTGTCAAGATCTGCTGCAATCATCATCTTATGCCGGATTTTACCGTTTACCTGCACCACAATCTCAATGGTTTCTTCTACAGTTTTATCTTCGTCGTATTCCGGCCACGAAGCCTGGTTCAGCATACCTTCATAGCCCTGCTGCACCCAGAGTTCCTCTGTTATATGAGGAGAAACCGGATTAAGCAGTATCAGGAATGTCCTGAATTCATCAACCGTTATGCTTCCCTTGTGATAAAAATCATTTGCAAGAGTCATTAATGCTGCAATTCCGGTGTTGAATTTTAATGTTTCAAAATCGTGGCTAACCTTTTTAATAGTCTTGTGCATGGCAATTTCCATATCCTTTGAATATCCTTTAATGTCATTAACCATAGAAGTCATCCTGAACACCCTGTCAAGGAAGCGTTTGCATCCCTTAACGCCATTTTCAGACCACGGAACACTTTTTTCAAAGTCTCCGATGAACATCTCAAACATCCTCAGGGTATCAGCTCCTGATTCTGCAATAACATCATCAGGATTTATAACCTCACCTTGTGATTTTGACATTTTTTCACCGTTGGAGGCGAGAATCATGCCATGGGAAGTTCGCTTCTTATATGGTTCCGGGGTTGGCACTGCACCGATATCATAAAGGAATTTATGCCAAAATCTCGAGTATAGCAAGTGCAATGTTGTATGCTCCATCCCTCCGTTATACCAGTCTACGGGAGTCCAGTATTCAAGCAAATCCTTAGATGCCAGTTCTTCATCATTATCCACATCGATATATCTCAGGTAATACCAGGACGATCCGGCCCATTGGGGCATTGTATCCGTCTCCCTCTTAGCCGGTTTTCCACAATCCGGGCATGTTGTGTTAACCCAGTCAGTAATATTTGCCAGCGGCGATTCCCCAGTATCAGTAGGCTCATAATGTTCTACTTCCGGAAGTTCGAGAGGAAGTTCATCCTCAGGAATAGCAACCCAGCCGCAATCTTCACAATAAACAAGCGGAATCGGTTCTCCCCAGTATCTCTGGCGCGAAAACACCCAGTCCCTGAGCTTATAATTTATCTTGAATTCCCCAATACCTTTCTCAGTAAGGTGTTCGGTTATCTTTTTTTTGCCATCCTTGACATTCAAGCCGTCGATGATTCCCGAATTTACCATAATCCCGGTTTCAATATCTGTGAAAGCCGATTCGCTTATGTCTCCACCACCGACAACCTCTACTATTGGCAGGTTAAACTTTTTAGCGAACTCATAATCCCTTTGGTCATGTGCAGGTACCGCCATAATCGCCCCTGTTCCATATGACATTAAAACATAATCGGACACCCATATCGGAATCAGTTCATCATTAACCGGATTAATTGCTTTAAGCCCGCTAACCTCAAGTCCGGTTTTATCTTTAGCGAGTTCAGTTCTTTCCATGTCTGATTTATGCGAGGCGACCCTCTCATATTCCATTATTTCTTCATAATTCTTTATCCTGTCCTTATATTTCTGAAGATACGGATGCTCCGGTGACATAACCATATATGTAGCACCATACAGAGTGTCAGGCCGTGTTGTATATACCCTTAATACATCATCCGTGCCGGCAATTTTAAAATCAACCTCAGCACCCTCAGAGCGTCCTATCCAGTTAATCTGGGTAGCACGCACGCGTTCAGGATAATCCACCAGTTTCAGGTCGTCAATCAACCTCTCGGCATATTCGGTTATCTTCAACATCCACTGGCTCTTCAGCTTTCTTGTAACTTCACTGCCGCAGCGTTCACAGGCTCCGTTGACAACCTCCTCATTAGCGAGTCCTACTTTGCAGGATGTACAGAAGTTTATGGACATCTCTTTTTTATATGCCAGACCATGTTTAAATAACTGCAGAAAAATCCACTGGGTCCATTTGAAGTACTTTGGATCAGTAGTATTGATTTCCCTGGACCAATCGAAAGAGAAGCCTATTGATTTCGCCTGCTTTTTGAAATGAACAACATTATCCCTCGTCACGTCAGCAGGATGCAGCTTGTTTTTTATAGCGTAGTTTTCAGTAGGCAGGCCGAATGCGTCCCACCCCATCGGAAACAGAACATTAAAGCCTTCAAGACGCCGTTTTCTTGCGACTATATCAAGAGCTGTATAGGGACGCGGATGCCCTACGTGAAGCCCCTTGCCGGATGGATATGGAAATTCTATTAAAGCATAGTACTGGGGCCTGGACCTGTCTGTGCCTGTCCTGAAAGTCTCTTTTTCATCCCAGATTGCCTGCCACTTCTTCTCAATGGCTATATGGTTATAATCTTTCATGACTCTCCTCTTCCTTTACATTAAAAAAGCCCTGTCGCATAGAGGCGATAGGACCGCGGTACCACTCTAATTGATGTCCCATGGGGAACATCATCTCTTTTTGATAACGGTGCATACCACCGGCCTGCATTACTTTCTTTCATGCAAGCTGCTCCGAAACGAGTTTCAGTTCCTTCCGTCTCCGCCTTTCACCAGCCGGCGTCTCTCTAAACACTTTTGAAAACCTACTGCTTTTCATCATCGCGATGTTATTTCGTATTATACATTACATGCATAATGAATGCAATATCGAAGCGTTCACCCAGGGTCAGGTCTTTGATTTCGAAGGCGTTCACCCAGGGTCAGGTCTTTGATTTTACTGACAAATATAAATGTATGGGGTATAATTGTGCGAGAAACCTCCCGGGAGATTACATTTGACTGACTTAACGACAAACAGGGCCCTCATACCCAAAGTTTTAAAAATTGGTTTGCCCATTGCGATACAAAATTTCGTCGGAACCGCGTTGAACCTCGTAGACAATATGATGATAGGTTCTCAGGGCGAAGCCGCACTTGCTGCAGTCAGTTTATCAAACAGGATTTTCTTTGTTCTTATAATTACCCTGTTCGGGGCCTACAGCGGCCTTGGGATATATTCTTCTCAATACTGGGGAAAAAAAGATATTGTTAATATCCGCAAAGTCATGGGAATTGCGTTTACAGTCGGTCTGGCGCTATCAACTGTATTCTTTGTCGGAACAATAAGCTTCCCTACCCAGATATTAAGCTTATTCAGCCGGGACGCCGTTGTACTGGAAAAAGGTGCCAGCTACCTCTCAATTGCATCTTTTACATATATAATCGTCGCCATTGAATATGTCTTTTCATATACTTCAAGAAGCGTTCACCGGACAAAGATCCCTATGATATCCAGTATCATAGCCTTAAGTATAAATACATTCCTTAACTATCTGCTTATTAACGGGAACTGGGGTGCTCCGGAACTTGGTGTACGCGGGGCGGCGATTGCAACCTTAACAGCCAGGATTATAGAAATCATACTGATTATTACAATCATTTATAGAGCCAAGGATCACCCGCTGGCCGGTAAATTAAAGGAATTTTTCAGTTTCAGCAGGGAAATGTTCGTGAAAGTCATAAGGACGGCCTTCCCTGTGCTTATAAATGAATCAGCATGGTCCATCGGGGTTTCAGTATATTTCATAGCATACGGCTTCCTCGGAACAGCAGCAATAGCAGCGGCTCAGGTGTCGCTTACCATTTCAGACTTAATATGGGCGTTCCTAATCGGGATGGGCAATGCAACAGCTGTAATCATAGGCAATGAAATCGGCGCTGAAAAAGTCGAAAACGCATTCATTATAGCTAAAAAGCTTATAAAGATGGAATTCCTGGCATCGCTTTTCCTAGCAGCTTGTTATGCAGCAATCGGATATGGCATCGTGGGTTGGTTCGGACTGTCGGAAGCTACAGTGCAGCTTGCTGTATATTGTATATTTATAAATGCAGCTTTCATCCCTATAAGGCTCCTTGGATTCGTCTATATAGTCGGAATACTCAGAAGCGGCGGGGATACCAAGTTCTGCATGTTCCTTGATATGTCCATGGTATGGTTGATAGGAATTCCGCTGTCGTTTTTCGCAGTGCTTGTTCTTAAACTTCCGATTCACTGGGCCATGGCAGTTGTATTGACTGAAGAAATATTCAAGGTGATAATCGCTGCCAGACGGTTCAAGTCTAAAAAATGGATTAATGTCCTGACGCACTGACATAACATCCTTATATTTTAGAATGTCTGAATATATTAAATTATATCTATCGCTATTCTTCTGTTAAATCCCCTGCACAGTGATATAATTGTATATGCAACCGCTCTTAGAAAAAATATAGGTGGTAATACTAATGATAAAAAAAAGCGTTTATAAAACTATTCTCTTAATAGTGATTTCAATATTATTTCTTTTAAACAATATAGGCTATGTCAGTGCTGCAGAGGCACCTTCAGTCAATCTGGTTGTAGACGGAAATGACATAACCTATCTTTCAGCACCGGTAATTGAAAACAACCGTACTCTTGTTCCGGTCCGTTTTGTTGCAGAAGCACTCGGTGCAACTGTTTCATGGGATGGTATCAACAGGACCGTTACCATTGAAAGAGGTTTAACAAAGCTGTTTCTCAAAATCGACAGCTATCTGGTCTCTCACAATGACGGTGCATCTTTCACAGTCAGCGATGTCGCACCAAAAATAATAAACGACCGTACATATGTACCAATCCGCCTGGTCAGCAATGCATTTGGTACAGGCGTTGAATGGGATGCCGTGACCCGTACTGTGCTCATAGATTCATCCAAAACCTCTGCAGTGCAGCCATTCTTCGATATGAGCATAACATCTCATTCGGATGGAAGTATTATTACAGGCGAAACTTCAATCAACATTACAGTACATTCTGATTTAAGAGCAAAAGCCAGTGAAATAAAAGTATTGTTGCTTGACACATCAACTTTCATGGGATTCGTCATTGCCCGGGGGGACGCAATAGATAACAATTTTTCCTATCAACCCAAACCTGATGATAATGGGGAAAAAGTTCTTGTTGCAGCCCTATATGACAGCACGGGGGCATTTATCGGAGGCACCTCCGCAGCTGTATCCATACAGCTTGTACCCGAAGTTTCCGTAACTGGTCTAAGCCAATATCAGGTCATCCATGACACTGTACAAATAATTCCCAAGTTTAATTTCCAGGCCGCATATGTGGATTATGAAATTGAAAACACCAGGACAGGTTATACAAAAACAATAAAAGAACAGGATCCCAATGGCAGCTTATCCTGGAACCCCATTTGGGAACAGAACGGCATTAATCTTTTAAGGATTAAAGCATACGACATCAGAGGAAACAGTTTTGAAAGCCCCCCGCTTTCTGTTATCTCAACTGTAAAAAGAGAACTTGCCCTGGCCGGGGTATCGCAGGGAATGATAATTAATAGGGCCGTAACCCTATATGCCTCAAGAAACTATGATGTTGATGACACACATTTTCTGATAAGAGATGTAGAAACAGGAAAAACATCGATTCTGGGGAAAATTCCTTACGGAGGCTTCACATGGTTCCCGGGACCAGATGAAGCGGGTGAAAAAGACCTGTTTGTTCGGGTTAAGGACACTTCTGGGATATACCATCAAAGCAAACCTGTAAGGGTTACTGTTGACGGCTCCCCAAAAATCCATATGAAAGGAATCGGACCCTCTCAGGTTGTATCTGCATCAGCTGTTTTATCTGTTAATAGCAATATAGCCTCAGTTGATCTGAGCTACAAACTTACTGCAAAAGCAACCGGTTCAGTATATTACCTGCATCCCGATACAGATAAATCTGACAAATCTTCTTTATTTGCATCAGCATTTCCCCAAGGCAGCTATTCAATCAGTGCCCAAGGCTACTACCAGGGTCATCTGATTTCCAGCACCACGGTTGATTTCAGTATATTCAATGGCAAAACCTATGGTCCTATTCCCATCACAAATAAGGACGAATTCCTTGATTTCGCATCAGAGCTGGCGGTCGCTTCCATGGAGAAAACAGGCATGTCCGCCGCACTTCAGACCGCACAGGCCATTTTGGAAACAGGCTGGGGACAAAGCGTTCCGGTAGACAAATATACAGGAAAATTTTCAAATAACCTTTTCGGAATTAAAGGAACAGGAAATAATGGTTCAGTGGTTTCAAATACCTGGGAAGTTTTCAACGGGATTTCATACAGGATTGATGCCAATTTCCGTGCATACATTAATATTGGCGACGGATGGGATGACCATAAGGGATTCCTCCTGGCGCTAACACGTTACGAAACATTCAGGTCGGTTATGTATGACAGCATGGAAGGCGCATGGGCTTTAAAAAGGGCCGGCTATGCAACCGACCCCCTATATGCTGTGAAATTGATAAAAATTATAAGCAGGTACAATCTGAACGAATTGGACGAAACCGGGCTATAACTTTTTTCTCAATCATATTTATTACAGTTGAATTTTAAACGTCTTTATTTCATAGGGTTTAATTGAGAACTCAACCGTATTTCCATTTCCATCCAGAGTATTCTCAACATTTTCCATCAGGTCGCATTCAAAGGCTGCTTTGACTGGTTTTGCCATGGTAAGAGTTGCATCACTCCTTTGGTTAAAGCATTCATAAACGCGAACTATGACTTCCCTGCTATCCTCAGCTTTCTTGACTGCCTCTATTTTCACATTTGGCTTGTCAACGGATGCAAAGGACATCTCACTGCCTAAAATATCCATACCGCCGGAAACCGGAAGTGCATATAACGGGCAGTTTAGTTCATATGCCGCATCGACCGTTCCGCCGATTCTGAAATCACCTGCATGAGGCATAATCGAGTAGGTCATATCGTGTTCTCCAAAATCTGCTACCGGACTGGGCATAGTTGCGGATTTAAGTAGTGTCAGTCTCATTACGGAATCTTTTATATCATGGCCGTATTTGCAATCATTCATCAGGCTTACACCAAAATCAGGTTCCGATATATCCGCCCACTTGTGAGCGCACACTTCGAAACGGGCATAATCCCAGCTGGTGTTCCAATGGGTGGGCCGTTCAACATTTCCATACTGGATTTCATATGTTGCTTTGCTGGTATGAACATCCATCGGGAAAGCTGCCTTTAATAGAATGTGGTCATTCTTCCAATCAATATGTGTTTTAAAATCAACCCTCGGGCTGCAGGAATACAAATAAAAAGTCTGCTCAATAACAGAATCCATAAAAGGACGGCGTACTTTTACAGCTGCCCGAACCGGACCTGATTCAACAACTTCCACTGAATCCACTTCATCAATCTCCCAAACCTTGTCGTTATAGTAAATATTAATATCCCAAGCGTCCCATTGGATAGGTTTATCTTCAAAAGCCAATAATCTATTCGCCTTCTCACCTGTCTTTACAAGCTCTCTGCTATTGCATTTATCGTATATTGAACTAATATTCATATTCTCATCGAAGCTGATACTTACAAAGTCGTTCTCCATGCCGCCCTTGCTAACTAAGAGGCTGCCTGCTTCGGATTCATCTTCAACCAGCGAGTACACCGTATATCCCATTGGAGGTACTTTTGCAGCGAATATAAAGTAAGACTCTCCGTTCTCTTCTATCATCTGTCCGGGCACCTTATCGCCATCCCTTGAAACAGCATGAGTATATTCAATATCCGTCCCGACCTTTGCAATATCATACCTAAGATGTGACAACTGGTTGAAAACAACACACTTATCCTCGCCTTCTGCCGCTGAATAAGCAATCCTGGTCAGCGATTCTTCAAGAAGCTTTCCAAGGGATTCCATTACACCTTCATATTGCTCCTGAGATTCCTCATATACTTCCTTAATTGACGAACCCGGCAGAATGTCGTGGAATTGATTCAGCAGAACGGTTTCCCAGTTGGCGTTTATAATCTCCTGTGGATACTCAGCAAGTCCTCCGGAGGCAGCAATCTGTGCAAAAAGTTCGGCGTCCCTAAGTAAAAATTCAGACTTGCGGTTATACCACTTGTTTTTCCCAACCGACGTGTAGGTGCCGCGGTGATATTCAAGGTACAGTTCCCCTACCCATTTTGGCAGCCGTGGATTGTCTTTTACCCTTTCTTCAAGTTCTTCAAAGAAATCGCAGGACTTTCTCATTTCATATTTAGGGCATCCAGGTACTGCCTTTGCCAGCCTCCGGCCTTCTTCAAGCATCTCCCGGGTAGGCCCGCCGCCCCCGTCTCCGTATCCGAATGCCATTAATACATCGTTATTTATATCTTTCTGGCTGTAATTATCCCAGGACCCTTTTACATGTGCAGTTGAAAGCCTGCCGTTATAGGTAGATCCATATGTTCTTATGGTATTCCTGGAATCGGTTGCTGTTATAAAATGGGATAAGACTGTTGAGCCGTCAATCCCTTCCCAATTGAAGGTTTCGTAGGGAAACCGATTGTATTCATTCCAGAAAATCTTAGTAGTCATGAAATATTCAATGCCCGATTTCCGAAGTATCTGGGGAAGCGCCGCGCTGTAACCGAATACATCCGGAAGCCATAACACCTTGCAATCAGCATCGAATTCATTCTTAAAAAACCTTGTTCCGAAAAGCAGCTGCCTAACAAAAGACTCTCCCGAGGCCAGATTGCAGTCTGCTTCGAGCCACATTCCTCCTTCAGGTTCCCATCGTCCTTCGGCAATCCTGTCCTTCATTTTTTCATAAATATCCGGTCTGTCGTTCTTAATAAAATCATACAGCTGGGGTTGGCTTGACATGAACAGAAACTCGGGGTACTGCTCCATCAGCCTGAGAGCAGTGGTAAAACTGTGGATGGTCTTCATTCTTGTTACATCCAGCGGCCACAGCCACGCAACGTCTATATGCGTATGGCCGATTCCGCTGACAACCGATTTGTAATCCCCGCAGAATCCTTCATAAAATACATTTTCCAAATAGTCATTGGCAGCATCGACCGATGCATAAAAACTTTCAGAATATGCTTTTCTTAAGTCCAGCATGCCTACGGCATTTTCAGTGAATGCAAGTATGTCTTTTTTAGTTTTTTCGTCATCCAGCCTGTCAGAAATATTCAACGGCACCTTTAGATTAAAGTAAAGCTTGTCCACATCCCGGTCCAGAACGGCTACCTTTAAGAAAAGCTGTACCCGGCCTTCCCTGCTTATGCGAAGCCGCGAACCGGGATAACCGTCAAGTGCTAATTCATATCTACTGCCCGATGCAGCATCAGTTGTAATGACAGCATAGGTATGCTGTTTATCCAAACCCTGGAACGGTTCTCCGTTGACTGATAATAAGAACTGCGGGTTCCGGCTCATATTCCAGTAAGTCTTTGTGCCCATGTTCCTTAAATCCGTTTCTCCATACTCAGTTGTTTCAACCAAAAGCAACAGGCATTCACCGGCTAATTTATCCGGAACATCAAAGTTTGCCCTGAAAAGGTAGCTTTCATCATCCTCTCCCCAGGAATCCCCGGGAACATACGGCTGCATGCGTGGATCGTCCATTGCAATGGTCTCAAGCCCGCTCACATCTCCGGTTGTATATGTAATATCCTTTATTTCCCTGATATTCCTGTAACGCAGGGAATCCAATTCGCTGAGAATTCTCTCACAATGTTTCTGAGACAAGTACATGGCAAACCTCCAAGATTTCTATTTTAATTCCGACTTATCATACGGGACCTCTATATGCCCCGCTTTGTCCTCGCCTTTATATCCGACTGCAATTATGCTCAGGACCTCGCGGTTATCCTTAAATTTCAATACAGAGCCAATATAGTCAGAAGCAGAAGTACTTTCATCATGTTTCCGTCCCCTGATTTGCACCCAGCAGGACCCTAAACCCAGCGATTCGGCTTCCAGTTGAATAACAATGGACATTATAGAGCAGTCTTCTATCCAAATGGGCGTAATTTCCGGGTATCCGGAAACAACGTAAGCGGCATAAGCTTCCTCAATAAATAGTCCGCCGCTGGGCTTTGCTTTGGTTAGTTTTTTCAATAAATTCCTGTCAGTCACTACAGTAACTTTCCATGGCTGCCTGCCCATTGAGGACGGCGACCTAAGCGCACACTCGAGGATTGCATCAAGTTTCTCAGCTTCTATAGGCTTATCAAGGAATTTCCTTATGCTCCTTCTGTTTCTCATAAGTTCAAGCATTCTTACCACCCTTTTCTATTATCTCCACATGGACTTTCCTGTCCCTTGGCCCGTCAAACTCGCAAAGGTAAATCCCCTGCCATATCCCCATAACCGGCTTTCCGCCGGATATTATAACAGTAACGGAAGAACCTGTCATCAATGCCTTGATATGAGCTGAGGAATTCCCTTCATAATGACGGTAATCACTGTCTTCCGCTACAATCTTATCTAGTTTCATCAGTATATCTGTTACTACATCAGGGTCTGAGTTCTCATTAATAGTCACACCTGCGGTTGTGTGGGGTACAAAAACCACAACCACCCCGTCCAATACATCGCTTTTTAAGACGATTTCCCGGACTAGACCGGTAATATTCACCATGTCAGACCGTCCTTTGGTCCTGACCCGGAGTGTCACCACTATTTCACACCCTCGAATTCCGTATAATTACCAACGGTTATTTCTCCATGTGATACTGCCCATGGAAGTCCCTTTTCAGACGGCAGCATCTCATCGCGGTAGCATTCCATAAGGTCTTTATCAATACCTTTTACATATATGAGGGTAGTCTCTCCGGTAGGCTCATCAACCTTCCGGCGAACTAAATACTCTTCAGGGAACTGCATCACTTCATAATTTTCAGATACCGCATTTATGGTAACAAGCTGTGCACTTGCCGTAGCGATGTCACATGGTATTTCGTCCTCTCCCCTTATAGCTTTTATTGATGTGAAAATTTTCCTCATTTCGTCTTCAAACGGATTGCCGTATGCCTTGGTTTCGCCGCCTTCGGGCGTTCCATAAATAATCCTGTCCTTCGCACTGTCGAATGTGACTTTTCCTTTTTCAAATTTGATTTCAAAGACTGGGTGTACATTTTCCGGAACTGCATGACTTGCAAGAAACAGCAGGTCTATTCCATTGTCAGTCTTGATCTTGGCCATGAATGTATCATAATTTTCAATTTCATTAGCACGGTACATTTCAGCGGTGACTTTTGCAGGGAATGCACTCTTGCTGATGCTGTCCCCCATAAGGAAAAACATGTTATGAAGGAAATGGGCAGTTGCGTTATTTGCAACGCTGTCAAGTATCCAGTCGCCGTAGGCATTCTTTATTTTACCCGCCCAGCTGCTCCTGTTGTAGTAACGTTCTGTTCTCGGCCACTGAACTACGGTCTTAAATGAAATTGGTTTTCCGAAAACACCATCAAGAATGTCTTTCTTTAAATTAAGTATGGGTTCGCAAAAAGACCACTGAAAGCCGACCGCTACGAATTTACCGGTGCGTTTTGCAACTTCATCCATTTTAATCGCATCCTGTATTGTTGCGGCGATTGGCTTTTCACACAATACATTCGAACCGTTTTCAAGCGCTTTGATTGTCTGTGTAACATGCAGTTGTATCGGCGATGAAATAATCACCAGGTCAGCTGTTTCATGTTCATAGAATTCATCCAGCGAATCATACTGCGGGATGTTATTATCAATAAGCTCCTGGGGTATAGGGCTTTTTCTTGATTTCGGGTATATGAATCCCACAAATTCAAAGTCCTCGCCGGGTTTATTCTCGAACATGGCGTCCATGAAAACCTTCGCATAACCCCTTATTCCGATTAATACTAATTTCATTACTTCACCTTCTCAATCACATTATTCTTAGCCCTGATGACAGCCCTTAGCGGATGCAGTTCATCCTCAAGGCTTATGGGCATCTCTTTTCCATCAATTATCTCGTCAAGAATGTATTCGAAGTACCCCGCGTCAGTCATACCGGGATAATTCATCTTAAGCTCCTCAGACCGGCCGTCCCTGAGATAAATATGGGTTTTTTGAAGTCCGTCCACTGCTTCGATCCAACCCTCGGTACCCCAGATCCGAATATGTTCATTACCCCATGACCCAAGCGGCAGCTTATGGTTGAGGTAGTTGATGCACATTGACCCGACAGCTCCGTTTTCCAGCGTCATCATGACACTCGCTGCCGTAGCCATTCCGCCGTCCTCAACAGGATTCGCATGACTTGTCTCAACCGAGTAAATTTTCTCGATTTTCAAGCCTGTCGTATGCTCGATGAACCTTGTGGCATGAATACCGACCCAGCGTATCAATCCACCGTCGGTGATATCATCCTGGGGACGTCTTTCATGATATGGATATGATTTCTGGGCATAAACCTGGACTAATTCCCCAAGTATCCCTGATTTCACTATATCTTTCATTGACATGAATGGATCCTCGAAGCAAGTTCCCGCCATCTCATGGAAAGTCACATTATTTTCCTCTGCAGCGGCAATGATTTCATCCAGCTTTTCATCCGAAAAAGCACTCGGTTTCTCTGAATAAACATGTTTGCCGGCTTTCAATGCCGCAATGGATTGCCATTCCTGGTCCTGCCTTACCGGCGAACATAAAGAAATGACATCTAGTGTGTCATCTGCAATCATTTCCTCAAATGTATCGTAATACTTTATTGTTTCATCATTCTGAAGAGCTTCCGGAAGCAAAGATTTATCAATTTCGGCCACTGCACCGCAGCAAGCCCTCTCGTTATCCGCCAATAGCTCATGAATCTGATGCCCGTTAATACCGAACATCCCAACTCTGATTTTACCCATGGTTAATCCCCCCGTTCTGTATTTGTTACATAATACATTAGGGCCTTGTGTTTGACAACATTAAACGCCTTGTATTATATATTTAATTTTATCATAAATTCGGTCAGCCATGACCATGTTTCCATAACCTGAGGGATGCAGACCGTCAAAACTCAGCAGCCTGGTGTCATTTAGTATTTCACTACTGTCAATGAGGTATATTTTATCATCATTCCCGGCAAGAAATGCAAGTATTCTATCGTATTCCTTAATCACACTTGCGGCTTTGTCATGGTCCTCGTCAGGGATGTTCTTAAGTAAAGGATAGACTGTCAGCAGTATAATCGGGGCATCCGGATTCTTGCGCCTTGTCTCAGTTACCATATGGGTTGCCCTTCTTTTGAACTCCTCAGGTGTGAACCTAAGCCTCATGTTGCCGCCAAGTTCGTAATAAAAAACATCCGCAGGTATGTCGCTTAAGTAATCTCCGTATGACATCTCGCAAAAGCAGCTGCCCGGCATACTTTTATTCATTACCTGGACCCCAAGCTTACGGGCAGCTATACTCATATGCGTAAGTGATGACAACGGGCCGGTTCCGGCTCCGAATGTTATTGATGATCCGTAAGCCAATATTGTTTTAGTCGGTAATTCCTCCGGTTCGGGAGGTCTGACAATCCCGCCTTTGCCGTTTACATGGGAAAAAACGGGAGTAAATCTTTTTAAATATGTTATACGCCAAACGTTCCTCGAAAACCGTTCCGGACCATTGGCTTGCATCAGCGCAAGCCGTGGGTGCTTGATAAGGGTTATACATTTTAATTCATCCTTGGGCAGATATATTGTTGTATTATCATAGTCACCGTTGCTTACATTTATGTATCCGTCATTATCCCATGCACCTAAATAAATATCGACTGTGTTGCTTTCTGACACAAACCTGATTTCTATATCGTTGCCGTATGCCTGCGTAATCGGACCGCGGCGGTCTTCCCCGCTGTCAAGTCCGGCAATGGCATGGGCGCTGAACCTGTTTAGAATCTTGCCCGGAATGCCGGGTTTATCAATAAGCTGTTCTGCGTTAAATAATTCAACATTGCCGTATATCATAAATTACCTCCGCTTTTAAGCTTCCTTAATTTTTTAATTTCGTCCCTATATCGTGCCGCTGCCTCAAACTCGAGGTGTGCTGCGGCTTTTTCCATTAGCATGGTAAGACGCATCATTTCAGACTTGATATTCTTGATTTTCCTCGGCCCCTGGCCGTATACGGCTTCGTCGTCTTTAACAACTGTTTCAATTACATCCCTTACCTTCTTAACTATGGTCTTAGGCGTGACATCATTTTGTTTATTATATTCAAGCTGGATGTTGCGTCTTCGCATGGTCTCGTCAATGGCTTCCTTCATAGACCTGGTTATTGTATCCGCGTACATTATAACCCGGCCTTCTACATTTCGGGCAGCACGGCCGACAGTTTGTATAAGCGACCGCGCACTTCTTAGGAAACCTTCCCTATCGGCGTCAAGAATTGCAACAAGCGCAACCTCAGGAAGGTCCAGACCCTCTCTCAACAGGTTTATTCCGACAAGGACATCAAATTCTCCGAGCCGTAAATCCCGAAGGATTTCCATCCTTTCGAGAGTATCTATATCTGAATGCAGATACCGAACGCGGATATCAAGGTTATCCATATATTCCGTCAGGTTCTCAGCCATCCTCTTTGTAAGTGTAGTGACCAAGACCCTGAAGCCTTTTGATACCGTTGTCCGGATTTCACCGACAAGGTCTTCAACCTGTCCTTTTATCGGCCTCACGTTTATATCCGGATCAACAAGGCCCGTTGGCCGTATAATCTGCTCTACTATCTGTGTAGAAAGTTCTTTTTCATAATCAGCAGGCGTCGCACTGACATAGATGGTCTGATTCTGCCGTTCGATGAATTCCTCAAACATAAGGGGTCTGTTGTCATATGCCGAAGGAAGCCTGAAACCATAATCAATGAGGCTCTTCTTACGAGCCCTGTCTCCTTTGTACATACCGCCGATCTGAGGCCGCGTTGCATGGGATTCGTCTATGAACATTATGTAATCATCCGGGAAATAGTCCAGCAGCGTAAACGGAGGAGAGCCCTCTTCCCTGCCTGAAATGTGTCGGGAATAGTTCTCTATCCCTGAGCATATTCCCACGTTTGTAAGCATTTCTATATCATATCTGGTCCGCTGTTCAAGCCTCTGGGCCTCGACTAATTTATTTTGCTCCTTCAATTCCTTGAGACGCCGTTCAAGTTCTTCTTCAATGCCGCCGACAGCTTTAATCATTTTATCCTGAGTCGTTGCGAAATGGGATGCGGGGAATATGGCGACATGATTCCGGATTCCCTTGATTTCACCTGTAACAATGTCGATTTCCATTATCCGTTCAATTTCATCGCCGAACCATTCGATGCGGTATCCGATTTTATCGTAATTTGCAGGAATGATTTCAAGAACGTCGCCCTTCGCCCTGAAGGTGCCGCGTTTGAAATCTATTTCATTACGTGTGTACTGGATATCGACAAGAGCGCTGATGACCTCGTCGCGTTCCCTTTTCATACCTTGCCGCACGGAAACCATCAGGTCTTCATAATCCTCCGGGTCGCCAAGGCCGTAGATGCATGAAACCGAAGCCACAATAATAACGTCCCGGCGTTCAAACAAAGCAGCCGTGGCAGAATGCCTGAGCTGGTCTATCTCATCATTTATTGAAGAATCTTTTTCGATATAAGTATCAGTGGAAGGGATATATGCTTCAGGTTGGTAGTAATCATAGTAACTGACAAAGAATTCAACGCAATTATCCGGGAAGTATTCCTTGAACTCGCCGCAAAGCTGCGCCGCCAGCGTTTTATTATGCGCAATGACAATGGCAGGACGCTGAAGCTCCTGAACTATATTAGCCATGGTAAATGTTTTACCTGATCCGGTTACTCCCAGCAGAACCTGGTGTTCGTCGCCCCTTCGAAGTCCTTCGCAGAGTTTTGCAATAGCCTCAGGCTGGTCGCCCTTAGGCTTATAATTCGACGCCAGTTTGAACTTATCCATACATCCCCCTGCAAGCATAGTAACCGCTTCCCGCGGTTCTTATATTATATCATAAAACCCCAAGACTCGCACATATGTTCGCCTATGCCTTCAAAACAAAGTATCCGTCGGATGATTCGTTAAAATTGACAAAGTATCCGTCGGATAACTTATCGAATCTCAGGAAACCAAGGCGACTATAATTAGATCACGATGTACGGCCGGAAGCCGTCTTTAAAATGAATACTTTACAGGTAAGTGTCGTCTCCGTATGTTAATAATTCATATGCCTGTGAGTTTAATACAAATTCTTTAATCTGTTTTGCAAGTTCAAGGAAAGCCCTTTGTTCGTCGGTCATTTCTTCTAAATCCTCTTTTGACATTTCCAGCGGAACATCCCATCTTATGATCTTTTCCTCATTTTCAATCCGTACCATCAACGTAAAATTTTCAACTTTATCAATATTATCCGACGCACTGTTCAACGAATCAGGATAATTCATAATATCCATATCATGCATCATATCGAACACGATCTGCCTGGCCCAATGGGGTAGCCAAAAACCTGTCGCCGCATAACCGCGTAATGTGCCCGAAAGCCTGAATTTAAAAGTATCCAGTTCTACCCCGCCGTCCGGTCCGAAATTAAACCTGAAATTGAAGTCCATGAACGGGTCATAGTAACTTATATGGTTTATCCTAAGATTAATCAGCCAGCCGACTAAAACCAGAAGTATAATTATTGCTACAACCAGGCTTTTAAATCCTATTGAACCTTTCATGATATCCTCCCTCAAAGCTTCTACATAGCCCTGTTTGAAAATCGTTACAATATACCGTCAGCATCGATAAGTCATGTAAAATTCCCAACCTATACAATTAGTATTCGAATACCATCTTGATATGTCCTTAGTTAGATTGAAGTTGATCATTACTACAAATAACCGCCTTCGATCTTTGGAAGGGCTTTCCATTCATCGGACTCATAAACGTGTTTGGAGATGTATTCGACAAGTATCTTGAACTGATAGTGCCGGACGGACATTTTTGCTCCCTCACCATCCCAGAAACCAAATCCCCACGGGACGGTCCACCTGACAATCTGCTCTTCCTCCCCTATTACAGCCTTAAGATACAGATGGTCAACATGCTCATCACTAGTTGAGAAATTCAAACTTGCGGGATAAGATAATATATCCATGTCCCTCAGCATTTTAAAAACCCTTTTTTTAGCATGGTCAGGCATAATATAATCAGTGGTTATAACTCCGGCGGAAACCAGGTCCTTCGTAATGGTGTCATTAAATGTATTTATATTGTTTTTTCCATAACATCCGAATGACAGTTCAAATTCAAACTCCGTTCCCGCATCATAAGCCGGATTCCTATCATTTACTTCCAGTATCAGGATAACTATTAAAAGAACTAATAGTATTATGGCAATAGCCAGACTTTTCCAGCCGAATAAACCTTTCATGATTTCCTCCTAATTACCGGTCCCTGCGTAAAACAGCAGGTAGTTTTCTGCATTTTCTTTAATATATTCTAAGGTATGGCCGCCTTCGTTCAAGTTCCATTGCACATCGCATTCCTGCTCTTTCAATGTCTCATACAATAGCTCACAGCCCTCGGCAAATCCATACACATCGTCCTTGCCGCAGTCCAGGTAGACGCTTAGATTATTCAGGTCCTTCCATTGTGCGATATACAGCGGATCTCTTTGGTTCCTGACCTCTTCATCCGGATACAGCCACTCTTTGAATCCCACATCCCTGGCCCGCCAATTCTCCGTCCATAGCGCCGGCATATGTCCGCCCACCCTGCTGTACATGTCATTATGCACAAATCCAAGGCGCACGGCAGTATGTCCTCCCATGGATATGCCGCCTATGAACCGCCCCTCCCGATTGTCTACAGTACTGTACGTTGAATCAATATAATTTACCAATTCCCCTGTCAGGTAATCTTCATACATTCCAAGGTAAAGGCTCCAGACCGGATCATCCGTAACCATAAATGATTCTTCAGATGAGTTCAGCCCATAACTGTTGTCGATCTGAGGTGCAACTATGATAATAGGTTCCATCCTCCCCTGGTCTATCAGGATATCCGCCATCCAAAAGAATTGCCGCTTCCGTATAGTGGTTTCATTTTCAGTAAAACCATGAAACAGGTAAAGAACCGGGAATTCCTCCTTATCGGAATAACCTTTGGGGATGTATATCTCCACTTTCATTACTTTATTGAGTGTTTTGCTGTGGATTCCAATCTTATCAATCCGCGATTCGGCGATAGGACCGCATGATACAGATAACGTAAGAAGGCACATAATGCATATTAGCGAAACAAACCATATAATGACTTTTTTCATAACAGACTCCTCATAGTTTGCTACTATCAAGGGCTATACAAGAACACAATAATTAAACCATAAAAAGAGGCTTTTGTAATTTTCATATTTTATATTGTCACTAAATGACTGTGAATTGACGGAATTTGATTTTTATCCCCGTGCTTTTGGTTTCCTTAATATAAACAAACCTATAGCCAGAATTATAAAGAGCAAAGCTCCTCCGGTAAAACTATGTATTGCATTAGTATCAGGATTTTCAATTATCTCATCCGGCATGCCCAGTCTCTCATTCAACCAAATTGTTTCAATAAACTTTCCTTCATAACTTAGATTATTATAAGCATCAATCAATTCTTCATTGGTCAATCCCACAGATTCCAGGAGAAATTGCTTTCTTTCTTTCGCAGCTTCAGTAAGCTCCCATGGCCCCGAATAGTCTTTGAAATATCTTGCATTTGTCATTATTTCCAGATTAAAGTCCGGTTTAAAATCCCACTTTTCAAAAGTCAGCCTTCCGTTTTCAAATCGAAAATCATCTATAGACGAGTAGTCATACATTTCTATACCCCAGGGTTCAATTTCAGAGAGGTCGAAAGTCACTTTTGAGTGCCCAATGTTGTCTTTCCATGTAGAACCCGTTTCAAGAATGTATCCGATACTTATGCTTCCCTCTGAATAATATGTGAAATTCACATCATATGCATGGGTCATTGTAAGGGTTTCACCTGCGTCAAAAACAACCTCGAAAGTATACCACGAAGGGTATTTTGAAAATTGCTCTTCCATTGAACTTCCGTCTATCTCCGAAACAAGAATCTCTTGACCATTTTTAAAAGCTGTGAAATTATTCAGTCTGACACGTTCTTCAGTTGTCAGTCCCTCATATTCAATTTCCATTGATGCCGGGAAGCCCATCAAAACCGTTTTAGCTTCCCCGGAATTCTTAAAAACAAACTTGCATGTAACATTTCCCGAGGAATCCTCAGTATTGAATTTTATTAAAATGTCCTCTGAAACCATAATGACATCAGTTTCCTGTAGGGCATAAACTGTTTCACCCATACGTCCCATTGATGCATCGTTTGCATAAGCTAACCCGGCTGATGTTAAAATGACTGCAATAATAAGGATAACCCGGACAAATTTTTTCATAGTTTATAAATACCTGACTTTAATATGTTTTTCACGCAGGAAACCGTTGCAATTATATCATATTTTGCCTAGAATTCAGCATTATCCGGTTCGCCGATGCGTCCGGCGAGTACATATATCTGTTCCTTGTAATCGTAAATATATTCCTTTTCCAGGCGGAAGTTCTTAATATCACCGGTACTATGGACATGAAGCCTTGGCCCGGTGCAATGATAAACTTTGTTACCGCCCAAGACTATGTATTCCTCACCAGTATGGCCGATTGATAGGTCCATATCAATATACTTCCTAACCTTTTCTTCAAGTTCTGCTATGGGTACATCGGGGCATTCGTCAAACTCAAGAAGGAATCCGTGCCTTATATCACCATGAATCGGCGGTGCCTTAAAATTGTAATCGTCTTCCAGAACCATACTTGTAATATCTTCCGCCGTGTGAGCCATTTTCCTGTATTTAAGCGATTTAAACACCTGTTTTGCAAGTGCATCAGGCTTAGGTCCGAAAATTGTAGGTTTGGTTACGATAACCTCTTCGCCGATTGCAATCATTACGTCTGCGTCCATCCCAAGCACATTGTATATAAGGTCGAAATGCTCGATTATAACCCTCTTATTCTGCTCTATGGCAGCCTTAATCGCATTTGCAAGGATTCCAGGCTGTGTAAAGGCGGTTTCAAAACGTATATCCACATGGTATGTATGGCTGCTGAAAAAGCCGCTTTCCATAGCATCAAGCAGCGGCAGCGGCCTGGTATTGACACCCTCGTCATCGTTGGTGAGCTCGAGACCGGGGAACATCCCGCTAATCAGCCTGGATTTTCCTGCACCGGGTCCTCCGATGAAACCGATAACCATATCAGATGCATTGAGATGCCGCTGTGCCAGCTGATGGCCCAGGTTATACAATCTTTGCCTTCCCCTCGGAGCAAAATAAGTGGCGTGCATCAGCTGTTCCTGCAGTAAATATGTGTTCATAAATCCCCCTTATATTTCAAGCTCTAAATCAAGGAGCGGCGCATGCTGCTGTGCTCCGTAAATATCAGTATCGGCTAGTCCGCCGGACACCACCATGCGTCTGATTGTAGCCTTTAGGGCGTTGGCCGGTGTGAATTCAACTATGTCTTTAACATCCTTTAAGTCAACCGAATAAATCCGGGCGATTAACTCCCTGCTGAAACTCCTGCTTTTTACCACTGCATCGAATGTTTCCCTATCCTTGAAAATCACATCAAAAGTTAATTCATAGGGGCCCGAGTTCTTGCTCCGGATTACCCTTGCAGCTTCCCTGAGTTTAATATTCATCTTTATCCTCCATCCATTTCACTTCAAACATTCCTTGTTTTAGAGGCATAAGGTGGTATATGCAAAATTCATAAACTTCCCCTGCCTTTAGGTCCGATGGCGAATATGGGAACGCCAGGTTACCTGCAGTAGATATTCGTCCTTCATATCCATAATGCAGCAGAGTTGATCTTGTAAAGGAGCAGATTGAATTGGCATCTTCCTGTGTCCTTCCGACCGCATCAATTATTATGCCCAGTTCATGGGAGAGCTGTTTTGTCGGTTCGTTTTCTCCCATGACTCCGTTTTTACCGTATATCCTGAAAGTAAGTGTGTATTCACCTGCAATGTCTCTGAACTGCCTGCTCACTGTTTCCCTGGCATAATCCAGTATTCCATCTATCCCGGCAATCATAACAGGGTCCCTTACACCGGCAATCGATATTGTCCTGTACCCAATTCTTTTTGCGCCTTCCAGCTTTATCAATGGTTTTTCAGACGGTATAAAATCTGTACCCCTGACTTCAACCGTTCTTTCATCAACTTGGTTGAATTCACACTTCCTTAAGTCAATTATCCCATCGGGGCCATGCAGCATATTGGGATTGGATTTTTCGTATAGTGTGTGGGCAGCAACCGACATTATTGTGCATTTCCTGCTTTCATTCAGCGGGAAAACGCGGAAGCAGTCTTTAGAGATTAGCCCCATCATGCAATCGCTGCCGCTTCCCGGGTCAGCTGCAATAGCTGCACATTCCAGAATCTTTCCCATATGAAGGGCAAGGCCCTGCTCATATCCTTTCATTACAGGCAGTGCGGCAAAAACAGCCGGGTCATAGCATCTTCCAGCAATAATAATATCAGCACCTGATTTCAATGCTTTAATTATCGGCCCCATGCCCATTTGTGCAACTATTGCCGTGCTCCTATCTATGTCTCCCCGGGTAAGTTCCGGAACAAAATCCAGGGATTCGATTTTTCTGTTTTCAAATGCATCCTCAACAATATCTTTGTTAATTTCAGCAGAAATAACCGCCACTTTAGCACTCAGTTCATACTCAATCATAATTTCCCGTACTATATCGACGCACCAGTTAAGATGGATATCAGCCCCGCTTCCGCCTGCCGTTCCCACAATAACCGGGATGCTTTCATTAAGGGCAGCCTTTATCATAATAGTCAGGTCCCTTTTGACGGCAACCCTGTCCGTGAATGATACGCCGGCTCCCAGATAATAAGGCCCGGGATCCGTCGATCCTGCGTCAACAGCTATTACATCGGGATGCAAATCCATGCCTTTTTTAAAAGACTCCTCGGGGAAGCCGTACCCGAGTATAGCCGTTGGAGATAATACCTTCATTTCCTTCATTTTCTTCTCCTTTTGTACGCCAGAATCCTCTGCATTTCGTTATACACCATCATATAACCCTCATCAACTCCCATTCCCGGTTTTGCCAACATAAGGTCAGGCGATGAAGCCATTGCTGTGTGTACACATGCTTTCGCCGAGATATCAGTCTCGTTACATGTTCCTCCCTGATATGCTCCGATGCCTTTTTCTTTGCAATATAGGATGGCATCTACTGTATTGTTAAGCCCGCCAAGGTCAGGGGTCTTTATCTGAAGCATATGACCCGCTTTCATATCTGCGAAATACCGGATGTCTTCAAGGGTGTTGCACCACTCATCTGCTACTATGCCAAAATTCTCAAGTCTGGCATCTGCCATTATGGTCAGCTCGGATAGCGCCTCTGCCTGTGCTTTTCTTTCACCTGCATCAAGCGGTCCTTCAATCCTCAGCTTCAACCTACCTGAAGCCTTAGTAAGCCTGCCGAAATAATCCGTCATCTTTACATAATCATTATTGAATATAATGCCAATTGTCCCATATACATCAATATGAAGCACCGGATTGTAATTCGAACCACCCAGTTTGTCAACCCTTTTTGCAAGCCAGGCAATGTATTCCTCAAGTAACCCGCCGTTATAGCCGAGTTTATCAGCGATATTATTAATCAGGCCGTGCGGAAGGACTCCCGCCCGCTTTATAATCATTTTATCTGCATTGTAATACCTGTCGTCTCCAGTTTGTGTGAATATTGGTATTTCAGATTTTGAAACAACAGTTCCAAATTCATCTGCAAGAACATCAGCCATCAGCCGACTGCTGCTTTTTGCAACTGCATCCAGGATTGCCTGGCTGGCTCCGTATCTTACAGCTGTGTGAATCTTTTTACCGGTTTCAGGATTAGTTATGTTTTCTACTTCAGCAACCATCGATTTAAAATCAACAACCTCATTCCCAATTAAATGTGGAAATATATGATTTTCAATTACCTCGGAATACTTATCCGCAATAAACAACGGATCCCTGCCTCCTGTACCCGAATACTGAACGGCTGCGCAGTCCCCTATGGCAGTACTGCCGTCCTCAAGCACGAGCACAATGCTCAGTGATTCACCCGGCTGACGTACAGCACTGAATCCTTCAGTAACAGGGACTCCAAGATAAGCCGCACCATCAACGGCTGCCCCGCCCTTAATGGCAGCCTGGTCGTCAAAGAAAAATCCCGTCATACCTTTTGAGCAAAAAGCATCAATTATCTTCATATCAACTACCTTGGCCTTCCCACAAGGCGACCCTTGCTGATTGCATATATATCATCGATTACCATTTGGAAACCCGCTTCACGCCTTTCAAAAGCCGATCTTTTGGCAAGCTGGCTCTTGTGAAATCCTTTTATTCCATCGTCAAACGGCAGGTTGCCGGTTTCAAGGAACCTTATCGCCCCGTCGTCATCCCTTACAGGCAGGACCTTGCCGCGGTTTTGCCTGCTTGGAGCAAAAGGTATGTCAATCAAACCTTCCTTAAAACTCCTTACTGCTGCCATAGTAAAGTCATTCTCACCGATCTTTAGCGCACTGTTTATAATGGCTCTGGTCTCCTTTTTAATAAGTTCCATTTCCTCTGTGACTTCGCCAATGACAGGCATCCTTTGTTCCCGCAGCATGTCAATCAACTGCCTGGTGGTCCTAAGTCCCGCTGCATTTGCTTCCTTTGTAGGTATGCCCTGTGCCTCATGCGGACTTTTGACTATTACTTTAGTGGCTTTCGACAACGCAGCAGCAGCCGCTCCCCATGATATGACGCCAAAAGCCTTGGCTTCATCTTCAGGGAAACCACCCATCCACTGATGGAAAACAGTCGTTACCCTGACATCGCCAAAACCAAACATTCCCAGGTATTCCCTGGTCAATTCACCCAGGGTCCTCACAGCTGATACATCCTGTATCAGATTACCGCCCTGTCCGTAGCCAACTGTAATATCAACCACTCCCTGTTCAGCGGCAAGAAGGCTCTCCAGAATTGCCACGGAATGCGAAAGGCATGGTGGAATCAATGTCCCTGTAAGCGGACCGAAAGGCTCCCGGTTTATAATTATCCCGTTCTCTGCATAAAACCCTACAAGCCTGTCAACATACTTCCAATCTTCAATAGTTTGCTCTAATTTATTGTTTTTGGCATAGGGTATGTTATATGAGATTCCCCCTCCTTCAAATGATGTAAACCCTCCTGCCAGAGTTATCTCAGCAAGAAGCCGCGCATCAGGTGTGCCATGCCTGACCTGTACGGGAACTGAAACACTTTCCGTTACTTTGCGACATGCGTCCACACCATAATTTACAGCAGGGAACCCATTTAGCATAGAGCGTCCCAGCCTAAGGCTTTCACTGATACCGTCCCTAGCATCTTCAAATCTGTTGTGGCGTGTATAGCTGTCTATGGTTGTTGGAAGAAGATCGGCACCCCCTTCATCCTGAAGATATTTCAACAATTTGATATGCTCATCAATTAAAGCAACACCGGCCCTTGGCTGCAATAGGGTCCTCTTTTCAAGGGCCGCTTCCCAAAGCACTTCTGAGAACCTCCTGCTGCGAGTTATCCCACTTTGGTACATCAATGCATTTTCAATGTCAAGGTCCTGCCCTGTTTCCCATTGCCCGAGGACTTCAGTCCTTGTCTTTAAGAAATGTCCCTGAGTCGATTTTTGTTCCGCTAATCATCATTTATTACCCCGCTGTATATTAATAATTTCCTTTTTCATTATTTTCAAAGCCAACCCCGGGTTAAGGGTGCCAAGCAGTCCCATTGCCGGGAGGATATACTTTTTATCAATATATATTTCAGGTTTTTTAGGACGCAGGTTGTCAGGTTCCCTGTCGGAGTATGCCGCTTCTGACAGAATCTCTACAGCCTTCGGGGAATTGACCAGGACTCCGCCGGTCCCTATGACGGCTTTTACCCCGGAAAGATTTTTCCCTCGCTGTATGTACCTGATTCCATTGGAAGTGTACCTGTGTTCAACCGTACCGCAGTGTCTGGCTGTTGCGACCTGAACGGCTGCCCTGCATAATTCGTCGTCTATTGTCGGTTCATCTTTTCCCGGCAGCAACCACGGATTTCTTTTAATTGCCTCAAGTTCAATGAATAGCGCTTCTCTGTCCCTGAATGGATTCAGAGGTTTTCCGGATACGGCTTCTACAATAGAATCAGCATTATATCGAACCCCAAGATCGCCCTCCACAGTCCTTTTTACGCGAGGCTCTGCGAATCCTTCGAAAACCGTATCGCTGGAAAGGTTGTATCCGTCGCAAACAGAATGAACATCCGTGGTAGCCCCGCCCACATCCACTGCCATAATTTCCCCTATGCCGGCTTCGCCGCACGTCCCCTCAGACAGAATTTTTACAGCTGATAAAACTGCATAAGGAGTTGGCATCAGAACGCTGTCAATCAATTTTTCAGCCCTGTCAATGCCTTTTGCCTTTGTAATTCTTTCAGTGAATATTTTTCTCAGTTCTTCATTGACGGGCTTGACGTTAAGTTCATCAACCCTTGGAAGGATATTGGGACATATATGGATTTCCTTACCTGAGGAAGCCAATATTTTACTGCATTCTCCTGCTGCAGTCCTGTTGCCTGCGATTACTACAGGGAAGCTTTTTTTTATACCGGCCAGCTTCCGGGCATTGCTAAGGATGATTTCATCATTGCCGCCGTCTGTTCCTCCTGCAAGCAGGAAAATATCAAAATCTGTATTATCGATATACACAATATCGCTTTCGGTAAGCTGGTGGTGGAATCCCCTGATTATTCTGGCACCCGCACCCATCGCTGCAAGTTTGGCTGCTTTTAGGGTAAGTGATTCCACCAGTCCCGATACCATTACAGCAAGTCCCCCTGCAGCTGAAGAACAGGCCAGTTTTTTAGTGTAATTTGTTATACCGGTTGTTTCCAGGAGAAGTTCTGAGGCCTTTTCTATGCCGATGCAAACATCATCCTCAACTGTCGTGCCTGACTGGGCTATGCCGAGAATAGTTCCCGAAACCATATCCAGCGAACATACTTTAGTGAATGTAGAACCAATATCGATAAAAAGCACCGGCTCCATGGCAATCCTCCGCGGCTAGGCTTTAATTCTATGAGTAGCTTTAATAAGGTCTCTTGTAAGATCGCTTATTCCTGTTTCCGGTGAAGTTCCCGGTGGATAAACCCTGTCAAAGCCCATCTCGAGAAAACGTTTTTCAACTTCCACAAACGGAGTCTTCCCTACGACAAGATTGCCGCCTGCATACAAAAGGATATTACCGATCCCGGCTTCCTCGCACATACCGCGCAAGCCCCTGCAGTCCAACTCGCCGTGGCCGTACAGCGACGAAACCAATATCGCTGAAGCCGAAGTCTCAACCGCTGCGTCAATGAATTCCTGCCTTGAAACCATGACGCCGAGGTTTACCACATTGAATCCCGCTTCTGTAAATGCATAATCTAGAATCCTGTTGCCGACTGAATGAACATCAGCGCCAATGACGCCAATTATCAGTGTATTATTCATACCGCACCGCCGATTTTTATATGAAGTATTTCGGATATTTTTTCTTCTATGTGAATCAATGAACCGCGTTCAATCTGGTAATTGAAATATATGATGGAACCACCTGTGTCAGTGAAACGAGATAGATCTTCAAGATTTGTACCGTCAAGGATATGCTGAGAAGGTAGAATCAGATAATCCTTACTTTTAATAAAATTATCTATATCAGGATTGCTTTTATTCATCACCAAGGTATTCTTGGTAGCAACATCCCTGGTCATGAAAGTCAGAATGACCTCAAGATACCTTCTGGAAAGGCAGATTGCCCCAACCGTCTTGTCCTTGGGTATTCCGGCAAGCTCAATAACAGTCTGTGTATCCGGCGACACGATAGCCTGCATTATCTTATTCTTCATTGAAGGCAGCCTTTGCATAAGCTCATAGTAATGTGTTGACGTGGTCACAATCAGGTCATATCTTGCAAAATGCCCTTTTGGGTACACGCCTTCCACTAAATCTGATAATAGGATTCGGTCGATTTCCACCTGCTGTATGTATCCTAACTGCTCTTCGAAGGTATACAAAGCTTCCGGCGAACAATCGACGGCTGCGATATGCAAGAGCTTTGACCGTGTCCTGTATTTATGAATAACAAGGTTGAAGTGTGTTTCTATTTCCCTATATGAGAAACCATCTGAAGACAATTTTGTTACCAGGCTTTCGATATTGTCCAGTGCCTGCTGCTTCCTGCCGGCACTGATTACATCCTGTCCCATTGATATGAACGTTCCGCTGCCCACAACGGATTGGGTTACGCCGTTAGTGCAAAGCTTATCGTAAGCCTTTTTAACAGTTCCACGGGAAATACCAAAGTATTCAGCCATCTCCCTTTCTGAAGGAAGCCTGTCGCCGGGGACCAGTTTTCCGTCCCTTACCAAGGTTGTTATACCCGACATTAACTGTCTATAGGCCGCCCTCCCGGCGTTCCTGTCAATGGCGAAGTCCATTCTCATCAGCATCTGCCTTTCTGTAATGGTCTATACCAATTTTAAATTATATATACCAATTTGTCAACACAAAATAGATAAAAACCAAAAAAGTGGAACATTTGTCCCTAGGGACAAATCTACACTTTTATATACCAATTTTTATATAGTGTATTAGCAATCAAATAATGCCATAAAATGTTTTCTTAATAAACTCCCGTTCGGGGACTTCCCTGTTATCAAGCTCAGCTATTGCCCTGGATTTGTCATACTTAACCTTCCTGTGAATAACCTCATAGGTGCCATTGCTGATGCTGACAATGCAATAATCAGCATTATCATCCTTCTGGCATCCCAGGGCGCCCGGATTTATATATCGTTTTCCTGATATTCCGGATATGTCAACTACCTTATGCAGATGACCGAAAAATATTATATCAGCTTCATCTTCACCGAACACATCATCGATATTATTATGATTGAGATCTTTGATAAACGGCGTGAACTTTTTTTCTGATGACAAATCAGAATTCAATGCATAATGCATAAATGCAAGTGAGTATCCGTTAATGATCTCATCATGGCGGAACACACAGTTTTTTATAGCTCTACGGTGCAGACGTCCCATAGTTCCTGCAACCCATTTCTGGTGGGCGAATTCACCGTCGGACATATTTTCCTGCTTTACCTCGGGCTGGGCAAGAAAATATGCCTCGTGATTACCCATGATTAATTTAACATCATACTGCAGCATTAACTCAAGGACCTCGGAAGAATATGCCCCGATGGCAATAGCATCGCCAAGATGATATATTTTCTCACAGTCCTCCCGTAAAATATCATCAAGCACAGCTTCAAGAGCAGGAAGATTTGCATGGGCATCGGCTATAACTGCAATTTTAATAGTTTTCACCTCATTCTTTTTGAAAGATGGCATTGATTCAGGCAATTCCTGTCGTATCATCCTTCTCCTCGCTGATAAATCCGGCAAGCCGAATACCATTGTCAGGTATGCGTGGCAGGTTGTTTTCTGGTTTATCCAGATAAAAGTATACAGTTCCTGCAACATCATCATCACGATAGTAATTAACCCAGGTGTCATTGTACTTATCATCATCGAATTCATAACCCGACATATATAATTTCGTAAAACCGCCTATGATTTTTGGGTTGTCTGACGATATAGGTATAATTGGAAGTCCGGCTTTTAGCATTTCTTTGACTTTTTTGAACATTGACCCGCCTATCTGCTGCATTGTCACGCGGATATTCTTGTGAAAATATATCGGATCATCAATGTGATATCGGTAGAAGCACCAGCGTTTTTCTTCTTTATCTATGAAAGAACAGCCCTGCTGACGGTTGATATAGACTCCCTGTCCCCAAGCTGTGCCGATGTAGTCCTCTGTGCCGGTTCCGCAAAGCGTAGGGAAATTTTCATCGCCGTCAATAAACGCCTTGAACTCGCCTTCGCCCCACCAGTCGCCGTAATCTTTCCTCTCATTGACTATCATGGACATGCCCAGATAACGTCCTTTGCCTTCCACCTTCTTTAGAATCTCAAAATCCTCAGTAAGTTTTACGGGATTCTCCCTGTTGAACCACGAATGAAAGTAAAGCATGTTCTCGACAGGCTTTTTCAGCACCTGAAAATCAACATCATAGAAAAGATGCGCCAGATCCATATCCGATTCATTGGTCAAAGTAATTCGCGCATGCTTTCTAAACGGCATCGGGATATATATGTTGACGGACCTGCCCTCCGGCGATGAGAAAAGACCGGTTTCAAACGGCATCATCTCGCATCCGACACCAACGAAGTCTCCGATAGGCACTTCAACAGCAGGCTTTTCACAGCCTTCCCAGTAACACCGAAGAATTAAGGACCGAAGAATATACCTGTTCTTATTTTCATTGAAGGTCATCCACATCCGGTTGATGATTCCCATTCCCCGGTAATCCATAAGGACATGCTCCTGACCAGCCCTCAACGCATCAAAGGCGTGCCCTTTGGCACCATGATTCTCCTGTCCGGCAATGCCTTTTCCACCGGTTGGATTCTCAAAGCTGGCCATACGGTTCTCTACATTTTCATCATATACAAATAAATCTTTCATATGAATCCCCCGCTCATATAATAAACACAAAATAATTTTACCACAAAAAAACCGAGCTACTGTGCCATCTGTTATTTAACAAGCTTTCATCAAAGATTATCGCTATATATGTATCTTTTAAATGATAAATCAATAAACTTGAAATAAAAAAATTTGTCATACAAAAATACTGATATAATGTATCAAGACGAAAGGATACAGGATGAAAAAGACAACACGGGGATTTTTAAAGCTACCGGAGACTTTTTACAAAACCCTCACCAATTTTAAATATTATAAGACACTTGATAAACTACGCCGAGGCCAGGCAATAATATACATAATAGTAATATCGCTTCTGTTTTCCATAATAGCAGTGATTCCATCGGCTGTAGCCGTAAACAGGTCAATGCGCGACTTCTATGGCATGTATGAAGCTAACGCACCGGATTTTGTCATTGAAGAAGGCACCATGACACTGAACCAAACTGCACCCGTATATATGATAGACGACGACGGTAAAGGATTTGTAGTTGTATTCGACGATACAGACACACTGACAGAAATGGACTTCAGGGATTACGAATCAGTTCTTCTGCTTGATTCCGATTCCATTTATCTTCGGTCACCTATGGGGAACCAGGAGCTTCTATATTCAATTGTTTTCCCTGAAGGTATTGACAAGCAGGGTTTTTCCGACTACATGTGGCTGGTGAAACTTACAAATGTAATATTTATCGGGCTGTATATAGTGCTGTTCGTATTACTCAGCCTGCTTGGGGCATTCTTTATATCGGCAATCGGCAACCTGCTGCTTTCGTTCAAGAAAAAATCAATGCGTTTTTCAAGGTCCTTTGCAATGGCATGCTATGCTTCCTCTCTGCCGATATTATTAAAGACAATAGTCCATGTGACTTCAATAAATCTTCAGTACTTTAATGCAATTTACGTCATTGTCGGAGTCCTGTACTTCTGGAATGCCGGGATGCAGGTAATGAAAGAAGAATCACCTGAGGAGAAGGGTGAATAGTCCAACATAAACAACTTATAAGGAATATCCTAAAAGTGAAACTTTAAAAGCCGCGTATTCGTGATCATGCCTGCGCTTTCAAGGGTCTTTTTTGAATTGTGATTATAATACCAGCATCCTGCCAAAGGCTTTAGCCCCATTTCATATGTCATCTCTTTGAGGTTAATGATAATGGTCCTGCCGATTCCCTGTTGTCTCCTGCTTTCAATAGTAAACATACCAATGCTGGCACAATTCTTCAGAATCATCTGTTTTTCTATAATCCCGTAGCCTACTGCCGTTGAATCTTTTTCGGCAATATAGATAATTCCCTCGCTAACCTTCCGTTCAAGCTCACCGAAAAAGTCACCGCTGTTTTCCCCTATGCTTCCGATATCTGTATAGACGGCCTTCCTGAGGATGATGCCGGTATCACCTTTAATCTTCCTTTTGGAATCACAGAAAAAATATGCCTGTTTTTCCAGCGACTTATAACTGTCAATAGCATGAGCCATGAAGAATTCATCGCAGGTCGGAATGAATGCAGAATCTACAAAAAGCACACGCTTCATTTCGGCAAAAACCTTTTGCCCGTACTTCTTATACTTATCAGGCATATAAAATTGTGTCAGCAACTTTTTTTTATGAACTGCGAAATACCCGGCCTTTTTTCCATCGACATATATCAAAAAGAAATCGGAATTAATAATATGGTCTTCAAGGTAAGAATCAATGGGCGAAGAAAGCGAATGTATATATTTGCCTATTAATCCAACCAGGTCTTTAAATGAGCATTTTATAAATTTAATTTTCATAGACACCCCTTTATATTATACTCCATACGTTTCTTATCTACATTGCACAAATCGTTTTGGCTAATAATACAGCCCGTTTCCTCCGAAACTATGCTATATTATTCCCTGCAGAAATCTTATATAATATACTTAACTAATATCTGTAAAAGTATAATGGAGAAAATTTTTGAGAACTTTTTGGAAAATAACAAGAATAGCCATAATACCGGTAATAGTATTATCCGTTGCTATATATCTTGCCGCAGACCTAAATACACTCAACCGGTTTGAATTGATAGACGGCATGAAGCTAGCAAATGAAGCCGGTGTGATTGAAGGCGAAAAGTACATCAATGATGTCCTTGGCCTATATTTCGATACTCCTTATGTGGAAGGAGCAAACTGGCATATAATCAAATATACAGATCAGTTCACAAGAGCACCTACTCTTAATATGTCCTCTAAGGCAGAATTTGCCGCCCTTGATGCTCCTATTGAGGGTGATGTGCTGCAACCCACTTTTATTTTACGTGCGCGCTATATGGATATGCCCTACTCCGCTCATCTCAAGGAAACTTCTGAGGAATTCGGCAAAAGAATGCGAGATGACTATGTCAGAAAGTCTTCATCAAGACTTCGCGAAGAATATAAGAACACATATATAATTTCCGACTCTGATCCTGTTATAATCAACGGAAATACATTTTATATGTACACCGCCCATAACATGGTTGAAGACTACTATTACACCAGCTATGTGATCAGGATTTACGGATTCGGTTATAGATTCATGTTCTATAGCTGGGACAAACCTCTCGACATGTATTTTATAAATGAGGTTATGTATTCAGTGCAGTTTGAAAAACCAACTGTTGAATTCAAACCGGGGAAAGACTAAAAAGCCCACAATACTAAAGAACCAATTAGCCTGGAGATACTTGGTTCTTTTAATTTGCTAAATTTTCTATTCTATATCCGGGTATATATAAGAAAAAGATTGAAAGGACATCCCATGTCTTATAAATTTGATATAAAGCATATGGAAAAACTGAATTCCCCAAAGCGAAGGGCACTTATGCCCCCCGAAAAGACCCTGTACGAACTCGGATTGCTAAAAAGTGATACGGTTGCGGATATCGGTTGCGGCATCGGTTATTTTTCTATTCCGGCAGCTGAGATTGCAAAAGAAAATACTGTTTACGCCCTTGATCCCTCACAGGAAATGCTGGATTACCTGGCCGCCAACAGCAACTCCCCTAATTTAAAGCTGGTAAAAACCGATGAGTATGATTTTAAAATAGAAGGCTCATCAATTGATTTTGCACTTATGGCAAATGTTTTCCATGAAATAGATGATAAACCCAGATTTATGGAAGAGATAAAGCGAATTCTCAAAGACCATGGGCGTCTGGCAATCATCGAATTCCAGAAAAAGGAAACCGAAATGGGCCCTGATATAGCACACAGGATATCACCCGGCGAATTAACTGAATTACTCGGTCAGCAATTTATATTGGATAGACTCATGGATATCGGCAATGTTTTCTACGGCGCGGTTTTTTTATTCAATAAATAAACCTATTTATACATATATCTTATTAATTAGTCCGTTTTCACTTATGTTTTAACCCAAGATATTCCTTTAAGGACGTCTGCAGCACCTGCGAGAAATTCACATTTTTCTCAAGTGCAACATCATTCAGCCATTTGGGTATTGTCAAAGTTTTTTTCACAGCCTTATTTGCCATTTCATCCCTAACAACCGGCATCCATACCTCTATAATGCTAAGAAAAGCATGCTCCGGTACAATTATTTTATCGGGTGCCCTTGGCTTTGGAATTTGTTCCCCCTCCTCTTCCATATCATAAATAAACAATTCCAGTGCCTCTTTAGCCATACGAAGTGACTCACTAATATCATCTCCTTCTGTAATGCAACCAGGCATATCCGGAAAACTGACTGTATATCCCTTAACATCACCTTTTTCAAACAGTGCAGGGAAAATATATTTATCCATTACAACACTCCTTTATCAATACCTGCCTGACGCAAAATACTTCTAACCGTTTTCGGGTCCAAACTTCGTCTTGGGTGTGGTACTGTAACCTTGCCCTTCTTCTCTAAATGAACCAGTTGAAAGTGCGATCCTCTCTGGTTTTTTACCAGCCATCCGTCCTGATGCAAAACACTGAGTAATTCCCGTGACGAATACAACTTCATCCAATCTCCCTTCATATTCTAATACGTATTAATCATACGTGTCAATCCTTGCACGCATGTTAATTATACCCTAGTTACCATTATTTGTCATTTTTGAGGTTATCTGCATTTTATCTGCGGATATGTTACAACAACGAGATGAAAGAGGTTGATGAAAACGGCAGACCGATGGTTTGAGGTGAATAAGCATATGTTTTATTCAGTCTTCTAGATAAGTCGACTCCCCAGGATACTTCGCCATTGCCGTCTTATGTTTTTTGAACCCAAGTTTTTGGTAAAATCCTTCAGCCTCGAAAGAAGATGTCAGACCAATAAGCAGCTTTTCGTTACCCTGGGCAAGCTCATCAACAATTCCTTTGCCGATGCCCATTTTCCGGTATAAAGGAAGAACCCCCATATCGTGTATCCAGCCGTAGCATTCACCGTCGGATATCATCCTGCCTGCGCCTACAATGGTATCCCCGTCCCAGGCTGTGACGACCTTATAGCTACTAGAGAATGCCCTCTTAATCTTATCTATTTCACCCTGCCTGGCAAGTCCTATGACCCCATCGACTTCACAATATAAGTTAAGCAGCGATTCCCAGTTTATAATATCTGTTCCGGTTATATATTTAATCATAATAATTACCTCCCTCCCATTATATATGTTCTTTAATGACATCAAAAGGAGACTTTTGCTATAACTAATTTTTATGCTTTACAATAATTGTACTTGTCAAAACCATGTAAATAGTGTATTATCCCGTGGTAATAATCATTTCATAAGACATTCTAAGGTTTGCTTCAGATTTCGTGAAGATTAGTATTATACAGTATTGAGGGACAGAAAGACTTCTGCCCTACATACTCTTTATATTTGGAGGTCGAATGACTAAGGGAAAACGCATATTCAACTGGATATGCACAGCCGTCACAGCGGCGGCGATAATTATAATGGCAGCTACGACTGATTTCAGTCAGTTCGGTTCTGCATTATCCAAACTGAACTATACCTGGCTTGGCATAAGTATCCTGGCCGTTGTACTGTCATGGTTGTTTGATGCGCTTGTCCTCAAACGTCTTATCCCGCATATATCGGGCAAAAAAATAGGCACTGGCAAGAGTATTAAATATGCAATGGCTTTTCTCTACTACTTCGCCCTTACCCCGTATGGATCAGGCGGCCAGCCCATGCAGATGATGTACATGGTAAACGACGGAATTTCCATGGGTAAAACATCCGCTGTAGCCGGCATCAAGCTCTTTGCCGACAAAGTAGGACTGGCTGTAATATATGTATTGTTCATGATAATAAGCGGTCCCTATTTCTATAACAGCCACCAGGGTGTCTTCTGGATTTCCATACTTGCTTTCGCATTGAACCTGGCTATTCTCGCCGGTACTTTCCTTTTGATTGTGAAACCCGGTTTTGCAAGGCACGCATTCAAGGGCGGAATAAAACTGTTCAGTAAACTCAAACTAATGAAAAATCCTGAAAAAGCGATGGCAAAGACAGAAAAGGCAATCGAAGATTACTCCGCTGCCTCCGCTTTTATAAAAAACAATAAGAAAAAAACTGCCGAACTGGTTCTGCTGTCAGGTATAAAAAGGCTATTGATATTTGCAGTTCCATTTCTTCTATTCAAGACATTCGGATTATCAGGATACGGCCTGATAACAATTCTCGCCCTGAATATATTCATGACCATAGCAGTATCATTAATGCCCACCCCCGGGGCTTCGGTAGCCGCCGAGGGCGGATTCAGCATGATATTCGCAGGGATGTTCGGTGCAGCAATAATACCCGCAGTCATCATCTGGCGGCTTCTCACACACTACTTTGTAATCGCATCAGGAAGTGTAATGGTTCTTGGTGTCAATGTAATAAAAATGGGTAATAAGCGGAAGGCTGTTTACCAACAGGTAAGTTAACCGGTCACCGAAAATGCTGATTGGTTGTCGTAATCCGGTTTGTTAGCTATCGATGGAGCCGATGTTTTCATAGTGGCCGGAGTGTATATCAGCTTGTTATTTCTGATCGTACTAAGATATGTCATACGGCTTTAATCATTTTGGTATATTGACTATATTCTGGAATACATCCCCAAGGCTTATGCTTTCGCTGGTATACGGCATCCCGGATAAGTCTCCATATAAATCTGTAACTGTAAATCCATTCTCATTTAGCAAACAGTTTATAGAATCCAAAGTATAACTTGTATGATATAGCCTGTATACTTTCATGTTGTCCTTCAATCACTATGTACTGCATCAATGATGTTGATTCTTTGGATAGTTAAACCGATTTTCCAAAACTACATTGGGACCGGCCGCAAAGAATCCGCTGTTAAACGCATTCCATTAAGCAGTACTCCTCTTTACCCTCATCATTCTTATGGAGTAGAGACATCAAATACGAAATAAGCCCTCCGGCTTCAGCGCCCTTTGTATATTACCAAGCACCTTCGCCCTGTCCTTATGAGAGTACGCAGAAATCCCACCAGATCATGAAAACGACATCAAATTCATTCTCAAAATCCATATCAAGGTAATTACCGCACACATACCCGATATCAAGACCTTTCTTAAATGCACTATCCCTGGCATAAGCAATTGAATTGGATGATATGTCAATCCCTGTTACGGAGAGTCCGTTTTGAGCGAATCTTTCGCAATATAGTCCCGGCCCGCAGCCGGCATCCAGAATCGAATCTCCTGCTTTCAGGCCAAGATGTCTGATATTGAAATCAACTATTTTTTCTATTGTTTCAGGCTTTCGACTGGCAATGTCTGTGTTTGGATCAAGGTGGGTCTTAAGCATTTGTCCAGCAATATATGGGTCAGTCCATAGAAAAGAGTCGCCCGGGGTAAATATCTTAGGTTTTTTTGATAGTTCTAATCAGTTTATTTATATCCATTAGCCAACCTTTCTGTATATTAATGATATATGGATATCATCCTACTTATTAAGGTAGATTTCAAGGATAATTACAAAGCCGTCGCTAACCTTTATAAAAAACGGTGAATACGACATTTACTTCAATTTCATGTAGGTTGACCTACCAATGATAAGGAAGGCCATGAAACAGGGTATTAATACCAAAGATATATTCGGTGTCACAGAAATAGAAAAAAGAGACTTTTTCCATCGGAAGTCCTATATCACCCAAAGCGAATGCAGACTGGTTGTTTGAAAAGCAGATGAATAATGACTACCTAGATGAAACTCTTTTAAACAACTATAGAAACTGTGCACTAATTAAATTATAATGCTATTATTTATCAACTATTATTCATTTCTTCTCTTCATTAGTTGGTTTATTTTATTTTTAATTCATTTTTTTGTCACATTATTGTTATTATTCGCTTATTATTCTAGTTTTTTTTCATTTTTATTAGACATTTAATTCGGTATATTGTATAATATAACTCAAAGGAGGTGCATTATGAACGCTCTAAATGAAACTAAAAGAGATAAATTTGTGAGACTAGCAGAAAACAGGACAAATAAAGCAATTCAGACAATTCAAAGTATATCTAATTTGTCAAACAGATCAATATACAATTATACAGACGACGATGTTAAGGCAATTTTCAGCGCACTTGAGAGAGAAATAAAGAGTGCTCATGCACGATTTTCGAATCAAGAAAGTACTAAATTTAAATTAAAAAAGTGAAAGGACCATATATGAATAACTATGAGTTGTGTTTAAAACTTATGAGTGCAGACGAAGAAAATGAAGTAATAAGTATTTTAGAAAAAGCTAAATATTGGAATGCTTCAAGTGCTTGGCGAAACTTTGGTGATATTGAAAACAACTATTCTACCATTGGAAATCAGCAAAGCTCACCAGTTAGTGCTTTGGTTGAAAAATTAGTCAACTCAGTAGATGCCATGCTGATGGCTGAATGTATGAAACAAGGAATTAACCCTGAAAGTGACATAGCACCTAAAAGCATCAATGATGCTGTTAGTGAGTATTTTCATATTCGAAATGGAAAATTATCTAATATCACAGCATTCGAAAGAACAAAAATAGCAAATAATATTGCTCTTATAGCTTCAGGAAATAAAAAAAATCCTTGCTACACAATAATTGATAGCGGCGAGGGACAAACACCTATGATGATGCCGAACACTTTATTGTCAATCGGGAAATCCAAACAAGCTAAAAAATCCCATTTGTTCAGGGCAAATATAACATGGGAGGAACCGGAGTTTTACCTTTCTGCGGCAAATATAACCTTCAGTTAATAAGTAAATAAAGACACCCTCAAGCTACTAATTCCCCTTTAGATAAGACTGCTGAAAATGGGGTTTGACTATTATAAAGAGGATCAATCCAACCTCAACTGTAAAAAACTCAGTATACAAATATCTTGCTCCTAATAACAACATCCTAGAAATTAAAGCTGATACATTGCCATTACTCCCAAAGAAATATCCTGAAAAATCTGGAAACAATATGAAATATGGAACTTGTATAAAATTATATAATTATCAGATTGGTCCATCCTTAAGAACAAGTATATTGCTAGATTTATATAATAGATTGTCTCTGCTAATGCCTAGCATAGCTTTGCCAATAAGATTATATGAGAGAAGACATTATAGAGCCAATAGTTATGAGACAACTCTACGCGGGGTTATCAGTGAGACTCGAAGATGATAAAAGAATCAATCTTGAAGCAAATTTCCCAAGTTCGAGCGAAATCACAATTAGAGGCAAGAAAATGAAAGTACTATTCTATGCATTTAAAAAAAATAGTGATAAGAAATATACGGATAAAGAGGGAATAATATTTGTATTAAACGGCCAAACTCATGGAGTTATACAAAAAACATTTTTTAAAAGAAAATCAGTCGGTTTATCATACATAGCTGATTCCCTTCTTGTTATTGTTGATTGCTCAAATTTTGGTAATAGTCGCGAAAGAGAAGATTTATTTATGAATAGCAGAGACAGGCTACGTGATGGTGAAATCAAAGATGAAATTGAAAGAGAACTAATTGATCAACTTAAGAATCATAAAGGCTTAAGAGAAATAAGGGAAAAAAGAAGGCGAGAGGAACTAAATAAACAGCTAGGAGATTCAAAACCCCTTATTGATGTCTTACAAAATTGTATAAAGAAATCACCAACTTTAGCAAAACTTCTATTAAATGGAACAGCAATAAAAAATCCTTTTAATGCGAAAACTACTACAAAGAAAAATGAGTTTGCTGGAAAAAAACACCCTTCTTTCTTCAACCTTAATAAAAACTACTCAGAAAGCAATCCAAAGCTTTGCGAAATTGATAGAAAATGTCGAGTTCAATTTACAACTGATGTGGAAAATGAGTATTTTAATAGAGACGAAGAATCAGATAAATTTCAAATTGTATATTGATGATATTATTCTTGAGAGTAATTCATTAAATTTATGGAATGGCATCGCGACTTTGAATGTTGCTTTACCTAACAGTGGTCGCACCCCATTCTATGGTCCAATTCTTAAGTTAGAATCCAACTGCCCCAACTAGTACCGTCTGTGGCGCGGGTGGTTTGTATCCCAACGAACTATGCGGCCTGACTGTATTGTAAAACACCCGCCACTGTTCTGTCAAAACCTGTGCCTCCTTCAGCGTATAGAACAACTCTCTGTTCAAAAATTCTGCCCTCATCCTTGCGTTGAATGATTCAACATATCCATTTTCCCAGGGACTTCCAGGTGTTATGTATGTTGCTTTTGTACCTAATCTTTCTAAAAATTCCCTAACCTTTTTAGCTATAAATTCACTACCGTTATCAGATCTTAAGTATTCAGGCATTCCTTTTTGAAGAAATACTTCTCCAAGACATTCAATTACCTGTCTTGATGTTATTCTCCTGGCTACATATGATGCGTGGCATTCTCTTGTATGTTCATCAATTATATTCAATATTCTTAGTTTCTTCCCGTCATGGGTTTTATCTTCAACGATATCATAGCTCCACACATGCATGGGGTATTCAGGTCTTAGCCTTATGCAGGAACCGTCATTCAGCCACAGTCTACCTTTTTTCTTCTGCTTTTTATTGGCTTTTAAGTGCTGTTCCCGCCATATTCTTTCAACTCTCTTATGGTTAACTGTCCAACCTTCTCTTTTTAGAAAGGCTGTTATCATTCTTGAGCCATATGAACCATATTGAGCAGCTAATTCAAGTATCCTGTGAGTCAACTCATCTTCATCAGGTAGTTTTCTGATTTCATATCTTTGTGTATTCCTTGGCTGACCTATTGCCCGACAAGCTCTTCGTTCAGAGATATTATATTTTTCCATAGAGCCTTGAACATAATATCTTCGTATTGTCGGGCTTAGAACTTTCCCTCGTTTATGTCCTTGAGTATTGCGTTATCCAAAGACAAATCCGCTACTAATCTCTTTAGTCTGGAATTTTCTTTTTCAAGGTCCTTCAGGTGTTTTGCCTGATCAATTCGCAATCCGCCGTATTCCTTTCTCCATCGATAATATGTCTGTTCAGTTACCGCGATATGTTTGACTGCCTGGGCAACTGTCTGTCCCTGCCCGAGTAATATTTCTACTTCCCGCAGCATTCCAATGATTTGTTCTGCTGTAAACCTCTTCTTAGCCATTTGTGTCCCTCCATATATTTATTTTACTTTGGAACAGTTGAAATATCGCTTAAAATATGGACCCTATATCAGGGGATGGACCAGTTCTTCATGTGTCATATCTTCCATAGCCGCATAAGCCCCCTGAGCTTCCTGCCCGTTATGAACCCCCTCAAGGTTATCATATGAAAGTTCTGGATCATTTGGAAACAATGCCGGCAGAACAGCCTTGATTGAATAGCTCCCCTTCATCTCTTTAAGGTAAATGTGCTTATACTTAAACGGATTCATTAAATCCCTGACATTATCATGTATTGCCATCAATTTCATTGATAAATCCGGGTTCTGTTTTGCAAGTTCCTTTATAACTCCCTTTTCAAAAGACATGTTATATGCCAATACACATGCATCTTCTGGAATTGCTTCTGCAAGCTTTTCCGCCAGTGGTCTTCGAGGGTCAGTTCCCACTTCCGCAAGAAATTCCTTATGGTGCAGTTTTCCGTTTTCTTTTTCTATATAGTGCAGGGAATATTGTGTTGCTACCTGCTGGTATGGCCTTGTATTTTCAAACAATGGTACTGCAGGAGCTATTGTTTCAAAATCCAGGAAATATATCGGGTACCACAGGGTGTCCAGAAAGTCTTTAATTGCTTCCCTGTCAATAATCTTCACATCATCAAGTTCGCAGTCAACCTGCATCATGGCCTTGCTTGAAAGCCTTTTCCCGCTATCCCTGATATCTTGGTATGTGACTATTCCGTCTTGATACATATCGAATTTCTTATGCCTATGAAGCCCTGCTAGATCGAATACTGAAACATCCGGTATATGTCTGTAACAGTGTCCCTTGAACTGGCATGTATATGGGTCATTACACTGCATCCCTATATCAACTTCAGGCTCTTCTCTTAAATTTAAAATCTTGGTTGTAGTAACCAGGTCAGCTTCTATTGTTCCTGTATTGCCTATTACAACATCAGTAAGATCTTCAGCCATGAATAGCTCAAATAGGTTCAATTCTCCGTGCCTTGTATATAGTTTGTTTATATATACAAGATATATATTTCCAACTTCTATACCGCATGATTGCAGTACATGGTACTGGAATGAAAGGTCCTTTACATGAACGTCCTTCACACTAGTAGATGCCTTAACTTCATAAACATCATACTTTTCTTCGTCTTTTATTATGATGTCGCAGATTGCCAAAGTCTCACCGTCTGAGAAAGCTGCTTCATAAATTATCTCAGTTCCCTGCTCTATCAGTTCTTTGGTTTTCTGCAGCATTCTTTCTATATTGTTTTTATCATTTTCATTGTATTCAACAAGAACACCACCCGGGAACAGGTCCCTTGCAAGTTCGCCCACTTTTGTACCCATTGTAAAGATACTCTGGTCCATTTCATCAGCCAGGTCTCTCCTATAGGTGTTGAGCCATAGTTTCTTAGCGCACTGCTTGAAATCTATATATCTCGATTTTGAAAGGTTCATTCTCCCCCCCGCTTCTATTATATCCTATGTTTTCTCATTTGATGTACATAGACTACTATTTTTGGTGTACCATTTTTAGTCCTTTGACAGCCCC
Source organism: uncultured Clostridia bacterium (assembly GCA_963766335.1). GTDB lineage: Bacteria > Bacillota > Clostridia > DUPQ01 > DUPQ01 > JAFGQE01. The sequence continues at coordinate 1,557,515 of CAVXZA010000002.1, read as the reverse complement.
CTCATCAATCTCATCCTCTCCCTATTTTCTTTTGTGCTTTTTTTTAGGATGTCCTTTGGGATTTCCCCTGCACGTATGATCAGTTTTGTGAAAACCTCATGCCCATCTTTGTGTTCAGTTATTATTTCGCTATGAAACAAGAAACCAAACTGACCCGGATGTCCCGGCCTTTCCATAACATAGTTCAGAAAAATGTATTCAGGGACTTCATCAACTGTCTCCGCTGCAAGAGATTTAAACCACTCCTCTCTGGTCCTAAACAAACTAAGCACTTTGTGAATGAGGATTATTGCCTTATCAGGTTCTTCCCATGGTCTGCTATCATCTATTACTTCCGGGTTTTTAGGTTTGATAAGATTCAGATAATGTAATATTGATACAACATTGAAATCAAAGCTGTTCTCAATAATATGTTCAAAAACCTTATCGGGTATAACTCCCGTACCGAGACTATTGAAAGTGATTGAAAAATCCTGGTCGCTTTCATTTTGCAAAAATACTTCTATTTTGCACTTTTTCGCAAGTTCTGAAGCAAGTACATTCACATGAATGTAATACTCCATAAGTTTTGCTACACGTTTTACATTTTCCATAGTCATAATATAACCTCCATATTCCAGCCTAAAAGATGAGATATGAAGGTTCATGGCAAAAGGTATAAAAAAAACCCGTCACCGAGTGAAGAGCTTGCGTTTGTTCTCATCTCTCAGATTACTCTGTAGGATTTAGCACCATGCATTGCTGCTGGTTGCCGGACTTCATCGGGCCTATTCCCTCCGTCACTCTTGATAAGATATATTTAGTTGTTTCAAAAATGCCAATTTCATTCTTAGGTAACAATTATATGGCAGGTTAAATTATCTAGCAATAGTTATTTCAGGGATTGCTGTACTGAATATAGTACTAAACGTAAGTATCCTCAATTTAATTTAATTAAAACATGAAAATCTTTAAAGGCATCATATTGGCAATATTTCTCATCTTCCCTGGGTACTGTATATCTATCAAGAAGGAGGTAACTAAAATGAAAAAAAGTTTACTATTAATTTTATCCTTAGTACTTTTAGTAGGAATACTGGCAGGATGCACCAAAGCACCGGCCACTGAAAAAGAGGCAGACGATATGATGGATAAGCCAGCTGAATCCATGGTTGCTAGTCATGAGCCGGAGATGTCTGAAAGCCCTGAACCTGAAATGACTGCAGAGCCTACTGCGGAACCCGCTGCGGAGATGACAGAAGCACCTGTGGAAGAAATGATGGTTGGTATGAAAACAGAAGCAGGCTATATTGATGTCACTCCGGAAGAAGCAAAGAAGCTGATCGAATCAACACCGGAGCTGGTTATCCTTGATGTCTCGCCCCTATATGCTGATGGTCATATTCCCGGAGCAATAAACCATTATGTAGGTGACGGATCGCTTGACGAAGCAATTAAAACACTTGACAAAGGTGTCCCTTATTTAGTTTATTGTCATTCCGACAGCGCTTCAATATCCGGTTCAAAGAAACTTGTGGCAGCAGGCTTTGACCCTGTATACAGGATTATTGGAAACTATGGGGCATGGGTGGCAGCAGGATATCCTGTAGAGTAGTTTAGTCTTTGCGGTAAGCAACATAAATGTCAGCTTCGAGCATGACGCTGTCCTTGAAATAGTGGTGCGTGAAGTAAAGGTTGCCCTCCCTATCCAGGGTGGGCTCACCTGCGAATTGCGAAACAATTAATTCGGGCATTCCCCAATCGCCGTTGGTTTTCTTAGACCGGAAAACAGCGGCGGTTCCCATGTGGTTTCCTGTGAACCAAAGTTCATTGCCGTCAGGCGAGATATATGGCCATCCTTCCAAGCCTTCCGTGTTAATGTTTTCAACATTCCTAAGATTGAATAATTTATTGCCATCTATCTCGGCAGCCCAGATATCCATATCTCCTTTGCCGCCGTCCATATATGAATGGAAGTATATGGTATTGCGGTGGATATGCAGCTCCCCTACTTCATAAGCGGGTTCGAACTCAATAATATTCCAGTCGCACCATTTCCCGTCTTTTTCAACTGCGCGGAACCAATTGAGTCCTTCGTAATCCTGCCTGGCACTTACGAAAATCATTTCATCACTATATATAAATTCCGCTCCGTTCAGAGCGAGTTTATTCTCTTTCTGAAGCACGACCAGTTCGGGTGCGGCCCACTTTCCGTCAATGAGTTTAGAAACCCAAATGCCGTTGCCCCTTTCGAAAACTTGTTGTGAAGGTTCTTCCCTGACATCCTTTACAAACATAAAATAGAGCTCATCCCTGTCCGCTGGTATAAATGCCGAATCCTCTGCGCCTGCGGTGCTTATAATATCCAGTGGGACTGGCTTTTCAAATTCCTCTGAGTGTAATATAGGCGGATGGAGGTCATTCTCGGGCACGATTTTAACTGCGTCATCAGGTATAATCGCCAGCCTGTAGTCGTTTCCGTATGTCAGGTCCTTGGTGCATGAGCTTAGGATAATTAGAATGGCAAGAAACAACAAATATAGAGTTGTCCTAGTTCTTTTATTCATCGGTTTTATTATATCACTTCATAGATTTATTCCATTGATTTCGCGTACATGACATTATAGGATCTTTCTCCATTAAGAAAATAGATTACCTTTGAATGCGGCAGTTCGCTTAGCTTCAGCTCAACGTCCGTCAGATTGCCTTCTCCTTCATCGTAGTAAACTACGATTCTGCTGCCATCATCAAAGATTTCAATATTTTCATATGGTCTTACGTCATAAAATATCGCGTAATAATAATTTCCGGAGTGCGCATCAAGGAACTCTACATCCAACCAGCCTGAAGGACGGATGTATTCCTGTTGGTAGCTTTCAGATATATCTTCGAACTCAATCGGTGTGAGCGGTCCGGTGTCATAAACTTCAATATAATCCTTTATCATTTCATCCAGGATTTCTATGTCAAAGCTCTTTGGAACAATCCTGTATTTCCTGTTTTTACTACCCTCGTGAATTTCAATATACCGTCCGTTGGTTACAATTTTTAATATTTCGTATGTTCTTCTATTTACAAGCCTGATTGTGTACCAGTGGTTGCTGTAAACAAGGGGTTTTTCGATTTTCCTGAAGCTACGCATGGTTACATGCGATCCAAGCCAATCGAGGAAAACATTTGTTGCTGTATTTCCGGTTATCTCAAATTCAAAGTCGTCCTGTCCATCGATGTAGTAATCTGCTCTTCCTGAAATGCTCATTCCCCTGTAATTAGTCAACCAACAGCCTGCTGCGAATTTTAAGCGGGAAAAAGATTATGACCGCTGCTACAATTATAATAAGAACTGTTGCTAAAGTTATTTTTGTACTTTTAGTCATTAAATACTCCATTCAGTTCAGTTGGTTATTGAGTTTCTCCACAACATCTCCCAGGCCGAATTTCTGCAATGTCCGCCTTAATAAATCTCCAGCGCCCTTGTCATAACGGTAATTTGCAATCCTGCCATTGATAACAGTTTACCAATTTACCCCCGGAATGTGTAGTTATATTAGAAATATTAATAATTCATTAACATTATTATTGTGACATCATACTTAAAATAAGTCCCTGACCGATGCCTTCTTCTCAAAATCATATGTAGAATCTATACCGAAATACTGTATGTTAGGCCTGTAAATCTCGAAATCATCCCAGTCCAGGCTTCCCATTCCGATATCCAGGCATTCGCCCTGGGAAAGGCTGGAGATTGAGAAGCTCCCTGTCTTCTTCCCGTTCCCAAATACAACATGAATCCCGAAATTATACTTGGTTTTCCCATTATTATTGCAGATGGTTCCGATGAACCCGGACTGTTCGACTGAGTACCTCAGATCTACGGTCATCCCGTTTTCCTCAAGTTTATATGACTGGTGCCTGCCGGCATAGACATAGCCCTTGTGTTCGACTCCCCTGTTAGGCTTCACATCGAATACTTCATACTTTTTCATGATGTCGGAATCCAGATTTACTAATTTACCGTCTATCATCCTTTCGCCGGCTGTTATGACCGGGTCGCTTTCGATTTTCTCAACGGGAAGTCCCTGGGTAAATTTCAGGCGCGCTGACCACTGGTCGAATACACCGGAAGAGCTGCCTGATATTACTTCCGAAATATCCTTGGCAGGAACGTCAACCTCAATTGATTGTGCAATCGTCCTTCCCTCGGCATCTATGAATTCAATTCTTATCCCCCTTATATCATACTTTGTCATGTTCTCCATGCTGCCTTTGAAATACCTGCCGGTGACTTCGTAATACAAGGTGGCCTTTATTCCGTTCTGATCAATCGTAAGATACTGCGTCCGGTTTGCGAAATCAACCATTCCGTCGTCAAAATCAAGGTCGGGTTTTTCCAAAACAGCTTTTTCCGCTGAACATCCGCTTATAAGAATGGCTAATAATATCAGAATAATACCTAGACGGAAGAAAACTTTCATTTCAAATCACTCCCCTGCATTTGCATTATAGCAGGCAAATATTAAGAAACTGTGAACAATTGAAGTTAAATATGACAGCTTCAGGCTCATTTATAATCCCGGTCATATTGGAAGTTCTTAATTACCTAAAAGAGAAAGTGCAAAATCAATAACCGGATCCTTTTCGTTCAAGTAGTCATCAACAGTTTTCATCACCTCATGGTCTGGGAATATTCCCCTGCCTGCTTCAAGGCCTTCAACGTCAACCGCCCATGCTTCTGTCGAATAGTGGAAGTTCAGTTCAGTATTGGGAAGTGTCTGGTCCCTGGAACTATCGGTGCATACAAAGTGACCGCCTGTCTCTTCTCCTATGAAAGTGCCTACTTTCTGGTATTTCAAAAGTGATATAAGGTGGGTGGCCGACGAAAAGCATCCGCCGTCTATTAAGGTATAAAGGCTGCCTTCAAAGTGGTTTTCTGCCATTGGGATATTGTCTTTTAGTCCAGGGTAGTAATTCGGTGACTCAGGTGCGAAGTATGGGTGAGGTTCCTTTTCCAGGTATGAGAACAGATGGCTGGTTATCATCGGGTCGCCGCCGCTGTTTCCCCTGAGATCGAGTATTACATTTTCAATTCCCTTTTCCCTTACCTCTAGGAAGAACTTATCGAAGAATTCATTGAAATCATCTATTGAATTTCTGGAATTGGGATTGAATGAATGTACAGTAAGGGTTGCATATTTTTCCGCAAACTCAGATTCATAAAGGTCGCTGTAGGATGATTTCCATAGTTTACTTCTCACCCTTACATATTTCATTGAAGATACCGTGTCTTTCCCTGTTTTACCGTCTGGGCTTTTATACTCTATTTCAAAGCTGTCCGTATACTCTATGCTTAACATGTATTCGCGAACAAGCATCCTGCTGAGAAAGTTTATTTTACCGGTTTCGTTATATCCATCGGCTGACATTCCCTTTAGCATGCTTGCCAATATTTCATCAGCCTGCATACCGTTTATCGCAGTTATCTCGCTTCCATTCGGGATTTTGGAATTTATGGCACTTTTTACCATATACAGCTTTTCATTGATTACCTTGATATCCATCGGGAGAAGATTGATTTTGTCCCAGTCAACATTTGGATATATGTGTGTATGGCCGCATCTAAGAGCTGCAATTACCGGTTTTATTATCCTGATAAAGTCAAGGCCGGTCATATTGTCTTCAAACTGTGCCAAGGCATTTTGGTACTCAGTCTGGAGCTCTTCTTCATCGGTGTACAGCTTTGGCGAATATGCCTTAATGATCGTCATCAGCCTGTCAGCATCTTTTTCCAGCTCTGTGGCTGTGAACGTACCGAAGACCTCGGCTTCATTGGTGGTTTCAGCCGGCTTGTCAGAACAGCCTGCCATGACAAGTGCGAAAATAAGTAGTGGAATTAGTAATAATTTGGTTTTCATCAGTATACCCCCATATATTTTTTATGCAGGAATCCAAGCCATTTTTTTTGGAACCTTTCTTTAGTACAGTTGAATATTCCCTCGTAATCGTAAGGAGACTTGATTAGCAGAGCCATGTGCCCTGCACCGTATTCCAATACAATGAAATGCGCAATCGTATATGCAAGCTCATATCCTTTGTTATCATTGAATTTTTCATAGTCTGAACTGATGTCGTCAAGTGATATATCCGGCATGGCATCCAGCTGTTCCCTTACCGCATCCTTTATGCGTTTTAGCTCAAGCCATTTCGCCAGATAGGCGGAATAACCCTGCATAAGCCAGTACGGAGTAGCTGGATTAAGCTTGTTTATAACAATCTGTGCAAATACATGGACAGCTGCTTTTTCAGCCTTAATATTATCAAAGCACTTTTTTGGTGCTATATGCATTATGCCCCATGCGCTGCCGGCGCGAAGCCAACCCGGCCCGCTCTGCACGCCAAGCGCCGAGTGCAGCTGCAACTGCGTTTCGTGGGTATATACCATGATCTTTTCATCAAGGACAATTCCCAGTATATTTAGTATTTTTCCATAGTTGTATTCGAGTTCTGATGCAAGCAGGCTTATGTATGAAGAATCGTTATGGCCGTAAAATGTGAAGTGTTCCGACTGCTGGTTGACAGTCTGTCCATACAACCTCATTATGACGTTGTTCATTTCTCTCCGCACGCATTCCATCTCTGTCATCAGTGGATAATACAGGCGGGTCCTGCCCTGCATGTGAAAGCTGATAACTTCCTTTTTCACCAGTCTGGCAAGCAGCGTCTTAACCGTGGTCGGCGACCAGCTTTTGCTTTTGCCGAGGCGCGCAATTATTTGCGAAGATGTTGTATTTTCTGAACTCCATATCATTCGCATTATCTGCCATTCGGCATCGGTTATGTTGCTTTGCCTCTTCATAGTCATCCCCATGTCTTAAAAAGTTGAAATGCCCTGTGTGTTCTTATAGTCTACACTTGTAGACGTAAAAAGTCAAGAATACTTGTTCCAATCATCCGTCGGATGATTGGATCATTTTAGAAGCATTTGTTTTAGTTTCAGATATTCAATTGAATAGTCAACGGATTGCTCTATGTATGCGCTGATATCCTGGGCTGTTATGTAACGAAGCCTACCGGGTTTTCTTTTTCCTGAGAGAAAATTATTGATAACCCAGTCGCGGCTTCTTTTTATTTCATCTGCGGTCAGGAAATCTTCAATTTCAAATCGCGGTATTTTATCAAGTGATTTCTTTATGTGTTGAATATCCGGATATGTCTGGCTGAGGATAATATCATTATTGTGAACCTCGGGGGCAAATCGTTCGATGAATTTTCTGTCGCGCTGGCCGATACCTTCTTTGGCCACCAGTTCCACAAGTTTCTGCCGTGCAGTAGTGACAAACACTTCATCTGAAAGAAGATGGGATATGTATCCCCGGTAGACATCCAGCATCGGGCCTTCTCTGTTTATGTTAGTCTTTATAAAATGATCAAGGCGCTCGTGGAAAAGTCTTCTGTTGTCTTGAATCATGAAGTCCATGTCCCTTATGCCGTCGCGCAAATGAGTGTGTTTTTTCATGGCTCTGATATAGCTGTGCCGTGCATGAATTGCATCCGGCGCAAGCGAACCTGCATAAAACATACCGGTGTCTGTGATTACTCCGGCCGGAAGTTTTTTGATAATTTTATCAGCTATTACTAAATGTGTTATAGTTCCGCCCAAATTAACTCCTACTATTATTAAGCTCTTTTACATACTGAACATATTTGCTTATGTATTCATCAGGGAAGTTGTTCTCCCTCATACCCTTTAAGACAATTTGATTATAATCATCATGGGGTGCCACGCCATTGTAATCCCTCCGGTGATCCATTATAAAATAGCAGAAAGCAGCTTCGGGTTTTCCATTGATGGTAATACGGACCATTTCGCGCTGGTACAGTTTCCCATTGTTTTCACGGCTATCAATTTTATCGGTCAGAAGTTCAAAAGGAAGCTCATTAACCACGCCTATGACATAGTCATCCAGGCTTCCCCTGACTACGTCGAGAACTCCTCCTTTCCTGCCGGTTGACCTGTAGGTGTATCCGAGTTTGTACCCTTTAAGAATCCCGTTGCCGACCTTTTTGATTGACTTCTGTTCTTCAGGACTGTACATTCTCATGAAGTCACTGGTGTTCATAAGGGATCCGTATCCCAGGGCTTTCACGTGTTTTTCCTTCCAGATGTTCTCAGGTATTTTATCGGCGATATCCACCTGCCGCGTATAAATATATGTTTTGCATTTCAAAATTCCTCCCATTGCAATATCTGACACATCAACGGTAATTCTGTGGTAATCGTCACCTTCAACAATATCAAGTCTTCTAAGATTGTCGTAGCTTATTTCATAAACTTCCCCGAGGGTGGTCTCCCCTTCGGCGGATATTATCCCGGGATATCTGCCCATTATGCTATACATGGCATACCCTTCAAGGGCATAGTCACCTATATATTCGGCACCTTCAATGTTATAGTGCAGCCTGCCGCCTTTTACCAGCGTACCGTAGACGAAAATCAATTGGTTGTTTTTAATATTCATATAAAACCTTAAATAATAATCCCTAAATCAAAAATACATATAAACGATTCGTCACTTTTCGTACACAAAGCTGTACGAATCCAATCTGCCCTGTTCTGTGTACCCGATTCCGATATATACGCCGTTTGAATCCGGATACGTCATATCAGCATACAGTACAGGCTTAAGGCCCTCTTTTAAAGCAATCATGCTCACCCCTGCCACTAGTGCACTCGCATATCCATTTTTCCGCTTATCAGGCAGAGTATATACTGAATTAATCCTGGCTAAACCAGGCAGCCGTTGGCCAATCTTTGCTATCGACACAACCTCGTCCCCAACACTCCATACATAAAGGTTCCCTGCCTCTATCATTTCCCGGGCTGCAGGCATACATTTTTCAATATCAACTTCCATACTAAGGGCATCTTTAGAAAAGCCGGCAAGACACTTTGCCACTATATCGGTTTGATTTAATTCTGCCAGGCTCATTTCTCCTTTTACGCCTTTCGGTTCTTTGACCTCTGTGCATGCGTAGCCAATCAGACCATGATTCTTCTTATATTCAATATTTCTGATTTCAGCATAACAGGCGGCAAACCCGCCTGATATATCCTGTTCAGCAACAACTCCCGTTATGTTTTTATTTAAAAGTTCGCCAGCCAATCTTACAAGAAGTTTGCTTTTCATATTCAAGCTGAGTTCTTCATTAATCCAAAGCCACATGTCACGGCCAGGACTGCATAATGCAATTAAATTGCCATCACTTGTTTTAAGGGCAACTTCGGTTTCACCTGAAATAATCCTGTGGAACAGGCTGAACAGCATTTCACTTTTTACGAATGGTTCTTTACTTAAATCTTCCTTTACAAACGGTATTAACATGATTTACTCCTACAATCAACAAATTTCTCTAAAATTTTTATGTTCTCTTACATCACTAATGTCAGAAATCATGTTCTCACTACCTTTCAAAATGGAATTTTAGTTTTGATGTGTTTTTACCATAATATCAAAAATAGGTTATTTCTGATACAGGCATGAATAGATTTTTGTAATTTCCCGTCTAATTGGAATATAATATATATATCAAGAGTTAGGAGGGCAAATCATGAAAATACCCGACTGGCGTCATATAAAAAACGGAAATGTAATACCTACCTATGCATACAGCGACCAGCCTTACATCGTCATAGCGGATGACGGTGCCTGGGTCTGCACTACTACGACAGGCATTGGCGTTGAGGGAGCCGTTGGCGAGTGCGTTGTGGTTTCACGCAGCACAGACTATGGTGAGAACTGGTCAATGCCTCTTAAAATCGACTATGATGACACTGATTACGCGTATGCGGTTCCTGCAAAAGCACCCAACGGGCGCTTGTATTGTTTCTATAACCATAATACCGATCGTGTAAGGCAAGCCGACCTATTCGGTAAGCGCTGCGATATGGGCGGTCACTTTGTATTTAAGTACAGCAGCGACAACGGGATTACATGGTCTGCGAACCGCTATGAGATACCAGTGAGGGAGTTTGAAATTGACCGGCGCAATCCGGTTGTTATAAACAGCAAGGAATATAGGTTCTTCTGGACCGTGGGAAAGCCATTCTTTGACGAAGGTATTTTTTACCTCCCATTGATTAAATTCAACTTTGATAAGGTTTCTTTAATCGGCAATTCAGAATGTGTGATTATGATGAGTCCGAATCTTGCGACAGAAAAAAATCCGGATAAAATACTGTGGGAAACACTCCCAGACGGAGATGTTGGCATCCGCACTCCGGAATTCGGCGGGCCGATAGCAGAAGAGCACAGTATCGTAGCATTGAGTGACGGAAGTTTCTTCTGTGTGTTCCGCACCATTGACGGTAGAGGCGCTTTTACTTACAGCCGCGACAAGGGACGGACCTGGGATCCTCCGCAATATATGCCCTTTAAAAATCCCCGTGCCGCAAATGTTGTTTGGAAATGCAAAAACGGAAGGTATCTTTATTGGTTCCATAATCACGGCCTCAGGTGGTACACGGACCGCAATCCTGTATGGCTTTCATGTGCACACGAGGCAGACAGCCCTGATGGAAAAGTGCTTGAATGGAGTCAGCCCGAGATTGTGCTGTATTGCGATAGTGAGTATGCCCTGATAAGCTATCCTGATATGGTTGAGGATAATGGAAGAATTTATCTTACCGAGACACAGAAGGAAACTGCACGTGTCCATGAAATTCCCGATTCCTACCTGGATACACTTATTAAACAGGAAACTCTAAACAGTGAAATTACAGAAGGGCTGATATTTGATGCATCAGCTGGTACTGCTTCTTTGCCAGTCCTTCCCAAATTCAGTGATAAGGATTTAACTGCAACGGATTTCGCAAAACTGGATCTTAGAAATGGCATAACTTTTGATATAGTTTGCGACAGTACCGATGCAATACTATTTGAGAATGTAGATGACATGGATAAGGGTGTTCTGATTGAGGTTGTGGACGGATTTGTATGTATATCTTTCAGTGATGGCCGCACCAAGCATTTGTGGGACAGCAACCCAAATAAGCTTACACCGGGCAAAACAAGCCACATCGGCATTGTGATTGACGGGGGCCCAAAGATTCTGTCCATAATAATAAACGGAGTTTTATGCGACGGCGGCGACGCCCGGGATTTCGGCTGGTGCCGCTTCAGCCCACAGCTTATAGACCTTAATGGGAATACGGGCATCTTTATTCATGATTCAGTCAAACGCCTGAGAGTATACAATCGCGCCCTGATGACCAGCGAGATTATATCAAATTACCGACACCAATTAACCTGAATGCGAAATTGCCCGAAGGGCTTTTTCGCAAGAGTATAAAGCCTAGTTTCAACTGATTCATAGATCTGGATTTTTATTATACTGCTTCTCTTTGGTATTCCATGAATTCTATTACACCTTCACTCTTGAAAAGAAGAATTGAACTGCTTATTCCGAAAGCCAGTTGGATTATACTTAAGATCAGCCCCCATGTCGGTAAAGCAGATAACAAACCCGGGTTGAATAGAACAACAAGGGTCGCTATAGCATTTACGATAACTGTAAAGGCAAAATATACTCTGACCCATTTGACCCCGAACCAAAGAGCCACCGCGGCTGCTATATTTATTATCAACCCAAGAACATTCAACCTGATAATTGAACTTATTACAGTGAAAACAATATAAGTGAGCGCAATAATAGTAACAATAACTTTACCCCGTTTATAATTTCTCTCGAGTCTTTCCTCCCGTTCCTTCAGAATCGCTTCTCTCTTTTCTTTTGACAGTAATGGCTCCATAAGTTGTCCTTTCGAATATGTCTTGTTTTATTGTGCAACCAAGTATATTCTAATACCTAAGTTAAATAAGTCAATAGATTTCAAACTAAATTATGAATCCGTTCTCTAAAAATGCGAAAATGCCCGAAGGGGAAAATAGCGAAATTGCCCGAAGGGCTTTTTCGCATATGGCTGTGACTATTGTGTATAATGATTGCAGCGGGGTGTGCTATGGATAGATATTTGATGAAGGTTGTTAATAATTCTGTTCTGCCGGATGTAATTGAGGGTAGGATTACCAGGCTTGAGGGCACTTACAATTTTAAACCATATATTGGTAAGCTTCCAAATGGTGATATTTTAATGTTCGTTGCGCATGCACATGCCGAAGACAGGATTACAACGCATACTGCCCAAAACTCACCGAGGGCTATGACATCACATGTAGTTATGTACAGGTCTACAGATGGTGGAATTACATGGGGTTGGGGACGGCATGTCAGGGAAATGGTCGGCGGTCATGAACCTTCAGTTTCAATTATTGATGGAGATGTATTTGTCCTTGCCCACTACCAAGGTGACGGCGGGTACCCTGATTCATTCGCTGAAAGGCTTTACCCATACTCAATGATATTCAAATCAACTGACAATGGCGAGACTTTCAGTAAAATATATATTGACAAGGAATTCATAAAAACTAACGAGGGCGAACAGCTGTATGTCGGGCGGAATGTCATAAAGCTTTCTGACGGTAGTTTGTTTTTCGGCATCTGTGCAGGCAGAAGGCATTTTGGAGCATATTCAGATAACCATGGCGAGAATTGGATTGTAAAAGAAGTTTCGGTGACTGGATGCAGATATGAGAACAAAGAACGATCCTTTTTTACCGAGGCAGTTTTTTTCCATACTAATTCAGGTCGATTTATGATGCTTTCAAGGGTTGATTTAGCTTACGCTGTTTTTGATAATCCCCTACCCTATGATTCTGATTATCATCGAGAAACTTTTCTTGATAATTATGACGGCGAAGTTCTTTTTGAATCAAAAGACAACGGAATGACCTGGTCACCATTAAGGGCTGTTGGATTCGCTTCGCTTATGTATCCCTCAATTGCTAATCTTAAAGATAGTAAGATGCTGTTCACTTATACGGTCAGAGAAATTCCTCCGGAGAATTCCGGATGCATCCATCCAAAGGTGGGCGTACAAGCAGTGATAATAGAAGAGAAAGCGGACGGATCAATTGACTTCAACCTGAACCGGGATGTCATAGTTATTGACGACTGCACCCCCGCATCAATGAGGAATGCCGGGTGCTTTGGCAATACCATAAAGCTGGATGACGGCTCGTTTGTCACACCGTTTTCGTATCCCTTGATTGACAAGGATATACTTGATTTGGCAGACCGTAAGGAGTATATGAAACAGGAAGTGTTTGACTACTGGGCTAAAATGCAGAATACCTATAGCTATAGATACAAGGATTTTGTAAGGGATGATCCCGCACTTACCGAGTTGTATCTGAGAAGGGCTTTTTCAGCCATGTTCCTTTACGCTCAATGCGCTAATAAAGGTGGTATTGCTACAGCTGTAGTAAAATGGCTTTTATAATTTAAACCGCTATTACCTGATTGACATCAGCATTGTCAGAAATTTCAAAATCCGTTGAAACATGGATTCCCGGAAACAGGACATATTTCCTATCCTGATATTTCTGCATTGCTTCTGACAGCGCTTCAAGTTCATTGGATGCCTCTATGCAAATCTCGCGTTCCATAATCTCAGTAATTTTAATTGTGTATGTATCCATATTCTTTCTCCGATGCTAACCCTGGATGAGTTCCGCTATTACAGCATTGTTTACTACGAATGCTACCTTTGCCTGACACTTTTCTTCAAATGTGTCATAAATTCTACCTGCGCTTTTTGTCCCTTTGGCTACTGTATGGCAGCTGTTGGCCACATATCCGACCCTACCGCCTACGCTTTCAAGAACTACTTCAATCGCTTCATCGTCATACCTGTTGTCATGATCTTTCCTGAGTGTGAGCATCTGCCCTACTTTGAAAATCTCTTTTCCAAAGCACATGTCCACCCCTACTACCGTTATATATCCGCCGTTCATCACTTTTACCTCCTTTTTAGTAATGTGTCTCCCGACAAATATATAATACCTGTATGCGTATACCGTTTTTGGTACTGTTATAGGCAATTCCCCCGTTATTATTCCATTTCTGGTATAACAACGGGGTTTTTTCTTATTTTTTCTTTTGTATGGATTATTTAGATTTTTTCTTTACAGGCATCAGCAGATCAAGCTGCATATCCTCTTCTTTGAAACCGGGGTCATTTAAATTATTCAAATAGTTCAGGTGCTCTTCAAGGCATCCGCCCATTGAAAGCGGTTCCCTGACGTCGTAATCATAAACTTCACTCTTTTGAACCCATTCCCACAGCCAGCCCCATTCATGGAAACCGCCCATCTTTATAACATGCGCAGCATACATACCGCCGTCAAATTTCTTTTTAACAATTGGTTCAGGAACTTCTATCCCTTCTGGAATTGTTACCCACATTTCATATCCGTGGTCAGGCTGCCCCTCAGGTATATCCGGTGATGGATTAGGATTGTTGAATCCGTAATGCCGTGTATCTGGCTTTACTTTTCCCAGTTCTATCAACCTTGCGAATTTATCAATGGCTGCGGTTGCCTTCCATTCCGGTTCTTCGCAATAGAACTGCACCGAAGCCACCTCCGCAGGGGGCAGGTATACAATTCTTACATCATTTAGTTTCGATGCATCTTTTTCAGCTTTATTAAGGTTATCCATTTTCACTTTCTCCTTTAAATCCGGTCTTGTTTTTGCAATCGAGTCAATCATTGAAATTACTGACTCATCAGCCAATAAGAGTTGGTCAACCTTTATTTCAAGATTCTTTTTCAGCTGATTAATCAATCCGCTAAGAATCTTCCTGATAGTTTCCATAGCGTTGATTTCAGCTGACAGGCTATTAACCTTTCCGATGAAAATATCCATTGCTTCAGCCGTATCTCCGCCGGTTAAAATCCTTTTAATATCCTTCAGTGGAATCTGAAGTTTTCTCAGGATGAGAATTTGCTCTAGTCTTAAGATTGCACAGCCGTCATAAACCCGGTAGGCATAATCATCCATTCTTAAACTTTTTAAAAGCCCAATTTTCTCGTAATACCTGAGGGTCCTGGTGGAAACATTGAAATATTCAGAGACCTTGCTTATTGTCTGTAATTCCATATTTTCTCCTTTCGTCTCAAGCATAAAGTACGACGCCGCGTCAAAGTCAATGGTTATCTTGAAATTTTTTCCTTAAGAACTGATTCTTATATTATTTGTCCAGAATTATAAAATCATATCCAAGATAGGTAGCAAATGCCTCTGACACCGCATCCATTACATGGCCTTTGGTCACTGAGACATGATGCCTGTATCCCATTTTCCCAATCATCATTAGTTTTTCCTGGAGATCATCAATTTTCGCGACTCCCGCACAGCCGAAAAATGCTTCTTCAATCTCATCGGATGTGAACTCACCTTCACCCATATAAAAAACCAACCTGCCGTCTTCGGTCTTACTTGACATGTAGGTTATATCATTCGGAGCGATCCTTCCTTCATTGCATCCCCATCCGCACCCTGCGCCAAATGCTTTCTTAAACATCGGATGTTCTGTAATATGACCTGTTTCAGGCACCATTAAACTTTCAGGAACAGGTCCGCAATGGAATAGAATACACTTGTTAGGGTCATCACCATAATTATTGTTCCAGTCAAGGCAGGTCGGCGAATTCCCGGATGCCAGGGCCAGCGCTCTCATTGGCACTGCATTACAGACATCCAGTTCGCAGGCCGAAGCCAGTCCCCGGTCATTCATCTCTGACAACAAAACACAAGGGGATACGCCGATGTGCCGCTCAATTTCATCCCAGCACCTGAACGCAAGGCAATCCAGCCCAAGTTCGTCTACGAAACCATCTATGACTGTGCCGACTTTAGCCAATAATTCCAGCTTCCCTTCAGGGGCGGAAGACCAATCTGTGTAACTTTTTAGATGCTCTATTTTTGCAGTATATTTTTCTGAAGTTTCATCAACTTTTTTAATTCTATCGAACACTTCTGATAAATCAACAGTTTCCGTGGTTATGTCATAATTCTGAAGTGTCAACTCATCAAATCTTACCGTTTTAAACGCTGAGGTTCTTGCTCCGATAGCCCCTACAGTAAAACGTTTCATTCCCTTAACCACTCGGCAGACCGCTTCAAATTTACCTATATGTTCTGCAAATACACTTGAAGACGGATGGACAACATGGGGCTCAAAGACAGTAAACGGCAGATTGCTTTGGTAAAATACATCCATTATTGAGAATTTGCCGCAAAATGCGTCCCGCCTGTGGGCAAAATCCATCATCCCTATTTCATCGGGATATGCCTGTATCAATATTGGAACACCACAATCCCGAAGAGCAGCAATAGCTCCTGTTTTCGTCGCTAAAATTAGGAAGAGACATTATGACTCCATCAAACTTACCTTCATTTTCCTTTAAAAAGTCGGCATAAATCTTACCCTCTCCGGGTGTCTCAACAGCTCCGTATCTTGTCAATTCAGAAGGCAGCAGCAATGTGTCAATACCTTTTGACTTGACAGCCGCCTTTACTTCTTCCCTGGCTGATGCAATCAATTCCCCTGGGAAAAATCCTCTGTTGCCGAAAAATAATGCGAATCTCATTTTTATTCTCCTAAGCTTTATTTGATGATGAAAACAGTCTCATACTCCTGGATACATCTTCGAGCAGATGTATTCAATTGAGTCCATCATTATATTATGGTAAAAAACTTTTTCATCAGTACTATCCAGTTTCTCTTTTATACTTTGGGCCGTTGAAACAGCCATCCCTGTATAATAATTAATTTTCCGAATGCCGCCGGCTATTGAGCTTTTATAATCTTCAGGGCTCAAACCTGAACCCCCGTGCATAACAAGCGGTACCCCGCCGGCCGCCTTTTCTATCCGGGCTAGCCGCGCAATATCCAGAACCGGTTTTTTAAAGTAGACTCCATGAACCGTGCCGAATGCAACAGCCAGTGCATCAACTCCGGTCATTTCAACAAATCTTGCGGCATCTTCAGGATCGGTATAATATGATTTATCATCAACTATGGAATCATCATCAAAGCCTTCGTCTTTTCCCGAAACCGGCCTTGTTACATAGCCGATTTCCCCTTCCACATCACAACCCTTGCTATGTGCAAAATCACAAACCAGCCGAACTTTTTCCGCATTATTTTCAATCGGAAGCCTGGACGAGTCCATCATAACAGCATTAAATCCAAGGCCAATTGCCTTTATACAGGTTTCAATATCATATCCATGATCTAAAAGGAGTGCTACCGGCATTTTGGATTTTTTAGCTTCATGAACAATAATATTTGCCACACTATCGAGGCAAGTATACTTAAAGTGAACAGGCGCATGGGCAAGAATAACAGGTGATTTTTCCTGTTCAGCGGCCTTTAATATTCCCCTGACTAAGCTTAAATCATATGCATTATAGCTGCCAACGGCATATTTTCTGACTTTTGCATCCTTTAAAATATCCCTCATTGGAACAATCGGCATGGCTATCTCCCCTCAACTTCTTTAACGATGCTGTATAATTTTTTATACTTAAAATATTGGTTTTTATAAATTTCATTGTTTTTCCTGCTCGGATAATAAGTTTTCTTTATCCTTACTAAATTATTCACACCATCCTTAAGACTACTGTATATTCCGCATGCAGTCCCTGCCATAATCGCTGCGCCCAGGGTACCGGCTTCTTCGACTTCAAGCACATCCACAGGAATATTAATAATATCAGCGCGTATCTGCATCCACATAGGCGACCGGCTTCCCCCACCGCATGTTGAAATCCTGTTTATCGATATTCCGGCTTCTGAAAGCCCATCGATATTAACCTTCGCTTCATATGCCACGCCTTCCATTAGTCCTCTGTATAGGGAAAATGCATCCGTATCCAAAGTCAATCCAATTATTGCGCCAACCGCGTCTATATCCATATAGGGCGTTGCCGCACCCTGAAAATGAGGAAGCACCAATAGTCCGGTCGGCTCATTTGGAGCATTCGATTCCAATGACGAGTAAATATCTGAACTGGTGGATTCCATGGCAAGAAGGGCCCCTCTGCCAAAGTTTTCCATATACCACCTTAGCAATGCACCGCCAGAATAATTAAAGGCATAAGTCACATAGTGATTCGGAATCATATACGGCACGCAGCTGAATCCGGAATCCGTCATTTTGGGATTAATGACCGGTCTGTCAAACAGTGGCGTTATGCAGTCAACTGTTCCAATACCGTTTACCGCATCTCCTGCACTCAGAACGCCGGCTCCCAAAGCAGCGCAGATCTGATCCTGACCGCCCAGTATAAGCTTTACATTGTTGCCCAGTCCTAGCTCATTTGCTATATCTGTCTTCATTTCAGCCACTGCAGTTCCTGGTTGTACAGGGGCTGGAAAGATATCGGAATCAATGCCCGCGGCATTTAATAATGTTTCATCAAATTTTTTATCAACAACATTGAAAAGACATGTTCGAGAAGCCAGGGACCAATCGACAAATTTACTGCCGCTCAACTTATACAGTATATAGTTTGCATAAAGAAGAAACGTATCTGCAGCTTTATATATTTCAGGTTCGTTGTCCCTTACCCACATGATTTTACTAAACGAATACATTGGATGGGGTGTGTGGCCTGACCGGTTAACTATTTCATCCATGCCAAGCTTGTCCAGAAATTCCCTGCTTTGCTCGCTGCCTCTAAAATCCGTATATAAAAGCGAGTTCCTTAAGACATTTCCGCTTTTATCAAGAAATACCCCTGCTTCGCCAAAAGAAGTTATGCATAATGCCTTTATGTCCTTGCTCGGATGCCCTTTGGCTGCTTCTTTAAGTACATAACGAACGCTATTCCATACAAGTTCCGGATTTAATTCAATATATCCGGATGGAGTTTTTTCCGGGGAATATTCCATATAGGAATATGTGCTGATTTTTCCACTATCTGCAAATATCGTACATTTACACCCACCGGTGCCAATATCAAGGCCTGCTACAGCCATTTCGGACCTCCTTATGATGGTGTTGGCAGTATTCATGAATTCAAGTTAAATATATAGTATCATCAAGGCCCGAAATAAATAAGGGTCCCGCTATTGTTTTTTAACATTTATGCTTAATTTCGTAGACTAATATCCGCTAACCGCTTAATTCGATAAGATTACCTTCGGGATCACGGAGGTAGACACACCTTAAGTACCAGCGTTCTATTGTCATGGGTTCCCCCATAAATTCTACACCCAGCGCCTTTAGGCGTTCGTATTCTATATCCACATCTTCACAAGGGATGCACAATATTACAGAATCTTTATGTCCTGTTCCCACGGCAGGTTCATAATGAGTGTATTCGACTAAATTAGGTTTTAGGAATATTGCGAAAACAGGCTCACCTTCGGGAGAATTACTGAATGAAGCATATGGCCCGTTCCTAGTCCCCCAGGTTGTCTTGAACCCAAGTTTTTCAGTATAAAAGTCATAACACCTGGGAAAATCTTCCACAAGCAGTCTTGGCCTGATTAATTCGTGTTTCATATGCCCTCCTATTTTACAACAGGAATGTAGTAATCCAGGATTACTTTTCCTTCCTCATCTTTTTCAGTGAACCTGGGGCAATTATAGAATTCCATAGACCACATACAGTTCGGATTGTACCTATAACCCCATTCCTCAAGTGCTTCTTCAGTCAATTTGTGAGCACTCATGAAGACATCTTTTTCATGGCCCTTGATCCACCCTACGGCAGCCGTTGTAGGTATTATCTCATTTTTTGTGAAATCTTCAGCAGGTACCGGACACCCGAGTTTCATAAGCATCCCGCATGTGTAGGAGTGCATATTCATATAGCCTACATAAGCAGGATCGTACACATAGTTTCCCAATTCTTCCAGTTTCTTAAAAAGACCTTCCCTAAAGCAGGAGTCCCAAAAAGCCGGGATGGGATTATTCTCATGAATTTTTGTCCAATCCACTTCAAGGGTTTTGCCAATAACAAGTACCCTGGGCATTTCAATAAAATCAATTTTTACTAAATCAGCCATTTTACCCCTCCTCGATTTATATAATTATTTTACCGAACATTTGTTCTTTTGTCAATGAATGCTAGTGATATATTCATCGTAAACCTATAGACATTTAACTGTTGTTTAAGCTACTTTGTTCACAAAAACAATATCCTGTTTTTTATAATCAAGAGTACATCTCTGAAACATTGTGTGATATGTAAATGTCCAACTATAGATGAAAACTAGAAAGGTCCGTCAGAATCAACTCTTTCAGGCAAAGTTCCTTTAAATACAATCCCCTCGTTTGTAACCTTAAAGCTATTTACACTGAAGCCATCAAGGCCCCGAAGTGTTTTTGCCGTTGCCGCCCCTGCGTCTTCTAAACCAAACGCTACCCATGAAACCGGTATCTTTATCTTGCCTATACGGACTTCATTTGTAACAGCATCAAAGTTTCCGGTTGCTGCATTATAAGACAACGACGAGTTCAGGTAAACAGGTCTGTTCTTAATTAGACCGGCAATGAAACTATATTTTTCCAGCGAGGGATTACTTTCCATAATTTCCTTTAAGCTCCCAATTACACATGCTGTATCGACAGTTCCATCATTCATGCATTTAATTTTAATTTCTTTCATTACTGAGTTGCTGTTAAGAGTTTTATTGGCTGCTGCCGACAGTTCCTCGTTTGTAAAAACCGCATCAACTGTTACAACACCTGATTCTGTGATATTATTGGCAACCATATCTTCTGCAGATGCATGATTGTCTGTATAATCCGCACTACTCTTGGCAAGATACGACTGCCAATGATCTTGTGTCCATTGTACGTCTACCTCCTTGGTTGGCATTCCGGTGACTACCAGAACCGTACCAACCGCAATAGCAGCCGCACCGACTACGCTGCCCGTTGAAATTAATAAGAACTTTAGAAATTTCATAAGGCTTCCCCCCCCCCATCTATTTATTTGTAATGTAATTATATATTATTTAATTTATTGATACAAATGCTGTCAATTATCCTTCGCCGATGAATTCATCGAAGTTTACCAGTCTGCAATCAATATTTTTATTGATTTCAACTATTCCAAAAGTCGGCTGCCATGGTCCCCGGGAATACCTGCCGATGCTACCGGGATTCATCATTAAAATGCCCTTCCTTTTCTTGATGACAGGCCTGTGTGTATGACCATATAGAATCAAGTCGGCCCTATGTTTTTTACCTGTTGCAGCCAGGTCGGTTATGCCCATCCTGACACCGAATACATCGCCATGGGTTATGAAGATTTGCTTGTTCGCAACTTCTATGAGTTTATATGACGGGGCACTGCTTCCCAGGTCACAATTGCCTTTAACAAATTCTATGGGGATACCCATGAATTTACGTTCAACTTCAACTGCATCATATATATGGTCGCCGAGGTGGATAATCATATCTGGTGCGCCTCTTTCAACTACCTCAACCATTGTTTTTATATCTCTATGCGAATCGGAAAAAACTATAATCTTCATTTTAATATATCTTCCATTTCGGGTTGGTTCTCCTCAAGCCAGTATTCCGAACCGTCTCTTTTTCTATTCAAGAACCTTCTATTGTATAATTCACGCCTTAGCATGCAGCTGTCATTGAAAGAATGATGTTTGTTCAGAATCCGGTTTACTTCTTTTTCAGAGTACTTCCTGCCCATTTCAAACTTTGATGCAAGATGATAATAAACAGCAATCCTAAGCTTATGCTTTTTGGGAAACTGTCTAAGTTTTCCTTCCTCATCCAGGAAATTTTTTAACAAATTTTTATAATCATTTTCCATTGCTCAGCAACCTTGTTACATAACGGCCCTTGATATTTTTGAGTTTTTCCATATCGGTAGACCCGGATACCTGCCGAAACACTATTTTCTCCATCAATTTACCTAAAAGATTATATATTGCAGGCACCTTAATAGGTATAAACCATTTGGTGTTCTTATCAAAAGCATTCCGCTCCCTGAAATATTCATGATCAGCCATTAATATATCCGGCGCTATTTCGCAAAGTGCCCGAAACGAGTGAAAAATAGCTATATCGCCAAAACCAACCTTCCTTGCTTTGCGGCCGACCAGTGCCTTACTTACTTTTGTTATTTCTTTATCTAGCATTAACTTCTTTTTATCAATCGCTATTTCAGTCATTGGAAAGGGCATCAAATCGGTCCAAAGTTTACCGGCGATTTGAAATCCTGAACCGGACGCCCATGTTTCCATTGGGATAAAGACACCTTTTTCCTGCCATTTTGTAAAATTCCCGATGAGAATCATCTTCTTATCAAAATACTTAGGCCTGTGGCAGTTGTATGCAACATGGTCCAGGAATACTTTCATTACCCCGGTTACACTGAACATGTACCCGGGCGACGCAAGCACTATGACATCTGCTTCAAGCATCTTTTTTTCAACTCTGTTGACTTTTTGATAGTGAGGGCACTTTTTCTCACCAATAAAAATGCAGTTATGGCATCCTACACAATATTCAATTTCTGCATCATAAAGATAAAAATATTCAGTTTCAAATTCCAAATGCCCGGATAATTTCTTAAAAAAGTATTTAACAAGCTCTGTAGTATTACCAAACTTTGAACATCCCATTACAGCCAGAATTTTCATAGTTGCCCCCTTGATTGATGATATAACAATTATAACTGAAATAATGCGATATTTCCCTTCGGGCTTTTTCGCAATATTTCCCTTCGGGCTTTTTTTGTTATTTATTATAAATTATACTTATTTTTCCTGGAATGCGGGAATATAATAAGTATATTAATTTAAGGAGCATAAAATGAATAAATATTTCGGAACGTTTGGGGAAATTTTATACGAAGGACCTGATTCAACCAATGAACTGGCTTTTAAATATTATGACGCGGAAAAGGTCATCGCAGGTAAAAAGATGAAAGATCATTTCCGGTTTGCAATGAGTTATTGGCATACAATGACCGGCGGTGGGGTGGATCCATTCGGAAACGCTACCATGGACAGGCCATACAACGAACTCGACGGAATGGATTTGGCGAAAGCACGTGTTGAAGCTGCATTTGAATTAATGAGCAAACTTGGGATTGAATATTTCTGTTTCCATGACCTTGATATTGCACCCGAGGGCAATTCCCTGAAAGAGAAATATGCAAACCTGGACATAATGGTTGACCTGATAGAAGAAAAAATGAATGAAACCGGTATTAAATGTCTATGGGGCACTACCAATGCTTTTTCACATCCTCGTTTTATGCACGGCGCAGCCACTTCTCCCAATGCGGATGTTTTTGCCTTCGCAGCTGCCCAGGTTAAAAAAGCCATGGAAATTACACATAGGCTTGGCGGAGTCAATTATGTTTTCTGGGGCGGTCGTGAAGGTTATGAAACGTTGTTGAACACAGACATGGCCCTTGAACAGGATAATCTGGCACGTTTTCTAAAAATGGCTGTGGACTATAAATACAAAATAGGATTCGCAGGACAGTTGTTGATTGAACCAAAGCCCAAAGAACCTACTAAGCACCAATATGATTTTGATGCCGGAACCGTTATCGGATTCCTCAGAAAATACGGTCTTGAAAATGACTTCAAGTTGAATATTGAAGCAAACCATGCTACTTTAGCCGGCCATACATTCCAGCACGACCTGATGGTTTCGAGGATAAACGGACTTCTCGGCAGCATTGATGCAAACCAGGGCGATATGCTGCTCGGATGGGATACCGACCAATTTCCTACCAACATATATGACGCAACTCTTTGTATGTATGAGGTTTTGAAAAACGGCGGCATAAAGCCGGGCGGACTTAATTTTGACGCCAAGGTCAGGCGCGGATCATATAAACCTGATGATCTTTTTATTGCATACATTGTTGGTATGGATACCTTTGCCAAAGGGCTGTTGGTTGCTGACAAGCTTCTTGAAGACGGCGTCCTTGAAAAATTTATTGCAGACAGATATAGCTCATATAAAGGCGGAATCGGCTGGGATATTGTAAACGGAACAACTGATTTTGAAAAACTTGCTGAATATGCAATGGAACATGACCAGATTACAAATGCATCCGGTCGTCAGGAAATGCTTGAAGATATAGTCAATCGGTATATCTATAAATCTTAAATTCAACTACTGAAAAAGCGGCAAAACTTCTATAAGGAGTTTTGCCGTTTTTTTTACTATTAAAAATTATTACCGGCTATAAGAGTGTTCTATCATTGTTTACAAAATCCAGACTTAGAACAGAATCATTATCTGATATTTCAAGTTTTAATACTCCCCTGGCTGCCTTACACCACGGATTATCATATCTTACATGATAATCTGTCCTGATTTCATCTCCGTTTACTGTAAGGGGTTCGCTCCACCCGGCTGTGACAACACCTTGTGTCGGCGATTTATAACTTATACCGAATACATCGCCGGTTATATCTGCGCATCTAAAACTCTTTATAAAATTATCAAAACTACCGGATTCATCTTTTGAACCCATTTCACAAATCCATACATTGGAACGGCCTGTCGCATCATATTCATAATCCTTAACTTTAATTGGATTTCCGTCTTCGTTTTCTTTTTTCAGGCCCATATACGGATTATAATTTATATCAGCGGGAAGCCATGAGGTATATCCCGAAACCGGTCTGATTGCAGCATATCCGTCGCCCTTCCGACAGAATACCCAGCCGTCTTTTTCAACTGTTTCATCCAGAAACTCCTGCGGGATGTATGCATGTGTATGATATGTATAAGCGGGAACTTTGCCTACAGTTGTGTTATACATGCTGATAAGCACATTCTTATATTGTTGGGTTTTGGGCATTATTCTGTTGCCGGCCCACTTGTTGGGCCGTCCCCTGTAGTCGTCCGTTGCAGGATGATTGGTAAAGATAACCGCCTTGCCGCCCAGAGTCGCCTGCCAGACATGTATCTGGAAGCCAAATGCACCTTTTTGATGGTCCTGAACACAACTGAGCATATAGTCTTTAGTTTTATACTCATACAAATCAGCTTTAGGCCGGGAGGTATAGTCTCCGTCAGGATCTGTATATACACCCGCTGCCTCACAAAGATCATAATGCTCTTTCATTGATTTTGCTCTTTCAATGAGATAATAACCGGGTTCAGCCTTAGTCTTCAATGTATTGTTTACAACCATCTTATGATTGTTTGCGCCCATACCCCAGAAATATGTTAAATTCTTATAATCCAATGGATCTACACCAAGAGCCGCACCCTCTTCAACATTCATGCTCATGCATTGAATGTTTTCAAATGTCCTGTTGTCATGAGCACAGCTTAAAATCGGGTCAGCCACCTTATATCCTGCGATTGCAAGCTGCACTGCTGCTGCGGAAAGTGCAAGTTCCTCATCTCCTATTCCAAGAAACAGACTTCTAAGAACAAACGAACCGTCTCTGGTATTTGTAATATTCTGACAGTATGTCCTCCCATGTGAAGATCCGAATATGCCTTTGTAGCTATTCAGTGCCATATCAAAGAATATAAGATCAATAATCATTTTTGCCTTGGTCTTAATTTCTTCATCATCAGCAAAAACAGCAAGAAGCGACACAGACAGCATATCTTCATGATAATAATTATTTGAAAGCCATTCGCAGAATCCAAACCTGAAGCGCCATTCGAGCCATCGAAGTATAAACGGTTTTGCATGCCCCATATGCCAATTGCCGTTTTTTCCATTATTGGAAAAAACTTCATCCTTATACAGCTGCCCCGCAATATATTCATTGCAGTGGTACAGCATCTGGTGATTTTCAGTGAAGTAGCATGGGCTTTTTTCAGGGCCGCCTTCGTCTATCCAGTATTTGCACCCGAGAATCATCGTTTTTGCTTCTGCCTTTATCTCATCTGGCAAAATATCAGAATCGCTGTATTTTGCCATCATATATATGAATCCGGGAAGAACAAAGTCAAAGCAGTCTATTCTGTCATAAATGCATTGAATTGATTTGTGAAAATTTTCCTGGTTGAATTCATTGGTTTCCTGCCCTCTTTCATGAAGTTCCAGCCGGGCCAGTTCTCTGTATATACTATTGTTTCCAGGCTTATGGTCAAATGAATCCGATATAAGCAGTTTAAGATATTCTTCGTTAGGATCAATTTTTTTTAATTTTGTGTCTTCTATAAATGGATGCATTTCTGATACCCCCGTAATACTTTAATTTATTATATACCAAAAAATATCCAAAAAAGTATTTGATCCAATTATCCCACGGATGATTGGATCAAAATGGGCAAAGTATCCGTCGGATGATTGGATCAGGAGAATTGGATTGAGTATAGTTCGTAGTATAGTTTTTTGCGTTCCATAAGTTCAGAGTGGCTGCCGCTTTCGGCTATGCGGCCATGGTGCAGGAACATTATCCTGTCAGCGTTTTTAATTGTTGAAAGCCTATGGGCAATCGTTATGCTGGTACGGCCCTCCATAAGATGCTCAAGTCCGTCCTGTATCAGCTGCTCGGTTTTTGCATCTACACTGGATGTCGCCTCATCAAGCACAAGTATTTTAGGATCCATGACAAGTGCCCGTGCAAACGAAAGCAACTGCCGCTGGCCTTCTGACAAGGTAGTTCCCCTCTGGTTAACAGGTTCCTTATATTTACCCGGCAGCTCTTCTATGAATTTCGCAGCATTTACAGTCTCGGCGGCTTTTTTTACATCTTTTATATCAATATCGTTATATAACCTTATATTAGTCTCAATATCTCCTTTAAAAAGGAATACATCCTGCCTGACGGTTCCTACGGCTTTTCTCAGTTCTTTGATGCTAACATGGCTCAGAGGCTTGCCGTCAATAAGAATCTGTCCTTTCTGATGTTTGTAGAAACCAAGGATAAGGCTGATTATCGTTGTCTTTCCTGCGCCTGTTGTTCCTACAATTGCTACTTTTTCACCAGGTCTGACTATAAATGAAACATCCTTTAGAACCCAGTTTTCCTCAACGTAAGCAAACCAAACATTGCGGAATTCAATTTCACCGCTGACAGCGCCAAGCTCTTCCAGAATTTCCGGTTCAGCTTCTACTTTTTTCTTCATCAGGGTTTCAATCCTGTCACTGGATACAAGGGACGACTGCGTAGTATTGTACATTTCAGTCAGGCTCATAATAGGTTGGAAGAACTTGCCTGCATAATTGATGAACATATACACGGTCCCAAAGCTTATCGCGCTTTCCAGAATTCCCCTGCCTCCAATCCAAAGTATAAGTGCCGTTGCCAGGGCTGAGACAATTTCCATGAACGGCCTGAATACGCCGAATATGACAATTTGCTTGTTATTCTCTTTCAGATACTCCTTGTTTACAGAATCAAATTCATCTTTTTTAGCACCCTGCATATTAAAAGCCTGTACAATTTTCATACCTGCTATATGCTCCGATAGGAAAATGTTTATAGCCGTCAGCTTAGCACGCATCCTGGTAAAGATTTTTCTGGCGCTGAATCTGAATAGAATAGCAGCGCCGGCGATAAGGGGCAGCACTGCAAGAACGGTTAGAGCCAGTTTGACATTGATTGAGAACATGACAATTATGACCCCGACCATCATGAAAATATCCCTGAAGAAATTAACAAGTACGCTGGTATACATCTCGCTTATAGTATTGGTGTCATTGCAAACTCTTGTAACGGCACTGCCGACAGGCGTTTTGTCGAAATAAGTAAACGGGAGGTTCTGCACGTGCTTAAAGACTTTATTCCTAAGGTCCATAACGATTTTCGCCGAAGTAATACGAAGCAGCAGAGTACTGAAATATGAAACAACCAACTGCAGCACTGCAAGGCCAAAGAATGCTGCACCCATCAGCAATATATGATTTTTATATTCCGAAACCGCCTCAGGACTATCCAATGCAGCTGCAATATCATCAATTGCGGTTCCCATGATATAAGGCCTGATTAATTCAGCCCCGGTTAAAACCAGTACAAGCACCAATGCAAGAAGGAACTGAGGCCAATAAGGCACAGCATGTTTCAGCAGGTTTTTAAGTGCGTTTTTATCAAGTTTTTTTCTTTCTTCGGCTTTTACTTTGTCAAGGCCCCGGCTTCCGCCTTTGCCCATTCCCATTCCCGGTCCGCTCATGATGCCTCACCCCCGTTGATTTCCATTTCCTCGATCAGCTGCATCCTGTACATCTTATCGTATAAGCCCTGTCTGGCGACTAACTCGTCATGGCTGCCTTCTTCAGCGATTTTCCCGTCTTCAAGAACTATTATTTTGTCAGAATCCTTAATAGTAGAAATTCTATGGGATATTATTATGCAGGTCCTGCCCGCCCTTACATCCCTCAGGTTTGACAGGATTTCTTTTTCAGTTTCCACATCAACGCTTGAGAGGCAGTCGTCAAGAATCAATATCGGCGCTTCTTTTACAAGCGCCCTGGCAATACATATTCTCTGCTTCTGTCCGCCGGAAAGGTTTACCCCCTTTTCCCCAAGCATCGTTTCAAATTTATCCGGGAAATCTATAATGTTGCCGTATACATTGCTTTTTATGGCTGCAGTTTCAATTTCCTCACTCGTATTCCCCTCTTCTGAAAAACCGATATTGTATGAAATAGTATCAGAAAAAAGGAAATTGTCCTGGGGCACATACCCAATATTGTCGCGGAGTTTTTTCAATGGAATCTCAGTGATATCATAGCCGTCGAAACTAATCATCCCTTTTCCAGCCACATCGAAAATCCTCATAAGAAGATTTGCCAGGGTGGTCTTTCCGCTTCCAACTTCGCCTATCACAGCGATTGTCTGGCCCGGCTCTATATCAGTGCTAATTCCTTTGAAAACTTTACCTTCTTTTTCTGAATATCCGAATTCCAGTCCTTTTATCGATATCCGTCCTGAAAACCTGTCAGGGGCATTATCAGCAACCGAGCCGAATTTCCCGTCGTATATATCGGGTTTTTCGAATATCAGGTCGCTTATCCTGCCTAATGAAACACGCCCCTGCTGTAGGTGGCTAATAAGCATGCCTATAAACCTTATTGGTCTAATAAGCATTCCTAAGAACGCATTGGCAGTTACGAATTCGCCCAGGGATATTTTCCCGCCGATAGCCATGAGACCTCCGAGAAGCAGCATTACCAGGTATGCCAATGTCGACAGAAAAGATAAAGTCGGGTGGAATATTGCCATAAGCTTGGCAAGGCTTACATTCGCCTCGTAATTGCTTCTGCTGATTTTCATGAAATTCTCTATTTCATGTTCTTCCTGTACAAAAGATTTTATAATCCTGATGCCGGATATGTTTTCTTCGGTTTTAGAGGAAAGGTCCGCAAACGTTTCCTGAACTTTCCTAAACCTGGTGTGAATGAATTTACTGAATTTTGTAATGATGAAAACCATTATCGGGAAAGGTATAATCATTCCCAGAGTCAGACCGAAACTCATTTTAAAGGATAGATATATCATACCTGCGCCAAGCAATACAACGGCATTTGTTATCATCATTATCCCGCGTCCGATGGCCATTCTGAGCGTCCGAAGGTCATTCGTGGAAAGAGCCATTATCTCCCCTGCTGATTTACGGTTGAAATAGTTCATGGAAAGGTCAATGAGCTTATTGAACATCTTCTTTCTCATAATATAATCAAGAACATTGCTGGCTCCGAGGATACAGTATCTGACTAGGAAATTAGCCACCAGTTTCACGACAGCAATGCAAACTATTATTATGCACAAAATAGAAAGCCTTGAGATTGTAGCGTCCATGCCGCTTGCTTCGGCACTTCTTAGCATATCAACTATTTCACCGATAATTACCGGCGTAATAATAGCAAGGACGTTTACAGCCACAACGGATAAAATTCCGGACATGTATCTAATCTTATGTTTTTTAATAAAATCCTTGAATATCTGCCAGCCCTTTTTTATGCTTTGGTTCTGCTTTATTTGTTTTTTAAGGATTTTCTCTTCTTCTGTGCCTATCAGCTCTTCAGGTATGCTGCCCTTGCGAACAATTTTCTTGTACCTGCGCCTTGTTTTTAAATCGAACTCGCTGAAAGGCTTTTCATGATCGTTTTTCCTATCGCTCATTAAATACTCCTATAGTTGTTCCAAGATGTCGTTTATGGCATCAAGCGCCGCCGAAATTTTCTCGTTACTGACTGATTCAAGGTTCTCGCTTATTTTCATGTCAAATTCATAAATCACTTTATTTCGTACTTTTTCGCCTTTGGCTGTGATGAATACTTTCGTCACCCTTTTATCTTCATCATCTTTCTTTTTTACAGCAAGCCCCTTTTGTGCAAGAGCATTGACAGTGTTGGTTATATTGCTGTTTTGCATTGACCAACCGCTTGCAATACTGCCCAGTGATTTGCCTTCATTTGAGTTTAAAACAAGAAGAACCCTGAATTCACCGCGGGTGATATCTATAGTCTCAAGTATATCCATTTTTTCTATGCTTCTTCTCTTGAGCTTTTTTACGAGCCTATGCGCCTGCCTATAGAGCTCGACTTTTTTAGAATTACCCATATGTTCCCCAATTTATTTATATTTTATAAGTATTATACTCTCAGCATATAATTAAATCAATAGAATATACTTATATTTTATAAGTATTTTTCAGTATTGTCATTTGTTAGTTAACTAATTTCCTCAGTTTACATAAAATGTTATAATTGACATGTAAAACTATATTGGGGGATATTTTTATGAAGAAATTAACTTTATTATTCCTTGCATTATTTATAGTTGCATCATTATTGTCAAGTTGTAAAGGGAATACAGAAACAGGTAAAAAGGATGAAGTTCCATCTCCAACGAACGCCAGTCAAAGCCCATCAGATGAATCAACGACTCAACCTGCTGCAAATGACGGAATCGCTATGATTACAAGCGGGGGGACAATTGACGACCACAGCTTCAATGCTATGCTGTGGAAGGGTTTGGCACGAGCAGGAAATGATTTTGGTTTTAAACCGGCATTCATCGAAGAAACAGGTGGTTCGGCTGAGGAACTACTTGAAGGAATGACAACACTATATAACAACGGCAACCGGCTTATTTTCTGTCCTGGCATGGCCCTGATTGGAGCAATGAATGAAGCGCGCCAGATGTACAGCGACTTGAATATTGCAATGATTGATACTGTCGTCGACCCATTTTCCAATGTGGCTTCCACCAGCTTCGATGTCCTTCAGGCTGGTTACATAGCGGGGGTAGCTGCTGCAGTTGAACTTGGCGAGGCTGAGTTTGGGTTCATCGGCGGAATGGAATTTCCTGAAATACAGGCATATAACTGGGGTTTCCAACAAGGTCTTGCAGCTGCTAATTATTTTTACGGAACAACAGCGACTATAGTTGAGGAAAACGTCATCTACTGCGGGGATTTCGGAAACTTCATGCTTGGGCAAACCCTGGCTTCCGAAATGTACGATAGGGGTGTTAATGTCATACTTGTTGCAGCAGGCCAGACTGGAATGGGTGTCATTGACGCTGCAAAAAGCCGCATATTATCCAGCCATGCATGGGTTATAACTGTGGATTTCGACCAATATGAACGAGGCATTTACGAAGGAGAAAAATCTGTAATCCTGACATCGGCAATGAAGAAATATGATTCCGCCGCTTATGAAATAATCAGAATGCACCTTGATGGGAAATTCCCCGGCGGCCAGGAAATAAGAATGGATATACACAATAACGGTGTTGGGCTCCCGGAAGAAAACCCGAACTTGTCTCAGGGAACACTGGATGCGGTTGCAGAAAGAGTGGCTGCCCTGATTGATGGCTCAAATGCATTAATCAACTATCCTGACCCGGGTTCGATAATTCCATAATTTGAACAGATTTAATTAAATAGTCCGGTGTTGTTATAATGTAACTCGATTACCGGGCTATTGTTATGCTTTTTATTAGTAATGTATAATGTTGTTGGGGATTGTTATGCGAAAACAGCTTAAAATCGTTATTTCTATTATACTTGCAGTACTGATGCTAACAGGTTGCACCGAATTATTCGACGGGACATATGATTTTGCCGGCAAAACCCCTGTTCCGAGCAGGAATCCATTCATTCCAATTGAAGGCACACCTGTTCCCGAGCCCAATGCCCCGCTACCAAAAACTCCATCCCCCATCCCTTCGCAAACCCCTGGGCATACAGCGACTGCAAGTCCTGCTCCAACCCAGGGCCCGACACCAACCCCAACTACCACACCTGCTCCTACACCTACTCCTTCTCCAACACCAACGCTTGCTCCAACACCAACACCTGTCCAAACGGCAGAGCCAACGCCTACCCCGACCCCGGAGCCAACATTGATACCACCGGTTGTCGATGAACCACCTAAAATCGGCATGCTGTCTGATGACAGCGACAATGCTGCATATGCATTGTCAGCCATGGCATGGAGCGAACTCGAAAAAGCCGCCCTGGATTTCGGCTATGAACCTGTATTTATGAAATTACCGGCAATGGACGAGGGAACAATTCTCGCCCATATCGATCTACTGGTTAAGGCCGAATGCGTATTGATTGTCCTCCCCAGCTCAAGTTTCAAGGGTGCTTTGCTAAAAGCTCAGGCCTTGTTTCCTGATACATATTTTATATTGATAGAATTTGACGGCTTTATAGGCGAAAATGTTGTAACCGTAGTATTTTCAGAGTTCCAGGCAGGATTTCTTGCAGGAGCCGCTGCTGCACTTGAGCTTTCATTCGGCTTAGGTATTCAATCTGCAGATTTCGGCGTAATCATTGAAAGGGACAGCCTTAGCGCGCAGCTGTATACCGCAGGATTTACCGAAGGAATACTTTATGCAGTAAATGTGTATGGAATTGATGCAAGCTTGTCGCAACAATTCATAACATATCTGCAAGTCCCGGGCGATACTGAAGAAGCCCTTTATGCTGCATATGCACTATACGACAGCGGAGTCGAATGCATCTTGAATCTTGCCGGTTCATCTTCCTCAGGTGTCATAACCGGAGCAATTGATGCAATGGGATGGGAAATACCGGCATATGTTGTAGGTGTCGATTATGACAGCTATCTTGAGGGGATTTTTATCGAAGATGCATCCGTAGTACTTACATCCGCTGTGAAATACTACGGGGCTCCGGTTTACAGCATACTAAAAGCCCTTGCGGCAGGTGAATTTCCCGGAGGCAGGAACCTGCTTTTTGATTTGGCTGCAGGCGGCGTAGGACTGCCTCAGGATAATCCCGGATTGTCCCCCGATACACTCTCGGCTCTTGAAGATATTTATACCTTTATTGAAACGGGCAAACTTGTAATTCCTCCTCTTGGCGAGTTTCCGCTTATATCTCCTCCTCCGGTGCCAAGTGTGATTCCTACCATTCCTCCATTGCCTTAATCAATGCAATCTTAATTTGTGCCAATGATTTTACTGACCACAACATGTTGGGTATTTTAATAATCTTTTTACTGTTTTTCATAATCCTTCAACATCGATTTAACATAAAAACCTTGTGTATTTTAATTTTCCATATGATATAATAGCCGTAGACAAAAAAAATCAATAGGGGGAATCATTAATGAAAAAAGTTTTATTAGTAGTCCTTGCGGTTGTAATGGTTGCATCGTTGTTCGTCGGTTGTGCCAAAGAGGCTTTATTAGCTGAAGTTGGTATGGTTACCGATGCAGGAACAATTGATGATAAATCATTTAACCAGGGAACATGGGAAGGCGTTGTTGATGCATGCAAAGACTTCGGTTATGAGCCGAAATACCTTAAGCCGGCAGGAACCACTGACGCTGATTACATGACGGAAATCACGAATCTCGTTGACTCAGGTTATATGCTAGTTGTATGCCCGGGCTACAAATTTGAAGCTACGATTTTCGCAGCACAGGACAAATATCCCAATGCCAAATTCGTACTTATTGACGGAACACCTCATTCTGCCGATTACTCAGAATTCAGGCAGGAAAACAATGTCGTGTCAATATTCTTTGCAGAAGAGCAGTCCGGTTTCCTAGGAGGCGTTGCAGCAGCTGTTGAAAAACCTGATGCAGAATTCGGATTCATCGGCGGCATGGAAATCCCGGCAGTTCAAAAATTCAACTGGGGCTTCCAACAGGGTCTGAAATATGCAAATGCCAACTACGGTACAAATGTCACTATAAATGCTGATAATGTCATTTATCAGGGATCTTTTGATGATGTAGCAGCAGGAACAGCTCTAGCAGCCCAGATGTATGACAAAGGTGTAGACGTTATATTCGCAGCTGCAGGCGGAGTTGGTGTCGGCGTTATAACTGAAGCCAAGAATCGTGTTGTATCCGGCGAAGATGTATGGGTTGTCGGAGTAGATGTTGACCAGTATCCCGACGGAGTATATGAAGGCAATAAGTCAATAATACTTACATCAGCTATGAAATCTATCGGTGTAGCAGCATATGATATGGTTAAAGCTTATAATGAGGGAACATTCCCGGGCGGCCAAACATTGATATTTGACGCATCAAACAACGGCGTACAGATTCCTGACGAAAACCCGAACCTCTCAAAGGCAGCAGAAGATGCCTATAAAGAAGTTTTTGAAGGCCTTCAGGATGGATCAATTGTGGTCTCAGCTGATCAGGGAGACTTAATTAAATAAACAAATACAAACAATTCAAAGGGCGGATTTATCCGCCCTTTGTTTTCATAGGAGCACGTTATGGATTACATTGTAGAGATGTTAAATATTAGGAAAGAATTTCCCGGTGTTTTAGCCAATGATAATGTTACGGTTCAGCTAAAACAGGGGGAAATTCTTGCATTGCTTGGAGAAAACGGCGCCGGCAAATCAACTCTTATGAGCATTCTGTTCGGCCTTTATCACATGGACAAAGGTCAAATCAAGGTCCGCGGAAA
Organism: uncultured Clostridia bacterium; assembly: GCA_963766335.1. Lineage (GTDB taxonomy): Bacteria > Bacillota > Clostridia > DUPQ01 > DUPQ01 > JAFGQE01. The sequence goes on along the minus strand of CAVXZA010000002.1, from coordinate 1,522,735 downwards.
GGATGTTAATATAAATAATCCTAATGATGCAAACGACTTTGGCATAGGTATGGTTCACCAGCATTTCCAGCTGGTTGAAACTTTTACAGCTACTGAAAATATCATAATGGGAATAGAAGGCGGATTTGTTCTTGATAGAAAAGCTGCAGGTAGAAAAATAAAGAAGCTGTCAGAGCAGTATGGCCTAAATATTGACCCCGACGAGAAAATTGAAGATATTTCAGTCGGAATGCAGCAGAGGGTTGAGATTCTTAAGATGCTGTATAGAAATGCGGAAGTTCTGATATTTGACGAACCCACCGCAGTTCTTACTCCACAGGAAATACATGAGCTAATGGGAATAATGCGAAACCTAATTAAAGAAGGCAAATCAATAATTCTAATCACCCATAAATTAAAAGAAATAAAAGAGATTGCCGACAGGTGTACTGTAATACGACGTGGTAAAGTCATCGGAACAGTTGATGTCGAGTCAACGTCAACCCAGCAGATGGCTGACATGATGGTCGGACGCGAAGTTTCGTTTACTGTGGATAAGGAAGATAGGAAAGCAGGCGAAACCGTTCTGGAAATAAAGAATCTCAGTGTATTGAACAATAGAAAAACAATGGGTCTTAAGGAATTTTCCCTGGAAGTTCGCCGGGGAGAGATAATGGGTGTCGCCGGTGTTGAAGGAAACGGCCAGACTGAATTAGTAGAAGCCATAACCGGACTGCGGAAATCCGAATCCGGCTCAGTGGAGATACTAGGTCGCGATATTGCAAAGGATAATGTCAGAAAACGAAATGAAGCAGGAGTTGCACATATTCCTGAAGACAGGCATAAATTCGGACTTGTATTACAATACTCTCTTGCAGAGAATTTTGTTCTTAAGTCTTATTATCGAGAGCCTTATTCTAAAAATGGTCTATTAAAGCAGGATATCATTGAAAAACATGCGGTTAAGCTGATTAGTGATTTTGACGTCAGGGCCGGACGAGGCGAAAAGTCGCCTGCAGGTTCCCTGTCAGGCGGCAATCAACAAAAAGCTATCCTGGGCCGTGAAATAGATCTTGATACGGATCTTCTGATTGCCGTTCAACCCACAAGAGGACTTGATGTAGGTGCAATTGAATATATTCATAAACGCCTTGTCGAACAGAGGGACTCAGGCAAGGCAGTTCTTCTTGTATCGCTGGAACTTGACGAAATACTTGATCTTTCAGATAGGATAGCGGTAATAAACAGCGGTGAATTAATTGATCTTGTTATTAACAATGACTCAGTAAATGAGAATGATATCGGACTTATGATGGCAGGTGTGAAAAGAGGTGAGCAACAATGAAAAGGGATTATACCGGAATTATTAAATCACTTGGAGCAGTCATCCTCGGTCTCCTGGCCGGAGCCATTCTCATGGTTGCCATTGGTGCTAATCCTTTCAAAGGATTCTTCTACCTGTTCCAGGGCGGATTTAAAAGCATTGAAAGATTCGGAAATATCTTTGCCATAGCAACGACATTAATTTTAACCGGATTATCCGTTGCATTTGCTTTCCGAACCGGATTATTTAATATAGGCGCGGCTGGACAAATGCTTATTGGAGGGCTTTGCGCAACAATCGTTGGGCTAACCTTTACTGAACTTCCCCGTCTCATACTGCTTTTATTCATGTTTATAGCTGCATTACTGGGAGGAGCTATCTGGGGAATCATACCGGGATTTTTAAAAGCGCGGTTCAATGTTCACGAGGTCGTCGCCACAATCATGATGAATTGGATAGCTTATTGGGTTGTATATTATACCATCGGAAATTATTTTACAGCCGGCCTGGAAACAGAGAGTGCAACAATACCTGCAGTGGCTCAGCTTCGAATGCCGTGGCTGACAAACCTTCTGAACGGTTCATATCTTAACCTGGGTATTGTCGTATCAATCTTCTGTGTTGTAGTAATTAAATTCATCATTGACCGGACTACGCTGGGTTATGAACTTAAAGCTGTCGGTTACAACCGCCATGCTGCACAGTATGCAGGCATCAAAGTCAATCGAAGCATAATACTTTCCATGATGATTGCCGGCGGACTTGCAGGTCTCGCAGGCCTTACCTATTATACAGGGTATTCAATAAACATTCAGATTGGAATATTACCTAGCCAAGGTTTCGACGGCATTGCAGTTGCTCTGCTTGGAAACACGTCGCCTTGGGGAGTTTTCTTTGCAGCGACATTTTTTGGATTGCTGCATGCCGGCAAGGGTTTTATGAGTGCTAACACCTCTATCCCGCCACAGATATCAGATACGATAATTGCCATTATTATTTACTTTACCGCGACAAGCCTATTCATCGAGAAGATGTGGACAAGGCTGAAGGCTGGACGCGCTGAGAAGAAAAGAGTAAAAAGCGGAGGTGATGAACAATGAAGGATATGCTCAATATTATCGTAAATATTTTCCCATATGCAATAGCTTTCACAGTGCCTTTGCTCATCACATCTCTAGGAGGACTTTACAGCGAGCGAAGTGGTATTGTAAACATAGGCCTTGAGGGTTTGATGGTTGTCGGTTTCTTCGCAGGAGCAGTTACTATAAAAGCTCTTGAAGTTGCAATACCTGATTTATCCACTGTTATCGGTCTTATAGTCGGTATTCTTGCCGGGGTCGTCTTTTCCCTGCTTCATGCATTTGCGAGCATTAATCTAAATGCTAATCAGGTTATAAGCGGAACAGCAATAAATATGCTGGCAGGAGCCCTGACAGTATTCCTTGCAAGAACAATTACAGGAAGCGGAAATATAGGAATCAAACTTGGAATCATTCGCTGGGATGTGCCGCTATTATCAAAAATTCCAATTATCGGTCCCCTGTTTTTCCAGAATACTTACTATACTACCTGGATTGTCCTCGCCATCTGGGGATTCTCATGGTTCCTGTTATATAAAACATCTTTCGGCTTAAGGTTAAGGGCATGCGGCGAACATCCGAATGCAGCAGCCTCGGCCGGTGTTAATGTAATCAAGATGCGGTATATCGGAGTTATGTTCTCCGGCGGCTTAGCCGGTCTGGGCGGTGCTGTAATGATTGCTACATACGCCGGCGAATTCAACGGAACGGTTGCAGGACTTGGATTCCTTGCTTTGGCGGCGTTGATCTTCGGGCAGTGGAAACCGCTTGGCATACTGGGCGCGGCATTTTTCTTTGGTTTTGCAAGAACCATCGCAGATGCATCGCAGGTCATACCGCAGTTTGAGAACTTCCCGCCGCTTGTGCTGAAGATTTTCCCGTATGTTATTACTCTGATTGCTCTTGTTTTATTCTCAAAGGCCTCCAAGGCTCCGAAGGCAGCAGGGCAGCCATTCGACCTCAGTGGAAAATAATTATAGATTTTTGATAAATGTATGTTAAAACAGTTTACATGATGTTAAATATACATTAAACTTAACGCGATTAAATAATTAACCGGAGGAAGAATGAACAGCACAGTGGAAATTCTATTCGGATTATTCGGCGGACTTGCCATTTTTATATTCGGCATGAACGAGATGAGTTCCGGACTTAAGAAAATTGCAGGAGACAGACTTAGAAAAGTTTTAAAAGCCCTTACGGGAAACCCTTTCATTGGGATTCTTGTCGGTGCTCTTGTAACCGCGCTCATGCAGTCAAGTTCAGCAACTACTGTAATGGTTATTGGTTTTGTTGCTGCGCGGCTAATGACATTGCCGCAGGCAATAGCTGTCATTCTCGGAGCCAATATTGGTACAACGTTTACCGCCCAGTTGGTTGCATTTAAAATCGGCCACTACGCGTATCCAATTACTGCAATTGGATTTGTCCTGATGTTTTTCTTTAAGAAAACCTCGGTTAAAAATCTTGGGCAGACCATATTTGCTTTCGGACTTCTATTCGTAGGGCTAAATCTTATGGGCGATGTAATGAAACCCCTTGCCCAGTCCCAGCAGTTCGCGGATCTTATTATCAGGATACAGGATATTCCGGTATTAGGACTTCTGGTCAGTTCCGGTATGACACTGATTGTACAAAGCAGTTCCGCCACAATTGCGGTTCTTCAGAAGCTGGCAATAGCACCGGGTCCGGACGGAGGCAATCTTATTCCGCTTGCTTTTGCCCTGCCCTTCTTGTTCGGGAGCAATATAGGTACTACGATAACTGCTGTATTTGCTTCTGTTGGTGTAGGCGTAAGCGCCCGACGGGCGGCATTCGCACATTCAATCTTTAATATATTAGGTTCTGTTATTTTCATGTTCCTGATTACACCGTTTGCGCGGTTTATAACATGGATAACCCCGGCAGCGGCAGATGTATCAAGGCAGATAGCTAATGCCCATACTGTATTTAATGTCATTAATACTATTTTGTGGCTACCATTCATAAAATATCTTGCGAAGTTTGTTTCATTGGTTGTCCCCGGACAGGATACTGTCATTGAAACCCGTCCTTTGTATCTTGATACAAAAATGCTTTCAAGTCCATCGATAGCCATGGATCTTGTAACAAAGGAACTGGTAAGAATGGCAGAACTTACGGCACAGATGATGGACACTTCAGAGCATGCATTTATAAATAATGACATGATTGCAATTAAGAAAGTTCATGAAATAGAAGATGTTGTAGATATGCTGCAGCATGAGATTGTACACTATCTATCGAAACTTCTGGCTTCAGAGCAATTGACGGAAAACCAGTCGATAAGACTTACCGGACTGCTGCACATAGTAAGCGATATAGAACGTATCGGTGATTACTGCGACAACATAGCCATAAGCGCTCAGACCAAGATTGAGAAAAAACTTCCTTTCACCAAACAGGGAACCAACGAGCTAACAGAAGCATTCGTCCTTGTCACCAATATGGTCGCAGAAACACTTACAGCTCTTCAGCAATATGATGACGATTTAGCAAGGAATGTCATTTCAAAGGAATACCAGGTTGATGAAATGGAAAGGACTCTCAGGGATGCTCATATCGAAAGGTTAAATCATGCCCAGTGCCATCCACATTCAGGTTTGATTTTCATTGAATTGATACACAATCTTGAACGTATCGGCGACCACTGTAAGAATATTGCAGAAGCTATACTTAATGATATAGAAGTTGTCCCTGCAAACGTAAGCGAAACAAACCCATCTTAAGGAGTACAGAATGAAGCCGATTAAACTTGGCGTTATAGGAGCGCGCCGCGGACTGACTTTCGCAAAAAGCGCGCAGAACGGAAAATCACAGGGGTTGGAATTATCCTGCATCTGTGATTTTTCTGATGCAAAATTAGAAAAAGCAGCTGAGGATTTCAACGTTGCCTTCTTCACGGATTTTGATGAAATGTTAAAAACCGATATCGATGCTGTTGTTTTAGCTAATTTTTTCCACGAACATGCCCCGTTTGCAATCAGGGCGATGAAAGCCGGCAAACATGTATTGAGCGAAACTATACCAGCCGGCACAATGGCTGAAGCCGTTGCTTTATGCGAGTCGGTTGAAGAAACAGGCATGACTTATATGTTTGCTGAAAACTACCCTTTTACTAAAATGGGACTGGCAATGAAACATGAATATGAAGCCGGTACAATCGGCAAATCTATTTTCGGCGAAGGCGAATATATGCATCCGTTTAATGCGGAAGGTTTCTTTAAGATAGCGCCCTACGCTACTCATTGGCGTAATTATGTTCCCTCAACATATTACAGCACCCATGCGCTTGCACCGCTTATGTTTATGACAGGGGCAAAGCCAATTAAAGTCAATGCACTTTCAATTGCCAATTCAAAAGTTTCTATAGGAACAGACAGGAAAAATGATCCTCTTGCAGTCATTCTATGTACAATGGATGATGGCAGCGTATTTAGAATCACTGGCTGGGGCAATGCCGGAGGCCATAGTATTTGGTATAGGCTAATGGGAGAAAAAGGCACGATTGAAGCTCCCAGGTCTTATGACGGAGGGTATTTCGGCGATGGCATGCTTTCTATAACCCTCAATGAGCATGAAACAGATGATAAAATACCTAAAGCAGCTTCATATAAGCCGGGTTGGCCCAAAGGCGCTGAAGACGCACAGAAGGCAGGCCACGGCGGCGGCGATTATTTCATGAATAAAAACTTTGTAGATGCAATCAGGTCCGGGAATCCCCCCGAACATTTCGATGTATATGATGCTTCACTGATGTCCGCCGTTGCAATTCTTTCATGGCGGAGCGCTCTTGAAGGCGGCATTCCCATAGATATACCCGATTTCAAGGATAAGGGCACCCGTGGAAAATTCAAAGATGATTATGCGACCCCCTTCCCCAATGATAAAGGCTGGCCGCTGCTTCCCACCTCAATAAAATAATATAGCAGCGAATTAACAGAAGGCTGATTCTTCTAAAATAGATTGTAGCAAAGGGATGAAATTTCATTTCTGTGGTACAATTAATTGGCGGAGGAACTTATGAAAGCAGCAGTTTTATATGGCAGACATGATTTAAGAATTGAGGATCTACCTGTTCCGGATACACTTGAAGGTTACCACTTGGTCAAGGTCGCATACTGCGGTATCTGCGGTACAGATGTTCACCTATACGAGGGTGATGAGGGTTCAGTTAAACTAATTCCAGGTACTGTCCCGGGACATGAATTATCCGGAACGCTTGTTGATACCGGCGAAACAGTAACCGTAGATCCAAATTATTACTGTGGTAAATGCAGTAACTGCCTATCCGGCAATACCCATTACTGCGAAAATATTTTTAATACCGGGGTTACGGTTAACGGCGGATTTGCTGAATACGTACTGGCACACGATTCCCAGATTCATAAGATTCCAGCCAATGTTCCCATTGGAGACGCTGCCTTTTCAGAACCGGTTTCCTGCTGCCTGCACGGAGCGGATCTTGCTGATTTAAAAATGAGCGACCGGGTCTTAATAACAGGGGCCGGTACAATCGGCTTGATAATGCTTCAGATCTGCAAAGCAACCGGGGTTTCGCATATTGGTGTTTCAGAGCCGGTGGAAGCCAAGAGATACAAAGCATTGTCACTTGGTGCTGACAGTGTATTTGATTCAAATATAATCACAATAGAAAAACTCAAAAAGTGCAGTTTTAATAAAGTGATTGAGTGCTCAGGCAATATCATGGCGGTCAGGACTGCTTTGGCCTGCTGCGCCAATACAGGCACCGTTATGTTGTTTGGTCTTACCCGCCCTGATGCTACCATAGTGATAAAGCCATTCGATTTATTCAAAAGGGAAATTACAATCAAGGCCTCATACATTAACCCATCTACAATCTCACGTGCAATAACTATGATTGAAACCGGAAAAATATCAGTTGCCCCGTTGGTTTCCGATGTTATTCCCCTTGAAAAACTTGATGCCTATCTGTCAGATAGTAAGAATAAATTAAGAAACGGCAAAGTACTCGTAGAAATGAATAAAAGCAGTAATGAATAATAAGACAACAAATTTCAATTTTAACAATATCCTCTCCCCTCTTCAGTTGGAAAACAGCCTGCTTAATGAGCAGGAATTTTCATCCGGAACATCGAAATTAGCATCATATCCAAGGCGTATTTTTATAATGCTGGATAATTATAATGATTCCAAAGGCAAGGCGGATGGTATTACTGAAACTTTTAACACAAAACTTCTAAGATTTTTATCCCCCTCAATGAAATTTGCAGAAGAATTGGTATTAGTTACTGAAAACGCAGTTGAACTGACCGGCAATATGCAGCCTGCATTGGAATTCGCTGATGAATTTAATATAAATAAGACTGTTTTGGCTGATGTCGCCATTCTTGGCGAACTTTCCCCATGGATATTCCAGTACAGCGTAACCAAAGTTAATATAATCATTGATCCGCCTGGGGATTTTACAGAAGGAATAAACAATGTTATCCCATCAGTCCGCGACCTCGTTGTGCGAAAATATTTCGCACATGTTAAGCCCGTAGTCAATCTTGTTTATCTCCTTTCGAAAACAGATGCGACTTATATTCCCGACATGCTGCGTCTTCCGTTTGAAACTGAAGCAGATGAGATTTCACTGGTTTTCAAAAAAGCAACTGATTCTTGCGACAATAATCTGAATGCAGATAAGCTAACCTATTTACGAGAGCAATTGAAGATAAAATCAAATTATTATGGCATAAGATGCAAGATGCCATATTCCATTAATTCTCCCATTATTCAATATTCAGCATGGAGTGATCTATTTATAAATTATAATGGTGGTATTAAGCAGTCTTTCAAAGGTAAAAACATCACACCCAGATCCCTGTATCCCGATACATCATTCATAGATGATATATGGAACTCACCTGAATTGATAACACTAAGAAATACAGCTCTATCCGAAGAAAATAAGGTTTCACCGGTTAATCAATATAATCATATTTTTTAAAATTATTTATATTCATTTCTTGCAGGAGAGAAACATTCGATTACTTCTGAATCCTCAAGAACTTCAGCACCATGGAATTCCATCGATTTAAAAGCATAGCCGCATCCGTGTTCTGCTATGAATCCATCAGTATCTTTTTTAATGAATTTTATACGGCCGCTGACAACATATCCAATCTGCTCCGCAGGATGATTATGAAGTGGCACCTTTGCCCCTTTTTTCATATTGAAATGGCAAAGCATGGCATTATCGGTATAGTCCATTGTGGTCCTGAAAATCCCTTCAGGACTCTCAACCGCTGTTAAATCTTTTCTATTGTTCATATTACCCTCCCTTTCGAAGAGCTGACCCTGGGTCAGCTCTTCGAATTAAAAAAGGGCCTCTGTATGAGGCCCTGAGTTTTATTTGTATGAATCGGCAGTGCCGTCGCAGCCAAGGACACTTACAAGTTTATGCTTGACGATTTCCCTGATGTAGTCTCTTCCCGGGCCGAGGTATTTTCTCGGGTCAAAATTGTCAGGCTTAAGTGCAAACTGTTCCCTTATTGCAGCAGTCATAGCGAGTCTGAGGTCAGAGTCAATATTGATTTTACAAACAGCCATTTCAGCTGCTTTCCTAAGCATGTGCTCAGGAACACCCTTTGCACCGGGCATGTTACCGCCGTATTTATTTATGAGTTCAACATATTCAGGAACTACTGATGAAGCACCGTGCAGAACTATCGGGAATCCCGGCATCCTGTTCTGTATTTCTTCAAGGATATCAAAACGCAGTTTTGCCTCGCCTTTGAATTTATATGCCCCATGACTTGTTCCGATTGCTATAGCAAGTGAATCAACGCCTGTCCTGCTTACAAATTCTTCTACTTGGTCAGGCCTTGTGTATGATGCATCCTCAGACGAAACGTTGATTTCATCCTCAACACCAGCCAGTCTTCCCAATTCAGCTTCAACTACAACTCCGTGTGCATGTGCATATTCAACTACCCTTTTTGTTTCTTCGATATTTTTATCAAAAGGATGGTGAGAACCATCTATCATTACTGATGTGAAACCGCCGTCAATACATGATTTGCATGTTTCGAAACTGTCTCCGTGGTCCAAATGAACACAAATCGGAAGGTCAGTATCTTCAATAGCTGCTTCAATCAGTTTCATGAGGTATACATGCTTGGCATATTTCCTTGCTCCTGCGGATACCTGGAGAATCAACGGTGCATTAACTTCCGCAGCCGCTTCCGTGATACCCTGAACTATTTCCATATTGTTTACATTAAAAGCACCGATGGCATAACCGCCTTCATATGCTTTCTTAAACATTTCCTGTGATGTAATGAGTGCCATTTATATTAAAACTCCAATCTAATTTTATTCATGTTAATTCTATCAGAAAAAACGGATTTAGCAAGATAAATTGATATTTATGAAAGAGTCCTCAGCCCCCGACAACCGCATCCCCTATTTTGTGAATTTTCATCATATTTGTCTTGCCTGAGCTACCCGTAGGAATACCTGCAACCATGATTATTGTGTCTCCCTTTTTGACCATTCCGCTGTCCACGGCTTTTTGCATTACACTTTCAAATAATTCTTTTTGAGTACCGATGAATTCACTCAGCATGGGTTTGATATTCCATGACATATTCATCTGCCTTTGGATTGTGGGCTTCATTGTTATGGCAATGATTGGGCTGCTGGGTCTGAAGCTTGATACCATTCTTGCTGAATTACCTGTCCTTGTAGGCATGACTATTGCTTTGGCTTCAATCTCAAATGATGTTACGACGGCTGCTTTTGTGATTATATTTAGGGTATTGAGTTCAATATCAGTAAAGTTTTTAACATTGAACCGGGCGCGGTAGTCAATGTCTTTTTCAGTATCTTCTACTACCTTGGCCATCATCTGAAGGGATTTAATCGGGAATTCACCGGCTGCTGTCTCTCCTGAAAGCATTACAACACTGGTTCCATCATAAACAGCATTTGCCACATCTGAAACTTCTGCTCGTGTAGGAAGAGGATTATCCGTCATGCTTTCAAGCATCTGTGTAGCTACAATAACAGGTTTCGCAGCGCTATAGCATTTTTTAATAAGTAGTTTCTGTATTACGGGTACTTCGCTGATCGGAAGCTCGATTCCCATGTCTCCCCTGGCTATCATGATACTGTCGGCTGCTTCAATTATCTCGTCAATATTATTAACCGCTTCACGGTTTTCAATCTTTGCGATTATTTTAATGTCTTCGCGGTATTTCTTCTTAAGTATGCTCCTTACCTTATATATATCCGAAGCGTTATGGACAAATGAAAGAGCTACATAATCAAAATCGCGGGCAATCCCAAATTCAATGTCGCTGATATCCTGTTCCGTCATAAAAGGTAGCCCGGTGTCGCAGTTAGGCACATTAACACCCTTGCGATGAGACAGCATCCCGCCTGATATGACGTTGCAAACAATATCACTTCCATCTATTTCTTTTACTTGAAGCTCAATCCTGCCGTCGTCTATGAATATAGCCTGCCCTTCGCTTACTTTTTCATAAAGCATTTTATTTGTTATAGAAACAGCTTTTTCATCGCCCTCAATATCTTCAACGACCAGCCTTATCTCCGTATCCTTTTTTAAATTGAACTTTTTCTTAAGTAACCCAATCCTCATTTCCGGGCCTTTGGTATCAACAATGAGCGGAATCGGGATTCCGAGTTTTTCCCTTGCTCTTTTCATTTCTTCGATTCTGCGGCCGTGTATTTCGTAATTTTCATGTGAGAAATTAAAGCGGGCGGCATCCATGCCGTTTTTAATCAATTCTTCACAAAGGCCTTCGGTTGCTGGACCCATTGTACAGATTATTTTCGTTCTTCTCATGATATACCTCCGAAAATGAATGGTGCATGATTCAGAAATGAATAACTGCCCTTATTATATCAAAAATATTCCCTTTATTTTTCTAAAAATAACAGTAACATGAGTCTATTGTCTGTCCAAAGCCTATGTTTGCCCGGGGGCGTTGTTTTAGGGGTTGTCACGGTTGTTTTATCATGGTACAATTACTTAGCTAAAAAAGAACCGGAGGTGAAAGCTTTGCCTAACATTAAGTCCGCAATGAAAAGAGTAAAGGTGTCTAATAAAAAAAGCGCTGCTAACTCTTCGAAAAAATCAGCACTCAGGAAAACAATCAAGTCAGCACGTCTGGCGATTGAATCCGGTGCAGCTGATGCAGCTGAAAAAGTCAAAACAGCAACAGTCGCTTTGGACGCAGCTGCCAGCAAGGGCATTATTCATAAAAACAAAGCAGCCAGAGATAAATCCAGGCTTGTTACAGCTCTTAATAAAATGGGATAATTATGCCATTTATAATTGAAACTATAAAAATAAACGGGGTTAACCCCGTTCATTTTTGTGTGTTTTTATGTTTTCTTACCTAAAAAGCCTGCCTGGCCCATCCCTTTTTATCAGATGACAGCGGTTCTATCCCCAGGAGTTCGCGGCCAAGTTCCACATAATATCTGTAATTTTCAATGGGCGTTCCATTAGGAATCCTGTGGTCAAGCCCAAAGACTATTCCCCCGTTTTGCATGGAAGGCTGCATTTTATACTCAAGCTCTTTTCTAATTGCTTCCTTTCCTTCTTTAATGACATACTTATTAATACCGCCTTTTAAGGAGAGTTTTTCGCCTAAATTTTCATGGAGTTTCACAATATCCATTCCGGAACCCGGTTCCATAGGATACATCTGTGTAAGACCGCTTTCAATAAAAATATCCATAACGGGATTCATATTTCCGTCGCTGTCCTGGGAGAATATTTTGGTGCCCTTTGACTTAAGCATTTCCCAGACTTTTAGATAATACGGCTTGACATATTCCTCTATCTGATTAGGGCCTATCATCGGTCCGCTTTTGCCGGCCATGTCCTCATGCACACTCAGCTGGTCTATGACAAGCTTGTCGCTTATGCGGTCAAGAACTTTAATGCTGGTGTCAGCTGCCGTTATAAGAATGTCCTGAAGCATTTCAGGCTCGTCAAAATATGCGTAACTGAGTTCTTCCTCACCCAGAAGCTGCCTTGGCAAATCAAACCCACCGGGCATTGAACCTACGACCAGCGCACCGTTCTTTTGTTCATGCGCTGCTTTTTCAACCTGCTCCCAATCTATGCGTTTCTCATCAAAAACATATAAATGCTTATATTTTAGCCAATCGTCTGCAGTTTTAACGGGATAATCCATGGGAAGCGGCACAGTAGCCTTTCCCTTCATGAGTTTCATCCTTCTTCCAAGTCCGTCAGTTTCGATTATATATTCTTCGTTTTCTTCTAGAACCTGCGGTTCGGACCCTCCGAAAACATCAGTATTTCCTCCGCATAAAACTACCGGCACATAATCCCAGTCGAACCCTGTCATGCCGATTTCACCTTCGGATGCACCCTGCATGCGCCATTCTTCATCCAAACCGACCAATGGCCCGAACAGCTCAACGAACATAGGGCGCTTACCGCCTTTAAAAGTCACATATTCAATATATTCTTCCCTTGACCATCTCATATTCCGCCTCCGGTTTGGTTTTGTTCAGTTTATACTTTGCACAGTGTATTTACAAGGATTTCTACCCCTGAAACACCGTTGATTTTGCCTGCTTTTATATCCATATCGGTGTCAGCTGCAAGAATAATTGATTTCCTTAGTCCCCCGAGGGTGTAGCTGGCAGCCTGCCTTTGCATTTTCCTTACTATAAAATCAGCCAGCCGTCTCCCATTTCTATAAATTACAGGATCCCTGCCCTTATCCATTGCTTCCCTGAGGTCTGACAGTTCCCTGAGTCTGTTGTGTATTGTAGCCAGCAGGACCTGCACCGGTGTTTTATCAGTCAGCAATTCGTTTAAAAGCCTAAGGCTGTTCGCTAAGTCGCGGTTGAATATATACTCAGTCATTTCATAAATCCGGTACTCTCTGTTTCCGGAACAAAGGTTGATAATATATTCTTTTTTTACATCAGCTGAACTTCCCATATAAAGGAGGATTTTTTCAATATCGGACTCAATATCCGTAAGGCTGCTGCCCGAATATTCAATGAACAGATTGATATTTTCGTATGATATCCTTTTTTTATTTTTTTTAAATTTATTGGATATGTACCTTGAAAGGTCGCCTGTCTTTCTCATACCAATGGAATATGCGAACCCGGCCTTGCTTATTTCAATGAAAAGAGTGTTTTTTTTGTCTATTGAGGATTCAATAAAAACAACATGACTGTCTGACGGGATTTTCCCGAGGACTCTTTCGAAATCTTCCATTTTGCCAGGGCCTTTGAAAATCTCCGTGTTAGAACAGATAATGAACTTACCTTTTCCAAAAAACGACACAGTATTGAGGGCCTGGAAAAGTTCATCAGAAGTAAACCCCTTCTCAAACCTAACTCTCTCAAGGCTATAACCGGCAGAAGCATCAGCCAGGGACATCATTCTTTTTAGCAGGGCCTTTTTAAGAAAATCCTCTTTGCCATACAATAGGTAAAGGTTCTTCAAATGACCGTCGCTTAATTCAGTCTTTATTCTGTTATAATCTGTCTCCTGCATAATGTAACCTTATATCCGTCCTTTTTTGCTTTTATCACAATTGCACCATGCTGATCTGTCCTATAGACTGGCAATCCTTCAAGAAGTTCCATGCAGTCCTGCGACGGATGCCCAAAGTAATTCTCCCCGCAGCTTATAATCGCCGCTTCAGGCCCGACCGCTTCGTAAAATCTTTTATAAGCGCTGCCTGCGGCCCCGTGGTGAGGGACCTTGAAAATATCCGCGGCCAAATCACAGCCCCCGGCCAGCAAATCAATTTCAGCCGGCATTTCTATATCACCGCAATAAAGCAGTGACTTGTCCCCGTGAGTTAATTTTAACACCAAGGATGTATCATTTAAAGACAAATAATCTTTATCTAATGGATTAAGCACGCTTATATCATATCCATCCAGCTCCATATCAGTGCCTGCCTTCAGTTCAATACACGGAACGCCTGCTAAAGTGCACATGTCCCTGACACCTGTCATTTCAGCACTCCCGCAGCCCGGTACGAAAACCGCCCCGACCCTGAACCTACCCAATATCGACTCAAGGCCACCGATATGGTCTATGTGGGCATGGGTAATAAAAATACAGTCAATGTAATCACCGCAGAAATGTGCTATTGAATTACAGTCCGCATATTTACCGGTATCTATTATAATATCCCTGCCCATGTCAGTTTTAACCAGAAAACAGTCTGCCTGCCCGGAATCAAAAAACACATAGGTATCCACGGGAACCGCGAAAAACATCAGGTATCCCATAATTGCCAGAGAAGCAACTGCAGCCGGCACCAGCAAATGCTTTTTCATATGCAATACTAAGTATACGGATACACTGTACAGTCCTATAATCCATACAGGGATGAAAGGAACGTTTACCGAAGATAATGAGTTGCTCCCAAATAGAGATGCCACTTCTACAATACTGTCCGTAAGGATACTGACCGGAACTGCAAATAATCGGGCCAGAGGCATGCAGATTGTTGATATAAAATACATTATCCACCCTGAAATCGCCAGTAAGGCCCTGACAGGAAAAATTAAAAGGTTGGAAATGGTTGAAAAAACCTGAACCGAATAAAATAATTTTGCAGTTGCAGGAAAAACACCGACCTGAACAGCTATGGTGATGGCAAGCACCCGGGCGACCGGGCTTTTTCCTATTATTGCCAGAAGCGGCTTATAGAATATAAGAATTGCTATCACGCAGACATAAGATAATATGAATCCGGCATCAAATATTGCAAAAGGATTTGCAGCAATCAATATGACTGCAGAACACGCAAGGCTGTTCAGCGAATCAGTTTCCCTGCTGATAATGCCACCTATGAGCATCAGGGCTGCAGTCAGCGATGCTCTTGCCACAGAAGGCTGAAAGCCTGTAAGCAGCGCAAAAAACAACAATACAGCAAGTAACCAGGGATAATATTTCCGCCTTTCAACACCGAATTTCGAAAATATAAAGATAAGGGGTGCAAGGATATAGGCCACATGCGCACCTGATACAGCCATTGTATGCGACAAACCACTATCCCTAAACCCGTCTTCTACAGCAGGATCAAGTCCGGTCTTATCACCGATGAGCATTCCCGCCAGTATGCTTCCCCTGTCTTCTCCAAGCAACTTCCTGCAATTATCTACAATGCTTTTTCTGATATATCCAAAAATATTACCGAATGTAAATCCACCGTTAATATTAACAGACTCCGCTTCTGCAAATATATAAGCAGCTATACCATCGCTATACATGATTTTTCTGGCATCATATCCACCGGGATTCGTCGCAGGCGCAGGTTTATGAAGGATTCCTCCAAATGATATTTTATCGCCCTGGATCAACTCGTAAGGATTGTCAAGCAGGTATACTTTAATTTTCTTATTTCCATAGCCGTCAGGCTTTACCGTTGCCAGAGTATACTCTTCTTTTTCCTTATTAATTGAAATAACTTTTCCATTGATAACGCAATATTTGCCGTCAAGATGCAAATATTCATTGTCTAAATATTCTGTATAATAATGCGCATAGATAAAAAAGCCTGCCCCCAGCAATAATGCAATGAAAATATATTTAATATTGGTTTTGCCGGCAAAAGCTCCTGCGGTAATAAGCGCTGCCAGGATACACGCCTGGATTATACTCTCTCCAGTTGCTATATATGCCCCGAATATTATGGCTGTTCCGAACAGGAACATCGGTCTTTTATCGAAGAAAAGGAAATCCATTTTAATAGGATATCCTTTTTAGAATCGTTTTCAATAAACCGGGTATTAAACTTTTATATGAATTTATACTATTGGTTAACTTACCGGAACTTAACTTCGCTTTGCAACATCATATATAGCCGCTATCTTTTCAGGGCCAACTTCGGCAGTCAGGTTGTGGATATTGCAGAAAATAAATCCTCCGTCCTTTTTCATGTACGTTACAACCTCTGATACCTGTTTTTTTATTTCTTCTACCGTACCCAGCGGCAGAAGATGCTGGCTGTCTACGCCGCCTCCCCATAGTGTTAGTTTCTTCCTGGCCTTGTCTTTCCACTCTTTGTATGAATGCCCGCCGGCAGTCCACTGCACCGGATTTAATATATCAAACCCTGCGTCTATAACACCGTCAATAATGTCATAAATCGCGCCGCAGGAATGCAGGAAAGTCTTGATACCCGGATTAGTGCCATGCGCAGCATCATTAACTATTTTAAAATACGGCAATATCATCTCATCAATGATACCCGGTGATACCATGGTTGTGTTCTGTGTTCCCATATCATGATTTCCTGAAAGCACAAGGTCAATATTTTCGCCGGCGGCTTTAATGATCCTCTCCATCTGAACCGCTGTGTATTCAGCCTTCATGCAATTGTAATCCTTTACATATTCCGGCTCAAGCAGGCACAGCATGGTACCATTGGCAATCCCGCCTATGAAATTTAAATTAACTTCAAAACCATTTAAGAATACAGCCCTGTCAGAAGCATCCCTGACTTTTCTGCAACTGACTGCAAACTCTTCAAGCTGTCTGTCCGTTAGGATTTTTCTTTCCAGTTCTGCACGCAGGTCTTCAAAGGGAATTTTATAGACATTATCAATATCGAATGCATGTCCGCCGTGGGGAGAATCAAATACCGTTGAACCAACAGGCATAGATTTGCCGTCTTTTTGTATTGTTCCATTTTCCATGACAGAATATGAAGAAGGATCTGCGACCATTGCCGGAAGCCGTCCGTTAAAATCATAATATTTAAACTTATTTGTCTCATCCAATGCATTGCTGTATTTACCATCGTAAAAAACCACATCGCAGTCAAGCGCATCAAGGACATCCGTTTCCGGGATTGCGAGCATCTGAAAATTGTCATATATCAGCGGCAGTCCATCCTTAAGACCAAGGTAATTTCTCAATTCACTGTATCTAAAGCAACTTACGGATGTAGACCTCATTCCTCCCAAATCCATAGGGACTCTTGATGTTTCTTCAAAATTTAATGCTTTTTTAACCCTATCTCTTCTTTTCATAGAAAAACCCTCCTACACCATTTTAAATGCAGGAGGGTTTCGAGGCAATGATTAATTTATTTTGTTTTCGCCATAAGCTTTTCGTATAATTTTTCAGATTCCTTATCCAGTTTTTCCGGATTTATTATGTTAATCATTATATAAAGGTTTCCCCTTTTACCTTTATTATCAAAATATCCCTTGCCGGTCAGTTTTATTCTCTCTCCGCCTTTTATACCCTTAGGGATTTTTATTTTAATATGGGAATTCAGGATGCTTACATTCTTTTTAGTCCCGAAATATGCATCCCATGGAAATATATTTATCTTCTTTTCTATATCCGCTCCATTCAGGGTATAGCCCCTTTCAGGCTTTATTTTGATTTTTAAAAACAGGTCTCCGGGGGTACCTCCCTGGATTTTTTCTCCCTGTCCTTTTAACTTCATCTGCTGCCCGTCTTTTATCCCAATTGGGATTTTAATATTAACCCTTTTGCCATTAAATGTAACAGCCTTGGATTCACCATTAATTCCATCCTTTAGGTTGATTGTCAATTCACTTTCATAATTTGCGCCTTTAACAGGAATCCTGCTGCCTTGTCTGCCGCCGGTCCTTCCTCCAAATATATTATTTATATTAAAACCATCCGAGAAGAACATATCAAAGAAATCGGAGAAACCGCTGGCAGAACCACCTGAACGTGCACTGTTATAATTAAAGCCATACTGTGATGGGTCGAAGTTCGTCCCGTTTGCATACTGGTAATTGCTTCCGAACTGGTCATACTTGCTTCTTTTTTCTTTGTCCGACAGGACTTCATAAGCCTCATTTGCTTCTTTAAACTTCTCTTCAGAGGCCTTATTATTCGGATTTGCATCCGGATGATATTTTTTTGCAAGACTTCTATAGGCTTTCTTTATGGTTGCCTCATCAGCCTTTTTGTCAACTCCCAGTATCTTATAATAATCTTTATATTCCACCTGCCGCTCCATTCCCTGACTATCTCTGACCTTTGACTATATTATACACCATTTTAATCGGAACAAACAAATTTTATTGTTTAATGATTAATAAAACAGCGGCGGTTGCCGCTGTTTTTAGAACTAAATTCGTGCAATAATGATTTGCAAAATCCTGATTAAAAGAAATAGGATGATTATCGAAATATCAATTGGCCAAGATGCTGCTTTTGTCTTACTCAGCAATTTCCTTATTGGAATTAACAAAGGCTCAGTAACCTGATGTATGAAACCATAAAACTTACTCTGCCTTAGCTGTGGTATCCACGACAAAATTATCCTTGCCAGAAGCAAATATGATATTGCTTCGAGCAAATAATAAGCCGCTCTAAGAATTAACGACATTTATACCTTTCTTAATTAGCCCACGGTGAAGAAGCCCGTTCTTCAAATTCTTTTTTCGCATCATCGCCGCTGCTCTTTTCTTCAACAACAAAAGTGCTTGGGGTTACAACGAAAATACCGGCGGAAATTTTCTTAATACCACCATCAAGCGAATAAACTGCGCCGCTAATAAAGTCAACGATTCTCTGGGCGTTGTCCCTGTTCATGTTTTCAAGATTTACGATGACAGCCTGATTTAATCTCAGGAACTGACAAATGTTCCTTGCTTCGTCAAAACTATCGGGATATAGCACATTTAAAGTGCTGCCTCCGTGTACAGGCATTGGAACTACCTTTCTACTTGTCTGTTTCTTGTCAGAAGATTTGGTGGTGATTTCTTTGAAGCTATCATCAGCTTCTTCGACTTCAGGATCCCATCCTACAGCATTGAGTAATCTGTCCAGCATGTTAGCCATAACTATGCCTCCCTTTTCTTAAGTAAATTATTTATGTCTTTTCCTTAGTAAGTGTTGTGGAATATTCTTGAACCTACCCTTATTATGTCAGCCCCCTCTTCAATAGCAACGGTAAAATCTCCGCTCATTCCCATTGAAGTATACTCCATAACAGTATTGTAAAATGTTTTACAACTCATGTCAATAAAAACATCCCTTAGTTTTCTAAATACCCATCTGATTTCCTCAGGATTTTCAACAAATGGAGCCATGGTCATTAGACCCCTTATTTTCACATGGGAATTGTTTTCATTACGTTCAATAATATCAATCAGCTCATTAATTGATGCCCCGAATTTGCTTTCTTCGCCGGATACATCAACCTGTATAAGAATATTCTGCACCACTTCTATTGCGGCAGCCTTTTTCTCTATTTCATCAAGCAGCCTGATGCTGTCTACAGAGTGTATGAGTTTTGCTTTCCCTACTATGTACTTTACTTTATTAGTCTGAAGATGCCCGATTAAGTGGAAATCCGCTGCACCTTTAAAAATCTCATGTTTGGCAATGAAATCCTGCACCCTGTTTTCCCCGAAGTCAGTGCATCCGGCAATAATGGCTTCTCGTATTTCAGCGTTACCCACAGTTTTTGATACTGCAACAAGGGTGATTTCACTGGAATCCCTGCCGGCCTTTTCGCATGCACAGGCAATTTCATTCCTAAGTTTTTTAAGATTCCCTCCAATATCTACTGTCATTTCACTACCTGGCCTTCCTCAACGCTCTTAGGCCGCAAAACGTAATAATCAAATAAATTCAGTTCACCGCCGGGACTTAAAATGATAGCATTGCCTCCATCTTCAGCGATAACATCAACTTCAATGAAATGTACCCAATTATCCTGCACCTTGGCTAATTCAATTTTCCTGATGGGGTAAGCATCCATATTTAAAAGGCTTTTTACCGGCACAATCAGACCTGTGTATTCATAGAAAACTATTTCAGCATTAACGGTTCTTACAGATGCAAGTTCATTAAGCTTTTTATTTGTTTTGAAATAAACACAAACTTTACCATCCGTTTCCGCCCCGAATTCGATTACATCAACATTAAACTCAATTCCCATTTCACTAATTACCAGTTTTGCGCTGTTGCGGACCTTAAGTTTATCCGCATCGCTTTCATTAAGCACAAATACAATTGTAAAGTAATTTCCTGTAGACAATCTGGCGAAAGCCCCGCCCGATTCGGCGGTCTGCCTGTCCCCGCCCTGTCTAATGGCTTCTTTAATTTCTTCGGGTCCGGAGTTAATTATGTTAATTGTGTTATAAGTTTCTTCATATCCGTCAATCCAGTATGAAATATACCCGGGCTTATCAGAGTAAATATTAACAACCTTATCTTCCAGGCTTTGCTCCAGGATTTTGTATTGAACTTCCAGTTCTCCCGTATAAGCATCTGATGAAGAGCTACCCGATACTATCTCGTCCCTGTACTTTGAATAGTTGTCAATTTCACTTATAATCGACTGCAGGTTTTCCAGGCTTCCCTCCGAAACCATGGAAGCTATTTCCTGCACCCCTGATTTTATCCGTTCTTCAACCTGAAGCAGGTCTTTTGTAAATATCCCGCTGTTTATATCGCCGTCTTTCTTCCTTGATAAGATCTCTGCTTCAAGGGCTTCCAATTCCCTGAATTTGCTTTCAAATGTCTCGTCAACGATAGAAGCAACCCTATAGCCGGCAGGTATCCTCTCCCCTTCGGATGCTTCTTTCATATATATTCCGTCAAAAGGCATGGCAAAAAGCTTATCATCCCTTACCACAAGGCCTTCCGCCTTAATGGAATCTATAATTGAGCCGTTTCCGATGATTGCCACATCAGCCCCTGCGCCTCCTGATGCCAACAGGACTCCGGGCACATATAAAATAAGGAACAATAAAAATACCAGATAAAGGTATTTTATTATCCTTTTTCTTTTTTTTATCTTTTTAAAATCCTTGGTTTTTGTTTTGCTTTCCTTTTCAGGCATCCCGTCCTCCGCCCTATAGGCTGTATCTTTTGTACATGTAAATTAATTTATTCCATTATCTCACGGTTTTTTATAGTTTGCAACGCAAGCAGCACACCCAGTTTCACCTGGCTGTAAACTAATCCGCCCTGCACGTATGCGATATATGGCTTCTTTTATAGGCGCATCTGCACTGAATTCGATGGAAGCTCCCTGAACAAATGTTCCCGCTGCCATTATTACCTGGTCGTCGTATCCCGGCATATCCCATGGAACCGGCCTAACATTGGAATCCACGGGAGAGCCTTTCTGCACGCCTTCACAGAATGAAATCAGCTGTTCCTTGGTCTCAAACCGTACTAACTGAATGATATCTCCCCGTTTTTCATTATATTCAGGAGACGTTTTAAACCCGAGCGAGTCCAGCAGGGCCGCTGTGAAGATTGCCCCTTTCAGGCATTGTTCAACTGTATGCGGAGCCATAAACAGACCCTGGAAAAGCAGTCTCTTGTCTCCGCCTGAAGCACCCACTTCCTTGGATAATCCCGGGGAATATATCCTTGAGGCACAGTTCTCAATCAGGTCTTTCCTCCCGCATATATAACCTCCGGACGGGCATAAGCCGCCGCCGGGATTTTTTATCAGTGAGCCTGCAAGTATATCTACTCCGACATCACCGGGCTCGGATTCTTCAACAAATTCGCCATAACAATTATCCACGGCTATAATGATTTTTGAATTAATTGCCTTAATTTCCCCAACCAATTCTGTCATCTCATCAATCATTACGGGTTTGCGCCATTCATAACCCCTTGAGCGCTGTATGAAAACCATTTTTGTTTTATCACCAACAGCCTCGGCCACTCCCTTATGATTGACAGATCCATCCGGATTTAAGTCTACGATTTTATAGGTAATCCCATAATCCTTCATTGAACCCGGTGCTCCGCCCCTGATACCCACTGCATCAAGAAGCGTGTCATATGGCATACCTGCTGCGAAGACTATTTCATCCCCCGGCAGCAGGTTAGCAGACATCATTACTGTAATAGCAACTGTACCGCTTGCTATGCTTTGACGGACGATTGCATCTTCGGTGCCGAAAACCTCAGCATACACTCTGTCAAGGGCATCACGGCCCCGGTCTCCGTAGCCATATCCTGAGCTTGGTATAAAATGTGTTTCGCTTATATTATTGTTCTGAAAAGCTTTAATTACTTTGTACTGGTTATGTTCAGCTGTGCTCTCTATAATAGCAAAAACCCGCATGATTTTAGCCTCTGATTTCTCAGCGGCTTCAAGAAGGTCGTTCCCAATATTATAAAACTCATTTATGCCGTTAAACTTGGGTTTTCTCATGAAAAAGATTATATCTTCATTATGTAATATATGCAATTTAGGATTTTCACATGACTGCACTTTCTCATTTGAAAACCCGACATAATTGTATTGCTCTAATCTATATAAATATGGCTTCGACACACACACAATGTTTTCCAATGGGATTATATGACATATGACCAATTCAATTATGTGATAATATATATACGAGTAATATATTAAAGTCACTTAAGTCTAATATGTAATATATGAAAAGGAATTTACAGGATATTTTATGAAATTAAAATTAAATCTCAAAACTATTAACAATAATAAAGATAACAACTACAGCCAACCTCCCGGTTCTTTAAACTATACGGGAAAATTTACTGATGAACCTTTTCACGGTGAAATATACTATTATGATGATGAAAATGTCCGGAAAATTGAGTTTAATAACCTTCAGATTTTATTAAACACTATAGAGACGCCTGAATATAAGAGACTAAAAGTCAAATGGATAAATGTAATAGGCTTAAACCATATTGAGGAAATGGAAGCATTAGGAAATCTTTTCCACATCCCCAGATTGGAAATTGAAGATATAATTCATATTTCAAAACACAGCAAATTCGATGTTATCAACGGTCATATTTTCAGTGAGCTGCAAATGATGTATATAGCCAACGAAGAAATCGAAAGTGAGAATTTAAGCATTGTAAAAATTGATGACACGGTAATAACCTTTCAGGAAACATCCGGGGATATTTTCGATGCTTTAAGAAAAAGAATTAATGATAACCTGGGTATTGTCAGGAAAAGAAACTCGGACTATTTGTACTATTCTATTTTAGATTTGCTTGTAGATAATTATCTTAAAGTTCTTTATGGAATTAATACAAAAATTGACTCTATTGAAGATAATATTATTGATAATACTAATGTTAATATGAATGATATGTACAGTGTGAAAAAAGAACTGCTGTTTTTAAAGACCACTGTTTTTCCAATGAGAATTCTAAAAGAATTATTGCAGAACGAGGATAAAAACTGGATTTCTGAAGAACTGGGCCCATATCTGAAAGATTTGAATGATCATATCATGCAGTTAATTGATGATATAAATTCAGCAAGAGAAATTTCAAATAATCTATTTGAGTCCCATATGCTTAATGTGAATAATGATATGAATAAAGTAATAACAACATTAACAATATTTTCAGCTATATTCATACCGCTTTCTTTTTTAGCCGGGGTTTTCGGAATGAATTTCCGTAATTTCCCCGGACTTGACGCTCGTTACGGATTCTACTTTTTTATAGCCGGTTGCATAATTCTGGCTATTATAATGCTCAGCATTTTCAAAAAGAAAAAGTGGTTTTAACACAATTCGATTGTTATTTTTGTTTCTTTTCTATTCTATATGTATAAATCTGTTCTCACTTTATAACACACTTTGACTGATTATTATTTATGCTCTATAATTAAGAGTGTACAAGCTTAAAAAATAAACCATTTTGTCAATCTATTTATTCAAAGCAAACGCAAATTAAGAAAACAATATATTTGTACAAATCTAACTAATCTGTTTTTTACTAATCTTAAGGAGGATTTTTAACATGGAAGCTAACATTTTAAACAGCGGAGTAGACCAACTTCGTATTATTAAGCATAATCTTAATGAAATGGAAAAATATAAAACACAAAAAAAGGAATTGGATTCATCAGAGAAAAAACTCGAAAAAGAGGTAAAGAATAAGGAAAAGGCCATTGCCGATGAAATTTCAAAAGCTATTAAACAACGCAAAAATCATATTGAATCGACATATGACAAACCGATTAATGAAGCGCGTACTAAAATTAAAAAAATTCAAGCTAATCGGGATAAATCAAAAAAAATTGCAGTCGCTGAACGAATAGCCACTGAAACTAAGGATATGCAGATAGAAAGTAAAACTATAAAATCCGAAAGAAAAGCAATATTTAAACAAGAGAAAATATCTTCTATATTTAATAATCGATTGTTTTTTGCCCTTCATCTGCCAAAAGGCTTTGGAGATTTCGTCATCATACTTGGAACATTGATTTTTTTCTTATTCATTATTCCGTGTGGTGTGTATTTTGCTTGGTTTTCTGATAGGAGCTATCTATATCTAGCTTTGTTTTACGTCATAATAATAATTGTCTTCGGAGGTTTATACCTTCTTACAGGGAAAATGGTGAGCAAACATATAGAGGCATTGAAAAAAGTGCGGGAATTACGTATAAGGCTTTCTGACAGCAAAAGGAAGCAAAAGCGGGTGCAGAACCGTATTTTACATGATATAGATGAGACTACATATGGGCTCGAAGACTATAATAGCGAGACCAGGGCTTTGGAGCTGGAGATTGATAATCTCTCAAAGGACAAGAAAGCTGCTTTACTAAATTTTGAGAATGAAAAGCGAATAACAATTATCAACGAGATAACCGACAGAAATCAAAAAGAATTAGATCAATTGAAATCAGATTATGGGAAAACCCGCAGCCAAAACAAGCTTAACGGCGACCGTTTGAATGCTTTATCAAAAAAAATTGTAAATGAGTATGAAGTATATCTTGGGAAAGAGCTTATGAAGGTTGAAGAACTTAATCAGATTGAACGGCTTATGGTTAGCAATAACCTGAAAACAATAGCAGAAGGCAAGGCTCTGTACCAGAAAAACGATAGCTAGTTTAAATTATATTAATTTGATTTTTATATAACTATTTATGTAAAGCTATATTTAAAAATCATTCTAAGTGCATACTACACTTATTTCCGCATGAATCCGCCTCTTATGGCCTTCACATCATTTACAGTAATTATAGAATCCATAGCAATATCATGAACTATTTTAACAGCTTTAGATATGTTTTTCCTCTTAACATGGATTATTAGCAGTTTTCTCTTCCCATCCTTGCCTTGTCCATCAATAGCTGTAACCGCAAAAGAGTTTAATCGCAAAGCTGTTAGAAGCACTTGAACTAACTCGCTTTCATTCATAATTACCTGAATTGAACTAATTCCAAAAGCTATCTTTGCTTCAAGCCACGATCCAAGATAATTTCCTATAGCAAAAGCTAAGGCAAAGATAATAATTTTTAAAATATTATTCCCAAAACTTGACAAAACGGAACCTGTTATGACCAGCCAGAAAAGAACATCAATAAAAGCAATTATACTGCCTTTAAACTTTTCCCCGCGGTTTATTAAAACCATTCTCAGAGTTGAAATGCTAACTTCAACTATTTTACCTACAAATATAACTACATAAACCCAAACGTCATTTCCTAATAAATAATCCATACTTCCTCATATTCCCAATTAGAATAGTCTAATTGCTGTTTTTAATAGAAATTTCTTTATCATAATAAAGATAAGTAAAGCCCTTTAATATTCATTACTCACTCAAACTTGTTATTTCAACGGTTATTCAGTAATAAAATGTAATTATATAGAATGTTTTGAGAATACTCAACATTAAGTGCTCAAGCCTACAGAATTATTAAACTGGCAAAAGATTAGAGACTAAGAGTTTTGTTTTTTCTTTTGGTTTGTAATCAAGGATTACGTCTGTTTTGCCCTTGATTTACATACTGATGCGCCGGTCTCTTGTTTTCTGACTAAAAATTTATTCACCTAATCAATTGTCTTAACATCGTCACCTCTTTTTGGTTCGAATCCCAAATACGAGGATCTATTAAAAGAAAGTCCCCCTGAAAAAGGGCGACTTTCTTTTATTGGTGCGCCATCAGGGATTCGAACCCGGGACACCCTGATTAAGAGTCAGGTGCTCTAGCCGACTGAGCTAATGGCGCTCGCGAACTATATAATAATACATGCGTATTATTTTTGCAATATTAAATTGTCATACCTTACTTGCTACTGAATTTATTCAAAAGGTTCATCAAGAATCTTTTCAAATTTTTCATTTACCAGTGCTAGAACTTGCAACCTTTCAGATGCTGGTCCTGCTATAAATACACCTTCCATGACATCTGCCTGTTCCACATCTTCACCGTAAATCAAGGCGATGACAATATATGATGCATCCATCGGCATATAAACATATCCCTTTTCAACCAAGCGCAGCTTTTCCCCGCTTTCATCAATGTATTTAAGCAGCCCAATCCCGTCGATGCCGAATTTTATTTGTATGTTCTGGCTTTGATAATCCTCGGACAGACCGGAACCAATCAGTTTAATTTTACCGGTATATCGGGTTCCGCCGAAAAGCTTGCGGTTCATGTGTCCGTTAACTGTCACAGAAACCGTTTCCATGTATGCTGCTTCTTCGCTGATCATCACAGCATCGAATTCATTAAATACCTCTTTTGGCCAGATATACAGCGGTAAAAACACCGAGAAACCGGAGATTATTATCATCAGGGCAATTATGCCGTATTTTCTAAAAACTTTCATAAGATTCCTTTCGCCGTATTCATAAACAAACCATTTGACTTCTCAATTATAGCACAGCAATTAAATGATATAATTAATATATAGAAAGGATTTGGCATGACTTCTTTTATATTTTTACCAGCACAAGGCCGCCTTGCAGACTATGAAGAAAAAATATTGAATGCTGACGTTATTGGAGTTGATACCGAAACAACGGGCCTTGACCCGCATACTGAGAGGCTTCGGTTGGTCCAGCTTGCAGTTCATGAAAATCCGGTGGTTGTAATTGATATTTTCAGAGCGGATGACAATGACATTAAGATTCTTGCGGGGATACTATCGAATGATTCTGTAAAAGTATTTCAAAACGCTAAATTTGACATAAATTTTCTCCGGGCATCGGGCTTTTCAGTAGGCGGGCCTATATTTGATACTATGATTGCCGCGCATCTTCTTAGAACTTCACGCGGACCAAAACGGCTTGGGCTTGGTGCCTTGGTTGAATTTTTCCTGGGCACCGAGTTGCAGAAGGAGGAACAAAAAAGCGACTTCAGCGGTGATCTCCGTGATGAACAAATCGAATATGCAGCAAAGGATGCCTCTGTTCTTCTTGAGTTAAGGAGTGTCATGAGCCCCGCCTTAAAATCCAACGCACTGGTTGATATTGCTAAGATTGAATTTGAATGCACAAGGGCTGTTGCTGAAATAGAATACTCTGGAATTCTACTCGATTTGAAACAATGGTCACGACTTACTGAAAAAACACAAAAGGAATATGCGGAAGCTGAAAAAAAATTGCTGGATTATGCAGGCAAGCCGATTGTCCAACCTGATTTTTTCGGAACCACCACAGTAATGGGGGTAAATCTAAATAGCAATAAGCAGGTGCTTGAGTTGTTGAATGATAACGGTGTAAAAGTTGAGGACACCTCCAAACGTTCTCTATCTCCATTTAAAAATGAACCTATAGTAATAAGTCTTCATGAATTCAGAAAGGCTTCAAAAATGCTCAGCGGCTTTTTAGAACCGATGCCCTCGTTTATCAATTCAAAGACCGGTAGAATTCATGCACATTATGGTCAAATAGGCGCATATAGCGGCAGAATGAGCTGCTGGAATCCTAATATGCAGCAGATACCAAGGGACTATGAATTCAGAAGCTGTTTCACCCCTTCGCCGGGCAATAGCATGATTATAGCGGATTACTCTCAGATTGAATTGAGGGTTGCAGCCCAGATAGCCCGTGACGAAAGGATGATTGAAGCCTATAGAAGCGGAGGAGACCTTCACCGGCTGACTGCATCTCTTGTTACCGGAACTTCTATTGAAGAAATCACAAAAGAACAGCGCCAAGCAGCAAAAGCAGTAAATTTCGGACTGATTTTTGCCATGGGTGCCCGTGGGCTTCAGGCCTATTCCCAGGATGTTTATAATGTTGAAATGACCCTTGAGGAGGCTGAAGATTTCAGGGAAAGATATTTTAAAGCATACGAAGGAATCCGCAAATGGCATGATGGAATCAAAAGGAATCCACCAAGAATGTCAAGAAGTCTTACAGGAAGAAGATACTTTCATCGTGAGGATGCCGGATTAGCGGGGCTATACAACACCCCTGTCCAGGGAAGCGCAGCTGACATTATTAAAAATGCCCTCGGTATGCTTGTTAAAACACTTGACGGCACAAATGCCAGGATTATTGGAGTCGTGCATGATGAGATACTGCTTGAAGCCCCGTCTGAAAAATCATTGAAAGCAGCAGCGATACTTAAACAAACCATGGAGGAAGCCGGAAGCCCTTATATGCCTGATGTGCCGCTTGTGGCAGATGCACAGATAGCGGCAAGCTGGGCTGAAAAATAGTTTCCGGCTGGTTAATTACATTCTAATTATTATAACGGTGTGACATACTATTGTTTATTCGGTTATTCTCTCATTCTCTGTATATATGCCTTCAAGGGATACGGCTCTTGTCGCCCACATTATCGTATCGTACCCTTCTACGCGGAACCACTTGACTCTCTTCTTATATGAATACCTAATATAAGCCCCGTCATCTGCCTTAGGGTCCTCAATAAGGATAAACTCAGCCCCATCGGGGAAACTCAGGTAAACCCCGTTCTCTTCATCCAGGGAAGGTTTCTTATATATCCTTTTCATCTCTGATACTGTCAGCACGGTTTTTATGCGCCGAACATTCTGCCCAATAACTTTCGTCTTGGTCCCCTGGTATTCTGCCTCCAGGTTCTTTTCGGCACCGATGGACATGACATGGCTCATGACATCCTTCTCATACTGGACCTTTGCATAACTGCGAGAAATGCCAAATGTAATAAAGCCTATGAGGGCCGACATAAATATAATTAACGGGATAAGTATTTTTTTCATGTT
This sequence comes from uncultured Clostridia bacterium, assembly GCA_963766335.1. Taxonomy (GTDB): domain Bacteria; phylum Bacillota; class Clostridia; order DUPQ01; family DUPQ01; genus JAFGQE01. The sequence goes on along the minus strand of CAVXZA010000002.1, from coordinate 1,493,365 downwards.
TTTACTCGCTTTCTTCACATGGTTAACCAGACGCTCGAAACTTTTACACCTCATCTGTTTCTTGACATCATAATATCTATTGTATTTTCATTGGATCTGGTAGTTCTATCTTATAACAGATCTACTGCACTGTATTCCGGGTTAAGATATCTCAATCCTCCCAAGGTTTGTTCTGGCAGTGATATTCATCCTCTTTTCGGCTGATTCATATCCTTCCGTCTCACCGGCATACTCCATATCTTTATTTATGGAACACGGGTGATTGACAATTACCTTTCCGTGCCGCCCTGCATGGGCATTGAATTTAACACCGGTATCACTCGGAAGCTGTATCCTGATATTGCCATTGGAAGTCTTTAAACTCATAATGCCTTTCTGCCCTATTGGCTCAAATTCTTCCATTCTTATTGACGCATTGCTTGTATTCGCTTCAATGTTATCCGACTTGCTGGAAATACATTTAATACTTCCATTTGTGGTATTCAAATCAAGCAATGTGCATTCTGAATCATAAACCCCGATGGAACCATTTGTAGTATTTAAAGCTACTTTACTTGACTCGCATGAATTGCATGCTATGGATCCATTCTTCGTTATGGCTTTAAGTGTCGGGCTTTTTGCCGCCTCTATCTTAAGGCTGCCGTTCTTAGTGATAAGCTCAAGGTCACTGGCTGTGATAGTTCCGCATCTCAGACTGCCGTTTTTCGTTCTAAAAACCACATTTCCATAACTAATTGGGGGGATTCTAAGTTCAATACTAACTCCTCCGTCAACCCCGGAAGCGTCGATTGAAAGTATTTCATCGGTAATCTCAACCGGTATGCTTTTCATTACTTCATCAACATCTATATCCCTTTTAGTAGATATACTAAATACGGCGCTGATTTTTTCGTCATCTGAAGGGTATGCTCTGACGAATCCGTTTTTAGTCGTCACATCAAGTTTCATACCTTCCGTTGCTTTATATGAAAAATGTCTCTTTTCAGTTTGATTGAACCAATTCCCAAAATTGATGTCGGGAAAGTTTCTAAACGCTTTTTCTGTAGAATCAACTACATCAGAGACCATATTTTCAAGTCCTTCCGCCATGTTTTCCATTTTTTCTTCGAAGGAATTCTTACTTCCTGGTTTCTTTTTTTCACGGCTTTCATATTTATAACTCCCTGTACTCTTCTTGCCTTCAATTGCCTCAATTAGCTTTGCGGCATCATCGTTTGTGATTTTGCCGTCCTGCACCATTTTTAAAATCATTAAGATTTCTTCTCTGGATTCCATATTCTCACCTCTTATTCTTAATTATGTTAACTGCCTCTTCTATACTGAGTTCGCCTTTATCCAGGCTTTCAAGTATATCTGCATTTCCCTTTTCAGTTTCAGGCTCAACTGCCAGTCCCAGGGTTACGGCTACTTCATCCAGCCTGCTTTTAACCGTCGGGTAGGAAATGCCCAACTCTTTTTCCATTTCCTTGATACTGCCCTTGCATTTTATAAATGCTTTAACAAATTCAAGCTGTTTTTGTGAAAGTCTTGAAAATCCGGAAACATAAAAGGTCCCAGTCATCTTCATATCACATTCCGTACAGCTGATGCTGTCAATCTTCAATTCCCCGCTGCATACTGGGCATTCTCCAGGTATTATGTGCTTTTTCATATTAACACCTCTTTAATTTATGTTAGCATTATACGTCTTAATCTTTTATATGTCAATAGCAATCTTTATATAATTGATATAAATATTAATTTATTAAACATTTATATTAATTTTGATGGTTTTGACTTAACTACATCCTATTTGAAGCCCTAAATTTACATACCGGATAATTTGAACAGATAAGGTATTCTCCCCTGACACTCCTTCTTTTTACTAATTTAGCATTGCAGCGCGGGCAAAATCCCTTCCTGAACCGCTCTTTTCGGGCTGCAATCATCTTCTTATGCTTTTGTGCAGCCGTACTGCTGTCAACTGTAATTTCCCTTATCATCCCAGCCAGGTTATTGATTTGCTCTAAATTGTATTTATTGCTTATATTTAGTTTTTTAATGATTCTTATTAAACCAATTGGATTAGTTATAGGTATATTTGTTTTTACATCGGCTTTTGCTCCGGATAAAAGGCATATGACAGAATAAATATTAATTGAACCAAGCTCCGGGCAGTTATCCTTCAGCATTTTGATATGATATGCATTCTGCCTTATGGGATTATACACTTTTCCGGACTCACCGGCCCTGATTGCCGTCCAATACTTTTTTCTGCTGCTTCCGCTGATTTTCCCGCTGTAGTTTTTTGTTTCTATCACAATGATTCCGCAGGATGATATTACTATATGATCAATTTGTGTGTACATCCCGTCGTAAGCTGGAATATAAATGTTGTTCATTGTAATATGATTATCCGGAATCAGTGATAAAACTACCCGGACAATCAATTCGCCAAGCCAGCCTTTTACTTCCGGCATGGTATAAACAGCATATATGGAAACTAGTATTGCCAAAATAAGCGGATATAGCATTCAGCCCACCTCTTGCTTTATATTACCATTTATTGTCATTATAGCCAAGAGTCAACCACTTTTACATATAAAAAAAGCGCCGGTAAACCCCGGCGCTTCATTAATAATATTAATGAGGTTATTTCCCGCAGCATTTCTTATATTTTTTTCCAGAGCCACACGGGCAAGGCTCATTACGGCCTACTTTATGCGATACTGCTGTGGTATCTCGGTTAAACTGTTTTTTTATCTCGCTGCGTTTATCGACGGGAATTACATTGTCCCATTCCTCAAGAAGATAAAGCCAGTTAGCTTTGGCAGAATGCATGTTGTAAAGAAGTTTTTCAAAATCTATTTCAACATCCAGCTCTGACTCTTCCGTAAGTTCTGAAAGTTCAAGCTGCTCTTTTAGGCTAGTATTAATGCCATCAAGGAATCCTCCCAAGACCGCAGGCTTCATGTCAAACTTTTCCGCAAGGTCCCTGCAACTGCCTTTCAGCACTCCGCTTCCGTCCCCAAGGATATCAATATAGGCACTCATTTCCTTCTCAAGATACTCATCAAAAAACGTTTTGTCGCCGCCCTCGTCTGTCTTTTTCTTCCATTCTTCATATATCTTCATACTACCAGATCACCCTTTCGTCATTGTCCTTTTTAATCATTGCAACGAAATCCTCAAGCGAAATTGCGCCGATATCGCCATCCTTACGGCTCCTGACCGCAACGGCCCTGTCTTCCATTTCCTTGTCGCCTACGACAAGTATATATGGAATTCGGTTATTCCTTGCTTCGCGTATCTTATACCCAAGTTTTTCATTACGTATGTCAGCCTCAACCCTAATTCCGGCATCTTCAAGTACCTTTTTCACTTCATAAGCATAGTTTTCATGCGCACTTGCTATCGACAGCACCTTTGCCTGGACAGGCGCAAGCCATACCGGCATAGACCCTGAGTACTTTTCAATTAATAAAGCCAGGGTTCTCTCATAACACCCGATTGAGCTTCTGTGTATAACATATGGATATTGTTTGTTTCCATCGCTGTCAATATATTGCATATCAAATCTTTCCGGTAACGCAAAATCAATTTGCACAGTAATCAGCGTATCTTCCTTGCCGAATACATTTTTAAATTGAATATCCAGTTTGGGGCCGTAAAAAGCTGCTTCTCCATCTGCTTCAATGTAATCAATATCAATCTTATCAAGAATTTTACGCATTTTCCCTTGTGTATCCTCCCATGCTTTCGGGTTGTTGATATACTTTTCTGTATTTTCAGGATCCCATTTTGAGAATCTATACCTGACATCATCCTGAATCCCCAAAACCTTCATTGTGTAATTTAATAAATCAATAACATCCAAGAATTCCTGCTCTAATTGTTCCGGTGTGCATATGATATGACCTTCAGCCAATGTGAACTGTCTGATCCTTATTAGCCCGTGCATTTCACCTGAAGATTCATTTCTAAACAACGATGATGTTTCATTATATCTGACCGGCAAATCTCTATAACTTTTCAAACCATTTTTATAAATCATGAACTGGAAAGGGCATGTCATTGGTCTAAGCGCAAGGATATCGTCTCCGGCTTCTTCGTTTCCCATAATAAACATACCGTCTCTGTAATGATCCCAATGACCGGACATCTTATACAGGTCACTTTTAGCCATAAAAGGTGTTTTCGTCAGTTGATATCCCCTTTTTTCTTCTTCGTCTTCTATAAATCTTTGAAGAATCTGAATTACCTTTGCTCCTTTTGGCATAAGCAAAGGCAAGCCCTGGCCTATAACATCAGATGTAGTAAAAAACTCAAGGTCCCTGCCTAATTTATTATGATCTCTCTTTTTTGCTTCTTCAAGTGCCGCTACATACTTTTTCAAATCCTTCTTGTTATCAAAAGCTGTTCCATATATCCTTTGGAGCATCTTGTTCTTTTCGCTGCCGCGCCAGTATGCCCCCGCAACCTGCATAAGCTTGAATGACTTGATTCTTCCTGTCGAAGGAAGATGCGGTCCCGCGCAGAGGTCAGTGAATTCACCCTGCCTGTAAAATGAGATTTCTTCTCCTTCAGGCAGCTCTTCAATTAATTCAACTTTATAAGGCTCGTTCATTTCCTGCATCAAAGCCAGTGCTTCATCCTTCGGCAATACGAATCTGACTATCTCATTGTCCTCCGCAATTATCTTACTCATCTCGGCTTCTATTTTTTCAAAATCAGCCTCTGAAAATGTATTCTCTATATCAAAATCATAATAGAAACCTGTTTCTATAGCAGGCCCAATGGCAAGTTGCGCCCCGGCATACAGCCTTTTAATTGCATTAGCCATTATGTGGCTGGCTGTGTGCCTGTAGACATCCGCTCCGCCTTCATCATCAAATTTAAGCAGGTTAAGTTCAGCATCATATGCAATTTCTTCTGAAAGCCCGGCAAGCCTGCCGTTGATTTCAGCAGCGACGCATTGGCGCGCAAAACCTTCACTTATGTCATTGGCCACATCTATGGGCCTGACACTTGATTCATACTCCCTTACACTTCCGTCTTTCAGTGTAATTTTTATCATTTTTTGCTCCTTTCACGCTCCGGCTGACATATAAAAACCCGCCACCCGGATAATATCCAGGGGCGGGATAAGTCCCACGGTTCCACCCTGATTGGCGCAAGCGCCGTCTCATTGGTGATTATAACGTAATCAACGCTTCCGCTCCGGGGTGGTTTTCAAAAGGATTTTCTCTACGGGGGCTTACAGCCGCGGCCTCCGCTCTCTTATCTGAAAATTCCGGTTTACTCTTCCCTTCAACGCGGTTGGATTAAACATAATTATATTCATAACCAGAAATTTGTCAAGGTATAGTACTTTGTTCAAGTGCGGGTATATAATAAATGTATAGTAACAATGGTGGTGATTCATATGAAAATTATTATAGCTCCAGATTCATACAAAGGATGCATGAGTGCTGTCAAGGTAGCTGCATTTATGGAGGAAGGCGTGCTCAAAGCCCTGTCCAATCCCGAAATCGTCAAGATACCGGTTGCCGACGGAGGCGAGGGAACAGTTTCAGCCATGATAATAGGAGCCGGCGGACGGCTTGTCCACACAAAAGCAACGGGACCGCTGAGAAATGAAATCGATTCTTTTTTCGGTATTCTTGCTGACGGGAAAACTGCTGTAATTGAGATGGCTGCGGCATCAGGTCTTGAATTAGTCCCCGAAAATCACCGAAATCCTCTTAACACCACTACTTTCGGCACCGGCGAACTGATTTTAGCCGCTCTTAATAAAGGCTGCACGGATATTATTTTAGGCGTAGGAGGGAGTGCTACCACTGACTGCGGCATGGGGATGGCCCAGGCCCTTGGCGTTGTTTTCTATGACTCTGAAAGAAAACCCCTGTCATACGGCGGGCGCTATATGAATGATATTAAATTTTATGATGACTCAGGAATAGATCCCCGGGTGAGAAAAACAAACATCAGGGTTGCCTGTGATGTCACAAATCCTCTTTACGGTAAACGCGGTGCGGCTTATGTTTACTCTACTCAAAAAGGTGCTTCTCCAAGACAGATCAGGCATCTCGATGACGGTTTAAGGAACATTGCTTCTGTTATAAATGAACTGTCCGGTCTGGATATCAGCGGCATCCCAGGCTCGGGAGCAGCCGGTGGACTTGCAGGAGGTTTGGTTGCCTTTACCGGTGCTACACTTGAAAAGGGCATCGATATTGTCACCGGAATATGCAATTTCAGCCATAAATTGAAAGGCGCATCGCTAGTTTTAACCGGGGAAGGCAATACTGATCACCAGACTACATTCGGCAAGGTGCCGGTGGGAATCGCAGCTCTTGCAGCAAAAGAATCAGTTCCGGTCATATGCATTTCCGGCAAGCTGAGTCCAGGTTATGAAGAAATATATGACTTAGGAATTACAGCCGCCTTCAGCATAACTCCCGGACCTGTCTCCCTTGAGGATGCATTAAAGAATGCTTCTGAAAACCTTGTAAGCACAACATATAATATCATCAAGACCTTCATCGCAGATTAATATACCGCCGTATTATTTGTTTAGCAGTAACTCCATTTTTCTGTTTCTGGTTTCCATACCAACCGCATTATAAAATCTGATTGCGGACATGTTAAATTCCCAAACAGTCAATTGAATTGAATTTGCAGACTCACATTCTGCGAAACTCTTAATATAATCAAACAAGCTCTTACCATATCCAGAACCTCTATAGACTGATTTCACCGCAAAGTCATCAATATAGACCGTTTTTGATGAATTTAAAATAGGATGATTTTGGATTTCCTTTATCGATAATATGCAATAAGCCGCAATTTCCCCATCAATTTCCGTTACAAAAACCCTTGAATTCTGATCATCAATCAATATTGTAAATCTTTCTTTACCTAAAGGCTTCGAAGTTTCCTTATATACATCAGGCCTTGCATCACGATGTATGCGATGAACTTCCCGGACAATATCCAATATTTTTTTATAATCACCGTAAACCGCATTGCGAATCATATTAATACCTTATTGCAATCATATTAATACCTTTCGATATGACCAACGTCAAACAGCAGCATGGTTTTAGATTAACCTTCCCTCAAGTTCCGCCAGCGGCTTAAGCTGTTTCATTAGATCATCAAACATTTCGGGAGTAAGTGCCTGGTTGCCGTCGCAAAGGGCTTCATCAGGACAATTGTGAACTTCTATCATCAGCCCGTCAGCACCCAGCGAGACAGAAGCTTTTGCAGCAGGACCCACCAGCCAGGATATGCCTGTGCCATGGCTCGGATCAGAAATTACAGGAAGATGGCTAAGTCTTTTTACAACAGGGACTGCGCATATGTCCATTGTGTTGCGTGTAAATGTCTCAAAAGTCCTCATTCCACGTTCACAGAGAATAATTTCCTCATTCCCCCCGTTCATTACATATTCAGCTGCCATAAGCCACTCTTCTATCGTTGATGCAAAACCTTTCTTCAGAAGAATCGGTTTTTTAATTTGGCCAAGCTCCCTCAGTAGGCTGTAGTTTTGCATATTTCGCGCGCCAACTTGGATAATGTCCACATTCTCAACGAATTTATCAAGTACGTAGGCATCCATTATCTCAGAAACTATTGGCATGCCGGTCTCCTTTTTCGCCATGATAAGCATATCCAGACCTTCTTCTCCAAGTCCCTGGAAACTATATGGTGATGTACGGGGTTTGAATGCACCTCCCCTTAGAAATCCTGCTCCGGATTTTTTCACTGCTTTTGCCACTTCGACAATCTGCGCTTCACTTTCAACGGAACACGGTCCTGCAATAACGGCCAGTTTTTTACCTCCGATGTCCTGCCCGGCCACACTCACAATCGTTCGGTCGGGTTTAAACAGGCGATTGACTTTCTTATAAGGCTCTTGGACCCTCATTACCTTCGCAACAATCTCGTTTTTTTCAAAACGCACTTCATTAACGGCCTGGGTATTTCCTATCAGGCCCAGGATAGTCTGCTCAGCTCCCCTGGATAGATCGACCTTTAATCCTATCCCTTCAATCTCTTTTATCAGCGCCTGCAGCTTTTCTTCAGGTACTCTTGGTTTTAAAACAATAATCATGAATTTTCTCCTTATATGCCCTAAATATAAAAAGGGCTCCAACGAGCCCGGATATACATATTAAATTACCGAAACTCGAATTAACTGATTTTTTTTGCGTATGCTGAAATCCCGGTACCGTTCAGATTCAATACCGGGTCGGGATAGATATATGAATTGCTAACCTTACTGTAAATCCTCATTTTTCCAACCTTTTCTATATTCTATCCTAACTTAATGCCCATTTCAACCTACAGCTATCATTTTTGGACCAATCATCCGTCGGATGATTGGTCCAAAACGGGCTAAATATCCGAGGGATGATTGGTTCAGCGGGTAGGGATTATCTCTATCCAGTAGCCGTCGGGGTCCGAAATGAAGTAGATGCCCATTTTTTCGTTTTCATAGCATATTACACCCTGTTCTTTGTGAAATTCATGGGACTTTTCATAATCATCAACCCTGAATGCAAGGTGAAATTCATTGTCTCCAAGGTTATACGGTTTTTCCCAGTCCCGAAGCCAAGTCAGTTCCAGCCTGTGCCCGGTTGCCCCGTCTTCAAGGAATACCAGTGTGAAACTTCCGTTTGATGCATCTTTTCTTCGCACTTCCCTAAGGCCAAGGTTATCCTTATAAAAAGCCAGGCTTCTTTCTAAATCCAGTACATTGATGTTGTTGTGGTTGAAAGTAAATTTCATAATTAATCCTCGTAAAAACTTATTTTATTATAGTATTCCCTGTTTTGGAGCTCTTCTTTCACTTTATTTAAAAATTCCATATCATCCCAAAAATGAATTGGGCATACCATTTTCACATCTGCTGCCGACATAAGGTAGTCTATTGAATAGTACATTGAACCTTCAAGCCGCTTGTCAATGGGTATGAAAGCAACATCAATTGTTTCTCCGTGCAACTTATCAATTTCCCTTTTAAATTTCCATGCCATAATCCGGTTATATTCTTCAGATTCACCTTCCCAATGCCACCAGTTGAGATCTCCTGAATGAAAAATATTCCCCTGTCCTGATTCAATATAAAAAGCAATTCCTTCATCTGTTGATTCAAGCGCAGTTATTCTAATGCTGCCCAAAAAAGCAGTTTCCCCCGGTTTCATGAATATTGAGTTTTTAATTTTAACACCGGGTATTATATCTGATGAAAATATATAGTTGATGTCAGTTCTGATTTTTGACCATTTCAAGATGTTTTTGTCGAAATGGTCCCTATGGGCATGTGAAACAAAAACATAGACATTTCTATAATCAATTAAAGTTTCGGGTTTAAAACCTTTCATATAGTAATCGAAAATGAATATATCCCCGCCTATTTCGACAGAAACACCGCTATGGAACAGATATTTTATTTTCATGGTTTTTCACCGCTGTGCAGTGTAATCTTTACTATTTCCGGCCTGGCAAAGAATCTTACCGGCGGAGTTATTGTTCCTATACCACTCGTTACAATCATTTTAATATCATTGTAGTCAATTTCACCGTATCTGAACTTATTCCCATATTCTGAAGGAACTAAAGGTGCCCATAATCCGAAAAATGTCACCTGACCAGCGTGGGTATGCCCGCATAGCATTAAATTGGGCTTATCATCAGTTAATTCCGCTGCATAATCAGGATTGTGAGACACCAGAATACTGAATGTATCCTCATCTCTTGAATACTCCTGATACCCCATGTCGAAATCCCCTACACCTGCTAGATGAATAGCCGATTCCCCTCTTGTAATTACAACTCTCTTGTTTTCTATGTCAATGATACCTGCCGCATCAAACCCATCCCTTGTCGCCTGTTCGCCATCCCAATGATCATGATTGCCCAGAACTCCATAAACACCACCTGGAGAAGATATACCGTTCAGTGCTTCAAAGACCGCCGGAACATACAAAGGTCCCCTATGAACATAATCACCGCCCAAAAGAACCATATCAGCACCAATATCATTTATTTTATCGCGCAGATTTTCTACCCTTTCGTATGAAAAGAAAGGCCCATGGTGGATATCTGACACGAAAACCACTTCAAATCCATCGAATTCAAGCGGAATATCCTGGTCATATACATCATACTCCGTAGATATAAGCCAATATGGTTCAATAAAGAAATATGTGCCCAACATTATTAAAAACAACGCTGCAATCAATATCCAGCGCGGAAATTTCTTGCGTTTAAATTTTCCCTTCTTTTTTGTCATACTACTCCCACTCTATTGTAGCAGGTGGCTTGCTTGTAATATCGTAAACAATTCTATTGATATGCATAACTTCGTTAACTATCCTGTTTGAAATCTTTTCTAGGACATCAAATGGAATTCTCGCCCAATCAGCGGTCATAAAATCAGTTGTAGTTACACCTCTTAGTGCAAGGGTGTAGTCATATGTACGTTCGTCACCCATGACACCTACGCTCCGCATTCCCGTTAAAACTGCAAAATACTGATTAATATCCCTACCAAGTCCTGCTGCTTTTATTTCCTCGCGGAAAATCCAGTCGGCATCTTTTAAAATCCCAAGCTTTTCGTCAGTAATGTCCCCTATTATTCTAATCGCAAGACCTGGACCCGGGAAAGGCTGCCTCCAAACGATATGCTCCGGTATTCCAAGCTCAAGTCCGGCTTTCCTGACTTCATCTTTAAACAAATCTCTAAGAGGTTCTATTATTTCCTTGAAATCAACAAAGTCCGGCAATCCGCCGACATTATGGTGGCTTTTGATTACTGCTGCATCTCCCGCTCCGCTTTCAATGACATCCGGATATATTGTTCCCTGTACAAGGAAATCCACATGTCCCAGTCTCTTGGCTTCAGCCTCAAACACACGAATAAATTCTTCGCCAATGATTTTTCTTTTTGTTTCCGGATCGGTAATTCCCTTCAGCCTGGAAAGGAACTGCTCCTGAGCGTTGACTCTGATAAGGGTCATATCGAATTGGTTATTGAAAACTTCCTCAACTTGGTCACCTTCGTTCTTGCGTAAAAGACCATGGTCTACGAATATATTCGTCAGCTGTTTTCCTACTGCTCTATGAATCAGTACCGCTGCAACAGATGAATCAACTCCCCCGGACATGGCGCATAAGACCTTCTTGTCCCCCACCTTTTTACGTATTTTCTTTATCATATCATCCACATATGTGGACATTTTCCAGTCACCTTTAGCACCGCAGATTTTATATAGGAAATTCCTCAGAATCTTAGTTCCCTCAGGTGTGTGATTGACCTCTGGGTGAAACTGCACCCCATACAAGCCACGTACACCATTCTGAAAAGCTCCGGCCGGACAGTTTATACTTGATGCGATTAATTCGAATCCTTCGGGAATCTGGTCTACATGATATGTATGACTCATCCAACAGACGGTATCCTTCTCACAGCCTTCAAACAGCTTGCTCTCATCAAGTTTTATCTCTATACGCCCGTATTCGCGCTGAATAGCCTTCTTAACGGTTCCACCACCCATAGCCGATATCAACTGCATGCCGTAACAAATGCCCAATACCGGCACGTTAAGGCCTAGTATAGCCTTATCGCAGAATGGTGCGCCTTCATCAGTTACAGTCGCAGGCCCACCTGTAAAAATAATACCAATGGGATCCATCTCCTTGATTTTCTCAATTGATGTAGTATAGGGAAGCATTTCGCAATAGACGCCGGCTTCCCTCACCCTTCTCGCTATGAGCTGATTATATTGACCGCCGAAATCCAAGACTAAGACTAATTCGTGTTTCATTAATTACTCCCTGAAAATGATTATATAGATTATACAGCAAAAGCGAATATTTGTGTTGACTTATTGCAATATAATGGCACTCCAATGATAACAAGTCATTTTGATAGTAACTAAATATATTTATCTACCTTCAGCTTATTCCTGTTGAGTTTGTATAAGATACCTTCTGGATTTATGGAATCAGTCATTTTAAAGCTCATTAGTTTTCCCCTTTTAATATCAGTTATTAAAATATCATAAGCATAAATGTGACATATACTTATATTAAGTGTATAATTATCTACAAAGTTCTTATTGGGGAGTTTAAAGTGAAAAAATTATTAATTATTATCTTGATAATCATATTTATTGGCAGCATGTTTTCAGGTTGCACAAGCAAAAAAAGTGAAAATGAAGAGTTGATAGAAACAATCGAAGAGCTTGAAAAGCAAATTGATGAGCTTTCATCGTCTATAACACCTTCACCTATACCTTCACCCACCCCTGAACCTACACCTGAGCCTACACCTGAGCCAACACCCACACCGACGCCCACACCCCCTCCAAATAATGAAGAGTTTTTCTTCTTTGATGAAGCTACGGGGACAATAATCGATTATGATACTTCCGGAGGCTTAGATGTAAATATTCCATCTCATATAAATGAAATTGCAGTTGAACATATTGAGATAAGGGCGTTTAAAGGATATGGAATTACAAGTGTATCTCTTCCCGACACATTGATAAGCATAGGAATTGAAGCATTTGAGGATAATAGTTTAAGCTCAATCTCACTACCAGACAGTGTTGTAAGTATTGGCTTTAGTGCTTTTAGAAACAACCAAATAACATCAGCAGAATTACCCGGTAATCTTGATTTTATTGAAGATATGATATTTTATGAAAATGAATTAACTAATATCAATATCCCAAGCACAGTAACAAGCATAGGCCGTCTTTCTTTTGGTATTAATAGTTTAAGTAGTGTAATTATTCCATCATCAGTAACATCCCTTGGCAATAGTGCTTTTGCTGGAAATAAGCTAACAAGTATTGTAATTCCAAATGGAGTAAAAGTCATTCCAGACTCTGCCTTTTACCAAAACCAATTAAGCAGTGTAACATTGCCTGATAGCATAACTAGCATTGAAGCTTATGCATTTGCTGAAAATCAATTAACCTCCATTTCTCTTCCTGATAACATTGACTCCATTGGAGAAGGAGCATTTAAAGATAATAGTTTGTCAAGTTTAGTATTGCCAAACAGTCTTCGAGTCGCTTCTGAAGAATCATTTGCAAATAATATGATTGTGAGCTTGACTTTATCAAATTCAATGACAGAAATTGAATATAAGGTTTTTTATAATAATTCGATAAGTAGTCTATCGATACCTACTGGAATTACAAATGTAGGTTTTTCAGCTTTTGAAAATAATAAAATTAGGACATTAACATTGCCAAGTGATTTAGCGTCAGTTTCACCAAATGCATTCAGAAATAATTTGTTAACACGTGTAACAATACCAGATAGCATGATAACTATTGGTGAAGAAGCATTCCTTGATAATAAGTGGATTACAGTTACTATTTCCGGATCTGGTTTATCTATAGAAGATAATGCATTTGATGATTACCCAAAATCAAATGCTTTAAGCAAATCATATTCAATATATGGACCGGGAACTTACTATGATACCGGTAATCAATGGGAATTTCAGGAATAGTACCACTTATGCACGAGAAGCTATCATGGCTGCAAAACATCGGCAATCAACATTTCTAAATCCACAAATTTTAAGTGATAGCTATGTTCTTTAATCTTCATCTTAGATATAGCTGAAATCTCCATCTTCAAAATAGCGAATAGCTTCATCCCTTGAAGCAAGTATAAAGCCATTGAACTGCTTCTATTCATTCAGAGGTATTGTCTTCAGTCTCAGTTTCTGTCTCGGGTCCGATAAACATATAACGTTCATAGTCGGGCACTAGAGGCTCCGCCTTAGCCAGAGGGTTTGTCTTGATATTATCTTCATTTTCAATCCACATGAAGATTCTGTCAAGTTCACCGGTCATTTGAGCAAGATCATACAAAGTGATCTGAAAACTTCCTCTAAGAATTTCACCACTTGCTGCAGTCATATTTATTTGATTGATCAGAATTTTACGGTCATACTGCCAGAATTCACTCAATACGTTTAACAGCTCCTGATATGTTGCTTCATAACTCATGCTTATATTCATTGAAGACACCTGACTATTTCCGATTGTTTCATTGTTTGGAAGAGAAAATCCTACGGAAGGTTTTATATTAGGATTTGATAAAAATTCATTTACTAGAAGAATGATTTCTTCCTGTTCCTGAATAAGTAAGAAATGAGATTTTTTTAGTCGGTTCTTCTCATCTTCCATTGTTATGATTTCTTCGTCCAATTTCGGTACCATATCCGGCAATATTTCAAGTTGACTAATTTGGTCCTGCACATTGGCAAGCTCATTTTTCTTTGTCTGGACAGTAGTCAATTGATTAATGACAATCAACTGATATGAAGCATAAAATAGAATAGCTAAAACAAGTATAATCAAAACTACTTTGTTTCTTGTCGTCATCTTCATTAAAAAGCACCCCCTATTAGTTCAAGGTTGAGGCTGAATGGATATAACTGGTCATTCTCACTTAGTGAGGTAATATAGGGTTGCCCGAATTTTCCGGTTTTTCGTAGGTTATACAATAATTCTGCAATAGCTACTCTGCTTTTTGCCACTCCAGTCATACTTACGTTCTGTCCAGTAAAGGAAAGACTTACTAATTGAGTGTCGCTAGGTAAAATTGCTGCTATAGCATTAAAAAGATTCTCATTGATTATTTCTTTTTCATTGATCGCATCAGATGCCTGTTGCATGGAAGAAACGATGTTTCTAACTCTTGCGAGTTCAGCTTGTTTCTGCTCTACCACATGAAAAATCGTATACTGTGGATCCTGTACAAGTTCCTGCGTGTGCAAATCTATCTGGCGATCAAGATAGAACAGTCTGGCTTGTGTTATGGCTGGCCAGACAAATACAGCTAAAAGCCCTAACACAAGTAATAAAACCATGTATCTTTTCGGATTTTTAGCTGAACTGCCTCTTTGTTTTTTTCTCTTCTTGACAAGTGTAAAATAATTATAATCCCTCATTAATACCCTCTCCTCTCTACCTGCGTATCATGGTGCCCAGCGCATTTATATAAGGCATAAGTTCCTCATCGCCCTCAAAAAAGTCGCATGTAACATTTGATATCCCATTAATGTGACTAACCGGTATGTTGTAAGCCTGCTGGATATACTGGCTAAACCCATTTATTTGGGTTGTACCCCCGTATATATATATTTGTTCAATATTGTTGCTAATACTTTGTGTTGTATAGTAGTGCATGACCTTCTCAATACCTTCAAGCCAATTATCTATAGTGCTACGCACAATATTAAGTACATTATTTTTAATTAATTCGTCTTTATTCAATTCCTGTTCATCATTGTCCGGTTTAGAGTCTCTGCGAAGATCCTTGATGCCAAATTTAAATGCTTCTGCAAGTTCCCGTGAAACATCTAAATGCCGCATAAGATTAATATCAATTCCTTTCGCTCCCATCATTAACGACCGGCTAAATACATATTTACCTTTTTTGAATATGGATACATTGATATGTCCATAACCAACATCTATCACCGCAAATGACATGTCTTTAATGGAAACATCCTCGTTAATGATAAACTCAGACCCAATTAGTTTGTCCAGTATATTAGACTGCGTATCAAAAACAACAGGCTTCAACTTCAACGCTTTTAGGAGATCGTAGTAATTATATACAATATCATTTGGTATTGCTGTTACCAGTGCATGAACCTTTTGAATACCATGTTCGTGTTCTTCATTCTCCAGCGCTTTTGATAATATCATGTAATCTTTCACTTTTATCGGCATATATTGCTGAATTTCATAATCCAACATTTTCTCTACTTCTTCATCTGTTCCCAATGGGACAATGCTTTCTCTGGTAATGATTTCACTGCTATCAATGGAACACAAAGCTTTGGAAGCTTTGATTTTCAATGCTTTTAACTTGCTTGCAATGGCATTCTCCAACTTAGTAAAATCAGTGATCTGACCATCCCTATATGAATTACTAGGTGTCGGAAATGTTATGGCATGTGTAAGTTCAATAGATTTTTCGTGTATTTTTCCAGCAATAATCTTGGTTGTATGCTGACCAATATCAATCGATATAACTTTCTTGCCTGCTATGCTAACTTTCTTGCCTGTTAGACTAAACTTCTTACCTGTTAGGCTAAATTTCTTGCCTGTTAGGTTAAATTTCTTGACTTGTTTCAATTCTATATCCCCCTTAACTAAAATGTTACTTAATCTATCTTGATTGTTTATTCATATGATAGATGCTCATTAGTTTCTTTCCAACTTCCATTGGTAATCTCGTATCTGGCATTCTGTGGTTCGATGTAATGTGGTGGGATATGATCGTTATATGAATAGTTGTCAGTAAATCCCGGATCGTCTGTTCCCGTCAGCAAAGCATTTTGGTTTTGTGTGATCGAACCTTCAAACGTCACTACGCCTTCATTATAAAAACCCGTACCGAAAGCAAAGACTGCAGCTTTAATCTTGATACCATCAGGTTGCACTGGAATTGGATCGCCATCATACCATTCTGTCTTTATCTCGACCTTTTCTCCTGCTATTAGTCCTAGCATGATTTCAGGTTTCCCGGCATCATAACATCTGATCCAATCAACAGGTTCTTTCTCACTTACCGGACTACCATCATCGATTGGATTTACAGGTAAGATATTAATGTTACCTGTTGTGACAATTGTTAAGCCGACTATTAGCCTCTCCTGAAATATATACATCACCTTCAATATATATGACGCCATTTCCTGGTAAAGGTACATCTTCACTTGTAACCCATTCCATACTGACGGGGTCTATCTGGCTTATATCCATGAAGAAAGGCCTTAGATAAATGCGCGTATCACCATTATAAGCATAATTAAGAACGTCTGTTTCTGCTATATCTTTCAAGTTAGCTAGCGTTTCTTGAAATTCTGGAGTCGATGGAAAATCGATACTGGAAACTTTCTGGGGAAGGTGATTGGGATGGAAATTATCCAAAGGACCTACATACTCATCCCCTGCATAAGTAACTACATTTGAAAAAGTCACGTCGTCTTCGAAAGAAAGTTCTTCATTGCAGTGATAAGGACCGTTGATATATGACCCATCTGGTACTATGTAATTACTATTAAAAAAGTACAAGTAATCAGTAAACCATTTTTTGAAAACCGTAGCCTCAACAGTCCGCTTGTTGTTCTCACCATCACTTGTTGACCAACCGGTCGAACGGATTACGTAGTCTAGACCATCGGTTGATATCCTGACAACATAATTGCCAATAGTTGAACCGTCGTCATCTACCTTATAAATGACTCCTTCAATCAGCAAACCATCATCAGTATTATGATTTATGTATCCCTGCATGATGTTCTCGTCAGGCACCATAGATGAGTCACTGTTATTCAAATACTCCAAAGCATAATGTAGTCCGGCTTCCGCAAAATGAATTGCTTTCATATCTTTACCAAGATCCACTTCCTGCTTCATCTGGCTATGGGTAAATATAAAAACGGATGTAACAAGGATAAATGTGATGGAAAAAACGAGTAGTACAAACAGAAGAGCAAACCCTTTTTGGTTTTTCCATTTTCTTTTTACCATCTACTTCGCCCCCTCATACCTGACGGTAAAACTGGTATTCACTACAAAATGATTATCTCCCTGACCATTTGTATTTATCACTTCAAAACGAACCCTAAGATATTTACTATCAGATAAGTCAAAAAATTCAATATCGTTACCAGTGGAGTCTTTAATATTTCTTACTATCGGAATCACCTCAATGCCTCCGCCTTCCACAAGATCGTCACGACTTATTGGAGGGGCACCTAACAGATTGGTGTCTATCCGCCATAACGCATCATCGTGTACCAGGTAAGTTATACTAACATTCCCCCCATAATAGCCGGTATAAATATCAACCCGGCTTCCATCTGTTCCATCCAGATCCAGACTTATTGCTTGTCGCACTTCTTTTTCCATCACCAAAACAACATTATTAACTCCGGAAACTGCGTTTGATGTTGATTGTATGCTTTTCCAGCTATTCAGCGAATAAATGATGAAACGACCTGCTGCTCCTATGACGATAGAAAAAATAGCAATAGCAACAATCGCTTCAATAAGCGTCAAGCCACCTTTCCCTGATATGCTCCTTTTTAATATTCTACTGGTCATCGTCAACATCCTCTATCCAACTTTATTTTATTTGGTAGTTTTTAGTCTGTCCCCACTTTTTGGTCCGGTTCCAATGATAGTAAAAAGTTCTCCACTTCATGTGTCCCAAACTGCTTGTTAACATACTATATCCTTTGGTTTTTATCGGCAAGGATGGCTCAGCCACTTGCAAGGGCCTTGAGGATGATAAATCAAGGGCTTACAATTCGTTTAAGCAGTTAAGACCAACGACTAATAGCCATATCATCGGGAAATGTATGTTTGGACAGTTTGCTGTATAGGTTCATCCAGAATAACCCGATTTGTTCCCACCTGCACACTGACTGTAAAACCATCTACTTCATCAACAATAATATGGGGTACAATAATTGTTTCAATATCATAAACATGGTTATCTACTGTGATATTCTTTATTCCACCGGCACTTTCAATTTGATCGAAATCAAGGCTACGTAAATACTCCATCTCGCTATTAGCAAGGTTAATGGAGATGCTGCTACGGCGCGAATGTTCCATCATTTTCGTACCCTGAATGAACTTTGGGCTGAAAAACAAAGCAAGCATAGCTATAATCGCAATGGCAATTATCATCTCCACCAGTGTGAGTCCACTATTTTCATTGCTATGTCTTTGACTATTTGATGGTTCATTCATAAGTAATTCCTCCATGCTTTGTCGCTTCTGGTATGCAGGATATAATTATAGCGGTAGCACTTGGTTCAAACATATTTACTAATTTAAGACCATGGGTTCCTGGGAATAATTGATGGTCTTATTATTCTGGATATCCGATAGTAAAATCTCCATTTTCATCTTTCACAAAAACTGTTGTTATACCATATCCGGTTCCATCCAATTCTCCACCGATATATTCAGGCACTTCACCACCTGCCATGTATTGAGCTAAAATCTCATCAGTCATTGATGCCAAGTCTCCATGTCTTGCTAGATACGTAGCTCTGGCACTGTAGATGGCCGCTGCAGTTGCCAAGGAAGCTGTTTCATTTGCATCCTTTCGGTACTTTCCCATACGCGGGATTGCGATAAGCGCCATTATTCCTATGATGGCAATGACTATAAGCAGTTCCACCAGAGTAAAACCCTTTTTATTGTTGATCTGTTTACCAAACCATTGAATCATAACTCTGTCCTCCTCCGTAATAATTAACTAACCCAATTTGATGTATTTTATATGACGGATCTAAATTGCCGCCAAACCTGTTATTTACAGGTGTCTCTTCTTTGAGCTTAATGAGGCTTGATAATTCAAAGTCAGCATTACATTAGTTAATTGTATCACAGCATTCTATCATTACTGATATTTTTTCA
Source organism: uncultured Clostridia bacterium (assembly GCA_963766335.1). GTDB lineage: Bacteria > Bacillota > Clostridia > DUPQ01 > DUPQ01 > JAFGQE01. The sequence continues at coordinate 1,473,893 of CAVXZA010000002.1, read as the reverse complement.
CCATTAGTTCAAAGCAATCGATATCCATAGCTACGCCAGTGTTTTTGAAATTATATCGTGTTACTGGATAGATTATGGTCCGGAGCAATATACTGGTCATTGAGAGGAAGTCATGCCAACCACCAGTACCGGAAAGTCAATCTGTTGCCATTTCTTGTTGAAAAGTTTTTACACATTACTCTTATCTTGAACAAAATCTGTAAATCAGAGTGACACGCCAGAAGTAGATACTTCTGGCGAGTCATCCAATTCTTCTAATCACTTATCAAACAATATTTGCCTGTGTCGAAACATATTGCAATGTAAATTATTCTGCGACTGTGACTACTAACATAGCTCCAACGCCTCTTTCAGTACCAGTATTATTTACAGTTACATCGGTAATTCCACTTTCACCAGCTTGAGACCAAGCCGATGCACCAGTCATATTGGAACCTGTATAAGCATTAAAGTTACCAAGTGGGGTAATGCTAGTTATTGTTACATCATTTTCACGATATGCAGCACCAGCAATGACAAGCTGTCCTTCGACTGCACTTCCACTTATGTCAATAGTCGCTCCTCCTCCGGCTCCATTATCTCCAGTTCCCGTACTACTTATAGCGTAGGTACTAGCTCCTGTGAAAGCCAGCGTAGTTGATGCAACAGTAGAACCACTATCCCAATTAACTGCTCCCGGGGCATCACCCGATCCGGTTGCTATTCTTGTGAAGATGGCGATGACACGACGGTCAGCAGTGCTTCCTGATGTCTTAAAGTTTGATAACACTTGCAAAGTCCATCCTGATAGTGTTGGATCTCCGTCACCGTCATTTGCAGAACGATGCATAGCCATATGGACAAGAAGATCACCAACCGCAGCAGAACCTGAATCTACACTTGTAATAGTAGGAATTGTAACGCCGCCTCCGCCGCCAAAACCTCCATCCGGCGGGAAAATACCTTCCCAATTACCATTGTTTGTAGATACTACTGCAGCGGTTAAATCAACACCATTTGCTTCCAGTGTTGGTACAGTTACCACTGCATCATTTGGCAAGGCTCCAGTCAGATACTCTGTATAGTCATATCCATCGAGAGTCAGGTGTTTGGCCAAATATGCCTGTGCTCCATTGTATACAGAAGCAGCTGATGCAACATTGGCTGCTATTCCAGCATCTCTTCTATAAGCGCCTAACCTTGGAATGGCTATGAGCGCTAATATACCTAGAACAGCAATAACCACAAGTAGTTCTACCAGGGTAAATCCTTTTTTGTTGTTAATCCTTTTGCTAAAAAAATTAATCATATAATTTTCCTCCTTCTTTCTTCCTAATCATTTAAACTTCCTCCCTTTTTTAATCTATTTAATAAAGCTAAATGCTTTGACACCAAGGGTTGTGGTATTTATTTTAAATTCCTATGGGCTTGCCTATGATTTAAAATACCTCTCTATTTAATTAGTTAACATTTTGTTATTATTCATATTTTTTTACCGTCAGGTCAAAACAATCGACATCTACAGCCTGACCGTCAAAATACAATCCTATTGTGTTACTGGCAAGCGTATGGTCTAGGGTAATAGACTCGGTAACAGTGCTGAAGGTATGCCAACTAAAGGTACGTGGAAATACAATCTGTTTTACCATTGTGTCATTAATGTAGAGACCTAACTCTCCTGATGGGCTCCAACTTCGTGAATATGTGATAACAAGCGTAGCTTCTCCCTCTACTACATCGGTAGTATCTACAGTTATTTCGAGACCATCTCCAGTAGCAATCAAGTGTCCGATCACCTGGCCTCCTGAAGCGGGAGTAGAACTTTGCACCCTTGCAGTTCCAAACAGAGAAGCAGTTTCTGCCTCAATACGCGGTAGAGCAATATCGATCACCACCTGGCTTCCACCACCAAAAGCTCCTGCTGGCGGGAATACACCTTCCCAATTACCATTGTTTGTAGATACTACTGCAGCGGTTAAATCAACACCATTTGCTTCCAGTGTTGGTACAGTTACCACTGCATCATTTGGCAAGGCTCCAGTCAGATACTCTGTATAGTCATATCCATCGAGAGTCAGGTGTTTGGCCAAATATGCCTGTGCTCCATTGTATACAGAAGCAGCTGATGCAACATTGGCTGCTATTCCAGCATCTCTTCTGTAAGCGCCTAACCTTGGAATGGCTATGAGCGCTAATATACCTAGAACAGCAATAACCACAAGTAGTTCTACCAGGGTAAATCCTTTTTTGTTGTTAATCCTTTTGCTAAAAAATTTAATCACTTAAAATACCTCTCTATTTATTTGTTAACCTTATTATTTGCTTCTTAACTCCCAATTATTTAACTTATCTGAAGCACAAAAAAACTGCCCAATAAATTGTAGCAGCCGAACTATCCTCTTAAGGACTCCAAGCTTTGCGTCCCCGCCTTACAACGAGTTTGCCATTAATACAAGCCTTATTATCATACTAACTAACATTCGCAAAACTTAAATTCACTATATATATCTAAAGAATATTTCTCATTTGTTTGTATTATGAGTATAAATCATTTTATATATAGTTGTCAAATGATTTTCATTAGAAAAATCATCCATACTGAAAATCATAATCTTTCTTATATAACTCATAAGTTATTTTGCGATTCTGTTAAGTTGTCAAGGTTCATTCAAAAACTATATATCTTTTACTTCTTAGTCTTTTGACTATGTCGCTAAAGCTTATTCTAAATGGTTTGATAGACGTCAAACAAAGGTAGTACCATACTGATTACGACGTATCCGATCACCAAACCCATGAAAATAATCATAATAGGCTCTAGGTAAGTCAGCATTCGTTGAGCCTCAGTTTCTACCTCACCATCGTAATAGTCTGCTGTCTTATCAAGTAAAACATCGAGAGTTCCTGACTCTTCACCAATCTTAATCATGCTATTTAACAGTGGTGGAAATAGTCCAAGTTTACGGATGGGTACGGATATGGGCACTCCTTTGGTGATTTCTTCGCTAATCGATAGAAGATCTTTTTCGACCACTGAATTCCCGATAGCACTTGCAACATTCTCTAATGATTGTATCAGCGGCACACCGCTTGTCAACATTGTTGACAAGGTACGCGAAAAACGGGCTGCAATTATTTTTTTGTTTAATTTGCGAAATAGTGGAAGTCGCAGTTTCAATTGATCGATCATGTATCGACCTCTTGGTGATTTTCTAAAGAGATAGACCAAGTATGAAAGACCTACCATTATGGCAATATAGACATACCATCGGGTCTGCAGACTATTACTGATTGACATTATAACAACCGTTGGACCCGGAAGCGCTAACCCGCTTTCTTCGAACATCGACAAGAACGTAGGCATTACCACTGTCAGCATAAACACCACCACCGCAAAGGCGACGATCATAACAGTAATTGGATAAACCAAGGCAGTTATGATTTTATTAGCAATTTTATATTGTTTTTCATAGTGAACTGCCAACCGAGACATAACAACATCCAAGCTACCGGATGTTTCTCCTGCAACCACCATGTATATCAAGAGCTGTGGGAAAACCCACGGATATTTCTTAAGTGCTTCTGAAAAAGTGTTGCCCTTCTGGACATTCTCATACAATCCTGAAATGATTTTTTTAAACCTTTTATTTTCTTCTTCCTGTCTTAAAATATCCAGCGAGTTGACTATGGATACACCAGAAGCAAGCATAGAGTGGAACTGACGGCAGAAAACAGCTATATCCTTCGTCTTTATTCGACCGAACATATCAATGTTAAACAGATGCTTTCCTCTCAATTTTTTTATATTTATGGGATAAAAATCTTTTTCTCGGAGCAGTTGAATAATTTCTTCCTGAGAATCCGCATTCTCAGTTCCTTCAAGTATTTCACCTGTGTCATTCATAGACTTATAATAATATAATGGCATTCTCTTACCTCTTTCCCGTTTTTTCCCCTGTCATCAATGTTTGAATCTGCATATAAAAATCTGCAAATACCCATATCATTTTCTATGTTTCTCCTATTCCATGGAAAATGTTACACGCAACATCTCATCAAATGAAATGATTCCATCGCGCACCAGTTCCGCACAATTATCTCGAAGTGTTGTCATACCTTCTGCAAGCGCTTTTTTTTGAATCGATTGTGTCGACTTCGTTTTTTCAATCATAGACTTGATACTGTCACTAATTGGCATTATTTCAAATATGCCTGTTCTTCCTCTGTAACCTGTATGATTACATAGATTGCAGCCTTTACCACGATAAATTACAGCATCGTCAGGCAAGTTCAACATTTTTTCCTCTTTGTAATTGGGTTCATAGGACTCCTTGCAGTTTATACATATTTTTTTTACCAACCGTTGTGCCATGATACCCACTGTGGCACTGGAGATCATGTAGTTTTCGATACCCATGTTCATTAATCGTGTGATGGTGGAAACAGTATTGTTGGTATGAACCGTTGCCAAAACCAGATGCCCTGTGATAGCTGCGCGAATCGCAATTTGAGCGGTATCTGAGTCCCGGATTTCTCCAATCATTATGACGTCAGGATCCTGGCGCAAAATTGAGCGTAATCCATTGGCAAAGGTGAGGCCTGCCTTTGTATTTACTTGGATCTGGTTAATACCTGCTAACCGGTATTCGACAGGATCCTCTACAGTAATAATATTTCGGTTAATCTTATTGATTTCCTGAAGCACTGAATAGAGTGTTGTCGTTTTTCCACTACCAGTTGGACCTGTTACCATAATAATTCCATGTGGATGTTGTATAATGCGATTAAAAATTTCAAGGTTCCTATTATTGAATCCCAGTTCGTTTTTAGTGAGTAAAACAGCACTTCGATCTAAAATACGGATCATTACCTTTTCCCCATGTACTGTCGGTACAACAGAAATCCTCATATCAATGATATCACCGTCAACGTCCATACTAAGCCGCCCATCCTGAGGAATACGTTTTTCAGCAATGTCCATTCCGCTCATAATTTTGATACGGGTTACAATCGCTGAATGACTATTTTGGGGTGGACGCATGATTTCCTGTAAATCACCGTCTATACGGAAGCGAACACGTAGAATTTTTTCCAATGGTTCAATATGAATATCACTTGCTCTCATTTTTATGGACTGATGGATAATCGAGTTTAACAGTTTTACAATAGGCGCTTTTTCAACATTTTCGAGGATTTCTCCATCTATATCTTCAAAAAGTTCCATGACATACGTTTCGTCAAATTCTTCGAGCGCTTTATCAGTACCTTCTTTCTCATAAAAAAGCCCAATAGCCCTTATTATATCCTGCCTGCCGGCAATAACAGGCTTAACATCCATACCAGTTGAAATCTTGACATCGTCAATTGCATAAATATTAGTAGGGTTCATCATGGCCACTGTCAGCGTTTTATCATACAAGCTTACTGGAATCATGACGCGGTCTCGAGCCATTTTTTCTGGTATTAAACGTGGCAGTTTAGCATCGATATGGGTTTTTTCCAAATCTATATATGGAATTCCAAGTTGGATTTCCAGTATCTTTGAAATTTGTCTTTCTTCAACAATTCCCTGTTCTACCAGAATCTCCCCTATTTTAATATTGGTGCCAGAACTTTTTTCAAGCGCAATTTCAAGTTGCTTTTGGGTTATTAATCCATTTTCAACCAGCAACTCCCCGAAACGTCTGTTTTGAATCTTCTTCATACGGCTACCTCCGATTTTAGCATGTTATCTGTATCAATTTCTATAATTAATATTAATGCATAAGTGTCATTTTTCATCTTATTGTTATCACTTATACCGGTTCTATCAAAAGAATGGATGAATTCGCCATTAGGACCCATCTCATTTTTTGAATTTCCATAGCCCAGCTCCTTTGCTGTAAAGACTCTTAGTACTTATATACCTAGGTCTTTGATCATCTGTTCTCTGTCTAAGGCATAACCAATAGCATCCTCTTTATTAATTAAACCTGATTGGTAAAGTCCTATCAGTGAATCGTCCATCAATATCATTCCTATGTTCTTTCCCGTTTTTATGTTATTTTTAATCTGATAATTCTTATTTTCTCTAATTAAGTTCTTAATGGCTGGTGTTGATATCATAACCCCACACGCCGGTACACGACCGATTCCTGAGTTTACAGGCAGCAACTGCTGAGAAATAACCGCCTGAAGCACAGAAGCCACTTGAACACGAATCTGGTTTTTACTGTCACTGGGAAAAGCATCAATGATACGGTCGATGGTCTTTGAACTACCAAGGGTATGGAGGGTAGACAGTACTAAGTGACCTGTTTCTGCTGCTGTTAATGCAATCTCGATGGTCTCTACATCTCGCATTTCTCCAACAAAGATAATGTCTGGATCTTGTCTTAAACAGGCTCTGAGGGCTGAGCTAAAGTTACTGGTATCAATCCCTATTTCCCTTTGTCCAATGATGGATTTTTTATTGCAAAACAAGTACTCTATAGGGTCTTCCAAGGTGATGATATGTTCATTTCGGGTCTCGTTAATTTCCTGGATCATAGATGCCAATGTTGTAGACTTACCAGCACCTGTTGGGCCAGTGACTACGATTAGGCCTTGCTTTAATGTGGTCAGCTTAGAGACTACATCCGGTAAACCCAATTTCTTTAGGGTTGGAATCTCAAAGTTCACCAAACGCATGGCAAGGCAGAAACTACCCCGTTGCTGATAGGCATTCACTCGGTATCTACCTATTCCTGAAACTGAATAGACAAAGTCCACCTGTCCTATTTCTATAAGTCGCTGGTACTGATTCTCTGTCAGAAGATTCTTTAGAAGATTTTTCGTATCTTCAGGACTGATTTCATCTCCGGATATGTAGCGCAATCTACCATCCACACGTAAGATAGGCGGTATTCCTACCTTTAAGTGAATGTCGGATGCTCTGCTTTTATTACCAGTTCTAAGTATGTCTAAAAAACTCTCCATAAGCCCCCTACTCAATCATGGATTTGCAACGTTAGACTAATCACTTTGCGCCCTTTCCTTACAATGAGTTTGCCTATATATCACAAAACTACCTACATATTAAAAAAACGGTAAAATTTGATTTTACAGCTTATTAGAATTCATTTTTGAATACATATTAAAAGCTGCTCAATCCAATTTGTAGCAGCCGAACTATCCTTTTCAGGACTCCAAGCTTTGCGTCCCTGCTTTACAACAGGTTTGCCTCTAATACAAGTGTCTTTTTACCTTACTAACATTCCGCAAAACTTCATTCCAATATATATGTATAGAATTTTTATCATCTGTTTGTATGCTAAGTATAGCTTTATATATTTATAATGTCAAATTGCTTTTCAACTATATCAAAGGGTTAGTATTACTCTCATTTCTGGTTTTTTACAATTCATTGTTTTATGTTAATATACTAGTAAGAACAATTTTACTTTTGTGTCTTTTATATTCTGATATGATTTTGAACATATATAAACAAATGTATTAATAACTTAGAAGCAATAATCGAAAGGAATAATCATGAAAAAGATACTAGTATCCATTTTAGCTCTCACACTTATAGTGGTAATGCTATCCGGATGTAACAATAATAAAAACAAAGATTCGGAACAACAGATTACAGCCCCCCCGAAATCACAAGCTCCAACACCTTCTACAGCTCCTGCTCAGACTGAGACGCCAGCACCAGAACCTACTCCAATATACACATATGACCCTGAAAGTATGGCAAAGAACTTCATTACACCGGAAGAATTGGAATCAGTTGTTGAAGGAACAAGTGGCGGATATGATTTTACCATCCCATATGATACTGAAAAATGGTTTCAAGTTGATAATAAAAATATATTTGTTATGAAATTTGAACACATAGATACTAATTTTCCATGGACTATTACTACAAATAGTAATTCGTTTATTGTTAAGACTATACGTAAATCTGATTATGATTATTTAGTTTTAAAATTTATACGGGCAAATACTGAAACATTAATTATTTTTGAAGCAATTAATGAAGATGGTATAGTGGGCAGCACATTAAGTGATTCGCCTAATGGAATATATTTTGCTGTAGCAAATATGGAATAAGCATTTTTTGTAGTCAAAATTTGAATATTGATGGTAATATATCGGTTAATACAGATAAGCCTTTTGAAAGTATCCTACACTTATATTTTACTAGTTGATAAATAACTAATGCTAAAAATCCTTAAGCTATACATTTATCTCCGCAAGTTTTTTTATCTATTATTTAAGTTTCTCGTACTTATATAGCACATAACCATATTTTTCAGGCACTGTGAAAGTTAACACTCCGTTAGTTTCATTAATAAAACTCTTCCCGCAACCTGAGAGTATATCAAATTTATAATTTCCTTGTTTTAATGGTACATTCATCACAATTGAATCCTCTTCACCCACACCCCTAAACAATGCAGCATATCCGGTGTCTTCTTTAACTGAAATAAACCCGCTTATTGAAAATCCATCAGGCTCATCTCCTATGGGATAAACATTGCTTTTAGCAATTTCCTTCCTGATAGGTCTGCAAAGAGATATTATATCTTTCAACCGCTTCTTATATTCATTAGACAGGTTGCTTATTTCAAACCACATCAGGGGGTTGGCAAATATAGTGCTTACATACAGGTAGTCTGCTGTATATTTATATGGCGCCAGAGGGTCATCCGGATATTTATCTTTGTTGCGCTCATTATTCAGGAATTCTATCCTCAGCCTTCTCGGATCCACAAAATGCGACAGCTGCCAAAGGTTCCTAAGCGTACAGTGCGGGTAATATCTTCTGAAGTCCGTATACCTGTTTTCAAGAAAGAGGAATCCATATTGCATTGCATCAAAATAATCCGGCCTAATACCTGCCGTTATATCAATCTCTACAAATGCATCCCCACTGGTTCCGTCAATAAATGCTTTCATAATTCGTTTTATTCGACTCTCCGCAAGCTTGGTCTTAAAAGTGATTGCATCGAATTTGACCTTGTTAAATCCGTATTTTTTATACATATCAAGAAGAGTACTTATATCTTTTTCATAATTCTCGTATTCATTGGTCTGATCAGGGCAGAACCACATTCCCTTCGCCATCCCGTAATCGTCTGCTTTATCAATAACAGGTGCTAGTCCATAGGGAAATTTATCCGTATCGATTTCCCAGTATCCTTCTTTACCCCACTGCCCTATATAACGTTCCATGGTAAGAGGCGTCATTGCTGCACCCTTTTGCCAACCATCGCTGAAATATAGGAAGTCTCCTCCTGCTTCATGCATGTCTTCAAGCTCTTTCAGCATGAATTCATCGCTGACTATTTTATCAGCATTCCTATCGCCCCATGTTGAATGCCATATTACATTATCTCGTTTTTCATTATAAACTCGAAATTTACGCTGGTAATTATGAAGCGCTTTTATTCTTCCAAAACTTCCTCCGCTGTACAATATCACCGTAAAGGGATACCCTGGGAACCTAGTTAAGTCATCAGAACCATGTCCGGTAAAGAACATTTCTCCACCATCACGGAGCAAGTCGAAATTACTTTTTACTGGGCGCGCATGAGGTAACGGAGCTTCTTTTAGAAAAACAAGTCCATTTTTACTAATCTGATCATGAAAATATATTAAATTAGATGAATATGAGTTAGATGTATGTATTGTAATAAGATCTTCACGCCAATGGCACAGATTATCCTTGCGGTCTGTATGTGCCATGAAATCCGCTATTCCAAGCTTTTTGTGAACTCTATCCAGTTTTAACATATCACATAGGCCTGTCATATTATTACGGCTGTTAACTAATGAACGCAGATCTTCAATATTATCAACAGAATCGTCAGCGCCCACTCCGGATTTTCCTTTGGGAACATGCCCGCTCATAGTGAGCCATTGAGATATTGCAGGGCTTTTAGGATAAATTTTAAAGTGTGAAATAACTGAGTAACCGCTGTATTCACTTATAACATCTATTCGCAGGGACTCTTCTTCAACAACACTATCTGCTGCTTTAAAAATTTTATATGAAGTTTTTCGGCAATCATCTTCAATAATGAAATCAGGCCCGGGGGCAGGATTTTCACTCTCCCCTGTTAGATATTCAATTCCATTTGCATTATCCCTTAGAGACAATGAGAAGCAAAGGCCATTACGAATGACCCAGCTTCTATATATATATGAATTTGAGATTTCAAGCAACCCATTTTTAGCTACAATTTTACAGTCTTTGAAGTTCATATGACCCCCTACTTATAAATACACTCATATGTTGTTGCAAATAGTGTTTTATCAGCCTGACGTCTTACCATGAGGCCGCGACGGGTCTTCTCTTTATTTGCGGTATAGCTGTTAACCAAGTGTATGATTGTTCCGGGTTCACCTTTCATAGTTACACGAACTATTTTATCCGGCATTTCAAAGTCAACCGTCCAGTCATCATCAGTTTTAAATCTCTTTACATCCAGAAGGTGCTGGTAACCGGCCTGTCTTGGTGCTTGACGTCCATGTGGATCAGTTTTGCCACTCTTTAAGTACTCTGTCGCCAGGGTTTCAACTTTTTCGGTTTCATATATACAAACAAGGTCGCCTTCGCAGTAAAAGAACCAGTCAACAAGGTGAGTATCCCAAGAATGCACCAGAAACTTGTCTTCTACCTTGTTCTTTGTTAACTTAAAAGATCTTGTAAAATCCGTGGCTTCATAAAGAGCTTTGGTCTTTACTTTTATGTAAGAGGCCTCTTTATTAAATTCTTCAGTTTCACCAAACGGCAGGCTCATTCGCATATGATCGCTTTCACCGATGACGACTGTATTGTGACAAAGGGTCTTTCTCTGCCATTCCACGAATAATGAAGACGCATAACCGCCGTTTCCAATATCAGATGAGACCACATCACCGTCGAATGCAAGCTCGAAACTCATTTCGTCCGGATGCCGGTGGAGATGAGTAAGGGTACTATACCTGAAAAACAATTCAGTTCCTTCCTTTCTCAGCATGGCGGTCCCGGATGACGGGTTATTAACTGTTCCGAAATCTACATCATAGGTTTCATTATTCCAGGTGTTAAAAAGAAGTCTTGTAAAAGTCGGTTTGATTTCTCCCTCCCAGAACATAGAGCACACCTTCTTAAACAGCGGGTTTTCATAAATAATAGAAGCATATTCATAGTGGGTCCTGTAATTGAAGATATCGATATGCGGGTGGGCATCATGTGGGTTGGGCAGCTGTTTATTCGAGAACATCATCTTAAGGGGATATTCAAACATCTTCTCTATCTTGTCATAGATATACGGCATCTCGGGGATGTCGAATTCCACCCTCCGACAAATGAACATCAGCATAGCTATTGGATGGACGGTATAATAGTGATAATGCATTGAGCCTTCGTACCACATGCCTTCATCCGTTACACCTTTTTTAAGCTGGTCGAGTATACCGTAAATACTGTAGAACCCCTTTCGGATATGCTCTTCCTCACCGAAGAAGGCTCCTACTGCGGCTTGTGCGCATTTTATCCATACCGGAATGTTATATATCCTATTGGCAAAGAAGTCGAACATTTCCGCTTCCCTTTTAAAAAGCTTTTCATAATAACTCTTAAGTTCCGTATCCGTGAACTGCTCCCTCGCCATGTCAATTCCCAGAAGCATGTTCATGACTGCAGACGCATCATCGAGATGCTGGTTCTGAAGTTTACCTTCGAACCTTTTCGCAATAGGTTCGCTGACAAAATCATCGTAATTTTCCGCATAGAAATCCAAGGACTTTTTTCATGTGCTTAATATATTTTTCATCGCTCGGTCAGGCGGTACATAATCCCGGATTCATAAACGCTTGCATTGGCACGCCCTCTGTACATGTTGTACCAGACCTTGGTTATAGTTTCATTGCTGTTCACATGACCGCATACCGAACATACATGCTCTTTCGAGTTATTAATGTTAAAAACCAGACGTCCCTGGCATTTTTCACAGTTATAGTGATGAAACCAGCCAGTCACCCTTGACGCTTCATCGTAATAGTTTTCAATGAATCCATCAAGCCTTTCCGATGTCGAGTTTATGAATTCTTCCGCCCACTTTTCTGTTTTTATACGTTGTTTTATTACATCCCAATTGATTATTTCAATCATTTTAATTCCCTCGCATTCTGAATATATATTAGTATACAGTAATTCATGTTTTTATTACCGTCTTATTGTATAATTGGTTTAGTTTTTAGCAGGGGGTGCCTTACATGGCTGTCATAAAACTTATAAACGACGGATATATCAAAATTGAGTTCATTACCGAAACAAGTTTCAGGCTCCGGATGTCGGCTAATCCTGCTTTCCACGAGACAAATCCAATGGCAAGATACGGAATTTTTGATTTTTCCGGAAATGGCCCTGAGGTCAATGAAACAACTGATAACAATCCTGTATTCCTGTCATCTTCCGAATTATCTGTAGCCATTGACCGGGAATCGGCAGCTCTTAGCATTAAGAAGAGCGATGGCAGCGATATAGTAAAGACAGGCAAACCTTTATGGGCAGGTTCATCAGGCGGTTTCTCAGTTGATCTTTTCAGTTGGTGAGGATGAGAAATTTTATGGCCTGGGTGATGTCAACCGTGAAATTCTTCAAAAACGCGGTACAACTGCGCAGATATGGGTTAAAAATGTAAAAAGCTATGTTCCAATTCCCTTCTTAATGAGCAGCGGCGGATGGGCTGTATTTTCTAACACGACCTACCGCCAAAATTTCGATATATGCAGTTCCGACCCGAATAACCTACGGATATTCGGATATTACGGCGGCCTGGACATGCTGTTTTTTACAGGGAGACGACTATGCGTCCCTGCTTGGACAGTACACCGCTGTATCAGGCAGGCCGACCTTGTTACCTAAGTTCGGCTATGGACTGACTTTCGTCTGTAACCAGCAGGCAAATGCCCGTGAAATGATTGACGATTGCATGCGGTTCCGAGACAGGGATATTCCATGTGATGTAATTGGCCTGGAACCCGGCTGGATGGAAACATATTATGATAAATCGGTAGACAAACGCTTAGACCCGGAGCGATTTTACATTCCCGAATGGATGAAGCCAAATCCTGCTTCTCTTGAGAATACATTCTTTGGTGCGGTAAAAAGACTCGGTTTCAAATTAAGCCTTTGGATGTGCTGCGATTATGACCTAAGTTTTGAAGAAGAACGTAATGCTGTCATTCCGATAGAATCCGACGTCATTGATGAAGAGATGGATTATCTCCCGTCTAAAGATGATTTTGAGCAGGATCAAAACATTGGACATACTCCGCTTTCCATGGATGAGTTCACTGTTAAAGAAGACGGCTTCTTTGAGCACCTGAAGAAGTTTGTGGACCTCGGCGCACGCGCTTTTAAAATGGATGGGGCCTGGCAGGTTAACGAGCACCCGGACAGAATGTGGGGCAATGGAATGGATGATGTCCAGATGCATAATTTTTATCCCCTTCTTCTCTCAAAGCAAATGAGCACAGGATTTTCAGAGCATACCGGACTTCGCTCGATGATTTATTCATCAGGCGGCTTCGCCGGAATTCAACAATATGCCGCTACCTGGGCCGGCGATACAGGCGGAGGTCCCAAACCCCTCGTTTCAATGCTTAACCATGCTATGTCGGGACATGCAAATACAAGTTGCGACATGAATGTATTTGCCAAAGAAGGCATTCATTTCGGTTTTCTTCAATCCTGGTCACAGGTATGCAGCTGGGCATACTGGCGCCACCCATGGCTTTTAGGCAGAGAACTTGAAGATGTCTTCAGATATTATGCTAAACTCCGCTATTCATTGATTCCATACATATACAGCACAGCTTATGTGGCTTATCTGACCGGCATGCCTATAATGCGGCCGCTTCCCTTCTTATATCCTGATAATCCGAAGACCGATGAATACCTTATGGAATATATGCTTGGAGATAACTTCTTAATCACCTGCTATACAGATGACCTTTATCTGCCGGAAGGCAAATGGACCGATTGGTTCACAGGAATTGAATACACGGGACCATTCGAGGGCAAGTATGAGGTTCCCGAAGGTAGAGGTGGAGCGCTGTTTGTAAAAGGCGGGGCAATTATTCCAAGCCAGGAACCTATGAATTACATTGGTGAAAAGCCGTTTGACAGAATGACCCTGGACATATTCCCGGACGGTGATTCCGCATTTACGATATATGACGACGATGGTCTTTCGATGGATTTTAAAGACGGCAAGAGAAGCGAAACACTTGTTACATGCAGCGAAAACAAAGATAATATACAGGTTATAATCACAGAACGTCATGGCACGTTCGAAGGCATGGAAAAAGCTTGCTCCATCCATGTAAAAATTCATGCCCCCGAACCGGTAACAGCAACCCTAAATATGGAAACATGCGACTTCGAATACACAAACGGCTGCATATATATTGAAGTTCCTAATGCGGGTTCAGGCAATGCTGTCGTTGTCTTTTACTAATTAATTTGCAGAATGTTCGGGGTCTATAATGGATATCCCGGACATTTATGTGATTATAAGACTTTCTTCATTGGTTGTATATAGAAGTTCCTGCCGCTAAAGCTCCAACTTTTTCTTACTCCCGTTGATTTTTTATATCCCCGGGAAGAATAAAACGGCACTGCATACAGCGATGCTGCAAGGGTTATCTTAGAAACTTTATTTTTACGGCATTCATCTTCAAAATGTGAGACAAGCATGCTGCCAACTCCAAGCCGATGAAAATCCTCATGTACAAAAAGGCTATGAAGCCTACCGAGACTGCCTCTTAAAACCCCTATTATCCGGCTGCTTGTTTCTGCAACTATAATCATCGGGGCATTAATAAGTCTGGCTACTTTCTCCATGTGTTTTTTCTCTGCAGATCTGCTGAAATAAAATCCTCCCAGGTACTTTTCCTTTTCTTCTTCAGAAACATAAGAAAGATTATACTTCCAATATGTATCGGCAATAAGGATTCCGGTATCCACTGCATCTTTTATTTCATAATTCCTTATGATAATTTCAGTCATCCCTATCCCCCTATTCGGATTTATATAAACTTATATTTATCCATGTTTTTAACCTGCTCAACCAAAGTTTTCATAAATTATATCATATCCAAACCCCTTCTTTCTAACGATGATCCTGCATTTGAGCAGCTGAAGCGATAAACAATTTTCGCAGTGATAATTAGACATTCTGACAACTATGCATGTGATATAATCTAAAAAAGACTCTATCGGGGGCATTATGATTTCATCCGGTACAATAGCAGATCTTCATATACATTCATGTGCATCAGACAGCACCGATACTCCCCTGAAGATTATTCGCACACTGCTGGATAAAGATATAGGAATCGCATCCCTTACTGACCACAATACAATTGATAATCAAAAAACTTTTCTAACACTTGCAAAAAAACATGGCATTAAGGCAATCCCGGGCGTTGAAGTAAGCACTAAAATAGGCGACATGGTCTACCATATTCTTGCTTACGGTTATAATCCGGATGATGAAAGGGTTAATTCCTATGTTTCACCCATTCTTGCCATGATGAAGGACAATAACAGAAACCTTATAAAAAAAATGGCTGCCGACCATGCCGAATTAAACCTTGACGAATACGATGAATACACCTACGACCGCACACGCGGCGGATGGGAATTTGTTAATTATATATTTGACAAAGGCATCACTATAGAACCTATTGACGGATTGGCATTTTATAACACCTATAATTGCAGGTTATCAAACTGCCCCTACCCCACCCCCGGCGAAGCAATTAAAGAAATCCTGTCCTGGGGCGCATATCCTGTTTTAGCCCATCCAAACGGATATTTCAGAGAAGAAAATCCGTCAATTGAATCTATTGTAAACCTATTCGATAAGTTAAAAGCCATGGGTCTTATGGGAATTGAGTGTTATTACCCATCGCACTCTGACATTATGACTGATACCTCCATTGAATGGTGTAAACAGAATAATATGATTATAACTGCCGGATGCGACAGTCATGGAGGATTCGTACCGGGCCGAGGAATCGGTAAACTCCGCATTTCATTATCAGAATTAAATATAAATATACTTTTAAAGGAAAATGATAATGCAGAAATCTGAAACCGGAAAAATCAAAACAAAGTGGGCTGATAAAATCAACAGAGATTGCCCTTTAAATGAATATCCGCGTCCGCAGATGGTACGCGATAACTGGCAGTGCCTCAACGGTAGCTGGGAATATTCCGTTACGGACATTAATGACTTGCCTGAAAATTTGGACGGCGAAATAATCGTTCCCTATGCAATTGAATCGGCTTTAAGCGGGGTATGCAGAAAATTTCTTCCTACTGAAAAACTCTATTATAAAAGGACATTTACAGTTGAAAACAATAATCATGATGGCCGAGTATTGCTTCACTTTGAAGCTGTTGATTGGAAATGCACAGTATATGTCAATGGATGTGTTGCCGGAAACCACACAGGAGGTTACCTTCCCTTCAATTTTGACATTACGGCCTTAATTATTTATGGGAAAAACACTCTGGAAGTATCGGTAACAGACCCGACTGATGCCAATTGGCAACAGCGCGGAAAGCAGGTTCTGGAACCAAGGAGCATCTGGTATACGGCCACCAGCGGCATCTGGCAGACGGTTTGGCTCGAGACCGTTCCTGCCATATTTATTAAGTCCCTGAAGATTACCCCTTGTACCGATCTTGAATCCGTTTCAATCTATGTTGAATCATCAGTTGTTGAATCCGCTGAGGTTGAGATTTCAGGATCTGACAATGTTGTTCTGAAAACTGAAATACAGACAAACAGTGAGAATATTCTTGCTTTTAATGAACCAAGGTTATGGAGCCCTGAAGATCCATACCTTTACGATGTAAGAATCACAACTAAATCAGATTCCACAACTTCATATTTCGGCATGCGTTCGGTTTCACTGGAAACGGGGCCCAGCGGGCGGGAAAGGCTCATGCTAAATGGAAAACCGGTTTTTCTTAATGGACCGCTTGACCAGGGATACTGGCCGGAGAGCGGTATGACCCATCCGTGTGATGATGCAATAATATTTGATCTGCGGGGCATGAAAGACCTAGGATTTAATACGATCCGAAAGCACATAAAGATAGAGTCAAGACGTTGGTATTACCATGCCGACAGACTCGGTCTTTTAGTCATACAGGACATGCCAAACGGAGGAAAAGGAATCGCCGGGGCACTGCGTTCAATGAAGGCCATTGCATTTGGCGATACAATCGATGATACGTCGAAGAGAATACATAAGCTTGCTGATCGCAACCTGGATGAAGCCCGAATGAATTATGAAGAAGAACTGGAAGAAATGCTGGAACACCTCCATAATTCCCCATCAATTATAATTTGGTGCCCGTTCAACGAATCATGGGGCCAATTTGACGCAGAAAGAATTTATAATAAAGTCAAGAACATTGATAAGTCTCGCCTTGTTGATCATGCATCGGGTTGGTATGACCAGGGCTGCGGAGATTTCAGGAGCATTCACACGTACAGGATAAAGCTGAAGAGGCCTCCAAAGAAGGATAAACGCGCATATCTGATAAGCGAATACGGCGGCTACAATTATCTGGACAAAGACCACTTGTGGCGTGATGACGATATCAGCGGATATGTATATTTTAAATCCACGGATGAATTAATGAATGCTTATAAGAAACTGGTAATGAACCAGGTAATTCCCCTGATTGAAAAAGGCCTGTGCGGTGTTATTTATACGCAGTTATCTGATGTTGAAATAGAATCCAATGGGATTTTTACATATGACAGGGTGTTATTAAAATTTAAAGCTGAAAAAATGAAAAGCCTTCATAAAAAGTTACAGACCAAGTTTGATTCACATAATCCCTGCTTATAATATATCCAGGCCAAGCTTAACAATTATCGTGGCACCTTTTCCAGGTTCGCTACTAGCTTTCAGTCCGTATTTTTCGCCGTAATACAACTTAATGCGCTTGTTCACATTACTTTGTCCAACACCGCCGCCGCTTTTATTTTCCGATTTCGGTGAAGCAGTATCATAACCAATGCCATTATCGCTGATTGTGAAAACAAGCCCATCTTCAGATTTTACGCCCTTAATATTAATCATCCCCTGTCCTTCCATGGGGCGTATGCCGTGATAAATAGCGTTTTCGACTATAGGCTGAAGTATAAGTTTTGGAATCCGGATTTCCTCTATGTCTTTATCACAGGATATTTCATATTGAAGTTTATCCTCATAACGTGTTTTCTGGATAATGAGGTATTGCCTGACATGATCCATCTCATCAGCTACAGTGGTCAGTTCGCTGCCGTCGCCAAGGGACAGCCTGAAAAATTTTGCCAGAGCTTTAGTAAGGGCAATGACTTTATCGCTTTCCTGGAATTCGGCGGACCAAATAATAGTATCGAGTGTATTGTAAAGAAAATGAGGATTAATCTGGCTTTGAAGGGCATTCAGTTCGCTGGTCCTTAGGTATTTCTCCTTGCTTTGTATTTCATCAAGAAGATTCCTTACCCTGGCCATCATTTTTGAATAGTGCTCTGCAAGGCTTTTAGCCTCTGAGCTGCCTTTTACATCTACTTCCTGATCAAGGTTTCCGTTTTCAACCTCCTCCATCGCCTCTTCAAGCTTCCTGAGCGGCTTGGCAACCCTGTTAGAGAACAGCAGGCTGCTTCCAAGGGCAATTATCAGAAGTGCGGAACCCATTATCCACAATACAACAACAAGATCATTTCTGGCAGCCTGTATCCCGTCAAGCGATGCAACACCTACCAGTATCCAGTCCGTCCCATTAATTTCATAGCTGTGGATGAGTCTGTCGGCTTCCATTACATCATTACCCATATTAGCTATATATACAAGTTCCTCGCGTTTCTCATCATCTTCAAAATAAGAGCTATTGTGATGATATACCACTTCATCATTGCTGTTTAGTATGAAAGCATACCCTCTGGAACCCAAATCCAGCTCATATAGAATCTCTTCTATGACATCGTATTTAAAATCAATAAGGAGGACTCCTATATTATCCTGGCATTCGCCGATTATCTCCCTGCTCAGAGAAAGCACCCACTGATCCTTGTCCATGGTAAAATCCTGCATCCTGGCGGATGTCAATACGGGCATCTGGTTATGAACTGCATTCTGGTACCATGGCATCTTCATCATATCCTCTGACAATTCCATGCCCAGGTCCGGATCGTTGGAAATAACTTTCCCGTCATAACCGACCATTACAATTGTTTGAATTTCTTCATTGCCGGCCAAAACCGCCGTTATCAAACTTTCAATATCCTGAAGGTCATCAGGATGCGCCTCATGCCCTTCGTGGCCGTGTTCAAAATAACTGCAGGTATTGACATTGCCTGCCAGGATGGTTGACATGTCCTTTATCCTCTTAATGTAAAGTTCAAGCTGTTTTCCGCTCTTATCTATGCCCATCTTGGTTGATGTCATTATTTCGTCTTCCATAAGCTTGGAAAAATTGGCATATAAAAGCGCTCCCATGACAATCATTATTACACCGGTTGTTAATAAGAAATATATGAATATCTGTGTCCTTAAGCTGTATGGGCGTTTTAACTTCATTATCCCTCTCCTGCCGATGTCCTGTATTTACTTGGCGACATGCCGAATCTTTTCTTAAATGCCGTGCTGAAATAATTGGGGTCTTCAAAACCAACTTGTTCAGCAATTTCGTAATTCTTCATTCCGGATGACAGAACAAGGATTTTTGCTCTTTCCAGCCGCTCTGAAATCAAGTAGTCATGAAATGTAATCCCGAAAACTTCCTTAAAGTGGCTGCTGAGATACCCCGGACTCAATGCAATTTCATCCGCCAGGGCTTTTAATGAAAAGGATGAATCGGAATACCGTCTGTTTATAATATCTATTATTTCCTGCCGGTATTCGGATTCATTTCCGGTTTCTGTTTTTATGCCTGTGATTTTTTCGATGGATTCTTTGAGCATATTGTTGCTTCGCAATATCTTGATATCATGAATAAGCTTTACCAGAAGCTGCTTTATATCGTCTTTTGAAACAGGTTTGACCACATAATCATCAACACCTGCTTTCAAGGCCGCAACGGCATAATCAAAATAGTTATAGCCTGTTATTATAGCTATTTTTGAATCAGGATTTATTTCCTTCGCCTTTGCCGAGAATTCCAAGCCGTCCATAACCGGCATATTGATATCGGCAAGAATGATGTCTGGCCTCTCTTTTTTTACTATCGCAAGCGCAGACCTGCCGTCGGACGCTTCAAATATGCTGCCGACGGCAAGTTCTTCATAATTTATCAGTTTGATAATACCTTTTCGGATTATTGGCTCATCATCAACTACAAGCAGTTTGTACATAGCACCCTCTCCGATTTTCATATATTACAATTCTACCCTTTTTTACTAATCAATTACAACCGGGAGGAAAAATCCGTAGCCTTCCTTCACCATATCATCCAACGGGATGAACTTAAGTGCCAGTCCGTTGATGCAATATCTCAGTCCGCCTTTGTCTTTGGGACCATCATCAAATACATGGCCAAGATGGGAATTGCCGACCTTGCTTCTGACCTCTGTTCTAATCATACCGAATGCTTCATCCTGGAGGAATATAATCCCTTCAATGTCAATCGGTTTTGTAAAACTGGGCCATCCGCAGCCCGAGTCGTATTTATCCCTTGAGCTGAACAGTGGTTCTCCTGTTACTATATCCACATATATGCCGGGATCAAACAGGTAGTCTAATTCGCTTGAGAATGCGTATTCAGTGCCATCCATCTGGGTGACGTTATAAGCATCGTCATCTAGCATTGCCCTAATCTCAATTGACGAGGGCTTTGTGTATTTATCAAAGTTAACACGAACATACTCTTCGTCTTTCAATTTGTCAAAATTAATATGGCAGTATCCCGTAGGATTCTTATCAAGGTAGTCCTGATGATACTCTTCAGCCGGATAGAAATGTTCTAGCTGCAGAACCTCTGTCACTATCTTAGCTTTATGGTCTTTTTGCTCGAGTTCAACTGCTTTTTCTATTACCGGGAGTTCTGATTCTTCGTCAGTATAGTATATGCCTGTCCTATATTGTGCTCCAATGTCTGCACCCTGCTGGTTCAGTATTGTCGGATTGATTACCCTGAAGAAGTAATTCAGTATCTCATCCAGGCTAATCATATTAGGGTCATATTTAACCTGGACAGTTTCTGCGTGTCCGGATCCTGCAATGACTTCCTTATATGTCGGATTTTCTGTTGAACCGTTGGCGTATCCGGATATGACATCTGCAACTCCCGGAACCCTGTCCATATATGCTTCCAAACCCCAGAAGCAACCGCCTGCCAGCCATATTGTTTTTAAATTTTCTTCCATAAATAGTATTCCTTCATTTGGATTATCGGGGAAAATGGGTTGAATTAGAACTTTCGGATTTTCTGATTCCATAGGTTTCTCTGTATCCATGGGTTCTTCAGAACCTCCTACAGTTTGGTTTACATCATTGACTGCATTTCCGCATGATACCAATACCAGCGCAAGTGCCATTATTATTGCTGCAGCCGTTAAATATTTCTTATATCTTTTCATATCGCACCTCCGCGCTTATCACTATCTAATTCACTGTATCCAGTGTTTCATAGATCTTTGCATTTTCAACATGCCCAAGGCTTGTTTCTACTATATTACCCTTTGTATCGATGTAGAATGACGACGGAACCGCCCTGATTCCATACTCATAAAAAGTGTTTCCGCCTTCATCCAGCAATACTGTGAATTCAAGCTCCTGGCCTTCGTACCATTCAATGAATTTCGCGGATGATTTTTCACCGCTGTATCCTGGTGCTACAATAGTCAATACAACAATATCTTCATTATCCATTGTTTCGTTATGGAGTTCCCCGAGTTCACCTAGTCCTGCTAAACACGACGGGCACCATGTTGCCCAGAATTTCAGGTATACTTTCTTGCCTGCATATTGTTCAAGCAGATGAGTATTGCCTTCAGTGTCGACCAATTGAAAATTAAATGCATCTCCCTGGAAGGTCGAAGTCATGTCCTTTTCCTCACTCATTTCTTTGTCTGCCGTTTCTGAAGCCATCGGTTTGTCTTCAGCCACTTTATCATTGTTGTTATTTATTGCCTGCACTACAAATATTGCTGCAAATACTAATACAAGTGCCATAACCGTTATTAATATATTTCTAAGTTTCTTGTTTTTCATTTTTCCCACTCCTTTTAGGTATTTCATATACTTAATTATTCCCTATAGCTTCACATTTCATAATTAAATGAGTCCTGCTATATCTTCGATTTGATACTATTCCATATCCGGTGCTATTGAAATTATCCTGATATTTACCATTTCATCGCCTACCGTCAGTTTCTTTGCGGCAATAAGATCAAGTTCCATTTCCAGTTTCCTGACCATGTCTATATTCAGGTCGAACCTTACGAAGTTCTCATCAAATATCATTTCTTCAACTCCGAAATCCATCTTAATCTTTTCAATAACCTCTTCAACAGTCAGCGACCTTGATGCATAGAAGATGTCCTGGCAATCTTCGCATCCTATATTAAGAAGCATCCCGTTCGGATTTATGGTTTCTCCGCCTTCGCCCTGCAGAGCCGTTGATTCGAATCTGAAGATTTCCTCAGGATTCTTAACCTTCATGCCTGCTACTTTAGATGTAGGATTTTCAGGATCCTCTGATGGTGTTGCTGTCATAGAAGCTTCCGGCTCAACCGATTCCTGTATATTATCCTTTTGAGTCTCTGTTGCTGTACAGGCAGTTATTACAAATGCCACCGCCAATACCATTATTAAAACTGTTATTATTCTTTTACTTTTCATCTTCCCGTCCTCCATTGGTACGTTTGTCCCTAGGGACAATTTATATCGTTAATCGCCATGCTGCGAAACGGTTCTATACAAACCAGCCGCTTATTGCGTTAAGACTGTTTGTCATCAATAGTATTCCCATTATTACAATTAATATCCCGCCTACTACCCTTATCTTGCCAAGATGTTTGTTGAGTTTCCTGAATTTTGTAAGGAAAAACCCTGCGAATAATGATATCAGTATGAAAGGCAGTGCCAGTCCGGCTGAATATATCATCATAAGGAACCCGCCGTAAAGAGCGCTTCCGTTTCCTGATGCAAGACCAAGAACTGTTGCCAGAACCGGTCCGACACACGGGGTCCAGCCAAGGCTGAATGTCAATCCCAGCAAATAGGACCCGAGGATTCCTCCCTTGCTGCTTTTCTCAACTTCCACTTTCTTGGTTCTTTCAAGAAATTCTATTTTAAATAAGCCGATCTGATGTAGTCCAAGAATGATTACTATCGCACCGCTTACATATAATACGATTCTGTTGTTAAGAAGTTTTCCTATCGCCCCTGCGCCAAATCCCAAGAGAACGAATGCTGTTGAAAGACCGATTACAAAAACCAGTGTCTGAAAAATGAGCCGTTTATTAATAAATGCTAATTTACCCTTCTTTTCGCCGGCATCTGATTCAGCTTTGTCATCGGTACCTTTTGAAAGATACCCAACATATACCGGTAAAAGCGGTACGATGCATGGCGCAAAGAAGGAAAGTAGTCCTGCTACGAATACTGTTATTGGTAAAAATGCTCCCACTGCCATTTTTCTGTCCTCCTGTTAAAGTTTGTATGATTAAGTATTCCCGGGATGAATTGTATTTATAATCAAAAAATCGTATCTAAATCTTTAATTTGATACGATTTCTATGAAAAAGAGCGCTAAACAGTTCTCTTTTCAATATTTTTGGCTGTTCTACATTCTGATTAATCTGATAGCCAGATCATGTTTAAAAGGCGGAAGTTTTAAACTATATGTATATTCTATATTAATTATATCCTTAATTTCTGTGCCAATTTCAGGTGAGTAAAAGATTACATTGTATGAGCCTTTTTCAATATTCAATTCTATTACACTATTTACCTCATCACCATATCCTTCTTCGTCAATTTCTTTAATATTCGCCAAGTAGATATTATAGCAAACACCCTCTGTTCCATATACACATTCAAGAATTTCAATGGAATCCACCGATGCCGCTTCCGGCAGCGGGCATCCGTTAATGAAATCAATGTCTTTAATAAAATACCTGATATTAGAAAACCATCTATGCAAGAATTCCTGCGACTCCGATGTTCCTTTGGGACAATAGTTCATAATAGAAAAATCAATATAATCGTAATGAGCCCCGCTCATTATAGAAGCCCATGCCCGTTTTCTATGAATTGTCCAGCCATCATAATCTTTAAAACGCGAAGCAATATTGTCCTCATCGATACTCAAAGGTTTTTCTTCATGCCAGGTCTTTAAACAAAAGTCCCGCAAAGCAGCTAGATTCAATTTCTTTGACATGAATAAACCCAAGTCAAAAGACTCTCCCTTATAGATTATATTCTCCAGCGGATGGACATTAACGATGTCAGCACTCAGAACGTTGAATGACTCATCTGTTCCAACCTCAATATTTTTACTGTCGTAGAACTTCCAACATTCTGTCACAGCAATCATATGCTTGTTCTTTAGGTCGCTTTCTAAAAACCTAATATAGTCAATAAGACTCTGTTGCCAATTGTTTACATCATTTATTGACACAAGTTCGGGAGAAAAACTAATAGGTTCATTACATATTTCAAAAAAGAAATTTGTATATTGGTTCAGTTCTGTAATAATCTTCCTTACATATTTTTTCTGATATTCAAAGAGCGTATCATTTTCTATGCTCATAAAACATTCAAATTTACGGTCCCAGACACCGTTTATATTCGAGTCTGCTCCAAATGGGAGCAATGATAAAAGTTCATTTGAATATGGATTCGAGAATAAGGTTATCTCAACTGTGACTCCGCATTTTTCAGCCATCTGCATAAAACTGTGAAGCCGGTTAAAAAATTCCGGATTCCACTTATCCAAATCATACTTTTTAAGCCCATCGGCTGCATTTCCCGGCCCTGTCCGCATATATGGGGATATAAAATCCGGGGATTCAGGTTTACATGTTGAGTAAGGATTTACAGGCGTCTGCAATTCGCGGAACAATAAAAATATCCGTGTATAGTTCTGCCCGGTCTCCAAACAGTATTCCAGATATGATTTGTAGTCAAAAGGTCTGTTAATTACCGATCCGTAGTGCTCAGTAGCACAAAGAAGAACAACGGATTCTCCTTTATACTCAAAGTATTTTTTATTGTCAGGGTGAGTTCGAATTGGCTTATTCATTAGTACTCTCCATATTGCTGAACAGTTTCAAAAAAAGCAACGATGTTTTTAAGAGGCATATCGTCTGTAAAAGCCTGCGACGGGCCGATTATAAAACCGCCTCCGGCTGCCATCTGCTGTATGCGCAGCTTTACTTCTTCTCTAACAATGCCGGGCGTTCCCTCAATAAGAACATGGATTTGATCCACTCCCCCGTCAAACGCCAGGACATCACCGTAAGTCTGCTTCATTTCATACGGATCACTTCCACGGACATAGACAGGCACCGGATTTAAGATATCAACCCCTATTTCAACAAAATCATCAACGACATCGCGGCAGAAACCGCATGAATGCATCCAGATTTTAGCTCCGTTCTCCTTGCATATCTTAAAGACATCCCTCCATAAAGGCTTGTACCATTTTCTCCACATTTCAGGGCTTATTGACATATTTTCCTGTCCGCCAAGGTCTTCATCAGCTCTGACAATGTCAATTTTGCCTTTGGCATATTTAAACAGCCTGTTAAAATACTCAACGAAGAATTCACGGTTGATTCCCATATATTCCTCCATCCAGGAATCATCCATTAAGTCAAAAAAGGTTTTTTCATAACTCCGCAGCTGATAGTGGTGCGTAAATCCAACACCCGCATGGGCAGAAGACGAAGTCATATCCAGTTGGTGGACCTCATCAAGTCCTGCATCCAGTCCGGAGAAATCAAACTCATCTATCCCAGGCCACCGGTAGTCCTTTAAGACCCAGGTTTTCCATGGGATAAACCAGTTCGCTTTCCTTTCCCCAGCAGCCGTGGGATGCCATTTGATTATCACTGATATAAGTTACTCCATCGGGGACAGGCCCTGTATACTTAGGAAGAACAGCCGGCCAGTCCCAGACCGAAAAGCATTCGACGCCTGTCTTATCATAAAAAAATCGATAGTCCTCAACTCCGTAGTATTTCATCAATTCAAGTTTTTTATCATCCTGGACATCGAAGCCTATCGGAATCCGATCCGGTTCTTTATGGTTGATGGTCGTCAGTAATCTTTCACGTCTTTTCATATATTAAGTAATCTCTATAAATATTTCCTGAGTTTTGCTTTCAAACGGCCCTATGAATTCCAAGCCGTATTCCTTTTGCTTCTCCCTGCCTTCAGGATAACAGTTGGCAGGCTCAATACCCTGTGCATAATCACCGTAGGCAGCGGTTTTCCACTGGATTATCTTCGGAAGCTGTTCAGGTTTCACATGGATATTCAAACCCATTCCCAACTGTCCGTTATACAATCCTGCATAGCATGTTTTTCCTGTTTCTGCCTTGCTGTCGTAATAGAAAACCTGCTCTTTAAAACCGGCTTCCGGCTTTTTAAAGCCTACCCTCCAGCTTTCTCCTTTAGCAGCTTCCTCATCCCTTGGCCTAATATAATCAGCATTTGTTATAAATTCCGTATGTTCATCTAGCAGCGGATATCCAAGGTTGAAATGATATAAGACCATATATGGGCGTTTGTCACCGCTCCTGTTTTCAATGACATCCTTCAAATATATCTTATTTACTCCATATTTAACCTTAATTTCCCTTTTTAACCAAATGTTATCACCGAAAATCCTTCCGGTCCTTAGCCTTCCTGATATCCGAATTTCCGGGATTTCAGCATCCAGATCCGTCTCCACTGAAAACTCTTCAGCCGGTACCGTCGATATATCACCATGCTGCCCAAGAGTTTCTCCATCGCTTTCACAGGGTGAACCAGCTTGGGTTAATCCACAGGTAGTCAGAAAACCGGCAGTGAAAGTTTTCAGCCATCCAAGACCTATATCGTCATAATACTGAGGAGTCGTTAAGCCTGCTTTGGTTATGTAGCTGTAATTTACTCCTTTAAATGACAACAGGCCGATATCCATGGCCCTGTCCGGAAGAAGTGTAAAAATCAGACCCGAGCCATTATTTACATCCACGCCTCTCATCCCACGGGCCCTGCCATCTGTGAATTTATACTGTTTCGCACCGAAAATCTGCGAAACGTCCCCTGTGTATTTTAAAATATCATTTTTGGAAATCGTCATAGCACTTCTCCCCCATAAACCTCTTCAACAACATGAGGTCCGTTGAATGACGGCGTGTTATAATCCTCGCGTCTTGGGCTTAAATCAATTTTCTTTTGAATTACATCTTCGTATGGAAATTGTTTCAGCAGATGCGTTATGCAGTTCAATCTTGCATGTTTCTTTATGTCTGCATTTACAATATTCCATGGGGCTTCAGGAATATCAGTCATTTCGAACATTGCCTTGGCAGCCTTTGAGTACTCTACCCATTTGTCCCTTGATTTTATATCCATCGGACTGAATTTCCATCGCTTCATCGGGTCGTTTATGCGGTCCTGGAAACGTCTTTCTTGTTCTTCATCAGATATATTAAAGTAATACTTTATTAGTTGTATATCGGAGCCTACAAGCATCTTCTCGAACTCAGGACAGGTATGCATAAATTCCTTATATTGCTCCTCTGTGCAGAACCCCATTACCGGTTCCACACCGGCCCGGTTGTACCAGCTTCTGTCAAAAAGCACTATTTCCCCGGCAGCAGGAAGTTTGGCGACATATCTTTGGAAAAACCACTGCGATTTTTCTTTATCTGTCGGGACAGGAAGCGCTTCAACCCTGCAAATCCTGGGATTTAAAGGGGTGGTTATTCTTTTTATAACGCCTCCTTTGCCTGCCGCATCCCTCCCTTCAAATATGACGACTACCTTCCTGCCTTCTTTTTTAACCCAGGCCTGAAGCTTTACAAGCTCATACTGAAGTTTCACAAGCTCTTTCTCATAATATTTATTCTTGATTTTCCAGATTTTTTTCCCGTCGATTTCAACAAGATCATATTTTTTATTTTTACTCATTTCAAGAACCTCCGTTGATATAAATATATTATATCATTATAAAATTGCTATTTTTAACCTATAAGGTTTTGTATATAATATATTTAATAATAATTGCGAATTTATATCCAATCGACAAGGACAGTATTTCTATGAATATTATCAAAAGAACTCTTAAAGGTGAGAAAACAGCCAGGGTGCCTGTTGCCCCTTTCATTCATATGAATTATGTTGACGAGTTCTTCTCCTTACATAATTCTGATCCCGTGGTTAAGACCATAGAAGTCTATGATTACTTCGGCTTCGATATCATTTTCAGAAATTCGACAGCGGATTACCTTAATGAGACCTTTTGCGATAGCCGAAATTGGATGGTCACAACCAATACAAACATAATAAATCCCGGGGTTGAATGGAGTGTTGAAACCATTATTAAAACACCGGATAAAGAACTGAGGGAAATAAAGGAACACCGTTTGGTTTCTGAATTTGAAACGGTTTTTGCCCCTATCGAGTATTTTATTAAGGATTATGATGACTTCCAGCAATTTGTAAAGTACCAGCCGCCTGTACCTGCATATGATTTTTCAGATACAGTTCGTGCAAGAGAGATACTCGGAGAAAGGGGCTGCGTTGCGCCGTGGGCACAGGGTGCTTTCAACATGGCAAGCATGTATAGAAAGCTTGATGACCTCCTGCTGGATATTTATCTGAATCCCAGAATGTATAGTGAAATGATGGAATACTTTTCCAACCGTATGTTTAAGACAATTGAACAATATGCAATAAATGGTGCCGATATGGTTTCTATAGGAGGCAATGTTGCAGCAGGAGGTCTGGTAGGGGCAGATTATTTTGAAAAATTCATACTGCCTTATGAGAAATCACTTTACACAAAAGTAAATGACCTTGGTCTTTATTCTATATATCATAACTGCGGAGATGCCAAAAACCTTCTGCCTTTATACCCGAAAGTCGGCATGAGTATGTATGAATCACTTACTCCTCCACCCTATGGCGATACGATTTTAGATTATGCCCTGGACGTCATTCCGTCTAATATCACCCTTTCCGGCGGATTTGACCAGATTAGCCTCCTCCGGAACGGCAGTGACGAAGCAATAGAAGAAATGGTGCGCAGCATGCTTGAAAAAGCCAAAAAAAGAGGTAATTTCATAATAGCAACCACAGATTACTTTAATGAAAATACACCCGCTGAAAAAGTTGCCGTATTTGCTGAGGCAGCCTTAAAATATGGTATATATTAGATAATTTTACTTCATTATTTTGTAATGACTTTGAATAATCGCATTAAGAAAAATCTCAGTTTTTACATGTCTTAGATGAATTTTATCCGGGAGTTTTCCGAAAAGAGGTGTTCCTCCGCCAAGTAATACCGGGATTGTTGTTATTATTAACTCATCAATTAGCCCTGCCCTTAAGAAATTTTGAGTGGTTTTACCCCCGTCGACATATATATTTTCATATCCCATATTGTTGAGTTTTTCTACACTATCTTCCAAAGGACCTCTAATTATTTCTACCTTCCCAGTCAATTCCGAGGATATGGTTTTAAGAGTATTGCTAATTACAAACACCGGTTTATTGTATGGCCATCCGCCATTAAAGCCCAGGACTGTTTCAAAGGTCACACGCCCCATTATTAACGCATCAATACGGTTCATGAAATCCTTCCATCCAAAATCCAATCCCCCGGGATTAGGAACACTACTAAGCCATTCAAGCCCCCCGTTTCTATCTGCGATATATCCATCCATGCTCGTAGCTATATAAACTATGTTCGGCATTGTATCCCCTTTACATTTCTATAAAATCAATTATGGAAAATTCAATTTTTAATAGTTATATCTTATGCCTAATACAGTTCCCTGATTTTATTAACCAGGTCATCCTCTGACAGGCCTAACTCTTTATAGTATTCAAGGTCTTTTTCCATTTTTACATCTACCAGTACATCTCTGATTTCACTAAGGTCGTTGTTTGTCAGTTCCGCAACAAAGCAACCCCGGCCCACTACTGAGTATATCAGCCCTTCCCTTTCAAGTTCCTCCCACGCCTTTTTCACAGTAATTATGCTGATTCTGAGTTCTTTTGCTACTGTCCTGATAGGAGGCAGGCCATGGTTGTTTTCCAGTTCTCCCTTTATTATTTGTGAACTTATCTGTTCGAAGAGCTGCTGATATATGGGTTTATCCGAGGTGTTTGATATAACAATATTAATCATACATCAACTTTCTTAAATAACTTAATTGACATTTTGTATGATATAGCAGCAGTTATAACAAAAACAAATATTCCAACTGTTAATATTACCAATTGCCTTGTCAGATCGGCTTCGAGGAATACTGCTACATCTTTGTTCAGAACTACTAAAACTTCCACTGCCGCAGCAAATAATAAGGCTGCAACCGTTGATATAATTACCGCTGCGCCGTATTTATAGGCGGTTTTGTAGTAAATCGGGAATAATATCAAATTAAATAGTCCAAACATTATAAATACAAGGCCGAAAAATGCATAATTGGGATCCATGAAAAAGTTATTAACAGTGTATAAAGCATTATGTGCTAATGTAAAAACCACCATCATTACGATGTGAATCATTTCCAATGTCATGACAGAAACAATCCTTGCCTTAACTATTTCCTTTTTACTGACGGGTAACATAACTGAATAGCTGACATCGTTATTTGATTTTAACAATCCAAAATGATTTGGCGCCGTGATAAAACAAAAATACATGGGTACTAAGAAAAACAACCACTGGGATATGAACATCAATGCTCCCAGCAGAACCGGCATGACATAGAAAAACGGATTAATTGCCAATCTAAATTCTTTATATAGTAAATTGTTCATTATTATCCCTCCTCGCGTGATAAATCATAATTTCTTCCAGTGTGGGCGGTTCTATGGTCAGCCCGCTTTCCCTATCTACATCACCGGAATAGGCCAGCCCTGAAAAACCGAATGATGTTTTTTTAACCGCAATCACTTTATTCTTCAGCTCTTCCGTCAGCTGGCTTTGCGTCCCTTTTACAATCCTGTATGCCGCTAAAAAGTCGTCCCTTGGGCTGCTTGCTATAATCTCCCCTTCATTGATATAGGTTATAAAATCGGCGCATTTCTCCAGGTCGCTTGTAATATGCGTTGAAAATAAAATACTTTTTTCACCGTCCTCTACTATCTCCTGGAACAGCTCAAGTATGTTATCTCTGGCCGCAGGATCCAGGCCACTGGTTGGTTCATCCAGGAGAAAGAGCCTTGCATTGTGTGACAGCGCAAGTGCCAGTGAGTATTTTATCTTCATACCCGCGGACAACTCATCAACTTTCTTGTCCTGATCAAGGTTGAACCGTTTGCAGTAGCGGTTATAAGTTTCATCGTCCCAATTAGGATAGAAACGCTTTATCACTTCGGTAATCACCCTGATTTTCTTTTTAGGATAGAAATCCACACCGCCGAACATATATCCAATCTCTTTTTTAAGTTCAATTTCATTCTCGGAATAGTCTTTATCCAGTATCTCCACTTCCCCGCTCTCTTTATGCACCATGTTGAGCATTGATTTTATTGTGGTGGTCTTACCAGCACCATTGACTCCTATGAATCCCATGATGTACCCCTTTTCAAGTGTGAATGACACATCCTTCAGATGGAATTTCTCATATCTTTTGTTCAATTTCTCAACTTTTAAAATTGCCATTATTTCTCTCCTAACACATATTGTGTATATTATGTATACACAATATACATGGTTAAGGAATTTTTGTCAACCCCAATCAAAGAGCTGACCCTGAGTCAGCTCTTTGAAAAATAAAAAAGTACTAAAACAGCGGATGGCTGTTTTAGTGCTTTTATATGAAAAATACCTATTATCCACATCCGCAGGACGAACCGGAGCAACAGCTGGATTCTTCCTTATCATCACCACTGCAGGAATCATTATCATCAGATTCACCGCAGCATGAGGCCCTTTTACCTGACTTTATGTTCTTGACATACTCAGCAAGCTTTTTCTTCCTTTCATCAGCCAGGTCCTCACGGTTATAAACAATTTTCATATTATCATCCGGTTTTATACTGCAGGCATATTTCCTTTTACCGTTAACCTCAATCAAGCAGGCATTGCAGCAGCCGAATTTCCTGTCATTTCTGTAACAAGGTGCAATCATTGTTATCCCGTTGTTCTGTGCTACTTCTACAATATTCATTGCAGTACCTGTAATATTCATTTGTTTCCCATCAATTTCTATGTTCATGCTATCTCCCTTTTTGAAACTTATCTCTCTTTAATATGATTCTAACCTATGCTGCTGATTTTTAAAATATAATCCTGATCTAAGTATACTTCCTAAACAATTCATAATATGTTCATACATAATTCAGCCATATAATGTATAATAAGTGGACAGATTCTTAAGGTCATTAGTGCTTTAATAAATCTGGATAAAATTTTATATGAGGCAGAAAAGTGAAAAGAAATTTAAAAACAATATTTATTTTGGTGATGGTAGTCGCATTATTAGCCGGGTGCTCATCACAAAAAGCAACCCTCACAAGCACCGACGCAGATTTTGAATACAGTTACGGAATTGACAAAAAGGGCTTATGGGAGAATGTTAATGCACTGGACAATGTAGATTTATGCGATTACGAAGGAATTCTTGTCCCTAAAAATATACATGAGGTTTCGGACGAAGCAGTACAAACTGAAATTGACTCCCTATTGACAAACTTTGAAGAAATTGAACAAGTGACTGACCGTTCTATTGAAGACGGTGATACAGTTAATATTGACTATATAGGCAGCATCGACGGTGTAGAATTTGCAGGCGGCAACACACAGGGAGCCGGTACGGATGTCACTATCGGCGTTACACAGTATATTGATGATTTCCTTGAACAGCTTATCGGACACTCCCCCGGCGAATCATTTGATATTGAAGTTACTTTTCCTGATGATTATGGAAATGAGGAGCTTAAAGGAAAAGATGCAGTATTCGCAATTACACTTAATTATATCGTTGAAACTCTAACCCCTGATTTAACTGATGCATTTGTTTTGGAAAACCTTGCACCTCAATATGGCTGGACTACTATTGACGCCATGAAAGACTATATACGTAAAAATCTCCGGGAATCAGCTTTAGAATATTTTCTGCGTGATTATATACTGTCAAATTCAACAATAAACAACCTCCCTGATATCATATTGGAATACCAGGAATACTCAATGATTCAGTACTATAAAAACTCTGCTTCGCAGTATCAAATGGATTATGAACAATTCATAAGTGCCGCCGCAGGCGCCAATTCGACTGAAGAACTACTTGATATGAAGCTTGAACAGAATAAGAACACTGCAAGCTTATTCCTGCTCCTGCAGGCGATAGCTGAAGATGCAGGAATTTCAGTCAAGGAAGATGATGCTATTGAATATTTTTCGAGCATTTCCCAAACAGGCGACCATTCGCAATATGAAAATATATACGGCATGCCTCATTTAAAAATGTTTACCCTGCAGCGCAAAGTGCTGGAATACATAAAAGAAAACATGATACTTGAATAATTGTATGTACTAAAAAAAGAACAAGGATAAAATCTTTGTTCTTTTTTATTTATATTATTTTACTACTTCTATTCCAAAGATGAAATTCTAGTCTTGCTTTATTGAATTATTCGACCCACAGAGGTAATTCATCAATCAACAGCCTCGTTCCTAATTCGCACATATTCATGAGTATATCAGGCTGTATTGTTTCAATGGTGTCCATATCCGTATGGTAGTACTCAGCTGGACTCATCTGGATGTCAACAGCCTGAATCCCGGCATATGAGAAAGGAGCATGGTCACTTCTTTCTGTATTTGAGATTTCTGGTGTGTATCCCATTTTCTCAAGTGCATTCTGTGCAACTCCTATCAGCTGGATGTTATCTGTTTCTTCGACAGTTAAAAATTCAAAATACTCGCCTACTCCGACCATATCGTAATTTATCATGGCTATTACAGATTGATTTTCTTTCCTACTCAAACTATTTATATATGCAGTTGATCCAAGAAGGCCGATTTCCTCAGCTCCGAAAGCAATGAATTTAACATCAAAAGGCAAATGAACATTCTGATCTGACAAAGCAGTGGCAATTTCAAGAATCACAGCTATTCCCGAAGCATTGTCATTTGCAGCGGGTGTATCCACCCCATCATAATGAGCCCCCACAACTACACACTTGTCTTCAGTATTATTATTAGATTTATATAAACTTATGATATTCGTAGAAGTAGCATCTCTTGTGATACTATCAACAATTAATGAACCTTTGATTGTCTCTCCATTTGAAATGGAATCCTCGATATTAAGTGCATCTTCTTTAGCGATACTGACAGCAGGAATTGAAGATAGCTGAGTTAATGTCGCTGCCAGCGCTTCATCTCCATTTGGGTCATAAAAGACGGCAGCTGATGCCCCCTTGCCATATGCCCTTTCAGTTTTAACCCGGAAGTACTCCCCCCCACGCTGTATCAGGACAATTTTACCAGTAACATCTACATTATCATAATCAGCATCAGCACCCATACCAACAGGTACGATTTCAGAGACTATGCCTTCCGGTGGCGTCGGAGCACTAAATGTAAGCACCTTTACCTGATGTCTGATATCATCACCGGACAGCAGGTTCAAAGTTACCTTGTTACAGGAAAAAGCCACGACGGGAAAATCCTGACTGCTGACTTTCAGCCCCAATGCTTTAAATTGTTTATAAATATAATCAGCGGCAGCTGCTTCTCCATCGGTACCGGCAATCCGGCTGCCATCTGCAGCAGACAGAAAGCTGATTGTATCCATCATTCTCTCTTTTGAGAAGTCCGGGATAAATTTAGTCTCTGAATTAACAGAACAAGAGGTGCTTGCAAATAGTGCAAATACAAGTATTAGTACTGTTATCAATTTCATTAATCTTTTCTTCATAATTATCCTCCAAGTATAACTATACACTAATGGGTGGGAAATGCTTTGCATTGCAAAAATTTTACAATTTCAATCATATTGCTATTCTTATATTTGTCATATTTTTACATTCATCAAGCTTTAACTCCAGTAGCTATATATTAATCTATTTCGGGTCATACTGAACCTCTTTTCTTTGTATGCGAGATTAAATTTGCAGTTAATTGTAAAGCGAATAATCCTAGAAGAATGTAACCTTGCACTAGTGAATTTTTCCATGCCATAACAATGAAACCATAATTCATAGACCAGTAAAGTGTCAGATAAGGCACCAGCAGCTTCCAATTCTTGCGGAAAGGGACTTTCAAAATATAATCATAAATTCCTTCAAGAATTAGAAAAGCTATAAATATGCTTAAAAATATAACATATTGAACAGGCTTATGCTGCTGTAATGCAACTATAATCCCATAAATTGAAGGAAATACAAGTAATAAATAAGCAATTCCCAGAACCTTGAATTTCGACATTTTAGAGAATTTCACCATTATGAATATTGAAATCAAGAATAAGTTATTGATTATTCCAAGTATAAAATAATAGGTTTCGTACATATAAATCACCTCATGAACATTCATATTATCCAAATATATTATTATACATTTCTTTAGCCTGGTGCCATGAATTAAGTGATTCCAAACTCATTCTATTGGTACAACTGATTATACTATACATGCTCTTCAAAAAGTGTGAAATTTAGAAATCATGTTACAGATTTCTTGCGAAGTATATACGTACGAGAACAACCTGTGCCTGCTATATTTCCCATGGTTGAGTTATACTGACTTGCAGTTCATCCTATAATAAAAAAAGACTTCTTTCAAAGTCTTTTTTCATTTTGGTGGAGGCGGACCACTGATTATCCTATCCCTTTTTATTTCACTGAGAGACATTTATGCCAAGCGAAATACGATTAGCATATACGATGAAGGGTAAATCAACGAAACGTTGTATAGAAAAATATAATAACAAAGTATAATATACTTAATAGATTAAGGTCGGTGGAATGATGACTTTTGGAGATAGAATAAGATCCAACAGAATCAAAAGCAATATGAATCAGCAGGATTTGGCTGATTTGCTTAATGTAACTCCTCAAACGATATCCAAATGGGAAAACGACTTATCTGAACCTGGATTTCAAATGATAACCAAAATGACAGAAATTTTCAAAATCTCTCATGATGTTTTATTTATCGGGGATAACGACATTACATATAAGGGGTCTCTATATACGGCTATGAAAGATTCCAGGATGAAGAAATATTATGACTTTTTTGTATGTTTCATTGCATTTATATCCCTTGTTTTATTGATTACTACCGTGTATATTTCAACCTTAGAAGTATTGACCTGGCATTTTACATTTGGTTTTTCGCTGCTTTCAGTTCTCCTGCTGACTTCACTATTCATAACATCCCGTTGGAGAAACAAGTTTGACAGATCTCCGGAAAAACTACTGGACTTGTATCAAGATAAAGTAATTATTAATGAAGGTAATCTAACAATATATGCGAATAAGATTAAGGCCCTTAAAACAAGTAAATATAATTTCTATACTGGAATTCGTATATATGAAAATACAGGATACTTGAAGATATGGACCAATGACAATCAAATTGTTTTAGTCAGAGATATATATGAAATACAAGACTTGAAGACAGTCTTAAATAAAATGAAAAATGAAATCAACAAGGAGGGAAATCAATGAATTATTTATGGGGAAGCTTAATGGCTTTAATAGGATTATTCCTATTCGTCAGCGCTCTTAGAAAAAGCGAATTTATCATTTACAAACTATTTGTGGCAAGAACAAAACTTTTGTGGGGTGATAATGTACACTCATTTTTTATTGTTGTAGGAGTTGTCCTGATAGGTTTAAGTTCTTTATTCTTTTTGGGAATATGGGGATAGTTTCTTCAAACCTCCCAAAGAATTTTAGCAATGACTATGTAAAGAAAGAAGACTCTGGGATTCCCAGAGCCTTCTGACAATTTTTGGTGGTGGAGGCGGGGGGAATCGAACCCCCGTCCGAAACAATATCCACGTGAATTTCTACGGGTGTAGCCTGCAATTTATTTACCCTGTTCCACTGCGTCTGCAGACGAACTCAACGGGCAGGGTTGCTTATAAGTCCTGTAACTCCCTCATAGCTTTGGGAGAACGGTGCCGGCGTTTAACCTTCTACGCCTAAGGCCCGATAAATGACACCCCTTATCCGGAACTCGGGTACCCCGGCGGGATGACTACCTAAAAGTTAGGCAGCAGCTAAAGCAGTATTGTCTGCGTTTAGTTTAAAAGCCCCCGTTTTTTAAAGAGGCCAACGAGGATCCTCTACCCGCTTATCATGCTTCCATAATCCCGTCGAAACCATTGCGCCCCCACGTTATCCGGTTGCATAAACACACTTTTGTGTGATATCGCCTATTTATTAAAGCTCTTCATCTTCTTATCGATTTCGCGCTGCGCATCGCGTTTTGCAATGTCGCGGCGCTTATCGTAAAGCCTTTTGCCTTTTGCCAAGGATATTTCAAGTTTAACCTTGTTCCTTTTAAAGTATATCTTAGTCGGAACAATACTATAACCCTTTTGCTCTGTTTTGCCAATCAGCTTCCTAATCTCCGCTTTATGCAAAAGCAGTTTTCGGTCTCTTTCCGGGTCTTTGTTGTTTATATTACCCTTTTCATAAGGACTTATATACAATCCTACTATAAAAACCTCTTCATTTCGTATCACAGCATAGCTGTCGCGGAAGTTCACACTCCCGGCCCTAAGTGATTTTACTTCTGTGCCTGCAAGTGAAATCCCAGCCTCGAAATTATCTTCGAGGAAGTAGTCATGACGCGCTTTTTTATTCTGGGCAATCATTTTAATGCCTTCCACTTACTTTTACCTACCTTCTGCCTGTTAATTATACCATCATGAAATATCCCGTCAAAATACGGGTTTTCAATCCTTATACGCACTAGCTGTCACTTATGTTCCGCCGTCGACTGCCTTTACACCTCAGGCATCCGGCTTTTTTTGTTTAATGTCATAACCTATATGACATTAACGCGCTGATTTTGGCTGCAGCTGGACAAGAATTCCTTTGTAAAATCATATGCAACCTTTTGAACATTCTATATGTAACGAATCACTTATACCGTTACAGTTAGAATGCAAGAGCCCTGAATCAGGACTCTTGCTTCTGGCTCCCCAAGTTGGACTCGAACCAACGACCCTGCGGTTAACAGCCGCATGCTCTACCAGCTGAGCTATTGAGGATCATAGTAGCCGCTGTTCTTTTCGGATACTTGATATATTATACTTACTTACCCTTTATCGGTCAAGTGTTAAAATAGCCAATGCAAAATCTGCTCATCTGACCTAATTATCCCAGGACTATTCACCTGGCGGATGCTTATCCGCTGATTATTTTTATATTTCGGTCAAGATTTGTCGAGTCTGTAAAATAAATAGTAAATCCTCTGCTGCTTTTACCAACGCTGCCTCTCATATTAGTTGTATAAGTGTGTTCCTTAAACGCAGGGCCTATGCTGATTTTGTCCTTTTTATATTTTACATCAACCATTCCCTGATGCGGTATGATGCTTTGACCGGGAATACCCTTTATGGTGAAATATTCGCCCGTAATATCGCTGCCGCCGGTTACAACAAACTCAGCCTTGAAAGGCACTCTGTCCGTGCCCTCCGTCTTTATATTCATGTCTATGGTTTTCCCGGTTATTTTTATCCGGGCTGTTATAGTCAGTTTCTGAGGATTGCATGTTTTCCTTGCGCCATGGTCCATTTCCCTCCATACACTGGTCGGTGGCTTTTCCTCAAATGCCTTCCAGTACTTGTCTTCTGCTGAAAATGTCAAAAGTAGCTCATTGCCAGCTTTGACTATTTTTTCAGGTTTGAATTGGGCCCGCATAAAAAAGGATGCACA
This sequence comes from uncultured Clostridia bacterium, assembly GCA_963766335.1. Classification (GTDB taxonomy): domain Bacteria; phylum Bacillota; class Clostridia; order DUPQ01; family DUPQ01; genus JAFGQE01. Next base: position 1,434,806 of record CAVXZA010000002.1, on the reverse strand, counting down.
GAGCCTTGCATAGCATTTTAACCCGCCCTTTTGTACAAATAAGAAATTTGCGTTATTACCAATAATCGATACTGAAAAATCGTCTTCGACCCTGCGGTAAATGCTTGATGTCGGGTTATACATTTCGTAACTGGTTTCTAATTCTCCCAACTCTGGCTCAAACTCCTTCAGGTCTTCATAAAGCATATATAGCCATAGATTATCAGGTGCAGGCCTTCCAAAATTAACAGCCTGATCCATGATTTGATGAGCAAACGCAGCATATCTGCTGTCTTGCATGAAGTACGCGCCCTGCAGATATATATTAAAGTAAACCGTGGGATAAAATGCCATTCCCGGGTCATTCTCGCCTTTATCTTTCCTTGCGGAATTCTGGGTGAATATTGTCCCGTCCGGTTCAATATACTTAAACAGAAGGTCCATATTAGCTTTTAGAGGTCCATAAAGATCATCCCTGCCAAGTTCCCTTGCTAATTCGAATAAAGCCCTGTCATTGACCTCGTTGTACATACCAGGCGATCTTTCAGTAAACTCCCCGTATTCATCGATATCTATTCCTTCGGCAAGATACCGTTCGGCAAGTTTCTTCAATTCTTCATTGCCGGTAATATTATAGATGTTTGCAGCTGAGGCAGACATCATCCAGCGGTGGTTCGGTGTCCTGTGCCCTCCGTTAATCAAACCATTTCCCATAATCTCCATAAGCTTGAAAATCTTATCCTGAGTTTCTTTTTCATCACTGGTTTCCGAATATTTAGCGAACATTTTATATGTCCTTGCTACATTAATGCCTTCAAAAGAGCTTGGGGTGAAAAAATCAGAGATAAGGCAATCGCCGGTTCCATTTTCTCTTACTGTATTTAGATAAAAATCCAAATAACCATTTATTAAGTCCATTACTGATTCATCTTTATAATATTTTGAATCTTTGCAGAAATACCCGGCCGTGCAATGCATAGCCTGTGACAATGTTGCATATTGTTCTGCAAGTCCGTTGCCATCTTTGTATCCGCCATAAAAAATATGTTTTTCGTCATCATAAAGATTCGCTTTTAAAAACGGTATTCTTTCCTCATTAACTTCTACAAATTTCTTATAAAATATTTTCATATTCCTACCCCCTTCGGATGCTAAATATATCCTAACCCAAAACCCCACCATACGGCAAACTTTTGAAACATCACCCGTCCTCTTCCATTCCATTCCCGGAACGGAAGAGGAGCGGTGATATTCCAGGGTAAGGAAAAAACACACCATTTCGGTGTGTCTCTTCATATAAATCCGGCAGCGACCTATTTTCCCGGGATGTCGCCATCCAAGTATCTTCGGCACGAGGAAGCTTAACTGCCGTGTTCGGTATGGGAACGGGTGTATCCTTCCTGTAATAACCACCGGATATACTCTCAAAACCATACAATGTCCAATTATTGACCTTTTAACAATAGGTCTTGCCTGCACGTGTTCTTCACACTGCTTAGGTCAAGCCCTCGGCCTATTAGTACTGGTCAGCTTCATACATTGCTGTACTTTCACACCCAGCCTATCAACCATGTGGTCTTCATGGGGCCTTACTTCCTTAAAGGAATGGGATATCTAATCTCAAGGGGGGCTTCACGCTTAGATGCCTTCAGCGTTTATCCCTTCCCGACGTAGCTACCCGGCTATGCATCTGGCGATACAACCGGTGCACCATTGGTCAGTCCAACCCGGTCCTCTCGTACTAGGGTCAGCTCCTTTCAAATATCCTACGCCCACGACAGATAGGGACCGAACTGTCTCACGACGTTCTGAACCCAGCTCGCGTACCACTTTAATCGGCGAACAGCCGAACCCTTGGAACCTTCTCCAGCTCCAGGATGTGATGAGCCGACATCGAGGTGCCAAACCTCCCCGTCGATATGGACTCTTGGGGGAGATAAGCCTGTTATCCCCAGGGTAACTTTTATCCGTTGAGCGACGGCAATTCCACTCTCATACCGCCGGATCACTAAGTCCTACTTTCGTACCTGCTCGACCTGTATGTCTCGCAGTCAGTCTACCTTATGCCTTTATACTCTATGCACGATTTCCAACCGTGCTGAGGTAAACTTCGAACGCCTCCGTTACTCTTTAGGAGGCGACCGCCCCAGTCAAACTGCCCACCTGACAGTGTCCCAACGCCGGATAACGGCGTCTGGTTAGAGTTCCAATACTTTCAGGGTGGTATCCCAACGGCGGCTCCGCATGAACTGGCGTCCATGCATCAAAGCCTCCCACCTATGCTGTACAAAAAGTACCGAAACCCAATATCAGGCTGCAGTAAAGCTCCATGGGGTCTTTCCGTCTTGTCGCGGGTAACTCGCATCTTCACGAGTACTACAATTTCACCGGATGTGTTGTTGAGACAGTGCCCAAATCATTACGCCATTCGTGCGGGTCAGAACTTACCTGACAAGGAATTTCGCTACCTTAGGACCGTTATAGTTACGGCCGCCGTTTACTGGGGCTTAAGTTCACTGCTTCGCTTGCGCTAACAGATTCCCGTAACCTTCCAGCACTGGGCAGGCGTCAGCCCCTATACATCATCTTTCGATTTAGCAGAGACCTGTGTTTTTGGTAAACAGTTGCTTGGGCCTGGTCACTGCGGCCACATTTCTGCGGCACCCCTTCTTGCGAACTTACGGGGTTAATTTGCCGAGTTCCTTAACAACACTTCTTCCGATCATCTTAGGATTCTCTCCTCGCCTACCTGTGTCGGTTTACGGTACGGGCACCTTTATCCTCGATAGTGGCTTTTCTCGTCAGTGTGGAATCAACTGCTTCGGTACTTCATGTTTCCCTCCCCATCAGGCCTTCGGATTGCTAAGCGGATTTTCCTACTTAACTCCTACTTCCCTTGGACCAGCAATTCCAGCTGCTGGCTCAGTTTATCCTTCTGCGTCCCCACATCTCTCAGACAGATATCGGTGGTACGGGAATATCAACCCGTTGTCCATCACCTACGCCTTGCGGCCTCGGCTTAGGTCCCGACTTACCCTGGGCGGACGAACCTTCCCCAGGAACCCTTAGGCTTTCGACGGCATAGATTCTCACTATGCTTTCGCTACTTATTCCGGCATTCTCACTACTGGTCGGTCCACATCTCCTCACGGTAATGCTTCAATCCTCTCAGTACGCTCCCCTACCACTCATGTAATTTAATACACAAATCCATAGCTTCGGTATACAGTTTAAGACCCGGTAATCTTTCGGCGCGGACTCACTCGACTAGTGAGCTGTTACGCACTCTTTGAATGAGTGGCTGCTTCTAAGCCAACATCCTAGTTGTCTTAGCAAATCCACATCCTTTTCCACTTAACTGTAATTTTGGGACCTTAGCTGATGGTCTGGGCTGTTTCCCTTTCGACCATGCGACTTATCTCACATAGTCTGACTCCCGGGCATCATCTTGGCGGCATTCTTAGTTTGAGAGGGTTCGGTAACCGGGTAAGGCCCCTAGCCCATTCAGTGCTTTACCTCCGCAAGACTAACCCGAGGCTAGCCCTAAAGCTATTTCGGGGAGAACCAGCTATCTCCGAGTTCGATTAGAATTTCTCCGCTATCCACAGGTCATCCCCCAATTTTTCAACATTGGTGGGTTCGGCCCTCCACTAGATTTTACTCCAGCTTCAGCCTGCCCATGGATAGGTCACTCGGTTTCGGGTCTACTTCATGTTACTTAACGCCCTATTCAGACTCGGCTTCCCTGCGGCTCCGTACCTTAGGTACTTAACCTTGCAACATAACGTAACTCGCCGGACCGTTCTACAAAAAGTACGCTGTCGGGCATTAACGCCCTTCAACTGCTTGTAGACACAGGGTTTCAGGTTCTCTTTCACTCCCCTCCCGGGGTTCTTTTCACCTTTCCCTCACGGTACTTCTTCACTATCGGTCACCAGGTAGTATTTAGCCTTGGGGGGTGGGCCCCCCAGCTTCCCACAGGGTTACACGTGTCCCGTGGTACTCCGGATACCGGCTTGCTCCTCGACTTTTCGCGTACGGGGCTTTTACCCTCTCTGGCGACGGCTTTCCAGCCGTGCTTTTGCTAAGTCTTAAAGTCAATTATGCCGGTCCACTACCCCAATTACTCAAAGAGTAACTGGTTTAGGCTTCTCCGCGTTCGCTCGCCACTACTTGCGGAATCACTGTTGTTTTCTTTTCCTGCCGGTACTTAGATGTTTCAGTTCCCGGCGTATCCCTTCAATGAGCTATTTATTCACTCAATGATACTTGGGCATTTACCCCAAGTGGGTTTCCCCATTCGGAAATCTGCGGATCGAAAGTTATTTGCACCTCCCCGCAGCTTATCGCAGCTTGTCGCGTCCTTCGTCGGCTCCTGGTGCCAAGGCATTCACCCTGCGCCCTTAAAAGCTTGACCTCTCCAGTGTGTTCGGATTATTTTCCTTTTTAAACTCGTGCAGCAAATCCTAATTGTTTGTTTGATCATTTACTTCACTTCCACCTTTCGGTGGATGTTTCTTTTGGAACATTATATGGTTTTCAAAGTACAGTGCTTCTTTCATACCCGAAACCCGGGTATTTACAGATGCTTTTGGGTTGCAATTCACTTTTTTCGCTCATCCATCATCTATATATAGAAAATGGTGGGCTTAAGTGGACTCGAACCACCGACCTCACGCTTATCAGGCGTGCGCTCTAACCAGCTGAGCTATAAGCCCAAGTCGCAAAAAAAGGGGCTTGCGACCCCGAGGGTTGAACCCTCAAAATTAAACAGTACACTCATCTAAGCTCAAATCACCGTAATTACCGACCTAAGATTCACGGACATTTACTGTCCGTTTCTCCTTAGAAAGGAGGTGATCCAGCCGCACCTTCCGATACGGCTACCTTGTTACGACTTCACCCTAATCATCTGTCCCACCTTCGGCGGCGTCCTCAATAAAGTTAAACTACCGACTTCGGGTGTTACAAACTCTCATGGTGTGACGGGCGGTGTGTACAAGGCCCGGGAACGTATTCACTGCAGTATGCTGACCTGCAATTACTAGCAATTCCGACTTCATGCAGGCGAGTTTCAGCCTGCAATCCGAACTGGGGCCACCTTTGGGGATTTGCTCCTCCTCGCGGTATCGCTTCCCATTGTAGTGGCCATTGTAGTACGTGTGTAGCCCAGGACATAAGGGGCATGATGATTTGACGTCATCCCCACCTTCCTCCGATTTATCACCGGCAGTCCCGCCAGAGTGCCCAACTTAATGATGGCAACTGACGGCAAGGGTTGCGCTCGTTGCGGGACTTAACCCAACATCTCACGACACGAGCTGACGACAACCATGCACCACCTGTCTACCTGCTCCGAAGAGACACGCTATCTCTAGCGCTGTCAGGCGATGTCAAGCCCTGGTAAGGTTCTTCGCGTTGCCTCGAATTAAACCACATACTCCACTGCTTGTGCGGGCCCCCGTCAATTCCTTTGAGTTTCAGTCTTGCGACCGTACTCCCCAGGTGGGATACTTAATGTGTTAACGGCGGCACAGGAGGGGTCGATACCTCCTACACCTAGTATCCATCGTTTACGGCGTGGACTACCAGGGTATCTAATCCTGTTTGCTCCCCACGCTTTCGCGTCTCAGCGTCAGTTACTGTCCAGAAAGCCGCCTTCGCCACCGGTGTTCCTCCTAATATCTACGCATTTCACCGCTACACTAGGAATTCCGCTTTCCTCTCCAGTACTCAAGAAATACAGTTTCAGATGCCGTTCTGCAGTTGAGCCGCAGTATTTCACATCTGACTTGTATTCCCGCCTACACGCCCTTTACACCCAGTAAATCCGGACAACGCTTGCCACCTACGTATTACCGCGGCTGCTGGCACGTAGTTAGCCGTGGCTTGTTCTTCGGGTACCGTCATTTTTCGTCCCCGATCAAAGAAGTTTACGATCCGAAAACCTTCATCCTTCACGCGGCGTCGCTGCATCAGGGTTTCCCCCATTGTGCAATATTCCCCACTGCTGCCTCCCGTAGGAGTCTGGGCCGTGTCTCAGTCCCAATGTGGCCGTTCAGCCTCTCAGCCCGGCTACCAATCGTTGCCTTGGTGGTCCATTACACCACCAACTAGCTAATTGGACGCGGGTCCGTCAAAAACCGGCCGAAGCCTTTCCTGCAGTCATGATGCCATGTCTGCATATATGCGGTATTAGCACCGGTTTCCCGATGTTGTCCCCCAGTTTAAGGTTGGTTACCCACGCGTTACTCACCCGTTCGCTACTTTCCACCTTCTGTTTCATTCCGAAAAAATCAACTTCCGGTTTCTCGTTCAACTTGCATGTGTTAAGCACGCCGCCAGCGTTCGTCCTGAGCCAGGATCAAACTCTCGAAAAAAATATTTTTCAAATCTGACGATCTGTAAAAAGTTATCTGGTTCCAAATTTACTTTTGGATTGTTGCTCTCCCGAGCAACTACAACTTCGACCGGTAGGTTGACCGGCCTCAGTCATTTGTTAATTTACGGAGACTGCCTTTCGGCAATTTCCATATGAATTAACGGGATCCTCACTTATATAAAGTGCACTGTTCAATTTTCAAGGTTCATGGCCTTCTTTCAAAGGCGCTTAATTATAGTACCATTGTCCGACATGTTCGTCAAGCAATTTCTTGCCCTATTACCGTCGAAAACAGCAACTTCGTAATCTTAACACCGCCATGTTTTGGTGTCAAGCTGTTTTCATGAAAAAACTGTATTCTCTAAAAATATTTATACCCATTCACTCCCTCCCCTAACATAAACTCTCACAATAAATATACCACTATCCATACATCCAAAGAATATATGGATAGTGATTATGCATAAAACGTTTTACTTGTGCTTAAATTAGGTTGTATGTACGTCAAGCTGTGGAAATGGAATTACAATTCCATTTTTATCAAATTCTTTTTTTAACATTTCATTAATATGAAAATAAACAGGCCAGTAATTTTGCGTTTCTGTCCATGCCCTTACAATGAAATTAATCGAGCTGTCCCCGTAACTGGTTATACCCACAAAAACCGAAGGTTCTTTTTTAACCAATTCATAAGATTCTAAAAGCTGTTCAATTACATCCTTTACATTATCAATGCCAGAGTGGTAAGAAACACCTATCGAGACATCCACTCTCCTTAGGTTCTCTTTTGTATAATTGAATACGCTTGTGCTTGGGAATATCGAATTCGGGGCATATATTATTTTATTGTCGAATGTCCTGATTCTTGTAAAGAATAATTCCACATCTTCTACAAAGCCTTCTGTATCGCCGCATTTAATATAGTCACCGACATCAAACTGTTTATTTATAGCTATCATTATTCCGCCTGCGATATTGGACATATGGTCTTTAAGGGCTAGCCCTAAGCCTATGCCCAGGGTCCCAAGACCAGCAACCAATGGGGTCAGGGGAACCTTTAGAATCTGTAAAAACACTAATATTATTAATATCCATGCCCCGGCCTGAAATATACTTATTATGAACCTATGAAAAGTATTTTTAACTTTTTTTCGCTCCAAAGATTTCCTAAGTATCTTTTTCATGATTTTCATAATTATAAGGAATACGAAAAACAATACCAAAACAATTCCAATTCGCACCAGATAATCAACCAACGCAGGCCATGAAATTGCCAGCTTATCATTAATTCCGGTGGTTATAAAAGCTATCATCTATTAATCCTCCTATTACTTCTTTTAATTTATCAAGATCTTTATAATAAGCTTCTTCCAGACTCCTGTTATAAATCAGACTCGCAGGGTGATACAGCGGAAAAAAATTAAAACCACCGTACGTTATGATTTTCCCGTGGAAATCCCCAATAACCGGTTTCAGCTCGCTGATAACAGCTTTTAGGGGAACATTTCCGAGGGTTATAACCAACTTAGGACAAAGAATTTCAATTTCTTCTCTTAAATATCCGGCACTTGCTTTGATTTCATGAGACTTAGCCGGCCTGTTTGATTTTTTCCCTGAATAAGAATTAACCTTATACAATCTGTACTTAATTGCATTAGTTACATAAATATCTTCTCGCTTAAGTCCCAAATATTCAATAAAGTTTTTTAATTTACCGCCAGCAAGACCAACAAAAGGTCTTCCTAGCTTTACTTCGTCTTTTCCAGGTGCTTCACCAATCATAATAATGCCGGTTTCAACGTTTCCGTCTCCGAAAACCAGTTCCTCTCCGGCAAATTCTTTTTCATATTCGTTATATAGTTGTTTAAGTCTCAGTTGTTTTGATTTCTTTTCCATGCCTCTTTAATGTCTCTCCACATATCAAGTTTTTTAGTGCCGTCCCTAAGCAATGCAGCAGGGTGATAAGTCGGCATTACAGGGATATCCCTGAATTCTGTCCAGTTGCCCCTTGCCCGGGTAATTCCCAGGCTGCCGTCAACTAAATGCTTCAGTGCCTGCCCACCCAGTAAAACAATCACTTTGGGACTTACCATTTCAATTTGACGCATAAGATTCGGCATACATTGCCTTGCTTGCTCATCAGTCGGGTTTGCATTTCGCGGCGGCCTGCATTTAAGGATATTGCATATATAAATATCTTCTTCCGTAATACCTAATCCGGTTAATGCCAGATCCAGGAGTTGTCCTGCCTTACCGACAAATGCCTTCCCCAGCCTGTCTTCATTTGCACCGGGAGCCTCTCCGATGAACATCATTTTCGCATTCCGGTTCCCTCTGCCTATGACGACGTTTTCACGGCTTTTGTGAAGTTCGCATTTTGTACAATTTTTACACTCATTTTCCAGAGCTTCCCATTCCCACATAACATCCCCGGGCAATCAATATTTCCTGTCCCTGATTGCTTCTGCTATTTTATGAAGTTTGCCAAGCCTGTGGCTAACCCCCGATTTTCCTAATGGAGGAGTCATTAACATACCCAGCTCAGAAAGACTTGCCTCCGGATTTTCTATACGCACCTCAGCCATCATCCTTAGATCATCTGAAATGCTTCTTATCCCCATGTTTCTTTCGATTAGCCTTATATCTTCACATTGAGATAATGAGGCATTAACAGTTTTATTAAGATTAGCTGTTTCAAAATTCACAACCCTGTTAATATTATTTCGGACATTTTTCAAAACGCGTACATTTTCAAAATCAAGGAGTGCTTTATGAGCTCCGGTCAGATTAAGGAAATCCGCAATGCCTTCCGCTTCTTTGACATAACAGACTTTATGGTTTTTTCGATTTGTAATCTTTGCTTTTATTCCAAAAGACTCCATTCCAAGCCTGATACGTTCAATTTCCCTTTCGTTTTGTGCGGTTATTTCAAGGTGGTATCCCCTGTCAGGGGCGGAAACCGACCCTGCAGCAAGAAAAGCGCCCCTTAAATATGACTTCATGCAGCATTCCCCGCCGGTTATCTGGTCAATATCTGAAAAAACAGGTCTTCCTTTATCATCTAACCTGATAAACCCCATATCCCCCAGGGCAACGCTTGTAGCAAAAGCTCCCTTAAGCTCAGCTATATACACAGTGTGTCCTTTTAATTTTTTTCGCTTTTCTACGGCAATGTTAGGGTGAAAGTCAAACATCCTTACCGCGTCAGTTATTATGCGTCTTGCCAACGCAGCATTCTCAGTGATTATATTAGTTGTAATATAACCATCGGGTTCCGGATGAAAAACAGCGCCAAGCCTCAATACGGCCGAAATCTCGCACAATGTGCAGCACTTGTCGTCGTTCAATATCCTGCATAATTCATTTTTAACCCTGGATGAAAATGACATGACTTTCCCTATTTCCTTTTTGAGTCATTGCCGATATCCCTGTGACGCAGAACCACCCTGTGTTTTTTTGCGGCCAGTATCCTGTGCATTTCTTCAGCAATTGCCACCGACCGGTGCCTTCCACCGGTACATCCGATCCCAATGACAAGATTGCTTTTCCCCTCGCTTATATATCCCGGAATCATATGTTCAATCAAATCAGTGCTTTTTATGATAAATCCTTTGGTAATGTCGTGTTTCAGCACATAATTACTTACTGTTTCATTTATACCGGTCAACTTGCGCATTGATGCATTATAATACGGATTCGGTATGAACCTAACGTCGAAAACCAGGTCGCAGTCAAGGGGAGTTCCATATTTAAAACCGAAGGATACCAGGCTGACAATCAGCTGCTCATATTCTCCGCCTTCCACCAGAAGATCAAGAAGCTCTCTTTTAAGTTGCTTCGGTATAAGCTCCGATGAGTCAAGGATATAATCAGCTTTTTCCTTGATTTCACTGAGAAGCATCCGTTCTTTTATAATAGCATCCTCCAGCTTAAGAGAATTGCTTTCAAGAGGATGCTGGCGTCTTGTTTCCTGATATCTTTTCTGAAGCACCCTGTCGCTTGCTTCAAGGAAAATTATTTCATATGGAATTTCGAAGACTTCCAGTTCTTCCAATGCAGGAAAGAGGTTTGAAAGCAATTCAGCACCGCGTACATCAACGGTAATTGCAACATTGTCGAATTTCCCGGCACCACCGCCTAATTGGGCAAACTTTGGGATAAGACTCGGAGGGATGTTGTCAATGCAGAAATAACCCATATCTTCAAGGGTTCTCATCGCATGGCTTTTGCCAGCTCCTGACATTCCGGTGATAATGTAGAATTTCATTGTTTCTTCTCTCCGATAATCTTAATTTCCGGGGTAAGCTCAACACCAATTTTATTATATACGGTTTTTTTCACATATTCCATCAACTGCTCGATGTCTTCTGAAGTTCCATTCTTATCATTTACTATAAATCCGGCGTGTTTCTGTGAAACACAGACTCCTCCGAAACGGGCTCCTTTTAAACCGCATTCCTGAATTAGTGCACCCGCATAATAACCCTCGGGCCTTTTGAAAATACTGCCTGCATTCGGTATTGTAAGCGGCTGTTTCTCCCTGCGCCTTCTGTTAAGGTCTGCCATACGGGCTTTTATGGCTGCTCTTTCACCCCGCTCAAGCAGAAATGCGCTTTCTATGAGTATATAATCGCTTCCGCTGAAAATGCTCTTTCTATACCCGAATTCATGATCGGAATTACCAAGCCTTATAATCTCTCCATCCGTGTCTATATAAACAGAGTATGACAGCACATCCTTCAGTTCTCCTCCGTATGCACCTGCATTCATAGCAACACCACCACCGACTGTCCCAGGTATACCTGATGCAAACTCAAGGCCTGTCAGCGATTTATTCATTGCTTTGTATGCAATGCTTGATAACAAAGCCCCTGCCTGTGCTGTTACAGTATTATCATCTATAGTCGTATAGCAGAAATTATCGAATATCTTAAGGACTACACCTTTCACACCGCCGTCACGCACAAGGACATTGGAGCCATTGCCAAGTATGGTCAAAGGAATCTCTTCCAGCCTGCATAACATAACCAGGTGCCTGATATCATCCACTGAATTAGGCACTACCATAACATCACACGGACCTCCTGTTTTAAAGGTCGTGTGTTTATTCATCGGTTCACTGAATTTTAGTATTTCTTCAGGAAACCGTTCTTTTAAAATGTCATAGACAACTTTACTTTCCACCGCCGTCCTCGAACTTCTTCATTATTCTGTCCTGAAGGACTTTCGCAGCATTATATCCCATACTTTTCTGACGGGCATTCATGGCGGCGACTTCTACGATTATAGCCAGGTTGCGTCCCGGCCTTACAGGTATTGTAAGCGATGGGATTTGAGTACCCAGGATTTCACTATATTCATCCACTACCCCGAGCCGGTTATATCTTTTATTCTCATCCCAGAGTTCAAGGTTAATAATCATATCTATATTGTCATATTTCTTAATTGAACCCACGCCGTAAAGGCTCCTGACATCAATGATTCCAATACCCCTTAGCTCAATGAAGTACCTTATGTCTTCAGGACTGGTCCCTAAAAGCGTTGTCTCACTCACTTTTCTGATTTCAACTACATCATCAGCGATGAGCCTGTGCCCTCTTTTTACAAGCTCCAAGGCAGTTTCGCTTTTTCCCACTCCGCTTTCCCCTTGTATCAAAATACCTTCGCCATAAACCTCGAGCAATTCCCCGTGAAGGCTAATCCTTTCAGCCAGTTCCCTGTTAAGCCATCGGATTGCGGAAGATAGAAAAATTGAGGTTATATCATTAGTGCGCAATATCGGCACGCCGACTTTTTTAGCGACCTCAATCATTTCTTCATAGACTTTTAGTTTTCTGGCTATGACGATACACGGCATCTGGTCATCCATGTAATTTTCAAGTTTCTCAATTCTCGTCTTAGAATCAAATGTTCCAAGATAAGACATTTCCATATTTCCCATCAGTTGAATTCTCTCAGGAAAGAAATATCCCAGATAACCTGAAAGTTGCAATCCCGGGCGGTTTACCTCCATAAGCGTTACTGATTTTTCATCCATATTTTCAGACGCATAAATGACCTCAAGCTCAAACTTCTTGATAAATTCAGTAATCATTACCTTATACATGTAATGTCCCCCCGCGGCTTTTTCTTAATTATATCACAAGGCTTTCCCCGATTCTGCAGGAATCGGGGAAAGCCTTGGTCGGATGAACAACATAAAAAAAGGTTGCCTGGAATGATAGAGGAGGGGTGATATTCCAAATATAAGTAAAACGCCGCCAGAAGTAATTTCATGGCGGCGTTATTTTTAATATCTTTCTGATGTTGGGATTAACTTAACCCACCAGATTACATCATGCCCGGCATTCCGCCGCCTCCGCCCATAGGCATTGGTGGTGTTTCTTCAGGAATGTCAGCTACGAGGCTTTCGGTTGTGAGAATCATGGCTGCAACACTTGCCGCATTCTGCAGTGCAGAACGTGTGACCTTAGCCGGGTCTACGATACCATCGCTGATCATATCGGTATATTCTTCAGTCAGGACGTTGAAACCTACTCCTTTTTCAGCATCTTTCAATTTTTCAATAACTACCGAACCCTCGATACCTGCATTCTTGGCAATCTGCCTGATTGGTTCTTCAAGAGCCCTGATAACAATATTTGCGCCGGTTTTTGCATCGCCTGAAAGATTAGCCGCAACATCTTTAATGTCCTGTAGAACATTAATGTAGGCAACGCCACCGCCGGCTACGATACCTTCTTCCACAGCAGCTCTGGTAGCTGCCAGTGCATCCTCTATCCTGTGTTTCTTTTCTTTCATTTCGATTTCAGTAGCCGCCCCAACCTGGATTACTGCAACTCCACCTGATAGTTTAGCAAGTCTTTCCTGAAGTTTTTCACGGTCGAAATCCGATGTTGTTTCCTCAATCTGTGATTTAATAGAAGATATTCTATCGCGGATTTCCTTAGCATCTCCAGCACCGTCAACAATTATTGTATTCTCTTTTTGAACTTTGATCTGACGGGCCTTGCCTAGCATTTCAATAGTAGCTTCCTTAAGTTCAAGGCCTACTTCTTCGCTGATAACCTGTCCACCTGTAAGAATGGCGATATCCTGAAGCATCGCTTTTCTTCTGTCGCCGAATCCGGGTGCTTTAACTGCAACACAAGTGAATGTGCCCCTGAGCTTATTTACAACGAGAGTTGCAAGGGCTTCGCCTTCAACATCCTCTGCAATTATGACAAGTTTTTTGCCCTGTTGAACGATTTGTTCGAGAACAGGAAGTATTTCCTGAACATTTGCAAGCTTTTTATCTGTTATAAGAACATAAGCATCTTCAATAATAGCTTCCATTTTTTCTGTATCGGTTACCATGTAAGGTGAAAGATATCCCCTGTCGAACTGCATTCCTTCAACCACTTCAAGGTCGGTCAGCATAGTCTTGGATTCTTCAACAGTTATAACACCGTCATTGCTTACTTTTTCCATAGCGTCGGCAATAAGTTTTCCGATAACTTCGTCATTCGCTGAAATAGCAGCAACTTTTGCGATATCGTCTTTACCATGAGTTTTCTGGCTCAGGCCGGCAATGCTTTTAACGGCTGTTTCAACAGCAGTTTCTATGCCTTTTTTAAGTATCATGGGATTTGCGCCTGCTGCAAGGTTCTTAAGGCCTTCCCTTACTATAGCCTGCGCAAGGAGAGTTGCTGTGGTCGTACCGTCGCCGGCTACATCATTAGTCTTGGTAGCAACTTCTTTTACAAGCTGTGCCCCCATGTTTTCAAAAGCGTCCTCAAGTTCGATTTCTTTTGCTATCGTAACTCCGTCATTTGTAATAAGGGGTGAGCCGAACTTTTTATCAAGAACGACATTTCTACCCTTGGGACCTAGTGTGATTTTCACTGTATCCGCAAGCTTGTTTACTCCGGTTTCCAGCGCTTCACGTGCCTCGGCACCATATAATATTTGTTTAGCCATTTATAATATCCTCCGTTATTCTACTATAGCAAGCACGTCGCTCTGTTTAAGGATTGTCAGCTCTTCATCGTCAACCTTAACTTCGGTACCTGCATATTTGCTTATTAATACTTTATCTCCAACTGAAAGTTCCATTTCCACGAATTCACCATCTACCACTCCGCCTGGTCCTACAGCGATAACTTCCGCTACCTGCGGCTTTTCTTTCGCTGAACCGGGAAGCACGATGCCACTCTTAGTGGTTTCTTCAGTTTCGAGCATTTTAATTACGATTCTTTCTCCCAAAGGCTTTATAACCATTAGAATACCTCCAAATTTTATTTTATGTGTTTAGCACTCTTGGTGTGTGAGTGCTAAAGATATGATAATACACATACATGATATGCACAAACTCTGTTAACAGTATAAAGCATGTAATATCAGCCATTAGTTTAATATAACACGTTATTACTTAATATTACTCTGTTTTATTCCATTTTTCTTAACTTTCCTATCTTTTACCATTTAATTAGCCACTTAGATAAAAACTAAAACTGCTAAGACAAGTTTTTTTGTGCTGCCAATGGGTCAGATATGTGAAAACACAAAAAAAAGCACCCTTTAGGGTGCATTTTTATTGCTATTGTTATCAGTCGATTCTCAAAGCCTCTTCCATTGCCTTGCTTTTTAATTTGTTTGCATAAATCAGACCGCTAATCCCGGGTATAAAGGTAACCGCCATCAAAATCAGCCACATTGGAGCTCTAAGAAATACATTTGAAAATGGGTTTTTAACAACATCGTCCAAGTCCTTATGATAAACCAGAACTATAAACATCATCATTGTCATAAAGAAAATTCCCAGGGAAGTCAGAATCGTAGATATTTTGAATAATCTCTTATAATTTTTCATATTAGCGCCTCCTGCCTTAACTATCTTGAAGTATAACAAACACACCTTTTAATGTCAATTTAATGCAAGCTTCCAACGTTAAGTTTGTGTATTTTATATAACCCGATTGTGCAATAGTTATTAAAATAAATGAACAGTTTTCGAAAACTTCCCTTTTTAAGCAGCTTACCTTCTTATTTCAATGCCCCTCTCAGCAAGATACTCCTTTAAATCCATGATTTCCAGCTCTCCGAAATGGAATAAGGAAGCTGCCAGGACTGCATCAGCTTTGCCAATCTCAAAAGCATCATAGAAATGGCTTTTCTGTCCTGCACCACCCGAGGCAATCACCGGAATGCCTATATTTTCTGAAACAACTTTGAGCAAGTCATTATCATATCCTATCTTTGTTCCATCTCTGTCCATGCTTGTTAGTAATATCTCCCCTGCTCCCAATTTATAGGCTTCTTCAGCCCATTTAACAGCATCTTTCCCTGTATTTATCCTTCCGCCGTTAAGATATGCATCCCATCCGCCTCCATCCGAACGCATTTTTGCATCAATGGCCGTCACAACGCACTGACTCCCGAATTTTGATGAAGCCTCTGAAATAAGCCTTGGATTTTTCAAAGCTGATGAATTTATCGATACCTTGTCAGCCCCCGCTCTCAACATTATATTAAAATCGTCAACGGAGCGGATTCCTCCTCCTACTGTAAAAGGAATAAAAATGCATTCTGCAACTTTATTGATAACGTCAACCATAGTGCTCCTGTTGTCGCTTGATGCCGTTATATCAAGGAATACAAGCTCATCTGCTCCAGCTGAATCATAAATTCTTGCAGTTTCAACCGGATCACCTGCATCAACCAGGTTAATAAAATTAACTCCTTTAACAACCCTTCCATCATGAACATCCAGGCATGGTATTATTCTTTTCGCAAACATAAATCCTCCGTCGTGTCCACCTTTATCTCTCCGCTTCAAGCAACTTCAAATTGGCTTCAGTTAAATCAAATCTATTCTCATATAAAGCTTTTCCGGTTATTACGCCTTCTACACCAGTATTCCTAAGTGCAAGGATGTCATCTATACTTCCGACTCCTCCTGAGGCGATGATATCGCAGTCAACTGAAACCGCCATAGCCCTCATAGCCTTGATATTCGGACCCGATAACATGCCGTCCCTCGCAATATCGGTGTAGATGATTGTACTTATCCCAATGGATTCCATTTCTCGGGCAAACTCAACTGCCATTCGGGAGCTCCTCTTTTCCCAGCCTTCAACTGCAACAAAACCGTCTCTGGCATCTATTCCTACGGCAATTGAACCACCGTATTTTTTTACAGCTTCTGCAACAAGCCCGGGATTCCTTACAGCCGCAGTACCAAGGATTACCCTGCTGACACCCATCGAAAGCAATTTCTCAATTCTATCCATGGAGCGGATTCCTCCGCCTACCTGAACCGGCACCCCTGCCTTAATAACAATCTCAGCTAATATGTCATCATTCGCTGGTTTTCCTGTCCTGGCTCCGTTCAAATCAACAATATGTATAAATTTAGCACCCCTGTCAGTCCACAAAGCTGCAAATTTAGCAGGGTCCTCTGAATATACAGTGACCTTATCGTAGTTTCCCTGGGAAAGTCGAACGCATTTCCCGTCCAAAATATCAATTGCCGGATATATAATCATATGTACAAATCAGTCCATTTCTTTAGTATTGCAAGCCCGGTTTTCCCACTTTTTTCCGGGTGGAACTGGCATGCAAGTATATTTTTATATTCTACCGCACTGGTGAACTCCAATCCGTATTCTGTCTTTATTTTAAAACCTTTAAGGTTGTCCGGTTCAGCATAGTATGAATGAACGAAATAAACATAGCTGCCATTAAAACTACCAAGCACTGGCATTTCCGGTTTTGTCTCTATACTGTTCCAGCCAATCTGGGGTACTTTCAATCCCATATCCGGGAGGAACTTTTCTACTGTTCCAGGCAGTACTCCAAGACCTTCCGAGCCGGGATTTTCAGCACTGCCTTCAAACAGCATCTGAAGTCCGAGACAAATCCCGAGAAACGGTTTTCCCGATTCAATATGCTTTACTACAGCTTTCTCAAGACCATGGCTCCTAAGATTGTCCATTGCGTCCCCAAATGCCCCTACTCCCGGCAGCACCAAACCGTCGGCTTTAGTAATTCCGGTTGCATCATCGGTTACAAATGAGCCCACACCCATATAGTCGAATGCGTTTTTGACACTTCCGAGGTTTCCCATACCGTAATTTACAACGGCAATCATTATTTAAGATCCTTTCCTGTGAGTATTTTATATGCTTCGAGATATTTCTCAGTTGTCCTGGCTATCACATCTTCAGGAAGTTCCGGTGCAGGCGGTGTCTTGTCCCAGTCAAGCGTCTCAAGGTATTCTCTCAGGTACTGCTTGTCAAAACTCTTCTGCGCCCTGCCCGGCTCATAATCTGAAGCATCCCAGAACCTTGAGGAGTCCGGTGTAAACATTTCATCAGCAACCACTAATTCGCCGTCAATCATACCAAACTCGAATTTAGTATCAGCAAGTATTAGTCCCTTTTCAAGTGCATATTCGCTGACTGCCTTATATAAGGAAAGAGATGCATCTTTTAATTTGCCGGCGAGTTCCGGTCCTATCTCATCGCAAAGCTCTTCAAAAGTTACATTCAGGTCATGTCCCTCCTCAGCCTTTGTCGACGGGGTAAATACAGGTTCCGGGAGCTTATCAGCCTGCTTCATTCCCCCGGGAAGTTCAATTCCGCATATTTTACCGGTTTTTCTGTAATCCTTCAAAGCGGAGCCTTCGAGATAGCCCCTTACAATACATTCGGCAGGTACGATTTCCACTTTTTTAACCAGCATGGACCTTCCCTGAAGCTCATCTGTATACTTATTAAATGGAGCCGGATACTCGCTGACATCAGTAGATATCATGTGGTTGCATATAATATCTTTGGTAAAATCGAACCAGAAGGCTGAAATACTGTTCAGCACTTTCCCTTTTTCAGGTATAAGGTTTGGGAAAACGCAGTCGAAAGCTGAGATTCTGTCAGTGACTACTATAAGAAGCTTATCTCCCAGGTCGAACATATCCCTTACTTTGCCTGTTTTAAACGGCTTGGTCTCCATGAAATTTGTGTTTCCTAATAAAATACCCATAATTCCTCCATTTGCGTTATATGCGTTAGTTTTCTGGCTTTCGCCTTTTTTATAAAATCCCTTTGGTTGAAGGCACGCCCTCAACCCTGTCATCATAAGAAACAGCAATTCTTAAAGCTCTTGCGAACGCTTTGTAAATTCCTTCAATCATATGATGGTTATTTGACCCATATGCTACATTAACATGCATGGTAATTCCTGCATTAGTGCATACTGCCATCATGAACTCCTCAACAGTTTCAACATCCATGTCTCCTGCCTTACTTTTACTGAAGTCAGCATTGAATACAAGATATGGTCTGCCGCTTAAGTCCATGTCAACGGTTGCAAGCGCTTCATCCATAGGAACAGTAAAGCTACCATAGCGTTTAATTGATTTTTTGTCCCCGATGGCTTCTTTAAGGGCCTGTCCGAGTACAATCCCGGCATCTTCAACACTGTGGTGGCAGTCGACTTCAAGATCACCATTAACTTTCAGCTTTAAATCAATCAGGGAATGCTTGGAAAACAATTCAAGCATATGGTCAAAAAAGCCAATCCCCGTAGATATCGAGTAATTCCCTTTGCCGTCAAGGTTCAGTTCAAGAACTATTTCGGTTTCTTTCGTTTTTCGGTCTACAGACGCCGTTCGCATGGCAGCCTCCTTTTAATTCATGGCAAGATATTATCAGCCTTCAAGTATTTTTTCAAGATTCCTGAACAGTATTTCCATCTGTTTGTCAGTTCCGATTGTTATTCTCACATAATTATCTATGCCGGGTTTGTTAAAATATCGCACAAGAATGTTGTTATCCTTTAGTTTTTGATATATGTCTCTTGCTTTTAAAGAACTGTGAGTGGTGAATAAGAAATTAGCACATGAGTCCAAAACGCAAAAACCCATACCGGTCAGCCGGGACACAGCCTTGTCCCTTGTCTTTTTTATCTTATCCTGCATTTCACTGTAATATTCATCATCCTGCAGCGCAGCCGCACCGGCATTCTGCGCAATCCGGTCCAACGGATATGAGTTGAAAGAATTTTTAACCCTTTTAAGTCCTTCGATCAATTTAGGATTTCCAAAGGCGAGACCGATTCTCATTCCTGCCAGGGCCCTGGACTTTGAGAATGTCTGCACAACCAGAAGATTATCATATTCCCCAGTCAAGCTAATGCAGCTTGTTCCCCCGAAATCTATATACGCTTCATCAACTATCACAACATTATCAGCGTTAGCTACTAATATTGATTTAATTATGTCTAAATCAAGCATTTCTCCGGTGGGGGCATTGGGATTTGGGAATACAACTCCGCAGCCTGCCTTTTTCATAAGGTCAGTATTCATTGAAAGACCGCACTCCATGGGCAGCTCCTCATAATTCACCTTAAACAGATTGCAATAAACAGGATAAAAGCTATATGTCACTTCAGGGAAAACTATTTTTTTCTCCGAATAAAAAGCTGCAAACGCAAATGCAAGCACTTCATCCGAGCCGTTCCCTGCAAAAATCATTTCCTCAGGCAAACGGTAGTATTCTGACGCAGCCTTTAAAAGGATAGAGCTATCCGGGTCAGGATAAAGTCTTAGGTCGCTGCCTGCAGCTTCTCTGATTGCATCCAATACCATAAGAGAAGGACCGTAAGGACTCTCATTAGTATTGAGCTTTACATATTTCTTATCTTTTGGCTGCTCACCCGGCACATATGGCTCCAGTCCCCCGGCCAGAGCGCTTAAAAACCTATTCATCCTCATCCTCCGCAAATCTTATAGCTACAGCATTCGCGTGTGCATCGAGTTCCTCTGCCTGTGCAAATGCCATTATCTTTTCATAATCTTCCTTCAAAGCTGCCTTGTCGCAACTTATTATACTAGTCCGCTTGTAAAAATCATAAACACCCAGAGGAGAGTAAAACCTAGCAGTCCCCCCTGTAGGAAGAGTGTGATTCGGCCCCGCCCAATAATCCCCAAGGGGTTCCGGCGAGTATCCTCCTATAAAAATCGCACCCGCATTAACAATACTTTCAATATATACATCCGGATTATCCACCAGCAGTTCGCAATGTTCGGGAGCCATTCCATTTGCCGCGGATATGGCACTGGTTATACTATCTGCGATAAAAACAGTACCGAAAGATTTAATGCTTTTGGCAGCAATGGACTTCCTTGGTAAAGTTGCAAGCTGTTTTTCCAATTCAATATCAACCTTTTTAGCTACATCATCGCTATAGGTGATTAAAACAGCCGCTGACATTGAATCATGCTCTGCCTGGCTGAGCATATCGGCTGCGATAAAGGCCGGATTTGCATTCTTATCCGCAATAATAAGTATTTCGCTGGGTCCGGCAATCATATCGATTCCGCAGTATCCATAGGCAAGTTTTTTTGCATTAGCTACGTATATATTCCCCGGTCCAGTGATTTTATCAACTTTAGGTATGCTTTCCGTTCCGAACGCCATGGCGAAAATCGCCTGGGCACCACCGGCTTTATATATTTTAGCAGCCCCCGCTTCAACTGCGGCTACGATTCTTTTACAGTCAATCTTCCCCTTGTTGTCAGGCGGAGTACAAACGATAATTTCTTCAACTCCCGCTACTGAAGCAGGTATTACATTCATAAGGACGCTGGAAATAAGGGGAGCTGTTCCCCCGGGCACATATACGCCTGCTCTTGCAATCGCCGAAATCCTCTGGCCAAGGCTCAGGCCGGACGTTTTTTCCCATATCCAGCTCTCCTGCTTCTGTTTTTCATGATATTCGGTTATATTCCTGCCGGATTCCCTGATGATTTCCAGCATTGAATTGTCTATCTCTTTGTATGCGGCTGCAATTTCTTCATCAGAAACCAGGAAATCGTCTATCATACACTTATCAAACTGCATTGTATATTTCCTTAAAGCTTCATCTTTATCATTCCGTATGCTCTTCATAATCTGCATTACAGTCGAGAAAACCTCAGGATCATCAAGGGAACTCCTGTTTTTAATTCTTTTGAACAATCCATTCTGATCATAAACAAATTCAAGCATTCTCAAGTTCCTTCCTCATACCGTCAATGATTTTCCTTATTCGTTCATTTTTCATCTTCATGCTTACCTTATTAACAACCAAACGGGCGCTGATATCACATATTTCCTCAAGAACAACCAGATTGTTTTCCTTTAATGTCCTGCCGCTTTCAACTATGTCAACAATTACCTCCGACAGTCCTACCAATGGGGCAAGTTCCACAGAACCATTTAGCTTAATGATTTCTATGCTTTCCTTTTTGACGAGTTCAAAGTAGTCCCTTGCGACGTTGGGATATTTCGTAGCGACGCGCTTATCCGGAATGTCATCCAGCCTGCCTATGAGTTCGGCAGGGCCTGCTACAGCCATCTTGCATGCTCCGAAACCAAGGTTGAGAACTTCATAAAGGTCCCTGGCCTCTTCCATTAATGTATCCTTTCCCACAACGCCAAGATCTGCAACGCCGTATTCTACATATACAGGCACATCAGAAGGCTTGGCCATAAAGAACCTCACAAGGTTTTCATCATCCTCTATAATCAGCTTTCTTGATTTCAATTCTGTGCTTTTACACTGTACACCGGATTTTTCAAGCAGCTCCAATGTCAGTTCGGCGAGGCGTCCCTTTGGCAATGCAATGGTTAAATATTTCATGAAGCACCCCCAGTGAGGGATTTGATATCTGTTTTTTCAGATGTATCAGCTTCCAGATCGACAATTTCTATTTCGCTATTGTCCTTAATAGTGATGATTCCTTTGATGTCTTTTGCGAGTGCATAACTTTTTATGCCGGAGGGGCTTTTTTCAAGAGGCGACATTTCTATTTTCAGCCCCTGCCCTCTAAGTGCTCTCGCTACCATCATTGCGTCTTTTCTGGCATTCTCTTCAAAACACACAATGCTATCTGCTGAAAAACCACCCGGTGTTTCCCCTTTGTTCCTGGTCAGTGCAGTCAACACTCTGTCAACATCAAGGGAAAAACCCGTTGCTGGCATCGGTTTTCCGAACTTCCCGCAAAGGGTGTCATACCGGCCGCCTCCGAGTATGGGGAATCCCATCCCGTATGTCATGCCTCTGAACATAACACCTGTATAATAGTCGAGTCTTTTCACCATTCCCAGGTCGACTGAGATGTATTCCGTCACACCGAATTCATCGAGAATGTTAAGCAATTCGCCTAACTGGTCAAGTGCAGTTAAAAGCCTTTCGTCAGTAGTCATGCTCCTTACCTCAAGAAGCATTTCTTTTTTCCCATAAAAATTAGGAAGATTAAGCAATAGCTTTTTCACTTCAGGATTCACTTCCCTGCCTTTTAGCATTTCTTCAACTCCGAAGAAGTCCTTTGAGTCAATGAGCAGGCGTATTTTTTCACTATCTTCCTCACCAAGGTCAGCTATATTCATCAAACCTTTAAAAAAATCGACCTGCCCAAGTTCGATTATGAATTCGTCAAGCCCAATCGCTTTCATTGCATCAACTGCAGCAGTAATCATCAATGCATCATAAAAAAGACTTCCACTACCTATGATTTCAGCCCCGCATTGGGTAAACTCCCTCATCCTCCCGCCGTTATTCTCACCTGCCCTGAAACACTTACCGAAATAAAACACCTTTGCCGGAAGGTCTTCTTCCTTAAGTTTTGTAGATGCCACTCTGGCCGATGGAATTGTCATGTCCGGCCTTAGGGTAAGTATCCTTCCCTTTTCATCAATCATCTTAAACGGAGATTCCATGGCAGTCTCGCTGCCTGATGCCGCGAAAACATCATAAAACTCGATAACCGGCGTTTCAATTTCCATGAATCCGTTTGCCAGGTATAATTTTCGAAGTTTTCCTTCTGCAATTCTTTTGTTATAACAATTCACCTTCAGAATATCCTGCATGCCTCCGGGATTGTATAGTTTCCATTTATTCATCATAATCTTCCTTATTTATTAATTCCACTACATAATTTACTTTAACGCTCTAAAGCATTAAATCACTAAAGCAACACAATAATACCAAGCATCACCGTCATTGTCAACCCATAAATATCTTATAAATAATGCAAATTAACACTGGGTTTTTCTGAGTTGTAAATTTATCCTAATCACTTTTGCAAATATTGTGACTTTTATCATTTTATTATGCTTTTACGCTGACACAATATTATAGGCACCCGATTTTAATTTAAAATGCACCTTCTTGTCTTTTATTATTCCAATAAGTTTTTCACTGCCATCCATTAACCTTTCATCATATATTGAGGGAAGTATTAGCGTGGCATGGGTTCCGGCAGGAATATTTAAAGCAATAGAGATTTTTCCATTCTTATTATGCCATTCGCATTCTATCAGCCCATACATTGACTCGTGCTCTGCCCTTGCATATTCAAGACCGCAGTCGACGGCCGGCCTCAGGTTGATATGCCTGAATCCAGGGCTTTCTTCATCCGGTGATATTCCTGCGACATACTTATACATGAATGCCGATAAATCAGAAAACATATGGTGGTTGTGAGATCCCCCGCCGTTCCAGCATTCCCATAAAGTCGTAGCACCAAGATCAATCCATCTTTTGGGACTTGGGAATGTTCTTTGCGAAAGCATTTTGAAACCTATGTCCCCATGCCCGGTGTCACCCAGTGTATGCATTACGTATTTATTGCCGAGGATTCCGAAATCCAAGTGCCAGTCGAGTGCTTCAATCTGGTTTATCAAAAGATTCAGCAGACCTTCTTTTTCATCTTCTTCTGCCAAACCCTGGAATATCATGCATGCCGTTGAAGTCTGGCAGTCGCCGGCAACTGTCATTTTTTCTTTATTGAAGAAATTATCTCTAAAAGCCCCTTTTATTCTTTCAGCCAAAGCAGAGTATTCCATACTGTCATTATCTTTGCCAAGAATTGACGCAATCCTCGAAATAACATCGGCGGTGTTATAGAAATATGCGGTGTCGGTTAATTCGGTAGGTGCTTTGAATGATGACATATTGACTGATATTGCCCTTCCCTCAAACGGAGGGCACCAATCCCCTATTCCATAATGAACGATATAGTTCTCAGCCATTGAAAGCATGAAATCACAATGTTTCTTGATTATATCGTAATTCTCTTCAAGTATTGTTTCATCTCCGCAATAGAGATATGTATACCAAGGAATCAATGTCAGTGCGCTTGACCAGTCCGGGCCATTGCCCCAGCCGTATCCCCACCCGGTTGACGGCACAACACATGGAACGCAGCCGTTGGGCTTCTGGGCATCCCTGAAATCATAAAGCCATTTATAATATGCAGCCATTGGATCAAAATTGATAAGTGTCTGCTCAGATGAAATCGATGCATCGCCTGTCCAGCCATTTTTCTCCCTGTGCGGGCAGTCGGTCGGAATGCCGTGGTAATTTGATATCGTGGACCACCAGCACAGCCTTTGGACCTGGTTTAATAGTTCGTCGGAACACTCGAAGTTACCACGCTTTTTAAAATCGGTGTTCATGACAACAGCTGTAACCGCATCAAGTTCCGGCTCATAATCAAGCCCTTCAAGTTCAACATACTGGAAGCCGTGGTATACGAAAACCGGACTCCATTCCTCTGTTCCGTCACTCTTTTTAATATATTTATCAGTCTGGAATTCGCCTGTCTTTATAAAACCGCCTATGGCCCTCTGGTTAATGGTTACGCCGTCTTCTTCGAGAATATCCGTATACCTGATAGTAATTTCAGTTCCGGCCCTTCCATTAACTTTAATCCTGGCAACGCCTGATGCGTTCTGTCCTGTGTCGAAAACCCAAGTTCCTGAGGGAGTTTTCCATTTGCGGACAGGCTTAAATTCCATTACCCTTCTGATAGGCTGGAGTTCAAATGCCCTCAGCAGTCCCCCCGGAGGCCTCGTTATATAAGTTCCTCCCCATTCGCTTTCATCATAACCCGTATTGTTCCAGCCCGGTATTTCCAGCCGGGCATCATAGAATTCGCCGTTTCTTATACCGTTGTAGGTAATAGGGCCCTTTGACGATTTCCAGCTTCGGTCTGTTGTAATTATCTTATTTGAGCCGTCTTTACAGGAGATATGAAGCTCAGCAATCATTTTAGGCGATGATCGCCATGTCGCCTGCCTGGTGTTCCATGGATCCTGTGCAAAGCAGTTGTACCATCCGTTTCCAAGCACGGCCGCAAGTACATTTTCACCTCTCTTAACAGAACCAGTCACATCATATGTAAGGTACAGTACTGTACTGTCATATCTTGTGAAAGCAGTGGAAAGCTCATCGTCTCCGCATTTTTCTCCGTTAATAAATGCCCTGTGGTATCCCAGGCCGCATATATATAAGCGCGCTTCTTTAGGCTCAGAATCCAGCGAGAACACTTTTCTTAAATAGGGCGCTTCCATGGCGTTATCAGGTTTACGGATGAAATCGGCAGTAATCCAGTTCGCCTTCCAAGGTTCGTCTAATTTACCTGTTTCAAACCATGTTTCATCACTAACTGCTATATTCCCGGAATTATCAGTTATTTCAACATTCCAGCTGTACCTGGTACGCGGCATTAATTGCAGCTCATCGCAGGTTATATGAAGGCTTTCTAAGGAGTCGTCTTCAATGATGTATATGTCATCAGCAGACTTAACCGTTAATTTAAAAGACTCCTGAAGTGTACCCCGTACATCAGATCTGTATTTCCATGAAAACCTTGGAATGGAATCCAACCCTATAGGATTTTCCAGATAGTTAATGTTCAAGTCATAAATTTCAAGTTTTCCAGACATTTTATTCTCCCCCTGTTTCTAATTCAATACTAGTCATACCGGCCGTAATTCTGTATTGCCGCCATAACAGTCCTCATACTGGTTAGCAGGCTTCCATTGTTAATGGATCCTGCCGTCATTACATTCAGCCCTTTGCTTTTCCTGGCCATGTCACAATCCCGCCTGACTTCAGCAATTATATCTTCATGGCTGTTTCTCATGAAAGTGAATGGTGCAAGCTGCCCTTCTATACGAGTATTGGGCATGTGTTTCCTTATCTCTTCAACGGATACAGTCGGACCAAAATTACAACCCGTCAGGTTGAAATCAGCCAGTTGAGGCAAAAGATGCGCCATTGCCGAATCGGAATGCTGGTATCTTTTATGCTTATGCGGTTCAGGATTTTGGTCCGTATAATCAAATACTTCTTTTAATACAGGATAACCGAAAAGATGATACATCTCCGGGGTCATCAGGTTGCAGTCGTCATCATAAAACCGGAACCCATTCGGAGCGTTTTCCGGTGCGAATCCGCACTCTTCATCCATAATCTTAATAATCTTTATTATTACATCGGATATGGATTTACTGAACCGCCTTGCCAATCCGGGCTCATCCAGTATGAGGAAAATCAAATTTTCCACACCATAGATAGATGTTGCAAGGGTAACGGGGCCGCGGACGCTCCTTACCTGGGTCGGCCTGGTGCCGTATTTATCATGGATTCTTTTTTTTTCGCTGTACCAGTTGGGTGGCAAAATGAAATCTTTAATGTCCAGACGCTCAACCCTATCCAAAAGCGATTCAAGCTCCCGGGGGGTCTTAATTGAGCTTTCAAGCCATATTGAATGTTCATTGCTTACATACCGGCCACCGAAGATTTCGCCGATCATCTTGATTTTGGGATATGTTTCGTCATCAGTTGGATAATACTCTTTGAGCAGACGCCTGCCGACTATTTTTTCAGCTTTATCATTATAACGTTTATTGAGTTCCATCCGACGCTCACGATCCATGGGAAGCCATGGCTTTCCGGGTTCATTAAGTTCTGCAAAAACACATTCGTCTGACATTCTGATTGCCATTGCAGCCTGCGGTGCGTTTTTTGAAAAACAATTATCCTCATGAGCCAGTTCATCATCCTTCCAGAACTGCTCTATATCCAAAGTTAGCATACATCCCCCTTTTATAGCTGAATTTTAACATTAAAACACTCCGCAGCATAGAATCAAATCATCATTTACTTAACATATTACTCAAAAACAAGAAATTGCCTATTTAGACAATTTCTGTTTTAAAAAATATGAGGGAATATATAAAACGGGCTTTAACCGTATTTAGCTGCTGTTTTTGTTATCTGCTATCATAATATTACTCAAACCTTAAAAAGACCTTAAGAAATTTCCTTATTTTATTGATATGCCCATGCAAAAAGATTATAGTAGTCATACATACTGTATAGGGGTATTCATACTATGGAAGATAAACGAATCATATTTACATTCAGCAGCGAAAGCCTTGAGGAATTCGAAAACAAGGTTAAAAGAGCAGCCGCCCTTGGTGCCACTCATATAACCATCAGCCAGATTGAAAAAAGCCGCTGGCAATGGGAAAGAGATATGAGCGACCCTTATCCAAACTGGGGAATGCTGGTAACTGCACTGTTTAAAATAATAGTACCGGAAGAATTATCAGCCTGGCTTCCTACGGGTTATGCCGATAGGAATCTTAAACTTATAAAAGAACGAAGCAAGATTATAAGCAAATATGGATTAAAAGGTTCATTTCACATGAAAGAGCCTTGTTATCTTCCCGAGGAAGTGTATAGAGCGCATCCCGATTGGCGCGGACCCCGGTGCGACCACCCCAGGCGCGCAAAGAATTATTACTATAGTCCCTGTATAGACAGACAGGATATCCTGGACATGTATACCAATGCAATGGAAAAACTGTGTTCTGTTGCCGACATAGAATATTTTCATATATTCACTAATGACAGCGGCGGAGGCCTTTGCTGGAGTTCGGGTCTTTACACCGGAAAAAACGGCCCTGAGTGGTGCCGCAAAATTCCTATGAACCAAAGGATTGGAAAATTTCTTGATGCTTTGAAAACAGGTGCAAATAATGCCGGCGTTGATGCATGGATAGAGATTAACAGCAATATAGGTATAAAAGAACCTGAGTATGAAATGGACGCTATGTGGCCGTCCCTGCCGGATTACCAAGCGGTAAATAAAAAATCCAACACAGGAAAACCACTTGCCTCAGAGTTGTTTCTGAACTGGGAATATACATTGCAGCCCGTTAAGAATATAGCACGGCCTTTTGAGTTCCTGGAAGAATATGAAAAATCATATTACTCAAGTCTTCCCGCCTCCCTGCTGACCATAGATGATACCGATTTTGATGAACATTACATCCTTATGGAAAAATTCAACGCTTCTCCGGTAAAGGGTTTGGCAGCACGCACCGCTTTAGTAAGAGAAGCAGCTGCCGAAATAGCCGGCGAACAAAATGCAGATGTTCTTGTTGATGCATGGGCTAAGACTGAAAAGGGCATCCTTCATTTTATTGATACCGGCCTTGAGGGTCTTGTCACATGCTGCGTTAACCAAAGATGGATTAACAGGCCTTTTGTTTTATTCCCTGACGAATTACTCCCGGATGCAAAAGATTACTTCAGGAAATTCCAGTTTCAGGCAAACAGTGAGAAACATGCTGATGATTTACTTGACATACAGAATAGCTCCTTCATACGCGGATACTCCGGTGTTTTCCTGGCAACTGCAGCCCTGAAGAAAGCCATCGCACTATTTGATGAAGCATCATCCTTGATTAACGGGATTGTACCGGGAACTCATAATGAAACAAAACTAAAGCTTAGCGCCGATAGGCTTGAACTGCTTTCCTGCTTTATGAAAAATGTTATGAATGCCATTCGCTTCCAGCATATAATTGACACCACCGATTATAACCGAGAACCCGAAATCAGTCCTGAGTGGCCCCTTGAAGCTGAGAAAAACCTTCTTCTTTTTGAAGAAATTACAAGGGCGGAAATTGACAATACCAATCATATAATCAATCTTATAAAAGGCCGTGAAAGAACAATGCTGTCCCTTGCCCCATCCCACGAACTTGAGGATATCTTCCTGTTAAGCCCGCAGCTGGTATCCCAGCTAAGAACTAAGACCGAGACAATGCTTAACGGCATGCTTGACGGCAAACGCCTCTATATAACTCACAACAAATAAGTTATTTAAAGCGTTGAACCGGATTCAGCACTCTGATTTTCGAAGAGCTGACCTTGGGTCAGCTCTTCGAATTTTACTGTGGTATAATTTATATATAGATGGGATGGTACTTATCATGAAAAATGAAAGGCCGGCGGACATCAACTGGTATAGACTTGATAATTCAGCCAAAATCTACCCGGCAATCATTTCGGACAGGGAAACCACTCTGTTCAGGATATCTTTTACACTTAAAGAACCAGTAGATTCTGTCACACTTCAAAAGGCGATGGATAATGTATATGACCGCTTTCCTTATTTTAATGTATCGCTTGGCAAAGGCATTTTCTGGAATTACCTCGAAGAAAACAAAGAACCATACTCGATACACTGCGACACCCCCTCTCCCTGCGAGAATATAAATGCAATTTACTACAATGGCTATTTATATAAAGTTCTATATTTTAAGAATAAAATTTCAACCGAATTTTCACATGTCATGACTGATGGATACGGCGGACTTGAATATACTAAGACACTTGTAATGGAGTATCTAAGATTATGCGGCCATATAATTGCTAATGACGGGTCAGTGATTGAACCTCTCAGCGATATCGACCTAATGGAAGTATCGGACGACCATAAAAGGTATGCCGTGTCTCTCGACTATCCGGAACCGAAAAAGAATGAAAAAAACCTCTTCGGCAACATAAAGGCTTTCCAAACCAAAGGCCGTTATCTGCCGCTTGGCACTTTAAATGTTATTACGGGCATTCTGAAAATCTCAGACATAAAAAAAATATCACAATATTACGGAGTTACAATAACAGAATTTTTGGTCGCAGTTTATATGGATGCTTTGATTGAAATCCAAAAAAGCCAGATTAGAAAGTCAGAAAATTACCAAAGCGTAGCCATACAAGTCCCGGTCAATATGCGTAACATGCTTGAATCCTGCAGCATGAGGAATTTTTCTCTTTTTGTCACCCCTACCATTCATCCGCCGGATTTTCCGGATTTTGATGGATTGATATCTTTTATTAAAGGATTCGTCAGAAACAATACAAGCATAGATAAAATGATGCAGCTCTTAAGGTATAATGTATCGCTGGGCGAAAGTAATTTTGTCAAGCACGTTCCCCTTTTTCTAAAACTGCCTATAACAAAATACATAATAAGCACAAGGGGTTCGGCACAGCACTCCGGTACATTCTCAAACCTCGGGCTTATTAAGCTTCCGCCTTCAATGTCTCAACATATTGACCAGATAACATGCAATCTTGCGCCTGACCCCAATTCAAAGGCTACCTGCGGCGCTACTGGTTTCAACGGAAAATTATATCTGACATTCGGAAGCACTATAAGGGATACGGTTATAGAAAAAAACTTTTTCAGACGTCTGCGTAAATTTGGGATACCAGTAAGCCTTCAGAGCAACTGCTAAAAGGAGATAATATGTCATATTGTGTTGAATGCGGGGTCGAACTCGCCGAATATCATAAAAAGTGCCCTCTTTGCGACACTCCGGTCCTTAATCCAAACCGCAGTTTTGATTTTTCAAAGAATGATTACCCTGTATTTAAAAAACATCATTCGACGGTTAACCGGCGAAAAGTCGCCAGAGGCCTGACCGGATTTATCCTTTCAATGTGCTTTCTTATGGCTGGAATGATCCCTATGATTATTGACCTTCACAGCAATTCTACAATCACCTGGTCGGTTTTCCCGTTGATGGCAGTTGCATTGCTATGGATTTCCGTCGCACTTCCGTTTTTTAAAAAGCGTCCTACTTTCTTCAAGGAATTCACTATTTCATGGGCCGGCACAGCAGTTTTCTGCATACTGCTGAACCTTGTGCTTACCGGCAATGCTGATTGGGCTAAATATGTTATTTCATCCATGGCTCTGCTTTGGGTTCTTATGTCAGGAATTTTCATTAAGAAACATATCCGTCGGTTTGTTCCCGTAGTTCTGGTTTATATTCTTGCAGCAGTGGGATATTTTATGCTGATTGCATCATGGATTGCCGATACTTCGGCAGTTTTTTCACTCGTTCTTCCACTTGAGGTGATTCTCGTCACTGTAACCCTTATATCATTCTTCATTATACGTTCAGGATTCCACGGAGCAATAAACTATGCAATACTACTTCTTGTCGATGTCCTTATAATTTGTGTGGGTTTCGACCTTACTATAACAAGATTTGTAAGGGGGCATTATGCATTTACATGGTCATTCATTGCGACTCTGGCAATAGTACCGCTTATTATCGCGGCTGTAATTATTCACAAAAGATTAAAAGTGCATGGTGTCCTATCTAAAAAACTACACCGCTGACAGTTTAATTTCGTACAAACAGCAGTCACTTTATTAATAAACGCCTTAGAGAAATACTTTCAAAAGGCGTTTTTCTTAATTTATGTATCTGCTTGAAATTATCTGATTCAGGTTTTTAATATACTGTCACTATGCAATTGTCTTATCTGCTTATCCATATTCTCCTCTTACTCCAGAACAGAACTTAATCTGTTGATAAAGTATTTATAATTCTCAAGCGAGACTTCGGGAGACACCATGTCGTCAAGCGCCGGTATAAATCCGCCCTGTTTAATCAGTGGCATGAGTTTCTCAATTTCCCTGTCAATCGCATCCGGCCCCAAAGGCAGGCAGTTTTTAGAAATTCCTCCGCTCATCCTCAGCTTTTTACCATACTTCTTCCTTATAACCATGGGGTCCATATTTAGCGAACAACGCTCCACCGGCCAGATACAGTTTATACCATGGTCCATCAACATTGGTATCATTACATCTATGTCCCCCGCAGTCCACAGGCATATGTTTTTAACCTGATGCTTTTTTACTTCATTTACCAATTCATCCTGGTAAGGCAGCCAGAACTCTCTGTATATTTCAGGAGACAAATGGGGTGCATTGTTATATGCCAAGTCCTCCATTAATACAAAAATATCAATATCCACTTTATTAAGATAAGGCGATATCATCCTTAGCGTAAAATCATTCCAGAAAGAGAACATCTCGTGAATCAGCTTGGAATTATCATAAAAAGAAAGCATGAAACGCTCCATGCCCATCAGATAAAACCCAAGCCTGAAAAAATATGGGAAAATTTCTAATTTCACCGGATTTTCAGAAGCATTCAAATTTGCAGCTATTTCATTAATATTATTAGGAACCCTGTTCTCAAGGTCTCCTTCATATCGGAATTTTATCCTTTTCCAGTCGTCAAGCGATTTAACCTGATGTTCAATATAACCATAATACATTGACGGCGCGCTTTTCATTTTTTTCACTTTCGCACCGTATGTCGTGTCTGATTCAATAATACACTCATCATCTTCATAAAAAACCTGTTGTTTAAACCTTGGCTTGGGTGATAGATGAACAGGCACTTTTATCAGTTTTGCAATACCAAGCGCATCCTCATGAGGGATGCTGTCCTTCAAGCCCTCGCAGACCCATCTGTCAACAGCAGTTTTTTCAAACGGTTCAATAGCCAGAAAAGGCATTTGGTCAACCGGTTGATAATTCATAATTCTATTGAATCTTTCTCTTGGTGTCACTGATTTTTACTCGCTTTTAAATTTTCACTACATTGAATTTTTATTTTAATCCCCTTCGTACAATTGATTCTTTTTCCAGTTCCTTATATATTGTAAATCCGGCTTTTTCATACAGCGAATAAGGCCCGTGGTAATTTTTATTCATATCCCCGATAATTTTCCCAGGATATGCTTCAACTATGTCATATCCTTCTTCGGCAGCATCATTACAAACATGCTCAAGAAGTTTTGTGGCAATTCCCTTCCTGCGTATTTCCGGAGCAATTGTATAGCAAGTCACTGATTTAATCTTCAAGTCCATATCTGTTTCATACCAAAGGTCAGGTCGTTTATCAGGTCCGAGTGTCTCATAAGAAGTCTTGCCGTTTGCATTGCACCAACCCATGACAACATCGTCAACATAGGCCAGGTATCCCTGAAGCACGCCTTTTTTGATTAAATCTGCAGCAAGATTCCTGTTGTGCTCGTGTATATCGACGCCGGGTGCTCTGATGCTTTTATCGTATTCATCATTCCAATGGTAAAAAACGCAATAACATGCAGACCATTCCCTGTTATCTGTAAATGCCCTGTTGTCGAAGAAGTCAATGTAGTCTTTAATAAGTTCCGGTGTGAGCTTTTTGATTTGTATATTCATCATACCCTCCAATCAGTTTTCCGGTTAGAAATCCCATTTGTACCTGCATTTGATTTTCTTCCCCATCTGAAACATTTCAGTCCATTCAGGAAGATTAACTATTTCAAGCAATTCGGAACCAATATACTCACAGGTCCTCCTGGATGCTATATTGTCCGGGTCGCAGGTAATTATAAGATGGTCATGACCATGGCTAACAGCCAAATCCTTTAGCAACAAGCATGCCTTTGACGCATAGTGA
The DNA here is from genome assembly GCA_963766335.1 of uncultured Clostridia bacterium. Taxonomy (GTDB): domain Bacteria; phylum Bacillota; class Clostridia; order DUPQ01; family DUPQ01; genus JAFGQE01. Next base: position 1,401,023 of record CAVXZA010000002.1, on the reverse strand, counting down.
TGGCCCCTGAACTCTTCGAAAATGCCATAGCCGATATTGCCGCCATAATGTATATTTCTATTATATCCTACCCTTAGACTAATGATGCCGGCTTTTATTTCAGAGCCGTGAATGCAGATATCAAAAACGTAGCATGGGAGATATTCTTTTTCAGGCACAGCTTCTCTGGTTTCTAATAAAACCAGATCAATTTCAGCGCCTTCTATAATTTTAATATCATTAAATTTAAACATAAGCTATAATTCCATATAATACGTCAACCGCTTCAGCTTTTTCTCAAACCCCGCTTTTTCATAAGCTCTTTGTGCAGGAAGATAAGCATTTTCATCCATTGTAGCAACAGCAGCAGCAGTCATTCCACTCATTCGGAACATATCCAGAATAAAATCATACATTGCGGACCCAAGCCCCTTGCCCTGGAATTCCGGATCAACCGCATTGTTACAGATTGTTCCGACTTTTTTCATATTATCAATATCACATGTAATGAATCCTGCTATCTGACCTTTATCAAGTACTATGTATGAATGTTTTTCAGGATTTCCCCTGAAGTAGGGCTCCATTGCCTCCGCTTTTGCTTCCTGCCACCTTGGAAAGATGTTTTCAAAAAGGTTGTTCCCGAGGATTTCCTTATATTCATCATAGCCTTTCTGCCATGCTCTTAAGGCTATACCGACACAGACGGGGAACACATCCATATCCGCCGGCATTATGTTTTCATAACTCATTTATCTCCTCCAATAACTCTGTCGGCTTCAGCCAGAATTTCATTAATCTCATTTTTCTGATTTTCATTCAACGGGCATCTATTAGGAGAATTATTAATCAGGTCAATTGCCTTTGCCTTTGCTTTGTCTATCATTGTATGCGGGTCATTAAGAAAGGAACCTGCCGTGCGCCTATCAATTAATTCAGGGAACCAGACAGATTTCTTATAAAAATCATATGTGTGTTTGCTGGCAAGGTAATCAGCTCCCCTTGGAGCTATTTCCTTAATTACTTCATATCCTATTGCTTCATTAGAAATATCTATATCATTAATCATATGCTGTACATAATCCCGGATTTCAATATCAAGCACCATTTGGACCGGACTTGCAGTATCAGACTGAGACAGAACACCTCCGGCACCGAAAAATCTGTCGCCGCACATTACGGCTGTGGTGAAATCGATACTTTTTTCTATTACAGACTGTACACCGACAGTAGCAGCTGTAGTTGTGGGTGGAATCCCTGTTCTTGCCGGCGTACCGAACATATAGTATCCCATATCCTTTCCAAGCATCCTGTGGATGTTGCTTTCAGGTCCGGGCTGGCAGTGGATATTTGCTGTGAAGTCAAAAGTATTGGTTGATGATACATAGCCGCAGATATAGTCATCCATGGCAAGCGAGATAACATTTGCACCGATTACCTCTGCTACCTGCTGAACAAGGGCCCCGGCGGGTGTCACCGGGCTGCTTGCACCGCTTACCGGCATTATTGTTATCTGCACCTTATGACCCAGCAATTCCCTGCTGACCATTGTTCCCTCAATTGTTTCCCTGCAAATACTGAATGGCGAATTAATCCATAATTTATGATAACAGACCTCCTGCCCAACTTTTGCAGCTTTTTGGGAATCGCCAAAGACAGTCGTCAGAATCCTATGCATAAACGGAACCGCTTCAGCTGAAAAAGGAGATACCCTCCATGGTTTTTCACTGTTCATCGCAATAGTGGCAAATGCATGTATATCCGCTGTTTTCATATTTACATCCTGGGGTAAAAGCCCGGGATGCGTTCTGCCTACATCCATGGCATCCAGCATCCTGTGATAAGCTGCTAAGTCGGCTTTTGTTCCCGGCCTCAGCGAATTATCCTCAGGAACATTCCAATAAGTAGCCTGCCCTGACATGTACCAGTCAATTTTGTTCGATATAGGGTGTGGTTTATCTATTTCCGCAGACCTAAAAGCTTTAATTCTATCAATTGTATAATCAAGGACTTTCTGAGGTATTGCCATATGCCCGTTGTCAATAACACACCCGAACTCTGTCATGATTTGATTAAATTCGTCAATACCATTAAGCTTGAAACCAATTTCGCCGATAAGTTTAAGCCCAAGGTCTAAAAACTTTTCAGCATCGCTCTGTGTAAGAATCAGCTGCCTTTTTGTTGTCAGATGTCTTGTAAATTCACTCATTTTCAAAACCCCCGTCTCTATTGATTGCGTCAATTTCCTTTTTTAAATATTCCCAAAGCTGTTTTGAGCCTTCAGCGACTTTTTTATTTGTCTTAATTACATTCTCATAAGATATACCGTTCCTGTTCCAGTCTGCACCTTTTCTGTACAGATTCTGAAGAAGCGGCTCCATGCGGTCAAGTGCCATCGCATAACGTGCCTCCGGGGTTTTCCTGTCTTCAAATTCCCTCCAAAGGTTATAATATTCTGTGCCATAACCACTAGGCAGCAGTCCGAATATCCTCCTTGCTGCTTTATCCTCAGCTTCAACATCAACCTTCGTTTTGCTGTATACGATTACATCCCCGGTGTCAATCTCCACCAGGTCATGAATCAACATCATCTTAATGACTTTCAGTATATCAACCTCTTCATTTGCATATTCTTTTAATACAAGTGCCATCATGCAAATATGCCAGGAATGTTCGGCATCATTTTCATATTTATCCGCATGAAAAAGGCGTGTTTTTCTGACAATGCTTTTTACCTTGTCAATTTCATAAATGAATTTTAGTTGTTTTTCCAGCCTGTCCATATATACCCCCGGACAAGCGGTCTGACAGGCTATATAGTTTTCTTTTTCCAGAATCCATGGAAGTATCCGATCAAACCGAATGTACATATTATTATATTACTTAATATGATGGCATACCAAACTGATTTTTCCGCAAGGTTGGTAAAATTCTTCATAAGCAGGATCATTGGAATCCTCAGTATCCACAAGCGCCCTATCATCATTAAAGAAGAAAATTTAGTATGGCCGGTTCCCTGATATAATCCGATTAAGCTTTGGAATATTCCCATCAGTGGGAGTGCAATTGTTATCATATAAAGGAAGAACGTTCCCTGTTCGATAACAACCGGATTGTCAGAGAAAACCCCGATGATATTCGGTGCGAGAAGGACCATTATCAGTCCGCCTATCAGGGCAAATATCATTGAATATGCTATACTCCATTTAAATCCGGACTTTACCCTGTCAAGTTTGCCTGCGCCCAGGTTCTGGCCGGCTATTGTTGTTAGAGACCAGCCGATTCCCATTAAAGGCATCAATACAACACCATTGATTCTATTACCCAGTACAAATGCGGTAAGGGTATTTTCTCCGAATGATTTTACTATGACAGTCATTATTGTAAATCCGATGGCGGCGGTAGCCTGGCCGAATGAAGCAGGCAAGCCAATATTAACGATTTTCTTTATTGTTTCTTTATGGAAAATCAGATCCTTCCATTTCAACTTGATTCCAAGTTTTCCGAAACCAACCATTACTATTATTGCCACTGCTACTATCGATCTTGAAAATGTTGTAGCTATTGCTGCGCCTGCAACTCCCCATCCCAAGTATTGGTCGTATATGCAAATCGGGTCGAGTATTATGTTTATAACCACTGAGATCGCACTGATAATCATTGGAGTTACCATGTCGCCCCTGGCATTCTTGATTGAATTAAATGCAAAGTATAGATATGAGAACGGCATTCCGAGCATTATGATTCTTATGTATGTAAGTGAATATTTGAATAATTCGCCTTCGGCTCCCATCAATCTCAGAATATAAGGCGCAGCTATATAGAATACGATGCTGAGCCCAAGTCCGATGACTCCAAGAAATGAGAATAACTGACCTTCAGCCTGCTGTGCCTTTTCTTCGTCATGCGCACCGACATATTGTGCAATCATTGACCGTCCGGCAACCCCCAGGCCAAGTGCTATGGAAATCATCAGGAATATTAAATTCCATACGAAACCTGATAGCGGCCACGGCAGTGTCCCCAATCGTGCTGACGAAATATGTGTCGGTTATGTTATATACGGTTTGTATAAGGTTGCTGAGCATGATGGGCAGTGCAAGTCTGATGAGCACCTTCCTCATGTCGCCGTTGAGAATCATCTCTCTCTTTTTTTCATTCATTAAGCTGTATATCCCTTAATTATTATCTGTCCGGTCTGAATATTTTAACAAGTTTCCCTATGGATGCTTTTAAGGATGACCGGATTAACTGTTGTTGCGGTAATGATTTATAAGGCAGCCGTCGAGGATTATGGCGCGTTCGCCGGCAGTCATATTTGGCAGTTTCAGGTCAAGTGTTTTATCTTGGCCGATTACCCTGGCTTTTATGGTTTCAACTCCGGATTCAACCATTTTTCTAATACCTTCAATATATATGTAATCTCCGGTTTCCAAGCCGGGGTTTTCATCAATTGTAAACGGCAGCATTCCCCAGTTGACAAGATTGCTCCTATATCGCTTGGTTGCGTATTCAATCGCAATATTAGCCTGTCCTCCCAGAACCTTCTGGCAGGATGCTGCCTGTTCCCTTGCAGAGCCGTCCCCCGGTTTATTTGCATATACAAAACTACCTACCTTGGTGTTTTTTAGATTTATCCCTAAAAAGTCGGTCAATTCCCCGGTTCTTTTTTTATCATCGATTTCCGCTGCTTCTTTAGCCCTGCCCACATATCCGGGATCTTTGCGGCTTAATGTAAACTCAGCAAGTTTCATCGGATTTGATCTGTAAGAAGATGTTTCTCCTGAAGGAATCAGTTCATCCGTTGTAGTGACGGCATCATTTATTACTGATGCTGCCATAAGAAGCATATTATCCTGCAGGGAATCCATTTCAGGCCAGTCCTTTATATTCGGGCCAAATTTCAGTTCATTCTCAATTTTTTCAGAATATCCATAATAAACCCTTTTATTATAGATATCTCCGTTGAATGAATATTCAGGTAGTTTTTCAGTATAGGCGATTTCAGTTGCCGGGGTCAATTTTCCTCCGTTTGCTGCTGTCGCGGCTACACTTCTGGCATCCATGAGTGCGACACCGGCCATCTGGTCGTCCCCGGGTTTTGAACCTTCGCGGCTTGGGAAGTTCCTTGTTGTATGCCTTATGCTCAAGGCATTATTCGCCGGAACATCGCCTGCTCCGAAGCATGGGCCGCAGAAAGCTGTTTTAATAATTGCACCGGCACCCATGAGCTCATTTATTGCCCCTGATGAGTTAAGAGCATAATAAACAGGCTGGCTCTGGGGATAGACACTTAGTGAAAATTCATCATGACCAGTACTCCCGTTTCTTCAGAATATCAGCAGCTGCAATAATATTTTCATATGTCCCTCCTGCACACCCGGCTATTATTCCCTGGTCAACCATGACGTTCCCATTGATAATCTTATTGCTTAGCTTAAATGTATTTTTTCCCCTGGAGATTTTAATCGCTTCTTTTTCAATCTCATTAAAAATGTCGCCCGCATTATCAATTACTTCCCGTACTGTATATGTGTTTGCGGGATGGAAAGGAAGGGCCATCATTGGTTCAATTGCCGAAAAGTCAATTTCAATTACTTTGTCATATATAGCGCCGTTTCCGGGTTTCAATTCCTTGTAATCATCTTCCCTGCCGTGAATTCTGTAATATTCCCTGACTCTATTATCCGTCTGCCATATTGAACTTAGACATGTCGTTTCGGTCGTCATGACATCAATACCGTTCCTGAAGTCCATGGACAGGCCTGATATGCCTGGTCCCGCGAATTCGAGAATCATGTTTTTAACGAATCCGCCAGAGAAAACCCTGCCGATAAGCGCCAGTGCAACATCATGGGGGCCGACGCCGTCCTTTGGTTCGCCGGTTAGGTAAACAAGGCATACCCCCGGGTATTTTATATCATAAGTTCTGTTAAGAAGCTGTTTAACGAGTTCAGGTCCGCCTTCGCCCATTGCCATTGTTCCCAGGGCGCCGTAGCGTGTGTGACTATCGGAACCAAGTATCATTTTCCCTGTTCCGGTCATCATTTCACGCATATACTGATGTATAACTGCAAGGTGCGCAGGAACATATATGCCGCCGTATTTTTTTGCTGCTGACAATCCGAATAAGTGATCGTCTTCATTTATGGTTCCCCCTACTGCACAAAGGCTGTTGTGGCAGTTTGTAAGTACATAGGGCAGCGGGAATTCAGTAAGTCCGCTTGCACGGGCGGTCTGGATAATCCCCACGTAAGTTATATCATGAGATGCCATTGCATCAAATCTAATTGCCATATTCTCCATACTGCCGCTTGTGTTATGGGCGGACAGTATGGAATAAGCCATGGTCTTTTCTGAATAATCAACACCCGGCTCAAGCATGCAGGTATTGCATTCCATTTCCTTGGCAGGAACTATAGCATCTTCAAATAAATATACTTTTTCATCACGCAGCTTAATCAAAACACTACCTCTTTCTTTGTGATTAGTATAGTATATTATCAGTTCAGGTAAATTGAAAGTAGGTTTTTATGATTAAGGATGTAATATGGGACTTTGACGGTACGCTGTTTGATACATATCCGGCGATTGCCGATGTGTTTTTAGAGACATTCAGAACATTCAAACTTAAAGAGTCGCGGAGGGAAGTACTTTCGTTTCTTCATCAATCTCTGTCTAAAACCTATGACCACTTCTCAGAAAAATACAACATAGACAGGGAAACCCTGCGCAGTAGATTCGTTGAAACTGAAGAAGCAATGGATGTTTCAAAGGCACAACCCTTCCCCGGTGCAGTGAACCTTCTAAAACATATTAAAAACTGCGGCGGTAATAATTTTATTTATACAAACCGGGGAGTTTCAACTTACTCTTTCATTGAACATGCAGACCATACTAAATATTTTACAGAAATCATTACCCGCGAGGACGGCTTCGGGAGGAAACCGGCCCCTGACTGCATAAATTACTTTGTTGAAAAGTATTCATTGAACAGGGATGCAACCCTTATGGTCGGAGACCGTGAAATTGATGTCCTGGCAGCTCATAATGCCGGTATAAAAAGCTGCTACTTCAATTCTCATAATATCCCTATTCCAACGAAACCGCACATTTATGTTGACTCTCTGCCCGAACTCCTCCCCTATCTGCAAAAATAACAAATTGTCCCTAGGGTGTTTTTGTTGTTTTTGGTACATTTGTCCCTAGGGTGTTTTTGTTATTTTGACGGATATGGGGGTTTTTGATACCATTTACGCGGAGGGACATTATGAAACACTGGCATACCACTGAAATAGAAGAGCTATATAACATGCTGGAGACCGGTGAAAGCGGCCTGTCATCATATGAAGCAGAACTCAGGCTTGAAAAGCATGGCAAAAATGCTCTAAAAGAGGAAAAAGGACCGACGTTATTTGGTCGATTCTTTGCTCAGTTCAAAGATGTTATGGTTTTGGTCCTTCTTGCAGCTGCTATTATTTCCGGCATCCTCGGAGAACTTACAGATTCGATAATAATATTATCAATTGTAATAATTAATGCAATAATCGGCGTTGTGCAGGAAAACAAAGCCGAGCAAGCCCTTGAAGCATTAAAAAAAATGTCCCGTCCTTATGCAAGGGTCATACGCGACGGTGAAACCAAGAACATTAAACGAGAAGACATCGTGCCCGGCGACTTGGTTGAACTGGAAGCCGGAGATTATGTTCCGGCTGATCTAAGGCTCATCCAGTGCGCAAGCCTGAAAATCCAGGAATCAACCCTAACCGGCGAAAGCACGGCAGTCGAAAAGACAATAGATGCGCTAGACGACCCTGAAATGGCACTCGGCGACCGCAGAAACATGGCTTATTCTTCAAGTATTGTCACCTATGGGCGCGGCAGCGGCATTGTAGTTTCTGCGGGAATGGATACCGAAGTTGGGAAAATCGCAGAATATATTTCAGACGGCGAAATCGGCACAGAAACTCCCCTTAAACAGAGGCTTAATGCAACCGGCAAAATACTAAGCATTGCAGTTTTATGCGCAGCAATGCTTATTTTTATTACAGGCATGATACAGGGACGGAATCCATTTGATATGTTCATGACATCAGTAAGCCTGGCTGTAGCAGCCATTCCTGAAGGGATGCTTGCCATAGTCACAGTAGTCCTAGCCATCGGTGTAAGGAAAATGTCATCCCGAAAGGCTATAATCAGGAAACTTCCGGCGGTTGAAACTCTCGGCAGCACACAGGTAATCTGCTCGGATAAAACAGGCACACTTACCCTCAACCGGATGAACGTGGAAAGGATTTACATCCCGGGCAGTACTGTACGAAGCAATCCTGCCAAGGCAAACATAGACAATACAGAAATATTAATGAATATAATGGTTCTTTGCAATGATGCACGGCTCAATTTGAGTAACGACGGCATCAAGATGATCGGCGACCCGACCGAAACTGCGCTGATACAGTATGCATTCAACCATGGATTTAACAAGAATACAATAGAACGAATTCATCAACGCGAATATGAATTGCCATTTGATTCAGATCGAAAATTGATGACAACCGTAAATCGTTTCGGAGACAGCCTTAAGGTTATGGTCAAAGGCGCACCGGATATGCTTATAGAAAGATGCAGCAGGATAATTATCGATGGGATTGTTAAGCCGATTACTGAAGAAGACATTAATGCAGTTGAAAAGGCCAACGCCAACATGGCCGAGAAGGCTCTCAGGGTGCTTGCATATGCTTATGATGAACTTGATACCCTAAAACAGGGGGCAGACAGTGCTGACTTAGAAAGCAACCTGATTTTTGCCGGGCTGACCGGTATGATAGATCCTCCCAGAAGCGAAGCCAAGGAAGCCATCAGAGTATGTAAACGTGCAGGTATGCGAGCTGTCATGATAACCGGCGACCACAGGGAAACAGCTTTTGCCATTGCTAAGCAACTTGAAATGGTTAAAGATGATTCCGGGGTAATTACAGGCCGCGAACTTGATAAAATAAGCGATAAGCAGCTGGCCAGGACAATTGGAAAATACTCTGTTTTTGCAAGGGTATCCCCGCAGCATAAAGTCAGGATTGTCACAGCCTGGAAAAGCAAAGGCAAGATTGTAGCCATGACCGGCGACGGTGTCAACGATGCCCCTGCTTTGAAAGTTGCCGATATAGGAATCGGAATGGGCATCACCGGTACAGACGTTTCTAAAAGCGTTGCTGATATGGTACTTGCCGATGATAATTTTGCAACGATAATTGCCGCAGTTGAAGAGGGGCGAAAGACTTACGATAATATTAGAAAAGCAATCCAGTTCCTTCTATCCGCCAATGTAGCAGAAGTGCTGGCAGTTTTCACAGCAACGCTTTTCAATTGGAACTTCCTATTTCCCATACACATATTATGGATAAATCTGGTTACCGACTCATTCCCGGCACTCGCACTGGGACTTGAAAATGCAGAAGCCGGAATAATGGAGAAAAAGCCCCGCAATGCATCTAAAAACCTATTTTCCGGAATCATTGGAATCAATATTGTTTACCAAGGCATATTTCAGGCTTTAATAACGCTTCTTACCTATATGTTTGCCTTTAATAAATACGGGCAGGAAACCGCAAGGACAATGGCATTCCTGGTATTAGGCCTTATTCAGCTGTTCCATGTTCTTAATGTAAGGTCTGCGGCGGCAACTATTTTTAAAAAAGGATTTTTCTCTAATTGGCTGCTGTTTGCATCACTCGCTTTCGCAGGAGTCATGCAGGTAATCGTTGTACTGGTACCAGGGCTTAATTCGGTGTTCAGAACAGTTCAGCTTACCGGAATGCAATGGCTCATAACAGGATGCGCAGCATTAATGATAATTCCTCTTGTAGAAATAGCAAAACTGGTCATTAAGCTGATCGGATACAAAGACGAATAATAATCTATTTAAAATTAATCAAACTGTGAATTATATCTGTCGACAAGTTCTCCTACCAGACGGATTCTTTCTATATCACCGGTGGATGAAATTTCATCTGATATTCCCAATATAAGATTAGGCGCAAACAATTCTATAACTTCTCCGACCTGGTCAAGTAGCTCTTTTTCGGTATATATATCATCAAAAAGGATTGCGGCTATGCCGTCAACCATGTACATATCCCCCATGGCATCCTTTGCTTCTCTTAGGGTAACATCACCTTGTGGGATTGGGGTAATAGCCTCAATTCCATCGAGGTTGCAATCCTGAGCATAACACAGGATACGCTTTACGTCTCCGTCCCAGTGGCTGTAAGTGAATTTACCCCCTTTGTGGAGAAGCTCACCTCTTCTTTGATACACAGGAAGCACATATTCTTCGAATATATCAGGCCTTAGATAGCCGTCATGCAGGTTGTCGCCGTAGTTTATAATATCAATGGGTGAATCATTAATTACATCAATCAGCCCCTCCTGATTTGCTTCAAGGGCATCGCAGTATTTTTTTACTGCTGACGGATAATCAGCAAGAGCATAAGAAGTATTTATAAATCCCATTCTCCTTATATAGAGATGCTGTATGCCTATGCGCGGAATGTACATGCACGGAGCCCCGAGCCCGGCCCATTCTTCTGATACCTCATTGAATTTATCATAATCAAAGCTCCATCTTACACGGCTGTCGGCCCATTCAAGGATTTTAAGCTCCTCCTCATTGTTTACAAACCATTTCTCGTAGTATTTTCCTTTATTCGAAGTATTTTTACGCATGATGCAGTTGATTGAGCCTATCGGCGTGGAAACAGTATGCAGCTCCCGCATCGGATCAATGTCATCTATTTTATATTCGACATCAGGATGCTCAGTCCTTACAAAGCAGTTGTTATATGCATAAATACGGGCAGAACAGCCAAGTTCCCTATATAGCTCAGGCCTGGTCATGCCTTCATAAATCCCTGGCAGATGGCCGTCCTTGCTGATATGGTCATCGTACCAGCAGCCTATCCTCGGCTGCCAGATGATTTTTTTATTATCCGTCTTAAAACATACGTCTTTATGAAGCTGTACAAATTCATTTTTCATGGCAAACCCCCGTTTAGCAAATTATACCACACCAAAACTTCCATTTTGGGCCAATCATCCGATCATCTGTCGGATAATTGACACAGATGTGCCGGATTTGGAAATACTGGGAATTTACTATTTTATACTATGGAAACAGAAGAAATTTCTAACCAGACGAAGTAAGGCTAACAGGTTATTTAAAAAAGACCACTGTATGAGAATGCTTATATCCAGTGCTCCATTATTGGTACTGTTAGTCGTTGGCGTGAAATTAACCTGTTTACAGCCGAACATATGTTCGGTATAATTAATATACAAGGAAAACTACTATGAAAATGCTTATGAAAAATGTAGATATGATATGCGTCACCTCAAAGGACGGAACGATTTCCCCCCTTAAATTCCGAATGACTGACGGAAGGGGCGACACCGTTGCTGTCAAAATCGACAGGATATTGATTCGGGATGAACAAAAAATAGCCGGCAACAGGATGCTGGTATATAAAGTGCAGAGTTTCATCGGCGACATTGAAAAGGTATATGAAATGAAGTATGAAGTGGCTACCTGTAAATGGTATATATCAAAAATGTAGCCGCCATGATTGTGGCGGCTTACAATTTTAGTATCTGCATCAGTATGGTTTAATTAAAATTTCTCCATAATAGGCATCATTATATAACCCAGTATTACGATTACAAACATCGCGGCCATTATCAGGGCACCGGGTATGAACGTCAGCACGTCGCCTGCTTTCAACTCATGTTCCATCGGGAGCTTTGTTTTTGTTGTTTTTGTCCTTTTTGTGAATATTACAAGCATTGTAACTGCAACTGCTGTTAATCCGATTACTATTGCAGCAATTATTATAATCTGAATCCACATGGGGAATTCCAATGAGGCTGTTTCGCTTTCCAGGATCAGAGATTCAGGTATTTTATTCGCAAAAAACGATATGACCATTGCCGCTGCATTATTTGTAAAGTGCGCAAGTATACCTGCAAATATAGAATTTGTCCTGTAAACTATATATGTTATAAGAAGGGACAAAACAAACAGGCCCATGAACTGCTCGATGCTGAAGTGGAAAGCAGTAAACAACAGTGATACCAATAGGAACATCCCCGCTTTACCCAGTTTTTCGAAACTGCTCTGAAGAACGCCCCTGAAAAGTACTTCTTCGCAGACGGCCGCAACAATTGCAATAACGAGAAGACTTATCAGCAGCTCCCCTCCCGTTTCAGGTATTGGAATCTCAATTTCCATATTAAACCCAAATACTATCCTAACAAGCCACATATTAAATGCATTCAGCGACATGCTGAGGGGCATTGAAAAAAGGGTGATGAAAAAAATCAATAGGCCGTCAATGGGATTGAACCCATTCAGCTTGAGATTCAGTTTAAAATTCTTCCGCATTATAAGCAATCCTATTACGGATGGCAGTAATATCGGTATTATTTCTCCGAAAGTCCCGCCGATATAGAAACTTTCAAACGGATTTAAAAATGAAAACAGAAGGAATAGTACTAGGGATACTGTAAAGACTATTCCTGCCTGAAACATTGTTATTCTTTCTCTTATCATATAGTTCCCCTGCCTTTATTACATATATTATTGTCCGGTTACATAACTCCTGAGGTTGCATTAATGTCTATTCTATCACTTACCTGCTATTAATGTTTGCCTACTGAAACTACTCCTCTTTCAGCCTGTATCCGACTCCGCGGACTGTCTCAAGCCTGATTCCTGAATTCTCCCAATTTATTTTTTTTCTCAGATGATGAATATATATTTCAACAATCGTTATATCTGATTCCGTGTTGAATCCCCATACTTTGTCAAAAATCTTATCTTTAGATAAAATTTGATTCTTGTTTAAAAGAAGCAGCTCAAGCATCTGTGCTTCTTTAAAGGTTAATTTAACCTCAATACCATTACAAACTGCTATGTGCTGGCCCGGCTTATATTTAATATTGCCGGCTGATAATTCATCAGTTTCCTGCAAGTCCTTGCCTCTCCTTCTACCAAGAGCCCTGAGCCTCGCAAGAAGTTCTTCAGTAGAGAAAGGTTTAACCAGGTAGTCGTCGGCACCGGCATCAAGTCCCGCGACTCTCTGCGATACCCCGTCTATGGCCGTAAGGAAAATAACAGGGGTTGATAAACCCTCCTGTCTTATTTCTTTTATTATGTCTATTCCATTAATGCCAGGCAGCATCCTATCCAGAATAATGACATCATAAATTCCTGAAAGAGCATTATCAAGCCCGTCTATGCCATTATATGAAACATCAGTCTCATAACCTTCCTTTTTCAACACCTTTACCAGTATGTCGGCAAGAGCTTTCTCATCCTCGACAAGTAAAATTCTCATTCAATCTCCAAATAAATAATACATAGCCATATTAACAAAAAAAAAGCCATTTGCATAATAGAGATAATTCGACTTATTCTTAAGATATTATTAAGGTTGTTCCTATATAATGAAATTACATTATCATCATATGGAGGTATTTTACTTTGGAAAACTCGGTTAAACCTAAGAAAAAAAGAAGAAAAACAATTCGCACTATTATTACGGTGGTGATAATTCTGGCTATTGTTCTTGTAGGAGGTTACTTTTTACTTAAATCACTGAACGTAAACAAAAGTCCTGAAACTTCACTTACAAAGACAACAGCTGCTGTCCAGAGGGGCGATATAGCAAGAACCCTCGGCGTGTCTGCGACCTTAAATTCATCTGAAACAGAAGATCATATGGCTGAGGTTTCAGGCGAAATCATTAGTATCAGGTATAAAGATGGCGACTTTGTTGAAGAAGGTCAGATTGTAATAGTTCTCGATACGATAATAACAGATGATGCAATTCAGAATTTTGAAGACCAAATTACTGCAAAGCTTGAACAAATTGACAGTCTTAATGACGCAATCGAAGACGCAGACTCTTCCATACAAGATCAATATGATAACATTTCCGACAGAAAAGAAGAGATTATAGATCTCAATGATGAAATATCAGATCTGGAAGCGGACATTGATGAGAATGAAGCTCTCAGAGACAAGCTGAAAATCTATGCCCCAATTAACGGAACCGTTTTTAATCTACAGGCTAATGCAGGCGACTATGTAAATAACGGAACTTTTATTGCTGAAATAACCAATCCCCTATCTTATATGGTTGAAATGCCTTTTTCAGTGAAATTCCTTAATACCGAAGTTGAAGAAGTGATTATTCATTATGGAAACGGTGATATTCCAGGTGAAATAATATCTTATGCTGACTTCACATACACTGACGCATACGGAAATGAATTAGTTGATGTGATTATTGAATTTACCCGGTATGCGGCTCTTCCGGATGGCGCTCGGGTAAAAGGCACAATTGTAACTGACCCGATTTTATATAAATGTGTTTCTGAGACAGCTCCCTACTATTCCGAAACAGAAAATATTTATCCTGAAATTCAGGGTGAGCTGCTGGAACTCTATCTTGTCGAAAAACAATCGGTTAAAGCCGGTGACCTTATTGCAGTAATTGACAGTGGATTTATTGATGATACAACTGACTCTATTTACAATCAGATAAATGCTAAAAAGGAACAGATTGATGCTCTTAATGACTCTGTTGATTCTGGTTATGAGACCATTGATCAGCTAAATGAAAACATCCTGGGTTATGAAGATGATATTATTAGCCTTTATGATGATATCACCGAAATCGAGTCTGATATAAATGAAGCTGAAGAAGGCTATATCAATGCTGAAATCCCTGCACAGTTCGATGGTATTATTACAGACATCACGGCTAGAGAAGGCGATGAAGTCAGCGCACACCAGAAGCTTTTCACTCTTGTGAGCCTTGATAATCCTGAAATGAATCTTTCGATTGATGAGCTTGACATTACTGAGGTTTTTATTGGCCTTCCGGCAGAGGTTGTCATCGATGCTCTTCCAGAAACCGTAACAAATCCTGTTACTGCTGTTGTTACGGAAATAGCATTTTCCGGAAACACACAAGGCGGCGTAACAACTTATTCAGTCACAGTTGCCCTTATTGAAAGTGTTGAGGGATTCAAACTTGGGATGAATGCTACAGCTACTGTTTTTACTACTCAAAGCATTGATACACTTTATATACCCATTGAGGCAGTTTCAATAGATAATGGGAACAGCTTTGTCTGGGTAACTGATTCCGCTATTGAAGGACAACTTTCTGCGGATAAATCCGAAGCAGCTGCAAAACCCGCAGGGAAAGGAACCGGGAAACGGCCCGAAATAGTAAATAAAGACACCTCCACAATGACAGCAGAGGAAAAGGCCAGATATGAAGAGTTCCTGAAAAATAATGAAAAGAATATGGATAAAACAACATCTGAATCTTCCGCTGATACCTTCCTGACAGTTGAAGAATATTATGCAGATGCAACCAAAGTCTCTATAACAACAGGAATTCATAATGAAATTTTCATAGAAGTTTTAAGTGGACTTACTGAAGGTCAGATTGTAGTACTCCCTCCTGTTTATATTTCCAGCAGCACAACAAATTCAAGCACCGTACCCGGCATGGATTTAGGCGGTGCAAGAAAAGTAATGGGCGGTGTTGGAGGGGGAAAATGATGACTTCTCTAATAGATATCAAAGATATGCATAAATCATATGTAATGGGAAACAATATTGTCAAAGCACTTGATGGCGTAGACATCAATATATTTAATGGAGAATTCGTTTCAATTGTCGGTCCTTCCGGAAGCGGAAAGTCTACCCTTATGAACATGATAGGATGTCTTGATACCCATGATTCCGGAACATATTATTTGGATGGAGTGGATATTGCAGACCTAAATGACAAAGAATTGGCTGCTATCAGAAGTGAAAAAATCGGATTTGTTTTTCAGGGTTTTAATCTTCTGCCTAAGTTCACAGCCCTTGAAAATGTTGAGCTGCCGCTTGTTTATAGAGGTTTTTCACATAAAGACCGAAAAAAGTATGCTCTTGAGGCTCTTGACAGGGTTGGCCTTAGCAACAGAATTCATCATAAGCCAACAGAATTGAGTGGTGGGCAACAGCAACGGGTTGCTGTCGCCCGTGCCCTGGCGGGTAATCCCCCTGTATTGTTGGCAGACGAACCAACCGGCAACCTGGACACTCATACAGGATCTGAAATTCTTAATATGCTTGATGAAATAAACTCACAGGGCAATACAATAGTTTTAATAACACATGACAGCCTTCTTGCGCATAGAGCAAAAAGAAAAATCGAAATTGTTGACGGTCTTATTGTTAATGACATGGAGGTGGAATAATGATTTTTCTCCAGTCGCTTAAAATGGCCCTTAACAGTATTGCCAGCAATAAAGGCCGGTCATTTCTTACTATGCTTGGAGTTATTATAGGCGTTGCTGCCGTTATAGCCGCTACAGGCTTTGCAATGGGCAGCACGGCAGAAATAACCTCTTCTATTGAAGCTTTGGGCACAAATAAACTAATGGTGTTTAATACTTCAAGACTAAGCAACCGGGATATGAGCTATGAGGATTTTAAGGAATTTACTGATTCAAATCCTGACCTTATATCTCAGATGGCCCCAATCGTTAATGGGAACGGTACCGTAAAGTTTGGAACAGATAACGGAGATTTCAGCATTCTGGGCACCAGCCCTGATTATGGCGATATTGATGATATGCATGTGCAGGAGGGCCGCTATATACTGGACTTAGATATGGAATTTCGACAAAAGGTAGCTGTTCTGGGAACTTATGTTGTAAATGAACTTTTCGGAGAAACTTACCCCATCGGTGAAAAAATAAAAATTGATGGCAATGTTTTTACAGTAGTAGGTATTTTAGAAGAAAAGGGAGACGGTCAGGAAAATAGTGAAGATGATACAATTATCATCCCCGTTACCACAGCACAGCGAATATTTAAAAATGCACGCATTACTTCTTTTGAAGTTCTTACAACATCAAGTGAAGTTGTGGATGAAGCCCAGACTGCAATTGAAGAGTACATGATGGGAATATTCAATGATGAAAATCTCTTTAAGGTGTATAATTCAGCATTCTTCCTTGAAACTCTTGAGGATATAACCGGAACCATGGCACTGATACTGGGCGGAATTGCTGTTATTTCTTTAATAGTGGGTGGTATCGGCATAATGAATATCATGCTTGTTTCTGTAACAGAGAGAACAAGGGAAATCGGTATCAGAAAAGCTATAGGTGCAAGAAAGTCGAGTATTATGATACAGTTCATCATTGAGGCCCTTGTTCTAACAGGTCTTGGGGGGATATTGGGCATATTACTTGGAATTAGTGCAATAATTTTCTTGATTTCCAACTTTGTCACCCCTGTCGTCGATCCTATGTGGGTAACATTATCTTTTGTTTTCTCCTTATTCATCGGCCTGGTTTTCGGTATCTTTCCTGCCTATAAAGCAGCAAACCTAAATCCGATAGAGGCATTAAGATACGAGTAATCACCTACCTAATCATAAACCTACCAGGAAAGGACCGGCGGTGCCGGTCCTTCCCTATGTATGGTAAAATATGCATAGATTTCATACGGGGGTAAAAAATATGGCTATTAAATTGTCATTTATAGGCGCAGGAAGCATCGGTTTTACAAGGAAATTGGTAAAAGACCTTCTAAGTGTTCCAGAGTTTAAAAATATTGAAATCCGTTTTATGGATATTGACCAAGATAATCTGGATATGGTCACACAGCTGACTCAGCGGGATATCGATTCGAATGGACTTAATATAAAGATACTGTCAACTCTCGATAGGGACGAAGCTTTAGCTGGTGCTGACTATGTCATAAACGTAGCACGTATAGGCGGACTTGAAGCTTTCGGGCCGGATGTCGAAATTCCGATGAAATATGGTGTAAATCAGTGTGTCGGAGATACCCTATGCGCGGGCGGAATAATGTACGGCCAGCGCGGTGTCGCTTTTATGCTGGACCTATGTAATGACATACGTAAACTATGTTCAGACAATGTACTCATGCTTAATTATGCAAATCCTAATGCAATGATGACGTGGGCTGCCAACAAGTATGGAAAAGTTAATACAATCGGCCTATGCCATGGTGTTCAGGGCGGACATAAATTAATCTCCGAAGCTCTCGGAATTCCTCAGGAAGAAGTTGATATAATATGCGCCGGCATCAATCATCAGACGTGGTACATAAGTGTTAAACATAATGGAAAAGATATGAATCCTTTTATTCTGGAGGCAATCAAGGCCCACCCTGAATTTTCAAAGACCCAGAAAGTAAGAATTGACATGATGGAGCGGTTCGGTTATTTCAGTACAGAATCCAACGGACATTTAAGCGAATATGTAGCCTGGTACAGAAAACGCCCTGAAGAAATCAAAGATTGGATTAAACTTGGTGTGTGGATAGACGGCGAACCCGGCGGTTACCTGCGTCAATGCAAGGAAAGAAAAAATTCCTATGATACGGAATTCCCTCAGATGATGAAAGATGAGCCAAATAAATATAAATACGAAAATCGCAGCCATGAACACGGATCATACATAATTGAGAGCCTTGAAACGGGACGTCTGTACCGGGGCCATTTTAATGTTGTGAACAATGGAGTAATATCAAACCTTGCAGATGATGCTATAGTGGAAGTCCCCGGATATGTAGATGCAAACGGCGTTAGTATTCCATTAGTAGGTGACCTGCCCCTTGGTTGTGCCGCAGTATGTACCCAGAGCATTGATGTCCAGCGGCTTGCTGTTGAAGCGGCTGTAAATGGCGATGTAACCTTGCTTAAACAAGCTATGATGATGGACCCGCTGACCGGGGCTGTCCTAAATCCACCCGAAATCTGGGAAATGACAGATGAGATGCTACTCGCGCAGGAAGAATGGTTGCCGCAGTACGCAAAATACATTCAAACCATTAAATAGCGCACGTTTGTCCCTAGGGACAAACGTTAAAAAAGTGCACATTTGTCCCTAGGGACAAATGTGCAGGCAAGCCTGCGGAGGTGGGATATGGATGTAGTGGGAGTTTTTGGTATGGAACAGATATAGGTGTTTTTTATAGTGAATGAAACTGCTTCTTGAGATAAACTGTATATGTGCACAATACTTCATGAAGGAGGTGATTCGATTGACAAAATTGAATAGTGAGGTGGTCTCCGCCTGAAGGGAGACTGAAAAGGCGGTGGAGCAATCCACCGCCTTCATTATTAATCAAAAGAATATGACTTTTATACAATTCTTCAATAATAATACAATAACTTTTAAGGTTATTCTATTGTTTCAAGCAAGACCATGATGTTTTTCTTATATCTCATTAATGCCTGGCGCCCATTATCAGTAATAGTCATCAGTGTTCTAGGAATTTTTTCTACGAATTCTTTATTTATAGAAACATATCCCGCCGATTCAAGTTTGCTTAAGTGAGAACTCAGGTTCCCCTTCGATAACTTGGTTTGATACATCAGGTAAACAAAATCACAATTTTCAACCAGTGAAAGATATATCAGTATTTTCAACCTTGCAGGTTCATGAACGATTTTATTGATGTCTTCCCCGGGTATATTAAAATTCTTTTCACTCATTTTCGACCCCTTCAGAACCATCCAGCTTCGGGTATTTATTAATAAAAGAAATAAACATTACAACACCAATTGACAGGATAACCCCACCGCACACGAAGAATGATGCCGGAATGATACTGTCATAATTAATAAATCTAATGGCAAGGAATGCTCCGAATACCAATATGCTGTAAAGGTAGAATCTGACTACTTTAAATATTCTACCTACAAGAAAGATAATCAGGGATATTACCAAACCAATAACTATAGCACCATAATTTCGAATAATTGAATCGATTGTCTCTTTGTGCTGACCATTAGATACAAGCATAAATACTATCGCTCCCAGAACAAAAAAGACAAATCCCACAATTACCAGCAGCAATATGAGTTTTTGAGTTTTCGCAGACATTCCCTTATGTTCCACATAACCAATTCTTGGATAAACAACCTTTTTTTTCAGTCCCACAATAAGTAAAAATATCACAAAGAAAAACCCACCGGTTACAGCAACCATATCCAAAAGAAACGCTAAGCCTGCAAGTAAGAAAGCTGATCCTATACCAATATCCAAAAGCCCATCAATACTGTTCCTGAACCTTATATCATCATTTGTTAATCTTGACATTGTATTCATATGTACCTCCTAATGAACCAAACAAGTTTCTATTCCATACAGGTTTGCACTACAAACCTCATATACAATATACTCTTATAAAAGATAAATGTCAATGCTAAATTGTGAAATTTTTTTATTACTATTTGATGACTGCCGTAGCTAATATTAATATATTAACCAGAGTATTAATAACAATGGGGCTACTCTAGTGTCATTTGATTTTATATTTATTTTACTTCAATTAGTTTTTTAAGATTTTCTCCTTCTTCTTTTGTGTGTTTTTTCGTCGCTTTTATTTTCCATTCCATTTCTTTTTTACCTAATATAGAAAACAATTTACCCGCATTCAAATATCCATTGGCAGTAAAGACAGAACCAGTCTTGGTCGGCGTAATTATCCATTCAAATTTCGGAGATACAATAGAAAGCGGAAATGAATACTTAAAAACTATCTTTCGAAACGGAATAACTTCACCGATTCTTCCATTTAGTTTAAACAGATGCCCATGTATCATTTCTTCGCCATACCATTTTGACCCTGTTTGCATGGGTTTTCCGTCCCATACGAACTTCTTATGATCATCAGGATGCCAGTCAATATAGTTTTTCTCAAGATTTTTAAAGAAATCCCATATTTCCTCCGGCGCTGCTTTTATTTCAATACTATCAGTCAATATCCATTGAGTAAACAAACCCATTTGACACCTCCATCTTAACAACAATCTCCTTAGCCTTTGCATATGTTGATTCGTCTGTGAAGCGAAATTAGTATATGTATGATATACGGATATGTCAATGTTTCAACTTATTAATTATAGTATCTTTTGCGATAACTTCGTAATATTCTCACGGATTCCAAATAAAATATGAACAACCTGTAAACAATTTATTAATATATTGTAAACTTTCTTACTAAAGTACTTTCTTCTTTTTTTTATGGACTATAATTAAAATTGTTCTAGGAGGTTCTTATGAAAAAAATAATACTTATCATATCAATAGTTTTCTTGATTTTTACATTAATGAACGGCTGCACCAATGAAAGCCAGGAAACGCCAAAACCATCATTATCGGCAAGTCCGTCAGTAATGCCTTCTGCTACCCCTACTCCAACCGTGCCGCCGGAACCTGAAGAACTGAAAGATCCTGATATAGTTCATCTGGTTGAATGTCAGTTCTACGGCGACTCGATGCAGAACCTTGACTACAAGGAAGCTTGGCCAAGCATAATTGAAGATCATTATGGCGTTGAAATCACAATGGCCCATCCCGCAAGGAACAACTACATGGAAACTATTCAGCAATCTGCTATGTCCGGAGACCTTACCGGTATCGTAGAACTTTTCGGCGGTTCGTATCTAGAGGAGTGGCAGGCTGAAGGTCTTATATATCCCCTTTCAGATTTCCTGAAATACAATGAAGTCTGGAATACTATTATTCCCGAATATTGGAAAGATGAGTACACAATTAACGGCGAAGTATGGGCGGTGCCGACCGGTAATGATGGAACAATAAGCTGGCTTCCCAGATCAATGAGGGGTGATTGGCTTGATAAATTCGGATTATCCAAGCCATATACAATTGATGAATTTTATAATGCATCAATGAAATTCACATATGACGACCCCGATGGAAACAATATAAACGACACTGTTGGATTTACGGCAATAGACGCTTCGAATCTTCAGGATATATTCAGTGCCTTTGATGCCAGACTCGCTTTTAATGGCGAAACCTTGTCTGTTCTTAATCCCAACAACAATACCTGGGAGAATTCAATGCTGAAACCGGAAATGGCCGAATGCCTCGATTTCCTCAGGGATTGCTTCTCTAATGGCATTCTTGATCCTGACTGTTTCGGTGGTATATCAGGTTCGGTTTTAAAGGAAAAAATGTCATCAGGGTTCTACGGCGGAACCCAGTATTGGGATTCATGGTTTTTATCATTTGAAAGATCAACAAAAGAACTGATTCCTGATGCTTATCTGGTTTGTGTAGGGGCTTTATCGCATACAATCGAAAAGAATCTTACTCCATATGTAGTTTCTACCGGAGGCTCACCCAGGGTATTGATGAAATCAACGCCACAGCCCCGCGAGACCATCAACTGGTATATAAACACATTCTTCGGGGATGAGTGGGGCTTCTGGACCGGAAGGCTGGGACCTGTCGGCCAATACAGGGGACAGGAAGGATTTGCATGCACTATTGAAGGAAACACAATAGTTAGGAACACATTTATTGATGATGCCGGCGCTGTTAAGACCTTTCCAGGACCAGGATACATCGGCGGTCTGCCGGCAAAGGCCTTGTATAGTGTATATGAAATTGAATATCACGTTCCTTCCCCACCGGAAGGATATGAAACCTGGGCTGCAGATACAGCTTCAAGGGCTAAAGAAAACACTTTGAAACGAAATGCCTGGATTGATGAATATATTGAGAATGGGATGGCTTATCAGGTTCTATCGGAATCAACGCAGCGCTTTGACTTCAATAATGAATTGAATAAGGCCGGCCTTAATGCTATAAAAGATGCCATAACCGGAGAGACATCCGTAAGTGCCGCACTTGCTGAGTATAAAGAGATAGCAAAAACCCTTGGTGTACAAATCCCCTAATATAAAAAGCACGAAAAAAGATGAATCTCAATATTCAACCGATTCCCGCTTTAAATCAGTTTTCTTTTCTTAAATGGGGCAGAAATAAAGCGAAAGGCTGCTTTTCTATTTGTCAGCCACATAATATGAGAATCATTTTTTGTATCAGATAATATTTTACGAACTAAAAAGGTCGCAACTGTATCAGGATGATCAGCCAATATATTAAATACCTTCTTAAATTGTTCATTAGTAACTACATCCGAGGGCTTCCCTTCCGGAGTTTTCGTTATAAAATCCGTTAGCATCATACCAGGAGACAGCCTTCCGGCCCTTACGCCGCTGCCGTTTAATTCTTTTGCAAGACCCTTCATGAAATATGTCAGGGCGCATTTTGTGGTTCCGTAAAGAATTGTTTTCTTTTGAATCATATTATTAGACCCAAGGCCCTCCATGCTGTAAATAGCGCCTTTTCCCTGTAAAAGCATATTCACCGCCGCAACCTGGGAACCATAAATCATTCCTGTAATATTTGTCTTGATTATATCTTCTATTGATTCTTCATCGGTCTCCCATATATATAAATCAGGCGAGTTCCGACCCGCATTATTTATCCATATATCAATATGTCCCCATCGCTGTGCAGACTTATCCCACAGTTTTTGCAAATCGTCCTTATTCTGCACATTGCATTGTATATAAACGTAACTGCCATTAAAATCCAACAGTCTTTTTTGCATTTCTTCAGGCAGTGCTATTTTTCTTCCTGATAAAGTAACATTACATCCTTGCATAAGAAATTTTAATGCCATTTCATAGCCTATTCCCCTTGTGCTGCCTGCAATTACTATGTTTTTAGTCATATTATTCATCCTATTCTATAATTACTTTACTGACTGATTCGTTGAACTAACAATAGATCTTCTCCAGAGCCTTGAGTTCTGCCATGTAATCTCCATACACAAACGCATAGTGCTGACCGGCGAAGTTCTGAATAAATTCTTCGGCAGACATATCAAGCTTTACATCAAGGGCAGGCATATAGCCCTGGCGAAGTTCTGTAGGCAATCCGGTTCCCTTGCCATAAATAAAATGATAACCATCCATATCTTCGGCTATCCTTAGGTATGTAATTACTCCTTCTTTGAATGGGAAACTGTTCTGTATTCCCTTGAAACCATATCCGGGCATGAAATTCTTTACCCGCTTTTCACCGTTCCCAAGTTCATAGGGTATTATGCCGCAGGGCGAGAATTTAACAACACCGTCATCACTGATATCAAGGGCATCGCCGTATGCCGGGATATTCCCGGACAATAATTTCAGTGCAAGCATTGAAACCGTGCATGGAATATCGCCTTCGCAGGATGTGACCAGACCGCGTCCGGCAAGCAGTGAAAGAGGCACGCATGCCGTCATTCCGAGCTCCTTGGAAAACTCATATTGGCATTTGACATTAATAGCATCAAATCCGGCGCTCCATTTTTTTAGTGCACAGTACATTCTAAGAGATTTTTCAAGCGAATCACTGTTTATCCCATCGTCTATAGATGCCTTTCCCAGCAACTCTGCTTTGGCTCCTGCAAGCTCTTTATCCGTCACCCTATCCATCATATTGACTATAGTGTAAGAGTCCGTCTGCAGGACTTCAGGGCCAATAATTCTGCGAAGCATAGGTGCATCGAACATACCTGTGTATATCCCCATTGAGCTGTATCCAACCAATCCTATGATGCTTCTTTTCAAGGCATATCTGGCAGCTGCGGCTTTAATAAAAACCAGGATTTTATCAATAACCACATCATCGCCGGGATTTCCCGTAAAAACATCATGGGGGTATTCCATTTTTTTAAATGCACCGGTCAGCATTGCAAGGGACACAAATGACCCGGCGGATTCTTTTTTGCCGTCATGATCAAACATACCCATTCCCCATACTGCAAAAGGAATGTGTTCAATCTCAGTTACCGCTGCCATAACTACAGGGCATTCAACCCATGTAGCCGGAAATATGATAACACTGCTTGTTTTTTCGCATAATAGCGATGCTGCTGCTTTACCGGCTGATTTAATTTCTGTATGAATTCCACCGTCAAAAACAATATCAGCACCTGCCGATACAAGCCGTTCAACCGCTTTTGCAGTCTCTGCTATTACTGTGTCACTGATATAATCCGAATGTCCAACAGCTATAAAACCTGTTTTCATAAAATCACCTGCCGTAAATTTTATTTTCCATTACCTTATATTTTCTATACTTGTTTTCATACATCTTCTTTTTTACCTTATCCGGCTTTATTGTTTTTGTTTTGGCCGGATTATAAAAATCACTTAGCCCCAATGATTCGGCACATTTCATAGCAGCACCAAGGCAAGCCGTTTCCTCCATAGCGGGAACACTGACTGTTTTTCCGGTCACATCCGCAATAATTTCAAGCCATATCCCGCTGTTTGCACCACCGCCGAATACTGATATACCATTGAAACTCTTCCCTATTGATTCCATTTTCTCAATATTTGCGCGGATATTAAATGCTACGCTTTCGAGCACCGCTGCCGCCATCAGGGTGTTTCTTGTATCCATGGTTATTCCAATGAATCCGCCGCCTTTGGCATCATACCATTCAGGCGAACCTGTTCCGGCTAAATATGGAAAGAACATAACGTTATCAGATAGTCCATTATTCTCGTAAACTTTTTTAATTTCAGAATCAATCTCTTTATATGACCTTCCGTTGCCAAGATTATCCCGAAACCATTTGACTGAAGCACCTGCCGTTGAGCCAAAGCCTTCGAGAACCCAGCTTTTCCCATCGATAAATGGAAAACACGGAAGGCTCATGTCATCTAAAAAAACAGGTTTTGCATACATCGATGTAATAGCGGAAGAGGTGCCGAGGGATACGGTTATATCAGCATGTGACAAGCCTGCGCCATAAGCCGCACATTTTTGGTCCTGCCCGCCGGCAACTACCATGATTTCTGTTGATAAACCAAGTTCAGTTGCTGCCATTTCATTCAACCGCCCTGCAATTGTTCCGGACCCAATTATCGCGGGAAGTTTATCCATGTCGATACCGGCTTTTGAAAGAATTCCATAGTCCCAGTTCTTTCTACTAATATCATATGCCATTGTGCCTGCCGCCATGCTGTCCTCGGTGACAAATGCCCCGCACAATTTATTGATGATATAGTCGTGGACCATTAAGAATTTAAACGTTTTGCTATAGATTTCCGGCTTCCTGCTCTTTATCCACATTAATTTTGGTAATGTATATGCCGGGTTAATTTTCTTGCCTGTTGTTTTAAAGATAACCTCATCGCTGAATATATCCTGTAGTCTGCGGCACTCTTCACCCGCCCTCATATCAAGCCATGTCATGGCATTCATCAGATGATTTCCATCTTTATCAACAGGTACAAATGTGATTCCCTGTGAGCTTATCCCAATACCTTTTACAGAACCGGATTTAAGATTTATTTCGCTAATCGCTTCAATAATTGCTAGCCACCAGGAGTTGGGATCCTGTTCAACCGAGTTGTCTTTCCCATGGATAAGAGGATATTCCCGGTGTGATTCAGCAACCACATTAAAATCCGCATCGAAGGCTGCGCATTTAGATGCAGTGGTGCCAATGTCTAATCCCAGTATCCTGATTGACTCATTTTTGTCTTTCACTTATATCTTATCCCTGTCATGAACATAGAATTCAAGCATGAATTCCCTGTAGTTTCTCTTAATTTCCTCTACTATGACCCGGCCGAGTTCAGCTGTCGCCGTTGTAGGGTCGCCGTAAAGTCCGGAATCGCTTTTTTGGATTCCCCATGTGGACCAAACTACCCTCTGGCTTCCCCTTGTTGCGTCTCCCGCCACATTATTCGAATGATATCTGAGGGCATCGCATGAAACAGCCTTTTCCATATCTACTTTCCTTCCAAAATACAGCAGCAATGAAGTTTCCCACTCGCCGCCATGGCAGGAGCCCCCCTGCTCAGTTGTGCGTTGCTCTTCATATGCTTTTTTAGAAAAGACAGCAGGCGAGGTGATGGCCATGTATACACCGGTATCATCAGCGACTTCCTTACAGACCATATTAAGAAGCGGTTTATGCTGCCCATGGCAATCAACCATCATTATTTTTTTGAATCCCATGGTTATAAGAGACCTGCAGATGTCGCTTACCATATCCGCAAAGGTCCTGGTTTTCACTATTATCGTTCCTGGCCATTTTCTAAGTTCCGTCAGCTGTGTATCCGCTCCATACAGCAGGCATGACCACAAGCGGAATCTCATCTTTCATCATCTCCCCTATCTCGCGGGAGATGTCCTCGGCAATAGATACATCGGCATCCACCGTAAGATGGGGCCCGTGTTCTTCTATTGTTCCAACCGGAAGTATAACAAGCGCGTTCTTTTTAACAAGTTCACCGATTTCCGGAGATGTTTTTTCCCTGAAATATATTGACATATTAACCCCCTACGCCCGGATGACTTCCAGGCCGGCCTGCCTCAGGCCGCTTATATGTTCTTCAGATGCTTTATGATCTGTGATAAGCAGGTCGATTTTAGAAACCGGGCATATTGATGCGAAACCCGTCCGGCCGATTTTCGATCCATCTGCTACAACTATTACATGTTCTGCCCTTGCCATCATCGCTTTTGTTGTTTCAACTTCACTGTGGTGGTGGGTGGTTACCCCTCCTCCGGCGCTGATACCATCCACGGATATTACAAGCCTATCAGCCATATATTTGTTGATATGGTTAATTGTATCATCACCGTATGTAAATTGGTATTCCCCGTCAAGCATTCCACCGAGCAAGACTACCCGTTCAACTTTATTTAGCCGTGCTTCGCCGGCTATCACTATTGAATTGGTAACAATGGATATTCCCGGCAGTGCAAAACATTTTCTGGCGCAGACCAAGCTTGTAGAACCTGTATTGAAAATCATTGCATCACCGGGAGCAACCAATTCCGAAAATTTTTCAGCAATACTCTCTTTTTCAACCAGGTTAACATTCAGCCTGTCGTTGAACGAGAGTGACAGATATGACTTATATGTTCCTACTGCCCCGCCATGGGTTCTCTCAAGAAGACCTTTTTTTTCTAGTTCTGCAAGGTCATTTCTGATTGTTACTGTTGAAATACCGAAAAGCGTACTGAGATTAGCAACTTTAATACTGCCGTCGGTAGAAATCATTTCAAGAATTTTACTCCTGCGTATTTCAGTTTCCATAGCAGCTAAACCTTAACCCATAGTCCGGATTCCGCAGATTGAGCCGTTTTTCCCATTACATGCTGTATATATGCGCCTTCCCTGAATGAAGGCGATGCCGGAGTTCCACTGTAGACACTTTCCGTAAATTTATAGAGGCTGTGGACATGCCCACGGAGCCAACCGATTGAATTTTTAACACTTGGCAACACACCTGCCGGAGATTCGTAACGCTGTACACATGCTATGTTTTTGAAACCGCTGTCGCCGCCGTAAGGCATATTCTTATCTCCAGTTGAAAAAAATTCAAGGTAGTTAGGCTGCATCAGGTTAAACCGAACGGCCCCCTTATCACCGTGTATTTCAAAACGCAGCTCATCATCGATGCCTGTGGAAATTTTGGATGCTTCAATTGTTCCTTTGCATCCGTTTTTCATTTTTGTCATCATCATGAATGAATCTTCCGCATCAACTTTGACAATCCGGCCTGACTTATCTTTCCTTTCTGGATATAATATAGTTGAATCAGCTGAGAGTTCATCATACTCACCCAAAAGGTAGTATATTAGGTCAATTATATGCGAGCCAAGGTCGACTATAACACCCCCGCCGTATTTCCCCAGTTGCTTCCAACCTGCTGCTTTATCCGGACTTACTGAACCCGAATGCAGATAGCTTGCACGGTAACAGATGGGTTTTCCAATCTTCCCCTCTCCAATTATCTGTTTAGCCCTGAGGGTTGCTGTCAAAAATCTGTAATTAAAGGCAACCTGGGCAATGATTCCCTCTTTTTCCGCAAGACGCGTAATCTCATGTGCTTCTTCTGTTGTTACAGTAAGCGGTTTATCGCAGTATATATGCTTACCGTATTCAATTGCTTTTTTAAGCTGTTCAAAGTGCAGGTGATTGGGGGTGCAGATGTTAACAACGTCTATAGAAGGATCTTCAAATATTTCATCAGCTTCCCTTACTGCCTTTTTGAAACCCAGTTCGTCAGCAGCTTTTACAGCATTTTCATAATGCCCTGAACACACTGCCGCCAGATTAATATTGTATGGCAAATCCTTATAATATAGTGGAATCGTCTTGTATCCGTATGTGTGGGTCCTGCCCATGAATCCATAGCCTATTACAGCTGCGTTAAGTGTTTTCATTTCGACCTCCTACATAAGTTCTTTTTCAACTTCTCCGATTGCCTCATCAATTATATCCAGGCCTTTCAAAGCCATTTCATCATCCATAATAAGCGGAGGCGATAGCCTGAGAGTCGCCCGGGACGGAACCCAGGCCAGTCCCTTTTCAAAAGCTTTTCTGTAAACTAATTTCCCTGCTTCTTCGTACTGTTCTTTCGTTTCTTTATCTTTGACCAACTCTATAGCGAGGAGGCAGCCTTTACCACGGACATCACCGACAATGGGATGATCATCGCGGATTTTTTTCATTCTTTTCAACATAATGTTCCCAAGATGCTCAGAGCGTTCGCATAGATTCTCGTCTTCAATCACTTCAATTGATGCCAGGGCCGCAGCGCATGCCATTGGATTGCCTCCGTAACTCGATGATGCGCTGATGTTTTCAATTACATCCTTATATTTATCACTGACGCACATGGCAGTTACCGGGAATCCGTTGCCGAATCCTTTCCCGATTGTGGTGATATCCGGAATGGTATCCCAGTGTTCCATACAGAACATTTTACCTGTACGGGCCATTCCCGTTAGGACTTCATCGGCAAAAAGGAGAATGCCATACTTATCGCAAAGAGCACGAAGCTTTGGCATATATTCATCAGGCGGAATAACAGAACCGTTCCAGCCTTGGATTGGTTCGAGTACGATTGCCGCAAGCTGTTGGGATGTTTCATTGAGAATTACGTTTTCGATGAAATCCACACAATAGCAATTGCATTCCGGATGTTTCATTTTAAACGGACACCTGTAGCAGTTAGGCCTTGGTGCCTGATAAAAGCCCGGGGCTCTCATCCCCTGCGTTGAGTCAACCATAGCAAGGCTGACGGCCCCCATTGTTTTGCCATGGAAATCCCTCCAGAAAGATATAAATTCAAAATTACCAGTAGCCGCACGGGCACATCTGAGTCCTGCTTCAACAGCTGTTGTTCCTGAATCATAAAGCTGTATTCCGTTAAGGTCGCCCTGGGTTATATCAGCTAGTTTCTCTAATAGCTCCATCTTGATTTTGGTAGTGAAATCATGGCAGTTCATAAGCTGGCCTGCATAATGTGCTACGGCTTCGCTAATCTTAGGATGACAGTGGCCTAATCCGGTAACATATATACCAGAGGAAAAATCAATGTAGTCGTTTCCATCAACATCGGTAAGCACACAGCCCTTACCTCTTTCGAAAGCTACAGGGAACAGCCTAACCTGGCTTGAATAGCCCTTCATAAACTTCGATGCCCTGCCGTGGTATTCCACGGATTTCGGTCCCGGCACTATTGTTTTTATATTAGGAACCGCATTTATGTCAACCTTTGCCCAATCTTTATCAAACATACAAAATTACCCCTTAAAACTTGATACCCTAAATTTACCATCTTTCGTTTACCTTGTCAAAACCTTTCCCTTCCCTTTCGTAACACATTTGTCCCTAGGGACAAATGTAACAAATGTACCAAATATATTAAAAAAAAACTGTCCCTAGGGACAGTTTTTCGCCCAGGGACAAGTTTTTGAGTTTTCGGTTGTTAGTTATTTATCAGATGCTGCAGAAAGTGTCGATATCCTTTTTAATAATTTCGAGTGAACCGCGCCAGAAGTTGATATCCGACGAATCGACGCCCACGGTTTTTAAAACCCCTCGGATGTCATTTTTACCGGTCTCGACGAGTAATGCCTTGTATTTGGGGACAAATGCATCGCCCTCTTCAAGATATCTTGCATATAGGCCTTTGGCGAATAATAAACCGAATGCATATGGAAAATTGTAGAAATTCATGCTTGCTTCATAATAATGTGGTTTGCATGCCCACATATAGGGATGGAGATAATTATGGTCCAGCCCGTCTCCATATGCTTCTTTCTGGGCTTCTGTCATAATCTGTTTAAGCTGCTCAGGTGATAGTGAAGCATCTTTTCGCATTTCAAACAGTTTGGTTTCAAAAATGTATCTGCTTAGAATATCCACGATTACTGCGGATGCCTCCTGCAGGCTGTGTTCAACTATCGCTATAGTTTCTTCGGGAGTCGAAGTTTCCAGTGCTGCATTCATGACAATGCTTTCACAGAAGATTGAAGCAGTTTCAGCCAACGGCATTGGATATTCGCTGTTCATATTTGTTTCATCTTTAAGGCAATCTCCGTGGAAGCCATGGCCCAGCTCATGAGCGAGTGTCGTTACATCAGAGAATGCATTTGAGAAATTACTCATGATCCTGCTTTCTTTTATACCATGAAGATTGGCACAGAAAGCTCCGCCTACCTTGCCCTCGCGCATCTTGGCGTCAATCCAATTATTATCGAAGGCATTCTTTGCAAAAACACCCAGTTCGTTGCTGAATGTACTGAATTTTTCAACTATGTAATCCCTTGCTTCCTCATAAGTATATTCTTTATCGGCTCCACCCATAGGTGCATACAAATCATAAGCCGGAAGACCGTTTTCATGACCAAGCATGGAAGCTTTTTTCCTCATGTATCTCCTAAACTCAGGCAGATACTCTTTCATTGCAGACAGCATTGCATCCAGGGTGTCTTTATCCATCCTGGAATCCAGCAAAGTCTTTTCAAGAGGAGAGCTATACCCCCTCATTTCACATTCAGAGATGACTTCGCCCTTAATAGCATTAAGACTGGCTGCGGAACTCTTTTCAATTCCGGGATAAGCAGCTAGTTCAGCCTCATATGCCCTCTTCCTTATATCCTGGGACTTGTCATTCGCAAGATTCCTTATAGCCGGCAGCGGGAGTTTTTTACCATCGAATTCCACAGTCAGACCTGATGTTACAGTGTCCTGCAGTTTACTCCAGGCATTGGAACCAGTATTCTTCATCTTTGCAATTATCATTTCGCTTTTGTCATCAAGCATGTATTTTGCTCTTTTTAAACTTTCACCAATGGAGAATTCGTGTTCGCCGACAATGCCTGTATATTCAATTTTATCCAGTTTTGTAAGCCATTTTGTATATTGAACATTAATAACCGCCAGTTGGGGAAGCATTTTCTCAACCCGCTCAATTATACCAAGGGCATCCATATTGGTGGTATCAACTGCATAGGTAAGACTTGCAAATGAATATATATTACCAAGCAAATCAGAAAATTCGTTGGTCTTTTCAATAATATTAATCAGTTTAGATTGTGAGTCAACGGTACTCGCAAAATCAACCTCGCATATTTTCTGCATCGCGTCCATCATTTCTTCCGCCCCTACTAAATCCGTCTTCAGTTTCGGGTCGTCAAAAGATTTGTATAGTTTGTCCAAATTCCATAACATGTCCATTTCTTTCCTCCTTTTATTTAGCTTTCGGAAACTTCACGGGCCAATTTTGTAAATTCAATCAACCTGTTCCTGTCATGCCCTATGGTATGCACATCCTTAAGACATATGTCATACAGGCACCCGTTGTCTTCAAAAGCTTTCTTAGCCTTTACTAGTATCTCTTTATTCTGTTCTATATCAAAACCAAGGCAAACTGTCTCAGCCGGCGATGGTCTCCAGGAAGCTATGTAATTCCCTCCGATTTGTTCCGCGCAGGAACGTTCATCGGCAAATGGGCTTATTGCAATCCTCCTGAGATTCTTCAATTCTCTCAACATATCTATCTTATTAGTCAGGTCTTCGCAGCATCCATAAGAAGAATAGGCATACTTCTCCATTATAGGAATTTGGTAATCTAACATGAATTCTTTATGATGTTCTGGAGAAATCAATGCAAATTCCTGCGCAGCATGGAAATTCCATAGTTGCGAACGCATTGCAGTCTTGTCCCCCCCGTCCGGGCCCTCAAGCCCATCGATGTATGGAATGGACTGGTTTTCATGGCTAAGCAATGAATAGTCTCCTGCAGCCTCCGCTTCATCCTGGGCTTTAAGTACACCATCTCTCATAAATGCTAACAGGGAATGCAATTCCTTCGGATTATCATAAATAGCCCACATCAGGCCATCAACACCGAGTAGATAACCCAAATGCGTAGATATATCGCCGCCCCATCTGATCCAATGGGGAGACCTTTCAACTAGTACTGGAATAATATCTCCTATTATCCCTGACAGCAGCTCATGTCTTTTTAGCGTTTCCTTTTCATTAATCTTATGTTCCGGAACCTTCATGGGGCTTAGGTCAGCGATGTTTTCAAGCGCAGCATGAATTTTATTACATCCTTCAGTCATTTCCGATTCATCTACCTTAGGATACACTCCCCATGGGCCATAACCCGGCAGTTCCAGTACTGCAGGAATCTTTACATAATTTTCAATTACAAAGTCATCCCCGGTCTCATATTGATATATCATTTTCCTAAGATAAAGTTCAACCTGCCAAAGCAATTCATTTTCACATATGCATAGAGGTTCGATAATTTCTTTACTCCAGTGCCCATCTCTGATGTAAATAGGAGTGCGGACTTTTTTAAAGGCATTATGAGATGCCCATAGTTTTCTTCTTTCATCCATGATATCCATTGAAGCGATTTCTGCCACCTGTTTTGCCAGTTCCCGAAGAACCCTTGAATCTTCAGCCATCATAAATTTCAATCCTTTTGCCCTTCCTTATTCTGGTTATTTCATAATTGCCCAGTGCAGTGAACCCACCCACCGTCATTTTCTTTTTGTCACGGGACAAATGCTCCCTGAAAGCTTTGTCCAGCCTTTCACAGTCATCCTTATCCATATCAATAAAATCAATTACTATTATTCCGCCTATGTTTCTCAATCTGATTTGAACGGCTATTTCTGCAGCGGCCTCGAGATTAGTCCTTAATGCAGTATCTTTAAAGTTACCGGAACCTGTGTTTTTTGAGGTGTTGACATCAACCACGCACATGGCTTCGGTGTAGTCAAACACAAGTGTTCCGCCATTCTTAAGCCAGACTTTTCTTCGCGATGCCTCTTTAATTTTATTTGATATCCCGAAAAAAGCAAACATCTCATAGTCTTTGTCATAATATTTAACCGGTGACGGCTTCCCGGGAATTGCATGCCGCTTAAAGTAAAAATTAAATATTTCCAAATCATTAAAATATACTATATCATTCTGTGGATTAATGTTTCTCATTACATCTTCTGCGATACTTGCCGGAGTGTATATGGTATCGCCGGGGCTGCCATTCGTTGATATGATTCTATTGTATTTTTCGACAGTATTGTTTATATCCATGATGATATCTTCCGAATCAATCCCGCCGGCATTTGTCCGTAAAATAATTCCTCTGCCCTCCGGACAGTTCTCTTTGGCTAATTCCCTGAGCCTTGCCCGTTCGTCATCATCTTGGATTTTGCTAGAAATCCTGCATTTATCAGCATCACCCAGGATTACACAATAATCACCTGATACAGATATCTGTGAACTTAAGGTCATTCCCTTATTCCGGGTTTCTGATTTTACCACCTGAAGGGGCATTACCGTGCCAGGTTTTAGGTTCCTGTCAATGAATTTTCCGGGAAGATATCCCGGAAGATCTTTCCCTGTGTCTGCAAAGAACGCATCAAGGGAGGGTTGATATTCCTTAATTAAAGCAGAAATAACAGTCCCCCTTACTATTTCTCCTTCTTTTCGATGCAAGTATTCAACAAGGCTGCCGTTTTCCAAAATAGCAACCGATTCATTTCCATTATGCTGTTTAACAAGTATTTTCCTGTTCACTTTGTCTCCAGTGCTTCTTTGGAAAGTGGCGAAACCATGCATCCGCCCCTTTCGACAAATTGTTCAGTCCGGTTATATCCACTGCCTTCAATTGAAGGATCAATATGCAGCTTCAATGCCTCAGTAAACAGCCTTGGATTGAGGTTTTGATCATTTCCGGCCTTCACCAGGATTTTCAGCTTTCCGCTTGATTCTGCGGATTCAACAATCATAGTCCTGACATCGACTGTTTTAACCCTGCCTTTCCTGTTCTTTTCGACAGGAAGGCTTTCAGATTCCATTATTATGTCTGCCAATTTCACAACTGCAATATCAGATTTAACATCAAACTCGTATCCTGCGTATGCAATATCAGCCATTATGTTTTTATTAATACTCCTTACACCCGAATCTAAAACAGGCAGACCCTGCGGCAAGGCTATATTCAAGGCTTCGAACACATATGCCGGCTCATAATCAATTGAAAATGAAAAATCCGCATATTCGGAATCACTTGTAAAACCAAGTGACAGCGGGGCCCCGAAAATCATCTGCATCTGAGGATTAAAGCCATGGGAGTACTCAGCCGCAAGTCCGGCACGTCTTACCGCTCTTTGGAATGCCTTCATCATATCCAGATGGGATATAAACTTAACAGATTCATCTTTTTTAAATTTTATCCTAATTATTCTCAAAGCAAATTCCCGTTCCAAAACAAGCTGCACCACAAGCCAGGCAGTCCTCCCTGCAGTTTTCACTTGTGATGCCTTTATATGCCTTTTGTTTCTCATCAAGAAGAAACTTTTTCTTAACGCCTATATCAATGAAATCCCACGGAAGCCTTTCAAAACTCGACCGGGTCCTGCAGGCATATTCATCCGGATCAATACCGCATTCTTCCAGCGCTTCCATCCATTTATCATAATCGAAATACTCCGCCCAGCCATCAAAGCTGCAGCCCTTTTCCCATGCCCTGATAATTACACGTCCAATCCTGCGGTCTCCCCTTGATATTATTCCTTCCATTCTCGAGAGTTTGAAATCATGCCAATTGTATTTAATTTTTGACTTCCTAAGAAGTTCACTGAGATACCGCTGCCGCCCAAGCATTTCAGCTACTGTAATTTGAGGTTCCCATTGAAAAGGAGTGAAGGGCTTAGGCACGAAAAACGCTGTGCTTACTGTAAGATTAAGCGCTTTGCGCTGCGGATTGCCATGCTCCTTGTAAACCTGCTTGATTTTCCACGCCAAATCTGCAATTCCCTCTACATCCTCTATTGTTTCAGTCGGAAGACCCAGCATAAAATAGAGCTTTAAAGTTGTCCATCCGCCTTTGAATGCAATTGCTGCTGTGTTAAGCATATCTTCTTCAGTTATATTTTTATTTATTACATCCCTTAGCCGCTGTGTTCCGGCCTCCGGGGCGAATGTAAGTCCGCTCTTGCGTACTTTGTGAACTTTTTCCATAAGCTCCACGGAAAAATTATCAACCCTAAGGGACGGTAGAGATAAGCTTGTGTTTTTTGATTCGGTAATATCCAGGAGTTCATCCGTCAGTTTGCCAAGGGCGTAATAATCGGAGGTACTAAGGGATGCAAGGCTTATTTCATCATACCCTGTTGAGTCAAGTTTGGTTTTAGCCTCTTCAACAAGGGATTCAGGTGATTTCTCGCGGACAGGCCTGTATATGAAACCTGCCTGGCAGAATCTGCAGCCCCTTATACATCCCCTGAAAATTTCCATCATTGTCCTGTCATGGACAATATTTATATAAGGCACAATCGGTTTTTCCGGATAAGGGGCTTCATCAAGGTTTTTAATTAAAACTTTCTTAACTGTTACATCCGGTGCTTTTATCTGTTTTCCTTCGGAATCAAAATAATTATCTAAAGTCATAGGTGCATAAATACCCTCTGTTTCAGATAATTTCCTCATGCATTCTTCTTTTGATGCGTTTTCAGCTTTCGCTGCCTTCACTATATCAAGAATGGTATTTATTTTCTCTTCTCCCTCCCCTATCAGGAAGAAATCAACTACATCGGCAAGGGGCTCCGGATTAAAAGCGCAGGGACCGCCCGCACAAACCAATGGATACTCGTCCCCCCGGTCGTGCCTGTTAACAGGGATGCCCGATAAGTCAAGCATGTTAAGAATATTCGTATAGCTCATTTCATACTGCAGTGTAAAACCGAGTATGTCGAATTCAGCTGCCGGAGTCTTTGTTTCAAGAGAATACAGAGGTATTCCATTTTCCCGCATGGCTTTCTCCATGTCTGTCCAAGGGGCAAATATTCGTTCACAGAGGGAATCATCCCTGTTATTAATGATGCTGTAGAGAATCTGTCCCCCCAGATGCGACATTGCAACTTCATAAACATCGGGAAAACAAAAGGCAAAGCTTACGTTTTCCGGATTATGAACTTTGGAAATGCTATTTACCTCGCCACCGGTATAACGGGCGGGTTTTTCAACATTCATAAGTATGTTATCAGGAATTTTAACTGTCATACTTGTCTCCGTATACGGAAGCATACTCCGCGGCAAGCCTTATGGCTTCATACATGCTGATTCCGCTTGCGACACCCTTACCGGCTATATCAAAAGCAGTACCGTGGTCTACGGATGTCCGAAGGAAAGGCATTCCAATTGTAAGTGATATAGTTCTTTCAAAATCCACGGTTTTAGTGGCAATATGACCCTGGTCGTGGTACATCGACAACACACCGTCATACCGTCCTTTCAAAGCCATTGCAAATACTGAGTCACCTGGTATCGGTCCTATTACATTAAACCCTTCTGAGGCACATTTTTCAATCGCCGGGGAGATTTCAGTTACTTCTTCATTGCCAAACATCCCATGTTCGCCATTGTGGGGATTCAAACCTGCAACTGCCAGCAGAGGATTGTCAATCCCAAGTTTTTTCAGTGCTTTCAGGCTTCTTTTTATATAGTCTGTTACTTTTTCTTTTTTAACAACTTTGCATGCGTCACTCAGCGAGAGATGCCTTGACAGAAAGAACACCCTCAAATTCCTTACCTGGAACATTGTCAGAGGATCTTCGGTAAGCGACAGGTCTGCAAGCATTTCTGTGTGGCCAATAAAGTCCACATCTGCGGCTTTAATTGATTCTTTATTTATTGGGGTTGTCGCGATAGCATCTATATCTTTGGCCATGCCGAGTTCAGCCGCTTTGACTATATATTCATAAGCAGCTTTACCGGCGTTGGCGCTGACTTTTCCCCATTCCAGTTTATCAGCATTAATATTCCCAAGGTTAATTATATCCACGGTACCTGCTTTACCTAAAGCATCTGCAGTTTTTGATATGCTGTTTAATTTCAATCTGCTATTGATGACAGTTCCTATTTTCTTTAGGACAGCTGAGCTTCCAATAACAACCGGTGTGCAAATTTCGAATATTTTTTCTTCTTTGAGTGCTTTTAAAATTATTTCAGGACCTATTCCAGCCGGATCTCCCATAGGTATCCCGATTAACGGTTTCTTCATTAAAGACATCCTTTATCGTAGTACTGATATCTTAACACCTGCCCTCTTTCATGTAAACATCACTACAAGAAGACCCTGGTCTTTTTACCTTTGGAATGATAGAGAATGGATGTATTCTACTTCTCAAAAAACAACCGGATGATGCAAATCAAATCCGGCGGTTGAATAAATTTTTTATTACATTGAAAGCAATTGTTAATTTTATTATACAAAACCCAGGCCCGAAGAAGGAAATTCGGCTTAAGATGAGGCTTTCGAAGTTTTATGCGACCGATGTGTATGTAGATACATGAGGGAGCATAAAAATGAGCAAAACGAAATAAGTCAGAAACATTTATAAGAAAGCTGCTGGTTGATTGCAATCATTACCAGCAGCATATAATCATTGTTTCTGACGGTTAGGTCGAATTAACTCAATAATACCGGACCGAAGGATTTAATTTACTTTCAGACAAGGATTGGAAAGTCCGGCTTA
The DNA here is from genome assembly GCA_963766335.1 of uncultured Clostridia bacterium. Taxonomy (GTDB): domain Bacteria; phylum Bacillota; class Clostridia; order DUPQ01; family DUPQ01; genus JAFGQE01. Next base: position 1,362,251 of record CAVXZA010000002.1, on the reverse strand, counting down.
AGCGCGCGTATATTGATACCTAAGCGAAGAGCCGTGACTTTTCCAAACAAAGTAAACAGTAAGTAGTTTTATTATACAAAACCCAGGCCCGAAGAAGGAAATTTGACTTAAGATGAGGCTTTCGAAGTTTTATGCGACCGATGTGTATGTTGATACATGAGGGAGCATAAAAATGAAGAAAACGAAATAAGTCAGAAACATTTATAAGAAAGCTGCTGGTTGATTGCAATCATTACCAGCAGCATATAATCATTGTTTCTGACGGTTAAGTCAAATTAACTCTTCGGGGTGTGTTGGAAGAAATGCCATCCTCCTATTTCTTCAGGATTACCGGGATCATCTTTCAGCAGTTCTTTATAATTCAATGCGACTTTCTTAAAAGCATTCGCATACTCTTCTATATATTCCGGCTTAAAAAGCTTGAACCATGGAATGCTGTATGAAAGCATCCCGATATCTTCACTGGGCGCGAGGTTCTTATCCATCTCCCTTACATCCCTTGAGCTATTGGCTATACGGGTAGGTTTGCCATGTCCGTAGACATCAAGTGTCTGGAAAAGAGAGTGCGTATGAAGAGCCAGGTTGCATCCCGGCGAACATCCTTCAAACCCTTCAGCCCTTACAGCCTCACAAAAACGAGTTACTGACAATCCCCCAAGCTCATCAGGCTTATAAAGTCCCTTTGGGGCATACCATCCGCCCATTGTACTCCCGGTACTTTCATCAACCCTATGGGCTTTGATTCCGGGAACACCTTCAAGAAGATCCCAGAAATAGTTCATCCCCCTGCGGATTTCAAGTATTCTCTCATTGTAATATTTAAGCTGGACGCGCCCAACAGCTGATGACATCTGGTGCATCCTGTATTTATATCCGCCCATCGGAAGTCCTTCGTGAGGCTTTAGATATTCAGTTTCAAAGTCGTCCGCATGGTATCTGCTGTAATGTCCGAATGCTATGGCCCTTTCATAAATCTCCCTATCATTAGTAGCCAGTATTCCAGCCTCTCCGACTGCAAGTGATTTTCCGCTCATAAGGCTCATTGCAGCAACATCACCAAAAGTACCGACCATTTTACCTTTATATAGCCCGCCCTGTGCATGGGAAACATCCTCAATGACTTTTATATTGTGCCGCTTTGCAATTGCCATGATTGAATCCATATCGCAGGGATGTCCCGTGTAATGTACAACAACAATAGCCTTGGTCCTTGGGCCGATCCTGTGTTCAATATCATCCGGGTCAATACAAAGCGTATCTTTGTCAACATTTGCAAATACAACTGTTGCCCCAAGGGTATATGCCTGGAGCCCGGATGCCCAGTATGTAACCGTCGGGCAGACTATTTCATCGCCGACACCCACATGACATCCGTACATAGCGCTTTGAATCGCAGCTGTTCCCGTTGAAAATCCAAGGGCCATATCCAACCCCTGCCATAGTGCAAATTCCTTTTCAAATTCCCTGGTAACGTCGGTTCCTGACATAGCTCCCCTATGAAGCACATCTAGAACTGCATCTTCATCTTCCTTTGTTATTATTGGCCAGGTAAACAAATCACCCGGATCCTTGGTAACGGCCTTAGGTCCGCCGAAAATTGCAAGTTTTGACATATTGAATCTCCTCCAATTTGATAACCCAATTATAATATACTGATTTTTCATTGCTTAGCTAAAATAAAGATAGAATTAACTTTTTTAATGAATCGTCGCAAGTCATTATTATTACATTTTAATAGCCAGCCGGTAAATAACAGCCAGTCCCGTGACTCCAAGGCCTACAATTCCCATAACAGGTAGTGATACAGATTTGAAAATTAATTCATAAATCAGAATAACCGCAGGCAGGATATATACCATGGAAGCCCAGAACGAAGCGCTTGAAATCCTGAATGTTCCGGCCCATAAATAAATTATAGTTGCCGCCAGAGCCCCGAAAACCAGCAATGTAAATATACTGTTGTATTCAGGCAATATAAATGAAGATTGGATAAACATCACAACAGTAGCTGCAACTAAGCCGACTACTACATATGTATATACATTCATATGAATTCCGGCTTTTGTTTTTAACGCCAACAAACTGAATAGAGTCCAGCAGGCAACAGCACCTATTACATAACTGATGCTTTCCCAGGATCCGAGATTTACAAGTCCCCGTGAACACAGAATGCAAAAACCTCCGGCAGCAGTCAATATAACACCTACACCCTGTGCTGCATTAATTGATTCTTTTGTGATTAATGGGGCAAATATGATAAATAACAGAGGGGCAAGAAGAACCAGTGCCATTGAGGAGTTGAATCCAATACTTGAAGTACTCAAGACAAAGAAAGCAAAGCCCCCGAATAAAAACAATGAAGCTCCCAATGAAATAAGAATCCCTCCGGTGTTTTTGCGCCTTATGCCAAAAGCACGAACAAACAAATGAATAATATTAAGGGGAATAAAGATAAATATACATGTCCAGAATGCCAGCTGATATGCATCCATCCGGGTTAAGAGTTTTGGCATAATATTAATTAACACTGCTATGCATGCCGCAAAAAACAAAACCAGCAAAAATGAGCCGAGTTTTTTTCCCATCGTAATCACCCTGATACAATTATAATACTAATCGTTGATTTTATCAAAAGCAGCAAGCATCTGCGGCAGGTAGTTGTAAAGTGCCCCGACGTCGCTTGACATATTAAGGAATCTATAACCCCATTCATGAAGTTGAACTACATTATTCGGATTAGCAACGGTACCGGCCAGTTTACCATACTTTTTACAAGCAACGGCAACTTTTTCCCATGCCTCCAGCACTTTTTCATTGGTAAGCTGCCCCGGAATACCAAGTGCGTGGGAGAAATCGCCGGGGCCGAAGAACAGCATATCAATGCCCTTCACCTGTGCAATTTCATCAAGCTCTTCCATTGCTTCAGGATCTTCTATCTGGCATATAACGAATTTTTCATTATTTGAGTCTTCCATATATTTTGAAGCCGGGTAAAAAAGGAATCCGCCGTCTGAATTACCGCCGTCTGCAGGCCTTCTGCCCACCGGATGGAATTTAGTTCTCCATGCGACTTCCCTTGCTTCTTCGGCACTCATAAGATGGGGAATCATTATACCTGTTGCATCCATTTCAAGAGGTCTGATGAAATCGCTGTAGCTGCCTTTTGACACCCTTACGACAATATCCATATCCGTAGCCTTGGCTGCATAAATCTGTCTTTCGATTGCCGCCAAGTCATTGCCGCAGTGCTCGTAACATGTCCAGACACAATCAAAACCAGCCAAACCGACCATTTCTACAATCCTGGCTTCAGTGAAATTTGTTTTGAAGCATGTGGCGGTCTTGCCGGCCCTCATTTTTTCCAGAACCTTACTTTTTCTCATAAGAATCCCCCATAAAACTCTTTTTATCCGCATATACGGATGTTGTCCCTATTTTATCTAAATAAATGCCGGTTGTCGATAAGCAACCGGCATATTTTTCAAACTTTTATTTGGTTAATATCACTTAAGAAAAATCGGATTTGTCCAGGCCTTTTTACCATTTATATCAGTGACTTCAGCACGGATATAATCAATACCCGGATTGAAAACAATTTCTGCTTTTGTTTCCGGCACATCATATTTAAAGGAAAAACCTCTGTACTCATATGCGATGAAAGTTATCATAACAGCAGGCGAACATTCAATATAAGCCTTGCCGTCCTCAACTTTGAAATCATAAATTTCCGGACCCTGGCTTGCATAAAAAGCACCGGTCCTCAATGAATCCAAAAGACTATGATCATCAAGGCTGTCAGCTTTAACCATAACAAAACCCCTGCCGTAATGGGTATCCTTTCCATGACAGTCATCTGCTGCAACACCCCACAATTTCCAACCGCTTCGCAAGATATCATCCCAATAAACTTCCTGGTTGCCCTGGCCATAATTAACATCGCAGATGCCGTTATAGACCTCCATAGCCATAAGGGAAGGATTCCTGAACTCATCGGGCTGGGTCCTCGACCATATAGCATGGCAGTAAACCATATCAAACCCATTGGATTCCATCATTTTACAAATTCCATCGCAAGCATCATACGAGTCTGTCCATTCGACATTGTCAAAAATCTGCCCATGCACAACTGCTTCATTATCATAGGTAGTTAGCGCCACCACATGATGGGTATGGTCCGACCCGGGCTTTGAACTGTGTATTTCTAGTGCCGGAACGATATAAAGGCTATTGTTGAACTCTTCTGATTTGAACAACCTGTTATGGTCCGTTATTGCCAGAAAATCATATCCAAGGTCCTTATAGATATTGACAACCTCAGCTATCGGCCGTTTGCCGTCCGACAATTCTGTATGGGTATGCAAATTACCCCTAAAGAATCTTCCGTCTCCCTCAAATGCTCGTTGTTTCATGTCATTCTCCCATTATTCTTGTTATCTCTTTATAATCCTCTTTAAGGTGTTTGTAAAGATTCCCATAAACTTTATAAAATTTATCATATGCAGCGGCTGATTCAACATCAGGCTCTTGTATTTCCTTTACACTTATTATCTTTTCGCAGGCCGTAACAACATCCTCATAAATACCTGATGCAACACCTGCAAGAATCGCAACTCCCAGTGCCGGACCTTCGCTGGAATTAATAGTGCATATATCAGTTTTAAACATATCCGCCTGCATCTGCCTCCATATGGGACTTCTTCCACCGCCGCCTGAAGCTCTGACCTGTGAAGCCGCAATACCCATTCCGCGTATAATCTCCATGCAATCCCTTAGGCTGTAAACAACTCCTTCAAGCACCGCCCTTATCAAATGGGCTTTGTTATGCGCAGCACTGAGACCAAAAAAGACACCCCTGGCATCCGGGTCCAGGTGCGGAGTCCTTTCACCCATTAAATAAGGAAGGTATAGCACACCCTCTGAACCCGCGGAAATTTTACCCGCCTCCTTATCCATCAGCACATACGGATCAATTCCCATCAGGTCTGCAGTTCTCATTTCTTCAATGCAGAAATTATCCCTGAACCATTTTAGTGATAAACCGGCTCCCTGCGTAACGCCCATGACATGCCATGCCCCCGGAACCGCATGGCAGAATGTATGCACCCTGCCCTGCATATCTATTTCAATATTATCCATGTGAGCAAAAACAACGCCGCTTGTGCCGATTGTGGAAGATATGATTCCCTCTTTTACGATACCGTTTCCAACCGCTCCGGCAGCTTGGTCGCCTGCCCCGCCGGCAACGATTGTTCCAACTGCCAGGCTTGTCGCCATGGCTGCAGATTCAGTTACCAAACCTGTGTTTTCACATGATTCGTACATCTTTCCGAGCCATTCCCTTTTAATCTCAAGTTTTTCAAGGACTTCGTCGCTCCAACACCTGTTTTTGATATCCAAAAGCTGCATTCCGCTGGCATCTGAAACCTCGGTGGCATATTCACCGGTTAACATAAACCTTATGTAATCCTTCGGTAGCAGAATCTTACTGATTTTAGAATAGATTTCGGGTTCGTTATTCCTGACCCAAAGTATTTTAGACGCTGTAAAACCTGTTAGAGCAGGATTGGCTGTAATCTCTATAAGCCTTTTGGCACCGACTTTTTCGGTTATCTCCTTACACTCTTCATGGGTCCTCTGGTCGCACCATATTATGGAATTCCTGAGGACTTCATCATTTTCATCAAGCAGCACAAGACCGTGCATCTGCCCGGAAAGCCCGATGCCTTCTATGTCACCTGGATTAATCCCGCTTTTTTTAATGACTTCCTTTGAAGATTCGCAAACCGCATTCCACCAATCGTGCGGATCCTGTTCAGCCCAACCTATTTTAGGTTGGTACATTGGATATTCTACGGTGCTGTTGGCAATTCCATTGCCTTTCGTATCAAAGAGAACCGTTTTAGTTCCTGATGTTCCTATATCAATTCCAATTAGATATTTCATTTCTTCCTCCGGATTAATATTTCAGAACCGAGCCACCTATAAATTCCCTTAAAAGGGATGTGTTCGGAATTTCTTCGTCTTCAACTTCAATGAAATATGACAGTATGACCAGAAGCCTCCTGGCTTCAGAATAATACTTGCTCTTTGCATCTATATTATTTAGGATAGGAACTGCATATTTTTTCAGGACCCCATGCTCATAGATAAGGGTGCTGTTAAATATTTCATCAGCTTCTTCCTGATAAGGAAATATGTACTTGTCTTCGCCTTTTCTTACATCAGGCCACATACTTAGGGTTCTTTCCGCACTCGACCCGCGGTATTTAAAATCTCTTACCAACCGCCTGAATAACCTTGCATCTGTTGTTGAAAGCCTGTTGTGGTCATCAATATTAATTGATGTAAGTGCGCTGATGTAGAGTTTATGAACCCTTTCCCTGTCAACGCTTTTACTGAATTCGGGATTAATACCGTGAATACCCTCAACTATCACCACACCGTACTCATCTATAGACAGGTCCCTGTAACCTTTCCTGCTTTCAGTTTCAAAGTCATACTCAGGAACTTCAGCATAGCCGTATTCCTGCAAGGATTTCATGTCGTCATTAAATTTAACAATATCAAATGCATCCGGGGATTCATAGTCCCTTTTACCGTACATATTGAGGGGAACCTCCTTTCCCCTATAGTAGTCATCTAGTGAGATTGGATGCGCTTTAAGCCCCACTGCCCTGAGATGGATGGCAAGGCGCTTTGCAAATGTAGTCTTTCCGGAAGATGACGGACCAGCTATGAACACAAAACTTTTTTTCTTCGCTTTTATTTCATCCGCAATGTAACCGATCTTCTTTTCCTGAAGGGCTTCGGCAATCCTTATAATTTCGCCGATTTCCCCCTTTTCAGTAATTTTATTGATGTCATTGATACTGTCGACCCCTATGGCATCCCCCCATTGTCGGAACTCCTCGAAGGCCTTTGTCAGTTTTTCCTGGACATTCCATTCCGGCAGGTTACCGGGGTCGAATCTGGTGGGATAGAACAACAAAAAACCGTTATGAAATGGACGAAGCTCAAATAAGTCTACATAACCGGTATCCGGTGCCATAATCCCATGAAAATAATCATATGTCCCCTCAATGGAATATAGGGTGATTTTTTGCCCGGCCCCGTTGCTGAGAATTTCAAGCAGGTCATTCCGGTTTATATGTCCGAGAATCTTAGCTGCATGGTCTATGCTGAATTCATGTTTTTCTATGGGTATTCTTTTATTTACAAGATACTTCATCCTCTTACGGATTTTATTCACGTCTTCTATACCTATGGAACGTCCGATTAGTTCGCAGAATGATCCTTTATTAATAGAGTAATGTATTTTAAGCCTGCTATTTGGGAAAAGCCCTGCAATAGTTTTTACCAGCACGCATTTTAGGGTTCTTCTGTAAATCCTGATACCGTCAAGAGAAGATGTGTCTATGAATTCATAGTTATCGGAATCTCCGACTTCTTCAAGGAGATTTACTATCTGGTTGTCCTTCTTTGCAGCGATTATATCTCCGGCTGTACTAACATTGTATTTATCTGATATATCAATAAATCTCATGTTATCTACCCACCCCGTAATATAAAAATCCAATGTCTCTTGCTGAATTCGAGTCAAATATGTTCCTATAATCCAACAATATTTTCTGGTTAAGGGCTTTTGCTGTCTCTCTAAGATTCACACTTTTAAAACATTCCCATTCAGTCAATATCATAAGGGCATCGGATTGATGGAGAGCATTTTCCATAGTAGTACAGAATTCAATGCTGTCACCCAATTCACCAAGTATGCGTTTAGCCTCATCCATGGCTTCAGGGTCATAAACCTTCACTTTTATCCCATTGTCAATAATTATAGGAATTATAGTCAGTGCGGGTGCCATGCGCATGTCGCCGCTACCCGCTTTAAATGACAATCCCCATATAGCAAGCGTACCTGCACCATTATCATTCATTATTTTAACAGCTTTATGAGCAAGTATATCTTTATGGGCCGCATTAGCCTCATAAGCGCTTTTTATCATTGTGAGATCCAGTCCGTAAGTTTCTGCGATTTTAACCAGTGCCCTAGTATCCTTCGGGAAACAGCTTCCGCCGAATCCGGGCCCGGGATTGAGGAATTTGGGACTAATTCTTTTATCGCTTCCCACGGCTTCGGCTACGGTTTTTATATCGGCACCGGTTTTTTCGCATAAAAGGGCCATTTGATTGATATACGATATTTTCATTGCAAGGAAAGAATTCGCGGCATATTTAATAGTTTCGGCAGTCTCATTTGAACATTTTATCAGAGGAATGCCTCTTGAAACAGGCACTTGATAAATTCTATCCATCAGTTCAAATGACTTTCCATTGCAGCCGATCACTATGCGATCGGGGTCCAAGAATGTGCTGATTGCACACCCCTCGCGAAGAAATTCGGGATTTGAAACAACTTCAATGGAAAAGCCTATATTTCTTTCCCTAAGGCTTGTATTGATAAGTGCATCAACCTTCTTTGCAGTTCCGATGGGCACGGTTGATTTGATGACAACCGCAGCAGGATTATTAATGAACAGGGCAATATCTTCTGCTGCTTTCATGACATATGAAAGGTTGGCGGAGCCATCATCAGCCTGTGGTGTCTGAACTGCAATTATTACAGCATCACATCCTTGGATGCCGGTTTTAACATTGTTTGTGAATGAAATATTTCCACTATCATAATTTTTCTCTATTAGTTCAGATAATCCCGGTTCAACAATCGGTATTATCATCTTATTGAGATTTATAATTTTTATTTCATCAATATCTATACAAACAACATCATTCCCGAACTCTGCCATCCCAGCGCCGCAAACCAGTCCCACATATCCGCATCCGATTATACTGACTTTACTCATGGGACCTGCCTTTCTTAGCTGTGGCTTTATTTTTATTCAGAAGTTTATTCCCAATGCCCAGGACAGCGATTACCAAGACATATGAGGGAAGGAATCTTGCCAGTATATGGATGACTATCCGAACGAAAAACCTCTGAGGCATCATCCTTATTAAAAGGTCCGTGGCAGGATTTAGCAGCCAAAGGTCATTTGTAAAGAAGATTTTATGGAATGTGGTCCAAAATGCAGAGAAGTCAATCATTGCTAGAATGGCGATAATCAGCCACGCGCCAAGAATTACCGATAAAGTTATAGCACTATATTTCATGAAGTGCTTTTGCATACCTTTCTTATCATAGGCCAGGTAAAAAATCAGAATCAACAGTAGAAATATAAACAAAGAGAAATTGATCTTTTTCCCAAGCACAAACAGGTTCTTGACATCAACCATATGAGCTTTTTCTTTGGTATTGAATAATTCATGCCCTTCCTGTTCATCGCTCAGAATAACCAGATCATCCCTTTGGTCATCCATGTAATCAATTAATCCGATTGTTGCTTTATCCAGGGTCTCCTGGCTTATTCCGGCATATTCAGCCACCTCATCGGCAATTTGTGCATTTCGGTATATTTCCGGGTTTAAGCCTATAAACATTACAAATGACAAAAGCATGTGAATTGCCAGAAGGAATGAAAAAATTATTGAAACTGTAATAGCCCGGCCTTTAACCATTATGTTGGAAACCCTCCGATAATTACATCTTCCTCATAGAACGATACGCCCTTAATCTGGCCATTTGGCGAATCGTCAACAATATAATAAACTACATATATCTCTCCGTCATCAAACTGAACCCAGCCTGAGTAACCGATGTCTGAAACAGGGCTTCTGTCGTAATCCAGCGGCATTATCCTGTATCCCTGCTCGTTTCTTTCTTTAGACCTGCATGAATCCTGGTTTGTAAAACCGGCAAAGAAGTTCTGCGTCCAGAAACCAACCCAGCCTTTGCCTCCTTGCATATACCTGTGGGTTATCATTACATATCCGCTATCTAAGATTCCGGCAACAGGCCTGTGGCAACCCGGCATCGGAGCATTGTACGGCCCTTCCCAGGTTTCGCCGTTATCAGTTGATATCGATTTATAGCAGTCATAACCCAGTCCCGAATTTTCCCTGAGGAAACAAACAAGGGTTCCGTCGTCAAGTTCAAGGATGCTTCCCTCGCATAAATTCAACCCGGGTTCATCAGCGACTACTATTTTATCGCTCCAGGTTTTTCCTTTGTCGTCCGAATACCAAGTGCTCTGGGCAATGTGCCCTTTCGCATTCCGTACATGGGTGCTTATGAACCATCTGCCGGATTTGGTTTCAATCAATTTATCGGGGACTATACCATCGCTTGGCGCAAGGAACGGACCTTCCCATTCGGTGCCTTCCGAGTCCCCTATCCAATAATATACCTCAGCCTTTGATTCAGCTCTTCCAGTAACCCAGTCGGCAAGAATGACCAGCTTCCCGTCAGAAAGCTTAGAAATCCTGGCGCAGTTCCAGTAAGGCGGCCAACCGTCATTGCTGACAGTAAAAGCCTCCTTGGGTGTCCATGTTCTGCCCCTGTCGGTACTTTCTGTTTTCATAATTCGCGCATAAGACCTGTCGCTGTGATGCGTACATTCCTCAAAAACAGCTATTAATTTACCGCCTTCGGTTAACACCACATCGGGAAAAGCCTCGTAATAATTATCATCTTTACTGACTGAAAAATACTGAATAGCCATAAGTCCTCCAAAGTTGTTTTATCATATATATTTTAGCACACCAAAGGGTATTTTTGTCTCTAGCCTATTTTTAACTTTATGTTGATAAATGTACCTGCACATTTTTTATGGTTTCCTGCATAAATATTATTTGATCTAATCATCCGACGGATGATTGGACCAAATGTACGAAGCATCCCAAGGATTATTGGATCAACCGGGTTCGTGTGTGCTGATGTCTTCCGATGATTTAATATCGATACCGTGTGCGGGATACGGGCACTCACCGAACAATTCATTCCATTTTATAGGATTCCAATATTCCCTTCCCTCGTGGAATGCAAGGATGTTTGACATGAATTGAAGCAGAATTTCAGTTCCTTTTACCATAGAGCTGTTTAACATCCAAAGAGGTGCAAGGTCCGTGACATGGGCAATGCAACCTGAAAATAATTCGGCGGATTTTCTTGCCCTCGTACCTGCTTTTTTTATTTTTAAAACAATCTCAGTCAAATTTTGTCGGACATTTCCGCATTTAAATGCATCGCTATATGATGAATATATCTCTGAAATCATGACTAAAGCTTCCAGATGAGATTTATATGCATTTGTCCTTATTCCCATATAACGGCACTCGTCAGCCGATGAGCCTGTGCATTTTTCAACTGCCGTTTCAAATATCTTCTTCGCTATATCTAAGGCAACAATTGTTTTTCTGTAAATATCAGCCCTTTTTTTGGAATTTTCAATGAACTGCCAGTCCAGCGGACACTCATGGAATGGATTAATTGCCTTCTGAAGGTTTCTCATCACTGCAATTTCCGGAGGCACATGGTTCCACGGCATATTGGCAGCACCCCTGCCACCCATAAATTCCTCATTGTCCTCAAGCACTTCATAAGCTTTCCTTATATCGCCGGATACTGCATCGCCATAAACCTTTTTAAAATATACAGAGTAGAAGCTATAAGGATTTATATCGGTATTCCATAATCCATCCGCAAGGTACTTAATATTATGGTCAGCGCCTTTTATATGAAGAGTCTGCATCATTAAACCGGCAGTGCCATTTTCTTTTGCAGACCTGCAGTATCCATCTTTATAATACAGACCAAGATTGAATTGCATCCCTGCCTGTGAACCATCATCGGTAATCCTCGGAATTATTGAGCATTCCCTGCCTTTCATATCTCTGAACAGGAATAACGGGGCTCCTCCATGGGTCCATAACGACCGGGATTCAATGTCGCAGAAGGCTACCTCATTTGGAATAGTCTGATGAAGCTTGGTTAGAAGATAAGCTTTGCATACCGTTATCAATCCCAGTTTTATATCGGGTTTATACTCACGCGCTTTATCTAGGGCTTCAATGGCAGTTTTTGAAAACGCAATATCCGCTTCCATGTGTTTTTTCTGAAGTTCATCACCCGGCCAGTGGTCTCCCCAGTAATTTTTCTGGAGTTCAAGCGCTATTTTAAATCCGGGCATCTGCGAATCTATATATTCCCGGCTTTCTTCATATGGATCTTCATAAAAACCCTCTGGAATACCCACAAACAATCCTTCAAGGCCCGGATAGGAATCAATTATATTCTTTATCCTTGCAGAGTTTATTTCTTTTGCCGCAGAGTCAGTGCAACTCACCAATGCAGACCAATGAAGGTTTTTCCTGGGCATGGGTTTAAGGAATTTAGCCATATTCATTGAAACGAACTGCGGCAGGAACGCTATCCATACACCGATTTGCCTGGCTGCGGCTTCCCTTACGATTTCATTCATGAATGATTTCCCTCTATCCAAGGCTTCTTCAGAGCTATTTACATCCTGGAATTCCATAGGGGCAATACGTTTCCTTGGAGCGAATTTTTCTTTTCCGACGGCTATTTCATTAACATTGAAAGAACCCGTCCAATTTCTGCCATATGAAAAATATCCGGATTCGGGACGCGATATATCACCGACTAACTTTCTTTCGCCCTTATAAGTGTAATCAACAATAGGCTCATTCTCGAAAGGATAGAAGATTATACGGTTCAGTCTCATCCTGAGCATATTATCAAATAACATCCTAAAATCAGAAAGGGACATGATAGATGTGGATACCATACAGAAAGATACGAACATTCCCCGCCATTTATTCTTGGATGTATATGACTTATCTAGTTCAGGAATCTCAATTCCGGTTGTCGGCTCCGGGACAATGAACCGGCTGGCAAGAAAATAAAATCCCAGTTCTTCTAAAAATGAAAAGATTCCATATAATGCAGCTTTTGGGGTTATTCCTGCAATGATAATGGTTTTTACACCATCCAACATTATGCTTTTTACTAGATGGTCATCCGGCCCGAATCCATCCAAGCTAATGAGATCATTTAAGACAGCTTTTTCAATTTTTAAACTAGAATCCGGGGTTCCGATGATAATTGGCAATCCATATGACGGCTTATTAGAGAAAATCGGTTCAAAAGGCAGTATTTCCCTAAGCTGCCTTATAGCTTCAGACTTTAAATCAGTGTTTAAACATATTTCCCATACTGCCGCATTTAACATAAATATAATTTCCCGTTCAAGTTACCGAAGGATCTTTGAACTTTGAATAAAGCATCCGACGGATACTTTGTCAGAAGGTGGTGGTCAGGGTGTAGTTTTTACCTGCTTCTGCCGCCCAATGGAAACCATGCATGAGTTCAAGGACATGAAGGGCTGTTTTTCCATTGGCTTTGTTTATCCTGCCTTCTGAAATTGCGTCAACCATGTCAGAAACACCTATGCCCCGGGAATTTTCAGCATACGGCATTGTTATGGGGATTTCTTCCCAGTCTTTCATTTCCTTTGTCTTTAAAAAGACAGGACCGCCGAAACAATTTGGATCGGGAACCGAAAGAGAACCCTCAGTGCCATGAACTTCAATCCTTGGCATATTATTCCCCCATACATCAAATGAGGTTATAATATTTCCGATTACACCGTTTTTAAACTTCATAATTCCATTAACATGTGTCGGGATCTCTACATTAACCCGTTTTCCATACTTCTTCTTGCTTGTTATTGTTCGTTCTGAAAATGCCATTCCCGTCATTCCTGCTACATCTTTAACCGGGCCAAGCATATTTACAAGAGCTGTCAGATAATACGGTCCCATATCGAACATGGGCCCTCCGCCCTTTTCATAATAAAATTCCGGGTCCGGATGCCATGACTCATGACCGTGGCACATCATATATGCAGATGCGGATGAAGGGATTCCGATTTTGCCAGCTTTTATGAGCCCAATACATGTCTGGATTCCCGCACCAAGGAATGTGTCGGGAGCAGCCCCGATAAGCAAATCTTTTTCATCTGCCAGCTTAACCAGTTCAACTCCCTCTTCAAACTCCACGCACAAAGGTTTTTCAACGCACACATGCTTACCTGCTTCGAGAACTTTTTTGCAAATAGAATAATGGGTTTTAGGAGTTGTCAGGTTAAGAATAATATCTATTTCATCATCTGCCAGCATCTCTTCAAGGGTGTATGTATTCCTGACTCCATACTTAGCAGCTGCTTTTTCAGCCCTTGTTTTATCAAGATCGCAAACAGCTTTGACTTCGGTGTTTGCGAATACACCTGTTAGATTTTCTAAATAAATACTACTAATGGCACCACAACCAATTATTCCAATTTTAGTCTTATTCATTTTTGCCCCCTAAAACATTTTCTTTTCGCTTGCAAAATCATTCCCGGATAGTTTACTTTCAACCGCTATCTTTTTCCCATCGGCTGCCCATAACAGACCTCTTTTCATTGTTTCATATGCTCCGGGAATATCAAAAATATCAGCATGATGGCCCAAAGAACTATAGAAAACCCTGCCATGCCCCCATTTTTTTGTCCATAAAACCGGCACATCTACTTCGCCGTTTGACGAATTATACCATACGACGCTGGGAAACCGTGTTGTAGCAAGCACTTCGATACACGGATCTATATGAACATAATATTGTTCGCTTGTCACAACGAAATCTTCAATTCCATCAGTTATTACGCTTGAATTATTCGTTATATTAACAGTGTATTCAACATCATCCCCGCCTGGATGCGACACCCATTGACCGCCTGTCATGAACTGCCATTCCGTGCTTTGCCTGAAGGCATCGCACATTCCGCCGTGGCAACCTGCCAATCCCACTCCACCTGCAACCGCTTCCATGACATTTTGCACAAGATCGCGTTCAATTGATCCCATCGTCCATGTAGGTACTATCAAATCCAGTGATTTCAAATAATCAAGGTCCCTGAATGCCTCAAGGCTGTCGCTTACTTTTGTCTCAAATCCGGCTTCTTCCTTCAACATTTTTTCAAATACTTCAGTGACCTCATTGGGCTGATGCCCGTCCCAGCCGCCTTTTACCAATAATGCTTTTTTCATTTAAATCCCCCCGTTAATCCGCGTATTCACGCAATCTATTCCTGAAATGTGATATAATTTTCAAAACTCACTTCTTCCGGAACCCCGTGGT
Source organism: uncultured Clostridia bacterium (assembly GCA_963766335.1). GTDB lineage: Bacteria > Bacillota > Clostridia > DUPQ01 > DUPQ01 > JAFGQE01. Next base: position 1,347,154 of record CAVXZA010000002.1, on the reverse strand, counting down.
CACACATAGGTATATATCCGCCCCTTGCTTTCATTACAGGCATTATTCTATCTATTTCCCTGTCGATTGCATCTTTTGTTGAGGCAAGAATCCTTTTATCAAAGCCTCCGCGAATCCGCAAGTCCGGATATTCTTTTCCTGTTCTGACTACATCACAGCCGGATGCGACCTCAAAAGGACTAAGGTAATCCAGCCCGATTTCGCCATATACATCAATAACCGGATCAGAGAATCCGTCTGTATCAACCTGAAAATATAAGTCGTTTGTTTTTATCAATTTGCCTTTTTCGAACATTCTCCATTACCTGCTTATAATATGGCAGGATAAATTCACGGATCATATCCGGCGATATCAACGGGCCATGGTTATAACAAATATCCTCTCCCACATAAAACTCATCTATTGTCACATGCTCCTGATATTTGGCTGCTATGGTATCCACAACATTGAACCATGTCTCCATGCAGTCCCTTATTAACTCTGGCTCATCATAGAATTTATATAAAACTTCCAGAGGTCCTATCAGGCTTCGGAGATACATATATCCACCGACTGTATTAAGGATAATCATTCTTCCTTCGGCAGCCGCTCTCTTGGCATTTTCCATATGGGCATCAAAATCGTCGAAACGACCTTCTGCAAAGGGCTCCATCCTCCATTTACAATTTTTCTCCCAGGTTCTCATGTTCTTTACAGGATGGTCTACATATTCAGGCATGAATCCACTTCTGCGATTTTTAAAAAAGAGCACATGGCGTCCCCATTTATCCTGAGCAAGTTCATGTTCTCCCCTGTCCTCAATTATTTTTTCTTCGTAATATGGATAGAACGGAGCCTGGCACCAGCCGAGGTTCCCCAGATTGAAATTGCCAGGCGGATCAAATTCAAGCATATCCTTTATGTCCTGCTCACATGTGATATGCCCTTCCTTAGTCCATCTGTCAAGAGTGAACCATCCGAAGTCATCCATAATGACGGGCGCACCGGGCTTAATGGCATAGAAATCGCGAAGCTTCGCTGCAGTCGGATGCATTTTTACTTCAGTTGATCCACTGTTGGCATAATTCATATATAGCTCCCCTGCTTATTCCACTGCTTTTTCGCAGTATTCCTTCATGAGTCTGAGATATATCCTGTAATTTTCAAGTGATACCTCCGGCGGAGTCTGGTGGTCGCAGGAAGGAATGAACCCACCTTTTTTCATTACCGGCAGCAGTCTCTCCCATTCTGCTCGCATTGCTTCCTCACCATGGCTCATTACCATCTTGTCATAAGCCCCTATAATTTTAAATTCCGGAAACATCTCTCTCATCCGGGCCACATCAACTCCGGCCTGTCTTTCAAGTGGCAGCGCACCTTCAATTCCTGCTCTCCTGCAGCCATGGGATCATGGCTTCAAGCTGCCCGTCAGTGTCAACCATGGGAATTATATTATATTTTTTCAGTACCGGAATGACTTTTTTATAATATGGAAGTAGAAACTCTTCGAATAATTCATATGAAAGCATAGGCCCGAGATTATATGACATATCTTCCGCAAAGGTCATGAAATCCGGTTTTAAAATTTTGCAAAATTCTTCAATCAGATAGATATTATAATCCGCCAGGTCGCCGTTAATCCTATGCATGGTTTCAGGTTCATCATAAAAAGCATAAAGATGTCCTTCAATTCCAAACAGGGTCCTTGGAAACCAGAAGAATCCTTCCAAAGTAATCCATACAGCACAATCCCCGCTTTCATGAAGTGCTTTTAATTTTTCAATCTGACCTCTCCGGACTTCAACGGCATCCTGTGGATAAAGCATTTCTTTTAACCCTAAGGTAGGAATCCATGTCCGAGACGCTTTTCTCTTCTTTTGACGCATCTCTGATATGTCTTTCCCCTTGGGGCTTATCCAGAACTGCCTCATCATATCCAGTCCCAGGTATTCGCGGATTTCTTCCCTTGAAAGATGTTCGGGAATTCCCTCTTTTTGAAACCTTGCCTGGGTTTTATCCCACCAGCCTGCCCATTCAATCATAGGCAGCCTGTCATCAGGCATCTTAAAATTAAGAGTATTTACTATCCTGTCCCTGTTTTTCATATTATATTCGTTTACCCCTTATCCCCCGAGTGTTAATTTCACATCCTATTATATTTAAATTAAACCTCTTATCAACACTCATTTTTAATTCTTTTATAATTTTATCAATATGGTTTGCGGGGCACATAGAAATCATGGCAGGACCGGCACCGCTTAAAGCTGTTCCCCATACCCCTGCATTCTTTGAAAATAACATAACTTCCTCCCAGTAAGGTATTAATTGTTTCCTATAGGGCTGGTGTATAACATCCAGCTCCATCAGGCTGCCGGCTTTTTCATAATCCATGTCATACAAGGCTTTCATCATTGAGTGTTCAAGGTTATCTGCCATTTTACGTGTTTTATAGTCATATTCCGAAGGTAAAATCCCCCGGCTTTTTTTAGTACTAAGAGTCTCTTTGGGTATGTATAGTATAAACCCAAGGTCGGTGCTTGAAGGTATGGTCAATATACCGTCCGTCTTATAAATTGAGAACCCGCCCGAAACCGCTGCGCAGACATTATCTCCGTGTCCTTCAAGTCCTGCGGCCATCATGATTATTTCCTTTTTATTCAAAATTTCTTCCTCAAACAGGTTTGCCGCAAATATTCCGCCCGAAATACAAGCTGCGCTGCTTCCAAGCCCTCTTGATATAGGGATTCCGTTGGTTGTTGATATTGAAAAAACAGGCATGGTCCTGCCTGTTTCATTATAGAAATATTCTATTGCTTTATTTATAAGGTTTTCTTTGTTTCTTGGTATATGGCCGGTTTCAAGTCCTGAAACATCCAGTGAGAATTCATCGGCTTCTTCAATTTTAATGATATTCTCAAATGCATCAAGTGCAACGCCGCCTTTGTCAAAAAGCACACCCAGATTCGCACTAGTAGCCGGAATCCTGACTTCGGTCATACGCTGCTACCCCACTATTCTTTTCATAACTTCATCCTCATCTGCCTTTACAGAACCTTGTTTTTCTATTAATTTAATTGCACTATCAGGATCTTTTAAACCATTTCCGGTTAAAATGCAGACAATCGTACTACCTTTACTGATGGTTCCTTTTTCGAGGTTTTTTATCACCCCTGCTACAGATGCTGCTGAAGCCGGCTCCACAAAAACGCCTTCCCTATCTGCAAGCAGTTTATATGCTGCAAGGATTTCTTCATCTGTAACGCTGTCTATCATTCCGCCCGATTCATCCCTTGCGGCTTCCGCCTTTTTCCAACTGACTGGATTTCCTATCCTGATTGCCGTTGCTATAGTCTCCGGTGCTTTGAAAACCTTGCCCTGCACGATAGGCGATGCGCCTTTCGCCTGAAATCCAGCCATTTTGGGTAAAGTATCTGCAATGCCTTTTTCGTTCATGAGTTTAAATCCCATCCAGTATGCAGAGATATTTCCGGCGTTACCGACGGGCAGAGCCAGATAATCGGGTATTTCGCCCAGTTGTTCAAACACCTCGAAAGATGCGGTTTTCTGCCCCTCCAGCCTGAATGGATTAATTGAATTAACCAAGGTCATATTGTGCTTTTCTGATATATTCCTGACCAATTCCATAGCTTCATCGAAATTACCCTCAATCGGAATTACTTTAGCACCATACATGAATGCCTGTGCCAGTTTTCCATAAGCGATATTACCCGACGGAATCACAACAGCGCAATTCAGATTGAACCGCGCTGCATATGCAGCGGCTGAAGCTGACGTATTGCCTGTTGATGCACAGATTACACTTTCTGAACCATTTTCAATCGCCTTGGCAATTGCCATCACCATGCCCCTGTCTTTAAAAGAACCGGTGGGGTTTAATCCTTCATATTTAAAATACAGATTGATTTCCAGTTCACATCCAATATTTACAGACGGAACCAGCGGTGTATTTCCTTCCATAAGAGTTATTACAGGTGTCTTGTCCGTTACAGGCAGATATTGCCTGTATTTATCAATTAGGCCTTTATAACTCATTCTTCACCCTCCACCCTGATTACACTACTGATCTCATTAACAATATCCAGGTTACTAATTTCCTGTAGTGAGTTTTGCATGTTCTCTTCTACAACCCTGTGGGTAACAATTACAATCTCTGCCAATTCATCATGTGCTTTTGCCTGAACAACTGAATAAATACTCACGTTATGGTCTCCCAAGACCCCGGAAATTTGGGAAAGCACGCCCGGACTGTCCTTAACACTCATTCTCAGATAAAACTGGCTGACCGCATTTTCATGGCCTATAATTTTCCTTTCATTAAAGAGCGTATAACCGGTTTTTGCTATACTGTCTTCACAGATATCCTTCACGGCTGCAATAATGTCGCCTACAACTGCACTTGCAGTTGCATCCCCACCTGCGCCTCTTCCATAAAGCATGGTTTTACCGGCCATGTCGCTTTCAATATAAATTGCATTGTAAACTCCATCAACGCTGGCAAGAGGATGTGTATCGGGTATGAACAATGGATTCACATGGACCTTAACCCCGCCGTTTATATATTTTGCATCAGCAATCAGTTTGATTCGGTATCCTAGTTCCGAGGCATAACTGATGTCCTCGTTTTTAATTTTTGTAATACCTTCAATATACACATCATCGTATTCTATCCTCATATTATAGGCAATGGCTGCTAAAATTGCGAGTTTTCGCCCTGGGTCATATCCAAGGACATCACTATCCGGATTCTTCTCTGCATAGCCTTTTTCAATTGCATCATTTAGTGCTTCCTGATACTCAATGCCTTCTGTATCCATTTTTGAAAGAATATAATTAGTAGTGCCATTCAGGATTCCCATGATACGGCTTATCTTGTTTCCCGCCAGGCTTTTTTTCAACACTTCAACTATAGGAATTGCTGCACACACGCTTGCCTCGTAAAGCAGCAGCGAACCATTTTTCTCAGCAAGGTCGAAAAGTTCATTCGCATGAACTGCCATCATATCTTTATTCGCCGTTATGATGTGTTTTTTTAATGTTAGGGCTCTTTTTATATAAGAAAGCGCCAATTCAGTTCCACCCATAACCTCGACAATTATGTCAATATCCTCATTAAGAAAAATATCGTCGGGATTGTCTGTGAGTTTTGGTTTCAGGGAAATATTTATCCCCGGCCTATCTTTGTTTATGTCCCTGACGAGAATCTTTTCAAGGGTAATGTTGGCATTTGCCGTCTTGTTTATGAATCCCCTGTTTTTTTCGAGCATGGCAGCAGTACCGCCTCCGACGGTCCCAAGTCCGATCATGCCTATCCTGATAGTCTTCACAGCATCACCCCCTGAATTATTGCAATAATTATACCATATAAGCATCATACCGCAACGAAGTGAGGAGCGGTTCAATGCGAAAAACCCCTTCGGGCAAATTTGCAAATTTGCCCGAAGGGGTTTTTCGCATTGTAGGTGGTGATGAGGACGATTATTTTGTTAGAAGTTTTTTTTACTTATTTTTTCGAATTCGCTGAACATTGCTTCGAGAGCTTCTTCAGTATGGCCGGCTCCTTTTGGATCTCCATAGAATTTAGCTATGAATCCACCTTTGGTACTACCGAGCTTTTCAAACATCTCGTTGCAATATGCCCTGATTTCATCAGTTGTACCGTGAGCCATCGTCTGCTGTATATCAACGGGATTAAAAAAAGTTATCCTGCCTTTGAAACGTTCACTGAGTAAATCCAGACCCATATTCTCCTGCTGGTCCATCTGGATTACGTCCAGTCCGATTTCAATCAGGTCGTCCAGGATATCAACAATGTAACCGCAGCTATGCATGAATGTTTCAATACCATTATCGTGGCAGGCTTTGAAAAGTTCGGCATACCTTGGCTTCCAAATTTCACGCCAGTGGCCGGGTGATATCATCAGGGAATTCTGCAACCCCCAGTCATCTGTAAATATATATCCGTCAACATTATGCTGTCCATAACGATTAATCATATACAGGCTTATATCTTTAAGGATATCAAGAAGCATCTCGAGATTTTCCCTGTTGTCATAAATATCAATCCAAGTATTCTCAAGTCCTCTTATGAAATGGATTCTCTCATACAGCGATATGCCCATTGTAATAATATACTTATCGCCACCTGCATTAACTTTGTCAGCAAATCCTTCCCAACGCCATTCTTCAGCAGGATCGGGTATCTTTAATTCATCGAAATCAGCCCAGTCCTTGAGCGGAAATTCCTTGACCTCTCCAAGGTTGCATACGCCTATGTTTTCCCAGACAGCACCCCACTCATCAATACCGGTTTTAGGCCTGTAGTCAATGCTTCTGACCAGACCGGCATAATGCATATCGTTCGTGTAAGGTTCCCTGAGACACATTGCCAGTCGTTCCGGGTTGTTAAACTTAATTGTCTTTTTAATAATCTCCCGCGGAGTCATTCAAACCTCTTTCTCTCAGTCCAAAGCCCCAGCGCCGGATTACTTATATAGTAAATCTTTTCACCATTGACTGTATTCCAACCGTCTTTTAATAAAGCAGGATCATATATTTTTATCATTTCATCATAATCTGCATATATGAAGTTAACGCCTTCAACTTCATCGCGGGTCATTTTCTTGACAGCATATGTTATGTTAAAACGCCCGTCTGAAGAACCGTGTATCAGGTGCGCAGCAGCTGACAGATTGCCTGCAAGGTCGGCATTGTTTTTTACAAGCTCAAGGATTTTGGTTTTTCCGACATATCCGTATTTTCTGATTAATTTATCAATGCGATTGTCTTCACCGAATTTATGAACACCAGGTGCTAAGACTATCAAATCTCCGCTATCAGCGATTGCCATCCTTGTCCTATAAACAGCTTTATTACCTAACCAGGTGCTTTTAAATTCTTTGTCAGTAAGGTAAACAACCACTTTTTCAGGGGCTTCATCAAGGTAATTAAGATTTAGTTTCTGGCTTAGTGCCACGGCTTTTTCAAAAACCTCCCTGTCTCTACCGGTGAATACCCCATGAATATCCACATCATCGCCTATTGCAGTTGTAACAGTAAGAAAATACATCAGCGGAAGGTTGTTAATAAAATTCCGCTCTGCATAATCAAAAACCTTCCTTACCGGACTGAAATCCCTGCCCATGATTCTTTCCATACCATAAAAAGCCCCGAGCATATGGGAGCTGTTTATCATCCTGCTGCCTCCGCAGCCCACAAATATATTTTTACTGTAGTTTGCCATACCCACGACTTCATGCGGTACAACCTGACCGACTGAAATTATCAGGTCATAGCTTTCATCCAGAAGCAATTTATTGACTTCAACAGGGATACTTTGATTTACAAATCCCTCTGAAACCTCATTCACAAAAGATGCCGGCACTTCTCCGATTTTAACAACATCATTTTCCCAGTCGTGTTCAATTAACAATTCATAGGGCACGCTTCCGAACATCTCAACACACTCATCCCTGGTCATAGGGTCATGGGTTCCAAGAGCAGGAAGAATGTCGATTTTACTTGTATCTTTTAGCTTGTTGTAATATATTTCTGTTATCATACCCGCCATCGAATGATAACGAGTGAAATCCGGCGGAATAATAAGGACTTTCTTTAAATCCTTTCCCCGCAGGGTTTTTTCTACAATTTCTTCAATCTGCAGCAGGTCCAACGGGTCTCCGTCACTGTTCTGAACAAATATACTTCTCATAATTAAACTCCTGAATATGCTGAAAATCCTCCATCAACGGGAATAACCGTTCCGTTGACAAAACCCGAAGCGCCTTCATCTACCAGCCAAAGCAGCGTGCCGATTAGTTCATCAGGTGTACCGAACCTTCCCATCGGGGTTTGCCCAAGGATTTTATTTGCCCTTTCAGTATATGACCCGTCTTCTTTAGTAAGAAGGCTTCTATTCTGGTCAGTTAGGAAAAATCCAGGTGCAATTGCATTCACCCTGATTCCAACCCCTGACATGTGAACCGCAAGCCACTTTGTAAAATTAGAAACAGCTGCTTTTGCTCCGCTATATGCGGGGATTTTAGTCAGGGGTGTAAAAGCATTCATGCTGGATATATTGATTATCACTGCACCGGGTTTATTTATCATATCTTTCGAGAAAATCTGTGTCGGAAGGAGTGTTCCGATGAAATTCAGGTTGAATACAAACTGAATCCCGTCCGGGTCCAGGTCAAAGAATGTGGTCAGGCCTTCTTTATCAAGGTCTTCCGCATGAAGTATTTCATTTCCGGTTGTTCCCTTGGGATGATTCCCTCCGGCGCCGTTTAGAAGTATGTCGCATGTTCCAAATTTTTTATTTATAGTTTCCCTGGCTTTTTCGAGGCTGTCTTTATTAAGCACATTAGCCTCAACGCCAATCGCCGTTCCCCCAGCTGCATTTATATCGTCTGCAACTGCCTGTGCATTATCAATACGCAGGTCCAGTACTGCTACTTTTGCTCCGTTTGCCCCAAGGGCTTTTGAAAAAGCACCGCACAGTACACCGCCTCCGCCGGTTACGACGCAGACTTTATCTTTCAAATTAATTTCAAATGGTGTTTTCATAATATTTCTCCTTATACATCATAGGTGGAAGCAGAGGTTTCACCACCGCGCCCGGTCCAGTTGGTGTGGTGGAAATTACCTCTCTCGTCATCAATGCGCTCGTATGTGTGAGCCCCGAAGTAATCCCTCTGTGCCTGAAGCAGGTTTGCAGGGAGCCTTTCAGTCCTATATCCGTCGTAATACGAGAGTGCTGCGGACAATGCCGGAACACTGACCCCGTTCATTGCTGCCGCTGAAACTACTCTTCTCAGACTCATCTGGCATTTTTCGGCCTTGTCTGTAAAGAATGAATCAAGGAAAAGATTAGGCAGCTCCGGATTATTATCAAAAGCATCCTTTATTTTGCCCAGGAAGACTGATCTAATTATACACCCACCTCTCCACATGAGAGCTATATTTCCGTAGTTTAGTTTCCAGCCATAAGTTGAGGCAGCAGCCTTAAGCAGAATATATCCCTGTGCATATGAAACTACCTTAGCAAGATACAATGCATCTTCAAGGTCCTCAACAAATGAATTTTTATCATTGCTGAATGAGACAGCGGGTCCTTTCAAAATTTTGGATGCTTCCACTCGTTCTTCCTTCATAGCGCTTAGGCAGCGTGCAAAAACTGCTTCAGCTATCAATGTCAGGGGGACACCTTCAGAAAGAGCTGAAATCCCGGTCCACTTACCGGTGCCTTTCTGGCCGGCAGTATCAAGTATCTTTTCAACCAATGGAGACCCGTCTTCGTCTTTGTAATCAAGTATATCCCTTGTTATTTCAATTAGATATGAATCAAGTTCGCCTTCATTCCATTCCTTAAATACATCATGCATTTCATCTGCATCCATGCCAAGAAGAACTTTCATCAGTTGATAGGTTTCACATATTAGCTGCATGTCTCCGTACTCGATACCATTGTGGACCATCTTAACAAAATGTCCTGCGCCGTCCCTGCCAACCCAGTCGCAGCAGGGAGATCCGTCTTCAACTTTTGCTGAAACAGCCTGGAATATGTCCTTAACGAACGGCCATGCTTCCGGAGAACCGCCCGGCATGATGCTCGGGCCTTTCAAAGCACCTTCCTCACCGCCCGAAACCCCTGTACCGATATAAAATAAGCCGGCTTCTTCAACTTTTGCAGTCCTTCTGATTGTATCGTTATAATTTGAGTTTCCTCCGTCAATGATTATATCTCCTTTATCAAGCAACGGTATCAGATGGTCGATTATCGTATCAACTGCACTTCCGGCCTTGACCATCATCATAACTTTGCGAGGTTTTTTAAGCTGGTCAGCTAATTCAGCAAGAGTGAATGCACCGGATATGTTTTTACCAGCCGCCCTGCCTTCGATAAACCTTGTAACTTTTAAAGTAGTTCTATTGTATACGGCAACGGAGAATCCCTTGCTTTCCATATTCAGGACCAGATTCTCACCCATTACCGCAAGACCTATAAGTCCAATATCCATCTTCTTCATCATAAACCTCCTGATTTCCATTCAATTATCCGACGGTTAATTATACACCGGGTATATTTTAATATATGACTTATAAAAATACTCACTCAATTTTTACTTTTTTTTGTTGCATTTTTACCAATATGTCCCTGCACTCTATTATTTTACCACTATTTTGGAATATTAGCGGAGGGGTGATATTCCAATTTTGAAATGAAAGCCGAGGGGTGATATTCCATTATGGATAAAAAAAAGACCTGCCGTACGGCAGGTCTTTTGACTATATGTTTTTACTTAAATTGAACAGCTGTGCCATAAACTAAAACCTCAGCTGCACCCTGGGCCACATTGCTGGTTGCATATCTTATATTGATAACAGCATCAGCACTAAGACTTTCTGCATCTTCGACCATTCTTTTAGTAGCAATTGCCCTTGCTTCATTAAGCATTTCCGAATATCCGGTTAGTTCCCCGCCTACTATTGTCTTAAGCCCGGCCATTAAATCTTTGCCAAGATGCTTTGACCTTATGGTTGAGCCCCTGACCAACCTCAATGTTTCGAGTTCCTTGCCTGATATGAAATCAGTATTTACTAAGATCATCTTCTTCCTCCTTTTTTAGTTCCCTGAATCTTTGAATGAATACATATACCATCAGCGGCGCTGTAACGAGAATCAATCCACCGATAATGATTTTCCAGGCAACAGGTGCAACTGATGAAATTATCAACACTGCGTAAACAACGATAAATGCTATATATAACAATGCAAAAATCCCCGGCAATATCATTTTCTTCATATAAAGACCACATCCTTTCAGATATATATATTATATCAAATCATAGGCAAAATAGTTCATATTGAACTAAAATGTCATACAAGCGACTCAAATTCATCCAGAAGGCTTTCGAACATCTTCATGCCGGCTTCAATCGGTGCGGGTGTGGATAAATCGACGCCGGCCTTTTTCAATACATCCAATGGATATTCGCTGCCGCCTGCCCTAAGGAAATCGATATACCTTTCTATTGCAGGAGCCCCTTCTTCTTCAATCATGTCGGCTATCGCCACTGCCGAAGAGAAACCCGTCGCATATTTATATACATAGAAACTTCTGTAATAATGAGGAATCCGGCTCCATTCATATTTTATTTTTTCGTCAGGTTCACAGTATTCGCCATGGTATTTTTTATTAAGGTCAAAGTATATTTTACAAAGGTCGTCACCTGAAAGCGGCTTGCTTTCACCATAACTCCCATGGCAAATCTTCTCAAATTCAGCAAACATGGTTTGTCTGAAAACAGTCCCCCTGAATGATTCAAGGAAATGATTGATCAGGAATGCACGTTTTTTGATATCGGTTGTTTGCTTTAGCATGTATTTGACCATCAGGACCTCATTAACAGTTGAAGCAACTTCCGCAACAAAAATCTTATATTGCGAATAAATATATGGCTGGGCTTTTGACGAATAATATGTATGTAAAGAATGACCCATCTCATGGGCAAGGGTAAATACATTATCCAAAGTTCCCTGATAGTTTAGTAATACATATGGATGAGACAAATAGGTTCCCCATGAATAGGCACCGCTGGTCTTTCCTTCATTTTCAAAAACATCAATCCATCCCGATGAAAAACCTTTATTCAGAAGTGATATATATTCATCTCCCAATACCCCAAGACTGTCCGCAACCATTTTACACGCCTGCTCAAAGCTATATGTATCAGTATCCTGCTCAACAAGCGGTACATAAATGTCATACATATCTGCTTTTTCCAGTTTCAATGCCTTCGCCCGGATTTTAACGTATTTATGAAGCAGCGGAAGGCTGTCACTGATAGTTTTAACAAGGTTGTCATATACATCTGTCGTTATATTGTCATTATCAAGGGACGCTTCAAGGCTTGATTCATAGTCCCGTGTCTCAGAGTAGAACTTCATGGCCTTGATGCTGGAAGTATAAGCAGCGGCCAGGGTATTCTTATAGCTACCATATGTATCATACAGAGCATCGAATGCACCTTTCCTTACATCGCGGTCCTTATTCTCCATGAAAGTTATGTAGCGGCCCTTGGTCAACTCTACCATATTCCCATTTTCATCTTTAATTTCAGGGAACTTAATATCAGCATTATTAAACATGGAGAAAATTTCCTGGGAAGCCCCGGTCGCTTCAGCGCTTTTAGCAAGTATTTTTTCTTCAGCAGCTGATAATGTATGAGCCTTTTTCCTTAAAATTTCACATATAAAAATCTTATATTTATCCAGAACTGTATCCGTTACAATGTTTTCCGGCATCTCTAAAACCAGCGGTTCTATAAATGCAGACGAGGCACTTGCCCTGACCGCCAGCTCCCTGGCCCTTCCGAACAAGACTTGGTATTTTGAGTTTGAATTATCCTCGTCCATTCTCATTCTTGAATAAGTAAACAGATTGTCAACCAGACTGAACATTTTCTCATACAGATTGAGACACTTTAAAAGTCCTGAGGAATCTGAAATATCGTCATTCATGGCCTCCATATCTTTAACATAACCTTCGGTTTTCTCAAAATCAGCTTCAAACGATGCATCGTCAGCATATATATCTTCCAGTTTCCATTTGTATTTTTCTTCAATTTCATGTCTTTTTGGTAATTTCTTCATTCTCTGCTCCTTACGATAGATAAATTTATACTAATTGTTTTTTTGTTATTAATAAGATTAAGCTCCTTATACACACCGTTCCTATTATACAGCAAATAATTGCGGAATTCCGCCGCAACATCATGCTCCCATATAATCTTATATACCCATTCTCTAAGACTTACCGAACAGACTCCCGGTTCTTGCAAAATTAAGCCATTATCCATTCCATTGAATTTAAAAACCGGCACGCAGAATGATAAATTTGCAAAGTCAGAACTGCAGGAAATCCTAACTCCATCTTCAGCGATTTTATATCTTTCTTCAATCTTCCCTCTATTTTTTATTGTATATTCGATGCTAAATGAAACAAACCCCGGTTTAGTAGTTTTTATAATTTTTTTATAATTACATTCAAATTCAGCAAGATACTCCCTTTCTCCGTTATATTCCCAATACACGCAAATCGACCTTGCTTTATTATTCGTTTCAGGACCAAGAAAGTATTTGGGTGATTCAGCAAATGGCATGGAAAGCGCAAGTTCAGCGGGAGCCCCGTTAAAATGGAGCCGTCCAAGACCTGACGCATCATATTCCGGGTCAGCTACAGGGTCGATTTCCACCGAATAGCCTCCCGCTGATGCGAAAACCTTGTGGAACACATCATTCTCAGATAGAACATATCCATTTGCTCCTGAATATATTTCATAAAGGGGGATGCTGTTATTCAAAAACAATATTGCTCCGGATATGAATGACCCCATTGTGCCCATATATCTCTCGTAGGTTCCATAGCTGTCTATTCCGTATGTACTTTCGATTGAATACAAGTTTTTTATATGCCTTGCCGGCTTAGCATCCAGCCACCTTGATAATCCTTCAACGGCTTTCAAAGCATAGCATCTAAAAACACCGGCTGATTTCAACTCTCCCCTTTTATACAATAAATCCGCATAATATTCAAACATTGAAGCTGCAAGGCATTCATTAAAATTAAATTGGTTGCTTCGTCCGCCGAATGGAAATTTGTAATCTGAAGACATCTGAAGCAGAAGATTATTTGCACCTTTAACAAGGATTTCATTCATTTCATCCGCGAAGCTGCCCTGATACCCCAGCTTTAGCATCAGAGCAAGCCTGTATCTTGATGTTATATCGTAAACCATTGGGCATCCGGGGTCCATGTAACGGCCGTTTTTATTGAATCTATCCCTTTGTACAACCCAATGCTCTGTAATGAAACCTTCTGTATCAGCACCTGTCAGCATTCCTCTCAAGTACTCAGCACATATTCCGTACATGCAGAAATTGAATAACTTTTCCGGGGGTTTTTTCTTCAGATTACTATCATATTTATCGTAAGGATTGATATTTCTTAATTTGTCAATATATTCGGAGTAGTTATCAATTTGCGGCCCGAGTATATAGAGTGCAGTACAGATTTCAAGAATCAGGAATTCAACCCCGCTCTTTTGGTGTTCCTTTAGAATATCATTTAAAACAGCTCTCATTAACCTTCCCCAGAAAACACCAGCACCGGTAATTCGGCCCTCTTTTATAAGAAAAGCCATTACGTTTAGCAACCTGGCCATCCCAATCCTGGAATATCCTTTAAAAATATTCTGGGAATCATAAATTGGACTATTAATTTTACTATCAATATCATCAAGGTTATATGCTGCAATGGATTTTTCCATGACATTAAGGTACAGCTCCTTCGACTCTGCTTTTTCACCCGCTGCCGGAACCGCATTAGTTTCTATATATTTTCTAAAATCATCCATGAAGATATTATAACACTGTCAAAGATCGGAAAAATCGAAGAGCTGACCCTGGGTCAGCTCTTCAAAATAAAAAGACCTGCAAAAGCAGGTCTTCATGTGCTTTAAAAGTATTAGTAATAGTTAATAGTAGTTTTACCAAGCTGGGCATTTGCCTCGTCAATCAAGTCCTGAAGGCCAAGCATTTTCATATTTGATCTATAAGCATCGAGAGCATCGGATATACTGATAATCCTTTCACCCACCACAGATTGTTCAACATCACGGTAATACTGGTAATCTTCTTTAACCTTAATTGCCCAGTTATCGACGAAATCACTTGAAATTAATGCGGCATTTGTTGGTATGTTATATGAATAAGGCAATATGGTGTCCTGATATATCAGCTCCTGTTCCCTGCGATATTTAGCAATATCCAGATAAACGGAATCTGTTACAATTTCATTGTAAAAAACATTATAACTATCAGAAGGATATTCATTCAGATTGCCCATCATCCTAAGCAATACATCACCTTCAACGCTTAGTCCGCTTCCTATTGTTATCTTGCCTAGATTATCATTTGTCATTGCCGGGTCTTTCAGGATAATAGCCCTGTTTACATCGTCAATTTCATAATGCCTTCCCTGAATGCCATATTTCATCATGAGATAAGATTCCTCATTACCATACACAAGCGATACGAAAGACTCGAAAGAATTTTCAGGATCTTCAGTACCTGAAAGCATGAAATATACTTTTCCATAGGTTGTCATATGAACAAGGTTTTCTGTGTTCGGACCGATTATCGGTGCAGTTGCATAGACTATATCATCCTCAGCGGAGTGGCTCCAATATATGCTGCCGCAGTTATCCGGGATCATGGATTCATATATACCCGGGGCTAGGCCGGTCTGCCTGACTAGCTTCTGTTTATATAAACTACTTATAAATTCAAGACCCGACAGTGCATCCGGGGTTAACAGCGAATCTTCAATGGTCCCGGTATTCGGATTATAAGCGATAAAAGATGTTGAACCGTTATAAAGTCCATATGCCTTAAGTATGTCATTCAATGCAAATTTAAAATTGTATGGTCCGTAATATCCGTATGTGTCGTTTTCACCGTTACCATCGGGATCTTCATAAGTAAATGCCATCATTGTTTCATAAAACTCATCTACAGTATATGGGACATTCAAACCCGCTGAATCCAGCCATGACTGCTTGTATGCCCTCGCATCGAAAATAGCATGGGCTGTATCTACCGGGATGCCCCAAATATCGCCGTTTTCATCAGTGAGAAGGTTTATGAGATCCCTGTCAAAGTTTTCATAATACGGGCTGTTTTTTACATAATCGGTCACCGGAAGTATTCCCTGGTGCTCAATAAGACTTTTCATTATATTGTATGAAATATCCAGGTCGGTCAGATCATGAAGAAGCAGTCCGTCCTGTGGTTCAAGCCTTAAATAATCGTAAATATATATCTGTTCCGGGCTTTCTTTAAGAACCTTGTAATATGGAAAGAAATTTATCTTAACATCAATACCGAACCTATCGTAAATAACATCGCTCCAGGCTTCAAGGTAAGGATATTCATCATCAACTTTGTCAATATTTGGATTAACAGCCCTAAGCAAAACCTGTGCTTTAAGAACCGGAAGCCCGTCATCAATAACAAGCGGCGGGGGGGTTGCAGTCGGTGCAGGGGTTTCTTCAACAGCATTATTGCAAGCGGTAAGTGACAATGCCAATGTCAGTGATATAAAAATCATTAACATTCTTTTTTTCACGATGCAAATAGTCTCCTTGGTTTTTTTATTGCCGGTTTTTCCCGGCAAATATATTTTAGCACTATCCCAGTGAAATATATATCATATCTTAAATTGTTTACAAAAAATTCATTTTTTGTTAATAATTTAGTATTACAGAATTACACTTTGTTAGTATTCTCTAGAGATTGACCCTACTTAAACTTTGGGAACCACATAGGCGTCACTTTTCTGTACTCTATATACTCTTCACCAAAGCGTCTGACAAGTCCCGGTTCTTCACTCAGTTTAAAATATAGTATATTCCCAACGAGGAAAATAGCAGCCCAGGCAAGCATCCAGTAGTTCCATGAAATAAGCCACATACCGAATAGGCAATAAAGCACTCCTGATATCATAGGATTTCTGACATATCTATAAGGGCCTTCAGTTATCAGAACTTTCGTTGGAATCCATGGCGCCAGTGTTCCTTTACCTTTGCCCTCAAAAAGTCTGATTGCCCATATCAGAAGAACCATTCCTGAAATTATCAATAACACACCCAATACAATAAGAGCTGTAATAGGATTTAATGAGGTTCCTGCAAAATTAAAAATTATCAATGGAACAATAACCAGTACTGTAAAGGGCAAAAGATACGATATTAGTTTTTTTATTAATTGTATTTTTATCACATATTTAGTATATCACTGAGCTGCAAAATCCCTGAAATACAATTCCGAATA
This sequence comes from uncultured Clostridia bacterium, assembly GCA_963766335.1. Taxonomy (GTDB): domain Bacteria; phylum Bacillota; class Clostridia; order DUPQ01; family DUPQ01; genus JAFGQE01. The sequence goes on along the minus strand of CAVXZA010000002.1, from coordinate 1,330,262 downwards.
AAGCCCATTTGCCGCCAATAATTCATTATGGGTGCCTTCTTCGGCAACCTTGCCGTCTTTAATGAAATATATGACATCAGCCTTCTCAATAGTAGACAGCCTATGGGCGGCTATAATACAGGTGCGGTTCTCCATAAGCTTATCAAGAGCCTCCTGAACCAGTTCTTCGGAGCCGGAATCCAGGCTTGATGTAGCTTCATCCAACAGAAGTATCGGTGCATTCTTAAGAATAGCACGGGCAATGGCAATCCTCTGGCGCTGTCCGCCGGATAATCTTATTCCACGCTCTCCAACCACCGTATTATAACCTTTTGACTGCTGAATAATAAATTCATGGGCATTGGAAAGTTCCGCGGCTTTTTTTGCCTCTTCTTCCGTTGCGTCAATGCGGCCATAAAGTATGTTCTCCATAATGGTGCCGTCAAAAATGTATGCATCTTGTGGAACATAAGCTGCTAAATCCCTCATTTTTTCAAGAGGATAGTCCCTGACCGGTTTCCCATTTAAAACCATTTCACCTTCCCAAAGCTCATACATGCCCATGGACAATTTTATTATGGTGCTTTTACCACCTCCGCTGTCCCCTACCAATGCTGCAGTATGGCCCTTTTCAACGTTTATATTCAACCCTTTGATTACCGGGATATCTTCATCATATCCATAAACAGCATCTTTGAATTGAATGCCTGAAAATGGGCTGTGCCCGCCTATCTCATAAGATACAGGTTCGGTCTTTTCGGCAAACAGCTCTTTCAGCCTTTCTGTGCCGGCAAAATGCCTTTGAACCGTATTCATATTTCTGGTAAAGCTAATTATGAACCATGTAATTCTGGTAACAACCGGAATTGTTCCAATTAAAACGCCGATATCAATCATTCCTTTAAAGACCATATATACACCGACTATTGCAAGCAATCCTGAATTGGCCCATCCGATTAAGATATTAGATGTGTATACTATCGCAGCAACCCTGACTCTGCTGAACTGATAACCCAAAACCTCATCAAGTTTCTCAAAGAACTTTTTCATGAAGAGGTCTTTCAACCCATACATTTTAATGACATTGAACCCTGTGACATTATCGGTTATTGTCTCAGTCATAACAGCGGTTTTCTCATGAATCTTCCTGCTTTTCTCACGCATCGGAATAATGTATTTTATATTAATGACTGTAACCAGGAAACTTGCCGCCAAACCTATGAGACCGAAACGCCAGTCCATTATCATGATATAAGGTATGACCGTGAACATTCCTATAACGCCCCATCCCATTCCTGAAATAGTTCTAACGGCTGATCTCAGCGCCTCAGTATCTTTATTAACACGCGAAAGGATATTTCCGCTGTGATGCTTTTCGAAGTAACTTACCGGCAGTTTCTGCAGGTGTCTGAAAAGCTGTATTCTCATATCCTTCATGATTTTTTCTATGCGTTTTTCTCTAATATATATCATTACCGGAAGGTAAATACAGCCAACCAAAAGCACTGCTATCGCAATGCCGATTGCAGCAGTCAATGCATTCTGTGAGTCTTTTATAAAGTAGTCAGCAATCTGCTTCATGCCCAGGGCGATTCCAATATCAAGGAAGCTATCGCCGATTACTTCCAAAAACACATACATCAGGTATGTTTTTGTATGTTTTCCCATCAGTTCAAATACAACTTTAAAATCTTTTATTAGCTTAATATTTTTCACACTGTACCTCCTGACGCTTCAAGTACCTGCCGTTTATACAGTGAAATATATTTATCATTTGTCTCTATTAACTCTTTATGGGTACCAGTGCCAAGCACATTTCCCTCATCCAGCACTATAATTTTATCCGCATTCTCTATTGTTGACAGCCTGTGAGCGATTATAAAGACAGTTCTGCCCTCTTCAAGTTTTTCTATGGCTTTCTGTACATAATATTCCGCCTTTGTGTCCAATGCGCTGGTCGGTTCATCAAGCAGGATTATCGGAGAATCCTTAAGTAAAGCCCTTGCGACAGCAACACGCTGCCGCTGCCCTCCTGATAAGCTTATGCCCCTTTCCCCGAGTTTTGTGTCATATCCGTTTTCAAGTTCAGTTATAAAATCGTGGGCATATGCTTTTTTTGCCGCTTCAATGACTTCTTCATCCGAGCAGGCGGGTTTCCCAAACCTGATATTCTCCATTACACTATCACTAAACAGATATATATCCTGGTTGACAGCCGCAATATTATTACGAAGGGCTTCAAGGTTCCATTGAGATAATTCACGTCCCATTACAAGAACACTACCCGCGTAATTATCATAGTGGCCTGAAAGCATTTTGTGTATGGTCGATTTTCCGCTTCCGCTGACTCCAACAAGTGCAGTCTTCTTTCCTTTTTCAACTATAAAACTGACTGAATCCAGGACACTGACACTATCTGTATAACGAAATCCGACATTGCTGAATTCCATTACTGATTTTATTTCTTTGTCTGTAAAATCTTTACCATCTGTTCTTTCTGATCCGGCATCATATAGCTTAAAAAGGTGTTCCGCTTTTCCGGCAGCTTCGATAAGGTCAGCCCATCCCCTTGAAACCTGCCTGAAAACAGATACAAATGGCCATAGAACATTAGTAAAAACAAAGAGTTCTTCAATTGTTATCTTACCTTGAATTACGAATATGCTTCCCACCCCAAGGGCAATGACCTGGGGAATTACCATCCCGAAAATCATCAGGCCGACAGAAAGCGCACGCCTGCGGGCCATACGGAATGAAGCCTTGGCGTAGTCATCACATGCCTTTTCAAATTTATGCCCATGGCTTTTATTCATGCCGAATGACTTATAAATGTGAATGCCCTCGGCAAAATCCCTTAGATATGAATTAAAAGAAGCAGCATGTTCCTGGCGTTCTTTACTGGCTTTACCAATCGGTATGCTGATCCTATTCATAATAATTGCGAAAACCGGGATTATGGTTCCGCAGATTAGTGTAAGCTGAATATTAGTATTAAGAAGAATGGCTAGAGAAAATCCGAATGAAGCCGGAACCCAGCTCCATATGCCTGCCATGGAATTCCCGAAGAATTCCTGGAGAATTTCAATGTCACTGGCAAGCTTTGATATTGTTTCACCTGAATGCTGGTTTTCATAGTAAGCTATTGGCAACCTGTTGATTTTTTCCATGGACATAACACGAAGTTTCTTGCCTGAGTGTATGTTGTAATAAGCGTTTGTATATTCATTAACAAGTCCGAGTATAGTTCTGACAATAACAGCACCGATTAGTAAAACGGCATATCTGACAAGCTCGCTCATTTCTCCGCTCAAGGCAACCCCTACCATCCTGCCTGCGAGATAAGCGTTCAGAACCTGAAGTCCGCCGCTTGCAATTCCGCCGAACCAACGGTATATTCCATATTTAAAGAAATATTTTTTTGTCGTGCCATAAAGCCGGAAGAGGGTTTTGAAAACCTGCTTCGCAGAAGGCCTGGTTTCTTTCTTTTCAGACATTATCAGCTACCCCGTTTAGCGCTAAAAATTCGCATACTAGATTCCTAATTATATCATATTATTAGTAATAAATGTGACTTATTTGGATATAATTGATTTTTACCTACATTTAACGAACAGACAATTTTATATCTCTTTAAGGGCTTGTTTTGTCAGGGATTCAATGATTTCACGGCCTTTCTGCTTGACAGCAATGCTACTGTCAGCGATTTCACGCAAGGATACATGAATTTGTGACCGATTTCTCTCATTGCCTTAATTTACAACAAGTTTAAACATCAAATCTGTTAATGTTGTCATTATTATAAATTCAATAAATATCTAGTTTCCTGAAGGTTTTCGCCTCCAATATTATTTATTTTTACCAAATCGCTTTTATAACCGGCTTTTTCATATGCCCGTCTTGCCCGTATGTTAGCACTCAATACCCAGACAATTATATTCTTATAACCTTCAGCTGACGCATATTCCCTAAGCCAGGACAGCAATGTTGAACCATAACCCTTTCCGATATATTCGGGTAAAAAATATATAGTCTGAATCTCAGCAGAATTATCTAAATCCAGGTCTCTGCATGCAATAACCTTAGCCAGTCCGACAACACTACCCTCAAGTTCAAAAACAAACTCACCGGGGGCTGATATATCTTTTAATTTCTTCATATATTTTTCAACGCTCAGGTTGTCAAGATATTCCTGCGGGACAATTCCTCTATATGCGTATTTCCAGGAGTTTACATATATCTTAGCTATAACATTAATATCATCTGCCCGAGCATGTCTTATTTTATACGTTTCCATAATCATCCTTTTAGACTGACAAGCAATTTGTTTTCCCGTCATCCCGCATTTTAAAGGGACAAGACATTCACTGTTAAGTTAATAACCAAGTTCATCAAGCACTTCATTCAGCAGATCCGGACGGTCTGTAATAATACCATCGGCACCCATTAATATTAAATCCTTCATGGTCTCTTTATCATTAATAGTCCAATAATGAACCGCAATGTTCCTTCTATGTGCATCCTTGATAATTGCTTTTGTCGCAAGATTAACACCCGAATTTGATAAAGGCAGCTGCATGGCTTCATATTTAATATCAAATACCAGATTATCTATTTGACCCAGGTGGAAATAGATGTATTTTTTTGTCTCGTCGCTTGCAGATGATGTCATAATCGAATTGTCGGTTATATTCCTGAAGTGATTAATTGTGTCATCGTCAAAACTTGGAACCAGGATTTGATTTTGCAGATTATATTTTTTTATTAGTTCAAAAAGTATAACCGCTGCTCTTTCACCTGTTGCGCCATTGTTTTTAATTTCAACATTATAAAGCATATCGGGATATTTTTGAAATACATCCGCTAACTTAGTTACTGAAACTAATGTATCGGAATACGGATTATTGCCATTTAGGTCTGTAAAGCCATTACCAAAGTTAAAAGCCTTAAGTTCATCAAAAGTAAAATCACGGATATTCCCCGAGCCATCAGTCATGGAATCAATGGTTTTATCATGATGTGTTATTAAAATATCATCTTTTGTAAGGCAAACATCAATTTCAAGCATATCAATGCCGATTGCTACTGCGCCATCAAACGCTACCATGGTATTTTCGGGGAAAAGCTTTTTTGCCCCGCCATGCGCTATTACAAGCGGCCTGTTGTTTTCACTCAAAGCAAAAGGATTGTTCTCCATAACTTTCTTAACCGGAATCAATTGTACAATACCAAATAGGATTGCTATTCCTACTATAATACCTAATAATACTTTAAAGAATTTTCTCACTATTACCCCCGCGTTACTTAATTATTCTCCCATTATACACAATCTCTTGTCTAAGCTGCAGTATTACTGCAGTACTTTTATCAATAATCATACAGTAAAAACCTTATTAGTGATGTTTTGAAGTATGTTAAAATTACATCAGATATTGAGATATAGATTTTTATGGAGCAGCATGAAGCAAGCAACTAAAATATTCGACAATCACGTTCATACCCAGTATGCATATTGCTCACAGAACAACATGCTGCCCGAAACAACAATTCAAATTGCCAGGGACAGAGGCTGTGGTATTTGCATTATTGAACACGCAGGGCAATTATATGTTTCCAGCGAAGATTATTGGAGCGCAAATTTCATCAACAACCCTTCTCTTATCTATAATGACAACACCAACAGGATGGATGAATTTATCTATTATATAAGTAAATACAGATCTGAAGATGTAAAAATCGGCTTAGAATTAGATATAAACCGTAAAGGAGAAATTGCCCTGCGGAATGAGCATTTAGATTTATTCGATATGTTTTTAGGTGCAGTTCACAATCTACCGGATCATTTCGATGATGTGGATAGGGGCTTTTTGTGGAATATAGATGTGTACTGTAATTATGAGATAGATATACTGGCGCATCCTTTTAGAATTTATAAACAAAAAAAACTGCCGCGGCCGACCCATTTATATAGCAGAGTTGCCAAATCCTTGTCAAAACACGGAATAGCCGCAGAACTAAATTTTCACACTAATGATCCCGACTGGAAATTCTTCGAAATTTGCATTGATAATGGTGTAAAGGTGGCATTTGGAAGTGATGCCCACAAATTATCTGAGGTGTGTTCTTTTGAAAGAAACATTGAATTAGTGAACAAAATTTATAAAGGAGATATCCGGGATATACTTTTCGAATATCATAAATAGGTGGCGACATGGTCAAATTTGGTGTTTTTACAGATGTGCATTATGCAAAAGATTTTGTAAGTGGAAAGAGAAGATGTGATCTTTCACTATTGAAATTAAAAAATATTATATATGATTTTAATGGCCGGGACCTGGATTTTTGTGTATGTTTGGGAGATATAATAAATTCTGTTCAGGATTTCGAAAAGGATACATTAAACGTTAAAGCCGTTTCCAAAGAGTTTCAGAATTTTAATATGCCGTACCATATCATTCTGGGGAATCATGATTTGGAAGCAATGTCAAAATCTGAGTTCTACACTGCTTTCGGTAACATTCAAAATAAAACCTATTACTCCTTTGTCTTTGAAAACACTAAGTTTATCCTGATGGATGCAAACTATCTGTCTGATGGCGCTAATTACTGCAGGGGAAATTATGATTGGACCAAACCCTATATCTGCAGTGAGCAAGTAGCCTGGCTGGAGACCGAATTAAAGCACAGCAATGAAAATGATATAGTTGTTTTCGTTCATCAGAACTTAGCTCATGGAACCTTTGAGGGCAACGAGGATCCTCTCATGGTTAACAACTCCAGGGTGGTTACGCAGATACTTGAGAATTATAACAATAGAATCACAGTAATCCAAGGCCACGATCATGAAGGCGATTATCAGATAAAAGACAATATTACATATATAACCCTGAAGGCGCTGTGTGTAGGTAATGATACTGCGTATATTCCAAGGATAATTACTACTATTGATACTGAGGTGACTACTGAATATCTGGATACCGTCGGTGAATGAACAGACAAGTTTACCGTGTATCACTAAGTTCGTAATTATATAGTTATAAATTTGAACAACCAAAAATATATAAAACCCCTCATACTGTTATGTTCAAGGGGTTTATATATGGTGCGCCCAAAAGGATTCGAACCTTCGGCCTACGGTTTAGGAAACCGGCGCTCTACCCTGCTGAGCTATAGGCGTGGGGGAATAAATACATTATTAGCCAAATCGACCGGTAATATAATCCTCAGTCCTCTGATCAACAGGTTTACTGAATATACTTTCAGTGTTGTCAAATTCAATTATTTCACCGTTTAGGAAGAATGCCGTCTTGTCTGAAATACGGCCTGCCTGCTGCATATTATGAGTAACTATTATAATTGTATAGGAACTCTTAAGCTCGTGAATCAGATCCTCGATTTTCAATGTGGAAATCGGATCAAGGGCGGACGTTGGTTCATCCATCAGAACTACTTCAGGTTCAACGGCCAAAACCCTTGCAAGGCATACCCTCTGCTGCTGTCCTCCGGATAGTCCATAAGCATTGTCATTGAGCCTGTCTTTGACTTCATCCCATATCGCGGCTTTCTTCAGACTGGTCTCTACAATCTCATTAAGGATCTTCTTACTCTTGATTCCATGTATCCGCGGTCCGTAAACAACATTATCAAATATGCTCTTTGGAAACGGATTTGGTTTTTGAAAAACCATTCCTACCTTGGTTCTCAAGTCCTCAACCCTGATGGATTTATCAAAGATGTCTACACCATTGTACTTTATCTGCCCTGATGTCTTTACAATGGGAATCAGCTCAACCATCCTGTTCAAAGTCTTGATGAACGTTGATTTTCCGCAGCCTGAAGGCCCGATAATAGCAGTTACTTCATTGCTTTTTATATCTATACTCACATCTTTGAGCGCCTGGTCATTACCATACCAAAGATTCAGATTTTCAACCTCATAGACGATATTCTTTTTATTTTCGTCACTAATTGTATTTGTCAAAAGTTTTTACCTCCGTCTTAGTATCTCTTTTGGAATTTATTTCTAATGAATATTGCTATTGAATTAAACAGGAACAACAACGTAAGCAGAACCACAATGGTTGCAGCTGCAAGATTTGCATACTCTTTTGTAAGCACTGTATCAAGGGTCCAATAGTATATTTGTATAGGCAGCGCGGTAAAGTCGTCAAATACGCTGTTTGGAATTTTTAGTATTAACGTAGGTATTCCAAGCACTACCAAGGGAGCAGTCTCGCCTATTGCCCTTGATACAGCCAATATGGATCCCGTCAGTATCCCCGGCAGCGATGCGGGTAATACGACTCTCCTGATAGTGGTCCACTTGGATGCGCCGATTGCATATGATGCATCTCTCAGGTAACCGGGCACTGCGCGGATAGCTTCCTGGCTTGCAACTACGACTATCGGCAGCACAAGCAGCGAAAGGGTTAATCCCCCCGCCAATATGCTTGATCCGAGGTTGAACAACCTTCCGAATACTGCAAGTCCGAGAAGTCCGAAAATAACCGACGGGACGCTTGCCAGGTTTGATATATTTGTATTGATTATTGTCTTCAATTTGCTTTTTCCCGCGTACTCCTCCAAGTATATAGCTGTAGAGACTCCAAGAAGCAGAGTAACAGGAATGACTACCGCCATCAGTAGAACCGAACCTATAATTACTCCTTTTATACCGGCTTTAAAAGGGTCAATTGAGAGATTGCTTGTAAGGAATCTTCCATTAAGCCATCCTATGCTCTGCGAAACTATCTGCCACAGCAGGACACACAGCACTACCACAGCAAAAAGAATTGATAAGGAAAATAGTTTTCTGAATACTTTGTCAGCAAGAATTCGCCTGTCTGTTCTCTTTTTATACTGTTTTGATTCCATTTTCAATTTGCTTTCATTTACAGCAGGTATCTTCTTCATGATCAATATACCTCCCTGTATCTTTTTGCAATATACTGCGCAATCAGATTCATGATAAGAGTAAAAACAAAAAGCAAAAGACCGACCGCATACAGACTGTAGTAGCCTATGGTGCCAGCACCTGCGTCTCCGCCGGTGAACTCAACTATATATGATGTCATGGTCTGCATAGAATGTGTTATATCAAATGTCAGTTTCTTTGAGCTTCCGCTTGCAATTACCACAATCATGGTCTCTCCGATTGCCCTTGATATACCTAATATGAATGATGCGACTATTCCCGAAATTGCTGCGGGAACCACAACTTTCAGTGTAACCTCAAGTTTGGTTGCTCCCAACGCCAAGGCTCCGTCCCTAAGAGATGTCGGAACAGCACTCATAGCATCCTCAGACAGCGAAGTGACCATAGGTATGATCATGACTCCCATGACTATGCCTGCACTCAGTACATTCTTTGCCTCAAGATCCGGTAACATCCTCATAAGAAGCGGGGTTACAAAAGAATAAGCAAAAAAACCGTAGACTATCGTTGGTATACCGGCAAGGACTTCCATAATGGGTTTCAATGTGTTCCTAAAGCTGACGGGAGCAAACTCACTCAGGTATATTGCGGCCGTCAATCCGACGGGAACTGCTACCAGCATTGCAATCAATGAAGATAATGCTGTACCAACCAGAAGCGGAAGGATACCAAAGGAAGGCTCAGGGCTCAATGGAGCCAGCTCAGAGCTGAAAAAGTCCTTAAGAGGAACCTCAGCAAAGAAGTGAACTGCATCATTAACCAATGTCGCAACAATTCCCAGGGACGTCACAATCGAGATTGACGCTGCAACTAAAAGCAGTATGGACACTATAGTGTCAGTTCTCCTGCTCGAAGAGTTTTCCAGATTTTTTAATATAAGATCCCTTACATTAATCTTGTTCATTTACATGCTCCGTTTATAAATCTTTCTCAATAACGAGGCTCAAGCCCTAAGACAACTTTAAGATGAGAAGCTTTGATCTCCTCACCTTAAAGTTCTATAGAGTCTGCGCTTTATTTATTTACCAAGGTTTTCAAGCTGTGTTGCATATACTGCATAATCTGCATCAGGCAGAGGTGCAAAGCCTGTTTCTCCAGCTAAAGCTGCGAATCCTTCAGGTGATACACAATATTTTGCATAATCAAGAATCTGAGGTTCAGCAAGTGCAAACTTCACGTTAAGGTATGTGAATACCGGACGGGTGAATCCTGCGTAAGGAAGAGTTTCTCCAATAGTTGCAAGAGTAGGCTCAACAGGTCCATCTCCGAAGTCAACCTTAACAGCTGTAAGTTTATCTGTATTGCTGACATAGTATCCGAAACCGAAGAAAGCAATAGCATTCTTTTCCTTTGATACTAAGTCAACCAAAGTGGAATATTCCTGTTCAAGGGTAGCGGTTGTTACCATAGGCTGCTCATCAAGAATCTTTTCAAAGAAGAATTCATATGTTCCGTGGTTTTCGTTAGGTCCGAAGAATTTTACTTCTTCCCCGGGCCAATCAGATCTTATATCTGACCACAGCACCTTGTCATCAGCTTTATATGTTCCTGAAAGGTACATATTGATGATTTCTTCCCTGGTCATTTCAGTTGCCCAGTCGTTATCCTTGTTAATAACGATTGTAAGACCGTCAAGAGCTACTTTGAATTCAAGTACATCTGTTCCGACTACATATCCTTTTTCAGCGAGACCTTCTACTTCGCTGTCTTTGATTCCTCTTGAAGCATCCGAGAAATCTATTTCTTCTGCGATGAACTTCTTGAAACCGGCAGATGACCCCGCACGGCTGACCTGAACGCTGACACCGGGTTCTTTGTTAGTCATAAACTTTTCAGCAACAGCTGCCATAAGGGGATAAACTGTTCCCGAACCATCAATAATTACTTCTCCACCCAGTTCGTCTCCTGCATCATTGTTTCCACAAGCTGCAACGGACAACACGAGCCCAAGGCACAATACCAGTACCAGTAACTTTTTCATTTTTTCCTCCTAAAAATCATGTTGTTTTATATATTGACACTATATATCAAAACATGATTTTTCGAGTTACAAAGCAGTTAACCATGTGTTAAAAACATGTTAAAAATCAGACTCGTTATGCTTTCCCGGGCAGCTGGTATCTAACACATGAAAACATTACTACAAAGGAAAAAGCTATATTAAAATTTCATAATTCATTTACATTTGCACTTTTACATATCAGATATTAAGAGTTTAAACGAATAGTCTATTAGCATAAAAATGGAAGTATTTTCTTTTGAAAATACTTCCTTGGTGCGCCCAAAAGGATTCGAACCTTCGGCCTACGGTTTAGGAAACCGGCGCTCTATCCTGCTGAGCTATGGGCGCAAGCAAAATATATATTAACTTATCAACACATAAATTGCAATAAAAATCAGACTAATTCCTACCAAGACCAAATTAATGACATCTTAAAAAATGTATCAGACAAGATTTATTTTACATACATCCAGCTTTTTTTATGTCAGTTTCCCATTCTCTTTAACTTTTACATATGAACGACATAAAAATACACTTTTGACACAGCGGAAGAGAAAGTTTCTTTCCTATATACCCCATACATTAAAAATGTTGTTTGACCTTAGGTTTTGTGGTAATTTATGCATAGTAATGTGAATCTATGTAAGAAGGTCTATTATGAAGAGAAAAACAATAAAAACACCCATTCCGGCAACACGTGATCCTTTCGTCAATGCCCAGTTGGTGCCTGCGGGGATTGACTCAGAAACCGGCGAAGAGCGGTTCTGGGCATCTACATGGAACAGCAACAGCGGCAGCATCGGTGCTCTTGTTACTGCGTCAGGGAAAAACCGGTTATATCATTTTAATCCTGATAAAAAAGAATTTGGTTTCTACGGCGCTTCATATGCAGGCAATGATATTATGTGGCTGTCTTGTTTTTTAGATACAATAACAAAACTCGACTTGAAAACAGGAATTACAGAAACCTTTCACACAGGTCTGCCACATGCGCTGTCAGTCAGTGGCTTTGTTTATGATGATAAGACTAAAAAAGTTTTCTGGGCAGCATACTGTGCTGATGAAATGAAGAGGAACGGCCTTTCGTTCAACACTGAATATGAAACAATCTCTACTATTTTCAAAGACATACCGTTAAAAAATAATCAGCTGCGTTGTTCCGTAAAAAATATAGACGGGACATATACATTTATAAACTGTGTGCCTGATGTCGAGTTGCTTTTATGGGATCCGGTAAATGATTCTATAGATATTATAATGGAAAGCCGCAAACCCGGGGGAAATCTAAGTTTTTTGGAATATACTGCCGTGATTCAGCGCAAAGATGGAGCTATTTACTTACCTGCCTTCGGTTGGTTTGATTCTTTGAAAAGGCAATTTGTAAACGGAAAAACCCCAATAACAGAAGCTGCATGGTTTGGCAGTGATGAACAGTATGCTTATGGAAGCAAAACATTACCCATGGGTAATACCTCAATATACCGATGGAATTTGGAAACCGGCGATGTTGACTATATTACCGAGATACCTGATTCGCTTCTTTACGGATTTCGTTTAACAAGTAAGAAGAAAATTGTCTGCGTTAACTTATATGGCTTCTTTTTCAGAATTGATGCAATGACCGGTGCAATAGAAACATCGGTGAAATTTGAAAGTGATTCCATAGGTCATATTGATTGTCTTTACCGGATTGATGAAGATCGTTTGCTCTGCACTCCGTTTATCACACAAAGATTCTTTGAAATTAATATAAAAACCGGAAAAGGCTGTGATTTAGGACGTGCAACAGGTGGGGCGGGAGAAGTTCTGGAAGTAGCAGGATTGAATAACAAAATATATATGACCTCATATACAAGAGGGCAGCTTGTTGAATACGACCCCAAGCAGCCTGCTCATTTCCCTGAGAATCCAAGAATTGTTGTTGCTCCAACCGGAAAAGTTATGCGGCCGGTTGCCATGTGTCAAAATTCAGATACTATCTTTTATTCCTGCAGCCATAAATATGGGTTTCTTGGTTCTACAATGATCCGGTATTCGCCTTCAGCAAACGATTCTCTGATTGTAACTAATCCCCTGCCTAATCAAATGATTCGCTCTCTTGAATATGATGAGAAGATTAACATGATCATTGCTGCAACTACATATCACGCTGACTGCAGATCTTGTGTACCTGAAGATGATTTTTGTATGGTTGCTTTACTCGATCCATTTACTTTATTGCCTGGGAAAACTATGAAGGTTATAACTGAATATGAATATTTTCATATATTCGGCAAGTTAACAGATCGCTTGTACTTATGCGGAGGTTCAAACTATCATTTGGAACTAGAGCATGGGTATTCGTTTTTTGTTTTTGATCCATGTGAAATGAAAATGGAAACATTCTTACTCCCCCATGCTCTTACAGATAAAGGACTTATACGGATTTACTCAACAGATGAACCGGGAATATATATAACAGCCACTTTTAAAGAGGTTGAAGTCTGGAATTTTAATACGGGTCAATTTATCGAGAAACTCTGTGACAACCCCGGTTTTTATAAAGCAGTTGTACAAGACAACAACCTTTACTTAATATGCAAAAAAGAAATCATAACAATAAATTTCAGTTAGTTGCTTCTTTTTTATAATACTGAGTCAACTAATCTTATTGTATATTCATGCTGAGGGTTATTCAGTATATCGTCAGCAAATCCAATTTCAATAACCTCGCCTTTATACATTACCGCTATCCGGTTGCATATATGCTGTATGACTTTTAAATCATGGGTTATGAACAGAAAGGTTAAGTCAAGCTCCTTCTTAAGGTTCTGCAAAAGATTCAATATCTGCCCCTGAACCGACACATCTAGTGATGCCACAGGTTCATCGCATACAATAATCCTTGGTTTTGTGGCGATAGCCCTGGCAATGATTACCCTTTGAATCTGGCCGCCGCTCATCTGATATGGGTACTTAAGCTTTTCTTTTGCAGACAATCCAACCAGCTCCAGCAATTTGTCTGTTTCTTTATCGTACTCAGTTTCCTTGACAATATGATGGATTTTCAGCGGTTCCATAATTAATTCGGCAATCGTCATTTTAGGATCTAGGATTCCTCCGGATTGCTGGAAAATAATCTGTATATCTTTTCTAAGGGACCGCATTTTGTTTTCTTCCACGAACGTAATGTCCTGGCCGAACAGTGATATATTCCCGCCGGATGGCTCAAGCAAACGCAGCACCAGATTGGCAGTGGTAGTTTTTCCGCACCCGCTCTCCCCTATTAGGCCAAGGGAATCTCCGGGATATAAGTCAAATGAAATATCCTTTACTGCATTAATTACCGTTTTAGATGAAACAGAGTTTTTCATGACTATGAAATGTTTGGATAAGTTCCTTACACTTAATAAGCTTTGCACCTTATTCCCCCTTTCCGAGCCTGACAGGGCATCTTGTTTTTCCATGGCTACTTTCAATCATTTCAGGCATACTGTCGCGGCATGAAGGCACCCTGTATCTGCACCTTTCATAAAACGGGCACTCGTCCTTAAATTCAGCAGGGATCGGGGGACTCCCCTCAAGCGAATACAAATACTCCGCCTGAGTGTCAAGAGAGCCGGCGCATCTTATAAGTTCTTCAGTATATGGATGCATGGGACTATTCAGTAGCCTTCTGAGTTCCCCTTCTTCTACTACAATCCCCCCATACATAATAACCAGCCGGCCGCATAGGTATTTTGCAACATCAAAGTCATGGGTTATAAAGATTATGGCCATCCCGTACTTCTTATTAATACCAATTAATAGGTCAAGGATTTTTTTCCGGAGCATTGCATCTATAGAACTAGTCGGTTCATCAGCAATCAGCAGGTCCGGCCTGCACAGGATACTTTGGCATATCATAATCCTTTGGTTCTGGCCTCCGCTTAACTGGAATGGAAACATATCATATACAGTGTCGGCTCTGTCCAGTCCAACCTCAGCCATAGCTTCTAGAATTAATTCTTTAGTGTATTCCAATCCATGGGTTTTCATCAGGTCCTCAAGCTGTTTTCCAACCCGCTTATACGGATTCAGAGCCTGGGAAGGATTCTGGAATATGTAGGATATCTGCCGCCCCCTGATATTATTCATCTCTTTATCATTAAATTTAGTAATATCCTGTCCTTTAAAAATGATTTCACCGCTGTCAATACGGCCTTCGTCATTTCCATATATGCGGGCAATCATATTTGATGACACCGTTTTACCGCTTCCGGATTCCCCGAGGATACCAACGATTTCGCCCTTGTTCATACACAAATCAAATCCGCGGATTATCCGCAGGGCTTTATCCCCCGAACCCAGGGTTACTTTCATGTTTTTAATTTCCAGAAGATATTCAGTCATATTCCACTCTTTTAGTAATTATTGTTTTTGATTGTCTCCAGCACAATCTCTCCGATTTCATATATATGATGGTTCCCATCGCTTATTTTATCAGTACCGATGATTATGGTCGCGACTCCCCTGTCATAGAACATAGCATTAGATGCATAACTGTCTGTGAAGTAGTACTCGTTTCCGAAGAAAATGGATTCTAGTTCTTCAATCTCAATTCTCCGGGAACTAAACAGCTTTTCTATCTGATGGGCCAGACCCCATGCATATTGCCTGGTAAACGGCGCCTGCACAGAACTATACTTCACATAATCAAATTCAGTTGCCTTTAAGCCAGTTAAGTCTATATATGCCTTGACCTTTGAAGCACCATAAGGGAAATCACCTGTCACTGCGAAAATTCCATGAAGGGCATCACTTCCTGTGCCATCCATAAAAATAAATATAATCGACCTGCTGTTCTTTTCAAGCAAACATATTTTTTCCATCAACTGAATATTGAATTCCAGGATTCCCCTTTCATCTTCATCCAGATAATTATAACCCATGCCGATTATAATGGCTTCTTCCTGAAGGGTGCCTTCAGCACCTTCAAATATGCCCATTACATTTTTCCCCTCCGGCTGCAGTTCCAATAAAGAGGCTGTTATAGTGAGTTTTATATTTTCATCGTTTTTTAATTTATCAGCAAAGTCCTTAGTTATAAGTATTACAGGTGCACCGGGGCTTTCATTCGCATAGATACCCTCTGTCTTTTCCCCATGGCGTACTACAAGCAATATGCCGCTGACGTCAGAATTTTCATTGATTTTCCTTATAAAATGATTTACAGACGCATCGTTATAGTATGCAGTGTCAATCATTACAAATTTACCATCGAATCTGCTGTAATTGAGTAGACTGAACATGTCTTCTCGCGTTGCGTCATACACACCGCCGAAATATGTTCCATCTGCAGCCGCCCTGAACGAATAATCTATTTCAAATTCCGCTGTTAAAGTTTTGCCAAGGGTTTCCAAAATTAATGATTGATCCAGAATCAGTACGGACTTTCCAATATCATACCCCACTATATATTCATCCCCGTCCAGGGGTTTTATACCCATCCGATTCATTTCATTTGCAATAAATCCTGCTGTTTCTAAAGCCTGTTCAGTTCCGATTGCAACGCTTTCATAAACCGGAAGGCCGTATGCAGTGGCAGTGAATTTGTATTTGCTTCCGCCGGTCAGGGATAAAGCAAGAACAAGGGCAGCTGCTATAATGACAACCGTACCAGATACTAATTTTGTTTTTTTACTAATGCCTGACCATAAGTATTTGAAATCAAAAGAAATCAGTTTTCGAAGCCTTGGAACAAACATTGAGTCCCGCTTCTGCAGCACAGTCCTCAATCCTTCACCGAATAGATTAAAGCCCAGTACACTTATGAAAAATGCAATTGCAGGGAAAAGCACGGTCCACGGGGCTACACTTGCCATGCTTCTTGATGTTGAAAGCATTCCCGCCCATTCAGGTTCAAAGCTTACATCAAAAAAGCTTACGCCGCCTTCTGTATCTTTAATAATTTTTAACAGTCCGACAAAAACGCTGAATATGCCCATCTGCATAATCATGGAGAGCGCTCTGGCGATTTCCATAAAGAACAGAACCGTTATCTCTGAAGCCAGATGCGGGAAAACATTCTCAATGGCAATCCTGAACCTACTTTTACCTATTGCAATTTCACTACGAATGAACGGCTGCCGGTTAATTGTATCTACCCTTTCCATAATAAGGTTCCCTAATTTAGGCCAGCCCACCATAGAAAGGACAATTACAAATGCGGTTATTGAACCTGCCTTGTCCAGACCTGTAAAGAACTCAAGTTTTAGTATAATAACGCTTATAAGCAATGCCGGTATAGCGGAAAACAGTATGCTGAATTGCCGTATTATGGTCTTTGTCGCGTTATTCCCGAATCCTGCGCTCAACGCCATTGGTACAGCTATTATGAAACGTCCCAATGCTACGAAAATCCCAAGTAAAATAGTTAGTCCTGTTCCATAGATGATGAAACTGTATATATCTCTGCCGAATTCATCGCTGCCCATTATAAAGTCCTTTGAGGGAGGATATGGGGCGTTTTCAACATTCAGGGTGCCGTTGGTTGTGGAGAAAATCATTTTTTGCATATTATATGGACTTTTATCTGTAAAAATTTCAGGGAAAACAATGATTGAAAGAATTAATAAAAGTATCAGGCTGCCTATTATTAAAGGAAGGTTTGCTTTTTTCATTTTTCCACCTTCCTTTTAAGCGGATTGACAAACCGGGCGATTGACTGGATTCCCCAGGTCAGCACTATATAGATAAGGCCCAGTGTAATAGCAAGAGCCACAAATCCACCCACATTATGCCTATTGTAGAAATAAATAAGATAATTCAAAATTCCCAGGTAATTGAATAGATACTCAACTATTATCATGTTCGAAAACAGCATTGTCATTATAGCGGGCATAGCGTCGATTATTTTGAACGAAACTGCCGGCAGTATTTCATTTGTAAAAATCTTCTTCTTTGAGAGGCCCTTTGCCCTGGCATTTCTGATGTAGTCAAGCTTTATTTCATCCTGAATTGTTATATAAGTCATGCGTGTTATATAAATTGACGGCAATATCGACAAAGTAATAAGGGGCAGTATGAACTTTTTAAGGATGGTAACATCAACCGGACCTGAATTCTTAGCGATCATTACATATAGCAGCAGGCCCAGAAGAACAATCAGGACATCCGGAATGGAGAAAACCACAAGTGTTCCCAATGACCTTAGGTTTCGCCTTTTTGACCTGTATCCTTCCAACAGTCCCCTGCCTACGCCAATGACAGTTGATAGAATCAGTGATGAAACCATAAGAAGCAAACTTTTGGATGCAGATTTGAGTATAATACTTGCAGCACTTCCGTTGGTGCCTGGTTTAAAAATATTTTTAAAGTATAGAATGCTGTTTTTTAGTGTCAGAAATAGGGAAAAATTCGTTTTCAATTCATTATTGACCATACTAATGTTGGTATCTGGATCGAAATTGGCAAGAAAAACAAGCAGGAAAACTGCGATGAAAACCGGCAGTATAATTTGAAGTGATTTCCTTATTAATGCGACTGGGGTCGAATAATATATGTCCTCCAATGATCGGCGGCCGATTTTCATATTGGGATTTATCCTGTTCAACCGTCCCAGCAGAATATTCAATGCAAAAAGCAGAATTACGGCAGTAATCAGAACAATATTAAAAGCATTCAGATAATCCACCCTTGTATCTCTGAAAACATCTCTTTTTATATAGTTTAGTAATACCAGCGATGCATTTCTTATGCTGTCACGGTCAACGCTCTCGTATACATCCGTATATCTATCCTGTAAAAAGAAAATATCGCTCAAAGTAGCCGCAGCAATCCTGCTGTCAGCAAACCTGCGGGCCACTCCATATACCGGGCCGGTCTTAGTAGTTTTAAGACCTGAGTCTTTAGCAAAATTACTTATCTTATCCTTAAGGATACTGCTGTTGATGTTGTCGGACGCTATCTTCAGCCCTTCCACCGTAGGATATCCAATATCCTCAAGATGGATGATTGTTGTCTTGTCAATTGGATATATAGGGTTTTCAAGATAATATTCAGATCCGGACAGCTGGCGTTTTTGGCTGTTAAAACCAATAAAGACTATTGTTTCATATGGAAGATTATCCTGGGCCGCTACTATTCGTGCTGTTTCCATCATGACTGCAAGCCCTGATGTATTGCTTATTGCACCGGGGAAATGTCTTATATCCGTTCCTACCCCTGAGCCGTCAATACCTGCAGTTATCAGCAGTACCCTTCCGTTTTTCAATTTACCATCGATTTTACCAAGGACATTTGCTGTTTCTACAATAGGAAAACTCATATCAACCTTGATACGGGTATTTTTTACAATTCCCAGAGGCTTAATAATATCATCAGATATTACTTCATCTGCTATTTCAAGCGTATCTCTATATATGGCACGTGAAATATAACCGACAAGTATTGACTCATCTGTTTTTCCGGCAACATTCAGTTCTTTTTCCAATTCCTGGTGCTTGGAATAGGTGTACGCAAACAAATCGGTATTGGAAAGGATACCACTGCCGCCGTTTTGAATAACATAATTCACTTTCTCATGGGTCAGAGTATTATGGGTTACAACAACAATCCTGTCCTTGATATATTCAGGGTCTACCCTTAGAAGATTATTTCCAACGAATACCATTTCGCCTGTGAAATCAATAGGTCCGCCATTCATGCTTGTTATGGCGCTGTAATCCTGATACATATCAAGTTCAAACAGTATCTCACCGCTTTTAGATTTAATTTCGAATACTGGTTGAGTATCTATATTCGCAGCCAGTGCTGTAAAATCCTGATAATAGGTACCGTTTTCACCTGCTGGTTTTAACCCGATATCCTGAAAATAGTTTACCATGTAATCCATGGCCATCTCATTGCCCTCTGAGCCTGCCTGCCTGCCATGATATTCTTTGGATGTCAGCAGTCTTATATGCTTATCAACTGAGTAATAGTTATAGATAGTTTCATCAAAGGCATTTTTAGATTGGATAATGGAAAATACAGTGATTAAAATTACTGTGATAACTAAAATAACTATAATTCCGGTATATTTCTTGATACGACCCATGGTTACCCCATTGCAATATGCTTTCAAACCATACTTCAAAAGATAATTATATACTAAAGAACGTTTAATGGCACTGCTGTTTATCTATACACGCGAAAACGGACCCGGGAAACCCGGAGCCGTTTTCAATTGGGGATCATAATGATAGTAAGTCTTTCAGTTCCTCTTTAGTCTTGCACTGTTTGATCTTTAAATAATACGGAAGCTTAATCTTTTGTTGGTAAATTCTCATATTGAGGTCAATATTATTAAAATATTCAACGGTAGAATTTATCACTGCATTAAGCAGGTTTGTTGCGGCATCGTCTTTTGTTATTCCGCTTCCGTATACATCAATTTCGTTCAAGGTTATCTTTTGCAGTCCCGTCTGTGTATCGCGCTGTACGACAGGATTAAATGTGTAGGCATACAGTATGCCCTCAAGTAGCTTTGCCGCCAGAATTACCGCTGAATCTGAATGTCTTTTTTTCTTGTTAGTACTGTTTACTATCCGGTAATTGTGGATTACACCTTCAAATACTTCGCTTATGTTGTTCCTTAATTCCCTGAAACCGATGACGGTATCTTGAAAAATTTTATTTTCCTCATCCATCGTAATTTATTGAATCTCCTCTTTAGTAAAAAAGTGTGTTCCTACTCACCCCCCGGTAAACTTTTGATGCATCAATTAATCTCATTATAGCCCTATGTGTACACCATGTCAATTGTGTACACATTATTTTTAAAAAACTTTTTAAATTCATATATCTTCTGGATGATTTAAAGAAATTAGCCTATTCTAAGACGGATTATGAGACTTATTGGATTCTTAGCGCTATATAGTTCAAATATCAAACCTTCTGCTATTGACATTTTTAGTTAATAATGGCATTATATATGTACTATCAGGAGAGGAGAATGCCAAATGAAATCAAATGGAATCGTTAGACGCCTAGACCCTCTGGGAAGAATAGTACTGCCAAAGTCATATCGCGACAGTCTGGAAATCGCCATCAAGGATGACATCGAAATATATATGGACGGAACATCAATTATTGTAGAGAAACATGAACCGAGGTGTGTTTTTTGTGGTGAAACTGAAGGTATCAGCGAATTCAAAGGAAAAAATGTGTGCAGGAGCTGTAATACAGACCTTGTAACACTTAAGTAACTACTAAGCGGGTTTAGATACCCGCTTATTTTTTGGAAATTTTAATGAACAAATTTATGTCAGCAGCAATAAAAGAAGCAAAGTCAGCATTTTCAGAGGACGATGTTCCTGTTGGTGCTGTAATTGTAAGGAATGATGAAGTAATCATCAGCACCCACAACCGGAGGAATGTTGAGAACAATGCTCTGCTCCATGCCGAGATGATTGCAATTGACTCTGCCTGTAGGCTTCTTGATTCGCGGCTGCTGGACGACTGTGATATATATATAACCTTAGAGCCCTGCCCTATGTGTGCTGGTGCTATAATCCAATCAGGAATCCGCAAGGTTTATTTCGGCGCTTATGACCCTAAGGCCGGTTGCGCCGGCTCAGTCACCGATCTGTTCATACTACCCTTCAACAGCAAGCCCGAGGTTTACGGCGGAATTATGGAAGATGAATGCGCTTCCCTACTCTCCGATTATTTCAAATTTAAACGCTAATCTTTACCCTGACACTTTTGCTAAATTCTTTACTTATATGCAATTTTAAATTACAATATACTTCGCGTGGAGAGGTGTCCGAGAGGTCGAAGGTGGTTGACTCGAAATCAGCTGCAGGCTAACAGTCTGCCGGGGGTTCGAATCCCCCCCTCTCTGCCAAATAAAAGGGTTCATAATGAGCCCTTTTATTTGGCATTAGTACTTAGGATTAATAATAGCTTCCTTTTTCTTTGTCTGAAAGTAATTTGCACCCCAAACACCTATGATAATGAAAACTGAACCGATTATCTTATATGTTGAGAAATTCTCTTTTAAAAATATAACACCAGCCATAATCGCTATTACAGTAATCAGATTGGCAAATAATGAACTCTGAGTCGCCGGCATTTTTGAAAGTGTAAAATTCACAAAAAAGAACGCAAGTACAGACGAGAGAATTCCAAGATATAAAATAGATGCGATTGATGCCAAATTCAAAAATGGACTGAAATAGCTGTAACCTTTTATTAAGGCATCGCTTATACCAATAATATTAAAAACAACCGCTCCGGTAAGCATCATCACATATGTTATTTCAACAGGCCTGAAACTTAATGAAGCCTTCCTGGAAAGCATACTATAAAAAGCACCCGAGACAACTGCCCCCACCAAGAACAGATACCCAATGGGCTTACTCGAACCCGGTGAACTATTCATTTGCAAGATACTTATAAATGCAACACCGGTAAGGGATATAACCATAAATATCGTTTGTTTGATATTTAGTTTTTCTTTTAAGAAAATCCAGGAAACCAGCGCAACCGCAATGGGTATCATGCCTATGAACAATCCTGCTTCGCTGGATTCTGCAAATTTTATCCCATAGACTTCCGTAATAAAGTAAAGTACAGGCTGAAACACAGCCACCGGAAGGATTATCTTAAGATCCTTCACTTTTAAACTTATTTTAATGATTTTTGTAACTCTAAGCAATTCAAATACCAGTGCTGCTGTTAGAAACCGAAGCCCCAGCAATTGGAAAACTTCCACACTATTTAAAGTGTTTTTTACAATAAGAAAAGAAAAACCAAATATTGTTGCGAATGCAATTCCCGATAAGTATGGAGAAATCCTCGTTAATTTCGTCATCAGCCACCTTCATTAAAATTACCAGTAAATACTACCACAGCTTCATAACAATCACAATTCTCTGATATACTGAATATATAAGTTTCCATTAAAGTCAGGAGTTTATTATGAATTCAAGAGACCGTGTCCTATGCGCATTAAACCACGAACAACCCGACAGGGTTCCGATTGATTTGGGCGGGGTTGTAACCTCATTTACTAACAGCGCCTATAAAAATGTAGTTGAATTCTTAGGAATATCAAATCCGTCAGCACCACTGGGAGGTTTCAATCTGAGGATTGACATTGATGAAGAAATACTGAGGTATTTCAACGTAGACACACGCCATGTTTATACCAATCCACTTGAAGGATGGGAAACAACATATTTTGAGGACGGATCCCATGATAGTGAAATGGGGATACATTACAAGGTTGTCGGGGATTATTCAGAAATGGTTTATCATCCTTTTGCCGATATTGATATAGATGAATTGCGAAATATTAAATTTCCAAATATGAAGCACCCTAGCAGATACACGGGGATGAAAGAAAAATGCGACAAATTCCGTAACGAAGGTTTTGCCGTAGTTTCCGGTTCACTTGCCTCTGTCTTTGAACTTTCAATGTATACCCGTGGAATGGCGAATTTCCTAATGGACCTGATTGTTGACAAGGACTTTGCAGAACTCCTGACAGACAAGATAGTTGATATGCAGATTGATTACTACTGTGGATTGCTAGACGAAGTCGGAGATGCATTTGATGTTGTTTGCATGGCCGATGACCTGGGCACACAGACAGCACCGATGCTGTCCGTTCCACTTTTTCAAGAAATGATTAAACCTAAACTTGAAAAGATTTACAAATACATCCGTTCGCACACAAGTGCTAAGATTTTCCATCATACCTGTGGCGCTAGTTATGATTTCATCGGCGATTTGATTGATATTGGAATGGATATCCTGAATCCTGTGCAGCCGACTGCAGCGGGAATGGATAGGAAAAAACTAAAAAAGAATTTTGGAGATAAAATTACATTTTGGGGCGGAATAGACATCCAGACCACACTCCCTCATGGCTCCCCGGAGGAAATAAAATCAGAGGTTCATGCAGCGGTAGACATACTAGGTAAAAGCGGAGGCCTTGTACTGGCCCCCGCCCATAATGTACAGGAAGATGTCCCTCCTGAAAACCTTGCCCTCATGTGTAAAGAAGCTGTTTCATACAAATGAGCAAATCATCCGACGGATGATTTACCCAAAGGGCGGATTTTCGAGAATATCGGTAGTTTCAAGCCACTCCAAATACTCATCGGTTAGCTGTTGTTTTGTAAGTCCAAGGACAGTCATAAGAACCTCACTCATAGTTTCATTGTTTTGCGAATAAAAATTCGGATTGGCGGCACTGTCATTAAATGGTTTTTTACCCGCTTCGTACCAAATCTCCATGTATTTATCATGACCATAAGTATCAATTAAATAAGCAGTATACATGAAGTTCTGACCATACCATGTATAGATGTCATCAGTTTCAGTCAACTTTGAACTATCTAATACTTCAAGTTCTGCAATAGGCATTCTGAGGTTTTCTTTTATCAGGCTGGAAAGTATTTTTGAGTTTTCAAAGCCAAAATACGAACTTCCATAATACATTGCTACTCCCTCATATAACCAAATCGGAAGATTATTATTACAAATGTTGATGGTTATATGATGGACAACTTCATGCTGGACAGTCCCGTTATATCTGCTTATATCGGGATGACCTGTAAACAGTTTCAGTGATTCGTTGGGCTCTCCCCAGCCTGTGAACAGCCATGCATTGGATGGGACTGTCCTCTGCCTTAATAGTTCCCTGTCGCTGAATAATTTGAGCTCAAAGCTACTGTGAGGCCGTTCAGCAAAAATCGGCTCCAGATTAGTATATGATTGATTCATCATACTGATGAAATCATTTACCCTGGTCTCACCTTCCATGTATTTGACGGTAAACTTTCCCGTATCAACTTCTTTAAAATTATATCCGCAGTCAACCCAGCCGCCTTCTTCAAGCTTATAAAGCGCAGGCCATGTGAAATCAAAATCCTCACCGTTAACATGAGTCTGGTGGATGGTTGCCACGGCTGTATCATCATCAATAATTTTTATTTCGTCAACTGTCATGTTCACTTTCTGGATGCCTCTATGAACCATTTCAGTAAACCATCTTATCTGTTCGTTTTTATAGTAATAGTCATTCTGGGTGACAGTCGACATATACATGGCCTGGTCAGCCGTATCCATGGCTTTCTGCTTAGTCTCAACATTTTTCCTTATTGCCGCTTTAGTATTGCCGGCTCCTCCACTGTTTCCCGCGGAGCATGCTGACAGAACAAAAAGAATGCACAACAGTAATGCCGTTGCTTTTAATAGTTTAGTTCGCTTATCCATTACACCCACCTCTTCTATATTATTTAACAGATTCCACCATCATCATAAGGAATCCGGAAAAAGCTCCATTTTCAGGAGCCACACAAGGTTCAACTATTTCCTTCATTTTCAGAAACTCGTTTTTATATGCTTCATAAAAGCCAAATGTCGGTTTTGAGTTATATACTACGCCTTCAAGGTTAAATGTTTTTATAACAGCCTTAACTGTTGTGGGTTTAATGAATATTTCGCCATCGGTATCATAGTAATACGGGATGACAGTCAGAAGCGGCCACTTGGCAAGTTTATCTTCAGCCAATATCCCAGCCATTTTTGTAAATCCATCGCTTTTATCTTCGTGAAGAAGATCATACAATCCTTCAACCAACCTTATCTTCTGATCCATCATCATAGTTTTTGCAAAGTCACGAAACTTGGCTTTTTCAAAAACAGAAACCACTGATGACCTGGATATGATTTTTACTATACTATTAAAAACAGCTTCAAAATCTTTAAAACTTTCTTTACTGAATGCTTCTTTTGCGAAATCATGCATTTTATCGATTTTGTGCTTTTTCACATGAACCTGCATCTCATCATTGGCAAATCCCCCCGGGTACATTCGCAAAAACTCTTTTTGTGCGGCAATCAATAGATCTCTTCTCATAGCTTACTCCTTAACAGAAACATCAATGTCCTTTTCGTTCATTGTGTGTCCATGCTTTATTATCACATCAAAGAACGGTTCACGGTTTTCTTGCATTAATTCTAAAAGTTCTTTTTGCATTTTGTCCCTTAATACGGGATTTTTTTCTGCAAGATTGTCCATTTCATATGGATCCTGTGCAATGTCAAACAGCAATTCGCTTCCGTCCTCATAGAAGCAATACTTATATTTATCCGTTACAATGCCCCTCCAATCAAGAAAATCAAGATTCCACCTGGGGTTGTTTACCATTTCTATTAAAACTTTTCCTGGTCCATAGAAGTTTTCAGCCCCTTTAAGGCAAGGTGAAAAATCCACGCCCTGGCAATATTCCGGAATCTTTATACCAAGCAAACCGCATATCGTTGGAACTATGTCAACGGAAGAGAACAACTCATCCGGAATTTTGCCTTTCTCTATAATGCCGGGCATTTTGAATATCGCAGGGATGCTGATACTTTCCTCATGCGGATGTTCCTTCCGTTTCCTTTTTCCATGGGATCCCATGAACTCACCGTGGTCACTGGTGTATATCACCAAGGTGTTATCTTTGGTTCCAACAAGATAGTCGTTCAATCTTTCAATATTATGATCCAGGTTCTGTATCATTGCATAATAGACTGCAAGGTCATTCCTTGCTTCAGGGATATCCGGCCTGAAGTTTGGCCTTACAATGAGCTGTTCCCTGTCAAATGTGTCAAATTCCTTCGGTACTTCCAGGGGAAAATGCGGTGGATTAATACTTAAGACCAAAAATAAAGGCTCTTCTTTATCATAATGCTTCATATAGTCTATAGCTAAATCAGTCAGGACATCCGCTTCATAACCATCCAGCAAAGTCGGGTCAGTGTCCCTGCCCATATAGATATATGGCCTGAAATGCTTATTTATGCATTCATACCCGAACCAGTCCTGGAAACCGGCCCTATGCCTTTCAGCCGTCCTGTGCGGAAGACATGGATATACTTCGGGATTATCCCTTACAAGCTTACCCCGTTGGTCTTTGACAGTGCCGCAGTGCCACTTTCCAAAATAAGCAGTGTGATATCCATTCTCCCTTAAAATTGTTGCTAAACTTGGTGCTGCTGCTTTATAAACATCAAAAAACCCGGATACAGGGCCACTGTGGGCATGTCTTCCTGAAAAAATGGTTCCGCGTGAAGGAGTGCATATCGGGCAGTTGCAGTATGCCCTTTTAAAACTAACACCTTCGGATGCCATTTTATCCATGCCGGGAGTCTTTACATTTTCGTCACCAAGATGAGTCATCGCCATCCCACGGTGTTCATCACTTAAAATAAAAATAATATTCGGTTTCATCATACTTTTACCTTTGACCCTAATTTTTAATTGATAGAAATACCCTTTTAATGGTATATATATTATATAACAGGGGGGATATTATGAGCGACGGAAATTTAACAATAGAACAATGGCACAAAAAAGAAGCAGTTGAGAACTTCAACAGCACATGGGACTTGATTGATAAAGAACACAGGACACATGATGAGACAATAGATATGCTGCACAGGGCACATGCATCAAGATACCATTGGGGGCAGACCGGCACAGCGATTGAATGGTTGCGCGGAGAGTGGCAGATATCAAGGGTATATTCATTGGCCGGCATGGCTGAAAGTGCCATTCTTCATGGAAAGGAAAGTCTGAAACTCTGCCGCGAGAATGACATAGGTGATTTTGACCTGGCTTTTGCTTATGAGGCCATTGCCAGAGCCTACAATATAATCAATGATACTGAGAATGTTGAGCACTATCTGAAAAAAGCGCATGAGGCAGCAGTGAATATCGAAAAGCCCGAGGACCGTGAATATCTAATCTCGGAACTACAAACCATTACGTAATAAAAAACTGCAAATAAAGAGAGCAATTACCACGGTGTTATTGCTCTTTTTTATCTGGCTTCAAATATTAACCTTTGGTAATGCCGTAAGACCAGGTTCCGATACCACCGATATCAGTGACATTTGTATACCCTGCCCTCGAAAGTAATGATGCTGCTGTTCTGCTTCTGTTGCCGCTTAAGCAATAAACAAAAATTTCCGCATCCTTATCCGGAAGTTCTTTTGCTGAATTAAAAGCAAGCCTGTCTAATGGTATCAATATTGCATCGGGAATGTAGCCCTGTGCAAATTCACCCGGAGTTCTTACATCTACTAAGGTTATCTTTCTTGATTCCATTATTTCTTTTGCAGCCTTCTGGCTTATACTTTTTGCTCCTGCTCCCCTGTTAAAAAACATAAACTAAATTCTCTCCTATAGATTTTTTATTCCTTCTATATTTACCCGTTCATAAATTAATTACACAAAAAATAAATTGTAGCTTGACGTTATTAATACACTATGTTACTCTTAACATAGTTACTAAGTAACACACGAAGGGAGACGCTTGAAATGTCACTTAAACACACAATACTTGGATTCCTCAGCTGGAAACCTTTAACCGGATATGAACTTAAAAAATACTTTATGGAAACCGAGTTCATCCCATGGTCGGGAAATAATAATCAGATATATAAGACCCTTGTTTCCTTAAATAATGAGGAGTTGGTAACAAAAGAAGTTGTACAGCAGGATAACTACCCTGCCCGCAAAGTTTATCATATTACCCAAAAAGGGCAAGATGAGCTTAACGGATGGGCTAAATCAAAACCTGATGTCCCTCATACTAAAAGTACGTTCTTAATCCAACTTGCATGGTCGGATGGACTCAGTAATGAAGAAATTGAGAACCTTATTAACCTTTATCAATATGAGATAGAAATGCAATTGGTTATGTGCAGGGAAAGGTTGGAAAGGAAAACAGTATTTCCTGAAAAAAACGAAAGGGCAAAATTCTTCTGGGAAATGCTTTGGCAGAACAGGATCGGCAACTATCAGAATGAACTGAACTGGCTAACTAAGTTGAGAAACGGTCTTACCGTAAAATAGGAGGATAATTATGAATATTGTCAGTATTTACAATTCACCGCAAGGTGAGAAATTTATGATGGAATTTTATGACAGGATGCTTGCAAACTGGCCTGTAAAATTTAAAGAAATTGATATAGAAGTGCCAATGGGAACCACTCATATGATCACTTCGGGCCATGATGAAGCGCCCCCGCTGGTGCTTCTGCACGGCAGTACCTCAAATGCAACAACATGGGCGGGAGACATAAATGCATACTCGAAGAATTTCAAGGTTTATGCAATTGATATGCCCGGCGAACCCGGAAAAAGTTTCCATGTGAGACTGTCCTGGGAAAATGACGAGTACAGTGAGTGGTTGCTTCAGGTCCTCGATGCCCTAGGCCTTGAAAAACCCTTATTCGCAGGACTTTCCCTGGGTGGCTGGGCAGCGTTGAAATTTGCTTCCGCACATCCTGAGAGGGTCAGCAAAATCGCATTGATTGCACCGGGCGGAATAGTTAACCCGAACATGAAGGCTGTAATGAAAATGGTCAGCTATGCAACCCAAGGTGAAAAAGGCGTAGAGAAAACATTCAGGTTGCTGTTTCCGGATGGTTTTGAATCACTGGAGATAAGGGAGTTCTTTACCTTACTCAACGAACATTTCATAGTCAGACCAGAAGCCGTCAAACCGCTTTCGGATGAGTCTCTGTCAGCAATAAAAGCACCACTTTTCATGGCAGCAGGTGGAAATGATGCATTCTTCAATTTTAAAAAAGCTGAGAAGCGGCTTAGAAAGCTGGTGCCGCACTCTAAGACATTGATGTTTAAAAAAGGCACCCATGGCTTGCTTTCCATGGCTGAATATATAATCCCATTCCTGAAATCATAAAAACGAAGCGCTGACCCAGGGTCAGCGCTTCGTTCCAGGGTCAGCGCTTCGTTTAATGAAGGGTTACCCCAGGCAACACTTCGATTAATTTAGAAAGAATACTATACCGACAAAGTGGGCGGCAGCACCGAGGTTGACGAATAAATGCCAGATCATATGGAAATACTTGATGTTTTTCGCAGCATAGAAGATGACTCCCAGCGAATAGAAAATTCCGCCTGCCATTATGCTTATAAACAACTGCGTGCTTGCCTGCCTAAGAAACAGGGGCAAAAAGATAACTACGGTCCATCCCATAATCAGATATACCATAACCGAAGCCTTCGGCATGCGTTTTTTTGAAAGTGTTTTAAACAAGATTCCCGCAATGACCATTGCCCACTGGATACATACGATCACGATACCCTGCCATCCTTTTATAACAGACAGCGCTACAGGCGTGTAGCTGCCGGCAATCGCTACATAAATGAATATGTGGTCAAACATCTTAAATATACGATTGTGTTTAGTGTCCTTGGCCATGGAGTGATATAGGGCGGATGCCAGGAACATAAGGAAAATTGAAATCATGAAAACTGAAACCCCGATGGCGTCAAGAAGGTTCCCTAGGGCATAGGTTCTTATTATTGCGTAAGGCATTGCCAGCAGACTAAGCGCTGCCATCACACCATGTGTTATGACATTAGCCACTATTTCACCGAATGTAAAATGGTATCTATTTTTCATTGATATCTCCGTTCATATTTCAATAGATATGCGGACTGCATCACCCTGCCACCTATAAGCAGGATTCTGACCAAGCCTGGAGTATTCGATTTTCATGATATGGCTTTCCCGGTCTTCATAAAAAGTAAAGTTGGAGTGCTGAACCAAGTCTCCCTCACCCGGAAGTTTGTCATCAATAGCAATAACGCTTTCCTTTTTAAGGCATCTCTTTTTCTCATCAAATTCAGCAATACAAAGCGGATATCTTGGTCGGTTTCCCTTTGGATTACCAGGCGTTATATTTCCCAGCCAATACAATCTGCCGTTTACGGAATGTCTAAGCCACTTTGAAATTGATGACGGGGAATAAAATTTTTCACAGTTTTCGCATGTCATTGGTTCAGGTTCAGTAAAAACCAAACCATTATTGCTGAATGATATCCACCTGTATGAAGGGGTCGTGTCCTTCATCCTTGTTTTCCATCCTTCGGATGTTGCATTCGAGCCCCTGCATTCAAGCAAATATGTTCCGTCTTTCAGCATTACGACATTAGGT
The DNA here is from genome assembly GCA_963766335.1 of uncultured Clostridia bacterium. Taxonomy (GTDB): domain Bacteria; phylum Bacillota; class Clostridia; order DUPQ01; family DUPQ01; genus JAFGQE01. Next base: position 1,299,372 of record CAVXZA010000002.1, on the reverse strand, counting down.
TCAAGCAAACCCCTGGATGATTTTTCATCCGATATGATTACCGGCTGAGAGGGCGCGGCAATATAACTGTCGGAACTTTTATGGTATTTTAATTTATAAACTACCACTGCCTTTGTAATTACCGGACTCAATGCATAGTCATTTGCATCAAGTGAATAAGCTCTGCAAATTGATTCAAGCGGCGCACAAACACTTGTTAATACAGTACCGGTTTTTTTAATTTCAATATTTGTACCGTGATAACCATGGTTAAAGTCCAGTCCCCTGTTGGTTTCATAGGCAAGCAAGTGTCTTTCAGGATATGTCTTTCCATCATCCCTGGAAATTTCCACATACGTATGATCCCGCCAATCCATTACTCCCGTTGACCAGTAATGTTTATAGGCTGCTTTATGTTCATATAGAAAAACACGTTCCATTACAGATCTTATAACATGACCGGTAACAGGATTCGGTGCAATACAGTTGACCCTTTTTAGAATTTCTTTTTCTCCATCTTTATCAAAATAATTTTCATCAGGTTCATATGATGACCATGTCATTCCATTATCCTTTGAAAACCGCTTCTCTGTGATGGCATTGAAATCAGATTCAGTCTGCACAACACGCAATTCACGCATTGACAAACCCGAACCAAGATACATTCGCTGGATTTTTATACTCATGTCGCCCAATGCTTTTTCTAATATTTCCTTATAAACTTTCATCATCTTTCTCCTAAAATCCGATTACTTCAAGATAATGTCGAGGCGATTTAAACAAACCGCCGTCTTCTTCATAAAAATCAGCAAGGTAGAACATTCCGTTTTTAGCATCTACCCAGCTTCCGTCTCCAGATGGATGATAACTTTTGAGCCTGTCCCAATCCGTATAATTCATATTACCATTTGATTCAAGCAAGCCAGTTTTAACGCAGTCAAGGGTGGGAATCCTTGCAGCTAGGTTTCTATTCCACTCAAGCTGCCACGGCGCAACGGTCAGGTCGGCAGTAAAGCACTTTATGCTCCTGTCGGCAGCTGCCTTTAGAATCTTCAGGCTTTCGCTGAGGGTTTTGGCAACCGGCTTTAGTGCGACGGCTTTATATCCCTGTTGGAACTTAACAAGAGAATCTTCAACCGAATGAGCGCTTTCATCAATTGCAAATATACATGGAATACTACTGACATCAATTTCAGCGAATTCATCAAAAGGCTCCTCAAAAACACCTACATGAGAGAGTATTCCCTTTTTATCCAAATAGTTTATAAATGATTCCAGTTCTGCCTTGTCTTTATACCGGCCATTGGCATCCAGGTATAGCACAGGTTTTCCGCTCACTGTATTATCTGTTTTATAGTTTTTTGCCAGTTCCCAGATCTCCTCAACTCTCTTTTTATCCCATTCAGGTTCTTTGCCGATTTTAACTTTCAGAAAAAAGCTGCCCTCGTTGAGGAGGTTTTCTATCTCTTCATGGGAAACCCCATATGTTATAAGGGGAATTGCTGCAATTTTTTCATGCCTTAGAGGAAGATATTTTTCATATCCTTCAGTCATATCTTCGTATGAGCTTATTCCATTGGTTTTTGCCCATAAAAGCCAGTAGGCCATATCAACCGGCACAAGGGCATTCAGCACGAATGTTTTTCTTATGTCATCGCGGCTTGTTATTCGTTTAATTTCTTTATAGCATTCGGAAAACAGATAATCATTTGCTTCGAATGGGTTATTAAAATCCATGCCCATAAGATTTTTCAATGCATAATCCGATAACTTATGCATAAGCTCATTGCCGCCGTCCTGTCCGTATTCAGCAAAAACGGATGCATCGGACCAAAGTACACTTTGAACGGCTATCCCACAGCTTTTCTCCCCCCGGATTCAAGTCCGACGATGGTTTGCCACAAGCCGTCAGCATAGCTTCCTTTGAATCCGAACGGACTCTTTAATTTTTCAGACTCAACGCCTATTGCATATTTATTGATTTTCATTATATCTTCAATTCCCCGGGCTTGATCTCAACCGGCTGTCCCATTTCAAGAGATTCAAGTACCTTATAGCTTATCAATGCACCTTTTAAAGCTATTGCAAGTCCATTCGGAGCTTCGGTGTCATTAATAATTGCATCAGCAAGCAGGTCCATTTCCACCATCTGCCCCTTGTCGACTTTATCGAAATTATAATCAATCCTGTCATGCCCATCGAATCCATAGTATGACATTTCCCTGAAGCCATTGATGAAAATAGCCTTGTTATTGCAGTAGATTTCAGTCGCCTCTTTTTCAAATAACGAGCACCCTGCACTGGCAATTAAGGTAGTGCAAACAGAACCATCGGCAAAAGTTATGGTAACATTTGCACTGTCAGGGATTTTTACAATCTTTTTGTTCAAAAATGTGCCGCCTGCTGCATAAACTGCAACGGGTTCACTATCCATAAGCCTGCTGAAAAGATCGAATATATGGCATCCTTCACCTACGAAACGCCCGCCGCCGATTTCCGGGATATGAGTCCAGTGGCTTTCTGAAAAAGGAGCCTGTATCCTGTGGTATGCCATGATTTTTCCGTCAAGGGTGCTTAATAATTCCTTTGCCTTGGTCACCATCGGGGCAAGTCCCCTGTTATATCCAATTGTATACTTGACATTGTTTTTCTTAACAGCCTCTATTATCCGTCTGCAGTCTTTATAATTAAGGGCCATTGGCTTTTCGCACATTATATGCTTTCCGGCATTAGCTGCTTTTACGCTTAAATCAGCATGGGAGTCGTGGCGTGTGGTAATAAAAACAAGGTCAATGTTTTTATCCCCAAGAATCATATCTACATCTGTGGTGTAATACTCCGCAGAACATACTTCAGCTGCTTCTTTTGCGGCTTCTTCATTGATATCCATCACTGCCCTGATTTCATACTTATTATTTTTCATTAGAATCGGCATGTGCATATTGCGGGCGAATCCGCCGCAACCAATAAATCCTGTTGTAATTTTTTTCATGTCCCTACCCCCGTAAAGAATCTTTAATTTATTATATCATGTACAATTTGCCCCTTGTTCCCCAATTTGCACATTTGTCCCTAGGGATAAACGTTCACTTTTTTAACATTTGTCCCTAGGGACAAATGTGCACCTAGGGACAAATGTGCACTAAGGACAAATTTGAGCCAGTGGGATTTTACGAATCCTAAGGCGGTTGAGGCAGCTGCCGTCTTCAGGTCCGCCGGCGCAGTATGCAAGCAGCAGTGAGTCATTGGTAAAGTGCAGTGCAGTATAACAATAACCGCTTTCAGGGTTGTCTTCCAAGACAATAGATTCTCCGAATGTTTTGCAACCGTCGCTGCTTGTCTTAAGGATAAGAGGCGTTCTTCCCCAACCATACTTTGGCCTGTCTTTGGGCGTGGGTTCAGGATTGTAAACCGCAATATGAATATTCCGGTCCGGCACTTTTTTAATTGAAAGCGGCGAAACGGGTGATGTGAATTGCGATGGGACAAAGGGCTCCCATGTCATACCAAAGTCATATGAATTGGATGTATATTGGCACCCGAGGTCAGTCCTTGCATAGCAGAACAGGTGCCCGTCTTCCAGTTCAATTATCCCGGGTTCCTGCAGTCCGGTGCCCCCTGGCACATTCAACGCACCGAAATCCGGACTTTCATAAAACTTTTCGCCGTAGTTATCGGAATAGAAGAATCTTGCGACTCCTTTTCCGTTAAAAGATTCCCATGCCATCGGATCCGGTCCCAGGCACCGGTGGTAAGCAGCAGGTATTAATATCCTTCCGTTTGATAACAGCTTAACCCTGTCGTTATTAACGACAAAATACCCGGGATAATTTATGCAGTATTTTTCTTTTCCAAAAGTCTTTCCTTCATTGAAGGATTTCCGTATTATCAGCCGTGTATCGTGAAATCCCATCCTGATGCAGTGGAAAATCGATATGGAATCATCGGGCATCCTCAGGAGGGAAACACTCATGATGTTTTTTGCATTGTATTCATCTTTTGTGAAGATAGTCTTTTGGTTGCCGAAAAATTCTCCGTTATCATATGAATAAACCGCGGCAATATCAGCATCCATATCATCACCCCAGTGGTTACCCCTAAACCTGCTGTAGGCGAACATTATCGTCCCGTTTTCAAGGGTAATGAATGCCCCTTCACTGTTCCTTGGATTGCCTTCTGAAGGCGGTATGTCAAGAATTATCCTACCCGGCATAAGCTACACCCCTTTTTTTAAGATTTGAAATTGTATAAACCGTCAGGCCGGCCCATATGAAAATAAAGCATATAACCTGATGGATTGTAAACTTGCTTCCAAGAATCAGACCTGATACAAGCATCAGCGACGGTGCAATATACTGTAAAAACCCTACCCTTGTAAGAGGTATTCTTTTTGCACCCTCTGCGAATAACAAAAGAGGTCCCATAGTCACTATCCCGGCAAGAACTATAAATATATCACTCAATACCGTTCCGTTTGTGAACAATATCCCGGAATTATTATGAACAATTAACAGAACTATAAGGCTAACTGGAAAAAGCACACCCGTTTCAATCGTCATGGACTGTATGGAATCCACTCCCACGGTTTTCTTGTATAATCCATACAGCCCGAATGTAACTGCAAGCGTCAGCGCAAGAATCGGTACCTGTCCCTGGCTGAATATGTAGTACATGACACCTATTGAAACTAAAATAAGGGCAACAATCTGCCATTTCGTCAGTTTTTCCTTCAGAAAAATCATACCAAGGAATATACTGATAATTGGATTTATATAATACCCCATGCTGGCTTGTGTATAATCTCCTATGGAAATAGCATAAATATATATAGTCCAGTTGATAGCCAGTAATAATGCACCACCAAATATTAGAAACATTTTTTTGCGGTTTTTTAATATTCTAAAGACACCGTATCTTCTTGTCAGAGCAATGAAAATAAGAAGTGAAATGAATGAAAAGGCTACTCTGTATGCAATTATTTCAAAACTTGAAGCAGCCCTCAGCACATGCCAGTAGAGGGGCATTATACCCCACCAAAGATAAGCCGCCGTCATGGCGATTGTGCCCTTTTTCAGTTCAGTCATGAATTGCCCCCGGATTACATTTAATCCAGTTTACCATATTATCAGGTGTTTCCGAGCAGGCTTTTCTCTACTTCTTTTTTCATTTCGGTGAATTCTTTGGAATAGACTATGTCATAGTTTCTCGGGCGGGTGAACCCGGGTAAGATTTCTCTTATAATTGAAGCCGGTCTCTCGGAAAGAATGTATATTCTATCAGACAGAAACAGTGCTTCGTCGATGTCATGTGTAACAAAAACAACTGATTTCCTGTGAGTTTCCCATATTTCAAGAAGCCATTGCTGCATTTGCTTCCTGCTGATTGCATCAAGTGAAGAAAATGGTTCATCAAGGAGAAGAACATCCCTGTCTTCAAGATAGGACCTTGCTAAGGCGACGCGCTTTGCCATTCCCCCCGATAGTTCCCAGGGCATATGGGTTTCAAAGCCTTCAAGGCCGAATTCCCTGATAAGCCCTAATATCCTGTTATCATTAATTTTCTGCTTTCCTGATTTTATCTCCAGTGGAAGCCTTGCGTTTGCATACACATTCCGCCAAGGCATCAGTAGTGTTTTCTGCTGGAGATAGGATGTGCTTCCGGATACCTTTAAATGGCCCGAATCGGGTTCTATAAGCCCTGCAATTATCCTAAGCAAGGTGCTTTTGCCGCACCCGCTTGGCCCGACAACCGAAATGAATTCATTTTCAGCGGCGGACAGGCTTATATCCAGCAGAGTTTTAATCTCCTGTCCGTCTTTGTAAAATGATTTATTTAGTTTTGAAATTTCTATTCTTTTCATTTAATGAAGTCGTTTGTAAACGCATCCTCCGTGTTAATATTTGTGTCAATCAGACCGTTTTCATAAAGCCAGTTTGTATAATTTTCCCAACGTGATGCCTCCTGGATACCCCACATGACAGCATCATCCCGGTACTTGTCTGCAAGGAATCTCTGGCTTGCAAAGACCAACTCCCAGTCAAGTTCAGGAACATGGTTTATTAGGTCGCCTGCAGCACTTTCCGGATGTTCAATCGCATATTCATATCCTTTTTTAACAGCCTTCATGAAACTTTCCACCAGTTTTTTATTATTCTCAATATTGTCTTCGTTGGTGATTATTACAGGTGTATAGAAATCAAGTTCATCAGAGAAACTAATCATACTGAAGTAATTAACATCCCTTCCCTTAAGTTTAGCATCTTGCAGGGTCCAGGCTTCATATGCCCATCCGAAATCAACTTGACCAGCGTCGCTTGCAGCAAAAAATTCAGTATCGCCCATGGTAATTATATTTACGGATTCAGGATCTGCACCATCTTCAACCATAAGATGCTTAACGACAGCAGTTTCAATATCAGTACCCCATCCGCCGTATTTCTTTCCGGCGAAATCTGCCGGTCTCTTTATATTCTCATCAGCAGGTGATATAAAGCCTGATGTATTATGCTGGATTATTGCTGCAATGGATACTATCGGCACTCCGGCTGCCCTTGCGAATGTCACATTTTCCTGATAACTTATTCCAAACTGTGCGGTATTTGCGGCTACCAGTTGCTCTGCAGTACCATCAGTAGGCTGAATTATTTCAACAAGAAGTCCTTCGTCTATGAAAAAATGGTTCTCCAATGCTGTGTAAAGCCCTGTATGATTGGTATTTGGCGTCCAGTCCAGGACAACCGTTACCTTGGTATGGGTTTCATCTTTTTTACACCCTGTAAGTACGATTGCAGCAATCATCAATATTGCCAGTAAAATACAAAGTTTTTTCATTTTGTGTCTACCTTCCAAGTAATGATTTTATTTTCCAAAAGCCTTATAAGCTTAAAGAGTAAAATGCTGAGTATTGCAATGATTGCAATAGCTGCAAACAATGCTGCTGTTTTGAATGAACTCATGGCCCTGGTCATATATATGCCAAGGCCCTTTGATGCACCGGTCCACTCCGAAATGACAGCACCCATGACAGCATAAGCCGCGGATATCTTAAGACCGGTAAAAAAGTAAGGAGCAGCCGTGGGAACTCTGAGTTTCATGAAAACCTGTCTTTTTGTGGCTCCCATCCCCTTCATCATTTCCAAAAGGTCCGGATCAACCGCTTTCAGTCCATCTGTAACATTCACCGCAATAGGAAAAAACACAACGAGAACTGTAAGTATGATTTTGGGGAGAATGCCAAACCCAAACCAAATTGCCAGAAGCGGGGCCAATGCCACAAGTGGTATGGTCTGGCTTACCACCGCAAAGGGCATAAATATTTTTTCAAAAGGTTTTATTGATACCATGGCTAAAGCAAACAGACACGCAGCGGCAATCCCTAATAAAAAGCCAAGGACAGTTTCATAAGCGGTAACTGCCGTATGTCCGAGAAGAACCTCCCATGAATCTATAATTTCCACGACTATTGCACTTGGTGCCGGCAATCTATATTCGGGGGTTTTCGCCACCCTTACAGCAACTTCCCACAGCACAATAAACAGCGTCATTGCTGCTGCTGGATAAACCATATCTTTAAATTTCTTGTTTTTTGCTCCCATCTTAACCCTCTGACAAGTTATCAGTCGGATACTTTGTCAAATTCATCAAGTTATCTGGAGGACAACTTGATATGTGGGGTATGACGATGTCTGTTGATAAAAGTAATACCGCCCTGAGCGGCGGTAAAAACATTTGTCATTTCCTACGCCGGCATTATCCGGATCAGGTTTGGTGGTCGGAATTTATCCCTCTCAGCCGCTTCTTAGGCTCCCACATGAATATTTTGTTGTCAAATCATTATATCACTATTTAGAAGTAATGTCAAATCAATTAAAATGTCATACGCTTTTACCGAGGTTATTTTATTTTAGGCAGGCTTGCAGCTGCTACAGATTGACCGACTCTACGTGACCTTTCATCCGGTATAATAATATTGGTTTTTTTAGCTAATTCAGGAAACTCGGTCTTTAACACAATGTTAGCATTTTTCACAATCAAATCTCCTCCTGCTCCCGATGTAACCCTGCCCATCAACAAGACATGGTTCATATCATAAAATTCAGCATAATATGCAATTGTATAACCAAGATAATAACCCATGCATACATATATATTTTCAACGATGCTATTGCCTTCGGTCATCATTGACTGAATGGCTTTCAGCTTTTCTGCAGGAGAAAATTTGTCTTCAAAACTGATTCCGGCATTTTCAGCAAGTTTGATAATCCCATCCTGGGAAAAATATTTAACTCCGCAACCTATATCACCCGCCCATTCATCCATCATTGCATTTTTACTGTAATCAACAGGTACGAAAGCAAGTTCATTAAGCCATCCGGTTATAAATCCATTCTTGTCAACATATCCGCCTGCCTCGCTTGTCCCCATTGCTATGCCAAGGATGCCATTTTCATCAAGGCTCATTGCGCCTGCCAGTGCTGTGACATCCCCATCATTTGCAACTACAATAGGCACATTACCCATTTTGTCAGCGATTTCAATAAACATCATCTTAACCTGTTTGTCAAATACATCCTGCGGTACTTTAATAAACAACGACGCGGCTTTTATTTCGTTGTTGATGTAAATGCCCGCTGCACTAACACCGATTGCATCAACCCTATCCATTTTCGATGCTGCGGTATTAAGTGAATCCATAATCCCTTCATATTGATATTCCGGATCTTCAGATAGTTTTGGATGCCAAACTACTTCTTCACTGAAAATCGTTTCACCATTGACCACAGCGGAAACTTTCCTGTCGCTTCCGCCTGCGTCAAATCCAATCCTACATCCGTCAAGATGCCCTCCGACAGCACGCGGATTTTCCATCTCGGCAGGTATTTCATCAAGTTCTAAAAGTTCAATTGAAAATCTCCCTCCGAATATTTTTTCCATGAAATTTGAATCAAATTCACGTTCACCGCCCCGGCAGTATTTTCTTTGTAGAAACTCCGCTATATACTTCGGTCCTGAAAAAAGAACCCTGCTGCCGCCTTTTAACCATAACAACGTCTTAAGGAGTCTTTCAATATAAATAAGGTTATCAGCAATATGCTCTTTTGAAAAAACTTCAGTATTGAAGACAGACACCAATCCGCCTCTCTCCAAGGCAATTACCACTGGGGTACTTTCCTCATTTTTCAATGCTTTCCTATACTCCCTGTTGCCAATGGACATTGGGAAAAAACCCTCATCGTAGCAAGGAACAAATTTAAGCTCTTTCCTGAAACTAAATTCTTTCATTTGAATTTCCTGTTTTATGCTTTTTCTATCAGCCCCTGGTTGCCGAAGTATATTACCCCGACAGCCTGTGCGAACTGTGCCACTGTGTAGTGTTCATCCGATTCAAGCTGCTTCATTAGGGGCGTGTTGGCCATTCCACCGTCAGCCAGTTCGAAAACGATGTCAGCCTTACGGCTCTTTGCGCCTTCCTTGATGAGATCAAAGCACTTCTTTCTTTTAACAACCCTGCCAAAAAGCGTTCTTTCCTTGCATGCGGGTTCAAGTATGTACTCAGTCTCGAACCAGGTTATCGCAAGATAAATGCCGATCTGCCTGAAAATTTCATTAACAAGCTCATCGTCTTCCCTCTCGGTTAGGCTCATTACATGCTCGAGAAATCCTTTTCTCATATCCTTCGGATTTGTTGGAACAACCAACAGTTTTTCACCTTCCTCTTTTACTTCAACCACGAAACCCAGGTCAAATAATTCTTTATACAGGGCAGGCCTTTGTTCTTTGAAATACTGTATCGCAAGTCTGAATACACCGCTTTGACTGGCATATTTCTGCAATGTACCTGCAAGGCCGGTATTGACGTTGTTTATGCTCCTTACATCCTCACTGGAATGTGCCTTCTCGATAAAATCACCAAGGTCAATTATAAAGTTATAGCATTCGAGGGGCATTTCGGGAACTCTTCCTGCCCCGTCTACCCATCCTGTCCCAAGTTCTGTACCGAGACTGTGTGCAAAAACACCATTCCTCACCGCCGATGGGTTAACGGCCATCATTTCAACGGCAGCTGTGTAAGCTGCAGCAGGTCCGTCGTTCATATTCTTTATAACTCCGCCTTCATTGCATAGTTCCATGAGCCTATCGTTCAGCGCTGTAATTTTTGCGAATTCTCTTTCATAATCTATATCAGGGTTAAGTTTCATACCTCGGGTTTTTGTAGTTTCGCCGCCTACAATCTTATCTCGCACAACAACATCGGGGAATGACAGTCCTACTGCATCGATGTTAATTATTTCCTTGCCTAGTAATTCCTCGGCTTTTTCTACTGCTTTGCTTATTTCTTTATATGACGCATGCTTGTCCATGGCTTTGTTTATCATAACTTTCAATGCCGGTTTATCAGCAACACCTGTTGCTTTTTCAGTGGAATAATAGGCCCTGACCAATCTCGTAAGATCAATAACCGGGCCTATCAACTGTTCAGGGACGGTAAATGCCTTGGGATTCCAGTCATATTCCTTAAAACAAGAAATCTGCCCATCTCCTGCAAGCGCTATTTTAATATCGGTTCCTCCAATATCAATTCCACAAACCAATTTGCCTTCAAGGTTTTCTGTAACCCTTTTAAGCATGTCGGATTCAGTGGTGTCCTCCTCATAATCCGGCATTGTTGCGGGACGTTCGCAGCTGTCCTTAAGGACATAATAGAATTGTTCATCTTCTCCATGTATTGCCCTTATCATTCTGTCGATTACATTCATGCAATTACCGTAACCGGTTCTTTCAGACAGAGGTTTATCCATACAGAAAGCTTCCCTGATGCCTGATAAAATGGAATTCAATACCATATTCTCAGTATTGAAGAAAACAGTCAGGCCCCGGCATCCCAGACTCGACAGCATATTATAAATCTCAGCCTGTATATATGACTCTAGAAATGCGACTTTTTCAGCTGCCCCTTCTTCAACTACCGGAACTATAAGCTGAAAATACCTTGTGTCGCCCCTTTTGATAAGGTCCAGCTTGATTATTATGCTTTCTCCTTCAAGGCCAATCATTTTAAAGTTATTCCTAACATCCGTGATAAATACGTTTTCGCCGCGTTTCGCCGCATCAATCATTCCTTTTAACATGTTACTCTCCCTAAAACTATATTATTCTGCCTAGCATGGCAGCTCCGACAATGCCCGCCTTATTACCCATTTCCGCTCCCCTTATTTTAGTCGCGGGTACATCATGGGTATATTCCCTTGCTTTCATCTCTTCTCTTAAAGGCACAAAAAGATTCTCTCCTTCATTTCCGACACCGCCGCCTATGACAATGACTTCCGGAAACAGCACATTGACAATGTTCATTACTCCGTCAGCCAGGTATTCAATGTATTTTCTTATGACTGCATCAGCGGTTTCATCGCCCATTTTCTGCGTATCGAATGCCGTCCGGGCATCGATTTTATCTAAATTACCATTGATTATATCATTCATTTTTGATTCAGGATTATTAGTAACCGCTTCACGGGTCTGAGCTATAAGAGCGCTTGCAGAGGCATATTTTTCAAAGCAGCCTTTCCTCCCGCAGGAACACTGCAATCCGTCATGTACTATACACATATGACCCAGCTCCGAACCTGCGTCATTAAAACCACTGTAAATCTTTTTATCTATGATTATTCCTCCCCCGATTCCGGTTCCGAGGGTAATAAGAACTGAGTGGTCAACATCATGGGAAGCTCCCGCAACACTTTCCGCGAGGGCTGCCGCATTAGCATCATTATCCAGATAAACCGGAAGGTCGAAGTACTTCTGCAGTTCCTTCCTGATAGGTACATTGGAAAATCCAAGATTATTCGATGAAATCAGAATTCCGTCCTTTTTATTAGATATGCCCGGGCTTCCAACTCCTATTGATTCAATGTCGCTGATTTCAAGACCGGATTCTTTTACAACTTTTTTGCACAATGCAGCCATATCCTTAATTATGTGGGTATAGTATCTTTCACTTTGGGTATGGACTTTATCACTGTATATTATTTTCCCTGTATCATCTGCAACACCGGCTTTTATGGACATACCGCCTAGATCCACGCCTAAATAATACATAACAACTCCTTAAAGCACACTGTTCCAGGACTTGAATACCTGCTCAACATTTTCGGGCTTGCCTCCGGGGCCGAATTCACACTGGGCGATGCATCCCCCGTCTTTCCAAAGCAAATCTTTAATTTCATGAACTGATTTGTCGACGTCAGCAGGCATCCTATCCACCAGCATGTGCTGCCTGTCAATTTCTCCCCAAAATGTAATTTTACCTGCAAATTCCGCCAGATTGTCAAAACCCATACAGAAAATCTGTGAATTCAGTGCATCAACCCCGACTTCTATCAGATGGGGATATATTTTCAGTATATTGCCATCGCTGTGCATAAACATCTTTTTGCCATAAGCTTTCGCTATGTCGCAGTAATCCTTATACATCGGTTTAAACATCTCTATCCACAGGTCAGGGCTTATTAAGAGGTTGTTCTGAGCTCCCCAGTCATCCATCATAAAAAGAGCATCAACATCGGTCTTTGCCCATGCCTCCATCAGGTTCATATTGAATTTGTGCAGGGTTTTAATAAAATCCATCATACCGTCCGGCTTAAGCACCAGATCAATATACAGCTGCGTTGTACCTCTTATGAACTGCAGCCTTTCGAAAGGACGCGCACAGAATCCTGATAGAATAAATTTATCGTTTTCTTTGCAATAGGCATTAACACCATCAATATCTATCTCAAACCACTCATATGGGATGTGGATTTTATCGACATCAGCCCAGTCCTCATCCTGTACAAGCGGGTGCTTTACTTCGCCGTGGACACCCCTTTGAAGGTTTTCAAAAACACAGCCCCATGCATCCACATGGGTTCCTATATCATGCATATCGCCGCTGACTGCACTGCTCTCTTTTCTAAAAGATGACACTGACTTAATATCAGAAGGATATTTATTCCTTATATCCTCAAGCTGCTCCGGGTAATGAATTCCTGCCCATGGAAGTGCCCATAGGTCTCTTGGAACTCTTTCGGGTTTATCGAACTCAATCGTTTTATAAACTAATTTTCTGGACATTTTGACCCCCGTATTTTTTATATCATAAATTGTAGTAATAGAATCCCTGCACATATTATACAAAACGTCATCAATATGGCAACATCTGTTTTTGTGTATTTTAGAACTCTCATGCTGGTCCTTCCCTTGCTGCCCCTGTAGCAGCGTGCTTCCATTGCAATAGCCAAGTCATCTGCTCTTTTGAATGAACTAACAAACAATGGTATAAGGATTGGGATAAAACTTTTAGCCCGTTCAAGCAGGTTTCCGGTTCCTATGTCCGCTCCCCTTGATGCCTGCGCTTTCATAATCTTGTCAGTCTCATCAATCAAGGTCGGTATGAACCTCAGGGCAATTGTCATCATCATTGCCATTTCATGTACCGGGAACTTGATTTTTTTCAATGGGTTAAGGAGTTTTTCAATTCCATCGGTAAGCATTATGGGAGTTGTGGTATAAGTCATCACTGAAGCCGAGGCTATCAGCATGAAAACCCTGAGGGAAACTATTGCCGCTCTTAGAAGCCCCTGATCAGTGATACGAGCGAATCCTAGGTTAACAAGAGTGTTTCCCTCAGTCATAAACATATTAATGACAACTGTAAAAAGAATAATAAATAATACAGGCCTGATGCCTTTAATCGCATACTTAACCGGAATCCTGGATATCCAGTAAGCAGCAGCAACAAATAGCTGTGCAGCGAGAAGCGCCCAGATTGAGTCAATGATAAACAATATGACCATAAATAGCATTGTAATAATCAATTTGGTCCTGGGGTCGGCCCTATGCATCAAAGATTTTCCCGGCAGATATTGTCCAAGGGTAATGTTTCTTATCATTTGACCCTCCCCAGCAATCCCAGTATCTCTTCGAGCGCATCATCTACACTGAAAATATCTTGTTTGATTTCAGGCGAATATTTTTTCAGCGCAATCATAAGCTTTGTAATTTCGGGAATACCAAGACCGATTTTTTCCAGTTCAGTGCCTTGCCTGAATACCTCTGCAGGCGTACCGTCACTGTGAATTGTGCCGTTGCTCATTACTATTATCCTTGACGCATAATCTGCTACCAGTTCCATGCTGTGGGACACTAGGATAACTGTAATCTTTTTTTCTTTAAATAATGTTGTGACAATGTCAAAAAGTTCCCGGGTGCCCGCCGGGTCAAGTCCGGCAGCAGGTTCGTCCAGCACCAGTATCTCAGGTTCAAGCACCAATATCCCTGCGATGGCAGCCCTTCTTTTCTGTCCACCGGAAATTTCATAAGGTGATTTATAGAGGACTTCATCGTCTATTTCCAGTATTGCTGCCGTCTCGCAGATTTTCCTATGGCGTTCTTTTTCTTCAACTCCCTGTTTCAGCAGGCCGAATTCTATGTCTTTATATACAGTTTCTTCAAACAACTGGTGTTCCGGGTACTGGAATACAATTCCCACTTTTTTTCGCAATTGCTTCAAGTCCTTGCCTTTTGTCTGCATTCCGGCGACTGTTATTTCTCCTTCGTCAATTTTTAAAAGTCCGTTCAGATGCTGCACCAGCGTTGACTTGCCTGATCCTGTGTGCCCAATCAGCGCAACAAATTCACCTTTATTTATTTCAAGGTTGATTTTATCCAAGGCTTTTTTCTCAAGCGGTGTTCCTTTCATGTATGTATAGCTTAGATTTCTGATGTTGATTATATTATTCAAGAAGAGCGCCCAGCCTTTCCGCGGCATCTTCTACCGAAATTACACTATTGTCTTCAACAATTCCCAGTTTCTTAAGTTCATACATAAGTTTTGTAACCTGGGGAACATCAAGCCCGAGGGCTTGAACACCGTCAACATCACTGAAAACTTCCCTTGGTGTTCCCCTTGCTACGATTTTACCATCGTCTACTATAATCAGCCTATCAGCCAGGCATGCTTCATTCATGTGGTGTGTTATATGAACAATGGTCATTTTTTCATTTTTATTAAGCTTTTGAATTGTTTCAAGGACTTCCCTGCGCCCGACAGGGTCAAGCATTGATGTGGATTCATCAAGAATAATACATTTAGGATGCATGGCGAGTACACCTGCAATTGCAACCTTTTGCTTCTGCCCGCCTGACAGCATATGAGGCGCTCTTTCCTTAAGATCCAGAATGCCGGTATCATTAAGGGCTTTAATTGCTCTTTTACTGATTTCAATAGGTTCTATACCCAGGTTCTCAGGTCCGAAAGCAACATCTTCAATAACTGTTGTTCCGACTATCTGATTATCAGGATTCTGGAAAATCATGCCGACATTCTTTCTGATTTCCCACACATTTTCTTCGTCTGAAGAATCCATGCCCATAACAACCACACTCCCGCTGTCAGGAAGTATCAGGGCATTCATCATTCTTGCCAATGTTGATTTACCGGAACCGTTCCTTCCCAAAACTGCAACAAACTCACCGGCATTAATCGCAATTGAAATACCATCAACCGCCTTTACAGGGCTGTCATGGTTTTGATACGTATATTCGGCTTTTATAGTCTTAATTAATGGCATTAGCATTATCCTTCAAATTTCTAATAGAATTATAACAGTCTTTTCCATTCAACGCACCTGTTTACTAGTTTTAGCGAAGGGCTTAATTGCATGAAAAGGTTTTTATCTTTTAAAAAAATTTTTTATTATTAGATGGAAAAACCACCGGATTTTAACCGGTGGTGATGTTTATTGTTCTTTATAAAAAAATTAGATTAAACTAATTCTATGCGGGCCATTTCCGCAGCATCGCCGCGCCTTGTGCCAAGTTTATAAATCCTGGTATATCCGCCGCTCCTGCCTTTGTACTTGGGTCCGATTTCATCAAAAAGCTTATTTACTACACTTTCATCTTTAACTTTATTAATCCACTTCATGGCAGCCCTTCTCGCAGCAAGCCTTGAAGGACCGTCAACAGGTTTCATTTCGGTGGTGGTTTCCCTTTCAATGACTTCATATTTGTTGCCATTTTTACTTTCCTTTGAAACAGTCACTTTCCTGCCATTTTTATCAACTTTGGCTTTGGTAACCTTAACCTGTTTGGATGTGACGTTATCGCATTCTTTCACCGCTGAACCAATTAATGAATCAACGATTTTCTGGACTTCCTTAGCCCTCATTGCAGTGGTTTCAATCTTACCGTTCTGAATTAAAGCTGTCACAAGGTTCCTCAGTATCGATATTCTCTGGTCCGTTGGGCGTCCTAGTTTTCTATGTGATGGCATGATTCCAAATCTCCTTCTACTTATTCTTCATCACTTGCGAAAGAAAATCCCATTGCCTCAAGCTTTTTGCTTACTTCTTCGAGAGATTTCTTACCAAGATTCCTTACTTTCATCATGTCCTCTTCAGATCTATTGGTTAGATCTTCCACGGTATTGATACCGGCTCTCTTAAGGCAGTTGTATGAACGGACCGACAGGTCGAGTTCTTCAATCTGCATTTCAAGGACCTTAACTTTTTCGTTATTTTCCTTTTCCACCATTATCTCAGTGTTAATCGCCCTGGCCGAAAGTTCGATGAACAGGCTCAGGTGTTCGCTGATGATTTTTGCGGAAAGGCTTACTGCTTCTTCCGGTGTGGTGCTTCCGTCTGTAAAAACTTCAAGTATGAGTTTATCGTAGTCGGTAACCTGTCCCACACGAGTGTCTTCCACTTTATATATAACCCTTTTGACCGGTGTATAGATCGAGTCTACAGGGATGACGCCGATAACGGTTTCATCATTCTTGTTTTTCTCAGCAGAATCATATCCTCTTCCCCTATTTATGGTAAGTTCCATGTAGAAAGGAGCGCTTCCGTCAAGGGTACAGATATGAAGGTCCGGATTCAATATTTCACAGTCTGCATCCGTCTGGATATCACCTGCGGTTATATTGCCTTCTCCTTCAGCATTTATATATACCGTCCTAGGCCCCTTGTCATAAAGTTTCAGCCTGATTTCCTTAACATTAAGGATAATCTCGGTGACATCTTCAACAACACCTGCGACTGTAGAGAACTCATGGAGAACTCCGTCTATTTTAATGGATGTAACAGCTGCTCCCGGCAGGGATGACAACAATATCCTTCTAAGGGAGTTACCAAGGGTAATCCCATATCCTCTTTCAAGGGGTTCTACAACAAACCTACCGTATGTATTATCTTCGTTAGTTTCAACGCATTCAACTTTTGGCTTTTCTATTTCTATCAAATTCAACACCCTCCTTTTTTAAATTTAAGTATCAGGAAGTCTCTTCGTATGGGTCTATTTGGAGTAAAGCTCTACTATGAGATGTTCTTCCAAAGGAATCCCGACTTCTTCCCTGGCGCATTCGCCGACTACTTTGCCTTCTAGCTTGTCAACATTGTATTCAATGAATGATGGTATGTTCTTGCTGGCGCTTAATTCTGCAAGTTCCTTGAACTTTGCAGAGCTTTTACTCTTTTCAGCAACTGCAACCACATCACCGGGTTTTACTAAGTAGGAAGGTATGTTGACTCTTCTGCCGTTAACAGTGAAATGTCCGTGGAGGACAAGCTGCCTTGCTTCAGGCCTTGAATTGCCCAGACCGCATCTGTATACTACATTGTCGAGTCTGCTTTCAAGAATCTTAAGCAGGTTTTCACCTGTAACGCCTTTTTTCCTGTTTGCCATTTCGAAATATTTTGCAAACTGGGATTCCAAAACGCCGTAATACCTTCTGGCTTTTTGTTTTTCTCTCAGCTGCAGTCCGAATTCGCTGACCTTTTTCCTTCTCTGGCCGTGCTGGCCGGGAGCGTAAGGTCGCCTTACCATAGCACATTTATCTGTATAACATCTGTCTCCCTTAAGAAACAGCTTTACGCCTTCTCTTCTGCACAATCTGCAGACAGCGTCTGTATATCTTGCCATTTATCAGTACACCTCCGTTACTAAACTCTTCTTCTTTTAGGCGGTCTGCATCCATTATGAGGAATGGGGGTTACGTCTTTAATAAGAGTAATTTCCAGTCCTGCTGTCTGCAGTGCCCTAATAGCCGCTTCTCTGCCCGAACCCGGGCCTTTAACGTATACTTCGACGGTTTTCAGTCCGTGTTCCATTGCCGCCTTGGCTGCGGTTTCCGCTGCGCTTTGAGCTGCAAAAGGTGTGTTCTTTCTTGAACCCCTGAAACCCAGTCCGCCGGCGCTTGCCCATGACAGAGCGTTGCCTTTAGTATCCGTAAGCGTAACTATGGTGTTGTTGAAGCTTGAACGAATATGCGCCTGACCGTGTTCTATGTTCTTTTTCTCTTTTCGTTTTCTGGATCTTTTTGGTGCCATTATCCTTCAACCTCCTACTTCTTTTTGCCGCCGACGGTCCTTTTGCTGGGACCTTTCCTCGTGCGGGCATTATTCTTTGTGTTCTGGCCTCTGACAGGAAGACCCATTCTGTGCCTTCTTCCCCTGTAGCTGCCGATTTCAATGAGCCTTTTGATGTTTAAGGCAGTATCTCTCCTGAGATCCCCTTCCACCATATGGTCATTTTCAATAGCGTCCCTAAGGTCGGCTACCTCACTCTCGGTAAGGTCCTTGACTCTGGTGTCAGGATTGACACCGGTCTTTTTCAATATTCTCTGAGAAGTGGTCCTTCCAATACCAAATATGTATGTCAAACCTATCTCAACTCTCTTTTCTCTGGGTAAATCAACCCCGGCAATACGAGCCATTAATCACTGCACCTCCATAATTTTTCGCGTTTCATGATTATTATTTCATCACCCCGGGCATAGTCCCGCTATGCAGCCGCCCCGAAGGTGTTCCAAACAGTTATTATCCCTGTTTTTGTTTATGTCTGGGATTTTCGCAAATCACCATAACTTTTCCATTTCTTTTTATGATCTTACATTTATCGCAGATCTTTTTTACTGACGGTTTAACTTTCATTAATTTTCTCCTTTATCTGCCTCTCCAGGTTATTCTTCCTTTAGTCAGGTCATACGGGGACATTTCAACCTTTACTTTGTCTCCAGGCAAGATCCTGATGTAATGCATCCTGAGTTTACCGGATATATGTGCCAGTATTACATGCTTGTTGGTCAGTTCGACCCTGAACAAAGCGTTTGGCAATGCTTCTTTTACTACGCCTTCAACTTCAATTACATCTTTAGCCAAAGCTATTCCTCCCTTAAAAGTTTCTCATCCAGGTCAAGCATTTTTATTCCCTTGTTTATCTCGGAGTTCTGAAGTGCTTTTCCCTCTTTTAGCTTAAGGGCAAGCTTTTCAAGTATTTCTCCTGTCAAATCAAGGTGCCTGAGTTTTTTCTTCTTCGGATTTTCAACCCTTCTTAGGTTTCCATCCGCCACATATACATA
The DNA here is from genome assembly GCA_963766335.1 of uncultured Clostridia bacterium. Taxonomy (GTDB): domain Bacteria; phylum Bacillota; class Clostridia; order DUPQ01; family DUPQ01; genus JAFGQE01. The sequence goes on along the minus strand of CAVXZA010000002.1, from coordinate 1,279,994 downwards.
ACTGCCGGTTTTGTCGACAGACAGTACCATGAATTTTCTGCCTTTATCCCTTCCGGCTTTTGACAAAACCACGTGTCCGGGACTAACGTACAATTCCTTCACCTCCGGTCATGAATCGTCCATTTTTTTCAATACATCCATAATCAATTCTGTTACTTTGTCAGGCATCGGGGTTCCGTCAATATCAATCAGGATTCCCGCCTTATCATAGTAATCAATTATAGGACTGGTTTTCGTATGGTACTCCTTAAGGCGTTCTCCAACGGTTTCAGGCCTGTCGTCATCCCTGACATAAAGATCCAGCCCGCACTTATCGCAGACACCATCTCTTTTTGGGCGCTTATAGTCAACGTGGTATGTTTCTCCGCATCGACACATGCTCCTTCCTGACAACCTGTGTATGACATCCTCATCCGGCACTTTAATATTAAGCGCAGCATCAGCTTTCACATCAAGTTTTTTCAGGACGCTGTCAAGCATTTCAGCTTGTGCGGTAGTACGGGGATACCCGTCAAGGATAAATCCCTTTCCACAATCGGCTTCAGCCAGCCTGTCCTCAATTATTCCGTTGGTTACCTCATCGGGAACCAGCAAACCCTTGTCAATGTACTCTTTGGCCTTGCGGCCCAGTTCTGTACCTTCTTTAATATTCTTCCTGAAAATGTCCCCGGTGGATATATGGGGTATGACGTACATATCCGATATCTTTCCAGCTTGGGTACCTTTTCCGCTTCCGGGGGCTCCAAGTAAAATTAAAATCATCTTACTGCACCTTCCGTTTAGCCCATTAATCAAGGAAACCCTTGTAATGCCTCATCAGCATCTGGGACTCTATTTGCTTAACCGTATCAAGCGCAACTCCTACGACAATTAATAATGCAGTTCCTCCGAACCAAATGTTGATGCCGAAAATAGCACCGAAAATCTGCGGGAACACAGCTACCGCCGCGAGGAAGAACCCACCGAACCAAGTAATCCTGTTCAGCACTTTAGCTATATAATCAGCAGTTGGTTTACCGGGCCTTATACCTGGTATGAAACCACCGTTCTTCTTCATATTGTTTGCAACCTCAACGGGATTGAACTGTATGATCGTATAGAAGAATGCAAAGAATATAATCAGCATCGCCATGATGGACATGTGAATGATACCGCCCTGCTGCTGCATTGCAAGCAGGAATCTGTTTTCTGTATTAGGCGCAGCCAGTCCTATGATAATGGACGGCAGCGTCGTAATGGATGTAGCGAAGATAATCGGGATAACACCTGCCATGTTAACCTTCATAGGAAGATGAGTGCTTTGTCCGCCGTACATCTTTCTTCCTACAACCCTTTTTGCATACTGTACCGGAATGCGTCTCTCAGCCTGTGTAACATATATAACACCGACTATTGATACAACGAAAACCAGGAAGACACCTACCATGGCCAGAATTCCTACGAGTCCGCTTCCCAGTGTTCCAGCCTGGTAATATGCCCATATCTGGGCAACTCCCTGCGGAGCCCTTGCGAGGATACCTGCGAAGATTATCAGTGAAATACCGTTTCCAATACCATACTCAGTGATATTTTCCCCAAGCCACATTATGAATGCGGTACCTGCTGTAAATGACAATGTTATTATGAAGAATGAAACAATCGATCCGCCGTCATAAATAGCATTATATTGATTCAGGCTGATATATAGCATTGCTGCCTGAAAAAATCCAAGTGCAACCGCCAGATACCTTACTATCTGCTGTATCTTCTTTCTTCCTTCGGTGCCTTCCTTCTGCATTCTTTCGAGTGCCGGGATTGCTACCGTCAGAAGGTTCATAATAATGGACGCATTTATATATGGGGTAATATTCATTGCGAACAATGACGCCCTGCTGAAAGCTCCGCCGGAAAAAGTATCCATAAAGCCAAACAACTGATTTCCCTCAGTCATGGCTGCAAAAGCTTCCTGTATAAGACCGGGAACAGGAAGATGGCTGCCTAATCTATAGACTAGGAGCAGTCCAACGGTTATAAGAAGTTTCTTTTTAAGGTCTCCTATCTTCCAGGCGTTCTTAATGGTCTCAAACATTTATACCACCTCAACCTTTCCTCCGGCTGCTTCAATTTTTTCTGCTGCGGACTTCGTGAACCTAGTGGCTTTTACTGTGAGTTTCTTCTTCAGTTCGCCTGTGCCAAGTATTACGACTCCATCCTGAATCTTGCTTATAATGCCTGCCTCGAGCATTTTTGCTTCATCAACGGTAGAACCGCTTCTGAAGGTGTTCAATGCATCAAGATTTACTTCAGCATAATTCTTTTTAAACATATGATTGGTGAATCCCCTTTTGGGAATTCTTCTATATAGGGGCATCTGACCGCCTTCAAAACCAATGCGAACTCCTCCGCCTGACCTTGAATTCTGACCATCGCGTCCACGACCTGCCGTTTTACCATTTCCGGTTGCATGTCCGCGCCCTTTTCTTTTAGCTGTCTTTGTAGAGCCGGCAGCCGGCTTCAGTTCGTTAAGTTTCATTCTGCCGTCCTCCTTATTCTTCAACGGAAAGAAGATGCGAAACCTTGCGGATCATGCCTCTGATCTGTACATTATCCTTTTGTTCCACACACTGTCCGATTTTTTTCAGTCCAAGCGCTTCAACAGTAGCCTTATGGACCTTAAGCGCACCGATGGTGCTTTTTACCAGTGTAATTTTAATTGTTTTTTCTTTCTTAGCCACCTTAAAGCCTCCTATTCAGTAACGTTCTCGACAGGGATTCCCCTGTCTTTGGCCACTTGTTCAATCGTCCTCATTTCAGAAAGGCCTGCTATTGTCGCCTTAACAATGTTAATGGCATTGTTTGAACCAAGGCACTTCGCCCTTACATCCCTGACACCAGCGAGTTCCAAAACCGCCCTGACAGGTCCGCCTGCGATAACTCCGGTACCTGGTGAAGCGGGTTTTATGAGAACTCTGGCCGCGCCGAACTTACCAATGATTTCATGAGGAAGTGTTGTTCCTACGAGCGGAATTTTAATCATGTTCTTTTTCGCAGAGTCAATCCCTTTCCTTATGGCATCGGGTATTTCAATAGATTTGCCCATGCCGGCCCCTACATTGCCTTTTTCATCACCGACTACTACTAGTGCGCTGAAACGGAAATTCCTACCGCCTTTTACAACCTTGGTTACACGGCCGATTTTTACTACTTTTTCTTTTAATTCATCGGAACTGTTTTCCCGGTTTCTGTCCCTGCTTCTGTTTCTGTCTCTGTGCTGCAAAACCATATCCTCCTATTAAAACTTAAGCCCTTCGGCTCTGGCGGCATCCGCCAATTCTTTTACCCTTCCGTGGTAAACATAGCCGCCCCTGTCGAATACGATGGTACTAATACCTTTTTCAACAGCTCTCTGGGCTATCAGCTTTCCGACTTCCTTAGCAGCTTCAATATTCCCGCCGTTTTTTACGCTTCCTTTTAAAGCTGCGTCAACAGTTGATGCGGAAACAAGGGTTTCGCCTTTAGAATCATCTATTATCTGTGCATAAATATTCTTACTGCTTTTATATACATTGAGTCTCGGCCTCTCGGGAGTGCCGGAAATCTTGTTTCTGATTCTCATATGTTTTTTTTGTCTTAGTTTATTCTTATCAGATTTCTTAATCATATCATTACACTCCTTTCAATTATGCGCCGGTCTTGCCTTCTTTACGTCTGATTCTTTCATCAGCGTATTTGACACCTTTGCCTAGATAAGGCTCAGGTTTCCTCTTTGCGCGGATTTTAGCGGCAAATTCACCAACTGCCTGTTTATCATATCCGCTTACTATTATTTTGGTCTGTGTCGGAACTTCAACAGCTATTCCTTCAGGTAGAACCATTTCCACCGGATGTGAATAACCGAGGCTCAGCACCAGCGTTTTTCCCTGTAGCGCAGCTCTGTATCCGACGCCGTTGATTTCAAGTTCTTTTTTGAAGCCTTCGCTAACACCTATAACCATGTTGTTCAAAAGGCTTCTTGTTAGACCGTGGAAAGCCTTATGCCTCTTAAGATCACTCGGTCTTTCGATTACTATCTGACCGTCTTCAATCTTAATGGTCATATCGGTGCTGAATGTGTTAGTCATTGCACCTTTAGGCCCTTTAACAGTAACAGTGTTACCGTCTTCGATTTTAACATCAACGCCCTTGGGTATCACTATGGGCATTTTTCCTATACGTGACATTACGTCCTCCTTCTTGTTCTTGACATTGTGAGCTCTTGCTCTTTTCAGAAACTAAAAAGTATCTTCATTATTACCAGACAAAAGCCATTACTTCGCCGCCAACGCCGGCTTTTCTTGCTTCTTTGTCAGTTATTACGCCTTTTGATGTTGAAATGATGGCTGTTCCCAGTCCACCCAGCACCTTTGGCACATCATCTTTGCCTGCATAGACCCTAAGGCCCGGTTTGCTGATCCTTTTAATGCCTTTGATAGCGTTTCTTTTATCGGAATTGTACTTAAGCGTTACCCTGATGGTATCTTGTACTCCGCTTTCAATAACTTTAACGCCGCTGATATAACCTTCTCTCAAAAGAATATCGGCAATGGCTTTTTTCAGGTTTGAAGCCGGGATATCTACGGTTTCATGCTTGGCTGAACCTGCATTTCTTATTCTTGTCAACATATCAGCAATTACATCTGAAATCTGCATATTGTTATCTCCTTCCCAAACCTTACCAGCTTGCTTTTTTAATACCAGGTATCTGGCCTTTATATGCCAGCTCCCTGAAACAAATCCTGCATATCCCGTATTTTCTCATATATGCATGCGGCCTTCCGCATATCTTACATCTGTTGTATTCACGGGTTTTATACTTCTGTTTGCGCTGCTGCTTTAAAATCATTGCTTTCTTAGCCACTATATTACCTCCTCATTATGCCTTTTTTAACGGCATACCCATATAATCAAGTAATTCCCTGGCTTCTTCATCGGTTTTAGCCGTTGTAACGAAGCAAACGTTCATACCTCTTATACTATCCACATCATCATAAACGATTTCCGGGAATATCAGCTGTTCCTTGACTCCGACTGAGTAATTTCCCCTGCCGTCAAATGAATCCGCTGAAACACCCCTGAAGTCCCTGACCCTTGGAAGGGATATATTCATGAACCTGTCGGCGAATTCATACATTCTTTCGCCTCTTAAGGTAACTTTGCAGCCTATTTTCATACCTGCTCTCAGTTTGAAGTTAGCAACTGATTTCTTAGCAATGGTAACCATGGGCTTTTGGCCTGTGATAATAGTAAGGTCCTTAACTGCTGATTCGATAGCCTTTGGATTCTCCTTGGCTTCGCCAACACCCATGTTAACAACTATTTTTTCAAGCCTGGGAACTTGGTTTACGTTTTTATACTTAAACTTTTCCATCATGGCCGGTATTACTATTTCTTTATAGGCATCTTTTAATCTTGCCATTTGGTACAACCTCCCTCCGGCTTATTTTGCCGCTTCTTTTATAACGTTAACTACTGCTCCGCACTTTTTACAAACCCTGACCTTGCGGCCGCTTTCTTCAACCTGTCTGGATGTCTTTGCAGGTTTCTTACATTTACTGCAGATAAGCATTACGTTGGATGCATTTATGAATGCTTCCTGATGAATTATTCCACCGGGCTGATTCATGTTTCTCGGCTTAACATGCTTTGTTGCCATGTTGACGCCTTCGACTAACACCGTACCCTTGTCGGGATTGACTTCAAGCACTTTACCGTGTTTTCCTCTGTCTTTACCGCTTAGAACCGTTACGTTGTCCCCGGCTCTTATATGTAATTTCTTTACCATTATGTCTGCCTCCCTTCTATAGCACTTCAGGTGCAAGGGATACTATTCTCATATAGTTCTTATCCCTGAGCTCCCTGGCTATGGGCCCGAATATACGGGTTCCCTGGGGTTCCTGGTCTTCCTTTATAATAACCGCTGCATTTTCATCAAAACGGATATAAGTGCCATCATTTCTCCTAATGCCCTTTTTTGACCTAACAACAACACATCTGACGATTTCGCCTTTTTTTGCCGTTCCGCCGGGTGTTGCGCTTATAACACTGCATACGATTACATCACCGATATTTGCATATTTCCTTTTTGATCCACCAAGAACCTTGATGCACCTAAGTTCTTTAGCTCCGGTGTTGTCAGCTGATTTCAATACTGTCTGCATCTGAATCATTTGTGTCTCCTCCTCCAAACGGATTATTGCACTTTCTGTACAACTTCAACCAAACGCCATCTTTTATCCTTGCTCATAGGCTTGGTTTCCATAACTTTAACTATATCGCCAATGTTGCATTCGTTGTTTTCATCATGTGCCTTAAGCTTATATGTCCTCTTGATTATCTTACTGTAAAGAGGATGCTTGACACTGGTTCCTACGGCTACAACAATTGTCTTGTCCATCTTGTTGCTGGTAACTTTACCTATTCTTGTTTTCCTGAGATTTCTCTTTTCCATCTCGCTTACTCCTCCATTCAAAGCCATTAGCTGCCGCTTTCTATTTTAAGTTCCCGTTCTCTGATAACGGTTTTAACCCTTGCAATATCCTTCTTGACATCTTTAAGTTTTATAGGATTTTCAAGTTGGCTTGTCGCAAACTGGAATCTGAGCTTAAAAAGTTCTGATTTCAGTTCATTAAGTTCTTTAGCGAGTTCTTCAGTTGACAATTTCCTTATATCATTAGCTTTCATCTGATTCACCAACCTTGCTTTCTTTTTCAACGATCCTGCACTTTATCGGAAGCTTATGCATTCCGCGTTTTAGCGCTTCAACCGCGTCTTCCCTGGAGACTCCGCCAACCTCAAACATAACTCTGTTTGGTTTTACAACGGCTACCCAGAATTCCGGACTGCCTTTTCCGCTTCCCATACGGGTTTCAGCGGGTTTTTTGGTTACGGGCTTATGCGGGAATATTTTTATCCATACTTTACCGCCTCTTCTGAGGTAATGGTTAATGGCAATACGGGCTGCTTCTATCTGGTTGCTCTTAATCCAGCCGGCTTCCGTTGCCTGAAGACCGAATTCACCGTCTACGACTTTATTGCCCCTGTTTGCAACGCCTTTCATTTTGCCTCTGTGGACTCTTCTATACTTGACCCTTTTGGGCATTAACATTATACTTCTCCTCCTTCCGTATTCTTTCTTTCCGGAAGAACTTCTCCCTTGTATATCCATGTTTTAACGCCAATTTTTCCATAAGTTGTATTGGCTTCTGCGAATCCATAATCAATATCAGCCCTAAGCGTCTGAAGCGGAATGGTTCCTTCATGGTAATGTTCGGTTCTGGCTATTTCAGCTCCGCCGAGACGTCCTGCACACATGGTTTTTATCCCCTTTGCGCCGGCTTTCATCGCTCTTGACATTGCCTGCTTCATAGCCCTTCTGAAAGATATCCTTTTTTCAAGCTGCTGTGCTATATTTTCAGCTACCAGTTGTGCACATGCATCAATATCTTTAATTTCCGTAATATTTACCAATACGCTTTTTTTCGTCAGCTCTTCAACTTCTTTTCTAAGCTGTTCTATTCCTGCGCCGCCTTTTCCTATAATCAGTCCTGGTTTTGCGGCATGGATATTGAGCTTGATCTTGCTTGCGGCTCTTTCGATTTCAATCCTTGCTATTCCGGCGATAAATAGTTTCTTCTTGATGTATTTTCTTACTTTATCGTCTTCAACGAGGTAGTTTCCGAAGTCACGCTTGTTGGCATACCATTTTGTATCCCAGTCTTTGATTATTCCGACTCTTAGTCCATGGGGATTAACTTTTTGTCCCATTACATATCCTCCCTAAGCTCTTTCTTTAAGAACCACTGTTATATGACTGGTTCTTTTCCTGATTCTGGAAGCACTTCCCCGTGCGTTTGCTTTCAGTCTCTTCATAGTGGTTCCCTGGCCTGCGAAAGCTTCTGCAACATATAATTTTTCTTTATCAAGTTCAAAATTATTTACTGCGTTTGCTTCAGCCGATTCCAATAATTTCACAATGAATTCACTGGCGGCCCTGGGTGTATATTTAACAATCCCGTAGGCTTCCTCAAGGTTTTTGCCCCTTATGAGGTCAAGAACCAATTTAGCTTTGGATGCGGGCACTCTCAAATGAGTTGCACTCGCCCTGCCTTCGTCCCTGCCGATTCCAGCAGCCTTTTTTTCCTTTTTGGTAAGCAGGGGAGCTTTTTGGAATTTTCTTCTTTCCTTGCCGTATTCATTTCTGATTTTTTCGTTGCTGTCAACAACTTCAGCGGCCGGCACTTTCTTCTTAGCCATTTGTTTCTCCTTTCACTGCTTAACTCTATCTAACACTCGAAGTTTTGTCGCCTTTACCGTGGCCTCTGTATAACCTGGTAGGTACAAATTCACCGAGTTTATGACCAACCATATCTTCTGTGATATATACAGGTACGTGTTTTTTACCATTATGAACCGCTATGGTATGCCCTACCATCTGCGGGAATATGGTTGACGCCCTTGACCAAGTCTTTAAAACTTTCTTTTCGTTCTTATCGTTCATTTCCTCTATCTTCGCAAGGAGTTTTGGAAAAACGTAAGGACCCTTTTTAACCGATCTGCTCATTTACGACGTCCTCCTATTTCTTGTTTCTTCTCTTGACAATATACTTGTCAGAAGGTTTATTTTTATTCCTTGTCTTGGTACCCAGGGTTGGTTTGCCCCATGGGGTAACAGGACTTGGCCTTCCTATCGGTGAACGGCCTTCGCCGCCGCCGTGGGGATGGTCAGTCGGGTTCATGGCTGAACCTCTTACTGTAGGCCTTATTCCCATATGTCTTTTTCTGCCGGCTTTACCGATGGAAATGTTTTCAGCATCGATATTGCCTACCTGGCCTATAGTGGCCCTGCAGCTAAGATGCACCATTCTTACTTCCCCGGAAGGAAGCCTTATCTGTGCAAATTTTCCTTCTTTTGCCATAAGCTGTGCTGAGTTTCCGGCTGAGCGGACCATCTGGCCGCCTTTTCCTGTTTTCAGCTCTATATTATGAATTATGGTACCAACAGGCATATTAGCCAGTGGAAGCGCATTACCAGTCCTGATGTCAGCATCAGGTCCTGATTCAAGCACATCGCCCACTTTTATCGTATGAGGTGCAAGGATGTATCTCTTTTCACCGTCAGCATAGAAAAGCAAAGCTATGTTGGCACTTCTATTGGGATCGTACTCAATGGCGGCAACCTTGCCGGGAACACCGTCTTTATCCCTTTTAAAATCTATTATTCTGTATTTCTTGACAGCTCCTCCGCCTTTGTGTCTGACGGTAATCCTTCCATAGGAATTTCTCCCTGAATGTTTGGATTTCTTTGATGTCAATCCCTTTTCCGGCTTGGTCTTGGTTATATCTTCAAATGTAGAAACCGTCATGAACCTTCTGGCCGGTGAAGTAGGACGAAACTTTTTGGTTGGCATTGTTTTACACTCCTTTTCCGAATTACTGGCCTACGCCGAATTCCTCGATGGTAGTCTTGTATTTCTTATTAATGGTCATTTCTTTGCCGCCTTTTTCAAGATATACAACGGACTGGGGATTGGTATCAATCTTAACGATGGCCTTTTTAAATTTAGCCGTCTTGCCCTGATGGACTCCCTGTCTTTTCATTTTTCCGCTGTAGTTCGCAGTATTGACCTTAAGCACCTTTACATTGAACAGTTTTTCAGCCGCGGCCTTGATTTCGGTCTTCGTTGCCCTGGGGTCAACAAGGAAAGTATATTTTCCTTCCGCCATATCATCGCTGCTGCGTTCTGTTATATAAGGTCTTATAATAATATCTTCAGCAATTTTCATTATACGTAAACCTCCTCGACCTTAGCCACGGCATCCCTGGTGATGACAAATTTGTCATATTTCAAGATATCGTAAACATTAAGGGAATTCACAACAGTCGTTTTAATCCCAGGGATATTATCTGTGGATTTTATAACGTTCATGTTGCTTTCCGGCATAACCACCAAGGTGGATTCCGAAGCATTTATGTTACCCAGCACTTCAACAGCCTTCTTTGTCTTGATTTCATCAAGTTCGAATTTATCAAGTATAATTATGCTGCCGTCAGCTACTTTGGATGTGAGTGCTGATTTCAATGCGAGTCTTTTAAGTTTCTTTGGCATGGCTTTCCTATAGCTTCTTGGCTTAGGCGCGAATGCAACTCCGCCGCCGGTCCACTGAGGCTGAACTGTTCCGCCGTGACGGGCCCTGCCGGTTCCCTTTTGTCTCCACGGTCTTTTCTTTCCGCCCCTGACCTCTGATCTGGTCTTCGCGGACTGTGTGCCTTGTCTTGCATTGGAAAGATGCGTAACAACCGCACGGTGCATAGCTGATTCACTTACTTCAACAGCGAATATCTCATCGTTCAAAGTAATGCTATCCACTACTTTTCCGTTCATATCAAAAACATCTACTTTTGGCATTGCACTTCCTCCTTCCATCATGCTTTAACCGCTTGATTAATAACGAGGAATCCGCCTTTGGGGCCTGGGACCGCGCCTTTTACCAGCAGTAAGTTCTTATCTTCATATACCTTTACCACTACAAGGTTCTGAACAGTAATTCTGTCAGTACCCATGTGACCCGGCAGGTTTTTGCCTTTGAAAACCCTGCTTGGGTTTGAGGCGCCGCCCATTGAACCGGGGCCTCTGTGGTAATGTGAACCGTGGGTTTCTTTTCCTCTTCCGGTGTTGTGTCTCTTGACCGTTCCTGCAAATCCTTTGCCTTTTGAAATGCCGGTCACATCTACTACATCGCCCTCAGCGAACATTTCACCCACATTGATTTCTTTTCCAACTTCGAATCCGTCGTTGCTTTCAACACGGAATTCCCTTAAAAATCTCTTGGGGGCAACACCAGCCTTTGAAAAAGTTCCCTTGGTTGGTTTGTTCGCCCTAGATTCTTTAATATCATCATAGCCGACCTTTACAGCAAAATATCCGTCCTGCTCTTCTGTCTTGAGCTGCACGACGGAAATAGGTCCGGCTTGAACGGCTGTTACCGGTATTGACAGACCATCTTCTGTAAATACCTGGGTCATGCCGATTTTTTTACCCAGTATGAATTTCTTCACCTTTCCAGTACCTCCTTGGTTATTGGTTCGCATCAGCGAACATGACCTTTTTCCTACAGTTTGATTTCTATGTCCACACCAGCCGGGAGATCCAGCCTCATCAATGCATCGATGGTTTTGGGTGTAGGCTGTAGAATATCAATCAATCTTTTATGCGTCCTCATTTCGAACTGCTCACGAGAATCTTTATACTTGTGGGGAGCTCTCAGTATGGTTACGATTTCCTTCCTCGTGGGAAGCGGCACCGGCCCTGAAATCTTTGCGCCCGACCTTTTTGCCGTTTCAACTATTTTGTTAGCCGACTGGTCGATTAGCTGATGGTCATAAGCCTTAAGTCTGATTCTGATTTTCTGTTTACCTGCCATTTGTTCCTCCTTAAATACTTTACCAACAAGATTCCTGTACACTCAGCCGGGTGTTTCTTACCTGCCGTATTTTAAACCCGGTCATGCCGGGTGTAAAAACTTACATCTCGTACAGTGACTTGTCGCCCTGTTTCTTGAACCGGACATTCTCCTCCGAAGTGACCTGCCTTTCATACGGCAGCAATCTCCGGAATCCTAGTATGCCTTGTCACAGCAAAAGTCATTATAAACTATCAAAAAGTAGAATGCAAGGGTTTTTTTATACTTTTTTAAGCCTTTTCTCCCCTTTTTGACAGCTTATATATAATATACCTTACAGCAGCATATGTCAAACACACGCTACCGGGTGTTTCATGTTTTAATTGTTATTGTGATATTTCAGTCTGATTTGTCTTTAAGATACTTCGGATAAATATGCTATTTGGGTAATTTGACGATTTTATTCACAACCTGAAAAAGCAATCATCATGCGATGATTGCCCGACTATTTGCTATTTAATTTTCTCTATTATAGCTGATGTTTACTTAAAAGCTTCATGTGCCAGATATGATGAACGGACCAATGGTGCGCTGGCAATGTACTCAAAGCCAAGGTCCCGGGCAATATCTTCATACCGTTTGAATTGATCAGGGTGTACATATTCCGAAACCGCCAAATGCAGTTTGCTCGGTGAGAGATACTGGCCTATGGTCAGAAAATCACATTTATGCTTTCTTAAATCCTTGAATACGGAAACAACCTCAGCTTCTTTTTCACCAAGACCGACCATTATGCCTGATTTCGTTTTTCCTTCATATCCGTATTCTTTTACACTTGAGATAACTTCAAGTGATTGAATATAATCTGCTTCCGGACGAACTCTATCATAAAGCGCAGGGATTGTTTCAACATTATGTCCTATTACATCAGGATTACATTCTACAATTTTCATCAGGGCATTTTCATCTCCCTGGAAATCAGGAATCAATACTTCTACCTTGGTTCCGGGATTCAGTATTCTGATTTTATTGACGGTTTCGGCAAACTGGGCTGCGCCACCGTCGGGAAGGTCGTCTCTGGTTACTGACGTTATAACTACATATTTTAACTTTAGGTCGTTAACAGCCATAGCAACGTTTGAGGGTTCATGATAATCAACCAGTTCGGGAACAGCCCCGGTAACATTGCAAAACCTGCAGTTTCTGGTGCAATTTTTCCCAAGGATCATAAATGTTGCGGTACCTGAATGAAAGCATTTGCCCCTGTTCGGGCAAATTGCCTCATCGCATACCGTGTTGAGATGATATTTCTCGAGTATGCCCCTTACTTCCTTATATCCGCTTCCTGCGGGAATCCTTACCCTGAGCCAATCAGGCTTTCTATCAGTCATTCCCCCACGCTTTCCAAGTTTGTATATTCATAACTATAACCGTATATATATGCCATTGCTTCGACTATTTTTTTCTTTACTGTTTCAAAATCCACTTCATTTCCAGTGATTTCCTTAACTGAAGTCACTCCCCTGTCACCAAGGCCGCAAGGCACTATCCACCTGAAGTGGGATAAATCAGTATTCACATTAAAGGCGAAACCATGCATGGACACCCATTTCCTGATTGCAAGCCCGATTGCTGTGATTTTATTTTCACCGACATATACACCCGTATGTTTTCCATCTTCTTTATGTGCTTCGATGCCAAATTCTTCATCAAGGACCTTCATTACAGAATCCTGAAGGTTTTCAACAAATTTATGAATGTCCCTGCCGAAACCTGCTAAATTGAATATGGGATAAACCACCAATTGGCCCGGCCCATGATATGTTACATCTCCGCCGCGTTCCACCCAGTGGACATCAATTTTATTTTCTTTAAGAAAACCATCAGACGCCACTACATTGTCATTTTGACCGCGCCGCCCCATGGTCAGTACCGGTGTGTGTTCAACAAGAAGCAGGGTATCGCTTATCTCCCCTGCTATACGCTTGTCCCGGAGTCTTCTCTGAAGCTCCAGGCATTTGCTGTATTCCATTGTTCCAAGGTCAACGACCTTAACTTTAATATTGTTCATGCTTTACCATTATATAAAGATGCAGGATAATTTCAAGGCCAGACCTTAAAGAATTTCAATTTAGTAATGCCAACTTATAAATACGGCACCCTGGACATGTCAAGCCCGTCGGCTTTCAATATATGATTGCCAACCGGGTGTTTATTTATAGTACTGACGAATACACCTTCTGCCAAAGGGCTGTACATGAGGCATAGTTCAGTCTTTTTATTGATAAACCTTATTCTTCGAGACCAGGCCCCCAGGGCATGCTCCATCCTATCTTCAAATGTGTAGTCCAGGGCATATTTACGGAAGTCCTCCATTGTATTGAATCCTGTTTCAGCCAGGCACACAAAACCATTTTGAGACAATATCATTTCTTTTTTGCTGAATTCCCTTGCTTCTCCTTCATAGTTAAACAGTGAAATCATAATGTGGTCATTGGCTTTTTCAATGCGTAGGAAGTCTTTTCTCCCAAGGTCAGTTATTTCCATAGGTATGAATGCGAAATATGATTTGTGTACTTTAATAAGTATGTCAACCGATTTCCCTGAATTGAACGGCAGTGATTCCACCCTGTCGGCACCTGCATATATCTCAAAATCATGATAAAAATGAACCGGGAGCATTATACTTAATTTCGCACTTCTAACAGACTCCCTTTCGTAATGCTTCGGCTTATATGACACAATGGCAGTTCCTTTGTCCTGCAGACAGAATTTCCGTCCCTCATCCCTGAATCCCATGTAATTTATTTTACCGAAGATACTATATTCGTTGTCCTGAACCGGCAGCTTATCATTGAAAATATATCTGGTATAAATTACTCCTGTATCATACAATCTCCGGGCTTTCTGCTTATTCTTGTATGAGATATAGAATGATTCAGTTCCTGCCCCTCCGTTGAACTGACCTCCTGATGTACCCATGGCAAAATCTTCCGTCATGTAAGTATAATTCCTCACCCTCACTCCGGGGTACTCATGAATCTCATCTTCAGGAACTTTCCGATATACATTGCTTGGCAGACTCTCGACCATGTTTTCTGTTTCATATGGATACTGTTTATTAAAGGCCATGTTATAAAGATAATCAGGGCAATGATAGGCGATGTTAATAATCCATGCAATATTCGGCAGGGTAAGGTTTTCAAGGCCCCCGTGCATAACCTGCTTATCAGGCGGATTAAACAGGTCAAGCATCGGATTTGAAAATACCGGATTGCCGAACACATACCATGCAAGACCGGAAAAAAGGTGGGGATGTCCAACCATATCAATTGAATATGCCCTGGAATGCGGTCCTGCCATTCGGGATGTCTCCGGATGGTAATGAGATGCTATCTCCACCCACATCCTTTCCTCGCACTTAAGGGCAATTTCACGGGCTTCTTCGTTTTTGATATGGTTGGCCATTTCAGCATAACAGAGGGTATCAATCGGTGTATAGGTATTGCTTCCGTATTCCATGATAGCCCCGCAACGATAGAAATATTCACGGACTTCCTTTAGTTTTTTTAATCCAATATTAAAATATTTTTCCAGCCCGAACATCTCGCCGGCAACAAGCAGAGTATAAATTGCCATACCTGCAAAGTTATCATTGTACATAGTTATGTGGATTCTATCCGAAGCTGCAAAAGGAAGGTGTTTAAGAATATATGATTTTAGCTTTTCCTCAACATCCTCTTCAATGAGATCCCTGTATTTGACAAGAAGCTGTGTGAAATTCATGGGCATGAAATGACACTTCTTAAATTCCGTATGCCTTATGATTGAATTTGCTCTCTTCGCATAAGCACCGCCTGATTCAAATAATGGAAAACAGTGCCACAGCACCTCACGGAAGCCCACCGGATTTGTTAAGCCGATTGATCTGCCTTCAGGAGTAATAACTTCAAGCATATGGTTAATATACTTTTCATTGAATTGGTCCTTGCGTAATTCCATACCGGTATCAATAAACATATTCATAAGGCACCCCTGTCAATTTTATCATAGAACAAACAAAGATAAGAAAAAAGCATCCATTATCTATCTGATATTGAACACCTTTATTATTTCAAAGAGCTGACCCTGGGTCAGCTCTTTGATTTAGCTTCTTCTTAAGGAAGCAGTCCTATGCTTCTTTCCCCTGACCTTAAAAAAGTATAAACTCATCGGCCACCATATTATAGCGAACACAGGGAATATAGCCCATATTGTACCCGGTGTATATATAAGATTAATAATGGATACAAACACAGCCGTTATTAGCGTTGCAGCTACTGAGAGCGCAAAACCCTTCCTTCTGGGACCGTAATACATTCCAATCACTGCCCATGCATACGGATAAATCAGGTAAAGCGACCACGGATGCCCGGGAGAAACAAAGATATTTAAGATTCCATAATATATTATGAAGACTGTAATGCTCACGAACAGGAATCCAATATTCTTTGCAATCCTTTTAAAAGCTATCGCCACAGGCCACCAAACAAGAGGCAGAAGCAAATATAAAATCCAGGGATGTCCGGGCGACATAAACAGGTTAAGCGCCAGGTAATATCCAATTCCAATGATACTTCCCGCTATTGCAAATGGAAGATTTGCGGCCTGCCTTCCTGCATACATTACCACCGGCCATAGAAGCAAAGGGAATACCGCGTATAGAAACCATAATTCTATTGGCGGCAATAAGAGATTAGACAAGGCCAAATATGCTATTGTCATAAGGCTTGCTATTAATGAATAAAGTTTTATTGTCTTTCTCTTAGCTAAAAATACACTTAGCGGCCACCAAAACGCAGGATATACTACATGGATGAACCAGAGATATTGGGGCGACGTTACAAGATTCACAGTTATAATGAATCCCGAGATCAGTACAAAGCCGAGTACTGAAAAAAGTTTGTGCCTTCCCCTGCCTATAAAAACCGCCAGCGGCCACCATAAAATAGAAAATGAGGGGTATATGAACCATGGATGTGCAAATGATGTCATGTAATTCACTATAAAGAAGAATCCTATTGTTAAAACAGTTGCCAAAGCAGCAAATAGCTTCGGCCGTCGCCCAAGGAATACCCCCATAGGCCACCAAAGGATTCCGAATATCGGGAATATACACCAAATGAATCCCGGTGATGTCGTCAGGTTAACCACAATAAAGAATGCAATAGTCAGCAATGTGCCTGCAGTGGTTATGAACCTAACTCCTCCACTTTTTGCTGTATAAACTCCCATAGGCCACCAAAGCACTGCAAATGCAGGATATATGAACCACGGGAATCCCGGGGATGTAGTGTAATTGATGAACAGCATGAACATTATGATTATAATGCTTCCCGCAATAGAGAAGCCTAATGCCTTGTTTTTCATGGTTCTCACCTCTTGCTTCTTCTATTTAGCCAAGTGAAGAACATTGCAAGCGGCCACCATATTACACCGAACAACGGGTATACCCACCAAATTGTACCAGGTGAATAGTAATAATTAATAAAGACCATAAGGCCAATTATAATAACACTGCCGAATATTGAGAACATCAGGGCATTTGTTGTCCTTCTGTACTTTTCCCGGTCTGAAATGCCTTTATTAACCTTTTCTAAAACCGGAGCACCTGCCAGTTCATTTCTGATTTCATCAAAGTCACCGAAATCAACAATCGCTTTATTAATTGCATCTTCTTCAGACTTGCCGTTTTCCATCAAGTCCGCTACCTTTTCCTGGAGATTCTGAATTATCTCCTGCCGCATATTCCTTGATTCCTCGCTGTCCGGTACATTCTTGAACAGCCTTTCTACATATTCCTTAATAGTAATCATTTCAACCCCTCCATGAAAGTATCTATAATCTTTTTAACAGCATCCCATTCCTTCACTTTCTCAGAATAATATGCCTTGCCCAGGGTGGTTACCCTGTAATATTTCCTCTTACTGCCCAGGGAGACTTCCCCCTGGTAAGATTCAATCAGCTCTTTTTTCTCCAATCTCTGGAAAACAGCATACAGCGTGGCTTCCTTTATACCGAATTCATTATCCGTCCTCAGGCTTATTTCCTTTGATATTTCATAACCATACCGGTCCTTTTCTATGATTAACTTTAGGATAATTGCATCAAGATGCCCACGTATAATATCGCTGCTGATCATATTTTCCACCTCCTAACTACTCTGTCTGTTTGTACTCTGTCTAATAGTGCTCTATCTGATAGTGTTCTATCTGATAGAGTAATTATATATACATCTCCTATTAGTGTCAACACTTATTTCCAAAAGTGGAATATTACCGGAATATCACCCCTCCTCTATCATTCCGCTTTTGGAATATCATCCCTCCTCTATCATTCAGCTTTTGTATTTTTATTGAGAATATTGACAGATGTACTGAAAATAGGGTAAGTTAATGAATATATAAGCGGAAAATAACGCAGGCAGAGTAGGTTTATGCGCGTAGAGTGTCCGGAGGACGGGAAGTTGTCTCCGGAACGAAGGATTCAGGTAATCCGCGGTGCATATCCCGCATTCCGCTGCCACATAGAGATTAATCTTCTTTACGTGGTTTGCCATAAAAAGGAGATTTTTTATGACAAACACAAGAAAATTGGTCATACTGTCTTTTCTGACAGCACTGACCATTGTACTGGCTCGATTTCTATCAATCCAGATACAAGTACTGAGAATAGGCTTTGAGTTTTTCCCCATAATGGTTGCAGCCATTCTTTTCGGACCTATTGCAGGAGGGATTGTTGGTGCAGTTGCCGACCTTATAGGAGCGACTTTATTCCCGGCTGGTACATTCTTCCCCGGTTTCACAATTAGCGCCTTTACAACAGGACTTATTTATGGATTGTTTTTCTACAAAAAACAGATTACATGGGCCAGGGCTTTGTTCGGTGCATTTACAAAACTTATCATTGTAGACATGCTTATGGTCAGCGCATGGCTGATTATCCTTTACGGAATGCCGGTTGCAGCATTGGTACCGACCAGGTTATTAAAGCTTGCAGTTATGCTTCCTGTTGAAATAAGCCTTGTTTATTTCGGAATGCGTCCGCTGCTCAACCGGCTGCAGAAAACGTCAAGCCTATTGATAGGTAATTCAGCGTAATAAACAACCTATTAAAATCTTAGCAAGTTATCCGTCGGATAACTTATTAAGTATATATAAGAATCAATTTAGTTTACCGGTCAAATTATTCAGCGGGTGATCCGGTATGTGTCTCAAATGATGTATAAAAGAGAACCAGTCCATAAAAAAGAGGCTATCCATTTGGACAGCCTCTTGATTTACTAATATTTAGTAATATTAACTTAGTCAGAAATTGTTGCTGTACTGAAGTCAACTGATCCCAGTACTGAACGATCCCATCCGACAACCTTGTCAGAAGCAAGCATAGTATCTGAATAGTGGTATACCGGTATAATCGGCATATCATTCATGAAGATATCCTGTGCTGCATACAGTGCGTCGAAATGTGCTTTCTTTGATGTTGCAGAACTTGCATCGTTAAGAAGTTTTTCGAATTCAGGATTGTAGTAGTTCGGGTCATTGTAAGCTACATCAAGATTCTTGAATATACCGAGCATTCCGCTTGGATCCATGAAGTCTGTTAGCCAGCCGCCACGTGCGAGTTCGTAATCGCCCTGTGTACGTGTATCCTGGAAAACAGCCCATTCCTGGTTTTCAAGTGTACAGGTGATTCCAAGGTTTGTCTTGAACATTTCCTGCATGAGTTCAGCAACCGTCTGATGGCCTTCGCTAGTGTTGTACATCATTACGAATTCAGGGAATCCTTCTCCGTTTGGATAACCTGCTTCAGCCATAAGAGCCTGAGCATCTGCGACTTTACTGTCATCTGTTGCGAGTCCATACATTCCTGCTGTTTCAAAGAAGTCGTTTCCATCTGCATCAAGGAATCCAGGAGGAATAAATCCGCCTGCGGGAACCTGTCCTGCAGCAAGTGTTTCGCATATTACTTCGCGGTCAATAGCCATGGCCATTGCACGCCTTACCCTTGCATCTGCCCAGATTTCGAGGTCCATGTTGAAGTTGTAGTAATATGTTCCGAGAAGCGGGAATACATAGAAGTTCGGGTCTTCAGCAATAAGCTTAGGAACTTCTGCTGTTGGTACGTCAGGAATGAAATCGAGTTCGCCTGATTGGTATGCCTGATAGGCAGTATTTGAATCATCAATGAATTTACCATTGATAGCTGAAAGACCGGTTTCTTTCTTGTTCCAGTAATTTTCATTTGCTTCAAGTCTGAGTCCTTCGCCGATTGTGTATTCAGTCAGGACGAAAGGTCCGTTTGATACAGCTAGATCCGGCTTCGTAGCCCATACGCCTTCTTCTCCGCCTACAGCTTCTACTGATGACTGTTTAACAGGCATAAAAGTATAGAATGACATGAGTGAAACGAAATAATCTGTCGGGTCTGATAATGTGACTTCAAATGTGTAGTCATCAACTGCTTTGATTCCAACGCCTTCCGGTCCGCCTTCTCCGTCAACATAAGCTTCAGCACCAACTACATTGGTGTAATGCCAGAGCCATGCGTATTCAGAAGCAGTATCGGGATCCATTGCCCTGAGCCATGAATAGACGAAGTCATGAGCAGTCAATTTTGATCCATCGGACCATTTTGACTTTCTTAATTTAAAGGTTACTGTTTTGCCGTCTGCAGATGTTTCCCAGGATTTTGCAATACCTGGTTGTACAACTCCGCTTTTTTCTCTAATGAGACCTTCAAATGTCTGGTTGATGACGTCGCCGCCATCGCTTGCTCCACAAAGGCCCGGGTCAATTGTCTTAGGGCCTGCTGAGCCAACATTCCAGTTCAGTTCGCCGCCTTTAGCACCGGTTGTACAACCTGCGAAAAGTGTAGCGACCAAAACCACCGCCAATAGAATGGCTAATAATTTTTTCATTCTTATTCCTCCCCTTATTTATCTTTTATATACAATAGATATTAATCTATATGCACATCGTTGTCAATTCTAATCAACTGCGAATAGCTACTTAAATCTCGTGTATGCTTCGGTTTTCTTAACAATATAAGTAGCACAACACATTTAACATAGATTCAATGAATTATCTCCTTTTAGCCGGCTAAACCATCAACTCATAATTTTATTTATTTCTTTATATCTATGGCATGCTATGTAATGGCCCGGTTCCGCTTCTTCAATCACAGGTGTCTTCTGCTCGCAGATTTCCTTGCAAAATCTACACCGCGAGGAGAATCTGCAGCCTTCCGGCGGGTTGATCGGACTCTTTACATCACCTTCAAGTATTATGCGTTTCTGGCTTCTTGTTATTTTAGGATCAGGTATTGGTATTGCCGAAAGCAATGCCTGGGTATACGGGTGAAGGGGTCTATCATATAAAGTGTCGCTTTCGCATAGTTCCATCATCACACCAAGATACATAACGCCGATCCTGTCAGATATATGTTTTACCATGGATAAATCATGGGCAATAAACAGATAAGTCAGGTCAAATTCATCCTGAAGGTCCTCAAGCATATTAACAACCTGCGCCTGGATTGAAACATCCAGGGCCGATATGGGTTCGTCGCATATTATGAGTTCAGGTTCAACAGCCAGTGCACGGGCAATTCCGATTCTCTGGCGCTGTCCTCCTGAAAACTCGTGAGGATATCTGTTTGCGTGTTCACTTTTAAGGCCGACTTTATGAAGAAGGCTGTAAATCCTTTCCTGACGCTCTTTCCCTTCATATAGCTTGTGCGTGTCTATGCCTTCGCCTACAATATCTGTAACTGTCATTCTGCCGTTTAAAGATGCATATGGATCCTGAAATATCATCTGCATACGTTTTCTGTAGGGAAGCATTTCTTTTGTAGATAAGTTTGTTATGTCTTTCCCGTCGAATATTATCTTTCCGTCCGTAGGTTCATATAATTTTATTATTGTACGTCCGGTTGTCGTTTTGCCGCAACCGGATTCGCCTACAAGACCCAATGTCTCGCCTCTTCTTATAAAAAAATTCAGGCCGTCTACTGCGGTGAGTATTTTTTTGTTTTTCTTGAGGATACTGTGACTTATATCAAAATATTTTTTCAGGTCGACAATCTCAAGTAAAATATCTTTATCTTTTTTAACATTTTCGTTGGTTTTTATTTCAGTCAATCTGATCGCCTCCTTTTACGTAGCCTTCAACCACAGGGGCATCTTCATGAAGCAGCCAGCAAGCCGAAGTATGGGTATCACTCAGTTTAAACATTGGAGCTGCCTGCTCGAGGCAGATTTTCATAGCGTGCGGACACCTTGGAGAATAGGGACATCCGGGAGGCGGTTTCATGAGGTCAGGCGGCGAACCTTCAATAGGAATCAATCGTTCCCTGATTCCTGAAATAATATGTGGAATAGAATTATGAAGTCCGTTGGTATAAGGATGCCTTGGCTCATAAAATATCTCATCAACCGTACCTTTTTCCATCATCATCCCGCCGTACATGACGATAATATCGGTACATACCTCTGCTATAACTCCAAGGTCATGGGTTATGATGATGATTGATGTATTGGTTTCATCCTTCAATCTAAGCAGCAGTTCAAGTATCTGTGCCTGGATTGTTACATCAAGAGCCGTAGTCGGTTCATCTGCTATTAAAAGTTTCGGGTCGCAGGACAGCGCTGTTGCTATCATTACACGCTGGCGCATCCCCCCGGAAAACTGGTGGGGGTATGAATTAATCCTGGCTTCCGGCTCAGGTATCCCAACAAGATCAAGCATTTTAATTGCATGTGCTACTGCTTCTTTTTTAGACATTTCCGTATGCCTTAGAATTACTTCGATCATAAGGTTTTTAATTGTAAAAACCGGATTCAAGGATGTCATAGGATCCTGGAATATCATAGCAATTTCATTACCCCGGAGATCTGCCATTTCAGAATTTGACAGGTCTGTTATATCTTTGCCGTTGAATTTAATGGAACCTTCTTTTATTTTACCGGGTTCATCAATAAGTTTTATTATCGAGAGTGCCGTGACACTCTTGCCGCTACCGGACTCACCGACTATCCCAAGGATATCGCCTTCGTTCATTGAAAATGTAGAGCCCCTTACCGCCTGGACTTCGCCAAGGTGTGTGAAAAAAGATGTTTTTAGATTGTTTACTTCAAGTATTTTTGCCATTTCTATCACCTTAACCTTTCCTCAGACGCGGATCAAGAGCATCCCTGAGGCCATCACCCAGAAAATTAAATGCCAGCATAGTTATTGCTATCGCCATTGCTGGGAAAAACAATTGATATGGATATGACAGGATACCTGACAATGCATTGTTGGCCAGCGTTCCCCATGAAGCCATCGGAGCAGATACGCCCAGTCCGATGAAACTCATGAATGCTTCTGTGAAAACAGCACTTGGTATCATCATTGTCATGGATATTATAATCGGTCCCATTGCATTGGGAATCAGATGCCGCACTATGATGTTTTTTCTGGAAACACCGAGTGCAGTGGCCGCCATTACGAATTCCTGCTCTTTTAAAGCCAGAATCTGGCCCCTGACAAGCCTGGCCATCCCAACCCAATAAACTAAACCTATCGCCATGATTATTGTCCATAGACCCTGATTACCGACCAATACCATCAATAGGATTATTATAAGTACCAAAGGCACGGAGTTAATAATGTCAACGATTCTCATCATTACATTATCTACACGGCCGCCTTCATAACCTGCAATTGCCCCGTATGTAACCCCTATTACAAAGTTTACAAGTGATGCTACAAATGCAACTGTAAGTGAAATCCTTGCGCCATACATTACACGGGTCAGTACATCTCGCCCCAGGTTATCAGAACCAAAGGGATAAATCCTATTCATTACATTCTTTGTTACTTCGGTAACTATATTATCTTTATATGTAATGATATATTTATGTTCAAGCTCTTTGTCAACCACTCCTGAATAATCAAGCCAGACTTCTTCTCCGTTGTACATATATGCTTTCAAACGGGTTTTAGCTGCTTCATCATTTCGTTTTTTCTGTTCTGCAGGCGATAGAATCTTTGTGAAGTCAGTTCTTTCCTCATCAGTAACTACAGGACCGGATATTTCAATTTCTTCAAGCCTCTCAAGCAAATTACCCTTTTTATCAATAAGCAGCATGCTATAATCAGAGGACATCGTGACGTATGTATCCGGTTCGATTTCAAATATTTTCAGCCTTGGACCAAGATTTTTATAATCATTAATCTGGTCTGAGTATGACATTGAAGTAAGGAATGGTCCTACCACGCCAAATAAAATAATCAGTATAATTCCTATAAGTCCGACCATGGACATTTTATTTTTCTTAAGACGCCTCCATGCATCCTGCCAGTATGTGAGGCTTGGACGGAATTCTTCAAATTCTTTTTCTTTATCGGAAACGAATGTAAATTTGCTTTTATCAATACTGCTCATTATTTCGCCCCCTTTTCAAACCTGATTCTCGGGTCTATTAAGGCATATGAAATGTCTACAAGAAGAATCATAATTATATAGAATGAAGCATAAAATACCGTCATGCCCATTATCGTTGTGTAGTCTCGGTTAGTTATGCTTTGAACGAAATATCCGCCCATTCCGGGAAGAGCAAAAATTCTTTCAATTACAAATGAACCGGTCATTATTGCAGCCATCATTGGACCGATATATGTAACAACCGGTATCAGTGCATTTTTTACTGCATGTTTAGCCATTACCTTGACTTCCTTAATTCCGTTTGCCCTTGCAGTCCTTACATAGTCCTGGCGAAGCACCTCTAGCATCGAAGATCGAGTAAGCCTTGTTACAAATGACAGCGAATATCCACTCAGTGCAATAACAGGCCCTATATAACCAAGTGGATTTTCAATACCGAAGGTGGGAATCCAGCCAAGAAGCCCGGCAAAAACATAGATTATCAGTGTTGCTATGACAAAGCTTGGCACGGTAACCCCCAGCGTTGCCATGAACATGACCGTATAGTCTATCGGCTTGTTCTGTTTCAATGCCGATATGATGCCAAATGGTATTCCGACTATTATAATTAGAATTGTAGAAAACAACCCGATTTTAGCCGAAGTCGGAAACCCTCCCCCTATCAACTCTATAACATCAGCACCTATTATTGAAAAAGACGGGCCGAGGTCAAGTGTGACCAACCCCTTCATATAATCAAAATATTGCACAATCAATGGGTCATCAAGATGATATTTTTCATTCAGCCTTTCCATTATTGAATCCGGTACGGGCCGTTCCCTTGTAAAAGGTCCGCCGGGAATCGAATGCATCATGAAGAAAGTTATGGTCGCGATTAACAGTATCGTCAGAATCGCTGCGGCGCTCCGCTTAAGAAAATACTTTCCCATTACGAATCCCCTCCTATTGTATAGTCAATTTGATTTTTCAAAATTTATGCAACCTATCCTTTTTGCAAGATTTACAAATCAGTTTTTCATTATTAAATTATTATACACGCTTTTTTATACGCATTCAATAATTACGGTACTATTATAGCTTAAAACTGCTGTACTTTAGTTCTCAATTTTATCCTCAGCAGATAAGGATTTCAACCCAGTCAATTGTATATCCGTCAGCATCAGCCAGTACTTCAATGACCTGATAACCGTCTTTATAAGCACTCACAGGGATTTCCCATGCAAATACATTGTCCACCGGTTTTGGGTTTTGAGTATCATATCTTCCATTAAAACTGCATTTTTCGCTATTAACATATACACTGACTTCCCCTGAATCTATACTGTCCTTATCATTAAAAGAAAGAAGTGCAAGGCGTTGGTTTTTTTCCTGCAGATTGCCTGTATGAAGTCTGAATCCGGTAAATATTCCTTTTTCCAAGGAACATGGCAGCCGCTCATCGGAAAGCGTGCCCTCGGGCCGACGGTCGTTGAATGTCAATACGTATCGCTTGGTGCTTTTTTGCATTAATTCATAATCACCGATTTCCGAAATAATATCGTTGTAACTGCTGTTCTCGTAAGCAAATCTTTGTTCATCCATATAGTTAAACAGGTAAATGGCATCGGCACCCCTGTCAATGAAAGAGATAGCAGGACCTCTCATTGTTTCAATTGAATTTAACTGAAATTCATTTTTACATTTGGGAAAGGCATACTGCCTTAGGCATATTTCAAGGCACGGGGCAATCTGGCAGCCGGTACCTGCCACCTGGCGTTTCCAGCGCTCAACCGGTATGTCTTCCTGGCTCGTATGCCAGAACGGGGAAGGAATAAGGCAGTCCACGTATCCGGCTAAAGCCCATCCGACTCCGTCCATTCCCATGTCATAAGCTGTTTCCGGTTTAACGGGCACCCTTGCTGCGATTCCGATTTTATGTCCGCGTATTGTTTCATAGTTTACTGCTAGTTCTTTTGCATCTTTCATGAACTGATTGAGGACTTCCCTTCCAGTATCTTCATACCCAACAGGGAAATGGTTGCCAAACCGCATCCAGTCAAGCTCGATACCGTCAAAATCATACTTCTCAAAATACTCTTTCAATATACCGAAATGATAATCCCGGACTTCTTTTATCAGATAATTAAACTGCCGGTCCTCCCATTTTTCGTCACGGTGCATAGCCCTTCTGTAATTAAGGTTGTTCTTATAAAAGGAGTTGTGTATCAGATCTGTCGGATCCTGGGCGTTGTGGACATCATTCATCCTCATACTCATCCATGGTGATATACCTATTTCACGCAGGAGTTCAATCCAAATAGAATATATATCTATATCTTTATCCGTAATATTCCGAACAGCATGACACCAGTTGGCAAACAGAGGCCTGTTAGTCTCGTCAAGTTGTTCTTCGGTTACATCCTTGAAAATGATATCACCGGCTTCCGTAGGGAAATTCGTTTTCTGGCAGTTTGCACAAAGAAAGAACCTTTCCACGTTGCTTCCCTTGTACTGCATAATGAAATCGCGGATTTCGCTTGGGTCAGCTGCCCTTTCGGCCCTTGTCATAAAATAGTGTGAATTGTCCTCGTTCAGCCATAATTTAGCCATTAAAAACTCCTTTGAATCAGTTCTCTGGTTCCATAGAGTAAGAATGATGGACCAGCTCTCTATTTATTGTAGTCAGTACGCAATTCTTTCAGGTACGGAAAGTCTCTTCGGATTTCAGGTATAGAAGCTGTATCGATATCACAGTACAGGATTTCCTCGGTGTTTTCGCCTGCGCATGCTATTAATTCTCCTGTAGGATCGAACACCTTTGAGTCACCGAAATAAACTACTTCACCTTCAGTACCGGTCCTGTTTACACCTGCCACGAAAACTGTGTTCTCCAATGCTCTTGAGGGCAGGAAAATATTCCAAAGATTCCTGTGGGTAATTGCCCAGGCTGCCGGTACGAATATTATCTCTGCACCGGCTAATGCCAACGCCCTGCTTGTTTCGGGAAAATCCACATCGTAGCATATAATTACACCGAATTTACCGAATGGTGCTTCATATACCCTGTAATCATGACATCCATATCCGAAGTACTTTTGTTCTTTATCCCATAGATTGTTCTTATGATACACATTCACGATATTTCCCGAATTATCAATAATGACCGCAGAATTATAGATTTTTTCTCTATCGCGGTAAGCAATAGGAGCGATTACCCATATTCCTCCTGAAGCCGCTTCCCTTCGCGCTGCTGATATTACCGGACCATCATTGTCTTCAGCCATATCATAGATTTTATCTTCTATTAAATCCAGATTATATCCCGTTGAAAAAAGCTCCGGAAAAATAATGACATCCGCATCACTTGCCGCAGCCTTTCTAATCATAGAAACCATTTTTACCTTATTTTCATTTACATCATTTAGCACACTTTCAAATTGTGCAAGTGCTATTTTTGCCATGGTGTCGTCTCCGTAAACCAACCGTCATACGTTTCAAGGACCTCTTCTAGGGATGCTGTCCCGGTGACGCCAATTTTTCTTATAGTAACACCCGCTACCATGTTACCCATGAAAGCGGCTTCAATTTCATCCGAACCTGCAGAAAGAGAACAAACCACTGATGCGCTTACCGAGTCTCCCGCGCCGCAGATATCATATGGCCTGGGAACATCCTCTGTCGGCACAACATAAGTGCCATGTTCTCCAAATGTCATTATACCGTTTTTCCCCATTGTAATAAATACCGGACGGCCGTTCTGCTCATAAAGTTTCCTTCCGCATTCCAGAACCATTTCAGCACCGGGTTCTTCATTCAAATCAGGATAGAATGCTTTGCATGCTTCGTAATTATTGCATTTGATGGACATATTTATGAACATCTGGATTTTTGAACGGGAATCCGCATATATAACCTTATCCATATGAGCACTGCCCAATTTAATGAGTTTTTCCCTGACTTTATCAGTAATAACACCGCAATTGCTTTCAACCATTTGGTCTAGGATGATAACTGCATCCACATGCTCAAAAACATCATCAAGCAGATCGAGAATCTTTTTCTCAAGAGCAGGAGAAGTATTTTTAAAATTCTTTATGTCAAGTCTATTGCTTTCAACTTCCATGCCCTCGCCGTTCCACATCATGGGCTTAACGTAAGAGGGGGTTATCATCTCATCAGTTTCAATAACATAGTCAAATTTAAACCCGCGGGCTTTCATTTCACGTTTCAATTCATAGCCGTTTCCATCATCGCCGATGAAAGTCACGGGATACACTGCTCGAACACCAAGCCCTGCCAGGTTATTGGCAATCGTTCCTCCTGCTCCAGGATACTGCCTTGACGAGACAACCTGGAATGCATCATGAGGGGTTTCAAGCGAAGGTTCATTCAGGCGGATATCGATTTTAAAATACTTGTCGAGTACAAAATCACTTACAACGGCGATTTTCAGATTTTTGAATTTTTTGAAAAGTTCAATGATGCGTTCTCTTTTCATTCATGTCCTCCGCTTAGTAGTTTATATGCAAGATTGCTCACGGTATCCTTATGTTCTCCCTGGATATAGTATCCCCTGCCTCCGTCGGCCACTGTCCTTGAAAGGATTGTCTTCCATGGGCGGAAATAATATCGGGGATCGGATTTTTCCGGGGTTTCTTCCGTATCTTCCCTTATTGAAAGCAAATCAAATACAGCGGTTGTGAAATTTGTGATTTTCCTTCCCTCCTGATGAGCAACATTACGTGCCATTGACAGTGCTTTCAAATATACCTCAGGACCTGTTACAGCAGAGCCGAAGTTTAGAAATACTCCGTTTTCAAGATTTTCAATGGACTTTGCATAGATAAGAAAATCCGTATATGAAGCTTTTCCGAGCATCGCCCCATCGCAGTTCGGATGCTGGTGAATGAAGTCAAGGCCGATTCCCACGTGCGCAGTTACGGGAATCTGATTCCTGTAGCCTGCCGCAAGAAGGCTGTATTCTTTATATTTAAAACCGGTTTCCTCAATTGCCATGCCGAGGCTCTCACCATGCCCGAGACCTTTGGCAGCACCCTCGTTAATAAAATCGTTGATAAGTCCGGACTGCTTCCACAAGCCGAACTGCCCTTCACTAATATATTTAGCAACACTTTCAGTCGTTGCACCGATTAGTGCAAATTCAAAGTCATGAATTGCTCCTGCACCGTTCATTGCAAAATGGGTTACCCATCCCTCTTCCATTAGCTTAATCAACCAGGGTGCAGCACCTGCGCGGATAACATGCGCACCCATCATCATCATGACGGTTGCATTCATTCTCCTGGCGGCCTTAATTCTGCTTACCAACTCATCAATCTTATCATTATTAAATAACTTTGGGGCAACGGTTGTATCCTGCATTACGCTTATGTCAAGGTCGTGCTCCCTTTCATTAAGGTCCTTCAGCCTGAGCCTTTTTTTATCGAATTTTTCAAACGGCATATTTATTCTCCAAACAAAAATTCTTCTAATTCCGTTAATCCGGTGAAATCAGGGATTATCACATCCGCACCTGCCCTAATCAGCCTTTCCCTTTTCCACTCGTCTATGCCAACCATTGTTTCTTCATTGGTGGCAACCCCGATTGCTATTCCTCCCACTTCCTTGATATTCTCAATTTCAACATATCCGTCGCCGAACCCTGCAAGGCTTGACCCGCGGAGGTCATTTTCCGCAATAATCCGCTTGATAACCATTGCCTTGGAGAACAGTTTATAATCATCCCTGGCGCCGTAAACCCTGTCACCGAAATACTTGTCAAGGCCGAGAAGGGCGACTTCCTGCTCAACATAATGCTCATCAGTGCCGCTTGCCAGATATATATCAACATCATGAGCAAGAAGCATTTCAATTATACCGACAGAACCCGGAACCAAATATTCCACAGGTTCTATGGAGCCATTGAAAAGACCCTCCCGCCTGTAATCAATCTTTTCTAGCAGCTTCCTGTGGTATTCATTTTTATATTTAAGCGGATCTATGCTTTCGCCGCCTCTTTTCACAACTTCCTCGTTTAGCCTTATGCACTGGTATATTGTCTGTTTGCCTGTTAAAAGGTCTATGAATTCACGGGCACATTCTTGTTCCTTTTCATATGAGCCGGCATCGGGTGTGTCAATGAGAACTTCCGTAAAGTACGGAGTCATGATTTCCTGCCAGCCTTTCCTTATAAGGCTGAGCGTTCCGTCAAAGTCAAATACCACCGAATGCAGTTTGCCCGGTTTTGTGCCTGTGTTTACTATCTCCATTGCATTATACCTCGTTGTCTATGGTATTCCTGAGGGTGCATATTACACAGTGCTCCCATAGCATATGTATGTCTTCAATCTGTTCCATGCCGTCTACCGGCGCGATTATAGATAGGTCGCAAAGGCCTTTTAGTTTACCCCCGTCCCTTCCGGTAAGCCCGGCTGTTATCATTCCTATTTCATTGGCATATTCACAGGCCTTCACTATATTCGGACTGTTTCCGCTGCCGCTGATAACTACCAGAAGGTCCTCTTTTTCGGCATAATTTTTAAGCTGTTCCGAGAAAATCACAGAATAGTCATAATCATTAGCAAGAGCCGTTATTACAGCGACCTGATCAACAAGCGAGAATGCCTTGAAACGCTTGACGTTTCCAGGTGAAAGTCCCTTTACCAAGTCATTGGTAAAATGCGAGGCTGTTGCCGCGCTTCCGCCGTTCCCGGCAAAGAAAATCCTTTTTCCGGCTGCCCTTGCGTCAAGCAGCATGCCGCAGAATTTTTCTATATCCGTATAAGGGGTTCTTAGAATTGCCCTTGACTGTTCTTCAATATAGTTTTCTATGAAATTATACATTTTCTTCCTTCCATTCCCTTCTTAACAATCCGTATAAAAGCAAATCGCTCCGGACGCCGTCTCTTAATACAGCTTCCCTATATACCCCTTCTTTTTTAAATCCTAGTTTTTCGTATAGTTTAATGCCGGCCGCATTGTATGATATTACATTGAGCTGCAGCCTCTCAAGGTTAAGCTCATTGAATGCAAAGTTAATTGCCATTGAAAGGGCTTCAAATCCATAGCCCTTACCTCTTTCGGCTTCGACCCCCAGGCCTATGGATATCCAGGCAAACCTGTTTGAATAAGATATACCGTCGATTTCAACCAGGCCGATCAACTCATCATTCTCTGTTTTTCTTACTGCAAGCGGTATAAATTCATCAGAACCACCGGTTTTATAAATATCATTCAGCTGTTCCCTGGACTTAGGAACCGCAGGATGAAAATCGTAAAAACGCAGGAATTCCACATCCTCGTACCATCGGGTAAGGACTTCAATATCTTTTTCCCTCAGCGGACCTAATTTAAGTTGTTTTCCTGAAAGCATAAATAAGTACCTCCGGTAAAATCAAGCATATTATATAGTAGCACCGCTCCCCGCGCAATAATTCTGCCGAATCATTCCAGGGACGACTTGACATGTCAGGCGATGGTGGATAGCTGTCCGGGTTTTATTTCATATTGTAAGGTTCCGTCAGCCAAATATGAATTAAGTTCCGACAAGATTAAGTCGCCGATGCGTTTTTTTCCATTGGTGACGCTGCCTGCTATATGCGGCGTTAAAATTACATTAGGAAGATTCCTGAGTTCACTGAACTCAGATGGAGGTTCCGGGTCGGTAACATCAATGCAGGCTGATATCCTTCCGAATTTAAGTTCGTTGATTAAAGCAGCCTCGTCAATTATTGTTCCGCGCGCCGTATTAATAAGTACAGCCCTGTCTTTCATAAGAGCCAGATTGTCTGAATTAATCATATGGCGGGTCGCAGGTATTGAAGGAGCGTGGATAGAAATTACATCGCTGTTCATCATAAGTCCGTCCAGTTCTGATTTCTTTGCACCCAGTGCTGCACATTCCCTTTCGCTTAATGTCGGATCATATACTAAAATATCCACATCAAAGTTTTGCAGCAGCTTAATAAGATGTTTTCCCGCATATCCTGCACCTACAATGCCTATTGAGACATCATAAATTTCGCGGGCTGTATTATTCTGCCCGTTCCAGCCGCCGAATCTTGTAATCTTGGAAAGGTTCCACAAATTTTTCAACGAAGATATAGTAAATCCAAGGGCGGTTTCCGCTACGCCTTTACCAAGAGCAGCGGCTGCATTCGTAATCCGAATCTGCCTTGACCACATATCATCACTGACTATTCCCTTGACAGAACCAGCTGCATGCAGCACCAGCTTCAAATCAGGAGCATTGGCAAGCACACGGGATGTCAGTTTCGGACAGTTCCATGAAGTTATTGCAATATCTGCATCCGTTATTAGTACTGATGCTTTTTCTTCATCCGGTCCTTCAAAATCTTCATTAAAAACTACTTTCCCAAATTGGCATAGTCTATCAATATGCTCAGCTTTAAAAACCTGAGAACACCTGTCCGTATTTGCCAATACTGAAATTTTCATAAAACCCTCCGCTGTCAGATTATTTTATTCCTTCAAGTGTGTCGAATTTCCTATCAAGTACATTCTCAAGATATCTGTGTGATAAAGAAGCCAATGGAGCCAGCGATGATTCCGGTACTGCCAGGGAAAACATTTCTTTCATACCGCACTCCGACAACTTCTCTATGAGTCCGGCTGAATGTTCATCTATTGTATTGCCGGCTGCACAGCATACCATTCCGCCGTTTTCAATCGAAAAGGTCATTTTTTTATCAGTTGATCCGCAAAGTGTACATTCATCCATCACCGGGGCAAAGCCAGCCAGTACCGAAGTCCGCAGTTCATACAGTGAATTTAAAAGACCTGGATTTATAGAATCTTTTATCAGAATATGGAGAGCGTTTAAGAATAACCGGAGCATCTCCTCGTCAGGGTGGTCCTGCATAATAACAACGGAAGCAATTTCAGCGAAGTGGCAGGCCATATAGTATTTATCGATATCGGATGCAATATCAGTAAAATCATAGACGCGTGCAACTCCTGTAATAACCAGCCTTCCATGACTTTCAACACACTCAAAATCACCACAGAAAAATTGCCTTGCTCCATACGCAAGTTTAGCGCCCTTTTTCCTGACGCCTTTTGCCTTCGCTGTTACTGAACCTCTTTCAAATGTAAGGAGAGTCAGCAATTTGTCATTTTCAAGATAATCGATGCTTTTTACGACGATTCCCCTGAGCTTTTCGTATTTCATTCCCTTCCGTATCCCAAATCTCGGAGGACGGAATTCTTATTTCTCCAGTCTTCCTTTACTTTGACCCATAGCTTCAGGAAAACCTTCGTCCCGAAAAGCTTTTCCAGGTCTTCCCTTGCCATTGTTCCGATTTTTTTCAACATTGCTCCGTTTTTACCTATTATTATTCCCTTGTGTGATTTTTTATCGCAATAAATCGTAGCTTCTATATCAATGATATTCTTATCTTCTCTGTCTTTAAAAGCAGTAATTTCAACCCCTGTCCCATGTGGAATCTCATCTCTCAGCAGCAAAAGCATTTTTTCCCTTATGTATTCTGATGCAACAGTTCTTTCAGGCTGGTCAGTAAAGTCATCCGGGTCAAAATACATTACGCCTTCCGGTAGAATTCCTTTTATTATACCCATCAACACATCAACATTCTCCCCGTTTAATGCACTCATCGGTACAACGTCATGGAATTTCATTTCAGCGGAGAAACCATTGATTGATTCAGGAATCCTTTTTCTGGATGTAGCATCGCATTTATTTATTGCAAGTATTACAGGAGGTTTCAGTTCCTTTAATTTTTCAATAATCATGGCATCGGTTTTTCCCGGTTTTTCATCAAATGCTTCAACAATATACACAACACCATCAGCGTCATTCAACGATTCAACCGCCTTTTTTACCATGAATTCACCCAGCTTGCTTTTAGGCGTATGTATGCCCGGTGTGTCCAGGAGGATAATCTGACTGTCCCTGTCGGTTATTATTGCCCTGATAGTATTTCTCGTTGTCTGGGGTTTCGGAGATATTATGGAAACCTTCTGCCCTGTAAGCTTGTTTATAAGGGTGGATTTTCCGACATTGGGCCTGCCTACTACGGCTATAAAGCCTGATTTAAATCCCATGCTATTTGCCCCCCCTGTTATGTTCAAAAGCATTGGGAAGCAAATCCTTTAATTTAAAAACTTTCATAGCCATTCCCCTCCCGGATACTGCAATTTCCCTGTCAGGTTTCATAAATTCATAAATTACCTGCCTGCAAATACCGCAGGGGTATGCGTAGTCATCTATATCCCCCGTTATCGCTATAGCATTAATATCCGTTTCTCCATCCGAAACCATTTTAGCAATTGCACTCCGCTCAGCGCATATTGTGGCACCGTATGAAGAGTTCTCGATATTAGTCCCGGTATAAATCTTTCCGCTGCCCGTTATGAGCGCAGCTCCTATTTTGATTCCCGAATATGGGGAATATGAATTTTCATAGGCTTTTTCAGCCAATTCCATTAATTTTTTCATGTTTTCACCTTATTTTAAATATCCCAGTTTATTAAGAACGGCCTTCTGCTTCGACAGCATCATTCTTTCGTCCTCAATATTCTCATGGTCGTATCCCAGAAGATGCAGCATGCCATGGCATATTAAGAATGCAATTTCGCGTTCATACGAATGTTCATACTCTTCAGCCTGCGATAACGCTTTTTCTGTGGATATGACAATATCGCCAATCAATATGAACCCGGTTTCCATATCCCTGTCCAGGTCTGTAAACTCCAGGACTCCATTTTTTGCTTCAAGGAGTGGAAATGAAAGTACATCCGTCGGCCTGTCAATATCCCTGAACTTATTGTTTATGTCCCGGATTTGTCTATCCCCAGTCAAATGAACCCCTGCATATAAACCATCATATCCAAGGGCGCATTCACTGCAAACACTATTTATTATCTCTGCGACATCCGCTCCGGTTTTTACAGGGCCATCTGTCTCAATGTCAATTTTTACTGCCATTCGCGAGTCCTTCCCGGGGTTCCTGGTAATCAATCCTCTTGTGGAAATACCCTCCGAAAACACGCATGAACGCATTTGATATATCATCAAAATCCTTCAGGGTAAGATCGCAAAGTGCAAACTGCCCGTCATCAAGCTTGTCTTTTATTGATTTACGTATGATTCCCTCTACCTCGCCGCGGGAAATATCTCCTCTTGACCTTACTGTAGCTTCAACGGAATCCGCCAGCATTACTACAGCCGACTCTTTGCTTCTCGGCCGCGACCCCTGGTACCTGAATGCATTCGGATCAACATCGCTGCCGTTTTTCTCAACCGCCTTGTTATAGAAATATTTTACCTGTGTGGTTCCATGGTGTTCATTAATAATATCTCTTATAGCATGCGGCAGTTTATATTTCTTAGCAATCTCGTCGCCTTCTTTGGTATGGCTGGTTATAACCAGTTTGCTGAGCTCAGGTTTCATTTTGTTATGAGGATTATCCTCAGAACCCTGGTTTTCCTTAAAGAACATAGGCCTGCTCATTTTACCTATATCATGGTAATATGCGCCGACCCTTGCCAACAGTCCGTTTGCTCCTATCTCGTTTGATGCTTCTTCTGCAAGGTTACCTACCATAAGGCTGTGGTGATATGTACCAGGCGCTTCCATAAGCAGTCTTTTTAGAAGAGGTCTATTCGGACTGGCCAGCTCAAGAAGCTTGAACGGTGTAATTATGTTAAATACGGACTCAAACAAAGGCAGAAGCCCAAGCACCAGTATTACCGATACCATTCCGTTTACCAGCAGTGCCAGCATATCGGTAATAATATCCTTGATGCTTCCGTTTACTGCCAGCGTGGCTACAAATGCTACTATTACTACAAATCCGCCGATAGCCAGTCCGGAAGCCAGAAGCCTCAGCCTTACATTAATCTTTTTAGCAAAGAATGCGGATAGTGTTCCGCCGGTTATCAGAATAGCTATATATGTCACGTCAGCCCTATAAGTGAATCCAAGGAAAACCGCAGCTGATGCGCCGACAATAATCGCCATTTTTTCATCTACTAAAATGGCTATCAGCATCGGCAGCATGAAAACCGGAATATACATTTTAAAATCATTGGGTATCAGAAATACAATTGCGAACAAGAAAACCAATAGGAAACATATCACAAGCACATGCCGTTTTGTATATTTCTTTTTATTAGAGAAAAGCACCTTAAAAACCAAAATAGGCACTGTCAGAAGCAGAAGCAGGCCTGCAATTCCAATGAATACTTTCTCATTGAACTGCCTGGTTCCCGACAGCTCCATGCTATCCAATATTCTAATTATATCCGCATCCGCAATATCTCCCTTAGCAATTATCAGGCTGCCTTCGTTAATAACTATGGAGTGGTTTTCTATCACATCTTCCCTTGCTGCTGATTTTATTGCCGATGTCTCTTCGGTGTTGACTACGCTGTTAATCCTCAGGAATGCAGAAGCAATTTTAATACTGAATTCATTTAGGTCCTCATCAAGTATTGAATACTTGGTGTTTTCCGTATAGTCAGCAAGCAGCGAGTTTTTGTTGCCTTCAAAAATATCCTGGTTTTGGATGGATGAGAAATTTTCGGTTACAATTGATTTGAAGTTTGCATACTGGGCATCGGACAGCCCGACAAGTATCAGATTAGCCGTCCTGCTATTAATTGGTATGCCCCGCTTATTGCTTAGGAGAATGTATGAATTCGTTCTGTTATTAAGGTAAGTTGTGAAATCGGCCGACTGCATTTTATTCTGCTCTATGTCTTCACGTACTGCGTCAGTTTCATCAAAATACAGGGCTATATCTTCAAATGCTGAGAAAGTGGCGTCATGCCGCTGGATTAACACCGGTGCGGTTTCATCAGCTGCCTTGTCTGCCAGCGCAGCCGTTCCCTCTTCATCGAAATAGTCATAGGGCGCATAAACATTTTTTTGGGCTATATAATTATCATCAAGGGTCCTGTTCAGAGGAATCATCTTAAAATATGCACTAAAGGCAAGCAAGGCAAGAGTCACGAAAACTATCAGCCCGGAGAATATACTATTTTTGGTAAAAAGCTGTCTGAATTTCTTCATTCTAACCTTTCTTTACCCGTCCGTTTTCATACTTATCATAAGCCTTTATTATTTTTTGTACAAGTTCATGCCTGACAACATCCCGTTCGGTCAAATATGAAAAAGCTATTCCTTTGATATTCTTAAGGATTTTTTCAGATTCTTTCAAACCCGATTTTTTATCCCTGGGTAGGTCAATCTGGGTTACATCTCCTGTTACTATAACCTTGGAACTGAATCCCATTCTTGTTAAAAACATCTTCATTTGCTCTTTAGTAGTATTCTGTGCCTCGTCAAGTATTATAAATGAATCGTCCAGGGTGCGACCCCTCATATATGCAAGCGGAACTATTTCTATAAGTCCCTTTTCGCGGTTCCGGTAAAAAGCATCCGGGCCCATTATTTCATACATTGAGTCATAAAGCGGACGCAGGTACGGATCTATTTTGCTCTGCAGGTCGCCGGGCAGGAATCCAAGCTTCTCCCCTGCTTCCACAGCAGGCCTGGTCAGGATAATGCGATTTACCTTGTCAGACCTGAAGGCCGTTACAGCCATGGCAACGGCAAGGAAAGTCTTGCCTGTGCCTGCCGGGCCGATTCCAAAAACTATATCATTCTTCTTTATGCTTTCAACATAGTTTTTTTGTCCGAAAGTCTTGGATTTAATCGGCTTTCCGTTTGCATTAAGACATACATAGTCCACAGGATACTCGCCCTTGCCCATGGCGCCTTCAGCAATCAGTGTTGCCAGGTACGTGGTATTC
Source organism: uncultured Clostridia bacterium (assembly GCA_963766335.1). Classification (GTDB taxonomy): domain Bacteria; phylum Bacillota; class Clostridia; order DUPQ01; family DUPQ01; genus JAFGQE01. The sequence continues at coordinate 1,242,331 of CAVXZA010000002.1, read as the reverse complement.
TGCTTGGTAATCTCGTCACCGTCCCTTGCTATACGCATGAGTTTTTCAATGAGTTCAACCGTTTTCTGAACCATTTCATCATCGCCGATTATCTTTATTTCAGTGCCCCTTGGTACAATGCTGACACTCATTATGCTCTCAATCGCCTTAACATTCTCGTCCTGGCTCCCAAACAAATTCATGACATGGTCTATATTATCAAATGCTATTGTTTTTTCCATTTTATAGCGGTCCTTTCATTTCTCTCCAGCCGCTCTGACATTATATTACAGATGAATAAGGTTGGCAATTGCAGAGGATGGTTATACCCGGCCAGTCTATATCAAAGAGCCGGCCCCTGGGTCAGCTCATCGAAAAACAAAGAGCCAACCCAGGGTCAGCTCATCGAAAAAAGAGTACCCGGCCGGATACTCTATGACTTGCACAAACTGTGGCTATTTAACAATCACAGTAAAAGTCTTCTCTTCTATCACACCATTATCTTCCAAGGATCTTGCATATTCGAAAACTAGTTTTGTTTCGCCTTTTTCAAGACCTTTGATTTTCCATATATGCTCTCCGGCAGCACCAAGCGATTCAAGGCCTTCTGCATAATAATCCCTAAGCACATCAACTACTCCGTCTTCGGGATTAATGATAAACCACCTGTATCCGATTGACGGATTTTCTTCCAGCATGATTTCCACTGTTTTTCCTGGTTTAAGAACAATAGTATCAGTAGTTTTTTTCATGTTGGACATCCCGATTGCCGCTCCGGTTCCAATGGCTATCAGTAGAAATACAACTACTAAAAATAATTAATATCTTCTTTTTGTTCATTATTCCGTCCCCTTTCTTTCTCATTTACATGTCTTTGACGAAGTTTACTTATTTATGTTCAAATTAAAATCAATTGATTTTCAAAGTCAGGAAAAACAATTTATATGAAACATGAATTGCTGTATAATGATTACTGCACTAAATGTTCAGGAGGCCTTATGACTGAAAGACAAAGGGTTATCAACTCCCTAAGCCACAAAGAGTCAGATATTATACCTTATGAAATAGGCTTTACAATCCCGTTGAAGGAAAAGTTGATAAAATACTTCAATGATCCGGATTTTGAGTCTAAAATCGACAACCATATTAAGACAATCGGATATTCCACAGGCCACACGCCCTTAGAAGGAAAGCCAGAACATGTCATGGATATGTGGGGAGTCATCTGGAACAGAAGCGGACCTGATAAAGATATAGGTGTTGTTGAAAATATTATTCTGCAGGGATCCGACCCTACGGCATTTGAGTATCCTGATATAGATTTTGATGCCCTGGGAAGTAGAATTGATCAGTTCACAACAGAGAATGATAACACTTTCAATATTTTCTGTATCGGTTTTTCGCTTTTCGAAAGAGCATGGACTTTGCGAGGTATGGAAACATTGCTTATGGATATGGTCATGAACCCTAATTTCGTACACGACCTTATGGACAAAATATGCGACTTCAATGTAAAGTTGGTAAATTTTGCTGCACAGTTTAATATTGACGGCATATATTTCGGCGATGACTGGGGTCAGCAGCGCGGTTTAATAATGGGACCCAATATGTGGCGCGAATTCATTAAACCGAGGCTTAAAAGAATGTACAGCGCAGTAAGAAGCGGAGATAAATACGTTCTGCAGCATTCATGCGGGGATATAAATGAAATCTTCCCTGATGTAATCGAATGCGGATTAAATTGCTATCAGACATTCCAGCCCGAAATATATGATATTGAATCCGTGAAAGCAGAATTTGGGAACGACCTGTCTTTCTGGGGAGCCATCAGCACACAGGGGATGCTGCCGTTTGAAACCCCCGACGGCGTTCGAAGGGAAACAGCACGTATTATGAATATACTTGGTAAAGGAGGAGGCTACATAGCATCACCGACCCATGGTGTTCCTTATGACGTCCCGGAAGCGAATATAGAAGCTTTACTGGATGTATTTACCAACCAAGATAAGTATCTTTGATTCTGAAAGGCAGCTTTAATGGCCATTACCGAATACAATTATAAAATCATGGAAGACTCAGAAATAATATCACTTGCACAGGATGGAAACGATGGTGCGATGGATTTTATACTGCATAAATACAGTTATCTGGCCAAAGCAAAAACACGGGCTTACTTTTTAATCGGTGCAGAACACGAAGACTTAATCCAGGAGGGCATGATTGGCCTTTATAAGGCTGTAAAAGATTATAATCCTGCAAAAACCCCGCTATTTTTCTCATTCGCTGAACTTTGCATAACCCGGCAGATTCTTACTGCAGTAAAAACCGCCACCAGGCAGAAGCACCAGCCGCTGAACTCTTATGTATCGCTTAATAAACCTGTTTCGGGTGAAGAAGAAAGAACCCTGGCAGACATACTTTATCTGTACAGCAACAGGAATCCGGAGGAACTTGTAATAAGTAAAGAAACCACCGTTGACCTTATATCGCATATTAATGATTCCCTGAGTAAAATGGAGAATCAGGTCCTTACTTTGTATCTGAAGGGCGAAGATTATCTACATATATCCGAATTACTGGATAAATCGCCGAAATCAATAGACAACGCACTGCAGCGTATTAAGAAAAAGATATCAAATATTGCCGGAACCCTCTGATAAAAATATGTAGACTTAGCAATTTGATTATGTTAAAATACAAATCGCGATATTTGCCGCTATAGCTCAGTAGGTAGAGCACTTCCATGGTAAGGAAGGGGTCATCGGTTCAAATCCGATTAGCGGCTCCAAAAAACCGATTCATATGAATCGGTTTTTATATTTGTCTTTATTTTATGTTTTTATTATTTTACTTTATTGTTAATAAAATCAGTCAAAATATCTCCAAAGTTCGGGGATCCGATCTCCTGCAGGTCGTAGTAAACCCTGGTATTCGGTTTTGATATCTTTATAATTCTGTTCAAGTCAATGGGCGTACCGATGATAACGGAATCACAGTCTGTATTCTCAACGGTTGCTTCCAAGTCCTTAACCTGTTGTTCTCCGTAACCCATGGCGGGAAGAAGAATGCCAATATCAGGATATGTCTTGAAAGTTTCCTTTAGTTTACCTACTACATACGGCCTGGGATCAACGATTTCCGCAGCACCGAATCGTTGGGCGGCAACCATTGCAGCGCCTATTTTCATTTCACCATGGGTCAACGTGGGACCATCTTCGATTACTAATACTCTTTTATCTTTTATAACAGATGCATCATCAACGGTTATTGTGGAAGCCGCTTCTATAATTGCAGCACCCGGATTAACTTTCATAATATTTTTTCTGACCGTCTGGATATTTTTATAGTCAGCTGTATCAATTTTATTAATGACTACAACGTCTGCAATCCGAAGGTTGACTTCCCCCGGATAATACGACAATTCGTGCCCCGGTCTATGCGGATCCACGACTGTAACCATCAGGTCAGGCTTAAAGAACGGAAAATCGTTGTTTCCCCCATCCCAAAGGATAACATCACAACCGTTTGGGTCGTTTTCTGCCTCTCTTATAATCGCTTCATAATCAACACCTGCATAAATTACATTTCCACGTGTTACATACGGCTCGTATTCTTCCATCTCTTCTATTGAACACTGATGCTTTTGCAGGTCATCAATCGAGGCAAATCGCTGAACTTTTTGTTTTAACAGATCCCCGTACGGCATTGGATGACGGACCGCAACAACCTTCAGGCCGTTTTTCATTAATATTTCTACTATTTTCCTGGATGTCTGGCTTTTTCCACACCCGGTTCTGACTGCGCAGACGGCAATAACCGGCTTGGTGCTTTTTATCATTGAAGCTTTCGTACCCAGTAAAACAAAGTCTGCGCCGGCAGCATTAACCCTGGCACTTATTCCCATAACAAAGTTATAAGGCACATCGCTGTATGAAAACGCACATACATCGACATCAAAGTCTATGATTAGTTTTTCGAGGTCTGCCTGCGAATGGATGGGAATTCCTTCAGGATACAGCTTTCCGGCCAGTTCCGCAGGATATTTCCTGTCATCAATATCGGGGATTTGTGCAGCTGTAAAGGCCAGCACATTATAATCTTCATTATCCCTGTAATACATGTTAAAATTATGAAAATCTCTCCCTGCAGCACCAATAATAATCACATTCTTTTTTTTCATTTTATACGCTCCAATTAAGTATTATATGTCTATATTCTCTCTTATAATAATGTATGTCAAGCATTATATCATTTAGTAAAACCATTCTTTAGTTCTCTAACCAGATGATGCAATATCAGGCTAAATAGCTGCTCAAGAGCTTTAACTAATCGAAGCACCTCCCTTCGGACAGCTTCTTGATTCCACCTGAAAAGCCAATGGATGACCTGGTGAAGCGGCATAAAAAAACCCGGGACTGTTAGTTCCCGGGTTTCCTGTTTTCAATCTATGTTAGCTGATAAGTTCAGAAAGTTTTTTCTTATCAAACCCTATGATGATTTCACCATCGAAGTCTATAACGGGTACGCCGCGCTGACCTGATTTACGGATCATATCCATGGCCTGTTCGCGGTCCCTGGAAACGTCCACGTCCTCAAAAGCCACATCGTTTTGCTTAAGATAGTTTTTTGCCATTGTGCAGAATGGGCACGTTGGCGTTGAGTATACTTTTACTGACATTTCTTTTCCTCCTTAGTCTTCTGTTGAAGATATGTACTTTTCTGCGAATATTGCGGCCACTGCCCCATCGCCGACAGCATTGGCAATCTGCCTAATGGATTTCTTCCTGACATCGCCGGCTGCATAAACTCCCGGGATATTGGTCGCCATATTCTCATCGGTTATTATATACCCATATTCATCGGTTTGAATTACATCTTTTAGCAATTCTGTCCTTGGAAGCATCCCAATGAATATAAATACCCCCTCAATAGGTAATTCAGCGGTCTTTCCACTTATATTATTCTTTACCTTCACCTTATCAAGGAACATTTCGCCTGACAGGCCTATTATTTCAGTATTGAACATCACGTCGATTTTGGAATTTTCCATCAGCTCTTCCCTGCCGGCCTTTGTTCCGGTAAATTCACCACGCCTTGCCACAACAGTCACTTTTTTAGCAAATTTTGTAAGATTGACAGCTTCCTCAACAGCAGAATTTCCGCCGCCAACAACAATTATATCCGCATCCTGGTATAGAGCGCCATCACAAGTCGCACAGTAATGGAGTCCCCTTCCCCGGTAATCCTCTTCTTTATCAACCGGCAGGTGCCGGGGCTGGGCCCCTGTCGCAATAATAACAGATTTAGCATAATAGTCGGTATCGTCGGTTTCGATGTGCTTAACAGCTTTTTTAAGGTTTACATTTGTAATTTCCTTCAATTCTACAATTTCAGCCCCGAAAGACTCCGCCTGCTTAACCATTTTTTCCATCAGCACCGGTCCTTCTATTACACCGCCGGTGCCTATATAGTTTTCAATGGTATAAGATGTTGCAACCTGGCCTCCGGGAAACGCCCTGTCAATTACAACGGTATATAATTTCGAACGGGCTGTATAAAGAGCTGCTGATAAACCCGCAGGTCCGGCTCCAAGAATTATGACATCAGCATATACCTGGTTTCGCGACATTTTAGGACAGGTTCCGCCCATTACATTTTCAATTTTATCTTTAAATGCAGGGGCTTCTATGTAACCGCTAAGCCGTGAACAGGCTTCTTCCTTATTCCTTATGAAGATAAGTGTGGGCATGCTGCGGATTTTCAATACTTCAGCCACAACTGGCTCATTGGAAATGTCAACTTCAATAAAGTTAATGTTTTGCCCAAAACCCATTTTATATTTATTGAAAATAGGTTCAAACACATCGCATGGAGGGCACTTCTTTGAGCGGAACATTACAATTGCAGGTTTGCCGCTTTCATGAATTTTTTCGTAAAACTTATTTAGTATTGCTTGTTTTTCATCTTTTTTCATACTATAAATATACCCCTTGATTTGTTTTAATATCTTTAATCCGGTTATCTTATGATTTAATTATATCAGTACTTTACATCATTATGCCCGGAAACAAGCATCATTTATCCCAACAGATAAATTCACAGCGGTGCAGCAATTGATATAGGTTATAATAATATAGACAAGGAGGTTTTTATGAATACATTTATATTTTTTGATGATTTTATGATTTATACCAAGCGCGGCGTGCGAAAACGCATTTTCAAACCTCAGAAAGTAGGAAGTTTTGAACAGCCAGGCATAACTTCAGGTAATTCTGTAGTGTATATTCCCGAAAAAAAACAATACTACTTATACTATAATTTTCTTCCGAACAGAAGCCGGGACTGGGACCGAAGGGCTCATTATGCTGTCAGTAATGATGGAATCAACTTTACTCCTGTTGGGAAAGTCCCGTCTGTTAAGAAAACCGGTTCATATGTAGTCTACAGGGATGAACATACAGATAATCCTGACGAAAGATATAAATGCGTCATAATGAAGGTAAATGAAAAGGATACAAGCGAGGGCCGCGGATATGTCGCTGTCAGCCCGGATGCCATTAATTGGAACGCAGACACTGAATATCAGGTAAGTGAACATGCATCTGATACAGCAAATAATATATTTTACAATCCTGTCCTTAGAAAATATCAGATAATATGCCGCGGTGCACATGTTGACCGTAGGATTACGACACTGTTATCCGAAGATTTGATAAATTGGTCTGATCCGCAGGTAATTCTTTCGCCAAATCCTTTTGATGTTGAATACACTCAGTATTACGGAATGACAGTTTATCCTGAAAACGGATATTTCATAGGTTTCCTGCAACTCTATTATACAGATGAAGACGATACGGTTTGGACAAAAATGGCCGGAAAAGTTGACGCTGCCCTGACTTATAGCTACGATGGCATAATTTGGAACAGAGCTTCGCACGAACCCATGGTAGACCGCCCGATGCCGCCCGATTATGGTTTTACAACAATATATTTCTCGAATATGAATGAATCGCCGGATGGCAAATACTGGATTCTTACAGCCGGGGGCGGAAGAACCGACCATGGATGGGGTTTCAAGCCGGCATATCCTGATTCAGAGCTTTCTGATTTTGTCAAAGAGCACGGCAATAACCAGTTAATGTTCTATAAAATCAGGAAACATGGTTTCGCAGGAATGGAATCCTATGGACTCAGGGCAAAGCTGCAGCTAAAAAGAATGCGCCTGGAGGGCAGTCACCTGTCTTTTAATATTTGCGCCCCTACCGGAACAGTAAGGTACAGAATTATTAATCCGGATAATTTCCTGCCATATGATGGTTTTGATTTTGATGATTGCATGCCATTTACAGGTGATAATACTGAATTAATACCGGAATGGAAAGATAAATTGCTTGATGAACTTATTGGAAAATTTATCATGATTGAATTTGAGATGCATACTGCAATTCTTTTTTCAGTTAAGGGAGATGTAATACCAGCGCCGGGAATACAGCCCGAGCCCATGCTGGGCATACCGAAACCTGTAAGATAGGGAGGCAATATGAAAATTACCTTAGGTAAAGAAAAATGTTTATCACAAGCGCCAGCTGACATCCGCGACTGGGGTCCATGGCAGTTTCCGCGGGTTTATGACGGAGGGGACAAGATATTTCTTGAATTCCACATATCCGCAGACAGCGCTTTGTCCTATGGAAATCCCCGTTCATGGCTCTGTTCTAAAGACAAAGGCGAAACCTGGTCGGAATGTAAAAACGGCGGATTAAAGCTTGAAAACGGCGATTTAGTTAAACCGCATCAGAGGAAGGCTATTCCAGAGAAAGAAGTAAAGTTGCCGGAAGTCATAAGCACTTTTATAGGCTATGGAATTAAAAGAAATTATTTTGATTATACTAAAGTACCGGAAGAATACCGGGGGTTGTATATTGAAAAAACCAGGCCCGGAAAACCCATGAAAATAGAAAAAGTATCCGTTGAATTACCGGATTTTACAATGTACACCTCTGAAGGTGTATTCCCTACTTTGTATTTTCATCAAATAAAAAAAGGCCCGGCTAATTCCTTATGGACATTTCTTTATAAACATTACATAAAGCCTGACGGTAAAATTAGCGAATATGGAGCGTCTTGGTTCCATAAAAGCACTGACAATGGCAGAACATGGGAATATATGAGCCGCGTACCATATGAGTTTAATGCAGAAAAAGACCCGGAAGCCTCAAAAAGATATGGTTTCGGAGAACCTGATATGTGTTTTATTAATGACAACACAGCATTTGCCCTTCATAGGACAACTGACGGCACAGGAATCGGTCCTATGTATATTAACTGGACAAAAGACGGCGGGCGGACGTGGACAAAACCGGAATATTTCGACGATAGGGGCGTTTGGCCCCAGACAGTGAAACTTGACAACGGAATTATCCTTGCAGGGTACGGGCGGCCCGGATTATTCATCCGCCCTTATCTTGACGGAAAATGGTATGACAGGACAGCAGTTGTAGAACCAATGGAATATCAGAAAGATACTTGTTCTTATTGCGCGCTGCAGCAAATCAGTCCGGATACCGCCTTGGTATTCTACTCCGACTTCAATTATCCGGATGAGAATGGAATCCCAAGGAAAAGCATTATGGTGCGGAAAGTGTTTACGGAGGTCTGATGCCTTTTGACGGAGTCACAGTAAGGGCAATCACCCTTGAACTGAAAAACATAATAGTTGAGTCTCGGATTGACAAGATCCATATGCCTGAAAAAGATGAGGTCATTATGATTATGCGCAATTTCAGGGGGAACCACCGTCTTAAAATTTCCTTGAATTCAGCTTATCCCGGTATATATCTCACTCAATCACCTCAAAAAAATCCGCCCTCGCCTCCAAATTTCTGTATGTTCCTGAGAAAGCATATTGCAGGAGGTATAATTAAGGATGTCATATCATATGGTTATGAAAGATATCTTGGCATACTTATTGAGTCTCGCAATGAACTTGGCGACATGCAGAATAAAACGCTTATGATTGAGCTGACGGGCCGGAACTGCAATCTTGTGCTTTTAAATGCCTCGGGAAAAATCCTGGACTCGCTTAAACATATTGACTCAGATATGAGCAGCGTCCGCGAAATTATGCCGGCACGGAATTATGTTTTCATCCCATCCCAGGATAAAATCTCACCTGAAACTGCAACCCCTCATGATGTACTGGCGGTTGAGGATACTCCCATTGAGAAAGCCATACTTCAAAATATACAGGGATTTTCGCCGGTATTGTGCCGCGAAGTTTGCCATAGAAGCAACATTGACCCCGGCAAACCAACCGACCTTCTCATCGATGCGGAAATAATCCGTTTTACAGATTCTCTAAATGAAATACTGTTTGATATGCAAAAAGGCAGTTTTGAACCATGCGTCGTTCATAATGATAACGATGTGCCGATTGATTTCCATGCACTGCGCCTGACACAATATCCATCAATCCGGTCTTTCGACGGCATAAATGACGCACTTGACTATTACTTCACGAATAAAGGTGAAAAGGCGCGGCTTAATCTTCAAAAGTCTGGCTTAGTAAAGGCTCTTGCGAGAAATATAAAGAGATGCAAAAAGAAAATCGCAATTCATGCGGGAACTGTTGAAAAAGCTGATTCCATTGAAGAATTTCAACTTAAGGGCGAACTCATTACCGCCAACATGCATGTTATAAAATCAAATATGGAAAAGATTGAATTGCTTAATTATTACACCGGAGAGATGGTGAAAGTGAAACTCGACCCTAACAAGGATGCCGCACAGAATGCCCAGAAATATTTTAAGAAATATAAAAAAGCGAAGAGTGCCATTGCTAATTCAAAGGTTCAACTTGAACAAGCGCAGATTGAGCTGGAATATCTTGAAAGCGTTGAACACAGTCTGGCTGCTGCCGCCCTGCCCGATGATGTCGACGAAATTCGCAGGGAGCTCGCAACCCAGGGGTATACAAAGAAAAAACATCCTAAATATAAGAAAAAAGAACCTGAACTCAAATTCAGGCCATATAAATATATTTCATCAGAGGGATATGAAATTTTCGTCGGGCGCAATAATGTAGAGAATGATTATCTGACTTTTAAATTCGCGAACTCCAGGGATTTATGGCTTCATGCAAAGGGAATACCCGGATCACATGTGATTATCAGGAAAAAGGATAAACGGGAGGAATTATTCCCTGATAAAACCATATCAGAAGCAGCAGTCATTGCGGCTTATCACAGCCGTGCTAAAAATTCAGGCCAGGTGGCAGTCGATTACTCAGAAGCAAAAAACATAAAAAAACCCGGCAATTCACAACCGGGCATGGTTAATTATTTTACTTATTACAGTGCTTATGCCACTGCTGACGAGAAGCTTATTAATAAGCTGGCAGCTCCCGGATAGCTTATTGTTTGACTGCCAGCTCCCTGATGGATTTGATTTGGCCGTAAACTATCAGCTTATCTCCGATATCCATTATTTGTTCAGGTGCCGGGAAATTAATAGATTCGTTTCCTTTATCAATTTTCAATACCTGTATAAGGTCTTTTTTTAATCCTGCATCTTTTAGAGCTTTCCCGTCAAGACCGCCGTCTTCATCAACAACAATTTCATAAATGCCGAATTCAGGGCTGGTTTTCATTACTCTTGACATCGGGTTTCTCTTTGTGGAGCGATTTATTCTTTTTTCTATGATTTTTTCAATAAATCTATCTATTCTTGATGATAGGAACTTTGTCCTTGTAAGTAATATGAAGAATACCAGTATCACTGTAATTACAACACCAATACTAAGCAATCTGTCTGTATCGCTGATTAGTACGTTTATTAAGACAGATATCAGGGTTATCTGTGATAAATAGCTCACTACCATCAGAAAACTGGCGATTTTTCTTCTAAAGGGGTGCTGAACTATAAGTTCTGATTCCCGGGTGGTAAAACCGGTATGCGTCAATATTGATATTGTCTGAAACCGAGCTTTATAAAGATCCATCCCTGTACTTTTCAACAAAACGGATACTACTTCCACTATAAGCCATATTATGGCCAGAACAACAGCAAATAAGATAAGACTCATTTAATCACCTTCTTTAATTCAATAGGTTTTTTTCTAAATTTAATTCCACTTGTAATAGCCTGGGCAGGGCAAGCAGGTTTGCACTCACCGCACCTGATGCACTCTACTGATGTTGGGTTCTTATATATATCAATGTCCAGTTTACACCGTACCTGGCATTTGCCGCAACTAATGCATTTTTCAGTGTCAATTTCCATCTGATACAGCGATATTTTGTTCATCCATCCGTAAATTGCCCCTAAGGGACAGAGTATTCTGCAGAACGGCCTGAAAATCAGTATTGACCCAATTACCACAGCAAGCGCTATACCGGCCTTAAGAAAGAACAACCAGCCAACATTTTGCAAAAGACCTGAATCACTTAGCATAAGCGGCAATGCTGCTTCTATTGTACCTGCAGGGCAAATATATTTACAAAATGCAGGGCTTCCGTAACCGGCTATATTAATAACAAACAGAGGTATCAATATAACGAAAATAATAAGAACCGGGTATTTCAGCCAGGACAGCTTCGCCCAATTTCCTTTAAGTTTGATCTTTTTACCGGGAATTTTATAAAGCAGTTCCTGCAGCAGTCCGAAGGGGCAAAGCCATCCGCATATCCAGCGTCCGAAAATAGCACCAAAGGCCAGAATCAAACCGGTTACATAGAAAGATATCTTATATTTTGCACTACCAAGAACGGCTTGAAGCGCACCAATAGGACATGATCCAAGTGCGCCTGGACATGAATAGCAATTGAGCCCGGGCACGCAAACATTCTTTAATTTCCCCTGGTAGATTGTTCCTTTTAAAAAACCCTGTATATTCGCATTAGTGATTATTGCAGTAAGCGACTGTATAATTTTTCTTTTCATTACAGCCACCCTATCCCAATGCATTCAAGACATATTCTAATAGCCTTGTTAAATACATCAATGACTTCATCCCTGAAGACACCGAGTACAATCATGGCGGCAGCTGCAACTAATGCGACTATTCCAATAACTCTTCTCTTCCCCATAAAACCAATTTCCTGTCAAGTTGCCAGTCGGATAACTTGATATAATTGCTGCAGTTAGAAGTATTCCGCGGCAATTTTATCAAGTGCCGGGAGTGACCTTTTAATTGTATCAAGGTTTATGCAGAAACTCATCCTGAAATATCCGGCCCTGCCGAATCCCCTGCCCGGTACAACAAGCACATTATATTTTTGGGCAGTTGCGACGAATTCAAGTTCATCTTCGACCGGTGATTTTACAAAAAGGTAAAAAGCACCATCGGGTTTTTGGCATTTAAATCCAAGCGATATCAGGTGGTTATACAGTACATCCCTTCTTTCTTTATAAATGTCTGAATCTACGGATGCATTGATTGCCTTTTCTACTATTCTTTGCGATATTGCAGGTGCATTAACAAAACCCAGGGTCCTATTATTGAATATAATTGCAGCCATAAGCTGCTCACAACCTTCAATTCCGGGGCTTACAGCAATATAGCCGATTCTTTCGCCCGGCAATGCAAGGGATTTGCTGTATGAGTTAACTACTATAGCCTTCTTAAAAATTTTAAAAACTACAGGAAGCTTATCGATATCATATGTAATTTCATTATATGGTTCATCGCTTATCAACAATATATTGATTCCGAGTTCCTTTTCTTTCTCAGCTATCGCTTTGGCCATACTTTTTAAAGTTTCCTCAGTATAAACGACACCTGTAGGATTATTGGGTGAGTTTATAAGGACTGCTTTGGTTTTTTTAGTTATTGCAGCCTTGAAATCCTCTACTTCAATTTGAAAATCATCCTTTGTCTCAACAACCACCGGCATTCCCCCGCCGTTGCCGACATAAAACTTGTACTCGGCAAAATATGGCGCAAAAATGATGACCTCTTCATCAGGATTAAGTATCGATTTAAAAACAACATTCAATCCTGCTGCTGCTCCGCAAACCATGCATATATTATCTGAAGGGATTTCCAGTCCATATTGATCAGTCAGTTTACCGGCAATGGCTTTTTTTACGAACGGGTATCCTGCATTCGGCATATATCTGTGACTACCCGGCGTATCGTCAGCTGCTATCTCACTAATAGCCTTCACAACTTCAACCGGGGGTTCAACTTCAGGATTGCCGATACTGTAATCATATACATTTTCAGCACCAAATTCCTGCTTAAGCTTATTCCCCTGCTCAAACATAGCCCTTATCCAGGAAGCTCTCTTTAAATTTTCCATAACTCTATCTGAAAACATAATCAACCCCCGCTTCGGTTTTTAAAAATTATATCATAAAAGAACGATTTGTCCCTAGGGACAAATCGTTCAAAATTAACGTGATAGAAGAAAATTCCCCATTGGGTACTATTCATTTTATTGTGCAGTGTGGATTTCGAATACAATAAGGCATCCGGAACTGATGCTGATCCTAGCATAATCATCAATTATTTGGTTACTTATGCCTGATGTCCAACCAAGTCCAGCTCTGTAGTTTTCAAGGGGATATTTAAAACCCTCAAGGTTTATTCCCTCGGTATTGTCTTTCAGCGAAAGAATTGATACTGTCATGCCCTTTTTATTGCTGAAAACTATTTCGGAAGTACATAATAATATTGAATTCTCATCATCAACGATTTTTCCTATTGCCCCGTTTTCATCTATAAATAATAAAAGTCTGATATTGGCAAGCGCATGGTCGCTGCGTAAGCCTGTCGCACATAGAATTGTTATATCATCAGCACCTTTTTCAATTGCCTCGATAACCGCAAGATGCGTATCGGTGAAGTCCTTTTCCCTTGGGGAAAGCATAATTCTTGATAGAGATGTTTCTGAAAGCTTTGACTTGTCCGCCGAATCCATATCCCCGACAATGATGTCCGGAACAATGCCATATGCATCGGCATATTCCGCACCCTTGTCGGCACAAACTATATAATCGGCTTCATTAAGATATGAAAGGGCTCGATTTGCTGACACAAGCTGCCCGCCGGATATGACAACGGCTTTCATCAGTTGGTCAACTCCCTCATTTTTGCGATAACAGCAGCAGGATTTTCAGACTTATAAATACTTGAACCAGCCACTATGATATTTGCCCCGGCATCATTAACTTCCTTAATATTATCCAGAGTTATACCGCCGTCAACTTCAATATCAAGACTCGTATTTAATTTATCAGCCATAGCCCTGAGGCTTCTTATTTTTTCAGTACAGAACTTGATATATTTCTGCCCGCCGAATCCGGGATTCACACTCATTATCAGCACCATATCCAATTCCGGCAATACATACTTCAATGTATCAATATCCGTAGCCGGATTTAATGATACCGCAGCTTTCGCCCCAAGCGATTTAATATATTGAATGCTTCTTTCAAGATGAACGGTTGCCTCCTGATGGATGCAAATTATATCAGCCCCGGCATCTACAAATGCTTTAATATAATTTTCAGGCTTGACAATCATAAGATGAACATCCAATACCATGTCCGTAATTTTTCTTAGGGCCGATACCACAGGCGGTCCTATGGTGATATTAGGAACAAACCTGCCGTCCATTACATCAACATGCACATAGTCGGCACCGGCTGTTTCAATCATTTTTATTTCATCGCCCAGCTTTGTAAAATCCGCAGCCAGTATAGACGGTGCTATCTTAATCATCGGTATCCCCTTCTCTTTGTTTCGGCTTCCTTCGCCTGTGAATATATTTTAACATATCTTTCAAGTCTTGATTGTGAAATTAGTCCGTCTGCCGCTGCTTCTTTAACAGCACAGTCAGGCTCATTTAGATGCATGCATCCTGCAAAACGGCAATTTTCGGCCAGGCCAGGGAATTCTTTATATAGGTTTTTTAATTCACCGGGTACAATCAAACCTGTGTCAAGGTTGGAAAATCCGGGTGTATCGACAATATAACCGCCTGAAACTTCAACAAACTGAGAATGCCGTGTTGTATGCTTACCTCTGTTGATTTTTCTGCTCAGTATTCCTGTTTCCATCACTTCAGACCCAATAAAACGGTTCAAAATAGTTGATTTACCGACCCCCGACTGTCCTGCGAATATACAAACCCTCCCAGCTATATCTCTTTCAATCTGCTCGATTCCAATGCCAGCTTTTGCATCTGTTACGATAACCTCATAACCAGCCTTTTCAAATTGCTGCGATACCAGCTTAATATCAGATTCCACCGCCAAATCAGCTTTATTAATGCATATTACCGGTTCAATTCCTTTGCTTTCAAAAATACACAACAATTTATCAGCCAGCAAAAGGTCGGGTTCGGGATTTATTATTGAGATTATGATGAAAGCCAGGTCAACATTAGCGACAGCCGGCCTAGTAAGACTATTTTTGCGGGCATGGATTGATTTTAAGTAACCCTCCATGTTAATTTCATCTGTTATGGTGAAATCCACATGGTCGCCGGGCAACGGCTTTTGGCCTGAATTTCTAAACAGGCCCCTAGCACGGCAAGAATATTCACCGGTGCTGCATTTTACAATATATAGACCGCCTACGCCTCTTAGAATAATACCATCAGGCAATAAACCACTCCCTAGAAATTATAGTTCGCTTAATTTTAATGAAGAACCTCTGTCTTAGGTTCCATCACCGCCTTCGGGTGTTTCATCAACCGGCGGATTTACTTCTATAAGCTGTACACCTTCCATATCCTTGAAATCCTCGTAATAAAGGATCATTTCAGAATGCAGGATGTTATTTATCAATAAGTTGAGATTCGTAGCGCCATTTTCAGGTATTTCCACATATACCAATATCGGGAATGCTGTTTTCATGTGACTCCGCGAATATACTATTGCGGTAATCCCAGTGTTACTCGGAGTAGCCTCGAGAACCACTTTAATAGGTTCAGGCTGTGCTTCTATTCCCTCCGGATTGATTTCATACGGCACGATGAGTTTGTTAACAGGAACATTGAACTTAAATTCAATCTTGGTTCCCTCCGGAACATTGGTGCCGGCTGACGGGATATGCTCGATTACAAAAGAAGTAGGCGTCAGCTCATTGGGAACATACTTGTCAAGCTGAAGCTTGCTTCTGGTGAGTAAAGCTTTAACCTGTTCAAGGGTCAGTCCTTTGAAATCCGGAACCGTAACATCTTCAAGTTCCGGTCCAAGGCTTACATATACCGTAATATTATCACCGGGATTTGCTACTGCGCCTTCTGCGGGATCGGTTCTTATGACCTGTCCCTTTGGTATGGTTTCATTGTTAATTTCAAGTTTTATAGGGTCAAGCCCCAAATCCTTCAACTGCGGTTCAGCCAGCCTATATTCAAGGCCCAGCAGCATCGGTATTTCTATTTCCTCCGCGCCCAGGCTTACCGTTAATCTGATTTTATTAACTGCAAGCTCCTTGAAAACAATCCCCTGTTCTTTATCCTGGGCAATTATCTCGCCGGCCGGGACTTCTTCGCTGTAAATTCCGTGTTTTTCAACAATTATCCTGAATTCTTTTTCAAGTTTATCTTTTACTTCCTCATAATCCATCCCACGGTAATCCTCAACGATATACTCTTCAGGGTCAGGCAGAACTGTTGTCATTAATTCCGAAATCCCGAAATAAGTGAGTAAAATGATGATTGCCACTGCAGACAACACTGCCATGGTGGTTGAAAGGATATGTCTCTTTTTATATTTTGCCAAGGGGACATCATACTCCTCTCTTTTATCTTTTGCACCGGCAACGGGGGTAAAGTCTTTTGTAACATCCATCTCGTCAACCGCATTATCCGTGCCATCCAGAAAGTCCATATTGATGCTGAATTCAGACGGCAGCTCTTTGCCGGCTACTACCGCTTCCATCTCAACCAGCATTTCCTTCGCTGACTGATATCGGTCGTCAGCGCTTTTAGCCATGGCTTTGATAACAATTTTGTTTACATCGTCCGGGACATCCGGATTAAGTGTTTTTGGTTCAACCAGCTTTTCCTGAAGATGCTTAACTGCCACCACTACAGGTGTTTCACCGTCAAACGGAGGCCTGCCTGTAAGCATTTCATATATTACCACGCCAAGGGAATATAAATCCGCCCTTGCATCAACATATCCTCCGCGTGCTTGTTCCGGTGAAAAATAATGTACTGAGCCGACCGTTTTCCCGCTTAAAGTGAATGTCCTTGCCGTTGCAGCCTTGGCAATTCCGAAATCAGCGACCTTGGCCACCCCGTCTTTTGAAAGCAACACGTTATGAGGTTTAATGTCCCTGTGAACTATACCGTTCTTATGTGCGTGAACAAGAGCCCGTGCAATTTGAATGGAGATAGAAAAAGTTTCTTCAACAGTAAGTTTTTCCATCTTTTTCACATAATCGCTGAGAATTATACCCTCAATCAGTTCCATTACTATAAAATGCATGTCCCTATCGACGCCAACGTCAAAAACAGCAACAATATTGCTGTCGGACAGCTTAGCCGCTGCCTGCGCCTCATTATGAAAACGTTCTACAAACTCTTCATCGTCAAGATATTCTTCTTTAAGAATTTTAACTGCAACCGTGCGGTCGAGTTTATTATCCTTTGCCTTATATACATGACCCATGCCGCCCGAGCCTATAAGCTCCAGCAGTTCATATCTTTCATTGAGAACGATATTCTCCATTGATTCCTCCGGTTACGCTTCCTTATATATAAGCTGCACGGTTATATTATCCCTGCCGCCCCGTTCATTTGCTTTGGCTATCATTGCCCTGACTCCCTTATCCGGATCAGGCGACTCAACCGCTATTGCTGCAATTTCATTATCTTCAACGGCATTGGTCAATCCATCGGTACATAACAATATTCGGTCTCTATCTAACAAATCAAAAACATCGGTATCCACTTCAATATCTCTGTCAAGGCCCAGCGCCCTGGTTATTATATTCCTGTTGGGATGGATTTTTGCCTGCTCTCTGGTTATACGTCCGCTGTCAATAAGTTCCTCAACATATGAATGATCCTTGGTCACCTGAATTGCTTTGCCTTCACGGATTATATATATCCTTGAATCTCCCATATGCCCTATAAAAGCCTTGTCATCAGTAACTATGCATACGGATAAAGTAGTACCCATTCCTGTAATAGATTTTTTTTCGATACATTTCTTTATAATCTCATTATTGATTACATTAAAAATATTTGTAAAAAGTTTCTTGGTTTCGGTCTCTGTAATAGAATGTTTACCGCATTCAGAAAGTTCTTTTCCAATGCATTCGACAGCCGTTGTACTTGCTAAATCACCGAAATCCATGCCTCCCATGCCGTCGGCAACAGCGAACACCTTATAGCTGCCGCAATCAATGACTATGTTGTTGTCTTCATTCCGGTCCCTTACTTTTCCTTTATCTGTCCCGGTGCTGTACCTTATCAGCATGACTCCTCCTGAGCTGGCCACATGCGGCTTTTATATCGGTCCCCAGTTCTCTTCTTATCGTTGCCTGAATACCTTGTTTTCCAAGTATATCATAAAAGCGGGAGGCATTCGTTTTTGGGTCGCCCGCATATGTAACCCCATCAATCCTGTTGACCGGTATTATATTAACATAGCATAACATACCTTTCAATAAGCGAGCCAACTCTTCCGCTTTCTTCACTGAATCATTAATACCGGGCATCAAAGCATACTCAAAAGATATCCGCCTGTTGGTTTTTTTTACATAATACCGGCATGCCTTTATTAAATCTTCAATCGGATAGCTTTTATTGACAGGCATGGTTGCACTTCTTGATTCATTGTCTGTCCCATGCAGCGAAACCGCAAGGTTGACCTGACTGTCATAATCAGCAAAATCATATATCCTCGGTACAATTCCGCAAGTTGACACAGTGATTTTTCGCTGACCTAAATCCAGGCCGTTCCTGTCGTTCGCAATTTCAATGAACTTAATGAAATTATCATAATTATCAAAGGGTTCCCCTGTTCCCATTACAACGACCCTGGAAATATCGCATCCGGACTGTCTTGATACCGAGAGTATCTGTCCTGTCATTTCCCCGGGGGTCAGATTTCGGACAAGGCCGTCCTTGCCTGATGCACAAAAACTGCAGTTCATCCTGCATCCCGCCTGGCTCGATATACATATTGAGAATCCGTATGAATACTTCATCAGCACAGTTTCTACAACATTGCCGTCAGAAAGCCCGAGAAGATATTTCCTGGTTCCGTCGCGGCTTTTTAGCATATCCATGGTTTTTGGAATATCTATTGTAAATAAGATATCCAGTTTTTCACTATCGGATTTTGATATGTTGCTCATTTCTTTGAAATCAAAGACCTTTTTATTATAAATCCAATCCATAACCTGATCGGCCTTATATGATTTGAATCCAAGTTCAGTGAGTTCTTCCCTGAAAATATTAATAGGTATATCCAGCATGTTTCTCACGGTGTTCTCACCAGCCTTGCCATATAGAATCCGCCGGCGCGTCCATCCGGCAAAATAGTTTTATCCTCACTAAGCGTAAAATCATCACGTCCGGTTATCAACTTGTTCACGGCATCCCGGTTCTCTTCCATGAAAAGCGTACATGTGCCGTATATAAGCGAACCGCTGGGTTTTACATAGTTTGCACAGCTTTGAAGGATTTTATCCTGCAAATCATAAAGAGAAGAATCTTCTTTATAGTTCAATTTTATCTCAGGCCTGCGCTGTGCTGTTCCCATTCCGCTGCACGGCGCATCAACCATTACCGTATCAAATTTATCCTTATATTCATCATGGTAAATCCCCATGTCCTTTTGCACGCATTCTATATTTGTAAATTTCGTGCGCGATAAATATATCTTCATGTTTTCCACTCTCTGTGGGTAAATGTCACATGCGGTAATTTTCCCGGTTCCGTTCATAATACTTGCCATATGTATCGTCTTACCTCCTGGAGAGGCACATGCATCCAGTACAATCGAGTTCGGCTCAGGTGATGCGAATTCACCCATCGCCTGAGCCCCCTCGTCCTGAATGGATATAATTCCCTCTTTATACAGCCCGGTTGCTGCAATTGGTTTATTTAGTTTTAAATAATAAGCAGAAGAAACGATTTTTCCCCTTGAAAATTCTATTCCATTATCTGTAAGTATTTTCTCATTGTACTCATTTTTGCTGCAATTATTGAAACGAATGCATGAATGAGCGGGTTGATTTATGTTTTTTAATATTTCAATGGTCTTTGTTTCTCCGTATTGACTGCAAAGCTTTTTCACCGCTTCCAGGCTGCAAGAATTTTTAATTGAAATCAACTCATAACCCTTCAATGTTTTAAAATTCTCATCAAACGACTCTTTTTCGCGTGAGATTGCCCTTAGCACGGCATTTGCAAATCCCCTTACCCTCTGCCCTGCAAATTTAGAGGCTATCTTAACAGCTTCATTACAGGCAGCACTATCCGGGGTCCTGTCCATGAATAGAATTTGATATGCACCTGTTAAAATAGCTGTCATTGCGGAGGGTGATATTTTTTTTATTTTTATGTTTGAATACTTTGAAATGATGTACTCAAGCTGCATCTTGTTCCTGAGTGTGCCTAAGACAATTTCAGTAATGAAACCGGCATCCTTGCTGCTAAAATTCCCGGTATTCAGAATTTGCTCAAGGGCTATGTTGGAATAGCCCTTTTTGTAAAGAACCTCATGGACAACCCGGAATGCGGCTTCTCTTGCTTTCATCGCCTGTTCCTTGATATGAGCACCAGCCTGACAAGCGTCAGCACAGCTGAGATTGCTGCGGCAACATATGTGAATGCAGCGGCATTTAGTACTTTTTTTGCGGCTCCTAGTTCTTCACTTTCAAGGATTCCCCTTGTTTCAAGCAGTTCCATAGCACGCCGGCTTGCATTTAGTTCTACCGGAAGCGTAACAAGGTAAAACAGCACGGCTGCTGCAAATAACACTATTCCAAGTTCAACAAGTATCCCGATGCTCAGAATAAGTCCGAATATCACTATATATGGGCCCGCCATTGATCCTATGTTTGCAACCGGAACTAGATAAGACCTGAGTTTCAGCGGTCCGTACCCATCCCTGTCCTGAAGTGCGTGTCCGGTTTCATGTGCCGCTACGCCTATCGCTGCTACGGAAGACTGGGAATAAACAGCTTCGGATAAGTTAACAATCCTTTTCTTAGGATTATAATTGTCAGTCAGCATCCCCCTGGCGGCAACAACATCGATATCATGCAAATCGTTTTTATCAAGTAGCTCACGGGCTGTCATGGCTCCTGTATACCCATTCCTTGATCTGATTTTTGAGTATTTGCTGAATGTCCCCTTAACTTTCGCCTGAGCCCAGATACTTAACAGCAGGGCCGGAATCATCAGCCAGAAATAATATTGCATCTATTCTATTCCTTTCGACCTAATACAACATTGCTATCTATGTTGTGCCAGCATTGCGAAACTTCCATGGTTTTTCCGTTTTCGAACTGCAGTTCAAAAATTCTTAAAAAACCGGTCCCGCAGGCAACTTCTATTGTATCTTTACTTATAAAGGAAATTGATCCCGGTTTTTTAATATGCGGTGTATTTGAATAACCGGTTTTTAAAAGCCTTAGTCTTTTCCCTTTATACGTTGTAAAACAGCCAGGCCATGGATTCAGTGCCCTTACCTGGTCATGAATGGATTTTGAATTGTTTTCCCACTTAATTATACTATCTTTTTTCCTAAGCATTGGGGCCTTGGTAGCTATTGAATCATCCTGAGGGATACGGACTAGAGTTCCTTCTCCCAGCTTTTTAATAGTTTCAGCTAAAAGCCGGGCACCAATGGTCTTCAATATGTCGTGTAGTTCACCGGTAGTCATATCTTCATCGATTGTAATTTTAGATTTAAGAAGTATGTCTCCGGTATCCATCCCGTGGTCAGTCATCATTGTTGTAATCCCGGTAATTTTACTGCCATTTAGAACTGCCCGATGAATAGGAGCGGCTCCGCGGTATTCCGGCAGAAGTGAAGCATGAACATTGATGCAGCCGTATTTTGGTATATCCAGGATTGCCTGCGGCAATATCTGTCCGTAAGCACATGTTACGAATAAATCCGCATTGAAGTCCCTGAGGTTTTCAATACATTCTTTCTTTTTGATTTTTTCCGGCTGCAGTATCTTTAATCCGTGCTTCAAAGCTGTCTGCTTAACAGGTGAAAAAGACATGGATTTCCCGCGTCCCTTTTTTCTATCAGGCTGGGTTACCACGCCGGCAATATCATGCCCGTCGCTTATCAGCCTTTCCAATGAAGGAACTGCAAATTCAGGTGTGCCCATATATACGATTCTAAAGAATTTCATCTACTTCTTCCCCTGATTCCTCAAGTTCTTCCAGGCTCAGGTACTCAATAACTATATCGGTGAATAGTCTTCCGTCTAAATGGTCAGTCTCATGACACACAACAACAGCTTTTAATCCTTCTGCTTCAAGTGTCTGATTTTCACCGTTTCTATCCTGATATTCGACCACGATGCTTTCCGGTCTTTGAACCCTGCCGTATTTCCCCGGAACACTCAGACATCCTTCAATTTCAATCTGTTCTCCTTCTTTTTTTGTTATGACTGGGTTTATCATTTCATAAAGGTACTCGTCAATGTCAAAAATAACCACCCTTTTCAAGATACCGACCTGCGGCGCGGCCAGGCCAACACCCGGTGCCGAATACATGGTTTCCGCCATGTCATCCAAAAGCCCGTGGAGTTTACTATTGAACCTGTCTACCTTTTTTGCTTTTTTCCTGAGAACCGGATCCTCATCCACTCTTATATTCCGTAGAGCCATCATTACTCCTCATTAATATTATAATATGACCGTTAAAAACCGTCTGTAAATATAATACCACCAAATTACTGATTTATTCAGAATTTCATGTTTTGATTCTTTGGAATTCCGGATATTATTGTAGCTTTTACATCCAATATTTTATTAAAAACAGGTCCTGGCGAAGGAAATTTCAATTTAAACAAGGCTTGCCAGTATTTCTTAGAGCGGCGTTTATTAATATGAACAAGCGAGAAGAAATACGAAGCAGACGCAGCAGTAAGTCAGACCCCTATCTAAGAAGTGCCACTGTATGATGACTTCATATCAGTGGCTGATTGCCAGTGTGTCTGACGATAAATTAAATTAACAAGCCGGGTTCAGATTATTCTATCTCCCTTAATATCAATACTGCAAGCGACATCAAACGGTTTTTTAGATGATATTTTTATAAACATATCGCTGATAATCCGTCTGATATTATCAGCATCATCTCCCCGTACAATAATTCTATATCGGTATTTCTTGTTTATTCTTGATATGGGTGCATATTCAACTCCTGACACATCGGCTCCTCTCCCTTGCATAATTACAGCAGCTTTTTCAGCCCAGCTGCGCGCTTTGGAATCTGACACGGATGTAAACAATACCCTTCCAATTGTTCCATAAGGCGGATATCCAAGACGTTCCCTAAGGCCGGTCTCTATCTCATAGAATGACTCATAATCCTGCCTGACACCTGATTTAACCGCATATGCATCTGTATTATATGCCTGAATGATTGCCCTCCCTCTTTTTTCACCTCTGCCGGCTCTGCCGGCGGCCTGGGTAATCAATTGAAATGCCCTTTCCTGGGAATCAAATCCATAGCCGGCAGTGAGCGTATCTGCAGCAAGTATACCTACCAGGGTTATATCAGGAAAATCATGTCCCTTGGCAATCATCTGTGTTCCTATGAGAATATTAATTTTTTCATCCCTGAACCTGTCGAGAATATTCATATGAGAATTTTTGTATCCTGTAGCATCTGAATCCATCCTTATGACCGAAGCTTTTGGAAAAAGCCGCAAAATTTCTTCTTCTACCATCTGTGTCCCTATACCGTGGTTTTGAATTGCATCGGACCCGCACTCGCTGCAATTCGTTGGCACAGGCTCCATATGTCCGCAGTAATGGCATACCATGGCATTCAGTTTTTTATGATAAGTCAGTGAAATATCGCAATTTGTACATATATTGGTATTTCCGCAGTCTTTGCAAAGTATAAATGATGCATATCCGCGCCTGTTCAGGAACAGAAGTGTCTGTTCGCCTTTTTCAATATTCAGCTTTATTTCATTTTCAAGCTGACGACTGAAAATACTGAAATTTCCGGCCATAATCTCTTCTTTCATATCAATGACAACGGCCTCCGGTATCCTGCCTCCCCCAGCCCTTTCCTTAAGCCTTATAACCCTATCCCGTTCTTCTAAAATACTATAATCTTCAACCAGAGGGGTTGCCGAACCGGCAACCATAACAGCATTTTCAAGTGTACATCTCATTGAAGCAATATCAACCGCACTGTATCTGGGAGTTATCTCGCTGTTAAAAGAAGGTTCGTGCTCCTCGTCGACTATGACAAGCCCAAGATTATCAAAAGGAGCAAAAATGCAAGACCGGGCACCAAGGGCAATTGAAGCCCTTTTATCTTTTATCATCATCCACTGGTCATATCTTTCGCCCATGGAAAGCCTGCTGTGGAGAACCGCCATGTCATTAGGAAACCGCGATTTAAACCGCCTTATCATCATTGGTGTAAGTGATATTTCAGGCACTAGCACTATTACCTGTTTTCCCAATGCAACAGCCTTTTTAGCCAGCCTTAGATATACTTCTGTTTTACCGCTGCCGGTTATTCCATAAAGAAGGTATGAATCGCTTTGGTTTGCTGCCATTGTTTCTGATATTACTGCAACAGCATCATTTTGCCCCGGATTAAGGGTTACCCGGGTGTTTTCGGGAATTTCATCGTTATTATCAGGTATTCTCTCTACTTTTTTATCGAAAATTTCAACAATGCCGCTTTTCTCCATCGTTTTCAAAACAGCTCTTGAGATAGATTCATAAGCCTCAAATTCCGTTATAGTGACAGATCCATACTCCAGCAGCACTTCTGCCACCCGCATGTGCTTCCTGTTTTTAAAATCATTATTTTCTATCATTGAAGATGCAGTCTGGCCGGACACTTTCAGCCTGACAGCCTTTAGCCGCCTGGCCCTGGCAGCCCTTTGTTCTTTTTCTTCCATATGAATAATTCCCGATTCCAAGGCTATATTAAATTCGTTTTTTTTAATTCCTTTTGACTCCATATATTCATTGGGCAAATATTCCTTCCCATCGGCATCCACTACAATGGTTTCTCTTTTAATCTTCATTCCTGACGGGAGCATGAGTGAGATAGCGCTTCCATAGCTGCAGAAATACCTGTCGCGTATCATTTTAGCCAGCCTGAACATATTTTTGCTGAGAAGAGGTTTTTCATCAAGAACCTTTTCAATCGGTTTCAGTCTTTTATACTTAGTATGTTCGACAAATGCAAGGAACCAGGCCGTGCGGAAAGACCTTCCCCTTCCGAAAGGCACCGTAATGCGAATCCCTGTTTCAAGAAGATTTTCAAATTCGGCAGGCACATGATAATGATAGATTTTATCGTATGACCTTCCCGCATTTTCGAGTATGACAGCACAAATTTTCATCAATTCCACCCATTTGATTTTAGCATATGAACCACACAAGAACCAAACCAAAAACAGTACCTAGGGGCAATATTCACCCTTTATTCGGTTTTATGTGTAAATTGTGTGTAATATCCTGCTAATTAT
Organism: uncultured Clostridia bacterium; assembly: GCA_963766335.1. Classification (GTDB taxonomy): domain Bacteria; phylum Bacillota; class Clostridia; order DUPQ01; family DUPQ01; genus JAFGQE01. The sequence continues at coordinate 1,216,683 of CAVXZA010000002.1, read as the reverse complement.
AGAAAGAACACCGCTGATATGATAAATTTAATTCAAGATTATGAGCAGGGTAATTTACATCGTTGACGATGAAAAGCGAATTAGGGACCTTATAAGGGCTTATCTTGAAAAAGAAGGCTACATTATACGTGACTTTAACAATGCTGACAGTGCACTCAGTGCATTTAGGCAGCACTCCTGCGACATGCTGGTAATTGACATTATGATGCCGGGGACGAACGGCCTTGACCTTTGCAAGGAAATACGCAAAACAAGTGATGTGCCGATAATTATAGTCTCTGCCCGTGATGAGGAAATTGACAGGATCATCGGGCTTGAACTTGGCAGCGACGATTACATAGCAAAGCCGTTCAGCCCTAGGGAACTGGTTATCCGCGTAAAAAATATTTTCAGAAGGCTTTCCCCGCCGGATTCTAAACAAAAGGCTGAAATATATTCATTCTGTGATGTTGAGATTAATGAGGAAATGCATTCAGTTTCCATAAAAGAAACCGAAATTGAATTTACCGCGAAAGAGTATTCACTTCTTCTGCTTTTTGTAAGAAATCCCGGAAGGGCGTATTCCCGGGAACAACTTATTAACTCAATCTGGGGATATGACTACATCGGAGACGTCCGTCCTGTCGACGATCTGGTAAAAAGAATACGGAAAAAGCTTAGAACAGCCGGTTCAGCTTTAGAAATCACCACGGTATGGGGATTTGGCTATAAATCATCAGGAGGTGTAAAATGAAACTACGAACTAAGCTCATGGTGTCATATCTTCTGCTTATAGCGATAGCTTTTTTTATCTTTTACATTATTTCTGTTCCGCTGGTCCGAACCTATATTAAGAAGAATATAACCGACGGCCTGCAGCAGGAAGCCCTGCTGATCCAGACCAGGACCAAAGAAGCTCTTGAAGAAGTCGCGGACAGGGATAGTTACCTTAAAGCCCTTGCCGAAGAAAGGGTTGCAGTCGGACGCCTAGGCCTCAGCAGCAAAATGGGCATTCTTTATTACAGTCGGCCGAACGATGCATTTGTAAGTGGTAATTACAGTCTTATTCTAACCCAGGAAACGAAGGATCTGCTGCTGGTGAAAATGAAAGCAATAGATACCACACCTTTTGAGACTGATATAAATGAAGTCTCATATATAGCGACGTATTTTCTTGCTCCCGCAAGCAGGCTGGCTAACCAGCGTATCGTAATTGTCGTATATACACCGCTGGATGAAATTCAGGTTTTCACCCGGGGATTTACAAGAATAATGCTGATTGTATTTATAGCTGTTATGTTTGCATCAGTAATCATTTCACTAGTTTTTGCAGAGAAAATCAACAACCCGGTTGCTAAACTAAAAAAACAGGCACAGGCTCTAAAAGACAGGGATTTCAACTCTCGGTCAGATATTAATACAGGGGATGAATTTGAAGAACTATCTAATAGCATGAACTCTGCTGCTGAAGAACTCGCAGGATATAACATAGCCCAACGGGAATTTCTTGATAATATATCACACGAATTAAAGACTCCGCTTATGTCAATCCAGGGATATGCAGAAGGAATAAAGGACGGCATATTCCCCGCCGATGAACAGACCCTGGATATAATAACAGATGAAAGCATCCGTCTGAAAAAACTTGTTGGTGAAATATCATATCTTTCAAAGCTTGAATCAATGCCTGATTTTTACAAATACTCCGATGTTGAAATGGATAAAGTAATCAGCCGTTCGATTGATTCAGTATCCGGGTTAGAAAATGCGCGGCATATTAAAATTTCCACACTTAATATCTACCCGCGCAAGATAAGAGGCGATGATGAAAAGCTTCTTCAACTGATGATAAACATTCTGTCAAACAGCATAAGATATGCCAAAAAAGTGGTTTTTATTGATACTTCAGTCCGTGATGATAAATATATTATTACAATTAAAGATGACGGAAATGGATTTACCGGCGGAGAGCAACAGAAAATATTCAGAAGGTTTTACAAAGGGGATGATGGGAATACAGGACTCGGCCTCTCAATAGCCTTGGCAATAGCAAAGAACCATGGCGGGATAATAACAGCTTGGAATGCCTCTCCTCACGGAGCAGTTTTTGAAATCACACTTTCAATATAAATAATACCGGCTCACTTTCCGGAAAATAATATAAATCACCCTTTTAGGCATGCTCTTTTAGTTGTACATATATTACTGATATAATATAATTGTTATAGATTAGTAGCGGAGGTTACCACTGAAATGGATACACCTACATATATTACAAGCACAGCGATACTCAGTACACTGGGAATAGTCTTTGGAATTATTTTCAGCGTTTTGCTTTATCTGCTTTTTTCATACAGTCTGTACATAATGGTAAAGAAGCGCGGGATGCCCAATCCCTGGCTTGCATGGATCCCTGTTGTTAATTTTTATTGCATAGGAAAAATGACGGGCAATATAAGCATCTTTAAACTCAATCTCACCAATATGGAAATAATACTGCCGCTTGCATTTGCCCTGTTCATCGGTCTTGTTTATGTGCCGCTGGTCGGTTTTATATTATCAGCGATAGGATTATTCGTCCTAGTCGTTGCTATGCACAAACTTTATGAAACATTTGACCGCGAAAATGCATTTATATTAACAATTTTGACTGCAGTGCTTCCTGTCATTGCCGCACCGGTTATAATGTTCATTTACAGGGAAAAACAGTTCCCGCGATAAAACAGGGTTTTCCCAAGAATGCTCGCTTGAATACAAAAGTTGAAATTTATAGAAAAAAAGATTAAAATACATTTACTGCAATGATTTTATGATATATATAAAATGCAGTATATTGAATATCCGGTACATTATTCTCGGGACAATTTATAAACTACTTGTCGGCCGGATATTTTTGCTGAGATAAAAGCAGGAGCAATTAATGAAAAGACATGGCACGAATAGCCACATTAAAGAAAAAAAATATTCAACATTAGTCTATATTCCGCATAACGGGAGAGCTTCTAAAACCTTTAAACTGACGGCACCAATAACCAAAGTAATGGCGTTTTTTATGATTTTCGCAATAATAGTTACAAGCCTTTCGCTTATACTCTCATATTTTATCCAGCAAAATCGTGAATTAAATGCAAACACCCAGTATATAATTGACAGATACCAGGAACAGATAAATGTATCAAACCTTTATATCGACAGGCAGGCCACAATGCTTGAAACCAGGCTTGATGAACTAAATGCAATTGAGTTCACACAGGCTTCCATATCCGGCGGAATCCTTAATCTGGCAAATAAGCTTGAAGGCTTGTCATCACAGTATTTCTCAACACTTCCCGGAACAACGACTGAAGTCCTTGATTCCGCAAAGATTGATCAGTTTATTAATGAGGTTAGGGAAATCAATCTTGTTTTAAATGAATTTACAGGCATGGCTGAAGTATCAGACTCCGATATGCTTCAGTTCACTGCAATTAGGGAAACACTGACTGAATACCTTGAATATATACCTTCGGTATGGCCCACTGAAAGTACATTTATAGGTTCCGATTTCGGATTGCGCTGGCATCCGGTGCTGAAAGTCCTAAAAGAGCACACAGGTACTGATATCGGCGGATCTTACGGAGATGAAATCTATGCTGCTGCGGCAGGAACTGTCACAATGTCCCGGTACAACAGCGGCTATGGATACATGGTTAAGATTGATCATGGAGAGGGAATTGTTACCCTTTACGGCCATACTTCCAAACTTTTGGTAAAGGAAGGCGAAACCGTTGAAAAAGGCCAGGTTATCGCACTTGTTGGAAGCTCGGGTATAAGCACAGGTCCGCATGTCCATTTTGAAATCCGTATAGACGACGTGCCTGTTAATCCCATTCCATTTATAAACGGAGGAAACTAATGCCCAAGAAATTATCAAGCAAAGTAAGAAAAATCGATTCATTTATTGGAACGAATTCCACACTGTCAGGTGATATATTTTCAAAAAGCTCCTTATGTATAGAAGGCGTCGTTGAAGGCAATATTTTTGCCGACGGAGCTGTAATAGTTGGTAAAACCGCATATATTTCAGGCAATATCGAGGCCCATAATACAGCGGTCTCGGGTAAAGTCAAAGGAAATATCATCGTCAGAGATTATGCTCGGTTAACATCCACCTGTATCGTCGACGGCGATATACATGCTGCAAATTTCATAGCGGATGAAGGATCCGTTTTTAACGGCAAGTGTTATATGAGCAACAAGGATACAGAATCAATCCCTACAGAAGATGAAGAGGCTTAAGACCCTTTAAGCCACAACAAACCGGCCATGCCGGAACTGAAGAGGTTCAAATGGACAAAAAGACAGAAAAAAGGCATAAGTCTGCCAGCAAAACAGAGCAGACACCTTATACATATTCATTCTGGAGCATATTCATAAACACTTTCGGAGCCACTTTTAAAACACTTATAATAGTGGTTCTTCTTGTTGGAGTCATTGTCGGATGCCTTGGGCTTGGAATGGTCATTGGGTGGATTGAAACAGCCGAGACCATATCTGAAGAACAGCTTGAAATCACAACCGGTCTAACTACAAATATATATGATGCGAACGGAAATATCATAACCAAACTGACTGGCGCGGATAACATCAATCGTGAAACTGTGGGTTATGACGGCATCCCCCTTGTACTGGAACATGCAATCGTTTCTATTGAAGACGAACGCTTTTACGAACACAGAGGGTTTGACCTTATAAGAATCCTTAGTTCCGTCTATGCACTTGTTATAAACCGCGGTGAAATCGAACAGGGCGGAAGCACGCTGACCCAGCAGGTATATAAGAACTATACCGGACGTTTCGAGACCACATTCGAAAGGAAATTTCAGGAGCTTTATAATTCTATCATCCTGGAAAGAAAACTGGATAAAAAGCAGATCATTACATATTATGCAAATATAGTAAATGCAGGCAACGGCTGTTATGGTTTTCAATCTGCATCAAAACTATATTTCGGTAAGGAGCTTAAGGATATTACTCTTTCCGAAGCTGCTTTCCTTGCGGGCATCCCTAATGCCCCCACCACATATAATCCTTACAATGAAGAAGGATATGAGGCTACACTTGAAAGGATGAAAAACATTCTTGACAAGATGCTCGAGCTGGGATTCATCAGCGAAGATACCCATGCTGATGCCAGGACAATCCAAGTTGAGATACAGCCCAGGGACGAAACACTGCAAACCACCAAAGCAACATCATATTTCGTTGACCAGGTCATAAAGGACGTAATAGATATGATGATAGAAGAAAAAGGCTATACTGAATTCGAAGCCGAAAGAATGGTATATAACAACGGCCTTCATATATACACGACCATGAATCCCGATATCCAGGCTTCTGTTGATGAAGTTTTCATGGACGAGGAAACATATTTCAACGAGTACGACGATGACGGTGTAAGACTAAATCTGGATGCTGAAAAATATGGCGAAAAACCGCAGGGCGCTGTTGTGGTTATGGACCAGTATACCGGTGAAATAGTGGCGATGTACGGCGGAAGCGGGGAGAAAACCGGAAGCAGGACGCTTAACAGGGCTACTTCAGAGTCAATGCAAAGGCAACCCGGGTCAAGCTTTAAACCTATAGCGGTCTATGGACCTGCCCTTGAACTTGAAATTATAACTGCAGCTACTGTATTTGACGATGTGCCCTCCTATCTAGACCCTAAAAATCCCGATGTAATTTATCCCAAGAACTATGAGGCAAATGTCTTTTATGGGCTGACTCCTGTTCGAAATGCGATAAAGTCATCAATCAATATAATCGCCGCCAAGGTATGGACTTTACTCGGAAGGGACAATGCGGTGTCATTTCTTGAAAGTGTAGGAATTGACAGGGGTGAAGTAATATACGATGATACAACAGTGTCAACTGCAACAGGCGGCCTTGCAAAAGGCGTTAATCCGCTCGAAATGACGAATGCATTTGCTACCTTTGCAAACAAAGGCGTATATATCGAAGGTTACACATTCACTGAAGTTAAAAACACATATGATGAAGTAATATTAAAAACCCAGCCGGAATTTAATAATGTTTACAGGAGCCAGACTGCTTTCCTCATGACTGACATAATGTCGGAAGTAAACACAGGATGGACAGAATTCAGGCACGGCGGTACAGCACAGACAATCAGCATCGGGGACGATGAAAAAGGTTATATGCCCGTTGCCGGTAAAACAGGTACGACGAGTGACTATCTTGACAAATGGTTCGTAGGCTATACGCCGTATTATACTGCGGCTGTTTGGTATGGATATGACAACAGGATAGCCCCCATTGAGCTTGTTCCGGGTACCAGAAGGTATAACGAGGACGGTACGTCATACAGGGACGGCGAATATAACAGGGCGGTTGTTTTATGGGATGCCGTCATGGACAAAATACATGAGGACCTTGAGCCGGTTGAATTTGAACGTCCGACTACAGGTCTTGTTGAACGTGAAGTTTGCATATATTCCGGCAAGTCCCCTTCAGACTTATGTTATCTGGATCCCCGGTATGTACCCAATCCCGACCATAAAGATACTTTTGATGCAATCAGGACCGAAATCTTCATAGAGGGAACCGAACCCAGTTATTTTGACACCTGTGAAGTCCACCAGGAAGTTACGATTTGTGTGGATAGTTATGACCCGTTCGGCGAGTATGTACATCAGGAAGATCCATACGGAAGATACCTGCTGGCAGTGGAAGAGTGCCCGGAAGCTTCCCTGAGAACAATTGTCGGGCTTGTCAGACCCATTCCATATGTACCCTTCATGCCTGATCCGGAAGAAGAACTTCTACCAAAAGATGACGAAGATGACAATGATTTTAAATACCCGCTTATGGCCGAAGATATGAAATGGGAACTTATAATAGATGAATATTGTGTAATACATGGAATGCCACCGGATGAAGGCGAAACGGATATCGTAGAAATCGACCCGGAAACCGGGTTGCCGGTTCCAACTCCTCCGCCGTCCGAGTCGCCGATCCCTGCCCCATAACAAAAAAAGCCCTTCGGGCAAAATTGCGAAATTGCCCGAAGGGCTTTATCGCATTATAAAGAAAAACAGGAGCATGGCTCCTGTTTTTAATATATGATATCCAGGTATCATCCCGGATGAATCAAACTTCCTACCTTATTTGACCGGAACCGGATACAATATATTTATATGATGTGATTTCTTTTAATCCCATTGGACCTCTTGCATGAAGCATCTGTGTGCTAATGCCGATTTCCGCACCCATTCCGAATTCACCGCCGTCAGTAAACCGCGTGGATGCATTTACATAAACAGCCGAAGCATCTACTTCTGATGTGAATTTGGCTGCAGTATCAGGGTTGGAAGTGACTATTGCCTCCGAATGCCTTGTTCCGTGTGCATTAATATGATTTATTGCCTCTTCAACATCAGAGACAACCTTGAACGCCATGATAAAATCAAGAAATTCAGTATCATAATCCTTATCACCTGCCGGAATTGCCTCCGGCAAGACCGCACAGGTCTTATTACAGCCTCTTATTTCAACATTGAATTCTTTTAACCCTTCATAGACTTTAGGTATAAATTCCTTGTAAATTTCTTCATGGACAAGCAATACTTCTGCAGAATTGCATACACTGGGCTTGGTTGTTTTTGCATTAACAGTGATTTCCACCGCCATATCTAAGTCGGCATCACAGTCTGCATATACATGGCAGATGCCTATTCCGGTTTCTATGACTGGTACGGTTGCGTTATTAATAACTTCATTAATTAAAGATGCGCTTCCGCGTGGAATCAATACATTTATGTATTCATTCATACGCATCATTTCGACAGCGGTCTTTCTATCTGTATCTTCAACCAGTTGTATGCAGTCTTTGGGGAACCCAAAGTTTTCAAGGGCCTTCCTCATAACATCGGCAACTGCTTTATTTGAGTTGAATGCCCTGCTTCCGCCGCGGAGAATTACAGGATTTCCCGTTTTCAGGCATAATCCCGCAGCATCCGAAGTGACATTGGGCCGCGCTTCATAAATCATTCCGACTACACCGAGTGGAACTCTTACTTTTTCTATGCAGAGGCCGTTCGGCCTTTCAATAACTTCAAGTACTTTGCCAATAGGGTCGTCAAGATCAGCGGCGTCAGTCAATCCCTGTGCCATACTCTCAATACGATTTTTATTAAGAGTAAGCCTATCTATGAAAGCACTGCTAATGGCGGCTTTTTTTGCATTATCAACATCAATGCGGTTTTTTCCAATAATCTCGTCAGAAGCCGTAATCAAAGCATCAGCCATTGCCTTTAAAGCACCGTTTTTTTCAACAGTTTTTTTAAGTGCCAGTATTTTCCCTGCTGATTTAGCTTTTTTACCTAATTCTTCAAGATAAGTCATTCCATTCTCCCTACAAAAAGCGTCCCTATTGTCTTACCGTCAAAAATGCCTTCAATGTTATCCATATTTCCTCCATTTGCGATAACAACATTTATATTGTTTTCCATACACAACTTGGCGGCATTGAGTTTTGTAACCATACCGCCTGTGCCCCTGATTGAACCATTCCCGCCGGCAAATTTCTTAATTTCACCGTTTATATCTGTTACAGTTTCAAGTATTCTTGCATTATTATTTTCACGTGGGTCTCCGGTATAGAATCCATCTATATCGGATAATATTATCAGCAAGTCGGCATCTGTCAGTACCGAGACCATCGCAGCCAGCGTATCATTTTCACTAAAAGAATTGTATTTGTCAAACTCAAGTTCTGCTGTAGATACCGAGTCATTTTCATTAACTATCGGGATTATCTTTTTTTCGATAAGACTGTTGAAGGTATTTTGGGCATTCATTTCCATGATTTCATTTGAAAAAACTTCCCTTGTAAGAAGAATCTGCCCCACGACAAGCCCGAATTCTGAAAAAAGCTTTGAATATATGTGCATTAGTTCAGATTGGCCTACTGAAGCAGCCGCCTGTTTCTCAGGTATCAGGGTGGGCTTTTCTTCAATTCCAAGCCGTGCCATTCCTATTCCGACAGCTCCGGAGGTAACCAATATAATTTCCTTGCCGCGGTTTGACAAGTCAGAGATTTTCCTGACCAGCTTTTCAATATTGGAAAGGTTAATTTTACCATTCCCATATGTCAGTGTTGATGTGCCGACCTTTATAACTATTCGATCCGATTGCTTAATCCTGCTTCTCATGACTTCTCCGTTTTTATTTTATTCTAAACTTGTTCAGCTATAGGTGCAAGTTCAATATCTCCGGCAGCGCCCAATTTTTCCCCTAAAATTGCAGTAGCCCCGAGTATTCCCTCTATATCTACTGCAAAGTCAAGGGCGCTCGCAATATCATGATAAGTTTGTATCCTGTTGCAAGCAGCTGTTGCAACTGCATCGGCAAGGGCTGCATCCTTAGAAACTACGGTTACTGCATCCGCTTTACCTCTGCTGAATGAATGTCCCACTGTACCTGACGATGTGCAGATGCCAAGCGGGAATTTATCAGCTTTAATTTTAATGGCTACTTTATTTGAAAGGATGGATTCACCGGCATATATTGATATTGACCTGTCTTTCGACGAAGCAAAAAATATGTCTCCTCCATTTTCAACAAATACCTGCCGGGATATTTTCATCAGTTCGCTTCCGACATACTCCGCAACAGCACCTGCAACAGCAGCCATCGGTCCGGTTCCAGCTGATATCCCCGCAGTTATCATATCATTAATTAATTTATCATAGGCTGTATTAACCTTCAACGGCTCCAGGGATGATTGGAAATCAGGATATATGGCGATATGCCTGTTCACTATAGAACGCGCCCTGCGCACGAATCTGAGGGCTTCAGGGCTTAAATCAGTATCGCAGCCTATCATAAGGTCTGTTTCACCAACGCACACATTAAACATAACTAATTCATTATTAAATAAATTTCTATAAGAACGTCTTTTATACATATTAAAACCAGGCTGTCCAACCATCCGTGGGATAACTTGAAAATTCCGTCCGATTATCCCACGGATGATCGGACGGATAGGTTGTTTAGAATTCGACGCTGATTATTCCAAGCGGACACGCTTTTATGCATAATTCGCAAACCAGGCATTTTTCTTTATCGAATTGCAATTTATTGTTTTCATCCATTGTCAGGGCTGATGACGGGCATACAGCGGTGCATGCTCCGCAGTCTATACATTCATCTTCTTTCCTGAGTATAGATTTATTATAGAGTTTGTAGCTGACACCGACTGAATCAATATAGTCAAGCGCACCGTTGACAGCGGCGTCATTCCCGCTGAATTCTGCAATTATTGTGCCTGCGCTGTCATATGTGATATCTGCATGGAGTATATTGAAAATTATTCCATAACGCTGGATGACTTCCGACATAAGTGGTTTACTTACCCATTCCCTAGGGAAATATAATTTGACTCTTACTTTTTTCATATTATTTCATCTCCCTTATCTCAAGTTTATTAACCTTATTTTCCAATGGCAGCGGAGCCACCGGTTCGGTAAGGAGAAATTCGCCTTTTTCAATCCACTCTTTCAGCAGTTCCGCTATTTCCCTTGCCCTGCTGATACTGGACAATGGGGCCGTCTTAACCTGTCTGCCCCTGAATTCTACGCTTCCGCTCTGAAGCTGTTCATAAGTAAACGACTCCGTCATTTTTTCTTTTCCGCTTTTATCCGCCAGAGCTGTTACTATTTCACTATTTTTAACTGCTGTAAATTTCAGCATTTCCGCATCGAGTATTGGTATCGGTATGCCAATGCCTACAAACAGGCTGACGCCGTATTTTTCATACGTAGCTCCCCTGACATACTTGTCGCTCATATCCCTGAGGTCACCGGTTACTGCCAATGTGCCGGAAAGGCTTTTCGGCACTCCGTTTTCTCCTCTTTTCTGCTCAGGATTATGCTGTGTTCCCTCCCAGGTGACATAACCCTGTGCACCACCCAGGAATATCCTTGTGCCAAGACCGATAGTCCTGTAATATGGGTCGTTAAGCAACGGACTCAGCTCCCCGGCTGTTGAATATGTAATATTGTTGAATTTCGGCAGCAGCGTTCCCATGTAAGTATATATTGTTTTGTCTGTTGAATTAGTAGCCGCAGGATAATTCTGATAAGCGTTTCTCGGATTGTACATGTATATCTGGTTTACATTGTATTTATTTATTGTTGTTTCAATTTCTTTCCTTGGATAGCAGTCGGTTCCGTGGGCTTTCGCCTTTAATTCAATATCTTTACCAGCTACCAGATCTTCAATGACATGCCCGCCGCCATATTCCATCCCACGGCTTTGTGACAGTTCAGTTGCCCCGATATATGCATCTACCGCAGCAAGTCCCGCATATGCAGGTACATCATTCAATGTTACCGTCTGCATCTTAATCGGAGGACTCGAGTGACCGAAATTGATAAAAACGCCGGAGCTGCACATTGGTCCGAATGTCCCCGTTGTTACGACATCTATCATTTCAGCCGCTTCCTCATAACCTTTTTCTTCGGCTATACCTATGATCTCTTCGGCAGTAACTATTACAGCTTTGCCCGATTTGATCTTTTCGTTGATTTCCGCTACAGTTTTCATCAGCATCCTCCTTTTCAAGTTTTATAAGTTTTAATTTAATAAAGTATACGGTATGCCACTTTATTTGTAAAATAAATATCTTTACATCATTGTTAATATTTTGTTGTAACTAAAATGTCCCAGGGATGATTTAGACCAGTCCTAAACTGTCCCTGTGACAATATAATCAAACGAGGGACATAACTATTGCCATGATTCCTGCAGCGAAGAGTATAACCAAAACGATTTTTTTAAATATTTCTTCATGAAACTTAGAAGACAGGAAATTACCGAAGAGTGTTCCGAGTATGGTTGGAACCGCAAGAATCCCTCCTTGTGCGGCCAGAGCACCTGTCAGCATACCGTTAAGAATTAGGTTAATACTTCCGACAAATCCAATAACAAGGAAAAAGAAAGACAGATTCGCCCTAAAGACGTTTTTTTCTTCATTCATATTCTGTAAAAACAATACAGTAGGAGGACCGCCGAAAGAAATGGCACCATTTGTAAGTCCACCAATGAATCCGGCTGTTGAATATGCAATCTTTTCGTTTTTTATTTTTATCCTGAATCCGGTGGCAAGAATAACAGCGCTGATGATTATAAACGCTCCCATGATGATTTTAAGTTCTTTAACAGGCAGAACTGATAAAATCCAAATACCTACTAAGCTCCCTGCGACACCAAAAACCACCATCGGAATCATTCTCTTCAAGTGCAGGTGCCTGTATGTTTTTAGTACCATTATAATTGCACCCACAAAACCAAGCATAATCATAATGACCACGGTTTCATCCGCCGGGGTAAATAGAGCTATGAGGGGCGCCGCAATTAATGCACGGCCAAAGCCTGAGATTCCCTGAACAGTCGCCGCGATGAACATTATTAAAACCGCTGCCAGTATAATCGGTTCCATTCACATCTCTTTCTGAAAAAACTTCCGGTGAGTTTTCACTAGAATAAATAAACCCCCGGGAATGCACCAGGGGTTGATTAAATCAAATTCCTTTATTTTCCATTTATGGCTATATCCAGGACTTCATCAATGGATTTAACCGGTATTATTTCAAGGGCGTCTTTAACTTCCTCATGAATATCAACTAACTCGCTTTTATTTGCATAAGGGATTATTACTTTTTTCATTCCGGCCCTTCTGGCTGCAGTCAGTTTTTCTTTTAAACCGCCTATCGGAAGGACCCGCCCGCGAAGAGTTATTTCACCTGTCATGGCAACTTCCTTGCTGACCGGGATTTTTGTTAATGCGGAAATAATGGCAGTAGCCATTGTAATTCCGGCGGAAGGGCCGTCCTTTGGCACAGCTCCTTCGGGTACATGAACATGAATATCGGTTTTTTTATAAAAATCTTCTTCAATCCCAAGTTTTGCGGTGCGTGAACGAATATAACCGTATGCAGCTTTGGCTGATTCTTTCATTACATCGCCAAGGCGTCCGGTAAGTTCCAGTTTTCCGCTACCGGGCATTGTGTTGACTTCTATAGACAGGGTATCCCCGCCTACCGGTGTCCATGCCAGTCCCCTGGCAATTCCGATTTCATCTTTCTCAAGAGCTTTTTCGTACTCATACTTCTTAGGTCCGAAGAACTCCTCAATATTCCTATTTGTAATCTTGACTGATTCTTCCTCACCTTCAACGAGCTTAGTGACGGCTTTTCTGCATGCAGAGGCAAGAACCCTTTCAAGTGTCCTGACTCCGGATTCCCTGGTATAGTGGTTTATTATTCCCTTCAGTGCGCTATCTGTGATTTTAAACTGTTTTTTAGTAAGTCCATGCTTTTTCATCTGCTTGGGAAGCAGGAACCGCGTAGCGATATTCTGCTTTTCTTCACCGGTGTATCCGGATATATGTATGACTTCCATCCTGTCCAGCAGCGGCCTTGGTATAGGGTCAGCTGTGTTTGCAGTAGTGATGAACATGACTTGTCTTAAATCAACCGGAACTTCGAGGTAGTGGTCCCTGAATGAAAAATTCTGTTCTGAATCAAGGACTTCAAGCATGGCAGAGGCCGGGTCACCCCTGAAATCCCTGCTCATTTTATCTATTTCATCAAAAAGTATAAGGGGATTCATGCTGTCTGCCTGGCTGATGGCCTTTGCTATCCTGCCTGGCATGGATCCGACATATGTCCTCCTGTGCCCGCGTATCTCTGCTTCATCCCTGACTCCTCCAAGTGACATCCTTACATATTTCCTGTTAACCGCTTCAGCAATTGATTTTACAATGGATGTCTTCCCTACCCCGGGAGGGCCGACCAAACATAGTATGGGACTGTTGAAATCCTTCGCCATTTTTCTTGAAGCAATATATTCTACAATCCTTTCCTTAACTTTTTCCAAACCGTAATGATCGCGTTCCAAGATAATCCTTGCATCCCCGGGGCTGAGTTTCTCTTCAGTGGTTTTATCCCACGGCATATTTATAAGCCACTCGACATATGTTCTTAAAACGGAAGCTTCTGCGGATATGGGATTCATTCTTACAAGCCGCTTCAGTTCCTTTTCAATCTTTTCTTTTACTTCGACAGGAAAGTTGCGTTTTTCAAGCTGGTCATAATATTCCATGATGTCATCATCAGACTCTCCGTCACCTTCACCAAGTTCATCGCGAATAACCTTAAGCTGTTCTTTGAGGTAATATTGTTTCTGCATTTCATCTATCTGGCCTTTTACCTTTGATGAAATATCCTTTTCAAGCTCCAGTATCTGGATTTCGCTATGTATGACAGGCAATAGCTTAGAAAGTCTTTTTAAGCTGTCCTTTTCTTTCAGCAGGTCCTGCCTTTGCTCAATTTTAAGTGTCATGCTCCCTGCTATCAAATCAGACAACTTACCTGTATCCTCAGTGGTTATTATTGAAAATACAGTATCTGGTGAAATCCTGCCCGCCAGGGCAGCATATGCTTCAAAAGCTTCAACGGCTTTTCTTCTGAGTGCTTCTTCCCTGTCGCTCGGAATCCTGTACGAGCGTTCCTGGGTTTCTACTTCAACTTCGAAATATGATTCGGAGGATACATATGACTGTATCTCTCCCCTTTCAATGCCTTCAACCAAAACCCTTACGGTTTTTCCGGGAAGCCTGAGTAGTTGCTTAACCTTGGATAATGTGCCTGTTTTATAGATGTCGCCGGAACCCGGTTCTTCAACCGTCGCATCTTTTTGCGTAACAAGGAAAATATGCTGGTCGCCCTGCATAGCACTTTCAAGTGCTGCCACGGATTTTTCACGTCCTACGTCAAAATGTATCGTCATATGCGGGAATACTGTAATTCCCCTCAATGGAATCATTGGATATAATTTTATGATTTTATTTTCGCTATCGCTCATTTCATCTCCTAAAAAGGCAGCTTCTATAACTGCCTGGTGCCGCATCGGTTAAATCCGCTGCAAGCCTCTCATGAATATGACAGGCTTAAATATTATAATAATGACCTTAGTAAAAGTCAAATATCCGAATTAGTCAAACCGGCTTTTTGTCTCTATGTGTATATTGGATACAGCTTTTTCAAATTCCCCGCCGGTTTCAGCTAGTTTTTCATCCTCTTCCATATCTTTGCTGCTGTAGCGTGCCTTTCGGTATTTTTCGGTAAATTCTTCAAATCCCATCTTGGCAAGCTTGTCACCGTTCCTGTGCTTCTTGATTTTTATAAGAATTTCTTCAGGAGTATCGCTTTCTTCAATGTCCACATGCTTATGGTAAAGCCTTTCAAGGACAAAACCGTAAACATACCTTATCTTTTCCCCGGCCAGGGGTATATCATTCAATTTTTTCAGATTGTATTGCATTTTTCTCTTTTTAGACTTTATGCTGTCAGCATTTTTTTCTTCCCTTACAATCTGGCTTTCTTCTTCATACTCCTTGGATTCAATTTTTTTCTTAGCCATTGACCGATTGAAATTACTTGACAGTTTCTCGCGGATTTTTTTGATTGTCTTAATAATGATGATTACGATTGACACAACCGCAGCAATAATCACAGCTGCGATGACAATATACATAATAATTTTAAGCAGCGTCTCAAGCCAGGGACGTTTGATATCAGGCAAATAATCAAGTTCTTCTTTTTCTGCCGCTTCTTCAATTGCCTCTGTTTTTATGTCAATCAATAGCCAGGACGATATTTTTTCCATCAGGACCATAAGCCATCCGATAACAGCCAGTACTCCATCGTATGAAACCTTAAGCAGCTGTCTGAAATTAAACATTATCAGATAAACAATGTAAAACAGAATAATCAGCCAGTCGTTGAACATCCTTATTTTTTTGCTGTCTTCAATATTTACGGATTTCCTGAAAAATATAATTGAATTCAGCTGCATCCTGTTAAGGAATAAAAGGTAGCTGAAAAGATAAATAGACCCAAAGAGCCATGCCATGTTTGAAGCTGCGTCGGTTCCGTTCATGTAATAACCATATACAAAGCTGAATCCAATTGGTAATATAGCAGCCATCAATAAGTTTTTGGAAACGCTTTCCCTGTAATCGAATATACCGTTTGACAATCCCAGAAGGAATGTGAAACCAAAGAAAACAGAGGCAACCAGGCCTGCTCCTATCCCTGAACCCATATTTGTAATGAATGCTATTATAACGGCTGCTCCGGATACAAAATATATAGGCTGCTGAACAAGAAGCAATTCATCCTTATGGTTGCGTTTAATTAAATCCTTCCCGCGGCTTTCAAAGAAAAAATCTGCAAGGAATCCAACTGCGGTCCCAATTACTGCATACAGAAGAATGTACAGCCCTGTAACTATATATGAATTAGGCGAACCTGCTAATTCCATTACTGCAGCTGAAACTCCTCCCATGCATCCTGTTATTGCTATGAGGGGGATTATTTTCCTTATTAGTTTGTTTCGTGTCTCATTCACTGAAGTTCTCCCTCTGTTTTCCAGGGTCTTCTGTGCATATAGTAAATCTCAATATCCGCCGATTCCGGCGCATCTTCATATTTAGTGCCGAGAACCAGAATTTTTACGGTATTATCAAGTCTGCCTAATCGCGTTGCCTCAGCGATTATTTCCTCACTGACAAACGCTGTGATTATGTATATCTGTGTATTACTGATTTTATTCTCAAGCTGGGAAAGGTATATTTCAAAGTCCCTTATGCTTTTCAGCTTTAACTGGGCTAGCATATACAGCATGTTCATCATATGCTCCTGACCTGTGCCGGGTTCAGTCAATATCATGCTTTCCCCATCTTCTACTGTACATGCATTGCTGCCGAATCTGATAGGTATTCCCTGGTTGAATCCTCTGTTTAACGCTGTAGAACATACTTTAATGGCCAGCTCAATAACATCTTTATTCTGGACACGGTCAAACTGACCCACATTAGACTGTACATTCATAAGGACGGTTATCCCGACTTTTGTTGTAAAATCATTCTCATTAACCATAAGCCTGTTGGTTTTGGCTGTTGCTTTCCAGTTGACACGGTTAATCGCATCCCCAGGCACATATTCCCTGATGCCTTTGACTATAAACGGGTCATCCATAATGAATCGTTTAATAACGGCATCACCAAGCACATCCCTAGTGGTAAAAAACATTTCATCAATATCAACCATGCCCGGGTAAACGATTAGCCTGGTATTTACGGGCACGGCCATTGAATCGGAAATCATCCCAAGTATATCTCCGCATGTGACAGTGGCGTTTTCCACATCGAATACACCCCTTTTAGTACATTTCATGTACCAGCGCCTTTTTGTTCTTTGGTATGACCTAAGCATGAATCCGCTTGTAACAAAACGTCGTTCATCAACAATCGATGAACTGGCATCGGCAAACTCCAGCCATTTTGATGATTGTATGTCAGCCTTTACCCATGGTACGGGTATCGGTTTTTTATTGTATATTTCCTCATCAACAAACATGTCGTCGCCTTCGAATGCTTCTGTTTTACTAAACGAAAGCTTGTATTTGAGCCCTTTGAGTAAAGTGAATTTATAAAACAAAATCTCAAAGAGGAAAAAAAGCATTAATAGTATTACAACGAATACCAGTTCCATTATTTTACCTTTCGATCTCTTCGGTAGGGGCTTTGACAGTCGCCATAATTTCCTCCATCGCACTTACTGTTCCGCTTGTGCCGGATGATAAAGCATGGCCTTTGAGCATAATCCTGTGTGCTGAAACCGAAATGCAAACAGCTTTTACATCTTCAGGAGTTACAAAATCTCTTCCTTTTACTGCAGCGAAAGCCCTTGCAGCCCTCATTAGTGCCAGGCTTCCCCTGGGACTGAGGCCAAGAGCAAGCCGGGTACTGTTTCTTGTGGCTTCAACTATATCTATGATATATCTTTTTATATCGTCGCTTATGGAGACCTTATTCATAGCTTCCTGTGCTTCCAATACATCAGCGGCAGTCGCCACATGCTCCAAACTAACAAAAGGTTCATCGTTCTCAAATCTATTAAGAATGAGAATGCCTTGTTCCACATCCGGATATCCAATGGAGAGCCTCATGAAAAACCTGTCCATCTGGGCCTCCGGCAATGGGAAAGTTCCCTGTGTTTCAAGAGGGTTCTGGGTGGCAATAACAAAAAACGGCGCATCAAGCTTCATTGTTTTCCCTTCGACCGTTATCTGGCGTTCGCCCATACATTCAAGCAGTGCCGACTGGGTCCTCGGGGTAGCCCTGTTGATCTCATCAGCCAATACAATATTCGTAAAAAGAGGGCCTTCCCTGAAAAAGAAATCCGCTTCTTTCTGATTGTAGATGCTTATACCTGTAAGGTCTGACGGCAGAAGGTCGGGAGTGAACTGAATCCTCCCGAAACCGCAGTCAACAGATTTTGCAAGACTCTTTGCCAGGACTGTTTTACCAAGCCCCGGAACATCTTCAAGCAGTACGTGTCCTGAACAAAACATAGCTACCAGGACAAGTTCAATGACTTCGTCTTTACCTACAATAACCTTCGAAATATTGTTTTTTACTTTCAGGGCAAAATCCCTGATCATTTCCGCTTCCATCACTTAACTCCTTACTCTGCTATGTTTTATTTGTTTTGATTCAACAAATCATTTATAACCGCTAATGTATTTTCAGAATATTCTGCTTTGTGCGGGATTGCAAAATACTCAGGGACAAGGCCATTCATACCTTCATTAAATATGCTTTTATTTCCAAATCGATATGCTGCGGCAATTTCAGTGCCATCTTCACTATACCAGTATAAAATGTTTTCATCATCAGGTGAAATACCAAAATCAGCCAGATAAGGCGTTAAATCCATAAGTGCTCCGTCGTAGGATAAGAATTTGGCATATTCCGGAACAATAATGAATAAATCTGATTCACCTCCCTGAAGGTCTCCCATCAGCTTATACATGAAATTCTCATCAAGGCCGCCGTCAGTAGTATTGCCGACAATATAATAATCTACAAGTACATTTTTCTCTTCTAATAATATTTCATAGTAGTCCGCCATCATTTCCTGGTCGGAAATTGTCACTTGCCCTAAAACTGATATTTGATAATTATATCTGATTTTACCTGCAAAAATCATAACTAATGTACCGATAATCAGCACTGCTATTGCAATCCCATAAATCAGGGCCCTTTTATTATGGTAAAAAAAGTTTTCAACTTTCTTTTTATTCAACCCTTTTTCGGAATAAACCGGGTCGGGTTCAAAATTACCCCAGTGAATACCCATGATTGTATCATATGCTTTTGTAATGAGTTCTTCATCAAGTGATTCATCGAATTTAGCGCGTCTCATGAAGTTTTCATATTTTTGTTTTAATTTATCAGTCGAGGTTGAAGGATCAAGCTGCAGAATTTCGTATGCTTTTTCCTTTGTCATATTTTCGGTCATTTAAAAACACCCCTTTCTGCTATTAAGTATAACACCGACAGGTAAGTCTGTTTATTAACTTTTTATGAACAGTCCCCGTTTATCTCCATATCATGCAAATTAGATTATAAACCTAGGTCAGCCTTAACTTTTTCAATTACATCAGCGGCCGAAATATCAATCCTGTCGGCATCTTTCCTGAGCTTATATTCTACGATGCCTTCCCCTGCTTTCTTGCCGACGGTTATACGGATTGGAATACCTATGAGGTCTGCATCATTGAATTTAACTCCTGCGCGTTCTTTCCTGTCATCAATAAGAACATCAACACCAAGGGTTTTTAAATCTGCATATAGACTTTCCGCAAGTTCAGCCTGTTCTTCCTTAACAGCATTAACGGGTATTATTATAACCTTATACGGTGCAATGCCGACAGGCCATACTATGCCCTTTTCATCACAGTTCTGTTCTATAACAGCAGCCATTGTCCTTGCAACGCCAATGCCGTAGCTTCCCATTATCATCGGCTGCTCTTTTCCGTTTTCATCAAGGAACCTGCAGCCCAATGCATCCGAATACTTAGTACCGAGTTTAAAAATATGACCTACTTCGATACCCCTGTCGATTTTTACCGGCGTTCCGCAAATAGGACATCTGTCTCCCTTAACTATATTCCTAATATCAGCGTATTCATTAATGTCGCAATCATCAATATTTACATTCTTGTAATGATAGTCCGTATCATTTGCTCCGGTAATAAAGTCCATCATATGCCTGATTTCAAGGTCGGCAACCGTCCTGATTTTCAGTCCCAAGGGTCCGGCAAATCCAACATCAGCATTTGTTACAGCCAGAATAGTTTCAGGGTCAGCCATTTCCAGTTCAACGCAGCCCAACAAATTCTGCAGTTTCGTTTCATTAAGATCCCTGTCTCCCCTAATTACGGCTGCAACTATCTGGTCGTCTGCCTTATAAATAAGGGTCTTGGCGAATAAAGACGCATCGCATCCAAAAAATGCACATAAGTCTTCTATAGTTCCTACATTAGGAGTATGGATTTTCTCTTTTAATCCTGTACTGGAAACTTCTCCTTCAGGTTCTATGCATTCCGCTTTTTCATCATTGGCCGCATATCCGCAGCTTTCGCAGTAAGCTATGACCGCTTCACCCACACTGCTCTTCACCATGAATTCCTCTGAACCCGAACCTCCCATTGCACCTGAGTCCGCCTGTACAACAGTATAATCCAATCCGCACCGGTCGAAAATCGCACAATATGCAGCATGCATTTTTTTATATGAGATATCAAGGCCTGCTGCATCTTTATCGAAGCTATAAGCGTCTTTCATAACAAACTCACGACTTCTCATGACACCGAAGCGGGGACGGATCTCATCCCTGAATTTAGTTTGTATCTGATAAAGTATCTGCGGCAGTTGCTTATAACTGCGGACTTCGTTTCTCACACTTACTGTAAATGATTCTTCATGAGTAGGCCCAAGACAGAATTCCCGCCCGCTCCTGTCCCGAAGTTTGAACATTTCAGGCCCGAACACATCCCACCTGCCTGATTCACGCAGGACTTCAGCTGGAATCAATGCGGACATATGAAGTTCCTGACCGTCCTGCCTATCCATTTCTTCCCTGATTATGGTTTCTATTTGTTTGAAAACCCTGTATCCCAAAGGCAGGAAGTTGTATATTCCAGAGGCAAATTTCCGGATTAATCCGGCTCTGATCATTAACTTGTGGCTTTCAATCTCAGCCTCAGCGGGAACTTCCCTCAACGTGGGAATAAATAACTGTGAATATCTCATCTCTTCCTCCAAAACTACTATTATCGAAACGCTGACCCAAGGTCAACTCTTTACCAAGGTCAACTCTTTAATTTTTGTATTATGTCACCTTAAAAAAACGCCCCGCTATATAATAACGGGACGATTGTATCGCTGTACCACCCTCCGGGTCTACCGGAATAACGGGCATTATCGCTGCCCTGCGTGCTTCTCCGAGGCGGGAAGAAAACCATTCCGGGGCTTTCACCATCCCCCGTCGCTAAAAAATTCAGTCTTCGTATTCTCTTCACAGAAACATTCTTATTGTATATGAATGATAATATATAGGTTTGCTAATGTCAAATCACACCTACTCCGGCCAAATAGAATTTTAATAAATTTGTTATCGCTATAAAACCGGGCTAAAAAATTCATTGCCCGTGAATCCGGCAGATTCAAGCATACTTGAGGCCTTGGTAAAATCAATATCATAAAATTCATTATGGCAATCTGAACCAATTGAGAAATGCACTCCTAGTTCTTTGAGAAAAACCAGATATTCAATGTACTCTTTTTTAAACTTTTCACTATACCGAATAGTCAGAAGCATGGCACTTAAATTAATTTCAACAAGCTTATTATTTTCTATGCAGCTTGCGGCAAACTCTCTATGCATCGACTGTGGAATCAATGAAAAATCATTTATCCATGAATTTTCACACGGTCCGAGACACCACCAAGGGTGGGCTACTATATCCACCAGTCCATGTTGGGATAAAAACATATTCTGACGGTGATAGTCTTTTATCAGCTCACTTGAAACAGGTTCAACATACATAGGCCAATGAGTTCCGGCAACAACAAATTTTATATCATGCGATTTTATAAATTCCTCATTTATAGCTATGGCTAATGGTCCATTTCGGGGGCCGCCCTGTCGTATGCCGTAAGTGATATTATCATAAACGAAACCAGATGAAATCAGGTTTAGTTCCCATTCAGATACGCAGCTTACTTCAATACCAAAGAAGAAGCCTTCATCTTGGTTTTCTTTATATGCTTTTTTTGAGTTTAGTATGTCCGGATAATTATACTGGGTGTGAATATGATCTGTGATTCCGTATCTCTCAATGCCGTTAACTGCCGCTCCTTTAACTAAAGAGTCCATTTTCATACTGGCTCCGTCACAGGAGTGTTCACTATGAATATGCCAGTCATCTTTAATAATCATATATTCTTTATAGCCTCTGCCAGCTTTACCCCTGATTCAAAACAGGCTTTCAACTCATCTTCCATGGGCGAGTATTTTGCTTTCAATGGTTCGGCAATTCTAATCATTTTTGTTTTTGACAACGTCTCATCAATATGGACGGGAGCTTCTCCGCTCCATCCATAACTCCCGAAAGCCAGATATGGCTTACCTTTCATTTTATGTGCGGATATTTCATGCGTTATAGCTACTATGGATGTCAATGCGCTGTTATTAACAGTGCAGCTTCCTATAGCCACAGCCTTTGCTTTGAAAATCTCAGTTAAAAGGTCAGACATGTCGCTTACAGAGCTATTGTAAAGCTTGACTTTTACCCCTTTGCTTCTCATACCTGCTTCAATGGATTCTGCCATTTTTCTTGTAGCTTCATACATTGTGTCATAAACGATTATCGCATAATCTTCAGAATAATCACTTGCCCATTTGGCATAAGCTTCAATTATCTGTCCGGGATTCTCTCTCCAGATTACCCCGTGGCTGGGTGCAATTATATCTATATCAAGATTCATTTCCACCACTTCAGTGATTTTCTTGGCTATTATCGGTGAAAAAGGCGTAAGGATGTTGGCATAATACTTAATAGCTTCCTGATAGAGTTCATCAGTATCAACTTCATCATTGAACATTGATTTTGCACAATAGTGCTGTCCGAAAGCATCATTAGAAAGCAGGACCTTGTCATTGCTGAGGTAGGTCATCATGCTGTCAGGCCAATGGATCATCCTCATTTCAACAAAAGTAAGGGTATTCTTGCCAATATTCAGTGTGTCTCCTGTTTTAACCGTCACAAAATTCCAATCCTTGTGAAAATGAGCTTTAATTATCTTTTCTCCGAAAGCAGTGCAGTATATAGGCAGCTCAGGCCGGATTTCCATGATTTCCTCAAGTGCGCCTCCATGGTCAGGCTCGTTATGCTGAATTATAATCATATCGATATTATCTATTCCGACATCCGCCTCCAGCCTCTTGATGAAAGTCTCTTTATGGGGAAACCACACAGTATCCACAAGAACAGTTTTTTCGTCCTTAATCACATAGGAGTTGTATGTCGATCCCCTGTGCGTGGATAACTCGTGGCCGTGGAATAGCTTCAGGTCCCAATCCTGTATTCCGTCCCAATATACATTTTCTGAAATTTTAATCATGTAACCCTCCATCGGTTTTTTCTTCAATAACTTACCCGGGATAAAAGTTCCTATATCCCCCCGGCAATTGCTTTTCTGTTATTATATACCCTATCAATGAAAAGATAATAAATAATATTTATAATTCAATTTTTAAAGTAAACGGTTTATTCACCGAATTCTAAGCAAGTTAAAATCAAAGCTAATCTTGGGCAACATTATAGTGATTTATTTATTTTAATACTAGAACGGTGCAATATCGGGTACATAACCCCCTGCATCCGGACTAAATAGTATATAAGCTAAAAGGATTAGGCCTATAAGCACCCAAACTAATATGCCTATTAGAATTTTCCTTTGGAAAATGAAGTTTTTAAATTTCTTCTTATTTAATCCTTTTTCCTTGAGCAGTTCTGCATCCGGATTAAAGTAGTCAACCGTGTTCTCAGCAATTATTCTGTCGAAGGCCCCTGTTATAGTGTCGATGTCAACACTCTCATCATGAATGGACCTTCTCATAAGTAAATCATAGCGTTTTTTTACATCATCAATTGATGTTTCCGTCTTAAGTCCTAGAATTTCATAATCCCTGGGGTTCATATAATCACCTCTGAACTTATTATACAAATCAATTAAAGCTATAACAACCTGTATATAACATTTCTGAAATGAATGATATTAAACACATAATTACTTTTTAAAATTCCGACAATAAAAAACCGGCTGTTTATTCAGCCGGTTTATATTTTTTATATATGTCGGAATTATTCAACAATACTGGAAACAGTACCTGAACCAACTGTCCTTCCGCCTTCTCTGATAGCGAACCTAAGTCCTTCTTCCATAGCGATAGGTGTGATGAGCTTGATTGTCATCGTGGTGTGGTCGCCGGGCATGCACATTTCTGTGCCTTCTTCGAGAGTAGCTACGCCGGTAACGTCAGTTGTTCTAAAGTAGAACTGAGGTCTGTAGCCTGTGAAGAACGGTGTATGTCTTCCACCTTCATCAGCTGTCAATACATATACCTGACCGGTGAAATGTGTATGAGGTGTAACTGATTTTGGTTTTGCGAGAACCTGTCCTCTTTCGATTTCTGTTCTCTGTACGCCTCTTAGCAGACATCCTACGTTATCACCTGCGAAAGCTTCGTCAAGGATTTTCCTGAACATTTCAACGCCTGTAACAACTGTTGTTGCAGATTTCTCTTTAAGACCAATGATTTCAACTTGATCGCCCGTGCGGATTGTTCCTCTTTCGATTCTTCCTGTTGCAACCGTTCCACGACCTGTTATTGAGAAAACATCCTCAACAGGCATTAAGAAAGGTTTTTCAGTATCCCTTTCAGGAGTAGGAATGTAACTGTCAACAGCTTCCATCAGTTCAAGGATTGAAGCGTATTCAGGCGCACTCTGGTCAGTTGAATCTGATTCAAGGGCTTCGAGTGCAGATCCTTTAATGATTGGAATGTCATCTCCGGGGAAGTCATACTCATCGAGCATTTCCCTAAGTTCCATTTCAACCAATTCAATAAGTTCTTCATCATCAACCTGGTCAGTTTTGTTCATATATACAACTATGTATGGAACGCCAACCTGACGAGCCAGAAGGATATGCTCCCTGGTCTGGGGCATTGGTCCGTCTGCAGCTGATACTACAAGTATAGCGCCGTCCATCTGAGCAGCACCGGTTATCATGTTCTTAACGTAGTCTGCATGTCCCGGGCAGTCAACATGAGCATAATGTCTGTTATCTGTTTCATACTCTACATGTGCTGTTGCAATCGTGATTCCTCTTGCTTTTTCTTCGGGTGCTGCATCAATCGCATCATATGCCATGAATTTGATTTTGTCATCTTTAAGACCCAAAACCTTTGTTATTGCCGCCGTAAGGGTTGTTTTACCATGGTCAACATGTCCAATGGTACCGATATTACAGTGCGGCTTTGTTCTTTCAAATCTAGCTTTTGCCATTTTAATTTCCTCCCTTAAAATACCTGCATCATTTATTCTAACACTATTGTTCGCAGTATAGCAATAGTATTTTACACATTATATATACCACCGTCAAGTTACTTTTTCGACATCTTTTCAGTGATACTCTGTGGAAGTTTATCATAGTGATCGAACTGCATTGTGAAGGTTCCCCGGCCCTGTGTTCGGGACCTTAAAACCGTTGCATATCCAAACATATCGGAAAGGGGTACGAATCCTCTGATTACCTGCATGTTGTTCCTTGGTTCCATTCCCTCGATTTTTCCTCTTCTCGAGTTAATATCGCCCATGACATCACCCATGTATTCTTCCGGTACAACTACATCCACTCTCATAACCGGTTCCATAATCTGGGGGTCAGCCTTGCGGCAACCCTCTTTGAAAGCCATGGAGCCTGCAATCTTGAAGGCCATTTCAGATGAGTCAACATCATGATATGAACCGTCAATCAACTTTACTCTTACATCAATAACCGGATATCCCCCAAGAACGCCGTTATTCATGGCATCTTTTATACCTGCATCTACAGCAGGTATGTATTCCCTTGGAATTACTCCGCCCACGATTTTATCTTCAAACTCATATCCTGATGACGCCGGCATAGGCTCAAGTTCTATTACGCAATGCCCGTACTGGCCTCTTCCTCCGGACTGTCTGATAAATCTACCTTCAGCCGTTACAGCTTTGGATATGGTTTCTTTATAGGCAACCTGCGGTTTACCAACATTGGCATCTACATTGAATTCCCTTAACAGTCTGTCGACTATGATATCAAGATGAAGTTCACCCATGCCGGATATAATCGTCTGTCCGGTATCATGGTCAGTCCTTGCTTTAAAAGTCGGATCCTCTTCAGCAAGTTTTGAAAGAGCAATACTCATTCTTTCCTGGCCGGTCTTAGTCTTCGGTTCAATTGCAATGTCTATAACCGGATCCGGGAACTCCATGGATTCAAGTATTACAGGTGCATCCGGTGAACAAAGGGTATCTCCGGTAGTAGTATTTTTCAATCCGACAACAGCTGCTATATCACCTGAATATACCGTTTTTATATCTTCGCGGCTATTAGCATGCATCTGCAGTATTCTGCCAACTCTTTCCTTTTTGTCTTTAGTTGAGTTCAGGATATATGAACCTTGTTCCATTGTTCCTGAATAAACGCGGAAAAAGCAGAGTTTTCCTACAAACGGGTCTGTCATGATTTTGAAAGCAAGTGCTGCGAAAGGTCCGTCGTCAACCGGTGGTCTATCTATAACTTCATTCTCATCATTCATGGAAATACCTTTTATGGGCTGTACATCCAATGGTGACGGCATGTATTCAATTACTGCATCAAGCAGTTTCTGAACGCCTTTATTTTTGTAAGAAGAACCGCATGCCACTGGAATTATATCGACATTGATGGTAGCTTTTCTGATTCCCATCATTATCTCTTCCTTTGTAAGTTCTTCCCCTTCAAGATATTTCATCATCAGGTCTTCATCTTCTTCAGCCACTGCTTCGATGAGTTTTTCCCTATACTCCTCAGCCTGAACCATGAGCTCATCGGGAATGGGTTCTTCCTTTATATCCTGTCCGAGGTCATCCATATAGATGAATGCTTTCATTTCAACAAGGTCGATGATGCCCTTAAATTCACTTTCAGCCCCAATCGGAAGCTGTATAGGGATTGCATTCGCCCCAAGCCTGTCCTTCATCATCTCCAGGCAGCGGAAAAAGTCCGCACCCATAATATCCATTTTATTTACATAGGCAAGACGGGGAACATTATAATGATCCGCCTGCCTCCAAACGGTTTCGGACTGGGGTTCAACCCCACCCTTTGCGCAGAATAGAGTAACCGCTCCGTCCAGAACCCTGAGTGATCTTTCAACTTCAACAGTAAAGTCAACGTGCCCGGGTGTGTCTATAATGTTAATCCTATGTTTATTCCATTCAGCAGTAGTCGCAGCAGAGGTAATGGTGATTCCACGTTCCTGCTCCTGCTCCATCCAGTCCATTGTAGCAGCGCCATCATGCACTTCTCCCATTTTATGGACTCTTCCGGAATAGAATAATATTCGTTCCGTGGTTGTGGTCTTGCCGGCATCTATATGCGCCATGATTCCCACATTCCTGGTCTTTTCCAAAGTAAATCCTCTGGCCACAGCAGTTCTCCTTTCTAAAACCGATTTGGTTTTTCATTGTTTTTCTTATTACGCGGTATGCCGGCAATCCGCAGGCACACCGCGGGTAATTCCTTATTACCACCTGTAATGTGCGAAAGCCTTGTTGGCATCCGCCATCTTGTGAGTGTCTTCTTTCTTTTTGAAAGCTCCGCCCATTCCGTTTACAGCATCCATGATTTCGCCAGCAAGACGTTCCTTCATGGTCCTTTCACCGCGTTTCTTTGCGAATGAAACCATCCAGCGCAGGCCAAGGGCCTGTCTTCTTTCAGTTCTTACTTCAATCGGAACCTGGTAAGTGGATCCTCCGACCCTTCTTGCCTTTACTTCAAGTATAGGCATGATGTTTTCAAGAGCCTGTCTGAAAACGTCAAGAGGATCTTTTGCTGTTTTTTCACGGATTATATCAAATGCTCCGTAACAGATTTTCTGGGCGGTACCTTTCTTCCCATCCAACATGATATTGTTGATAAGCTTCGTGACCACTTTATCATTGTACATTGGATCGGGGAGAACGTCCCTTTTTGGGATATGTCCTTTTCTTGGCACTTCTCTTCCCTCCTTCTAAATCAAAAGATTCATCGGTACTCGCAGCTACTGCTGCGTCAGCGCTAAGATACATTTTATCGATAAAAGCACTATAGCACTTTGGTTAAACTTTATTTTCCTTTTTTTGCTCCGTATTTTGAACGGGACTGTTTTCTGCCTTCTACCCCAGCTGTGTCAAGTGTTCCTCTTACGACGTGATATCTCACACCCGGAAGATCCTTAACCCTACCACCTCTGATAAGAACAACACTATGTTCCTGCAGATTATGTCCGACACCGGGAATGTAAGCAGTAACTTCAATCTGGTTCGTGAGCCTTACCCTGGCAACTTTTCTCAAAGCTGAATTAGGTTTTTTGGGAGTTGACGTCTTAACGACTGTACAAACACCCCTTTTCTGCGGAGAACTGGCATCAATATTTCTTTTATTGATTGTGTTGTAGCTCCTCTGCAGTGCAGGCGCCGTAGACTTCTTAACTGAAGTTTTTCTTCCTTTTTTCACCAATTGGTTAAAGGTCGGCATTCATTTTCCTCCTTTCAAAATTTATACAATCCCTTCCTTTCGAAAAGGTATTGATTCATT
This sequence comes from uncultured Clostridia bacterium, assembly GCA_963766335.1. Lineage (GTDB taxonomy): Bacteria > Bacillota > Clostridia > DUPQ01 > DUPQ01 > JAFGQE01. The sequence continues at coordinate 1,187,837 of CAVXZA010000002.1, read as the reverse complement.
TTGTCTGACAAGCCACCGCTGCTCCGATTTCTATGCCGCAGTACCTGCCAAGTTCCGCCATTGTTACATAGCGGACTATATTAATGCTTCTGGCTGAACATTCTCTTATGAAATCCTTCTTAATGAATTCATCTGAATCATCAGCCATATATACTTCGGATACTCTTCCGTTTACCAGGGCTTTCATTGACTGTCGTGCCCCGACAATCAGGTTTTCCCTATTGATTACGGTTTCCAATTTAATTCCTCCAGCGGTTTTGTAAAAATTCACATCATTATTTAAAACAAATAGCATGATGCATTTGCGCCGGCGGTTATTCTACCACCTGTTCATCAACATTGTCAAGCATTTCCGCAACAAAGGCTTCCATTTTTTCACGTTCAGGTTCTTCGTCTCCTATAACAGCTGCTGCTTCCTCTTCAAGAATCTCTTTCATTTCAAGTTCCGCCAGTTCATTGCTAAGTCTGACATCATAAGCATTATATCCGTCCATGCCTGTTCCGGCCGGGATAAGCTTACCTATTATGACGTTTTCTTTCAGCCCTATAAGCGGATCCACCTTACCTTTTATAGATGCATCAGTAAGAACTCGAGTGGTCTCCTGGAAAGAAGCTGCAGACAGGAATGATTCAGTTGCCAGGGACGCCTTGGTAATACCAAGCAATACCCTTTCTCCGGTTGCCGGCTGTTTTCCTTCTTCTACCGCTTTTTTATTTTCATCTTCAAAATTAAGTATTTTGGTATATCCGCCGGGCAGCAGGCTTGTATCCCCTGCATCTTCGACCTTGATTTTATTAATCATCTGTTTGACGATTATTTCTATATGTTTATCATTTATGTCTATACCCTGCATCCTGTAAACTTTCTGTACTTCTTGCAGAATGTATTTCTGAACGCCTTCAATACCTTTGATTTTTAAGATATCGTGGGGATTGACACTACCTTCCGTGATTTCATCGCCGGCTTCAATCTCATCGCCGTCACTGACACTAAGCCTTGCTCCGTAGGGAATAGTATAAGTTTTCGCGGTCTTTTCTTCACCGACTACCGTAACTTCCCTTTTCTTTTTCGTCTCGGTAATTTTAACTGATCCGGCTATATCTGAAATTATAGCAAGTCCTTTCGGTTTACGGGCCTCAAAAAGCTCCTCGACACGCGGAAGTCCCTGTGTAATATTGTCCCCTGCTATTCCGCCTGTATGGAAAGTTCTCATAGTAAGCTGAGTGCCCGGTTCTCCGATTGACTGTGCAGCTATGATACCAACTGCTTCACCTGAGTTTATCGGCCTGCTGTTGGCAAGGTTCATGCCATAACACTTAGCGCAGACACCGAGTCTTGATTTACATGCCAGGACTGATCTTACCCTCATTTTGGTAATTCCGGCATTTACAACTCTTCTAGCAAGAATATCATCAATAAAGCCGTCTTTTTCAACAATGACCTCGCCTGTTTCAGGATGTACTATTTCATTTAATACATATCTTCCGACGATTCTTTCATATAAGTTTTCTATGATTTCGCCGCTGTCCTTAACTGGAGCTACCAGGATATCTTCTTCTGTATGGCAATCATCGTCATTTATGATAACATCCTGGCTTACATCAACCAGCCTTCTTGTAAGGTAACCTGAATCGGCCGTCCTGAGCGCTGTATCCGCAAGGCCTTTTCTTGCACCATTGCTGGAGATAAAGAATTCAAGAACATTTAGCCCTTCACGGAAATTCGATTTAATCGGAATTTCTATGGTTTTACCTGACGTATCGAACATTAGTCCGATCATACCCGCCAGCTGTTTAATCTGGTTTTTATTACCCCTGGCTCCTGAATCGGACATGACATAAAGCGGATTTTCCACCTGAAGTCCATCCATCAGGGCATCTGTAACTTTATCTCCTGCTTCAGTCCATAATTTAACGACTGAATTGTACCTTTCTTCGTCGGTAATCAAGCCTCTTCTATACTGTTTTGTTACTGCACTGACCTGTTTTTCAGTATCTTCTATAATCTTACTTTTAGCTTCAGGTATTTCCATATCGCTTACACTTACTGTAATTGCACTCTTGGTAGAATATTTAAATCCCATAGCTTTCATTTTATCAAGTACTTCGGCCGTTTTAACCATTCCGTGCTTTTTAATAGATCTTTCAATTATCTCTTCAAGCTTCTTGTCTCCAACAACATCGGTAATTTCCAGTATCAGTTCATTGCCGGGTATGCTTCTGTCAACAAAGCCAAGGTCCTGCGGAATAGCTTCGTTAAAAATAGCCCTTCCAGGAGTGGCTTCGATTATTCCGGTTAAAGGTTTACCGTCTACATCCCTGGTAACCCTTAGTCTGATTTTTGTATGAAGTGTAATTATTTTTTCATTCAGAGCCATAAGAATTTCATCCATGGACCCAAATACTTTTCCTTCACCTTTCTCGCCGTCTTTGTCTATTGTTAAGTAATAACTTCCAAGAATCATATCCTGCGTTGGAACAGTTATGGGTTTGCCATCTTTTGGTGCAAGCAGGTTATTGGCAGACAGCATAAGGAATCTCGACTCCGCCTGTGCTTCCGCAGACAATGGCACGTGAACCGCCATCTGGTCTCCGTCGAAATCCGCATTGTATGCCGAGCATACCAGTGGATGAAGCTGTATTGCTTTTCCTTCAATGAGTATGGGTTCAAAAGCCTGTATTCCAAGTCTATGAAGCGTAGGTGCTCTATTAAGAAGCACAGGATGGTCCTTTATAACATCATCAAGCATATCCCATACTTCATCGCTGGCTCTTTCAACCATTCTTTTTGCACTTTTTATATTGTGGGCGTATCCGTCGCCGACAAGCTTTTTCATAACAAAAGGCTTGAACAGTTCAAGCGCCATTTCCTTAGGCAGCCCGCATTGGTATATTTTAAGTTCAGGTCCGACTACGATAACAGAACGTCCGGAGTAGTCAACCCTTTTCCCAAGCAGATTCTGTCTGAAACGCCCCTGTTTTCCGCTGAGCATGTCAGAAAGGGATTTCAACGGCCTGTTTCCGGGGCCTGTAACAGGTTTGCCTTTTCTGCCGTTGTTTATGAGAGCATCAACCGCTTCCTGCAGCATCCTTTTTTCGTTTCTTATTATTATAGAAGGAGCTCCCAGAGTCAGCAGTCTTTTAAGCCGGTTGTTTCTATTGATAACCCTTCTGTAAAGATCATTAAGGTCGCTGGTAGCAAAACGCCCACCGTCAAGCTGTACCATCGGGCGAAGATCGGGGGGTATTACGGGAATTATGTCCAATATCATCCAATCTGGACGGTTGCCTGAAATCCTGAACGACTCAAGGGCTTCCAGCCTTTTGATGATACGCACCCTTTTTTGCCCTTTGCTGCTTCTAAGGCCTTCCTTCAGGCTGCTGCATTGTTTTTCAAGGTCTATTGCCTGAAGCAATTCTTTTACTGCCTCTGCACCCATCTGCGCCCTGAAGCCGCCGCCGGCGGTTTCAATTTTATCCCTGTAGTCTTTTTCACTCAGTATATCCTTGATTTCAAGGTCAGTATCGCCCGGATCAAGGACTACATAAGCATTAAAGTATAAAATCCTTTCAAGCAGCCTCGGACTCATGTCAAGGACAAGGCCCATCCTGCTTGGGATGCCTCTGAAATACCAAATATGCGAAACCGGAGCTGCAAGCTCGATATGGCCCATTCTTTCGCGCCTTACCTTGCTGCGCGTAACTTCAACGCCGCATCGGTCGCATATTACGCCTTTATACCTAATTCTTTTATATTTGCCGCAGTGGCATTCCCAGTCCTTTGATGGTCCGAAAATGCGTTCGCAGAAAAGGCCGTCTCTTTCAGGTTTGAGAGTCCTGTAGTTTATTGTTTCAGGTTTCTTAACTTCACCCATGGACCAAGATTTTATCTTTTCCGGTGACGCCAGGCCTATCTTTATTAAATCAAAATTTCCAAAATCCTGCACTATGCGTACTCCTTTCAACTGTCAAGTTTGTATACGCTTACTAATCTATATCCTCTATGGTCATTCCTTCTATTTCATCGGGTTCGACAATCAGGTCTTTCATGAAAAGGTCGTCGATGTCCGTCTTAGCAGGTGCGTCGGCAGCCAGTTCTCCTTCATCTTCATCCCTGATGATAAGCTCGTTGTTATCCCGGTTGAACACCTTGATATCGAGAGCAAGGCTCTGCAGTTCCTTAACAAGCACCTTGAATGATTCGGGTATTCCCGGCTTGGGAACATTTTCACCCTTTACGATTGCTTCGTAAGTCTTAACCCTGCCCATCAGGTCATCTGATTTTACTGTCAGTATTTCCTGCAGTGTATAGGCCGAACCGTAGGCTTCGAGGGCCCAGACTTCCATTTCGCCGAAACGCTGTCCGCCGAACTGTGCTTTTCCGCCGAGAGGCTGCTGTGTAACAAGTGAATAAGGACCAATCGCCCTGGCATGTATCTTGTCGTCAACAAGATGATGCAGTTTAAGCATGTACATGTAACCAACTGTAACGCGGTTATCGAATGCTTCTCCCGTTCTTCCGTCATAAAGAACTGTTTTACCATCAGGTGCGATGCCTGCTTTTTCAAGGCATTCTACGATGTCGTCTTCATGTGCTCCGTCGAATACAGAAGTAGCGATTTTCCATCCGAGGACTTTGGCTGCATATCCCAGATGCACTTCCAGCACCTGTCCGATATTCATTCGGGATGGAACGCCAAGCGGATTTAGAACTATCTGCAGCGGTGTGCCGTCGGGCATGAAAGGCATGTCCTCTTCAGGAAGAATCCTTGAAATAACACCTTTATTACCATGTCTTCCGGCCATTTTATCGCCTACCGATATTTTTCTTTTCTGTGCTATGAATACCCTGACGACTTCATTAACACCCGGGTTCAGTTCGTCTCCGTTTTCTTTAGTGAACACCTTAACGTCTACAATAATTCCGGATGCACCGTGGGGAACCTTGAGTGAAGTATCCCTTACATCCCTGGATTTTTCTCCGAAAATTGCCCTTAACAGCCTTTCTTCGGAAGTAAGTTCGGTTTCGCCCTTAGGAGTTACCTTACCGACAAGAATGTCACCGGTCTGAACTTCAGCCCCGACCCTGACAATTCCTCTTTCATCCAGGTTTTTAAGAGCTTCTTCGCCGACATTAGGTATATCGCTTGTAATATCCTCAGGCCCGAGTTTGGTGTCGCGGGCTTCGATATCATACTCTTCTATATGAATAGATGTGAAAACATCTTCCTTAACCAGTTTTTCACTGATGAGAATAGCATCTTCATAATTGTACCCTTCCCAGGTCATGAACCCGATCAAGATATTTTTACCAAGTGCAATTTCACCCTTATCCGTTGAAGGTCCGTCGGCAAGTATGTGCCCGGCCTCAACTTCTTCGCCTTTTTTTACAATCGGCCTTTGGTTAATGCATGTTCCCTGGTTGGAACGCTTATATTTAAGAAGGGGATAATTTATCAATCTGCCGCTTTCACCCCTGAGGCTGATTTTATCGGCTGATACATTCTCAATGACTCCCGCTTCTTCAGCAACCACGCATACCCCTGAATCCTTAGCGGCTTTATATTCCATGCCGGTTCCGACAATCGGTGAATCTGTTTTGATAAGGGGAACTGCCTGACGCTGCATATTGGACCCCATAAGCGCCCTGTTGGCAGCATCCGTTTCAAGGAACGGAATCATGCTTGTTGCTATTGATACAAGCTGTTTTGGAGAAACGTCCATGTAGTCGACATTAGAAGCATCTGTTATGAGCTTATCACTCCTGTGCCTTACGCTTACTCTGCTGTTTGTAAATTTGTTATCCTCTGTCAGCGGCTCATTGGCCTGTGCAACAATGTAATTATCCTCGCGGTCAGCAGTAAGGTATTCAATATTGTCAGTAATGATTCCTGTTTTTTTATCAATTTTCCTAAATGGGGTTTCGATGAACCCATATTCATTGATTCTCGCAAATGTACTCAGCGAGGCAATAAGACCGATGTTCGGTCCCTCAGGGGTTTCTATCGGGCACATTCTCCCATAATGAGAATAGTGTACGTCCCTGACTTCGAAGCTTGCCCTTTCCCTGCTCAAACCACCTGGGCCGAGTGCGCTGAGCCTTCTCTTATGGGTAAGTTCTGCGAGTGGATTGGGCTGGTCCATGAACTGGGATAGCTGGCTGGACCCAAAAAATTCTTTTATTGCAGCGGATACAGGCCTTGTATTTATCAATGCCTGTGGAGTTGCGATATCTATATCCTGGATTGTCATCCTTTCGCGAATAACCCTTTCCATACGTGCGAATCCAATTCTGAACTGATTCTGGAGAAGTTCTCCGACCGACCTTATCCTTCTGTTTCCAAGATGGTCTATATCGTCGGTGTTCCCTAGTCCGTATGCAAGGTTCATGATATAGCTGATTGATGCAATTATATCTCCCTTGGTAATATTTTTAGGACAAAGGTCGTATTTCCTTATCTTAAATGCTTTCTTTATATCTTCTTCATCGGAATATTCTGCGAGTATTTCCTTAATGACTGAAAATGTTCCTTTTTCACTCAGTCCGAATTCCTTATAATTGAAATCTACGAACTCAGATAATTCTGCTGTGCCGTTTCCGATTACTTTAATAACTTTTTCTTCGGTGACAATCATTACTTCGTTGATTCCGGTACATTCTATCTGAAGGGCATTGTCTTCATTAATGACTTCGCCTTTTGCCACGATTACTTCGCCGGTCTCGGGATCAACAATATTCTCGCCTGCTTCAGAACCTACTATCCTCGTTGAAATAGCTAGTTTTTTATTGAATTTATATCTTCCGAAACGAGCCAGGTCGTACCTGCGGGGGTCGAAAAACATATTATTGAAAAGCGTAGTCGCACTTTCCTTTGTCGGGGGTTCACCCGGTCTCAGTCTGTGGTAGATTTCAAACAGACCGTCTTCAACTGTTCTTCCTGAATCTTTTGCAAAAGTAGCATCCAGCCTGAAATCTTCTCCAAGCAAGTCAATTATTTCACTGTCAGTTCCATAGCCGAGAGCTCTGAGCAATACTGTTATCGGAAGTTTCCTTGTCCGGTCAATCCTTACATAAAGGATGTCCTTTGAATCGGTTTCATACTCAATCCATGCTCCCCTATTGGGAATAACTGTGTTTGCAAAAAGACTTTTGCCTGTCTTGTCTGTTTTTTCAGTATAATAAACTCCCGGAGACCTAACCAGCTGGCTTACTATTACCCTTTCGGCCCCATTAATTATGAAAGTTCCGGTTGGGGTCATTAATGGAAAATCCCCCATAAAAATTTCCTGTTCTTTGATTTCTCCTGTTTCAGTGTTGATAAGACGTACTTTAACACGTAGGGGGGCCTGGTATGTAGTATCTCTTTCCTTGCATTCCTGTACGGAATACTTAGGAGCTTCATCAATTCTGTGATCGACAAACTCAAGGACCAGATTGCCTGTGTAGTCAGTTACCGGTGATACATCGGTAAATACGTCAGTCAGTCCTTCCTCTAGAAACCATTGGTATGATTTTTTTTGAATTTCGATCAGATTTGGCATTTCGAGTACTTCTTTTATCTTAGAAAAACTCATGCGTTCGTTAGTACCCAATTTAACGGGATGCACCATCAAATTCACCTCATATATATCTATATCCGACAGCCCTGGCGGCCGCCTGCGCCTGTACTATAAGTCTAATTCTTGCAAATTAATTATCACCATGCTATAATCCATGTTGTAATCACCCTTGCTCAAACTGGAATTTCCGGTTAAAAGGGGATTGCGTTATGAGAAAAGCACAAACTAGCGCAGTGTATAATTCTATCAGTAACAGGCGGCTTTGTCAACAAGCTTCGCTTGTTTTTTTTATAAAAAATATTGTACCCCTTGTATATTTATGTTAATAGCCGATTTACCATCTATTTGATATACTTTTTATAACAAATATACCCTTTGGAATTCCGCGAAAGGCCTGCATATGTATAAAATTACAGGAAAAGACCTGGAAAAACTGATTCCCTTGCTTAAAGAAGACAACATAGATTATCCTATCACACTCGGGGTCCTTGACGGAACTTTCAGCGGCTATGCCGTTGCAGATGATTCAGCCAGTCCCCGAAAAGCGCTTATAATCCATAAACACATCGGTTTTGCACAATATATCGGAGACGACCCGTGCGAAGAAGAATCAGTGGAAATAGCCGACTCAATAACTAGTTACAGAAGCGACAGAAGCTACTGCAATTGGGTTGAGCTGGCACATTGCCCAAAAACTGTAGAAAATCTAATAAATAGAAAGTTTCATGATATTAAATCATATAATAGAATTTCCTGGAACCATGACACTGCATTCCTAAGTCATGCAGCAGCTCCTTCTATTCCGGCGGAGTGCAGCATGGCTTTTCTAAATAAAGACCTTTTTAGAAATAAATTCCTTCGATATGAGACAGAGATGTTCTGGGATTCTATTGATGTATTTTTAAAAACCGCATTCGGTACCGTAGTTCTCGATGCCGGCGGTAAATTCATGGGCGTCTGTAGTGCTGTTTCAGCTTCTGACAATTTTTTTGAAATAAATATTGAAGTCAGAAAAGACAGCAGGCGCAGGGGAATAGGGTATGCAGTTGCTCATCGGTATATTGAAGAATGCTATAAGAGACAAAAAATCCCGCATTGGGACTGCCATGAACATAATGCTGCATCACGGGCCCTTGCGAAAAAACTTGGTTTCAAAGAAGCTGGCAAATATCCCCTGCTATCCTGGGAATATGCAGCCCGACAGCAAAAATCGCCAATCATCCACTGGTAATTAAACTTAGTTATTAAGTTTTGCGAAGGATAATATAATAAAAGTGTCAAAACATCCCACTATAGCTTGGTATAATTGTCAAGAATTCCAAAGACAACTTATAAAGAGATGTGCCAGATGTCACGGGCGTATTCGGCAATTGTGCGGTCGCTGGAGAATCTGCCGGAATTAACAGTATTTTTAATACATTTCAATGCATAAGCCCTTTCATCTTTCTGATCCCTGTTAATCCTTAGTCTGGCATCCACAAACGATTCCAGGTCATGCATCAGGAAATAGTGGTCCGGGGCATGCCATGATGTTCCTTTTGTAATAGCTTCATAAAGCTCCCTGAAAGATCCATCATCATCATTGACAAACCCATTTACAAGTGTATCTATAACTCTTTTAATCATCGGATTCCTATTTATAATTTTATTGGGATCATACTTATCCTTAATAGAGTTTATTTCCTCAACACTTGCTCCAAAAATATAATTATTCTCAATCCCGGCTTCTTCAACTATTTCAATGTTTGCACCATCGTATGTGCCGAGGGTTACGGCTCCGTTCAGCATGAACTTCATATTTCCGGTGCCTGAAGCTTCGGTGCCGGCTGTAGAAATTTGAACTGATACATCTGCAGCGGGGAACAATTTCTCACCATATGACACATTGTAGTCTTCGACAAAGAATATCTTAATCCTGTCTTTGACATCATCATCATTACATATGATATCCGCTGTCCTGTTAATGAATTTTATAATGGCCTTTGCCCTTGTATAACCTGCTGCTGACTTGCCTCCGAAAATAAAAGCCGTTGGCTTAAAGTCCGGCAGTTTGCCGTCCTTCATCATGAAATATATATACAGTATTGAAAATATATTCAGCAGCTGCCTTTTGTACTCATGAATCCTCTTAATCTGAATATCGAATACCATATTTGCATCAAGCCCTATTCCCTGGTTTTTATGAACATATTCGACAAGCTGTTCTTTTTTCTTTCTCTTGATTTTAATGAACTCATCTATGAAGTCATCGTCAATTTGAACTTCCAGCCTTTTCAATTCATTAAGATCCGTCATAAAGCCGCCGCCTATAAATGATTTAATAAAATCACTAAATTCGGTATTGCACAGTCCCAGCCATCTCCTCTGGGTGATTCCGTTCGTTTTGTTCTGCAACTTATGCGGGTACAGCTTCCACCATTCTGCAAAAGCGGATTTCCTGAGTATTTCAGTATGTAAGGCTGCGACTCCATTGACATAGCGGCTGACATAAACAGCCAGTCTGGCCATATGTATCTTGCCTTCTGATATAATCATTAGGTTTTTGCGACCGGATTTTTTTATCCCACCCAAGGATAATTCACGCTTCAGCCGTTTGTTTATCCTGCGGGCAATCTTGAGGTGCGTCGGTAAAATTTCCTTATAAAGGCTGATGTCCCATTTTTCAAGGGCTTCAGGCATTATAGTATGGTTGGTATAGTTAAAACTTTTCCTTGCAATCTCCAGTGCATAATCGAATTTCTTTCCGTATTCAACAGTCAATATCCTGATAAGCTCCAGTATGGCGACTACAGGATGTGTATCATTCAGCTGCAATACATTATATTCCGGAAATTTATCAAAATTTCTCCCGTAATCCTTAACGTATCTTCTTACAATACCCTTAACCGCAGCTCCGGCAAAAAAGTATTGTTGCCTTAAACGCAGCAACTCCCCTTCCCTGTTTGAATCATCAGGATACAATACATCGCTGATACCAAAATCAGAACCTCTGTCAACAGCCTCGCTTTGCCACAGTCTGAGAATATTATTATGTTTCCTTCCATATCCGATTACAGGCATATCATAAGGTACGGCATACACTATTCCGTCTGCAAACTCAATACAAACTGAATCTTCATCCCTCCTAATGCTCCATGGGTCGCCAAAGCGCATCCAGTCATCTTTTTCCTCTGTTTGCTCGCCATTTTTGAAAACCTGCCTGAACAGTCCATATTTATATCTAATACCATATCCATGTACGTTTATACCAATAGTCGAAGCCGAATCGAGGAAACAGGCCGCAAGCCGTCCGAGTCCGCCGTTTCCCAGGGCATAGTCATCTATGTCTTCAAAACAGAAATCTTCTATTCCATGTTTTTTCAGTATATTTCTCACATCTCCCAAAATCCCCATGGCCAGAAGGTTATTATCAATCATCCTCCCAATTAGAAACTCCATTGAAAGGTAGTGGCAGGTCTTTCCCTCGGTAAATCCAATGAATTCAATATTCTTCAGGCATTCCTTAGAAACCCGGTTATAAAATTCCTTCAAATCGTACTTGCCCTTGGCATATTCTGCGGCTATTTCATCTATTATGTTGAGCAGTTTATCTTTCGCCATCTTTAATTCTCCGTTTTTTTGTATAAATTTTTATCTTGGCATCCAAGCCTGCGGGAATCCCGGTCATTCTCCATCTCCAGTTTTCCCCCAGTGTGGAGGGCGTATTCATCCTTGCATCACCTGGTAATTCCAAATAATCCTGCATAGGTATAATAGCTGCTTGTGAGGCAGATTCCATAACCTGGCTTATTACTAAATCACAGACATTCTCCGAATTTACTTGAGGCAAATGTTTTTTCAGGTTTTCCAGGTCTTTTTTACTTAAGTTGCTGTACCATCCTATAAGAGTATTGTTATCATGGGTGCCGGAATATACATATGTCTTGTATTTATAATTTGCAGGCAGGTGTTCATTGTTCAAATCTTCGCCATAGCCGAATTGGGCTATCTTCATTCCTGCATAACCGGTCTTTTTTATAAGCCTTCTTACATCCCAGGTAATTAAACCCAAGTCTTCAGCGATAATCCTTGTGTTGTCAAATATGGAATTTATCAGTTTGAACATACCGAATCCGGGACCTTTTTTCCAGCTGCCCTTATGTGCATCTTCAAAGGGTTCTCTTATTGCATAATATTTCGCGAAACCCCTGAAATGGTCGATTCTTATAATATCAAATTTCTCGAGCGCGGAACTTATTCTGTCAATCCACCAGCTGTATCGCGTTTTTTTATGATACTTCCAGTTATAAACCGGATTGCCCCATATCTGCCCGTCATCACTAAGTTTGTCAGGCGGGACCCCGGAGACATGCTTAAGGTGCAGTGATTCACCAATCTTAAATAGTTCCCTGTCTGTCCAAACCTCGGCACTATCAAGGGAAAGATAAATGGGTATATCACCGATTATCTTAATGCCCAGGCCGTTGACATATTCCTTAAGCCGGAACCATTGCCGGAAAGCAATGAACTGAAGAAATTTCTCCCTTTCTGTTTCTGTCCTGTATTGTGAAGCGGCTTTTTTAATTTCATCGGGTATTCTATTAATAATACCTTCACTGATTTCACGGAGCGTCAGACCCTTTGTTTTTTTCAACATGACTATAAACAAGGCATAATCATCGAGCCACCCTGCATTCATCGCTTTGAACTTAGTATATTCGTCAAAAGATAAATCAAATGATTCAAAAGCTTTTTTAAATATGGTATCTTTCGCTTTGAAAACTTCATCGTAGTCCACTTTTCCCCTGAAACCTATATCGCGGAATCTGTCAACAAAGCAATTCTCACAAAGACCTTCCTCAACAAATTCCAGGGGATTGATAAAGTATGGATTTATTGCTTTTGAACTATAGCATTGGTATGGAGAATTACCCAGTCCTATGTATTCTATGGGAAGTATCTGCCAGTATGACTGATCGCTCCGGGCAAGAAAATCAGCGAACTTAAAAGCTGACGGTCCAAAGTCGCCAATCCCGAAATCACTGTCAAGGCTTGATATATGTAATAAAATGCCTGCCTTTTTCATATACTGCTAAAAATTATCCCATAGGTTATTCTGCCTGTCTATAACTATTTTATAAATGCAGCTGCCTATTGCGATAAAAGCTGTTATATAGACATATCTGAAATCTATTTATTAATTCTTTCTCCCGTATCATTATCAAAGAAGTGAACAGCATCGGAATCAAATCCAAAGGAATAATCCTTTCCTTCATCAAAATAAATATGCCCGGGCGTTGAGATAACCAAATCTTTACCATTATGCAGTTTAGAATACAGAATTTTTTCTTTTCCAAGCATTTCAATAACTTCAACAGTACACTTAAATTCATTTCCAAGAGTGCTGTCGCATGCAAATCGTTCGGGTCTTATTCCTATGGATACCGACTTTCCATTATATCCGGCTAATTCTTCTTTCAATGAATCCGTTAATTCCATTGACAGGACATTATCATTTGCCGTAAATCTTTCGCCGATAATAGTTCCTTCCAAAATATTCATTGTGGGAGATCCGATGAATTTAGCGACAAAAATATTTTGTGGATTATGATAGAACTCATAAGGTATGCCGGCCTGCTGTATTTTACCATCATTCATCAATACAATTTTCGTAGCCATTGTCATGGCTTCAACCTGATCGTGGGTAACATATATTGTAGTAGTACCTAATTTTTTATGCAGTCTTACCAGTTCAACCCTCATATGCTCCCTGAGTTTCGCATCAAGGTTGGAAAGCGGTTCATCCATTAGGAAAACACTCGGTTTCCTGACAATAGCCCTGCCCAGGGCAACCCTCTGCCGTTGTCCGCCAGATATGTCAGACGGTTTTGAATGAAGATAATCACTAACCTGAAGAAGCTCAGCCGCCTCCATGACACGCTCATTTATAACCTTTTTCCTTTCTTTTCTCATGGAAAGGGAGAAGGCCATGTTATCGTATACAGTCATGTGAGGATACAGGGCGTATGACTGGAAAACCATTGCAATGTCCCTGTCTTTCGAAGCCACCTTATTAACCCTCCTGTCCCCAAACAGCAAGTCGCCTTCCGTGATTGAATTCAATCCGGCTATCATCCTCAGCAATGTTGTCTTGCCGCAGCCTGACGGGCCAAGGATGACACAGAAATCCTTTTCGTCAATGGTCAGGTCAATATTCCTAAGAGTAAATTCCTCGCGGTTTTCGTATTTTTTACCTATTTTCTTTAATTCAACGTTCATAATGCCTCCAAAAATCTATATGCTATCCCTTGACCGATCCCTTTGCCAACCCCGATACAAGCTGCTTCTGTAATAATATAAACATAATGACAATGGGAATTGCCGTAAGAAGCCCACCGGCTGCAAAAGCCGGTTGGTTGGCAGTATATCTATCGTTAATAAGTGTAAATAATCCTGCTGCCAGCGTGTAAGACTCGGGTTTTGTCAGCAAGACCCTTGGCAGCAGATAGTCCATGAATGGGCCGATGAACGACCATAGCCCTATGACCGCCAGCATGGGACGTGCAATGGGCATTATTATCAGCCTGTAGACCTTCATGCTTGAACAGCCGTCAATCCTCGCTGCGTCATCAAGCTCGGAAGATATTGAGTCTATATATCCTTTTAATATGAATGTATTTGTCGCAATACCCCCGCCTGCATATATCATTACCAGCATCATCTGTCTGGTGAAAGCAGGCATGATTCCGGCTATTATTGTATGCATTGTGAAATATGCCGCTATTCCTGCAAAAGACGGAATGGTCTGAATCAACATAATAGCCATTAGAGACGGACGCTTTCCTTTAAACCTGTACCTCGAATATGCAAATCCTGTAAACGAGACAATCAATAATATCACTATAGCTGTCGAAACTGCTATGAATATGGTGTTTTTAACCCACAGCAGGTAAAATGTTTCATCAAAAAGAATTTGAAAGTGTTTCCAGGAAAATTCAAAATTGGTGTTCTGCATCAGGTACTGGCCTTGTCTGCCATTAAAAGCCGAAACCACCATCTGGTATAAAGGCCAAACAATTACGATTACCCATGCTATCAGGACCAAATAGGTTACCCCAAGACCAATCCCCCCGGCTAATGTAAGAGGCTGTCTGTCAGAGAGATATAACTTTTCTTTTCGTCTAGATTTACTCATTTGTCACTCTCCTTCTTGAAAGCCTTGGAATTTTTGAATCCAATGAATGCAAATAGCATCAGACCCAAAGATATGACCACAGTAATGGCGGCTCCGATTGATTGGAAGTCATTCTCTCGTGTCAGCTTATATATATAGGAAATCAACAGGTCCGAGGACCCCGCAAGATTACCGTATTTTATCGGATTAAAAGGTCCTCCGCCATTAAACAGGTATATTATGGAGAAATTATTAAAATTGAAAGTATACTGACCAATTAGCAAAGGAGCTGTCTGGAACAATACCATGGGAATAGTAATCCGTTTTAATTTCTGCCATGCCTTGGCGCCATCTATTTGCGCCGCTTCATATAAATCGCCCGGGATTGACTGAAGCACCCCCGTTGACAACAGGAAAATATATGAACTGCCCAGCCACCCTTGCAGGAATATTAGTGTAATTCTCGTAAGAATCGGATCATTCTTCACTACAATCGCCGCTTCTGCACCTACTAAATTGGTAATTATTCCTGTAAGCGCTCCGTTGGGAGAGAACATAATATTAAAAAACATAATGGTAATGAATGCAGGAACCGCCCAAGGCAGTAAGTATATAGTCCTGAAAAACAGCTTCCCTTTTACCCTTTCATTATTCGTCAGGATAGCAAGGACAAATCCAATGAAAATAGCCAGGGTCGTTGCCGCGAGGGTCCATACGACGGTCCACCCGAGAATCGCCCAGAAAGACTGTCCTGCAATACCTTCTCCAAGAACTATGAGTTTGTAGTTTTCAAACCCGACCCACGGAAACTTTGACTGGTGATTAGGATCCATCCCTGTAAACGAAAGCAGGATTGCCGTTGTAATAGGGACCAGTACAATAAAGACTATTACTACTAGTGCAGGTAGTGAAACTATATACGGAAACCCTTCTTCTGAAACACTTTTGCGGGTTTCAAACCAGTTCTTCGGCCTTATACCACTGATTCTGCCTTTTTCCACTTTCAATGCATCCCTGAATGACAGATAAATAAATACAACTGCAAAAATAATCAGATAAACTGACAGAATTCCCTCAATCATGAAAATCATGGATTTATCTAATTTCGTGCCATCCTGCGCAAGTGATATCAGCCCCGCAATACCCTTGCCCTGGTAATTAGCATATCCGAGTGAATATGGTATGGCCATGACATAAGTAAAGAAACTGATAAAGAAGAAAAATATTGATTTTGCATACTGGCGGTTCAATATCTGTCCCAGTCCCGGTAAAAGTATTGTCAGGTATGCGAATATTGGGGCTTTCCGCTCTATTTCAACCGGGGTTTTCCTTCTTAAGTCGGCTACATTAGATCTAAGGACAGTTATTTCCCTTCTGTACCCTTTGGTAATCTGATAATTGATGCTTTTAAGAAGCTCCCGGTTTCCTTTACCGGGGAGATCATATGATTTAATAAGCACAGCTGAAGCATATTTTTTCTTAAGTTCGTTTGTCTCATTTTCAAGAGCCTTCCTGGAAATTTGCTTATCCTTGAATTTCTTTTTCAGGTTCGCGACGCCGTCCTTCATTATTTTCTTCTGTTCGGACTTAAATTTTTTAAGCTCAGATCTGGCTTTCTTTTCATCAGCCGGGTTTATTGTTTTGCCGTATTTTCTTGCCTCCTTTTCAGCCTTTTCGTGTTTTAGAAGAAAATCAATAATTTCGCCAATCTGCTTGTTAACAATAAGAGCCTCTTCATAATGCATTTCTGCATCGTAGGAAAGCCCGGTATATTCTTTATAGAATGTTTCCTTTTTTTTACTTATAAATTCATATGTTTGCAGCCATTTGATTTTTGGGGACAGTGATTCATCCAGATTGTTTTTAAAATCCTTTTTTTCCCTTGCAAGCTGGCTGATAAAAGTCTTTTCTTCTGCCTTATATTCATCAAGGTTGATGACATAAGGATGGGCTGACCGGCCTCTTTTTAGGTCCGACAGTTCCTGCTTAAGGCTTTTTTTTGCTTTTCCTGATGCATTGCTGCATCTTTCTTCAAGCCTTGCAATTTCCAGAAGATAAAGGTTTTTCCTCGGGTGTTCATTTTCTACAGTATCATAAAGAAACTCATTGTACCTAGCCAAAACCTACCCCCTTTATGTGTATTTACTATCATCGATCACTTTTATCAATGATAAAACCGTAATAACGGATACTATGTAAAATGCCAGGATGATGTAATAAAACACAGAGCTGAAATTCCTGCCAACGGCAATATACGCCGCAGCCCCAATCAATAAAACTACCCAGATGAATACAAAAAGCTTGTTTATCCTTATTTTAACATAAGCAAAGTATGAATACACTCCCATCATCATCGGAACTATCGCTTTAAAGAAAAAATCAGATAGATTAAGAGATAGATAAACACTGAATGCTTCTTCATAGCCTGCCAGGAGTCCCCCTGCAACAGCTTCCCGATACCACTCATCATATAGAAGAATATCTTTTGCCCTTATCATTACTTCAACAGATAATGCAAACAAAACCACTCCCAGAGCGGCTATTAGAATATAAAACTGCTTTTTGGGAAGTTTTACGCTTGTATTCAAATCCGAATCCCCGCATTTTCAGCATTTTGCCCTGTGGCAACTTGTAAAAAAAGGGAAGGAAGGCATGCCTTCCTTCCCTAGTGTCTGTTCTTTAGAAATTACCCATCATGGCTTCAAATGAAGCCTTGACTAAATTATAAGCTTCTTCAACATCAGCGGGTTTCTCCGATGACCATGACATCAGTCCGTTCTGCCATGTATCCCATACCTGTCCCCATTCGGTGAACAGCGGACGGGCCGGTGCTCCCTGATATGATTTGATAACAGCTGAAACAACTGTCTTGTCAATATCAGACAAGCTTGATGTGGTGTATTTATCTTCCTGTACATTTTCAAGGATTTTGCCGGTTGCTTCAAAGAAATCAACCGCAAACACAGGATTAACAACTTCCTGTATGAAATCCTGTGCCAGAGTCATCTGGTCGTCATTTCCTTCAACCCTTGCGTTGACAGCCAATCCCCATCCGCCTTGCCAATGGGCAAGAGGCGAACCATTGATTGTTACCTGGGTTATCGGAAGGATTGCAAGGTCGGCTCCATCGTTTGCCATACCTGACAGATTGCTTGTGGACCATGGGCCTTCCAGTCTTAGGGCTGTATTGCCTCCGGATGAAAATGAGGTATCCATATATCCCCAGGCTGCGCCGGTATCCCAGCCGTCAGTCAAGGCTTCATCATGGCCTTTCCAGTAATCATAAATAGCTTCGATAACTCCCTGTTGATTAGAACTCAAATCGGACCAGTTTTTGGTCATGTCAGACCAAAGAGTTCCGTCAGCATCTTGTGCAAGCAATTCGATATTAGCCGCATTTAGCATTGCAACCCCGAACCATGCATTGAATGCAGGAACAAGCATTTCTTCAAACCCAAGTTCTGTAAATTCAATTGTTTCGCCCAGGTTAATGTTCTTTGCTGCCGCATTTGCAGT
Organism: uncultured Clostridia bacterium; assembly: GCA_963766335.1. Taxonomy (GTDB): domain Bacteria; phylum Bacillota; class Clostridia; order DUPQ01; family DUPQ01; genus JAFGQE01. The sequence continues at coordinate 1,169,608 of CAVXZA010000002.1, read as the reverse complement.
GTTTGCGAATATTATTAATGTTTCAATATTCATCGGGAAGGCCAGATAGTCTCCGTCTATTGCCAGATTGCCGCCCAGACCACCTTCGAAATTTTGCCAGCCGCCGAGATTTTTAGCCATCGTCAATGCATCTATAGATGCCAAAGCTTCATTTTGAGCGAGTGGGTAAAGTCTATCTGCCGGAATCGCAAACACATCGGCTACATCTACATTTGTTACGTCAGTTGCATCAAGTACATCCAGATGGTCAAATGCAGGTGACTCGATCCAGTTGATTGTTGAACCGGGATGTTTCTCCAATACCCTTGCCTTAGCCGCTTCATAATGTGGCAGCCAGTCAGTTTCAACCTGTACGGATATTGTTTCCGAAACACTCTTTGGGGCCGTCGTAGGCTCCGGCGTATTGGTTTCTTCAGTCTTTCCTCCGCATGCTACAAGTGAAACTATAAGTAATACCGCAATGATAATACTAATTGTTTTCTTCATTATTAATTCCTCCATTTTCTATTTTTGAAATCTATATTCCGAAGTCATTTGTTTTTAATGCCTTACTAAATAATTTATACCCTGTGCTACTGTTCTTATTCATACTATGCATAAATTACAGAAAAACTGAAAATTTTAAAGAAGTTGTGAATATATTAACCATTTTAACCTCTTTTTAGAATTATATAATACAAGAAAATCATGCAGTGTTTTATCAAATTTAAATCATTTCAATCAAATATATCCGGCGGCTTTGGATGGTTTAAAAATAAAGAATAAACCGGTCTGCCAGACCGGTTTTTGTGGTTTGTTTACATTTTATATGTCAATCGGTTTCATATTGCTTTACTTTTTCACGCAGTTCGTTTTCAAAAATTTTCAGAACCTTAAGTGCTTCAGCCTCTGTTTCCCTTACCGTATATATATATACCTTAAGTTTAGGTTCAGTACCGGAAGGTCTGACAGCATACCATGTCCTTTTGTCAAATTTAAATTTCAGGACATCCGATACAGGTATGTGAACATCACTGGTTTCACCTGTTTCCAGAACAATATGTTCTGATGTCAGGTAATCGGTAACTTCAAGGAGTTTTTCATTGCCTACGGACAAGGGATAATCGGCCCTCCATCCCTCGATGACTTTTTCCTTAAGCTCTGCACCGTCAACTCCTTTGTATGAAATTGAAAACTGAGATTCCCTGTAATGCCCGAATTCATTATAAATTTCGTTAAGAATATGCAGCAGACTTTTACCCTTTGCCTTGTAGTAAGCTGCCATTTCAAATATAAGCATAGCAGTACTGACCGCGTCTTTGTCACGGACGAATGTCTCAGGGCAATAGCCTATGCTTTCTTCATAACCGAATATATATTTCGCCTCCCCGGTTTTGTCAAATTCATTTGCTTTTCCGCATACATGCTTGAAACCAGTCAGTGTTTCATAAACTTTCAGGCCATATTTCCTTGCGATTTCCTTGCCAAGGTCACCGGTAACTATTGTTGTAACCATTGCATCTTTATCAGACGACATTCCCTTAACACTTCTTTGCTCTAAAATATATTGCAGCAGAAGAGCTCCTGTCTGGTTGCCGTTCATAGGTATATAGTTGTCGTCGCCCTCCCTGACCATGATAGCAATCCTGTCCGCGTCTGGATCGGTTGCCACTGCAAGCTCGGAATCATGCTCCCTTGCATATTTCAGGGCAATCTCAAAGGTAGAGATATCTTCGGGATTCGGATATGGAGTTGTAGGGAAACGGCCGTCCGGTTCCATCTGTTCTTTTACTAAATAAATATTTTCAAATCCCCGCTCTTTTAAAATCCTTGGCACCAGCACTGCTCCGGTTCCGTTTAAAGGAGTATACACAGCGCTTACGCTTTTATCTATTCCTTCATCATTAAGTGCCAGCCCTTTAACTTCCTCAAGGTACATCCTGTCCATGTCTTCCCCAAGGATAGTAATAAGTCCTTTTTCTACACCTTCAGAATATGAGGGTATGCCCGCAGGGTCGAAAAGTTCCGTTTTTTCAATTTTTGTTAGAATTTTATCGGCTATGTCGTCAAGTATCTGTGAGCCTTCTTCCCAATACACCTTGTATCCGTTATATTCCTGAGGATTATGGCTGGCAGTGACATTGACTCCGGATATGGTTCCTAGTTTTCGTATTGCATATGATAATTCGGGAGTTGGCCTGAGATCTTCGAAAAGATAGGTTTTAATACCCTTGGCAGCAAATATTGCAGCGCATATCTCTGCGTATTTCCGTGAATTAATCCTGCAGTCATGGGCTATTGTAATTCCCTTATCTTTACCTCCTGCTTCAAGTACAACTTCGGCAAGGGCTCTGGTTGCCTGCATCAGGACATATTTATTCATCCTGTTCGTTCCGGCTCCCATAATTCCCCTTAATCCGGCAGTTCCGAATTCAAGGGTTTTATAAAAACGATCTTCAATTTCAATCTCATTTCCCTTTATAACCTCAAGCTCAGCAACCGTTTCCTCATCTGCTTTTTCCAGCCATTCATTGTATTTTTCCATATAATTCATAATCCACCTCAGATACATTATTGATAACTATTTAACCGAAGATATGCAAATTAAAACATTCCCTGTTTCAATTATATCCGATTTATGTTAATCAAGTCTAAAATATTGGATATATTCATACTGAATCTTCCGTTTTTCGCTTTTTCACTTTAAAATATACCAACCCCGCTGTAAATGCCCCGATTGCCAAAAGTATACCAAAAGCAAGGAAAATGGTTTTTGTTGAGAATTGAATCGACACATAACTGCCGATTGCCGGCGATACCGCCCACCCGAAACTTCCGACCATTGCGATAATTCCAAAAAGCATTCCCCTTTTTTCAGAAGGGATTGCAATGCTGGCCCGTGAATTCAGCAAAGGCTCAACTCCGCCCACCGCAAGGAAAACCAGGGTGTGGAATATTGTGAAAAGAATCAGATTATCAGTTAGGAACATTGGGATTGCGGCAACAGCACCCAGGCCCATTAGAACTGCAGAGAGTTTTATCTTATCTTTTTTATCTCCGATGCGTGCCAGGAAAATACCTGCGGCAGCAACCGCAATACTGCTTATAGCCCTGATTACTCCGGAAATTGTTGCAGAACCTTCCAGTGTCCCCCTTATTTCCTGAATGTAAAGCGGTGTATACGGGTTACTTAGTGTCCTGGCAACCCTGATTATGAATATCAAAGGCAGTATTGTTGCAATGACCGGAATGAAGGCTTTATTTCTTGACAGCCAGCTGCCGTTTTTCTTCTTTTTATCCCTGCTGAAAATCCTGAGCAGTTCCGGTGGTTTTTCACTTTTAACTTCCTTAACCATGAACAGAACCCATAGAAGACCCGCCAGCATTATTACTGCCCCAATGATAAAGCTCATCCTATAGCCGAATATATCCGCGGCAACCCCGCCCAGCACAAGCCCCGCTGAATTACCAATGAAAATTGATGATGAAATAATTCCAAGGGCATACGACATTTTATCATCAGGAGTTCCGGCGGCAATCATGGCATAAGATGCAGTAACAGTACCGGTTAGAAGACCCTGGAAAAATCTGATTATTAGAATTTGTGTAATATTCTGTGACAACCCGAGAAACAGCAGAACCAGAACCGCCATCCCCATCGCCCTAATCATCATTATTTTTTTACCGAACCTATCGGCTGCCATTCCCCATATCGGCGCCATAAGGCCTAGGGTAACAGCAGGAATCATAGACATTAATCCTGTAAAAATTTTAATGGAATCAGGATCCACAATACCCAATTCCTGTATAAAATATGGAAGCACCGGGACTCCGAAAGCGAACCCAAGAAGAGACAAAAACTGCGTAACCCATACTGCATATAGATTCCGCTTCCACTTCGGCAGTTTTGTTTTTTCAATTCTGGTATAACTCATCACATCTCCTGATATTATTGCTAGATTATACCACACAACTATATGATAATTTATTGGGCTTATCTCTGTAAAACCTTTATATAAACCCATCTTTTCATGTCGATGCACGATTGAGCAAAACTCTGCAAAAAACACAGTAAGTCAGATACATATAAACAAAGAAAACGCCGTCTGAATAATATTCATAAACGGCGTTATTACTTTATTGTGTCTGACGTTTGGACGAAATTAACCTGTTAAACTACTTAACTTCAACAGTTGCGCCAACAGCTTTGAATTTTGCTGAAATTTCATCAGCTGCTTCTTTATCAACGCCTTCTTTAACTGTACTCGGAGCTGTGTCAACAACTTCTTTTGCTTCTTTAAGACCAAGTCCTGTGACTTCCCTGACAGTTTTTATAACTTTGATCTTTTCTGCGCCGACTTCCTTAAGAAGAATGTCGAACTCTGTTTTTTCTTCAACTTCTTCAGCTGCGCCTGCTGCTGAGGGTGCTGCTGCAACTGCTACAGGTGCTGCTGCTGATACGCCGAACTCTTCTTCTAGAGCTTTTACGAATTCAGACAGTTCCAATACTGTCATGCCTTTGATTTCTTCCATTAATTTCTGTAACTTTTCACTCATCTTAAATAACCTCTCAAAAATATTTTATTTGTTTTACGCACTTTCCGTCTGCTTCTTTTCAATTATGGCATTAAGTGCTACTGCCAATCCTTTGATATTTGCACTAAGTACCGTCACAAGACCTGTTATCGGCGAATTCATGCTACCAAGCATTTTCGCAATAAGCTGTTCTTTGGACGGAAGTTTTGCAAGCTGTTCAATTTCTACTAAGTCAACGACTTTTCCGTCGACCGCTCCGGCTTTCAATTCGAATGCATTAAGATCCTTGGCAAATTTGAACATGATTTTCGCAGAAGCGACTTCATCTGTACTAATTGCTATGGATGTAGGTCCTACAAGGAATTCTCCCAGGCTTTCCAGGGTTGTTCCCTGAATTGCATGTCTGACGATGTTGTTCTTAACAACCTTGTAATCAATGCCTTCTGCCCTCATTTTGGAACGCAATTCAGTATCTTCCTCAACGGTAAGTCCACGATAATCCGCTAAAACGATTGATCCCGCTTCAGTGAGCTTCGCAGTCATTTCCTGAACCTGCTGTTTTTTTATTTCCAAAATCTTTTCACTGGCCATCCGTTACACCTCCTTATAAATTTCGGTTTTATCCGATTAAACCGGGGATGAAAAAATCCCCGCCTGCCGAAGACAAGCGAGGATATACCTTTAAAATTATCCATCACCTCGGCAGGTAGTTTCCGTTACGCTTTCGCACCTGCTGTCTTTGGCAAATTAATATTTAATTGTGCAAGCAGCATTATATACTATGCTGTTTCACTAATCAAGTACTTTTTGCGTGTTAACTTTGATACCGGGTCCCATCGTTGATGTCACGGTAACACTCTTAAGGTACTGTCCTTTGGACGATGCCGGTTTAGCCTTAATAATTGCATCCATCAAAGTCCTGAAATTCTCCATAAGCTTTTCTGTCTCAAATGATACTTTTCCGATTACACAGTGAATTATATTGGTTTTATCAAGCCTATACTCAATTTTACCTGCTTTTGCATCATTTACCGCTCTTGCGACGTCCATGGTAACTGTTCCGGCCTTCGGATTAGGCATAAGGCCTTTTGGTCCGAGAATCCTACCGATACGACCGACAACACCCATCATATCAGGGGTTGCGATTGCTACGTCAAAATCAAACCAGTTTTCATTTTTAATTTTATCGGACATATCCTCTGCTCCGACAAAATCAGCTCCGGCCTCTTCAGCTTCAGTAGCTTTCGGACCTTTTGCAAAAACAAGAACTTTTACGGATTTACCTGTTCCGTTCGGAAGCACAACTGCGCCCCTGACCTGCTGGTCCGCATGACGCGAGTCAACACCGAGTCTGATATGGATTTCTACAGTTTCATCAAACTTCGCTTTTGCAGTCTTCTTTACGAGTTCCAAAGCTTCTTTGGCCTCGTACTGCTGTGCATTGTCAAACAATGCAATACTCTCTTTGTAGTTTTTTCCTCTTTTCATTTCATCATCTCCTTGTGGTACGCTTTACCCGGGAATAATTCCCTCCCACTTCGGTGCATCAGTCTTCTACGACGATGCCCATGCTCCTTGCCGTTCCGGCTATCATGCTCATAGCTGCTTCAATGCTTCCTGCATTAAGGTCAGGCATCTTAAGCTCAGCTATTTCTCTTACCTTCTCTTTGGAAATAGTCGCTACTTTTTCCAGATGCGGTACACCGGAGGCGCTTTCAAGGTTGCATGCCTTTTTCAAAAGGACCGCTGCCGGAGGAGTTTTCGTGATGAACGTGAAAGACCTGTCCGCATAGACTGTGATAACCACCGGGATTATAAGTCCCATGTCCCTGCGGGTCTTTTCATTGAACTCCTTGCAGAATCCCATGATATTAACACCATGCTGACCTAAAGCTGGTCCTACCGGTGGAGCCGGCGTTGCTTTTCCTGCAGGTATCTGCAGTTTTATCAACCCAATAATTTTCTTAGCCATTTAATCCACCTCCCAATTCTTTAAGTTAAAGGATTATTTGTATTTGCCCATATTCCAGTTCGACGGGGGTTTCCCTTCCGAACATAGAAATAAGTACCCTGATTTTTCTTCTGTCCCCATGAACCTCTTCAACAGTTCCGACAAAGTTTTCAAGCGGTCCGTCTATGACCCTTACATTGTCTCCTACATTGAAGTCAACTACCGTTTCAACTCCTTCGAGCCTCATCGATTTAACTTCATCCTCGGAAAGGGGGACAGGTTTTGCGGATGGCCCCACAAAACCAGTGACGCCCCTGGTATTTCTTACTATGTACCAGGATTCATCACTCATTACCATTTTAACAAGCACGTAGCCGGGGAATATCTTCTTAAAGGATACTTTCCTTTTTCCGCCCTTGTCTTCTATTACTTCTTCCATGGGAACCACGACATCAACTATATAGTCCTGCATTCCCCTGTTTTCAACTATTTTTTCGAGGTTGGCCTTTACTTTGTTCTCATAGCTGGAATAGGTATGCACTACATACCATTTAGCCTGATCCCTTATACTTGGCTCCTCAGTATTTTCTTCAACAGTCTGATTGTTGTTTTCTTCAATATTCATTAACATTCGACTCCCGTCAAATTATTATTTCAACAGCAGATTAATCAGTGATGAAAGACCCCAGTCGAAAAACCAGATAAGAATCCCAATAATTATACATACAGTGATAACCGTAACCGTATTCTTAACCAACTGTTCGCGGGTGGGCCAAACCACCTTCTTCAGTTCTTGAAATATTTCCTTAAAAAAACCTGTAAACCTTGATTTTCTTGCAGCTGCCATATCAATTTACCTCTGTCTTATCTAGTTTCTTTATGCACGGTGTGCTTCTTGCAGAACTTACAATACTTGCTCAACTCTATCCTGTCAGGAGTTGTTTTTTTGTTCTTTCTGGTAGTGTAGTTTCTCTGTTTGCATTCAGTGCATGCCAGTGTAATTTTGTCTCTCATTTTTCAACCTCCGGTGGCCCTTTTTAACAAAAAAAGAAGCCCTTTTCAAGCACAATATAACTTACCATAAACCCTATGTACTGTCAAGTATTTTTCATTGCCAGTTTCAAGACTAATCTTTTGTATTCCGCTGCGCAACTATATCATATGCACTTCTGCCTGTCCACATAAACATGCGAAATTCCCCTTCGGGCAATTTCGCAAAAAAAGAGCCGGAATTCCGGCCCTTTTTTGAATTTTTACTGTAGGCTTGTTTATGCTTTCCATAATCCGTGGAGGTTGCAATAAGATCTTACGCAAACCACATCGGCAGGCTTAACATTAAACCAGCCCTCGGGAGCGTCAGCCGCACTGAGTTCTTTTCTGATTACAGTATCCGCTGTGCAGACTTCGATGAAATTAATCCAGTGCTCATCTGTCATCGGATGGGGCACGTCACCTACTTTTACACAAACACCACCGTCTTTTTCACTTACAACGGGAACATGTTTCTCTTTTCCCTGATCAGCGGTCTTTGCAACAAGTAGTTCCATATCCTCCCCGCAGCATACCAGCGCCGTTGCGCCTTCAGCTGTAACCTCAACAAGATTTTTACAAATCTTGCAGTAATATAATTCTCTTAATTTTGTCATACTATTTCCTCCTTTTTAATTATTTTAATATGAAAACCGCCCTTGCGGAATTTCCTTTTCCTACAATATATTTATATATAAGTTTTTTACAAAGTATATGACAGATTGATATTCCCCTGCTGCTTTCGCACAGCAGCTTTTCCTCTTCTTTATCTTCCGGTGTAAATTCAACGCCACGGTCAATTATAAGAAATTCGATGCTCATATCATTAAAGAAAACTTTTATATCCACCTGCTTGGAAGGATCTTCCCCATTTCCGTGTATAACAGCATTTGATATCAATTCACTAAGAACCACTTTAATATCGAAAACACACTCGCAGCCGGCAATGGAAGTGTTCTTCTTAAGATATGCCATTATATCATTCACAACACCCGGAACTAATTCCCGCCGGGATTGTATACTATATTCAGATTGAATGATTTTAGTTGTTGTCAAGTTTCTTCCTCAGCTTACTGTATATTTTTTTCTCAAGCCTGGAAATATACATCTGGGAAACACCGAACTCCTCGGCGATTTTTTTCTGACTCAGCCCCTTCCCATATCTCATCATAATAACCTGCTTCTCATTTTCATCCAGCATCCCCAGAGCCCTCTCATACAGGTCATTTGTGATAATCCCTTCAAAACCGGAGTCTTCATTTCCAACAGCTTCCATCCTGCTGTAACCCTCTTCGTCAAACTCCTCGTCCAGAGATGTAATGTTTCCGCTCCTTACCATTTCAAGGACTTCGATTACTTCTTCAGCCGTATTACCCGTCCTATCGGCAATCTGTTGCGGCGTAGGCGCCATATTCAGTTCCTGAGACAAAGTTTCAAACGCATTCTTGATGGATGGATAAAGCTCATAATGCTTTCTCGGCATCCTTATTGTGTTAGCCTTGTCCCTGAAATACTTTTTAATCTCACCTATTATGGTAGGTGTTGCAAAGGTTGAAAATTTATTATGCATGTCGGGTTTGAATCTTTCAGCTGCTTTTACAAGCGCAAGTGAAGCCACCTGAAGCAAGTCATCATATTCAACACCTCTGTTAAGAAATTTTCCGGCCAGTACCTTTGCCATATAATAGTACTTCTCAACAATGATATTCCTTACTTCAATGTTACCCGTTCGATTATACTCTTCAAACAGTTTATCGTCGTTTTGGGTCATGTTTTCCGCCTTTATTCTATAATGAGCGTCAAGCCGCCGTCTTCTTCATTAATAACCTTGCCTGCAAGAGCCTCAAGTATTGGCAGTGTCATTTCATTTGCACCCTTCAATACAGGTTCTCCGCTGCAGGTAGCAAAGGATATCACCAGTTTTCCATTTAAAGGTTCGAAGCAAATCACTGCGCCATTGCAACCGGCTTCTATTATACTGCCGAATACTTCGGACACAATAACCTTAACATCTTCTATCATATCTATGTTGAATCCAGCTGCATCGGCCGCACCGGCAGCTGTCAGCCTTAGTGTCCTGGAATAGCTTTTGACAGAAGGAATTTCAACTTTTATAACTCTCTTTTCCAATTTTATTCCCTCCTATACAACTCTAAACAGAGTTTCCAGCTTTGTTATTTTAAAAAGCTTCTTGATATAGTCATTTGCATTAACAACTTCCATGGTAAGCTCTTTTTCCTGCAATCTTTTAAAAACACCAACAAGAATTCCCAACCCCGCACTGTCAATGTAGTCCAAAGTAGCAAAATCCAACGTAACATCCCCGGTAGCTTTTTCAATTGCCTTGCCCAGTTCTTCTTTAAATACCCCGCAGTTTCCAACATCTACTTCGCCGCTGAGAAATATAATATTTCCTTTGCCAACAATTTTCAATCCAACCATAATTAATCACTCCTGTAAGTTAAAATTATTTCAATGGCTTTCTTAACATCCTCCAAATGGGCTGTTTTTTGTGCCACAGTTAAAATTCTTCTTTCATCACCATATACCGTCCGGTATACAAGATAATCTTCAGCTACTGAAATCCCATAGACCATTTTTTTGCCGGTGGTAAAATCCACCCCGTATATGAGACGGTCTTTAGAAACATCAATTCCCAGATCTTCTATCAATTTGTCCAAAGGCATAAGGGCATTGTCTTCCCTGATATAGTTGAATGTCTCATCATCAACAATGAGGATGTCTGCTTCCTCTGAAATTAGAAGTCCTGAGAGCCTGGTCCTTCCCCCGGAATCAAACTCACCGCTTTCGCCATTTTCATCAAGGTACATTACCTCAACCAGTATATCTCCGGTTTCAGGCATATTCTCCTGTAGGATTTCATCCATAATATCCTGATCAACTATTCCATAACGGCCTGCAAAGGATACTGTGAGATCCGGTATCCTCCTGAAAATCATCGGAACAAATATCAATGATAAAACCACAACCGATATGATAACTAAAATCGCCCACCCTTTGTAATGGAACATGAATTTTCGATATGTCTTAACCAGTTTGCCGGCTTTGTCATCATACTTTTCATATCCCATAAGCAAATCATACGCATTTTTTATTAAATCAAAGTCCAGGTCCTCCCCGTTCTTTATACGCCGGCTGAAATTTGCAAACCTGCTTTCTACCTGGCGCTTTGATGCCTTTTCATCAAGATTAAGAATGCGTCTGGCATCACTTTTATCCATTGTGCCCCTCCTGGGGTTTCATGGTCGGAAACAGTATTACGTCCCTGATTGACGGATTATCGGTAAACAGCATAATCATCCTGTCAACGCCGATTCCAAGACCGCCTGTCGGGGGCATCCCTATTTCAAGCGCATTAATAAAATCATAATCTATTGAATAATCGCCTTCATCCTGACCCTTTTTCATAGCCTGTTCGACAAAACGATTTTGTTGTTCAATAGGATTATTAAGCTCTGTAAAAGCATTTCCCATTTCCCTGGAGGTCATGAAAATTTCAAATCTCTCAGTAATATGAGGCCTGTCTTTCTTTGCCTTTGCAAGAGGTGATATTTCAATAGGATAATCATATATAAAAGTAGGCTGCACTAGATTTTCTTCTACCTTTTGCTCAAAGAACGAATTCAGTATTTCTCCCCATGTGCTTCCTTTTTCAATATGAACATCATACTCATCAGCAAGAGCTGTTGCTTTTTCAGTGTCTTTATCAAAGGAATCGAAATCAACATTGGTATACTTTTTAACTGCTTCTGACATTGTTAGGCGCGACCATGGTGTTTCAAGATTAATTTCTTCTCCCTGATACGCTATTTTTCTGCTGCCAATTACTTTGTCAGCTATATGCACGAATAAATCTTCAGTCAGCTTCATCATACCATTGTAATCAGTAAATGCCTGATATATTTCAATCATTGTGAATTCAGGATTATGTTTGTAGCTCATTCCCTCATTCCTGAATATGCGGCCGATTTCATAAACTTTCTCTAACCCGCCGACAATAAGCCTTTTCAAGTGCAGTTCAAGTTCAACCCTTAGAAACATATCAAGATCCAGAGTGTTGTGGTGTGTGCGGAAAGGCCGTGCATTAGCATTTGTCGTGTGATTATGCAGCACAGGCGTTTCAACTTCCATAAAACCTCTATCTGTCATGAATTCCCGCATGGCTTCCATTATTTTTGAACGTGTAACAAATGTATTTATAACATCCGGATTAACAATCAGGTCCGTATATCTGTGCCTGTATCTAAGGTCTACATCCTTTAGGCCGTGCCATTTTTCAGGCAGCGGCTGCAGTGATTTCGACAGTAGGGCGACTTTATCAGCCTTTACAGACTTTTCTCCCTTTTGTGTTGTGAAAACTTCCCCGGTAACGCCGACTATATCCCCTATGTCAAATTTCTTGAAGTCTGCATAGTCTTCATCTCCAAGCCTGTCTTTCCTGACATACAGCTGCAGCTTTCCGGACCTGTCCTGGATATGGCAAAAACTAGCTTTTCCCATAACTCTTTTTGCAATAATTCTTCCGGCACATGAAACCGTAGTTCCCTCAAGTTCTTCATAATCATCAAAAATTTCGGATGCATGGTTTTCCTGGGCAAAAACTTTATAATCAAAAGGATCTTTTCCCATTTCCTGCAAATGCGATAATTTTTCTCTTCTTACCTTTAGAATTTCATTTATATCCTGGGTGTTTCCACCCGTGTTATCTTTTTCCTGCATTTTTACCTCCGCATGCATTAACCTAACCGAAATGGTAAGTTTTCTCTAAAAATATAAAACAAAACTGACAGCTTATGTGAAACTGCCAGTAATAAGTATAACCAAATAAATGATATTGAACAACTTTATTTGCTTATTTCAAGAATCTTAAACTGAAGGAATCCCAAAGGTGCGGTTACTTCAACGTCGTCGCCTACTTTTTTTCCAAGCAATGCGCTTCCCACGGGGGATTCATCGGAAATCCTCTGGCGCGCCGGGTCAGCTTCCATAGAACCGACTATCTGATATATTTCTTCTTCTTCATCTTCAAGGTCCATTATTTTAACCTTGCACCCTATTCTGACTTGATCAGTGGTTATTGCATCATCATCAATAACTTCGGCATTTCTAAGACTTCTTTCAAGTTTACTAATCTTTGCTTCAAGTGCAGCCTGCTCGTTTTTAGCTTCATCATACTCGCTGTTTTCAGAAATATCGCCAAAAGAAATAGCTTTTTTAATTTTTTCGGCTACTTCCATTCTTTTTTTACCCTTTAGGTAATCAAGTTCTTTTTCGAGGTTTTTAAGACCTTCATATGTTAATATGGTTTTTTTATCCGGCATAATTCCACCTTTTACCAATTGTTTTTTTACGATTTCTAAATTATAGTGACATTCGCACAAAATGTCAATAGAGTTTTTAAACGAAAAAAATTAAATTATAGTTTCAGAAACATAAAAAAGTTCATCCTCACTCCCTATATCTCAAACTTCTTACAAAATCAGCTAATTCAGACGGACCGCAATCTGCCATTATTCTTTTTACAATGGCTGATCCCACAATTACCCCATCTGCAACATCATAAAAGGAACCAGCTGTCTTTGAATCCGATATGCCAAAGCCAACGGCAGCAGGCAAATGGCAATTAGCCTTTACATTCCTGATATACCCACCTACATCACTCCGGAATTTCTTTCTCTCACCGGTAACTCCCATTGACGACACACAATAGACAAAGCCTGAACATCCGGCCGTTACAGTTTTTACTCTTTCTCCTGAATTGGGTGCAACCAGCGGAACCAGACACAGTCTTGCATTATCCATTAATCCCTGTATTTCACACCTTTCTTCCAGTGGCAGATCCGGTATAACAAGACCATCGACTCCATTTATAAAACAGTCGTCAACAAACTTTTTAAGACCGTAATTAAAAATCGTATTATAGTAGACAAGGAAAATAACCGGCGTTTCACTAAAAGAGCGTATCCTTTTCATCAAACCAAACATATTTACAATACCTATGCCGTTACTTATTGCCAAAAGGGCCGCCTCTTGATTGACCGGGCCGTCAGCAAGTGCATCTGAAAATGGTATCCCAATCTCTATGATATCGGCGCCTCCATCTTCAATAGCCTTGAAATACTCAATAGTGCCGTTTATGTCCGGCACCCCTCCGGTAAGATATGCCACCAGAAATTTACTGTCTTCTTCAGCGATTTTATTAAGAGTATTAATTATCCTATTCATCTGATTTCTCCTTTATGTATGACATTACGCTTTCAACATCCTTATCTCCCCTGCCGGATATATTAATTACAACAATTTTTTCTTTGTCCATATCCGGAATAATTTTCATTGCATATGCCACAGCGTGCGCCGACTCAAGTGCAGGTATTATTCCCTCGGTTGCTGTCAGGAATGAAAATGCCTCAATTGCTTCAGCATCTGTTATACTTGCATATCTTACCCTGCCGCTGTCATAAAGGAAGGCATGTTCAGGCCCAATTCCCGGATAATCCAGACCCGCCGATATCGAATGCGCTTCATCAATGTTCCCGTTTTCATCCTGCAGGAAATATGTTTTCATCCCGTGGAGCACCCCGACACTTCCGCCGCTTAATGTTGCAGCATGATAACCTGTGTCTGTGCCCAGTCCGGCTGCTTCGACCCCGATGAGCCTGACATCCGTGTCATTTAAAAATTCATGGAATATTCCAATGGCATTACTTCCGCCGCCGACACATGCGATTATTGCATCAGGCAGCTTATTCTCTTTTTCAATAATCTGCTGTTTTGTTTCAATTCCAATGATCCGTTGGAAATTCCTAACCATTTCAGGATACGGATGCGGTCCAATTACAGAACCGATTACATAATAAGTGTCTTCAGCCCTTGCCACCCAGGCACGTATAGCCTCGTTTGACGCATCCTTCAGTGTTTTTGTCCCGGAAGTGACACTTATAACTTCAGCTCCAAGGAGCTTCATGCGGAAAACATTGAGTTTTTGTCTTTCAATGTCCTTTTCTCCCATAAATACAGTACACTCCATACCGGCAAGCGCAGCAAATGTAGCTGTGGCAACACCATGCTGGCCGGCTCCCGTTTCCGCAATGACTTTCTTTTTGCCCATTTTTTTTGCCAACAAAATCTGCCCTATGACATTATTTATTTTATGCGCCCCTGTGTGATTCAAATCTTCCCTCTTTAAATATATTTTTGCGCCCCCCAGCTTTTTCGTCAGATTTTCTGCATAATAAAGCGGATTCGGACGTCCGGCATACTCCTTTAGGTAGTACTCATATTCATCAATGAACTGCCTGTCGTCTCTATACCGGTTATAAGCAATTTGAAGTTCTATAAGCACCGGCATAAGGGCTTCGGGAACATATGTACCCCCGTAAATCCCAAATTTACCTGTTATTTTCATATTCCCTTACCTCCATAATAAATTTCTCAATCAAAACAGCACTCTTAATCCTGATACCCTTATTGATAACTTCCGCGCCGGAGTTCAAATCGACCACATCAGCGTTGATATTACTCAGAGCACTTTGAATGTTGCTGTAGTTTAGTCCGCCTGCCAGAATTAGTTTCTTGTCTGTCTTGAACCCTTTCAGCCGGCTCCAGTCAAATGTGCGCCCTGTACCTCCTGCAAGTTTTTTATCGTATGTGTCCAAATGAATTCCATCTGCAAAATCATTAATATAATGCGAAAAGAGGATTCCATTATTTCCTATGCCAACCGACACCCATACAGGGGCCTTAATTCTATCTATCCCGGTCATAACTGAAGAATGCAGCTGAACAATATCGATACTGCCTTGTTCAATAAGACTGTTTATCTCCTCTACATAAATATCTGTAAAAACCCCAACTTTCAATATACTGTTGCTCAATCCATCTGCAAGTTGAGCAGCCTTCTCAAATGTAACCTTTCTTTTGCTTTCTGCGAATATAAACCCCGCATAATCAACTCCCAGGTAATTTATGATATCTATTTCTGAGTGATCAGTTATTCCGCATACCTTAATTTTTATTCGTTTTTCAGGCATTTTTCAAAACCTCCGCAAACCGGGTTTTATTTGAACTTCGCATGAATGATTCGCCTACAAGGACTGCATCTGCACATGTTGTCTTAATATATTCTGCATCATCTTTCGATATAATCCCGCTTTCACTAACACATAGCACATCTTTGGGAATTAAAGCCCCTAGTTTTTCCGTTGTTTTGATATCAACTGAAAAATCATTTAGGTTCCTGTTATTTATACCAATAATTTCCGCTCCTGCGCGGATACCTCTGTATAACTCAGTTTCATTATGGATTTCCACCAGACTGTCCATGCCCAGCGCGAAACTTAGTTCAATGAAACTTTTTAGCTTCGAAGAATCAAGCAATGAAGCTATCAACAGGATGGCAGAAGCCCCGAGTGTTTTGCTCTCAAAAATCTGGTAACTGTCAATAATAAAATCTTTTCGCAGTATAGGAATGTCAACAGCACCCCTTATTTCAACGATAAATTCCGGTTTTCCCAGAAAATATGCTTCTTCTGTTAAAACTGATATAGCATCAACGCATCCATTGTATTCACGGGCAATTCCCATATAGTCAAATTCATGATCAATTATACCTTTTGAAGGCGACGCCTTTTTAATCTCGCCGATTATTGAAAGGCCGGGTTTTTTTAGTGCTTCTTTGAAAGAAGGCGGACTTACATATGCTTTTGCAGTTTCCTTCAAATACTCTATAGGTATTGCCTTTTTCCTTTCAGTCAGATATTCCATTTTTGCCTGCGTTATTTTTTCCAGAATATTCATAAAGCAGCTCCTTTTAAACTTACGGAAAATGAGGAATATTCCCTGAGTTTGTCATATGCCGCACCACTATTAATAATATCTGACGCAAGTTTAACCCCCGCATCAATATCAATAGTTTTACCGGCTGTAAACAAGGATGCACCCGCATTAAATATTAACATGTCTTTATTAGGACCTTTATCTTTTCCGGTAAAAATATCAGTAATAATCTTTGAGTTGACTACTGCATCCCCGCCGGAAACCGCAGACAATTCACTGCAATGTATTCCGAACATTCCGGGATTAATCTTGTATTCATAAATCTTACCTCCATTGATTTCACATATGTATGTATCACCGGAAATAGTTATTTCGTCAACTCCGTCGCTGCCATGGACAATCAGCGCCCTGTTAATCCCAAGCCGCAACATTACATCCGCCATTTTCATCATAAGTTCCCTGCTGAAAACCCCAAGTAATTGTTTTTTGGCATCTGCCGGATTAATAAGCGGTCCCAGGATATTGAATATAGTTCTTATTCCAAGTGATTTCCTTACTGCCGCTACGTTTTTCATGGCTTTATGAAACAATGGAGCATACATAAAACCAAGCCCGGTTTGTCTTATTGCCGCGGCTACCTGTCCGGCATCCAGCATTATTTCACACCCCAGTTCCTCAAGTACATCAAAGCTTCCGCATTTACTTGAAACCGATCTGTTCCCATGCTTCGCCACTTTAACCCCACCTGCAGCACATATGAAAGCAGAGGCAGTTGATATATTAAATGTGCCGCAGCCATCACCTCCTGTCCCGCATGTATCAAGCATATCTTCCCCGTTGACTTCAGGATGCACTGCATTTTCCCTGAGAACTTCGGCACCCGCTAAGATTTCATCTGCCGAAGCACCTTTTATCTGCATGGCGGTCAGAAATGCTGCAAGATATGAATTATCAAGACTGCCATTCAGCGCTGAACTAAAAATCCTCCGGCACTCATTTACACTTAAATCTTTTCCATTCATTAGTTTTTTCAATATGTCTTTTTCCATGTCAGCAGGCTCCCCCTCTTAAAAATTCTCTTATAATTTCAATCCCTCCCGGCGTGAGTATTGATTCCGGATGAAATTGCAAGCCATATATGGGGTAATCAATATGCTTAATTGCCATAATCTCCCCATCGCCGGTGTATGCAAACGCACTCAATTCAGCCGGTAAACTTTGCTTAGTTACAGCAAGCGAATGATATCTTGCCCCCTGGAACGGATTTTCCATGCTTTTTAATAAGTATTCACCTTTGTGATGGATTTTCGAATATTTTCCGTGCATAAGAGTTTTTGCATGCGATACATTAGCTCCGAAACATCTACCGATGCATTGGTGACCTAGACAAATACCAAGGATTGGCACCTTATCATAAAACTCTTTAATGATTTCAATACACATTCCTGCATCATCCGGATATCCGGGTCCGGGTGAAATCACAATTTTAGAGGGTTTCATTTCTTTTATTTCTCCGATTGAGAATTTGTCATTTCTTAAAGTAACAACATCTTCTTTGCATATTCTTATATACTGATAAAGGTTATAGGTAAATGAATCATAATTATCTATCAACAGTATCATGTCAGTCCTCCTTTGAAAAAATCTTCAGCAACGCCATGGTCTTGCTTCTGGTTTCCTCATATTCCTTTTCCGGGATTGAGTCAGCCACTATACCCGCCCCCGCCTGAAGATGAACCATGCCGTCATTTATTATCATTGTCCTGATTGCTATGCATGTATCAAGGCTTCCGTCAAAGCCAATGTATCCCATGGCTCCTCCGTAAATGACACGTTTTTCAGGTTCAAGCTCTTCAATTATCTCCATGGCCCTGATCTTAGGAGCTCCTGTAAGTGTTCCGGCAGGTAGAAAGGACATTAATACATCATATATGCTACTATCTTCGGACTTTTTTCCTTCAACAGTGGATACAAGATGCATGACGTGTGAATACTTACGGATTTCCATTAGCGAAGAAACGCCGACGGTTCCCGGAACTGCAACTTTCCCCATATCATTTCTCCCTAAATCAACCAACATTGCGTGTTCAGCTCTTTCTTTAGGGTCATTCTTCAGTTCGCGAGCCAGAGCCAGATCTTCGGCTTCATTACTTCCCCTTCTCCTTGTACCGGCTATAGGACAGTTGGTGATATAGTCACCGAACACCTCAACAAGCATTTCCGGCGAACTTCCGGCCACTTGGTAATCTCCGAAATTAAAATAAAAAAGATATGCAGAGGGATTAATCTGCCGAAGCTTTCTGTAAAGGTTAAACGGCTTATCCCTGCATTCAATCGAAAGTCTTTGTGAAAGCACACACTGGAATATATCGCCGTTGTATATATATTCCTTAATGCGCCTGACATTATCTTCATACTGTTTTTTGGTTGTATTCGAGGTTATTTTGGGATTATGCGTCTTAATATCAATACGGTTTCCCCCGCGGACAGGGTCTTTAAGCAATTGTCTTTCAATTCCTGAGAATTTTTTTTCAGCTGCAATTTTTCCGGCTTTTCCTGGTTTTTCCAATACAATTATCTTAATCTGCTGATATTTGTGGTCGTAAGCGATTAATTCCTTAACGAACATTAAATGTAAATCAGGCAAACCAAGCGTGTCAGGACATATATCCGGCAAGCTTTCATACTGCCTTATCATGTCATAACCTATACTGCCGGCAGCGCCGCCTGCAAAGGGGATGCCGGTATCATTTACAATCTCATATTTTTCAAGGTATTCTCTGATAATATCAAGAGCTTGTCCCCCGGCAATCCTGATCCTGCCTTTTTGCTCGATTACCGTCAGGCCTTTTTTTGTCTTTACTTCAATGAAGGGATTCTTCGATACAAATGAATACCTACCCCTTGGTATCTCACTGCTTTCGAGTAGAAAACCCTTTTCATCACCAACATACCTGCGAAATATGGTAACCGGTGTTTCCATATCTCCCGAAAGTGTCTTGACATAAGCCTTTAAAACTTCTCTGCTCATATGATTTCCTCTCCGGCGTCCGGTAATCATTAATCAATCTGACTATCCTGACGCCTTCTAACTAAACTCTGCTCTGCTCTGCTAAACTTCTCCGGCACCTTCAATAACTTATGTAATAAAAAACAAAAAGACCCGTCACATTGGAGCGACAAGGTCTTCGCGGTACCATCCAAATCAGTAAGTCCGGACTTTCAAATATTACATATAAGAAGCCCTGAATTGAAAAAACACCCTGTATTGAACAGAATGCCATCAATAAAACTACCATCTTTCTCGGATACTTACATATCCTATCTCTATAACGGGAGAATCCCGGCCCGGGCTAATCGATTTCTTTCACCCTGCATCTCATGAGTCCATTCTCCTTCTTCCATGTGCCGGTTCCTTACACCAACCGCCGGCTCGCTTTGACACTTATGAAAGGATACTCGTCTCAATCCATGATTTTATTGTTTTGTATACTACCACACTTTCAGTGCACTGTCAAAAAATAATTTTATAGTTAGGTATCATGTAATGATAATCAATATTCTTTTTCGTTCTTTACAAAAGGAAAAGGAGGTATTCCACCTCCCTTTATCTATTGCTGCGATTTATTACATGACGCTTTTATAAATTCCCTGAATAATGGGTGCGCCCTGTTTGGCCTTGAACGGAATTCCGGATGGAACTGCACACCGATGAACCACGGATGGTTTTTAAGTTCAATCATCTCTACCAGACTGTTATCGGGGGATTTACCGCAGAGTATCATTCCGTTTTGACTGAGGATATCCCTATATTTATTTACAAATTCATATCGGTGGCGGTGACGTTCATAAATCAACTCTTCACCATATGCCTCAAAAGCTTTACTATCCTTATCAAGAACACAAGGATATTTACCAAGGCGCATGGTACCGCCCATGTCCACTATGTCCACCTGTTCAGCCATAAGGTCTATCACCTTATGTTCAGTATCAGGATTGAATTCCGAGCTGTTGGCGTCTTTCAATCCAACTACATTGCGCGAAAATTCAACAACCGCCATCTGCAGGCCCAGGCATATCCCAAAGAAAGGGATTTTTTTGACCCGGGCATATTCTATGGCTTTGATTTTACCTTCGCTTCCCCTGTCGCCGAATCCTCCCGGAACTAATATACCATCTGTATCACCAAGCGTTTCTTCAAGGTTTCCGTCATTTAAATGCTCAGAGTTAACCCATTTTATACCTACTTCACAGCTGTTGTGGAATCCGCCGTGCCTAAGGGATTCTGCAACACTTGCATAGGCATCATGAAGTTTTATATATTTACCGACCAAAGCAATCTTCACACTGCACTTTGGATTTTTCATTCGGTAAACCATATCGGTCCAGTCGGCAAGATCGGGCTCCGGATTCTCAAAACCACACATTTCCAGCACTATTTTAGCCAGTCCTTCTTTTTCAAGGAGCAGTGGCACCTCATATATATACTCCGCATCATGGTTCTGAATCACATGGCTTGGCGAAACATTGCAAAAAAGACTGATTTTCTCTTTGATTCCGCTGATAAACTTACGTTCGGTCCTGCCGACAATAATATCAGGTTGTATGCCTATGCTCCTAAGCTCCTTGACGCTGTGCTGGGTTGGCTTTGTCTTGAACTCTCCTGCTTTGGCAAGATATGGCACAAGGGTAACATGGATGTAAATGGTATTTTCACGCCCAACGTCAACTGCCACCTGTCTTATTGCTTCTAAAAAAGGAAGGCTTTCTATGTCGCCTACGGTGCCGCCTATTTCAGTTATGACGAAGTCCGTTTCTGACTTTTTGCCTACCTTGTATACTTTTTCCTTAATTTCGTTTGTGATGTGGGGTATCACCTGGACGGTATTCCCGAGGAAGTCTCCCTTCCTTTCTTTTGCTATTACCGAACCATATACCCTGCCGGTGGTGATATTGCTGTCCTGGCTGAGGTTTTCATCAATGAATCTTTCATAAGAGCCAAGGTCAAGGTCGGTTTCAGCCCCGTCGTCTGTAACAAACACCTCCCCGTGCTGGTAAGGACTCATAGTTCCGGGATCGACATTTAAATAGGGGTCGAATTTCTGCATCGTCACCCTGTAACCCCGTGCTTTCAGCAGTCTTCCAAGGGATGCCGCCGTTATGCCTTTACCAAGGCCTGAGACAACACCGCCCGTTACAAATATGTATTTGACCGACATATCACCCTCCTCCACCTATTCTACAATTCTAATATTTTATAATAGCCCGTGTCAATGACATATTTATATTATTATGTTAAATTATCCTGTTTAATAAATTTGTGATTTCCTTAATAAAAAAGGACACATGGAAACCATATGTCCTTTTTTATGAAAAATACTGCTAATTTAAATCAGCCAGGGCAGCCTGGACGCATTCATCATTCAATACCGCTGTTTTCATAGAATATGTATTGAGCATTGCCTGCGTCGACATGTCAAGTATACCATCGGCTGCAAACCCGACACTTGTCTTATAAGCGTTGACAGCCATGGCCATATCTCTATCAAAAACAACATTCATTGCCCCATTAAATATCCCAAGGGCAAACAGAACTTTTTTGGCAAGGTATACGTCGTAATTTACGCTGCCTTCGGAATAGCTCCTTCTGACCTCAATCATTCCCCCGCCCGGCACATAATCCATGTACCCAATGGCTGTATTTTCAATAATGATATCCGGGTTAATCTTGTTATTTTGTGATATCAGTCTTCCCGAACTGTTGAAAACACCTGATTCAACAATATTCAGGAATCCTGAAATCTCATTATCCTGTATTTCAATGCCCCTGGCTTTTAGATAAATGAGAATTCCTGTTATTTCCTGCCTTCCGGTTTTTTCACTGTATTTTTTATATGCATCTTCTGTAAAAACAGGATATCTTTTAATATAATATGCTTCTCCTGCAGTAGCCTGCCCATATATAACAGCCGGGACAGCTGATGCAATAACTTCTCCCCCGCCCATTGTTTTTTCATTGACAAGTATGCGGACTCCGAAGTCAACTTCCTGTTTTCTCACATTGTATGTTCCTGCCCTGGTCCTGGATATGACACCTCCCTCTGATAGAAGCCCTGCAACTGAAGAAGCATGCTCAATATCCATTGAAGCCAGGTCCCTCAAGTCAAGTATTATTTCATTTATGCCCAGGGTTTTCAATGATCCCAGGATTCCGGCAACTATATCATCTGTTGTTTCAGAAAAAGAATTAATCCTGATATAACCTGCATTGTCGAGAATCACATAGTCGATATCATTTCGGTAATAAGTTTCTGTTTCTATACTCACTGCCCTAATATGTCCAGTATCTTTATCAATTACTTCTAGAAGAACAGAATCCCTGCCATTTAGGTAAACCATAAAAGATTCAATACCCATAGCAGAAGCATTTTGCTTATCGACACGGTATATGATATCTCCCGTACCAATATCGGATTCATAAGCAGAAGATGATGGATTTACAGATACTATAATAAAACCGTTCCTTACTTTTTCGAGATTAGCCCCGATGCCTGAAAATGATTCGGTATTGTCTTTTAATGATAATTCAAAACAGGAATAGGGAGACAATCCATCCATAACTCCATTAAGGGAAGCACCCATTATCCTGTCAATCCCCAGTTCGTTGCGGTACATCATGTCAATAAATGAATATAGGCCGTCATAATATTCCTCATAAACAGTTAGAGAGGAAGATGAAAATGCCAAAGACGCTGTTAAAAGGCAAACAGACAGTATATATATTGTTTTTAGAATAAGTTTTCTATTCATACTACTGTCCCCCCTTCATCAATTCCTGATAAGCAAGGAGAAACTGTGCATCGCCGCCTGCATTTAGGAGCTTCAGCCTATTATTCAATGCATATTGCGTGGTAAAATCCAATACCCCGTATGGATACAGTCCCTCATCCTCCTGGAACTGCATTACGGCGCTAAAAACTTTTTCAGTATAAATCGCGGTAACACCTGCGGTGTCATAACCAATTTCCGAGAGTATTTTTGTCGCTTTTGAAATCTGTTCCGAGACCATCCCGAGATTATATTTATCAAACACAAATATTTCATCTTTCAAAATTTGGTCAAATGCGATGGGGCCGTCATATTCAAGCAGGACATCCGGCCTGATGCCAATATTATTTATTGAGTTGCCATTCGGGGTCAGATACTCGCCTATCGTGAGTTTCACAGCCCCCAGCCAATCGTCATCATCTGTTTCAATCCCTATCCTGGGAAGGGTTCTGGTTACCACAAACATATTTGTTTCGCCGGTTATTTCAGAATACTTTGAATATGCTTTTTCTGTCAGGATAAGATAAGACGATTGAACAAGGCTTTTGCCAAAGGTGTTTTCCCCAACTAATATTCCCTTTTCGTTGTCCATTACTGCAGCAGACAGTATTTCAGCAGCACTGGCTGTATTTTCATTGACTATTACTGCAATTTCATATTCATCGGGATTTTCTGAGGCAACATACCTGATATCAAGATAACCTCTGTATCTAAAATCCATCTTGACAATAGTTTCATCGGATAGTATTTTCCTTGCCGCATCTATACATCCTTTGACCGTACCGCCTCCGTTATCTCTAAGGTCAATAATTATTTTATTTGTCCCGGCTTTTTTAATTTTTTCCAGCACATCACCGAATTCCTCACCTGTCTTATCCGTGAATCCGGTCATTCTTATATATGCAGCATTTTTATAAATTGTATATGCAACAGTCCTGATTTCAACTTTGCCCCTGACAATCTCCAGCACTTTTGGTTCACCGGTACCATTTACAAGAATTCCTATTTCAACAACGGTGTCTTCAGGCCCTTTAATAATCGCCGCTATCTCTGCTAAAGATTTGCCTGCGATATTAGTACCGTCTGCGGAAACAATAACATCTCCGGATTTAATCCCCGACCTGTAAGCCGGTGAATTCATAAAAACAGAAGATACAAAAGCGCCTTTTTCATCCAGGGTAATCGAAACCCCGATTCCGACGAAATTTGCATCCTGATACTCATCAACCTGGGAATTATAAGTTGAGAGCTCCTGGAAGTATGAGTACTTGTCAGTACCTGACAAAGCTCCTTTTATAATGTTCTTTTCTAAATTCACAGTATCAACAGCTGTGTCCGATCTATTATCTATAAGCTGTATATATGCATTAAGGGCTCCGCTGAAACCGTTGCCAGCCGCGACAAGAGGCACCATGACTGCAAGAACAAGAGGAAGTATAAACAACAGTATTTTCAGAATCTTTTTTTTCATATTATCTCCATATTCAGATTACATTTTCTCCGGGGCATTGATGCTAAGGACATCAAGGGCATTCCTTATAACAGTAACAGTTGCTTTAACCAAAGCTATCCGAGCCTTCATGATGGTCTCTTCTTCACCTTTAACCCTGCACGCATTATAAAAACTATGGAAAGCACCGGCAACATCCATAACATATCTTGTCAGCCTGCTTGGCTCAAGAGTCCTGACGCTAATCAGTATCTCCTGCGGATAAGCCGCAAGTCTTCTCATAAGTTCTTTTTCTTCTTCTTTAACCAGAACATTGAGCCCGGGGCATTCACCTGAATCCACCTCTATGCCCTCCTGCCTTAATATTCTCAGCATGCTGCAGATCCTTGCATGTGCATACTGCACATAAAAGACGGGGTTTTCATTTGATTGCTTGACCGCAAGGTCCAGATCAAAGTCCAGATGGCTTCCCGATGCTTTCATATTAAAGAAAAACCTTGCGGCATCCACACCGGTTTCATCAAGCAGGTCATCAAGCGATACAGCGCGTCCCGTCCTCTTTGACATCCTGACGGTTTCGCCGCCGCGCATAAGCCTTACCAGCTGGAATAACACCAGGTCTAGTTTATCCTTGTCAATCCCCATGGCGGGCATTGCGTTTTTCATACGGACCGCATGGGCATGGTGGTCTGTTCCAAGCAGATTGATTACTCTGTCGAATTTACGGGTTATAAATTTATTGCGATGGTAAGCCAAATCCGCTGCAAAATAAGTTTTGAATCCGTTGGATTTTACAAGAACTTCGTCCTTATCGCTTTCCATGGCTTCCCCTTTTAGCCAAAGAGCGCCTTCTTTTTCTATTGCAAAACCATTATCTTTAATAAGCTGTATGGTTTCGTCAATTTCACCGGATACATGAAGCGATAGTTCTGAAAACCAATTATCAAATTCAATTCCATATCTTCTCAGACCCTTCTTAATATTTTTGATATTCAAGGGAAGGGCATATTCTACAAGTTTCCTTTTCCTATATTCAGAATCTTTATCCGACAAATCTTCTAAATCTGATGAAATATATTTTTTTACATGGTCAATGATATCAACGCCTTGATAACAGTCCTCGGGAAATTCAACGTAATCTTCTCCGTATAGATGTTGAAGATAGCGCAACTCAAGAGACAGTGCCATTTTTTCAATTTGGTTGCCCGCGTCATTAACATAAAATTCTTTTGTAACATCGTAGCCGGCTTTTATAAACACATTGGCAATCAGGTCACCAAGCGCACCGCCCCTGGCATTACCCATGTGAAGCGGTCCGGTTGGATTGGCGCTAACATACTCTACCATGACCTTTTCACCTTTGCCATAGTCCAGTTTACCGTAGTCATCGCCTAACTTAAGTATCATTGCAACGGTATCATAAAGCCATTGGTCGTTTATAAAGAAATTTATAAAACCCGGGCCGGCGATTTCTACTTTTTCTATATATCCGCCGTCTGTTGGTATATTTTCCGTTATTGCCGCTGCAACGGACCTCGGGGCCATCCGCACCGGCTTGGCAAGCATCATCGCTATATTGCTTGAAAAATCCCCATGGTTCTTTTCCCGTGGCTTTTCGACGTTTACTTCAGGCATCACAATTGAAGGAAGTAGTCCTTTTTTAACAGCAGCCTTAATAGAAGATTTGACAGTTTCAATTATATGCTCATTAATTTCCTGTATTATGTCCGTCATTATTAACCTCTCTGACCGATAAAATAAATTCGTTTTGTTCTTTTTCAAACATATCAAGGGAATATAAAACCGCAACTACGCCGCCGTGTTCATCCATGGATGAACTGATTTTGTCTGCCCTGACACCTACCGTAAAAACTCCGAACTCCGTAGCGTAATGAGAAATGTTCTCTTTTCCTTCTTCAAAAACAAAAGTTGAAGCAACAGTGCCGTGCCTAATTAGAGTAACCCTGTCCTCTTCCACTTTTAATGTGGTGGTAGTGCCTTCCATCCCGGTTACGCCGGTTTCTTTATAGGATATATAGAAGGCATTTTCCTTTTTATATAATTTCCCTTCGGTAATCAGTTCCATGCGGCCTTCGTCACTGATACCGCTTTGTCCATTTACCGTTACAATTACTTTTTTCATTATTGCACCGCAGATTTCAGTCTTTTTTTATATTCCTCAGAACTTTTCAATATCAACATGACTAACACTAAGGTTATCTTTACCAAGTATATCCATGCAAAGAGGCATGAATTTATTTATACTGTCGCTGGTAAATATCTCAACTGAACCTTCTTTCCCGGAGTGATTAGCCTTAATAACCTTACTTTCCATAAGCATTTTCGCTATGCTTTCCGCAGAATCAATAAGCTTTATCCCGGGTCCCATGACCCTTTGGATTACATCTTTTAGCAACGGATAGTGGGTGCACCCCAATATAAGCACATCAATGCCGCTATCCTTGATTTCGTCGAGATAATGGTGGGCAGTCAGTTCGGCTATTTTACCATCCCAGAATTCAGCGCCTTCTTCTACAAGCGGAACAAATAGCTGGCAGCTTTTCTGAATCACCCTGCATTCCTCGTCAAGACCCGTAATCTCCCTTTTATAGGCATTGCTTTCAATTGTTGCCGGCGTTCCTATGACTCCGACAGCCTTAGTTTCGGTAGCTGCCAATCCGGCAACAGCCCCTGGGCTGATTACTTCAAGCACCGGAATATCAAATTCCTCTTTTATTCTTTCCAAGGCATTTGAACTCACTGTATTGCATGCAATAACTATAGCCTTAACATTTTTACTAAGCATGAACCGCATATCCTGGAATGCAAAATTGGTGATAGTCTCGCGCGACTTGGTTCCATAAGGCGCTCTTTTACTGTCTCCGAAATAAACTAGATTTTCACCAGGCAGCATCCGGTGTATTTCCTTTAACACAGTAAGGCCGCCAAGTCCCGAATCAAAAATACCAATAGGCTTAATTCCCATCTTCATTATCTCCGCAGTAGTCTTTCAGAAATTTATATTTCAGCTTTCTTTCGAAAGCCAAATCAATAAGTTTGGTAATTAAGGCTGTATTGTCTCTGTCTCCGGCCGCCCAAAGCTTCGGATACATGCTTATGCTCGTAAACCCCGGCATCGTGTTTATTTCGTTAAGGATGATTTCACCGCTATCCTTCATGAAAAAATCCACCCTTGCCAGCCCGTAGCTGTCAACGGCCTTGAAAGCCCGGACAGAAAGTTCTTCAATCATCTTAATAATCTCTTTATTTAAAGGAGCAGGTATAATACCAATCGATTCCTCATCAATGTATTTTGCATTGTAGTCATAGAACTCGTTGCAGGGTATTATTTCGCCGACACCAAGCGCTTCAGCATTATTAAACCCTCCTATAACAGCACATTCAAACTCCCTTCCGGGGATATATTCCTCTATTATGATTTTTCTATCATATGCAGCAGCTTTATTAATCGCAGCACTAAGACCGACTTCGTCTTTGACTTTATATATGCCTACGGAAGATCCGCCGCTCGAAGGTTTTACGAAAACCGGATAACCCAGCCTGTCCGCAACCTCATCACCAAGCTTTTTATAATCGATATTCTCTGTTGCTACACTAATATAATCAGCCTGGGGTATGCCTTCATGCGCAAACATGATTTTAGCCATCGCTTTATCAAATCCTACGGCTGAAGCGGCTACCCCGCTGCCGACATATGGGATTCCACACATTTCAAGGAAGCCCTGAAGGACTCCGTCTTCGCCACCTGTACCATGAATAACAGAGAAGACAACGTCTATTTTATTTTCATAGAAAAGGCTTTCTGAAATTTCTACAGGCTTTTTTTTCAGCTTATTATCAATTTGCAGGATTTTTTCGCATATAACATCTGTTCTGCTTTCATTATATAAATTAAGGCTTCCTTTTTTAGTAACCTCAATTAATCTGAAAGAATATTTTAATTTATCGAGAGATTCAATAACGTGTACCGCTGATCTCCTTGATACTTCGTGTTCTGTGGATTCTCCCCCGAAGATTATGCCTACGTTTATTTTATCCAAGGCCACCTCCGCTATTCTTTAATATGGCAAGCGGTTATCTCGCCGTAATACATAACATGATAATTATCATTGCCGTCATAGAAAGTCTTTTTTATTCCTTTGTCAATAAGGCCGGGTTCCATGGCCTGCTTGTATACAACCTTGCACTCTATATGGATTTTACATTTGTCTATGAGCGGGGCGACGACAGTGGCCGCTTCAAGCGGTTTAAATCCGCATTCGCTGAATTTATCCATGTCCCTTCCTGATTTAGTTCCGCACAATGACAGTTCTTTGGAAAGCTTTCCTGATGCGGGAAAGCTTACTGTGAACTGGTTAGAGTTGTCTATAAGTTTATATGTATGGCGGGAATACCTGACGGCTACAATAAGTATGGGCTTATTCCAGATTCTCCCCATCGTTGCCCAACTAATGGTCATGGTGTTTATTTCTTCTTCATAACCTGTCGTTAGGAAAGCGCCGCCTTTTGAAAGCTGCTCCGCCGCTTCTTTAATGACATCCGTATATAAAACATCTTTAAGCATATCAATATCCTCCGGGTCGTTAGTTGCATAGTATTATATCACATTTGGAATCGCCGGTAAGCGTCAGAAATCGAGGTCCGCTTTAATAATATTATCAAGCTCATATAACTTATCCGGCAATGCTTCCCAAGCTTTACTGTCAAAACTCGAAATATCAAAAGAGAAGTCCACAGTGCCCCCGTTTTGTTTCTTTACAAATTTTGACCTTTTTATAATAAAACCTGCTTTTTCCAGTTCAGCTTTGATATCTCCTGAACTTTCATCATTATATACAGCAGTAATATTCAATTTTGCCATGGAAGGCTTTACTTTCAAGATTCTTTCAAGCCTTCTGAACAATATAAGTGTTAGGAATATGATTCCGGTTGCTATGGCTCCCATCAGATAATAACCAGACCCTATGGCAAGGCCTATGCAAGCAACAACCCACAGTGTGGCTGCAGTTGTCAGACCCTTTACATTAAACCTGTCCCTTATTATTGTTCCGGCGCCAAGGAAACCGATTCCGCTGATAACCTGTGCTCCAAGCCTGGCTGGATCCGTAACTCCAGGAGAGTATTTTTCAAACAGGAATTGCGAAACAATCATAACAAGCGCTGCCCCGATACAAACAAGCATATGCGTCCTTAGTCCCGCCGGCCTGTTTTTATATTCCCTCTCATAACCTATGATACCGCCGCAGACCAATGCAATCAGTATCCTTATTAATGCTTCTAATTCAAATACCAAATGTAACACCTACCTTTCGGACAGGGATTCTCCTATACCTTTCCAGGCATCTTCATTGCCAAGGGACAGCTGCCATACAGCTACTCCCCTTAGGTTGAACCGGTCCGTTAATCCAGCTTTTAAAGCAATGCTTTCAGATTCCTCTATCCACATTTTATACACAGAGCCTTCTTCCGTGTATGTTGCGAAATATTGCCCGCTCTCTTCATCCCATGTCATTTCAACATCTTTTTCTATCAGATATTCAAGTGTGTCATCAATACCAAGTGTTTTTACGTTTTTAACAACTCCATCTGTATCACGCCAAATCCTCGTATAAAAAGGAATTCCAACCAACAGCTTATCCGGATTGACATATTCAAGCGTCAACTCAAGCATGTCTGCTACCCATTGCAGCTGGGCCTGGGATCCCGCTACGGGAGACGATGCCCAGTGCTGATCGTATGTCATGACCATTATATAGTCAGCTGATTTTGATAGATTCTCATGATCGTAGCACAGTGAATAATTGTCGCTGCCACCGGGAATTCCAACGTCAACTGATATTTTTATTCCCATGTCCCGGGCATAAGGCATAAGTTCCCGTACGAATTGTGTATATGCGTCCCTGTCTTTTAAATATATATTCTCAAAATCAAGGTTAATCCCGTCAAGCTCATAAAGCTGCGAATAATATAAAATCTGCCTTATGATATTATCCCTTGAATCCGGGTTATTCAAAACAGCTGAAGTCATATTGATATCATTGAATGTATTATTGAGCAAAGGCCATATTCTTGCATCCAGTTCATGTACTTTTTCTACATATGGCATATCGGCACGGCTTTCGATGGTGCCGTCGGCATCAGTAACTGTAAACCATGTAGGAGAGTAGACATTTATTTCACTAAATTCCATGAATTCCTCTATAGGTGGTGTTGTTTGATATATATACTGCCATGCGAGAATAATATCTTCCAGCTCATCCGGCGTCCTGCGCACGAGGTTGACTGAAAGTTCGCTATAACTTATGCTGCTGCTGAGGAACCGGGTTTCAACATATCCTACTATTCCATCTTCTGTTCTTATCCTGGACCATTCTCCCTCAATTTCATATACATCAACGGTTTCTCCGTCTAAGCCAATTTCCCTATACAAAGGTTCTTTTATCGATTTACCTCTTCTGACTGCAACAGAATCTGCCATAGTCGTTTTTTTTATTTTAGTTACTCTTTCGGAAGTTTCATATTTGCTGTTTACATTCGGGCTTATAAAACCCTTGTGCTGATAATTCTTCAGGTAATCAATTGTTACTAAACTATTTTCTTTATCAAATGAGGCTTCAATATTAAATATTTCACTGAATATAACTACCGGCACATACAACACCCTGTCAATGTACCTGGCGGTCATATCCAGCTCAACCGGTTCCATGTTAACATATGACTGGAGTTCCCCGTCTTTCATGCGGATTACCTTGTCGCCGGATATTACAGTTACAACTGAGCCGTCTGTTTCTTTATAAATTGTTGGATCAATATATTTTTTTACTATATCAAACGGAATGAAAATCTCGCTTCCGTTTATTACAGGGGGTGCCGTTCCTTTTATCAGTTCATCTTCAATGAGAAGATTTATTTTACCGCTTTCAAAGAAACTTATAATTTCATCCTCAGCACTATATTTTTCAATAATTTTATTTATGCCGATATATGCAGCGAATACGGATGAAACCAGATATGCAGCTATAATGATGATTAAAAGAATTTTTTTTAGCATATTTTCTCCGATGCGGATAACAAGGCGTCAGTTTTTCAGATTGTACTCTGCATATTTCTTTATGTGGCTGACAGCCCTTTCGTCGGCTTCAAACACCAGCATTGTTCTTTTTCCGTTATATTCCAGTAATCCGAAATACTCGGTTTCTTTGTTGTCTCCGGAAACAGCTGACACTTTTTTTGCGATATTATCCTTGTGTTCTTCATAGTATGCAGATGCAACCGGGGCAATTAGATCAAAATCAGTCAGGTCGCAGTTCAGCATCCTCTTTCTTCTTCTTTTGTTATATATTCTGTCCATGGCTATGGAATTGCCTGCAAGTATATATTCGAATTCAATGTTCCTGTCAGTTATCAGCTTATAAGCCAGATATCCGGACACAACAACGACCGCCATGGCGTACTTTCTTATGGGTTCGATTAAAAATGCAGTTACACAAAGAGCAATGGCTCCAAGGACAGTTGATAAAGTAATGAAATTGTCCTTAATATCCCTGGGTTTGACAACACATTTCTCATATACATTCTCCATTTACATTCATCCGCCTTTCATATACATGATACCACATACCCCTGCCTTTCTTTTGAACATTTATCTATAGTTGTTATTTCTGCTTTTTGGACAATCAGCACAGGATTTCATTCATATATTTGTTATTCTTTTTACAAATAATTTTTGATATGGGCAATTGAGGGCAATGATATGGTCGGCTTAATGTCTGATTCGGCAAGGATTTCCTTCGTAGTTGCACCTGTCATAACCAGAACAGCTGCTGCTCCATTGTTTATGCCTATAGCAATATCAGTCTGAAGCCTGTCGCCGACAAAAACCATTTTATCCCTTGTAATGCCCGTGGTTGATTCCAGGGCCTCAACGGTATGTGAATGAGGTTTGCCCATTATTTCAGGAACAGCTCCTGTTGATTCAGTAAACATTTTTATCATTGATCCTGTATCCGGCATAAATCCGTTTTTAACCGGGCAATTTACATCCGGATGGGTTGCTATGAATTCCGCTCCTTCGCGCAGGAATGTGCAGCCTTTATATATCTTTTCATAAGTGAGTGTAGTATCAAAGCCAAGAACAACAATATCGGGGTCTTTTTCACTCAAATTAATCCCCCCGGCTAAAAAACTTTCAGCCAGGCTTGGAGTGCCAATTAGGTACACACTTTTACCCACGCGGTGTTTTGTAAGAAAATCAATTGTTACAGCACCGGAAGAAAATAGATTTTCATCATGGGCATCAACTCCCATTCCGCGGAGTTTTATAATATAGTCCTTAATGGATTTGGACGAGTTGTTGGTAAAAAATATGTACTTTTTTCCTTTCGATTCAAGGATTTCGAGAAATTCCAGGGCACCTTCAATCGGGGTGCTTTCCATATAAAAGGTGCCGTCCATATCAAGAATGAAAACCTGTTTTTCGCTTAATATATGTTTCATGTTTTATCCTTTCGAAGCTCTTTCCACTTCTATTGCCATAGCGCATTCAATTCGCTTTTTCTGCATCAGACATGTCCTGTCGTCAGGTTCTGCTATGTTTCCATTGGTAAAATATGCCGTTGCCGGGCAGCCGCCGGAGCAGAAATACTTAGCCCAGCATTCACTGCATTTCTCCACATTCTCCACATTGTTGTTCCTCATCTTTTCAGCCAGGTCCAGGTCGAACTCCGTGTCATCCAGCGTACCAATCCTGAACTTTTCTTCCCCGGCAAGCCTATGGCATGCATAAATATCACCGTCCGGGGTAACAGCACCATATTCGAAACCGGCGCCGCATGCTGTTATCCGTTTGTAAATGCAAGGGCTTTTATAAAGGCTTATATTAAAGTGGTAGAATGTATAATCATCCTGCTTTGCATACTCCTTTGAAAATCTTTCATACTCTTCAAGCACCGCTTCAAGCTCACAGTCATTCAGGTCGAATTCACCGCCTGTTACAGGTTCTAGTGAAATATCTCTGAAACCGAACGAAGCAAGGTGTTTAACATCATTAGAAAAATCTATATTTCCCCTTGTGAAAGTACCCCTGACGAAATATGATTTTCCGTTTCTGCCAGCAACTATTTTTTTAGCGTTTTCAATAGCAGAATCATAAGAGCCGCTTCCGTCAGAATATAGCCTGAACCTGTCATGCACTTTTTTGCGTCCGTCAATACTGATGACCACATTGTCCATTTTCTCATTTATAAATTCAAGGTGTTCTTCATCTAAAATTGTTCCGTTGGTTGTTATTGTGAAATGAACATGCTTATTATATTTCCTCTGTTCTGCGAAAGCATATTCAACTGTCTGCTTAATCACATCGAAATTTAGCATCGGTTCTCCGCCGAAGAAATCTATCTCAACGTTCTTTTTTGCACCCGATTTGGACAGAAGCAGATTCACAGCCTTTTTAGCTACTGAGAAAGGCATGAGTTTTGTTCCACCCGAATACTCGCCGTCGCCGGCAAAGCAATATTCGCACTTCAAATTGCATGTGTGAGCCATATGAAGGCATAAAGCTTTGAATTGAATACCGGAGCCAATAGGTATATCCGGTATATCCAGGGTTGAAAAAAGTGCTTCCTGTTTTATCAATCCATCTATTTCTTCATAAGCCTCGACATATTGTGCATTGCTTATGTTATATCTGTCATCTGTCTTAAGTTTTTCATAATCTTCCAGGCTGCTGCATTTTTTAAGTATATCAAAAGCCGTATCATCCGGAATATGTATTGCCCCGCTGTTTACATCAAGGCAAATATTAAATCCATTCTGTTTGAAAAGGTGAATCATATTGTCTCCAGTCCATTTCTTCAGTATCAGATTATACCACATATATATAAATCCATTAAAATATCTTGTTAAGTTAAAAACACCTGTATATACATTATATTTCATTGAAATGCGAATCGAATCGTTATATTATTGTAACGAGGTGATTATATGAAATGTGCAATCGGACATGACAGCCACGCGTATTACCAACATCTTGGGAAACCGCTCATTCTCGGTGGTATTACGATTCCCGGGGGCCAGCCTTTAAAAAGCAACAGCGACGGGGACGTTGTCCTTCATTCGCTGACAAATGCAATTTCAGGACTTACAGGTGTCAATATATTGGGTAAAATCGCTGATGATATGTGCATCAGGCATGGGATTACCAATAGCAGCGAATATGTAAGGGAAGCAATGAAATATATGGGAAAAAGCGAAATTAAACACGTTTCTTTCTCAATTGAGTGCCTTACACCGAAGTTGGAACGATATATTCACGATATAAGATTATATATTGCGAAACTACTCGCTGTAGACATCAGTTGCGTCGGTTTCACTGCCACTACCGGAGAGGAACTCACCATGTTCGGGCGCGGCAAGGGTATCCTGTGCACTTGCATCATCACTTCTACTTAAAAGGGCGTTTGCAATCAAAAGGTCAGCCGGAGTGGTTACCTTTATATTGGTCTTATCTGACTCAACCAGATAAACATGATAGCCGAAATATTCGGCTATTTGTGCGTCATCAGTGACCTTAAGGCCCCTGTATGCAGCTTTTTTATGCAGTTTTAAAATATCTTTGTAATCAAATGCCTGCGGTGTTTGTATTCTATATAAGCCTTCGCGGCTGATTGTTCTTGTTACAAATCCTTTTTCCCCGCCTTTTTTTAGAGTATCGTGAAGTGGCACTGCCGCACAGCATGCGCCATGCCTTTCAGCAGCTTCGATGCAATCTATGATAAGCTTTTTTGTAACAAGTGGTCTGGCGGCATCATGAATCAATACGACCCTGGCAGATTTATCAGTTTCCAGCAGACCGAAATATACGGATTCCCTTCTATTTCGTCCGCCCTTTACTAAATCAACCTTGTTAAGGTATCCTGCTCTTTGCAGTACTTCCTTATACTGCTCCATTGAATCTTCTGCAGCAACAATAATTATCTGGTCGATTTGACCCACCTTAATAAAAGCCTCTGTTGTTTTAATCAACAGAGCCTTGCCTCCAACTTCTTCCAGAAGCTTGTTCTTTCCGTTCATCCTCGACGAGTTGCCACCCGCCGCAATAATCGCAGTAATGTTCATAACGTCATTCAATCTTTGAAAATATCAACCGGCCTGCCGATGTCTGCGTCACACTGGTTACAATCACTTCTTTTTCTTCACCTATATGTTCTATGCCATTTTCCACTATTACCATGGCTCCATCTTCGAGGTATCCTATCCCCTGGCCGTTTTCCTTTCCTTCTTTACTTATCTTTAGCAAAAACTTTTCACCCGGATGCGCCATTTTTTTAAGAGCGGATGCCAATTCATTCAGGTTCATCACCCCAACCCCTGTAACTGCTGCAACCTTATTCAGATTGTAATCCATTGTTATTATCCTGCCTTTGATCTTTGTTGCGTATTTAAGTAATTTTACATCAGTTTCCTGCTGAGATTCATCAAAAGCCGTTTCAATAGTTTCCGCATACTCATAATCTTTAACAAGTGCTTCAAGCACATCAAGGCCGTTGCGTCCCTTTCCCCGCTTCACCGTATCGGAACTATCAGCCATAGTTTGAAGTTCTTTTATTATAAAATTTGGAATCTGTATATGTCCATCGATAAATCCACTTTTTATAATATCTAATATTCTGCCGTCAATTAAAACACATGTATCAAGGACTTTGGTACCATCGCCGCTTTTTCTTTTCCGAAACATATCGATATTTATCTCATCCTTGCGTTTAATGGCAAAAAACATTCCGCCGGCACCGAAAACGATATTGAAAAGAATAGCTACTGAACTTCCGACGACAGGTATTGTTTTAAATGGAATAGCAGCAAGATTAGCCACTACCAAGCCTACTATCAGGCCGCCGGTACCGATTATGATTTCATAAAATGATATGTCGGATGCGGTGGATTCCGCTTTTCCGATTAAATTATTGAAAAAGTCAAAAAGTTTTCCCGACACAAAGTAAAGCAAAGCTCCGAATACAAGGCAAAAAGCTACATAAATTGGTATAGTAAAACCTTTGGCTTCCGGGGTAAGCATGTTGATAACTAAAGTATTTGCTATTGTAAAACCGGTAAGAATTCCAATGGCGCCAAAAATCAGACGCAGTACTTTTCCCAGCACAGGCTACTCCTCAATTATTCTTGACTCTTTCAGATATCATTGCTTCAGCCTTTTCGATGCTGATATCTTTAACAAGTATAAGTTCGCTGAGCAATATTTGCTTTGCGCTTGAAAGCATTTTGCGTTCACCGGTTGACAATCCTTTGTCTTTGTCCCTTATCATAAGCGCTTTAACAACAAAGGCAACGCTGGTGACCGACCCGCTTTTTATTTTTTCCATGTTTTCTCTATATCTTTTATTCCAGTTTATCGTTTCTTCACATTCATGATTAGAAAAGTCTTCCAAAAGCTGATCAGCTTCCTGGTTAGAAATAATATCCCTGACCCCTATTTTTTCAACAGAGTCAACCGGAAGAGATACCTTCATTCCACCGATAGGCATCTTTAAAACATAATAATTCTTAACTGTTCCGAATATCTCTTTTTCTTCAAGACCGACTATTTCGCCGGCGCCATGCATTGGATACACAACTTTATCTCCTATTTCGTACATTGGCACCTCCATAATTATTATCCCAATTATACATCAGCAGGGGTTTACTGTCAAAGTTGCGGGGTATTTGAAGAGCTTATTATGACATTATTTGACTGCTAAATAAATATTAGGAAATTCTTTATATTATACTATTGACATTAGTGTATGCCATACAGTATAATACTGATATGAAAGGAAAAGACTATGGAAGATTACGATAAAATTTATGAAAGCGCAGTCCTTGAACTGCGGAGGGGAACATTGGTACTAAGCGTCTTAAGCCAACTTGAAACTCCGGCCTACGGATACTCCCTTGTCCAGCTTTTGGCTTCAAAAGATATGGCCATAGATCAAAGTACACTGTATCCCCTTCTGAGAAGATTGGAGAAAAATGGACTCCTGGACAGCGACTGGTCTGTAGAAGAGAGCCGCCCCAGAAAGTATTATGTGCTAAGCGAAGATGGAAGAGAATTCCTGGCAAAACTGGCAGTAGAATGGGAAAACATTGTTGATACCATGAAAAATCTGCTTGAGAATATATAGAAAGGATAAGGAATATGGAAATTTTAGAAAGATATTTATATGCAGTCGGCAGATGGCTGCCAAAGAAACAAAAAAAGGATATTCAGGCTGAACTTGAATCATCAATATACGACACCCTTGAATCCCGTTTTGGTAACAAAGAGGAGTATACCGAAGAAGAGGTTGTCGAAGTGCTTAAGGAATTTGGTTCCCCTTGGAAAGTTGCCGCAGGGTATACGGGTTTGACAGAAAGGTTAATCGGACCCGAGCTTCTGCCTATTTACTATACCTTATCAGCTATAATCTCCGGCGCTGTGGTACTCGGGCTGTTGATAAGCTTTATTGCCGGCCTTTTCCGTCCGGATATTGACTTTAAGTCTTTTATACTTGGGTTTCTGGAGTTGATTCCTTCACTGATAGTTGCAGCTGCCACTGTGGTAGGTTTCACTACGATAGTATTTGCTTTAATTGAGAAGAAAGTGCCTGGCTACAGACTTAAAACAGCTGTCAACACGAAAGGGAAATCTTCCGGATGGACCGTTGAGACTGATAAATGGTCACCAAAAGAACTGCCGGCGGTTCCAAAAGGGAAACAGAAATTATCCAGATGGGAACCTATTGTCGGTATTGTTTTCTCAATTATAGCAATCGTGTTGTTCAATTTTTTCAGAGATAAACTCGGTATCTACTATACTCCGGAATGGGGTTCCGGATGGAAATTCGTTCCGGTATTATCAGAAGAAGCGGTTAAGGTCTTTCTGCCATTCTGGAATACGGTATGGGGGCTGGCTATACTCTTTTGCATATACCAGCTTATCAAGGGACGCTGGACGCTTCCTATGAGGATTACTGATGTAATCAGATCGTTTGTTGACGCGGCAGTCATAATCATCATGATAAAAGGACCGGAACTGTTTGACTTCAGGCTCCTGCTGTCACACTCCAGTTCCGTGGTTGCCGAATCCCTTACACCGGTGGCTGAGTTTTTCAATTATTCTATAAATGCATTCCTTATATTCGTACTTGTAGCAACCTGCATAGGAATAATTTCAAAACTCGTCAATGTGTTTAGGCCTTCGACATATTCAATCGAGTCTCAGTCAAAAACATAGCAGACTAAGCCGATTATACTTTGGATGATTGGCCCAAATAACAGAATAACAGAAGTGTAATTTTGATAAGAAAAGGAACCCGATACGGGTTCCTTTAAATACCTTAATATATCTTTGCTATTCCGAACCTATAAATCCAATTTTTAAATCACCGGTTCTAGAATTATAATTCAGCGACAGGTTAATATTCCCGGCCTTATATGTAGAGGTTACCGCCCCATCATAATTCGACGTTATAAGTTTTATAAAGCCTGCTTCTTCTAATTTCCCTATATAGTCATTGTAATCATTTTCTTTTACGCTGGCAATCAGTAAGGTCAACTGGGTTTGTCCGCTAACTGTTATAGATGAAGATGAGTCAATTTTACCCTTTTTAAACTCGGGAACATTATTGGGCATGTCCTGTGGCCACTTTCCCTCTTCAATATCCAGATCTGCATTTCCACCGGTTATTCCCTCTAGGTATTTTTCAGCAATGCCTTCAGTAATCTCCTCACTGATTTTGTCTTCAGCTTTGTTACATCCCCCAAGCGAAATCATAATGACTAATAAAGCGAGAACAATTAAAAATGTTTTAGTCAATATCTTTTTCATAACAACCACACACCTAATATTCAGATTTTGAATATATTAAATACTATATTTAATAAGTCAGGATTAATTTCCAGAGAATGATATTGTCAACTCACCTGTCTTTGCGGCATATTGAAGTGAAACAGCATTTTCACCCTCGACATATGTCATTGATGATATTCCACCGGAAGATGATTCGGTAAGCAGATTAAAAACACTTGCTTCCAACTTCACTACATAAGCATCAACGGCTTCCTGACCGGCTGATTCAATCATAACTGTGATATTTTTCTGTCCGCCCACACTTAAGCCTGAGGTATTGACTATGGTGCCGTCGGTAAAGACAGGAACCTTTTCAGGCATGGTTTCAGGCCATACATTCTTGGTGTCTATATCCCCGCCGGATATTTCATCTGCAAGATCTCCGCCAAGATCCTGCTGAAGATCATCTTCAACTGCACCTTTTTGCCCGCATCCGGTTAACGGTACAACAATAATAAGCATTACCGCTAAAACTGCAGTTATTATTTTATATTTTTTATTCATAATTTTTCTCCTTTTATATTACTAATATACCTTAATTAGCTTGATAATATCTTAAATGCGCCAATATAGCTTAAAATGTTATTTGAAAACCGCTTCCATTGCTTGATAAATGTCCCTGACGGCAAGGATATCAATGTTTTTCACAACTTTTGCAGCCGCTGCTGCGTTTTCCGCCGGTACAACAGCATAATTGAATCCCATCTTCTCTGCTTCCATGACCCTTTTTTCAATGTTTGATATGGCCCTGACTTCTCCGGTTAGTCCTATTTCACCCATTAGAACGGTGTCTTTATCAACAGCCCTACCCTTAAAACTTGAAGCTATGGAACATGCTATAGCCAGGTCGCATGCAGGCTCATTGACTTTTATTCCACCTGCTGCATTTACATAAACATCACAATTATCAAGCTGGACATTTCCCTTCTTTTCTAAGACACCTATAAGCATTGTAGCTCGTTTGTGGTCAACCCCGGTCGATATGCGCCTTGGTACAGGATAAATAGTAGTGCAGACCAATGCTTGAATTTCAACCAGCATCGGCCTTGTGCCCTCAAGAGTTGGAACAACACATGATCCGGTAGCCCCGTCGTTCCTGCCGGACAGCATCAGCGCCGAAGGATTTTGGACTTGTTCGAGCCCAATGTTCGTCATTTTAAAGACACCTATTTCATTTGTAGAGCCGAACCTGTTTTTAACAGCCCGCAGTATCCTGAAATTATGGCTACTGTCGCCTTCAAAATAAAGCACTGTGTCAACCATATGTTCAAGTACCTTAGGTCCCGCAAGGCTGCCATCCTTTGTTACATGCCCAACAAGGAATATAGCTATTTCAAGCTTTTTTGCAGTTTCCATGAAAGCAAGGGTAGAATTTCTAATCTGTGTTACGCTTCCCGGAACCGATTGAATCTGTGAACTGTATACGGTTTGTATTGAATCTATAATGACTATTGAAGGCCTGTTGTCTTCAATGCAACTGATTATACTAGCCAAATCAGTTTCAGATGCGAGAAGCAGTTCCTTTGAGTCAACCCCAAGGCGTTTTGCACGGATACCGATTTGCGCAAGACTTTCTTCCCCGGAAATGTATATTATTCCATTATCTGTTTTCGTCTTCTTGCATACCTGAAGCAAAACAGTGGATTTTCCGATTCCCGGGTCGCCGCCCACCAATACTATCGAGCCTTTTACAAGACCACCGCCAAGTACCCGGTTCATTTCATTAATGCCTGTATCCATTCTTAAACCGGATTCGGCTTTAATATCTGCCAAACCCCTTAAGTCAATGTTATGCCCTTTGACATCTGTTCCCCTGATTTCAATTATTTCCTCTCTCAGTGTATTCCATTCAGAGCATGACGGGCATTTTCCCATCCACCCGCTGGATTCATAGCCGCAGTTGTCGCATATGTATTTAGTCTTATTCCTTGCCATGTAATCTCCTTTACACTACGATGAGTCTTAACAACATGTTTTTTAATATCCCGGCGCGGATACTTTCCCTGTTTTCAGTATTTGATGATATAAGGGCTTTATTGCTGATTGCTGCTTTCATCAGTTTTCCGTCCCTAAGGCTTATGAGCTTGTAATCTACGAAATTATTAATATGAGCGACTGCTGATTGCTCCGATATGCTGTCGCCTATTGATAAAACCAAATGCATGAAATCATTATAAGGCTTAGTTACAGCAATTCTTCTTATTTTAATATGGCCGCCTCCGCCGCGTCTGCTTTCAACAAAATAACCATGCTCATTTGTAAATCTGGTTCCTATGACATAATTGATCTGGGACGGCACGCATTTAAAATGAGTGGCCAGGGCATTTCTTTGTATTTCAGCTTCCCCGCCGGTTTCCTTAATCATCTCTTTTATGAATTCTTCTATAACATCACTTAATCGTGCCATAATAGTTCTCCTGTTTGTTTTTGACTATCTTTGACCATCTATATATAGTATATATACCCCAAAACCATAATTCAAGTCTCA
The DNA here is from genome assembly GCA_963766335.1 of uncultured Clostridia bacterium. Taxonomy (GTDB): domain Bacteria; phylum Bacillota; class Clostridia; order DUPQ01; family DUPQ01; genus JAFGQE01. Next base: position 1,127,652 of record CAVXZA010000002.1, on the reverse strand, counting down.
TGCGGCCCTGCCTCGCAATAAAGGAACAATATTGAAGCACCGACCCAAGGTCAGCGCTCCAATATTGAAAAAAGCCTCCCTTTTGGGAGGCTTTGAAATTATTTCATGTCTTTATCAGCCGGTGGTTTGGACTTTGATTTTTTTGAAATCTTTTTAATCACTATAATAATGATTATTACAACAGCGGCTATTACCAGCAGAAACGGAAGAGCTCCTGCAAGGAATATAACTACATCACCAAGGAAAGAGACTCCGTCTTTAAGGTTTTCCCAGATTTTTCCAAAGAATCCCTTGGGTTTCGGGAGTGCTGATTCTTCTTCAGGATGTTTTTCATTAATAGTTATATATACTGTTGCGTAATCAACTTTGCTGTCCCATTTTTTAAGTGTTCCCTGAAGGCTTTCTATATCATATATGACTTCGGTAATCCTGCTCTGAATCTGGAAATATACTTCGGGATCTTCAATGCCCTCTGCATACTCTTCAAGTCTTTCTTTCTCATTTCTCTTTAGTTCAAGCCTTGCTTCGGTATCATAATACATATCGGAAATATCATCTTCGTTAGTGCTGGCCTGCAGAACTGTTCCTATTGCAGATAGTCCCTCTGTAAACCCTGTAAAAATTTCAGCTTTAATCCTTATTCTAAGAGTTCCGTTTGTAAGAAGTATTTTTTCTCCATCAACATATGTAGGAGTTTTCCAAATATTGCTTTCCTCTATATACCCATTGTTGCCAAGCATGGTTTTTATCGCTTCATACGTATTTTGATAATTGTCGACTTCCATCTGGACACTGCCGGTTTTTATTGCTTTTCGCCCTTCCTCATAAACCCCGCCGTCACCCCCGGAATATTCATCTTCAGATTTATCTGCCATAGGTTGAGGAGCCGGAGCCGAGTCAGCAGTTAGAGATTCCATGTCGTTCGATTCGCCTCTTCCCTGCGTATATGAATCGTTTGCATAGCCCGGTTCTTCAGATTTATCGGCCATTCCGCATCCGGCAAAAATTGATGCCATCATAATGATTGCCAAAAGGACTGCTAAACTTTTTTTCATTTTATCCACCTGTCTTTCTTAAATAGTACTATTAATGATGTCTTATATATAATTTTGACGGACAGTACCATTCTTCAGTTCCCTGTTTCGCAATTCAATTATAAACCTTAAGATATAGCCTTGTCACATAACTTTAGAAAGCAGTACCAAACAGCAGAAGGATGATTTCCATCAATGCAATAAAATCAGTACAGGAGGACGAAGATTGTTTTTTTAGACTAGGCTTCCTGATCTTTCTGCAAACGCCAATTATGAGTTATACATAAATGAGCAGAAAGTCGACAGAAACGAAGTAAACACGGTTTACTATATTTAGAAACCACCGGTTGGATTTATCCAAGACCGGTGGTTATTGCTTGTTTGAATCATGTAGTTATGGAAAACTAATTCGTCAGAAATTATTTTTCCTCTTTTTCGCGTAATGCCTCTTCAACGATTTTCGAACTGAGGTTTGCAGGAACTTCCTCGTATCTTGTCATTTCCATAGTAAACTGGCCCCTGCCCTGCGTCATTGACCTAAGGTCATTTGAATATTTGAACATTTCAGCCATGGGTACTTCGGATTCCACAGACTGTTTTCCGTCCGGCATCGGGGTCATTCCCATGATGCGACCCCTTCTTTTATTCATGTCGCCAATGATATCACCCATATAGTCATCCGGAATAACCACACTGCAGCTTGCTATTGGCTCAAGCAATACCGGCTGTGCATCAACTAGTTTTTTATATGCCACGCTTGCTGCCAGTTTAAATGCCATTTCTGATGAGTCAACCGCATGATATGATCCATCAACAAGGATTGCCTTAAGCCTAACCATGGGGTAACCTGCTAAAACTCCATGAGAAATACAATCCCTAAGGCCTTTTTCAACGGCCGGTATATATTGCTTCGGAACGGATCCTCCAAAAATCTTTTCTTCAAATACGAGACCCTCTTCATCACCGGGTTCAAATTCAATATGAACATGTCCGTATTGGCCGTGTCCTCCGGATTGTTTCTTATGTTTTCCCTCAACCCTGATTTTCTTTTTAATTGTTTCCCTGTATGGAACAATCGGGTCTTTCAGAATAACATTAACACCATATTTATCTTTGAGCTTACTCATAATAATGTCAAGATGCTGCTCCCCAAGTCCCGACACAAGGGTCTGATGGGTTTCAGAATTAACTATAACGCTGAAAGTCGGATCTTCATCCCTGAGTTTATGAAGACCTGAGCCGATTTTATCTTCATCGCCTTTTGTTGCAGCCTCAACAGCCAAGGATATGGAAGGTTGCGGGAATTTGATAGGCTTGATTTCAACAGGTCTGGCCGGATTTGATAAAGTATCGCTTGTGTTTGTGTCGTTTAGCTTAGCAACGGCTCCAATATCGCCGGCGGTTATTACTGACGCATTTTCCTGCTTTTTACCCCTTACAGTAAATAGGTTTGACATTTTCTCGTTTTTCTCTGTCCTGTTGTTGTACACCTGCATGTCGGATTTAATTTCACCGGACATAACCTTGAAAATAGAGATTTTACCAACAAATGGGTCGGCAATGGTTTTAAAGACAAGCGCAGACAATGTTTCGCCGGCTTCAGTCTTTAATTCAATTTCTTCGCCGCTTTTAATATCTTTGACAGTTATGGTCTTTCTTTCAGTAGGAGCAGGTACATATTCTACAATTGCATCCATAAGGAACTGAATCCCTGCATTCTCCGCAGCGGAGCCGCAGATTACCGGAATTATTTCATCATTTTCTATTCCCTGAAGCAGCCCGTTATGTATCTCTTCATCTGTGAAAGCTTCGCCCTCAAAATACTTTTCAATCAATTCTTCGCTGGTTTCGGCAACAGCTTCCATAAGAGGTTCCCTGAGTTCCTCTACTTTTTCCGCCAAATCTTCCGGAACAGGCATTTCAACGAATTTATCACCTTCAAAATGCTTGGCTTTTTGGTGTATTACATCAACTATTCCGACAAATTTTTCATTTTTAATGATCGGGAATTCAAAAGCTATTACTTTTTTCCCAAAATTCTCTACGAGTTGATTGTATGCTTTAAAATAATCTGCATTTTCTTCATCCATTTTACTTATGAAGAACATTTTCCTTAAATTTGCTTCAGTTGCATATTCCCAGGATTTTTCAGTTCCAACTTCTACTCCATTTTTAGCAGGTACTACTATAACTGCTGTTTCTGCTGCCCTTACCGCACCTACGACTTCTCCGGCAAAATCAAAATATCCGGGTGTGTCAATAATATTGATTTTCTTATTTTTCCATTCAAAAGGCGCGACTGTCGCATTGATTGTAATCTGCCTTTTGGTTTCTTCAGAGTCAAAGTCGCATACAGTTGTTCCGTCATTAACAGAACCAAGCCTGTCCGTTGCTTTTGCGTTGAAGAGCATTGCCTCGGCCAGGGTTGTTTTACCTGCCGAGCCGTGAGCCATCAAGACAATGTTCCTGATGTTTTCACTAGTATAGTTTTTCATTAATATCCTCCTGTAAGTGCGTATTAGTTATTTTTTATTTTGTATCCCAGCACCATTATACTGTCGCTGAGATGTACGTTCTCTACTACTACATTACCGGGAACTTTTAAATCCATTGCACTGAAGTTCCATATGCCCTTGATTCCAAGTTTCACAACTTCATCAGCGACACTTCCCGTTACGGCCACGGGCACTGTTAAAACAGCAATATCAATATGGGTAGTCTTTATAAACTCCTTAAGCTTGCTCATATCCATTATTTCAATCCCGTTTATACTATCACCAATCAATTTTTTATTGACATCAAATATTCCTTTGAGAAAGTAACCTCTTTCCTCAAACTTACCGTGGTTTGCAATGGCCTGGCCTAGATTTCCAGCGCCTAGGATAATGATGCTAAAACTCTTGTCGACACCTAAGATCTTCCTTAATTCATTGTATAGGGATTCCACATTGTAGCCATAACCCTGTTGCCCGAAACCCCCGAAACAACTTAAATCCTGCCTTATCTGAGATGCGGTGAAACCCATCTTCTCGCTTAATGCCTTCGAAGATATCCTTAGAACGTTATTATCTTTTAAGTCCGCAAGGTATCTGAAGTATCTGGGTAGTCTTTTAATAACCGCATCAGACACTTTTTTTTGTTGTATTGCCATGACGGCCTCCGATTAAATGATGCAAAGAAAATTATATATTATCAGTAGGTAAGTGTCAATCAGATAGGGGGCTTAAAAAGAGATATAAAACAACTCCTTAATTCGTCTCAAGTCCTTCGGTGGATCCGCCTAAGCTTAGTACCGCCCCCTGGATTTCAAAAATAGTATTTTCATCAAGCTTATTTAGATTTTTTTCGAGATAGCTTCGTAACATTGGAACAGCCCTGCCGTCGCCGTAATCTGCCAGGCAACGAGCCGCAAGGGCTTTATCCGAAGTCTTTCTGAAGCTATTTTTAAGCACTTTAAAAACAGAATCACTCTTATGGTTAGAATCAATTCCAATCAAGGCAATGACAAGATGAAAATCATCATCCTTCAGTATGTCCTTTCCTGTCAGGTTCTTCTCAAGAAACGGAACCGCAGGTTCCCCGATATCAATCAAAGCCTGCCGTGAAGTTTCCTTAAGAAGTTCCCCATACTCGCCTTTTGAATATAAGAGCTCAATCAATCTTTCTGAGTAACAAGAGTCTTTGGACAATCCAATGACCTTAACAGCTGCATTTTTTATATCAATCGGCGATTCGCCGAATGCATCTTTTTCAATAATGGACATATAGCCGGACTTAAGTATTCTCTTTACTAAGGAAGCGGGAATGAATTCATCACATACTACAGCAGCTTTTTCAAATGCCTCTTTATAATCTTCCTCAGTTTTTAGTGATTCGAATAAAAGAGAGGGAAGTTTTCCATTGATTTCAGTATTTTCCCATTCTTCCCTGGCTTCATGTATTAGCGCTTCAAAATCAGAAAAACTTTTTACGTTTTCAAGCGATTTTTCGCATTTTTCCTGTATGGCAAGATTGTAGCTAGTTAAAATTTCAATAAAGAAAGACTGACTGCTCAATTTAAAAAGTCCTCCTCTTCCCTGCGCCTGGCATTAATAAAATCTTTAATGCCTCTTCCTCCTGATCCTGCCCAGAAACCGGCAAATGCTATTGCCGGAATAATGACTGACGAGAGTAAATAGGAATACCAGGTATATCCAAGATATTTGATAATAAAATACATAGGACCGAATCCGCATCTGAATATTGCATGGAATATATTTGCACCAAGGACTGACTCCATTCCCGGATAAATTAGAAAATACAGAATTTCAATAAGCAAAAATGGTGCGAAACCGGTTATACCATAGATCAGGCCCCTGTACCAAGACGGCCTTATATCCCCATTCTCACGTTTTTCCACCTCTCCCGCTTTCCACATCTGTTTATAGAGGAATATACAAGTAAAAATAAAAAACACAAAGGAATACACGGCAATCCATGTATTCCTGTTGTTTTCCATGCTAATGGGTGCTATTAAAAAGAATGTGAACAGGAATACCCCTGCGCCGTAAGATATGGTTGTCTTCAGGCTTCTTTTAATAAAAATTTTCATTATTCGCCCTGGCTGCCGTTATTCTCTTCCAGCACATCAAATATTCTTCCGGTCAGAACCAAATCAACAAGCACCGGGAACCCTCTTTCACCTATATAAGTCTTGTCAATTACAAGTCCGCTGTAATAACCGTTTCTGACAAAATAACACGTGTCTTCATCTCTCTCATAATATTCTATAGTTTCAAAGACTTCATCAGTATAGGTATAAATCAATCTGCCGTAAGGCTCTCCGGTTATTTCCCAGCCAGGTTCAAGGTCTATAACAGGTACGGATATCATCTGCTGGAAGAAAAATGAGCCCCATGTCTGAGCACCGGCAACCATATTAATCAGGGTTCCGTTGAAGAAATAATTATTCATGTTCAACTCTGGATTAAACTCGATTTCCAGTAATAGGGTATCTAATCCGGCAATGTCAATTTCCACGCTTTTTACATTTGTCAATCTAGGAACGTATGGTATTACATAAACCATGTCAATTGCTTCATTATCAAGGAATGTCATTGTTGAGGCATCAATTGTGAATATCTCTTCAGTATCGCTCATCTTGGCATAAAAAGTATTTGAAATAATATCTTCCTTGCCAATCATCATTGTATAGTCCGTTTCATTGATATTAATCGTTATCGTGTAATTGGGTTTTTCAAGGCCGTAGATTGAAAGGTCTTCAGGATTCACGTCAATATACTCATCGCGCGACAGATCGAGAAGATTGTTTATCATTTCATCAGCATTGGCGATGTCAGCCTTTGACAGAACAGGATGGGATATTATCCAGACGATATCCGGATTTGGATCTGTTTCAACTGTAAATTGAATCTCTTCATCTTTATATAGAGAAAATGAAGCGACTTCATTAAGGGAACCCTGGAATATATTCAGGTCAAGCAACTCAGCCCTTGAAGCATAAATCTGATTGGCGGAATGATTTGATATGGCATACACTGTGGTATCGCCTTCAAGCATAGCATAATAACCTTCCCTGTTATAAAGTATGCTTCCCAAGAGTATCTTGTATTCAACGCCCTTGTCTGTTTTACCGGCTACGTAATATGACCCGTCAAACCCATATTTGTTAATGTCTTCAACTTCGCTTTCTATAACTTCAGAAGCGACAAGGTTTGACGAAGCGATTACAATACCGTCAATGATTCTCTGTGAAAGTTTTACTTCCTCCTCATTTGTAAGGTACCATGCTTCGATGATTTTTTTGTTCCCATCGTTATCATAAACAGTTTCAGAGCGCAACTGCATCGGCATCATTATTCCGTCATTGTATATGGTTATCTCTACAACATCATCAGACCTCATGTTGGTTATAACTGTATTTAATTCGTAGACCTTAGCAGGCGTGTTTCGTTTAACAATTTCTCTAACTATGAAGAAGCCGGCGATTCCAACAGCCAGGACAACCACGCTGATAATTACAGCTTTATACATTCTCATAAATTTCTCCTCCTGAGATAAACTGCAAGTCCGATAAGGAGTATTACTCCGGGTAAAACATATATTGTAAATATACTAACTGTTTTTGACTGCTGCGCCGTAACATTAATTAAATTAGCAAAATATGCCTTTGTTTCTAACAGTATCTCATCAGTATCGCCTTCTAGCCACTTGAAGCAATTAAGCATAAACCTGACTCCGCTTTCTTCATATTGTTTAAATATGTAGAGAGTCTGGTCCTGGACAAAATCAGCTGTTCCCAAGGCTATTATTCGCGAATCCGTCCTGCGGTCTTCAACGGCGACTCCAAGGAAATGTGCTCCTGATTCATCGTTCCCATCGCCAAGGCTGCTTTCAGCCAGGGCTTTTTCGCTTGTGATGAGCAACGGGTCAATCTCCAGATAGGAGTTGCTCTTTCTTAGCACATTAACACTCCTGGCATTTTCAGCAATCATATTGGTGAAAACATCTTTAATGGGATTGTTTAAGAGTGTCTTGGAATATAGTTCCGGGAATATCATATATCTATTTCCGACAAGGTGATAATTTTCATCACCTTCTTTTATAACGTCATATCCGAATTCAATATTGTAGTCGGAAAGAAATCCCTGAAGATTCTCATACTTTTCCGGGCTGTCGTAACTGTCCATGACCACCATTATACTTTTCCCCTGCAGCATATAATCCTGAAGGGATTTTATCTCGTCATCCGAGAAATCGGACGTGGGATTGGCAATTAAAACCATTGTTGCATCGTCAGGTATCCTGCTTGTAATGCTTAACTCAATAATCCCATAATCAAACCCATTGGACTCGGCAATTTCACCAAGTGTGAGATAATCGTAATCGAAGCTGTACTCATCATGGCCTGTTGTAAGATAAATCTTAGGACGGCTGTCTCTTGTTACATAATATATTGCACTTGTAAAAGCCAATTCAGCTTTGGAACCAACATCAACTGTAGCAAAATCGGAAGTTTCGCTGCCGATTGAATCAAACATGTCAAAATATTTTATAACCCTTTTTGTTTCACCGCTGACAACGAGAAAATTGTTAGTGCTGACATCAAGAATCTGGTCAGGGTCCATTTCCGAAATAAATCCAAGATTCTTATTGATGTCTACATACTCAATCTTAATATTGTCGTATTTCTCATATTCCTTTAGAAGATCAACTACATCTGAGTAATTGCTTGAAGAATCAACTTTGGTTACGTCAAACAGGCCGTAAATATTGACTTCTTTATCTATTGATTCCAGTAGGCTTTCGGTTTGCTCGCTTATCGAATAAAGTCCTTCGGGAGTAAGGTCTAGTTGCCACGGCACAAGACCAACCAACATATTCATAACAACAAAGAGCACCACCATGGATAACATTATTACTATGGCACTGGTTCCGTATTTTAGCCTTCTACTCGCCATCATTTTTTTCAGTAAAGAATTGTTTTTCATATTTCTACCCCTGTATCCATCTTCTTCGTTCAATTACCCTGATTGTCAGGAAAATGAATAATCCGGTAAACAAAATGAAATATGCAATTTCCGGAAGTCCTAAAATTCCTTTTGTGAACACATCATAACGGGCCAATAGTGAAATCCACCCCATTATGGTTCCTACAATCCCCCCCACCTGGGTGGAAAAAGCGTCTGCCATCCACATAATCAATAGTGTTACAAAACTGATAATTGCAGCAACTATCTGATTCTCGGTTACCGCGGAGGCAAAAACCCCAATTGCTACAAAAGAAGCTCCTAAAAGTAAAAAGCCTATATATCCGCCTACCAACTGTACGGTAAACACCCCGCCGTATGCGACATTGATTATAGGATAAAGCATTGATAGTACTGTTATTACAAGGAAAACAAAATACATTGCAAAGAATTTACCCAATACTATTTGTGTCAGGGACGTGGGAGATGTCAGAAGCAGTACTTCTGTCCCGTTTTTCCTGTCTTCAGCCAAAATCCTCATGGTCATAATCGGCACAAGGAATATCAGGAAGAATCCCATATTCTTCAGAACCGACATGAAATCACCGGATCCCACGCTGAATGGCGTATAGAACAAAATGGAAATCATCAGCATGAACAATCCGATAAGTACGTAGGCTATCGGAGATTTAAAATATGTTGAAATTTCTTTTTTTGCTACTGTAAACATATCACTGAACCTCCTGTCCCTTTGTTACAACACTGATGAAAATATCCTCAAGAGTCATGACACTTGGTTTCATTTCAAGCACCGGCCATCCGTTTTCAGCCATTGCAAAGAAAATCTTTTCCCGGATGTCTTCTTCACTCAGTCCTTCAAGTATGTATTTATATGCATTGTCGCCTATTTTCGCGGAAGTCTCCATATACTTAATCCCATCTATCTTCTTAACCGCTTCTATAATATTGTCCTTTGGACCAGCAATGGTAAGACTTAGCTTAAGGGCCTTGTCGAGTCCCTGCGAAAGTCTTTCAGGGGTATCTTCGGCTGCAATAATACCCTTATTAATAATCACCACACGTTCGCATATGGCACTTACCTCTGGGAGTATGTGTGAACTTAAGATAATTGTCCTTTCCTGGGAGAGCGCCTTGATAACACGCCTGATTTCAATTATCTGCTTGGGGTCCAACCCGACTGTGGGTTCGTCCAGTATCAGCACTTCGGGATTTCCTATCAACGCCTGTGCAAGCCCAACCCTCTGCCTGTAACCTTTTGAAAGGTTATTAATAAGTCTTTTCCTGTGGTCAGTGAGCCCAACAAGTTCCATTATGTCCGCCATCTGACCTTTTTGGTTTTTCTTCGGAACATTATTAAGGTTGCTGACAAATTTCAGATATTCCGTTACAGTCATATCTCTGTAAAGAGGCGGCGCCTCAGGAAGATACCCTATGCGCTTTTTGACTTCTGCGGGGTGTGTCATAATGTCATATCCATCAACTTTTACTGTTCCTGCCGTTGAGGGCAAATATCCGGTAATGATATTCATTGTTGTCGATTTTCCTGCACCATTGGGACCTAGAAAACCTAATATTTCGCCCTTATTAACATTGAAACTTATGTTGTTGACGGCTACAATCTGACCATACTTTTTAGTCAGATTCTGGATTTCAATCATATGCCGCTCCTTTTTACTTAAGTGCTTTTTTTTGCACCAACTAAAGTATTATATATTTTTTTATTTTTTATTTCAAGATTTAACCTGTTGCTGCCAAACAACATAATCAAATCCATCCATGCCATGCATCTGCATAAAAAACGGATAAAGCATCATGCCAAAACCGCCTGCTGCAGCTTTCTATGATAATACCTTATCCTTGTTTCCCTAACTACTATGTATTCTAAACCATAGGCGACTAATATGCAATATCCAAAATATCTCTAAACTATCTAATTATCCCATGGATGATTTAACCGTCATCCGTAGTGTTATTATCTAGCATGTATATTCCTTTTACTTATTTGACCTAAGGTACTCTATGGCCGATTTAGCTGCAACTGAACCCTCGCTGACAGCCACGGAAATCTGCTTAAATCCGCCGGTACAGTCCCCCGCCGCAAATATATTTGGAAGGTTTGTACACTGTTTTTCATCGGTTACAATTGCACCATCTTCTGTTAACAGGCCTGTTTTAAGTGCCATTTCCATCCCGGTTGCACTGCCGTATGCAATAAACACACCTTCAAAATCTTCTTTCTTTCCTGACTCAAATTCAATTCCAAGAAGGTATTCCTCACCATAAAAAGCTATAATTTTTTCATTGACTATCGCAATGCCATCAATCAAGCCTTTATCAGCTTCCTCAATTTCCATCGGCATACCGTTTGTCAGTATTGTTAGGTTGTCGGATAATTCCTTGATTTCCACTACTTCGTGGACCATATACTCATTATAGCCGATAACCGCAATCTTCCTGTCCCTGTAGAAAAAACCGTCGCATGCTGCACAGTAGCTTACACCGTTGCCTTCGAATCTTTCCAAGTTCTTAAAAGGAGGTTTTTTCTTCGGGGAACCCATCGCTATTATAATGGCCTTGCCCTGATATTCTCCATGTATCCCCTGTAATGTAATATCCTCAAAACCTTTTATCCCGACTACTTCGTCATCAACGATTTCTACACCCAGGTTCCCGGCCGATTCAATACCGTTGTTAATCAACTTCCCGCCGTTAAGCCCCGAACCAATTCCATAGCAATTTTCAATTTTATCCGCTTTTTCAAGGCTTCCCTTACCATGTGTAATGATAAGGGTGCGAAGCCCGGCCCTGGATGTATATTGCGAAGCTGATATCCCGGCCGGTCCCCCGCCGATAATTATTATATCGTACATAAGATTCCTTTCTAGTCGATTATATCCACGATATGTATAAGGTCTTCATAAGTGACCGCTCCCCTTGCCGCAGATCTTACATATCCATTTTTATCGATTACCAAAGTCCTTGGTATTGTATCGATTCCATATGTTTTTGAGCCGTTGTTATTAAAATCAATATAAAAATCAATGTGGCTGAGGTTCATATTAGCTGCGAACTCTTTGATGTCGCTTTTCCCTTCAGTTACATTGATAGCAATTATAACTGTGTTTAATTCTTCAAGTTCAGCCGCTGCCTTATTAAAGTCCGGGAGTTCTTCTATACAGGGAGGGCAAAAAATTGCCCAGAAATTTACTATTACAGTCTTTCCCCTGAAGTCGCTTAACTGATGCATATTGTCATTCATATCAAGGAATTGAATGTCAGGAGCCGGAACCGGCTCTTCCATAAGCTCAAGCCTGTATGACCTATCTCCGGGCACCCTGGCATTTTTGGAAACCAATCCCTTTATTGCAAAAAATGCGATAACTGCGATAGCAATAACTGCAATAACAATGATAATATAAGCTGCTTTTTTATTCTGCATGAAGAAAACTCCGTTCATTAATACGGTTTTTATTTACCCATGAAAGTACTTTGAAAACAATTTCAAATTATTTCAATCGCGTTTGAATTTTCTTAGCATCATCGCATATCCGGTGAAAGAAACAGCGCTTACGGCTGTTAGAAGCAATGTAAAGAAAACCCATCCCGTGAAAAATTCAAGCACATTGCTGCCAATGGTTAACAGAAGCAGTTCGGTTCCGAGAAATAAACTGACAAGAAGACACACTGGGGCGAAATATCTAAGGTATGCTGACGAAACAACATTTTTCGATTTTTCTATAGGACGTTTTCTGAAATAGTAAATTGACGGAAACCTGAATAAAAACGCCATTGCAATGAAAGCAATTACAAGGAATATGACTACAAGTGTAAGTATTGTCAGAAACTTAGTTGTAAAGAAATTGTCACTTCCGTTTTCAATCGCTTTTTGGGCCATGATGATTGACGGGACCGTCGCCAATGGCACCAGTAAAATTATAGCAATCATTGCAACATAGAACTGAAAGAAAACAATTGATGTCTTTAAAAAGAACTTCTTTATACCGGCAAATATTATTTCTGCTGTCTTTTGCTTGCTGTCCATAAGGGTTTCATAGTAAAGGTTCATAAAACCCGAGGTTGCCGCTCCTGATAAAACAGCAATAATTAAAGCTGTCAAAACTGCAGCGGGCAGTATTATCGATATGTTCGGTATTGTATATAGTTCCTTTGATATGTATACCATGGAATCCGTCCAGTTCTCGGTGCCCAGCGCACCCAGGTTCTCAAGGATTTCAAGAAATGGATTCATAAGGTGGATTAATGAATATAATAAAGAAAACGCCGCTATATATATTAACAGAAAAGGACGTTTTGCAAAGCACTCGTATGTAGTCTTGATAAAAGCCATCAGGCACCTCCGCTTGCATAATTATAGCATATGGATATTTGTAGTGTAAACCTAACTGCCTTATGTTATTATGTTATTGCTTTTTGCCTGACGGAGGTATTGCAATGAAGAAAATGAGTAACAGGGAGCGATTTTTGGCTCTTATGGAATACAAGCCGGTAGATCGGATTCCCAATCATGAGGTTGGTGTCTGGGCTCAGACGCGGGAAAGATGGAAAGCCGAAGGCCTGGATTCTGAAAATTACTTCTGGAACTGGTTTGTGGGCGATCCGAAGTGGGATATGGACCACCGGGAATACCTCCTTATAAATTATGGTTTGCTTCCCTCATTTAAAGAAGAAATCCTTGATGAAACCGAACGGTATATAATAAAACGCCATCGAGATGGAATAGTCACAAAAGCCCTTAAAGAAGGCTCGATAGGAAACAGCCGGTCCTGTATGGACCAGTATTTATCCTTTCCTATTGAATCACCAAAAGACTTTACAGAACTTAAAAAACGCCTTGTCACCGACATAAATTCGAGATATCCAAAAGGCTGGGAATCCCGGATTGATGAATGGAATAACCGCAAACATGTACTGGTTATGAGTAAAAACTGCGGCACAAAAGGATTCTTTTGGAGAGCAAGGGAATGGATGGGTACTGAAGGCGTTTGCTATGCCTGGTACGACATGCCAAAGCTTATGCATGAAATGATGGAATTCATCGCTGATTTTACTATTGAAATCTCAAAGCCGATACTTAAAGAAATAACGCCTGACTATGTTTTTATAAATGAAGATATGGCAATGAAAAACGGACCGCTTCTCAGCCCCGGCCAATACAAAGAATTTATTTTCCCACATATGCGCCGCCTTGTGGATTTCTTTAAATCACAGGGAGTGCCTTATGTCGCAGTTGACACAGACGGCAACAGCGAACCACTTATATCCATGCTGCTTGAAACCGGTGTAGACGCCATTTGGCCCATGGAAAGGGCGGCCGAAGACCAGGATCCTATGGAACTAAGGAAGAAATTTGGAAAAGACCTCAGGCTATGGGGAGGTGTTGACAAAAGGGAACTCGCCAAGGGGATAAAGGATATTGAGAACCATCTGGCATCTCTTGTTCCGATTGTTGAAGACGGAGGTTTTATCCCTACTGTCGATCACCTTGTCCCGCCGGATGTTTCGCTGGAAAACTTCAAATACTATATGAAGCGAAAACAGGATTTGCTAAGGGGTAATTTCTAATGAAAATTAATATCAATGGATTTTCCCTTGAACTTAATTTTTATATTCGCACAGAAAACAGGGAAAATCCTGTCAACTTAACAGAAGTAAATCCCGGAACTTATGAATTTAAGGGAAACTCTATTTTTATTAGGTTCATTTTAAAAAATGATTACTCCTATTCCCTTGAATCAGAATCAGATTACCCTGCATCTATTAAAATAGAGCTTTATCTAAATAATGAAGAAGATATCTACCATATAATCCCTTGCAATATTCACGGAGACAATAACCTTGCCAATGCAAAGCCTGGATTTTTCCCTAATCTATCTTATGATTATCCCGAATCGGAATCCACTTCCCCGGAATGGGAATTCCGCGCAGACCGGGCGTCTCATCCCGTATCAATGATTGCCTGCTGCAAAGGCGCCGTAGGTATATCCATAAATCCATACTCGGAAGATTCTATAAATAAGAATGGCTTCATAAGGAACGGAGTTTTCTCAAAACTTCCCGCTGCTGCAGGGGTGTCTCTGGGATATAAGAATTTCCCTTATACATTTACTTTTAAGGAAATGATGACCCCGGCTACAAGCCATTATACGAAAGGATCAGCAGCATACGGCAAGATTTTCGCGATTGAAGGGAAAAGCAGGCTTACATGTGCCCAAATACTGCGAAATATATATTATGAGAACAGGGAAATACCGATTCCATCTCATAGTGTCGGAAACTATCTCAACGAGTTTCTGAATTCATATGAAGAAATAAACTGGTCTAAAGAGATGAACGCATTTACCAATGAGGAATGCAAGCTTCCCAATGATCCGGAGTTGAAGCCATGGCGCCCATTGATTGCCACCGGCTGGACCGGGACGGGCGTTCTGGTATATCCGCTTCTTTCAGCTCAGTTGATTATAGGCATCGAAAATTCATTCACTAAAAATCTGCGTGGTCTGTTCGATGAGATGGCAAAAAGAATTAATCCCGAAACAGGCTTGTTTTTTGACCTTATCCGTCCATGGAACGATAGCGATGTAAACGGATGGTGGGCAGGATATATGGTTAGGGACTGCCATTGTGCATATACAAACGGAAATGGGATTTACTATCTGCTTAAAACTTATAATCTGCTGAAAAATCTGAATGGAGAAGACAACCACCGTTGGCTAAAATCCTGTATGACAGCACTTGATGCAATAATTGATTTACAGCAGGATGACGGCTGCTATGGATATACCTATTCACTTAATGAGCCTGGGATCCTGGATGCCGAAGGCTTTGCCGGTTGCTGGTTTGCAGCATCATGTGCCTTAGCTTTTAAAATAACCGGCAACAAAATTTATCTAAAAAGCGCTGAAAAAGGCATATCATATTACTATGAATTCGTTAAAAACCTTGATTGCTGGGGTTCACCGATGGACACCTGGAAATCAATTGACCAGGAGGGCAATCTTGCATTTATAAGAACTGCAGTACTGCTGCATGAAGCCACCGGCAATCCTGAATACATTAAGATGGCGGTTCATGGTGCAGAATATGAATATCTTTGGAGATATGCTTTCAAAGCGCGGCCGGAATTCAAGCCGCTTAAAGATTCAGGATGGAATTCCTGCGGCGGTTCGGTGACCAGTGTTTCCAATCCGCATATTCACCCGATGGGTGTGAATATTACGGCAGAGCTTGTGTATATATACAGACATACAGGAGATAAATATCACCTTGACAGGGCTGCCGATGGACTTTGCTGGGGACTAGCCACCGCCGATTTATACCCTGACACTACCGGCTACGGGCGCCTGGGGGTAATAACAGAAAGATATTGTCCAAGCGACGGCCTTGTAATCGAAAAATACACCGATACCGGAGAGCCCTCCAGCATCTGGTTCACCTTCAACGGCTGGGCTGGTGTATCCATACTGGAAGGCCTAACAGAAACTTTATTCACAACCGGTCATTCAAATAAAGATTTATTAAGTTCAAGTATTGCTGATATTATTAAGACTATACTATCGGAGGTAACGGAATGAATTCCAGAGAAAGATTTTACGCGGCAATTAACTATGAGCCTTTTGACAGAATGCCGACGCATTACTACGGCACTCCAGAGATACATGCGCAGCTTATGGAAGAACTTGGCGTTAACAGCAGGATGGAACTTTATGAACGTCTTGGTGCTGATTTAAGGCATGTTTCCCCTGATTACATTGGCCCTGGATTAAAAAGATATGAGGACGGAAGCACCGAAGGACTGAACGGCGAAATATATTCAAAGGTTTCCTTCGGCCATGGAACATATAATGAGCCGTCATTTCTGCCATTTGAAAATGTAGACGATCCGGCCGAACTGGATAGTCATAGGTTTCCTTCAGCTGATTGGTATGATTATTCTACTGTTAAAGAGAAATGCAAAGCACTTTCTGAATTTCCGATTCAGATTGAAGGCGCGGGCACTCCTGATTTCATTAACGGAATAGCACGGTACAGGGGTGTTCAGAAAGTCATGTACGACATCGCCCTGGAAGATCCTGTTTTTCTCGGGCTTGTAAAAAGAAGGCACAAGTTCCTGTTGGAAAAGACAGAAAGAACGCTAAAAGCAGCGGAGGGACTTGTCGACATAGTCGGTATGGGCGAAGACCTTGGCAATCAGAACGGCCTTCTTATAAGTCCTGATTCATATAACAGGCTTTTCCGCGAGAAACATGAGGCCTTCATTGACCTTGCACATAGACACGGAGCTATAGCCATGATGCACTGTTGTGGAAGCTGCAGAAAGCTGATACCGACTTTCATAGAAATGGGACTTGATATTCTGGAAGTTGTACAGGTTGATGCCTCAGGCATGGATATAACAGAACTTCATGATGAATTCTATGAGCAAATCGCATTCTGCGGAAGCATTAGCGTACAGCATACACTTCCCTGGGGCACCGTTGATGATGTAATTAGAGAATTGAACTTAGGAAAAGGCTGTTTGCTAAGGGTGGGATGATAATCGCCCCTACCCACGCCATACAAGCCGGAACTCCAATTGAGAATATTATCGCCATGTACAAGGCCATCGGCTCCCTATCGGATTAATTTTAATTTAATTCCAGACATAATAGCATATAAGCTGCTGGTTAATTAATTATTTTGTGATTATTCTGCAAATATAACGGAGGGCCGATTTTTTAAAATGCTGAATAATAGAGGAATGAAGATGTTTAAACTATTAATATCAACTAAAGTCATACTAAATTGCGATACTCCGTAGGTGACACCCCGAAAAACTTTTTAAATAGTTTTGTAAAGTGTGCTACATCTTTATAGCCTATTGAATTGGCTATTTCATAAACCTTTTTATTGGTTGTCTTTAGCAACTGTTTTGCGAAATTCATTTTATTTTTAATAAGGTGTTCGCTAAATGATTCGCCGGTCTCCTGCTTGAAAATCCTACTAAGGTAGCTTGGATGTATCTGCAGCCTGTCAGCTACTGAAACCAATGTCACGCTGCTATCTTGGTATACATCAATAAATTTTATCGCCTGGCTAACAAGATAATTGTTCCTGTTCCGTGTTGTTTTCTCCAATTCTTTACTGGCTTCATCGAAGAAATCCCTCATGAAATCATGTATATCAGTCATGCCCGTCTTGGCATTCATGACTGCAAAAAGGTCATTTTCATTGCCATAATACCTATGTCCCTGGATTTCGAGCGAAAACAAGCATTTTTGTAAGATAGAATGCCAGCAGAAAAACAACTCTTTCCTTTTGCCTGATATCATTTCTTACAATCTGATTAACGCTGGCAAAAATTTCATCAAGACAATCCCTGACAATATGCCTGTCTCCGTTTTTTACCCCGGCAGTCAGAACATCTTCAGTTGTACTCATAATTGATTCAAAATCATCCATGGCAATTTTTTCTTTGGTCATTTCTGCAATTTTATCTGAATCTATTACTACATTTTTACCAAGGACAACACTATACTGCATAGCATCAAGAGCAGTCCTGTAAGAAAGCGAAATCTTTTCAATACTTCCGCTTACATTGCCTACTCCTGCACTTAAGGAAAGCCCCATATTATTATTAACCCAGTTTTTTATTTCCTCCAGCCTATCTGGTCAACAACGCTTTCTCTATCCTGTCAGAGCATGTCATAACCCCGATTTTTTCACCAAGGTTGAATACATAGCAAGTGTACATGTCGTTGATTTTTTCCTCGGTCTTGCTCATTATTGCCGCTTTATAAAAACTAATATCATAAAAATTCTTGTTTTTAACAGCACCGCCTGCCTCAAAGGTCAAAACGCTGACTAAAAATTGATTGTAATTCAGATCAATTTCAAGAAACTCGCTGCGGCTCTCAATTTCTTCTCTGTTCCTCAATCTGCCCTCCATTAGGGTAGTAAAGAAGGAATCCCTGACTACAAGAATATTTTCCCTCAGTTTTTTCCTTATGACATCATTAATCTTTACTTCAGATATCCGTTTCTCTATCAGGTTCTTTGCTTCCTTGACTTTATCCAAAAGCATCTTTGAATTAATGGGTTTGGTAAGATATGAAAATGCATTAAGGGCCACAGCTTTTTGCGCATATTCAAACTCTTTGTACCCGCTAATGAGAATTACTTTAACCGTTGGATATGTCTGGTTTATTATCTCCAATAGCTCAAGGCCGTCCATATCACTCATGCTGATATCTGTTATTACTATCCCCGGCATGAACATATCTATCATGTCCAGGGCTTCAAGACCGCTTGACGCAGTTCCGCAAACATTAATATCAAAGGCAGCCCAGTCAATATTATGGCTAATGCCTTCCCTTATCTTTTTTTCATCATCTACTATTAATATATCAATCATTGCCTGCCTCAATTGCCGGTATCTTAACCCAAATGGAAGTTCCGGAACCTTTCTCGCTGTCAATTTTTATACCATACTGATTCCCATAATACAGCTTAATCCTTTTTTGGACATTCCTGAGCCCGGACTCGCTTTCCATCCCGGTAGAACCTATACTGGCCCTTATTAGATTTAATTTTTCCTCATCTATACCTGTTCCATTGTCAGTGACTTCTATATTCAGGAATTCGTCTTCTCTTCCAGGTTTTTATTAGTATCTTTCCGTTTTCCTTCATACCTTCCATCCCATGTATTATAGAGTTCTCGACCAAAGTCTGTATAATCAGGTTAAGGATTTCAAGCTGCTTTGTATCTTCATCACAATCAATTTCATAAAAGAAGGATTCACCGTACCTGATTTGTTGAATTTCAAGATAACAGGATATGCTGGTCATTACGTCTTCAATAGATATCAGGTCTCGCCCTCTATTAAATGTTTTGCGATACATTGTTGACAATGCAATAACCATCTTTGATATGTCATCCACCTGGTGTTCCATTGCAATCCAATTGATAGTATCAAGTGTATTGTACAGGAAATGAGGATTGATTTTCTCCTGTAGGATTTTAAGTTCCATCTCTCTCTTAACCAACTTTTCCTGATACAACTCTTGGATTAACTTTTCAATTTCCACGGTCATGTTATTGTAGGCAAGGTAAACTTTGCCGAATTCATCATCCCGGCTTTCTTCGATCTTATCTGAAAAACGCCCGGCTTCAAGTTTTTTCATGTGTTTTATAAGACTCTTTATAGGTCTGTCGATGTCTCGGTTAATCAAGGAAACCAGCATAAGCATGAACATAAGAGAAAAGATTGCAGCTATAACAATAATAAACGGTTTAAGGTTCTGTTTATACGGCTGCATATCTACCTCGGGGATTATATGTACTATGCCGCCGTTACCCGAAGCCAAAGGAGTATATTTCAGCACACTCTTGCCAAGTCCCTGTATGTCAACCAAAATATTCTCTCCTGTTTTCAAGAGCCACAATATTATCTTTCAAGCGTCTCTTTAGATCAATAACCGTTACCAAATCGGAGTTCAGGATATACACATTATCGCTGAAATTAACAAGGGCTGTAGATGAGTTCTGAGTAAGTTTGATTTTATCAAGGAAATCAAATAAGAGCATTTTTATCAAAATTAATACCTAGGTAAACAGGTGTCCTGATATCCTGGCTGAAATAGTCCAGTCTGTACATAATTGACAGAAAGCTTTTACCGGCGATGTTCGGAATTATAATCCTTCCATATAATTTCTGTATTCCATCCGGTGTTTTTATCTACCCAGTCCATTACTTCGGGATTGTCAGTCTTGCCGGTCATTCCGCCAGAATCGAAAAACGTACGGCGGCTTCCGTAATATAGGTATATGCTGTCTATTTCCTCATTCGCCGATGAATGATAGTTTATTTGTTCCGCCACCGTGTCTTTTATACTGCTTAATGACTGATATGCTCCGGATTCGGCAAGGTAGATACTTGACAAAATTGCAACATTTTCATTACCAGCGACATCAAGGGCAATGTTGTCGCTTTTTCTAATCCTTAATTCCATATATTCGGCTGACAACTCAGACATATTGTCATATGTTGTATCCAGACGCTCTCTTATAAGCCGGTCGGAATAATTGTTGTTAATTAACAGCATGGCAAATAATAATGCGATGCCCGACAAAACGGTAATCATCATTTTGGCTTTTACGCTTTTAAAAATTGACAGAAAGCTATTTTTCATAACCCTCCCGGTTTGTTATTGATATCCCTCATGAGATACTTCTTGCTATAGATATGGCTTCTTTTGCATCCTTCAACGTTTCCGCATCATACCAGAGTATAGTCTTCTTGCCTGCAAGGAATTCTATATTATCTTTTATTTCATCTATTGTAGTACTGACCACGATGGTCATATCTTCAAGTTCATCGGCAATTTTTTTGTATATTTCAATTGACTTCGGGGCATTCGGGTCATTTGATATTTCAAGGTAATCAAGATTGTCGATCTTTGCAATCTCAGGAATATTATGGCTTCCGGCTGAATGGGTATGCATGAAAACATGGTCGAATCCTGCAGTTATCTTATTGGTGTGCGGCAGTGCAAATTCCCTGAATTGAGCCGGAGATATCATAACAGAAGCATCCTCAGAGAGATGCCCGGTGGAATTACCCGGCAGCCAAACATCAAACCCTGTTATTGTTCCACCCATATACTTTCCTGTTGCTTTGGCTTGCTTTGTAAGTGTAAATCTTGCAGCATCTGCACAGAAATCGAGGAATTCATGGAACTCTTCGGGATATTCATAGAAATCATAGAACATCTCGTTGCCCCTTGCCATATTGGCTATATCCATGGCTCCTTCAGCTCCCCTTAGCTTTAATGTATATCTTCCGTCACATTTTTCAGAAAGGTATTCAATACCGTCCAGGACAAGCCTCAGCCATGTATTGTTTTCATCAAGCTTCGCCTTTTGGCGGTCTTTTTCCCAATCGATTATAAAAGAATGGTGCCAGCTGGTCTGGTCGCCGAAATCTGCTACTCCTCCTATAAATGCCGTATGTTCCGCAATTCCATACCATGGAGCAATTGCCGGAATCATATCATCGTCAAGATTTTTTCTTTTATCCCAGTATTCAAGGAATGAAGCGAGTCTGTAATCGAGGTATTCTTTCATGTTGTCCGGTAGGCCCCAGGAATCAAGCCTTCTTCTTTTTTCTGATAATTCTTTTATAGATTTAATCTGTATCAGAACGCCCTTATCAGCAGCTTCGAATTTCTTCAATCTCTCATTGGTTCGTTCTATATTATTTTTTATCATGTATGTCTCTCTCCCAATCCTTTATGTTTTAAGTATACAACAAATTGTCTGACGGCAACAAACTGCAGGATGGCAGACAGCAGAAAGACAATCTGATAGCCGTTTACTAAGTAACCCAAAACCGATATATTTATCGGGGTAATGAATTTTACAATAAATGCAGCCAGATTCGGGCCAATAAATGCAAATACTCCCACAAGCGCTGCCCTGAATCCAAAAAACATCATCCTGTCTTCATCAGGGCTCAACTCAAAATTCAGATTGAAGACGGCTATGTTAGCACCTATCATAAACAGGCCGCGCAATATGATTCCAACAGGATACAGAAAAACCGTCTGAGGGTTTAAAAAAGCCCATATCATATTTGCTGCGGCATAGGCTATGCCTGAAAACATAAGGACCTTCCGCCAACCTTTCTTATCTCCCCTGGCGCCCCATATGCCGGCGCTGATTATTTTCATCAATGCGACTATGCTTCCCATTGCTGCAATGTATGTATATTCCAGCAACAACACTGCTTTACTGTAAAATGTGAAATATGGATTTGCCAGGCTCTGTGCAAACATCCATGCCAAAGAAAAATATATAAACGCCATGTACTGTTTATTCTTAAAGGGACGCGAAAACATTTCCTTGAATTTAATCGGCTTTGCTTCAATCAAGTCGCTGTTATAGTCATCAATCCTCTGGTAACTGAATATTTCAAGCAATGCAAATATAAGTGTAACTACAAGTATCAGAACATATGCCAGATAAGTTTTATCGTATATGTCCAGTATCTGCCCGAGGCTGAATGAGATTACTATATATATGACATTCCCGATAAGGTTTCTCTTAGAAAAATGCCTTGCCCTTTATTTCAGGAGGGACGAACATATTGTTCCAGTCTAATGGTCTCCGCTTCCCGCCAGCGCCCGGAACAAATGCCCGAAGAAAAAACATGCTGCAACAACGGCAAACTGGTATTTATCAGTAATTAGTCTTTGGAATGAGTATTATCAGGAACTGGATAAAATACTGGGAGCCCTCAGTGCTATAAGGACTTTTTTCCTGCTTTTATACTTCCTATAAATTAGTATTGAAAAAACCTGGATAATGTTCAGAAGGTTCGGAAGTGCTGCAAGAAATCCTATTTGCGATGCAGTTACCCTAAGATAAAGAAGATAACTTGTCATAAAAATACCGCCGACCCCATACATACTTGTTACAAATGAAAGTCCGACAGCACTGGAAATAAAGTATTTTCTAAATTTCCCCGCTTTGCGGGAATAGCGAAAGTCCTTCACCTTCTTAACTCCTGTTTCATAACTATATTACATCCGCTGTAAAATCTCAACCAACCGGTATTTTGGAATTTTCTCGATATTTAGGTCCAGTCATCCCACAATTTTGGTCTAATCATCCGTCGGATGAGTTGGACCAAATCAGTTATTTTAGGTGAAGGACAGTGAACAAACCAGTGTACCACTGGATTATTTCAGGCCCGATTACAGCAGCAATAAGAATTCCCAGGCAAAGGAATGGGCCGAACGGTATCATGTCTTTACGCTTTTTCTTTTTAAGCGCAATCATTGTCAGGCTTACAATTGCTCCTATCAAACTGCCTGCTATCATGGCGACTAAAATGCCTTTCCACCCAAGGAAAAGCCCTGCAGCAGCCATGAGCTTTATATCCCCGCCGCCCATTCCTCCTTTTGAAAGAACGGCTACAAGGAAAAGCGGCACACTGGCAGCAAAAAATCCGATTAATGCTTCCAGCCAGGTTATTGAAATTACAAATTCCTGAGGGAATATAATGCGCGCAACTGTGTATAGTCCACCGATTACAATCAAGGCAATTACGGTACCATTGGGAATAATCATTGTTTTATAATCTATTGCAGCGATGGTTAAAAGCACTACTAAAATCGCTGATAGGAAAATTACATCATATGAAAGGCCGATCTTTAGATAAATCAAGGCAACAAGAAATCCGGTAAACATCTCTATCAAAGGGTATTGCATGGATATTTTTGTTTTACATTTTCTGCATTTTCCACCTAGAAATATATAACTTAAAACCGGTATGTTGTCATACCATTTAATCTTATATCCGCATCCGGGGCATGTAGACGGAGGCGACCATAGGGAGATTTTTTCAGGTATCCTGTAGATGCAGACATTGGTAAAGCTACCTAGAACCATGCCATATATGAATGCAACGACCAGCCAGAATATATCAATCATATCTTCTCCAATCATAAAACAGAACCCGGTTCGAACATCCGAATCCCCTGAATATAATAATTATGGCTTATTGCACAACTTAAAATGCCGGACTAAACTACTTTTCAAGCATTTCTAAGCTGGTGCAATACACCGATAATTAGGGAAATTTCCTGAAAAACAACCCAAAATAAGGAATTTTCAGGAAATACAGCTATCCGCTGTTATTGTACATTCAATCACGGGGTGTACAATACTCCCTAATTATAACAAATGTATGTACAGCGTTCTATTTTTTTATCACTGTTTTTGATATAATAGTCATATATTCGGGGGTGAAATGATGAATATTGAGAAATATCTTATTGAAGCAGCAGATCAAGGTGCAAGCGACATTCACATTACGGTAGGTATTGCACCAACAATGAGGCTGCATGGAAAACTGGTTCCGATGGCGGAATTCCTTATCACTGAAGAACACTGCTCACAAATATTTGAACAGCTTTTAACAGAAGGCCAGAAAAACTACCTGAAAAGCCATGGCGAATTCGACCTTGCAATAACAGCACAAGACAGGCGTTTCAGGCTTAATGTCTACAAAGTTGGTAAATCATACAGTTTCGCATTTAGATTTCTGAATGATGAGATTTTATCCTTTGAAGCTTTGGGGCTTCCCAGGACAATCAGGTCATTATGCCAGTTGACATCGGGACTTATATTAGTTACCGGTCCAACAGGGATGGGAAAAACCACTACTCTTTCTTCCATGATTGACTGGATTAACACAAACCGCGATGTGCATATTGTCACTTTGGAAGATCCTATTGAGTATGTTCATAATCACAAGAAAAGCATTATCAATCAACGCGAAATCGGCACCGATTCAAATTCATTTGCCGAAGGCCTGCGCTCAGCCCTAAGACAGGATCCGGATATCATATTCGTTGGAGAAATGCGAGACCTCGAAAGTATTGCAATCGCACTGACAGCCGCAGAAACCGGCCATTTGGTTCTCAGTACATTGCACACCATCGGAGCAGCAAAAACCATAGACAGGATCGTTGACGTGTTTCCACCTCACCAGCAGTCACAGGTCAAGACACAGCTTGCAATTGTACTTAAGTCAGTTATCTCACAGCAACTCCTCCCAAGCCTTGATGGAAAGCGTGTGCTCGCATATGAAGTAATGCAATCTACTCCTGCTATTAGAACTTTAATAAGAGAAGGCAAGGCATTCCAGATTCCTAATGTAATAAGGACAAACAACCAAAACGGTATGATAACAATGGACAAACACCTACTGAACCTGCATAAAAGGGGAAGAATTTCAAAAGCAACCGTTATCACCCACTGCATTGAAAAAGAAGATATTATGCAGTATTTTGGGGAATAATAAATAAACAGCAAATAAAAAACACAGTCCGCAGACTGTGTTTTTTATTACTTAAATTAATTGTTTTTGTTTATAAAAACCATACTTCTTTTTGAACACAACCAATGTAACCAGAATTCCCGAAAGAATACTCATCAGATGTATGGGATTCATTATAAGGCTGACAATCCCGACAATCGGTGACAAGACGGCGCGTGTAATGAATCGCAGTACCGGGCTGTCTTCAATCACAGCTGCAACCGGCGGTGAGTTCTTATAATAGAATTCGACGAACTTTGTCCCGAATCTTGTCTCAAGCAGGTAATCATCCCTGAACCGCCTTAGCAATCTGACCGACGGATCCGTTGATGACCCGTAAGAAGCAGTGGCAATAAAACACAACTGATCATATAGGTCTTCCGGTACGGTCTTAACGATTTCTTTAGTCTGAAAAACAATAACCGGTCCTGAATCATCTCCATGAAGATCCCTGTCCCTGTTCATGTTGTCAAGATGAACCTGGGTTGAGATTGTATATGCAAGGTCGTTGGAAACTACAGACACATCAATTAAATCATTATATTCATATTCCTCCTCATTTATTGTGTATGTTTTCTTTGCAAAATATAAAGTAAGGTAATCACCCGGCAATTCGGCTGAAGTTACCGTTCCACCGTCGCTGGATTTATAGATTGTATTACCGGCTGCATTAACAAAAAATGCTCCGTAAAAGTCCAGTCCCAAAGAATCGATATCACTCTCATCCGCTACAATCGCCACATAATATGCTTCATTAAGCGAATCGTAAACAATATTTGATATGGATACAACCTCATTCTGTTCCATCCAGCGTTCTTCTGAACGTTCAAAAGAGTTCCTGGCAAAGAACAGCAGATTGTAACCAAGTCCAATTGCGATAAGAAGAAGGGCAAGTGCCAGTAATAGCTCAACAATCGAAAAGCCTTTGCTGTTCTTTAGAATATTATACTTTTCACTTATGCTTTTCTTCATATCTTATTCCCTGCCTGCAACTGCAAATATATCTTTTTCGGTATCAAAGCCATCCATCTTGTTTGTGTCCGTCCATGTCGTTCCGTTTAATGAATACATTACCTTGCCGTCTTCTCCGACAACTACATAAGCCCTTCGGGAATATGACATGTCATAAAGATTTTCCCCGCCTTCACTATGGGCTCTAACAGTTGTCCATGTCCATGACCCTACATCACCGCCAAGACCAATCATGTGAATCTGGCCGCTGTCGCCGAGTATAAATCCCTGGCTTCTATTAACGAATACACAGTTAAAATCATCAAATCCGTTCGGCGAATCAATTGTAGATGACGGTTCAAGTATAGTCCAGTTTGTTCCGTCTGGAGAAACAGCTATATAATTGTCGTCGCCTACGGCAATAAAGTGGCTTCCCATCCATACCATGTCATTTATTATAACCGAAGTGACAGAAGCATCTGTTATTCCTGATGCAGCGGTACTATGTTCTGTGTAGGTCGACAAATCCGATGAAGTATAAACCGTGCCATCGGAAGCCATAATTACATAACCGACGGATGAATTATACGAAAATGCGGTTAAATCCTTTGTTGACGGTGTTCCCGAAATTGTAACCATGTTAGTTCCCCATGACATTGGGTCTGAAGGGTCTGTTCCCATATCTGCAGGGTCTGTTGATATTGACAAATCATTTGATGTTATAACAGTACCATTCGATCCGATTGCTACAAACATACCTCCGAGGCGTTTAATCCTGTTGAGGTCGCCTGAGACAACTAAATCCATTTCAATCCAGTCTGATTCATGGTATCTGTACCAGAGATTGCCGTCGTCTCCGACAGTTATGTATAATCCTATAGAATCATCTTCATACCACATGACATCATAAAAATCGACATTCTCCGGAAGTCTTATTACATCAATACCCTCGTCCCCGTAATCGGGATCATGGTACTCATGCTTATCAACCCAGTAATCGATATGACTTGCAATCCTTTCCCAACCATCTTCGCCAACGGCCTGATACAGGGGCAGCATGACGTTAATTGGTATTTGTTCATCAACAAAAGTCTGTCCCTTGTCTTTTGATTTTATTGCTAATCCATATGGAGAGTTGGTATTATCCAACCCGTACTTATCCGGAACTATGCATATATAAGCAATCTTGTCAGGATTACCTCCTGCACCATCGGGAAACTGGCTTGCTACAATGAATACGCCTGACAAGTCATCAACAGTGTCAGGATCTATATCATTTTTATCAAATCCCGGAGGATTTCCATCCTGTTGAACCACATCAATCTCCTCATCCACCATATATATAAATCCATCCTTACCGACTAGCTCAACAACCCAAGTATGCTGGTTTTTGAAAAACTTTTTATTAGATACTTCCGGAAGGAAGCCAATTGAATAAAACCCGGTGTAAAAGTCATCGGACCCATATCCCTCATATAGTATGTCATCAGTGGTGATATATGATGTTATGCCGGAATAGAAAGTATGGAGTTGTCCGCTGGTAAGATGAACTCCATTAACATCTATGTTATCATCGCCCCCAACCTTCACGGGAAATGTACTAGGGGCCCCGAAAAATTCATCGGCAAGCTGGCCGTCTATATTGCTAACATCTTCAGAAAGCTCAACATGCAGTGTGCCTGCCTGGGCTATTTGTTTAAAAGTAGCTGCTACAAAGGGCGCGAAAGTCCAAATCATTAGAACAAATATCAGAATAGCCAACAAGACTTCTACCAGTGTCATTCCTAAATTATTTTTTAAAATCCTTTTCATTTTAAATCATCTCCTATTCATATATAAAATATATGCTGGATGCCTCACTCGGGGTAAAAGCATTTTGATCTCCCGATGAAGGTATCATCCAAAAGATACTGTCATCAGCGGAATATACCCCGTTTGCCCACGAGACTAAATCAACGCCATCTGTCCGGCTCTTATAATAGTAATTTGTTCCGGCGGGAATTATGGTTGAACCATTTAATGTAACATCTCCGCCGAAATATACAGCACCGTATTTTCCTGTTTTTCCAGCTACCTCTATAGCATTTAAAGCAGCTGCATGGAGAATCAGGGATTCATAATCTCCTCCATCTGATAAATTAACTTCATCCCGGAAGATTACTTTCTTTGCAGTAATGAATAATAATTTGTCATTTCCGTCCGTAAGATCCACCGGGTCATTAAAGAAAATTGTATCAACAAGTATACCTGTCTCCCCATCCTGGAAAGTAAAGGCACCATTTGCATCACAGGTGACTACACCCTC
Organism: uncultured Clostridia bacterium; assembly: GCA_963766335.1. GTDB lineage: Bacteria > Bacillota > Clostridia > DUPQ01 > DUPQ01 > JAFGQE01. Next base: position 1,098,989 of record CAVXZA010000002.1, on the reverse strand, counting down.
TAAATCAAAATATGTTACTGTGGCACCAATTGGGTCCGCAATAGTCCTGCTGATGTCTCCGTTGCTAGTGTTAAATTCACCTGAGTTGTTATTGTACCAGCCCGTTGAATCACCATCCAAATAGGGTAAGGATGTTGCAGTCATTCTGGAACCTGTACCTTCTGCAATGCCTTCAGCTTCAATTTTGGTTGTTAAATATTCATCGCTGGAATTATCATTATTAAATGTAATGGTAACATCCACATAGCCAAGACTTGCCGCAATAGCATCAGCGCCCAAAGTGGACTGTCTGGCAAAAACACCATCAGCTGTAAGATAAACGCGCTCCAGGCTGCCGGTTGGCTTGGCATCAAGTTCCGAATCCTGCCAAACATAAACAGCGGCCTCCATACCCGAACGCGCAAGATACCTTGCCCTTTCTATTTCAATCTGCTTAAGAACAATTTTGGTTGATGTTGACGAATATGTGTATAATGCAACCACAAAAATCGGTACTATTGCAAGCAACACAATGACAAGCGCCATTGCCCATCCTTTGTTGTTTCCAAGATATTTTTTCATAATCATCACTCCAATCGTTAGACTATGACCCTGAAGAATTCTTCAATCGACGTACGACCTTCTTTAATCTTGTTCATACCGTCGGCCCTTAGAGTGACCATCCCTTCATTTATGGCAGTTTCCTCAATATCCAGGGTAGATGCTTTTTTTAATATAAGTTCCTGCATTGTATCCGTTACAGTAAGGAATTCATAAACACCCATTCTGCCTTTATAGCCTGTATTGTTACATTGAACGCAACCTTCGGCTTTATATATTTTAATCTCCTTCTCTTTGTCCTCTATCGGAAAATCCGGGAATGTCTTTAGCAGGTCATTCCTGCTTATAGTATACTCCTTTTTACAATCATCGCAAAGAACCCTTAGTAACCTTTGGGCTATTACCCCTATTAAGGAAGATGAAGTAAGGTATGGTTCTACACCCATTTCCCCTAGTCTTGTTAATGCACCCGCTGAATTATTAGTGTGAAGGGTTGACAAAACCAAATGGCCTGTCAATGCAGACTCAACTGCAATCTTAGCAGTTTCACGGTCCCTGATTTCACCAATCATAACTATATCCGGGTCACTTCTTAATATAGACCTAAGGCCGGAAGAAAAAATCAGCCCTGCTCTTTCGTTTATCTGTATCTGATTAAGCCCGTCAATTCGTCTTTCAACCGGATCTTCTAGTGTAATAATGTTTTTATCCGCTGAATTCAATCTCGTAAGAGCTGCATAAAGCGTTGTGCTTTTTCCGCTTCCTGTTGGTCCGGTAATCAATATAAAGCCATATGGCGCTTTTATTGTCTGATAAAAAGCTTCGCGTTGTTTCTCCGGCATTCCCAATTTATCTAATGTTAAAAGCTTGGAGTTCCTGTCAACAATCCTAAGCGTAACTTTTTCTCCAAAAACAGTAGGCAGAGTAGCTATCCTTATATCAGCAATACGGCCTTCGCTTCTGAAAGTCATCCTGCCGTCCTGCGGAACCCTGCGTTCCGCAATATCCATATTGCCCAGAACCTTAAATCGGGATACTATTGAAGCGGACATCCTTATCGGACTGCTGCATGATGTCATGCAGATACACCGTCAATTCTATATCTTATCTTAATTTTTTTTCGTGTGGTTCTATGTGAACATCACTTGCAAGGGATTTCATGGCTTGGTTTAATACCTGATTGGCAAGCTTTACAGCCGGCCGGGCCAGTGTATCTTCTTCTTCCTCAGCTGTATTAAAATCTTCTTCATCATATGCATCAATGTCAGCGGTGCTCATGTTTGTAAAATTTTCTAAGGCTGTTACGCAGCTGCCTGTCCTCTACCACTACAGGTTCTATATCATAACCTGTTAAAAGAATCAAGTCATCTATTGTCATAAGATCCGTGGGATTCTGCATGGCAACAATGAGTTTCTCATTGTCTTCTGCTGAAATCCAATGGGAAGAGCGCCATATCTTAAAGCAAGGCCAGGCGACAGCAGATTGGATGCCTGCATGTTAATCTTAACATCATTAAGATTAGCATACTTGGCTTTGGATTTATGCGCCATGGTCCTGGCAATATGTTTTTCAGAACAATAACCAAGTTCAACCAAGAGCCTCGCCAACAAGCATGGACTTATCTGTTGTGTTCTTTACCAAAGAAAGCGCCTCTTCCAGTTGGTCCGCCGTTATGGTGCCCTTCTGGATTAGCACTTCCCCGAGTTTCTGACTTCTTATTCTTCCTTGCATTAATTCGCTTCCTATTTATGGTTTTTTATAGTATGCATGCATCTCTATATCGTGCTTAAAATGGAATTTCGCTGCTTGTTTCTATAATATGTAATTGAATCAATTACATACAACCTGTTGGTTCTGCCCAAGTTTTTAACAATCTCACTTAATTGTTCATAAGTGCTGTTTATCCTTATTGTGAATGGGACATCAGTAACTCCGTTTTCCTTAACAATTTCTGCACTATAGGTTATTGTTCTGAAAATTCCTCCGTCATTCTCCACTATTCCTGTAACATCTGCTATTATTCCTACTTCATCTTTTTCTTCCGGAACAAACATTTTATTCCGCTCGTAATTTTCCTTTAAGGCGTCCTCGTTTTGACCAAGTTCAATCAGTTTATCAAGGGTATCCTGCTTTTGCATCAATAATCTGTTTCATTTCAGTAATGTCCTCGTTTACCTGCTTCAATGTTCTGAAATTCATGAAGAGAAATATTCCGGATACAATTATAACAATACCGGCGACTATGATTATTATAATGTCGACAGTAGAAATACCACGGTTCCCAATAGCAGACCCTTTTTTGCCGTTTTTATTATCTGATTTCATAACAGTATTTTTCTTTTTATACTTCGGCATCTCTCTTCCTCCTATTCCTGGTTCCAACGTGCAATGATTACCATCGCATCAAAATGGAAAATTAATCCACCGCCGGATGAAGGCGTGGTTGTTATATTTATCATATGGAAACCGATTCTACGCCATCAAGATTCCATATGTTTGATCCAAACATTCAAATTGTCTACATTCCTCGTGTTTCCGGTTATGGAACATCCCTGTCCTTCTCCGACTGTGATAATTTCCATTCGACTCATATTTATACCATATACTGTCATGTCGCGAGTTTCATCTAAGAGATAAGACCAATCGGGATTATTCCCGCTTAATTCTTTAATAATTCTATTGTTGAGTTCTATCGCATCAAACATTTCCTGTATATAGTACAACCTACCAATATTTTCAGTCATGCTTTTGTTCTGATTCTTCAAAGACTCCAGTTCTGCAACCGGTATTTTCAACCAGAAATTAATGAGAATGTTTCCAGCCAACATGATTAAGGCTAGTATTGCCAATACAAGGGCAAGTATTGTCCATATCTTCATCATGGAGGATTGTCTTTTTAGTTCAGCAGGAAGAAGGCTGATTCTAATCTTGTCATATCATTCACTCTCCAATCCCCTCTGTGCCAGTGCATATGCAACAGCAAATTCATAGGGTCTTGGCACGTCAGGTGTTCCCGACTTGTTTTTTTCATTTATGAAAGGATTAACAACTTTTACATCTGCTTTGGTTGTTTCTCTTAGGAACTGTACCATTCCCTCGTTCCATACACCATATCCGGTTATATATATATTCTCAATATAATCCTGGTAATTGAATTGTAATATGCAAGGGAAGATATTATGTCTTTGTTTATTGCTTCAAAATATTCCTGAACAAATTCGGTTTCATTAAGTGCACTGCTTGTATCAATCATTATATTTCTTGCCAGTAACGGCTGACCATCTCTTACAATCAGAAGATTGAACATATCTTTTTTAAATTAATTATAACCGTTCCTTTGTCTTTTTCATTTCCGGAATCAATTTGTATATTGCCAATGTATTAACATCAATATCCTCTATTCTAAGTTTGCTCCTTTGAATATCTCAATATATTCACTCAGCATTTTCTTCCCTGCAGCAACAATTAGTGTTTTTGTTTTCTTTTTACCTTCCTCGTCTTCGGTGTTCATTCAGGGGAAGTAATCGGTCTCTACTGAATTTTTATCAACAGGCAGAAACTGCTGTATCTGAGCCTCTACATCATTTTGAAACTTTTTATCAGCTGTTCTTACAATATCTGCATATCTGACAAGCACATATTTATTGTCAACACCAAATATTACTTCCTTGGTTTTAAAAGAATATTTTTTCCATAATTCCTTCAATACAGCAATAGCGGCTTCATTATTTACCAAGACACCGTCAGTTATGACATTCTCAGATATATAACATTGCCAAGAGCAGTAATCTTATGCGACTTTTCAGAACCATAAATTTCTACCGCCTTAGCAGTATCATCGTTGAACTCAACCCCTGCTATTCTTTTTATAATCATATCAACACCTCATTACATTTGATCGATACAGCTGTGAATATCGGAAGGTACAAGGATATCAGTATCCCTCCTACCAATAAGACCAACAACCACAAGCATAAGTGGTTCTATTACGGACGAAAGTGTCTTTGATAAAGTTCCAACCTCTTCTTCATAAAACCCGGCAACCCTTTCCAGTAATTCAGGAAGCTGCCCTGTTTCTTCACCTACCGCTATCATATGTATAACTGTACCGGGAAATATATCCTGCTTTTCAAGTTCATCTGAAATTCTATTACCCTGTTCTACGTTCAAACTGGCTTCTCTTATTTTTATTGCGACAACTGTGCTTCCGGCAGTATCTCCGGCACTTTGCATTGCCTGAATTACAGGTATACCTCCATCAAGTAAAGTTGAAAAAGTTCTTGAAAAACGGGCAATTATGGTTTTTTTTGTTATCTGCCCGAAAACAGGTATTTTAGGTTTGATTTTATCCCAGATTTTTTTGCCAATTTTACTTGATATAAATATTTTAATTGCTGCAAATATAACAATTACTCCGATAATATACCAATACCAGTTGGCTCTAAATGAATCCGAAAGACCAAATACAAATTGAGTTATACCCGGAATCTCTGCTTCAGCTTTAACCATTCCCTTGAAAGTCGGAACAAGAAACAGCATCATTCCGATAGCTACCACAACTGCAAAGCCAAGTACCATCTTGGGATAAAATGTCGCTGATTTAATACTGTCTTTAAGCTTTTGTCTTTTTGCAACTGTTCTGCAATTCTGAGCAGTGAACCTTCAAGCATTCCGCCTATTTCACCCGATTCAATTAGTTTTACATATAAATCATCAAATATATGCGGATAACCACTGAATGAATCAGTCAGATTCATTCCGCTTTCAACATTTGATGCTATATTTTCAAGAGCTTTTTTAAATGATGGATTTTTTGTCTGCCTTGCTATTGTTGATATTGCCCTGGTAACCGGAATACCTGCACCAATCATAGATGCAAGCTGCCTGCTGAAAAGACCAAGATCACCTACTTTAACAGGTCTTTCATTTTTAAAAAACCCTGCAATCCATCAAAGCGTGATTGCTTTATATTTACAGTGTAAGTTCATTTTCCGCAGTCTGTCAATAGCAGCATTGGTGCTGGTAGCACTTATCTTGCCCAATATGGTTTCACTGTTTCTTGTTATGCATTTGTACTTGTATATGGGCATCTATTGCTCCTTTACCAATCGCCATCCGTCTGGACTGGATTATGCTTTTCTTGGTCAAGAAGTCTTTCAACTTCCTGATGTCAATGCAATGTTCATACAGTGTTTTTTCACTGATTTTTCCTTTTCTATATATATCAACCAAAGCATAGTCCATTGTCTGCATTCCGTATTCCTGGCCCGTCTGCATAACACTGTATAGCTGGTGTTCCTTTCCTTCTCTTATTAGGTTTCTTATTGCCGGAACACCTTTCATCATTTCACATGCGACTATCCTGCCGCCGCCTTTTCTCGTCATAAGCTGCTGTGACACAACTCCCTGAACCGTAGATGCCAGCTGCTGTCTTATCTGCTTTCTTTCATTTTCACCAAATGCATCAATTATCCTGTTTATAGTAAGCGGTGCCGTCTGGGTGTGCAATGTTGAAAAAACAAGATGTCCCGTTTCTGCTGCTGTCAAGGCAATGGATATACTGTCAAGGTCACGCATTTCACCAATCAGTATTACATCCGGGTCATGTCGTAATACATGCCTTAGTGCCTTTCCGAAAGAGTGTGTATCTGCCCCTATTTCTCTCTGCCTGACTGTTGATTTTTTGTGCCTGTGAAGATACTCTATGGGATCTTCAATTGTTACAATATTTAAGCTTCCTTGTTCTGTTGATTATATCAATCATGGCAGCCAGTGTTGTGGATTTCCCACTTCCGGTTGGCCCGGTAACGAGTACCAAGCCCCTTTTTAAGTTACATAACTCCCTTACTGATCCGGAAGTCCAAGGGTTCCGAACTGAGGAGTTTCATAAGGAACTGCCCTGAAAACAACTGCATATGAACCTCTCTGCTTCATAACATTTCCTCTGTATCTGGCTATGCCGGGTATTGAATACGAAAAATCCAATTCCATTTCCTTATCCAGACGTTCCCAGTCAATAGGCGATAATATATCGGATAGAAGATAGTTCAGGTTCTCCGGCGTAAGCTTAGGCATGTCCTGCTGCTCAAGGTCTGTGTTTACTCTATAACAGGGTGGAACTCCGGCAACAAGATGAAGGTCAGAAATCTTTCTTTCAGTCATCGGCCGGAGCATTTCCACAATGGATGTCACATATTTATCACTTTCGTTTCTTTGGTATATTGTCATTTTATCCTCAGCCGGTCATTATTCGCCTGAATCAATATTTGCTATTGCAGCCTTAACCTTTTCAATATTTTCAGGTGTATCCTCAACCCACATTACATATTGCGGTGAAGCGCTTTTTGATATGTCTCCTGATACTTTAAAATGATTTTCCGGCACTCCGGATATATATGAAATAAGCGGTATTCGGTCAATCAGCCGGATTCTTGCCTGAATATCTCCGCCGTTTGTGTCAACAACAACTATCATCGTTGTACCCGGAGTATCAATCTCTGCAAGAAATGCTCTTACATCAGCCTCTTCACTCTTAGTGCAAAGCACCATAAGCTGTTTGCCAAGTCCTGAGAATGAAAATTCCTTGAATTCAACTTCATCTGAATCAAACGCTTTTTTCCCACCGAATGCATCAATCCTGCCGAGGGCTGTTTCAGCAGACATATTCGTAAATGTATAAATAAAGAATGCCGGGTCTTCAGGATTATTTGAAGGTGTATCCAGCTCTGCAATCAGGAAATCTACCATTTCTTTATCTATATATTTGAAATTAACCAGTATTGCATAAGGGTCTTCACTTAAAACTGTATTCGGTATTACAGTGACCATGCCCGATTCACCTTCTGCAGTGGTCCATAAACCCAACTCACTCATTGCATTGTTTACAAGTCTATATTAATATATTTTAGTCTGTATACACCGAATTCGTTATCGCTTATATTCGCTGCTGTATCAAGTTTTGTTATTAACTGGGATATTACTGTATGCTGGTCGGTATCCGCACTTACCCATAAGGTTGAAGGACTTGATCCCAATTCAATGGTATCAGCCTCTATTCCCAGTTCGCCGATTACGCCGTCAAGTGTAGATGCGCTGATATAATTCAAGTTATATGCAACAAGGTTAAATGCCGTGCCGCCGTCCGGATAAAAGGCATCATTGTCCAGCATATTAACCACTTCATTAACTTTTGCGACTTCATATGGGAAACCCTGTACAAAAATTCTGTCAGTCATCTGGTCTATGGTAAAGCTCGTTAACATAAATCCCCAGCTGGCTCAGATAATCCGGAAAGTTCCTGTGCCGTCATGTACTCAAGTTCAAAACTTGTGAACACCAGCATATCTGAAAAACTATTGGCCATGTCCCCGGCCGGACCTACCAAAAGAAGGTCGCCGTCGCGGATAAAGCTAAGCGCTTCCCCGTTAACACCGGAGCTTTTGATAAATATCTCAAATGCTGTCGTGGCATCAACTTCAGATATGGTATAACTTGTCTTAAAACTTTGGCCAAGATATACCATATTAACACCGAGTTTAGTCGCAAAAAGGGACAGTATGTCCCTGATATCGGCATCTTCTATTTCAATAGATACATCAGCACCCTTGTCAGCTTTGAATACCGTGTCGTCATGGTAGCTGATGCCCGCCGGCACAGCTCCCGTAGCTGCTGCGGCGGTTCCTCCGAAAGCGACAATAACAGCCATTGCCAAAACAACGGCAAGCGTTTTCATCATCGTGTTGGTTTTTTTACTGCGTCCCAATTAGAACACCTCCAATATTCATTCACCGGAAATGGCCAGTACAATTTCCTGGCCCTCTATTTCCAAAACTACCTTGTCTGATTCTATATTTAAAACTTTAAAATATTCGCCGACCTGATCATCGGCTTTTACAATGAAAGTCTTGTTTTCTGCTTCAATTATGGCAATGCTTCCGCCTTTTTCATCATATATGATGCCGCTTACCTTGTATGGGGCTGCAAAAGGATTCCGCATTATTTCAGAATCATCTTTATCGCGCTCATCCTGGGGAAGCGTAGTGACTTCTGTTCCACTTGATTCTGATGCGGATTGTGAAGGCGCAGGCGTAGGTTCAGTCTGCTGCTCAGTTGCAGTAGGAGTAGGTGTGGCAGCCGGCTGATTATCGGCTGTCTTATTATCCTGTTAAAACATAGACCAAAATTACAGCAACTACTAATACTATAAATACCGGAATGGTAAATACAAGGGAACGGTTTTCTTTTAAAAACTTCTTAAAACCGGATTTTTTTTCTTTTTCATCCATAAAAATACCCCACCCGTTCTGAAATATAAAACTTATTCCCCGGCGGGATAACCTCGCCGGGAAAATAAAATTACTAAATGACTAACAAGTACATTGCTACTTACAGCTTAGTGTGTCCATTTGGACAAGTCAATGAATAAGTTGCCCCACTGCACTGGTATAAGTATATCCTGGTCAGCTAGTTGGACATTCAGGTGTTGCTCCCTCGAAATAGCATGGTCTATGAAAGTCTGCATATTCAGCTGTTAATGGATATAATACCGTCTCCAGCATCTAGTATCCGCTTTATAAACTTCAAGCTGTGACATAATTGCTCTTATGTTAGCCTGACATGCTCTCTTTCTGCAGTTGTCTGGATATTCTGTATATAGGAATTGCAATTGCAATCAAGATACCGATGATTACAACAACAATCATCAATTCAACAAGAGTGAACCCCTTGTTTCCTTTTTTCATTTTCCTCATTAAATTCTGTAGCATTTTGTAACCCTCCATAAAATTTGTTGTCCCGGATTATGCTTTCCGGGTTTTATCTATGCTAACATCCCCATTTATCTACTACTAATTATTACACTTCGATAAAAAAAATGCAACTTATAATAACATATTTTAACAATTTTTAACAATTTTTAGATTCTATAAAGCAAATTGACCAATCTTGTATTGACAACAGTTTGAATGAACCACTAATACTTGTGTTTTATATACCCTAATATACCACAAAATATTGTGTTTTTGCGATATTTTTATATAATTATGTATTAATAATTTTACAATTTTGTAACAAATGTTGTCTTTTTGTTAAATATAGGATTTTTCTAATGATTTTGTGCACATTTCTAATCATAAATATAGTTTTATAATCATCTTTTGCAAGATAACATACTGTTTCTATATATTATGATTTGCTGATTTTCAATACATGCCAGCAATTTATATATTGCCGAAAAATCTACATCTTCCCGTTTGAAATTATTAAGCCTGATTCCGGGCTTAACTCCCATACTGACCACCGCCCTTCCCGGCAGGATTTCAGGAAGCCTGGCAAGAATTTCAGGAGGCGGGAATCTGTCCTTCTGCAAAAGTGAATATTATATCTGATTTGTTTCTTAGTTACGGATTCAATACCACATGCCGCTGCAAGGTTTTTTACAAGAGCCGCTTCAAGCAGCACCATAGTTTCGTGCAGGCGGTGTTCCGAAACGGTCTGTCATTTCATCTAAGCAGTCTCTTTTTCTGTTTTTCATCTGAAACAACCGCTATTTTCTTATACATTTCCATTCGCATCAGGTCATTGCTGATGTATTCTTTGTCAATAAATGCATTTATATTAAGTTCAACAGTGCAGCTGTCCGAATCTCTTCTTCTTCAACTTTCCCCGCCGAGTTCCTTGACAGCCCTGTTTAAGTATCCTTACATATAGATCGTAGCCAATCCTTTCAAGATGTCCATGCTGGTTTGCGCCGAGAAGATTTCCGGCGCCCCTGATTTCAAGGTCGCGCATTGCCACTTTGAATCCTGAACCGAACTCCGTGAATTCCCTTATTGCTTCAAGTCTTTTAGATGCGTCCTCTGTTATAACTTTCCCATGTTTATGGGTTATGTATGCATAGGCGACTTTGTCGGACCTGCCTACCCTGCCCCTTATCTGGTAGAGCTGCGACAGTCCCATCCTGTCCGAGTCTTCAATAATCATTGTATTGACATTCGGGATATCCAGGCCTGATTCTATAATTGTTGTACATAGAAGGACATCATAATCGCCTTTGATGAAATCAACCATTACATTTTCAAGCTTATTTTCATCCATCTGCCCGTGGGCGATTCCTATCCTTACCTCATCGCCCAGGAGTTGTTTAAGTTTAGCATACTTGCTGTCCATTTCCCTGACACGGTTATAAAGGTAGAAAACCTGGCCTCCCCTGCTGATTTCACGGTCGACTGCATCCCTTATTACATCCGGGTCATATTCCATTACATATGTCTGGACGGGGAACCGCTTTGCAGGCGGATCTTCAATGACGCTTATGTCACGTATACCTGACAGCGACATGTGAAGCGTCCGCGGAATGGGAGTTGCAGTCAGGGTAAGGACATCAATGTCGTTTTTATAGTTCTTAATTGTTTCTTTATGCTCTACACCGAACCTCTGCTCTTCGTCTACTACAAGCAGTCCAAGCTTTTTGAACACAATGTCTTTTTGAAGCAGCCTGTGCGTGCCGACCACAATGTCAACGCTTCCCGCCCTTAAACCCTCTAATGTCCGCTGCTGCTGTTTTTTGCTTCTGAAACGGCACATAAGTTCGATGTTAACAGGGAAATTCTTCATCCTGCTTTTAAATGTATTGTAATGCTGGTAGGCAAGCACAGTTGTAGGAACCAGGAATGCCACCTGTCTTCCATCCATAACCGCCTTAAATGCAGCCCGCAGCGCCACTTCCGTTTTTCCATAGCCTACATCCCCGCAGAGAAGCCTGTCCATTATGATATCGGATTCCATATCCCCTTTTATTTCATCAATGCAGCGCAGTTGGTCGTTTGTCTCTTCAAACGGGAATTCTTCTTCAAATGACACCTGCCATATTGTATCGGCAGAATATCTGTGCCCCTTGTTAGCTTTACGTTTGGCATATAGTTCAACAAGTTCTTTGGCAATGTTCTTGACGGATTCCTTAACCCGCGCTTTTGTATTCTCCCACTCTTTGCCGCCCAGTATTGACAGCCTCGGGGCCCTTCCCCCGCTTCCAATGTATTTTTGGATTGAATCAAGTTTATCTACCGGTATATATACGTAGTCGCTCTTTTTATATTCAACCTTTACATAATCGCGGCGTATTCCCGCGGCTTTGATATTCTCTATACCTATGTATTTGCCTATTCCATGGTAATCATGGACAACGAAATCCCCTGGTTTTAAGTCAGCGAATAAATCCATGCCTTTTTGCTTTTTCCGTTCTGTCTGCTCTTTCTTGCTTTTTCTGAAAATTTTACCGCTCCCGACCACACAAAGGCCGGCTTCAAGTATTTCAAATCCTTCAGCAGGTCCGTTGTCCAGCATGACAACTGTTCCTGCGTGTATGTCTCCGTTATAATTGTTTCGGCCGTGTATGTCTATATTATTGGATGCAAGGTAATCGGATAATATATGGCTGCTCTTTTTTGACGGTGCAATAAGAGCTGTTCTGCGCCCTTTTGATTTCCATTTCCTGATGTCCTCTAGAAGCAGGTCCATCCTGCCGCCGTAAGACGGGTTTTCCCTTGTAAGTATGCTAAATTGCCTGTAAAGGCTAAACTCGTCATCCGGACCGGTTATGTCGGGGATAATAATCCCAGGTTCCCTTTTCCCCATTGATTCAAACAGACCGGCTACCATCATGCATGATTCAGGCACGGCGGATTGTGTTTCAAGAAGTTTTTCACATGTGGTGCCGTATTCTTTCAAGAACGGTATTCATTTTTCGCAGGCAGCGTTTATCATTATCAAGGATAATGATTGTATCTTCATCTATATATGATGTGGCAAAACAGGTTCCGTCCACCAAGGCGAAATGTTTGTCCATCGGAAAATGCAAAAGACCGTTTTCAATCTTTTCTATATCCGAGGAAATCGGCGCTGGCGGATTTGGAACTGCTTTTAACTTTTCAATGATATCTTTTAGTGAGCCGGTCTGCTCGCTGCAAGGCAATATTAATACAGATTGCAGTTTCTTCATCCGACAGCTGGGTGCCCGGGTCAAAAAATTTGATATTTTCTACCTCATCTCCGAAAAAATTAATTCTGCATGGCCTGTCGCTGCCGGGTGAATATATATCAAAGATGTCTCCGCGAACCGCGAACTGGCCTTCGCTTTCAACCATGTCGCATTTTTCATAACCGGATGCCAGTAAGGCTCTTCGGACAGTTTGTCCCTTTCATACTCTTTTGCTTTCTCTATGTTTATGACTTTTTTAAGAAATTCCTCCTTTTTGCCGAATTCTTATGCACATTGCTTCAATAGGAGCGACGGCAACCGAGTAATCATTTATGGCGAATCTGTAAAGTGCATTTACTCTTTCAGTCTCATAACCGTGGCTTCGAGCTTCTATTTCGAAAGGCATCAGTTCCCTTGTGGGAAAATGCAATGCACCGTCGGAATCAAATATACGCAGTCCTTCATATATTTTTTTTGCCTTGACCCGGCTGTGGGTTAGTATTAGACATCGTCTTCCGGTTTTCTGAAAAAGCGCATATGCGAAAATAGCCCTTGCCGGATCAACCAGGCCGTTGACTCCAACGGGTCCTTTTCCGGCTGAAATGGTCTTTATAATCCCGTCGAACTGCGGGATGTCCTGCAGCGGTTTGAGTAATATTTTCATTATGTTTTTGACTTTCTTTTCTAATATTACAAGGACGCAAACAACGCTGAATAATTTAATGTTCTTCAGTAAAACTATATTGATTACTTATTAAATTTATTCATTGCTGCATTGATTCCGTTTTTTACGATTTCAACAGATGCCTGTGCGGCTTTTTCTATTCCTGTGAAAGCTTCTTTGCGCTGGTCTTTTGTGATTTTGCTAAGTACATATCTGATTGTATCTTCACCTTCATTTGCATTAATGCCGATGCGTATTCTAATAAAGTTCTCTGTTTTCAGATGATACAGGAGTGATTTCATTCCGTTATGGGTTCCCGCCCCTCCTTTTTTTCGAATTCGGACTTTCCCAAGAGGTATGTCCATATCATCATAGATGACAATCAGGTTATCCGTGGTTAAATTATAGTACGCTAGAAGCTCCCTGATGCTTTCGCCGCTTGCATTCATATATGTCTGAGGTTTTGCCAGGATAACTTTCGCCCCGTCGATGTTAATTTCACCTGTCAGGGCGCGGCATTTTAATTTTTTAACTTTTACTGAAAATTTTTCCGAGACATAGTCAAGCGCCATAAAACCCATGTTATGGCGTGTTTTCCGGTATCTTATCCCGGGATTCCCCAGTCCTGCAATTAAAAACTTGTCCATATCACCCGCGAAATCCTTCCTGACTATTATACCACACATTTGGAACAACGGAGGAGGGGCAGCATTCCATAAAGAAAGCCACCGAATGATTTTTTAGCATATCGGTGGCTGTATTTTTCATGTATCTGGCGATGAAGTCAAATTAACAAACTACTCGTTGAAGAGCACGTTTTCTGTTTCTTTATCAAATATATGAATCCTGCTTGTATCGATGGCCATTTTGATAGAATCGCCGGGTCTTGCTTTTGTATGAGGTTTAACACGTGCAATCATGTTTGTTCCTTCAATTACACAATATACAAGTGCTTCGGGTCCCATCAATTCCACAACTTCTACGCTTGCATCAACAACTGCACCGGGCATTGAATCAATATACATTTGCTCATCATGTAGATGCTCCGGTCTCATGCCGATAACAACTTCCTTCAAGTCGTAACCCTGGCCGGTAATTTTAGCTGCCCTGCTTTCGGGAAGCTTAATCTTTGAATTGCCTAAGGTGAGGTAAACAGTTTTACCGTCTTCGGTAATCAGACCGTCAATAAAGTTCATCTGAGGAGTTCCGATGAATCCTGCAACATACATATTAACCGGATTTTCATACATTACCTGCGGTATGTCAACCTGCTGGATGAATCCGAGCTTCATACAAACAATCCTGGTACCCATTGTCATGGCTTCAACCTGGTCATGTGTAACGAAGATAATCGTTGTATGCAATCTCTGGTGAAGTTTTGTGAGCTCAACCCTCATCTGTCCCCTCAGCTTGGCGTCAAGGTTAGAAAGCGGTTCGTCCATGAGGAATACTTTTGGTTCTCGGACTATAGCACGACCGAGTGCAACCCTCTGCTGCTGCCCGCCGGATAGTGCTTTTGGTTTTCTGTCAAGAAGATGTTCGATTTCAAGAATCCTGGCGGCTTCATGAACTCTCTGTTTAATTTCATCTTTAGGTGTTCTTCTGAGTTTAAGTCCGAATGCCATATTGTCGAAAACCGTCATATGGGGATACAGTGCATAATTCTGGAAAACCATTGCGATGTCTCTGTCTTTTGGCTGTACGTCATTAACGAGTTTATCTCCGATATAGATTTCACCGGCGGTTATATCTTCAAGTCCGGCTATCATTCTGAGTGTTGTTGTTTTACCACAACCTGATGGGCCTAGCAGAACCAAGAATTCCTTGTCTTCAATTGAAAGATTGAAGTCGGATACAGCGGTAATTCCACCACGTGAAGGTTCATACTTTTTATATACGTTTCTTACTATAACTTTTGCCATTTTAATTCCTCCCGTTTTTCTATAAAAACTTCTACTTAATCTTAACACTTTTACTATTATGTTATAAGTGTTGATTATTACAAAAAAACAATTACCTATTTGTATGAATTGCATAAACTATCCAAGCACAGTAAATTTTGAAAAACCGATATAAAAATATGTTGCATTTTTATGCATAATTCTGTATAATTATGAAAAATTATTTAATTTAGTTATAAAATATGCTATTTGGTATAATAACAAGCGGGAGGATAAAATAATGATAAAAGTAGGAATCATCGGTGCTACGGGTTATGCAGGGGCTGAATGCATAAGGCTCCTTGCCGGTCATCCCGGTTTTTTGATAACCTGCGTTGTTTCCAAAACCTTCAAAGACAGGAAAATTTCTGATGTTTATCCCAGTTTGAGCGGTATCTGCGACCTTGTGTGCGAAGCCACTGACTATAATGTTATATCAGGGAAAGCAGATTGCTTTATTACTGCACTCCCTCATGCGGCAAGCCAGGAAGCCGTCTTCAAACTGATATCATCCGGTAAAAAGGTCGTTGACCTCAGCGCCGACTACCGGTACACTTCAGCGGAATTATATGAAAAAACATATGGACTTCCACATGGATACCCTGACCTTCTTGAAAAGGCTGTCTACGGATTGCCGGAACTTAACCGCGAGAAAATCAAAGATGCGGCATTAATAGCTAATCCCGGCTGTTATCCCACCTGTTCAATCCTTGGCCTCGCACCGCTGCTGGAAAATAATCTGATAGATATCAATACTATTAATATAAGCGCAGTATCCGGTGTTTCAGGCGCCGGGCGAAAAGCCAGCCTACCTTACTCCTACTGTGAGGTTGACGGAAATTTTGCTCCGTATAAAATAACCGGTCACAGGCATACAACCGAAATTGAAGAGCAGCTGTCACTGTTGGCAGGCAAAACCGTAACCGCGGGATTCACACCCCACCTGGCTCCCTTTAAAAGGGGTATGTCGGCTACGATTTATACTAATGCAAAAAAGCCACTGAAAACCAAGGATTTAATTGATATATATAATATGTATTATAAAGGAGAGACTTTTATAAGGATCAAGGAAGATGGAGACATACCGTCAGTTAAAGCCGTCGCCGGAACGAATTTTGCGGACATCGCCCCCTTTTACGACGAACGAATGAACAGGATTATTGTGATTTCAGCCATTGACAACCTTGGCAAAGGGGCGGCTTCACAAGCTGTACAGAACCTGAACTTAATGCACGGATACCCGGAAACCGACGGTTTGCTAAGCGCCGGACTATACATATGATTTCAACCTGAATCAGGAAATGATGAAATCCGGAATGAGGTAAATTATGGAAAAATTAATTAAAAAAGCAGAAATACTGATTGAAGCACTGCCTTATATACAGCGGCTTTACGGGAAAACAGTCGTCATAAAGTACGGTGGAAACGCAATGATAAATGAAACACTGAAAGATTCAGTGATGGAAGACGTCACGCTTCTTAAGTATATCGGTATGAATCCTATTATAGTACACGGCGGAGGTCCGGCCATATCAAGTACATTAAAGGATTCAGGCATAGAATCAAATTTCATAAATGGCCTAAGGGTTACCGATGAAGCCACAATGGAAGTGGTGCAGATGGTGCTTGTTGGCAAAACAAATAAGGATATAGTTTCACGGATGAATAAAAAAGGCGGCAAGGCCATCGGCATCTCGGGAATTGATGCAGGCATAATAAAATGCAAAAAGCATTATGCAGAAGTTAACGGTGAAGCTGTTGACATCGGCTATGTCGGAGATATTACTGAAATTGATGCTGCTGCATTAGCCCGTTTGTCATCTTATGAATATATACCTGTTATTGCACCTATCGGATCGGGTCCAGAGGGCAAGGCATATAATATAAACGCTGATACAGTCGCCGGGAAAATAGCAAGTGCAATGAAGGCTGAAAAACTAATCCTGCTGACCGATGTTGAAGGTGTTAAAACTTCAAAAGACGATGGTGATATACTTCATGCCCTTTCAACAGATGAAGTTCATACCCTCATCGGCGAGGGCGTAATTGAAGGCGGCATGATACCAAAGGTTCTCGGCTGCGTCCATGCAATCGAAAACGGCGTTGGCCGCACCCATATAATTGACGGTCGAATCCCACACTGCATACTACTGGAAATATTCACTAACAAAGGAATAGGAACAATGATTTCCCAGGCAAAAGATAAGTACTTTGAAGACGAGAAAGTATGGGAGGAATCGTGATGAATATTCTTTTAAGTGTTTGTGAAGGAATGATTAAAGAAAAATATTTTCCCCGTAAAATCATGAAAAAACTGGAAGCACTCGGACATGTTAAACAAAACATGCTTGACCGCCCGTGGACAGAAGAAGAGCTAGCGGAGGAAATCAAAGGCATGGACGTATGCATAACCCACTGGCAATCGCCGCAGATTACACCAAAGGTCCTTGAAAATGCTGATAGCCTTAAGTTCATAGGACACTGTGCCGGAAGCGTATATAACATAGTATGTCCCGAAGTATATAAAAAGGGAATCCGGGTATCAAGCTCAAATAAAGTCATGGCGAAGGCCGTAGCTGAAAGCACGCTGGCTTATTTCCTTGCGTCGCGTTTAAAACTCTTTAAATATACAAATATAACAAGGAACGGCGGCTGGAAAAGTGGTATTGGAGAGTACGGGGACATGAAAAGCCTCCACGGAGCCGATGTGCTTTTTATTGGATTCGGTGACATTGCAAAATTCCTATACGAACTTCTTGTTCCTTTCAATATAAACCTGAAAGTATATGATCCCTATTTAACAAAAGAAGTAATCAATGCATATTCCGATGTAGATTTCATACATGACCTGGATGCTGCGTTTAGAAAAGCCGATATAATTTCAATTCACGCTTCCCGGAACCCCGGCTCACAAAGACTGATAGGAAAAGACCGGATTGACACCATTAAAAACAATGCTCTTCTTGTTAATACTGCCAGGGGCAGCATAATTGACGAAGCCTATTTAACAGAAGTGTTAAAATCCGGCAGAATATATGCCGCACTTGATGTTTTTGAAGAAGAACCCCTTGCACCGGATAGTGAGCTAAGAAATCTTCCAAACGTAATTTGCATGCCTCATGTGTCCGGCTCCAGCGTTGTATTGGAATATGCAGAAGCTATGATAAAAGAAATCAGCAATATTATTGAAGAAAAACCACTCGAATTTGAAATTACAGCAGAAAAAGCAGTCATGATGACACAGTCGTGAAAGGAAGGGTAATGGATTTTTTCAAATATGTAGAAAACGCAGAAATGCCTGAGAATTTCACAACATCCGGAGTTGGAAAAAAAGATTATCTTGATGTAATTGAGCTCTGTGTAAAAGCATATGATAAAAAATCGCTTGAAGACCGTCTTCCGGAACCCGGCGGGATGGTTGACGACATCCATGCTTATTCACGTATAGCCTGCGGAATCGCGGGCCTGCTTTCCAATGGGCGGATACCGGAATATAAAGAGCTGTGGTTTTCAATGATGGAAGCACTGTGTAATGATTTTTACCGGCAGGTTCCTCCAAATACACTGGATTTCGCATTAAAAGAAACAATGCTTGGTTTCAAAGCCATGAAGCCGTTTGTTAGTGATGAAAAACAAAAAGAGTGGTTGACCCTTTTAGGAAAGGTTGACCCTGAAACACAGTATAGCAACACTGAAACGCACCGCAAAAGCTGGGATCACATACGCAACTGGAATATATATGCCATGGCCGGTTCGTGGCTGCTGGAAACAGAGGGATATACAGATACAGAAGAGTTCTTTGATAAATACTGGGACCATCAGTTTAAGTATTTCGACGATAATGGGATGTATATGGACCCTTACAATCCAATGCTTTACGACCTTACGACCCGTGTCCAGGCACAACTTATTACTGGCTACGGTTATAACGGGAAATATGCAAAAAAGCTTGATGACAATCTTAAAAAAGGAGCATTAACAGCCTTATTCTATCAATCTTCGGCTTTCCAGCTCCCATTCGGAGGCCGCAGCAACCAATATCTTTTTAATGAGTCTTTGCTGACATCCAATTTTGAATACGAAGCCACAAGATGGAAGAAAGAAGGGAACCTAAAACTTGCAGGGATGTATAAAAGGGCAGCCAGGCTGGCAATAAAATCAATCTCAAGGTGGCTTAAAGCTGATGACGGCGCCCGACATATGAAAAATTTCTACCCTGTGGAAAGCAAATTCGGCGTTGAAGGTTATGGCTATTTTGACAAATATATGATGACAATGGGTGTTTTCCTTTTCATAGGAATGCCTTTTGCAGATGACACGATAGATGAGTTCCCCTGCCCTGCTGAGTTGGGCGGATATGTATTTGAAACCACGGAACACTTCCATAAGGTATTTGCAAACTGCGCTTCATATTCCATAGAATTGGACACAGCGGCAGATTTCTTTTACGATTCCACCGGTCTCGGGCGGATTCATAAAAACGGGGTTCCAACTGAGCTGGCTATCTCGGGTTCAGCCGGGATTCTTCGTCATCACAGGTACGGCACGCCGGGTTGCGTGCCCGAAGCCATGGCGCTTTCGCCCGGCTGGAATAAATCAAACGATATAGAATTTCTGGCAACCGCAAGCAATAAAAGCAGCCATAGCTTTGATTATATTAAGGATAATTTTGACAGCAAAGGATCCTTTGAAGCATTCAAAGACTCGTTCAATAATGGATTATTACACAAAACTGAGGTAATTGAAGAATCCCCTGACAAAACAGTGCTGTCATTAAGCTATTCAGGGGAAGCTCTTAAAGGGATTGACGGTGTTACAGAAATTTATAAAATTACCGGCGAAGGGGTTGAAATTGAATCAATTTTAAACAACCCGGAAGAAGATAAAATTTATTTTCTGACGCCGGCTTTCATGACAAACGGCCGTGATAAGTCTATTATAAAAGAGGAGGACAACCGTCTTACAATTTCGGCATTAGGATGGATTTACACTATCGAAACAGATGGAAATTTCCAAGCCTCAACAGATATTCTCGGAAACAGGAACGGCAAATACAAAAAATACATTGCGGTGAAAAATTCAAACCGAATAAAAATGAAATTCAAGCTAAAAAAGGCCACTGCAACATGATTTTTAAATAGAACCCAGTACGGTTATTTTAAAAAATAAGCATAGTTGACATTATGGCCAGGCGGATGCCCGGATTACTATTACAGGAGGAAGCACAATGGAACTTAGCGAAATTATTTTCAGGGACAAACAATTTTTTATGAACACTTTCGGAGACAGGACACCGGTGGCGTTCAATTACGGCAATGGTATGTATCTATATACAAACAATAATAAACAATACCTCGATTTTCTCGGCGGTATCGCCGTAAATGCCCTTGGCCACAGCCATCCTTTGCTGGTTGACGCTATAACTGAGCAAGCCAGAAAGCTTATTCATTGTTCAAGCCTTTATTACATTGAAAACCAGGCTAATCTTGCCAAGACAATATGCAGGTCGTCATGCGCAGACAAAGTGTTTTTCTCAAACAGCGGTGCCGAGGCCAATGAAGGCGCTATAAAACTAGCCCGTTTGTATCACAAGAAAAAAGGCAACGACAAAAGGTATGAGATTATTACCCTTGAAAACTCATTCCACGGGAGGACGCTTGCCACTATAGCCGCAACCGGGCAACCTAAATATAAGGAACCCTTCAGCCCCCTGACACCGAAATTTAAATCCGTTCCTATGAACGACCTTCAGGCACTTAAGGATGCAGTCGATGAGAATACCTGCGCTGTCATGCTTGAACCAATACAGGGGGAAAGCGGTGTGAATCCCGCAACATATGATTATATAAAAGGCGTTAGAAGTTTATGTTTTGCCAATGATATAATCCTTATATTTGACGAAGTCCAGTCTGGAATGGGCAGAACCGGCAAGATGTACGGATATGAGCATTTTGATGTCAAACCCGACATATTCACATTGGCCAAGGCACTGGGGGGAGGTTTCCCCATAGGTGCCGTTTGTGCACAAGACTATGTCGCCAGATACTTTGAACCCGGCGACCATGGATCGACTTTCGGCGGCAACCCCCTGGCATGTGCGGCAGGTCTTGCGGTCTTCAGGGCTTTTAAAGATGAAAAACTGGTTGAAAACAGCGAATATATGGGGAAATACCTGATTGGCAAGCTGAATGGGCTTAAGATGCACTATGACATTATAAAGGACGTCCGGGGTCTGGGCCTTATGATAGGTATTGAATTTAATAAAGAGATTGCCATTGAAGTAAAAGATAAAATGTTCGAAAATAATATACTCATCGGCAGTGTGAAATCATCAATAATACGCCTTCTTCCTCCACTGATTCTCAAAAAGAAGCATGTTGATTTAGTATGCGATATGCTTGAAGATATACTTGAGGAAATTTCCGGGGAGGAATCTTGATGAAAGCTGTTCTCGTCCTTGAAGACGGCACTTACTATACAGGAGAATCATTCGGTGCTTCGGGCGATGCATTTGGCGAAGTTGTTTTCAATACCTGCATGACAGGTTATCAGGAAATCACCACCGATCCTTCCTACAATGGGCAGATGGTGTGCATGACCTATCCCCTTATAGGCAATTACGGAATGAATTCTGAAGATGATGAATCCTACAAGACTCATATCGAGGGATTTATCGTTAAGGAGCTTTGCGACTATCATAGTAATTTCAGAGCTGAATCCGCCCCTGATAAATATTTCGAGGACAACGGGATTATAGGAATCAAAGGAGTGGATACGCGTTCCCTGACCCAGCATATACGCAATTTCGGAAGCATGTATGGGGTTATTTCCACTCTCTCGGGAAACGTTGAAATACTGCTTGATAAACTTAAGGCCGAAGCTGTCATTGAACGTAATCTTGTAGAAGAAGTATCTGCTGATAAGGCATATGAAATACCCGGAGAAGGCCTTCACGTATGTCTGATGGATTTCGGAGTTAAGAGCAATATTTTACGCTCTTTGAAAAAAAGAGGCTGCAGAATCACTATAATGCCCTCGTCTGCTCCCGTCAAAGATATATTAGCTGTTAACCCGGACGGTATATTACTATCTAACGGCCCGGGCGATCCCAGGGTCCTGACTGAAATCATACCTGTTGTCCGGGAACTCGCACAAAAAGAAATACCATTGCTTGGCATCTGTTTAGGGCACCAGCTCCTGGCTCTTGCCTTGGGAATGAAAATATATAAACTCAAGTTCGGCCACCACGGAGGAAATCACCCTGTAAAGGATATGATTACGGGTAAATGCTGTATAACAAGCCAGAATCATAATTATGCAGTATTTCCTGCCGATGTTCCGGCGAAAATCAATTTAACCCATATAAATGTTAATGACAAGACTGTGGAAGGATTCAGGCATGATAAACTTCCGCTTCTCAGCATACAATATCATCCGGAGGCCGCTCCCGGTCCGGAGGATTCGGCATATATTTTTGATGATTTCATAGACATGATGAAGAAAGGCGAACCTGATGCCTAAGAGAAAAGACATAAAAAAAGTCCTGGTCATAGGCTCGGGTCCCATCATAATCGGACAGGCTGCAGAGTTTGATTACTCCGGGAGCCAGGCTTGCCGCGCCCTGAGGGAAGAAGGCATTGAAGTAGTATTGGTCAATAGCAATCCCGCAACTATTATGACTGACATGGAAACGGCCGACAAAGTATATATAGAACCAATAACCCTGGAATATGTAAAAAAAATAATCGTCAAAGAAAAACCTGATGGTATCCTGGCTTCCCTTGGCGGTCAGACCGGTCTTAACATGGCCATTGAACTAGCTGAAGACGGCATAATTTATAAAATGGATATAGAGCTGCTCGGAACTTCGCTTGAGTCAATAAAGAAAGCAGAAGACCGTGAGATGTTCAAAGACACAATGTTATCCATAAATGAAAAAATAGCTCCTTCTGAGATAGTTAATTCGTTGGAGGAGGCAACGGCATTTGTTCAAGAGATAGGATACCCTGTAATCATACGCCCTGCATATACTATGGGTGGATCCGGCGGAGGCATTGCCAATAACCACAAAGAATTGATGGAGATTTGCGGGAAAGGCCTTAAACTCTCAATGATAAGCCAGGTGCTTCTCGAGAGAAGCGTTGCCGGATGGAAGGAAATTGAATATGAGGTTATGCGCGACGGTAATGATAACTGCATAACTGTATGTAATATGGAAAATTTCGATCCTGTCGGAATACACACCGGCGACAGTATAGTAGTAGCCCCCAGCCAAACTCTTTCCGACAAGGATTATCAGATGCTCAGGACAGCTTCTGTAAAGATTATCAGGGCTCTGGACATAAAGGGCGGCTGCAATATCCAGTTCGCATTGGATCCTGATAGTTTTGATTATATAGTAATCGAAGTTAATCCAAGGGTCAGCCGTTCATCCGCCCTCGCATCCAAGGCCACCGGCTATCCGATAGCTCGGTCCGCAGCGAAAATTGCAATCGGGCTTAACCTGGATGAAATTCTTAATCCCATTACAGGCAACACTTACGCCTGCTTTGAACCCAGCCTGGATTATGTTGTGGTAAAAGTGCCGCGTTGGCCTTTTGATAAATTCAATTCCGCCGACCGCAGTGTGGGGACACAGATGAAATCCACAGGCGAGGTTATGGCAATAGGAAGGAATTTTGAAGAAGCTCTTCTTAAGGCCATCGATTCCCTTGATATAAAACTTAATTATCAGCTTGGTTTGCAATTATTTGACAATGCGTCAATCGATACTCTTATGGAATATATTAAGCATCCTAAAGATGAATCGCTGTTTGCAATTTTCAAGCTTCTCCAAAGAGGCATAGCAGCAGAAACAATTCACAAAATAACCTGTATTGATATGTTTTTCCTGATGAAACTCAAAAAAATTGTTGATGTTGCAGAAGAAATAAAAAATGCCGGCATAGCATGGCTTGACTACCCTCTTTACCTGAAAGCAAAGCAAGTGGGTTTCGGCGACTCATACATAGCCAATCTAGTTAATGTGCCTCTTCAGAAAATACTTGAGCTAAGGGAAAAATATCCCATTAAGCCAGTATATAAACTAGTTGACACCTGTGCGGGGGAATTTGAGGCTGTAACGCCCTATTACTATTCTACATACGAAGAAAAGGACGATATTGAATACAATGACAACGACAAAGTCCTTGTCATCGGTTCAGGCCCTATCCGCATAGGCCAGGGAATAGAGTTCGATTACTGCAGCGTTCATTCGGTTGAGGCGCTTAGGAACATGGGGATAGAATCAGTCATAATAAATAACAATCCAGAGACCGTCAGCACCGATTTTGATATATCCGATAAATTGTATTTCGACCCACTCACAAAAGAAGGCGTCCTTGATATAGTCGAAAAGGAGAATCCATTGGGAGTCATCCTGCAGTTCGGCGGTCAGACTTCCATTAATCTTGCCGCCCCGCTTCACGAAGCAGGGGTTAAGATACTCGGGACCTCCAAGGACAGCATTGATATGGCCGAAGACAGGAACAGGTTTCTGATGCTGCTGGATGAACAAGAAATTCCCATTCCGCCGGGAAAGACGGCCTTTTCATACGACGAGGCACATGAAATTGCATCTAAGATAGGATTTCCTGTTCTTGTACGGCCTTCGTATGTCCTCGGGGGAAGGGCCATGGAAATCGTATATGACAACGCTACTCTCGAAGAATATATGGCAATGGCTGTAGACATTTCCCCGGTCCATCCTATACTGATTGATAAATATATTATTGGAATGGAAATTGAAGTAGACGGCATATGCGACGGGACGGATGTCCTGATTCCGGGAATCATGGAACATATTGAACGAGCCGGCGTCCATTCGGGTGACAGCATTGCCGTCTATCCAACAAGAAATGTTTCATCTCATGTAAAAGAGACAGTAGTAAATTATACTGTCCGCCTGGCAAAAGCGCTTAAGATTGTAGGTCTTTTCAATATACAGTTTGTAGCAGACGCAGCCGGAAAAGTGTATGTCATCGAGGTAAACCCGCGCGCAAGCAGGACAATACCAGTATTAAGTAAAATAACCGGCATTCCTATGGTTAATGTCGCTACCCAGCTCATTATGGGCAGGAAGCTCGGAGACCTGGGATATAGGCCCGGCCTTGCGAAAGAACCGGAATTTACTGCTGTGAAAGCTCCTGTTTTCTCATTCTCGAAGATTACGACCCTCGATACATTCCTCGGCCCCGAAATGAAATCCACCGGTGAAGTCATGGGAGTATCAAAGGTTTATGAAGAAGCACTATACAAGGCTTTATTAGCTTCGGGTCTGACAATTCCTTCATCCGGAAAAGTCCTCCTCAGTATTACCGACAGGGACAAGGAAGAATGCCTGCCGTTAGCCAAAAGGCTTATTGAACATGGATATTCCCTTTGCGCAACCTCGGGAACATCGGACTTTTTTAATTCTAATGACATTGTATGTGAAAAAATGACTGATGCCGATGAAATAGAAGCTGTTAAAAAGGGTCAGATTGCCTTAATGATAAATACACCGACAAGAGGAAAGCTTCCTGAAAGGGACGGATTCCTTTTAAGGCGGACATCAATAGAATATAACGTTCCTTCAATTACAAACCTGGATACTGCAGGAGCGGCTCTGGCTGTGGTGGATTATTTCACCGGCGAGAAAACCTGCGGGGTTCTGCCGCTTGACAGTTATTCTAAATATATTAAAGGAGAAATACAATGAAACATTTGCTTGGACTTTATCATCTATCTAAAGAAGAAATCCTGGACATATTCAACCTTGCTGAAAAATTGAAATATGAGACTAAGAATGGTATTGAACACCATTTGCTCAAAGGTAAGACGTTGGCTATGATTTTTACGAAATCATCTACCAGGACACGGGTTTCTTTTGAGACAGGTATGTATCAATTAGGCGGCAATCCCCTTTTCCTAAGCTCAAACGACATACAGCTTGGCCGGGGCGAAACCATCGAAGATACGGCAAAGGTACTGTCACGATATGTTGACGGCATCATGATCCGGACGTTTAAGCAGAGCGATGTTGAAGACCTTGCGGCATATGGCAGCATTCCTGTCATAAATGCGCTTACCGATTTGCTTCACCCCTGTCAGGTTTTGGCTGATATCTTTACCATATATGAAGAGTTTGGAAATATTGAAGGCAGGAAGCTTGCATATGTCGGCGACGGTAACAATATGGCTAATTCACTTCTTTATGGGTGCGCAAAGGTTGGAATGGATGTATCGATTGCCACGCCCAAGGGATATGAACCTGATGCGGATGTTATTGCCAAAGCATATGAATTTGCTAAGGAATCCGGCAGTAAGGTCAGCGTCGGGCATAATGCAGAAGAGGCTGTAAAGGATGCATCCGCTGTTTATACAGATACCTGGGTCAGCATGGGTATGGAAGAAGAAAAAGAACGCAGGATTAAAGATTTCACCGGTTTTATAGTTGATAAGGATTTGATGAAAAAAGCTGAGGCAACTGCAATTTTTCTTCATTGCCTGCCGGGTTACAGGGGCTTTGAAGTATCTGCTGAAGTCATGGACGGACCGCAGTCGCGTATTTTTGACGAAGCGGAAAACCGCCTGCATGTTCAAAAAGCTGTCATGGTTAAATTAATGGGAGGAGAGTAGCAATGCCGGTTTATTCATTTACCGTAAGGAAGGCAAAATCCGCAGATGCCGCTGCTATTATCGATATCCTGCAGGAAGCCTTCACAAAATATATGGAAGATACCGGACTTTCAGGCAGCATGGAAGCCCTGGATGAGACAATTGAAGAAACTGTAATTGCAATCAGGTCGTCGGAAGTATTCATTGCGTATGTTAATGATGTGCCGGTTGGTACAATCCGTTTTGAGATTGAAGGTGACATTGCACATATCTCGCGTTTTGGCGTCAGGCTTGATTATCATAATATCGGCATTGGAAAATCACTTATGAATCTGATAGATGCTGAAATTAAGGAACTTGGCTTGAAAAAGGCATATCTTTACTCAGCCTCAAACTACACAGATTTAGTTCGCTTTTATTACGGGCGCGGCTTTTATGTCGAAAGCACTGCCACTGACCGGGGTTATGTCCGAGCTAAACTTGTCAAGGATTATTAAATTGATTTAAACCCGGGCCGCAGCATAAAAAAAGCACCGTTTCAAAACGGTGCTTTTTTTGTTTTAGTGTTTATTCTGATGGAGTATCAAAGACTCCTGCAAATAATATTGAGTCGGTCTCAGCTTCCCGGATTGTATAGAGGAAAGGCCTGTCTGCCCTGAATACAATAGGATCCATTGCTGCAGTCAGTTTCATTTCAACTGATGTTACAGCTGCTGCTTCAGTCCCCTTTTCGTTCACATCTATGTAAGTCTTATGTTTTACATCGCTTATGAAAATATTGCCACCCTCATTAATACCGGTAAAGTCTGCTGCTCCTGTGAAAGCCTCCTCCACACCAAGGCTTATCAATGCATTTTTAAGCGAAAGCTCATATTCTGTCTTGAATTTGGGAATCTCTACAATTACATCATGCTCTTCATTGATATTGCTAAGTGCAGTCATGTATTCTTCGTAGTTAAATTGCTTTACAAATTCATCCATCATCGTGCCTTCATCAGGCAGAATCAGGTCCATGAACATTCCTCCGTCTCCGTATGGCAGGCTGATTATTTTATATTCATCAGCTTCATGAAAAAGCGTATTCCGCTTATAGGACATCATGTCAACTTTACCATCAGGCAAGCCGCTACTATAAAAATCTGAAACATATGTCTGGTCAGGATCAAATTCTACCTGCCAATTTCCTTTGAAATATATTGTATTTATCAGAAACATTATTGTTGCCGGATGAATATCGTCATCAACTATTGAATCGATGAGGCCTTTGGTATTTTTCTTTACCCAGCCGTTTATGACATCCGAAGCCTCGTCCTTTGAGAAATCAAGTTCTTCAATTGCAGCTGCGAAATAGTCGGAATTAGTTTTTTTAAATGAGTCCAGGACCGGAAATCCTTCCCTGATCCAAATTGAATTGGCCAGGTTGGTCGTGATGCCGTCTGCATCAGTATTCAGGACATCAACCAGGTATGCGAATCCGCCGTTAATTAGCATGTCATTCACACCATCGAACCCAAGCGCCTTAGCCATTTCTTCCTTTGTATTTCCATTGGCGCCGTTCCATGTCATTGCAAGCGCCATGGATATGCTTGCCGGAGACAGGAATACATTGCCATCTGTATCAGTTGAATAGACAGCCTTTAAAATGTCAAATGCAAACCGCGAATTAGCATCAACCACTTCATCGCCTATGGTATCTGCCTTAACTTTCGGAATGTTGGTCAAACTTCCTTCACCATTTTTAGAACAACCCGCCAAACCTGTCCCTAATAGCATTATGGCAATCATAATTGCAATAATTCTCTTATACATCATAATCACTCCTAGTGAAATCAAAGTACGGAATTTATCCGTCTATCTGTTATACGAAAATATGATTAGATATGTTCCGTTTTCCGGTATTAGTCAATTTTTGACGCCGAGTAGCCTTCTCTGCGCAGAATCTCAAGCGCCCGGTCACGGCCATCTAGATGATATAGCTCTACTGCAAGAACCCCGCCGACATCCTCGCGGCTGTGGGCAACATTGATGTTTTTAATATTGATGTCATTGTCTCCAAGAACTTTTGCGACGTGGGCAATGACCCCCGGCTTGTCAGGAACCTGGATGACAATCTGGTATTTCCTGGGCAACAGACCCTCTTTTTCACCGGACATTATATCCCTGGCATCCTTGGCAATTGAAAAGAAATCTTCGATTTCATTTTTGTTCATGGAACTAATATATTCTTTGACACTTAATAAAATATCCACAAGCCGGTCTATTCCTTCAGTCACAGACTCACGATTGCTGATGGTTATATCTCTCCAAAGGGCAGGTTGTGATGAAGCTATCCTGGTAATGTCTCTAAAACCTCCGGCTGCAATTTTTTTACCAAGCTCACTTTCTCCTGAATTCATCAGATTAACCAGGGCAGCGGCTGTTACATGGGGTACATGGCTTACTACCGCCACAGCCCTGTCATGGGATTCGCAGTCAGTTATTA
The DNA here is from genome assembly GCA_963766335.1 of uncultured Clostridia bacterium. Taxonomy (GTDB): domain Bacteria; phylum Bacillota; class Clostridia; order DUPQ01; family DUPQ01; genus JAFGQE01. Next base: position 1,069,748 of record CAVXZA010000002.1, on the reverse strand, counting down.
TGGGGATGGCTCCTATAGACAGTGCTATCTTCCTTACAGTCTCAACTGCATCGGCATCTTTTCCATCATCAAGGATTACATAATATGCATTTTCAAACATATCTTCCCTGGAATATGCGAATCCGCTGCGTTCTGAACCTGCCATAGGATGCCCGCCGATAAAACGAATGTTCCTTTTGGAATCATTTATCTTCTTTACTATTTCTTTCTTTGTACTGGCTGTATCGGTAATAATGCATTCAGGATTGGTAAATTCCGAAACTTCTAAGGCAACATCCCCGCAGACAGGAACAGGCGCACATATGAAAACCATACTGCATTCATTAAGAAAATTACCCGGTTTGAGATAGCCGGCATCAATCACACCTGATTTTATAGCTTCGTTTAACTGTGATTCGTCAGGATCAATTCCGATAATCTTCTTTATACCTGATTTCAGTTTCAGAGCTTTCGCAAGGGAACCCCCGATGAGTCCAAGTCCGGCAACCGCAATACATTCTGTCATGATATTACCTCTTTTTGCCATTATATCATACGGATAACTTGTCAACTTAATTAGTGTCCGTAGGATAATTTGTCGGACTGGATTTTGGTGGTTTTTTCAATGAATCGCGGTGCAGGTATGGCGACAACGGTTTATAAATCAGTGCCGCAATAAGTATATTTGCAGCCGCTTTCACTATATTAAACGGCGTTATTCCAATGAAAATCAGTGTTTTTAAATCCGTAATAAGAGGATTAACTTCATTACTCATTCCAACAATAGCTTCAACCGGAAAATTCAGGACGGTAGCATATAGAGGTATTAATACAAATGCATTAAGAAAACCAGCTGTAACAGCCATAGTCAGTCCTCCAACCAGCATGCCTATAATTGCACTTTTCTTGTTTTTGTGCCTTTGATAAATGATTGCCGCCGGCAGAACAAAACTCACCCCTATTGTGAAATTAGCCAGTTCTCCCACCAGAAACGACCATGAGGCTGTTGCATGCACTGCATTTTTTACCAGCAATACTGCGACACCCGCCAGCGGACCCATTGCAAATCCTGCAAGCAGTGCAGGGATATCGCTGAAATCCAACCTTAAAAACGGCGGGACAAACGGCAGGGGTATTTCCAGATACATAAGAATCGCTGCGACTGCCGAAAGCATTGCAACTTTTACAATCCATATCGTTTTTTGTCTCCTCTTGTCCAAACGGTCCTTCCTTCCCGGGGCATAAAGAAACCCCTCCTCAGGGGTATAAAAAAATTACTTCTTTCATCCAGACTATACTGTCGGTACCGGAATCTAACCGGTTCAGCTTACGCTCGCGGACTCTACCGCCGGTCGGGAATTTCACCCTGCCCTGAAGAATCTATTAATTTACAGACATTATAGCATTTTCACAGATAAAAGTGAAATAGATTGCATATTAATCTTTCAATATATTTTTGGGGATAGTTTTACTGGCAGAGCTACCGTTTTCTTGAGAAACAACAAGCTTAAGCGTATAATAACCCTATCAAAGGTTTTCGGATTTCCCATTCAATCAATCCGGGGTATTTCTGCTTTTTTAAAATCCGAAAAGGGGGAGTATCTTATGAAAAAATCCAAAGTTTTTTTAATAGTTTCACTTATTATTGTGGCTGCTTTTGCCATTGGTATTGTCTTTACAGTTTATGCGCATCCTGTTCCCTATCCACCGCAGGGGACGTTTGCACCTGTTCCCTATCCCACTCCCGTTCCTGTGCCTCCTCCCGGAGGCTGGAGGGATACAGGCGCCGGAGGATGGTCAGGAAGAAACACCTCATCCGGCGGACTTGACTCCCATAATGGGCGGACCGCAGCAGGAAATGACGATCAGGATCCGGCTGTCAGGACATGGGATGGAGAGGGTTGGGAAGAACATGATGTTGTTTTTCATCCCACAGGTCTTGAGTGGTCTAATATAGAGGAAGATGTTCTTTATGCTTCTGATAATGTGGACAATGCCATATGGGTTACCCCAGACCCCGGTCTAGGTCCCCGTTCATGGGTTCAGATTGGATGGATGGGCTCCGGCTTGGGTGAGTTTATCAATCCTAATGGTATGTTTTCCCATGAATCCGGAGAACTTTTCGTTGTTGACACAGGTAATTTCCGGGTTCAGTATCTTGATCCTGCAGGCGGGTGGACAATACTACCGACTCCCGGTCAGGATATGCTGTATCCACTGGATATCTGCATATACAACGATATAATATATATCACTGATTACCTGGGACACTGCATATGGTATAAAAGCCCGATGGAGGTTTTCTGGAACAGGTTGTCGGATACTACATACTTATGGTATCCATCATATATCGACGTCAATGACAGCGGGGATTTATTTATTGAATCATGGGTTTATAGTACTGATGGATTCGCTAAGAATATTGTTAAATACTCCGATGGGATTTTTACCGCATATGTCACAACCGGCAGCGGCCCGGGTTTTATCGCGAACAATGGAACTGCGGAGGAAATTGCGGTCAACGACCATAATAAGATATTCTACCGTGATCCGGCAGTTGGAAATATCTATAAGGAACGATGTGATATAAACAGTATCATGTTATTCAATATAAATAAAACTGATTATCCGGTGGGATTAGCGACAGATATTTACCATACCGTCGAAAGCAGCATGGATGAGGCCTATATACTTACACAGAAGGCCTGCCCTTACAGTACTGTAAGCGGGGAAGGTTTTTTCCCGCTTGCCTTCGGTGAAAATATATTCCCCGTCACCTGCTATTCCGAATCAGGCTTCCCGAAGGAATATACAGTCCATGTGACCAGGGAATTGTCCGACAATGCCCTGTTGGAAGACCTGCAGATAAACGGCGAAACAGTTCCGGAATTTGATCCAAACACATATATTTATTACTCAAACTACTCATATGACCATGTAGGCAGAATCATTTCCGCCATATCACAAGATCCGAATGCTACAGTACTCGGGACCGGCGAAGTACAGCTTCAGGTCGGTTTGAATGTATTCAACATAACCGTAATTGCACAGGATACGGTTACCATTCAAAATTATGAGTTGAATATAACAAGAGAAGAGGAAGAGGAGGAACCTTCTCCTACACCTAGCACTACGCCAACACCTACTCCAACACCAACACCCACACCTACCCCGACTCCTGCTTCGACTCCCACACCGACACCAACACCAAGTCCTACTCCGACGCCAACTTCAACGGCAACAACTGAACCAACATCCGCCCCTGAGCCCACACCAACAGCAACTTCAGATACAACACCGACACCTGCCCCTACGCCAACACCGACTTCCGGACCTACAGTCACACCAACACCGGCACCTACCATTAAACCGCCTACACCGGAGGAAACAAAAGAAATGGAAGAGGAATTGGAAAGACAGAGTGATTTAATTAAAATACTGGGAGGTTCGCTTGCAGTTTTAGGCGGCGGAGCCGGCGCCCTTGGAGGATATGCACTTGTAAAAGGCATTTTAAAGAAGAAAAGGTGGCAGAGTAAAAAGTCAAAGGATTAACTCATTAGGGAGTATGAGCTTCCTAAATGATTCTATAAACTTAATTTTATCAATGCCGGGGTTCTTTGGACCCCGGCTGAATTTCCCGCCCTTGCGGCGGTTTTCTTTTGCCAGATGGCGCTGGTTCAGCATTGAATCAATATTGAACTGTGTATATATTTTACCTGTGTTTCCTATCGCTGAAGCTTTTTTGGCGAGTGCCATGGCGGCAACCCCATAATCCTGGCTTACCACCACATCTCCCGCTTTAACAATATTAATTAAAGCAAAATCAACGGAATCCGCACCCTTGTCAACAACTATGACCTTTGCATAATCACTGGTAATTATATGGGAAGTATCGCATACCATAATAACTTCAAGCTTATGTTTTTTTGCTATCTTAACAATTTCATTCTTTACCGGACAGGCATCTGCATCTACTACTATTTTCATATATGTATTATACACTGATTATCTGCCTGCGAGCATCTTATCCAACTCCCTTTATATGATATAATTATCCTGATTAATTCCGGGGGTTGGGACGTGCTTAAACTTCTTCATGTGGGATGCGGAAATATCAGTAATGCATGGCTGTCAAATTTGACCAAGAGAAACGATGTCAAAATTTGCGGCCTTGTAGATATCAACATGAAAGCTGCTTCAACAAAAGCTATGGAATACAATCTGGATTGCCCTGTATTCACAAATGTTTTGGAAGCGATTGACTTACTTAATCCTGATATCGCCATTGATAATATAGTGCCGGCAGAACGGCTTGATTTCGCCGAACTATGCCTTTCAAAGGGCTTGCATGTTTTTTCCGAAAAACCTCTTGCAGACTCAATCAACAATGCCAAAAAAATTATTAGATTGTCTGACAAATACGACAGGCATTTCTTTGTAATGCAGAACCGTCGGTATAACAGCGGCATGTTTTCATATAAAAATGCAATTCAATCAGGGCTTATCGGACAGGTTGGCTATATCGGGGCTGAATTTTTCAGAGATCCCCATTTCGGTGGTTTCCGCGATGAAATGGACTCGCCTCTACTGATTGACATGGCAATACACACATTTGACCAGGCACGTTTTTTACTTGGCAAAGACCCTGTGTCTGTAATATGCAAAGAATATAATCCCGGTTGGTCCTGGTACAAAGGCGACGCCTCTGCTGTTTGTATTTTTACATTTGAGGGTGGTACCGTTTTCAACTATACAGGTTCATGGTGTGCTCCGGGTGTGAAAACCTCATGGGATTCCAATTGGCGGGCAGGGGGTAAGCTGGGTACATGCTGCTGGAACGGTGCTGATTTTCCAACAGCTGAGGTTTCTTATGATAACCAAGTTCGGCACCCGGGCGATAAAAAAATCAGAGTTGAGAAAGTGCACTGCGGTCTTACCGCCCATGAAGGCTGTATAAATGAGATGGTTGAAAGTGTAAAAGCCGGCAGAAGGGCACCGACCGACTGCCGGGATAATATAAAAAGTCTTGCAATGGTTTTTGCAGCAATAAAAAGTTCTGCAGAAAACCGCGAAGTTACTATCAAAGAAATATTGGAGGGATAATTATGAAACTTGGAGTATTGACTGTAATGATGTCAGATATGCCGCTGGAATCGGTTTTGGAAAAGCTCAGTAAAATGGGTGTTCAGACTGTCGAGTTGGGAACAGGCGGATACCCCGGAAAGGCCCACGCAGATGCCACGGATTTTTTAAAGAATCCCGAAAAACTGGATAAACTTCTTACATTGGTTGAGAATTTCGGAATGGAAATAAGTGCTTTCAGCTGCCATGGCAATCCCGTGCATCCTCAAAAAGATATTGCAGAATCATTTGACAAAGATTTTAGGGATACTGTGCTGTTGGCAGAACGAGCAGGGATTGATACCGTAATAACATTCTCAGGATGTCCCGGTGGTTCGCCGATGGATAAATACCCCAACTGGGTCACGTGTCCATGGCCTGATGATTTTGGTACAATCCTTGAATATCAGTGGAACGAAGTTCTTATACCCTATTGGATAGAAGCTGCTGCATTCGCAGAATCCCATGGAATTAAAAAAATAGCACTTGAGATGCATCCTGGATTTTGTGTTTATAACCCTGAAACACTGCTAAGGCTAAGAGCTGCCGCAGGCAGCTCAATCGGAGCAAATTTTGATCCAAGCCACTTGTTCTGGCAGGGAATTGATCCTGTTTTAGCAATAAGGGAACTTAAGGATTGCATTTTTCATTTCCATGCAAAAGACAGTGTTGTACAAGAATTTAATTCCAAGGTGAACGGTGTTCTGGATACTAAACATTACGGAGATGAATACAATCGCGCATGGCTGTTCAGAACCGTAGGGTATGGAAATGACTATAGGATTTGGAAAGATATGTTTTCTGCGTTAAGGACAGTTGGATATGACGGGGCAATTTCAATCGAACATGAGGATTCCCTGATGAGCCCCGGCGAAGGACTTGAAAAAGCCGTGGCGTTTCTAAAGGAAACCATGATATTTGAGGAAACCGGGGAAATGTTCTGGGCATAGGAGGTAAAATGATGAAAAAAATCAATGCGGGTCTCATTGGCTATAAATTCATGGGCCGCGCCCATTCAAACGCGTATAGGCAGTTAAATCATTTCTTTGATGCCGATGCTTATGTTGTACCAAGGGCAATCTGCGGCAGAAATGAAGCATCCGTTAAAGCTGCTTGTAATAAATTTGGATTTGAAACTTATGCCACCGATTGGAAGGCTTTTATAAGGCGAGATGATATTGATTTTGTAGATATTACTGCACCAAGCAACGTACATATGGAAATGGCTTTGATGGCTGCTGAGGAGAAAAAACATATATTCTGTGAAAAACCCCTTGCAATGACATCTGATGATGCGAAAGTTATGTGGAAGGCAGCTGAATCTGCAGGTATTGTCCATCAGGTAGGATTTAATTATCGCTTTGTTCCTGCAGTCAGGCTGGCAAAAAGGTTGATTGAAGAAGGAAAACTAGGCACTATATATCACTTCAGGGGCCTGTATCTCCAGGACTGGATTGTTGATCCCAATTTTCCGTTGGTCTGGAGACTTGATAAAAATGTTGCGGGCTCTGGTGCCCACGGCGATATAAATGCACATATTATCGATTTGGCAAGGTACTTGATAGGTGATTTTAAAAAAGTTATGGGCATGAAGAAAACATTTGTTAAGCAACGTCCCCTTGTTGAATCTATGGACGGATTATCCGCTTCAGGCAGCGGCTCAGGAAAAATGGGAGATGTCACAGTTGATGACGCTTCGATTTTTATTGCTGAATTTGAAAACGACGCATTAGGAACTTTTGAAGCTACCAGGTTTGCAACGGGCCGTAGGAACGGAATGTCATTTGAAATAAACGGAAGCAAGGGCAGCGTGAAATTTGAATTTGAACGCATGAATGAGCTGCAATATTATAATAACGACGATCCTTCATACCAGCAGGGTTTCAAACTCATATCCGTTACTGAATCCGAACATGAATTTGCAGGCTCGTGGTGGCCGCCGGGGCATGTAATCGGTTATGAGCATACTTTTGTTCATGAGATGTACTCATTTGTACAGTCAATCTGCAATAAGACGGCGGCTAGCCCTGATTTCGAAGACGGGTATATGTGCTGCAGCGTTCTGGACGCGATAGATAATTCAATTAAGGAAGGGCAGTGGATAGATGTCTGATAAACCTACTAAGCTTTGGAATAAGAATTTTATTTTGCTTGCACAGGGACGCTTCGTGTCCCTGTTCGGCAGTGTGCTGTTCAGTGTGGCGCTTGGCTTTTGGGTGCTGGACACAACAGGTTCCGGCACTTTGATGGGAACCATAATGGCTGCATCTTCGCTCCCCAGGGTCCTCATTGCCCCATTTGTCGGGCCATTCGTCGACAGGTGGCGGAAGAGCAGGATACTGGTCTGGGCTGATATTGTAAATGGTATCGTAGTTTTAGCCGCGACAGCAATCATATATATGAATCTGCTTGAAGTTTGGATGGTTTTCATTGTTGCAATTGTATCCGGCATAGCATCCGCTTTCTTCGCCCCCGCATCATCGGCAATCGTGCCCGAATTGATTCCGGCTGAGAAGATGACGAATGCAGGCTCTGTCAATAGCATGGTGAATTCCGCTACGGAAATCCTTGCGACACCGACAGGCGGTATTCTATATGCGGCATTCGGAGCTCCCCTTTTATTCCTTATAAACGGGATTTCCTATATCTTATCCGCTATTTCAGAACTATTCATAAAGACATCAAAGAAAAAGGTTCCGGAAGACGGCGAAAAGTATGACTACTGGGCTGATTTTAAAAGCGGAATTAGGTACGCTGTTTCACATATCGGCATCAGGAACTTTTTCCTTCTTGCTGCCTTCATGAACTTTATGCTGACAGCTTCGATTGTAACGCTTATGCCGTATTTCCAAAGGACGGCATCCCTCGGTGCTGAGAGATACGGTGTGGCAATGTCAATATTCACCGTCGGGATGTTCGTCGGGGGCTTTGTCATGTCCATGCTTAAGGTAACAAACCGGAACCGCTTTAAAATATTCTTTGTCAGCATGGTCGTCTGCCTTCTTTCCCTCTCTTTTTCACTATTATGGGGTTTTGCGATGATACTTGTATTATTCTTCATAGGAGGCTTCCTGATTGTTATTGTTAATGTCATAATAGGTGCTGTACTCCAACTTATAATCGAACCTGAAATGCGCGGTAAATTCTTTGCATTCTCTTCATCCATATCAGCTGGACTGACACCACTGGGAATGGCGATAGGCGGCGTGCTTTCAGACAGTTTCAGTATACCGATTATTGTACTTGTTCTTAACCTCATTGTGCTGGCTGTTTTTTCAGTGGTTATTATGATTTCCGGAAAAACCCGTAAAATCTTCCATGTGCCATCAGCCGAAATACCTGAAAAAGAAAAAACTGCTCTTTCCTAGAACAGTTTTTTCAAATTTATGTTCATTTTAAGCTAATTTATCTGGTGTTCAGCCTTATTATCAAGCTCTGCCAGTAATTTTTCAATGTCTCCGGAAATATTAGACTCTATAATTTTTCCGTCTTTATCAAATGCTTCCCAAATTTTACTTATATTAATTTGCCCGGATAAAGCATGCATACCCAAAAACTCAACCACCTCTTTTAATTGCCTGATCGAATTCGATGCTCCCCCTCCTCCATATCCTACAAATAATACAGGCTTATTCTTCCATTCTTTATAAAGAAAATCCAGTGCGTTTTTCAATACCCCTGAATATCCGTGGTTATATTCAGGGGTAATGAATATAAACCCATCCGCTTCATCAATCAGCCTGCTCCATCTTTTTGTATGTTCATATTTATAATCAGAGCTGCCGGCCGGGGGCACCGGTTCATTCATGAACGGTAGATTAACCTCTGCCAGGTCAATTAACTCGAACTTTACATCGCCTCTATATTCACTTGTTTTTCCCAGTAGCCATGTAGCTACTTTTTCTCCGGCTCTGCCATCCCTGACACTACCTAATACTAATTTAATCAATTTCATTATATTCTCCCGTTCTACTCTTTATTATTACCCTAATTATGCAATTCCCCACTAATCCTGATATTTATACACTGCAAATAAAAAGAACAGGAATATTAATGTCTTCCTGTTCTTGTTTCTTCTGATTATTATTTATCTGACAGGAGTACCAGGTTCGACATCTTTATCAAGGGTTACTATACTAAGCCCTTTTTCGTCTTCAGCCGCCAATATCATCCCTTCAGAAAGGACCCCCCTCAGTTTAATAGGCAGCAGGTTTGCAATAATAACAATATTCTTACCGACCAGTTCTTCTGCACTATAATCAGTCGCAATACCTGATACTATCTGACGTTTTTCGCTTCCTGAGTCAACTATCAGTTTAAGAAGTTTTTCGGTGCCTTTGATTTTTTCAACTTCAAGCACCTTGGCTGCACGTAGTTTTACCTTGGCGAAATCTTCCATTATAATAGGTTCTTCAATATCAAGCTTTTGCACTGACTCTGCTTTTTCCTCTTCAGCTATTTTAATTTCATTTAGTTTCTTCTCAGTATCCAAACGTGCAAACAGAATCTTTGCCTTTCCAACGTTGTCGCCTACTTTGATTCCATTGAATTCCGCAAGTGAATCCCATGTATTGACACAGGTGTTAAGCTGTTCCAATATGGAAGCTGCAGTTTCAGGCATATAAGGCTGAAGCATGACTGCAGCGAATCTGATGCTTTCAAGAAGGTTGAACAGTACTGTTGCAAGTCTTCCCCTCTTGCTTTCATCTTTACCCAGCACCCATGGCATTGTTTCATCAATGTATTTATTACTTCTTCTGAGCAATGTGAAAATCTCGCTTATCGCATCGGCAACACGGAGTTCCGCCATCTTAGCTTCAACAGCAATAGGTGTTTTTAAGGCCAGCTGAATCAATTCATCATCAACCGCTTCTTTTTCACCGGGTTCAAGTATTTCGCCTCCGAAATATTTATTGACCATGGTAACGGTCCTGTTAACCAAATTACCGAGTATGTTGGCTAGGTCTGAATTAATCCGTTCAACTATAAGCTCATAAGTAATCGTCCCATCCTGTGCAAAAGGTGTTTCATGAAGCACAAAGTATCTGATTGCATCAACACCGAAATATTCCACAAGGTCATCCGCATACATTACATTACCTTTAGACTTGCTCATTTTTCCTGCTCCCATGTTAAGCCATGGATGACCAAAAACCTGCTTGGGAAGCTCTACTTCAAGAGCCATAAGCATAATCGGCCAATACAGCGTATGGAAACGAAGGATGTCCTTTCCAATCAGATGGACATCAGCAGGCCAGTATTTTGTAAACATTTCACCATGGTTTCCATCAGGGTCATAGCCAAGACCGGTGATGTAGTTGCTAAGAGCATCAATCCAAACGTAAATTACGTGATTCTTATTAAAAGGAACCTTAACGCCCCAGTCAAAAGAGGTCCTTGAAACACAAAGGTCCTGAAGACCTGGTTTCAGAAAGTTGTTAATCATCTCGTTTTTTCGGGACTCGGGCTGTATGAAGTGCGGATTCTCCTCGATATGCTTCATTAGCCTTTCCTGGTATTTGCTGAGTTTAAAGAAATACGATTCTTCCTTGGATTTCACAACATCCCTGTGGCAGTCGGGGCACTTGCCGTCAATCAGCTGGGTCTCGGTCCAGAATGATTCGCATGGGGTGCAGTACCAGCCTTCATAGACGCCTTTATATATATCTCCTTGTTTATATAATTTTTCAAAAATCTTTTGAACGATTTTTTCATGGTCAGGATCGGTTGTCCGGATGAACTTATCATGGCTGCTGCCTATGATTTTCCAGATGCGTTTTATTTCCGCAGCAACTTCATCCACGAATTCCTTCGGGGTTTTACCCGCTTCATCTGCCTTTATCTGAACTTTCTGGCCGTGTTCATCCGTTCCCGTCATGTAGAAAACATCATATCCCGACATTCGCATGAAACGGGCGATGCTGTCAGCGAGGACTGCTTCGTAAGTATTCCCGATATGCGGTTTCCCGGATGTATAGACAATTGCTGTCGTGATATAGTAGTTTCCCTTTGACATTGTTATGTCTCCTTTACACATTTCTGCTCATATTAATATACACTAAATCCCCCCAAACTTCAAAACCGGAACGATAGAGGAGGGGTGATATTCCAATTACCCATTAAAGTAGTCTGGTTCCGTTGATGTCCAGGTGGAAGCTTAGGCCGAGATACTCTGCAGCGCTGCGGCACATAGACATCCTGCCGAGAAATATTTCAAAATAGTCCATAACCGGTGATATTTCCGTATCAATTGTAAGAATTAAATCCGCGGTTTTTGCCTCAGGATTCACCTCAATCCTGGAGCTTTCGACAGCGTAGTTAACTTTGTCATGGATACCGAAATTTTCTTTATCGGGATTATTCACACGACTTCTGTGAACATCCGATTTATCAGCAAGTATAAGAGCCGCTGAAATAAAACTTACTGCTGTTCCTGTCTGTTCATCATGCTGACCTATTGCAAGCATTATTTCAAGTGCATCATCCAACGGCATTCCCATTCTTATGAGAATATCATAAGCCAGTGTCGCTCCTGTATGTGCATGATCAACACGGTTAACCGCATTTCCAATATCATGCAGATACCCGGCTATTCGGGCCAATTCTATTTCTCTTTCTCCGTACCCAAGTTCACTAAGGATGTTCCCTGCGGTTTTTGCAGTAAGACCGACATGCCTGAAGGAGTGTTCTGTATATCCAATCTCAGTGAGCTGCCGTGCTGCAAATCTTAACAGGTGCTTGACTTCGTTATTCTTTTTTATATCCTGAAGAGTTATCATTTTTCACCTCTGTATATATTTTTAAGGGCTATATATTCAACGGCATTATGCCTGATGCCCTCAATTTCCTTATTTGTTAATTCACGCCTTACCCTCCCGGGGCTTCCCATTACCATGCTTCCATCAGGTATTATGGTTCCCGGAGTTAATAAGCTTCCGGCAGCTATAAGGCAGTTATCTCCAACTTTAACATTATCCAGTAATACCGCACCCATGCCTATCAGGGAATTCTCCCCGATTACGCAACTATGAAGAACTGCCTTATGCCCAACCGTGGAGCCTCTTCCTATAATAGTTTTTATATTTTCACTACAATGAAGCACACAACCATCCTGAATGTTCGCACCTTTTTTTATGATTATCTCATCCACATCGCCGCGAATGACTGAATTATGCCATATACTGCAGTCTTCCTCTATGACAACCCTGCCTATGATATCTGCTGAAGGTGCAGTATAAGCTGTTTCATGTATGACCGGTTCCTGCCCCTTAAACTTTCCAATCATAATATCTCCTTGCAAAAAAGCGGCACAAGGCCGCCTTTTTTTCATTATTCAGAACGAACAAAACCATCACTGGTTTTTGCATTCCTGGTTTGCTACCGTACATGAAGTCTTACAGGCGGACTGGCATGAATTCTGGCATTCGCCGCAGCCTTTGCTGTCCAGGTTCTTGTTAAGTTCAGCTTTATTTATAGTTCTAATGTGTTTCATGCCACCCTCCCAAATTTTCTCGCTCAGTTTGTCCTTAAGTTGAATTACTCTTCTATTGACGGAGTTTCAACGCTTCTGATAGCCCACTTCTTAAAGTGAATCTGTGTGTTTTCAACACTTGTTGCTACGATGACGTCGTCTTCATTAATATTTACAACTTTTCCATAGACTCCGCCGATGCTGGTGACCGTGTCGCCTTCCCTCATTGCGCTTAGCATTGCCTTGGTTTTCTTTTCTTTTCTGCGCTGGGGTATTATCAACACCGCATACATGATACCGAAAACTGCTACTATCGAAACTATTGACCAAATACTATCCATTATTTATCCTCCTAAATTAGATGTATATCCATATTTTTTAAAGAATTCATCTCTGAAATCTCCAAGTCTGTCTCCTATTATAGCTTCTCTTATCTGTTTCATCAAGTCTAATAAAAAATGTAAATTATGCCATGTTGTCAGCCTTAAGCCAAGCATTTCGTTGGCTTTTATCAGATGTCTAATATATGCTTTTGAGAAGTTCCGGCAGGCATAGCATGAACATTCAGGATCCATCGGACCGAAGTCTTCCGCGCTTTTAGCATCTCGGACAATCAGCCTTCCCTGCGATGTCATAACCGTACCGTTTCTCCCTATCCTTGTAGGAAGAACACAGTCAAACATATCTATTCCCCTGATGCTTCCTTCAATAAGGCAGTCAGGGCTGCCGACGCCCATCAGATACCTTGGTTTTTCTGCAGGCATTAAAGGAACTGTATAGTCAAGCGTCTCATACATTTCATCTTTAGGTTCGCCTACACTTAGTCCCCCGATGGCATACCCAGGTAAGTCGAAGGAAGTAATTTCCTTTGCGCTTTTTATCCTTAAATCTTTATAGGTACCCCCCTGTATAATACCGAACAAAGCCTGGTCTTCCCTTTTATTAGCGACTATACAGCGTTCAAGCCAACGGGTTGTTCTTCTAAGCGAATCATCCGCATAATCATGCTTGCACGGATATGGTATGCATTCATCGAAGGCCATGATGATATCAGCCCCAAGCGCATTTTGTATTTCAATTGCTTTCTCAGGAGAAAACAAGTGCTTTGAACCATCTATATGACTTTTAAACATTGCCCCTTCTTCTGTGATTTTACGTCTTTCAGAAAGACTGAAAACCTGGAATCCCCCGCTGTCGGTCAGTATAGGACGGTTCCAGTTCATAAAGCCATGAAGCCCCCCTGCTCTTTTTACTATATCGTGTCCCGGACGCATATAAAGATGGTAGGTATTCGATAAAATAATCTGGGCGTCCATTTCTATAAGCTCCCTAGGGGACATTCCTTTGACAGTGGCCTGTGTTCCCACCGGCATAAAAGCCGGAGTATCAAAACTTCCGTGGGGCGTATGGACACGCCCCAGCCTTGCGCCGGTTTGTGTACATTCCTTTATAAACTCATATGTTACTGGGTGTTTACTCAAATTCATTTCCTTATTCTTTTTACACATTATATCCGAACAAGCGCCCGGTTTGAAACTATTTTATGAACATAGCGTCGCCGAAGCTGAAAAACCTGTATTTTTCACTAACCGCTTCCCTATAGGCTTTAAGGATGTTTTCCCTTCCTGCAAGCGCACTGACCAGCATAAGAAGAGTTGACTCAGGCAGGTGGAAGTTGGTAATAAGGGCGTCAACGGCCTTGAATTTATAGCCCGGATAAATGAATATATCCGTCTCCCCTGCCGTAGCCTTAAGATATCCATTTTTATTAGCCACACTTTCCACTACCCGCGTGCTGGTCGTCCCGACTGATATAATCCTGCCGCCGTTCATTTTAGAGCGGTTTATCTTATCAGCCGTTTCTTCATTTATTTCATAATACTCGGAATGCATAACATGGTCTGTGATATTCTCGGTCTTTACAGGACGGAAAGTTCCAAGACCCACATGTAAAGTTACCTTGGCAATTGAAACGCCTTTATTGGAAATTTCTCTAAGTAGTTCGTCAGTAAAATGAAGCCCCGCTGTCGGAGCCGCTGCAGAGCCCTTATTTTTTGAATATACTGTTTGATAACGTTCCAAGTCATCCTGTTCAGCCGTAATATACGGCGGTAGAGGTACAATTCCTACTTCCTCCAATACTTCCTCGAATATCCCGCTGTAAGAAAACCGGACCACACGATTACCATCGCCGGCAATCCCAATGACTTCAGAGTCTAACCGGCCTTTGCCAAAAGTAAATTGCCTTCCGGGCAAAGCACGCCTGCCGGGTTTTACGAGAACCTCCCAGTCGTCATCCTGAAGCCTCTTTAGTAATACAAATTCCATTTTACCTCCGGTATCTGTTCTTTCCCCCAGAAGTCTTGCAGGAATAACCCTTGTATCATTTAAAACAAGGCAGTCGCCTTTATTAAGATATTCTAATATATCGTGGAAATACCGGTGTTCTATATCGCCTGATTTTGAATCAAGCACTAAAAGCCTTGACATATCTCTTTTCTCAGCCGGGTGCTGGGCGATAAGTTCTTCCGGAAGACCGTATGTGAAATCACTTTTTTTCATTAATAGAAGTTTGCCTTTTCAACTTCAACCCCTGTGAAGTAATGCTTCAATATATCTTCATAAGTAAAGCCGGCGCTGGCCATTCCCATTGCTCCGCGCTGACTCATTCCCACACCATGCCCCGAACCTGCACCGGTAATTACAAAATCTCCCGATGTGGAGCTGTTGACCTGAAGGGATACAAGGTTCCCATTTCCGTCCCTGACATAAACCGAGCCGGCAGCAGATACAGTTGATGTTCCTGATGCGGTCCGTACCAATGCACCTGAAATACTTATGCTTTCAAGTGCGTTACCGGCTCTCTTAACCGTATACCCTGTATCTCCACCAATAGTAAACACCTGTGACGGGAGATAAGTCGGGAAAGCCGACCTGGTGCTGACTCGGTTAAAAGTTGCCGTCCCTGTGGTTCCTGTTATTTTAAGCTCTGTAACCCTTCCTGATCCTGATGTGCTTATAGCTTGAATTCCGGTAACCGTGCCGATGTTTCGTCCCATATTGGCCATATGCGTTGTCATTTCCTCAGCACTGAATGAATAGGACCAGTATTTAGTTATTTCATAAGGGTCTTCGACGCTCTGCAGATATGGTACAGCCTTTGACCAGACGTTTTCAGAATTAGCCGTAGCCCCACCGCTGGATGCAAAATAATATAGCTGGGCTAATGCCCCTCCGTATGTAACAACCATTCCCTCTGTCGCTTTTATTGCATTGTTTGTAGCAAGGTTTTCAACCTCATATCCACCGTACACCTGGCAGCATGTGGAATTACACAAATCAAATCCAAGCTCTTCATGCTTATGGTTCGCAACCGCATATGTCCTTGCAGCAACGGACTGTGCTTTCAGTGCTTCAAACGGGGTTTCAGTAGTCCCGATTTCCAGCGGCACCACTCCATCGAGATAATCGCCCATACTGAGTTCATTGATTACCGTTATATTCGAGCCCGGAAATTTTCTAAGCTCTATTGAAGTCCTGTATCTGTCTCCATTTACATTTATGGTTTTCGGATCGCCGTTAAATGTGCTTTTAACCATTAAAAACGACACTCCGCTTTCGGATGCAACAGCTGCGAGTCCGTTCGAGTATTTAATAATGATTCTGTCTGCTGACGGTAGTGCCACCGTATAGTTGCCGGCACCGGTCTTTGGGATAATCTTGGAAGAAACAGCCCTTTCAGCATCATCTTTGCTCAGATAACATCCTTCCCAGATCTGCCATAAATTATTCTCAAGGCAAATGGGGAATACTTCCAGCCCATGGCTCAGGTATTCATTTAAGTCTATGTAGATTTTTGTTGCATCCGCGGTTGCTTCTCCCATTCTGATATGATAACCGCTGATACCGCCGTCAACCGTAGCATTCACTATATAAGGCGTTTCAATTAATTTTGTATAATTTCCATATTGGTTGGAGCCTATTTCAATACCGCCGACGGCGGACATTGTAACTGTTTCAAGCGTTGTATCCTTTGATCCAGATGCATAAAAAAGTCCGATTCTGATGTTTTTTGGAGTGCTTACATAAGCACCGGCCTGATTGCCGGGTGCGGACATGATTATAAAAATCAATAAAACAAGAATGACTGTGAAATGTTTTTTATACTTAGAAAGCATTTTTTCCTCCGTAAACTAACACCTAAGTGACTAATCTTTTGTATCCCTTGTCTGGCAATATTATATTACGTATGCCGAAGCTGTGCAAATTTTATAAAAACTCCGGTTGGTTTTGTTTAAAATCAGGTATAGCTGCCATATTTAAGGCCGCATTTTATAAAGTGCTCAGTTGATTCTATTATCCTGTCCAGCTGTTCCAGTGTCTTGAAGCTGTTTAAGCCGCACACTGATGATGCGCCCTTTAAAATAAACCCTCCACCCGGCGCACAGGCTTCTATTGCCTCCGCTACCACTCTCTCGATTTCATCCTTGGAAATGTCAACAAATTTCTGTGAAGGAATATTCCCTCCGAAGGACATTCTTTTCCCCATCAACTCCTTTGCCTCTGACAATACTGTATCCCCTAACGGGGCCATTTCCATTGGTTCCAGCGAATCAATGCCCATATCAGCCCAATGCTCCAGGTGTTTAAAAACCGGGCCATGGGCATGATGCCTGACAATGCCTCGGTTATCATGAATCTTTTTATTCATAATGACATCATAATCATATATGAATTCATCGAACATATCCCTGCTTAGCCATGGTTCTATGGCCATCTCCAATGCACAGAAATAGTAAACATATGGCAGATTAATATCTTCAATCGCTTTATTAATCTGCTTGTACATTTTCACTAGTATTTCGTGGATTAAGCCGGAGTGGGTATAAAGCCACATATAAAATTTCTCAGGAGGTGCATTCCTCGCAAGCATACCGAACGGGTGGCTGAATGCAATGGTTGGCATGAAACTATCCTTGCAGATATCATTGATTTGTTTCCTGTAATCATCCGGGATTTTTATATCAGGAAAATCACACGCTGCAAAGCGCTCCAAGTCTTCAATTTCATCGAAAAATTGCTTTTTAAAGTGACAGTACTGGACATTCAACCGATCCCGCTGCACTATCTGATTGAAATTTCCTTCATCAATAGTATACCTATTTTCAGTGTATGTGTAAGTATCATCCCTACCGACTTCGATTGATGTATATTCTGAAGGAACTCCGAAAAAACCACCATTTACAATGTCCGGACCTTTAAATGAACTGCAATACTCATCAACAAGTTCAATCAATCCCTGCGCACCGGGATAATCCATTAGGTTTGGCGGCACCCACAGCTCTATTGGAACCCTATCCGCTTCCCTAAAACCAAGTGCATATTCAAGCCGTTTTCTTCCTGTGAACAACATAATAAGATTATAGCACCATAAAAGGTTGCAGGCTTTCCTCTATTTTGTTATACTCTATGAAAATTAATAAAATTTGGTAGAGGCGCGGTTTTTATCAGTATCCATGTTTGGAAATCAGGATTTCATCGGCATGGTGAAAGGGGGAACCGCCGAAGGAGGCATAATCCTGATATGCTGTTCTGGTTGCCGGGTTAACAGCCCTGCGACTGTCATCGAAATGATGGAGAACTATCGCAGATTTGTGTTTGCCGGTGCTCTGTACCGGTTTTATTTTTACTAAATTAGTATATAATTGTAGCGTATGGGAGGAACTGATGAAGAAATACAGTTTTGCAATAGTAGGTGCCACCGGCATGGTCGGAAGGACCTTCATAAAAGTGCTGGAAGAAAGAAATCTTCCTATCGGGGATATTTACTTTTTCGCTTCATCAAGGACAGCCGGACAGTCAATATCTTTCAATGGAAAAGAGTATATAGTTGAAGAACTTACCCACTCTTCTTTTGACAGGGGTATTGATATAGCACTTTTTTCAGCAGGAGGGGGAACCAGCAAGGAATATGCCCCGACAGCCGTTGCAAAAGGGACAGTGGTAATAGATAACAGCAGCGCCTGGAGGATGGATCCTGATGTACCGCTTGTTGTACCCGAGGTCAATCCGGAAGATATAGGTATGCACAATGGTATAATCGCAAACCCGAACTGCTCGACAATACAGGCGGTCGTTGCATTAAAGCCGCTGCTTGATGCATATGGAATAAACAGAATCGTTTATTCAACTTATCAGTCCGTATCGGGCGCAGGCAAAAAAGGCACGGATGAACTACGCAGGTCGCTTGCCGGTGAAGCACCTTACCTGATGCCTCATCCGATTGCAGGCAACTGCATACCGCATATCGACGTATTTATGGATAACGGCTATACCAAGGAAGAAATGAAAATGATATGGGAGACCCGCAAGATTATGCATGCCCCTAATCTTCGGATTACAGCTACAACAGTCCGTGTTCCTGTTTTTAGCAGCCATAGTGAATCCATAAATGTAGAGCTGGACAAAAATTACGACCTGAACGAATTGAGAAATCTTCTTGCATCGTCTCCTGGTATAGTTGTTCAGGATGACCCGGCCAATAATGTGTACCCTCTTGCGAGGGATGCCGCCGGAAAAGATGAAACCTTTGTTGGACGTCTGCGAAGGGATGAAAGCGTAGACAATGGTCTTAACATGTGGGTTGTTTCTGATAACATAAGAAAAGGTGCTGCTACAAATGCAGTTCAGATAGCACAGCAATTAATCAGGTTTTGGGAAGATACTTAGGAGTTAATTAAAATGGGAAATAATAATTTGATTTTTACAGGAACTGCGACGGCAGTCGCAACTCCATTCAGGGAAGGTGCAGTTGACTTTACGGCGCTTGGCAATATGATTGAATTCCAGATAGCGGAAGGCATCGATGCTCTGCTATTTTGCGGTACCACGGGCGAATCTTCTACAATGCCCGACGCGGAGCATTTATCTGTGGTTCGTTTCGGAATTAAAAAAACAGCAGGAAGGGTTCCGGTAATTGCCAATACCGGCAGCAACGATACCGCACATTCTATAGAGCTCAGTAAAAAGGCACAGGAAGCAGGTGCAGATGCCTTGTTATCCGCAGCACCATATTATAATAAAACTACCCAGAAAGGTCTCATTGCTCATTATACGGCTATCGCTAAAAGCGTCGATCTTCCGATAATACTGTATAATGTGCCTACCAGAACAGTAATTAACATAGATGCAGATACGATTATTGAGTTATCCAAAGTCCCGAATATCATCGGTGTCAAGGAATGCAATCTTTCCCAGATGGCAGACGTCGGCTATGGAACGGGTAATGATTTCTATGTTTGGTCGGGGAATGACGAGATGACCCTTGAATTTATGGCACTTGGGGCCAAGGGACTCATATCTGTTATGTCAAATGTCATTCCGGCACAAGCAGCATTCATTACCAATACTTTCCTTAAAGGCAATACACAATCAGCCATGGAGGGATATTATAAAATTTTTCCATTAATCAAAGCTCTTGGGCAGGAAGTCAATCCTATACCGATAAAGAAAGCTCTTGAACTAATGGGACTTTGCACCGGTGACGTCAGGTTGCCTTTGGTTAAGATGGAAAAAGGCCATACTGCAGCACTTAAAGCAGTTATGGAAAACCTTGGTCTTTTATAGGAGTTATTATGCTTAAGATATTATTAAACGGATGCGGCGGCAGGATGGGCCGCGTCATAATGAATCTTGTTAATGATATGAATAATGTCAGTATCATTGCAGGCTGCGATATCAACCTTCCAACAGATCTTGATATTCCTGTAGTCATCGATATATCCGAATGCGGTGCCGAAGCAGATGTGGTAATCGATTTTTCCCATCATTCAGCTTTTTCAAATGTAACTGCATACTGCATGAAAACCAAAACCCCGCTGGTAATGGCGACAACCGGGCTTTCGGGAACACAAGTCGATGACCTGTCAAATGCAGCAAAAATTATTCCGGTTTTTTATAGCGCAAACATGTCTATGGGGATAAACCTTTTAATTGAACTTGCCAAAACAGCTTCGGCTTTCACAGAGGGACTCTTTGATATAGAAATAATAGAAAAACATCATAATAAAAAACTCGATGCCCCAAGCGGCACGGCCCTGGCAATTGCCGACGGAATCAATTCCGTCCTTGAAAAACCAAAAACAGCCGTATATGACAGAACCGGATACCGGAAAGAACGTACCGGCGGCGAACTTGGAATCCACGCAGTCCGTGGAGGCACGATTGTAGGCGAACATACCGTGCTTCTGGCAGGCCGTGATGAAGTCATAGAACTAAGGCATGAAGCAATGTCACGGGATATTTTTGCTTCCGGTGCTATCAAGGCTGCACAATTTATAAAAGGAAAACCCGCAGGACTATATTCCATGCAGGATATTATTAAATCAAAATAGAACCATTGGAGACTCCATGAAAAGACTAAAAAACATAATAATCTATTTCTTATTCCCTGTTGCCATAATTGCACTTACATTTGCCGGATTATCGTTCTTCCTAATTTTCCTGATACCAATCTATTTCACAGTTTTCACTATCTTCCAATATGAAAATATACGTAAAATTATGGCGGGCTACAATAGTAAAAGAGGCAAGACCGATAAAGCCCTAAGGCACATATATAAAGCGTATAAAACCAAAAAATCAACGGTACACTCTGCATTGGCTTTTATTTATATGCTTCTTCGGGCAGGTAAATATGACAAAGCCGGTGAAATCATTGCAGCTACCGAGGCCCGTGAAATGACCTCTTTGGAATCACACCAGCTTAATATCAACAAGGCTCTGTACCTTTGGAAAAAAAATCGTATTGCAGAATCCCTGGAAATATATGACGAATTAATGAAGGACGGCGAATCAACCGTACTGTACGGCAGCTATGGTTATATCCTGACTCTCGGCGGAAACCTATCCAAGACACTTGAAATCAATGAAGCTGCTTATAAATATAACCCGAATGACAAGGCGATACTGGATAATATTGGACTAACCTATATTTTAACCGGAGATTATGATAAAGCTTTCGACATCTATGAAAAATTACTGGCTAAATCACCAGGGTTCCCTGAGGCATACTACAATGCCGCAGAACTGATGCGCCAGATGAAAGATTATGATACCGGTCTCAGATATATGAAGAAATGCATGACACTGCCTTTTAACGGCTTATCTACGATAACTGAAAAGGACGCGCAGAAAAAGCTGGATCAGCTGAACCGCCTCCAGGGTTCTGTTAAATAATCGGGTTCGCAGCTTACACTTATACTCTCCCCGCCTACAGGTTTTGAAAAAACTAATTCTTTTGACCATAAACCAAGTTTTGCTTTATGAGGTGATCCATACTTAATATCGCCGTACAATATATATCCCCTTGAAGAAAACTGCACCCTGATCTGGTGATGCCTTCCGGTTATCAGTTTAATTTCAACCAATGAAAAGCCGTTGTTTTCCGATAGCACTTTGTATTCCAGAACAGCTTCCCTAGATCCTGCAGTTCCTTCCGGTACAGCTTCGGATTTATTATTTTTTGTATCTTTAACTAAAAAATTACGCATGGTGCCTGATTTTTCACCAAGTCTGCCGTTCACAACTGCCAGATATGTTTTTTTTAATTCTTTTTCCCTGATTTGCTTTGAAAGCCGTGATGCACCCTTTGATGTTCTGGCAAAAACCATCACACCACCGGTAGACCTGTCAATCCTATGGACAAGTCCCAGGAATACCTTGCCCGGTTTATTATACTTATCTTTTATGAAATCTTTTACCAGGTCCATCATGCTGGCATCGCCGGAACCGTCCGGCATCACCGGAACACCGGGAGGTTTGACTACTGCGATTGTATGGTTGTCCTCATAAAGAACTTTAATCATTTTCCCACCTTCCGGTGAAACCGCATGGTAAAACCATGCTGCTGTCTGATATATCAAGCCCCAATTCAAAAGTTTCAATCCGACCGCCAAGTTTATTTTTAAGCAACAATCCCATAATATTTTCCATTAACAGTGGAGAAAGTGTCGAAGCATATGAATTTATGATAAAGAACAGAGGGTCTTCGCTTAGAAGCTGTGCACACAATTCAACTAACTCATAAAGAGTATCTTCTATTTTCCATAATTCTCCGGACGGTCCCCTGCCATATGCCGGGGGGTCCATTATTATCCCATCATACTTCCTGCCGCGGCGTATTTCGCGTTTTACAAATTTAATAGCATCATCAACAATAAAACGGACGGGTTTTTCACTCAATCCTGATAAAAACAGGTTATCCTTAGCCCGTGCAACCATACCCTTTGCAGCATCTACATGACATACCGAAGCACCCGCTGATGCACATGCGGCTGTAGCGCCGCCTGTATAGGCGAAAAGATTGAGAATTTCAGTTTTTCTTCCTGATTTTTCTATTTTATCCATTAGAAAATCCCAGTTTACTGCCTGCTCCGGAAAGAGTCCGGTATGCTTGAATCCGGTTGGTTCAACATTGAATTTCAGCTGCTTATATGAAATCTGCCATTTCGCAGGAATTTTACGGTTATATTCCCAATGCCCTCCCCCGGATTTGCTTCTATGGTAAACGGCATCGGCCCGACCCCATGGATTTGCCGCGGGCCAAACTGCCTGGGGCTCCGGGCGCCTTAAAATAAAGTTTCCCCAACGCTCTTGCTTGTGCCCGTCGCCGGTCATCAGCAGCTCATAATCTTTCCAGTCCTTTGCAATCCTGACCTCAGCCATTTTCTTCCCTTCCTTTGTCAATCTATCCTTGATTTACTTTGATGAATTCGTCAGGTTACCCGTCGGATAACCTGATGGTTTTAAAATTCGACGCCCCGTCGGGCGGGGATTCCCCTGTCGAACGGGTGTTTAACCGCATGTATGTCCGATACATAATCAGCAATCTCTGTTAGTTCGGCAGGTGCTTTTCTGCCGGACAAAACTATTTCACAATTCTCAGGCCTGGTTTCAATCAATTCAATAATATCTTTTAAATTGACCGCTTTTTCATGTATTGCTCCGATTGCCTCGTCAACAATCACCATAGCATATTTGCCGCTTTTGCATAGACTAACAATTTCTCTAAGGCCTTCTGTATGCTGTTTTTTGTATTCAGCTTTTTCTTCATCATTTTGAAGGTAGGAAAACTTAGTCATTGTGCATATTTGGATGACATCAACTCCCGGTATTGTTTCAAGCAACCTAACCTCCGAACTCATTATGCCTTTTTGCATGAATGAGTAAAGCACCCTGCCCCCGCTTCCTGCCATTCTGAGAGCGAGTCCTGCACAAGCCGTTGTTTTTCCCTTGCCATCGCCTGTATATATATGTACAAGTCCTTTTTTCATTATCAGTATCCCTCTAATCCGAAATATGCATTAAGTATTTCCTTGGCAACCGGTGCCGCATACGACCCCCAGACGCCCTTTTCGATTACAGTAACAATTGCTATCTGAGGATCTTCAACAGGTGCGTAGCAAATGAATAAGCCATTTGAAGATTCCTCGGATTCACGTCCTGTTTCAGCAGTACCTGTTTTGGCAGCTACGCTGATTGGGTAATCATCAGGAAAAACCTTGCTTGCAGTACCATCCAACGTAACACTATTCATACCTTCGCGGACAATTTCAAATGTTTCATCAGACCAAATCATCTGTTCAAAACTTTTTTCACCTTTAAATAGTATTTCGCCATCCGGGGAAGTAACTTCTTTAATCAAATATGGCGTAAGCTTCTCCCCTCCTGTTGCAAGTGCCGCCGTATACACAACCATCTGCAGCGGTGTGAAGTTATTATACAGCTGTCCAATGGACGTCTGCCCTGTATCTGCAGGCCACCATTTTTCATCAAAACGCGAATATTTATATTCAGGGTTTGAACGTATTCCAACAGCTTCTCCAAAAAGGTCAATGCCGGTTGGCTGTCCGAATCCAAATCGGCCTACCCACTTATCAATCTCGTCAATGCCGATATCCAGACCTAATTTATGAAAAACAATATTACAACTGGTTTCAATGCCTTTTGAAATAGTCAAAGGACCATGCGAACCCCTGGATTCTATATACCTATGGCAGAAATATTCCCAGCCGTCATCTGTAAAATGACCCTCGCATACTATCTCAGATAATGCGTCATAATCTTTGTCTTCAGCTTCCAATGCCGCAATTGCAATAATTGGCTTAAAAGTGGAACCTGGTGTATATTGACCCTGTAGTGCCCGGTTGAAAGTAGGACGTCCGTATTCATCAAAAATGGCTTCAAGGCGCTTTTCCTGTGATTCTTCATCGTTGGCAATAAACCAATTCGGATCATATGTAGGGTAACTTGCCATGACCAGTAATTCACCGGTTTTAACATCCATAACAATTGTAGCTCCGGCGGAGGCATCCCCGAAATTAATTTCACCGTCAGCTTTACCGATTATTGATGCAATTGTTTTCTCCATTGCCTTCATTGCCACTTTCTGAAGATCTGTATCTATGGTAAGAACAACATTATTCCCCGGTGTTTCGGCATATCCGTCAATTTGTTCAAGAATTCTACCGGTTCTTTGGTCCGCCTCAACCTCCAAATATCCGTCAGCGCCCCTTAGAAAGTTTTCGGCATATTCTTCAATTCCGCTTAAGCCGATTACATCCTTGTTGTTATAACCGTCTTTCTCATAATCCGGTAATTTATCCGGAGCTATGTTTCCTACATATCCAAGAACATGTGCCACATTGGATACATCGCCGTATTCCCTTACCATTCTTTTTTGAATTATAACGCCTTGAATATTATGACGGTTCTCTGAAATAACAGCTATAGTCTCAGTTTTAACATCCGTAGCAATTGGAATCCTGCCCCCCGTTATATAATTCCATCTGTTTTTTATAATCTCATAACGCATGCAGATAATTCTATATGCTTCTTCATCGGTGTATTTATCATCGATATTATATTCATTGCGAAGTATCAGGATAAGCTCCTTTGCACTATTTTTTGTATATTTTGCTGCGATATTAAGGAGGTCAGGATTCATCTGCCATTGGATTATTTCGTCTATAGTATGATCAGGGTTAAAAATAACCGGATTTCCAAGCACATATTTATCAAAAGAATGCAGATAAGTTTCATCATTGTCCTCTAGAACAAGACTCAACCGAAGAAGGGATTCATTTAGTTCATTATTAGATGAATAAGCTTTTGTTAAGTAAAGATCATTGCTTTCCCTGTTATAAGCAAGAGGGCGCCCGTCCCTGTCATATATAATCCCCCTAGGAGCTTCTATTGCGAATCTATGGGTTATTTTCTTTGACGACTGCAGGGCATAATCGCTTCCCTTGGTAATCTGCATGTCATAAAGTTTAATTATCATTGCAGCTGCAGCCAAAATAATAATTATGGTCAATATGATATATCTGCTTGCAAGAAAGCCCGTTCTATTCATAAGACACCGCTCTTCCTGGCTCCGAGTTTTTTATCCCTTAAGAACGACTGTAGGAAAAAAACCGTGCCAAAAACAGCTGCAAGGAAGGCTGCATACAAAGCAATACTAAGAATATTCCCCTGGATATAACCAAAGCTTCTAAAATATATCCGCAGGCCTACCTCAAGAACAGTCCGAATATTTTCCATTATGTATGTTGAAACAAAAAAGAAAACAGTAAGAACGGGCATATGGTTTTTATAGACGATTTTACCCACTGCCATTACGGAAAGCACAGCAAGTAAAAGCACTAAAGTCATCCTTCCAAGCCACGGGCTGTACATCATATCGTAGAAAAAACCAAGCGACAGTGCAACTATAAAGATATCCGGGCTCTTTTTTCCAAAAGCGGTCAGCATTATAAAAAAAAGCACAAAACTGACAACGGCTCCCTTTACCGAAAACCACTCCGATAAACTTGGTTGTGCGATTACCATAAGGGCAAGGAATACTATTATATACCACTTGTATCCACGCATTATCAGTCCCCCGCTCTTCTATCCTGAAGTATATAAACTTCCTCAAGGGCATTAAAGTCTATGAACGGCTTGATTATGGCATGTCTTTCAATTAGAGATGTTTCTCTGTGAATTTCAGTAATTTCCCCAATAATGATGCCCTTGGGATATATTCCGCCCATTCCGGAAGTTTCTACAATATCGCCGACTTCAATATTCATGGTTTCGTTGATGGTGTCCATTATGCACAGGCCTTCAGCCTTTAATTCAATATCTCCCTTAATAACTGCATGGCCGCCATCAGCTTTCGAAGTCCAGGCGCTTATTCCGCTGAGTTCATCGATAAGCGGAATTACAACCGAAGATGTAAGGCCAACACTATAAATTCTGCCTACCAAAATGTTATTTGCAGCAATTACCGGGTCGTCTATTTTTACCCCGTCCAAAGAACCTATGTCAATCCTATAGTTATAAAGAAAGTTCCCGGGATCGGTCCCAACAATATTCGCGCCTATGACCTCGTAATTGCTGAATCTGTCTTTTAGCTTTACCGCTTCCCTAAGTCTTTTATTCTCATCCTCTACATCCGCAAGCACGGCTATATGCTCTTTTAGCAGCAGGTTCTCATCTTTTAAATTTGAATTTTCTTCTATAACCGAACTGTAATTCCTGATACTCGATGCCAGGCCTTCAGTCCAGTTTCCAACTGCATTAATACCCTTTTGTACAAAAGTAACAGGTGCTGTAACAATATTTCGTATTATATTGATTTTACTGAAACGGTCTGCGGACAATAAAACAACAACCAGCAATATGATAATGGCTGAAGTTATCTGGAATTTTCGATTTCTCAGGAGTTTGTTCAATACCGGACTCCTTACCTCTTGGTTGCACCACTAAGATAATCCAGGTTTTCAAGTGCTTTTCCCGTTCCGATGGCAACACAGTCCAAGGGATTGTCCGCTATATAAACGGGAATATCTCCCGTCCTGGTGCTTATGAATTTATCAATGCCTTTGATCAACGCACCGCCGCCGGTGAGATAGATTCCGCTGGTCATTATATCAGCCGATAATTCGGGAGGGGTTTTTTCGAGTGTGCTTCTGATTGCTTCAAGAAGCTCATTTGCAATATCCTCCATAGCTTCGGCTATTTCATCCGAAGTTATGGTAAGGTTAACCGGAAGCCCCTGGGTCATGTTTCGTCCTCTGATTTCCATTTCTTCAGAATAATCAGAAGGAAATACATTACCAATCTGTATCTTTATATTTTCTGCTGTTCTTGAGCCGATGAACAGCCTGTATTTTTTTCTAATATACTGGGCTATTACCTCATCAAACCGGTCTCCTGCAATTCTTAGGGTTGTGCTTGTAACGATCCTCCCCATGGATATGACAGCCACTTCTGATGTTCCCCCTCCGATATCCACAATCATATTCCCTATTGGTTCAAGCACCGGCAAACCTGCCCCTACTGCTGCCATAATGGATTCCTCGGCAACAAAGACTTCCTTTGCACCAGCTTCCAGACCGGCTTCAATAACAGCTTTTTTTTCAACCTGGGTTACGCCTGCAGGCACGCATATTATAAGACGAGGTTTTGCAAAAAGCCTTTTTCCGACTGCTTTTCTGATGAAACGGTTCAGCATCTGAAGTGTACATCTGTAATCCGCAATGACTCCTTCTTTAAGTGGTCTTACAGCACTAATGGTTCCGGGTGTTCTTCCCACCATTCTTTTTGCTTCTTCACCAACAGCTATGACTTCATTTTTCTTTTCATCAGCTGCTACAACTGAAGGCTCTCTTAATATAATGCCCTTTCCGCGTTCGAATATAATTGTATTGGCAGTGCCAAGGTCAATCCCGATATCTTTTCCAAATAGTGCCATTTTATCCTCCGTAAAAGCCATAACTAAACCGAATGATAATCCCTCGGTTTATTACATCAGGCCGTTCTCTTTAAAGCTGAATATATTTCTATTTCCTATTATAACATGGTCAAGTATTTTAATGCCCAGAATTTTTCCAGCCTCAACCAAGCGTCTGGTCGTTTTTTTGTCGTTTCCGCTGGGATTTGAATCGCCGCTTGGATGGTTGTGAATTAGAATTACCGATGCTGCGGGCTCTTTAATGACCTCTGAAAAAACCTCCCTGGGATGCACCACGGTTTCTGAGAGACTTCCTGTTGATATCCTAAGTTCCTTTATTACTTCATTTCTCGTGTTCAAGACAAGAACCATGAAAATTTCTTTTGTCATATGCCTAAGCTGTTCCATATACAGCATTTTAATGTCTTCAGGAGACGCTATCTTATATCTTCCGTTTTCTTTCCCCGCACATGTCAGGCGGCATCCCAGCTCCACTGCTGCTTTTAGTTGGATTGCTTTAACCCTTCCCACTCCGCGGATTTCACATAACTGTGATATAGATGCTTTTTTAAGATAAAGCAGTCCTTTTCCTTCTGAATGCCTATTGATTATTTTTCTTGTAATGTCTATGGATGTGTCATTTTTGCATCCTGTTTTTATTATGATTGCCAACAATTCAGCATCAGTAAGGCTTTCAGCCCCGGATTTTTCCAGTTTTTCATAAGGCCTGTCTTCCTCAGGCATATCCTTGATTCTTAGATTATCCATTTTGTCCCTCCGTAATATAGTGCGGCAGAAAGCCGTCAGAGGAATGTCAAAGTATGTCCAGTTCTTTAAGTCCGGTATAAATCCTGCTAAGCGGGAATCCCATAACATTATAGAAACATCCATTGATTTTAGTTATGAACCTGCCGGCATCTCCTTGAATTCCATATGCACCCGCCTTGTCCATAGGTTCACCGCCCTTAACATATGTTTTTATTTCAGTTTCATCAATAGGACCGAAAAACACTTCTGTTTTTTCAATAAAAGATACTTCCCTGCCATTCAGAGGATTTATTATAGCTACTCCCGTGATAACAAAATGGCTGTCATTTGAAAGTTCATCAAGCATTTTACATGCCTCCTCTTCATTTTTCGGTTTTCCGAGAACCCTTTCATGAACTACAATCGTATCCGCCGCAACCACAGGGAGTTTTCCATCGTTTTTTTTAATTGCCGCATGGGCTTTTTCAATTGCAAGCCTTTCAACCATTCTTTCCGGGCTTTCGCCGTCACGCATGGTTTCGTCAATATCGGGAATAACTATCATGAATTCACTTGTTATCCTTGCCATCATTTCAGCCCTTCGCGGGGACCCTGAGGCAAGTATTAGCCTGGCCATTCATTCCTCCTGAATAAAAATACCATAAATTGTCATTTTATGCAAACTTTGAACATATTACCTGTTCTTTATCATATACTGCTGAAATCATGCTACCCTGTTCCACAACTAAGAAATCATCATCCCAGTTTCCGCTCAGCAATTTACTGATGATAGATATACTGCCCTCTTCAATGGTGATGCTTTTGCCCTCTTCGGTCATCTCTTTTTCAAAATCAATAAATACAGAATGGTCGTAGGTTTCAGGTATTTTAATAAAAAGTACATCGTTGGATTCGCGTTCCGGATGTATGGTCTTCCATATGTACTCTGCGTTTTCTTCCCCGTAATCCTCAATATATTGTTCATATGTCCTGTCATAACCTATTACAGCGCCTGTCTCCGACTTTCTAAGATATCCATCTCCTTTTTCACAGTAACCCGTGCTTCCCCACTGCATGCTTTCCCTGCCATCGAATATTTCGTTAAATCGTTTCCTTGAACCAAGAAATAGCGTACAGCAGTCATGGGCTTTGGGAACTACTAATTTACACCTTGTCGCCTTCAAACCATTTAGCGCATTTCCACATAAACCGAACCCCAGTAAAACGGCATCATATCCTATTGAATCGTCAATTATTTTCTGTATACTGCGCTGAAGCATGTCCGGTTTTTCATGGGCTGCCTTTTCAGTATATTCAATTTCAATATGTAAATCGGTACTTATGGTGCAATAAACGGTTTCTCTTTCGAGAACCTCGCAGCTGATTAATTTATGCTTCAATGGCATCCTCCCGTACTTCTTTTGAATTAAGCGGCTTTTCTTTGACAAGCAGACAGAATATAGCGCCGACAACCACATTGGCATAATAGGTCAGCAGCCTCCATATAAGTACTATTGACATTTTGGGTGATCCATAAAAGAACGGTGAAATAAATAAAAGACTGAGGCCCTCCGCTCCACCCGTAGTCCCTGGAGTGGGTACAAGGGCGGCTATCATTGATACCATGGCAGTGCACACGAAAATGTCAAAAACTCCGCCGAAAACACTGGTAAAAGAGCCTTCAATGGCACGCATCATGAAAATAGGAACACAAAAAAGAAATCCATGCTGCAATAGCTGCATAAACAATGCCCCCAAAATATATCTTTTTCTTTCTAATAATTTCCTTACCCCGTCCTTAAACCGCCCAAGGGATATGTGAAGGCCTTCCATTTTTTCTTCCGGATTTTTAATTATCTTGAAAAAGCTAATAATTTTTAAAAAATACCATACAGCCCGTTCAGCAGCTTTGGAATTGAATAGAAACAATGCATAAAGGCTCAACAAAAACAGATTCGCCACGCAGCCGATTGCAAATAGTAAATTAAACTGGGGAATGTTCATAACCAGAAACTGGCGGTTCGCTATATAAAGACCAAGACATATCATCATAATTGAACTTTGGAAAAAAACAGATTTTAAAATGATTATGCTGCTTCCGGTACCTCCGTCAATACCCATTTTTTTTAACATAAAAATCTGGGCCGGCTGTCCCCCGGTTGCAAATGGGGTTACAGAGCTGAAAAACATTCCCACCATGACAGTTTTTAAGTTTTGACCAGGGTCACTATGCTTTCCTACGATTCCCCTTTTAAGCATTCCAACGGTAAGAGCGCCGAAAATCCAGAAAAGAAAGGTACAGGCCAAAGCTGCTGCCAGCCATTTGTATTCAGTCCTTACAATCAAACTTATCATGTTCTGTGCCCCATCAGTAAAAAACACAAGCAGTACCAGCACCACGCTTGTAGAAATAATTATTATGGAATTAAGAACAATTTTTTTCATATAATGCCTTATTTTTTGATAAGCTCTTCTATATTCAGGCCTTCTACCACTACATTGACTTCCTTTACCTTTACACCGGCCAGTTTGGTTATACGCTCCTTAACTGCAGCTTGAATTTCCTTAACAACATCGGGTATGTTAGTCCCGTAGTTTACATCCAATCCAAGATCAAATGTACAACCTGCATCAGACCTCGAAACCTTCACTGATTTCCTTCGTCTGCTTAAGGCTATTCCTTCAAACTCCCCGACGGTTTTTTCAACGAATGTAACCAGAACGGCTTCAGATATTTCTATATTGCCATCATTAAGGGGTATATCATGACTCATGCATTCCTCCTAAAACTCTGCGTGCCTTGGTACCCTCGGGAACGGCACTACGTCCCTTATATTGCTCATGCCCGTTATGTACATAAGCACTCTTTCAAATCCAAGTCCGAAGCCGGCATGTTCCGTGCCCCCGAACTTTCTGATATCCAGGTACCACCAATAGTCTTCAGTATCCATTCCTGTTTCCTTTATCCTGTCAACAAGCACATCATAACGTTCTTCACGCTGGCTGCCGCCAATGATTTCCCCGACCCCGGGCACAAGCAGATCAACGGCCGCGACGGTCTTGTTATCATCGTTCAGCCTCATATAGAAGGCTTTTATTTCCTTTGGATAATCAGTTACGAATACCGGTTTTTTAAAATGCTGCTCAGTGATATATCTTTCATGTTCTGTCTGAAGGTCGCTTCCCCATTCAACCGGATTATCAAACTCAACTCCGCTGTTTATAAGGATATCTATTGCCTTTGAATACGTTATGCGCTTGAATTTTGAACCTGTAACATTAGATAGCTTTTCAAAAAGCCCTTTTTCAATAAATTTACTGAAGAATGCCATTTCCTCCGGGGCATTTTCCAAAACATAATTAATGACGAATTTAAGCATCTCTTCAGCTACATCCATATCCCCTTCTAAATCGCAGAAAGCCATTTCAGGCTCAATCATCCAAAATTCAGATGCATGTCTTGATGTATTTGAGTTTTCGGCCCTGAAAGTCGGTCCGAATGTATATACATTCCCGAAAGCCATGCAGAATGTTTCTACCGCAAGCTGCCCGCTTACTGTAAGGTTGGTTTCGCGCGCAAAAAAGTCTTTTGTGTAATCCACATTACCGTCATCATCCAGGGGCGGCTCTTTTGCATCCAGTGTAGTAACCCTGAACATTTCCCCGGCGCCTTCACAGTCGCTCCCGGTTATTATAGGCGTATGGACATAAACAAATCCCTTTTCCTTGAAAAATTCATGTATTGCATGGGCAAGGATTGACCTTACGCGAAAAACCGCTGAAAATGTGTTTGTCCTTGGGCGTAAATGTGCAATGCTTCTCAGGTACTCGAAAGTGTGGCGCTTTTTCTGAAGCGGATATTCCCTGTCGCTTAGACCATTTACTTTTATTAAATCAGCCTTTATTTCAAATGGTTGTTTGGAATCCGGCGTTAGTTCGAGAATCCCTTCGACTTCAATGGAAGATCCAACAGTCAGCTTTGCAGTCTCGCTGAAATTTTCTATCCGGCCTTCTTCAAATACTATCTGCAAATTCTTGAAGAATGATCCGTCATTCAATTCAATGAATCCAAAATTCTTCGAACTCCTGACCGTCCTTACCCAACCTTTCAATTTCAGGGCTTTACCACTGAAATCACTTGAATTCTTATAAACCTCTTTTATTGTCTTGTGCATAACCTTCCCCTCCGGCAGCTGTCTGTCAGATATTATATCATAATAAAAGAAACCGATTATTACTCAACATGCCCTCAGGCATTCCGTTGCCAATGGTCACTATATGTTTTTTTGATAGTAAACAACATCCAGGAGACGACCGAATTTTTCGCCTGCTTCCTTAAGCTCCCCGGCCAGCCTATATCCGTATTTTGAAAAAAGCGAGGCACTCGCTGCATTCTCTTTACATATCAATGCAATAAGGGAACGTATTCCTTTTTCATAGGCTGATTTTTCCAGGAATTCTAGAATTCTGCCCCCAAGGCCCTTTCCCGTCGCATCAGCTCTCAGATATATTGAAATATATGCAGACCTGTCATAAGCTTCTTTTCTGTTAAACCTGCTGATGCAGCAAAAGCCAAGTATTTCACTATTTTCCACTATTGTATATATTCCTGATAAATCGCCCGTGTGAAAAAAATCCTTTTCAAATTCATCAACACTAAGTTCATGCAGATTAAAAGTAACTGTCGTATTCCTGACATAATAGTTATATATGTCCGTCAGTTTACTGATTTGTCCCTGTCTTGATTCTGTAATTTCCATATTTAAATCTCCATGACAAGTTGTGAAATCATCCTGAATTTTTCAATGTCCACACCGGGCGGGCACGAGTCCGAATTACCCAGGATGAATTTTCTTTTGCCTGTCTTTTCAACAATCTCTGTTACGTAAGCAGCAAGTTCATCTATATTGTAATTCAGCATCACCGTAGGTTCAATACCGCCGATAAGCCCGACACTATCAGGAAGCATTTCCCTGGCTTCATATGTATATATATCACCTGTCGGCGGTGGAGAAATTGATTCAATCATATCAATGCCTGTTTTAGCCATTTCCCGAATCAGTCCGCGGAGCTGTCCGCAGGCATGATGTATCAGATACTTGCCGTTTGAGTGAAGGATATCCGCCCAGTCTGAAATTTCGTCTGAAATATAGTCCTTAAAAAAAGATGGACTTAAATTACCGGTAGAACTATCTTCCCAAAAAATAAAAGATTCCGCATTGCACTGAGCTGCGTATCCGGCCGCGGTGCTTGAATTTTCTTTCATTGCCGCAAGGCATTCAGCGAGGACTTCGGGGTAGTCATAAACCGCATATGTCAGTTCTTCTGTTCCCACCCAGTTTTCAAGAAGAGATTGAAATGAACTTTTCATTTCGCTGCTGATAATAGGAACGAGTAATGCTTCATCACCAATTATTCCGGCCCCGGCTTCATATTTAGAAAAATCGGGTTCAATAGACATATCTTTATTAAGATAAGTCAGAATCTTATAATCCTCTTCGCTTTTTACCGGATGTTTTGTAAGAAACCATGTGTTGCCCTGAGGTGTATATGTATACCGGCTTTCAAGGCTGCCCACCGGAGTATCATATTTCACCTGTTTTTCGCCATTTGAGATTTTCTCACTGATACTGCAATTTTTATATGATTTTTTAATAAGGGTGCAGTAGCCTCTGAAAAGGGGATCCGCGCCGATGCTCTTATAATACTCAAGCATTCCTTTTTTTCGAATCTCTTCAGGCTGCACATCCCAAAAATATGCCAAAAAAGGAGACCACGCCAGGCGGTCTGTCTCCAACCCCTTTATTGAATTCAATAATCGTTCTTTACTGTTCATCTATTGTTGCAAATAGCGTAGACTATCTTTCTTTTTTTATTTTCCTGATTTCTTTAGTGAAGGTATCTATATCACTAAAATCCTTGTAAACCGAGGCAAACCTAACATATGCGACTTCATCTATTTCTTTAAGCCTGTCCATAACCTCATCGCCTATCTCTGTAGATGATACTTCGCGCAGGTGGTCTTTATAGAAAATTCCTTCTATATCAGAAACGATTTTTTCAAGCACAGATATGGAAACCGGTCTTTTGGCACATGCGATCAGCAGCCTGTTAAGCAGTTTGGATGAATCGAAAACCTGCCTGGAGTTATCCTTTTTAATTACCATAAGGGGTTTTCTCTCAATGTTTTCATAAGTTGTAAAGCGCTTTTTACAGTCAAGGCATTCCCTGCGCCTTCTGATAGCGTATCCTTCTTCCGTAGGCCTTGAATCTATGACCCTGTCTTCTTCAAATCCACAAAATGGGCATTTCATATTAATACTCCGAATAAATTAAAAAAGGCCGCATTGCAGCGGCCATTTTTTTATAATTTCCTTAAAAAGTTAGGGATATTAATTCCTTTGTCGTCTTCATCCTCTTCTTCAATTTCCGGTTCAGGGGTATACTCTTCCTCAAGCTCTTCAGTCTCGCCTGTTTCATCATAGTCCTGAACCTCGGGTTCTTCTTCAACTATAACTTCTTCAGAAGGTTCTTCTATATCCTTTTTATAAACTCTTTCAATGTATTTTGAGGTTCTTATGGGCATCGAGCCGTCAAATCCGGTTGCGATAACCGTAACCATGACTTCATCACCCATATTCTCATCTATTGCAGCTCCCCAGATAATATTGGCATTCGGGTCTGCAGCCTCATAAATCATATTAGCCGCAGTGTCAACTTCAAGAAGACCAAGTTCGGGTCCGCCTGTGATGTTGATAAGCACTTTTTTTGCCCCGTCGATTGATGTTTCAAGCAACGGGCTGTGGATTGCGGATTTTGCCGCTTCCTTGCACCTGTCCTCGCCGCTTGCCCTACCTATCCCCATATGGGCCAATCCTGCGTCCGTCATTACTGTTTTTACGTCAGCAAAGTCAAGGTTGATCAACCCCGGGACTGCAATAAGGTCGGATATGCTTTGTACTCCAAGCCTTAAAACATCGTCTGCCATAATGAACGCATCCAACATGGAAGATGTTTTATCTGCGAGTTGCAGCAGCCTGTCGTTCGGGACTATAACCAATGTATCGATTGTGTCTTTAAGTTTTTCAATTCCAATTTTAGCGTTCTCGCTTCTCTTTTTACCTTCAAATGTGAATGGCTTTGTAACAACGCAAACAGCCAGAATACCCATTTCCCTCGCTACCTGAGTAATTATGGGAACTGCGCCTGTGCCTGTTCCCCCGCCCATTCCGGCGGTAACGAAAACCATATCCGCGCCTTTAAGGTTGGCAGCAATTTCATCCTTGCTTTCCTCAGCGCTTCTTTCTCCTATTTCCGGTATTGAACCGGCTCCGAGTCCTTTGGTAAGTTTCTCGCCAATCTGTATCTTAGTTGTAGCCTTAGACATAAGCAAGGCCTGTTTATCGGTATTAACAGCAATGAATTCAACTCCCTTGAGCCCCGAGCTTATCATTCTGTTGACGGCATTGTTTCCGGCACCGCCTACACCTACCACTTTTATCTGTGCGAACTGTTCCATATCAATATCAAACTGAAGCATGCCGCATCCCCTTTCTCTCTTGCATATAACATAATAATTATATATAAAATTTTAATAATTGTATATAGCTAAAACCCCTCGAAAACTTCCTTACTCGGGTGAAAACACAGGATTTTCACCCGAAGTAAAGTCCAGTGTTCCCCTCTCGGCATAACCAATCTGCTGAGATAAAATAACACACATAGCCGCGGTCTGGTATGACACATCCCCGCCGCTGTCCAGCTTAGCTAAAATCCTTCCGTCATACATCAGCGCAATGCCTGACGGATTTGACAGATCAATCCAATCGACGTACTCCCTGAATGCGGTCAGATTGGTTTTATCATACCATTCAAGTTCTGTATAAATTTCTGAAGCATACCTGAACCGTTCAATGTTTTCACCCACGATACATCCAAGTGCAAATCCGGCAATTTCCATTCCCGTTATACGCACAAAGCCCAATTCATGACTATTTCTAGAGCTTAAGACACACCCGTTTATATCTGTAATTAGATTAATGTCCCCATATTTTATTTCGAAAACAGGTTTTTTTGACGTATATTCAATATTCACTGACGACGGCAAGTCTGCATATACTTTTATATTACCGAACTGAGTGTACTTTTTCTGCAGCATTTGTTCGGCTTCAGTAAATCTCATGGCAAAAATATTACCCTTTGACAGTAATGTCCAAAACATATTCGCCCCTGTTTTCAGACTGGATTCAGCAGCAATTTCTTCAGCAAGTTCCCTGAATTCTGTTTCTACATTTATTGTTTTTATATTATAAACAGGCAGCAAAGGAATAGTCACCGCTAGCAGGATAATTATGATTGGAATAAGCCAGAAATATTTCTTTTGTAGTTTCATAAATGGATTATACCATACCAGAAAACCACCATGGCTAAATTTCCTAGAATGTAAAGGACACTCTTTTGAGTGTCAGTAGCGCGGGAACAACCTATATTTTCTGTAACGGGTTATACTATCGTGTCGTTCCTCGGGCTGCGCCCTGTGGTACAACACTGACGTATGACCCTACAGACTTTGATGTGTTGTTCATCCCGCAATGTAAAGGACACTCTTTTGAGTGTCCTTTACATTTTGGTGGAGCTGATGGGAATCGAACCCACGACTTCCACACTGCCAGTGTGGCACTCTCCCGCTGAGTTACAGCCCCCGGTCGTGATTACTATTCTAATTTAGCACTATGATACTGTCAAGAATATTATATGGGAATTCCTAAATAAGACCGTTGTTTTTCAGATATGTAAAGATAGCATCCGGACCCGTACCGGATATAAGATCTGCAGCCTTATGTGCCAATGGATTCCCGGTTTTAATAGCAATGCCTATACCTGCAGCTTCCAGCATTGGAATATCATTTATTCCGTCTCCGAATGCAATTGTATCATCAGCGGATATACCGAGTATACCGGCAAGCATTTTTAAACAATAGCCTTTATTTACTCCCTCTATTGTAATCTCGTGTCTGTCGTTATGAAATTCAATGCCTTCGATTCCCATCACTTTTTCGGCCAGAAGATCCTCATCGCCATATGAATAAATAGATGCGAAATCATAAGGACCATCTTTGATTGGAATCATATTGCTTTCCATATTAATGGAGGCATTGATAAATTCACGCCAACGTTCCGAAAGGTTCTTGTAATATATAAAATGCGCATCAAAAGCTAAAACCGGCAAATCAAGGTTCTTGATTTTACTAAGCAAAAGCCCCGAAAGTTTTTCGCCAAGGCTTTGTGAATGCAGCAATTCAGCCCCTTTGAATATTTGAGCCCCGTTAAGAACACCCAGATATTCTATCCCGAGTTCATCCGCAAGCCGGTCAATCATATTATAGGACCTTCCCGTGATTATCGCCGGAATATGGCCTGCTTTTTTTAACTCATTAATAGCTTTTCTGGTAGACTCCACAACGATTCCGCCCACATTGTAGTCAATAATTGTTCCATCTGCATCAAATGCAATAAGTTTACTATTCATCATTCCCTTTCAGGTTCTGTATGCATCCTGCCC
This sequence comes from uncultured Clostridia bacterium, assembly GCA_963766335.1. Classification (GTDB taxonomy): domain Bacteria; phylum Bacillota; class Clostridia; order DUPQ01; family DUPQ01; genus JAFGQE01. The sequence goes on along the minus strand of CAVXZA010000002.1, from coordinate 1,031,090 downwards.
ATAATCTGTCAACACGATCGGCTCTTGAAGATAGAAAAACATACAACCTTCCCGTTTCATCGCGCCATTTCCGCTCAAAAGGATCCGCCGGTACTATTCCGCTTCCAATTTCGTCTCCGATTAGTATTTTATTCTGTAGTACATCAAACGATTGTTCAAATATCATGACAGGATTCCCGCCTTCTTCAAGTATCTTCCTTACTCCGTCCTGCAGGTTGCAGATTATATCTGCTTCAGGAATCTCATCAAATTCACATGCACCCAGGTTTGCTATTACTGCTTCGGATTTTGATAATCCTAACGCATAGTCCAGTTTTCCCTGCCTTCTTCCACCTATAATCAAATGCATATCATCACCTCAAATATACAACAATGCCGAAATCATCAGCAGCTCCGATATTTCCAGGAAAGCACCCATAAGGTCTCCTGTTATTCCCCCGAAATTCCTTTTTACCGATAAATAATAAAAACAATAATATGCAATGCCTACACCGGATATGATAAGCGCTGGTATTCCATGGGTGAAAATAATTATGGCTGTTGCAATGGATAACACTGCCAAAGGTATGATTCCCAGGGTTTTCTTTAGATTCCCGCCGTACATTTTAGCAAGGCCTTCTTCCTTTGCATAAGGGAAAAAGTACAGCATTGACGGCAGCAGGCATCTGGATATTACAGGGATGAGCAGCAACAATATTCCAATCTCTTTCCCTGACTCAAGTAATTCATAGAAAATTGCTATCTTTAAGATAATGACCATTACAAATGCTATTACCGCAAAAGCCCCTACCCTGGAATCCTTCATGATTTCAAGTTTCCGTCTTTTTTCCCGCCTGGAAAAGTAAGCATCCGCCGAATCCATCAGTCCGTCTGTATGTATTCCTCCCGTTATAATAATGAAATAAGAACTCAACAGCACCGCACCCAGCAGGCTACCCATTCCTAATACACCCGTTAACTTCAGCAATCCGAAGGCCAGGCCCCCTACAACAACACCAACCAATGGAAGAATCAGGGGAACAAATTTCATTCTTTTTTCAGTCCATTCAATCTTCGGCATAGGTATTGTAGTAAAAAATGAAAATGTAATTATTATTGACCTGAAAAAATCCATATTAATCCTTTCTATTTAACATACTTATGCATCATCCGGTTGCCAACCGAACATTCAATTGCCCTGTCTGCAATCTTCACAATTAGTTTGTGAAGCTCCGCTAACTCTTCAATATATTGCATAACACTGTCAGTATATTGGCATCCGTCTGAAAATATATCATTTGAAATTATAATAAGATTGTCCGCTTTGTTATTTATCATACTGATATCATGGAATATTGCAGCTGTCGCAGCAAGGGTACTATTTTCACCAAACATTTCATTTGCAAGTAGATTACCAAGGCAATCGAGCAGTACGGTATCCGTACTTTCAAGCTCATCCGCAAATTCGCCAACCTCATGGCTCTTTTCCATGGTAATAAATCCTTTGTCCTTGCGCTGTTCCCTATGGTGTCTAATCCGTTCTTTCATTTCATCGTCATATGGCTCTGAAGTAGCAAGGTAAATCTTTCTGCCCTTCGCTATCTCAGCGGCCAGTGATTCGCCGTATGAACTTTTTCCGCTCCTGACACCCCCTGATATGAAAACCAGCATCCGGACTCCCCTCCTATCGGCAGATGTATTATATCATGGAGAAATTGCCCGAAGGGCTTTTTCGCAAAAACAGCAAATTGCCCGCGAAATTGCCCGAAGGGCTTTTTCGCAAAAATGAGAAATTGCCCGAAGGGCAAAATTATGCATGGTTATGTTATACTATTTTACAGGAGGTTGTGATGAGTGTTATTTGCCCGGTTACCAACAAAGAGTGCCCTTACTTAAAAAAACTGGATACAGACATTTGTCCAAGGGAACATGACTGCGATGCTGTCCGGGAATCCTATTCAGGCATGATTCAAAAACCTCCCGTACCTAGAAAATTTCTGATTATTTTATTTTCAATACTACTTGTCGCGGTTATTGGCGTATGTATAATTTATTTCATTGTTTTAGACGGCGATTTGTCTTTCCTGGGACTCGGTAAAAAAGCCTCGGAAAAAACACCTCCTCCAAGCCCGACAATAACTGCGGCTCCCACACCCACAGCCACACAGGAACCGACCGCAACACCGGAGCCTACAATTAACCCTTCACGCACTCCACTGCCGGTAACAACACCAGTCCCAAGCGAACTACCGCCGGTTCCGGTAACATCCGAAGCAGCTACAAAACCTGTCCGGATTGAGTTTGAAGGACAACTCTCCGAAATTAAAAATGTGCCGCTGGATGAGAACCAGAACATAGATGTGCTGCCTACCGCAATGGTTATATCCTGGTATGAAGGCAGCTATATCCCCGGGGAAACGGGAAGCAGCATTATGTTTGGTTATAAGCATTTTGACGGCATGGCAGGCGTTTTCTATAATCTTGACAAGGCTCGCGATGGTGATTTAATTAAATTTACACTAGACAATGGATCAGTAATAGAACAGACTGTTACACAGACAATAATCTGCAGGGACGGTTACCTGCCGGAAGATCTCCTGTCTCTTGAAAATACTTCCCCAAGAACAGTGATAATTTCCGAAACAGGTGACATTGACCCTGCTACAGGCAGGTTCAAAGACCTGATTGTCGTTATAACAGAGTAGTCATTTTTTAAAAGTTATATTCTTATTAAAGAAAAATTGAAAAACGCCGGCAATGATAACCGACAGTGTTTTTGCTATGAATTTCGGGAATCCCATCCAGATATAAAATGTAGTCAATAACAGCGAACCAAGTCCCATTCCAAGCAGGCAGACTACGGCAAATGATATGAATCGCCTCATCCTTCGGTTCGTCTTTTTAAAGTTATAACGGGAATTAAGCTCAAAACTGGTCAGAATCCCGAAGAATACACTTATGATATTCGATAACAAGTAATGAAGGCCGATTGCATCTGACAATATGAAAAAGATGCCCATGTCCACTGTGGTGGCAATCGTACCGTTCATTACATACAGTATGAAATGCCGGTGCTTGTTATAAAGCCTTTTCATAATTACCGTATTCCTTCTTATTAATCAATAACATGTCCTTGTATTTTAAATATGTTCCGTCATATAAATATGCAAATACTGGTTGTCCGTCCTTAAATTCAACTAAAGCCAGCTTACCATCGCTGTCATAATCCCCGGTCAGTCCGATAGACGGATGAAGCCTGCTGTCCCTGTATTTCAAATATGCCGAAACAATTTCAATTACACTGTCATCCAGCTTGATTGAGTATTTGACAGGTTTGCTGTATATCCTAAATTTTATATCAGCTAGTTCATCAAGCAGCAAATCATCGGAATTCAGCATAGTAACATCCGGTTTCTTATTTCCTTTGAATGGTATCAAGGCATATACTGCAAGGCTTCCCCTCTCTTTCGCAATTGGTCCTGTAGCAACAACAGACAGACCCTTTTCCCCGCCTTTAAGCTTATAACCGTCAGCTGCCAGCCATCCGGCCATGGGTTCCATGGAACCCTCATATTTTGTCAGCTTCAGAGCCACATTCGAATATATGGGCTTTATAGTCATATTGAAATCATCAAATCCTGTTGTTAGTGATTCTCCATCAAATCTATGGTCCCCGGGCAGGATATTGAAGTTCGCCATAAATGAGTCCCCGCTGCTTCTCATTGAATCATTAACTATACAAATTTTATCCTTATACCACAGAAGTAGTCTTTCATGGGATCCGGTCTCTGATTTAACCCCGTCAGAATATCCTCCGGAATATGTATTATGTACAAATACACATTTACCTTGAATATCACATACATTTTCATCTGATGAATTAATCAGCTGGCTGAGATTATCTATACAAACGGTATTATGACTTTGAGTCCGCCTGCCATAATCACAAAATATATCCGAGCGTTCATAATTAAATGTACCGGGATCAAGAAGAAGCATTTTGTTCCCATAAAATAAATTTACGCTGTTCACTGCTCTGTGACAATGTCCGCCTCCGTATTTTGTTGCATCAAATATGAAGAACTGCTGATTATCTTTGCCTCCGTGTTTCAGGTACCACTGCCCGGCACTTTTAAATTCACGGCTTTTAAGAGTTATGTCTTCTGCATCTTCACTTGTAAATCGTTTAATTAAAATCTCTCTGATTCTTATGGATAAGTCGTAAAGCTTCTTAAGCCTCTCCATATTGACATATCCCCATCTTAATTCATCGTTCAATCCGGAAGGCTTGCCGTCAGCGCAGGATGCCGCAATGCTGTATTCCCACATTTTAATTAATTTATTCACATTAATTTTTATACCTAATTCAGGCAAACCGGCCGACAGATAAAATAATGATGAAAACTCCAAAGTCATCCAACGGTGATAACTCAAGGTCCTCTCTTCATGGCATCCATCTTTAAAAACCTGCGAATGAAATGCTTCATTTATACCCCTGACACCGATACCTCGCCAAGTTTCATTTTCAAAAATATAGCCTATGAATAATAGACTAATAAGCTGGTTCATTCTCCAGTTTCCGGCAGCTGTCATGTTCTTAATCATGAATTCAACCTGCTCGATTGTTGATTCATAAACTTTACTTAAAAAATCATCAGTTACAATGTCTTTACGCATAAACGGCAGGGTTCCCCACCAGCCGTTACCATAACGCCGGCCTAGCCTTACAGCTATACTCAGGGTATTATCACCGAGGTTCTTCCATAGGAACTCTTTGTCAGGAATTTCGACACCTTCCCTGAATTTTAAAAAAGCATTGACTGTATCGACTGCAATTCCTGAAAAATAACCATCGTCAGCCTTTTGATCTTCTATCATGCAGGTTTCCAGCCATAAGAAGCGATTCAATTGGGCCCGCCATTCCTGATTATTTATTTCCGGTCCTGTAAAATCAATGTTTTTATAATCCATTTTGACAGATTGTAGATTAGATGAAAATAGCAACTCACCTTTACGAAGGGCTTTTACCCAACCCGGCCACGTTCCGAAAACTTTGAATTCTTCTGTGTTAAGATGGCTGTTATATTGAAGAACTCTTGTTTTTATTTTTTCCCTGTCAATCATAAGCTTCCCGCCATTTCAGCAATACCGGATTTAATACTATATTCAGGCTTCCAATCCAATAATACCTTGATTTTTTTATTATCCAGCCAACTGTGTTCGATATCGCCTTTCCGGGCTTCCTTATATACAGGATTTTTTTTATATCTATATTGGGTTTTCATAATATTAAAAAGTTCATTCACAGATATTGCTTCTGATGTTGCCGCATTAACGGTGAAATTCTCTTTGCTCTCTAGCGCCAGCATATTTGCTCTTGCAATATCATTAACATAAATAAAATCACGTGTTTGCTTACCGTCACCAAAAATGAGGCAGTCCTGGTTTTTTTTCATCCTGTTTGTGAAAATTGCAACTACACCACCCTCTCCCTCGGCTTTTTGCCTTGGCCCGAATACATTTGCATACCTAATAATTCCATATGATTCCGCCATCATCTTGATATATGTCTCCGGAATAAGCTTTGAATACCCGTAAAATGATTCCGGATTTTTAGGATGGTCTTCATCTATTCCCAGATATTCAGGATTTCCATAAACAGCAGCACTGGAGGCATAAACAAACCGTTTAACACTATTCTTCCTGCAGAAGTCCAACAAATTCACGGTACCCATTATATTTACTTCAGCGTCATATGAAGGATTCGACATTGATAACATAACATCACTCTGGGCTGCCATATGCATTACAGTATCAGGCTTAATTCTAGTAAAAAAGGCATCCAGTTGTGTCCTATCCGTTATATCACCCTCGTAAAGTAATGCGCCTTTACCTAGATTTTCCGGCGACCCGGTCGATAAATTATCATATACAACAACCTCATGCCCGTTTTTCACAAGCAAATCTACCGTATGGGACCCGATGAATCCGCACCCTCCGGTTACAGCGATTTTCATATCATACCCCCATGAATTCTTTCATTATACTGCATACATTATCAGCGTCCTTTTTATCCGGCATTTCACTAAACACCCTTAGAACAGGCTCAGTGCCTGAAAACCGCGCTATTAGCCACCCTTTATTCTTGAAATATATTTTAAGGCCGTCCATATAGCTGATTTTATCAATTTCATACGGGAATTCAGGCAATGCCTTATCTTCGTACAACAGCTTAATGAGCTCTTTCTTTTTTAACGGCTTAAAGTTATAAGCATTTTCAACCATGCACCTATAACCATACTTATCATATATTTCATTAAGTATTTCGGAAATTTTCTTGTCAGTAACGCACATCATTTCGATAAGGAGGGTTGCCGCAAAAATACCGTCCTTGCCTTTAATATGGCCCCTGATGGTTAAGCCTCCGCTTGACTCTCCTCCTATGACCGCATCAGTCCTTTCCATAGCTGAACTGATATGTTTAAAACCCACGGGCACTTCATGGCAAACGGTGCCGAAGTCAGCAGCCATGTCATCAAGCAAGTGGGTCGTTGCCAAGTTCCTTACTACGTCCCCCTTCCAGCCTTTATATCTATGAAGATAATAATACAGCAATGCAAGAATTTCATTCGGGTGGATAAACCTCCCCTCATCGTCTATGACGCCAAGCCTGTCCGCATCACCGTCTGTACCGATTCCTATATCATAGTTTTCTTCAACTACCAGCTGTTTTAGATGTGTAAGCGTTTCCGCTGAAGGAGAAGGCAGGCGGCCTCCGAACAGGGTGTCATGCCTGTCGTTTATAACTTCCAGATCACATCTTAATGTCAGCAGGATTGTCTGGAGACTCGTCTTGGAAACACCATACATCGGGTCAAGGAGCACCCTTAAGTTTCTTTTCCTGACAGCATCATTGTCCACCATATTGAGTATCGCATCTATATAGTCATTCGAAGGATCAATCTTTTGAACAAGACCCTTTTCAATTGCATCTTCAAATTCTATTGATGATATTTCATTAACCTCGGATATATACCTCTCAATGGTATCCGTTGTCTCCATTGATGCATCTCTACCACCCTCTGTGAATATCTTAATGCCGTTATATAGAGCAGGATTGTGGCTTGCCGTTACCGCAGCTCCGTAGTGTGCGCCTTTATGTTTGACTTCATACATGATTAGAGGAGTCGGGGAATTTTTATCTATTAGTTCAACCATAATCCCATTTCCGGCAAAAACCTCGCACATCCAGTGTGCCCCGACATCAGAAAGGAACCGCCGGTCATACCCCACTACTACCGGACGGTCATCTTTACCGGTATATTTGATTTCATTACACATTGCCTGTACGAGAAGCCTTATGTTCTGCTTTGTAAAATCTTCGCCGATTATGGATCTCCATCCGCCTGTTCCGAATTTAATCATTGCCCTCAATGCTCCTTCTTCTTAAAACCCGAATTATGCTGCTAAGGTCTTCGGGTGTATTTACTCCCATAGCTTCATTTGTATCATCGATACTATGAATAACCACCTTTTTACCGTTTTCCATCATGACCTTTGGTAATTCTGTAAGATAATATTCTCCCTGTGCATTGTCACAGCTAAGCATAGCAAGGTACTCATACATATCCGGTGCATTGCATACCATTATCCCTACATTGGTTTCTCTTATTAATTTTTCCTCATCGCTGCAGTCCCTGTGTTCCCTTACAGCCAGAAAATCTCTGTTTCCATCACGTATTATCCTTCCATAATGAGGCAGCATCTCATTTTCAGGATATGTGCAGGTGAGATTAGTACAGTCAGCCCCAGTCTTTGCATGCAAATCAAACATCTTTTTATATGTTGATGCCCGGAACATCGGCATATCCCCGAATGCAATCAATACCGGGCCTTTATATCCCGAAAGAGAACTTTCAGTAACTGCAACCGCATGCCCGGTGCCTTTCATTTCTTTTTGGTCAACATACTTGTATACCGGACCTGCAGCTTCAATAACCTTTTCCTTTTTATATCCAACCACAATTATAATTTCATCACAGAAATCAAGACTTTCAAGGACATAGAACAGCAATGGTTTTCCGTCTGCAAGGCGCATGACCTTGGGGATATCATGTTTTTCACTTAGAAGGCGCTTGCCTTTTCCAGCTCCGAGAACTATCGCTTTCATCATTCGCTCCTTGCATCAACATGCGCTCCGTTGTCCATACGGATTATACGGGCAGGATATCCTTTTCCTTCTACCGCTTCCCTAATTACATCCAAATCTTTTTCATGGGCGTATACATAGCAGCATCCGCCGCCGCCGGTGCCGTTGAGCTTGCCGCCGAGTGCACCGTTTTTCATCGCCGTATCAAGAATCTCCTCAATTGCCGGCGTTGATATAAAAAGACCGTCGCGAAGTTTCATATGGTGTTCGTACAGCAATTCCCCGAAACGCTCGGGTGTCATCTTCCCAGAAGAACTTTCATTTATAAAACTCTTAAGAATACTATAATTATGTAAAGCAGCCATTGCAGGGGTTTTGTACTCATCATCCAATTCTGCTTTTTCAAGATCAGTTAAACTCAAATCCCTGATTCCGTTTACCCCGAGGATTTCAACCGCTTTTTCGACCGGTTTTCGAGCTGTGGACAGAACCCTTATCGTATCTTTGCGTTGAAGACTGTCAAAAAGTATGAAACCTCCGGGCGGGAGCCCCTTTAATTTTTCCATAACGGGGTTTTCTATATCGGCAAAATCAAAGCGACATATTCCGCCGTGCGCACTGGCCATATGGTCCATCTTGCCTCCGGGTTCATTGAATTCCGTGACTTCAGCTTCATAACCCATTTGGGCAATGGCGGACATGTCATCTTTGATATCAGCGTCAATTGCCTCAAGAACAGCTTTGATAAGCACCACTACCATAGTGCTTGAAGAGCACATTCCTTTTCCTATGGGTATGTCTGAATCCATCTTTATATCAAAACCGCAGGAAATGTTATATCCTCTTTTTTTAATCACATTAAAGCTGCTTTTAAAGTAATCTCGCGAATTTTCATAAACCAACTCTTTTACCAGGTCATATTCAAAAGTTTCATAAGCTTTGCTGTCATTAATTTGATTAAGTGTATCTATACTTTCATCCTTAATCTTAATAACAGCCCGCCCGTCTGTTCTTTTTGAAATGCCGGCACTGAACCTTAGGTTAATTGCCATTGTTATTACTTCGAGGGAATGGTAATCCAGATGTTCCCCGAACAAGCACAGTCTGCTGGGGGTTGATGCCGAAATTCTCACGGTTCATCCTCCGTCAATAAATCCAAGATTGCATCAAAATCGTATACAATATCCTGAAGGATATTTTTTTCACCTTCCGGAAGGCCGTCAGGTCCTAATATTCTACTAAGGTTATCTTTCATTTCCCTTTGTATGTTTATTGCTGTTTTTAAATTGGCATCAAGATAGGCATCCAGCTCATTGAATACAGCTTCTGAATCATCAGGATTTATGCCATGGCGGATATCAAATTCTTTTTTCCCGGTTTCAAGGCCATTCAGCACTCCCTCAAGTTCATAAACATTGAATTCGGGAATTCCTTCTTCAATTATCCTAATACATTCATTTTTGATTATATTCAACTCTTGTTTTCTTTGTGAGGCAAACATTTCCCTGACCCTGGAAATGAAAATCATGTTTAAGCGTTTAATAAATGAGTTCCCTTCGTAATACCATAATCGTTCATATAGGCTGACGTATCTTTCAAGCAGGGCAGCAAACAATACGGAAATCCCTTTTTCCTCATACTCCCGGTCATATATGGTTTTCTTTTCCATTAAGCCCTTGTTAAGGCTGTAAAGGTCTGCGACATCCATTTTCAGACCTGAGAAAGCATCATGAACCTCATTGGAAATTTCTTCCGTCATTCTTTTGTTTTCCCTTTCGGCTTTCCTGCTTCCCGGACTTGCATTCTGCACTGTAATATCAGCCACCGCATAATTAATATACTCGTCAATCATAGATTCCAGGTTTTCAGGGCTTATTATATCAAGGGCAAGAAGTTTGCTGATTTTTTCCGATGCTGATTTTCCTGTGTTCATTTCACCTATAATTTCAACCAATAAGCGCCCGGCTGTTCCTTCATGGACTTTATTTATATTTTGTATGGCCATTCCGTATTTTGTAAAAATCTGCAGGCTGTAGATGCCCAGTGAAATCCGGCTGAATTTTTCAAATGTGCTGAGTATATAGAATAACTTCTCATTTAAAGTTGACTGCCTGCTGCTTTTAGAATCTACTTTTCCGATTTTCACGAGGGCATCTTTGACAAATCCGGAATATTCATAATCGCTGATCCCACGGGTTATTCCGGATAATGCTACTATGAAAATGCAACCGGCTTGTATTTTATGAAATGCCTCCATGTCAAAGCCTGTAAATGAAAAAACATCTTTAAATAACTGATAAAACCTACGGGCATGGATAGTTTTACGGGCTTCGGAAAATTCTGAGACATCATATGAAAGGAATTCGAATATATTTCCAATTCCAAGCTCTGACATTATTATTTCCCTGTCAGTATGCAGTGCTGTTTCCTCGGCATTCCCGATTATAGGGTATCCGTATGCTTCGTTAATTAAATTTATAGTCCTGCTGGCAGTCATAGCATCCCCTGTCGTTTTACACTTATTTTTTCACTATAGGTTCAAAATGTTTTTCAATAGCCGGCCATGAGAAGTAATTTATTATAATTCCGCATACTGCAATTGACAGGAACATCAAAATCCCGTTTCCTACCATAAGATGTATTGCAAAAGGCGCAAGTGTTATTGCGAAGCAAACAATGAGGATAAGCATATTCGGGAACAGCCTTAGCAGCGAGAACACAAATGAATATCTGTAAAGCTTAACTATTCCCAGGTTATATTCAATCAACAGCTGGTAGATATAGAAGTGCATCATGAAAAATAATGCAAGGAAGATGATAATAGTCCAGACTACAACCGCCTGGAGGAATCCATCCAGGACCTGGGGGTAAAACTGAAGTGCAACGCCTGTTAAAAATAGTACCGCTACATCTATAACAGTAATAATCATGCCCTTTACAAAGAACTTCTTAACATGAGCCCACATGTCATTCCATATGAACACAGCTTGTCCTTTGACAAGGCACTTGTAGACATAAGTGGATCCCGCTGCGACCGGACCGAATACTACAATCGGAATTGTCACCAACACCGTTCCCAATGTAAGTCTTCTGAGGAGATCGATAAGTGCAGCATCCGCAGGTGTATAAATCTGGTAATTGAATATCTCAGCACCTTCCGCAGGCATGAACCAGAATGTCACAAGCCATACTAAGGCAAAAAATGGGATATAAAAAAGAAAACTTATCAAGTTGACCTTAGTAATATCCCATGCCTTCCGCCATAAAAGCATTAGAAGGCCCATGAATTTGCCCGTCGTGTGCTGTGGTTCTTTTTCCTGCTGCTGATTGTATTTGAATAATCCTGGCATTTAAATCTCCTTGTTTTACAATTTTTAGCTGCGGTGATTTATTTTATCGTTTCCATAATATGCTTTGTCACCACCTCGGCACAGGCAGCTTCGTCCAATGCATCTGTATCAAGCATATAAATATCTTCTTCAGGTTCTTCGAATGGAGCCGAAACACCTGTGAAATCGGCTATCTCACCCAAAACTGCCTTTTGGTAAAGTCCTTTGGGATCTCTTTTCTTGCATGTATCCAAACTGCATTTCACATAGATGCCGCTATAAAAATCCCCAAGTATATTTCGACAGGTCATCCTGTTCTCTATTAGGGGAGTAATGAATGTTGCAAGCACTACCACTCCGGCTTCGGCAAGCAGTTTAGCAGTTTCTGCTGCCCTTCTTATATTTTCATACCTGTCTTCTTTAGAAAACCCAAGGTCGCTGTTCAGACCGCTTCTCAGATTGTCTCCGTCAAGCCTAAAACTAAGAATCCCGCTGTTAATAAGGTTTTCTTCAACCTTCCTTGAAACAGCTGATTTTCCTGATCCGGACAGACCGAAAAACCAGAAAACCCTGCCTTTATGCCCTATCAGGTTTTTCCTGTCCTTTGCGCTGATATTACCATTGCTGTAAAAAATGTTTTTACCCAAAATAACCTACCGCCTTCGCCAATAGATTATATCACAACCCCATTATAATTTCCCTGTAAAAAAGCCTTGGGCCAATTTGTAATTCATATGCCAGGAATAGCAAAAAGACACTAAATGGTGTCTTTTTACTATTGGTGCGAGAAATGGGACTACGCTGCTTTGCAGCTCGTTGCTTCGACCACTTTATGTTTGTCGGTCTTCGTGTTCAGACTAAAAATTGATTCACCGAATCAATTTTCTATACGCCTTCACCCCTTTCGGGTTCGAGTCCCTTTGTCCAGACGTAAAAAAAGAGGACTCCTTATGGAGTCTCTCTTTCCTTGGTGCGAGAAATGGGACTCGAACCCACACTCTGTTTAGGAACACGGCCCTCAACCGTGCGCGTCTGCCAGTTCCGCCATTCTCGCATATAAATACGCAAAAGGTATTATACATAACCCCGGCTTTATATGTCAAGAAAAATGTAAATCCTAACTCTCTTAATAAAAGTTTCCTTTGTGATAACTTTTAAAAGAAAAATGGACAGGTTGTTAACCAGTCCATTCTAAATATGTTTTATAATACTCAATCTTTCTGAATAAATTATATATCAACTAGGCCGGAGACTTCTAAAGACGTATCATCATCCTAAGTTGTTGTTACATTTCAGAGGATTTCATAGTCTTCGTCCAGTTGTACGGTCAGGGTCGGGTCGTGCCGTTTCCCCATTTTGTGCTTGGCTTTTCTGTTTGTTACATTATCAAAAATGATTGAAAAATCATAGTCGGGCGGATACAGTTCGCTTGCAGGTATATGCAGCTCAACACGCTTATGGTTAATCAGGTATTTTTTCTTTTTTATCTGGACGCCAACCATGCCTTTATCATCTGCTTTCCTGAATATCAATCCGGTCTCGCCGGATGGATGGACTATAACACTGTCGCCGATGCCAAACTTTTCCGCAAGGGCATCCACACCCTGGGATTCATCGTCTATTCTGCGGATCCGGATTTTCCTGTCTTTTTGAATGCCCGTGTTAACTTGATTTGATGTCAGGTTATCAAAATCATAGCCGCTTGGCTTTTGGGCAGTGTCCCTGCGGCCGTATGCAACATCATGCGCTTTCTTAATCATTTCCACCGGCATGCCCAGCCGTCCTGCAATATACAGTGCACAGCTTTCACCGGCTTCTCCGATTTCGAGTTTATACAATGGCATCAGGTTATCACGGTCAAACGTCATTTTTGCGTTTACGAGTCCCTCAGTATCCCTGGCATAATCTTTTATCTCAGGATAATGCGTTGTAGCCACCACAAGACATTTCGTCTTGACCAACTCACCCAAAATTACAGTTGCAAGCCCCATCCCTTCGGCTGGATCTGTTCCTGATCCTAATTCATCGAGCAGCACCAGTGATTGTTCATCCGCCGTCCCAAGAATTTTAATGATTTTAGTTATGTGGGAAGAGAATGTTGAAAGATTCTCGGCAATACTCTGTCCGTCGCCGATGTCACACAATACCATGTCATGCATCCCGAAAACCGCCTTTTCCGCCGGTATGTGCAATCCGCTCTGCGCCATCAATGAAAACAAACCTACAGTCTTGAGTACTACTGTTTTCCCTCCCGTATTGGGACCTGTAATTATTACACCATCGGCTCCATGCCCTTCACCGTCGCCGGTCCCCATCCTAAAATCAAGGGGAATAACAGTATCTTTACTAAGTAAGGGATGCCTGCCTTTTTTGATGATAATCTTCTTTTTACCGGATATGACCGGCGGTACAGCCTGTAAATTCACACTGAGCTTGGCCTTTGCAAAAACAAAATCCAGTGTTTCCATAGCTTCAACATTCATTTTTATCTGATGAATATGATCTTCTACCAAACCAGTCAGACTGCACAACACCTTATTTACTTCAATCTCTTCCTGTATCTGCAGCGAATTTATTGAAGCCTGTATCCTGCCTACAGATTCCGGTTCTATGAAATAGGTGCCTCCGCTTTTGGAAACGTCTGCAACAGTCCCCCTAATTTGATTCCTGAATTCCCTTTTAACCGCCAGCGTAAACCGCCCGCCTCTCATGACTATAAAATCCTCGCTGAAGCACTTTGTGTTGCTTTTAAGTGTCGATTCAAGCTTTACCCTGACTTGGTCGCGGGCATGCGAAATTTTACGCCTGATATTTGCAAGCGCAGAGGATGCCCTGTCATCTACCATTCCGCCCCTTATGCAAAGATCGATTTCTTCCCTCAATTCGGACAGGTCGTTTATGGAATATCCGATTGCGGATACTCCAGAACCGTCTTCATCAGTTCGTTTTAGATATCTTTTCATCCTAATGCACGTGGAAATGAATTGGCTTACAGATGCCAGCTGGTCCGGATTCAATACTCCGTCCTTATCCATTAATGTAATGATTTTCTCAAGTTCAACCATAGATGCCAGGGGCGGATTACCCGAAATTCCAAGTATGCGCTTTGCCTGGGTTGTCTCCTTTATATGAGAAATCAGCTGCGCCTCGTTCATATAGGGCTGCAACTTCAGCAGTTTATTTTTTATTTTCTCTGAAAACGCATAACCAGCAAGCATCTCCAGTATCTTGTCAAATTCAAGTTGTGCAAATGTATTATTCATCATTTTCCCTTCTTAAAATTATAACCCGGCGAAGACACCCGCACTACTGTTGCGAAATCTTCTACGGGTTGGAATTATGTCTTATGATATATAAAATGCGGCACCTATGCCGCATTCATATCTCCGTATGATGATAGTTATTGTTTCAAAATCTTGAAGCAGTCTTTAAGGCAGTGTCTTCGCTCGAGCACATTTTTCTATATTAATTCCCTGTGCTCTCGCACAATATTCAGTTAATTGTAACTCCTGCAATTAAAACCGACATCAAAACTCCTTTAAAATTATTACCGGTATTATTTTAGCATATCCTTATTTTGTATGCATCGAATTTTGTCATATTGTAATGATAATGTAATATTTTTAGCTTTCTCCATACAAAATCCGGTCAAAAAATCTACTTGTCCCCCCCGGTTTGCTTTGAATTGCCAACTAAATATAATATAATACTATGCAAGTAGGATGATACTGCGAGGGGTTTATTGTGAAAAATAAATATCTTATAAGAATAAAGGATTTAACCCAAGAGGAGCAGACCCAATTCATTTATACAAATCTAAAAGACAACTTACACAGGTTAAGAGTATTACTGCTTTCTATGTTTTTTATTGAAAGCTTTATGCTTGCCCTTTTACTTATACCCGGTATATATCCGGCAGCCTGGGAATCGCACGAGATTTATGTTTATTTATATTTTATAACAGTAGTATATATCGTTCTGTTTACTTTCGCCCTTTATTTCATGGAAAAGCGTCTTAAGGAAAATCGGTTGACATTATACAGGATGATAATCCTGACAGGTCTAATGCTTCTTCTGTTTTGCGGCATGGCCATGAAATTAATCAGCGACGGAACGTTTTTTCAACCCAGCATATATATTCTGATGCTTCTAACCGTCTCGGTTGTCCCGTTTTTCAATTACTGGGAAATAATCTCGGTAATACTTCCATCTCAGTCATTCCTTACCATATATGCTGTCATCAGCAGGCCTACCGAGAGCCGTGAAGTACTGAAGCTTTTATTAGATACATGGGGTTTTGTTATTATCGCACTGCTTATATCAGGCCTATTTTATATGGATAGGATACGTTATTTTAAGCAGGACCTTCAACTAAAAAAACAAAATGATCTTTTGAAGATGCATTCCGAAATTGATGCACTGACCAATGTTTTCAACCGGAGGAAATTAGACAGCACCATGGAAGTAGAGTGGAAGCGGTCAAGCAGGACTGAAAAACCTTTTTCATTTCTGCTTATAGACTTGGATTTCTTTAAAAATTACAATGATACATACGGACATATTGAAGGCGACCTTTGCCTTAGGAAGTCAGCTGAAATCATGAAGGAAACCCTTAGAAGGCAATCTGATGAAATATTCCGATACGGCGGCGAAGAATTCGGTGTAATCCTTCCGTTTACCGATTTGAAATCAGCCCGGATTGTAGCCGAAAAACTCCGAAAGAATGTTGAAGCTGCCGGAATAACCCACAAGGAAACTGAAAACGGCGTGCTTACAGTAAGCATCGGCTATACAGCTGCAACAGGCGATAGAAACAACAATTACCAGGCAATGTACATAGAAGCAGACAAAGCATTATATGCTGCGAAAAGGTCGGGGCGCAATAAAGTCATTGCTTATGAAAAATAATTATCTTCTTTTTTGAAGTTCATCGTAGATATCGTCGAGTGATATATTCATTTCGACCATCAGAACCATTAAGTGATATATAAGGTCCGCTGTCTCATAAACGGTTTCTTTTTTGTTTTGGTTTTTTGCCGCAATTATTACTTCAGCGGATTCCTCGCCGACCTTTTTAAGAATCTTGTCAATTCCCTTGTCGAACAAATAATTCGTATATGAACCCTCTTTAGGATTTTCTTGTCGGTCTATTATTACCGAATACAATTCATCAAGTATCTTTTGTTTATTACTCATCATCAAATTCTCCATTTTCGTTTATCTTTCTATAAAAGCATGAAAATTCGCCGGTATGGCAGGCTGCTCCCACCTGTCTTACGACATATAGTACACAGTCCATGTCGCAGTCAACCCTAATCTCCACGACTTTCTGGTAGTGGCCGGAAATATCGCCCTTAAGCCATTCCTTATCCCTGCTTCTGCTGTAATAAAAGGCAAGTCCTGTTTCCAGTGTTTTTTCAATCTGTTCTTTTTTTGCATAAGCCTGCATCAGCACTTTGCCGGATTCAAAATCCTGTGTTACGACCGGCACCAATCCACTGTCGCTATACTTAATCATATCCAATGGTTTCATTTCAAAATCCCCCTCAGATAATCACAGCTGAGTTTTATCGCTTTTTCCATTGGAATGGAAAAAGCCTCTTGTTCAACGATGAACCAATCGGTTTTACCCGCAGCTGCTATTATTGACGGAAAGTCCATATTCCCTGCACCGATTTCAGTATTTACTTTGTTATCATCCATGTCCTTTATGTGTATAAGATCAAGTCTGTCATTATATTTTTTAACATATTCCAAAGCGCTTTCACCGGAATATTCAACCCAGAAGGTGTCTATTTCCAGTAAAATATTCGGGTTTGTAGTAGATGCCAAAATATCGTACCCGAAAATATTATCGTATTTTTCAAATTCAAATGCATGATTGTGGTAACCGAATTTTATTCCATGCTTTTTAATCTTTTCATTCATACGATTCATTTTTTCTGCTGTCCTGAGCCATGCATCCGAACTGTTTCGCATTTCCTCGGGAATCCAGGGAATAATTATATATTTATTGCCAATTTCCAGATTGTATTCCATTGTTTTATTAAAATCATTTTCAAGGAGTGATAGTCCTGTATGGCTTCCGCACGCTTCCATGCCAATATCATCAAGGACTTTTTTCAATTCATACGCAGGAGTATCAAAGTATCCGGCAAATTCAATTCCTTCATACCCGCTTATGGCAGCTAGCCTGATAGCGCCGAAAAAATCTCTTTCTGCTATTTCTTTAATTGAGTATAGTTGTAATCCGATTTTTGCCATTGCATCCTCCGTTATTTCTTGCGCTTCATCCAACTAAAGCAGTAAAGTGTACATATATTATCAGCACTTCAAAACTTTGTCAATATTAAAATCCTCTGATTTCAACAGCCATTTTGTGCATTACGATTCCCGCTGCAACAGATGCATTAAGGGATTCCGCATTACCGGGCATACTGATTTTTAGCAATTTGCTGCATTTATCTATGACATCACGACTAAGACCATGGGATTCGCTTCCCATAATAACCGCTGTTTTGCTGCCTGAGAATTTTTCATCATCCATATCTGTGCCACTGAGGTCCATGCCGTAAATATAGTAATCATTCTTGTCTAATTCATCTAATTCGCAAGTATCTATATCTATGCATTTTACCCTTATAATAGAACCCATGGTTGACTGGACTGTCTTTGGCGAGAATGGGTCGGTACATCCCGGAAGGAGAATTACACCCCCGAAGCCAAATGCATCTGCGGCTCTTATCACTGTACCGAGGTTCCCCGGGTCGCTAATCCCATCCAGTATTACAATCGGTTTTTCTTGTTCTAAAATTGAAACCAGGGTATAGTCCGGGATTGTTACCGCCGCCAGAATACCCTGCGGTGTTTTTAGATTTGAACACTTTTCCAGATTGTAATCTCTTGTAATATATAGAGGATATTCCGTTTTTTCGAGCCGGCTGCAATACTCCGGGTTGGTTTCCATGAAATGGTCTGAGACCAATATCATGTCAATCAGGGCATTTTCAGATATGGCTTCATCAACTGATTTTAATCCTTCCATTAAAAAAAGGTTCTCTTTTAATCGAACCTTTTTCTGTTTAAGGCTTGTAAGCCGTTTTATTTTCTTATTATCAGATGAGTCAATACGTTGCATTAAACTTTCTTTTTAGCCTGCTCAACCAATGATGCAAAACCGCCCGGGTCATTGATTGCCATATCAGCCAGAACTTTTCTGTTAAGTTCTATTCCGCTTAATCTCAGTCCGTTCATGAATTTACTGTAGGACATGCCGTTGATTCTTGCTGCAGCATTAATCCTGGTAATCCAGATTTTCCTAAAATTCCTTTTATTTGCTTTTCTGTCCCTGTAAGCATACTGCAGGGATTTCATAACCGCCTGTTTCGCGACTTTATAATTAATACTCTTAGTACCAAAGTATCCTTTTGCCTGCTTTATTACTTTTTTATGTCTTGCACGCGTTGTAACTGCGCCTTTTACTCTTGCCATTTTATTTACCTCCTAAATATTCGGACCTATTAAGTCCGGGCTGTCTCAAACCAGCCCATTATTCTTATTTGTATGGAATAAGTTTTTCTATCGTTCCCTTGTTAGCATCTGATGCGTAAGCATCAAGCCTGTGGGACTTCCTGGCTTTTTTACTCTTTGAAACAAGCCTGTGGCTTCTGAAGGCATGGCTCATTTTAACCTTGCCGCTGCCGGTCTTACTGAATCTCTTCTTTGAAGAGCTGTGTGTTTTCACTTTAGGCATTTTATAATTCTCCTTATTTCTTCTTGTTTAACGTCGGTGACAGTGTCATCAACATATTTCTACCTTCCAGCTTAGGGTTGTTATCTAATTCTCCGGTTTCTTCGCAAGCTTTTGCGAATTTCATCATTAATTCACGGCCCATGTTTGTATAGGCCATTTCCCTTCCCCTGAACCTTAGGCTTACTTTCACTTTGTGTCCCTGCGACAGGAACTTGTTTGCATTCTTTGTTTTAAAGTTGAAGTCATGGTCTTCAATCTTCGGTTTCAACCAAACTTCTTTCATGGCTGAGGCCTTTTGATGCTTATGCGCTTCTTTCTGCTTTTTTGCCATGTCGAACATATATTTTCCGTAGTCAATTACCTTGCACACAGGAGGATTTGCATTTGGCGAAATTTCAACAAGATCCAAATCATTCTGTATTGCAACCTGCATTGCTTTATCCGGTGTTACGATTCCCATCATGTCGCCGTTCGGGCCTATCAGTCGAACTTCTTTCAGTCCTCTAATCTCGTCGTTAATCCTCATATGGTTCTTTGAGCTTTTTTGTTTGCTGGCGATATTATCCACCTCCGTATTATTGCGAACGGTTCTCAATCCGTTCATACGATGATCAATGACCATCCTGCATAATAAAACAACGGACCGTTGAAACAATCCGCTGAATAAAAAGCTTTCACAAGTTTTTATTAACCCTGGGAGATCGCGTCTTCAAGGTGAGAAGCGGATAGCTTCTGCTTTGTTTTATTGCTAATAGATATTAACATAGCCGGGGCCTGGTGTCAAACCCCAATTTTCAAAACGTTGACCTTGGGTCAGCGATTTGAACTATATTATTTCATACATTTCCCGGGCTGTTTCTTTTGTTGCATGTTCCGTTACAGCCAGAACTTTTATTTTGGTCGATCCGCTGCCAAAGGAAATTTCAATTTCATCTCCAACATTTACTTTTCCAGATGGCTTTGCCACCCTGCCGTTAATTTTAACACGTCCTTTTTCACAGGCTTCACTTGCTACAGTTCTTCTTTTTATAACCCTGGATACTTTGAGGAATTTATCGAGTCTCATTACAGCCCTGCTTCCTTTGCTTTGTCCCAGTATAAGTCAAGTTCAGCCAGGCTCATTTCTTCCATCACCAATCCGGCCTTCCTGCAAACATCCTCAATATATGAAAACCTCCTGATGAATCTGTCGGATGTCTCATTAAGTGTTATTTCGGGTTCAATATCCAAAAACCTGCATACATTGACAAGGGAGAAAAACAAATCACCCATCTCGGATCGGATGGCTTTTTGGTCTCTGTCCTTGCAGGCTTCCATGAATTCATCTATTTCTTCCATTGTCTTTTCAATGGCTCCGTCAGCTTCATTCCAGTCGAATCCGGCTTTCGCTGCCTTTTCCTGTATCTTAAGGCTCCTTAATAAAGCAGGATATGTCTTGGGTATCGCCATTATTTTCTCAGTATGGGAGTCAAGTCCCTTGGATTTATTCTTTATTTTATCCCAGTTCTTAAGAACCGCCTCAGGATCCTCTGCAATAACATCACCGAAAACATGCGTATGCCTTTCAATTATTTTCCGGCATATGCCGTCTACGACATCACTTGAATCAAACCTGTTTTCTTCATTTGCAATCTGGGAGTGGAAAACAACCTGCAGAAGAACATCACCAAGTTCTTCTTTTATCATTTCATCGTTGCCCTCTTCAATCGCCTCCAAAGTTTCATAAGTTTCCTCGACTAAATACCTTTTAAGCGATTCGTGAGTCTGCTCCCTGTCCCAGGGACATCCGCCTTCGCCGCGCAGCCTTGCCATAAGTTCTGTTAAATCTTTAAATGTATACTTCTCTTTTTTCATTTTCACCCCATAGTTGCAATTACTATTTCAGCGACAGCCTTCATTGGCATCTGGCTGTCCATGCTTCTTTTTCTTATCCTGTTATAAGCTTCATCTTCACTAAGTCCGAGTTTATCCATCAGGATTCCCTTTGCTTTATCAACACTTCTCCTTGTGTCAATATCACCCTTAAGCCTCTCTATTTCATCCTCAAGGATGCGGATGCCCTTTCGGCTTTTCAAGGCTATCTCAACTGAACTAAGTAAAACCGCTTTATTTATAGGCTTCCTAAGGCAAATCATATATGGATATTCAAAATACTGTTCCGCATAGTCTTTTTGCATTTGGTTGGCAAGCAGAATGACGGAACCCATTCCTCCGTTTATAACAACTTCGGCAACCTGGAATCCAGTCATGTCACCCAGGTCGTAGTCGACAATTAAAAGGTCAGGCTGATACATCCTCACTTTTCTCAAAGTCTCGCTCCCGGACACACATGTGTCGGTTATATTGAAAAATGCCTGTTCCAAAACCAGTCTCAATTTGCCTGCCAGCTCCGATGACCGCGCCGAAACAAGAATCACTTCATTCTTCATCCATTCCTCCGGTTATACTTACAAAATTATACCATACAAATGAAATGATAGAGGAGAGATGATATTCCATTAAACCATACAAATAGAACAATAAATGAGGGATGATGTTCAAAAAGGATTGATGGAATCAGGATAAAATACTCTTAATAACGCTTTGCGGTTATAATACGCGGAATTCCTGAGATGTCTTTCTTTATTGATATTTCAGTGAAGGAATTTGCCAAAAGGATATGTTTTACAGCGTCTGACTGACCGATTCCAATTTCAAGAACCAGACACCCCGTTGGTTTTAAATATTCCGGGGTTTCTGAAATGATTTTTCTATAAAAACTCAATCCGTCTTTACCGCCGTCAAGGGCAGCCATAGGTTCATAGAGACGGACATCCTCTTCAAGGTCACTAATATTGCCTGAGGGTATATACGGGGGATTTGCAGTTATGATATCGAATTTATTTTTAGGAATACCCTTATACAGATCGCTTTCAATAACACTAACCCTATTTACAAGACCATGCTTTTGCACATTATTCTTAGCTATATTCACACATGCCGGATTAAAATCAGATAGTATCGCAGTAACCCTATTATCATAATTTGCAGCAGCAATCCCAATACACCCTGAACCTGTGCATAAATCAAGGATTTTTATTTTCTCTGACGGTATGTTTTTTAAAGCCGCAAGTACTTCTTCAACCAATTCTTCTGTTTCGGGCCTTGGTATCAATGTAGATTCATCAACAGAAAACTCCATGGACATAAACCATGCTTTGCCGGAAATATATGCAACAGGTTCTTTTTCAGCACGCTTGCTTATATAAGCTTCAAATAAGTCTACTATACTTTCACTGACTTCATCATCCATATGAGTAAGCAAGTATGTCTTTGTTTTATCTAACGCATATGCAAAAAGAACCGAAGCTTCATTAAATGAGTCTTCGATTCCTTTTTCAGATAGTACTATATCAGCTTTTTTCAGCAGATTCCTGATTACCATTTGTCAGAGCCTTTTTCCTCCGGGATAACAGCTTTAAACGCTTCTATTGCAACTTCAAGCATTTCGTCGTCAGGTTCCTTTGTTGTAAACTTCTGAAAAAACAAACCCGGGGCACTTAATACATTGGATACCCACCCATCATGAGCACCTGCGAATTTTATTAACTCATATGCTATGCCTGCAACAACAGGTATCAGCAGGAGCCTTGCAAGGAGATTAATCCATATCGAATTCCATCCGGTAAAAGAGAAAACCAATACACTGACGATTAAAACGATAAACATAAATGAGGTTCCGCAGCGTTTGTGTTTTGTTGTATACTTGCGTACATTTTCAACAGTAAGCTCCTCATCGTTTTCATAACAGCTGATTGTCTTGTGCTCTGCGCCATGATACATCCAAACGCGTTTTATATCTTTCATCCTTGAGACCAGTATTATGTATCCCAGGAATATCAACACCCTTATAACACCCTCAATAAGATTGTTTAGTACCACGTTGCCTGTAGTTATGATGCTTGCCAGCAGATTGGGTAATAAAATAAATAAACCTATTGAAAATAAAAGAGCAACAACTACACTGGCATATATCATTACATCAAATGCCTTGTCTCCGAATCTTGCATCCATCCATTTTTCGAACTTTGAAGGTTCCTTTTCTTCTTCACCGTCTTCTTCGGCTTCATCTTCCAGATCGGCGAATTTAGCAGCATGCATTAATGCTTTAATTCCATAAACCATTTGGGTAAAAATTCCATAAACGCCTCTAACTAATGGAATTTTTCTGATTTTTTTATTATAAGCGAGCGGTTCAGTTGTTAAATCTATTTCACCGTCCGGAGTCCTGACGGCTATTGCTTTCTTTTCCGGGCCAATCATCATTATGCCTTCGAGAAGAGCCATTCCGCCTATGCTTGTTTTTTTAGTCATAATATACCTCAAATAAAAAAGACCGGATAAACGGCCTTTTTGTTAACTATTTCATACCATATTTCTTTTTGAACTTATCAACTCTTCCGCCGCTGTCGATAAGCTTCTGCTTACCTGTATAGAACGGGTGGCAGTTGGAACAGATTTCAACATGAATCTCTTCCTTGGTTGAGCCGGTTTCAAATGTATTTCCACATGCGCATCGCACGTTTGCTTTTCCGTATTTCGGATGTATATCCTTTTTCATCTAATTCACCTCTTTCACGGACTGTTCGAAAATAGAGCAGCCTCTTTTATAACGCAAGGGGTATTATAACATAATGATTTTTATAATACAAGATACTGTTTTATGAGTACTCGGTTGCATTAAATGCGGATTTTGTATTTATGTTGTTTACGAAATCCAAATTGGTTTTTGTCCTCATCAGTTTATCAATGAACCATTCGGTAACCTCTGCGGTTCCCATATTGCTCATTGCTTTTCTGATAGTCCAGATGCTTTCCATTTCTTTCTTGGTAAGGAGAAGGTCTTCCCTTCTTGTGCTTGATTTGCTGATATCTATTGCAGGGAATATCCTCTTATCCGCCAGTTTCCTGTCAAGATGGAGCTCCATATTGCCTGTTCCTTTAAATTCTTCAAAGATAACATCATCCATACGGCTGCCGGTTTCGACAAGCGCTGTCGCAATAATTGTTAGGCTTCCGCCGAACTCAATATTTCTGGCTGCGCCGAAGAATTTCTTAGGGCTGTGAAGCGCACCCGGATCAAGTCCGCCGGATAATGTACGACCCGTCGGAGTCATTGTAAGGTTATATGCTCGTGCGAGCCTTGTTATACTATCCATCAGTATTACTACGTCTTTTCCCTGTTCAACAAGACGCTGCGCTCTTTCCAGGACCAATTCGGCGATTTTCACATGATTTTCAGGAACTTTATCAAAAGTGGAGTATGCAATTTCACCATCTATCGAACGCTGCATATCCGTAACTTCCTCAGGTCTTTCATCTACCAGAAGGACCATTAGGAGAACTTCAGGATGATTTTTTGATATGCTGTTTGCGATTTTCTTAAGGAGAACCGTTTTACCGGCTTTTGGGGGAGACACTATCATCCCCCTCTGACCTTTACCTATGGGGACTATAAGGTCGATTATCCTGGTTGATAATTCTTTTGGACTTGTTTCAACACTTAGTCGTTCTTCCGGGAAAATAGGAGTCAGGGTATCAAATGATTTTCTCCTGATGGCTACACCGGGGTCGTCCCCGTTTACTGTATTAACAAAAAGCAATGCCTGGAATTTCTCGCCTTCCGTCTTTATCCTGCCTATTCCTGAAATCTTGTCCCCTGTTTTTAAATTAAGTTTCCTTATCTGCGAAGGAGATACATAAATATCCTTCGGGCCATATGTGAAATTCTCACGTCTTAAGAATCCGTAGCCGTCAGGCAATACTTCAAGTATTCCCTCAACCGGATCCTGTTCCTGTATTTCCTCGGGAGTTTTTTTATTCTTTTTACCTTTTAGGGGTTCTTCCGGGGTTTCTGGCGTTTTATCTGTTACGGATTTGGCACTTGCTTCTTCTTCCACCGGTACGGGGCCAGCCGGTTTTTGAGCTATTTCCTTCTCATCTCCGGCAGCTGCAATTAAATTTACAAGCTCATCCTTGCGATACTTGGTGATACTCTTTATTCCCATCATTTTGGCAATATAACGTAAGTCCTCAAGCTTTTTAGTCTTCAATATTTTTATATCCTGCATTTTACACCTCACAGACACGGATATTATTTTGTAAATCGGAATTCTTTGAAAAATCAGAATTAACTAAAAGAATTATAACACGGGTAATCAGTTAACGCAATCAGACCATTTATGTTAATGTCAATAAAGATACCCGGGAATTATAGTGGAATTTAACAAAAACATATCATATTTTAACAATATGTTGTGTAATTAATTTTTACTCTGCACACAATATAGTAGATTATTAATCCACCATGTATTATAATGTAGACGACAGGTGATATATTTGAAACACATAAAACCAATGATAACCACAAAAATATACTATGGACAATCCGTGATATATTTGAACTGAAGTATTTCCGAGGCCTTTTTTCGGAAGTGCTTTTTTTATTAACGGCGGAGGTAACAAATGAAAAAAACATTCGTAATTGACACAAACGTACTGTTGCAATCACCTTATGCCATTTACCATTTCGAAGACAATGATGTCGTGATTCCTGCTGTTGTCCTGGAAGAACTTGATAAGTTTAAAAAAGATTCAAGCGAACTTGGTGCAAACGCCAGGGAAACTTCGCGTATTCTTGACGAACTCAGGACAACCGGCAGCATTAATGAAGGAGTGGAACTTGAAAGCGGCGGATTGCTAAGAATTGAATTAAATTGCGAAAATGTCAAACTTCCCGAGTGCTGGGACCCGAAAAAGAATGATAATAGGGTACTTAAAGTGTGCCTTGGTTTAAAAGAAGAAGGCTATAACATCATTCTTGTTTCAAAAGATATTTTCGAGAGGATCAAAGCCGAGATAATAGGCGTTACTGCCCAGGACTTCTATGCAGAGCAGGTTCCCAATTATGATGAACAATATACAGGAAGAAGCGATGTATATGCTACAGACGATATTATAAACGAATTCTATTCCCTGGGTGAAATCAGCACCGAAGGTCTATATCTTAATTACGAACACGGAATCATGGCAAAGGACCACCTGATTACCAATCAGTTTCTTATCATCCATTCACTGGTTAATCCCAGTCATAATGCCTTGGGAAGGTATGACGGGCACAAGATTGTGAAGCTGCGGTACGACAAAGAACACCCATTTGGGGTTAAGCCGAGGAATGCAAATCAAAAATTCATTCAGGAAGCACTGATGATGGATTCTTACGATGCCCCCCTTGTAATACTGAAGGGTCCTGCAGGAACTGCGAAGACGTTTTACTCATTGGCCGTCGGTCTTCACCGTGTCCTTGATGAAAGGATATACCGAAAGATACTGGTTTGCCGCCCTAATGTCAAAATGGATGAAGATATCGGTTTTCTTCCCGGCTCCGAACAGGAAAAGATAGCACCGTATATGAGGCCGGTAATCGACAATCTTGAAATCTTAATGGACGCTGACAATAAAGATAAATTCAACCACGAAATGGAACTTAGGGATAAAATACAGGAACTTTTCGATAGAAACATAATAAATACTGAAGCAATAGCTTTCATAAGGGGCCGTTCAATTGTTAATCAATGGGTAATCATCGATGAAGCTCAGAACCTAACACCGAAACAGGTCAAGGGAATCATAACCAGAGCCGGGGCCGGTACAAAGATAGTGCTTGCCGGCGACCCGTTCCAAATTGACCATCCCTTCCTCGACACCAGGACAAACGGCTTATGCTATGCAGCTGAAAAAATGAAAGGCAGCAACCTCGCTTATCAGATTTCGTTGGGCGAAGACGATTGTGAACGTTCACCGCTTTCTTCAGAAAGTTCAAAACGCATGTAAATATATTATTTTCATAATTCTCCTTTCTAAGTGCGGGCTGACTACCCGCACTTTTTTTATTGATTCGCATATTTAGAATCGAACTAAAAAGCACAATTGTCCCTAGGGATAATTGTGCTTTTTGGGCAATTTAACCCCTAGGGACAAATGACTATGTGATATAATTTTTTATATTAATTTCATGGAGGAGAATATGACTGAAGTTAAGAAAATCGCATACGGCGGATGGGATAACTGTTATGAGATAAACAATGGTACAGTGGATTTGGTATTAACCGGGGATGTTGGTCTGCGTGTAATAAGATATGGATTCAAAAATGGTCCAAACGAGATGTGCAATGTAAAGGAGCAGCTTGGAAACAAAGGTGGAGATGAATGGTTTATTTACGGCGGTCACAGACTTTGGCATAGCCCCGAAGGAAAACCAAGGTCATATTTCCCGGATAACTTTCCGCTTGATATAGAAATTATTGAAAATGGAGTTAAAGTTTCACAGCCAATTGAAACCACGACCGGAATAAAAAAGGACTATATAATAACTCTTGATCCCGATTCATCAGCAGTTGAAATAAAACACTACCTCACAAATAAGGGAATGTGGGACGTTGAACTTGCTGCATGGGCATTGACGGTTATGGCTCCCGGAGGAATTGAAATCGTCCCGCAGAACCAGGAGGATACAGATCTTCTCCCGAACAGAATGCTTTCGCTATGGCCATATACCAAACTTAACGACCACCGTGTTACCTGGGGGGAGAAATATATTCTATTAAGGCAGGATCCAAATTGTAAGGAAGCATTTAAATTCGGAATATCCAATACAGACGGATGGGCTGCCTATGCGAACCACGGCAACCTTTTTGTTAAGAAATTCACCCCGATTGCAGGTGCTCTCTACCCGGATTACTCAGGTTCAAGTTATGAAACATATACAATAGACTTCATGCTTGAAATGGAAACCCTTTCTCCTCTTGTAGTTTTGGAACCCGGTGAAACTCTGGAGCATATTGAAAACTGGCAGCTGTTCTGCGATGTCCTTGAACCTGCTACAGAAAAAGATGTGGATGAAAATATAATAAAACTTCTTTGATTATAAACAAAAAGGGCGTCTAACCATTCGGTTAGACGCCCTTTTTTATTGCTTTTTAGTCGAGGACTTCGCCCACGTTATTTAATATATAGCGAGGTCTGTAAGAAAAATCATTAATTCTCTCTTTTAAAGTTACCCCTGTAAGAACGAGTACTGTATCTATTTCCGACTCCGTTCCGGCAACTATATCGGTATCCATCCTATCGCCGATAATAACAGTATCCTTCACATCGGTTCCAAGTTTTTTCAAGGCAGAACGCATCATAAGTGGATTTGGCTTGCCGATGAAATAGGCTTCCCTGCCAGATGCAATTTCAATTGGCGCTATCAATGCCCCTGTTGCCGGCATTATCCCTTTTTCAGTCGGACCGGTCTTATCAGGATTTGTCCCAATAAGTTTCGCTCCTTTATGAACCAGCTGTACTGCTTTTTCTATTTTTTCATAACTATAGCTTCTGGTTTCACCAACTATTACATATTCCGGGCTCACATCGTTCATTGATAATCCAGAATCATAAATTGCATTAATAAGACCGGCCTCTCCGATTACATACGCACTGCATCCCGGGCTTTGCCATGCAACAAAACTTGCTGTTGCAAGTGCACTTGTATAAAAATGCTCTTCAGCTACTTCGATTCCAAGTCTGGCAAGCTTCTGCGAAAGTTCTTTCGGAGACCGTTCACTGCTGTTTGTAAGAAACAAGAATTCCTTGTTTTCAGTCCTTAGCCAGTCAACAAACTTTTTTGCTCCGGGCAGAACATTATTACCATGGTACAACACACCGTCCATGTCGCATATGAAACCTTTCTTTTGTCTTAATATTTCCAAGGTATTACCTCCATATTTTCAAGATTATGAACATGATATCATGTATAGTATTATTGCCAAAATCATTCCTGCCCCATCCTTTGCCTCATTAGATACACAAAAGTATTAGTGATGAATAATTTAGGCATTGTCAGAAGAAGTAGTGTGCTGGGAAATTCATCTCCCTTGACCATGTATTTCATAAACTGTTTTTTTAGCCTGTCAATTCTATGGGTTTCAGGGATGAATCCTCTCATTACCGATCTATGGGTTTTAATGATTTTCTTAACAAGGGCTTCGCTGGAATACTCCCTCACCCTGTCAATCTCAAAAGTCTCCGCTGCAATTTCAGCCGCCGCAATAACGGCATTAGCGGGATTTAAACGTTTGCTTGTATATTTCCTCAGGTTTTTTAGTAATCTTTTCTGTAGTATTTTTGATCTTTCATTATCAGGTTTTCCATTGGAAACTTGGTTGAAGATGTATTCCATTTCATCGTGGGTCAGCGGATATGTATACTTGGGTCTGGTTGAGTCTTTGATGAAATATGTTTTGCCATAATTCTTACCGAATGCTTTCATTGCATCAAGATAGCCTAACCTGACATTCTTCCTTGCCAGGCGAGGATTAAAATCAAGAAGTCCGCCTAACATTGCGCTATTCTTTATATAAATGATGTTTGCATTTTTATCCTTCACGCGTCTTTTGATACGAAAGCCTCCGGCCAGGTCAATCGCAATAATATTTCGATACCCTCTTTCAATCAGCACATTAACCGGGAAAACATCATATGCTCCGCCATCAAGAAACAGTTTCCCGTCTATTTCAATCCGCTGAAAAATCGGCAATGCCGCGCTTGCAAGAATGTATTCAACAATCTGTCCCTTCGGAATATCCTTTGCATTTGCATATACAGGCTTAAAATCACTTAGTGACACTGTTACGATTATAAGATCCGTATCACTATTCCTGATTTTATCCTCGTCAATATTATCTTTCAAAAGTTGCCTTAGCGGGCTTATATCAAGTCCTCTTTTTTGCGCAATTTCCTTAAACTGCTCTTTTATGATTTCATATTTCTCATGGAATTCCTGCTTATTAGTGATTTTTTCATAATCAAAAACCATGGAATAATCAAGCTTCTCCCATAATCTCCTTGCCCTTTCAAATTCACCCATTGTCATTGCAGCCCCATTAATGGCGCCAATTGAAGTTCCGGCAATGCAATCAAACTCAATTCCAAGTTCCCTCAAAGCTTTCCATACCCCGATTTGATATGAGCCTTTTGTGCCTCCGCCTGCAAGGGCCAGCGCATATTTCAAGTTTCTTCCCCCTCAGGTATTAATGCCATTTATATTATAAACGATATAAATCTAAATATATAGCACGGTATTGTAAAATCCTGCAAAGAAAAACCGGGGAGAAATCTCCCCGGCTTAGTGATTTTTTATTACTTGTAAAAAGTTTCCGTCGGTTGGACTCCGTCCCAAGTATATCCGGGTACGGATACCGATATTACAATAACCTTGTATAAACCGGATGGAGCTCCGGGGAATTTATATAGTGCCATTCCCGAAGAATCAGTTGTTCCTGCTGCTGTGGTATATAGCAAATTATTATGGTAAAGTCCAATTGTTATAACCGCTCCGGGTACAGGTGTGCTGTTTTCATCAGCCAATCCCAAATCAATCTCTAGGTGGGCGTCTTTATTTCGCCCTCCGGAAGTGGAGTAAGCCGGCTCCAGCACGCTTACGGTTCCTTCGGCAACTGGTGGATTTACTGTTACTGTGATTGAAGCGTCTGCAGAAGCCCCTCCTGAATCTGTTACGGAAGCAATTATTAGATGGGTTCCGCTGCTTAATGGCGTACTAACAGTTGCACCGGTTCCAACGGAACCGTCCAGATCGGACACCCAAGCTATGTTTGTGCTGATATCGCCGTCTTCTGTATCGCTGGCTGTTCCTGTGAAAGTAACTGTAATCCCATATTCATATATGCTTCCATCAGCTGGAGAAATAATCGACACGACCGGTGTTTCGTTGGACACGGTTGTTTCAACTGTTACTGTAATGGTATCGCTTCCTGTAAGACTTTCTGAATCGGTTGCTTCGGCTGTTATCGTGTGTGTGCCGTCGCTTAGCTGATAACTTACCGATGCACCTGTACCAAGCGAACCGTCTATGTCAGATGACCAGACTATTCCTGTACTTAGGTCCCCGTCTTCGTCATTTGCAGTGCCTTCAAACACAACCGTACTTCCTGAGTCAAAAGTGCCGCCGTCCGCAGGATTCGTTATATTAACAACCGGCGCCTGGTTAACTGGAGTTGTTCCTCCCACAGCTGCTGTAGCATCCACCAAGCCATAACCATATAACCAATCCCTTCCGGGTGTTCCAAGATCAATAGCCGTTTCCTGAAGTGCGTCCCTGATAGCATCCGGACCTGAAATGCCTGCATTTATCATCAACGCAGCCACACCTGCTACATGTGGCGAAGCCATTGAAGTTCCGCTGCCTGTTCCATATCCATCCTGATAAGTTGAAAGAATATTAACTCCGGGTGCAGAAATTTCAACGTCTGGACCTGTGCTCGAAAAACTAGCCCTGTTATCATTTATATCAGTGGCAGCAACAGCAACAACCGATGGGTAAGCACCGGGGTATCCTACGTTGTCTCCCCTGGCATTGCGTTTTCCTTCATTACCTGCAGAAGATATATTTATTATTCCTGCTGCATTTGCAGCAATATATGCATTCTCAACAAAATCCCCGGGATTTGTGGAACTACCGAGGCTGGCGTTTGTTACCTGTATACCATTAAACATGCACCACTCAAGCGCTTCAACTACCCAACTGAAATAACCTGATCCATCTGCCCCAAGCACCTTCAGGGCATATAATTCAGCTTCCGGGGCAACTCCGATAACACCTATGCCGTTAGCCTCAGCAGCAATTGTTCCCGCAACATGCGTTCCGTGGCCGTTATCATCCATCGGGTCGTCATCGTCATTGACAAAATCCCAACCGTCTACGTAATTATCATCAAGATCCTCGTGGTTATAATTTATTCCCGAATCAAGCACAGCTACTTTGACACCGGCGCCGGTATTGCCACCTGTGTGTACTTCTCCGGCTCCAATATGATTAACACCCCATGTGCTGTCAATTTCTCCGATTGCGTAAACTTCAAGGTTTGGCTCAATTGAAACTATTTTAGGGTTTCTGCTTAGCCCGAAAATCGCAGATTCGGGAATCTCTGCAGAAACTCCCGGAACGATTGAAAATATATGGTCTATATCTCCTCCGAATGCCCGTATTAGGGCTTTCTCACTTTCACCCGGAGATTCAGTAAACTGGATAAGTACTTTCACTTTATTACCTTCAGCTTTAACACTTCCGGCAACTCCTGAAAACATCATTGCAAAAATGAACAGGATTACCACAATGAATGAAATCCTAGAAACAAGCTTTCTCATAATTTCACGTCCTTTCTTAGTTGTCTTCTTTTGTATATGTAACTATTCCCTTATTAACTGTTAAACAAACTATATTTCCTGTGTATAAATTATACACCCACTAAAATACAGCAACAACAGTTAAAAATGTTACAAAAACAGTATCACTATGCTTTAAATACCAGCACAGGGAAACAATCTCATATATATATTCGTTGATAATATCTTTTTTTTAGGACTCCCTTCTATTAATTCTGCATTAATCATCTTATTCCAGACAAAACAAAAGAGCTATCGACGATAGCTCTTTTGTTTTGTTGGTAAGGGAGATGGATATGAACCATCGAAGTCGATAGACAACGGTTTTACAGTTATACTAAAAACCCCCGAACTATTCCATATGTATTAAATAATAGATTCTGTTTCCTTCTTCATCAACAATAGAATAACCAAGGGCATAACCGTCTTGGTTAAACTTCGACAATCCGTAGAGATCCAGTTCCTCAAGATACTTATTGCCCATTTTATCAATAACAAAGCTAAGAGACTCACCCGGCAGCCTTACAACAGCAAACCCGCTGTTAAAGCTGGTTGCATACTCATATACCGGCTCTATTTGAATCAAGCCGTCCTTGCCGATATAGCCATATTTATCACGCTTGCCAACCACTGCCAGTCCTTCACTGAATTCTTTGGCATCCTCATAATACTCACCGTTTATGTTATAACCGTCCTTGTCAATGAAAAAGTACGCACCATAAGCATCCTGAACCAATGAAATCCCGTCAACATAACCCCAGGCTACCCTGAATAAGTCAGCAAAGTGCTCTTTTCCATTTTCATCAATCAGTACTCCGCCATTGATAGTACTGTATTTACCTGCAGATGCAAACCCTTCCCTGTATTCGCGAATTACCGCATACTTACTGTCAGAAACTGCATTGCCTTCAGTGTCAATCAAAGACCATGTTGTATTCTCAAAATTTGTTTCCATATCGATTTGTTCTACCTGGGCTATTCCGTTTGAAAATTCCCCCGCACCTGAATATTGAAAGGGAATGACAATTATACCGTCAGTATTAATGTATCCGTATTTCTCGTCCATCCTTACAGCTGCAAGGCCTTCTGAAAAATCATGAGCTCTTTCATAAACCGGTGGTATCTTGTAACCCTCGTTCCCGGTGATCCCATTAACATAAACGTCCGCAAATGTTTTGTAACCATATACTCCATTGTCTGATTTAACCGGTATCAATGTATTATAAATATCTATATCTCCGAATTTTGAATCAGTGAAAATCTTATAAAGGTTCATCTTCCTTTCTCCGCGTGCCCCCAGTGTCCAGCTTGTTATTGTAATAATTTCACCTGATAACCATATGCCGTCATACATGAAGGGATTTTTCCCGTCAATATCCAAAAGGGTCAGGTTCTTATCATAGACGTTATTTACTATGTCGTTTGTCTCCAGGTCATGTGTCACAATGCAGACTAATCCGTTATAGAAATGCGGTTCGTTATTTGAAATTGCGTCTGTGATTTTATTAAATTCCAGGTCCATGAAACCGTATCGTATCTTTTCATTTTCTATATGATAATATACGAGATAATTTTCATTTATGGCATATGCGGCATTGTATATTATACCTTCACCAGGTTCCGGGATATATTCTTCATAAGTAAATGTAATATCAGGAATATTATTATCTGGTTTACGTGTTTCTATCGGGACTGATGTTTTTGGGTTTTCACAGGAGCATAAGATTATCAGAATAATAAATGCAATAATAAGTGGTTTTTTTCTCATTGAATCCTCCCAAAACAGATAGTGAATTCCATTAAATTTTAACACGGATTATTTTATCATGAAGGAAAAACTAAGATTGTTAACAAATTATTCATATTTATTTGGTTTTATATTTCGTGTGCAAAAGTTACGACTAATCCGAAATATACAAAAAACACCCAATCGGCGTAAATGCCTATAATATACGCAATCTGAATGAGGTGCTAGAATAACCTTTGTTCTCTATAACGAGTTATACTGTCGTGTCGTTCCTCAGGCTGCGCCTATCGGTACGGCACTAACAAGCTTACTAAGAATCTTTACATACTTCCGCTAAATGTGCGATTCACTTCGTGAATAGCACTGTCGCTATTATTTTCAAGATATAATAAAAGGGACGTTTTGTTTTCACAAAGCCGTCCCTATGGTGGAGGGAGATGGATTTGAACCATCGAAGTCGAAAGACAACAGATTTACAGTCTGCCCCCTTTGGCCACTCGGGAACCCCTCCGCATAACAATATTAAAAATGGCGACCTGGAAGGGGCTCGAACCCTCGACCTCCAGCGTGACAGGCTGGCATTCTAACCAACTGAACTACCAGGCCGCGTTTGGTGACCCATAGGGGACTCGAACCCCTGTTACCGCCGTGAAAGGGCGGTGTCTTAACCGCTTGACCAATGGGCCGCATAAAGCGTGTCGCAAAATGGCGACAAGCAATATTGTAAAGAATACTTACCCTATTGTCAAGAAAAATTTTCTTTTCGCGGATTACAGTTTTATAACAAGCACCATATATTAATACAGTGTGTGCACCTGACGATTGAAACAAATTTCTATATCAGCCTTCCTTGATTCAGGGTTGGTTTTGATATATTTTATTTCACCTGCCTTATAACTGCATTCAACTACTGTGTTCCCATATGCATAGAGTTTGAAATCAACATCCCATTCAGCGGGCCAAGCCGGGAATAAATATATTTTTTCGTCGACACACTGCATCAGCATTTTCTGCAGGGCAATCATTGCCGAGCACCCATTGCACTGGTCTGCAATCCAGTCGAAGTTCGGTCCCCAGTATCCTTGAAACCTGCATTTCTTATTCCAGTTGGAGAATTTATCTACAATAACTTGCTGGGCCTCATCGGGTAGCGCAAGAAATGCGGCTTGTATTCCATCCTGTGTCCAGCCCCAGTTCATGCGAAGGCTTCTTCTTCGGAAGGTTTCAATCCCGGCCCTGTCATTTTCATTATCAAAAGCCGCCAGTCTGTATGGGAACACTGCATACAGTTCAGGATTCTCCACATTTCCAAGTTTATCATACCACTCAGCCGGTTTTAGCATGCACGGCTTGTTTATTTCGGGATGGCCTCCTGGATTAAACATGGGAAGTTCAGGAATTTTATCATAAAATTCCTTCCACACATCCAGCCTTTCTTTTTTAGCTGATCCCATTTTAAGCAACTCGCCCACGACGTATCTTAACCCGGCGACAGCATCCATTGGATTCCTGGCATCTTGCCAGTTTTCAAGCGCTTGCGATGGATATATTACTATTTTTCCTTTTTCATCCAGATCTGTATAGAAATTCTTATAAAAATTAATTACGGCTTCCGCATGTTTATGAAGCACTTCCTTTTCAAATTCCGCATCATCAGTATGTTTAACATATTCAATCATTATAGTAACAAGCTCCAGCATACCGGAAAAGTAATATCTTACATAATAATTGCCCGTAAGCGCCGGATTCAGTCCTTCGCGGTATCTGCTGTAACATAGGTTCCTCGCAGTACCCCACATTGACATAGTCTCCGGATATAAAACTCCGTTAAATCCAAGGTGCTTTTTAACTTTGGCGGAACATAAATCAAATGCATTTTCATACATATCAAAAAACGGCTTCATCAGGTCGTAATCACCGGACTCCAGCATGCTCCAGTAAATGAGCCTGGTGTTTTGGAACCAATATCCGCCTCCCCATCTCCTGAAATCAGGGCCAAGGTCTTCATCTTCATCAAGTATGTTCGGCACAAAAATACTACCGTTGAATTTTATTGGGAACTCGCCCCTGCCGGCACATGCATTTATATACCGCTGTATGCCATACCCGGAATCCACCATGTCGGCTTTATGGCTGCCGGAAACGTTTATATATGATTTGCTGTCAAAGTCATTCCAATACTCAATATGCTTTTCATATGCATAGCTGTAGTCAATTGCTGTACAGCCCATGGTCAGTTCATGAAGGTTATTGATAAAAGTTGTCTCGTCTTCTGTTTGTTCCGTCAGAATTCCAACGCAGATTTCATGAGTTGTACCTGCTTTTTCAGATTCCATAATCAGATCTGACGTTTTAAGGAAACCTTCTGCAGTCATACATGCACCGAAATTCCTGTCTTTAAGGGGATCTTCAGCCATATGGGCCAGATCGTCAATTTCCTGAAATTTTAAGCTGGGCATAAAATGAGATTCGGGATTGTGATGATACCAGAGCAAAGCATCTTCATAGTTACCGCATACTTTATCTTTGTATACAATAATTGGTTCATTGTCATTATCCTGCCCGAAAAAGTCGCCGTAAACGGGGGTTCTGTTTGTAAATCCTCCCTTTATTCGTTCATCTTCTGTTCTCCATATTTTGGACTCGGCTTTTATTGTTATTGCTTTATTAGACTCAATCCTTACTCGGATGCATGGATTGTGGGCATCAACCCATATTATTACATCAACAATGCTGTCATCTGCTTTATATTTTATTGAAATGAAACCATTTGGAATGTCAAGTTTCTGTTCAATAAATTCAAATAGTCTATTCCCTATTGACAGGTCTAACTGACCTATTTTAAGCAGGCGCAGGGCAGAGGAAAAGGCGTCAGTCTTGCTGATGACTATTTTTACTCTACCATCTTCTTCCCCCCATACCATGGCCCCGATATCCCCATTGCCAATCGGGAAAGAATCCCTGTCGCTTTTTCCGGCTTTATCGAATGTGAATACTTTTTTAAGCATTTTACGTCTCCGTTAGCTTTTCCCTTAAGCCTGGTTCAAAAGGAGCTCTTCTGGACGGGCAGTTAACCATCTCGCATAACTTGCAATTTGTATAGCCGCTTTTAGATTTGAATAAGATGCCCGACACGCTTTTTTGCGGCACCATTAAGTATGACTCAGTAAGTTCTACCCCGATATCTTCCTGCTTGTTTTTCAAAAGATTGAACAGCAGTTTCTGGTGCTCAATAGGCCATCCTTCCAATGAGCCCGGATTCATTGACGAAAGTTTTGAAACACCATATTGGTTTTTTATCGTGTCATATAAGACAGCTATAGCATTTCTTAAAACAACTTCCATTATATGGTCCGCCCAATATTGTATAAAAATATCGTCAATTTGTTTTGCCCAGTCATATAGTTCCCTTCCGCATGTTGCAGTGAAAGGAAATACCCGATGAACTTCTGCAAGATTATTTTTCATAAGCTTACTTTCAAAATGATTGCCATCAATGGAAACCCCGTCTTCATGACGGTCGGTAATATATGCTTCTCCAAATACAATTTTAGGAACAGCTATATCAGCAGCTGTTTTGATCATTTCATTGAAGACATCCTCATCTTCCGGTTCGGTAATCCTGAGCTTTGTCTTCATGGCAACTGTATTGAATTTTAATTTGATATCTGTGATTGTCCTGACTTTCATAAATCCCCCTTATGCATTAACGCCATTATAAAATACACTGATTACTAAAGCAATAAAAGTTCATTTGTCCCTAGGGACAAATGTGCACTTTTTTAACGTTTATCCCTAGGGACAAATGTGCAATTGCTCTTGCAAACAAAAAACAGACATTCGCAGGAATGTCTGTTTTGGTGAGCCATGAAGGAATCGAACCTTCGACACCTTGATTAAAAGTCAAGTGCTCTACCGACTGAGCTAATGGCCCATACTTGGCTGGGATGGCAGGACTCGAACCTACGAATGACGGAGTCAAAGTCCGTTGCCTTACCGACTTGGCTACATCCCATTAAAAAAATGGGGTGGATAGTGGGAGTCGAACCCACGACCTCCAGAACCACAATCTGGCACTCTAACCAATTGAGCTATACCCACCATAAAACTGGCCCCAAAAAAAGGCACAAAGCCATTCTACGGGAGCACCTATGGTTTGTCAAGAAAAATTTTTACCTTTTCAGTATTATATAATTACCCGTCGGGAATTGTAAAAAACACCTTATTCCATCTATAATGAGAAAAGCCCCTGCTGTGCAGGGGCCTTTCGGGGACATATGTAGTTGGGGGTTATTTGATTTCGATTGTGTTAAGTACTTCTTCTTCCTTTGTTTTTTTAGGAAGAGTAATCTCCAATACGCCGTTGTTGAATTTTGCTCCAATATCTTCCTGGCTGATACCTTCAACGTAAAAACTTCTGCACACTTGTCCGCATCGTCTCTCTCTTCTTAGATAACCTTCTTTTGTTTCTTCATTTTCTTCTTCTTTATTAGCAGAGATTGTCAAATAGTTATTCTTTAGTTCAAGTTTAATGTCTTTCTTGTCAAATCCGGGTAAATCAGCTTCAATTATATAGTCGTTATCAGTCTGCCTGATATCCGTTTTCATTCCTCTGGTATTTGATGTCGGTTCTGATAAGCTTCTGTTAAAAAAGTCATCCATCATATCGAAAACATCATAATCCCTTCCTCTTCTCACTATGTTCCCTCTTCTTGGTATTAAGCTATACATAATAACACCTCCGTTATATTTATTTCTGACCATCTCTGACCTTCAATTAAATTATACCCAATATCTAAAATAACGCAACATTTGTTTTTGACTATCTTTGACCTTTAACGTTTTGATATTGACACTTAGGTATTATTATCTTAATATTTCTACTTTTTTTGGCTTTTTTCTTTGATTTTTGCGATTTTTAATTTCACTTTAATTAGTCAGAATACCCAAAGCTTCTATAATCTCTTCAATATCACTGCACCTAAATACCCTATTTTTAAATTTAGATGCATTATACTCGCCTTTTGAGTACCATGCAGCATGCTTTCGCATCTCAAGTACAGCCCGGTGCTCACCTTTGTATTTAACCAGAAGTTTCATATGTTCTAATATCATTGCTTTCTTTTCTTTAATGGAGATTCCTTGAACAGTCTGTCCTTTTTCAATATCAGAGAAATCCCTGAATATCCATGGATTGCCGGCAGCTCCCCTGGCGACCATAACAGCATCGCATTTTGTCTCATCCATCATCCGGACAGCATCAGCAGCTGAAAATACATCCCCGCTGCCGATTACCGGGATATCAAGTTTCGCCTTCACAGTCTTTACAATGCCCCAGTCGGCTTTTCCAGAGTAATACATGTCCCTTGTCCTCGGGTGAACCGCAACAGCATCAGCACCGCTTTGCTGCGCTATAAGGGCAAATTCAACCGCATTGACATCATCTTTGCTCCAACCGCTTCTAATCTTCACTGTAACCGGTTTTTCTGACACCTCAACTGCTGCTCTAATCACTTTGCCAGCTAAGTCAGGATCCTTCATCAGCGCAGAACCTTCGCCGTTCTTAACAATCTTAGGAGCCGGGCAACCCATATTGATATCAATAACCGGGGTGCCGGTGCCATTAAGTAATTCAACCGCATATTTTATTGCATCGGTATCACTGCCAAAAATCTGCACAGCGGGTTCCGGCTCTTCATCTGCCTTTTTTATTAAATCAAACGTTTTTTTGTCTTTATACATAAGGGCCTTTGCACTAACCATCTCAGTATAGGCAAGACCATACCCGAACTTTGCGCAGACAGCCCGGAAAGCCGCATCAGTGACCCCTGCCATCGGCGCAAGCAACAACCTATTTTTAATTTTATAATCACCGATTTTCATTGTCCCTATTATATCAGTTTATCCAGACAGAACCATCTGTCTTTTTACAATGCAAAAGTGAAAAGTAAAGTAAAGAAAACGCTGCAAGTCAGATATGAATAAACAAAAACCATCGGATGGTCTAATTACCAAATCCGATGGTTGAGCTTTAAATATCTGACGATGATGGATAACCGATTCATCAGATGGCGTCCCGGGCGGGAGTCGAACCCGCATCGGTGGAACCGGAATCCACTGTTTTATCCATTATACTACCGGGACACGCCGCCGCTAAAGTATTATACTATATGAACTCTTTATTATAAACCCCATTACCTGAGCAACAATTATGTAATACCAGACAGAGGCCAGTATAAAAACCATAAGCTTCTTTGTGGCGGTTTCTTCAAAAACCACTATTATGCATCTGGTTATCATTGCGCCTGCCCATATTGAGGCAAGAATGGATAGAATTACTGATGCAATCATGGCTGCATCAATCTCCATAGTTGATATGAACAATGTCCTTAAAAGAGCAGAAACTATGCCGGTATAAATTACAGCAAACAGGAATCCCTTGGCAACTTTCATTCTTTTTACAGTAATATTCATTTTCCCGGAGGCTTTTCCAACGGCGGCCGATATATCCGCTGCCGGCCAGCTGTAAACAACCATGGAAAATACTCCGCAGAAAAACACCAGCATAATTGTCATTATTATTGAATATATATTATTAAAAAAACCAAAACCATTTCGGACTGAATAATCCAGTATTATCACAAGCCCGGCGCCTAAGCATAGCAAAAAAAGAAGTAATCTTTTTCTAATAGGCCTTTTATATATATCAGCCTCAAGCAGCAGATAGTTAATCAGTTTATCCTTCATAAGCTTATTATAACATCAGCTTTATATACCGGGTCATATCAATAATAAAAATCCATTACATTTGAAGAGCTGACCCAAGGGTATCTCTTTGATTTTATCAAAAAACCCGCTTTTTAGAAGCGGGTTTTTATGTGTTTAGTATTATTATTTATACAGGGGACCCAAAGTACCGCAAGCCCTGTAATCAGCGCTTTCAAGTCCGGCGGTGCCGAATGCATTCCATGCAGACGGCCTGTATATTCTTTCATCGGGAATATTATGCATACAAACAGGTATCCTGAGCATTGAACAAAGTGTGATGAACAGATGCCCTACGTGACCGTATGAAAGAACCCCGTGATTTGCTCCCCAATTGGCCATAACCGAGTAAACATCCCTGAAAGCACCTTCGCCGTTTACAGTAGGCGCAAACCAAGTAGTCGGCCAGGTCGGATTTGTTCTTTTATCAAGTTTATTGTTAACATCCTGATCCAATTCAACTGTAAAGCCCTCGGCAATCTGGAGAACAGGACCTATTCCATCAATTATGTTAAGACGTGTCATTGTAACGGGCATTTTACCCATTGTCAGGAAGGTGGACGAAAAGCCTCCGCCCCTGAAATATCCCAGCTCAGCAGGTCCCCATGTTGTATTATCCAGGCATTCCTGTGCCTCTTCAGGCGTAATATCCCAATATGGCTTCATAACGGGTTCTCCATCAACCATCTGCCTGCCGGTGCCGTCTAGTGCCGCAGCACCGGAATTTATAAGGTGAATAATGCCATTAGCCGCTTTGCCTGTCAACTCTTTTCCTGTAACACGTTTTACAGCATCCGGACTCCAGTATGTTCTTACATCAGCAAAAATCTGGGCGGTTCCTGTGAGCAGATGCCCGAACATCATACATGCGCCGTTAAGTCCGTCATTTTCCGTTGCAACTGTATATGGTTCTCTTATTCCGTTCCAGTCAAAGGATGAATTAAGTATGGCTTCAAGGAAGTCCCCGTTCGGCATGAAATCTGTCCAATCCTTTGCCCCTGGAAACCCGACATGATGGCATTATGACCTAAGTGCTTCTTCTCCAAAACCTGCTTTTTCAAGTTTCGGATTGCCTGTCATAATATCTCTTGCAATCAATGCCATTTTCACGCATGTCTCCCAGTCGCCGTCCTTTTGTTCACGGCTTCTGCAGTCTTCTTCAGAATTTGGATCTTCACCCTCTTTGCAGTTTTCTCTTTGTCCACTCAAGAGCCTTTTCGAATTCAACTTTGTCATATATTTCTTCATTTATCCTGCGGATGAATTCAGACATATCCACATATTCATTACGAATGCCAAGGTATTTCTGGAAGAACTCCTCAACTGTTATCGAACCAGCTATTCCCATTGATACCGAGCCGAATGACACATAAGATTTTCCGTTCATATATGCCGCCGCAACACCTGCCCGTACAAAGTTAAGAATCTTGTCCTTTACATCATCAGGGATGGATGTGTCTCCCATGTCCTGCACATCTCTTCCATAGATGCCGAACGCCGGGATACCCTTCTGACTGTGTG
This sequence comes from uncultured Clostridia bacterium, assembly GCA_963766335.1. Classification (GTDB taxonomy): domain Bacteria; phylum Bacillota; class Clostridia; order DUPQ01; family DUPQ01; genus JAFGQE01. Next base: position 988,584 of record CAVXZA010000002.1, on the reverse strand, counting down.
CAGCAAGTACCGCAGCAAGATAAACGGCGCCCGGACGTTCTGTTCCATTAAAACCCCATACAGCCTTAGGAGTATGAGGATCCATGTCCATTGTTTCTGAACCATAACACCAGCACGGTGTTACAGTAAGGGAAACCCCAACGCCCTCTCTTTCAAATTTCTCTGCACAGACGGCTGATTCCGCAACTCCACCTATACATGTGTCAGCAATTACGCATTCAACGGGCAACCCGTTGGAATATTTCAAATTGGATGAAATCAGTTCTGCCGCTGATTTTGCCATATCCATTGTTGTTTTTTCAAGTGATTCCCTGACGCCCTTTCTCCGGCCGTCAATCGTTGGCCTGATGCCTACTTTCGGAAGTGTTCCGATCAGTCTTTCCCTGGGTTCATTTACTTTTAATTCCATGGCTTTCCTCCTAGAAGAACTTTTTTTTAATTGTATCATATATATAGGATTATTCAGTAGCCGGACATTGAAATACCAAACAAAAAAGCACCGGACTCCGGTGCTTTTCGTTAGTTTAATTCGGCTTAATAAGAACTGAATGCACTGTAGTACCCTACTTCATACTCCGGAAGCGCTCTTTTTTCAGAAAGCAGATTCAGCATTTCACCATAAGCTATATTGCCTTTCACTTCATCAAGGGCATCTTCAAAACCGGTTCTTGATACATACTGTGTTATATGGAAGCCGATTTCTGTTTCCAACAGTGCAATTTCCCCTTCGAACCTGCCTTCTTCAAAAGTCCATTCCTCTATAGCAACCAGCCCGATATCACTCTTCTTTGATTTATATTCACCAAGCGTTTCTTCTACGGAAGGATCCTCTGACAGTTCCATAATAAGAGCATCAAGGTCTTCCCCGTTGTTCACCCTTTCTAATATGTCTTCAGCACGGGCTTTGGCATCAGCATACTCTTCATCGTCATAATATTCCTGCGCTACTGTATCGTATGTTGCTATGAATAGCTGTTTTAAAACCACCTGGTCGATATCATCTTTGAAATTTTCATAATATGCAAGCGCGGTTTCATCATCAACCTCAGACTTATATTTCCTGAGTAAATCATCCTGATATTTGCTTGACAACCATGTTTTTTCAAATATTTTAAATACAATATCAAATTTACAGCCGTAAATCTCCTTAGCTGCATCGTCAAGTTTCTGTCCGGTTTGATCTGCATAATTTATGAAACTTGCTTTGAAATTGGCTTTGCTGTCTTCAAGCTCTGCTTCGTCATAGACATAGCCTTCTTTTTCAGCTGTATCAAGAAGAATCTGAACTTCAGAAACGCGCTCAAGAGCCAGCTGTTTGGCAAATTCATGGTATGTCATACCCGACTGGTACTCGCTCATCATGAATACTTCCATCGAAACATCCGGATAGTATTGCAGAATCTGCTGGTACAGCAGATTCGTCTGCTCATAATAGTGGTAGTCAAATTCATCTTCTGTTATCTTTTCATTGCCAATAGATAATATGTTTTTGGGAAGCAGGCTTATCACTGCAAAAGCAACTATACATATTGCAAGGATAATCCCCAATGCGATAAAACCATACTTAATAATGGTTTCCTCCCTGCCCTTTTTTTTCTCTTCAACGGCTGGGGTTTCCTCGCTGATTACGGCCTTGTCTTTCATTGCGGCCCTCCTATTTCATTTATACTCTGCTATATTATATATATATAGGCTATCCATTTCAATTAATTTTCAGCCGTTGCGTTTAATGTTCATAAATCGTTAATAATTTCTTCATGGTACAATAGACAGGGTAGAAAAAGACTTGTAGAATAAATACAGTGGACTTGAAAGGTGAGCATGGAAGAATTAAAAAGTTTATCTGATAAAATAAAAAAAATACATTTCATCGGAATCGGCGGAGTCAGCATGTCGGGCCTGGCTGAAATTTTATTGAGCATGGGCTATGAAATCACAGGCTCTGATATTGAAATATCTAAATTTACCGAAAAACTCAACTCCCTTGGCGCACGGGTTTACCAAAACCATGATGCTGATGAAATGGGCAAACCGGACCTTGTTGTTTATACCGCTGCCGTACATCCCGATAATTGCGAATACCAACGGGCGGAAGAACTTGGCATACCGATTCTAAACCGGGCTGACCTCCTTGGTGAAATAATGAGGGCCCACAAAATAGGAATCGGAGTCTCCGGAGCCCATGGAAAAACAACAACTACCACTATGGTCTCATACTTGTTTGAAAGATGCGGATTTAATCCTACAATCCATATAGGAGGGGAGGCCGATTTTATTAACGGTACTACAAAAAACGGCGACGGCAAATATTTCATCACCGAAGCCTGTGAATTTACCGATACATTTTTAAAGCTTAATCCCTTCATCGGTATAGTGCTTAATATCGATTATGACCATGTCGACTGGTTCAGAGACCTTGCCGATATGCAACAGTCATTCCTGGAATTTGCACAACTTATTCCAAAAGACGGTTACCTCATTGTTTGCCATGATGATGAAAATTCAATGTTTTTGGAAACTTCCGTCCACTGCAATATTATTAGGTATGGACTCAATGATAAAAGCCTGGAATATACGGCAATGAATCTTCAATATGATGTTAATGGCAGGGCATCGTTTGAGTTGTTTGCATATGGCGAGAAAATCAGTGATGTGAAACTTAATATTCCAGGAACTCATAATGTTTTAAATGTACTGTCAGCTGTTGCAGCATGCAGAATCTGCGGCGGCAGCATTGAAAATATCAAATCAGCCCTTGACGACATGACAGGACCTCGCAGGCGTTTCGAATTAAAAAGTGATTCCAATGGGATTAAGGTCTTTGCGGACTATGCCCATAACCCTGCCGAAATCAACGGCACACTTGAAATTGCTTCAAACATGAAACATCGTGAAATCTGGGCAGTTTTTGAACCCCATACATATACACGCGTGCTTGTTTTATTCAATGATTTCGTCAACAGCTTTAGCTATGCAGACCATGTAATCATGGCTGATATATACAATGACCGCGAGGAAACGGGAACAGAAGTAAGCAGCAGGCTTGTGGCTGAAAAAGTGGCTGAAAAGGGAAAAGATTCAATTTTCCTGCCCGATTATGAAACAATAGCAAAACATCTTTATAAAAACATGAAACAGGGCGATATAGCTGTAATTCTTGGTTCTAAATTCATTGAGAAGGTTGCCGATATTCTTGGCGATATGTATAAAAAATAACATTAGTATACCTTCAATGGGTATAAATAAATAAACAATCCTTCAAGGAGGTTATTCCATGGTTAACTTTAAATATTACGCACCTACCAAAGTTGTATTTGGCAAGGACACAGTAAAACAAACAGGGGCCCTTGTTAAAGAATCAGGGGCCAAAAGAGTTCTGATCCATTACGGAATGGGAAGCGTAGTAAGAAGCGGCCTTCTTGAAACTGTTAAGAAATCACTTGACACAGAAGGAATTTCCTATGAGCTGCTGGGAGGTGTTAAACCAAATCCAAGACTTTCGCTTGTTTATAAGGGGATCGAACTAGCAAAATCCACCGGGGTTGATTTTGTTCTTGCCGTCGGCGGAGGAAGTGTCATAGATTCTGCAAAAGCCATTGCCTTGGGAATAGCAAATGATTTTGATGTCTGGGACCTATACACAAAAGGGAAAAAAGCAAAAGCATGTTCTCCTATAGGAACTATCCTGACAATATCAGCAGCCGGCAGCGAAATGAGCAATGGTTCAGTTATCACAAATGAAGAGGGTTGGCTCAAGAGGGCTTATGGTGATGATATCATGAGACCAAAATTCTCAATTCTTAACCCTGAAACCACTTATACCCTCCCATCATATCAGACTTCCTGCGGTGCCGTTGATATGATGATGCACACTATGGAAAGATATTTCACAACCGAAGAACCAATGGAACTTACAGATAATTTAGCGGTGGCATTAATAAAAACAGTCATGGCAAATGCCCGGATTGCCTTGAAAAAACCTAATGATTATCAAGCAAGATCGGAACTAATGTGGGCCTCTAGCCTGGCTCATAACGACCTTACAGGCTGCGGCGGCACAGGCGACTGGGCGACACATGATATTGAACATGAACTCGGGGGCATGTTTGATGTTGCCCATGGTGCCGGACTAAGTGCGGTATGGAGCAGCTGGGCAAGATATGTTTACCATATAAAGCCATCAAGATTTGCAAAATTCGCCCGAGAAATATTTGGCGTTGATAATAAAGATGATAACGAAGCTGCATTAGCCGGTATACATTCAATGGAACTTTTCTACCGTTCAATAGGCATGCCAGCTTCAATAAAGGAAATGGGCATTGAGCTGACCGATTCGCAGATTGAAGAACTTGCCTATAAGGGCACCGATGGTGATACGAAAACCCTTGGCAATTTTAAAAAGTTAAATAAAGCCGACTTAATGGAAATATTCAGGTTTGCAAGATAAAAAAGTATCCACTATGCAATAAATGAAATAACAATAAATCCGACTAACCCCAGTATTGTACCAATCGACAGGGTATTTGACACATACTCGACTTCTGCACGGTTTCCGGTATTCATGAATACCGGTATTATAAACGGACCGGGTAGTACGAACATTGAAAACAATGGAATAGCCAGCATTGTTGTAAGTCCGAGTGGTTTAAGGAGAAGCAGGCTTACAAGTGCAGCAAATGCAACCGACAATACCACCTTCAATAACGCTGTAAGGCTCTCGATTTTCATTTTTGCAAAAGAGAAGTTCAAGCCGCTGCCGATAACAAGGCAAATTAAAAATGGGGTCGGTGCTGATATAAAATCAAAGATACTTTTAATAGTTGAATACGCCTGGGTATATCCAAGTTTTCCAATACCCGATATTGATAAAAGTAATCCTATGAGAATTGACCATATTACCGGAGACTTTACGGCTGTTCTTATTGACTGTTTAAAGAATCCCGATTTATCTCCGGAACCCATATGGGACACCATGGGTACCGTTACAAGAAATACAAACAGGACCTGGCCGATATCAACAATACCAAACTCAGAAAGCTTATCCAGCCCGTATATACCACCATATAATGCGTAGCCCAGCATACCAGCTTCAAATCCGGTCAGAAGGTATGGGAAATACGGCGACTTGATTTTAAAAAGTCTCGCAAGGAGTTTTCCAATTAATAGCATCAATAGGCATGATATGAAAACAGCGATAAAAACCAATACTAATTTCAGTTCGAACTTTATCGAGGCAAATGCCACCAATAGACCCGCAGGAAGCGTCACATTCACAACCGTTTTTTTAAAAGCTTTAATTAAACCGTCATTAAAAAATCCTTTTTTACTTAGAAAATATCCAAGGAATATTGTTACAAGAAGCGGCAGTATTTTATATATAACTTCCAGGATAGTCATGGTTTTCTCCTAGTTTTTAAATTATTATACTACATAAGAGTGACGGCCCCCCTATATTAGGGAGGCCGTCTGGTTTTAACGATTAGATAAATTAGTCATATAGTAGATTTGCAATGCCTTCGTCATCCATATTGGTCGCATCATACCATTTTGCTCCGGTATCAATATCGGAAACAGCATGTCCCTGTGCCGCTTTTACTGCCAATGCAACAGCCTGGTAGCCAATCATGAAAGGATCCTGTGTAATTGAACCCATGAAGGTTCCGGCTCTTACAGCTGCTTTTTGGCCTGCGCCTGCATCAAATCCAACTACCTTTACATCAGCTCCAAGTGTTGAACCGGAATTGAGAGAGGCAAGAAGTCCGTTAACAGCACCTTCGTTTGAGCAGAATACGCCAAGAAGATTATCAGTATTTAAAACTCCGCTTGCTGCATTAGTCATGTCGGTAATATCCGGTGTTGCACCAACGACAATTTTTATGTTAACTGCAACGCTTGCGGGGTCTCCCGTTGTAATTGCTGCAAAATCTCCGCTTATAGCTGCACTCTGACCGTCTCCTGTAACTAAAGCATACATTTTTTCAGCAAAGCCTTTGCTTCTTCCGGTAACTGATGCGCTTGTTGCATCTTGAGAAAGAACTACAACAGTTACAGGTGCGCTAACAGTTGCAGCAGCAATATCTGCTTTAATTGCTTCATACATGTGTTCTGCGCCAAGTCCTGCTGCATTTTCATTGTCAGTCGATGCATTTGCAGCAATTTGTCCTGCCGGAGCATTCGGAACACCTGAGTCAAATCCAATTACAGGTATCCCCTTGTCATATGCTTCCTGAAGCTGTGAGAATATTGCTTCGGTGTTCAATGCTGCTAATGCTATGGCTTTGGGATTCTTTGCCAATTCAGCATTAATCATATCAACCTGTGCGGCCTGAGCACTTTCGCCTTCAGGGCCTGTGAAGAAAATATCTACTCCAAGTTCAGTAGCTGCCTGTTCAGAACCATCTTTAACAACCTGCCAGAACTGATGCTGGAAGCCTTTGGCAATAACTGAATAATAGTCGTTTTCATCTTCTTTCTGTCCGCATCCTACAAGAAGCACTGAAACCATTGATATTACCAGTAATACCGCCAGTAACCTTTTTACGTTTTTCATTTTTTGTTCCTCCATTTATTTTTTAATTTGCTTGTGCAAAATTAAGCCTTGATTTTTTTCAATTCATTAGCTTTTTTATTTCTGTAAACATCCATTAGTACCGCTCCTATAACAACAAGCCCCGTAAAGAATGTTTGGTATGGGGCAGGAAGGCTCACAGAAATCAGCCCGGTCTTAAGAATACTCATTATGAACACCCCAATCATCGTACCGGTTAATGAGCCGACGCCTCCTGACAGCGATGTTCCGCCTATGACAACTGCAGCAATTGCCTGGAGCTCTATTCCATTTCCCGTATTGGGTATTACAACTGTATAGGTCGCCGCATAAAGGATTGACCCAAACCCTACACCGACTCCTGTGATAATATATGCCAGCGTTTTCCAAAGTCCGACTTTAATACCTGAAAGTCTGACTGCTTCTTCATTGTTTCCAATGGCAGTGATATACCTACCGATTTTTGTCTTGTTCAGAATAATGAAAGCTATAATGAAAAACACGAGCAGATATACCGCTCCCAGGGGAAATCCACTTGAAGACTTAAAAAAGGCCCTTCCGAACCATCCGTCGGGTTCAAGGGGCGTAGGAAAGTATTTCGATGAAGTATTTGTAATAATCGATCCAAGGCCGAGACAAACCATCATAGTACCAAGTGTAGCGATGAAAGGCGGCAGTTTCAATTTTGTTACCATGAGTCCGTTTATCAGTCCTACCAGCATTGCAAACAATATCATGATAAGCAGGCATATCCACAACGGCACGCCCATATCCCTGTAAAGTTTACCCCCGAGCAGGGCTGAGCACATCATCAACGCACCAAGAGACAGGTCTATTCCACCGGTTATAATAACAAATGTAGCACCAATGGCTAGAAACCCTACATAATATGATGACGCCAGGATATTCAGCATTGTTGATGAAGACGTAAAGTTCTTTCCGGTTATTGCAAAAAATATGTAAATTATAATCAGTGCAGCGAACGCCAGTACTTTCTGCATTCCTACTTTTCTTAGTCTTTGTAACATATCTTTCCTCCGTTAATGCATAGTAGCATACTTCATAATCGTATTTTGGTTTATTTCGTCATCACTCAAAGTTGCCGTATGTTCTCCTTCGCACATGACCAGTACCCTGTCGCTCATGCGGATTAATTCCGGCAATTCTGATGAAATCATTATTATTGATTTGCCCATGGCGGCGAAATCATTCATTAGTCTATAAATTTCGCTTTTTGCCCCGACATCGATACCCCTCGTAGGTTCATCGAAAATAAGTATGTCACAGTTATTTAAAAGCCATTTCGCGATAATAACTTTCTGCTGGTTCCCACCTGATAGATTTTTTACAAGTTGTTGCGAACTTGGTGTTTTTATGTCAATTTTCTTAATGAATTCATCAGCAGCTTCCTTGATTTTCTTTTCATTTATAAATATTCTGCTGGTAAAATCCTTAAGTTTTGTAATTACAATATTGTTTGCAACACTCATTCCGAGGATAACTCCATACCGCTTCCTGTCTTCGGACAGATAGCCAATACCTTTATCAACAGCTCTGTGGGGACTATTGATAATGGTTTTTTCTCCGTTAATATAAATATCCCCGCTTTCTTTGGCGTCGGCTCCGAAAATCAGCCTTGCAAGTTCTGTCCTTCCGGCTCCGATCAATCCGGCAAAACCAAGGATTTCACCTTTGCGTAATTCGAATGAAACATTCTTTACATCAAGGGAACTAAAATTCTCGGCTTTCATGACTACCGGTGTATCTTTGCCTAATTCACTGAGCTTTTTATGCGCTGCATAAATAACACGTCCGACCATCATATGTATTATTTCGTCCAGTTCAACGGAATCTGTCCGACGGGTTCCGATATACTCTCCGTCCCTAAGGACAGTAACCCTGTCAGCAATGCGTTTTATTTCATCCATCCTGTGTGAAATATAGACCATGCTTACGCCAGTTTCCCTGAGTTCCCTCATAATTATGAAAAGTTGTTCAATTTCTTTATCGGTCAGAGTTGCACTCGGTTCGTCAAATATTATGATTTTAGCGTCATAGGAAATCGCCTTTGCAATTTCTACAATCTGTTGATGGCTTACAGATAGTCTTCCCACCTTTTCCTTTGGGTCTATATGGAAATTCAGTCTTTCGAACAATTCTTTTGCGCGTTTATTTATTGATTCCTCATTAAGAAATAATCCTTTGCTTTCACGACCGATAAAAATATTCTGTGCAACGGTCAGATTTTCCATAAGATTTAGTTCTTGGTGCACCATTGAGATCCCTGCTAACTGTGCTTCTTTTGGTGTAGTGAATACCTGTTTCTCTCCGTTAAGGTAAATCTCCCCTGAATCACATGGTATGATACCGGTCAGAATATTCATCAGTGTGGATTTACCTGCACCGTTTTCACCGACGAATGCAAGAATCTCTCCCTTTTCAAGACTGAAAGAGCATTTCTTCAATGCATATACTCCGGGAAATCTTTTATCAATTCCTTTCATTTCAAGGAGTTGTTTATTCATTGGGTTTTCCCTTTCAAATTGTGATTCTATAGAGTAATTTTACATTTTCCCAACAATTTTTCATATTGGAAAAACCACACAGAATTTGTGAATTACAATAATATAAATTTGAATATTTATACTTCAATCAACGAATGGGAATAGCAATTTCTGGTTTTCCGGATTGTACATGTTTTCCCTGTTTATGACAACTGCGCCTGTATTTATGTTCTCAGGCGTCTTTATTCCGTTAACGGCATCCAGGGCATATTTAACGCCAAGATAACCCATATTAAAAGGATTCTGCACAACCATGAGTTCTATAGTTCCTTTTTCAAGATATGTTATTTCTTCAGGTGTACTGTCAAAGCCGACAATTTTGTATACACCGACCTTCCCTATTTCTGTTATTCCCCTTGCCGTACCAACTGTTGCGTATGCATTTAGACATACGAAAACATCAACTTCAGGATGGTTTTCAATCATATCTATTGTCAACTCCGACGCCAGAGTTTCATCTGAATTGCAAAACAGTGTGTCAATTATATTAATTCCATTATATTTTGACAGGGCTTCTTTTACCCCCTGTTCCCTTTCATTAGAAGATGCGGCGCCTTTTACAAAGCTGACAATGGCAACGTCGAGTTCAGTCCCCAGAGCGTCAGCCATTGCATCTCCGAGGACCCTTCCAGCATCAATATTATCCGTACCTATGAATCCGTTCATTTTCTCTGAATTAATATTTGAATCAATGATTATAACGGGGATTCCTGCGCTTTTTGCTTTTTCCGCTGCAGGCACAAGCTTCTCATAATCAATGGCTGCAAGTACGATAGCATCCACCTTGTCTTCGACCGCTGCTTCAACCATCCGTATCTGCCCATCGATGTCCTCTTCATTATAGGGGCCGGTATATTCTACATTAATACCGAATTCCCTTTCAGCGGCTTCGGTGCCCATTTCAACGACAGCCCAGAAATCATGGTTTTGTTTTTTAACAATAACCCTGATATTAATGTTCTCATTCGAAATAGAATCCTGTCCGGGTGCACACCCCGATAGAATCAGCAAAATCAATGAACAACAAAATATCTGTTTTATCCTACTCATCAGCCTACTCCTTTTACTAACGGGATTCTTATATAAACATCCGTACCCTCGTCAGGTTCGCTTTTTATATTTATCCCATAACTTTCGCCATAATAGATTTTTATACGCTCATTCACGTTCTTAATTCCCACTCCTGATGAATGCTTGCTTTTGGTTTCGCCGGATATTATTGAGGTGATTTTTTCTTCGCTAATCCCATATCCGTTATCGGATATAAGGTAAACTAAGTCTTCGCCATCTATATATACTTTAATATTTATGATGCCTTCGTCTGGAATCTGGCTAAAACCATGGTAAATAGAATTCTCTACAATGGGTTGGATTAACAGTTTAAGGGTTATATAATCTCCGAGTTCATCAGGAAGTTCAACATTGTATCTGAATTTATTTTTATACCTCATTTTTTGAATAATAAGGTAACTTACAGCATGCTGTATTTCATCCCTTACAGTGATAATTTCCATTCCTTTGCTTAGGCTGATTCTGAAAAGTTTTGCAAGCGCAGCTGTCATTTCTGAAACGCCGTCATGGTTTTTGTTTTCATTCATCCAGATAATTGAATCAAGGGTATTGTAAAGAAAATGAGGATTAATCTGAGCCTGAAGAGCTTTTAATTCGTTCTTTCTCTTGGCCTCCTGCTCATCAATTATCTGACTCATCAGCTGACGAATCCTTTCAATCATAAGATTGAAGGAATGGGTAAGCTGCCTGACTTCATCCTCGCCCTCAGCCTTAAGCAGGTCAATGTTGAAATCGCCTCTTTCGACTTTATTCATCTGTCTTTCCAGTCTTTTTATGGGCTGGGATATTTTATATGAGATAAATATTGATGCGAGGACAATGAATGCTATTCCGGTAATCACAATTATTAATATCATTGCATTGAAGCTGCGCCTATTCTGAACAATCTCATCAACATAGCTGATCCCAACCATTTTCCATCCCGCATACCCGACATCCATTATGACCGTGCTTATTTCTTCCCCACCTATTTTTTCGATATATGATCCGCTTCCGACCGACAGTGCTTTTTGTATGTTTTCATCTTTAAGTCCGGCATATATCAGTTGCTGCTGCGGATGATAGATGATATTGCCTTCGCCGTCTACAACATAGATGTAGCCTCTTCTTCCGAGTTCAACCTGACTGCAGACCTCCTCGATAACACTGAAGTTCATATCAACAATTGTTATATAGTGCCGTTGGTTGTCATCCGTTCCAATACCACGGCTCAATGTCACCACCCATGGCCGTCTGTTCTCATAGAATCTTTGTACATGCGGAGGCTGGTAATAATATATATATGGATTCGCGGCAGCTAGTAGAAACCATTTTTGTTCGACAACTGACATATTTGCGTTAAACTTATAATCAGGAGCAGCCAGGAGTACCTGTCCCATGTCCGAATATATAACAACCGATTCAATGTCATCCCTGGTTTCAAGTGTAAAGTTAAGTATCCCTGTCATTTTCGTCGTGTCTCCCTCAGCAAATGCTCCCATATTTATAGCAATCAAATCGGAAATTTCAGTCATGGAATTCAGGTAGTATTCAAGATTAAGACTTGCCTGGTTTAAAATCTGTTTAGTACTGGCAGTAGCATTTTTCTCAGCATTTTCAGAAAAAGTGCTGAAGAAAACTATACCAATGGTAACCATTGCAATAATTATCAGTCCGGCAAATGACAGAGTTATTGTGGATTGCAGGCTGCCGAATCTGAATATATCTCTAATTCTTTTAAATCGATGCTTCAGCGGGTCTTTGTTTTTCATTTATCGGCCCCCTCTGCATTTTTCCTGAACTCCCTGGGCGACACCCCTGTGTTTTTCTTAAAGAAATAGCTGAAATAACTGACATCGGGATACCCGGCTTTTTCTGCAACATAGGCAATCTTATTGCTCTTGTTCATGAGCATTTCCTTTGCTGCATCCAGGCGTATACTTACCAGATATTTAAGGAAGGTTATCCCAGATTTTTTCTTGAATATCATACTCAGGTAACTTGGACTTATATATAGGTAGTTAGATATTTTTTGTACATTTAACTCGGGGTCGCCGTAATTATCTGCTATGTAGTCCCGGGCTTTTTCAAACAGCACTTCTGAGGCATCGGAGCGTTTTCCGGAAATACTTCTGCCGATGTTTACGCTAAGTTTGTATATCCAATCCTTCGCCTCGCTGATTGTATTGAAATTCTCTAGTTCTATATGAATATCAGAGTTGTCCGGCAGTACTTCTGACGATTTTATCTTGAAAATCCTTGTCAGTTTCATGAGCGTGGATATGATTTCAACGAAATACAGCTGATATTCATTTAAGGATGCACCGGATTCACTTAAGCCAATAAAAAGAGCATCTACCGATTTTGCGATTTCCGCTTCATCTTTGAACTTAATACTGGATATAAGGGCATCCTCTTTATCCGTTTCAAGGTGGAAAAAGCTATTTATACCAGGTTCCAGATCCTCTACAAATATAACTTTATTACCGGAAAGAATTAATTTGTAGCTTCTTGCAGTCAGCGACGACAGATAAGATTCCCTTATTTCAGTTGTAACCGGTACGATTCTGCCAAGGCCAATTGAAACCGTTAACTTTAGAAATTTGCAAACGGTCTGCCTGACAGCTTCCAGAATTGAGAGCATTCTATTACGGGCAACTGTCTTGTCATCACCTTCCACTCCAAGAAGAATAACTATGCCATCATCATGTATGAAGGTTTCCCCCGCTTTCCTGGAATCCAGAATTTCATTTACAATATTAAATACAGCAAATCTTTTAAGTTCTAATTCACTATCAGATAGGTTGTCATTGACAAAGCTCTCAGAGTCAATCTTGCATATGGCTGCAGAAAACCAATTGCCTTTGAGCTTAATGTCCATATCCCTTATTCTTGTTTCTGTATGCCCTGATGTTGGTTTTCCCAATATGAGATTGACAAGGAAATTCTCCCTTAGCAAAGGAAGGCTGTCATGGTAATGCTTTTGCAGTTTTTCGATATTCTCGCCTTCTTCCTGTTCCGAAACAATCCTATTCCTTAGTTTTTCAAGAAACATAGTTATGTCTTTTGGAAGAACCGGTTTCAGGATATAATCCGACACACCATACTTAATGGCAGCCTGGGCGAATTTAAAGTCGTCAAAACCTGTAAGTATTACAATTTTTACAGTAGGATATGCCTCATTTATCTCCGCGGCAAGCTCTATGCCATCCATATACGGCATATTGATATCAGTCACCACGACATCGGGCAGGCATTCATCAAAGAAATTGAGCGCTTCCCGACCATTCTCGGCTTCTCCCGCTATTTCGAAGCCATAAGAAGCCCAGTCGATTCTGTCTCTTATGCCATGCCTCACTTCTTCTTCATCATCGACTAATAAAACCTTAAACATCAGTCCTCCGGATAACCATCTACCCCATCTAAACCTAATAAATTCTCCAAACCTTCGTATATTCAGTTTACTTCCATCAGCAGGAATTGACAAGCAATGCTTATTCTTGCATATCTCTAAGAACCGGCCCTGGTCAGCACTTTGGATTTAGGGATTGTGATATAATTGGCTAAAATGCGCCGGGGGATAATATGGGGAAAAAGAAATACTCTTACAAACTTACTCTAAAAGCATGTTACCTTGGTTTTACTGTACAGGCAACTGTAATAAACCTAACCCCTGTTTTATTCATACCTCTCAGGAACCAGTTCGGGCTTAGCTTTGGAAGCCTTGGACTTCTTGTTTTTATCAATTTCATTACACAGGTTCTGACCGATATAGCTTTCAGTCATATAGTTGATAAAAAAGGTTATCGGTCTTTTTTGGTGATTGCCCATATTCTTAGTGCCATTGGTTTTGTAATCTTTGCAACAGCCCCGATGTTTCTTGACAGTCCTTATATTGGCTTTGTTATCGGTACTATTATTTTCTCTGCAGGCGGAGGACTGCTTGAGCTGCTTATAAGCCCGACAGTCAATGCTATTCCGGTGAAATCAAAGTCATCTACCATGTCGCTGCTTCATTCATTTTACGCATGGGGGCAGATGGGTGTAGTTATTTTAACGACGCTTTTCATTCTGGCCTTCGGAAGGCAGTTGTGGCCTATTATAATGATTTTATGGGCAATACCACCTGTTATAAATGCAATAATATTTTCTAAAGCACCTATTGCACCCATTGTTCCTGATGGAAAAAGGGAGAGTTTCAAAATGCATATGCGCAATAAATTCTTTATTGCAGCCTTTTTTGCCATTGCATTCAGCGGGGCATCCGAAATTGTCATGAACCAGTGGGCATCGGCATTCATGGAGGAAGTCATGGCTATCCCAAAGGCCCTGGGAGATATCAGCGGTATGTCAATGTTTGCACTTATGCTTGGCCTTGGCCGATTGCTTCATGGAAAATACGGAGAAAAATTCAATCTTAATAAAATCATGATTGCAGGAACTCTTTCAGCGTTTATATGCTATTTGATAGTAGCATTTTCACCTATCAATGCATTATCACTGGCAGCATGTGCATTGTGCGGAATATCTGTCAGCCTTTTATGGCCCGGTACACTTGTCCTTTCAGCCGAGAGATTCCCTTTCGCGGGTACCTGGCTGTTCGCCTTCCTGGCTGCGGGCGGCGATATTGGAGCTTCAATAGGACCATGGTTAGTGGGAATAGTATCAGATAACGCCTCCAAAGTCGGCTTTTTGGCAAAGGCAGGCACTAGTTTCGGACTTGATTCAGTACAGCTGGGAATGCGCACCGGATTATTGTCAGGCGCAATATTCCCACTGCTTGCCTTTGTTTGTCTTCTTTATATGAATCGCGAAAAAGACCGCAAATCATCTTTAGGGTAATTTACCGTCTTGATTAACTATTCCAGGGATATAACTTTTATTTGAACGGAGTATTTGCATCACGGCGGATGTTTATTTCCTCAATTACTGCATTTCCGCGTCGTGTTAGTAAAAACCACACGGCATCTGCAATCTCTTCAGGCTTAATAAGTACAGAGGCATCAAGATCCGGCCTTGTTTCAATAACCATCTCAGTAGCAACGCCCCCGGGAGCTATCGAATGTACCCTGATGTCGTATTGCTGGACTTCTTTTGCCAGGGCTTTGGTGAAACCCATCAGGGCATGTTTTGAAGCGGAATATGCTGCTTGGTTTTCATATCCCTTAACTCCTACTACAGAAGAAATGTTTATTATTGAGCCACAGTCGGAATCCTTAAGGTACTTAATGCTTTCTTTGCATATCAAAAACGGAGCACGGGCATTCAGCTTCATTAACTCATCCCAGTCCCCGGCAGTTGTTTCTTCAATAGGTTTTGCAAATGCCTTTCCCGCATTGTTTATGACAATATCAATTCCGTTCATGAGATAGGCAGCCTTTTTTACTATTTCCATGGGGTCTTTTTTCTTCAGCAGGTTTCCACCTATGAAATATGTCCGGATTTCATCAAATTCCGACATAACGTTAACAAAACTTTCCTGGCTGCTTGCACATAAACTTAGGACAGCACCTTCTTTTGCAAGCATTCTGGCTATTGCCAGCCCTATTCCCCTGCTTGCTCCGGTTATTAAAACCTTTTTGCCTTTTAAATCAATCATTTTTCACTCTCTTCAAATCCAGGGTTGCCACAACATTCGCTCCACACTTTGCCGGGTCCTTGATAATAACCTGTCCTTCTTTGACAGGCGCTTTTACCTCGGCCTTGTAGATCTCTTTCATTACATCAAATATCAAATGACGTCTGATAGCCTTCTTTGTCTTAACCGGAACCACAGGCAATTCGCCGTCTTTTACCTTAACCGTGGATGTAACAATCCTGACTGGTTTTGTAATTTCGTCAACAGCATAGTCTTTGCCCTTGCTACAGCTGTTGCCGGTTACTTCCAGTACTTTTGCACCCTCATATTCAACCATCATCATGCAGCCCTTGGGGCAGCGGATACAAACCATTTCTCTATTCATTTTGCCTTCGCCTCAATCGTCATTTTCCTGCCCTTGACATCTTCAGTAGATATCCTGACATATCCCATTTCCGCCGGCACAAGTTTTTTAAACTTTTTGCTGTAAACCGATTTTCCCTTGCATATGGCATTTAATTTCACAGATTTCATTACTG
The DNA here is from genome assembly GCA_963766335.1 of uncultured Clostridia bacterium. Taxonomy (GTDB): domain Bacteria; phylum Bacillota; class Clostridia; order DUPQ01; family DUPQ01; genus JAFGQE01. The sequence goes on along the minus strand of CAVXZA010000002.1, from coordinate 972,306 downwards.
CTGTCGAACGGAAATATATCTTGATTTTTTCTTCTTTTGATGTGATGTCTATAAATTTCGGCACTGTATATCGGATTCCCTCGCCAGCAATTAACTCAACCCTTTTTTTTGTTTTTTTTGTTTTACCTTTAATCTTTTTTACCGCTGATGCAGCCGCCCGTTCTGCCTCAAGTGCTACGTAATCTACCAAATCATGTACATGAAGCACATTGCCGCATGCATATACCCCTTCCACATTGGTTTCAAGATTCTGGTTCACCATGGCCCCGCCTGTAACAGGGTCCAGATTTACACCTGCTTCTTCCGCCAACTCATTTTCAGGTATTAAGCCTACGGACAATAATAAGGTGTCGCATTTGATGAGTTTTTCTGTTTCTTTAATAGGTTTAAAGTTCTCATCAACCTTGGCGACGGTTACTCCTTCAAGGCGCCTTTTCCCATGAATCCCTGTTACTGTTGTGGACAAATGCAGCGGTATGTTGAAATCATCAAGGCACTGCACTATGTTTCTTGTTAAACCTCCGGGATGCGGCATTATTTCACAAACTGCCTTAACTTTCATTCCCTCAAGCGTCAGTCTTCTTGCCATAATCAACCCGATATCACCCGAACCTAAAATGAGCGCAGTTTTTCCGGGTTTCATTCCTTCGATGTTAACAAATTTCTGTGCAGTTCCCGCTGAAAAAATACCGCTGGGATTGGTTCCGGGTATCCGAAGTGCTCCTCTTGGCCGTTCTCTGCACCCCATTGCCAGGATTACGCATTTTGCTTCGTAAACGACCAGACCATCTTTATGGTTCACTGTTGTTATGTGTTTTTTTTCGTCCATGGATATGACCATGGTATTTAATTTATATTCAATCTTAAGCTCATTGACTATCCTGATGTATCTCAGTGCAAATTCAGGCCCTGTAAGTTCTTCTTTAAAAACGTGCAGCCCGAATCCATTGTGTATGCATTGTTTGAGGATTCCCCCCAGCTGATTGTCGCGTTCTAAAAGAAGAACATCATTTATACCGGATTTTTTAGCTTTTACAGCTGCCGCCAGACCTGCGGGACCGGCGCCGATTATTATAAGGCTTCTTTTTATAATCATGGCCGGTTCCTTTCCAAAAGGATATTTGAACCCCTGTCGCCTTTTAAAACATCTTCTTTTTCAATTGCCAGTTCTTTTGAAATTATCTCAACTACATTCGGCAGGCAAAATCCGCCCTGGCATCGTCCCATGCCGGCCCTTGTCCTTCTTTTAACCCCGTCGACGGTCCTTGCACCGGCCGGTCGCCTGATGCTGTCAAGCACTTCCGCTTCAGTAACGGATTCACACCTGCATACAATCCTGCCGAATGCCGGATTCTCATTGATAATCCGTTCTTTTTCATCAAGTTCCATATCTCTAAAAAACTCATGGGTATCAAGCCCGGGATTATAATCCTCTTTTTTAGCCAAGCCACCGAGACTGTCGCTGACAATACCCGATACATAATCGGCTATGGCCGGGGCTGAAGATAATCCGGGTGATTCAATCCCGGCCACATTAAAAAAGCCGGGGATTATAAGGCTTTCGCCTATTATGAAATCACCTGTATCCGGTGTTGCCCGAAGACCAGCGAAAGACGTTATGACTTTTTTTAGATTTAATTTGCTGCATGTTTTCAAGGCGGTTTGATATACATATTCCAAGCTTTCGGCGTGGGTTGAACTGTCTTCTTTCGATTCCGCTATATTCGCATCAGGACCAATCAGTAAATTGCCATCCACCGTAGTCATGACCAGCACACCTTTTCCTTTTTCTGACGGAGGCTGGAATATGACTCGTTCGACAATTCCTCCTTCTGAACGATCGAACAGAAGGTATTCGCCTTTCCTAGGGGTCAATGAAAAGAATCCGTCACCTGCCATCGCAGAAATTTCATCAGCATATATCCCGGAGCAGTTTATGATTACTCCTGTATGTATATCTCCCTTGGTTGTCTCAAGCATGTAATTACCTTTGCTTCCATTTATCCCTGTAACTTTTGTCTCGCGTAAGAATTCCGTTCCATTAACAACTGCGTTTTCAACCGCAGCTATATTCAATTTATATGGTGAAACTACTCCGGCTGTGGGAGCATATAATGCGGCTGTTACTTCAGCGCTTATGTTTTGTTCCATTTCACGGACTTTATCGCCACTTATTATTTCAAGGCCCTTAACGCCTTCCGAAATACCGTTTTCATAAAGTATCTGAAGCTGTATTTCATCTTCTTTATTAAACGCAAGTACAAGCGAACCTGTATTTTTATACGGTACCTTAAGTTGCCTGCATGTTTCAGGCATCATAGCAGTGCCCAGAATATTGAATTTTGATTTCAGTGAACCGGGTTTTGCATCGTATCCGGCATGAACGATTCCCGAATTTGCACCGCTGGCGCCCATAGCCGAATCTATATGGCTGTCGATAATACAGATCTTTACATTGTATGACGACATGCTTCTGGCCACCATCCCGCCAACCACACCGGCGCCTATAATGGCAACATCGTATTTTTCTGTCATTTTATCTTGTTAGCCTTTCTAGCTGTTGTATCAATAATAGTATACCCCCTATGAAAAACCAATACCCCCGAAAACAAGGGCGACAAGGAAAGGAAGAACGACAAGCGCGCCGAACATTATGAGAAGATACCGCGGTGTAAGGGAACCTTTTTTAAGAAAATTATAGAATATAAAGAGAAATATGGCATTAAGCACTGCCGCTATGTAATTGTATTCCCTGGTGCTATTTATAAAAATACAGTTGCCCGAGGCTAAAATACACACCATATTTATGATGTAGATCGTTATACATATATAGAATGCAATTTTCCATAATTTCTTCTTGTCTATAGTCATTTCTTACTTTAACAGCATCCCCTTTCAAATTGAAGGTTTTTAAATTTCTCCTTCTCTATATCAAACGCAATTTCACTTGAACATGTTCCATTTATCCTGAACGCATGTGTTATCTTTCCTTCTTTTCCTGTCATGGCAACTTTATTTCACCTTTTGATATTTTTTCAAGTGTAATCGGGTAAAGCCTGTGCTCCTGAACTAGAATTTTAGCCGCCAGGACTTCAGGAGTATCCGTTTTTGCAACCGGCACAATAACCTGACTCAATATCCCGCCTTCATCATAGTTTTCATTAACAAGATGTACTGTAGCACCGGATTCTTTATCGCCTTCGTTAATAACTGCTTCATGCACAATCATGCCGTACATGCCTTTACCGCCGTGCTTTGGTAACAGAGCCGGGTGGATATTCAGTATTCTGTTTCTATATTCTTTCAGCACCATCGTCCCCAGTTTTTTCATGTATCCGGCAAGTGCAACTATGTTTACTTTATATTTCTTAAGTACTATCAATATAGCCTCGTCAAGGTCATTATTACCAGGATAGTTTTTACTGCTGAGATGATAGACTGGTATGCCGGCTCTTTCAGCCTTTTCAACAGCACCCGCATTAGAATTATTGCAGATTACAACACATACACTGCCATTAATTTCATCTTTCGCACAGGCATCAATAATTGCCTGCATGTTGCTACCGCCGTGGGATGCAAGAATCCCAATCCGAAGTTTCATATATTCTCCTTACAATAATGGGACCGATATCCGGCACTCTTCAACCTGCGCAACCGTCGGCATAGATGGTATCCCGCCTCTGATTGTAGCTGCTAAGGAACCTGCGGCATTTGCAAATTCTGCTATGTCGCTGACCTCATCATTATTCAACTCGCCGATATTTCCATTCACTTCTGCTATTTTATAAAGTATAGCACCGACAAAAGCATCACCTGAACCGGTCGTATCTATTACTTTGGTATTATATGCTTTCCTATACCCTCTTCCGTTTTTATGTTTATAGTAACAGCCATCCGGCCCAAGTGTTGAAAAAATCAAGGGAATATTTTTATCAAATAACATTTGCGTTGCTTTTTCTATATTTGATTCACCGGTTACAAACTCAAGTTCCTCTCCTGATATTTTAAGAATGTCAGCATATTTCAGCATAGATGAAATAATTGATTTCGCTTCATCAAGGCTGTCCCATAGCAATTCCCTCAGATTTGGGTCAAAAGATATTATCTTGCCTTTTGATTTTGCATATTCAACAGCTTTCCTTGTTGCATTCCTTGATTTTCCTTTGCTCATGGAAACCGAAGAGAAATGCAGCAGGTCGCATTTATCAATGATGTTGAAATCAATATCGTCTTCGGAAAACATCATGTCAGCACCAGGATTCCTATAAAATGAGAAACTCCTGTTCCCTGTATCATCAAGCTGCACGAAAGCGAGTGTTGTGTTAACCTCTTTTGAATAAACAAATCCCTTAGTATCAACATTTTTATCTTCGAATGTTCTTTTTAGGAATTTACCGAATTCATCATATCCAGCCATTCCCATAAAATACGATGGCGCTCCCAGTACAGATGCAGCAACTGCAGAATTCGCAGGTCCTCCCCCGGGATTCCTTTCAAATAGTGTGTTTCCATTATCGGAAAGCCCGGCAGGTGTGAAATCTATCAGAACCTCACCAATAAAACATATTTTAAGCATAATTCCCCCTATGGTTTTCTAACACTCTCAATGGTATAGTAATTGGATTTCTATTTCAATAATCCCTTTTGATTTATATTGAAAATCAATAATATTATCATGATCTTTTATGTCTTCAAGCCGTTTTTTACATGGCTGCGATAGTGGCTCTCAGCTTTTTAATTTAGAACTATATACTTTCCGAAACCTGAAGACATTATTGATGACCCATCGTCAAGAACAATATAGCACTCGGTATTTTCTATATTTTCTATTAATTCAAGCCCAGCCTCGGTTCCCATTGCAAAAACCGACGTCGACAGTCCATCACCGTCTATGGACTTTTCACTGATTATCGTAACACCTGCAATTTCATTTACAACAGGATATCCTGTAAATGGATCAATTATATGATGGTAAACAACACCATTTTCCTCAAAATTGCGTTCATACGGACCCGAGGTTACAACAGACATCTCTCCGATTTCTGCAACTTCCCTATATTCACCCGTTGCTTCAAACGGGTCCTGAATACCGATTTTCCATTTGCTGCCGTCCGGTTTTTTACCCACTGCCAGCACATTTCCACCCAGATTAATGATTGCGCCTATACATTCTTCATCTTTTATAATTTCCGCCACTTTATCGGCAATATAACCTTTTGAAATGCCCCCGGTATCTATTGACATTCCCGGTTTAAGCAGTTCGGCTGTGTCGCAACAGAATATAAATTCATCCATATTCACTTTTGCCAATGCAGCTGCAAGATCGTCTTCAGAAGGCACGGCCGCATCTTCAGTGCCAATCCCCCATAAACTAACCAATGGACCTACGGTTATATTAAAATAACCTTTGCTTATTTCGTAATATCTGGTGCTTTGGGTAAGAACCACTATTGTCTCAGGCTGCAGTTCTATAGAATCAACACCGGCTGCGGCATTTATTTTTTGTATGTCGCTGCCCTCAACATGCTTAGATAATATTGACTCCAGGCGCTCAATCTCTTCAAAGACCTTGTCAAGGGATTCTTCGCCGTTTCCACCGTATAATGTGACTGTTACTATTGTACCAAGATGAAAACCTGTCCTTGATAACGGCTCTTTGTTTTTTATGCTGCAGGCTGAGGCAGCAACCATTATTATGGATAATATTATTAATAATGTTTTTTTCATTACTCTTCTTTCCGGTTGGCTCTGTTAAGCTCTATTATCTTCTAATTATATCTACAATTCAATGTTTTAGTATATAATTACCTATATGGACAGAAAGAAAATTCTTAAAGAATTTTATACTATGCTGAGATACGGAATGGTGGGATTGGTTAACACCGGCGTCACTGCAGCAGTAATATTCTTGCTGAAGCTGACAGGCATTCACTATGCTTTATATACCCTGGCGGGATATGCAGTCGGGATTACTGTAAGTTTTTTACTAAACCGCCGTTTCACATTTAGAAAAAGTGATAAAAACGCAGGCAGCCAACTGCTAAAATTCCTGACTGTAACAATTTCATTACTAATTCTTACACAGCTTCTGCAATACCTTCTTATTGACCTGGCCGGAATCAATGAAACACCGGGAGTTATTATCGGTATGGTATTCTATACAGGAACCGGATATTTTCTCAATCGAATCTTTGTTTTTAAGTAATAACAAATTTTCAACAAAATATCAGACGGATATAATATAAACCGACCATAAAAAAAGAAAGCAAGAGCTTTCCTGAGCGGGGAATAACCCTGTTTGCCGTTTTACAGTTTTGACTGTCAATGCGTTCCTCGGACTGCGTCCTCCGGTACGCATCTTACGTCAAAACTTACAGCCACTATTTTGTTATTCATCCCCGGACCATAAAAAAAAGAAAGCAAGAGCTTTCCTGAGCGGGGAATAACCCTGTTTGCCGTTTTACAGTTTTGACTGTCAATGCGTTCCTCGGACTGCGTCCTCCGGTACGCATCTTACGTCAAAACTTACAGCCACTATTTTGTTATTCATCCCCGGACCATAAAAAAAAGAAAGCAAGAGCTTTCCTGAGCGGGGAATAACCCTGTTTGCCGTTTTACAGTTTTGACTGTCAATGCGTTCCTCGGACTGCGTCCTCCGGTACGCATCTTACGTCAAAACTTACAGCCACTATTTTGTTATTCATCCCCGGACCATAAAAAAAAGAAAGCAAGAGCTTTCCTTTTTTTATGGTCGGGATGACAGGATTCGAACCTGCGGCCCCCTGGTCCCAAACCAGGTGCGCTACCAAACTGCGCCACATCCCGAGGCCGTGCGAAATAAATTGTACAATATCTTATACAAGATGTCTATATGTTTATCTTCATAATATTCTATATTGTCTTTAACTTTTCCCCAAGTTTTATCTTTAATGCAATTAGACAAATTCCAATTTGCATCAGCTTAATCTTTTTTTGCAAGGAAAAGGACCGCTTCCTGCGGTCTTTCCATTTATAAAATATTCCTATTAAGCGGGTTCGGCTGCCATCGGCACATAAACTCGTGATGCCATTTCACGATCAATCATGAATACACCGTTGGGACTGTCTTTAACCAATTCCAGATTTTTTACATTGTCTTCTGCATTGGCTTCTTCTTCTACCTGTTCGTCTACGAACCATTTTAAGAAAGAATTGGTCTTATGATCTCTTTCTTCAACCGCGGCGTCTACTATCTTGTAAATTTCACCGGTAATATATCTTTCATGATCAAGGGCTGCCTGCATAGCTGCAAGCGGTGTTTCATAAGATGTAGAAACTTCTTCAATGGTACCAAGCTGCGCCAGTCCACCCACTTCATTAACATATCCGAAGAATTTCATCGCATGGTCAAGTTCTTCCTGGGTTTGTACCCTGAACCAATTGGCCATTCCCTTGAGACCAAGGTCTGCCAGATATGCCTCAATACCCAAATATACATATGCAGAATGCAGTTCTTTTTTTATTTGCTCATTTAATAATTTTAAAATACTCTCACTAACCATTTTTATTGCCTCCTAACGTCTTGCTTAATTTATACCCGCCTAAATAAACCGGTAACAATACAAATTAAATAAAAACCTATCCCATGGGATTTTATTTAATTTCAGTTTGTATGGTAATTTTAATAAGTATAGGTAGTACTGCCTTCAAGCAATCCTGATTCCCTGAGCAGATATATTGCAAGGATGATTATCGCGATGGTTATTACCACGGTCAGGAAAACCTTTATCGCACTGACAGGGGCTTTCCCGCTGAAACGCCCGGTCTGGCCGTTTACCATATAGTTGAACGACTTGTTTCTATACCGGTATGAGGAAATCCAAAGGGGAAAAAGGGTATGTCTGAACTTTATGTCTGAGTATGATGTCCTTAATCTGAGGTTTCGCACCTCGTCGGCATTAATTTTTCTTGTTATCTCCTGCCGCAGGATACGGACAGCCTCATCACGGGCAATGTTCCAGCCGTCGCCAAGGGGCACTGCATACCTTTCGGCTGCAAATCCTGATAGATAGTCAGGTTTGTAGCCAACAAGGCCTTCAAGTCTAAAAGGTTCTACTCCTTCGACCATCCTACGATTGTTGCTATTGGATGCATTGACAAGCAGGTCATTGAAAAACCTGTCGTACGTCCCGCTTACAGGCCTCCACCGGGTTTTACGGACCTGCCGCGTTCTTCTCTGAGGCTTTCCATTCACCATGACTGTATAGTGTTGTGTTACATAGTAATAAGTACCGGCCTCTGCTGAATATGCTGTGAAACTGTCGGAATCATATGTCCAGTATGGTATATATATTCCGTTAATCTTATCTCCCCTGTATTCTTTTTTTAATGACCGTGGTGCAAAAGGTTTTCGCGATATCCATTTTTTGAATAGTGCTTTTACTTGCTTTCGAGAAATCCTGAACGGAATAAGGGATTCCGGTTTAATCCCAGAGAACTCAGAGAGGCTGACAACATGGGGCGACCCGCAGAAATTACATTTATCGGCTGTTGCAGAATCTTCCAGCACAGTTTGGCCGCCGCAGTTCTCACATCGCACTACTTTTGTCTCGCCTTGCCACTTTTCTTTTGGTTCGTGGTCAAGAGAGGTCCTGAAATCATGTTCAAGAATTTCTTCATCTATTTCATCAATTTGGGTAATGGAACCACAGTAACTGCATTTTAGCGCCTGGCTTTCCGGATCGAAAACCGCGGCTGCCCCGCAGGAACCACAGGGAAACTGCTTTGTATTCTTATCTGATACATTTTCCATCTATGAATGACCTCTTATCATTGCCTTCCTATTAGGTTTTAGTACCGCATTCCGGGCAGAATTTTGCATCTGAAGTCATGGCAACTCCGCAATTTGTACAAACCGACTGCTGCAGACTTCCGCACTCGGGGCAGAACTTAGCGCCATTATCAATCAATACCCCGCACTTAATACACTTGGTTGTTTCGGGGCTTGTAGATTTTCCGCACTCAGGGCAGAATTTAGCATCAGCAGGCATACCCGATCCGCAGTTTGAACATTTAATATTTGTATAAGTGGTTTCCCCGGGCTTCATGGCATCAGCCATTGCTTTGCCCATGGCTACTCCTGCTCCAAGGCCTACACCTGCACCGGCAGTGCCGCCGCCCTCATTCTGAGCTGCATCTCGTATAGCTTCTGCAGTCTGGTACTGGGTATATGTCCTCATATCCCCGACCACACCCATCTGTGTCTTTTTATCAAGAACCTTCTCAACTTCTTCAGGAAGCGAAACATTTTCTATGTAAAGTGAAACAAGTTTCAGCCCCAGGGATGTGAATCTTGGCTGTAGATTAGCCACAGCTTCATTGCCAAGTTCATCATAATTCATCGCCATATCAAGTATTGGAATTTTTGATTCAGCCAAAGAATCAGAAAGCCCGGAAACAAGCTGACGTTTTAACTGACCCTCGATATCGCCTGTATCAAAATCAGGATTCGTCCCGAATATTTCCCTAAGGAACTGGGCAGGGTCGTCAACTTTGAAAGAATATATACCAAAAGCACGTAGCCGTACTATTCCAAAATCGGAGTCCCTTCTGATAATCGGATTGGCTGTTCCCCACTTCCTGTTGGTGAATTGCTTCATATTTACAAAAAATACGTCTGCTTTAAATGGAGAATTAAACCCGTACTTCCATGATTTCAACGTCGTTAATATCGGCAGGTTTTGGGTTGACAGTTCATACCGGCCGGGTTGGAAAACATCGGCTATCTGTCCTTCATTCACAAAGATTGCTGCCTGTGATTCGCGAACAGTCAACTGCGCACCCATCTTTATTTCATTACCTTTTCTCTCAAACTTCCAGACCATTGCATCGGTGTCTGTGTCCACCCATTCTATGACATCAATAAACTGGCCTTTTATAAAATCCATAATACCCATTGCATCATTTCCTTCCCTATTTGATTAACTATCTTAATTTTACCCGAAACTGGAGAATGATTCCAATATAAACCTTGAAAAATACAGTTCCTCCTGTTAAATAACTTAGATTACCAATATATTGTATAATCCATCACACTGTCATACAATAAACCGGAACGGAAGCGGAGGGGTGATATTCCAACAGCGGGGAATATTGATAAATAGGGGAGGCTGATTATCCACATGGGAAGTGTAGTAACGGGACAGATTATTAATTTCATAAAGGATTATCAAGCAATTGAAGCGGGAGACGTAATCGGAGTTGGTGTTTCCGGCGGTAAGGACAGTATGGTCATGCTCCATGCAATTGCGGATATACGCAATTATCTTAAAATACCATTTAAGCTAAAGGCATTTACTGTTGCCCTTGGATTTGATGGTTTTGATCTTTCGCCGATGCAAAATATCTGCGATGAAATAAAAGTACCGTATGAAGTGATTGAAACTAATATCGGTAAAATTGTATTTGATGCCAGAAAAGAGAACAATCCCTGTTCGTTATGTGCGAATATGCGGCGAGGCGCCCTTAATAATGCAGCTAAAGATGCAGGATGTAATAAAGTTGCCCTTGGCCACAATAAAGATGATGTAATCGAAACCTATTTAATGAGCCTTTTTTACGAAGGGCGTTTCAACACTTTCAGTCCTGTGACATACCTGTCAAAAAAGGACCTGTATGTGATCAGGCCTCTCTCATATTCTTATGATAAAGATGTCAGGTACTACCGCAATCTATTTGATATTCCCACTGTTGAAAATCCGTGTCCTGTAAGTGGAAACACCGGCCGCGAAAATATCAGGGAGTTGATAAAATCGCTTTCGCGGGATAATAAACACTTCAGGCCTAATATCTTCGGGGCGATAAAGCGCAATCATATCTCAGGCTGGTAAAATCAGAGTATTTTTTCAAGGCTTTTAAGATACTTAAGAAAATCACTCTTTACTTCTTCCTGCCTAAGGGCAAATTCTACAGTAGCTATCAGGAAACCTAGTTTATTACCCACATCATACCGCTTTCCGGTAAATTCATATCCGTAGATATCCTGGTTTTCAAGCAATATGGTAAGTGCATCAGTAAGCTGGACTTCATTGTTCTTTCCGGGCTGTGTTCTTTCGATACACTCGAATATCTCCGGGTTTATTATGTATCTTCCCATTATTGCAAGGTCTGACGGAGCATTCTCCGGCGCCGGTTTTTCAACCATCTCATTGATCTTATAAAGGCTATCGGATACTCTATTCCCACCGATTACTCCATAGCTTGAAACTGCCTCGCGTGCAACTTGCTGCAGCCCAATGATTGAATTACCAAGCTCATCGTACTTTTCCATCATCTGGCCAATGCAGGGTTTTTCCGACAGTACAATGTCATCTCCGAGCAAAACGGCAAACGGTTCACTGCCTATGAATGATTTCGCCATGTATATTGCATGCCCCAGTCCGCTGGGTTCTTTTTGCCTTACATAATAAATATTTGCCAATTTTGAAATGTTTTCCACTACCTCAAGCATAGCCATTTTGTTTTTTTGTTTCAGCATATTTTCCAGTTCATAAGATTTATCAAAGTGGTCTTCGACGGCCCTTTTCCCCCGGCCGGAGATAATGATGATATCCTCTATGCCTGCAGCAGCGGCTTCTTCTACAATATATTGAATAGTCGGCTTATCTACGATTGGAAGCATTTCCTTTGGCTGTGCTTTAGTGGCGGGAAGAAATCTGGTGCCTAAACCCGCAGCCGGAATGACGGCCTTTTTAACTTTCATATGTCATGTCCTCCATAATAGTAAAAAAATTCACAATTTTTTAACAATTTTCTTATATCTTTTTCACAATTCAGGGTATATACTGTATATACAAGATATACGATTTTTCATTTATATTCCTCGTTGAACATATATCTAAGTTTATTTAATATCAGTTGCATAAGGCACTCACCACGAAATTATTATTTTTATTATATCGAAGGAGTGCTCTTTTTTTACTCATTTATATATCTGTTCTTCCCCTGAGTGCCCTGATTAGTGTAGCTTCGTCAGTAAATTCTATGTCAGCTCCGACCGGAATGCCATGCGCAATCCTTGTAACTTTGATTCCAAGCGGTTTTAAAAGTTTTGAAATATACATTGCCGTGGCTTCGCCTTCAACCGTTGGGCTTGTAGCAACAATAACCTCTTCAGAGCCATCGCCCAGTCTGGCAAGAAGCTCTTTTATACGGATATCACCCGGGCCTATGCCTTCCATCGGTGATATCACACCGTGCAGAACGTGATAACCTCCCCTGAATTCACCGGTCTTTTCCATTGCTATTACATCTTTGGGGGTTTGCACAACACAAATAGTGCTCTTATCCCTGGAACTTCTGCAAATGTTACAAGGGTCGCCATCTGAGATATTACAGCACACTGAGCAGTAAGCCACTTCTTTTTTCACTTTTTTTATTGCATCAGATATGAATTCAATGCGCCTGTCATCCATTTCAAGGGTATAAAAAGCAAGCCTTTGCGCCATTTTCCTTCCTATTCCGGGAAATGATTCAAATGCCTCAATAAGACGTGATAGTGCTTTGGGGTAAATTCCTGACATATATCACCTACATCCCTGGAATCTTCATTCCGCCTGTAATGCCGCCCATTTTTGACTGTGTTTCTTCATCAACTTTTTCAATTGCCTGGTTGAACGCAGCCATTATGAGATCCTGGAGCATTTCAATGTCTTCGGGATCTGCGACATCGGGTTCAATTTCTATCGATGTCATTTCCTTTTTACCGTTCATCTCTATCCGTACAGCTCCGCCGCCGGCACGGCCTTCAAATATCTTTTCTTCAAGCTCTTTCTGAGCTTTCTGCATTTCCATCTGCATTTTCTGGGCTTGTTTCATCAGGTTTCCGAAATTGTTTCCTCCCTTGTTGCCGCCCATTGTTCCTCTTGCCATTATTCCCTCCTTATTCTATCTCAAGCGTAATGCCAAGTGCCTCCGCCTGTTTTACCTTTTCATCGAAGTAGTCATCCCCGGCTGCGGGAACATCATTTGAATATATGTTTATTTCGCAATCTGTACCGTACAGTTCATCTACCGCTGATTTTATTATAGTCATATTTGTGCGGTTGCTGCTAATCATGTTTTTAGTAAAGGCCTTTGTAAATGATATGCTTAGGACGTCCCCTTCAAGTGTAGCTGTGGATCCAGGCAGGTACGGCGACACCTCTATCGCATTTTTATTTTTCAAGAGGTTTATAACCTCATTCCACTTAAAATCAGGGTTAGCCTTCGCCTTTTTCTTTGCCTGGGCAGGTTTCGGCTGTTTCTTTACGGGTTTTTCTTTATTTAAGGAATGACGGGTTTGTACCGAATTCCGGTAACCGTCATCAGAAGAAACTTGTACAGGCGCTGCATTTTTTAATCTGTTGATTTTATTCTCAAGGGCCGATATTCTTTCCCTTAAAGAAGCCTGTTCCGGGAAAGATATATTCATGGATGATAGGTTTATAAGCACTATCTCTAGGTACGTCCTCGGCTGAAGAGATTTCTTTATTGTGGCTTCTGAAGCTGACAGCTCCCTGATTGCATATGTAATAAATTCGCTTCCCATGAGTCCTGCCTGGCGTTTCATGGTCTCAATCATGTCATCGCTGCTTTCAATGAACATCCCCGGTTTATCTACACCCGAGCATATCAGCAGGTTCCTGTAATAATAAATAAGGCTTGCGAGGAATTGCGCAGGACTTTTGCCTTCCATAAGAACCGCGTCGGCAATTTCAAGCACCTGCGGAACATTCTTATCATAGATAGCCTGGGCGATATCGGCAGCAGCTTCATCCTGGAGAATTCCGGCGCTTTCCAGAACCACATCTACATCAATTGTTGTCGCACCTGAAGATATGCATTGGTCCAGCAAGCTGATTGCATCTCTGAGTGCCCCGTTCGCAACTCGTGCAATTATTCTCATTGCTCTATCGGTTATCGTAACTTTTTTGTTTTCAATAATCTGGTTCAAACGTTCACTGATGCCTTCTGCTGAAATTCTGTGGAAGTCGTACCGCTGGCATCGGGAAAGAACAGTTGCCGGAAGTCTGTGAGGTTCTGTAGTAGCTAATATAAAAATTACATGCGACGGAGGTTCTTCAAGCGTCTTTAAAAGAGCATTAAATGCTCCCGCTGACAGCATGTGGACTTCATCAATTATATAGACTTTATATTTCGCCATTGCAGGAGCATAAGCAACTTCATCCCTTATTGTACGGATATTTTCAACACCGTTGTTGGATGCGGCATCCATTTCGATGACATCCAGCATCGTGCCGTTTAATATTCCTTTGCAGATTTCACATTTATTACACGGATTGCCATCTTGAAGGTCGAGACAGTTCACTGCACGCGACATAATGTAGGCCATGCTGGTTTTGCCTGTTCCCCTTGTTCCGCAAAAAAGATACGCATGCGCAACCCTGTCTTTTCTTATAGCATTTCTGAGGGTTCTTGTAATGTGTTCCTGCTCAATTACTTCATCGAATGTACCGGGGCGCCATTCCCGGTAAAGCGCTATATAGGACATAATCCCCCCTGTCGGTTCTTATATTGATTATATCAAATAAGGGACAATAAAAAAACCGCGCACCCGCCTTCGAATACATACAACAGACGCTTTCGGCACAGCCGGCTCGGACCAGGTGAACCTGCGGCACATGGGCAGTTCCGCTTACCGCTGCTTCCTTCCGGACCTGACGGGATTCACGGTCGTCCATTGCGCAAGACCAAATCTTCAACACCACTTATGCCGGGCTGCTCTACCGCATGTACCCTCCGGCGGGAATTAAACCCTGCTTGAGCGGGTTGCAGGTTACAGGGCACCGCTAATTCCCCGTCTAGCGCGGCGAAGAACATTATACCACAACAGTATATGTTATGGTCAAATCATCTCCGGGTCAGCCCGGTATGATTTGATTTTTGATTAATCAGATTAGAGAATTATGCCGCGTTTGAGAACTACATCGGAATGGGCACGGCAAATTTCAACAGCTTGATCAAAAAAGACTTTGGAATGGGGTTTTTTAGCATTTCTGATATCAACAAATTCACCGAGGTTTTCTGGCTTTCTGAATTGCTGAAGCACAAATCGTTTGCATCCGTCAATTAATTCCATTATGCCCTTGAAATCATCAAGTTCAAAATCAGGAGTAACGGTTGTGCGAAATTCATAATCAAGTCCGCTGTCCATAATTAATTTAATACTTTTCTCAATGTTCTCAAGATTAACCGCAACACCGCATACTTGGTCATAGCGGTTGAATGGTGCTTTTATATCCATTGCAATAGAATCAAGTAAACCCTCATCAAGTAAATTCGACAGAACATCCGGCCGTCCGCCGTTGGTATCCAGTTTTACAGGGAATCCTTTTTTAGTAATTTTACGTATGAAATCCGACAGGTCTTTCTGCAGTGTCGGTTCTCCTCCGGTAATAACGACCCCCTGGATAAGCCCCACTCTTTTATCTAGGAATGCAAAGAACTCATCATTGTCTATCGTTGTATATTGTATTCTTTCAGGCCGTTTTTCAAGCAGCATCCTATTATGGCAGTAATAGCAATTGAAGTTGCAAAAAGGGGCAAAGACGACTGCAGCCACCTTGCCCCTGTAATCAACTAGTGAGTTCTTCTGAAGACCCGCTATGATCATGATATCTGTTCAGCCTGAAGGACGAATTTCTTTCTGTCAAAATATTCTTCCTTCTTACCCTTGTTATAGTTTTCAACCGGTCTAAGGTATCCTGTAACCCTTGACCAAACTTCTGTATCTATACCGCACTCAGGGCACGCAAAATGTTCGCCCTTTATATATCCATGGTCATTGCAAATGCTGAATGTGGGAGTAATTGATATATACGGCAGTTTATATTTTGTAAATATGGTTTTAATCAAGCTCTTTGTTGTTTCGATATCTTCAATGCTTTCGCCAAGATACAGGTGAAGTACTGTTCCGCCGGTGTATAGCGACTGCAGAAGATCCTGCTTTTCAAGAACCTCAAAAATATCATCTGAATACTCCACAGGAACCTGTGTTGAGTTGGTGTAATAAGGAACGTTCGTGCCTGCACAGATGATATCGGGAAATTTTTCCTTATCAGCTTTGGCAAGCCTGTATGATGTTCCTTCAGCCGGTGTTGCTTCCAGGTTGTAAACATGTCCGGTCTCCATCTGGAAATCCTTAAGGAGTTCGCGCATGTATTCCATTATGTCAATTGAGAATTGCTGTCCTTCATCTGAAGTGATATCTTTACCAATAAAATTTAAAAGAGCTTCATTCATTCCTACTATGCCAATTGTGCTGAAGTGGTTGAACCAATATTCGCCGGTACGTTCTTTTGCCTCTTTTAGATAATTCGCAGAATATGGATACAAACCCTGTTCCGTCTGATTTTCAATGATTTTCCTTTTTATTTCAAGGCTTGTTTTACATGTCTGTGCCAATTTCCACAAACGCGCCTTGAATTCATTCTTGGTTTCGGATATATATCCGAGTCTCGGGAGGTTGATTGTACACACGCCAACAGAACCGGTCAACGGGTTGCTTCCGAAAAGTCCGCCGCCTCTTTTTCTCAGTTCCTTGGTGTCGAGTCTCAGCCTGCAGCACATTGAAACAGCGTCTTCAGGCGATAAATCGGAATTTATATAGTTTGCGAAATATGGTATTCCATATTTGCATGTGATTTTCATAAATTCATTGACTACTTCATTATCCCACTCGAATTCATTGGTAATATTCAATGTTGGAATCGGAAAGGTGAAAACTCTGCCTTTTGCGTCGCCTTCGAGCATTATTTCACAAAATGCTTTGTTGAAAATATCCATTTCTTCCTGGAATTCGCCGTAGGTTTCTTCTTTGTACTCGCCTCCGATTATAATCGGCTGGTCCCTGAGTGTTGAAGGAACTGTAATATCAAATGTCAGATTTGAGAACGGGCATTGAAACCCAACCCTTGTAGGTACATTTATATTGAAAATGAACTCCTGCAATGCCTGTTTTACCTTTTTATAGTCTAAATTATCATATTTTATAAATGGCGCGCAATATGTGTCGAAGCTGGACCATGCCTGTGCACCTGCTGTCTCACCCTGGGTCGTAAATGTTGAGTTAACAATCTGCCCCAGGAATGCCCTCAGATGTTTGGCCGGGCTACTTTCCACTTTCCCATAAACACCGCCGAATCCCATTGTCAGAAGTTGACGCAGGTCCCATCCGGCGCAATACGGGCCGAAAAATCCAAGGTCATGTATATGGCAGTCGCCTTCAAGATGGGCTGACCTGACTTCTTCCGGATATACTTCATGCAGCCAATAGCTTTTTGTAAAAACCTCACGGACATAGTTATTTAGTCCGTTAACACTCTTTTGAGTATTAGCATTTTCTTTTACATGCCAGTCTTTTTCCCCAAGATAATCACCGAACATGTCGATTGTAGCGCCAATCAGGGCGTTCATCTGCCTTGCGCCGCTTCTTTTTTCACGGTACAGGATATAAGCCTTCGCTGTTTTAGCGTGACCATTTTCAATTAATACTTTTTCAACTATGTCCTGGATTTGCTCGACACTGGGAACCTGGTCTTTGTATCTGAATGTGGCTGCTTCTACTACCTGGACCGCCAGTTCCTCCGATTTTTTGAAGTCATCTCCGCCACAGGCCTGTGCAGCTTTGAAAATCGCCCAAGTTATTTTTTCTTTGTAAAACCGCTCAATCCTTCCATCTCTCTTTTGTATTTTTTTCATGGTATATGACTTTATCCTTTCGTAAAATATTTTGTTGTCATGACTTGAATCGCTATATTCATTATAACCACGTTGAAAAGTAAAAATCAACAAGATATTGTGGTTTTTTGATAATTTAATACTAAGTATTGTATTAAGGTAATATTAAATTGATATTAAAATCTTGTTATGTAAAATATATATTACATTTTATCTCCAACATGTCAGAAAAGCATCCGGCAATTTAGTTTCAAACCTATTTCAATTTGCAAAATTCGCCTAAAATATCAAATTTTTGACCACAATAATTTTAAAAAACTCTTTATAGGGCAAAACCACTGAAAGTTGCAGATGTCATGCATGTATGACATAATATTGTATGGTTGTGCGGCCATTGAAACGCACGGTCCGATTCTACCAATGAAATCAAAAACAGAGGATTATATGTTTGACAAACTTGAATCAATAGAAAAAAGGTATGATGAAATCAGCAGGCAGCTTGCCAATCCGACGGTTATTTCCAATCAGGACCTTTACAGAGAGCTAATGAAGGAAATAAATGACCTTAAACCCATAGTTGAAAAGTACAGGGAATATGTTGCTGTAAAAAATAAAATGTCAGAAGCACTCGAGATGCTGTCGGGTAATCTGGACTCTGATTTCCGCGATATGTATGATGAGGAACTCAAGGATTGCCGTGAATCAATGCCTATTATAGAAGAACAATTAAAAGTGCTCCTTCTTCCAAAGGACCCCAATGACAATAAAAGCGTTCTCATTGAAATACGGGGCGGCGCAGGTGGCGAAGAAGCAGCACTTTTTGCAGCGAATCTATTCAGAATGTATACAATGTATGCAGAGACCAGGGGTTGGTCAAGTGAAATCCTTGACTCAAACGTCACCGGCATCGGGGGAATCAAGGAAATTGTATTCTCAATTGATGCCGAGGGAGCCTACAGCAGGCTAAAATATGAAAGCGGCGTTCACCGCGTACAAAGGGTTCCGGAAACCGAATCCAGTGGAAGGATACATACTTCAACTGTTACTGTTGCGGTACTGCCTGAAGCAGATGAAGTGGATGTTGAAATCAATCCCAATGATGTGGAAATCGATACTTACAGGTCTTCGGGCGCAGGCGGGCAGCACGTTAACAAGACTGACTCCGCAATAAGGCTTACTCATGTCCCTTCCGGAATAGTCATTACATGCCAGGATGAACGCAGCCAGCATAAGAATAAGGACAAGGCTTTTAAACTTTTAAGAGCAAAACTTTATGACCAGGCACAGATTGAACAAAACAAGGAAATTGCGCAGAACCGAAAAAGCCAGGTCGGCACAGGCGACAGAAGCGAGAGAATCCGCACATATAATTTCCCTCAGGGGCGTGTAACGGATCACAGGATAAACCTCACCTTATATAAAATCGAGGCAATAATGAACGGCGAAATTGATGAATTGATAGACGGCCTTATTACCGACGATCAGAGCAAACGCCTGTCTCATACAGAATAATAATCCGGACTTCGATGATGATACCGGGGACAGCTCTTCGATTTTCGCACAGATGATCCAACGTCAGGGCTTTGATTTGTTTGATATGGAAACTAAGATATATAAAATAGATCCGGATAATATAGATATTAATATCATCAGGAAATGTGCTGATATAATAAGGCACGGAGGCACAGTCGCGTTTCCAACTGAAACAGTTTACGGGCTTGGTGCAAATGCCCTTGATGCTGAAGCGGTAAAAAAAATATTCATTGCAAAAGGGCGCCCCGGCGACAATCCCCTTATACTTCACATATCAAAGACTGACGATATCGAAAAATATGCCGTAGATTTTAATGAGAAAGCCCGTATGCTTGCCAAAATATTCTGGCCTGGTCCGCTTTCGATCATACTTCCGAGGAAAGAAACGGTGCCCGACGCAGTTACGGGCGGCCTTGATACAGTAGCTTTCAGAATTCCTTCAAATAAAATTGCCCACAAGCTGATTTCTATGTCAGGGGTTCCTATTGCAGCGCCAAGTGCAAATCTTTCCGGCAAACCCAGCACTACTGAAGGCTCCCATGTCGTAGAGGACCTTTTCGGCAAGGTTGACGCCATTATTGATGCCGGTAAGTGCAGGGTCGGACTGGAATCGACTGTTGTTGATATGGTGTCCTCGCCACCCGCAGTGCTAAGACCCGGCGGAATTCCATTTGATAAAATCCGAATGGTCATACCTAACCTCGTCAAGGATTATTCCATCTCCGAAACAGATGCCCCCAGGTCGCCCGGTATGAAATATAAGCATTACTCACCTGAAGCTCAGGTTATAATAGTGAAAGGGTCTGTTTCAGATACCATTAATAAAATCAATAGCTTGACAAAAATAAATCCACGGACCGGTGTGCTTTGTTCCATTGAAACAATTGAAAATTATACGAGCTTTAATAAAATCTGTATCGGCAGCCGCGAGAACTCTGACGAAATCGCGGCTAATATATTTGATTCGCTTCGCATGTTCGACAAGCTTGACGTAGAGATCATCTACTCAGAATATTTCGGGTCGGGTCCCATGGGCGACGCAATTATGAACAGGCTGCTGAAAGCAGCTTCACACAAGGTTATCAAACTTGAATCAAATAATTAAACAACTATAACAGAAATTTTTATATGATATAATTTCACATAAACACAGGAGGTTCTTAATATGAAAAATATACCACATATCAAAGTTGCACTTGTAGCTGTCAGCAGGGATTGTTTCCCTATTGAATTATCACAGAAAAGAAGACGGGAATTAATGAAATTCGTTGATAAAATGGAAATGCCCGTAGTAGAAATAGACACAACTATAGAGAATGAAAATGATGTCATTATGGCTCTTGGTGAAATTGAAACTTCGGGAGCAAATGCGCTTTGCATTTTTCTTGGCAACTTCGGTCCCGAAGGACCCGAGACGCTGCTTGCACAAAAATTCAACGGGCCAGTTATGTTCGCTGCTGCTGCTGAAGAAACAGGTGAAGACCTTATAAATGGCCGCGGTGATGCTTACTGCGGAATGCTAAACGCATCATATAATATAGGTCTTCGTAATCTAACACCCTATATCCCCGAATACCCGGTGGGAACTGCTATTGAAGTTGCACATATGATATATGACTTCATTGAAATATCCAGGGTAGTTGCAGGTGTCAAAGGACTAAAAATAATGTCCTTCGGCCCGCGTCCCCATGATTTTCTTGCATGCAATGCACCCATTAAACCTCTTTATGACCTGGGAGTGGAAATACAGGAAAATTCGGAGCTTGACCTATTTGAAGCATATAACAATCACGCGGGAGATTCCCGCATACCGGAAGTTGCCGCCGACATGGCAAAGGAACTAGGCCACGGCAATAACTATCCTGACTTTTTAGTAAAACTGGCGCAGTACGAACTTGCTCTTGATGACTGGATGAATGACAACATCGGCGCTTCTGAAAATGTTGTTTTCGCAAACAAGTGTTGGCCTGCATTCCAGACACAGTTCGGATTTGTTCCGTGTTACGTTAATTCACGATTTTCAACAAGGGGAATCCCTATATCCTGCGAAGCCGACATTTACGGAGCACTCAGCGAATATATGCTGACGTTAGCCACAATGCGTCCTTCAACCCTCCTGGACATTAACAACACTGTTCCAAAAGATATGTATGATGCACATATCAAAGATGATTTCCCATACTCTGAAACTGATGTTTTCATGGGTTTCCACTGCGGGAATACACCGTCATGCCTTATGAAAGATCCCGAGATGAAATACCAGCTTATAATGCATAGGCTGCTTGAACCTGATTCTGAACCAAATATTTCACGGGGAACTCTAGAAGGTCAGATCGCTCCTAATCCAATCACCATGTTCAGGCTCCAAAGTACAGCCGACTGTAAGCTGAGAAGTTATGTAGCGGAAGGCGAAGTCCTTGACGTTAATCCAAGGTCATTCGGTGGAATCGGCGTCATAGGAATAAACGAGATGGCCCGTTTCTACAGACATGTCCTAATACAAAAACGGTATCCGCACCATGCAGGAATAGGTTTTGCACATAAAGGCCGGATTATTTATGAAGCACTAAAAATGCTTGGTGTTAAGGAAATTGATTTCAACCGCCCGAAGAACTTTCTATATAAGACAGAAAATCCCTTTGGAACTAATTTTTAAACACAAATTACAGCTGAAAGACCGCCAAAAAGGCGGTCTTTTTTGGGGAATATCAGCATGGCTGATATTCAACTATGGCTTTGTATTCTCTCGTTAACGTCCCGGCTTTAGTAAATTCTCTACTCTAACGGCTGATTATCAATTCATTCCGCAGGCTGCGGATAAAGAAGTTCGTATATATTCCCTGTAATATCAATATTATCAATAGTAACTGTTTTGTGATTATTTGACTGGTCAAAAACCCTGAACAGGATTTTATACGGTTCGGAAATCCTGTGCCCATCCCAGGCAATGGTTTCATCACATAATGGTATAGAGTATTCCCATCTGAATACAGTCACATCATTTCTTATAGATTCCGGATATAGTTTTGAGTCTCTTGGAAACTCAACTGTATAACCGAAGAAATCATTAGCATAATTATAAATATGCCCGAGAGAATTGGTATAAGTCATTGCTTCAAGCTGTGGGGACAATCTTATTAAAGCCCTTTCAGCCGGTCCCTCAACTTCAGCAGTAACTGTAATCTTTTCCAACGCAATAAACCTATGGGGTTGTTTTTCCCAGTAATTCCAGCTTCCTGATATATCAAGGCTGATTATTCTCAACCGATCATCATTACCCTGATTATCATCTACGCCTCCGGGAACCTGGCCGCTTCCCCCGGGCGGAACTGTTGGCACCGGTGTCGGAACAGGAGCCGGTGCAGGTGGGTTAACAGGATGCGGCGTCGGTGCCGGAGTGCTAATCCCCGCGTTTTCCAGCACAGTCACACGGCAACTGATGTTCTTTTCAAGTTTATCACCGAAAATACTTTCGGCCGTAACCTGTGCATTAACAGTCACACTTCCAGGCAAATTCGCAGGGATATCTAAAAATGCATCAATCATTATGTCAATACTGTTCGTATCATAGTAATACCTCACTTTGCGCCAATCCCCGCAGCTGAATACTGCTTTTATATTTTTAATTTCTTTTTCGGGTTTATTAACAGATGCAACCAGATTTACTCTGTTAGCAAATGAATCAGCAGTATCATTTACATATACAGTACTGTCTTCTGGAAAAATGGCTGCATTAAGGATGCCGGGCCCCATCGACGATACTGTAAATGTAGCATAGAACCCATTTGACTTGTATGTGTATATGCTTCCTGAGCTGTTCCACGATGCTGCTGACTGTACCTTTGCCTTTGATGTTCCGATATCAGCAGCGGTTAGGGCAGCCGCCCCATGGCCCTTGAGGGATGTATTAAGCATATATGGCCTTTGAACTATCTGCTCCAGTGAATCCCAACTTTCAGCAGCACCCGGTACGGTTATATAGTCCCATTTTTCAGGAGGCAGGTTTCCGGTTTCGTCATTGGGAAAATCAAGATTTGTATATTTTCCCTCCAAATATGTGAATCCCAGATACCTGTATTCACCTTGCCTGATTTCATTGCCCGGCACATCTCCTGTAATACCATAAACCACCAGATTATACCTAGCGAATGTACTGTAGTTAGCCCTATATGACCCGCTGATGCTGTATTCAGGTATGCCCGAATCACTAAGCCAGGAAAAAAATTCAGCACTGCTGATAGTTCCGCCCATGGCTTTGCCTATGCAGAATATGGATAATAGAAAACATATCGCTGCCAAAATAGAGATTACCCTGGTTGCTTTCATAACTTAGTCCTCCGAAAATGTAAAACACAGCTGCCTGCTGTCTCCTTCGCAGAAAAATACCATTTTTGTTCCGCCATAATTTAGCAATACGTTAGCCGAAGGTATTTCCCCTGCTTTATAATTCGAGTATTCAATATATTTATCTAAAATAAATTGCGAAAAGACATCTCCCTTATCAATCCCGAAAATAAGCCTCATAAGTGAGCGGATTTTATATTCATAATACTTATCAGGCATACCTGTCTCTTTATTAAGCAATCCATCAGCACTGAGACGGTTTAATTCCAGTTTCATGAACATGGTGTCGTATCCCCATTTAAACTCCGGATATCCTGTAGGCCCATCATAGTATTTAAATACAAAAAATGCGTATTCCGGATTACTGCTGAGATTTTCATTTTCATAGCAGTTCATTGATATGACGTTATTTTGAGCTAATGGAGTAAATTCAAATACAGGAAATGAACTGTAATCATACAGAAGTTTCATTGAATCAATAATGTTTTTGTAAATATCAGAATTAAAGTCAGCCTGCAGTGAATATCCATTGAATGATATATTTTTTTCCGTAACAAAACAGCCTTTGTTTCCTTTATATTCATTAATGGCTGTTGTGAAATCTTCTTTTATATAAGAATAACAGACGGGAACTGGGGTAAGAGATGTGATTTGGCGTTCCCGTCTGGTAATGGGGGTAACTAATTTGTGTATTACCGCACATGCTTCGGCGCGGTTTATATATTTTTCGTATCTGAACGTATTGTCCTGATACCCAGTTATTATACCCGCATTGTATGTTTTTAAAACATAGGGCACATAACTCTCCGGTGTATAACCGTAAAGATCATACAATCCACAGGCTTTTATCTCTATATTTTCATTTAGAAAGTCCAAAGCCTTGGATATTATACATACAATTTCCCCTCTTGGCAAGGGTTTTTTGAAATCTTCTATTTCACTGTTTTCAAGCAGTCCGCTCTGTCTCGCATATTCAATATACGTTGAAGCCCAGTAAATAGTTCCATTTCCCGGGTTAAGTCCCAGCGCCGTTACCGTCATCTTAATAAACTGCTCTGCATTCAATGTTTCATCAGGGCGGAATGTGCCATCAGGAAATCCGTTTATAACACCCATTTCAACAAGGTCATTGATATATATACTGTACCATGACTCCTCATCAACATCGGTGAATACTGACTCAGCCTTTGCAGGGAACGAAATGATTATTGTAAAGAGTAGAAGAATAATAAAGTAAGGAAGAAGTTTTCTGAACATTCTGTGCTCCTGGTAAATATTGTATGTTCATAATAAACCTATTACCATTTTTTGTCAACCAATTTTTTGGTTTTCAGCATTAAAAAACCGGGTCGAACGACCCGGTTTTAAATATGCAATACGCTTATTATCAGTTGCCGTTTCCATTTCCCCCGGCATTGTTTCCGGCATTGTTTCCGGCATTATTTCCTGAATTCCCCGGGCTATTGTCGCTGGAATTATCGCCTGCGTTATCGCCGGCATTATCCCCTGCATTTTCCGGGCCTTCGTCTTCGGATTTATTCTTTGCGGCTTTCAATGCTGCAACTTTAGCCTTTACTTCTTCCATCTTTTCTTCGACTCTGGTACGGTTTTCTTCCTTTTTGGCATCATTATCGGCCTTTTTCGCTTCTTTTATTTCTTCCCGAATCCTAGCCTTCTCTTCAGGTGTTGCGCCCTTGTACTGAGCCATTCCTGTTATAATTTCTTCGGTCTCATTATCAGCTGCAATTCCCATTTGTTCCATTTTCGTTAAAAGACTTTCAAGCTGAATGGTGAGAACCGCATGTCTTTCAATCATTTCATCGTCAGCTTCACCCGCTGCAATCAATGCTTCTAATTCAGCAAGATTTCCTTCAATTTTAGCAGCCTCCCTGAGAATCTTATTTGTCATGGCTTCAACTTGCTTCATATTACTATTCCCGTTTTCCTGTCCCTGAGCTGAAACTCCGGCCAGTAAGTCTGTTGCTTTATTAATAGTCTTTGATAAATTCCTGATTCTCTGCAACTCCTGGACACTGAGCAATGAAGCCATTTCATAAGAAATGTCAGCCCCTTCCTCCTGTGCCTTTGCTGCCAAAACAATCCTTCCGATTGGTACATCAAGTTCTTCTGCGGCGGCTGCCATTTCTTCGGTTACCCTGCCGATATATACTTTGAGTTTGGGTTCTCCGTCTTCAACATCCGCCTCTTCCGGTTCATCCTCATCATCTTCTGTTTCAATCTCAATCCCTGACAACGCTTCGGAAACCTCTCTTTCAACAGTCTTCAGTTTACCGTTTTTCCCTGTGATTGAAAGTACAACGGTACCATCTTCATCCAGGTAACCTTCGTCAAGAAGCAACTGTATCGCTACATTTACAGCCGGTCCGAATTTCAAGCCGACCAGACTATCAAGGTCGCCGATCTGTTCCGCGTCATCATTCAACGCCTTTATTGATGATACATTATTAAATGCATTTACTTCTATTTCAATAGATGGATTTACATCAAGATATACTGTATATGCATTTCCGGTATATACAGCAAATAAACCCAGAGCTAAAACAAAGACAAATGCAGCGGCAATAGAGAGGTTTCTTGCAGTTTTAACAGCACCGCTCATGAAACTAACTTCTTCGCCTTCATTCCACCCTCTCATGGTTTTTGTTTTCACGAATCTTCCATTTTGATCCATTACCACGGACTTCCGTGTTCTTTTTTCTATTAGTATGCCTTTCATTGAGTCGCACCTCATTTAATAAATTCTTTTAAGTATGAATATTTCGTTTGCCTGAGCAATGCTCCGGCGATTATATATTTCCTTTTTTGTTCTATAAGTTTTTCCGCAATCCCTGATATTTCGCTCAATTTCTTAACAGGTACTTTTTTTGTCTCTCTTAGAATATTGAATAAAAATTCACTTCCCGACAAGGTTTGGGCAGCTGCATTGGCTTTTTTTCTGCTGCCTTTGTGTTTAGGGCTGTTCTTCAACAAGTCATCCAGTAAAATTCCATAAACCGTTAACTCGTCCCTGAACATATCAACCTCTATTTTCCTGTCGGTCTTATCCTCAAAGGTTACCTCGATTTCAATATCATCGCTGGGTAATTCATTTGGTTTGAATTCTTTTCTCACCTGGTCTTTTACCCTATTGGTTATTACCAGCGATGCAAATCCAAGAAACCTGCCCTCATTCTCGCGGAACTTTTCAATCGCCTCGGCAAATGCCGACATTGCGGTAGTGCTGAAACTGTCATATGCTCCCGGAGGAACAACCTTCACAGCTGTTTTTCGGATGAACGGGACATATTCCTCAATTAATCTGTTCATCTCATCAGGATTGCTTTTCGCTTCTAGCACCCTTTGTTCCAAGTTTTCAAATTTCATTGGGCTCTCCGTATTATTATGCATTCCGAAAAACCTTTCTTAATATATTATTCGCTGATTACCTGTTGTTTTTAGGGGTCCTTCCAATAAGTATTGTCACTTTGTTGATAAAACAATATTAACACAACAGAAAGAAATATTCTTTTGCCCGATGTAACAAAATTACATATAATATGAAGTATGAAGGTATTAATTCTTGCAGACACACATTATGACAACGGCAGCCGGCAGCTTCACTATCCGGCTTCGGAAAAAGTTTTATCAGGGTTTTGGGATTGGCTTGGTGATGAATCCTCAAAATGTGAATTGGTTGCCATCTGTGGAGACATATCAGTAAAGGGAACAAAGCACCTCTCAGAACTGGAGTATGTGCGGGATCAGCTGGACATACTGACGGTACCGTATATTGCCCCGGCAGGAAATCATGACCTCTGCGCTACAAAAGGAATGGAAAAACGGTATCCGGACCTTGAGGAGTATGAGTATGTTCCACTTGAAGATACTAATTATTATAAAGCTTTTGGTGAAAAAGGGGTAAGGTATTCGAGTATTTTTATGGGTATTCGCTTCATAGGATTCTCAATAAGGAATGAAGACCCTGACGGACAGTTGGCCTGGTTGGAGAGTCAATTGATAAAACCGGAACCAAAGATTGTCTTCGGTCATTATCCGCTTGTCCGTACCAGAGAAGGCGGCTTTTGCAGAGACTGGGATTACTCGCGCATCGATATGACTTTACCTGCTCTTGTAGATTTGCTTGGTAACAGAAAGCATAATGTCCTGGCATATTTCTGCGGCCATCAGCACATTAATAGTATTATACCGATGGGCAGCACCTATCAGATAGAAACAGCAAGTACTGTTCTCGGAACGACCTCATATCGAATTATGGAAATCAGTGATGACGAAATCAAACTCACAACACACCGATTGCCATATGTGGACGGTTATGCCGGAGACCTCACTTTACCGGAACGGTCCATTGATAATGAACACATCACTGTTCATGAATATCATTTTGGCAATCCAACTGATTTAAGCCTTGTAATAAGGTATGATAAAATCTAGTTGAAGAGGTGATTATAGTGCATGGTCAAATAGAAAATCTTTATAAACTACAGGAATCGGATATTGAAAAAGCCGGCAAAGTCCTTGCCGACGCATTTGAACATGACCCTATATGGGGGAGGATAATGAAAGGATGCAGCCGGGAACAGAGAAGCGCATGGTTCCAAAGCCCGGTTAGATACTGTATGAAGTACGGTACAGCCATAGCTACTTCACCAGAGATTGAGGGTTTCACAGGATGGCTGCCAAGTGAATATTCAGAAATGACTTTCGGAAGAATGATTAAAAGCGGGGCAACCCGTTCCGGTAAAAAAGCCGGTTTCAGGCCAATGTTCCGAATGATGCCCCTCCGGGTTTTTGACAAAGACCGTAAAAAACATATGAAGGATAAGCCGTTCATATATGTAATGATAGTCGGTGTTTCACCTCAGCATCAGGGACAGGGATTCGGGGGAAAACTTATCCGGCGAATAATTAAGGAAAGCGAAAGAACCGGCCTTCCGATATACCTAGAAACATCCACCGAACCCAATGTTGCTATGTACAACCATCTGGGTTTTGAAATTCTTGATAAAATTCTTTTGCCTAAACTTAATATTCCCCAGTGGGAAATGCTGCGCGAACCTAAATAATCACTGCATCCGTTGGAAAACTAATTTATCAGGACATTTGCTGGCCACCGGTTACGTTAATGGCCTGCCCCGTCATATAATTGCTCTCATCCGAAGCAAGGAATGTCATCAGATTAGCTACATCCTCATATTCACAGGGACGTCTCATCGGGACTTGGTTCAGATATTTCTGACGCACTTCATCCTCAGTAATTCCCTGGTTCGCAGCATACTGTTTAAACAAGCTGTTTGTCCACAGCGGCGAGTTCAGCAGATTACCCGGGCATATCGCATTTACCCTGATGTTTTTATCTGCAAATTCAAGGGCAAGGCTTTGAGTTAGACCGATGCCTCCGAATTTTGACGCCGCATATGCTGAATTTTTATTTGATCCTTTTTTACCGGACTTACTGTTTATTTGAATGATTGAACCTCCGCCGCTTTCAAGCATTTTTTTTGCAGCGGCTTTAGCAAATATAAAATATCCGACAAGATTAACATTCATTACAAACTGCCATTTCTTAACATCAAATTCAGGCGTTGGTCCGGAAATAAGTACTGCAGCATTGCTGATGGCTATATCAACCTTTCCGTATTTATCAATTGCAACATTCATCAGGGCTTCAACATCCTCTTCTGAAGTAACATCAACCTTGACCGCTGTGGCATCTGATAGTTGTTCTGCAACTTTTATTGCACCGTCTATATTTATATCGCCGATTACAACCTTACAACCTTCTTTATCAAGCCTTTGAGCCAGCGCTTCTCCCAATCCCTGGGCTGCACCGGTTATTACGGCTACCTTGCCTTCAAGTCTCTTATAACTCATGCTATCCTCCTAAACGAGTTCAACTTTGAACTCTTTGCATTTTTTAATTATACTTTCGTCCGGCTCTTTGTCGCAAACCCAATAGTCAATCTCCTCAATGGATGCGAAGGTAAACGTCAGGTCTTTATCTATTTTGCTGCAGTCCATCAACATCACAACTTTTTTTGCCTTATCCAAAACTTTTTGCTTTAGAAGGCACTCATACCTGTTTGATATTGTGAATCCCCTGTCCAGTGAAAAACCTGATGCAGACATTATGGCAACATCGATATTCAGCGCATCCATCATCAGGAGCGCATCAGGTCCTGAGCATGACAGAGTATTTTTGTTAACTGCGCCGCCAAGCAGCATTACAGAATGGGCTGTTGATGAAAGTTTCAGTGCCGTATTAACCGCACTAGTCACAAATGTGCATCCATCCCCCTCAATTAGCTTGGCAAGGCCCATTACAGTACTGCCTGCATCCAGATAAATGGACCGCCCTTTTTCTATAAAGCGTACTGCTTTCGCCGCAATGCCGGTTTTCGCCACTATGCCTTCCTTTGCACGTTTTGAATATTCATTCTCCTGACCGTCATGCAGATTCACTTTTTTGGTGCTGACTGCACCGCCGTGGGTTCTGATTGCATATCCTTCATTTTCCAGAAGACTCAGATCCCTCCGGAGAGTCATCTCCGAAATGTCTGTAAAAACCTTCCTTAAATCCTGAAGATGAACCTCGCCGGCGGATTCCAGCATTTTTTTAATTTGCTGCTGTCTGCCATTCATATTTATACTCCGTATTTGTTAAGCCGCAATTGTTCCGTTTCGGTAAAGTTCTGCGTTGACACGTGACCCTTCAGCGGAACTATTTTCTGATGTATAGCATCAATTATCCATCCGGGCTGAGGGAAGAAATATTTTTCATATTCCTGAGCCGGTGTAATCCAGTTCCTTGCGCCGACAACGACAGGAGGTGCATCGAGGTAGTCAAATGCCAATTCACTGATTGTCTGTGCCATATCCTTTAGATGGGAACCCCTTTCGCAGGCATCGCTGGAAAGAATGATGCGCCCTGTTTTTTTAACGGATTCGATAACCTTTTCATAATTGAAGGGAACAATGCTCCTGGCATCGATGACTTCAGCAGACATACCATATGTCTTTTCAAGTTCATCAGCCGCTTCAAGGGCCCTGTATAGTGTTGCACCGATTGTAAGTATGGTCACATCGGAGCCTTCTCTTTTTACATCGGGTTCGCCGATTGGTATTTCATAGTAGCCTTTGGGTACTCCGCCTTCAACGAATTCCTCTCCTTTATCATAAATCCTTTGACTTTCAAAGAATATTACAGGGTCTGTTCCCATTAGAGCAGAATTCATCAGGCCTTTTGCATCATATGGCGAAACCGGGAATACAACTTTGAGTCCGGGTACATGAGCGCAGAGACTCGTCCAGTCCTGCGAATGCTGGGCACCGTACTTAGAGCCAACGGAAACCCTTACTACCACGGGCATCTTCAATACGCCTGCACTCATTGACTGCCATTTGGGAAGTTGGTTAAAGACTTCATCCCCGGCCCTTCCGAGAAAATCGCAGTACATAAGTTCAACAATTGCACGGCCGCCGCACATTCCGTAACCTACGGCAGTACCAACTATTGCAGCTTCGCTAATAGATGAATTAAAAAGCCTGTTATATGGAAGCGCTTCAGTAAGTCCGCGGTAGACCGCAAATGCTCCGCCCCAGTCCCTGTTTTCTTCGCCGTATGCAACAAGAGTCGGGTCAGTATGGAATTTATGGGCAACTGCTTCAAAAATCGCATCCCTAACCTGGAATGTTTTATTTTTAGAAACCGGTTTGCCGTCTTTAAATGCATATCTTTCTTTACGTGCAATCTGCACAGCCCTTGGATTTTCTTCATAAGGCATATTGACCTGGGCTTCGCCTTCTTCCATTTTCTCAATCTTTTCATTTGAAAACATGAGTTTTTCTATTGCATCGCCGGTTGCCGACCAAATCCATTCTTGGGGAGATTTCATCATTGGTGGCCATTTTCATTGTCTTTGTAATTAGCTCCCGTGTGGTGTCAAGTATGGTTTCGAAGACTGAATCGTCGGCAACACCGGCATCAACAAGAGCTTTTCTATAAGTTATCAATGAATCCTGAGAGGTCCATGCATCTATTTCCTCACGGCTTCTGTAAGCGGAAGCATCCGAAGGCGAATGGCCGGAAATTCTGTAAGTTATAGTATCAAGGAGAACAGGGCCTTTTTTTGCTTCAAGAATTGATTTTTTGCGTTTTATTGCATCTATTACTGCAAGCGGATTGTATCCGTCTATACGTTCTGCGTGCATTTGGTCGGGATTAACGCCTGCGCCGAAACGGGCAAGGAATTCATATCCCATGGTTTCGCCGTTAGTCTGGCCTCCCATGCCGTATTGATTGTTAAAGAAATTGAATATAATCGGCAGTCCGCCTTGGTATTCACCTTCCCAAAGTTTTTGGAACTGGTCCATTGAGGCAAAGCACATGCCTTCCCAAACGGGCCCGCAGCCGAGGGATGCATCGCCGATGTTTGCAATTACGATACCGCTTTTGCGGTTGACTTTCTTAAATAATGCAGCACCCGTTGCAATGTCAGCTGACCCGCCGACGATTGCGTTGTTGGGATATATTCCGAAAGGCGTGAAGAACGCATGCATGGAACCGCCGAGACCACGGTGGAATCCGGTTTCGCGTGCAAATATTTCAGCCAATGTTCCATATATCAGAAAATCTTTCGCAAGTTCCTTAACGCTATCCTGGTCCTTCTGGACAACTTTTAAAATAGCACCATCAAAGTACGATTCCATTATTTCCATAAGTTCCTTATCGGAAAGTTTTTCAATTGCAGACAGTCCTTTGGCTATTATTTCACCATGACTCCTGTGGGAACCGAAAATATAGTCATTTGCATCAAGCAGATACGCCTGTCCAACAGACGAAGCTTCCTGTCCGATTGAAAGATGCGCCGGACCGGGATGGGTATACTCAAGGCCGTTGTACTGGCCAGTGGTCTTAATGGCATTGAGCATACTTTCAAACTCCCTGATAATTGACATGTCGCGGTATATGCGCATGAAATCATCAGATGAAAAATTCTCTGTCTCATCTTTAATTGATTTTGAATACTGGTTTACGGGAATGTTTTTAAATGTAATTTCCCCGCTCTTCCTAATCTCATTAGGATCAACATATTGTGTTCTGGGCATTTATTTGCTCCTTTCTAAAATGCGAATAATGCTTCTCTTATAACTTCACATACCGTAGGGTGTGGGAAAACCACTTCCTTTATATCGTCTACGGTCATTTCCATCTCTATCATGAGTGACGCTCCGTATATGAATTCGCTGGTGTAGCTGCCTATTGCGGAAACGCCTATTAGCTTCTTATGTTTTTTGTCTACAAGCACTTTGCAGATACCGTCGCCGCCTTCGTTTTCGGCAACATACCTGCCGGCATATCTCATTGAAATATTGGCACATTCGTAGTCAATGCCTTTTTGTTTGGCAGTTTCTTCGGTTTCACCTACACTTGCAACTTCGGGATTCGTATATATGACTGACGGTATCGCAGAATAGCGCATCCTGTCTTTTTTCCCAAGGATATTGTTTATGCAGACTTCCGCTTCTCTATAAGCTGTATGGGCAAGCATGGATTTACCATTCACATCGCCAGCAGCATAAACTTCTGCGATATTGGTACGCCCTTTGTCATCCGTTACAATCGCACCGCGCTGTGTGAGTTCTACTCCGATGTTCTCTATTCCAATTCCTTTTGTCATTGGGCTTCTGCCAATACTTACCAATACTTTATCAGCAGCAACTTCAATTGTGCTGCCGTCTTTTTCGTATAAAACACTATTTTCAGTGAACTTAACTACCTTTGATTGAAGATTGAATGCAATACCCTTCTTCTCATAATTCTTCATGAGGATTTTCGAAATGTCAGTATCGGTCATTCCCGCGATTCTATCAAGCATTTCTATAACAGTGACTTCCGACCCTGCACTATCATAATAGGAAGCCATTTCGAGGCCGATTACGCCGCCGCCTACGACAACAAGTTTCTCGGGAACTTCGATGAGATCCAGGATTTCCCTGTTTGTCATTGCAATTCCTTTTTCATAAGCTTCTTTAAGTCCTTCGATCGGAGGCATTATTGGTATTGAGCCAGTGCATATCATCAACCTGCTGCCGGTGTATGTTTCACCGCTGCAGCTGATATTAAAACCCTCTGCGCTGCGTTTTTCAATAAAAGCTTCTCCATTTAAAACTTCAACTTTATTTCTTTTAAGGGCTCCGCTTACACCTGCAACGAGAGTTTTTACCACTTTCTTTTTGCGCATTATGACCTTCTCCTGATCAAGGTGTGCGCCTTCGAAAGTTATGCCGTATTTTGAGCCGGTTTTGGCATAATCATAAATCTTAGCTGAGTATAAAAGTGCTTTCGAAGGAATGCAGCCTTCGTTAAGACATACCCCGCCCACATTATTCTTTTCAAAGAGGATTGTTTTCAAACCTGCATGACCTGCTCGTTCAGCAGCAAGATATCCCGCCGGTCCTCCTCCGATAATCATCAAATCGTATTTCATCATTTTCTCCTATACCAGCAGCATGATTTCGAAATTCTCGAGATTGTTGCAAAGATCTTTCAGGAATCTCGCAGCCGGTGCTCCGTCAACCGCCATATGGTTAATTGTCAGTGACAATCCCATGGATGGGTAAGTTTCGATTTTGCCGTTTGTTTCTCTGACCCTTGTCGTGATTCCGCATACTCCTAAGATGGCGGTCTGCGGCGGATTAATTATAGGTGTAAATGTTTCAACACCCATTGCCCCGAGATTTGTTATTGTGAATGTGCCGCCCTGCAGCAGGTCCGGATTGATTGTACCGGATTTGCTCATTGCAGCAACTTCCTTAGTTTTAGTACTGATCTGGGCAAGTGTCATCATGTCACTGTAGTATAGGGTAGGAACCATCAGTCCTCTTTCAGTATCTACTGCAACTCCCATATGGACAGTATTGAATCTCCTTATTGTACCGTCAGTGAAATGCGCATTTAAATCTTTATGCTTAAGTAAAGTCTTTGCTGTGGTGTATACAACCATATCACCCAATGTGATATTTGGAAGGCCAAGTTCTTCGCCTTTCACTTTTACACTTTTCCTGAATTTCATAATTGCGCTTGCATCAAAAGACATATTGATTGTAAGCTGGGCCATTGATGAAAGCGAGTGGTGCATTGCCTTGGCGATAACCTTCCTGATATTCGGGAATTTTTCATCTTCAAATTCAACAAAATCAGACGGTATTTCACCTTTCTCAATGTCCGAAACCGTTATGCGTCCGCCTATTCCGCTTCCCTGATATGCAGTTCCGCTTACATATGATGGTGCAGCTGCTTTAGTTACAGCCGGACCGGATTTTTCAAGTTCTATAATGTCTCTTTCAATAATGCGGCCGTTCGGACCTGTTGATGCAGCATAACCAGCGTCGATCCCTGCTTTTTCTGCGCGGTTCTTAGCCCTTGGTGAGATTTTTCTTACATCATCTGACGTAGCAGCAGCCACTATCAGCTGGTTTTTCTTCTACTTTCTCTTCAACCGTAGGCTTTTCATCAGCTGCCGGTATTTCGGCTGTATCAGAAGAAGCTCCGTCAGGTGTGAATCCTGAAATATCCTCCCCTTCTTCGCCTATGACACACATATTGGTAAGGACAGGAACATCGTCATCCTCTTCAAAAAAGATTTCAAGAAGTGTTCCGGCTACGCCTGCCTCTTCGTCAAAAGTTGCTTTATCAGTTTCATATGTGAATAAAATATCCCCGACGGCTATGGCATCTCCCTTATGTTTATGCCACTTTGAGACTATACAACTTTCAACCGTATTTCCCTG
Source organism: uncultured Clostridia bacterium (assembly GCA_963766335.1). Taxonomy (GTDB): domain Bacteria; phylum Bacillota; class Clostridia; order DUPQ01; family DUPQ01; genus JAFGQE01. The sequence continues at coordinate 936,900 of CAVXZA010000002.1, read as the reverse complement.
TCTGGGCATTATTATTGCAGTTGCCATTTGTTCTCCCCCTAACATAAAATGATAGTTTCTTACTTTGTATGTTAGATTCTATCATTGCGTGATTAATATGTCAATAAAAAATAATAAAAAAGAAGAGCGCTTAAGCGTCCTTCTTTCTTCGTGTGTTTTATTACAGCGTATTACTTCTTAAGTTTTGCTACAGCAGCTTCAGCAGCTTTTATAAGCGGGTATCCCGCAGGTGATGCCGTAAGCAGCGGCTGGGTTCCGATCTGTGTCATTATAAGGTCGTGGACTGTCATATGGTTCTGGATTGCAAAGCCCATTACATTGGTTAGTTCTCCCGCACATTTTCCGCCCATGACTTCTCCGCCAAGGATTACGCCTGACTGTTCGGCAACGATAAGTTTTACCATTTCCTTGTGTGCATCAGCAATTTTACCAGGATGCCTGTTTATGCCGGCGAAAGTGCTTGTGATAAACTTAAAACCTTCCTTAGCTGCATTTTTCTCAATCAAGCCGGCAACTCCAAACGCTGTATCTCCTATGCAAGTAGAATATATTCCGACAGTTCCTCTGAAAACACTGAATGTATTAAGACCGTAAAGGCTAAGCCCGGCTGTCCTTGCTTCGGTACATGCTGTTGAAGCAAGCATAATCCTGCTTAGTTTTCCGGTTGCAAAATCCACTTTTTCCGCACAGTCGCCTGCTGCGAATACATCAGTGATGTTTGTTCTTCTGTACTGGTCGGCTTTTATAAAACCAAACTGATTCAATTCAAGGCCCATATCCTCAGCTAGTTTGGTATTGGGATCATATCCAAGTGAAAGTATGACCGCATCGGCTTTCAGTTCTTTTCCATCCTGGAGAACAACTCCACTAACTTTACCTTCACCTGTTATTTCTTTTACCCCGACGCCTGTTATCGCTGCTACTCCTCTTTCAATTAAGATCTCCTGGGCCACTGAAGCAAAATCATCATCAAATGTGGCGCCGAGAATATATGGAAGAATTTCAACTAAGGTAACATTTTTCCCCTTTTTATTAAGTTCATCGGACATTTCAACACCGATAAATCCTGCTCCTATGACCACTACATCCTTAATTCCTTCAAGTTTATTCATGATGTTGTCAAGGTAAACCTTATTCTTCGGAATTGTGAATACGTTATCAAGTTCTGTGCCCTTCAGCCATTTGGGAACTACGGGCATCGAACCGGTTCCCATGATGAGCTTGTCATATAAAAAGCTTTCTCCGCCCTTTGTTTCACAAGTCTTTCCTTCTGCGTCAATTGATATTACTTCGTCTACTACTATGTCAACACCTAATTTAATAAGTCCTCCGTCCGGCAGAATGTTGTTGTCACTGCTGTCAATTGTTCCAAAAATATATGGTATCCCGCAGGGTATCATAACTTTTTCTTCTTTTCTAATAACCGTTACGCTTTTATCAGGGTTATTTGACTTCGCCGTCATCGCAGCAACCAGGCCGGTTGCGCTTCCGCCAATAACCAGAACATCGGTTTTCTTCATTATTTTTGCCTCCCGTTTTATAAAAGATAATTTAATTTATAGCTTTCGCCGTTACTTATTAAACTCCTGTTTTGCACATATGTCAATAACTATGTAAGAATAATAATAAAAATTTAACGAAAAGTATAGGAATTTACAGCTTTTAACAAGATATACCCGGGCATCAGTTAGTTTCTGTAACTAAACAGGTTTTTACGGATATAGAATAAAAAAACCGCATCCCTTTAACCGAAATGCGGTTTTACAATAATTAAACTGCTAAAAATCCAGTGAATTATGAATTTAATATCTCTTTAGCAATATCATCAGCTACATCTGTCATGAAACGGATACCTGTTTCTCTTTCTGTATCGCGGTTTGCAGAAAATAGTTCACTTCTTCTGATTTCAGAAATATTGAATTTCCTTACGCCTGCCAGTAGCTGCTGAAGACCGGCAGCAAGTTTGTCAGCTAAACTCCAGAATGCTATTGCTCCAAGAGGTATATCGTTTATACCCTCTGAGCCTACTTTGCTTTTAACATCGTAATACCCTGCAAATATTTCTTCCGGCGAGTTTCCGTATTCACTTGTTATCGTTTTTGGAAGTTCAGTCCAGTTTCCATTCAGTTTCTCGCGTCTATCCGGATTGAAAACCCCTTCTATGTTAGAACCGAGGAAACCGGGTATCATCAGAGCCCGGCCCATACATACAAGCTTTGTATAAGGAGCGCCAAGAGCCATTGCCTTGAATATATGGTCCTCATTTGCAAGTCCACCTGCGAATGCCAGGTCCACAACCTCGGATGATTTATATGACATCATCCTTGCATACTCATACGCTTTTGAATGAAGAAAGATAGAAGGAACACCCCAGGATTCCATCATATTCCATGGACTCATGCCTGTCCCGCCGCCGGAACCGTCTACAGTCAGAAGGTCAAGTTCCATTTCTGTAGCGAGTTTTATAGCCATCGCAAGACCTTCCATTCCATAGGCTCCGGTTTTCAATGTGATTTTTTTGTACCCAAGGGATCTGAGATATTTAATGCTTTTATAAAAATCATCCCTGACTTCTTCGAATGAATTAAGGTGCGTATACCCAAGCCTACTGTGCCTTGCAAAAGATTTTATAGATCCGGATAAGAATGCGGATTGAATTTCGGGTCGGGTAGGGTCAGGATCTACTATGTAACCCCTTTCTTTAAGGAACATGGCATACTGCAGATTAGTTACCTGGATTTCACCGCCGATGTTTTTGGCCCCCTGGCCCCATTTAAGTTCAATAACAACTTTATCACCATACTTATCGATAATATATTCCGCAACGCCGTTTCTGGTATCCTCAACATTCATCTGAACTATTATTGCACCATAGCCATCATAATACTTAAGGTAAGTATCAATCCTGCGGTCGAGTTCCGGGGCTGATTTTATCCTGCCGTTTTCTATTACGGACTTTTTATCAACACCGACAACATTTTCACCGACAACAATCGGAATGCCAACCAGTGCAGCTCCTATAGCGAAAGAGTCCCAGTATTTTTCAGCTATGAACGTCGAACCCAATGCTCCGGTCATCAGCGGCATCCGAATTTTAGTTTTCTCATTTTTACCGAACCGCGACTCAATATTTACATTGGGAAATATACAATCATCGGCATTATTTGACAGGCCTTCTGCCAGTCCAAATGCCCCGTAGTGATATCCCTGTATTCTAAGATTTGTATAGCATACGCCTACATGATTTATATTTGAACTTCCGGCTGTAACAGCTCCGAAATCCCTGGGATAAAGAAGTTTCCTTCCTTTCATTGCCGATGTCCATGTTTCGCATTTTCCCTTGCAGTCCGCCCTGCACAGTGTACACAAACCGGACTCTGCCGGATTTCCGCGGTTAATGGTATTCAAAACGTCATTGCTCTTCTGATACTGAATCATATTCCCCTCCAATATATCCCAAATTTAGTTAATACATCCATAGCCGCAATTTGACTGACTGCACGGTTCCCGCCCGATTAATCATGCGAAAATGAATGTAAAAAAAAGAATCCTTGCATCTTTTTATGGTATATTAGCATAATTCACCGCTTTAATCAACTAAATAGATAAATCAATGCAATATTTATTTTTAATTCCTGCATTTCGATTAAAATCGAAGAGCTGACCCTGGGTCAGCTCTTCGAAATAGAAATCACCGGCTGAATGTGCTTCATAACCGGTGATATTATCAGTAATTGCCAGATGATGACAGAAAATTAACCCATCAGATTTTTTCAGAATGCTCAAGAAGATAGTCCTCTGCTTCCTTACACCATAAACCTTTATTGGCTTTGCATATTACCGCAAGTTCAGGATATCCCTCTTTCTCAAAATCATCAATTGCAGTAAGAGGCATTTTTATCCCTGTATAAATCAGTTTTTTCCCACCAGGAATATTAGGAAGGTTGAGGGTTGTTTCAGCTGCGCTGTCAAGGCCGCCGATATGCGTGACCATTGACGCGGGATTCAATTGTCCCGACGCACTCATAGCAAGGGCTTCCTTCATATCCTCAGTATTACCGCCACTGGTTCCTACTACATGAGTTGCTGCATAATGTACATTATAAAAATTAAATGTCGCGCTGAATTGCTTATCTGTAGGTCCTGCAAAGAAATTCAAGCATCCGTCAAGGCCAAGTATTGCATCTCCTTGCTCTATTACAGGTTTTACGGGAGCAAAAACGAATACATCGTCATATCCGTCGCCGTCAACCAGTGATTTGAGGTATGAAACAGGATTATCAACAGTACCAGTATTAACATAGACTAAGTCAACTCCTTGTGAAGCCGCCCATTCTTTTGAGTAAATTTCCTCTGCCCTGGCTAGTCGTGCGTCATTTATATCAGTAACAACTAGTTTCTTTGGTTTGATAGGTTGGTTAACAGCATAATCAATAGCTCCTAAACCCATTGGGCCGACGCCGGCAAGTATGGCCATGTTTCCGCCTTCCTTTATTTCCATATGATGCACATAGCTGCCCATCTTCGTGTGATACATAGCATGGAATGCACCGATAATACAGGAAACAGGTTCTGCCAGCGATCCCTGGAAAAATGAGGCACCGCTATAAATAAGAAGACAATCCATTTCCATGATTTCTTTTGGAATCACAATATACTGTGCATTACCACCTACGTATTTAAATGAATAACCCGGAGCTGCATACGGCAGATCCGGATGATTTATATTAGCCTGGAGACTGAATCGCTGACCTTCGTGGAACTTCCCTTCATATTTTTTGCCAACCTGCACCAATTCACCGCACATTTCATGCCCGATAATTATTGGATTTTCCGCAACATCATTGGGCACCCTCTTATGATCCGGACCTTGGTATGCCGCTTTATATGAAGACATGCAGATGCTGTCCGTAACTACTTTCGCCAGGATTTCATCATCCTTTATTTCCGGAAGCTCAAATTCTTCGAGCCTCAGGTCGTTTTTACCATATAATCTTACCGCTTTGGTTTTCATGAACATCCTCCTTTAAAATACACACTCATTATATATACTACCCTGTTTTAGTCAATAAAATTGGAATTAAGAATGAAAAAATCGGTAGTCTTGTCCAGAATCAATTAACCTCACCATATTTTCTGACTACGGTGCAATTTTTTTAATAATCATAAATCCCCCGGCAATAGGCCGGCCGTTGGGACCGGATGATGGAGTATTAACTGTTTCCCCCTGATAAATCATTTGCGAACTTCCCCCTCCGTCAAGCATGACAGCATCTGCAAACCCCAGGTCAATAAGTATGTCCGCTGTTTCCCGCCCGGTGGTCCCGGTGCTGTCTTCAGTACGTCCGTCTATTACAACAAATCCGAGTTTTCCATCTTTAAATATCCCTACACAAGTCCTTGGATCGTAATGGTTCAGGTTTCCTACCCACGGCATTGTATCCCCTGCAAGCGACACCCCGTCTTCCACCAGCATTGAAGCACACTCATACGCAATTGCCCCTTCGGAGAAATATGGTTCAAATTCTATTAAGGCCTTGCTCCCTTCGGGATTGCTTTCAAAAGCATAGTCATGGGGCAGCATTATTACATACCCATTCTCAGGTATTTCGACAGCCGATTCTGCAGTCCTATATTCTCTGACTGCATCATTTTCAATAATCAAGACTTTCCTTAGCGAACCTAACCTGTCAGTTGACCCATAAGCATCGGAAAAAAGAGCTGTTGTTGATGTGCCTGGCGGTTTGTTGAATGATTCAATTTCAATACTAATATTATTAAGCTGCAATTTTATATCAGTTTTAACTATATCGAATTTCGCACTACTGTTATCAATTATCAAGCTATAGAATTTTCCGGTTCCGGCGCTTATTATTTCACTGTCTTTTACAAAAAGACCCGAAGGACGGCCATACTCAAAAAAGAAACCTGCGTTTACAGCAGCTAAAGCCCCGGTATTTTCAGCCATATCCTGCAGGTACTCAAACCCAAAAATCCTGTCAAAAGCAAGATGCGGCATTACAGTTATATCGGAATCTGACAAATCTACCGTCAGGATATGGACATGATTTTGCCGGCCATTAACTTCAAATACTTTTTTCTCGTATTGAACAGAAGACTTATTTACCGGGATTTCGGGCCGGTCTGTAGGAATTTCAGAAACCTGGGGTGTCGGCGATCCCGAAGGTTGTTCACCGGATACTAGAGTTGGCTCAGGTGTTGTTTCGATAGTCTTCTTATCAGAACAAGCACATAAAAAGGCGGATACCCCAAGGGATACCGCCAATATAACCGCAATGGTTCTGTTTTTATGAAAAAATCTATTTTCTCTTTTTCTGTTCAAGCTTAACTATCTTGGCCTTTATTATCTTATCTATGTCGTTTATCGCTTCGCCTGTTCCCAATGCAACACAGGATATGGCATCATCGGCAACCATGACATCAAGCCCGGTCCGTTCTGCAATCAGGCGGTCAAGTCCATTTATCAGGCTTCCGCCTCCGGTTAATATAACTCCCCTGTCACTGATGTCCGCAGCAAGTTCCGGCGGAGTTCTTTCCAGAACATACCTGATAGCATCGGATATGTTGGCGACCGGCTCATCAAAGCATTCCATAAGGTCATTGGCAGAGATTTCCAATGTTCTTGGAAGACCAAGTACAAGATTCCTTCCCCTTACATTCATAGTAAGGTCTTCTTCGTAAGGATATACTGTGCCTATGCGCATTTTTATTTCCTCTGCCATGCGTTCGCCTATCAGCATGCTGTGTTTTTTGCGCATGTAACGAATAATGGCTTCATCAAATTTATCCCCGGCAACCTTAATGGAACGGCTGGTAACTATTCCGCCTAATGACATAACAGCGATATCAGTTGTGCCTCCGCCGACGTCCACAACCATGCTTCCGTATGGCTTCGAAATGTCCAGTCCGGCGCCGATTGCAGCTGCAATGGGTTCTTCTATAATATAGACTTCCTTAGCCCCAATATTATCCGCCGCATCTTTGACAGCCATTCTTTCAACTTCGGTTATTCCGCTTGGCACACAAATCATAACGCGTGGCTTGAAAAATATCATCCTGCGACCGCAAACTTTGGTAATAAAATATCTGAGCATTTTTTCAGTGGTCTCGTAATCTGAAATAACCCCGTCTTTGAGAGGTCTGACAGCGGTAATATTACCGGGCGTCCTTCCCATCATCCTACGGGCTTCTTCGCCGACCGCCAGAATATTACCTTCATCATCAAGCGCCACCACGGATGGTTCGCGCAAAACAATTCCTTTTCCCTTAACATATAAAAGGACAGAGGCTGTCCCCAAATCTATACCTATATCAAGACCTAAAGCCATAATTTCTCCCGTTATCTTTTTTCTTATTATCTCACAGGGCTATAGTGCTTTCAAGACAAATACAAAATACCTGACATAAAACATTTCCAAAAACCTCCGATTACAGAAAAGTGCAGTTTTAGGTGCTAGTATGTATTTTTCAGATAGTAGAAGGAATGTTTTAATTTCACCCTGATTGCGCCTTCGGTAGCCCCTGTGATAATATATAGCAGGAATGAAAAAGACAGGAGTATGATCATGGTTCAAAAAAGAGGCATAGCCGAAGTAATCATTTTATCATTGGTAACATGCGGAATTTATTTATTATACTGGATTTATGCCATGTCAAACGATATTAAGACATACCTTGACGACGAAACCATAAACCCGGGTCTTGAGCTACTGCTATCCGTCGTTACATGCGGTATCTACACTATCTATTGGTATTATAAATTCGGGAAACTTATCTGTACGTGTCAGGAAAAAGCAGGCATTAATATTGAAGACAACGCCATTGTTTATATCATTCTTGCGGTATTAGGGCTTTCAATTATAAATGTCGGCCTTATGCAGAATTCTATGAATCTGGTAGTGGATGCATCAACATCACACAACGGCACGGCATAGAATAATTTTCAGCAATAAAAAAGGACTGCTTTTTAGCAGTCCTTTTGTTCTATATTGAATTAAAACTGCACTATCGATTTAACATCATAACCTTTTAATTTATCCCTGCCTTTAAGAAATTCTAATTCTATCAGAACCTGGATGCCTACTACTTCACCACCGATTTTTTCTACAAGGCGGATTATTGATTCAGTCGTTCCGCTGGTGGCAAGGAGATCGTCAACAATAAGGACTTTCTGACCCCGTTTAATGGCATCCTCGTGAATTTCAAGTGTACTTGTTCCATATTCCAATTCATACTCAAAACTTATTGTTTTATAAGGTAGTTTTCCCGGTTTTCTTACAGGAATAAAACCTTTTCCGGTCATATATGCAAGAGGAACTCCGAAAATGAATCCCCTGGCTTCCGGTGCTACGATTATATCAAAATCACCGAAATCCTCCATGCTTTCCTTCATTTCATCAAGACTGAATTTCAATGCTTCCGGATCCTGCAGCACGGTGGTAATGTCTATGAAATCAATCCCCTCTTTAGGAAAGTCCATTACATGTCTAAATTTAGATTTCAAGTCCATCTTTATTGCTCCTTTATTTATCAATTGGCACTTTTTCATTTTACCATATGAACGATCAATATTAAAGGATTTGAGCGGCCTCCAAAGGCAAAGCCCCGCAATATGATATAATTAATGCGGGACAAATCCAAATAGTATTTAATAGGAGAAAACGATGAATAAGACACCTCATATTGAAGTTGATAAAGAAGATGTCATTGCTAAAACCATTCTTCTGCCGGGAGATCCTCTAAGGGCGAAATTTATTGCAGAAACATATCTTGAAAACCCGGTTCGCTTTAATGCCGTCCGCAATGCATTCGGATACACAGGTACCTACAATGGGAAAAAAGTCTCTGTAATGGGAACGGGGATGGGAATGCCGTCAATAGGTATATATTCCTTCGAGTTAATTCACACATACGGTGTTAAAAACCTAATCAGAGTCGGATCCTGCGGCGCTTTCCAAAAACATCTTAAACTGTATGATATTCTGATTGGCATGGCAGCATCTACAAACTCCAACTTTGCTTCTCAGTACGGTCTGCCGGGTTCTTTTGCACCAACCGCATCATGGACACTTTTAAAAAAAGCTGTGGACGTTGCTGAAAAAAAAGGATATCCCGTAAATGTGGGAAATATACTGTCATCTGACATCTTTTATGATGACAATCCCGATGTATGGAAAAAATGGGCTAAAATGGGGGTTCTCGGAGTAGAAATGGAAGCGGCTGCCCTTTACATGAATGCCGCAAGGGCCGGTGTAAATGCGCTTTGTATACTCACTGTTTCAGATTCGCTTGTAACTCATGAGGTAACAACGTCGCAAGAACGGCAGACCGCATTCACAAAAATGATGGAAATTGCCCTGGAGCTGGCATAATTTCTTCCATTGAAATATTAATCCCCGGACGCAATCCGGGGATTTTCGTCTAAAAAAGACAATCAATTTACAGTACAAAAAGGAACCGGGTCTCTTTTGACTTTTTTTAAATGCGTCCGAAAAACATTAAATTCCGGATTTTACGGATTGTCTTTTAAAAAGAATGGTAAAGCCAAGGGTAACGGCCAGGAATATTGGTATCAGATAGAATACGGAATGAAGGGAAAAATTAATACTCATTACACTTCCGAGCATAGGAGATGCGGCCCATGCCAGGCTTCCTATGGTTGCCCTTATTCCAAACAGAAGCCCCCGCTTATTTTCAGGCACGAGATTTACTGTTTCAGACATAATCAGCGGATCTATAGCTCCAAGGGTGAAAAACAGCAGTGCATAGAAAACCGCAAATCCTGCGAGTGTTTTCGTTAGTATCAAAGGAATTGTAACTATGAGTCCCATGACCAGATAAATCATAATAAGTTTAATCTTATTATGCCTGTCTCCTAGTCTTGTTAGAAAAACAGCTGACAAAGCGGACATGATACTCGCCCCGGCTGCAATCAATCCTGTTATGAGTGCAGATCCTTCGATTGTCCCTCTTATTTCCTGCACATACAGCGGCATATATGGAGAAGCCACGGACCTTCCGATCCTCACAAAGAATACCAGGGCAAGCATAATAATAATGGGAATAGTGAGTATTGAAAGTATATTCTTCATTCCCTTTCCCGTATGTTCCACATGTGGATTTTTATGTTCTTTTACAAAAAACAGGACAAGAAAGAAACAGATAAGCATAAGCGCTCCGCCCATAAAAAAGCTGGGCTTATATCCAAACTGTTCTGCAAGAACGCCCCCGACAGCCGGTCCCACTGTTCGTCCTATAAATGAAGCTGAAGTTAAAAATCCCAGTGCGTAGGCCATGTTCTTTTGCGGTGTTTCTGCGGCAATCAATGCTGATGCGGCGGTAATCGTCCCTGTTAGGAATCCCTGTGCAGCCCTGAAAATTAAAACTCCTGTAATTGAATTAACCAATCCCAGACCTGTCAGAATGACTGAAGCGGATATCATGGCCCTCATAAGCATGGGTTTTTTACCGAACCTGTCGGCAACCATTCCCCATATAGGCGCCATTATAGCCATTCCTATGGCCGGAGCAGCACTTAATATCCCGGTGAACAACCTTAGTTTTTCAGGATCTGTTACACCTAGGTCCTGAATATAATACGGCAGGAAAGGCAAGCCGAAACTGAAAGACATCAGTGATAGAATCTGAACGAACCAGACCAGATATAGTGTTTTTTTCCAGCTGTCTTTCATGTAAACCTACAGGTTGTATTTTTTCATCATTGAGCGAATGAATGCGGTTCCTTCCAAAACAAGTGTGTCGCCGTCCTTTGCAAGCTGCCGCCATACCCAGGTGTTCATGTTGTCAGTGCAGTCTACAAAACTTTCAAGGGCAGCATACCCTGTATAGTTGATTTCTGCCAACGCTTTGAAAATAGCATCCCAGTTCACCAGTCCCGTACCCGGTATTCCCCTGTCATTTTCACAAAGGTGGTAGTGCATGAGATTATCGCCGGCTAGTAAGGTAGCATCATAAAATGACTTTTCTTCAATATTCATATGATAGGTGTCAAGGTGGACTTTTATATTGTCACGGTTAATCATCTTTTTTAGCATCAGAGCTTGTTCACATGTATTAACCAGGAATGTTTCATACCTGTTAACCGGTTCGAGTCCAATGACTACACCCATGTCTTTGGCATAGTCGGCAACTTCCCTCAGGCAATCGGCTGACCAAGTGTATTCACGCTTTGTCGGACGTCCGTCCAGCTGGCGGATATGTTTTGAATATATGACCCCCGAAAAGTTGGTTGCTCCGATTTCATATGTCGCTTTAACACAATTCTTAAGAAACTCAACACCTTTGGCCCTTATTACGGGGTCTTCGCTGGTAATATCGGTATCTTCAAGAAGGACTGTAGATGTACATGCATCAAATCCAATGGATTTCAGCCTTTCCCCCACCGCTTTGGAATCAAATTTATCCAGAACCATAAGTGGCAACTCTATAAAATCCATTCCCAACATCTGTGCCCTGTTTATTAAGTCCAGCTGGTCATTATTCCATTCGCTGCACCATGCATATGCATGAATACCAAGTTTCATATCGCACCCTCCCCCGATAATTTGTTATTCTAATTATATAATACAATAATGTTATTCTCTTCACATTTTTAACAAACCTATATAAAAAGAGACAAACATTCTGTAAATGATTGCCCCATTTTTATCTCAAACAAAGGTTATTAAAGCTTACTTAGATATTCTCCGTAACCTTCTTCCTCCATCCTGCTTTCGGGGATGAACCTCACAGCAGCAGAATTTATACAGTATCTAAGTCCGTTTTCACCCGGTCCGTCATTGAACACATGACCAAGGTGCGAAGAACTGTCTTCGTTGCGAACTTCCGTCCGTGAACCTTCCGTGGCTAAAATCCGGTTTTTCAGTTACAGATTTACTATCAATCGGATTTGAAAAACTCGGCCATCCGCAGCCGGATTGGAATTTATCTTTTGAGGAAAACAATGGCTCTCCGGTTACTATATCAACATAAAGACCCTTCTCATAATTATTCCAGTAATCGTTTTCAAAGGGAGCTTCAGTTGCGTTATTCTGAGTGACATCATATTGAAGCGGAGTAAGTTTGGTTTTTAAATCTTCTTTTTCTATGATACGTTTTTTCCAGGTTTTTTCGATGTATTTGGTTCTGCCAGAAGCTGCTTTGTAAGCATTATATCTGAAGGGATTCTTTTCAAAATACCGGTGATGGTAGTCTTCTGCCGGATAGAATTTACCGGCTTTTAGAATTTTTGTAGCTATCGGTACATCAAATTCAAATAGTTCGGCGATATTCTTTTTTGACTCTTCGGCTATTTCCTTTTGTTTTTCGTCAAAATAAAATATGGCAGTCTTATATTGGCTTCCGCGGTCTTCGAACTGCCCTCCGTCATCGGTAGGGTCAATCTGACGCCAAAAAATCTCCACAATCTCCGCATATCCTATTAAGTCTGCATCATATGTTACTTCAATGACTTCAAGATGTCCGGTATTGCCGGTGCAAACCTGTTCATATGTTGGATTTTCCGTATTCCCGCCGCTGTAGCCCGGAATTACAGAAATAACGCCTTTAAGTGCAGAAATGGGAGGTTCAACACACCAGAAGCAACCTCCTGCAAACATAGCCTTTTTTATATTTATTGACATATATACACGTCCTTATGTGAATTTATATCGAGTATATACCCTTGCCATACTATATATATCTTTAAATTCTTGCGACACCTGACTCTTTTGCGGCTTTAGCAACAGCTTTAGCAACGGCCGGCCCTACCCTCTTGTCAAAGGGCGCCGGTATAACGTATTCAGGTTTTAATTCTTCATCGGAAATAAGTCCGGCAATAGCATAGGCGGCCGCGATTTTCATCTCGTCATTTATATCGCTTGCGCGGACATCGAGGGTTCCCCTGAAAATGCCGGGGAACGCCAGTACATTATTAATCTGGTTTTCAAAGTCGGAGCGCCCTGTACCCACTACCAGCGCACCGGCTTTATGTGCTTCATCAGGCATTATCTCAGGAACCGGATTAGCCATGGCGAATATCAAGGGATCTTTAGCCATTGTTTTAACCATATCATAAGTCAGAACTCCGGGGGCTGAAACACCGATGAAAACATCCGCACCTTTAATGACATCCTCAAGGTTGCCGTCTTTCAGCTCTAGATTGGATATTTCTGCCATGCGTTCTTTTTCCGAATTCAGTCCCTCCCGGCCTTTGTATATTGCACCTTTTCTATCGCAAAGTATGACTTTTTTTAGTCCCATTCCCATTAATAGTTTTGTCACAGCTATTCCCGCCGCCCCTGAACCATTGACCACCACCGAAATATCACTAATTTCTTTTTTTGCTATTTTAAGGGCATTTATCATAGCAGCTAAAGTAACAACCGCCGTTCCATGCTGATCATCATGAAAAATCGGAATATCGCAGACTTCTTTTAACCGCCTTTCTATTTCAAAACAACGGGGTGCTGAGATATCTTCAAGATTGATTCCGCCGAATGACCCGGCGAGTAGACGTATGGTCTTAACGATATCATCAACATCCGTACTTCTTATGCAAAGTGGAAACGCATCAACACCACCGAAACATTTAAACAATACACACTTTCCTTCCATGACAGGCATTCCCGCCTCCGGACCGATGTCACCGAGCCCAAGGACAGCTGTTCCATCGGTAACTACTGCAACCAAATTGTGCCTTCTTGTGTATATATACGAAAGATCGGGATTTTTTTCAATCTCAAGGCAAGGTTCTGCGACACCCGGGGTATATGCAATGGATAAGTCCCGTTTATTGTTAACTTCAACAGTGTTTTTAACCTCTATTTTGCCTCTCCACTGCTTATGAAGGGCTAGTGCTTCTTTTTTTAAATCCATAATTCCTCCGTTCGTTGCTTTCAGATGGTTTTTCCATCGGACCATCGTATTTTAATTCAATCGGTATTTTCAGTCAACAGCAGTATTATAAGTTTATCCAATACCGGGTTTTTGCCGCTTCTGCCATTTGTTTCAAGGCTGATGAAAATATTTTCATCTTTCCTTGCAGCAACCGGCAGGTGCTTTTTCCTTCCCGAGGTTGTCTTACCCCACGTCGGTTTTTCATACCCGAAGACCAATTCCTCAAGCCCTTCGCCATCAATATAGTATTCCGCAACATGGTCGATGAAATCTTTTTCTTCATTATACCAATATGAAAATGCTTTTTTATCAAAATGCGTTTTCATTCTGTCTGAAAGCGCTGTGAATGAAAGTCCCTTAAGTTCTCCGTTTTCACCTAATTCTTCCGGGTCAAAGATAGTTTTATAACAGTATTTTCTGCCTTCTGTTTCATAATTTTTTATGTTTCCTTCCGGATTCAAAAATACTTTTTTAATTCCGGGCGGTATGGAGATTCGGCTATATTCCTCAGCTGATGAAACTATGACAGCTTTCGCCTTGAAAATCGCAACCGGAACAAGCCCGGGAGTTTTTTCAATTAGTTTGCCTGCGGTTTTCCCGATTCCAAATACCGGGAGTTCCCATTTAGTCTCAGGCCAAGCGCTGATGGTAAATGAATCATCTGCTATGTTTTTTCCATCCTTTATAAGAGATATACATATATCCAATATTGAGTGTTCTGTTACATTGGGGACTTTAATAGGAATTAGTCCCACCGCTTCAGACGCGCAAGCCTGAATGCTCTTTGCATTTATTGAAAATCCTTCTTTTTCAATTCCATTTAGATATATTTTTGCAACCAGCCTTATTTCCCCCGAAGCTTCGCCTGGATCGTTCAGAACCCATGCTTCGACATCTATTATTTCGCCGGCATATGCAGACCACCTGTCACACCTTAAATTAATTGCCAGGGGTTCAAGACTTTCCTTAAAATCAAAAAATGCTTTTTTAGGCATCCGGTCAACATCAAGCAATGTCTTCATCCAACCTGAAGGCCATGCATCGATTAATAGGTGTATAGCGGTTGATACTATCCTGTCAGAACGGCGTCTAAATGAAAGTGTCATTAATTTTGTTGCAAAAGCCTGGTGAATCTGGCTTTGCTCAATCCAGTCCATGATTTTTGATTGTTCATCATACCAGTCGCCGTGCATGGTATTTGTCTGTGATTTGATGATTTTATCTGGCAGCCATTCATCATTATCATCCTCCGGGAGCCATTCCGCCGGATAGTATTTGCGCATGACATCATAATTGTCGAGACCTTCTGTGCCATATTCTCCGCATCCCGTTTTCCAGCCATCGTTCAGCGCCGGGAGATATCCCCTGTATAACATTCCGATAGGAAGTGCGTGGTTCGTGTACCACATGTTGTAACAGTGAAAATCAGACATCCCTTTATTAGTCGGCGGATCATAATCCCCTTCAACTCTTTTAATTACGCGATCGGGATTTTCAAAATACACGGCTGCGTCGCAGGCATCAAAAAACAATTCCAACTCAGAACGGGACATGTGTCTGTATCCCAGCCCATATTTATCCGGTGCAAACGGTTCATTTATATAAGTAGACATTATTACAGACGGGTGGTTCCTTATCAACCGCTCCATCTCGCCAGCCTGCTTAACTCCCTCATGAAATTTGTTCTTACGCATATATCCGAATAATGGCAAGTCGGCCTGGTTTAGCATTCCCAGCATGTCGCAGTAATTATATATCTCTTCCTGGACAGGGCGCTGAGTAATCCTGAAGTAATTCATATTGCAGTACCGGGCAATCAATATATCCTCAATGAGCTGTTCAAAATTCCCCCGCATTACACATAGCTGCAGATGCCCCATTTCATTTGCGCCCCTTAGGAGAATCGGTTTATTATTTAAAAACAAATTGCCTTTGATTGTACTGTCTTCGTCCATATGGAACTTACGCATTCCAAAAGTTGTTTCCTGCATGTCTTCATTAACCGTAGTCCTGCATAGATACAGGTACGGCGAATCTTGTTCCCACATTTTGAAATCATCTATTTTTATAATGGTGGAATAATAATTTAATCCATAACCGGCTATACCGGTCATATTTACTGTTCCGATACCCGGTCCAATGAAGTTATACGGTATGATTTCAGCGGATATGGTTATCTTTGAATTGTCTTCTAATGGACTGAAAACAGATATATTGATTTCCGCTGTGCCAGAATCTATATCAGGACGGACAAAAACATCATTAATATATGTTGAATCACGTTCTTCAAGATATACTTTATCGAATATACCTCCGCCTGCAGGACAGTGATGCCAACCCTCTTCCGGGTCGTCCCACCCGAGTCCGGTTGCTGCATAAAGTTTATCCCCATTGACCTGCATATCGCCGTTGCCGATAGTCGGGATATCGTTTCCCACTTTAATTTTCAGCTTGTTTTCATTTTTCAGAAAATCAGTTATATCGCATTCAAACGGAGCAAAGAAACCTTCATGACAACAAGCAAATTTGTCGTTAATAAAGACATCAGCATAATAATCAACGCCTTTAAAAAGAATGAAAAGTCTGCGCCCGGCTGCGGGTTTTTCATAGGCAAATACTGTTTCATAGCAAGCCGTCCACCTGCCCTTTGGTCCTGTATAGTGTGGAATTTTTATTTCTTCAATATTGTCACTGTCATCAAACTTAAAAGAAAAATCTGTAATATACGTCCTCTTTCTATTCGTTTTTTCAGGATCACACCTTCGAATAGTGAACGGCTTGAATCTGGATTTCAAGATTTCTATCCCTGATATGAAATCCGCAAGTTTCCCCTTGTCATCTTTTTTCTTTATGAAATCACAAGCCTCGTCGGACGGCTTAAAATAGTTTTTTGGTTTTTCAAGCGGCAATGTTTCTTTTAACTTGTCTGTTCTTTTTGAAATGCCACCCGCGGCAATCTTCGCAAAAATATCTTTTTCCCTCAAAATCCAACCCCCCTATTCCTACTCCACTATAATACCAAAAAACCGCCCTGCAATTAGGACGGTTTGTTTTTGATTGTAATTAATCGGCTTACGGGAAAATTCCTCTGATCCGCTTCGCATCAGCAAGTCTCTCCAGGGCAACCATGTAAGCCCCCATTCTCATGGTGCTGCCCATGGCATGCATCTTTTCCCAGACTTCATTGAATGCACGAATCATTATCTTTTCCAGTGTCCTGTTTACTTCGTCGAAATCCCAGGTCAGCGACTGTATATTCTGAACCCACTCAAAGTATGAAACAACAACACCGCCGGCATTCGCAAGTATATCCGGAACCACAACGGCACCCTTAAGATTCAAAATTTTATCAGCTTCAACGGTAGTAGGTCCATTGGCGCCTTCAACAATGACTTTTGCTTTAATCTGTGATGCCAATTCTTCATTAATCTGATTTTCCATTGCAGCAGGTATAAGGACATGAGCATCGCAAGTGAGCAGCTTTTCGTTGGAAATGTATTCAAAATCACCGTTTTCATATTCAGACAACAAACCTCCGCCTTCAACGAAGTCCATTATTTTGGGAATTTCCAATCCATTCTTATTGAATACACCACCGGAAACATCACTCAGCGCAATAACTCTCATTCCTTCTTTATGAAGCAATCTGGCCGCTGTGCCGCCGACTTTACCTGCCCCCTGTATAGCCACACTGGTATCATGCACAGGAGTTCCCATCCTGTGAAGGATTTCTTTGGTTATCAGCATAACACCGCGTCCTGTTGCAGTGCTTCTTCCAACTGATCCTCCTATGCCTACCGGTTTACCCGTAACCACACCGCTTACGGTATATCCCTTGAACATGCTGTATGTGTCCATGATCCATCCCATTATTTCAGCATCCGTATTGATATCCGGCGCCGGGATGTCTTTTTCAGGACCTATCAACGGCAGGATCATGGCTGTATATCTTCTGGTCAGCCTTTTAAGTTCTTTCCGTGAAACCATCTGCGGATCCACGTTGACAGCACCCTTGCCGCCGCCGTACGGAATATTTACAACCGCGCACTTAAATGTCATCCAGGCTGCAAGGGCCTTAACCTCGTCGATATCCACATCGGGATGGTATCTTATTCCCCCTTTACATGGACCCCTTGTACTTGAATGCTGTACCCTGTACCCCTCGAATACCTTAACGCTGCCATCATCCATTTCAACCGGGATGGCTACTTTCAACTCGCGTTCGGGATACTTGATAGCCTCATAATCGGGTTTTTCCAATCCAAGGATTCCCGCTGCGGCTTCAATCGTTTCCAAAAAATTATCATATGGATTATAAACTTTCAAGACAAATACCTCCCATGTGCATCTATTTTTATTGTATACCCGTGAATGATTCCAAACTTATCTTTGATGTTTTTGAAATTAGCATTTCTAATCTTTTTTATGCATTCAATGCATAAATCTAGTCCATTTCCCTTAAACGGTCTTTTGCATATCCCACCCATGTTGAATCAGGGTAGTCTGTAATCAAAAGATTATACATTTCCCTGGCTTTATCGAATTGTTCAAGTTTCTGGTAAGCTTTGCCTGTGTAATAATAAAGCCCAACCTGATTTTCATATCCCGAAATATTCATTTCAATATATTCATAGAGTTCCAGGGCTTTATTGGCTTGATCGGTTTCTAGATATGCTTTCCCTAAATTATAATAGCAGTTGCCCAGTTCTTCAAATTCCGGAGCATAATCATCAACTTGTTCAAGGTATTTTATTGCTCCCTCATAATCCTTTTGGCTGTTCAGGCTCAGACCAAGTTCATAAAGGCTGTCTGCTGCTTGGTATATCGCAATATTATAAACCTCATTATAAAGTTCTTTATCAGCACCTTTATAAACCCCGGCATCAAGTCCTTTGGCTATATCCGCACTTAAAACATAATCCTCCCGCTCCAGATAAACAGCCGCTTTATAAAGGTCAAGCTGTGCTTTTAGCCCATCTCTTTCCTCTTCAAGAAGACTAATAGCTTCTGCGCTACCCGTGGATGCAATCAAGGCTTCCTGTGTTTCGCTCTCGCTTTTTGCGAGACTGTCCTCAAGTTCATCTATACGGGCATTCAATGAATTCACCTCTTCCTGGGAATATGTGATTTCAATATTATCCTTTTCGTCATCAGACGGCTCTTTATCAAAAAGTTTAAAAATTACAAGTGATGCCAAAACAGTGAAGGCAATAACTACTATAACTATAATAATTTTAATCAATGACCTTGGCCTGATATTTAATTTCTGAGGAAGTGTCTTTCTTCCCGGCAGCTTTATCTTTTTATTAACGTCCCGCCCATGCATGCTTTCATAAACCTTATCGCCTATACTGTGAGTTTTTTCATATTCGCTAAGGCGTTCCAGAAGTTGTGCCGCTTCAGAAAAATCAGGGGATAGCGAAAGGACCTTTTTCAGCTTGATTACGGCAATATCAGTATTGCCTTCCACAATACTGTCTACTGCATCATTATAGTATTCTACAGCCATTTTTTCAGCCTGAAACATCTTAATGTCAGATTTTTTAATCAGATTAAGATCAACCTTTTTAAGATCTCTCAGAATTTCATTTTTATCCACAAAATTTCTCCCGGACGAAATTTTTAACGTCCGCAACATAATACAACGACCCGAAAGTACAAATTATTCCGTCTTTACCCGCCAGTCCAAGGGCCGTCTCCATTGCAGTTTTAATTGTATCACCGGCATATGCTTTTTGACAGTACTTTTTAACCGTTTCCAGCAGTATGCGTGCATTAAGCGCCCTATGCCAGTCCGGGGTAACCGTAACAACTGCATATGCATCTTTTAAGACGGTCTGAGCCATTTTTTCGTAATCTTTATCCTTCATGACACCCATTACATAAACGATTTTTTTGCCTCGGAAACGTTCGTAAAGGGTATCCTTCAGAACTTCAGCGCCCTGGGGGTTATGTGTTGCATCGCATATGATTATGGGGTTATTATTAATTAATTCTATCCTTCCCGGCCAAATAGTATTTTCCAATCCTTTTCTTATATCTTCTTTTGAAACCGGAAGCCCGTTCGCACTCATGGCAACCGCTGCGTCATATGAAAGGCAGGCGTTCTTTATCTGATGCTTTCCAAGCATGTTTATTTTGATATTCCTGATTTTCCCATAATCAAATACATATCCCTTTTCCAGGATTTTCACGTTATTTATTGACTCAAAATCCGAAACATACATATCTGCCTTGGCTTCTTTTGCCTTTGCCGAAATCACCTTCATGGCCTCATCTTCATTATCTCCATATACCACTACAGGCCTGCCCGTTTTTATTATCCCTGCTTTTTCATAGGCGATTTCACCAAGTGTATCACCGAGTATTGCCATATGGTCATAGCCGATTGTTGTAATAACGGAAACAACAGGGTCTTTGATTATGTTGGTTGAATCAAGTCGTCCGCCAAGTCCGACTTCAAGCACGACTGCATCGCATGCGGCATCCATGAAATACATAAAGGAAATGGCTGTATTCAATTCAAAAAAGGTCGGATGATTGTATCCCTCAGACACCATGATATGAATTTTTTCTTTAAGCAATTCAACGTATTCAACCAGTTTGTCATCCGGAATGTTTTCAAAATCAACCTGGATTCTCTCAGTGAATTTTTCCAGGTATGGAGATGTGAATAGCCCGGTTTTATATCCTGCCTGAACAAGTATGTTTGCGATATATGAACACACCGAACCTTTTCCATTGGTACCTGCGACATGTACTATTTTCATGCTTTCCTGCGGATTGTCCAAAAGGTCCAGTAGTTTCCTGATGTTCTCATGACCAAGCTTGCTGCCGAATACCGCTGCATTATTTATGAATTCCACAGCTTCGTTGTAATTCATTGATTAGCTCCGCAGCATTTTTTGTATTTTTTCCCGCTGCCGCATGGGCATGGGTCGTTACGCCCTACCTTGACTTTGTTTCTGTTCTGTCTTCCCAGTGAACCCTTTGTTTCATGGGATGCATTCATCTGTATCGGGCGCTTTCTTCGCTGCAGGTCTTCAGGACGCGCAGGTTTTATTCCCAGTATTGTTTTAACCGCGGTTTCCCTGATTACAGCATTCATTTCCTCAAACATCTCGAAGCCTTCGAACTTGTATTCAACAACCGGATCACGCTGCCCGTAAGCCCTGAGGCCAATTCCCTGCCTCAATTGGTCCATGGCATCGATGTGGTCCATCCATTTATCATCAACTACCCTTAGAAGAATGACGCGTTCAGCCTCTCTAATGACCCTTTCGGTCATTTCTATTTCCTTGGCTTCGTACTTATCCATGATATCTTCATAAACCTTCATGCCAAGCTCATCGGGAGTTAACCCGGATCTTTCATCCTCAGGCCATTCAATTGGATTCTCTGATGGAAAGGTGTTATTGAAATAGGCCAGTATACTAAACCAATCCCATTTAGTCGAAACAGCTTCCTCCATACAATAAGCTCCAATGGTTGAATCTACGATGCTTTTTATCATATTCACATAGATATCCCTGAGGTTTTCACCGTTAAGAACCTTTTTCCTCTGGTCGTATATGACTTCCCTCTGTTTGTTCATGACATCATCATACTGAAGTACATGTTTCCTTATGTTAAAGTTCTTTCCTTCAACGCGTTTCTGTGCGCTTTCGATGGCATTTGAAAGCATTCTGTGCTCTATGGGAACATCCTCAGGAAGTCCGAGTGCATTTACAATTCCCGTCAGTCTATCCTGCCCGAAAAGTCTCATAAGGTCGTCATCAAGAGATATGAAGAATTTTGATTTACCGGGATCGCCCTGCCTGCCGCTTCGGCCTCGGAGCTGATTGTCTATCCTCCTTGACTCATGCCTTTCCGTACCTATTATATAAAGACCGCCTGAATCTATGACTGTCTGCTTGTCTTTGACAATTTCCTCTTTGAACTTATTTTCATATTCCCTGAACTTTTTCCTTGCTTCTAGAATATCATCATCATCTGTTTCGTTGTAACCCGTAGCCTGGATAATCGTATGTTCGTCATAACCCGCCTTGCGCAGCTTCTGTATTGCCGTGAACTCAGCATTACCGCCAAGCATGATGTCCGTTCCTCTTCCTGCCATGTTTGTGGCAATGGTCACAGAGCCAACCCTACCGGCCTGGGCAACTATTTCAGCTTCCCGGTCATGGTATTTGGCATTCAGCACCTCATGTTTGATTCCCCTTCGCCTAAGAAGCGTACTTAGAAACTCAGATGTTTCAATCGAAATGGTACCGATAAGCATGGGCTGTTTTCTTTGATGGGCTTCTTCGACCTCCTTGATAATAGCCTCGAATTTTCCTTTCTGGCTCTTATATACCGAATCGGATGAATCAACCCTGATCATGGGTTTATTCGTCGGCACTTCTATGCAGTCAAGTCCGTATATTTCCCTGAACTCTTCTTCTTCCGTCAGTGCTGTACCGGTCATGCCGGATAGCTTTTCATACATCCTGAAATAATTCTGGAAGGTGATGGTTGCAAGAGTCTTGCTTTCCCTCTCCACTTTGACGCCTTCCTTTGCTTCTATGGCTTGGTGCAGGCCGTTGGAATAACGGCGCCCGTACATCATTCTGCCTGTAAATTCGTCAATTATAATTACTTCATTGTTTTTTACTATATATTCCTTTTCACGCTTCATGGTGCCGTGGGCTTTCAAAGCTTGATTAATATGATGCATTAAGGTCATGTTTTCCGGGTCGGCTATACCGGATACGTTAAAATAACGTTCCGCCCTGGCAAGCCCTTTTTCAGTAAGGGTTGCGCTGCCGGCTTTTTCGTCGACAATATAATCGACGTCATAATCTTCTTCTTCTTTTTTATCGTCGGTTTCCGCAAAGACCTTCTTTGAAAGTGTCCGTGCAAAAGAATTGGCTTTTTCGTACATATCCGTAGATTTTTCACCGGGTCCTGAAATTATCAGCGGAGTTCTGGCTTCATCTATAAGTATGCTGTCAACTTCATCGATTATTGCATAATGATGGCCCCTTTGGACCATGTTCTGCTTATATATGACCATGTTGTCCCTGAGGTAGTCGAATCCGAATTCATTGTTTGTTCCGTATGTTATATCAGAATTATACGCCGCCCTTCGTTCCTCTGTTGACCTTCCGTGGATAATTATGCCTGTTGTAAGTCCAAGAAAATCATATACTTTCCCCATCATTTCCCCCTGGTAAGATGCCAGGTAGTCATTGACAGTAACAAGATGGGCGCCTTTTTCCTCAAGTGCATTGAGATAAAGGGAGAAAACCGCCATGAGGGTTTTACCTTCGCCGGTTTTCATTTCTGCTATTCTGCCCTGGTGTATTACAATCCCGCCGACAAGCTGGGTTCGAAACGCCCTCAGACCAAGGACCCTGACTCCGGCTTCCCTAACGGTTGCAAAAGCTTCGGGCAAGATATCATCCATGGTTTCTCCTTCGGAAAGACGCTTTTTATATTCATCAGTGCATGCCCGAAGCTCCGAATCGCTCATGGCTTTTCTTATTTCTTCATAGGATTCAATTTTATCAACTATGGGGATTATTCTTTTGAGCTCCCTGTCGCTGTAGGAACCCATTATCTTCTCAAAAAGTTTTTTCACTATTATTTTTCTCCGTATTTCTCTGCAAGTCTTTTTAGTATAAGCAAGTAACCGTCAGCTCCGTAATGAAGGCATCTGTTAACCCTGCTTATTGTGGCGGCGCTGGCACCGGTTTCTTCGGAAATTTCCGAATATGTACTACCGTTTTGCAGCATCTGTGCCACTTCCATCCTCTGGGCAATCGCGTTCAGTTCGCTTACAGTACATATGTCTTCAAAAAACATATAACACTCTTCAGTACTTTTCAGCTCTAAAATCGCTTTAAACAAATTATCTATGTGTTCGTTTTTAATTTTTCCGTTCATAATATCCTCCGGACCGGTCTTTAGTACTTTAATGTATTAGTAGTCCGCTGTTCTAATTATAACATATTTAAATGGGGCCAATTAAGTCGTTGACCACCGCGGAAGCCATCAGCAATCCCGCGGATGAAGGGACATAAGATATGCTGGAGGGCACTTTTTTGCCATCTTTATTTTCAGGCAGTTCATAACCTGTAATTACCGGTATTTCATCAGACCATACAACATTAAGTTTTTTTATTCCCTTTTTCCTAAGCTCGGATCTAATCACCCGGGCCAATGGATCAACGGAAGTTTTAAATATATCTGAGATTCTCAGCTTCTCAGGGTGAAGTTTATTACCGGTTCCCATACAGCTTATAATCCGTATATTGTTTTTATCAGCATACTCTATCAAGTCAAGTTTTGAACCTACGGAATCTATTGCGTCAATTATGTAATCAGTCTCCTGCGGGATAATATCCGGGATATTATCTGCATTAACAAATTCCATATATAAGGTAATTTTAATATCAGGATTGATATCCATGCATCTGGAAGCAGCGACATCTGTTTTAGGTGTGCCGACTGTGGAACCAAGGGCAATAAGCTGTCGGTTGATGTTGGTTTCATCAACCGATGCAAAATCAGCAATGATTATGCTACCGACCCCGGCTCTTGCTATTGCCTCAATGGCATAGGAACCGACTCCTCCCGCTCCAAAAACACATACTGTGCTTCCGGCCAGTTTTTTCATCGCCTCCGTACCTACCAGTGCTTCCGTGCGTGAAAATCTTTTACTCATCTTCAAGTTCTTTCAATAAATTTACGAAATCTTCCGGGGGTTCTGCTTCAAAAACCATTTTTTCTCCAGTTGACGGATGTTCAAAACCAAGCCGGCCGGCATGAAGTGCCTGCCCATTGATTGAATGACCCTTTTTTAGCCCTCCGTAAACTTCATCTCCTATTACCGGGTGTCCGATATATGAAAGATGTACCCTTATTTGGTGTGTCCTGCCGGTTTCAAGCCTTGCTTTAATAAGGGTTGCTTTGCGGAAACGTTTTTCTACAGTGAAATGAGTTACTGCATTTTTTCCGTTTCTAGTATTAACAGCCATTTTTTTTCTGTCAATGGGATGCCTGCCAATCGGTGCATCTATCCTGGCGCCATTCTCACTCACAACTCCCCTGACAACAGCTGCATATTCCCTGTCAATGTCGTGAGCGGCAAATTTTTGACTAAGGAATCTATGTGCATTGTCTGTTTTCGCAATTACAAGTATTCCCGATGTATCCTTGTCTATCCGGTGAACTATACCCGGCCGTTCGACACCGTTTATTGATGATAATCTGCCGTTGCAGTGATAAAGCAATGCATTTACAAGGGTACAGTCAAAGTTTCCAGGAGCCGGATGAACGACCATTCCCCTGGCTTTATTAACAACTATAATTTGGTCGTCTTCATAACGGATATCAATGGGAATATTCTGTGCCTTTGCTTCGTAGGTTATAACTTCGGGTATTTCAACAATAATATTATCATTTATATTAACCTTGTATTTAGCTTTTACAGGTTCACCATTCACTGTAACCAGCTTTTCGGATATGAGTTTCTGGATATAAGACCTGGACATATCCTCCATTACATCCGGAATGTATGCATCAATCCTTATACCGTCTTTGTCGCTGATTATTATTTTTTTATTACCCATTATCTTGTTCCTGAAGTGTTTTCTCATCTGAGTTTTTGAATTTCTTTTCCGAATCTTTATAGAAAAACAGAATATAAACTACGAGTATTACCGTTCCAACCGTAACCATCATATCGGCAACATTAAAAATAGGGAAATCATATCCGAAAATGTAAAAATCCAGGAAATCGGTTACTTCGCCATGCAGGATTCTTCCATAGGCATTGCCGAGGGCTCCGCTTATGATCATAGCCAGCGAAAGGTGTATCGGCCATTTATCAAACCTGAAAAATACAAAAATCATGACAATAGACACAACCACACTCACTATTCCAAGTATAAGCGTCATATCGGCATTATGGAATATGCCCCATGCGGCGCCTTTGTTAGTGTGATGGGTAATATAGAAAAAGTTATCGATGATATTAATTTTTTCTCCAAGTTCCATGCCCGTCGCTATAAAGTACTTGGTTATCCTGTCCACGGTTATCATAACAATCGTTAAGATAAACCATAAAATGGATTTTGCTTTAAAGGTATCAGTTCTCAATTTCATATATTCTCTCAATATCGGTGCATTGCCCGGTCGTTTCATCAATTTCAATGAAAACTCCGTTTATCTGGCAACGGCCTTTTTGCTGTGTAAAATATGCGGGAAGCCCTGTGGTGAATTTATTTATTATTACTTCGCGGTCAGCTCCGATTATGCCCTCAAAGGGACCTGTCATTCCCACGTCACTTATAAAGCCGGTTCCAAAGGGAAGAATTCGTTCATCTGCTGTCTGAACGTGGGTGTGAGTGCCGATGGCTACGCTTATCTTTCCGTCAAAATTCCATGCGAATGCTGCTTTTTCACTTGTTGCCTCACCATGGAAATCTACGAGTATGGCTCTTGTTTCTTTTTTTAATTCCGGGAGAATAGCTTCCATTGCCTCAAATGGACAATCGCACGGATCCATAAAAATTCGGCCGCTCAAATTTACAACACCAAGCCTGGCTCCGTTCTTTTCTATGATTATGTGTCCCCGGCCCGGATTATTTTTATGATAATTCAATGGACGCAATACGCGTTTTTCACTATCTATGAAATTAAATACTTCTTTTTTCGCCCAGACATGGTTTCCAGTCGTTATTACATCAGCACCGGCTGCAAAAATTTCATTTGCAACCACTTGGTTGATTCCCTTTCCACCTGCTGCATTTTCTCCGTTTACAACACAAAATGCGGCTTCATATTCATTTAAAATACCCTTAAGCCGCTCAGTCAGGAACTTTCGTCCCGGTTTATAGCAAACGTCGCCGATAAAAACCAGCCTCATATCTCCTCCATGTGCAAATCATCCCCGGGATGATTCGGCAAATCTGCCGAGTTAGCCCGGGGCCGATTTAACCAAAAAAGATAAACGCGGCAAAGCCGCGCCTAATTTATTTTGCGTATTCGGTTACTCTTGTCTCCCTGATGACATTTACCTTTATTTGTCCGGGATAGTCTAGTTCATCTTCAATTTTCTTGACGATTTCCCTACACTTCAGGACAATATCGTCATCGGACAATTCCTCAGGTTTTACCATTATTCGAATTTCCCTGCCGGCCTGGACAGCATAGGATTTTTCAATCCCATCAAATGAGTCGGCGATATTTTCGAGCTTTTCAATTCTCTTTACATATGCCTCAAGGGATTCTCTTCTTGCACCTGGTCTCGCGGCTGAAATTGCATCAGCAGCCTGTATCAGCATGGAGATTACACTATTTGGTTCCACATCACCGTGATGAGACATTATTGAATTGATGATAATATCGTTTTCTTTGTATTTCTTTGCAATATCTCCCCCAATGGATATATGAGAACCTTCCATTTCGAAGTCAACGGCTTTTCCTATGTCATGGAGAAGTCCCGCGCGTTTTGCGGTTTTAACATCAACTCCGAGCTCTGCAGCCATAACGGCTGCAAGCGAAGCAACCTCAAGGGAATGCTTGAGGATATTCTGTCCGTAACTCGTCCTGTACCTGAGACGGCCAATGAGTTTAATAAGTTCGGGATGAAGTCCAAATACACCTGCATCAAAAGCAGCCTGGTCGCCTGTCTTTTTAATGGTGTTGTCAACTTCTTTCCTCGCCTTGTTGACCATTTCCTCAATCCTTGCGGGATGGATCCTTCCATCCTGGATGAGTTTTTCAAGTGCTATCCTTGCAATTTCCCTTCTTACGGGGTCAAATCCGGATAACACAACCGCTTCGGGCGTATCATCAATGATGATATCGATACCTGTCATGGTCTCAAGGGTTCTTATATTACGGCCTTCCCTGCCTATTATCCTGCCCTTCATTTCATCATTGGGAAGGGCGACTACCGAAACGGTGGATTCAGCCACATAGTCCGGGGCGCATTTTTGTATGGCCGTTGCGACTATGGTCTGGGAAAGCTGTTCGGCTTCTTCTTTTATTTTATTTTCGTATTCCCTTATAACGACAACTTTCTCGTGCTTCATTTCGTCTTCGAGGAGACTCAGCATGTAGTTCTTGGCTTCCTCCACGGAAAGACCGGCTATCGTTTCAAGTTTTTCCAGCTGCTGGTGCAGCAGTTCAGTTGTTTCCTTCTCTTTTTCCTCGATTTTCTTAACTTTTTTGTTTAAATGTTCTTCTTTTTGTTCCAGTGAATCAAGTTTCTTCTCTATACTTTCTTCTTTTTGGAGAATTCTTTTTTCCATGCGCAAAATGTCGTTGCGCCTTTCTTTTAGATCCTTTTCTAAATCTACTTTACTTCTGTGAATTTCTTCTTTGGCCTCAATCAGTATCTCGCGCTTTTTAGCTTCGGCTTTTTTCTCGCCGTCAGCTATGATTTTCTGAACCTGAGTGTTGGCATCGCCTACTTTTTTCTCGGCTTGTTTCTTTGCCATAGCCCCGCCAATCAGGAATGAACCGATGGAAACCAGTATCAGTAAAGCAGCGCCAATTAGCAAAGCAAAAAATGGTATTGTTAATGGCATTGCAGCACCTCCTTATTTAATTTTCAATGTTCATATGCTATTTAATTTATAATTTCATATTACATACTGAAGATTATTGTATATTCTACGGGTATTAGTGTCAAGAAAATGCCCCCCTCTCTTTGGTTTATTAAAGTATCCATCAAATACTTTGATAAAATTGCCAGGTTATCCGTCGGATAACCTGGCAATTGACTTCAAATTTAAATGTTATTATGCTGTTTCGATAGAGATTTCGGGATATTCCGGTTTTGAGTCTTTTCCATATACAGCGAATACGACACATCCTATTACACCAAATGCAAATGCCGCAATGAAATTTACTTGAGGCGAAATATTCCAAAGGAACGCCGCCCCGAATGCTGCCGCAGAAACAAAGATATCCCTGACCAGATAATATGCACCAAATGTACCGGCTTTGGCATCTTCGGGAGCCAGGTCCATAATCAAAGCTTTTCTTGTAGGTTCCCCGAATTCCTTCATTCCCCTTATAATGAAAGCTACAACAAGCATGCCGAACGATTTAGAAAAAATCAGCACCAGGGGGAAAAGTGTGAAGAACATAAAAGTCGTAAGGATAAACGGCTTTTTCCTGTATTTGTCCGCAAAGTATGCTACCGGCAGGTAAATAATCATTGCCGTAGCCATTTCAATCATTGTAAGGACTCCGAATTTTATAGGTGTCAGGCCGTTCATTGTAACAGCCCAAATTACTACAAAAGCATATGGAATTTGCTCTGCAAATCTTATCAATATATCTGAAATCAGGAGAATCCTAAGTGGTCCGCTAAGATTCTTAACCGTTTTAAAAAAACCATGGGATTTAGGTTTAATAGTCTTATCATCAGGCATGAATTTAGCGACAAAAGCTATTGATAAAAGTGCCAGAACAGA
Source organism: uncultured Clostridia bacterium (assembly GCA_963766335.1). Classification (GTDB taxonomy): domain Bacteria; phylum Bacillota; class Clostridia; order DUPQ01; family DUPQ01; genus JAFGQE01. The sequence continues at coordinate 907,510 of CAVXZA010000002.1, read as the reverse complement.
TGCAATGGAAAACGCCACCCTCATTCCGGTGACCTCTCCGAACACTCCGATTAGTGCTCCGCCCGCAACGGGTCCAAGCGCCATGGGTATCCTTCGGACAAAGGAATGAATTGTAACTCCTGTAACTCTCTTTTTTTTATCCATGGTTTTTGCAACCATGCTCATCACAGCCGGAAGGGAAATTGCCGTCCACGCTATGAAAAACAGAGCACCTACCAATACAGACTGCCAGGTCGGTATAAATATGACTATCAGATATCCAAAAAGGGCAATGAGTGTAAAGATTATAAGCGCTTTTTTATAACCGACTTTATCCGAAACCCAGCCGCCCGGATATGAATATAAAGAACTCAGCAGATTGTCCATGGTGTTTAAGGAGGCTACCGCCACCGCTGTTCCACCCAGTGACATGATATACAGAGGAAGGAACCTTTCCGCCATTTTTTCACCAAGGCCTATAAAAACTACCATGACTATCATGGACAGCATGCCGGAATTTAATCCCGCTTTTTTCATTTTTTCAGAATATTTTCCCATAATCCCGCTTTATTTTTTAGCAGCCTGTAATTTGAAGAAGTTATACAGCGCATCATAAACCAGAAACTGATACTCAAGATTTTCGTAATCATCGGGAAATACCATCCCGAATCCTACCGCAATGGCTTCAAGACCCCTTGCATATGGGTTTTCATCCAACCTGTTGGTGTCTGCTGCATCAACAACTTCAGCCAGCATCTTAAGAGCCGGGTCACCGGCAAGATTATATGTGTTCATAATAGTAACAAATGTGCAATGCCCGTCTTTGTGTCCAAGTTCCACCGGCCCTGTATCAAAGGGTATGGCGCCTTCAGTCTTTGCAATTTCAGGAACCAGATTCCTTGCAACAAAAAGAATCTCCGCATTAGTATCGACGAACCTTTTAATTAGCCACGGACATGCGACCCTGTCAACATGCACCCTGGACCTTGTAACCCACTTCATGAAAAGCACCCCCGTTTAATTAATATATTTCCATTATAACTTACAAACATATATAGCAGAGATATAAAAAACACCCATGGGAGGTTGATGCCCATGAGTGTGGTGATTAAGATGTGAATTCTATTCAATACGGGCCAGCATTTTAGGAAACCTGTTTTCGAGCAGTTTATAAAGACCGAAGTTAACGATTGCCAGCACGGCAATAAAAATAACTGAATTCCATAATATCGACTGTGTCAGGAAAATGAGCAAGACTACAGCTACACCTGCGGCCCCCAGGCCAATAAGCATGTTAAAGACAAGATTCATATTTTGTTTTACCGCCTTTTGTTCATTGTCCCATTTTAATTTAGGATTTGCGGCATCAATGAACATTCCTGTGAGTCTGGTAAGAATGACGGCATTGGTTCCTGCAAGAAACATCAACAAGGCAATGCCCAGTGATATTTTAAAGAAAATAACCAGGAAGACCATTGTAACAATCATACCAGCCATTGATATAATCACCCCTGACAATAGCTTGGCATTCATCTGGTCCCTGTAATGCATCGGTATAAACTGCATGATTTGTAACTGTTTGCCTTCCCTTGATATGGCAGTTGCAGTAATCCCGTTCATAGCGCTTATGAAAACAAAAAGTATGAATGCTCCTGTAACCAAAATACCACCTGTAACATTTCCCGTTACCATGCTTTTTACTGATGCCAAGTCAACAGAGCCCACTGCTACAACCATGGATACAATCAACATCACCGGCATTATTATATCTATAAGCGCCAGATTCATGAAAAATATAGGTGTTCTGAAAATCAGTTTTAGTTCTTTGGCCAGATATGTTTTGACAGGACTTGCCGACTTGAACCCGTTACTTTTTTGAGCATCAAATTCTCGCCTTGATACGGATTGGTTGATTCCTATGACACCGCGGAAATATATTGCTTTTGCGACGACCAAAAACAATGTAAACGCTATTGCCGCAATTGCTATGAAAATCAACAGATGAAGAAAATTGCCATCAGTTAAAGCTTTCGCTGCATTGGGCAGCCCGGGGAAATAACGCGCGATGTTCTCGGCTATGGATAATTGGCCTGACATAAGAAGTTCCTGCAGGCCATCCTTATTATCAGCGCTTCTTGCAAGCCCCTGGAACGCTACATTCAACCCGACTCCTATTACAAGACCCAGTATACTGGCAATCATGGTGAATCTGTCTTTATTCATTGCCTTTTTAGCAAAACTCATGATTCCCATGATAATTATTGAAGCCAGTGCCAGTGGCAGAATAGGCAGGAATATGAATATCAGTAACGCCATAAGGTAATATAAAACACCCATGCCTGCGGCAATTCCAAAGCCTATGACCATAGGCAGATAGAAAATGAGCATAGTAATATATTCATACAGCAACACAATCAGGAATCTTGCTGATGTTATTTCCCACGGTTTCAGCGGCATATATAAATAAGTTGGAATGTCCTTAGACATATAGTATGAGCCTATGGTATAGAAAATACCGAAGATAAAAACAACCATAGATGTAATAAGAAGTCCCAGGACTATTATTGCATCACCTTGCCCGAAGGATTCGAACATATCATACATGATACTGATAATTTCTGAAAAAGCATATATCATCGGCCCTAGCCACACAAGCAGCCCAAGGCCAATCAGCCATTTTTTTATCTTTCTTTTTTTACCCACTTGGCCCCTGAAGGCCATAATCAGGCTTAATTTAACAAGTGAAAGTATGTTATTCATCGTCTGTCATCTCCAGGAACATCCTCTCAAGGCTTGCATCCTTGGCTAGAGTGGATTTCATTTCCTCAAGGGTTCCTACAAAAAGAATATGTCCTTTATTTATTACTGCTATCCTATCGCAGACTTTTTCAGCCACTTCAAGTACATGGGTAGAAAACATCACTGTGTTCCCTTTATCAGCATGACTTCTCATGATTTCCTTGAGTTTATAGGATGATTTTGGATCCAGGCCTGAAAGAGGTTCGTCCAGAATCCAAACATTCGGGTCATGCAGAAGAACCCCCATTACAACTATTTTCTGTCTCATCCCATGGGAATAACTCTGGATTTTATCAGCCAATGCATTGGTCATCTCAAATTCCTCTGCCAGCGAAAGAATCTTTTCCTTACGACCTTCTGAAGAAACCTTGTATATATCAGCCATGAAATTAAGATATTCAAGTCCCTTCAGACGTTCAAATACATTCGGATCGTCGGACACATATCCTATGTTCATTTTAGCTGACAAAGGTTCGTTTGTTATGCTGTATCCATCGACAAGTATATCGCCCTCATCCGCCGGCAGAATACCGGTAATCATTTTAATAGTGGTTGTTTTCCCCGCTCCATTCGGCCCGAGGAATCCAAAAATCTCCCCACTGTTAATATCAAGGGTAATCCCGTCAACGGCCTTGATACCGCTTCCGTAAGTTTTTGTTACATTCTGAATATTGATCATAAAACCCCTCCCATGAAACAATTCTAACCCAGTGATAATATACATGCAATAACATGAATTTGCCATGAGAGAAATATGAATTATACAATATAACAGCTCAAACCATCACAACCGGCTGCAACAAATCGATATGAATCCGGGCTTATTGACTGAAATTACCACTAGTGATAAAATCTAATTACCAAATTTTGTGTAATAATTAGGGGAGGCGATTATGAAAGCGACCGGAATAGTAAGAAAAGTCGATGAACTTGGAAGAATCGTTGTACCTATTGAATTAAGAAGATCTTTAGGAATCGGCGATAGGGATGCCGTTGAAATGTTCATGGAAGATAACAGCATTATAATCAGAAAACATCAGCCTTCATGCGTTTTCTGCGGTTCTACAGAAAATACAGCTGAGTACAAACAAAAGGTTGTATGCAAAAACTGTATCGACACAATGGTTTAAATTATTCTTTATTTATTTTTGAATATACGTCCCTTCGGGACATGTTGTATTGCTTTGCGATTATTCTCAAAGCTTCTTTTCTATCCGTTCCGAATTCAATAAGATCAGAGTAAGTTTCCTCAATTGATTTTTCCGGCATTATTTCAGCAGGACCATCTCCGCCTTCAACTATTATTACAAATTCACCCTTCGGATCCCCTTTGGCAAACATATCACATAAGTTTGTTAGGTTACCCCTATGAACTTTTTCATGGATTTTAGTAATTTCTTTAACCGCAGCTGCTTTCCTGTCAGATCCGAAAACCTTCGACATATCTACCATGCATTTATGGAGCCTATGCGGAGCTTCGTAAAATATCATAGTACGCTCTTCGTCTGCCAGTTCCTTTAACCGGTCTACCCTTTTTTTTGAGGTGTTTGGAAGAAAACCCTCGAATATGAATTTCTCTGTCTTTAAACCTGATAAAACCAATGCAGACAAGGCAGCATTAGGGCCCGGTATAACACTTACTTCCATATTATTCTCGTAAAAAAGTTTAACCAGATACTCGCCTGGATCTGAAATCCCGGGGCAACCAGCATCTGAAACCAGGCAAATTCCCCTTCCCTCGCGAGCCATACCAAGAAGCGTTTCCCCTGCTTCTTTTTCATTGTGTTTATGGTAACTGATCAGTTTTTTCTTTATATCATATGCGTTAAGCAGCTTTATCGTGCGCCGCGTATCTTCGCATGCTATTATGTCGCATCCGTGCAAAACTTCAATTGCACGCTGGGATATGTCTTTTAAATTTCCGATGGGAGTCGCAACAAGGTAAAGCATTTCTACTTCCTTTCCATTCCATATATTTCGTAAATTTCATCTGTATATTTGCCATTATCCCTCCGCATTACCAATGGATCCTCTATTTTTAGGAAGGGCTGCGTGTTTTTCTGCGCATTTATAAGAAACAGATTGGGCGCTTTGCCTGCATAAGGATGCACAAACCTGATAGTTTTTGGCTCAAGCGAGTATTCTCTCAGCACGCTCAGTACATCAACAAGCCTGTTCGGCCTGTGCACCATAGAAAGCGTTCCTTTGTCCTTTAATAGATACTCCGCGGCGACTGCAATGTCTTTTAAATTGCACATGATTTCGTGACGCGACATTGCAATGCTTTTATCACTGCTTTGGAAGCCGGATCCGTCCTTCATATACGGAGGATTTGATACAACATTCATGAAGGTTTCCTTGCCGAATATTTTTGAAACATTTTTTATGTCGCCGCATACTATCTTTATCTTGTCACCAAGATTATTATAGCTGATACTCCGCGACGCCATTTCACAAAGGTCCTCCTGTATCTCCAGACCGGTTATTTCACCTGCGTCGGTTTTGGCCGATAGCAACAAAGGTATTATTCCTGTTCCTGTTCCCAGATCAATGCATTTCCCTCCGGGTTTTACTTTGGCATAGTGGGATAGCAGAACTGCATCAGTACCGAATCTGAATTTATATTTATTCTGTATGATTGCGAGACCCTTAATCTGTAGGTCATCTAGCTGTTCACTATCCCTAAGCATCTGAATCCTCCGTCCCGTTTATTATATCATCTCACCGACCGATGAATTCAAAAACACTTATCTGTTCGAGATATACGATAGCTTCATCAAGAGGCCGCGGCACCCTTATGCTAACATATTTTGCTGTCTGTCCTGTTTCAGTATCGATATACTCAATTAGCACATTTTCAATAAGAATACCAGGCTGTTTACCGGGAATAAACCGAACACCGCTTTCTGTAAAAATACCATTAAGCCATAGAATTATTCCTTCATCTACATCTTTGAAATCGGGCATCATATACAAATCTACAAAATCTCCTTTTTCAAGATTTCCCGCATTAAAATTCTCCCCGTTAACTTCCAGTGCTACAAATCCCGTTTCACCAATGCCCTCATCCTCGGCATAAATATCACCCAGACAGAGAATGCTGCCGGCAGCTATGTCATGCGATGCTATTTTCCCTTCAAATTCCGAAGCAGACGGCGACCAAACCAAGCCGTCAAATTCACCTTTATAAATCTTAATCGTGTCAATATCTTTTTCATGAATTATGTTACCAATTTTTATTTCGTTTACAGCAGTACACACTTCCATCTCATTTTTCTTAACAATTGAGTTTGCAATTAATGCCTGCACTACCGTTAGAATAGCCGCAATCAGTACAGCCAATATTATATATACGCTTTTCTTCATATTTTACCTGTTATAAGGGATTTCCAAATCCCTGTGTATCCAGAATTCAACGGGATTTTTCGACCCATACCTTTCCAGAGAAACTTTCATAAGCAAATGCACAAAATTGAATTCAGATGTGCCTCCGCATGGACATTCCTCTCTGTTTTTGTGAGCTGACATATCAAATCCGGTTATTGTCATATTTTCATATGAATTCATCCTAAGAATACTCAAAACCTTATCTTCAAGTTTCCTTTCATCGTTGATAACCAAATCACCTGCGGAAAATTCCGCTGCATCAATACTGAAAACCGAGGACATTATAGCCGTATCAGCCAATTCATTTATTTTGTGCACCGAATATTTTATGTACACTTTTTCCATCAGAACCGAAAAGACGGGGATGACCATAAAAACCAGAAAAGCGCATAACAGTATGCTTTCCAAGATGCCGAAACCTTTATTGTTTTTAATCATCTATTTACTACTTTCCTAGCCAAAGCTTTCCTGCTGTATGACATTTCATATTCCTTCTGAACCCGCCGAAATATTCCTACAATGCTATCTCTTTTAAAAGTTGCAGATATATTCAATGACATTACCGTTCCCGCCTTCGCAGACATCGGTGCATTTATACAGATATTTTCAAATCCCAGACTTTCTAGATCATCTTCCAAGGCTATGCATGCAGATTCGCTGAGACCGGAACAATACTCCATTTTCATGAGGTACCCCCTGCATACATCCCTGAAATCCAGGTTTTTCCCCAACGGGATGAAACTTTCCGTAACATACAGGCAAATGCTCAGTACAATAAGCAGTATGACTGCGGCCACCACCGCCCTCTCAGCCATCAGCTTGCCGGAAAAAGTTGTCCGAAAATGCTGTCATTCACCCAGGAATCCATTTTACTCATTACAGTCTGGGCGAATGTCCTGAAACCGGGAATTACAACAAATGCCGCAACAATTAGCACGGCAGCTATTCCAATGACTTCGTAAAGGCCGAAACCTCCCTGATTTTTAAGATAACCCGATACTTTCTTGATTTTCCTTTTCATGATGTCCTCCTTTATTGTGTAAAAATACTGTTCAAAGCATTTTGAACGTCTAACATTGTTGGTATAAGAACCATAATTACAACTACTGAACAAAGCAGCACTACCACAATAAGGCATCTTGTTTTAATATTGTCAGTAGCTCTTTGAACATATGCGAAATACCTGTTGAACATAAGCTGTTCAAGACGTTCCATAAGATTTGAATCACGGCTCTCAAAGAGTTTGTCCTTTATGGTCATTGCAAAGCTTCTCGCTTCAGGCGTGTCTATATTTTCCAGTATCGCCTTCGCAAGAATATCAGTATCAAGTGAAACCGAATATATTGCACACGCTTCCATAAGATTTCTTTTAAGCTTCTTTTCCTCAACCACATCATACATCTTTTTCATGGCTTCACTCGGTCTCACCCCGGCGGAAGCTTGGTTAAGGATATATTTATAAAGCTTGTAAGCGTTTTTTTGAAATACAGAGGAAACTTTTTTCTTCCTGGTCATAAGAATAAAAAACACTATAGTCATGGGAGTAAGCAGTAAAATGACTGAAGCCGGAAAATTGCCGGCAATCAGGGCAGCCACGCCCATGATTATTCCGAGTAATGACATTATCATATATAGTAAAACATCTGATTTTTGTGTTATTCCATGTTTTTTTGCTGCGCGTATTGCTTTTTCCAGAAATATCGGAGCCACGCTTGTTTTTATTAGTCTTCCACGAATTTTTGACACACTGTAAGCGTTCAGTGCAGCCACCGCAGCAATAAGATTTATAAATCCATACAAAATAATCATAAGCTTACCTTTTCATCATTATCATGATTCCGGCTCCGAATACTAAAACAAAAACTGCAAGCAGAAGGTTGCCATTCAGTGTATTAAGGTAAAAAGTACTGGCTATAGGATTGCTTCCAATAAACCACATTCCCGTGGCAATGACCATAAATATTGTTATATAAACAGCCGTTCTATCCCTAAGAGTGGATATTTTGCGTTTGAAGTACTCTTCGTCAATCTTAAAGTACTGCTCTTCCATCCCTTTGAAAAGTCTTTGCAGGTTTCCTCCTTTATCAGCGGCGAATCTGATATTTTTAACAAGATATCGAAGGTCTTCACTATATGATTCTTTTTCCAGAAGCCCAAAAGCTGAAGAGGGGGTCATTCCTCCATAAATTCTCCCTAGCGTTGTGCTAATCATATTCCCAAGCGGTTTTTCTATTCCGGTTTCGCTGGTTTTTTTCAAGCAATATACAAGATCATTCTTTACTCCGCCCCATTTTGCCATGCTCATTAAGAAAAAAGTTATTTGTTTCATTTCTCTGTCTTCCCTATACCTCTCTGTAATATCAATTATGAAATACAGTCCGATTACCGGAAGGATGGCAACCGCAATTGCCGCTATTAATGAATTAATTATCAGACTGAAACATATAATTGATAGCCCAAAAACAATGAAGCAAAGCAATAACAATCCTTTTTTACTTATCCGACTTTGTTTTGAATTTTTCCAACCTAGAATTTTATTGCGCACTTTTATATTGTAAAAAACTATATAGCCTACAAAAAACATTATTAAGTAAATCAGAAAGTAAATCATTGATTTTTCCTTTCATAAAGATGTTTATAAACGGGCCGCCCTCCTACAGTTCCATTCACCTCTATTATTGATATTACAGAGAATTTTCTTAGGTAGACAACCATATCAATACCCGACGCTGCCGCTTCCAGGACTCTGCTTATTGAATCATTTGCCATACCCCCCGACGCCAGAGAAACAAGTCGGTCCAATGCCTCTTCAGCACTGGATGAATGAACAGTCCCAAGCATGCGGTGTCCGGTGCAGGAAGCCTTTATGAATGAGTATGCTTCAGGACCGACGATCTCCCCGATACAATACGAATCAAGGGACATTGTCAGGCCGTCTTTTATCAGCATTTCAAGGTTCACAGGGCGCCCGCCCTCATCTTGCTTTTTAGTTCTTTGTTCAATTGTATATTGCTTATCAGGATATATCTCTGCATCAGATTCAACAACCAGAACCCGTTCCAATCTCGGCAGGCTATTGATAAATGTTCTCAGAATGGTTGTTTTACCAGCAGCACCCTTACCACAGAACAGGATGCTTTTTTCAGTGCGGGCTGAACATTCAAGTATTTCCCTCGATTTGCAATCAAGCATTCCAAGTTGTTCTAGTTCCGTATAAGTATATGCATTATTCCTGTGTTTTCTAATGCTAATCGCAGGTCCGGAAACATTCCTTGGTGGAATTGATACATTTATCCTCAGTTTTCTTTTGATATCAGTAGTTCTGCAATGGGTATCGTCCTCATTTAAAATGCCGCCGCTCCTAATAGCTACAAGCCTGCAGTAAGTTCCAAAAGTTTTCTCATCACCGAAATCAATATCAATCGGTTTTCTTATACCATTCTTAATTATTGAAAATTCATTATATGCAGTACCATCAATATCGCTTATATCTTCGTCATCAATGAGTTTCTGAAGAGTTCCGTAGCCAAACATGAAATCGAAAATCCTGCTTATGAGCTCTTGTCTGCCGCCCCTGTAGTAATATCCTCCGGTATCAAGTAATTCAACTATTTTATTTTCTAGGTTTTCTCTGTCTTTTTCATTTGTATATGCTTTAATGACATATTCCGGATTTTCACTGATAACTTTACCTGACAACAGCATCACAAGCTTTTCAACCGGAACTGTTATACCTGTTCTCTTATTATCTCTTTCAATGGGTTCAAAGAGTGTCTTTACCAGCGGCATTATGATAACACCCCCGTTTTTTTAAGCAGTTTGTTACAACGCGTATATATATTCTTCCTGACAGAATAAACATAAGGACTGCCCGAAGAATACAGTGCTGAGCGACTGGGAATACGGGGAATACTACCAATCCATGTTGTTTCTACAGCGCCTGCTGCAATAAGCGGACTGATATTATTTTCATAGGTATCAACACCCATAAAATACATTTTACTATCAGGAACATTCTGCCTGTCGCACATGAACCTAACTAAAGAATTAAATCTTCTTATATCGATAATTCCTTTTGTGACGGGGAATATGACAATATTACTGTAAATCAATGAATCAATAAAATATTTATCATAAGGGAAACCACTGCATGAAATTATGATTGTGTTAAAAAATCCGCTTGCTCCTGTGATAATAGCGGACAAGCAGTTGTCCGACGAACTTTCATAATTTTCATAGTCAATCCGACAGGGCAGCATCCTAAGCCCGCTCTTTTTAATCTCAATGCTTTTATTCCTTAGCTCCATAGGATTATCTGACATAAAATCCTGAAGGCAGTAATCGAATTTATCTACACCCATTATTGTATGTACTGAAGGAGAAAGCATATTAAGGTCTGCAATAAGTACCTTTCTTTTTATTGAGCATATAGAATAAGCTATTTCACAAGCCGCTTCCGAACATCCCGGGATACAAACAATCCTTATGTCATTTTCATTATTAACACCTGCTCTGCGGAGTTCTTGTAAGCGATGTATTTCTGAAATCATCGCTGCTGCCTTATTGTATCTTTCACCGGGTAATTTACTTGTGCTTTTATCAATAATCCTGTAAATGTCATTGTTTATGTTGGTTGACTGTTTTTTGTTGTAAACCTTTTTTATTTCTCCGCACAATAAAAAATGCAGAAGTTCCCCTATCGAATATAAATCTGACTCAATTGATTTCGGAATGCCTGCAAATCTCTCGGGTGCGCAGAATCCGGGTGATGCATCTTCAGTATCAATAGATCCGAAGTCAATAAGGACTACCCGGTCGTTTTCAATTAATATATTTTCCGGCTTAATATCTCCGTGTATAAGCGGTTTTGGCCTGATGGAATGAAGGTAATCCAAAACATCCAGTAGTTTCAGAACTATATCCAGAGCTCCTTTTTCATCAAGAATGCCACAGGACTTTACAATTTCACTAAGGTTCTTCCCATCAATATATTCTATGATGATATATAGACTTTCATTCAATTCAAATGCATCAGTAATTTCAGGGAGTCCGGGATGTCTGAGTTTTCGAAGTATGCTGAAATCATTTTCTTTTTTATTCCGCGAATTTTTTATTTCCTTAATAATTATCTTAGAACTCGTAATTTCATCATACCCGAGAAATACATTAACACCTTTTCGTCCGCTTAAATGCTGTATGAAATTGTATCTGTCGTTAAGTTTTTTGATGAGTCTGCACCTCTGATGGTATTTATTGTCAGCACAATATTAACATAATTTACCATTCTTGGCAAGGGCTAATTGACATATTTTGTTTTTTGTTCTTAACAAGCAGCTTTTAAAAACTTACTGTGGATAATGTGCAAAACCTATTGATAGCAATTATCTTAGGTAATTGCCACTGTGCATAATTCTGTGTCTTTCCTGTGTAAAACCTGTGAAAAGAAATTCATTGATTTTTTTACATAAACTCCTGAAATTTTAAATTCATATAATAGTACTAAAAAAGTGAATTTTCTAAACAGAGGTATCAGGCCGGCATAAAATATATACCGGCCTGAAATGAGGAAAATGACTAGAATTTTAAGTTATTATGGTGCCTGCTTCTCCGCGGATAGCTTTAAGCAGATTCTCCGGGGAAGTAATAATTGCCTGTTTACCTCCGTTTTCCAGGTAGGTTAGCACGGCATCTATTTTAGGAAGCATGCTTCCGGGAGCGAAATGCCCCTGTTCTTTTAGTTCTTTTATTGCAGCAATATTCGTGCTGCCAATGGCTTTTTCATCGGATTTTCCGAAATTTAAATATACGTTGCTGACCGCCGTGGAAATGATAAACACATCCGCTTTGATTTTTGTAGCCAGCATACCTGATGCATGATCTTTGTCAATGACAGCATTTACTCCTTTAAATAAACCGTCTTCTACAATAACAGGAATGCCGCCTCCGCCTACTGCAATCACACTAAATCCGGATTTTACCAGGGTTTCAATTGCTTCTATTTCAACGATGTTCTTAGGTATGGGCGAAGCCACAACCCTTCTGTATCCCCTGCCTGCATCCATGGTCATAATCCAATCGGGATGGCTGTTTCTTAGATGCATTAATTGCATTTCATTATAAAAGACTCCAATGGGCTTGGAGGGGTTTTCAAAAGCCGTGTCATTGGGATCAACCTCCACCTGCGTTACAACAGTAACTGCATTTTTCTGTATGCCGCGTTTAGCAAATTCGTTGTGAAGCGCTTGCTGAATCTGGTATCCCAGCGCCCCCTGTGTATCGGCATCGCAGCTTACAAGCGGAACCGGATGCATATGTTCAACTTCCTCAGCGATTTCTGACCGACGCATGATAAAACCCACCTGCGGACCATTGCCATGGGTTATGACAACCTCATAACCTTCTTCGATTATATCTACGATATATTTGACTGTCTCGCATATGGCATCGTACTGGTCAGAGACTTTCAGATGCCCCTTGTCCTTTATCAGCGAGTTGCCTCCTATGGCTATTACAGCAAGTTTTCCCATAATCCACCTTCTATTTTCCACCCATTGTAAGGTTCATAACCGCTTTCGCCGTATGCAGCCGGTTTTCAGCTTCGTCATATACGATTGAATGCGGTCCGTCTATAACAGAATCTTCAACTTCATTTCCCCTATCGGCAGGAAGGGCATGCATATACATTACATCTTTAGATCCAAGAGCAATCATTTTTTCAGTGCATTTCCAGCTTTTATATGATTCCAGCAAGTCGTCCACTACTTCTGTGCTCTGGTTATTTACCCAGCTGCCCCAGTTCTTGGGAATTACAACATCCGCATCTTTATATGCTTCTTCCATATTATGGGTTATTTTAAATTTCCCGTTGTTTTTATCTGCATTTTCCCTTGCCTGTGCGATTGCCCAGTCGGGAAGATCGTACCCTTCGGGGTATGCAAGAGTTACATCCATACCATACCTTGGAAATAGCAGGGCTTGTGTCAGTGGTACCGATATGGGTTTTTTATGGCTGGTAGCATAAGCCCATATGATTGAGACCTTAAGGTTTTGCGTTGTTTCTGTTTTTTCCTGTATGGTCATTAAATCGGCGATTCCCTGCATTGGATGGTAAAGGTCACATTGCAGGCTCATTACAGGAACAGTAGCATATTTAGCCATGTCTCTCAGATATTTATTCCCTATTTCCCAAAAGCAATTTCTGCAGGCAATTCCGTGCCCATAACTCGAAAGAATTATTGCGGTGTCCTTTGCAGATTCCCCGTGGGCTATCTGCATTGTGCTTACGTCAAGGAAATTGCCGTGGCCTCCCATCTGTGCAATGCCCGCCTCCATAGAGTTTCTTGTTCTGGTGGACTGTTCAAAAAACATAAGGAACATAGTTTTATAAGGCAAGTAGGGTGTTGGTATCCCTGATAAATATTTCTTTTTCAGGTCGTAGGATTCCTCCAGCAGTATATCCAATTCTTCCTTGCTCCAATCCTGCAGTGATATAAAATGTTTCCCTTTAAAATCAGTTTTCATCATCTTCCTCCTTCATTATGGAATATTACCCCTCCTCTTTCATTCCACTTTTGGAATGATACCCCTCCTCTATTGTTCCAGGTATACAGATGGGATTGCGGCGTACATGGCCGCGGCTTTTACAAGTTCGTCTTTCCAGGTGCGTTCGTTCGGTGCGTGGGCCTGGTCTTCATGGCCGGGGCCAAAACCAATGCACGGTATACCGAATCTGCCCATTATTGAAACAGCATTAGTTGAGAATGTCCATTTATCAACAAGCGGTTTTTTACCAAATAATCCTTTGTAAGTTTCTACAAGCGTCCTGCAGGCAGGATGTTTTTCATCAAGAACCCATGTTGGGAAATAGCTTTTGGTCGGATAAACCAAATTCGTATACGAAGGACGTTTATAGTCATACATCTCTACTGTTGCACCTACTGCTTTTACGGCCTCAAGATTACGAATCTGCTCAAGTGCATATTCATATGTTTCACCTGCTGTAAGTCTTCTGTCTACGGATATTGAACACCCGTCAGCGACTGCACATCGCGAAGGAGAACTGAAGAATATCTCGGATACCGTCAGGCTGCCTTTTCCTAAAAATGCATCATGCTTTAAATTGCCGTGAAGTTCCTTTAGTTCATTTATTATCGGGGCCATTTTGTAAATTGCATTGTCACCTCTTTCAGGTGCAGAACCGTGGCAGCTGACCCCCTGGGTTGAAACCTTGATTTCCATCCTGCCCCTATGCCCCCTGTAAACATTTAGTGATGTGGGCTCCGTAATAACTACGAATTCGGGTTTTATTTCATCTTTCTCAATAATGTACTGCCAGCAAAGTCCATCGCAGTCCTCTTCCTGGACCGTTCCTGTAACAAGAAGAGTATAATCGTCTTCAAGCCCCAGGTCTTTTATTATTTTACCCGCATAGACCATCGAAGCCATGCCGCCTTCCTGGTCGCTGGCTCCTCTTCCTATTATTATTTCATCATCTTCAAATCCTTCAAAAGGGTCATAATTCCAAAGGCCGCGATCTCCCACCCCGACGGTGTCAATGTGTGCATCCATTGCAATAAGGTGGCTGCCATGGCCGATATATCCAAGAATGTTTCCCATCGGGTCGATTTCTACTTTATCAAACCCTACCTTTTCCATTTCTGTCTTTATACGAAGGATTACTTCCTTCTCGTTGCAGCTTTCACTTGGCAATCTGATCATGTCGCGGAGGAACGCAGACATTTCCGGTTTGTATGATTCAGCTTTTCCAAGAATAATCTTAAAATCAATCATTGGGCAGCCTCCTCATTTCCTTGATTTTTTTATCGTAGTACTTTATTTTTTCATATTCAGCATCCCAGAAGTCCTGGCTCTTCATAGAGTCCATATATTCCTTAGTATATCCAAACGGGAGCCAGTCTTTTTCTTTTTGATTAAAAAGCTGTTCTTTTTTTTCAGGACGCCTGAAATCATATATACAGCTTTCATCAACGTCATCGAAAACGTCCTTTTTCCATCGCCTTATAACAAAATCTTCTGTTTCAAGATAACGTCTTTCAAGATCAACCAAAACAGATTCATACCTGTCAAATCCATCAGTGGCGACAGTTACAACATTATCACCGGGGCCGAGTTTCAGGTGCTTCGCCATTTTTATTGAACCCAGGATATTACATATTCCGGATACGCCGAATTTATCTTTAAGGTATAATGCTGTATCCATGCTGATGCCGGATTCCACCAGTATGTCGGTACCGTCATGGATGACTTTCAATCCCCTGACACAGTCATCGTCACGAATCTGTACTACAAAATCCGTGTTAAGGACATTATGTATCAGCGTGCACATCTTGTCGCCTATCCCCTCTATCCGGTGCTGCCCCCGGCCCCCGTTTGTAAGGGTAGAGCACTCGTAAGGCTCAAGGGCAGCAATCCTGACTTCAGGAAAGGTTTTCTTTATCTGGTCCCCCGCGGCGATTGTGCCGGCGGAACCGGGCGCACAGGCAAAGCATGCTATCCTGCCGTTGCCAATGCCTTCAACCGCCTCAATGGCGGAATTCCCCGTAACATGCCTGTGAAAACGATAATTGGGCAGCAATTCGAATTGTGCCAGCGACCTATTTTCAGGGTCTTTTACCAACTCATATGTCCTTTGGAGCGTAAGTATGACATCGGATTCGGTACCCGGCGTCAGATCAAGTTCTGCCCCATATTTTTTTATACGTTCATACCGTTCCTTACTCATATTATCGGGCATAATGACAATTGCATCATATCCCATGAGATTGCAGATATATGATACGCCTATTCCAAAGTTGCCTGTTGAAGGACCGAGAATCGTGTGTTCGCCGGGCAGTATTGTTCCGTCAACACATCCCTCTATCAATGTAGAATAGGCCGGACCTACCTTGTGCGAACCGGATGGAAAATATTTGCCGAGTAAAACAATGATATTTGCGTCTACCCCTGTAAGTTCCGGCGGCAGCAAAAGCTTGCGCACTTTGTTTTCTTCGTCTTTCCATGTGATATTAAAAAGATTAAAGGCGCTAAGCTCATCATCAAGAGCTGCCCTGGCTTTTTTCTTTATTTCAGAATCTATCAGATCCCTCTCCAGCATTTCGTCGTATGTTGGCCCGAATGGTATGCCGTTCATGTTTTCCTCCTACATTAAATGGTCATTTCCCTATTACTTTGAATAATTCATTCATATCCGGTTCGATGCATATGGGTTTTCCAGCTGCTTCCATGGCGTTTTTAGTATCTTTTAATCCGTTGCCTGTCGCTATAACACACACGCTTTCATCCGGTTTGATAATTTTAATTTTTAGTGCTTCTTCAACACCTGCAAGACTTGCCGCACCGGCAGGTTCAGTGAATATACCCTCGTTGCTTCCCAGGGTCTTCATTGCTTTTAATATGTTATGGTCTGAAACCGCTATCCATGTTCCGCCTGATTTTTCAACTGCCTTGTTAGCTTTCACAGGATTCCTCGGAATTCCTACCGATATACTGTCGGCAATTGTATTTTCTTCAGCCGGTTCAAGAGGTTCACTTTTTATATGTGCATTAACAAACGGACTGCAACCGTCTGACTGAACTCCAAGTAGCCTGGGTATTCTATCTATAATTCCAATTTGCAGCAGGTCATAAAACCCTTTATAAATCCCTGCTATGGTACAGCCGTCGCCGACTGAAACAGAAACCCAGTCAGGCGTTTTCCAGTCCAGCTGTTCTGCTATTTCCATTGCGACAGTCTTTTTACCTTCAACTAGATGCGGGTTGATTGCAGCGTTCCTGTTATACCAACCCCATTTTTCGATTGCTTTTTGCGACATTTCAAACGCATCCTTATAACTGCCTTTGATAACTATTACCTTTGCGCCGAATATGAGAAGCTGTGACAACTTTCCTATCGGCGCTCTTTCAGGCACAAATATAACCGTATCATGTCCGGTTCTGGCAGCATTCCCTGCCAGGGATGATGCCGCATTACCGGTTGAACTGCAGCATAATGTATTAACTTGCAGCCTGTGTGCATCGGCAACAGCAACCACAGAAGCCCTGTCTTTCAATGATGCCGTCGGGTTTAATCCTTCATCTTTAACATAGAGTTTCCTTAATCCCAGAACCCTGCCCAAATGCCGGGCCCGGTAGAGAGGGGTATCCCCTACTTTTAGATATTTATCTATGTTTCCGGGATTAACAGACATTGCAAAGCGATACCTCCACATTGAATCATCTATGCAATTGGCAAGATGCGCTTTGGTGAGCCTGGATTTTATTTTCTTATAGTCATATACAATATCAAGGATGCCCTTTTCTCCGCATTTAGGACAGGTATAGAGATTCTCCGTACCTTCATACTGTGATTTGCAAATTGTGCATTCATAACCTTTTATATATGCCATTTATTCACTGCCCTCGACTTAATTAAACTTTAGTGAAGCTTAATATGTTTAGTACTACTAAATTTTATCACAGCTACTGAATAAACTCAAACAATCTGTGTACACCTGGTATTTGCTAAGGGGTACCAATGACAATATTCATTCGTTGCAAACTTAAATGTGTGAATTTTTATCATTCAGTATAAACACTGTTTTTTGGCTGCGCCTGTGGCACGTTGCCTTTATTCCTCAATACCGACAAACCCAAAACTATTAACGTCAAATAGCCCGCGGTCTGTCAATTTCAATGCAGGTATGACAGGAAGAGCCAGGAATGATAGTGTCATAAACGGGTCAATACTTTTGTTAACACCTAATTTTTCAGCTATGCCGGTCATTTCATCTATTTTTTCTTCAACATCATCTATTGGGGAGTTTGTCATGAGCCCTCCGACTTCAAGCACCAGGGTTTCCAGTACTTTGCCCCCGCTGCATATGGTTATTCCGCCTTCGCATTTTTGCAGTTCCTCAACAGCCTTCTTCATATCCCTGTCATTGTCTCCGATAACAATGATATTGTGAGAGTCATGTGCAATAGTTAGTGCAATGGCACCGTTTTTAAGACCGTAGCCTTCAACTAAGCCCAGGCCGATATTTCCTGTTTTTTTATGACGTTCTATGACAGCAAGTTTTAAAATATCCAGCTTGGGATTGTTATGATAGTATCCGTCATCAGTATCAACCTTTCTGATAACTTTTCTAGTTGTTACATTGTCCTTTATCAATTGGATTACCTTTACAACATCTGATTTAAGCCTCATTGAAAAATCAATATCCATATTATCATTCAAGACTACAGTATTCAGTACTCTATTATCTGCAACCATACGTGCACCGAATTTTGCTTCATCATTCTCGGCTACAAGTTTTCCGTTTTTATAAACCTGCAGAACGGAAATATTCCTAAGGTTATCAAGGACTAATAAATCCGCAATATATCCCGGGGCTATGGCCCCTCTGTCTTTAAGTCCATAGCATTCAGCCGTGTTCAGCGTTGCCATTATAATTGCATCTATCGGATCAATGCTATGCTCAATCGCCGATTTCACATTATAATTTATATGACCCTCGTTCTTTATGTTTTTAGGGTGTTTGTCATCGGTGCAGAACAGCACGCGCCTAAGGTTTTCTTTATTCACCCCCTTGATTAAAGCCTCAAGATTTCTTGTGGCTGAGCCTTCCCTGATAATAGCATACATGCCCCTGCTGATTTTTTCAGTCATCTCCTCAACGTTAGTGCACTCATGATCTGTTTTTATGCCGGAAGCAATATATGCATTTAATTGTTTGCCCGAAACTCCCGGGGCATGTCCGTCAATCCTGCGGTCATCAGCTATTCCCAGTTTATCGTGTGTTTTTTTGTTTCCACCGATTACCCCTGGATAATTCATCATTTCACCCAAGCCTAAAACACGTTCCCTTGACATAAGCGGAGCCAGGTCTTCAGCGCTAAGAACCGCACCTGAGTTTTCATATTCCGTAGAAGGCACACAAGATGGAAGCATGATAAAGACATCCAAAGGGAGGTTTTCGCTGCTGTCCAGCATAAATTCAATCCCTCTGACTCCGCATACATTTGCGATTTCGTGCGGGTCCGCAATAACGGTTGTTGTGCCCTTTGGAATAATTGATTTGGCAAACTGCGGTGGTGTAAGCATTGACGATTCTATATGAACATGGCCGTCAATGAATCCGGGGCAGACAAAGCCGCCGCCAATGTCAATTTCTTTTCTTCCTGAATACTTTCCAATCCCGGCAATGATTCCCCCGGCTATTGCTATATCGCCATGTTCAATCCTGTGGCTGAACACATTTACAATAGCGCAGTTTTTTAGAACAAGGTCAGCTTTTTTATCTCCTCTTGCTATTTTTACCAATTGAATAGTATTCATTCATCTCCTCCTATTTGCATTCTTCCTATTATTATTAATTTACCAAACCCTGCGGTCTTCTTAACCGGGTCAAAATACCGGGGGGGTGATAGTAGATATAAAGCGCAATATATTATCCCCGGAATTCACAATCTTGTGGGGAACGCTTGAAAAATAGTAAATTGTATCGCCTGCTTCAAGCGTGTACTCATCATCACCTATTTTTATCCACATGGTTCCTTCAAGCACATGTGTAACTTCTTCCCCATTATGTGAAAGAGGTTCGTCGCAGGTGCCGGCGCCTGGCTCAAGTGAGGCCATGAACATTTCCATCTGCCTGTTCAGGTCCGGCGAAAGAAGCTCGTATGTCAGGTGTGATTTTGTGAAATTCCTGCTCTGCCTACCGTTTTTCTTAACAACTTTTCCCGGGCTTTTCTCCTCTGTAAAGAAGTAAAAAACCGCCACTCCAAGGGCCTTTGCTATTTTACGGAGAGATGTTATAGATGGTTCTGCAAGCTCCCTTTCAACCTGACTAATAAATCCTGATGTCAACCCGGTTTTTTCAGCAAGCACTTTCATGCTCATGTCTATTTCATTTCGTCTGTTCCTTATTTTTTCACCAATCAATATGCTTCTCCTTACCTGTAATTTCTCTCAGCTTCCGCCAGGAACTTCCCAAGAACATTCAATACACACTCTTTTCTATATTCTGCCGTTGACCGTTGGTCGCTTATCGGTTGAATATGCGGGCTGTACAGCTCTTTTATCATATCTGTCATACGGACAAGGTCAGAAACAGGCATGTCCCTGAATCGCGACTCGTAATCCCTATACCTTACTACAGTTGGGGCTACAGCCCCGAAAGCTATCCTTATGTCCGAAGCCATATCGAAAACCGACGAAATCGCTCCACAAAAAGACACCTTTGATATCGCATCGCTTTTTCGCCCCCCTACTTTTTCATACATGATAAAATCAAAGTTAACCTCGTCAATAACAATTTCCCTTATCATTTCACCCGAACGCATATCCTTCGAACCAGGACCTAAAATAAAATCTTCAATAGGAATGGTTTTCTCACCCTCAACACTTTCAAGTACTATACCTGCATTTAGAATATATAGTACCGGTAGCGAATCCCCGGCCGGAGAAGCATTTCCTATATTCCCTGCAAGAGTTGCAGTGTGCCTAATGCCCGGCGAAGCCATTAGTGAAATCGCTTTTTTTAAAACATCAGGTATATTATTCTCATGAAGAAGCCTTTCAAGGGTTACTGCTGCCCCAATATGTATCCTTTCGTTTTCCCTTCGAATGAAATCCAGTTCGGCTAACTGCGAAACGAATAAAACGCCGCCCTTAAAACCAGGGGCAAGCCCGGACCATTTTCTGTTCTTAACCATAAGGTCTGTTCCGCCCGCCAATATTGTTAAATTGTTTTTTGCAAGAAATTCAAGGGCTTCACGATATGTTTTTGGAATAAACGATTTTACCAAAGTCCATCACCCCTTTCGGCCGACAACTGCACGGCTTTTACAATCATATTGTAGCCGGTACATCTGCAGAGGTTGCCTGATAAACCGTCCCTTATCTCATCTTCGGTGGGATGTGGATTTTTATTTAACAAAGATTCCGAAGCGATTATCATTCCGGGGATACAGAATCCGCATTGCACGGCACCGGCGTCTTCATAAGCCTGATGAATAACCTCATATCTTTTGGTTTTTTTGAAACCCTCTATTGTAATTATTTTCTTCCCTTGTGCATTACCAAGGGGCATAAGGCATGAGCTGACTACTTCGCCGTCAACAAGCACCGAACAAGCGCCGCACTCCCCTTCGCCGCAGCCTTCCTTTACACCGACTAACCCGAAATCATCACGGAGAATATCCAGAAGCCGCATTGTCGGATCTCGGTCGATATGGATTTTTTTATTGTTAAGTTTGAATTTGATGTCAGCCATTTTTCATCAGCTCCATTATGTATTCCGGTGTGACCGGTATCTTGTATACCCTCTTGCCTATGGCATTTTCAATAGCCATCGCAACCGCAGGGGCTCCGCCTACCAGCGGCAGTTCTCCGGCGCCTTTCGCACCATAGGGGCCAAGAGGATATGGGTTGTCCATTATGTGCGTAAACATATTTATACTGTCTGCAGCTGTTGGGATTATGTAATCTGTAACGTTTTTCTGCTGGATTATGCCTTCTTTGCATTCCATTACCTCAAGCATGCCGTAGCTGATACCCTGGAGAAGCCCGCCTTCTACCTGTCCGATAACAATTCTTTCGTCGATTGCCTTGCCGATGTCATAAACAGACCAAAGACCCTTTAGATCAACCCGGCAAGTAACGGAATCAACCTCAACTTCGCAGATAACGACTCCCCATGAATATGCCGGATATGCGTCGCCTTGCATTGTGCCGTCATCCCATTTTATATATTCGGGCTGCTTATACCTCTGCTCTACAATTATTTGCTTTCCTTCTTCCCATTTATCCCGAAGGTCCCTTGCAGCCCTTGCAATCAGTCCTCCTACAACCATTATTGTCCTCGATGCAACCGTTGGTCCTGAATCCGGGACAAGGTCTGTATTCGGTTTATTATAGATGACGTCTTCAATGGATATCCCAAGCACACCCGCGGCAATTTTTCTCAGGGTTGTAGCCGCCCCCTGCCCCATATCTGTACTAGAGGCCAGGACAGTCACTGTATCATTTACATTCTTCTTTAGTCTTACTACAGCCTTTATATGCTCTTTTTCCCCGCTGCCGGTAAATCCACAGCCATGGAGAAACAGTGACATTCCAATTCCCCTGTTGCTGCCGGGTTGTGAGAATTCCGTTGTTTTCCTCTGATAATCGGAAACGTCCCAAGCCTTGAGAATCATATCTCTTAAAATTATTGGGTCTCTGAATTTACCGCCGGTTGATGTTGCATCTCCTTTTTTCG
Organism: uncultured Clostridia bacterium; assembly: GCA_963766335.1. GTDB lineage: Bacteria > Bacillota > Clostridia > DUPQ01 > DUPQ01 > JAFGQE01. Next base: position 885,083 of record CAVXZA010000002.1, on the reverse strand, counting down.
CTAAATATTTCAACTTGAACTCAAAGGGATGATATTTCAATTCTTTCGCGATATGCTCCATAAACATCTCAATGGCAAAAAACATCTGCGGGGCCCCGAAACCGCGGAATGCGCCGTTTGGAACAGAATTGGTTTCATAGACATCCCCTGAGATTTCCAGGTTATCAATTGTATAAACGCCGCTTGCGGCTATCAAAGCTCTTTGAAGCACAACGCCCGAAAGTCCAATGTATGCGCCGCTGTCCAATGATACATGTGCTCTGATTGCATCAACCGTATATTCAGGACCGATTGCCGCTGTGAATTTAATAATGGAAGGATGCCGCTTTGTTGTTGTTTCAATGTCCTCAGTCCTGTCATATATAAGGCTTATGGGCTTTTTCAATTTTGCAGCTGCTACTGCAGCCTGGCATGCCATCAATGATGGAAACTCTTCTTTTCCACCGAAAGCACCACCGGTTGTTGCCTGCTGCACCCGGACCCCGCTGCCGTCGTCATTGAGCACCTGCATGACTGCGTTCTTAATATAATACGGGCACTGCATCGAACCCAGAATAGTAATTTTCCCGGGCTCATATACGCTAATAACACCCTGTGGCTCAAGATATATGTGTTCCTGATAACCGGTTGAATATTCTCCGTTTACCGTCCTGACAGCATTGGCAAAGGCAGTCTTAGCATTTCCCTTTGAATATTCATAATGCACAACGCTTTTTGTATATTTATAATGAGGTTCAAGAATTTCATATTTAACTTCAATGGAATTAACCAGGTCCAGCACTATCTCTTTATCTGCGCCCACGACAAGCAATATGGGTTCTCCATAATAATTGACAGTTTTCTCTGCAAATACAGGCATGTCTTCAAAAATTATCTTTACGAAATTTTTACCCGGGATATCTTTGTAATCAACAATATAATATCCCTCGGGAAGTTCGGGTATTTTTATTTCCTTTATATTCGCGCGCGTCCGGGTGGATCGCAGCGTTTTCGCATGAAGCATTCCCTTAATTTTAATATCACTGATATATAGGGCTTCGCCTGATATTTTACCCGAGGTATCCTGTTTTGGAATGGATTGGCTTATACCGGACATTCTCTGTCTCCTTTCATTCCAACGCATCGACGGGGCATTTAGAAATGCAAAGCCCACAGCCGAAACACTTTTCTTTATCAAAATGAATAGTCCCGTCATAATTTATTGCAAAATACGGGCAAATTCTTTCACATAACCTGCAATGGGTACATTTGTCTTCATCAATAACCGGAACCTTAGGCTCATAACCGGACTTAATAGAGAGCCCGGCAGTTTTAACCTGTTCAATGCTTTCGAACCCATATTTTTCTAAAGCGGCCGGAAGCTCCTTAATGATTCTTGAATATAAGGTCTTTCCTTTTAGCAATGCACCGGACAGCATCTGTACGGCATCAGCCCCTGCCAGCAGAAACTCAAGCACATCACCGGCACTTTGAATCCCGCCGGTTCCTATGACGGTCAGGTCAGGCAACGCTGATTTTATTGTGTATACAATGCCAAGTGCAAGGTTCTTTATCACAGGTCCGGACGTCCATGAAAATCCGCTTTCGCCTCCGTAGTTTACGGTACATGACGCAATGTCTATATTCATAGTAGGCCCAAGGGAATTTATGGCTGCAACCCCTGTAGCTCCCGCATTCCTTACTGCCTTTGCAAACTCTATCGGTTCAGGTATATGGGGACTTATTTTCATATATACAGGTTTGTCGGTGCTTTCCCTAATTGTCTTAACCGTTTTTGCAATAACATCAAGATTTTTCCCAACATAGTGCGTTGACACTTCAAAAGCATCCGCGAATTTATCAAGCACCGGTATCAGGACTTTCATATCATCCGCTGTATAACCCACGCTGACAACCAAGGGGGATTTCTTTATTTTCATATATTCAGGGAGTATTTCGCCAGTCCACTTTTCCAGTGGAAACTCAGACCACAGCTCTGAATTCTGGATATAATTTCTTCCGCCGTATATACAGGGGCGCGGAACTTTTGCAGCCTTTATTGAAATGGTCTTTGTCACTACTGCTCCGACACCTTGGTTCTGCATAAATTCTAGTTTCTCAAAGTCCCCTGTCAGCGGTCCTGATGCAGGCATCATGGGATTCGCCAAGACTAAATTATCGAATTTTGTTTTCATTTTATTCATATGATCAGTCACCGCTAATCCTTTCCCATAATTTTGCTGCCACACTTTTTGCCGTCTTGTATTTTGATTCAATTTCTTCATTCGCGTGGTAATGCTTTACAATCTGTTTTCCTTTACACCAGACATGCTCGGGAGTGAAATTTTCAGCAAGCCCAAACAACAGGTGGCCGAAAGCATTGCTTTTGCGGATTGGAGTCGGTGGTTCGTATTCTACGGAGAGTAAATCCGCATCATAACCTTTTCTCAGCCGTCCGGTTTTAACTTTCATGGTTTCATTGATATACTCATAATTGTTGTCGACTATTGCGATTAAATCCTGCGTGTCAAAAGCAGATGGCGAAGAGTATCTGTGTTTCATTGCGAAATACATTGAAGTCCACTCACTCATAATGCCATGGGACATCCCGTCGTTTCCAATCAGGCACCTTACCCCCATATCCTTTAACATCCTGAAATCAGGAAGACCCACTGCGTTATTCATATTAGAGCGCACATTCAGCGCTACGTAACAATCATTTGCTGCTATTAATTCTGCTTCTTTTTCATTTACATGTATGCAATGGGCTAGTATTGAATTCTTATTAAGCAATCCGTGCCTTGCCAGTCTTTCGACTACACGTTCCCCATGGTATGTAAGGCAGTTTTCCTGATCCAGTCCGCTTTCCGCGGCATGAATATGAATCGGCATGCCGCCAAGATTTTCCTTGATTTTTTCCAATGTTTCTTCAGATAGGGTCATCGAAGCATGCATTCCAAACATGTCAGCATTGCGGATATTTTCATTAATACATTCATCAATATTATAACGGTCGCTGGTTTCAAAACAAAACGAACCCCTGATCCCGACCTCGTTGCAAACCGCACTCCTTAATAAATCAAGGGAACCATTAATTACTCCGCTTGCATGATGGTCTATAACAGCAGTGATTCCATTTTTAGCAAAATCTACCGCACTTACCAGGCCGCTCATGTATATATCTTCTTCTGTCAGATTCGAATCGAGCTTCCACCAGATATTATCTAGTATTTCCTGGAAATTGTCAGGCTGGGCTGTAATATCCATTCCCCTTGCAAATGTAGAATAAATATGGGAATGGGCAACCGTCAGTGAAGGCATGGCCAAATGACCTGATCCATCAATAATTTCATAACCCCTGTCAATAAATGACTCCATATTTCCGACGTCAATTATTTTTTCATTAAAAACTATAAACCCGTTATCATAATAGTCCTGAAAATCATATATTCTTGTGTTTATCAGAGCAAACATTTTCCGCTCCCTTCTATAAAACAGCCGCGTTTGATTACAAAATTTCCACAGCATAATGTGGATTCGATTTTTGCCTTTGCTTTGAATCCCTCATATACATTGTAATCGCAAGCCGAATGTCCTCCTTTGATTATATATTCTTCACTATCATCGTATATTGTGACATCAGCATCAGACCCTATGGCCAAAATCCCTTTCCATGGATATAAACCAAAAATTTCTGCAGGCCGTTTGCTCATTTTATCAATTGCCCTATCCCCAATGATTTTGTGCATTACAGGAAATGAATACTCAACCGACCCAATTCCCATAGGAATTTCATCCAGTCTCTGACGGGCTTTGTCATTTTCCAAATAAGGACAGTGATCCGTGCCAATTGTTTCTACGAAATCGGCATATTTCTTTAATAACCTTACCGAGCTGCTTTTCCTCAGCGGAGGAATCATGGTGTATAGATAACCGTCCTTGCCCTCGTATTTTGAATCATCGTATGCAAAATAGTGCGGGCAACTTTCTATATGGAAGCTGCTTCCGATAATATCGGAGAAGCTTTTTAACAACTCCCGGACCGTATACCCGCTACTGGCATGAACCATATATAATTCCCCGCTGGTTTCCCTGACCATTGCCGCCAGTTTCAAAGCTTCCGTCGTTTCAGCCTCCTCAATCCTGGCCTCCGGAAGATTGCTTACAAGTTGTTCAGGATGGCTACCGACTATATCGTCATTTTCTATATGGGCAAGTATCATGAGCCCGTATTCTAGTGAAAGGGACAACAATTCTTTTATCTCAGGATCATATGTCCGGCGTCCTGATTCTGAATAGGTGGTAAAAAGTTTTATAGTGTGAAGACCCAGATTTTTCATTTCCATAGCCAGATTTTCGGTTTCTCCCACAGGATTTGCCGCAGTTGCATGGAACATATAGTTAACGGCGCTGCCCATGGCAAGACTCTTTCTTTTTTTTAATGCCCCGGGCAGGTCCTTGGCTTTTGATACTGGATCTAGAAAATCTATAAATGTAGTTATCCCACCATAAGCTGCAGCGATTGAACCGGTATTAAAATCGTCAACAGACACCTTGTTACCGGATCTTAGCGCAAAGTGCACATGGGGATCTATCAGTCCGGGAATGATTTTTTTATCTTCCGCGTAATAAAATTCTTCACAGCTTTCAATGTGGCTGGAAATATTTGAAATACGGTCTTCTTTTATAAATAGGTTTCTTTTTTCAAACTTTCCGTCAATATATATTTGTCCCCCTATTATTCCAAGGTCATGCATATCTTTCTCCGGTACTTATAATTTCAGCGTCATTTAGTCCGAATTCTCTTTTTATATCATCAATAAATTCGTCCCTGGCTGATAAATAGACATCCCTGCCTGAATTAATCATCCGTTTTACTGCCTTATAAAGGCATTTGCCGTTAATCTCAAGGATTCCGATTTCATCAAGAAAAATCGGATATTTCCCTTTTTGAATGATTTCCTCAAGTTCTTCTTCAACCCAATCCACAGCTTTACCTGAGAATGAATACGGGCCTAGCCTGCAATTCTCAGTCCAGTATTCCGGTAAATCCTCCACCCTTCTGATAAAATCCTTTGTCTCCCCTGATGAAAGTTTCATAAGGTTAAAGCCTTTTACCGTCCTGCCTTCCATTATTTTCAATGATAGAAATCCGTCTCCGTTATCATATGTCTCGAATATTTCGTTCATCCGGGTGGTTTTCCCTGAGTTTATGGGTCCAGCAATTATGGTTACCATTGATAATCACCGGACTTCATATGCCTGTGCCCTGTTTTTTCATTATTGACAGCAAGTATTTCAGCAGATATCGATACTGCTATTTCCTCGGGCGAACCACCGCCTGTATCAAGCCCAACAGGCGAATATAAGTTTTTCAAATCAACATTTTCCCCAAATTTTTCATATATCTTACCAAGGAAGTTTTTTAATTTTGACGATGAGCACAACATACCTATGTATTTTGGCTTTAACCCCAGTTCAATTACTTTGTATATGACATTGTAGTCATTCTTATGTGACGGAGTGCACACCAATACAAAACTTCCCTCATCAATTCCTTCTTTTTCAATGAATTCCGTGAATGAGGTATTAACTATTCTATCCGCCCCGGTAAATGCCTCACATACAGGGATTCTCTCGTCAATTACAGTTACATGGAAGTTCATTGTCTTTAGAATATTCACAGTGGCTTGTCCCACATGTCCTGCGCCAAACACATAAACATATGCATCCGGCCCAATGTATTCATAAAATATTGATACTGCGCCTCCGCATACCATAGGCAGGGTCTTTGCATCCTTTATGATTTCTCCTTCATCCAGAAGGTATTTTTCAAGAAGGTTTTCTTTTTTACAAAGCAACTCTTTGCATTTTTCGCGGGAATGGAACTCCAGGGCACCTCCGCCTACTGTCCCAAAGGCTTTGCCGTCAGAACCAACAATCATTTTCTTGCCGACCTCTACCGGACCTTCGCCGCTCTTCTCAACGACGGTAGCGATTACACATGCCGTTCCTGAGTTTCTGTATGCGCTTATCCTCTTATAAATATCCATCCGGAATGTCATCCTTCCATTTTAGGTTACTAGCCCCTTCTTCAGTCCTATTTCAAATAATGAGCTGTAGGCCGAGGGCAAGAACCAATGCCGCAAGTGCATATACGGGTTTGAATTTTATTGTTTTTAGTGTCAGTTTTGGTTCAAAATGCAGTACGGCAAACACAAGCAATCCACTGACTGCACCATTAAACAAAATAAAATTAATAACTGCCGCAGGGCTTGCAATATAGCTTGACACAAATCCGGTTATTAAGAACTGGGCCGTCATATACAGAATGTAACCTGCACGCCATCCAAGGCTTGCTGCCAGGCCTCCTGATAATTTCGACTTCCAATCCGTCTTGCTTATCAGCGGATACGCAGCTGCAACCAACAACGATTCAAGCACTATTGATATCATTGGGTTTATCGTTTTAAACACCATCATACCCGGTAATACTAAATCTATGGCCTTTATTCCTGCTGCAATTAATCCAACAAAAATCATTGCAGCTCTCGATCCAGTAGCCTTATATGCCTTTACAAGAATGAATGCCGCTATCGGAAACATAATTATTCCGGCCAGTGTCGGGGGCAGGAAATGCAATATATAGCCAAGCGTAGCTTCCGTGATACCCCATACGGCGCCGAAGAATATAATCTGCGAAACCAGTCTAAATGTTTTTCTTTTATCCATTTTCCTACTCCTTATCCTTTAGTTTTAAAATTCCCATTAGAACTTTTTCTGATGTTACCGGAAGCTCTTGTATCCTAACCCCCACTGCATTGTATATAGCGTTTGTAATTGCCGCAGGAGGCGTGTCGATTCCGATTTCACCAACGGATTTTGCACCGAAAGGCCCGGAAGGTTCATAACTCTCCGCGAACTCAACATTCATGTTTGTTATTTCTTTTCTTGTTGGTATCCTGTAATTCATCATATTATTTGTAATCAGGCTTCCATTTGAGGAATAAATCACATCTTCATACAAGGTCATGCCAATTCCCTGTGCCAGGCCGCCTTCAACCTGTACCTTTGCAAGCGCCGGATTGATGGTAGTACCACAGTCCACAACCGCAGCATAATCCACCAACTCAACTTTACCTGTTCCGGGGTCTACTTCGACTTCAGCAAAACCTGCCATAAAAGGCGGAGGTGATTTAGTTCCCACATAGGACTCTACGGCAACAAGTTGTTTTTGGTTTTCATTGTAATAAAGACGGTTTGATAGTTCGGCTAGTGTTATTTTTTTGCCGCTTGATTCTATGATATCGCCGTCAAAGTCTGTTTCTGCAATAAGCGAACCAAGGGCTTTGGCGCCTTCTTCTATAATCATATCTTTCATTTTGTCAGCGGTGCGTTTGACAGCATTTCCTGAAACATATGTTGTACTTGATGCATATGCCCCGGTGTCAAACGGCGTAAGGTCGGAGTCAGATGAATAAATGACCACCTTATCCGGATTTACCCCAAGTCCCTCCGCTGCAATCTGGCCGAGTATGGTGTCGCTGCCCTGCCCAAGCTCTGTTGCGCCTACCATTAAATTGAAGAACCCGTCGTCATTAAGCTTTAACATAGCAGAGCCCATGTCTATATATGGAATTCCGGATCCCTGCATTGCTATTGCCATGCCCATACCGCGTATCTTACCCTCTTCAGTTACCTTCTTTGGATATTTATCTTTCCATCCGATGAGTTCAGTTCCCCTCTTAACGCAATACTCCAGTTTACATGATTCCATATTCATTGCGGTGCCTTCGGTGCCTTCTCCCATGATTTCAAATATCGGCGATGTTTCACCTTCTTTTATCATGTTTTTCATTCTGAAATCAACAGGGTCAGCACCGAGTTTTTCACAAAGCACATCAACCGCGGATTCCAGTGCATAATTGCCTTGAATAGCCCCGTATCCCCTGAAAGCCCCTGCAGGCGTATGGTTTGTATATACTACTTTTCCGCCGAACCGTATCGAGTCCACTTTATTATAAAGCGGAAATACTTTCGAGCCGGCCACCATGAAAACTGTCAGCGCATGCTCGCCGTATGCACCGGTATCGGATAAAACTTCAACATCAATCCCTTTAAGTGTTCCATCATTCATAGCGCCCAGCTTTATATCAAAACGCATGGGATGCCTAGAAAACGTTGACTCATATACTTCTTTTCTTGTATAAATTATCTTTGAAGGTTTTCCTGTCCTGAGTGTAACCGCCGCTATAAGGAATTCACCATGCAGGCACTGCTTTCCTCCATAACCTCCGCCGATCCTCGGTTTTATAACACGTATTTTGCTAAGCGGGTATTCAAGTGCCTGGGAAAGAATTCTTCTCACATGAACGGGGGTCTGCGTCGCTGAATAAATAACCAGCCTGCCCTGGTAGTCAATCCGAGCATTTGCTGTATGCGGTTCCATCATTGTATGGGCCTGGGCCTGTGTAAAAAATGTTTCTTCTATTACAACATCGCATTCAGACAGTGTCTTTTCAACATCACCTACGTTCATCATATATGAAGCAGCCACGTTTTTCTGCGGTTCAAATCCTATGGGAAACATCTCATGGATTTCGGGTTCGGGATGCAGTACAGTTTTATTTTCGTAGGCTTTTTCAAAATCCATCACTGGTTCAAGTACTTCGTATTCAACTTCAAGCAAAGATAGTGCCTTCTCAGCTGTTTCCTTGTCTGGTGCCGCTACTGCAGCCACTTCATCCCCTATATGACGCACACGGTTATCCAGAATAAATTTATCGTGTGGCGACGGCTCAGGATATCCCTGGCCTGCCCTGGTAATCGGAATTCTTTTAAAATCTTCATGGGTTAGGATACATTCGACACCATCTACCGCCAAAGCTTTTTCTTTGTTTATTTTTATAATTTTAGCATGGGGATGCGGACTTCTGAGAACTTTAACAATTAACGAATTTACTTCAGCCAAATCATCAGTATATCCCGGTTTTCCCATCATCAGGCCCTTGCCATCAATCGACGGCCTTACCTTATTTACATATTTCATGATTTCACCTCCAGGTAAGACCTTATAGCCCTGTGCTGAGCTACATAACCTGAGCACCTGCACAGGTTTCCCACAAGATACGAACGTATTTCGTCATCAGTTGGGTTTTTTAGTTCCCGCTTCATGGCATAAAGAGTCAGCGCCATGGAAGGATTGCAGTATCCGCATTGATCAGCTCCCTCGTGTCCGAAAAAATCAGCTATAAGCGCAGCTTCTTCTTGAATCCCTTCGACGGTTGTTATCCTTCGTCCGTCAGCCCTGCATGAAAGATAACTGCAAGAAGCTATGGGATTACCGTCAAGCAACACAGTGCATATTCCGCATGATGTTGTGTCGCATCCTCGCCTTACACTGATATATCCATTGTTTCTCAAAGTATCAACCAGATATTCATCGAGTTTCACTCTAAGTGTCTTCAAGGTGCCGTTTATTATTATATCGATTTTCATGACATCACCTCCAAAAGGCCCCTCTTTACCAGGGTTCGGCATAATTCCTTTCTGTATTCAGCAGACCCTCTTTGATTCTTGCCAAATTTAAGTTCACCTGCGGCGATATCAGCTGTTTTTGCTATTTCTTTTTTCCCAGGGTTATTAAATCCATTTAGGTATTCCATGGCTTTTTCCGCTAAAGCAGCCTTATACGGCCTGGCTCCGACAACTATCCTGCAGCCATTTGAATCAGCGGTTACAGCGGCATTAAGTATGGGAAAATCAATGGCGGTATTCTTAAGTGTATAGAACCATCCCCTGCCTTTTTCCTTTTTTATACAGATATGTGTAAGAATATCCTTTATAGTACCGGTTTCATCCATGAATTTAATAAGCTTCACCCTTTCCTTTTTATGAAATTTGAGCTCAGTATCCATGGACATCAGAACCGGCAGCAAATCAGAAAAACCGAACTTACCGGCAACAGTACCACCGGCTGTGGCAATATTCCTCACTGTTATGCCCATTATCGAGCCTGCTCCTTTTGAAAGTATGCCGTCATAAAGATCTTGAAAAGGCCCGAATGTCTCAATTTGCCTTAGGGTAGCCATGCAGCCAATTTGAAATTCATCCTCCGTTTCGGCAATTCCGTCCAAACCCAGACCGGATAGGTCTACGGCAGTTTCAATTGTTTTTGGTATCAGTTTTAGCCAGGCTCCTCCCGCTATTACAACGGCACCTGAACTTCCAGTAACCAATTCGTATGCATCTTCAATGGATTCAACCTTTTTATATGAATCAATTTTCAATGTTGATTCCTCCTTCCGATGGTTTTCTCTATATTTTTAAAATCTTCCTGAGTATCTACATCCATCAGGATTCCTTCGTCGTTTACTTCAATAAACTCTGTATCACATTTTTTCCTAAGCGCTTTTAAGTTGGATTCCACAGGTTCCTCGGCGATAGTTTTTATCAGCTTCTTTTTAATAAGAACCGGATGTCCCCCCCTGCCTTTGTATACAGGCACAATAAATTCACCGCGCCCTTTCTTAAGCATCAGATATGTTGACTTCTTAACCACTGGATAATCCCCCGGTATCAGAAAAAAATCATCAGTCATTTCACTTACTCCACACTTAACCGAGCTAAACATCCCAAGGTGATAATTTTTATTTTCCACCAGTTTAACTTTTTTATATTTATCAGTAATAGTTTTTATGGTTTCGAAATTATGTCCGCCCACAACCACAATTTTACCGCAGACATCCAAGAGAGTATCAATAACTCTTGAAAGAACGGTTTTGTTTTCTATGACCAATGCCATCTTGTTTGTGCCTGTACGGCTTGAATAACCCGCTGCCAGCACGACTGCATCACACTTCATATGCCCTCCTGCCGAAAACGCCATCCGCATGATTTTATTTAACTAAATTATATTCTTTTTAGCTGTTTCTTTCAATTAAAAATTTAACCCTACTAAATATTATCAGTCTGGCTAAAAACACTTCATGTTTTTACTAATTTTGCAACGTTCAATCAGAGATTGAATAAACCAGGATTCCACCTTCTTCAAGGTGTAACGAATTAAATTTAGAATTCAGGCTTTCATTAAGATCCTCAATTTCAAAGTCATAGCCCTTCGTTTCCCAGTACAGCGGAAGATAGACTGTGAAATAGTCATCATCAACCTTGAGGAGTTCACAGTAATATTTTTTTGCGTCATCAAGTTTTTCTTTGATAAAATTTCTTTGGGCAGACGGATTCAGTTCGACGAACTTATCAATAAATATCTTGTACTGCCCTGAGAAAAGTACAACTGCGGCAGCATCTATTTCAATCAGGTCATGGTAGCTGCCAAGATCGATAAGAAAACCGCTTTTTATCGCTTTTTCAACTGTATCATATGAATATCGGGGCATCCATTCGGACAAAGGCAGGTGAAGTTTTCCCTCCCTGGGCTCAATAAGAATTTTTTTAGCGTCGAAATTAATACTGAAAATGTCCTGCTCAATCTCAACACGTATTTCAGACCGGTAATCACGGGTTAGGCTTCTTAATCCAATAAGCATATTCTGAACTGCTATTTCCGGCTTTTCCGAATAAATATATGATATTGCATATTTATTAATACCGGGCACTGAATACGAAACACCTCCGTACTGAAGGTACATGTATTCAGTACTCATATATTCAATTTCTATAATATTTATGAATGGTATATTCATATGTCTTACTGCTGTAATTCCGGTGGTTGTAAATTCAAATGTATCCATAGAAGGAGGTAAAATTGCCAGAACATCATAAACGGAAGGAATCATCCCTGTCCTTTCATCAGAATCCATCGGCAGATATACCAAGGGCTTAAGGATGCTGCCGCCAACCGTATGGTTAACAATGTAATTATCAAGATCAGCATAAGCGTAGGAATTCATATCCTCATATTCTTTCATAACATCAAGCCTTGAGCGGTTAAGCCAATCATATTTTTCAGGAAAGACACTGCTCCCTGTATCCGGGGGTGGAGAAGGACTGTGGTATGCGGGTGGCGGGGTTGTAGCAACTACAGTCTGCACAGCAGTAGGCGAGGGAGAAGGTTCTTCAGTCACATCATCTTTATCCAAAACAATCACCAATACCAGAATAGATACTCCTATGATAACAACTGCAAATATTATAATTTTGAGAAGTTTCTTCATGCCGCCTCCGGGAATTGCTTTTCCTTTAAACCGGGTAATAAGAATTTATTATTACTCTAACATATAGAATCATAGGTTTTGCAGATTATTGCCGTAATATACATAAATCCTTTCAAGATGTCGGATATGAAAAAGGGATTCATCTTCAGGATGAATCCTCTTCAGTGTTCTTCATTAAATCCTTATGATATATCTTTAAGCTTCAGGAATATTCCCCTGTTTTCATACATGATAGGAATTCTCTTTTCATCATTTGTATACCACATGAACATTTTAGGCTTTGCCCCTAAAACCAGCCCGTTATATTTAACCATGACCTTGATACATTCTACAGTACCATAAGGCACTTCAATTGTTTCAATTCCCTGATAGGAAACACGGAAAGTAACAAGGTCGCCGGCATCAATTATTGTAACATTGATATCCTTTTAAAAACCTTCCTCATATTCAAGAGCTCCTATGGTGAAAAGCAATGCTTCATTATCGATATAACGCTCTGGCAATTCAAGTGTTTTTATCTCTGTTTCCTCCGGGGTCTTTGCCGTCATGTTCAGGACATCGCCATATTGTGCAAAGATGTCCCAGTTTTGCGCAGGGTCAAGTGCATATGAATTGCCTTTAGATGAACTAATGGGAATCAATGTGTCTGCATTGAACTGAGATTTAGAGCGAAACTGGCCGGATTCAAAATTTATTTCTACATCTGTTGATATAATATTGCCTATAACATCAATGTTGTATACCACATCGGTTATTGATTCATTCTCTGTGCGTTCGTATGTTATAACCCTGCTTTCGGTAAAAATATTCATAATTCCATAAGTATCGTCACTTACCTTCGGCACGCATCCTGACAATGCAACCGCGATAATTAAAACAAGCGCTGTTATTGTAAAAACTTTCTTCACTTTACACCTCTATTTCAAGCACAAACCGGTCAAAGATTGTTTCCTCTATGAACTGCTCTTTTTCAAAATATGTTTTTCTATAATGGGATATTTCCCTTGTGTTTTTCTTAAGCCAAATCGGTATTGGTATATCTAGATTCCTGCACAACTTTATAAAAGCTTCTTCCATTTGGTCGTGGAAAGATTTTTCGGGGTCATTCGCAACGGCTTTTGAGTTTTTTAGAAGCACGTTCCCTTTCATGAGCTTTCCGTATAGAATCATACTAACCTTCCTGGCACAGGCAGTATTCAATGGAATCCACCAGGGCAAGCCAACTTGCTTCTATAATATCTGTTGAGACACCTATAGTTGTCCATTCGGACCTACCATCGGTAGACTCAATCAAAACACGCACTTTTGCTGCTGTTGCAAATTCTGAATCCAGAACACGTACCTTGTAGTCGGTAAGTTTGATTTTACCCAGGTCCGGATAAAATTTCACCAGCGACCTTCGGAGTGCTCCATCCAGTGCATTAACCGGACCATCTCCTTCTGCTGCTGTAATTTCATATTGATTGCCTACTTTAATCTTTATCATAGCAGTAGAATTCACATTAATAATACTAGGTTCATTTACCATTACCTTGAATTCCACCAGTTCAAAAGATGGTTTGTATAGCCCCAGAATTTTTCTGATGATTAATTCAAAACTGGCCTCAGCTGCTTCATACTGATAACCTTCGAACTCCATTTCCTTCAACTTGGCCATTATTTTTCTTGTCTCAGGACTTTTTTTGGATATATTGGGGTCAATCTTACTGATGAGTTTCATAACAGAACTTCCGCCTGCTACCTCACTCATCAAGATATGCCTTGTGTTCCCGACCAATGAGGGATGGAAAAGTTCATATGAAGAAGGATTCTTGGCTATTGCGTCCGTGTGCATTCCACCTTTGTGTGAAAATGCAGCAGATCCTACAAATGGCGACTCGTCGGGAAGCGCCATGTTGGATATTTCGCTGATATACATCGCCGCTTCCGACCATTGTTCCATATTGGCTGCAGGTATGCATTCTTTTTCAGATAGTAGCTGAAGGTTTGGTATTATTGTCGTTAGGTTTGCATTCCCGCACCTTTCACCAAGTCCGTTCATTGTACCCTGGACCTGTGTTGCGCCGGCTTCAACCGCAGCTATTGAACAGGCCACTGCCATACCATTATCATTATGACAATGAATTCCCACTTCTATAGAAAACTTAGAAACAACCAGTCCGACTATTCTGTTTATTTCTGCAGGGAAGGTTCCACCCCTGGTGTCGCACAGGCAAAGCGTTTTTGCACCTCCATCCACGGCTGCTTTAAGTGTATCAATGGCATATGCCGGATTCGACTTATATCCATCAAAAAAATGCTCTGCATCAAAAACAACCGACTTCCCCTTATTTTTCATAAAGTCAATTGAGTCTTTTATCATTCGAAAGATTTTCCGCAGGAGTGGTTTTCAGAACTTCTGTAACCTGAAAATCCCAGCTTTTACCAAAAATAGCAACGGCATCTGTCCCGGCATCCAGCAATGAAAGCAAATTAGCATCTTCTTCTGCTTTTAAATTCGGCCTTCTAGTACTTCCGAATGCAACAATTTTTGAGTGGTGTAAATCAAGCTTTTTAATCTCGGTAAAAAATTCACTGTCCTTTGGGTTTGAACCGGGGTTGCCGGCTTCAATGTAGTCAATTCCAAGTTCGTCGAGTTTTTTTACAATCTTAATTTTATCCTTGACAGTAAAGGATATACCCTTGCCCTGGGCACCGTCTCTGAGGGTTGAATCATAGATGCTTATCCTACACATATCATTCTCCGTTCTTATTAAGGACCAAAGCTGAGTATGCCCTATTGCCTGCATTAAGGTAAGCTATTATACTCGCTTCGATAATATCCGTTGAAACACCATGGCCTACAAAGTGTCTGCCATCCTTTATGACACGGACATTTACTTCTCCCATTGCATCCTTTCCTCCGGTTACAGCCTTGATTTTATAATCTTCCAGTGTCATGGTGAAATTCATACAGCGTTCAATCGCTTTCAAGGCTGCGTCCACCGGCCCATCGCCTGTTGCTGCTTCTACAATTGTATCGCCATTTTTCTTAAGCTTCATCGTAGCCGTGGATATCAGGTTGTTCCCGCTGCTTATCTGAAAACTGCTGAGTTTGAAGACTTCTTCAACCCTGAACATCTTATCAATAAGAATAGCTTCAATGTCTTCTGTTAAGACATGCTTTTTCTTGTCGGCCAGATCTTTGAATTTTGTAAAAACATCATTTAGAGCCTCTTTTTCAAGCTCATATCCCATCTCACGCAGTTTTTCTTCAAATGCATGGCGACCTGAATGTTTACCCATGACCATGTCATTATGCTTCAGACCTATTGATTCCGGAGTCATTATTTCATAGGTTGTCTTTTCTGCGAGAACGCCGTGCTGATGAATCCCCGATTCATGTGCAAATGCATTCTTGCCCACAATCGCTTTATTCGGCTGGACATTTATACCTGTCAATTTGCTTACAAGATTGCTTGTCTTGCTGATTTGCTTTGTATTTATACTATGCGTAAACCCAAAGAAATCTTCCCTTGTGTCAAGGGCCATGATTATTTCTTCTACTGCAGCATTGCCTGCCCTTTCGCCAAGTCCATTAATCGTGCATTCTATAAGATCGGCACCATTCATAACAGCTGAGAGCGAATTAGCTACGGCAAGACCCAGGTCATTGTGGCAATGAACGCTGATTCCGACATTTTCAATACCTTTTACATTAGATTTAATATCACGGATAAGCTCACCGAATTCATCAGGCGTAGTGTATCCCACTGTATCCGGCACATTGAGCATTACAGCCCCGGCATTAATTGCAGTTTCATATACCTTATATAGGAATTCTCTTCTTGACCGGCTTGCATCTTCGGCCGAAAATTCAACATAGTCAGTATATTGTTTTGCATACGCAACCATTTCAGCTGTTTTTTGAAGAACTTCTTCTTCAGTCATGCGGAGTTTGTATTTCATATGAATATCACTTGTGGCTATAAATGTATGAATGCCTGGCTTTTTAGCGTTTTTTACAGCTTCCCATGCTGTGTCAATATCTTTTTTAACCGCTCTGGCAAGGCTGGTAACAGCACATTTTTCAACACTTTCTGCAACTGCTTTTACTGCCTCAAAATCACCTTTGGATGTAATGGCAAAACCTGCCTCAATAGTATCAACGCCAAGTGCTTCAAGCTGTTTTGCTATTGCGGTTTTTTCTTCAATATTCAGGCTGACTCCCGGGGTCTGTTCCCCGTCCCTGAGTGTAGTATCAAGTATTTTAATTCGTCTTGCCATGCAAATCACCCTCCATGTACCAAATATTCTATCATATCCTTATATTATGAGTTTCACCTAATCATCCGTCGGCTTGTTCGGTGAAATAATAAATACCCGGCTGACTCGCCGGGTATTTTGTTTCTTTATTTCTTGAGCCAGCTCATCATTTTCCTTAACTCAGCCCCGACGGCTTCGAGCTGATGCTCCGCTTCTTTTTGCCGGGTGGCTAGTAACCTTGCCTTTCCTCCGGCACGGTTCTCTGCAATCCATTCAGATGCAAACGAACCGTTTTGTATGTCTGATAGAATTTCCTTCATTTTGGTTCTGGTTTCATCAGTAATTATTTTAGTTCCTGTTATATAGTCGCCGTATTCAGCTGTATTACTTACGGAATACCTCATATAACCGAAACCACCCTGGTTAATAAGGTCTATGATAAGCTTCATTTCATGTATGCATTCAAAATATGCTATTTCAGGCTGATATCCTGCTTCAACCAATGTTTCAAAACCGGCTTTCATTAATTCAGTTACTCCGCCGCATAGAACAGCCTGTTCGCCGAATAAATCAGTTTCCGTTTCTTCCCTGAAGCTTGTTTCAAGGATTCCGGCTCTGCCTGCGCCAATTCCGCATGCATATGCAAGGGCATAATCCTTAGCTTTTCCTGATGCATCCTGGTACATGGCTATAAGCGACGGAACCCCTTTACCCTCTTCGTACTGGCTTCTGACTGTATGGCCGGGTCCCTTGGGTGCAACCATTATAACGTCCGTATTAGCCGGTGCGATTATCTGTTTGAAAGTTACATTGAACCCATGTGCGAACATAAGAACATTCCCGTCTTCAAGGTTTGGCTCAATGTCTTCCCTATATATATCTGCCTGCACTTCATCAGGAACAAGCATCATTATTAGATCGCCTGCTTTGGCTGCTTCAGCCGCATTCACAACTTTCATTCCTGCCTTTTGAGCTAATTCCCAGCTTTTTGAGCCTTCCATCTCACCAACAATAACATCATAACCACTTTCACGCAGGTTCAGTGCATGAGCATGTCCCTGGCTTCCGTATCCAATAATTGATATGGTTTTACCTTTTAGTAAATCAGGGTTACTGTCTTTGTCATAATACATTTTTGCCATTTTTGTCTTCCTCCTTATAATACGTGGTTATCTGCGCTTCCGCGCTCTATTGCTATCATCCCGGTTCTTACCACTTCCAGGATTCCGTACTGATCAAGAAGCGATGTTATCGCTGTTATTTTTTCCTGATCGGCTGAAATTTCTACTGTTAGGGTTTTTGTTGACACGTCTACAATATTTGCTCTGAAAATATCCACAAGCTGCATTATCTCAGCCCGTGTTTTAGCAGTGGCATTAACTTTGATAAGAACAAGTTCCCTTCCGACATACTCAGAAGGCTTGAAAACTTTAATTTTTATTACGTCTACCAGCTTATTTAATTGCTTACTGACCTGATCAACTATATAATCATCGCCTTTAACAACAATGGTTATCCTTGATATGCCGGAATCAAGTGTTTCGCCCACAGCCAGGCTATCGATGTTAAAACCACGACGGCTGAACAGGCCTGCAACCCTCGAGAGTACACCAGCATGGTTTTCAACTAAAACGGACAATGTATGTTTCTGTTCCATTTGCGCACCTCCATTCCTTTGCTTTTATATATGATAACACAATCCTATATATATAGTATTAAATATATTAGTTTATATGCCCATATATGTCAAGGAAACCCATTGAAAGCCATAAGGTCGGCTAATGAAGTTAAATAAGTACCCTTGACAGGTGTGTAAGTGCGGTATTTCTCAGCGCAGCCAATCGGTTGAACGTCTGCTTGGGAAGGTCTGTCATCTTATACAATGGTCTGAATGGAATAATATGCAGCGGGATGTCTCTGTCAATCGATGCTATCCAAGTACACATTTCATCCATCTCCTCAATTGAATCATTCAAACCGGGAACCGACAAATTTGTCAGTTCTACATGGCACTTCCCGGCACATTCCGCAATTGTTCTCTTTACCGGTTCCAGTTTCCCTTTGCATATATCCCTGTAATAATCCTTATTGAAGGATTTCAAGTCAATGTTCATGGCATCAATATACGGAAGCAATTCATTCAGTGGTTCGGGATTAATGTATCCGTTAGTAACCAACACGTTAACCAAACCGTATTCCCTATTTAATTTGCATGTCTCAAGTACATATTCATACCATATGCATGGTTCGTTGTATGTAAATGCGATTCCGACATTTCTTTGTATACCGGCGGCTGTTTCAGCCAAGTCTTCGGGAGCGATGTATTCAAGCTCCGGTCTTTCCTGCGAGATTGACCAGTTTTGGCAAAAACCGCATTTAAAATTGCACCCGAAAGTGCCGACTGAAAGAATATATGTGCCCGGCATGAAGTAATCCAGAGGTTTCTTTTCCATAGGGTCAAGTGCTATTGACGACACCATTCCGTAAGTCAATGCCTGAAGTTTTCCATTTTCATTTTTACGGACACCGCATATCCCTGCGCCGCTGTCTGAAATCACACAATTGTTCGGACATAGGGTGCAAACGACTTTATTATCGTTTGTTTGGGTGTAGTACAATGCTTCTTTCATTCATGCCTCACAACCTTGAAACGTTCCATCTTATATTCTTCATCAGGAGATATCCCTGCTTTCTGAAGCGCTATGTCTATTTGCTCATCAATGGTATCTATACCGTCAAGATTCGGCAACAGTAATCCGCCCTTTAATCCTTTGCTGACAATAACCCCATACTCTTTAACATCAAGCATATCCCGCGAATCGATTTTTTCAGATGGAAAAAGGACATCCACACTGATGATAAGATCCTGCAGTTCATCTTCGGTTATCGGCGGAAACCTCGGGTCCTGCGTTGCTGCTTTTATCGCATTATCGATTATTTCCTTTTCTACGGAATCCCTGGTCGGACCGATTGTACCGATGCAGCCACGCAATCTTCCGTCCTTTTTTATTGAAACAAAAGTACCTTTTCTATCTCCTCCGGTATTTTTTATTTCATTGGTTTTCCCGGTTCTTATATATTTTTCTATTGTTTCCCTAGCCAGCCGTACATATGGGGATTCTTGCTTTCTGACGGCTGTCATTTTATTTTCCTTAAGAAATCCGTAATGATATAGAACACTGTCCCCTTCTCCAGTGTCAGAAATAGCGGCAGTCATATATCCTACGCCAAATGGACCTTCATATGAGAAAACTTCTGTTTCGCACGACCGCCCTTCAAACACACCCAGGGATATGCTTATCGCCCTGTGGCCGCATTCCCCGGCACCTTCGCGCATATGCCTGTTTACATCGAGGAAATCAGCAAAAGTTTTTTCTTTTATTGACTCAACTACAAATTTATCATATTTCGCCCCTTCGGGATTATATTCATACGGTCCGTCGCTTTTCAGTCTGTGAGATAAATCAGAACTTGCTATCAGAATAACTTTTTTCCGGCTTTCATCTGCGGCTTCTTTGATAGCCATCCCGCATTTATATAAATCCATCGGACCGGGTATAGCCGTAGCCAAATGCACAAGTTTGAATTCCTTCAACTCACCTAATACATAATACAAAGGCACCAGTGCGCCATGGTCTATTGATTGATCGATATCATATTTGTTCCGCGCTTCAGTGTTGTTGACAACAACATCTATCCCGCGTTTTTCCAATTCTTCAGCTATACCGGCAGCAAGTTCATTATCGTTCCGAAATTCATAAGACAGCTTCCGACATCCGAAATTCCCCAGGTTTCCTCTAAGTATAGGATCTCCTGCGATGCATACTACATTGCTGTAGGAGGGCCCGTGGGGTGATATGATTATGATTGTCTCCGGTTTTTCAGCTGAAATTTTCCTTGCAGCCATACGGCATCCGTCTATTGTTTTTTGAGCCTCTTTTTCTTTTCCCCTTCCGATTTCAGGAATGATAATCGGCGGATGAGGCATTATATAAGCCTTGCTTATCATCACTTCACATCCTTTTCGCAAATTGTCCCTAGGGTGTTTTGTGCTTTTTGGAACATTTGTCCCTAGGGTGTTTTGTGCTTTTTTGAACATTTGTCCCTGGGGACAATTGGTGGTTTTGTAAAAACGGCCTCCGTCGGAGGCTGTTTTAGTTTTTATTTCAATTTTTCAGTCTTCCCTGATTTCATGGCCCGTACAGTCGTATCAAGCAAATTCATTATCTCAAGCGTGTCTTCAAATCCCACAGGAGCAGGTCCTCCGTTGAAGAATTCCACTATTCTCTTAAGCAATCCTTTGTAGGCATATGTCATGTCGCATATGAATACATCCTTGTCAGAATCAGTCCTGACATTTCCGCCGTAAACAAACGCACCTTTTGCAAGTTCAACAACGCCTCTTCTTCCGTCTTTATAATGAACTACAGCAACAACGCCCTTTTCGTCATTTACCGCGGAAACTGCTTCAGCACCGCGTCCCATGGCCCTTTCCAATATTTCAAAAGCATGAACACCGTACCAAACGACAGATTCTCCCGCTGCAGCTATTCCCAATGGACCGAAAACACTTGTGCATTGTATATTATCGAATTTATTAACAGTTTCCTCCATGTTACCAATGAATCTCAACGATGATGCTGAAAACATCCTTACATTATATTCTTTTGCTATTCTGGCTATTTCAAGCCCGTTTTCCATTGTATCGGCAAGCGGTTTATCTAAAAATACCGGAAGTCCCAGTTTTGCAGCTTTTTTGAAATACTCCACATGAAGGGTCGGGTCGTTTATTTCCAGAAGCAAGGCCTCGGCGCCTTCAACCGCTTCATCAAAATCTTTGGTTACCTTAACTCCCCATTTTTCAAGCTGTGCCGTTCTTTCATCCAGTCCTTTTTTATCCTGGAACGGTGTTTCGAATCTCATACAGCTTATGATTTCAAGTCCGTCAACCTTCTGGTCCGGATCACAGTCCGGTGCCTGTGCACGCATTGAAAACTGAATTGAATGACTGGTATCCAGCCCTATTATTGCCGCTTTAATTTTTTTCATTGTGACGCCTCCGTTTAGATTGTAATTAGTGCCTTTAGTTTACCACCCTAAAAATCCACATTCAATAGCACATATGCTTGTATTCCTAATCTATCTGCCTTTTCTTTTATCTGTCGTTATACTTGCTGATTCTATAGTATAATTTATGCATAATATATATTATGGAAATTTACTTTCAGAGGCCAGAATGCTTTTTACAATATTATCTCTTGCTTTGATACCTGTAATCGTCCTTGTTATTTTCCTTTTGGTTGTAGACAGGCACGACAGGGAGCCTATGCGTCTTCTCGGCAAGGTGTTTCTACTTGGTATGCTGTCATCTATTCCCATTCTTGTCATTGAAATGCTTTTGGTAAGGTTCAATATTTTTGTCGGTTTCCTGGGTATTGTTTTTCAGTCATTCATAGTAGCCGGTCTTACAGAAGAATTTATGAAACGCCTTGTGGTCATGAAAGCAGCTTATAGGCACCCGGCTTTTAATGAAAAAATGGACGGAATAATATACTGCGCATTTGCAGCCCTTGGTTTTGCAGCTGTTGAAAATGTAATATATTTAGTAAGCTATTTTCAAGATGTACCATCGGTGGCTTTATACAGGGCTATTTTCTCTGTTCCCGGACATATGTTATTTGCAGTAACAATGGGGTATTACCTTGCTTTGTCAAAGTATGCCCAGTCACCGGGCATGAGCAAAAATTACTATAGCAAATCGCTATTGTATCCAGTATTACTGCATGGGACTTTCAACACAATACTTTCCCTGAATCTTCCAATCCTGTTTGTTTTTGTGCCGTTTATTATTTTCCTATGGGTTTATAATATGAAAAAACTCAATGCCTTTTATAAAGAGTCAAAACACAATCACTCATAAACAGCGGCTATCATAGCCAAATAATTTTCTATCGGCACATATTCCGGTATGCTGTTACCGGAACCCAGTGCATAACCGGCAGTCGCCGTTTCAACCATTTTTCTGCTTCTTAAATATATTTCATCCGGCTCTGCCCTGCATACAAAGTCAAGGTCCATTCCGCCCATGATGCTTATTCTGTCTTTGTAAATCTTATAAAAGTCTTCTACCGGGATTATATTATCTTCGTATGAGTGCTTCGCATCATATCCAGCGGATATTATGTCATCCATCACTGTCTCCAAATTGCCGCAGGAATGAAGTATCGCGGGTTTGCCCGCGGCATGTATAATATCTACTATTTTCCTGTGCCAAGGCACAATAAATTTACGCAGATGTTCACTTGACATCATTGGCTGCGTGTTAAATCCCCAGTCGTCGTTTGAAATTACGGCGACAACATCATCGCGGGGGGAAACGATTTTGTAATAGTCTATTAGAGTTGTTCCGACTTTTTCACAAATATCACTTACAAGCCCGGGGTCGTCATACAATGCATAACACATATTGTCGTAACCCATCATTGATACTACATTTTCAAGTACTCCGCCGGGTCCATAGGGAATTATCTTCATGCCCTCAGGCAATCTTTCCCCTATATAATCAAGTCTTGAATAGTCGTAGTCACCGGCCTTCGGCCAGTTGAATTCATCAAACGACTTCCTGTCAATGACGGCAGCTGCATCATTAAGTGATTTCGTCTTAATTCCATGCGGATCATTGGGATTGAACCTTAGTTCACATGCAAGGATTGTTATATAGTCGTATCCCGCTGTCATATACGCTTTAGTCCTGAGCATATAATATTCATTAATATCTGAATATTCTAGTTTTTCTATATCCAGCAAAAATGCATATAAAGGGTCATTCATAAAGAACTCGAAAAGCGTTGCCCTTGAGGGTACTCCGCCGGCAAGAATCTTTTCTAAATTCCTGAAATCAGGTTTTCTTTCAATTTTCCTTATATCATATTTCATATTTTTACTACAAAAAAAGAGCTTTCACATCATGAAAGCCCTTTGTTTCTGTCTGATATTATCTTACTGCCGAAATGTATTTAATCAGTTCATTGTCGCATGAATTTTCAACGAAGTTTTCATCTTCAGCACCATAATCAACTATAACAAGTGTAAAACCAAGTGTCATAAGACCTTCCCAGTAATGCATGCAGTCTTTTTTTGCAAATTTGCTTGCTTTGATAAACTTATTAAGGCCGTCAAGTGTCGAACAGCTTTTAACTACATTATTGAAAAAATCACTGTAGACACTAGCTTCCCTAGGCATAACCTTTTTGCCTTCAGTCACCATTTTCAACGTATTCTCATAATCCTTTACAGCCATAATATACTTAGTTATTTTTTTTGCCATTGGAAATCCCCCAATCATCTTTGTTTTTGTTCTTTATTATTATATCATATCCCAAAACAGTTTCCACTTATTTTTAGATAAAAATAGACATGGCTTTTTGTGTAAATTATACATATCTTCCCATGTTTTGCTTATGAACCAAATGAATTATATGTGTGTTAATTATTATTTAAAAGACACCGGTTTTAAATAACGTGGTGTCTTAAGTTTAAATTTCAGATTGTTATACGACGTCATCCGCATTTCGAGTATCCGCAATGTCTGCAAATTATGCATCCGCCTTCATGCTCAACATTTTCTCCACATTCCGGGCACATTGCCGTTGATCCGCTGACTGTTATCGTTGATTCCCCTTTCCCGCTGCTTAAAACAGCGGCCTCGTTTTCGGTTCCGTTGTTCAATTGGTCCACTTTCTCAATTAGTCGTCCAATTGCATCGGGACATGACAGAACTTTCAATCCTTTTTGTCTTATCGTAGATGGACATCTGATTCCCTTCAGCTGTTCAACTATCGCTTTTGTATCTATTCCGGATCTTAATGCTATTGAAACAAGACGGCTTGTGGCTTCTGATTGCGAAGGGCATCCGCCCGCCCTTCCGGTATTTGTAAATACTTCGCAGATTTTACCATTCTCATCATAATTGACCGTTATATAAAGGTTTCCACAGCCAATCTTTACTTTCTGTGTGAAGCCTGTCGTTACTTCAGGGCGTTCTTTCGGTTCAAGTTTTGCTTTTTGTTTTGCTAAACTAACCCCGCCGATATTGAGAACCTGCAGGTCGCGGCTTCCATCGCGGTACATTGTAACCCCTTTGCACCCCAATGAATACGCCTGCAGGAAAACATCCCTTACATCGTCTCGTGTGGCTTCATTTCTAAGATTAACCGTTTTTGAAACGGCATTGTCAGTATATTCCTGAAAAACCGCTTGCATCTTAATATGCCATTCGGGGGTTATATCATGAGCAGAAACAAAAATCCTTTTTGTTTCCTCGTCAATCTCATCAATGTTGTGAAGTGTGCCTTCCTTTGCAATCTCTCTCATAAGCTCAATGGAAAAGAGGTCATTGTCTATAAGATAGCCTTCAAAAACCGGATTGTTTTCTATAAGTTCGTCATTATCCATGACATTTCTAATAAATGCAAGGGCAAATACCGGCTCAACACCACTTGATACTCCGGCTAAAATACTTAATGTTCCCGTAGGTGCGATGGTTGTCGTCGTCGCATTTCTGATTAGTATATCTTTTTCTTTAAAAACACTTTTATCATAATATGGGAATACGCCTTTTATCTGAGCCAGGTTCATTGATGCTTTTTTCGATTCACTGTCTATATACCTCATAAGGCTTCTTCCAAGTTCAACGGCTTCCTGAGAATTATATGCAATTCTCATTGAATACAGCACATCCGCCCATCCCATTATTCCAAGTCCAACTTTTCTAGTTGCCTTTGTCTTTTCAGTAATCATAGGATGTGGATATATATTTACATCTATTACATTATCAAGGAAATGTATGGCTTTATGCACCGTCTGGCTTAATTTATCGAAATTAAATGACCTGCCGTCTTCTTTTAGCATTTCCATAAGGTTGATTGATCCAAGGTTGCAGGCTTCATAAGCCATAAGCGGTTGCTCCCCGCATGGATTAGTGCTTTCAATTTCGCCGGCTCCCGGTACTGTATTCGTCCTGTTTATCCTGTCAAGAAAAATAATACCCGGTTCGCCGTTTTTCCATGCATTGTCAACTATCAAATTGAAAACTTCACGGGCCTTTTCCATTTTTACTGTTTTTTTATTTTTAGGATTTATAATTTCGTATTCCGTGTCATTTTCGACAGCTTCCATGAACTTTTCGGTTATACCGATGCTTATATTAAAATTAGTGATTTCCTTATTATCCTGTTTGCATGTTATAAAGGCCCTGATGTCGGGATGGTCAACCCTGAGTATTCCCATATTGGCTCCGCGTCTGGATCCTCCCTGTTTTACGGCTTCTGTTGCAGAATTAAATACCTTCATAAAGCTGATTGGACCACTGGCAACCCCTCCGGTAGTTTTAACTACAGAACCTGCCGGCCTGATTTTTGAAAAACTGAAGCCGGTTCCCCCACCGCTTTTGTGAATGAGCGCCGCATTCTTAATGGCTTCAAAAATTGCTTCCATGGAGTCATCAATAGGCAACACAAAGCAAGCCGATAACTGCCCTAAAGGGCGCCCGGCATTCATTAAAGTAGGTGAATTGGGTAGGAACTCCAGATTCGCCATCATATTATAAAATTCATCCTCTGTTTTTTTAACTTCTTCTTCAGTGAAATAGTCAAAATCAGCCTGTGCTATTGAATGCGCGACCCTTCTGAACATTCCATCTGGTGTTTCAACAACATTTCCCTCTTCATCCCTGGATAGATATCTTCTTTCAAGAACTTTTATTGCATTATCAGTTAGGCCCATGTCTCCCCTCCCAAAGCACAAAATATTGTGCCTTTTTATCTTAGTGTGTACTACATATTGTATCATTTGCATTATTTTAGTCAATAAGAAATATGTTGTTTTTTAAAAAACTTATTAGTTTCCGTTTCTCCTTTATACAATTGCCAAAAAAATATATAATTGTAAGGAAATAACCACTAAATTTCAGTATCAAGGGACGGCGGATGAAGAGAAGAAGGCTTATTAACGATATATTATTAATTTCAGCACTGGTATTAATACCAATTGTTATTCTTCTGATTAATATAAATCCCGACAGTGCTTCTGCCGGGACAGTCGTTATAACGGTTGACAATGAAGTATATGCTTATGCACCTTTGTCTGAAGATGCCGAGATAATAGTTAATACAGAAAAGGGCATTAACAAAGTGACTATAAGGGATGGAGAAGCATGGGTATCGGATGCCGATTGCTATGAGAAAATCTGTGTACAACACCGCGCAATATCAAAAACCGGCGAACAGATTGTGTGCCTGCCCCACAAGGTTGTTTTAGAAATAATCAGTGGACAAGACAAGGATATTGATTCAATTTCACAATAGGAGAAATATGGCAAGAAAACTGGCTATATCGGGAATATTCATTTCAATGGCATTGGTGCTTTCATTTTTTGAAGGAATGATACCGGTTAATTTTGGAATCCCCGGAGTAAAGCTCGGGCTTGCCAATATTGTGACGCTTACTTCACTGTTTGTACTTGGTCCGCTGTTTGCTCTGATTATGCAGCTTGGCAGGATTATTCTTGCTGCTATAATGTTTGGTAATATGGCGGGTTTGCTTTACAGTCTGGCGGGTGGAATTTTAAGTGTTCTTGCAATGATAGCATTGTTTAAATTAAGAAAGCCTTTGTTCAGTATAATAGCCATAAGCGCTGCAGGCGCTGTTTTTCATAACATCGGGCAAATCCTTACTGCGTCTGCTGTTGTCAATGACCTGCGGCTTGCCTATTATCTTCCCATCCTGATGCTGTCCGGCGTTGCTACAGGGATATTTGTCGGTCTGGTCAGCAAATATCTTGTCAAAGGGCTTCTCCGGACAAAGTATTCTGACATAAAAGACCAGATTACACTTAACCGTTTATAATCAGAAACAATTCCCGATCTTGCACAAACATTAGAAAAGCGGGAAGTTTCCCGCTTTTCCTTAAATTATTTACTGTAATGAATCATTCACCGGGTTCATCATCTTTATTTCTGAATCCGCCGGGAAATTTATTTTCAGGACCTCTGCATTTAGCATAAGAACCGGGCATCGCAACACGTCTTTTGTCCATTTTTAGAAATATGTCCGCCTGTTCCTGAGTGATGGTTCCGTCGGCCACTTTGCCGTCGACAAATTCATTCATATAATCTTTCACAGCTGACATTGCTTCTTTTACAGATTCAAGGGTTTCCTCGTCCATGCCTTTAAGATTTTTATCATCAGCATCAAGTATTCCTTCTTCTATAAGGCTATTTTTAATTTCATCTGTCTTTTCTTTGAGGACAGCCCTGTATTCTTCCATGAATCCCGGGTTTATTTCCAGATATCCTTCCATCCCGTCCGGTCTACAGTTTTTTCCTGCAATCCTTTTTCTTCCACTGTCTTTCATATCACCCTTGATTGCTTCCCATACTTTTGAGAATGTATCTGCTTCTTCCTGGGTTATGGTTCCGTCTTCCACTCTACCGGACAAAATATTGGCAAGCGGATTAACCCAATTGCCATCTTCATCAACCGCAGCAAAAACCAATGTACCGCCAAGTGCAAGTACTGCAACCAGGGTTACTACGATTATTAATTTCTTTTTCATAAGACTTCTCCTTTTCTTTTATACTATTATTATAAATACCAAATATGGAGATATTATGGATTTTTGTTTTCCGTTTTTTGAAAAATAATTGTAACTTTAGTTCCTTCGTCCTTTTTACTATTAATTTTTATCTCACCATTGTGCGCAGATACAACCGCTTTGGCAATTGCAAGCCCTATGCCGGAACCGCCGGTTTCCCTGCTTCTTGATTCATCTCCTCTATAAAAACGGTTGAATACAAACGGCAGGTCTTTTTCATCAATCCCAATTCCGTCGTCTTCAATTTCACAGATAATATTATTTCCTGACGAATATGTTTTCATCAGTATTTTCCCGCCTTTGTCAGTATATTTCATTGAGTTTGATACTATGTTAACAAATACCTGCAGCAACCTGTCTTCATTGCCTTTTATCGTAAGGTCGTCTTCCAGGTCTTTCTGCAGATTAATTAATTTATCCGTTGCAGCAGGAAGATATACCGTGTAAATGCTTTCTATCACATTAGAAATATTAACTGTTTCCGCAAAGCTACTGTCGCTTTCCGTTTCAAGAAGCGTAAGGTCTGAAAGATTGTTTACAAGGCGTGCCAACCTATTGGTCTGGGAAAGCAGTACCGACATTCTTTCTTCGTCTGCCTTATAAACACCATCCATAATAGCTTCAAGATTTGTCGAAAGCACTGAAATCGGAGTCTTAAGTTCGTGAACAATATCGCTGGAGAGCCTTTTTCTCATGCTTTCTTCCTTCTGCAACTGCAGCGCCAGTCCGTCTATATCTTCTGATAACTCCCTAAGCTCCGCTGCTTTCGTGTCACAGGGCTCAATATTATCAAAGCGGTTCATCGATATATGATTAACATTATCCCTTAGCTGCATAATCGGCCTGTTAAAACGCCGCGAAAGAATCAATGCCGCAAAAAAGGCAATCAGCATTGCAATGGCAAATGCAACTATGTACAGAAAATTCATTGTTGCTAGAAATTTAGCGTTGGCATTGTCATACAAAGGATCAACCGCTCTTCCGATTGACAGTCGGTAAATCCCAATATCATAGTCAATGTAATTAATTTCTTCATTTTCCGCAAGTCTTTCGGAAAGCCTGCCCTGTCCGTCATCCGGCTTTTCACCAAATAACTTGTTAAGGGGCAGCCGCGAGGGTAATACTGCGGACATGGAATATGCTATGACTTCATCCTCTTTATATAAAACGATATCCACCTGTTCCTGCTTAGAAAATAGTGATAAAAAATATGGATATGTGTTTTTACTAAGAGAATCAATGCTAACCATTTCAGTTACCGCATCAACAATTTTCTGGTTTTGATTATCATTTCTTTTTTTAATAAAATTTCTAAAGAATAAAAAACTCCCTAGGTTTGATATAATGGTTACAACTACCAGAACAATCGTAACGGTTATTATAAAATATCTTGAAAACAGTCTGTTTAGGTTTGTCATGCATGCTCCCTGTATTTATATCCTACTCCGAATACTGTTTTAATATATTCAGGATTGGCCGGGTTTTCCTCAATCTTATGCCTAAGGTTTTTTATATGTGAATCAATGGTCCGGCTCATACCTTCATATTCATATCCCAATGCATATGTTATAAGTTGATCCCTTGTGTATGTGCGGCCGGGATTTTTAGCCATAGTGGAAAGCAGCTTAAATTCAATGGGGGTCAGCTCAATTTTCATGCCCCTTTTTTTTACGACATACGCCGCTTCATCAATTATAATACTATTTTCATCATAACTGTTTATCAGCTTATTACTAATCCCCGACCGACGCAATATTACCTTAACCCTCATCATAAGCTCTTTCGGGCTGAAGGGTTTTGTTATATAATCGTCTGCCCCGAGATCCAGGCCATTTATACGGTCCTGTTCTCCGCTTTTAGATGTTAGCATTATAATCGGAGTCCCATAACTCTGCCTTATTACTGAACACACTTTCTCACCCGGTATATCCGGAAGCATCAAATCCAGTATTACCAGATCGGGTCTTTCGTCGTGAAAAAGCTTGACTGCAGTGATTCCGTCTCCCGCTTTAATTACCGTGAAGCCTTCAAGCTCAAGGTATCCTGAAACTACGTCTCTTAATTCTTTTTCATCATCTATAACCAGTACTTTTATCGGCATATCATTAACTCTCTCATGTATTATAAGTTATTTATATCATTCCAGCCTTAATATTAACTTAATATTCAATTTCTACTTGATTATATTCATTCATTGAACTTAATTCATTTCACAGGATTACAGCTTCTTATTATTTCACGAACATTATCTTCATATTGGCAGTATAACCGGCCCTGCTTATCAAATTCCAACAAATTTACCTTCTTGTCCATCAGTTTTCTAAAAACCTTTTTGTCGTGGTCGTAGCTGAACAAAGTGTTTGCCGTGACTATGTAATAAAATTTCCCCGGGCCTTTTTTAATAAATGATATTTCCCATTTATAATCTTTGACCCTGTCGAATTCTGTGAGTTTTTTCGTGAATGTCACACTGCCGCAGGCTGGATTCATAATGAAAAATGTACTGTCTGCGCAGCCCAGCAGCATACCGTCTTCAGCAATACACAATCCTCCTGCGTTCTTACATCCGGCCACAGGAGCTGTTTCATATAGATATTCGCCTGTAGTTGTATCCATAGCAAATACTGTTCCGCTTTTATGTTTTGTATAGCTTCCCAGTCCGCCGCATACTGTTGTTCCGCCGTACAGAATTTCATCTTTATATTCAAATGAAACTATACTTCTCGAATCTGAAAAATCTTTTCTTATCTCATGTGCTTCATCATCTATATTGTATATAGTAAGTGCACCCTGAATATCACCGTAATTCGGTATAGTTCCGATATATAATTTGCCTTCATATACTTCCATGGCGAACGGTCTGTCCTGGTTTGCAGGTGTTTTCAGTTCAAATAGCTTCTTTGGATTATTGGGAACTTCCCATGGTTTTGATGTATCAAACGCATAAATATACGCACCGGGATATTTACCGTAATAAACGATGCCATCCGATGATGTAATTCCTTCGCACTGGCCGACTCCGTCGTACTGTATGCTTTTATCTGCTTCCGGATAATAAAAGCTGTTGCCGCCGCGGAGATACCCGCCGGAATGCAACACCCCGTTAACTGTCATATGGAGCTGCCGGATTTCAATATCTTTCCTTGGCATCTCAACATCAATCGTTCTCTTGATGCCGGACCTACAGTCATAAAGGTAAATCCTGCCTTCAAAACTGCTCATCAGGAACGACCGGCCGTCTGAATAAGGCCAGATACCCATTATCGTGTCATCTTTTTCCGCAAGAAAATTATACGGAGTCATTGTTTCATAGTCAAGCACAAGTCCGCCATTCCTGCCGCCTGTAACAAGCTTTTCAAGTGGAATTCCCACGGGCAGGTGCTCAACCGTAAGGTCACCCGGGTCAATTTCTTTTATTAGACCGCCGCTTTCAAGATCAATGACAATAATTTTACATGAGCCTGTCATATATACGCTGAGCTTTCCATCATGTATATCCATTAACCTGGCAAAAGCTTCTTTGCGATATTTTTCCGGAAGCACATCCCTTAGGGAACCTTCTCCAAATTTATATTCAAGAATATGACAGTGGGCGGAAATGGTTGAGTACAGGACATCTTTTTTATTATCATAAAGAACCATACGGACGTAATTTTCCTTTTCTACAAGTTTTTCATCATAATATTCAAGTTTTTCAGTATCGCCATTGTATTTAAAAACCGCACAATTCGGCCAGGTCCCGCCGTAAATATTATTATTTGAATCAGTATCCAGGCTGAATATGAATTTAGCGTTAGGCAGGTTGTCAAAAATTATTTCAACTGTTTCTTTTTCAGGGTCAAACCGATAAAGCCCTGCATTAATATATGAACCAAAATATACCCTTTTATCGCTTGCTTCCGCTACACCCCATGAACCGGTCGCCCCCGGGGCATCTTGTGAAAATATAATCTTCTTTTTATCCAGGCTTATTACGACAAATGTCGCACACCCGCCTTCAGCCAGCACTCCATATAGGCGGTTTTCCCCTTCATACACAGAATAGCAAACGCCCTGCATTAGAGTCTTTTTAACATTAATCGCCGTTTTTTCAAATTCAATCATAATATTCACCTTACTTTATCATTTATCCGCCGGTTAAGTTGCCGTAACTATAAATCATCCCTGGTCTGTAGTATGTTATAAAAGAAAACCCCGGGATTCCGGGGTTTTTTTATCTTTGGACTCTTCCGGAACCGTCTCCTCCCATGAGACCCTCGACATCCTTCACGCTTACCCTGTTGAAGTCACCGGAAATGGTATGCTTCAAGCAGCTGGCCGCCACTGCAAAGTTCAGTGCATCTTCCGGATTATTATAATTGTTTAACCCATAAATGAGTCCGCCTGCAAAAGAATCGCCTCCTCCTACACGGTCTATGATGTGCGTCATTTCATACCTTTTGCTTAGATAGAAACCTTTTCTGTCATTAAGGCATGCACTCCAGCCATTGTGGTCAGCGCTTTTGCTTTCTCTCAGGGTAATCGCCATATATTTCAAAGACGGGAATTCATTAAGCACTTTATTTGA
Source organism: uncultured Clostridia bacterium (assembly GCA_963766335.1). Classification (GTDB taxonomy): domain Bacteria; phylum Bacillota; class Clostridia; order DUPQ01; family DUPQ01; genus JAFGQE01. The sequence continues at coordinate 852,463 of CAVXZA010000002.1, read as the reverse complement.
TAAAGCTTTATATTTAGAAACATCGAGATTACCGCTGTGGACATCCGCTTCTGTACTTATTCCCAGTGATTTCTGGCAATCCTCTTCATTTGCTATCCCTACATTAACGTATTTAACAAGCTCCGGCATTACTTCAGTGGCTGTTTTTCCATATTTCCATAATTTTTTTCTGAAATTAAAATCGCATGATATAGTGATTCCCTTTTCGGATGCTGCTTTTACAGATTCAAAGGCAAGCAGGCGCGCGCTCTCGCTAATTGCCGGGGTAATTCCTGTTATATGAAACCAATCAGCTCCTTTAAAAACTTTATCCCAGTCGATATCACCCGGTTTTGCTGTGGCAATGGCTGAATCAGACCTGTCGTATATGACCTTTGAAGGACGTTGCACAGATCCGGCTTCCAGAAAATAGACGCCTATCCTATCGCCGCCACGCACTATCATGGATGTATCAACTCCAAATTTCCTAAGTTCCATAATGCACGCATCAGCAATTTCGTTTTCAGGCAATACCGATACAAATGCCGCATCCATGCCATAATTTGCAAGAGAAACCGCAACATTAGCTTCTCCTCCTCCGAATGTGGCTTCTAACGCTGCGCTCTGGAGAAATTTCTCTCTTCCCGGCGCTTTCAGCCTTAACATTATTTCTCCAAAAGTTACAACCTTCGCCATGTTACTCACCTCTTGCTTCCTTTATCCTTTTTAGAAATTCCCTTGCCGTTTCTGTAATTGCAGCATAATCTCCTGTTTTAGCGCCTTTGGTCAAGCTGCTTCCTGCCCCGACCGCAACAGCACCAGCCTCAATCCAGTCCTTAACTGTTTCCAGCGATACTCCGCCGGTCGGCATCATCGGCGCCTGTGGTAGCGGTCCGAGTACAGATTTTATTATTGCAGGCCCAAACAGATTGCCTGGAAAAATTTTAATAATATCTGCGCCCGCCTCCATGCCTTCTAGTATTTCTTTAATTGTCATAGCTCCGGGCATACTAGGAACCTGATACCTGTTGCATAGTTTTATTGTTTCGACATTAACATTCGGGCTCACAATATACTGAGCTCCTGCTAATATTGCTATTCTTGCCGTTTCCTGGTCAAGAACTGTTCCAGCACCCAGGATGATATCCCCTGATGAATATTTTGATGCCAGGTCTTCGATTATTTTATGGGCGCCCGGTACGGTAAATGTAATTTCAATTGCTGCAACACCGCCTTCAATGCATGCATCAAATATCCTGTAAGCTTTCTCCGCGGATTCCGCCCTGACTACCGCCACAAGTCCATTGTCCCTGATTCTTGTTACTAATTCCTGTCTGCTCATGATTTAATTCCTTTCAACACTAAACTTCGAAAAACTCAGACTCAACCATTGCGCAAAGCGCATGGTATATTGGCAGGTGGTATTCCTGCACACGGTATGTTTCGCTTTCCGGGGCTTTTATTGTAACCTGGCATAGGCGCTGTAGTTCTCCGCCCGTTTCACCGGTTATTCCTATTGTATTCATATTAAATGCTTTCGCAATTTTAATCGCATTAATTATATTTTTCGAGTTACCTGATGTCGTTATCCCGATTAGTACATTCTGTTCACTACGATAACCAAAAACCTGCTGGGCAAAAACCATATCGGGTTCAACATCATTCATGAATGCTGTTGCGATTGATGTCTGGCTGACAAGCGAAATGGCCGGTAATGCACCCTGCATATTATTTGAAAGCCTTTCATCACCGATGGCAACTTTATCTGATGTCGGCAATGGTCGCTTTTTAAGGAAACCTTTCATAAGTTCCCCTACAATGTGTTCACTGTCGGCAGCGCTTCCGCCGTTTCCGCATATTAGTACTGTTCCTTTGTTTTCATAGCAAGATACCAGAATCTTATATGCTTTGATTATATCGTTGCGACACACCACAAGTGCAGGATGGTCATTCATGGTTCTTTCAAGTATACCCAATGTTTCTTTTTTCATTTTATCCTCCAGCTATCTCATAAGCCGCGATGGAAAGCGCTTCAAGGTCGCCGATTTTTTCACCGAGCGCAGCCGGGACAACCCTGCATACCCTGCGGGAATGTATCAACGTTTCCCTTTCAATTACTTTCTCAGCATGCGGCCATAGTATATCCGTGCTTCTGGCAAATATGCTTCCGATGGCAATAACTTCGGGATTTAAAATGTCAATGAATATTGATAATGCTTTGCCGAGATGCCTGCCGCTTATTTCATATATCTCAAGACCCAGCTCATCCCCTGCTTCCGCTGCATCACCAACAATTTTCGCAGTCAGTTTATCCAAATCATTAATAGATTTGCAAAATGACACTTCCTCGCCCATTTGTAGTTTTTCAAGTACTTTTGTTCTGGCAATCTGCACAATTCCGCCGCCGCTGCAGAAACCTTCACAAGATCCTGCTTTTCCAAAACCGACAGGGCCGTTGGCCGCGAGTCTTATATGTCCGACTTCGCCGGCCATATCGCTGGTTCCGCTGTATAAGCGTCCGTCAAGAATAAGTCCTGCTCCGAAACCGGTTCCGAAGGTTATGAACATCATATTTGAACTTCCCCTGCCTGCTCCGTAAAGCCATTCGGCAAGAGCGCCGGCATTGGCATCATTCTGAAGTTTACTTCTTATACTGAAACGTTTTTCAAATATCTCAACTATATGGATTTCGTCCCAGCCGATAAGATTGGGGGGAGATAAGATTATGCCGTTCTTACTGTCTACGGGTCCGCCGCAGTTTATTCCTATGCAGGCAACTTCATTAGCTTTCAGATTATATTTCTTTAACATTTCTTCTGTTAAGTCACAAAGCTTCTCAATGACTTTACCCGGGTCGGCAACAGTCGGAAATTTTATTTTATCAATAATTTTAGGTTCTTTGGCAAGCGGATTTGTTTCATCAACAGCCTTCCCAAGTATTACCGCACACTTTGTTCCCCCGATATCAATTCCTATGAGATACATCCTGCCCTCCAGTTTTAAAAATAATACAGCATCCCTTTTCGGCTGTCAATCATACTTATTTATAGCCCTGTGCATTTTTTCCACTCATCTACCAGGGCAAGGGTATTGTCCCAGTTAAAGTGCGGACGAATACTGTTAGTAACGCCCAGGATAAAGCCGGTTCCTTCGAAAACCTCCATTGCATTGCGGACTGCTTTCCTCGTTAAATCATCATCTTTTGCCCCAAGGCACACGGGGCTGCTTACACCTGTCCATATGGCTGATTTTCCACCGAGGTATTCTTTTATATCTGCATTGGAGCAATTGCTCAATTCCGGTTCAAACCCTTCAATGCAGTCAAAACCAATGGCTGCTATATCGCCTAACAATGGTTTCATTCCGGTTACAACCCGATAGTACATCGGCTTGCCGATCCTCCTGGCTTCCTTCACTTCTCGTTTTGCCATCGGCGCAACAACATTTTTATATATTGCAGGTGAAAAGAAATTAGTTTGCTCATATCCTCCGAAGCGTTTGAATAAATCTATTCCATAAAATTCAGCTATTTTCATTCTCTCCAGTGTCATTATATGTTCAAAAACAGCTAATTCTTTGAAAGTTTCAGGATAATCCATAGCAAAAAATACAAAGTTTTCCGCTCCCATCAGGAACATAAGTGACGCCAGTCCCTGTCCAACCGTTGCCCTCGTAATAACCTCATGCTTTTCAGCCAAGTTCAGTAATCCAGCAATTGAAGCGCCGAATGTCTCCACCTCGGTATCGCTTGGCTTCACCCATAGATATTTAAACGCCGCCACATCCCCGGGTGACTTTATCAAAGGTTCATAATTATTGCTGGCGCAATGGTCGTTTCCCGGAAATGGTATGTCATCCCCAAACGGCCAGTCGGCCGTCCTATAGACACCCTGCCTAAGCGTGCCTTCGGGGGTTATGTATTCTTTAAAGATAACCGGGTAATTAACACCTTCAATTTCCTCGGTCCAAACCCTGGTCTCCACCTGGGAGTGCAGGCAAACCTGCGGAAGAGAAACATCCACTACGGGCTCTGTTCCTAGGTCAAGGTAGCACTTTACCCTGCCTTCGGGGGTTGAAAGGTCGTATCCATCTATCCGCAGGGCATGGTTGAAGTATATGCTGCACGGGGTATAATCCGTTTCTTCCCCCCTGAATGCCGCAAGCATCCTTTCACGTGATGTCATCCTGCTCATATCGTCCCCCTTTTAATACCTGCATTATACTATACCGGCTCTTTTTTTGTTAGCTTCACACAAAATAATACCTGCTAAAAATCCGGTTTTTACTAAACTTACCGGGAGTATTTTGCATAATCCGGGGGGTGATGATATAATAAAACCGAACATATGTTCGGGTGTTGTTATGGAAAGAACTGTATTTCACATAGACTGCAATAATGCATTTTTGTCATGGGAAGCGGCATATAGAGTCTCAAAAGGGGATTATGTTGACCTGCGCGAAATACCGTCTGTTATAGGCGGTGACAGGGAAAAGCGCAAGGGCATTGTACTTGCCAGTTCCTACCCCGCAAAAAAGTACGGCATACGCACCGGGATGTCTCTTATGGAAGCATGCAAGCTTTGCCCCTCCCTTGATATAAATCCCCCCGACTACGATAGATTTGTCCAGTGCTCAGATGAACTAATGGCCCTTCTTTCATTGCATACTCCGCTCGTAGAGCGTTACAGCATAGATGAATGCTTTGCAGATGTTACCGGGTGCTTTTTGGGAAAGGCATCAGATTTTGCGGATTTTCTCAGAAAAGAAGTCCGTACAAAACTTGGCTTTACGGTTAATGTCGGCGTGTCAAACTGCAAACTGCTGGCCAAGACAGCCTCGGGCTTTTCAAAACCGGACAAAACGCATGAATTATATTCATCCGAGCTAAGGGAAAAATATTTTCCGCTGCCAATTCATAATCTTTTCATGATAGGCTTTCGCACCTGTATTAAGCTGTATAACCTGGGATACCGCAAAATTGGCGATGTTGCGAAAGAGGATCCGAAACTTCTCCGCAGGCATTTTAAGCTTTTCGGTCTGCTGATATGGTCCAATGCCAACGGCGTTGACCATTCCCCCGTGCGGCCATACGAAGACAGGCCGAAGGGTATTGGAAACGGAATGACGCTGCCGGCTGATGCAGAAATCCCCACGGATGCATACCCGTTTATTTTATCCTTATGCGAGATGTCTTCTCAACGTCTCAGGGCTGCCGGAATGAGGGCGTCAGTCATATCAGTGGGCATGCGGACAAACGAATTCACTTTTGAATCACACCAGCGCAAGCTGCCCGCTCCGACACAAAGCACCAAGGAGATATATAACATATCACGGTTGCTGTATAATGAGTTATGGAAGGGTGTTCCCGTCAGGACAGTTTCCGTGAGACTGTCTGGCCTGTCGTCCGACGGAACTGTTCAACTGGACATGTACGGCAATGAGGAAATCCGCCAGCAGAGAATTGATAAATGCATTGATTCCATTAGAAGGAAGTATGGCGACGGTTGCCTCGGCAGGGCGCGGACAATCTGCTCCGGGGCGGACATGGTTGCGGTTACAACACATAAGAAATATCCGAAGATTAAGCCAAATATAATGAACGGAGCATAGTATGTGCGGAAGATATATCATATTCACCAGTGAAGAATACCGGGAAATGAAAGCCATTTTGAAGGAAATTTCCAAGCATTATAAAATCGGTACCGGAACACTGAATCCGGGCGAGATATTTCCCTCATACGAAGTGCCGGCAATTATGTCATCAGACTCAGAACCTTCGTATGGAATGCTGGAATGGGGCTTTGAGCTTTATGGGACAAAAAAGAAAGTCATAAATGCAAAAAGCGAGACACTGGAAGAAAAGAAGATGTTTAAATACAATCTTGAGTCCAGGCGGTGCCTTCTTCCGGCAAATGGGTTTTTTGAATGGAGTGAAAAGCAGAAATATTTCATAAAACCTGCTGAACTTAAAACCTTCTATATGGCCGGACTGTATAACAAAGATGGCAAAGCTGTCATTATTACAACTGCGGCCAGCAAGGAGATGTTACACATCCATGACCGGATGCCTGTATTGTTCAATAAGGAAACAGGCCGCCTTTGGCTTGAAAAATACGAGAGCGGATTGCTTGTTCCCTATGATAAACCACTCGAAATCAAAAAAGCAGTTTAATCAAGGTATTTATATAATACTAACCGTGCATTATGCTCTCCAATTTATCATTCTGTTCTAAGGGCAACAACCGGATCTTTGTTCGCTGCAATCCTGCTTGGTATAAGGCCTGCAACAAATGTCAAAGCAATGCTTATCACTATTAAACCAATTCCCTGCAGCACAGGCAGACCGGCGAATCCGTCCGCATCTATCAGCCTTCCAATCAGCAGATTAATCGGGAATATGAGAATCACAGTTAATAGAATTCCTATGACGCCAGCTGTAAAACCGATAATTATTGTTTCTGCATTAAATACGCGGCTTATATCTTTTTTCCTGGCCCCGATACTTCTCAATATGCCGATTTCCTTTGTCCTTTCAATCACCGATACATAAGTTATAATGCCTATCATAATCGAGGACACTACAAGAGATATTGCGGCAAAAGCAGATAGAATGACTGTAATTGTGCTGATAAGAGAAGAAATTGTCCCTGAAATTGTTTCCGCAAGATCCGAGTATATAATTTTTTCTGTTTCTTCCTTCTCTGTGTTATATTCATCAAGATATTTTTTTATTTCATCTTTCGTATCAAAGGATACCGGGTAAATCTGCAATCCGGTCGGAGTTGTGTCTCCGCCAATGCGCTGCATAATACTCTTGTAAGTCACAAGGTCATTGAAGTCCTGTCCTGTAAGAACATTTTTGCCGGGACTCTGTTCCTGGGCTATTACTATTTCAGATTGACCTGCATTAGAAAGGACTTTATCTGTCAGCATCGTCGTATATCCAATACCCGTATTCAGGATTTCACTTGAAGCTTCTTCTTTGACCCTCATAACACCTACAATTTTAATTTCTATTGCATTTTCCCCTTCTGTCATACTCTTATAATCTGTTCCGGCAATGAACATCGGCCCCGCTTTGCTATAGTAATCATTATTATCAATAACCGTAAATTCCATCCCTATAAAGTCATCAAAAGAAAATTCATCATCTAAAGTTATTCCAAATTCCTCCAAAAACCTTATATCTATTCGGTTTTGTTTATTGATAATTAATACTACTTCATCGTATTTTTCCGGATATTTGCTTTGTTCACCGAGCAAATCATATTGAGACTGTATAAATTCCCTGCTGTTAGGTATTTCATTGAAGTTGTTATTTGAATTGAACATCGCAAAGGGCCCTGACGACGAACCGGTCCCGACCTTAATATATCCTCCATTTTCAGTTTTTGAAATAAGATTTATAGCAACTTTTCTGGAGTATGATATCGAATTATACAATGTGCTGTCCATTCCATCTATGTAGTCAAGATAATTCTGACTAATAACATTGATATGCGTTCGAGCATCTGCCCTTGAATTAAATGAATAAATGATTTCTTCTGAGGGAAAGTCGGTGGACGAAGTTCCTCCTCCGCTTACTTCACTCAGCCTGTCCCGCGGTGCAGTCATCATCTCATTAGATGTATTGACCGTTGGATTTACCGTCAGCGGGAAGCCTGCCAGAGTATCGCTTTGCATCGAATTAACATATAGCGTCATACCATTGCTTATTGCCAGCACAAGCGCTATTCCAATAATGCCTATGCTGCCCGCAACTGCTGTTATAATCGTTCTTGCTTTCTTGCTTACCAGATTTTTAAAGCTGGATTTCAAAGCTGTGATAAAAGACATGGAAACTTTTTTATTTTTAAGTTTTTCCGAGAAAACAACTTCATCGGCTTTTTCATATGTTTTGCTGTCATCCACCACTCTGCCGTCCAACAACTTTATAATCCTGTCGCTGTATTCATTCGCCAGCTTAGTGTTATGAGTAACCATAATTACCAGACGGTCCTTGCTTATCTTCTTCAATATATTCAAAACTGTAGCGCTTGTATGAGAATCAATTGCACCTGTCGGTTCGTCAGCCAGAAGTATTTTTGGCTGATTAACAATTGCTCTGGCAATTGCAACCCTTTGCATCTGTCCCCCGGATAACTGATTGGGTTTTTTCCCAATCTGATCTTCCAGGCCGACTGAAATAAGCGCTTCCCTTGCGCGTCTTTTTCTTTCGGCTGAACCCACTCCGGATAAAGTTAGTGCGATTTCAACATTATCAAGAACAGAAAGATGAGCTATCAGATTATAATTTTGAAAGACGAATCCTATTGTTGCGTTTCTGTATGAATCCCACTCGCTGTCGCGGAAATCTTTTGTAGATTTATCATCCAGCTGCAAATCTCCTTTTTGGTATTTATCCAGGCCTCCGATAACATTCAGCATTGTTGTTTTTCCGCACCCGGACGGTCCAAGAATAGAAACAAATTCATTTTTCCTGAATTCCAGATTTATATCAACAAGGGCATGAGTAACCGATTCACCCACTATATAATCTTTTGATATATTTACTAATTTTAACATCGGTAATTCTCCTTAAGCTTGTAGCATGATGCAATAAATAGCATTAAAAAGGCTGCTTTTCATTAATCCTTAAAATTTGCGACTTATCTCTCTGTTGTTATACCCCTGTCAGCAAAATGAAACATTATAGAGACACCTATATTAAAGATGTTGTATTTCTTTAATATTATTAATCGCTGAATTTTTCTTTAAGCCATGGTATGGCATGATATTCCTTAAAGAAATGATTATTTACATCTATATTTGCATATTCATAATACGTGGCTAAATCGATATTTTCAGGTAATTCCTCGTATTCGTGCAATCTGTTTTCGGGATTTTTATATTTTTTATAATAGTGGATTTCCAGATTCTCCGGGGCTCCGGCTTGTTTATAGCTGTTTCGGACAATATCTAAATCTGATGTGATTCCACCTTCGGTATATAGCGAGGGTTTTGGAGCATTTGCAGCCATAAAGTCAATAAAAGTGAACCACTCGAACATGTCAGGTATTTCATGCCAGTATCCGCCAATCAATTCGCCGCGCTTTAGTTTATTCTTTCGTTCAAGCCTGTTTCCCACAAAGTCATTGTAGATCATGGCTTTTATATCATCGCTAAGGAGTGATAATGCAATAGCAGGTTCGGCGCCAAGCGAATGTGCACTTACCGCTAGCTTGGCAGCATCAATATAGTCCTGTTTTTTCATCCATTCAACAAGACATAATTTCTGATGGGTGGACATCCCAATGTAATTCCGCCCCCTCATCAGCATTCTTGCCGAAAACTCACTTCTGTCGGACCATATATTGGCTTCATCTCTTTTCAATTCTCCGACTCCGGGATTTTCTACAGATATTGCAGCATATCCCGCCTGTACATAATGCCATGCCATTCTATTATGGTAAGGATGCTTGTTAGGAGTAGGCCGCCCGTCTACTTCTGGTTCATTAGCAAGCAGTTCCTTTGTACCGGATGACCCTGATATGCATAGCACTCCCGGAACTTTGTTTTTACCGATGGCAATATCCGGAATCAAAACTAAAAATGGAACTGCGGAAAATGGTTCCGGATATATTACGTGCTTTTCCACCCTGTAACCATTCCGTTCCTTAACCCATATCAAATCAGACTCACCTGAAAGATCGTAGTTTGCGGGCAATTTAAGGAGCTTTTCCAATCTATCGATAACATCAGCTTTCCATGAATTGAAATTATTTTTAGAATCATAAGCCATTTTCTGTTTTAGATTTCTATAGTATTCCAACAGAAAATCCTCGGTTTTAATGTGTACATTCCTTTTTACTGCTATATCATTTTCATCCATTTCAATACCCCCTGTTTTTTCAATTATACACCAATGCCCATTTGTCCCTAGGGACAAATGTTAAAAAAGTGCACATTTGTCCCTAGGGACAAATGTGCAAAAAAAGCCGCCCGTGCGGGCGGCGAATGGATTTATCGTAGAGGGGAAAAGAAATGTTTTACTATTCGACTTCCGGTATACATTCAAAACCGGCTTTGAGCATTTCTTCGGTGTAGTCAACATCGACTAATTTGCCCGAGTTATAAGCTTCGTATGCTGAAAGATCAAAATGACCATGTCCGCTGAGGCAGAACAGAATAGTCCTGTCGTCTCCATTTTCTTTAGCTTCAAGGGCCTCGTCAATAGCAGCTTTTATTGCATGTGCTGATTCAGGTGCGGGTAATATGCTTTCTGCCCTGGCAAACTGAACGGCAGCTTCAAAGGTTTCGGTCTGATGAACAGCAACAGCATCTATAATCCCATCATTAACAAGTTTGCTAAGAAGCGGGGAATCACCATGATATCTTAGTCCGCCGGCGTGGATTCCGGGTGGTACAAAATCATGCCCTAGCGTGTACATCATTGTAAGCGGTGTGAATTTTCCTGTATCGCCGAAATCATACGTGAATTTTCCTTTTGTTAGTGTAGGGCAGGCACATGGTTCAACTGCGGTAAATCTAGTTTCTTTTTTACCATCAATAACTTCCTTAATAAATGGGAATGCGATTCCAGAGTAATTTGAGCCGCCTCCGCAGCATCCTATTACTACATCCGGATAGTCACCAATTTTCTCAAACTGCTTGATTGCTTCCTGACCGATAATAGTCTGATGAAGAATTACATGATTAAGAACGCTTCCGAGGGCATAATTCGTATCATCATGGGTTGCCGCATCTTCGACAGCTTCGCTTATGGCAATACCCAGGCTACCGAGTGAATCGGGATCCTGTTCAAGGATTGCACGCCCTGTATTGGTATCCATGCTGGGGCTTGGCACAACGCTGGCACCGAATGTTTCCATGATTGATTTTCTGTATGGTTTCTGGTCATAGCTGACTCGAACCATATAAACCTTGCATTCAATACCAAACATCTGGGCTGCAATACTTAGTGCCGTACCCCACTGGCCTGCACCGGTTTCGGTCGCTATTCTTTTAATTCCTTCGACTTTGTTGTAGTAGACCTGTGGTATCGCCGTGTTAAGCTTATGGCTTCCGGAAGGGGTTACGCCTTCGTACTTGTAATATATTTTTGCTGTTGTTCCAAGTGCTTTTTCAAGCCCATAAGCCCTGCAAAGCGGTGTTGCCCTGAATGACCTGTATTTTTCCAGCACTTCTTCAGGTATATCGATATACCTTTCCTGCGAAACTTCCTGCATAATCAAGCCCATGGGGAAAATGGGGGTCAGGTCGCCTGGTCCAACAAGTTCCTGCGTCTGGGGATTCAAATAGGGCTTCAAACCTTTTAAATCGGCCTGAATGTTATACCACTGCGTAGGCAGTTCGCTTTCATCCAAATAAGTTTTGTACGGTATTTTTTTTCTCATACTAGTCTCTCCTATTCTATACTATTCTTAAGTCCTGTCTTATCGGAATCATGGTCCCGCCTCGGCTGAACTTGTTGATATTATACCTCTTTAGTTAATTGTATGCAAGAATTTTTTAGTTATAACTGCAGGCTGATTATCTTTCCAGCCGCATGATATACCTTCTTTTTAAATTCACCGGTTGAAAAAGCATATATGATATCTTCGTTTGATTCATTTGCTATATTGATATATCCTTCAGAACATACAATATCAATATCCGCCGCCGCACCTTCAATTTCAAGTATCCCATATATTTTATCAATGATAGAAGCAAATCCTTTAATTTTGTATCTGCATATTACCTTGTCTTTCCTAATGATATTCATACCGCGGAAAATTTCAATTTTTCTTCCGTCCTTTTTAATATTCTCTTCAACAAGAATATCTTTTTCAGACAGGTTGACAGATACCCTCTGTTTCCCTGTTCTGATTACAAACAGGGAGTCATCAATACAGGTTATTGCAGTATTATAGTATTCCTTATCCATTTCATCTGCTCTTAAGTTAGGCAAACTCACGACTGCAAAGAAATCCGTTTCATCTCCCTTTTTCATAACAAAGGATTTTCTCTTATTTAGTATCAATGTATCTTCAAGACCCTTCCACTTCGGATAATTATGTCTGTTGAGATACTCTACGCCATTACTGCCATACAAGAGATAGCCGATTTTATTATCAACATTTACATGGCTAATCTGATTTAGGGTTACTGTCAGGTTTTCTCCTTCATAATTTCCATAAAATCTAGTGGGTTTACCATCAAAGTATAGGTCCTTGAATCCTTTTGCAAATTCCGGCAGGAATTTAAAATTTTCATTTCCAACGCTTATTCTGCCGGTGCCAAATGTTTCGACATATATATCACAAACAGCCTTTATTTTTTCAATATATACCGTTTTACCGTCATCTAATGCAGAAAACGATGTGCTTTGCAATAATTTTCCTGTCGCCCTCGGAACCTCTGAAATCACAGAAAAACCCTTAGTGTATTCCTCAACGTTTAGTCTGCTTGTTTCAATACCCATGTCCTTCCAGTTGACCTTTTTGTCCTGATAATATTCATCTAATGGATTTTTATCTCTAATTATTCCCGTAAAACTTTGAAAATCTGTTGTAATATCCCAAATCCCCCCTGAGGGAATTGAAAGTCCCATAACACTGCACCTGGTTGTAAAAGAAGCAAAAGTTTCGGGCGTTCTATAGATATAAACCCCGCCGTATGGGTAAATATGGTTTCCGGATAGCTTATTCAAAACTTCTTCCTGAGATGCGGGTTTGGTTCCGTCACCCAATACAAGATGCATAAGGTATGAAAGCACCACAGTACGTATCGACCCATATTCCATATCAAAAACGCTTTGGAGACCGGGAGTAACTTCAAGGTTTTCACCATTTTTTTCCAATAACCGACCGTTGCCGTTGCTTTCCTGCCTAAGCTGCATGATATCAATGCATTTCCGCTCAAACATGGCAGCATCTTCATCACTGAAAAATAAATTCATTGCCGCATGCATGATAAGTTTATTATGGTGTTTATGATAAAACCAATCCTGGCCTTGCACAGGTATTGGATTTCCATCCGCTGCACACCATGGCTTAAGAACTTTTTCGTATAAGTTTTCAAAGTTATAGAAAAGGCTTTCCAGAGGCTCTTTTCCTCTAAAAAGAGGAAATACGCACGAAGACGTTCTTAATATAATCCCTGCGCCCATATAATCGGGATGCACATATCCGTGGTTTTCCGTCGTGAAATCAGGATGGAAGGTCACAGATGATATGCCATAGGTTTTTCCATTATATCCAAATCCATCTCTGCTGTGCCCGGAGACTTTATCAAGTTCGTTTCTCAATTTATCTTTATATGTCGTAACTGAGTTTAATGACCATCTTATATACCCGTCAAGCCATTTATTTGAATGCGGATGATCAGGAAACATATATAGAGCTGCGGCTATTCCAAGGGATGTCCAGGCATCTTCCTCACACTGGGTATCGTTATATACTCCTGTTCCGGGTTTCATTTCACAGTATTCATCAGCATAAAATTCTAATACCGTACTAACCATGGTTATGGTTTCATCATCAAGATGCTCCCATAATAACCATGCGGCCAATCCAAGCATTGAAACCGAAACACCTGTCTGGGAGGACATGAAATAGTTGCCGGGGGTGTGTCCCCACTTTTTTTCACTTGTCCTGGGATTTTTGCCTTTTTCCCTGACACAATCCGAAGGACCTGTATGATGTGTAAAACAAAGATACCTGATTGAACTTATTGTCATATCAATAAGCTGTTTTTGAGAAACCCCTATAATTTTTTCCGGATATTCTCCTATTGAGGCAATAACTGCCGTTGCCATTATAGTAGCTGATGTTTCAACTCCATAATGATAGACTCCCCCGAAGAAATGACCGCATCCCGGTTTATGATTCCAATCTTTATAATACCGTGCCGCAAATGCAACCCACTTAGCTATTACCGCTCTTAATTGTAATGATAGTATGCCCTCTTCAAAGTTTTTAGGTTTTATTTCTGCAATTCTAAATTTATCAGCCATATTTTCCTTGTTCAGCTACCAGCTTCCGCCGCCTCCGCCGCCGGCACCTCCGCCGGAGAATCCGCCTCCGCCTGAAAATCCAGAACCAGATGAAGTCCGGCCTATAGTCATTACCAATCCGGTCCTTGCAACACATCTCAATATACTACCTGTCGCTATAGCAGGCGAAATATGCATTCCTGATGCAGTCCTGTAGTATTCAGGAGGAGGCATTGTAATCCCGTCCATTTTTCCGGCCCATTTCTTTTCAAGTCCCAGGACAATCGCATATGGCAGGATACTATAGAAATAATCGGGATTGTCGTCAATCATTTGTTTTAATTTATCCATTTCCGCTTCATTGATGAAGTTTTTCAGTCCAAGCAGATGCTCCAGCCGGCTGTGCCCGTATTCCGTCCTTTTTATCGTTGCCGCCGAGAATGCAAACATAATAAATGTTGCCAATGCAGTTCTAAATGCCTCGGCGATTACAAATCCCGGGGAATGATAGTACATTGAAAATCCCTCTTCCATTGCAAATGCAAAAATGAAAAAAGCAATGGTCATTACTACTATAAAAAGAACAAACAATATGATTCTTGTGGTTTTTGCTATACGTGTGTATATGTTCCACTTCTTCATAGTCTGGATTGCCACTCCGCCGCTGAATAATATTCCGATAATCATAAAGGCAGCTGGCATCAGAACTTCAAAAGAGGGCAGTCCGCCCATTACAACAAACAGCAGGATTAAAGACGGTATGACAGACAGAATATGCAGGACTCCGGACCAAACCTTCGATTCTTGTGTAAATAACTTTGTTCTGTTCTCAAATTTTTCCTTTATCTGTGTTTTTATAATTGGAATATCTTCATAAAATTCTTGTTTCAGGTCATTTGTGGAAACCCATCCGTCTTTTCCATAGCTAAAAAGCCGTGAAAACATATATGTTTCATAGTGATTGGATGTAACGGGTTCCTTTTTCTTAATAAAGAGGAATTCATTTTTACCGGACTCGGTAACATCCAGATAACCTTTATCCGCCCAGTAGAAAATCAAGGATGTTATATCCCTGTTATCGACCACGCCGTCAATTACATATCCGACCTCCGCGGGGGTCATGCCGTCAGGAGGACTGAACTGAACCGACGGATACAGAACAGGGTCTCTTCCCTTGCTGTTCCATATGAACCACGCAAATAAAATCAATAGTCCGCACAAAGCCCATGCTGCCATTGAAAAGAATATTGAGTTGTCATTTCCGCTCTCTCCCGCAAATGCACTTTCCGGAAGAACCACATAAGCAGTTAAGCCTTCACCGTAGTTAAGATAGGGTACAGTACCGTTAATTCTCAGTCCCACCACTTCATAAAAAACATCCCTTGAACTAGTTTGTCCTGCTGTACCTGTGTAAAATGAAACATCGTCCTTTTCAAAAAATATTGGAAAGTTAATATTGAATGTGACGTTGCTGATTGATGTATCCCAACCTGTCCCAATTATATTGAAATAGAACAGGTCGAACCCTTCATTCAAGTCTTTTCCCATGTTGAATGTGTAATTAATTGTATACTTCTTTTCACCGGTAAGAGTTATGTCCGGATCACCGATTTTCAAAACTAGTTCGCCGCCGCTTTTACTTTGGGTATATTGCTCACTGACGCTGATATCGCTTATTTTTACCTTCTGCCCCTCATAACGCATCGGTATTTTTCTAAAAATTCCATGTTTGGGAACAAAAAAATCAGCGACAATTGTTTCCGTTATTTCGTAAACGTTGTCGCTGCTTATGGCTATATCAACATTATAGCTGCTGATCTTATAATCAGAATTTCCGTAAGTTATCCCCTGCGCCGTTGAGGGCAGCAAGAGCATAACTGCTAAAAGCGTGATGGCAATAAGTTTTTTCATAATTAAAAACTGACTTTTACATTCTGCTTTGCTTCTTCGTTGATTTTATAGTATTCCCTTTTTTCAAACTTAAACGCCGTGGCCACCATTGAATTCGGGAATGTTTCTATCTTTGTGTTATATGTTTTTACTACTCCGTTGTAATATTTTCTTGACTGCAGAATATCATCCTCTATTTTAGTGAGTTGTGTCTGTAAATCAAGAAAATTTTGGTTCGCTTTCAGTTCGGGATAATTCTCTGCCAGGGCGAAAAGTGATTTAAGGGTGTCTTTCAATGTGTTTTCCGACCGGGACATTTCCTCGAAACCGACAGCGGTCATCACCTTGTTTCTGGCCTCAATGACATCAGTGAAAGTCTGTTTTTCATGCTTTGCATAACCCTTCACCGTTTCTACAAGGTTAGGGATTAGATCATACCGCTTCTTCAGATATGCTTCAATTGTAGCCAGGGCTTCTTCAATTTTGTTTTTCATCCTGATTAAGCCGTTATATGTAGATATTACATACAGTACTCCCGCCAACAGGATACATCCAATTATAATTCCAATCCATCCTCCGCCCATGAGTGAACCTCCTTGTCCTTATCTGCCGGCTTCAAACTCTTTCATGAAGTCAACAAGCGTCCTGACGCCTTCGATGGGCATTGCATTGTATATGCTAGCCCTCATACCGCCAACCGACCTGTGTCCTTTTATATTTACCAGACCTTTTTTGCCTGCTTCTTTGATAAATTGCGCATCCACATCTTCATCCCCTGTAACAAACGGAATATTCATAAGCGACCTGTCCTGTTTTCTTACTGTGCCCGTGAATATTTTGGACTCGTCAAGAAAATCATACAGCAATCCGGCTTTTTCTTCATTCATTTTCTGGATACCCGGTACAGCCCCCATGGATTTAATCCAATCAAACACCAACCCGCATACATATATCGGGAAAGTGGGCGGAGTATTAAACATAGAACCTTTGTCAGCATGGGTCTTATAATTGAACATTGTAGGAACATCATTGCCTGCATTGCCTATAAGATCTTCCCTGATAATAATCACCGTTACACCCGCAGGACCCATATTCTTCTGAGCGCCTGCGAATATCAGTCCGAACTTACTTACATCATAAACTTCAGACAGTATATTTGAAGACATGTCCGCAATCAGATTAACACCTTTGGTATCCGGCAGCCTTGTATAGCGTGTCCCATAAATTGTATTGTTTGTTGCGATATGAAAATAGTCTGCATCAGGGGTAAACCTGTTGCTGTCGAGTTCAGGTATATAGGTGAAGTTCTTGTCTTCGCTGGAAGCCACAATATTGACTTCCCCGAATCGCTTTGCCTCGGGAATTGCTTTCTTAGTCCATGCACCGGTATTGACAATATCCATTTTCCCGTTTCTCATAAGATTCATAGGAATCATTGCAAACTGGGTGCTTGCGCCCCCGCCAAGGAAAAGCACTTTGTAGTTATCAGGAATTCCCATGATATCTCTTAATGAAGCTTCTGTCCTGTCAATTATATCCTGGTATACCGCCGACCTGTGGCTCATTTCCATAACCGACATACCGCTTTTTCCATAGTTCATTATTTCACTCTGCACTTTTTCAAGAACGCTCTCCGGCATCACCGACGGCCCCGCTGAAAAATTATAAACCCTGTTCATCGTCATCCTCCCAACTATTTATGATAATAACCAATTCAACCCCGATTCTCATCTGCGCTTCTTTTGTAGATGCACCGATGTGCGGAGTTACGCTTACATGCTCATGGTTGACTAACTCTAAATTCTTTGTCGGTTCATCTTCAAACACATCTATCCCTGCTCCGGCCACTTTTCCGGAGTTCAATGCTTCAAGCAACGCCTTTTCATCGACAACCCCTCCCCTGGCGGTGTTGACGATATAAACTCCGTCTTTCATCATATCAAACTGTTCTTTACCAATTACAGCGCCTTTTTCTTTATCATAAGGGATATGAAGCGATATGAAATCAACGGTCTTGATAAGCTCATCAATAGTACACCATTTATAGTCTGAGTAATTTCTGTCGCCTCGCCGGTTAGTGTAATATATCTGCATACCAAGGGCACGCGCTTTCCTCGCGGTTTCCCTTGCTATCCTTCCAAACCCAATCAGCCCTAGTTTTTTGCCTGATAATTCAGTGCCTTTATATTTCTTTTTGTTCCACTGTCCGTTGCGCATTGTAGCATTTGCCGCCCCCATGAACCTGGCAATGCAGAACATATGGGCAATTGCAAGTTCAGCAACGGCATCACTGCTGGCCCTTGGTGTGTTTTTTACTGTTATTCCTTTTGATTTTGCATATTTATAATCAATATTATCAATGCCTACGCCCGCCCTGATTATTAGCTTCAGACGTCCCGTTTCAGCTGCTGCATCAATGGTTCTCTTACGTATCTTTGTTGCGCTTCTTATAATAATAGAATCGACATCCTTTACCGCAATATCAAGGTCGTCAATTTCATAAAACTGTTCTATTAACTCATGTCCGAGTTCCTTCAGCCTGGTTGAAGCGGATTTTGAAATTCCGTCAGTTACAAGTATTTTCATTCATCTTCTCCGTGGAAACGGGTTTCCCGTGCAATGCACATTCCCGCCCAAACTCACTTTACACCTAAACTTACCTAAACTTACACCGTATAACAGTTGTTACATTATATGTAACACCGTCACATGACGCAATACCGAATGTGTTTTCATTATATTGTAATTCAAGATAAAAATAAACACGGCATTGCCGTGTTAAAAAAATTCCCGAAATGCCGTTACCCCGTTTTTGACTCCTAGCTGTGGCTAGGTGGGTGACCTGCCGAAAAGTTCATTCTTCCTCAGCCGTTGCACCAACCTGATGGCGGGTGTCGGATTTTGTGAAAGGCCTGAACTACGGTTCCGGACTGACGGACTCCCATATGTCTAATGTAGGTTCAAAATGCAGGGTTTATCGCACATTTCAGGAATCTATTCCTTATTAAATTCAATCTCATTATATGCAAACGCGGTTTCTTTTTCAAGATATATATTAATTATGCGTTAGACCGGGCGGGTTAAATTTGCTTTAAAACCTTTATAGTTTCTTATGTAACTAAATAGAATAATATCCTTTGTTTTTTAGTATTTTCTGATAAAAATTACTAATTTACATATTTGAACGCGCATAGAAAAAGAGATATTGCTGGGCATATCCGCCCAGATTTCCGAATTTATCAATAGCATATTCACTGATTTTTTTTATTGGGGTATCTTCTTTTAAGTATAATTCTTCCATGACTTTCTTTACCCACACATCAACCGGGAAAGCATTTGTAAATGAACCGCTGAATAATAACGTGCAGTCTGCAACCTTTGAACCCACTCCTGCATATTCCATTAGCTTTTTTTTTGCTTCTGCATACCCCATGTTTTTGAGCATTGCTACAGTAATCGGATCTTTTGCATATGCAGTCGCTGTTTTTTTTATATATTGACTCCTGTATCCTGCTTTACTTCGCATTATATCCTCAATACCCACCCCCGCCAAAACCTCCGGATCCGGAAATGAATAATATTCCCTGTTCCCAAATATGATTTTTTCACCATACATAGATGATAATGCTGATATTATGCGCTTTATATTTGGAATGCTGTTATTTGCGGATATTATAAAAGATATGAGCGTCTCAAAGAGGGGCTGCCTCAGGATTCTTATACCGGGTGCAAACCCGGCTGCAGTTCTCATGACTTCATCATCGGCCGAAAGTGTATTAATAATCAAGCCATAATCAGTTTCCATGTCAAAATACCTATGCCATATTTCATTAAAATCATTTAGCGTGCAGCCTATAAATTCAGCCGAATCCCCTTTCTGTGAGATTCTTATTACTTTACTGCCGACAATCCCTGTGTAATCATTCTCATTATTCTTCTCCCATCGGAAACACTGTCCGCATTCAAGAATCGTCTCAATATTGAAATTTCTAAGACCCCTTAAAACTGTTATTCCGTTTTTATCTATAATATCAAGCATCATCCGTCACCTCTGCATGTGCTATAATTATAACACTATCTAAACGGAGCTTATTATGAAAGAAAAGATATATACCATACCGGTTAATGATGCTTTCTCAGAAGATTGCGAGTGCCCGATATGCAGGTTGGAAAGCGACTTGGAAAATGACTCGATTGCATTCATGCTTAGCCCGGCGCTTATGGAGCCCGACAACAGGGTTGCTACTAACCAAAAAGGATTTTGCCGCAGGCATTTCAGCATGTTATATAGTAAAAAGGAAAATGTGCTTGGCGTCTCGCTGATCATTGATACCCATATTCAACATCAGATGGAAGAATTTCGTAAGCTTATAAAAAAGAGCTTAAAGGGAATCGAAGCTGATTCTAATATGAGTGTTGCAAAAAACCTTGCTGGCAGCTTTGGCAAATCCTCTTCAGCTACATCGAAATTTATTGACGATGCAACGGGCTTTATTGATTCCCTGGCTGAAAAATGCGAAGTCTGCGAAAGAATCGACCGCATAATGGACAGGTACGCTGATGTAATCCTGTGGATGTATTTTATAGATCAAGATTTCCGAGAAAAAGTTAAAACCGGCAAGGGGTTTTGTCTCCCTCATTATAAATTGATGCTGGAATCTTCAAAAAAACACTTGTCCCCAAAAAAAAGTGCAGTATTTGTCAACGATATGAATGAAATCATGATGAAAAACATGGACCGTATTCTTGATGAGATACAGTGGTTCTCCCAGAAATTTGACTATAGAAATAAGGATGCCTCATGGAAAAACTCAAAAGATGCAGTTCCCCGGGCAATAGAGAAATTTGTTTCCTACGGTGATTTCAAATAAATAAAAAAGGGATATAAATCCCGTTTTTATTTAAGTATTGTGTAGTTTTACGGATATGTCTCCCCATTGATTATAATACTGCGCACGGTTATATCAAGTGATGTCAGGTGCAGTGACGTAAGTTTCTCCAGGGTGTCTGCAACGCCTTTCTGGATTTCTTTTAAGGTATTGATAATAGTGTATTCATAATTTACTACCACAAACATCTCAATGCTTATGCCGCCTTCTTTATTAATGACCCTGAAACGGGATATGGATTCAAAGCCCGGTACTTTATCAGCTGTATGCCGTGCTATCTGAAACAACGTATTATTTGATATCGTATAACTCCCCAGGTAACTGAATGTAGGCCTGACGATGGTTTTCGAACCTTCTGAAACATACTTGTTCCTGCCTTTTTTGCGAAAGACATGCAGGGGATCGAGCAAGTAGCCACTGAAGTCTTTTTTTATCTCAAACGTTGGTACCGGGATTACATGTTTTCCTTTGTCTTTCCTGCTTGAGAGAGCTAGTTTTATTTCATCTTCATCTGCAATATCCTGTATATATATCGTTCTTTCAATTTCGGGCAGATTCAGTTTCTCAACAATATTCCGCACCATCTTATCGCTGGTTCCTAAAATAAGGATGCTTTCTACTTTTTTCGTTTTTATGGCCCGGATTACGTCTTTTCTGTGATCTTCATTAGTAAAGAGGGCATGGCGGACTGAAGCAAGCTTTGTCTGCTCCTTTTTAGCGCTTGACCCGGCAACAACGCGGTTCTCGCTGATCAGCAACCCGTCGTCTATAAGATGAGTTATCCCCATGTCCCGGGTAACCATGCTGGCTTTATGACTTTTACCAGTTCCGCTGGGTCCTACAAGTGCATATACCTTCAATGATTCCCTCCTATTTGATTATAGCACAACCAAATAAGGCCTCCGTTTAAGTTTTGGCAAACCAAACTTTCAAGCTATCCGCCGGATACTTTGTTGTGAATCGACTATATGCTTATTTTATAGATTTTAAAATTCGATAACCTGATTTGCGATTAATGATTTCACAGTTTCCAAAAAGCTCTTTTAATTTTTTTTGCGAACTTTCAGCCCCCTGTTTTTTTTGTATGACACAATAAAATGCGCCGCCTTCCCTAAGATGTAAATATGCGCCTTCATAAAAAGAGAAAACAATTTTCTTTCCTGCCCGAATGGGAGGATTTGTTACTACTGCATCATAAGTCTTTGAGATTTCTGAATATCCATCTGAAATAAAAGCTTTTATGTTTCTGATTTTGTTAGCGTCTATATTTTTCAATGCAAGTTCAATGCCGCGTTTGTTAATATCAGCCATCTCAACATTTGCTTCTTTAAAATTTGCAGCAATATAGATTCCTATGGGCCCATAGCCGCAGCCTATATCAAGTATGGCTCCTTTCTTGCTTTCAAAATCATCAAAAAATGTTTCAATTAAAAGCTGTGAACCGAAATCAATCCCGTTTTTTGAAAACACCCCGGATCCTGTATAAAGGTGCAGCTTAATTTCCTTTACCGTCCATTCGATAATATTTTCATTCAAGTCTGATTTAGGGGTTTTGCTGTAATAGTGTTCCATTTACCTGGTTATGGTTACTTTCTTAATATTTCTAGGGTTATCCGGATTAAGCCCTTTTGCCAGTGATAGTTTACACGCGAAAACTTGCATTGCCACTGCGCTCAAAAACGGAGATGTGCAGTCGGGAAGATCATCCGGTATTGAAATAGCAACGGACGCTAACTTAGTGACTTCGGGATCGTTTGTCACAGCTACGGTTTTTATATTATGCATTTTCATTATTTTTAATATTGCCAGTGTGTCTTCTGAGGTTTTTCCTTTCGGAGCAATAACAAACGCCGGAATTCGGCTGTCAAGAAGCGCCAGCGGACCATGGTAGAAATCCGACATTGCATATGCTTTTGCCCGTACATAACACGTTTCCTGGATTTTAAGGGCTCCCTCAAGGGCTATTGAATAATTCATTCCCCTGGAAAGGACAAAGCATTCCTGCATCTCCTTAAATCCACCTGCAATTATTTCAATATTCCCTGTTTGCTTCAATAATTCTTTTATTTTAGCGGGAATCTTTATAAGATCTTTTAAAAACCCATTATTTCCAGATAATTCCGAAGCAAGAATAGCCATGATCATCATCTGAGCGGTGAATGTCTTGGTTGCAGCGACACTTTTTTCTTCACCGGCCAGGCAGCTGAAATGGTATTCTGATTCCACTGCAAGGGGGCTATCCTCATAATTGGTTATTGATATTGTTAAGGCTTTCTGGGAACGTGCATGCCGGATTACTTCAATTACATCCTCAGCTTTTCCGGACTGTGAAATCCCCACTACAAGGGCATCTGACAAATCAGGTTTCCCTCCATATAAAGTTATAACTGACGGTGCTGCAAATGCCACGGGTATCCCGGCATATGTTTCCATTAAATACTTCGCATAAACAGCCGCATGGTCAGATGTTCCCCTTGCAGCAATATACATGAACTTAATTCCCTTATCCCTTATTATGGAACAAAGTCCTGATATTCTATCAGAGTATTGTGAAAGTATTTTTTCAAGAACATCGGGCTGGTCACCGATTTCTTTCATCATAAGGGTCATGGCATCCTCCATAATTTACGTAAATAAAAGGTTGTTCAAGAATTCAATCAGACGGTTAATCCGTCTCCAGCCCCGTCACCGGTTCGGCATGAAATTCTTAAACAACCTTTTCGCTCTTTTTAGAACGTTTCCCGCATTTTTACGCTTCAACGCAAGCGTCAACAGGACATACACCGGCGCATGCGCCACAGTCTATGCAAGCTTCAGCATCGATCACATAAATTTCATCTCCGGGGGAGATGCATGATACGGGGCATTCAGCTTCGCATGATCCGCAATTGATACAAGTGTCAATTATTTTATAAGCCATTGTGTTACCTCCTATGGCATCAGTTCTTTACATATTATATCCATTCTGTTTGTCTTTCGTCAACATAAAATATAATGCGGCCAGTATACTGTCTTTCTATATACTTAATTTAAATGTAGAATGATATCAAGGGGTGTTTACATGACTGAAAAGGAGCGTCTTCTAACAGTATTTAATAATGAAACTCCGGACAAGATGCCTTGGTTTGCAGATCTGTCATATCTGTATCAAAGCATGAAGGCCGATGGAAGCCTTGATTCAAAATTTAAAGGCGAAACGGGTTATTTTGAGTTTCATAAAGAGCTTGGTGCAGGGATATGCTTTTATGCGCCTTTTCCCTGGTCTTTAGAATATTCAAAAAATATTCAACACAATATACACAATAAAGGCAATCAACGCATGACTACTTACAGAACCCCTGCCGGCAGCATCTCCTGTGAAGAGCGATACCTCCCGGAAACATTTTCATGGGCCATAACAAAGCACTACATCAATACCATCGAGGATCTTAGGGTTATGGGATATATACATAAAAACACCGAATACAGTGAAAACTACTCTGAATTTTCAAGAATTTCCTCTTTATGGGATGGTTTTGGCATCGCCGCTGCAATTCCGCCTATATCATCAGCTCCCCTTCAAAAACTGTTGGCAAGATGGGCTGGTGTTGAAAATACAGTTAACCTTTACATGGACCATCAGGACGAATTTGAATCTATTCTTTCCGATATTGATGAGTCCGAGACACCCGTCTTTGATATTATATGCGAATCACCCTGCGAATATGTTGAATTCGCTGAGAATCTTTCAAGCGAAGTGACCGGTGCCGCATTTTTCCGCAAATTTAATATCCCTCATTATAATAGGCGTAACAAACAACTGCACACTGCCGGAAAATTCACAGGCATCCATATAGACGGCACTTTAAAACCATGTCTTTCCATGCTGTCAGAATGCGGATTTGATGCAGCAGAAGCAGTGACTCCGTATCCTATTGGCGATGTTCCGGTAAAGAACCTTAGACAGGAAGCCGGCGAAAGCCTTATAATCTGGGGGGGATTGCCTGGTGCAATGTTCTCGCCCTTATATACAGAGAGGCAATTTGTATCACATCTTGAGGAAGTTCTTGCTACATTCCCATGCGGTTCCGGATTCATTCTTGGTGTAGCCGACCAGGTTCCTCCGGATGGGTTGATATCACGTATTAAGATGGTTAAGGAGATGATTGGGTGACTGCCGATGGCTGATTCTGAGCTTCAAAAAATCAAATATATACTTAGTAAAATAAATATCCATGTTATCCCCTATTGTCATGCCGATTATGCCTGGACTCACCCTCGCTGCTGGCACGTTTCCAGATATAAACAGGTAATCGATGAAGTTTTGGATATCATGGATAAAAATCCATCTTATAGATGGATGGCTGATAACATTATGCACATCCTACTCCCTTATTATGAATGCCCGGGCAACAGATTCACTGAGTTAACAGGCCGAATCAACGAGGGAAGAATAGAAATTGCGAACGGAATCATGTCTCTTCTTCGTCCTACGACCGCCGGAGCAGAAACTTTCATTCGCAATATAATTTACGGCCGAAAATGGATGAAAGAAAATGGGATAGAAATTAACCCCGGTGTCTTTCACAATGTAGATGTTTCCTTCGGGCACTCTCAGTTGCCTCAGCTCCTAAAATTATCGGGATTTTCCTATTATAGGGGATGGCGTCCCCAGGGAGCACTTGATGCAAAAAAGGTACCGCGGGAATTTATTTGGCAAGGTACGGACAGATCGGAAATTGCATGTTCAAGGGGAACATATGCCGGCCTATGGGAAATCGATTATTTAAACGAATCATCATTTTCCGATGATGACGGCACTCTCGTCAGATTCTATAACACAGAACTGGAAGATATCATCTCACATAATGAAACCGGGATTCTTTGGCTTCCATTTGGTATGGATGATACACGTCCTATGAAAGACTTTGCTGAAACTCCGGTAAATCTGGATGAATTCATGAAGTATCTCAGGTTGTCTGCTAAAGCGCAGATTCATTATTCAACTGCCGCTGAGTATTATAAAAATATATCCGGTAATCAGCTGCCAATGCACGAGGGTGTAATCGACCCATGCGATGTTGCATATAATATCCCTACAAAAGGCGATAAAGGGCTTTGGCATTTCCGCAATCAATTGGATTCATTAATTATTAAGGCTGAAACCCTCTGGGTAATGGCTTCTTCAGAAAATATAATATATCCGGCAGCTGAATTTGATACCATATGGGAAACCCTCCTTTTCATCAGCGGTCATGCCATGGAATTTGCTTTTTCCGAAGACTATGAAAATCTTTTTAAAATTGCTACTAATGCAATTGAGAATGTCAGGACCCTAATTCATAAGGCTGTAAAGGAAATAGCATCACTAGGGTATAACTACGAACCCGAGGCGTACATATTAGTAAATACACTTGAAGCGGAAAGAGAAGGTATCTTTTCAATCTCAACTAACAAAACTATTCATCCCGGAAATATATTTGTAGAAGACGCTGAGCATAATCCGGTTGATTTTCAAATAGCCGGTGATACGGAATTGCTGGTGGATGTTTCAATACCGGGCTTTGGAATAAATAAAGTTAATATTATGACACGCGCTGGCACTGCAGAACTTACTATGACTAATTCAATGCAAAAAGACTCGTTTGAAGTCAATACCGGTAAAGTAAATGTACTTTTTTCAAATGGTTATATAAGTCAAATCAACGAAATGCAATTTGCTTCGCTGTCTTCATTTGGGAATATCGGTTTTACAGAAATAAAACCTTCCCCAACTGATGCCTGGCTTTACAATTATAAACATGACAAATTTCATAAAATGATTGTTTCGGACTGGCAGGTAATTGAGAACGGGCCTCTAAGGTGGAAACTTACTGTATCCGGCTACGCAGGACCGGCATTAGTAAAACTGGATATTGCCCTCACCAGGAATAGTCCGGTTATTGGATTTGATATTACCCTGGACTGTCATAAAAAATCCAATGGCTTTTTTACAATATCATTTCCTATTGCTGGTATTCCGGACATAACCGCAGGCATACCGTTTGGGTTTGAAGAACGTTCTATAAAAAGCGAACCATACGGTAAGCAGACAGCTATTGAAATCGATAACCTTGAAAGGCTGTGGCCTGGTCTTTTTTATGCAAACGGATGGATGAATTACAATTATGAAGACGCTGATTTTACAATCATCCGCGAAAAACTTCCCTCCTACTTTTGGTATGATAATACCCAACATAATATTTCTGTGATTCTTACCAGAACAACTGACTTAGATCTTTGCACAGACTGGATGAAAGATGTTCATTCCTTTCATGAGTGCCTTGGCAAAAGCAATTTTCGCTTTTCAATGAATATTAGCAAACATAATGCAGACTTTACGAATATTTATAGGACTTACAGGGAAATCCGGCATTGTCCCGAGCAATTAGCTTTACCTTATATTCCTGACAATGCAAAACAATACAAAGAACTATTTGATATAAAATCCAGATATTGTGTTCTGTCTGCTCTATATAAAGATAATGGAACAACGATAATCAGATTATTTAATACAAGCGGTTCGCCCGATAGATTTAAAATCCAATTTGCACATAAAATAAAATCATGCAAAACTGTTGATTTTCATCAAAATACAATTACAAGACAAACCCAAGAAACCTGTAATAATTATTCTTTTGCTACAGCGCTTGGGGCATATGAAATCCTAACCCTTGCCGTTGATTTTGAACGATAAATCAGAATAATCCAACAATATAGCCAACGGCACCATCAATCTTAGCTTGCCTTTTTGATTCAGGACTCCAGTCAACAACTGCCGTTCCCAGAACTGTTGCCCCTTTATCTTCACAAAGTGCCTTCATTTTTTTTACTGCACTGTTTCCGCCCATCCACTTGAATGGGAATTGATGTGTAGAAATACAAGCAACCTTTGTATTAGCAAGGGAGTCTACCTGTTTAAAATACAATGTCATAGTCAACTCAAGTTGAAATGCCTCTGTATGAGAACCAAAAACCAACGCTTCATAACCATCAAGCGCCGGTACTTCAGTAAAGTTTGCCTTTGCTTCACCCGGCCTTACTTTGCCTATGGTTTTAATCTCTTTTAATTCCGCTTCATGTCCTTTTTCTATTAGTGCTGCCTGAAGCTGTTTTGCCACTTTTAAAGTGTTTCCTGTAACCGAATGAATAATCAGACCTATTTTCATAACCGCCTCCATTACTTATTTACCTTACTATTATACCACTATAAAAAAGGACCGGTGAATTCCACCGGTCCCTGATAATATTTGATTTGACTAAATCAAGTCTCTCTTTGTGTATGAAGTGTGCAGCAGTTCATGGGCTTTTTCACCATAGAATTCACCGAGATATTCCTTGTATAATTCAAGCACATCGGCATTTTCATGTGATTTGCGTTTAGTCTTTCCTTTGTCTTCCCTGTAAATCGCATCCGCTCTCTTTTTAATTATGTCGGCATCGCCTTTGTGGTATGGCTGTCCACCGCCGCCTATGCAGCCGCCCGGGCATGCCATGATTTCAATTGCATGGTACTGGACTTTTCCGTCGCGGATATCTTCGAGCAGTTTTCTGGCGTTTCCAAGACCGTGGGCAATTCCGATTTTAACTTCCATATCACCAATCATAACCGAGCCTTCTCTGATTCCTTCAAGTCCCCTAAGCTGATGGTAATCAATATCTTCAAGTGATTGTCCTGTAAGCCAGTCACATGCAGTTCTTAGCGCAGCTTCAATAACTCCGCCGGTAGTTCCGAAGATGACGCCGGCGCCTGTTGACTCTCCAAGAGGCTTGTCGAAATCTTCATCCGGAAGGTCTATAAAGCTTATTCCCGCTTCTCGAATCATTTTTGCAGTTTCCCTTGTGTCTATAACAAAGTCAACATTCTGTAATCCATTTACACTTAGCTCCGGACGTGCCGCTTCATATTTCTTTGCCAGGCACGGCATTACTGAAACAACAACTATTTTAGCCGGGTCTATATTGAATTTTTCTGCATAATATGTTTTTGTTACTGCGCCGAACATTTCGTGCGGCGATTTGCAGGTTGAGGGTATATCAAGCAGATCCGGGAACTGATGTTCAAAAAACTTAACCCATGCCGGACAGCAGCTTGTCAGAATGGGAAGTGTTCCGCCGTGCTGTATCCTGTGTATAAATTCTGATGCTTCTTCAACTATTGTCAGGTCAGCAGCAAAATCAGTGTCAAACACCTGGTCAAAACCAAGTCTTCTTAAAGCTGCTGTCATCTTGCCTGTAACGATTGTTCCGACTTCCATACCAAATTCTTCGCCCAACGCAACCCTTACTGCAGGAGCAGTCTGGACAACAACATATTTATCAGGATCGTTGATGGCATCCCATACCTGTCTTACATTGCTTACTTCAGTTAGTGCGGCTGTAGGACATACTGCAACACACTGGCCGCAGAATGTACACATTGTCTCAATCATGGGAAGTCCGAATGCAGGCCCGACGACAGTTTCAAACCCCCTGTCAATGCCTGATAGTATTCCGCATGTCTGGACTTCATTGCACATGGTTTCACATCGTCTGCAAAAAACGCATTTATCCAGGTTTCTTACGATTGAATAACTTGAATTGTCCATTTCATAATGAGACTCCTCACCGGTGTACTTAATTTCTCTTACACCAAGTTCAGCTGCAAGAGACTGGAGTTCACACTGCTGGTTCTTAGAGCATGTCAGGCAATCCTTGGGGTGGTCCGAAAGAAGAAGTTCAACCATAGTGCGCCTTGCCTTGATAGCCCTTGGTGTATTGGTCTTTATAACCATTCCTTCACTGACATAAGTTGAACATGACGGAGCCAATGTGCTCCTTCCTTCTACCTCAACAATACACACCCTGCAGGATGCACTTCTGTTTACGGCCTTTAGATCATGAAGGTTAAGGTGGCATAGCGTCGGAATATTAACATTAATATCCCTTGCTGCCTCCAAAACCGTATAGTCCTCCGATACAGATATCTTCTGGTCATTTATTGTTACATTAACTTTTTTCATCGGTTAATCTCCTTAGCTCTTTGTTATAGCGTCGAACTTACAAGCTTTATAGCAGGCGCCGCATTTAATACATTTTTCCTGGACTATCTCATGTGGCTCCCTGACTTTGCCGTTGATACATGTAACCGGACACGCCTTAGAACATAATGTACATCCGATACATTTTTCTTTATTAATCTCATATTTGGTAAGGCTGCTGCAGATGCCTGCGGGACACACCTTGTCATCAATATGCGCCACATACTCATCATAAAAATACTTCATAGTACTGAGAATAGGATTCGGAGCAGTCTGACCCAGGCCGCAAAGAGATGCATCACGGACTATTCCACTTAGCTCTTTAAGTTTCGCCAGGTCTTCCCTGGTACCGTTCCCATCTGTAATTTTCTGAAGAATTTCGTAGAGCCTCTTATTACCAATACGGCACGCAGTACATTTTCCGCATGATTCATCTGTTGTGAATTCAAGATAGTATTTGGCGATATCTACCATACAGGTGTCTTCGTCCATTATTATCATTCCGCCTGAGCCCATCATTGAGCCTATCCCCTTGAGACTTTCATAATCAATCGGGACATCCAGGAACTGGACCGGAATACATCCTCCGGAAGGACCGCCGGTCTGTACTGCTTTAAATCCCTTTCCGTCGGTAATTCCGTCGCCGATATCAAAAACAATTTCCCTAAGCGTTGTTCCCATGGGAACTTCAACAAGACCAACCTTGTTGACATTGCCTGCCAAGGCAAAGACCTTTGTTCCCTTACTGGTTTCAGTACCTATGCCTGAGAACCAATCTGCTCCTTTATTAAAAATGGTTGGAATATTTGCCAGTGTTTCAACATTGTTAACTGTTGTAGGTTTGTTCCATAGTCCTTTTTCAGCAGGATACGGAGGCTTAAAATGGGGCTCTCCTCTTAAACCCTCAATAGAGTTAATGAGAGCTGTTTCTTCCCCGCATACAAAAGCACCGGCGCCGTATTTCATTTTTATGTCAAATGAAAATCCGCTATTAAGTATATTTTTGCCAAGAAGGCCGTTTTCATATGCCTGCTTAATCGCAATATCAAGTCTTTCTATCGCCAGTGGATATTCTGCCCTAATGTATATAAACCCTTCCTGTGCGCCTATTGCATAGCCGCATATTGCCATGGCTTCAAGCACTGAATGCGGGTCGCCTTCAAGAATGCTCCTGTCCATGAATGCACCCGGATCTCCTTCATCGGCATTACATATGATATATTTCTTTTCACTTTCATTCTTCCTTGCGAAATCAAGTTTAAGTCCTGTCGGGAATCCGCCGCCGCCCCTTCCGCGAAGCCCGCTTTTTTTAAGGGTATCAATCGTATCTTCGGGAGTCATTTCCGTAAGGACCTTGCCCAGTGCCATGTATCCGTCACGGGCTATATATTCCATTATGTTTTCAGGATCAATGACCCCGCAGTTTTTCAAAGCTATCCTTAGCTGTTTATGGCCGCTCATTTCAATACCTCCTTCAGCTTATGGTCTCGTAATTTTTTTCAAGGACCAGGTCTTTTACAACCTCTCCTCTTACGATATGGTTATTGATTATTACTTTTGCCCTTGCACTGTCTACGTTTCCATACAGTACTGATTCTTCGCCGGGCTTTACTATTTCAACAGTTGGTTCAGAATGACAGGCGCCCATACATCCGGCTCTTACGACAGATACATTTTCAAGCCCAAGTTTCATAATCTCACCGGCTATTGAGTCAAATACATCACCTGCCCCCGCTGCTATTCCGCAGGTGGCCATACCTACAATTATTCTGATATCAGCAGCTGGCGCCGTTAATTCGGCAGAGTTTTTGTCCCTTAACTTCTTCAGATCTTCATAAGACTTTATCTTCTTCATATTAACTAACCCCGCTTTCCAGTTCCACGAGAATATTATCAAGGTCATCCACACCGATGCGTCCGTGAACTTTTCCATCTGCGAATACAACAGGAGCGAGCCCGCACGCACCAACGCATCTAAGAGCATCAATGGTGAATTTTCCGTCTTTGGTTGTTTCGCCGCTTTTTATTTTCAGTTTTTTCTCCAGGGCGGTCAGCAAGTCACTTGAGCCCCTTACAAAACATGCGGTTCCCATGCATACGGAGATTACATGTTCTCCCTTTGGCTTTTCTGTAAAATATGAATAGAAAGTTACAACCCCATTTACTTTTGCCGCCGAAATTTTCAATGACCGAGATACATAAAGCTGAACTTCTTTCGGAAGATATCCGAATAAGCTTTGGGCTTTATGAAGAATCTCTATCAGGTTTTCTTCCCCGTGTCCCAGTTTTTCAATAAAAACACCAAGTTCAGCGAACTTTTCTTCTGCCAGTTTGTTCTTACACATTTTCTGCTACCTTTCATGGATTAAGTTTTATCTGTCTGTTTTCTAATTCAAAAGAATTCTACAATATAAATATTGCTCTGACAATAGAATTTTGAGCAATTTGTTAAAATTTTAACACTTTTAACAAGATTGTTCATACAAACTAGACAAATATTTGTTTTTTGTAAGAAAGAAAACATTTTCCAGTGGTTTCAGATTAATAAAAATGCAGTTTATTTATCAGAAAAATCCTCACCGAAGAAGTGACTGACGCTTTTTAAAGCATTCGGATGAAGTTCCTCCGGTCTGATTCCTTCCAACAGTTCTTTTCTGATTGGGGGCAGCGAAACGCCCCTTGCCAATTCGCCGTCCACAACAAGCCCATCCTCTGGACGCTTTGCCAATACTTCAATAAGCCGCCCTTTCCATAAGGCAAGGGTTTCAGTATACTCTTCCCTGGCCGCTAAATTCCTCAGTTCGTACGGGTCTTTTTTAAGATCAAAAAGCTGTTCCAACCCTTTGTAAGTATCATAACAGTATTTAAACTTTCCATCCGTAACAAACTGAAAACCCATTAACTCGCCTGCCGTATGTTCGCCGTGTATGAATTCCCTTCCCATTACAGGTTTTCCGTACAACGGGCCCATGAAGTCGATTCCTTCAACATTTTGCGGAACAGGTATGCCTGCCGCATTCAGCAGCGTAGGCATAATATCCATATGGGTTACAGGGGTGTCATCGCATCTGTATCCCAGTGTAGTGTTCACCGTCTGAATCATAGTTTCGGGAGTTCTGATTATCATCGGGATTTTAGAAGAACCTTCATAAGGAAAAATCTTTCTCCACGTACAATGGTCTCCCAAAAGGTCGCCGTGATCGCTTGTAAACATTATTATTGTATTCTTAGTGTGTCCATGGCGGTTAAGGTAGTAAATGAGCTTACCTACCTGATGGTCAATATGCGTTAGGTGGGCACAGTACGCCCTGATTGCCACCTGCCGGTCATCCTCTTTTTTCACACCTATCAGAGGGGCGTTGCTTGTAGTATTTCGCCGCCATTCTTCAGGTTCCCAGTCTCCTACCGGTGCTTCTCCAAAATCCACATCCCTATACATATCGTAATATGCAGTCGGAGGATCGAGAGGCGGGTGCGGCCTGTGAAAACCAACCTGCATGAAAAACGGCCTGCTTTGATCCCTGTTCCTAATCTCTTCCAAGGCTGTATCAGCAGTCCATTCTGTCGGATGCAGGTAATTTGGATATGTCCATGGTATATAACAGAATCCGTTGTTATCAACTGCATCAGCCGGATCCTTCACCTTTCCGTCAGTCTGGTCATAAAGCCATTGGTGGTATTCGCTGAGTTCTCCGTCCAGCCAATTTTGCGGGTCATACAAGCGATTTTTTTCAAATCCAAGGTTTGCCTTCCTTGGATAAAAGTGGGTTTTACCAACGTTAATTGTCTGATAGCCGGCATTGCTAAAACACCCCTGCATAGTTACGGGGTATTTCCATGGAACGCCGTCCATATAGCCTATTCGGTTGCATGAAGAACCACTCATTCCTGTTAGCAGGCTTACGCGCGCAGGTATGCAACTTGGTGTAGCGCAGTAAGCGGAAGTATAAGTCATTCCTTCCCCTGCAAGCTGGTCAATAAAAGGTGTCTTAACCTTGTGCCCGAAGCTGCCGAGGAAATCACCCCTCCATTGGTCGCAGAAGATAAGTAATATATTCGGTCTTTCCATTGTCCCCTCCGTCTATATTATATACCTATAAAAGAAAAAAGGTCACATTATCCTTCGGAGATTGCGACCTTTTAAATCCAACATTATTTCGACAATATAAAAAGTATCTTGCATCAATTATTTTATGTTTTGATGAATGTGCCCTCATCATACTCTCTGAATGCCTGCATCAACTCGTCTCTGGTATTCATGACTATTGGGCCTCCCCAGGCGATTGGTTCTCCCAAGGGCCGCCCTTCTCCAAGCAAAAGTCTTAGGTCTTCCACAGCATCAATTTGTATGTTGCCGTCGCCTTCGAACAATACTGCATCTTTTTCATTTACCCTGTCATTGTTGCTTCCAAAATAACCGAATCCCCTGAAAACGAACATAAATGTGTTTATATCCTGATCCGGCTTATAAATGTATGTTGTTCCTGCTGGTATGGATATGTCATATAGATTGACCCCCAGCTTATCTCTATTAATCGGACCGGGTTTTCCATCCATAGAGCCTCCGATTATTTTTATTGTATTGCCATCTTTTTTAATGGTTTTTACACTATCCGCTTTAATTTCCCCATATCTTGGGTCGGTCATCTTGTCTTTTGCCGGCAGGTTCAGCCACAGTTGAAAACCTTCGATGCCTTCTAAGGCTGCTTCGGGCATCTCCTGATGAATTATCCCGCTTCCTGCAGTCATCCACTGGATTTCCCCATTACTTATAACTCCCTTGTTGCCAAGGCTGTCCTGATGTTCAACCGCTCCCCTTAAAATATATGTTATTGTTTCAATTCCCCTGTGCGGATGCCATGGGAACCCGCGCGAAACATCATCCGGATTATCTGTTACAAAGTAGTCCAGCATAAGGTAAGGGTCAAAATGCGGTGTTTCGTTGTACCCGAAAACCCTGTTTAATTTTACCCCGGCACCGTCAGATGTTTCGATAGCACTGTGTATAGATTTAACTTTCTTCATTTAATCACTTCCTTTGGTACATATATACCCGATTTTAGCAAAGTGTCCGCCGGAAGACTGATATTCTATGTTTTCATTAGGATTACATGGGTTATTACAGCAGCAGTAAGAATAAGGCCGATCAGACGATGGGCTATTAATATAGGCTTCTTTTTAGTAAATTTTACAAGGACGCCGAATGTACCTTGCAGCAAGATTGCAGCAAACGCAATATATCCGCTGTGAAGTCTGATGCCGCCCGCAAGGTTGTACCCATGTAAAAATGCAGTAATAACAAGGGCACCAGTTAGGTATGGATGAACTTTTGACATAAAAATTGAAAACTTGCGAAGACCTTTGCTTTTATTTTTAAAACCATACTTATTAATTCTTCGCAAAAGGAAATGGGTTATTATCAAAACCAAGAGGCCGATATTTACCCAGCCTAAGTATTTGAAAAAATAATACATGCTACCCTCCATCGAAGAGCTGACCTTGGGTCAGCGCTTCGAGATTAGTCTATGAGGCCAAGAATACGGGCAAGATCAACTGGATCGGTGCGGAAAAAGGAACCATGTCCTTCGTAAAATCCATGTTCCCCAATCATATGGACATTAAGGTCGGACCAATATATTTCCCTATCCTGTTCCCTGTTGTACAATTTGGTGTTTGTTTTCAACTCTTTCGCATAATCTGCAAACGGACAAGGGATAAAACCCCTGTGGTCATCAACAAGGACTTCATATATACCATCAAGAATCACCACCGAATCGGGAGCTTCCTTACCGATTTCGGTGAAATATTTCATCCGCGCTGCTATATCTTTATGAGTGAGCCCAATTTTTTCTACGGTTTCATTATCCGCTCTTAGGATATCCTTTAAAGACCGTGAATCATCTCCCAGAAACCCATGAGCAGTGTATGCCCCCGGTTCCATGTTTTCCTGTATTTGCTTAAGTTTTGGATTCTGTTTCATATCATCACCACTAAAATTTATCGAAATAAATCAGTTCTTCCTTAAAATCAATTGATGTAAGCACTTTTATACAGGCATTTATCATCCCGGGGCTACCGCATAAATAAGCATGTTTACCAATCCCGTCGTTAACATAACGTTTCATAACATCCGTAACAAGACCTGTTTCCCCCTCCCAGTCATCATCAGGGGCAGGATTCGATAGTGCCGGCACATACTTGAAATTGGGATGTTTCTTCTCAACTTCCTTGAAAAATTCTGTATGATACAGATCTTTCTTGGAAACAGCGCCGAAAAAGAAAACCATCTTCTTCTCCAAACCTTTTTCAACTATATCCATTACAATCGATTTTATAGGCGCCATTCCGGAGCCACCGGCTATGAAGATGTACTCATCACTGTCATCCCTGGTATAGAAATCACCGTAAGGTCCGGTTACCCTTATCTTGTCGCCCACTTTGACATGATCATGCATATACGTGGTGCACAATCCCCCCGGCACCCTTCTAATAATTAGACCGAATGCCTTATTATCTGACGGAACAGAGGATATTGAGTAAGCCCTGGTGGCTTTCTCCTTCACTTTACCATATGGCTTGGACTCAATCTGCATGTACTGGCCTGCCTTGAATTTGATATCCTCTCCATTGTCAAATTCAAAACGGTATTCTTTTATATCGTGGGTCATGTCGGTAATCCGTGTTATTGTCGCATAGTATTCCCTGATATTAAATAATTCTTCCGGAACCGAGATCTTAATGTTGTTTTTGATTTTAACCTGGCATGACAATCGTATGCCTTCCGCTCTTTCATCGGGTAAAAGGTAAGGTTCTTCGGTCGGCAAAAGAGGACCGGCTCCGTCAATAACCTTTACCTTGCACATACCGCATGTAGCTTTACCGCCGCAGGCAGAAGGTATAAAAATCTTATTTGCTGCAAGAGATGAGAGTAATGAGCTTCCCCCTTCTACGGTCAGTTCTTTTTCACCTTCATTTATGTCAATCTTGCACTCACCATAATTATTAAGGAATTTTTCTGCAATTATAATCAGCACCGCCAAAACAACAGATATTCCTGTAACGCTTAAGATTGTCTTAAAAATCTCCATATGCTCTCCCGATGCCTACTGTATCGTAAATATGCCCGAGAATCCCATGAACGCCATTGCCATTAGTCCAATTATTATAAATGTCAGCCCTGGCCCCACAAGCCCCTGGGGTATTTTGCTCTTATTTGTCTTCTCCCTGATTGCCGCCAGCGTTGAAATCGCCAGCCACCAACCAAGGCCGCTGCCCGCGCCGAACAAAAGAGTCTGAATGAAATTGTAATCCCTTATAACCATGAACAGACTTATACCGAGGATTGCGCAGTTGACGGTAATCAGCGGCAGGAAAATACCAAGCTTAATATGAAGTTCAGGCAAAAACCTGTCCATTGCAAGCTCGATTATCTGTACTGAAGCAGCTATTACAATAATGAAAACGACATATCTCAGGTACTCAAGTTCCAGCGGAACAACTATGAATCGATAAACTGCAAAGTTAATTACAGTAGTGAAAATCATAACCAGCGTTACCGCCTTGCCAAGGCCCGATGCAGTCTTGAACTCATTTGAAACCGATATGAAGGAGCACATGCCGAGGAAATTCGACAGTACCATGTTGCTTGTGATTATTGATGCAAAAAATATTATCAATGGGCTTATCTGAGGACTGTTCATCTCTATGCTCCTTTCTGTCCGGCTTCTTTTTTAAGCCGTCTGTTCATGATTCCTGATGCTATCCAGATAATGATTGCTATCATGAAAAAGGCCCCCGGCGGAACAACCATTATGGTCCAATTGGTGAAGTTAAGGAAATTCACATCAAATCCGAATATTGTACCGAATCCCAGTATTTCTCTGACAAGCGCGATGCACAGCAGGATTATCGTATAGCCTACACCTGCGAAGAGACCGTCAAAGAATGAAATCACCGGCGGGTTTTTCCTTGCAAATGCCTCCGCCCTTCCCATGATTATGCAGTTTGTGATAATCAAGCCTACATAAGGGCCCAGGGCTGCGCTGATTTCGGGTAGATTTGCCTTAATGAATATATCGACGATAATTACATATGCCGCAATTACCAGCGTCTGAACTATCATCCTTATCCTGTCAGGAATGTGATTTCTCAATGCCGAAAGAGTAAGGCTGGAAAACGCAGTAACAAACATAAGCCCAAGTCCCATAACCAGGGAATTTTCAAGTCTGTTGGTAACAGCAAGCGCAGAGCAGATTCCGAGAATCTGGCGTATTACCGGGTTCTCCCTCCATAAGTTCCTGTAGAAAACCGTTCTTAAATCATTCTTCATCGGCTTCCTCCAGTTCTATCAATGTTGTTTCAATGAAACTGTTTAAAATTTTTAAAACTGCGTTCGAAGTTGATGTTGCACCGGTAATGGCGTCAAGCCCTGACTCAGCACCATATTTCAGTTCACCCGAGAGGGCTGTTCCCCTGAACTGAGCCTTATACCATTCTTCATCTATCCTTCCGCCAAGTCCCGGAGTTTCGTTTTGCTCTGTAAAGGCTAATCCTTTAATTGCTTTCATATCAGAAGATATTCCGATATATCCGCGTATTGTTCCCCAAAGGCCCGGGCCTTCAAAGGGTATTGAATATGCCTTTCCTTCTACAGTGTCAATGGAGTAATAGGTCATCCCGTTAAGTTCCTTTTCAAACGCCTTTTCCATAAAAATAGCATTTGCATCATCTCCTGCATCAATCCCGACCGAGTATAAGATTGAAGCCCTTACAGCGGTTTTCTGATTGCCGGCGATTTTATTCTTATATGCAGCATTTACCCCGGCTAGTAAACCGGTGAAAACAATACTGACAATAGCCATGAAAATAATAGTGTACAGGTAACCTTTCTTCATGCGGCCACCTTCTTTTGCGATTTTTTCGCCTTAAATTCTTTTAGGGTTCTTTCAAGCAGCGGAACAAACATATTAGCAACTAAAATTGCAAACATCATTCCCTCGGCAAACAAGGCAAATATCCTGATTACAGCTGTAAGCAGTCCAATGGAAAATCCATAAATAATACGGGCACTATCGGATTTGGGGGCAGTAACCGGGTCGGTTGCCATAAACACTGTCCCAAAGACAAATCCGCCGGATAATATCGAAAACAAAGGATCTGCAGCCGTAATGTCAGCAAGCCATAAAATTGTACTAAGCAAACCAAATCCTACAAGACAGGAGGCCATAATCTTCCAGGAGGCCGTTTTTTTTATTATCAGAAATATACCTGCAATAACAAGCAGTATTGCAGCTGTTTCTCCAAGAGAGCCTGCAACTCCTCCATAAGATAAATCCCAGTAATTTGCAATTTCACCTGTTTTATTAAAATCAATTAAAGGAGTTGCATTGGTTGCAGCATCAACTGAATTAACAAACCGAATTAATCCCCCGGGAAATCCGGTAAATGGTTTTGTCCATGATACGGTCATGAAGGCAGGAAAAGAGATATATATGAAGCATCTTCCTACAATTGCGGGATTAAATATGTTTTTCCCGAATCCTCCGAACACCCCCTTGCCGAAAACTATTCCGAAAATGATTCCGACTCCTGCAACCCAGAATGGCACTGACGGCGGCAAAGTTAAAGTAAACAGAATGCTACTTACCAGGACGGCCTCGCTTACTTTCGCTTTCTGGCCATTGATGCTGCGCATGACAAGATATTCAGAAATTACCCCGCATGCCATAACCACCGCTAAAAGCACCAGCGTCCTTAACCCGAAAAGATAAACTGAATACAAAACCACGGGAATTAGACTGTATATAACAGTCCTCATCATTTTCTGTTTCTGAAATTTGGTTTTTAAATCCAAACTGTTGTCCCCCGTAATAAAATGCTGTTCTTTTAGTACTTATTATATATTGTCACTCCATCTTTGAAAAGAACATAACAAACCATCTTTATAAAACAGCCCTCTTCGAAATATACCCCTCCTCTAACATTCCATTTTTATATGTTTTTAGTTTTTATCCTTCCGTTGTTTTTCCAGATTTGAAATTTACGGTGTTAGTGATAAAATGAATAAGGAAAGAAGTGATTAAATGAACAAATTCATGGAACTTGCTTTGGAAGAAGCCCGGAAAGGTGTAGAATCCGGCGACGGCGGCCCATTTGGAGCCGTTATAGTACTTAATGGCGAAGTCATTGCATCATCCCATAACATGGTTCTAAAGAATGATGATCCAACCGCCCACGCAGAGGTGCAGGCGATTCGAAAAGCTTGCAAACTCCTTGGTTCACCCCTCATCCCGGAATGTGAAATTTACTCAACATGCGAACCCTGTCCAATGTGTCTATCTGCAATAATGTGGGCAAGAATACCAACGGTGTATTACGGATGTACAAAGGAAGACGCTGGAAAAATCGGTTTTATTGATGATTACATTTATCATGTACTCGATGGGTCCGATGGAGGCGAGTTAAACCGTATCAACCTTGATCGCAACGGATGCCTGCCGCTCATGGACGAGTGGGGAAAAAGCCAGGACCACGGGACATACTAGCTTTTATTTTTCCTTTAATATTACAGCTTGAAAAGGATGCCAATGAAAGAAGCACTCTTGCGTGATTTATATAAGAATAGAGGATATGAAAAAACCCATATCGATGAAGCAGTCGGTTTTGTAAAAGAAATGGAAGTATTTTTTTCAAAATCAGGCCTGCTTATTGATTCAGTTTCAATTGATGATATCAAGTTATATTTAACTGAGATTATATCTTCAGAAAAAAACTCCCCCGCAAGGCTTCTTGCCCTAGCCAGGTATTATTATGTAATAAACAAACATGATTCCTATATATATTTCACCAAGCTTTTCGGCGGATACGGCGTCATGGCCAACATAAGGAAACGTTTAGAGTGGAACACTGATAAAGATACGTTGGAAAAAGTTTACAGCGGTCTTGATGAGCCTGTTCTTGGATCTCCTCCGGAAGCCTTTCCCGAGTTTACTTCCAGGTTTATGAAACGTCTGAAAAAATATCTATCAACTCAAAAATACCGTCTGGTACTTGCCGGCAATAACCACGGAATCCCTGAAACAGCAATGCATGCCGAGAAAATATTGTATGAACAATCCGCATCGCTTGATGAATACCTGAAAGGCCGACACGAGAGAAATGTAGCTGAAATCCAGAAATTCTGCGACGAGGGAAAGGTCTGGTATGAACAGGAAATCACTCAGGATATAGTTGATTATGTTAAATCCAACCAGGAAGTACTTTCTGCAGTCCGCAAAGGAAATAAATTGTATATCACAAAGATTCCTTTCGATGGAATCAATTATCTGGCATCCGATGACCCAATACTTAAAACATATTATGCCTGCCACTGCCCATTCGCGCGTGAACGCATCATTGATGAGACCCATGAAAATGTAGATGCCGATTGGTGTTACTGCAGCGCAGGCTTTGCCAAATTTCCTTTTGAAATAATATTCGGCGAAGAGCTTGAAGTTGAAATGCTTCAATCTGCCCTAAAAGGCGACCCCGTATGCCGTTTCGCCATAACGCTTCCCTCTGGAATAAAATAAGATTCTGGAATAATACCCCTCCTCTATCATTCCAAAAGTGGAATGATAGAGGAGGGGTATTATTCCACTTTTACATCCGGGTGATTATCAGGTTGCCTGATTCGTAGCGCTTAAGACCATTCATGTACAGCACAAAAGCGAACAGACCATAGGCAAAAGTCACACCGAATAAAAGGAAGAATGTGCCCCATGAGAAATTGTAAACCAATCTGAGTGGAATATGGGTAATAAAACCTATAGGAAGTACTGTCAAAATCATGAACTTCACCGGACCTTTGAATATTGTTTCCGGATAAATTGAGAACGTAATTGTAAATTCCCACAATGTTCTCCCCACTGCTTCCATATTTCCAAAATAGAATGTCAGAGAATGTCCCACCACTGCAATCGACGTTATTAACAAAGCAGCCGTAAATATACTGATGCTGAACATCAACCACATCGAACCACTGGCCTTAATTAAAACAAGCAGAATTATTCCATACAGCACATCGCCCCATGCGGTTGCGGACATCCTCGCTGAAATGGAATTTATCAATGGGTTTTTCGGTTGCAGCAGATAAGTATCTAATTCCCCTGTCACAATCATTCCGGATATCCTGTTCATATTAGCAAAGAAAACGTGTGCAAGCCCAAATCCTGTAGAAGCAACCGCCCACAGGAACATTACATCAAGAAAGCCATAACCTCCTATGCCAGTCCCTAGTTTATCGAATAGCACCCACCAGAAGAAAGCAAAGCTTGCATTGTTCAAAGCCATGCCAAAAACTTGTACAAGGAAGCTGGTTCTGTATTCTGCTAATGCAGACAGGTTGAATGAAAAGTACCTGAATACCAATTTTATATGTTTCTTAACCTCCGTGAACATTTACTTTCCTCACCCCTCTCGAAAAAACGAATAACGCCAATAAAACCGCACCTATGCACCAAGCTGTTTGGAGCGGCAGCACACTTAATGCATGCTC
The DNA here is from genome assembly GCA_963766335.1 of uncultured Clostridia bacterium. Classification (GTDB taxonomy): domain Bacteria; phylum Bacillota; class Clostridia; order DUPQ01; family DUPQ01; genus JAFGQE01. The sequence goes on along the minus strand of CAVXZA010000002.1, from coordinate 810,157 downwards.
ATATGAAAAATCAACCACCATCTTTGCAGGTGCCCATGTAATAAGTGAAAATGGCAGGTACCTTAGAATTCCCTGGGCCCATATGGGCAGGAACTCAATTGGAAGCAGCATGCCGAAAACAAAGAGCAGTTTCTGATAAATGAAGTAGAACGGCGAATTTTCTTCAAAATAAAACGCCAGCAGCCCAAGGCTCATCAATATAAAGAAATTCATAGTTATAGATAGTATGAATGATACTATGATAAAAGGTATTGCAATAGGATCAAACCCTTTTATCGGGCCCACAAAAACTAAACCGAGTATTAATGGCCATCAATGTGAATACCGATGCACTGAAAGTGATGTTCCCCAGCATGTCTGCAAACTGCTTGAAAACATAATTCCATGGACGTAGCAATTGGTATGCTATAGAGCCTGACTTAACCTCTTGGTTCATTCTTCCGAATATTCCGCTTCCGCTGCAAAAAACCACCAGTTCAGTCATACACACATACCAAATCATCTGTGTCAGGTTGTATCCGGCTATCTCATTCCCTGAATAAATCATACTCCATAAGCTGAAGAATACGAAAATGAAAACAAAATAGAAAATTACACGACCGGTTACATTCGCTCTGTATACCAATGCATTCTTTATACTTATACCGGCTATTGCCGCATATTTTCTCATCCGCTTTCACCTCCATTCGTATAAATTGCTGCTATTATCTCCTCCATCGGCGGTTCTTCAATGGTAATGTCAGCTATATTGTTCGAGTCAATCATCGATAATATTTTGCCAATCGGCGTAACCCTGGTGTCTACTGAAAATTTTGCAGCGTATGGCGTGCTCTTAATCAAAGTAACCCCTTCAGGTGCAGGAAATTTCGCTTTTTCGTTTAATTTCAATGAAACCACCTTTTTATTAAGATAGTCATACTTCATTTTCTTAACCGATATATCCAAAGCCACCTTCCCGTGATCAATGACAATAGCGCGACGACAAAGGTTTTCTACGTCACCGGCATCATGGCTGGTGAGAAATATTGTGACATTCTCCTCTTTATTTAGCTTTATGATTAAATCCCTTATGCGGTGTTTTACCACGACATCAAGTCCGATAGTTGGCTCATCAAGGAATAAAATCTTTGGATTATGTAAAAGTGACGCTGCAAATTCACACCTTACTCTCTGGCCCAGTGACAGCTTCCTGACCGGTGTATCCAGAAATTCTTTTAATTCAAGCAACTCTGCCAGGATATTTAGCCTGCTTTCATACTCATTTTTTTCTATTTCATATACATGGGAAAGCAACCTGAAGCTATCGACCGGCGGCAGGTGGAAGCTAAGCTGCGATTTCTGACCGAAAACAGCCCCTATTTGATAGGAAAGCTTTCTTCTGTCCCTCGAAGGATCATAACCCAGCACATTCGCTGCACCGGATGTTGGATGAAGGATTCCGGTTAGCATTTTAATAGTTGTAGACTTTCCGGCTCCATTCGGACCGATGAATGCAAGCATCTCCCCTTCGACTACAGAAAAACTTACGTTTTTTACCGCTTCAACTTCCTTGTATTTTGGTTTAACCAGCGATTTTAGGGCGTTTTTTAAACCTTCTTCACGAACTTTTACTTTGTAAGTCTTTGATAACCTGTCCAACACTATAGCAGCCATTTTCAAATCCCCCATATATTTATATATAAATAAACCCGGACCGGTTCCTGATACTAATTATATCAAGGACTCCGTACCCGGGTTTTTATCCCAATGGCAGTGTAGCGCTTTTGCGCCTGCACCGCTCGGACCAGGCCGCCTGCCGGCGCGGAACCCAAAGGTGCACTCCTTACACGTTATTATATATTGATAGGAATTCTAACAGATTCCCTTAAACTTGTCAATGAATAGGCATCTTGCTTTTCATTATTCGTTTATAAGCAACAGGTTTGATTAACAATGATTTGTTAAAAAAATAACAAAAAGGTTGAAGCCATCTATCAGCAGGTGTAAAATAAGAGTGTCAAAAGATTAACGAAGGGCATTTTAAGCTTTTGGCCGACTCAATTCATTTATATTTATACAGTAGAGCATCCATTTTTAGAGGCTTTCATACGGGACATAAAGTAATTATCGGACACTAATAATATGCATCACGGTCATAGAGGATATGTTTTTGCACCGCAAAGACGTAATGGGAGGTAGCAATATGCAGGTCAAAGAGGCTCTTTCAAAGTATGGCAGTACGCCTGACAAGCTGATTGGAGCTATGCTGGCTTATCAACGAAGCACACCATGTAATTATCTGACAGAAAACGATATTAGGGAATTCGCAAGTGAAACCGGGCTTCCGGTAAGCAGGGTTCACAGCGTTGCATCCTTTTACTCCCTTCTGTCTACAAAACCACGCGGCAAGTACATCATACAGGTTTGTTACGATGTTCCATGCTATGTAAACGACTCTGTTAATGTTGTCAAGGACCTTGAAAAAAAACTCAGGACAACAATGGGACACACCACTGACGACGGTATGTTTACACTTGAATATTCAAGCTGCCTTGGATGCTGCGATAAGGCTCCGGTCATGCAGATCGGAGACAAGCTGTACGGAAACCTGACATCTGAAAAGATAACGGAGATTCTATCGGCATACAGGAGGAAACAACATGAGTAACATAAATACTAAAAAAATCCTCACGGCGCGATTCGGAACAATTGATCCCGGTTCTATAGAAGACTATATTTCCTCAGGCGGTTACTCAGTCTTACAAAAAGCTTTGTCAATGGGCGGAGATGAAATAATAAATCAAGTCAAGGCTTCCGGATTGAAAGGCCGCGGCGGCGCGGGATTTCCGACCGGACTTAAAATGGATTCTGTGAAGCAAGCCGAAGGAACCCCTAAATATATAATCTGTAATGCAGATGAAGGAGAGCCGGGCAATTTTAAAGACCGGCTGCTTATGGAAAACGATCCGCACCAGATTATCGAAGGAATGATTATCTGTGCTTATGCAACCGGCACCCGTTACGGATATGTTTTCATCCGCGGCGAATATCTTAAATCAATAAGAATAATGGAAGCAGCCCTTGAACAGGCCAGGGTTAAGGGTTTTCTCGGCGACAATATATTGGACACCGGGTTTGACTTTGATATTGATGTTCATACCGGGGCAGGCTCGTATGTATGCGGCGAAGAATTTGCCCTTCTTGTTTCAATCGAAGGCAAATCCGGCCGTGCAACTTATAAACCGCCGTTCCCAACAACCTGCGGCTTATATGACAAGCCAACTCAAATTAATAATGTTGAAACATTCTGCAATATCCCACATATCATCGACATGGGCGGTACAGAATTTTCTAAAATAGGAACAGATTCATCAAAAGGCACTAAACTAATCTGCCTAAGTGGAAATGTTATTAACCCGGGGCTTTACGAAGTTCCGCTTGGAACAACAGTAAGATATATTATAGAAGAACTTGGTGGTGGGGTTCCTAACAACAGGGCTATAAAAATGGTTCAGCTCGGAGGTGCATCCGGACCGGTGATACCGGAAAAATTGCTGGATATAAAACTGGATTTCGCTGAAATGCGTGAAAAAGACCTTAATTTCGGCTCAGGAGCAATTATTGTCATGGATGAACGAATAAACGTTCTGGATATATTAAAAAGAATTATCCAGTTCTTCCACCATGAATCCTGCGGAAAATGCACGCCGTGCCGCGAAGGCTTAACCCAAATGCTGATAATGCTTGACAGGTTTATTGAGGGAACGGCATCCGGACAGGATCTCGCTCTTCTTGATGTTTTAATCGAAACAATGAGCCAGGCATCAATATGCGGCCTTGGGCAGGCAGCTCCAACAGCTGTTAAAAAGGTTCTTGAGTATTTTCCGGAAGAATTTAATAGTAGGATCCATTCAATGGGTCCGGTTACGGTTTAGGAGGGCATTATGAATATGGTAAATATAAAAATTAATAACAGAGACATAGCAGTTCCGGAGGGAACAAGCATACTTAATGCCGCGAAAGAGATTGGAATCACAATACCAAACCTTTGCTACCATCCGGACCAAGAGGTTAAGGCGAACTGCAGGGTCTGCGTTGTGGAAGTTGAAGGCGCCAGGACTCTTCAGGCTTCCTGTGCAACCGAAGTTCAAGAAGGCATGGTAATAAGGACCAATACCAACAGGGTCAGGAATGCAAGGAAAACAGTTATAGAACTTATGCTTGCAAATCATGATATGAACTGTACTGCATGTAAAAAAAATAATCAGTGCAGCCTTCAGGAAATTTCCGCGAACCTTGGTGTTAGGGAAAGTCGGTTCACCAATGTTGTCAGGGACCAGGAAATAGACACTAGCAGCCCCTCAATTGAACGAAACCAGAACAAATGCATTAAATGCGGGCGTTGCATACAGATGTGTTCAGAAGTACAGGGTCTTGGGATTCTGGATTATATCGGCAGGAGCGATGATGTAGAAGTTAAACCTGCTTTTGGCTGGTATCTGGGTGATGTTGCTTGTGTAGCTTGCGGGCAGTGTTCTGTAGTATGTCCAGTTGCCGCTATCACTGAGAAAGAAGACATTGAAAAGGTATGGGAAGCAATTAACAATCCGGAGAAATTTGTCGTAGTACAGACAGCACCTGCTGTCAGGGTTTCCCTTGGTGAAGAATTCGGCATGGAACCCGGTGAAATAGTTACCGGAAAGCTGGTATCTGCATTAAGAGCACTTGGTTTTGATAATGTTTTCGATACTAATTTCACCGCAGACCTAACAATTATAGAAGAAGGCCATGAACTTCTTCAAAGAATCAAGGACGGCGGCACATTGCCGATGCTTACATCATGCAGTCCCGGATGGATAAATTTCATTGAACAGTATTACCCGGAGCTTTTAGCTCATGTTTCAAGCTGTAAGTCGCCGCAGCAGATGTTCGGCGCACTTGCAAAGGGATATTATGCTGAGAAGATAGGTAAAACACCTGATGAAATTTTCAGCGTATCCATAATGCCCTGCACAGCGAAGAAATATGAGGCTGACAGGGATGAAATGAGCGTTGATGGCGAAAATCAGGACGTAGATGTTGTTCTGACTACACGCGAACTTGGCAAGATGCTAAAACAGGCAGGCGTTGATTTTAATAAACTGCCGGAAGATGAGTATGACGCGCCTTTTGGCCTGTCAACTGGAGCGGCTGTTATTTTCGGAGCTACCGGGGGTGTTATGGAAGCTGCGCTTCGTACAGTATATGAAGTTGTTACAGGCGAAACCCTTGAATCACTTGATTTTAAGATGGTAAGGGGACTTGAAGGAATTAAGGAAGCCGAAGTTGATTTGGCCGGAACGAAAGTTAAGGTTGCCGTTGCTCATTCATTGTCTAATGCGCGGAAGGTAATGGAATTGATTAAAGAGGGCAAAGCAGAGTATGCCTTCATCGAAATAATGTGCTGCCCGGGCGGATGCATCGGCGGCGGCGGACAGCCATTAGGCGGCACTGATGAACTTCGTCTTAAAAGGATTGACGCAATATATAAGGCAGATATAGATCTTCCGATGCGTAAATCCCATGAAAATCCGGCAGTTAAAAAATTATATGAAGAATTCCTGATTGAACCGCTGGGTGAAAAATCACACCATCTGCTGCACACGCACTATCACAGCAGAAAAAAATAATACATAATACTAATAAATAATCGAAGAGCTGACCCAGGGTCAGCTCTTCGATTCAAACCCTCGGATGTTTTGTTGCTGTGATATAATCTTAGTATCATTCTGCGGGGGTTTTAATATGACTGAAAAAAAGAAAACAATAGGTATTTTAACAAGCGGAGGTGATTGTCCGGGTCTTAATGCAGCAATAAGAGGCGTTGCAAAACCTGCAGTTGAAATTTACGGAATGAAGGTCATTGGTTTCTCAAATGGTTTTAGGGGCTTAATGGAAGGAAACGGAAAAGAGCTTAAGCCTGACAATCTGTCCGGAATACTTACATTGGGCGGCACTATTCTTGGAACAAGCCGCGAATCATTTAAAAAACTACGTAAAAGCCCTGCAAAAATCCAGCAGATGCTGGATACTTATAATAAATTCGGACTTGATTGCCTGGTTGTGCTGGGGGGAAACGGAACTCACAAGACCGCCAATTTATTAAACGAAAAAGGTCTCAATATAATAGGCCTGCCTAAAACAATTGATAATGACTTGTATGGAACCGATCTCACCTTTGGGTTTCATAGCGCTGTTGACATAGCCACTGAAGTTATTGACAGGATTCATTCAACGGCACAATCCCATGGCAGGGTTATGATTATTGAACTTATGGGACATGCCGCCGGTTGGCTTACCCTATATGCAGGGATTGCCGGAGGAGCCGATGTAATACTCATACCTGAACTCCCATATTCGGTTGACAGAGTAATTGAAAAACTAAGCGAAAGACAAACGGAAGGTAAGAAGTTCTCAATTGTTGCAGTTGCAGAAGGCGCAATGACCATTGATGAAGCAAAAATGACTAAAAAGGATTATAAGTCATATTATGAGAGCCTTCCGTATCCGTCCATGGGATATAAAGTTGCTGCTGAGATTGCTGCAAAAGCTGCTTTTGAGATTCGGGTAACAGTTCCGGGATACCAACAGCGCGGAGGACAACCAAGCCCTTATGACAGAATCCTCGCTACAAAATTCGGAACATTTGCAGCTAATATGATATCAAAAGATGATTATGGGAAAATGGTAGCAATAAGCAGTAATATTTTAACAGCAATACCCCTTTCCGAAGTTGCCGGCAAACTTAAGCTTGTTCCCAAAAACCATCGTTTGGTGAATGCCGGCAGATTACTGAACACCAGTTTCGGGCAACCTAGATAGTTAACAATTTTTGTTGCTTTTACTTATGATGTATTCAATCCGTCCAAATATTCTGTTATTCCTAATTTTTTCATTTCGGATTCATACTCTTTCAGGAATTCCTCTACTGAAAGATTTTTATCCAAAAACTCATAAAGCAAATAATTATAAGCATTATGCAACTCAACACTGGATTGAATCCAGTCTGTAAAATCAATTGAATTCTGCAGGGGAAGAATCTTATAAACACCGTTATAATAATCCTCTTTTATATCCTGCCAATAGCGGCTTATCCAATACTCGTAATTATCCTTATTATCATCCCTAATTAAAGGAATATAGAAACAATCCAGCCAGCAGTCCGTCAGCTTGGGAAGGTACATGGCATTTATATCTTCAATCTTAACAAAATCCGCATCGACATAAGTATAGTTTGTTTCTTCAATTCCCATCTTCCGGCTTTATTAATTTTTTCATCACCAAAAAAAGTATCAATAAAGTAGCTTAGCTTATATTCGGCATCCGATGTGTTTTTAGGAACAACATACACATATGAATTATATATGCCGATTTCCAGAAGTATTTCAGATCCATCAAAGGCATTCGATGAATATTCTTCTGTTAAACCCGTATAATTCATAAGAGTCATCGTGAATAAATTCCCCGCCATAAATCCGTTATATATTAGGTTTTCCTGTCCCATCCCTGTGGTTATCAATCCTTCTTCATCCATCTTCTTAATAAACTGAAGGCTTTTATACATTTCTTCTGTAAATGCCTGGTCGACAAACATACCAGTATTTGAATCCCACCCTATCGTATAAATCCCACTAATTAAATCACAGCCAAAATATGCGAATATATCATAAAATGAACTTGCACAATTGTCTTTTGAAATTTTGATTATATCACCCTCAAAAACTCCTTTAGCCAATAGCAGTAACTCGTGAAATTCTTCTACGGTATTTGGAATCTTCGTCCCGATTAGTTTCGTTGCTTCTTTACTATAAATTCTCGATCTTGTTTCAAATCTATGAGATGGAAGCAGTCCCTAAATATTACCGTCTTCATCTGAAACAGCATTTTGAATCCCCTGCGGAATATTGCCGGAAAACACATTGCTTGAAAGAATTTTATTCAGTGGGAGAAAGTAGTCATGTCTATTATCATAAAAGAACTTGTACTGGCTGACATGAATTTTTAACAAACCGTTCAACTCTGTAACTGGTGTTGAACTAAGCTTCCATTCTTCATTTACCAATGTGATTCCTTTTTCTGTTTTTAGAAACTCAACAAAATCAAGTGTTCTTTGATTTTCAGGTTTATCAAGACCGTTATAAATAACAATTTTGTTTGTTCCTTTATTAGTTTTTACTGGTTTTTCCTGGTTTGAACATCCGGATACGAAGAACAAAGAAGCCACAATAAAAAAATGGTTATTTTTTCATTGTCTTCATCCCCTTTCCTTATTATCAATTGAGGTCGCTTCTTTAAAGATTGCAAAAAAAGAATATCACATCAAAAAGAAGCAATTTGATAACAAATTATGAACCGTCGTTTATGGGTGTCATAAACCTCCGGATAGAGATTGAAAGTTTTAGGCAATAATATATGCTGCAGCGGCTATGAAGATGAAGAAAGCCGTCATGCTTATGGCTATCCCATTTATACTGAGTTCCAATTCAGCTCCCTCCCTGATGAACTTGGTTTTCTTCAGGTATTTTACATAGGTAAGATAACCGGCACCAAGGCTGACAAAATACACAAGCGTTTTTTTTAGATATTCGAAAATATCTATGACGACGCTGTAGTTGAAAATCCCGCTGATTACAAGTGTTCCCCCCATGCCCATGATAAGACACATGACTCCCATTGTGGTAACAGCAATTTTCTTGCCAAAATCAAGAGGTATCCTGTTGTCAGAGCCTTTGCCGAAAAACATCTGCGAGAATTTAATGAAGGTTATGATTGTCCCAAGATTTATGAGGATAAGCGCATATTCTACGATTCCGCCCTTGACACCGCTTTGTATAAAATACTTAGATATACTCCCATTGAAAAGGGGCGCACCGGTAATGCCCAGCATAGCCGCAAATGTCATTACACTTACATAGGGCATCCTTCTGAAAACCCCGCGTATCTTTGAAATTTTCCTTGTACCGTACTGCTTGATAATAATACCTGCGCTGAAGAACAACAGGCTCTTAAATATGGCATGGTTAAATATGTGAAGTACACCGCCGTAGTATGCATATTCTCCGCCCGTGGTTATACTTATTAGGATGATTCCGATCTGGCTGATAGTTGAATATGCAAGCAGCATCTTTATATCATCCTGTGACAATGCAATCACAAATCCTATGACGCCAGTCAATATCCCGATTACAAGGAAAATATTATCCATCTCTATGGCCGGATGGAACATCTCCCTAAGTCTGATGAACAGGTATATTCCGCACTTGACATAAAGCCCGGATAATATTACGGACACGATTGAGGGTGCACTGGGCGTCGCATGAGCTTTTGGAAGCCAGCTGAACAAAGGGAGAAATGCGCACTTAAGTCCTACCCCAGTCATCATAAATGCAAATGGGAGCGCCAGGGCCTTAATATCAATCACATCATACATCCTCGATCCGATCAGGTTCATGTCGAGGGTTCCGAACTGCTTATAAATAATTGCTGTGCCAAATAGGAAGAAGGTCATGGCAGCAATGTTAGTTATTAGGTACAGCATCCCGTCGTACATAGACCGACTGTCTTTTTTGAACATTATCAGAACCGCTACTATGATGGTTGACACTTCCGTTACAACATAAATATTAAACAAATCCCTGGACAGGAATATAGTCATAATCAATGCCTGTAGCGTCAGGAAAAAGAATATGAAAAGGTTATTCATGAATTTATCGAAAATTCCGAACAGGAAGCAAGCAAGGAATATGAAGGATGTAAGCATCATCAATGCCCCGGAAAGGGTATCACAACGCAGTGTGATACCGGCTATTTTCTCAAAATTACCTAGCACCATTTCATATGGTCCATTAAGCCTTATGAGTGCAAAGTTGTATATACTAAGGGCCATCAGACCAATCTGTAGTCCGAAAGCAACCCACAGCATCTGTTTCTTTGGGATCAGATATATGGTTGCGCCGGCGATTATGGGAATCAGTATGAAAGCGTAAAGTATCATTCGTCCTCCCTTTCAAGCCTGTGTTTCATGGCCTTTATCCAGTTTGTGGTGCCAAACTTGTGGTACATCGAGATGAACATTATGAGTGCGACAGCAGTTACGGCTATTCCAACTACTATAGCCGTAATAACCAACGCCTGCGGCAATGGGTCTGCAGGCACGGGTACGTCACCGTTGAAAATCGGGGGCATGCTTGCAGCCGTCCTGTTTATGGATAGGAAAAACAGTATGACCCCACCTCCCATGATGCCGAGAGATATGATGGTCTTTATGACATTCCTCCTGGCACACAGACCATACACACCGATGAAGAAAAGGATTATAGCAGTGTTCTGCGCATTTATGAAGTTAATCCTCGTCACCTCCCTCAATGCCTGCGAAAGTGAAGAAAACGACCGTTAGTCCGCTGGCAACCTTTATTCCTATCAATATTCCTATTACCATATTGTATATGCGGTTCATGAAAGGAAACAACTCCCTGAATCCCAACAAAATGAATGTGGATGCCAATGCCAGCACGAATATAAGGACAATCTTGTCCAGTTTGCCTATAAGGTCTAGGCCACGCATTTCGTCAGGATAAACCAGATAGCGGCACATGAAAATCGCTACGACTATGGCACCGCCCTGGAAGCCCCCCCCTGGATTAGATATGCCTGTGAAGACAATGTACATGCCGAAGAGTATTATGATGGGATATATAAACTGCAGTATATCCTCCAATATTTCAGAATGCCGCATTTCGTCATTCATCTTTATGCTCCTCTGCTCCTTTTTCCCATGCTGCTGCAAAATAGACGACTGCACTGACTGCCATGGCCAGTAACAGTGCTTCAAATAGTGTGTCAAATATCCTGTATCTTAAGTAAATCGCCGTTACCGCATTTGGCATCTGAGCTTCTTCTGCTGCGTTTTCTATATAATATTCGTAAGCTGACGGCTCCATTTTTTCAGAATAAAATGCATTGAATAAAATTACCGTCAGGCATATGACAGCCACACAAATCAATATTACAAGTCGTCTTTTAGCGTTCTTACTCATGTTACTCGATGACGAATTCGATGGTATAACCGGCTTCCGTCAGATCAATTCCTTTCGTTTTAAAAAATTCCTCAAGATCATCCACATGGTAATTCTGCTCCATTCCATAGATCATGAAATGATTGTCCCGCCTTCTTACTATGAGATCCCATCCATGATTTTTTATTACTTCCTGTAGGCTCTCCGTGGTGTAAAGCACATGGGCTTCCAGCTCTTTCCCCGAGCAGAAGGATTCTATCCTCCTTAGCACTGTATTCCTGCGTCTTAACATGCTGCTCTGGTTATAGGCCTGCCTTCTTTCGTTTGTATAATATATGGTAAATACATTATATTTTTGCAGCGCGGATAGATAAATAACCGTGGCTATAGTACTGCCGATGACCGCTTCTGCAAGGGCCGCATCAGGTGCTCCAAGAAGTATGTAAATAAAGGCAGAGGTTGCAGAAAACACAGCAAGATAAATGACGGCGCGTCTAAGCTTTGGCGTCTGGACCGCCATGAAAGCAAACACTATGAGAGCTATATAGAGCACCTGCTCAATCGCCGGAAGCATCTGTATCCTCCTCTTTTAACCTGAATCCGCCATGATAAGCCGACCGTGCTATTTCATGTGTTATTACCGGATTTATTATCATCACTACTGCAGTCAGCAGCAGTACCTTCAGTGAAAACCATGTGAGTCCACTTCTGACAATAGCACCAGCGCATATTGTTATGAATCCCACAGTATCTATTTTGGAGCCTATGAGAATGCGGTCGAAGAAATTATTAAACCTGAACAGGCCAAAAACCCCTATTGCCACAAACAGCACACCTATGCATATAATGATTGTCCCGATGGTTTCATGTATCATATTCTCCCCCTGTCCCTTACAAAGCGAGCTATAAAAAGCGTGCTTACAAATCCCAAGAGCGCATATGTCAGCGCTATGTCCAGGAGGAAGTTTTTCTCAAAGATGATTGCACACATGACAATTAGCATAATAAGCTTTGACGACATGAGGTTGAACCCAAGCAACCTGTCCCAAACCGTAGGACCTATAATAATCCTTACGGAAGTCAGCAACGCAAGCGCAGTCAGCGCATAGGCAGCAGCATTAATCATGTTCTGCCGCCTTTCTCAGAATTCTCTCTATGGGACCGTTGATAATCTTGGCTGCTTCAACCGGATCATTTGTGTTCTTGTTAATCCATAAAACCTTCAGGTCCTGTCCGTTTTTCTCAACAGTAACCGTTCCGGGAGTCAATGTAATGGAATTTGCAAGGGCTGTAGATGCAAGTCCTTCGGGAACTTCTGTTTTTATATCTATGATTCCCGTTTTTGTCCTGCCTGTGATTATTGCAGGTATCACCGATATACCAGCTTTGAATATACGGTAAATCAATACAACTATAAATAAAAGGAAACTGAGCAGGTTTGGTCTGTATGCACTGGTGAGTTGGCTGGTTACTAAAAATGAGTTTGCGAAAATAGCTGCCAGAATACCCAGTATTAGTCCAGTACCGGCGATGGTCAGGGATATCCCTTCATATAGTATGCACCATACAATCATACCGAGTATACCGAACTCTATATAATACAATAGCTTTTTCATTAAAACCCCCGTATACAGACAAATAAAAACCCATCTTTAGCATATCAAAAATAACGGGTTAAAGAAATAAATTTAACAAAACCTCTGGCTAGATTATAAAATCAGTGCTTTGATACCATTTTGGCTATCTCGGTCATTCTGGGATAACAATGATTAAAGAAATTTTGAAATGCAATACAGTAATAATTAAGTTTTGTACCGGGATCCCGGTAACGCCTGCAGCCGTCGCGGCATATGAAAAACCATCTGCATGTCCTGCATTCATCATTGATTTCATCGCCTTTGTTCAGGAAATCCCGAACTTTTTCACTGTTAATGATTGATTCAAATGTCTCGTCCCTGACATTACCGATTTTTGTTTCATCCAACACATAGAAATCACAGGGATAAACCGAACCATCGGCTTCAATAACGAACTGGCATGCGCACCGGCCGGACATTCCGCAGGACTCCGGATTATATCCAAGAAGCATGGCAATATAATTATCAAATGTTCGTATAACCGTTATCTTTCCTGCCATTATATCTTCATACCACAAATCAAATGTCTTGTTCAAAAAGTTTTCATAGTCATCAGGCCTGAGGGAAAATTCGTGCTGCCCCGGTTCTTCTCCGAACGGGTCAAGGCACGGTATGTATTGAATATACTGAATTCCCTGCTTCTTGAAAAATTCATAGACCTGAGCAGGATATTTCGCAGTTTCAGAAGTTACTACGCATAGGGCATTATATTCTACGTCATATTCATCGAAGAGCCGTTTTGTTTCCATGACCTTCTTTAAGGATGACTGTTCACCGGCGTTTATTCGGTTTTTATTGTGAACCCTTGATGGTCCGTCTATGGACAAACCTGTAAGGAACTTATTCTTTGAAAGAAATTCAGCCCATTCTTGATTTATGTCAATGCCATTGGTCTGGATTGAAAAATTGACCCCAAGATTTTTTGTATTATGCCTATTAACCGCTTCAACGAAGTCGCGAAAGAAATCCAAGCCGCATAGAGTGGGTTCTCCTCCTTGAAATGCAAACATAACCTGTTCAGAAGCATATTCAAATGCTCTCTTTATAAGGTTTTCGGCTGTTTCTTTTTTCATGAATCCGTGCTCATCTGTATCCGGATTTAATTCCGGAGAGTGATAAAAGCAATACCTGCATCGTAAATTACATAACCCGGAAGATGGCTTTATTAGTATGTTTACACTTCTGTTGTCAAATTTATTCATAGTCGCCCGATTCTTCTTTCAGCCTGAACATTTCTGTTTTTAGTTTCTCCCTGATATTAAAATATTCGGGTTTGTCATATACATTCACCATCTCGGCGGAGTCCTTTTCAAGATCAAAAAGCTCCCACTCACAGGGGGTGTCTTTGTCGATTGAGCCCGATGTTCCAAGGGCTTTTCCATAATAATATATAAGTTTATAACGCATAGTTCTAATTCCGTAATGCGCTGCAACATTGTGATGAGCAAGGTGCATCCAGTACCTGTAATACATTGATGTACGCCGGTTTCTTGAATATTTTCCTTCCAGAACCGGCAAAAAACTTCTGCCCTGCATATAAGCCGGAGCTTCTATCCCCGCAGCATCCAGAAAGGTTTGAGCAAAATCAAGATTCAGTACCATTTCATCCAAAACCGCACCTTTTTCAATTTTATCGGGATACCTGATTATAAGGGGCATCCTGAGGGATTCCTCATACATAAACCGCTTGTCATACCAGCCGTGGTCTCCTAGGAAAAACCCCTGGTCGGAAGTATATACAACCATTGTGTTTTCAACAAGCCCGTTATCGTCAAGCCAGTCCAGCAGCCTTCCGATATTGTCATCAACCGAGGCAACGCATCTAAGATATTCCTTTATGTACTGCTGATATTTCCATATTTTTAATTCCCGTTTGTTCTTAAAAGTGATTGTCTTACCTTCCCAAGTGGTGTAAGACAACCCATCCACACTGTCAGGAAGCGGCAACCGGTCCATTTTTTCATAACCCTCGGGTATGTTAATTTTCAAGTCCAGCGAGTTCATGTGCCTGTCAACTCTCATGGTTGCTCTTTTTGCAGCTTCGGACCTGTTTTCATAATTATCAAAAAACGTATCAGGCAGCGGAATGTCCTGATCATTGTACATATCCCTGTGCTTGTCATCGCTTAGCCATGGTCTGTGCGGCGCTTTGTGGTGGCACATCAGCATGAACGGCTTATCTTTATCAGATGATTCGAGCCATTCCAGGCTTTTGTCCGTGATTATATCAGAAACATATCCGTGGAATACTTTTTTTTCCCCCATTTCAATCATAGTCGGATCAAAATAATCCCCCTGGCCCGGAAGCACATTCCAGTAGTCAAATCCCGACGGGCAATGTTTTTCCCCCTGGCCAAGGTGCCATTTTCCGACGACGGCAGTAGAATAGCCATTGCTTTGTAGAATCTTCGCGAAATTGGGCAACGTGTTGTCCAATTTGTCCCCCAAGGTCTTGACTCCGTTGATATGCGTATGCGTACCTGTTAATATTGTCGCCCTGCTTGGTGCGCAGATTGAATTTGTGCAAAAACAGTTGTCAAACCGCGCGCCTTCATTGGCAATCCTATCCATGTTCGGGGTTTTGTTGATTTTGCTTCCATAGCAGCTCATTGCATGGCTTGCATGGTCGTCTGTCATGATAAAAATAATATTGGGCCTTGTCATGCTGTCTCCTCAATCGGTATACCCGGGAATTTCCGGTAAAGAACCGCTTCCATCCTGAAGTAATAATCCCTCATCCTCAGTCTTATAGTCCATTGGACGCGGGAATACCCTGAATTTCTTTTTAATCACAGAATTTTTAAACCGGCTATTCTTTATTATTTGCGTTAGTTTTTCCCTCATCTCTTCCGTTTCGTCATAATATGATATGTTTACTGCAAGATTACGGTATTCCAGGGGATCCGCTTCCATGTCAATAAGCCATTCTTTGTTGTCCGGTGCGGAATAAAAATATTTGTATTTGCCCTCTATAATCATATAAATGGCCTTTTCATGATGCTGATATTGGCTGATTACAGGGCGTTCGGGTTCTTCTTTATATAAATCACAACCGTCAAAATCTGCAGGCAAATCTACCTCGGCAAAATTCAATATGGTTGGTGCAAGGTCTACCAAGGAAACCGGCTTGGAAATCTTTTCTCCCTTAGGTTTACCGGGATAATGCACAATCAACGGCACCTTAGCAGAGGGGTCTAAAAATCCCCTCTTGCCATAGCAATTAAAGTCTCCTAGCATTTCGCCGTGGTCTGATGTGAATACTATAAGGGTATCGTCATATAATCCTTCGTCTTTAAGTTTTTTAATTATTCTTCCGACATTGTAATCAATCAATGAAATACACCCATAGTAATGAGCTTTGATAATACGTTCAAGTTCCCTGTCGCGGCCCTTGCTCTTATATTTATATCTGTTCTGCACTCGATTCCAGTAAGTCTGCATGTCCTCAAAGCCAACAGGTACGAATGGATAATCCATGTCCGGAGAACGGTAAAGTTTGTTCCACGGGACTGGTAATTCAAATGGCGGGTGTGGCTTTATTATGCCGCACATAAGGAAGAATGGCTTTTCAATGTCCCTGTTTTCAATATATTCTATGCTTCTATCGGCACACCATGTTGTGTGATGATGTTTTTCCGGAAGCTGGGATGGTTGCGGAACATAGTACATCTCGCTTCTGACTCCATGTATATCCTTGACATGCCCAAATCCGTTTTTCTCAAGATATTCCTTATAATCGTCCCTATCAGCACCACTGACTTCCTCGCTTGTTATCCTTTTGTCGTATCCCCACATGGCCATATTGCCGCCGGCTTCAAAATTGAAATGCATTTTGCCTATACCGCATGTCCTATAACCCGCTCGGGACAACTTATTCATGATGCTTTCATGACCCTCCGGCATAATTCCGTTTTCGGTGCACCCGGTGTTATGGCAGTATTTCCCGGACAATGCAGAGAAACGGGCCGGAACACAGACAGGGCTGGGCGTATAGGCCATGGTAAAAGCCGTTGAATCTTCTGTCAAGGCGTCTAAAGCAGGGGTTTTTATCTTTTTGTTTCCTAAAGAATGTATGGTGTCATATCTTTGCTGGTCCGTCATTATTAATAAAATATTCTTCAAATCAACCACCTCTTTTTCACAACCCAATTATACCACTTCTCACCAAACGAACGTTTGTCCCTAGGGACAAACGTTCACTTTTTTAACATTTATCCCTAGGGACAAATGTGCATTTTTTAAGGAGTTTGGTCGAAAGTGTCATTAAATTCGATTTTTCCTGAATAATCAAAATATTCCTGCCATTCCTTCCAAGCTGTTATTTCGTAACGTTTTATGGGATTGTCGGCCCTTTCTCCTGAAACTTTACTTTCCTTTAACTGAATATAATACTTTGGTGCTGTTAATTTTAAAGTTATGTCCAAATTTTTGGCAAACTCAATTTTCTCTTCACTGATTGTTATCCCGAATGTAACTTTAGTCAAACCTTCATCCTCAATAATCTGCCGTATTAAGCTTCCGGTATAACTATACCTGGCTCTGGGATATTCATTTAAAAGCGTAGTTATAGCAGATTCGTAGAATGCCGCTTCCATTACCCTTGAAAGATAATCAGCTTTTGCAGCATCCGGGATAATGAAATTATAACTGTTATATATCATTTCCTGAATATTTGCAGGGAATAAAGTCTGGCCGTTATTAAGATAATTTTCTTCCTCTATATATCTAATCGCTTCAGATTCAGCGGCATATAGTATGCCATCCAAATCAAAAAGGAATTTTCCTGCCTCTTTTTCCAGAGCGTAGTATTCACCAGTCCAGTTGGTCGTTTTATCGGTAAGTCTCATTGCGGCCATGGAAGTCGTAAGCGCCGCCAACCCAAACACAACAAGAACAACCATCATCAATATTATCAATACAGATGAAGCGCCGTTTCTATTGGTTAATGGCAAAAATCTTTTTTTCATTCGCCATTCTCCTTATAAACATAGTGCCGGGCGGTAGAAAATTCCGCCAGGGTGCTATCTTCACGACCAGTATCAACATACCCCGCAGTTACATTAATCTCATATAGACCTGATATCAAGGCATCACCATTGTTGCCGCCCCCAAACCCATCCGCCGTGTCAGGTAATCTCCGTATTTCGGTAATTTCCGTTTTAACAATAAAAACAGGCGATGTTCCATCCGGGGGGGCTGTCCAGTCGCTGCTGAAATATTCGCGGATTATATATCCGGATTCAGTTTTTTCGTAGTCCGTCGAGTCCGCATTGAAAATACCTTGTCCAACATCAGCAGGCGAATAAGTAAGTTTACATGCTTCAATGGCATTTGCGGCTTTTAACGACGCCATTTCTTTTAAAGCAGACTTTGAACGAACTTCACCTGATGCAATAAACAACTGGATTATTATTCCGCAGGCTATGCATAGAAAACCAATTGAAATGATAACTTCAACAAGAGTAAATCCTTTATTAGCATTTGTTTTTGCGTTAATTCTATCTATCATTCATTTCCTACGATTCCAATGATTTGTTCAATGCTCCTGGGATGTCCGTCTTCTGTATAGTGTGCGGAAAACTTAAAATATCCATCTATAAAATCAATATCAAGTCCTTCAAGGCTTACAATGGATTCACTGAATTCCGGATCAGGTTCGCTCTCGGCCCAGGTATAAATTTCCTTCAATTCGCCATCTGTGTAATATATGTAAGTGACCATGCCTTCAAGATCACCGGAATGCATTAATTTAATTGTATCGGCATTATTAATTCCCTTTTGTATGTAGTCTATTGCCCCTTCGGAATTGTTTTGCCGCAGCCTCATTCCAAGATATGAAAGTGCTATCCTTGCATTCTCAAGCTGGTTATTATTGTCCAGGATACGACCATAAGCCTTTTTACCGGCATCCATAAGAACAACAGCAGAAAGGCAAAGACCCATTATGATCAGTATTACAAAGAAAACTTCTATTGATTTTTTTATCCTGATACCTTTCATAATCCTGCCAATCTTCTATTTCCTTTTTACTTTCATGCGGCTGTAAACCGATATATCCGGCATGAAGTTAGATGAAAATGCTTCGTAATAATAAAAATAGTGTTCTTTATTAAGAATCAAGCCGTAATTATCCTCAAGGTATTTAAGATCGGGAGGATAACTTCCTTCTGCAGCATAACACTGGATTGCATATTTTTTAATTGTATTTTCAATGGAATCCGACCTAATACGGCCCCCGCTTTTCCTAAATGACGGCAACAGAAATATTACCGTGGTAATTATGGCAAAAACCATGAGCATTGACAAAATCTGAACCAATATGTTGATTTTACCGTTCTTGCGTTTTTCAAACATAACCTACCCTATCGCATTCATTATGCCTGTAACAGGCAGTATTACAGATATTAAAATAAACCCGACAAGCAAAGAAAGTATTATTATCAATAGCGGCTCAAGCACTGTTGTCAGCCTTTCCATCTGTTCATCGCCTGCTTTTTCCATGATGTTCGCAGCCTTATCCAGCATTACGTCCATGTGCCCCGTTTCATTGGCTACTGAAAACAATTTAACCAGCAGTGTCGGAAACAACTTGAGTTCTTCAAATGCAATATCCGGCTTTATACCATTCCCCAGCATACCAATAACAGAATCAAGTTTATTTGCAATATATTTGTTATATGTTATAGATTTCAGCATTTCAACTGACAATGTAAGGTTAAGTCCACTTTTAAGCAACATTGACAGGTTGCGGGAAAATCTCGAAGCCACATTCGCACTTTCAATTTTCCTCATTACGGGCATCTTCAGTTTCATGTGGTCTGCCCAAATTCTACCCTTTTCTGTTAGCTTAATAATAACGAAAATCAAGATTATTACTGCAACAGCAAGAATTATCCAAAGCACATTATTCGACAGGAAAAATCCAAAGTTCATTATTCCCTTTGTCAGTCCCGGCATTTCTCCTCCAAGAGAAGAAAGTATCTCGTCAAACATTGGAAGTACATAAACCAGCAAAAGGACAATAACCGCAAGCATAAGAACTGCCAGGATTACCGGGTAAACAACAGCTGACCTCAGTTTCTGCCTGATCTCACTGTCTTTGTCCATTGAGTCTGCAACCCTTTCAAGCATAACGGGGAGATTTCCGCTTCTCTCGCCTATTCCAGCCATTTCAATGAATAGTGAGCCAAGTTTCTCTTCATATCCTTTAACCGAATCATAAAAAGAAATCCCTTTGTTGAGATTCTCAATTATTTCTCCGCTTATCCTCTTTATCTGTCTGTTGTCACTTTTTTCACTGATAATCGCCAACCCTTCCTGAAGCGAAACATCTGAATCCGCAACAAGGGCAAGTTGCCTGCTGAACAATGAAATGTCTTCGCCGGGTATCGACTGTTTTCCTCTGCTCATAGTCTTCACCTTCTGTATTATATTTTTTCCATGGACATATAGCGGTTGAACAACTGCATGTCCTGCGCCTTTAACTGCGCTTCTTTTTCTTCTATGACACCATCCCTGCATAATTTGGCAAGATTTCTTTCAAGGGACCGCATACCGTCGCTGAATCCCGATTGAATTAGGTTGTTTATCTGATAATACTTGCTTTCCCTAATCAGGTTCCGTACCGCCGGAGTAGCAATCATAACTTCAGAAGCAGCTACAAGTCCTTTTCCGTTTTCCCTGGGCAGCAGTTGTTGGGATACAACACCTTCGAGCACAGTTGCAAGTTGGCTGCGGATTTGGTTCTGCTGGTTCGTTGGGAATGAATCAATAATCCTGTCAATTGACTTAACCGCTCCTATTGTGTGAAGGGTTGAAAGGACAAGGTGTCCTGTCTCGGCTGCAGACAGGGCTATTGATACTGTTTCCATATCCCTCATTTCCCCGACCATTATTACATCCGGATCCTCGCGCAGTGCTGATTTCAATGCAGATGCAAAACTAAATGCATCTTCACCGATTTCCCTCTGGGTTATCATGCTCTTTTTATGCTTATGGAGGTATTCAAGCGGATCTTCTATTGTGATGACATGGTAATGATATTTATTATTTATGATATCCACAAGACTTGCCAGTGTAGTCGATTTTCCGCTTCCGGTAGCACCGGCCACCAGAACAAGTCCCTTTGATTTATCTGTAAATCCTTTGATGACATCGGGGAGACCGAGAGTGTCGAATTTCGGAATTTCCAACGGAAGGGCTCTGACAGCCATTGCATATGTACCCCTCTGCTTGTATATATTGCATCTGAATCGACCGAGTTTCGGAATCGAATACGAAAAATCCAGAACTTTGTTTTCGACTAGTTGTGTTCGCTTTGCTTCATCCAGATAATGATCAATGATCTTATTTATATCACCGGGTTTTAATTCATCTGTTCCCTCGACAGGCGTTAGTTTTGAATTAATCCTAACAAGTGGTTTGCTTCCGGCACACAGATGTAGGTCAGTCGCTCCATATACCATAGTCTTTTTTAACAGATCATTTATACTGCCTGAATTTATGTTCATTTCAACCCCCAAAGAGTTTTATCTGAAGTGCCTATTACTTGGTTAATTTTACCATACAAAAAAAATGCTGTCTATTTGATGCCATGCTCATACGAGGCCGGAAAACGGAGTCATCGGCCATATTACCGGGAAATTATCATCATTATAAAAAAAGCCCTTCGGGCAAATTCGCGAATTTGCCCGAAGGGCTTTTTCTTATATGTATGACGTTTGGACGAAATCAGTCCGTTAGAAGGAGCGTTTTCCGAGCCACCGCTTAACCCATGACTTGACGCCAAGGTCCTTTTTAGTAAGTATAACCGTATTCTCACATTTTGCAGCAATTCTTTCAGAAACTTTTCCAAGAAGCAGCTGTTGCCAAAAGCCTTCTTCAGTAGCGCCAAGAATTACAATATCATGCTTGTGTGCTTCATATACAATTTCATCAACTATGTCATCACCATTTACTATTTTAAGCCTGGCGCTGTTTTCATCAAACTGGTTTATGATTGTCCTAAGTCGTCTGCGGATTCTATCATAAGTTTCATTTTTGCGTTTTACTGTGAAAACAGTTACTTTTGCATCTGTTCCTTTTATAAGGTTCTTGGCTATTTCGGTTGCCATTATGCTGTGAAGCCCTGCATTGGATGGAATAAGAATGCTCTTGATTTCTCTGGCCGGACTCTCATCTTTACCCGGTTTTATAACCATAAGGTCGCAGGTAAGACGTTCAATGACCTTGTCCATTTTGCGCCCAAGCTCAAACCCTCTTCTTTTGCTGTAGCCCTTCCACCCGAGAATAACGAGGTCTGTTCTTTTTTCCTTGGTCGCGCTTATTATACCCCGCGTGATATGGTGGCTGTATCTGACAACACTGCTGATTTCTTTTTCCGTTTTTATTTTGCTTCGAAGATCATTGAGCATTTTGCGTTTTTCAATGCCGAATTCCTTGCCGGCCCTAAGCTGAATCTGGTCAGGAACTTCAACTATACTTATAAATGTCATGTCGGCGTTCCTTTCCTCAGCAATCTTAGAAGCGTACGTTCCTATTAATTCAGCGTTCTTCGGATTACCGACCGGCACCATAATCTGGAATCTGTCGGAAATAGCCTTTCTTTCCCTGAAAATTGGCATAGGCTCTTCTTCTTTGATTCTGCGTTTTGAGTAAGTGAAGTAAATTATTAACCCCGATACAATCCACAAACCCGTTGCTATCCATGCAGTTGCACTCATATTAAATAACCAGATGGAAAGAACAAGCTGGGCAACCAGAGCCACAATAGGAATTACCGGGAAAAACGGCATCATGAAGCCGTACTCCAGCTCATCACCCATTTCGCGCCGTATCTTAATTACCGAGACATTAATCAAAAGGAATATCAGCAGAAACATTATATCTGCACTTGCAGCGACATCTTCAACCGGGAGCGCAGCCGCAACGAAAATTATTATTATTGAGGACATGAACAAAGCAAACGCAGGAACCCTGCGTTTTTGAGATATTCCGGCCATTTTTTTAGGCAGTGCCCCATCCCTTCCCATTGCAAACGAAACCCTTGCTGAGGAATATATAGTTGCATTGAGAGCAGATGTGCTTGAAAAAATAGCAGCGAGGGTAACAAGTATCCCACCGAATGGGAACAGGTTCTTAATTGCATCTGCAAAACCCGTTGCCCCTCTTGCGCTGAACCATTCCATTATCGTGCTTCCTTCAGGTTTTGCACCGATAACGGCTGCAAATGCAACCAAAAGGTATGTTGTAACAACAATTATAACTGCATACAGAATTGCTTTTGGTATATTCTTTTTTGGATTAATTGCCTCTTCACCAGCATGCCCGATGACTTCAAATCCTTCGAATCCTACATAAGTAAAGCCCATGGTAACCAGTATTTTGCTCCATCCGGCACCAATAAATGGTTCAAAATTTACAAGTCTGGAAGGATCTCTCAGGGCAACAGCAACTCCAATTATTCCTATCGCTCCCAAAGTAATCGTCTGTCCAAGTGCAATCATGGATGCAGAATTTCCTGTTTCGGAAACACCCCTGAAATTTACAAGTATAAATAGTAATGCTATTGCTACGGCAAGAATTTTTTCATATAGGCCAAGGTGTGTGTCCAGAAAGGAAAAGAACTCCCAGCTTTTTAATAAGATGAATTGTATATGTAGAAAAGGTAATGGCATAAAGGCTTCCGGCAACCGCCAGTGCAAACCAGTTCATCCACCCGGATATAAATCCCATTATTCCACCAAATGATTGTTTAATATATGTATAAGCTCCGCCGGCAGCGGGCAATGCAGATGAAAGTTCCGCAAATGACATGGCTGAACATATTGCTATCAGCCCATTTAATGCGAATGTTATGAGTATTCCTCCTGCTCCTGATATTCCGATTGAAATTCCGGTTGCAACGAATACTCCCGCTCCAATCATCATTCCCGCACCCATCATTGTCAGGTGGAAAAGCGAAAGCTCCCTTGATAATTCGGGCTGTACTTCGTGTTTGTGTTTTTTCTTTACTTCGTTTTCAGTCTTTGCCATTCAAGTCTACTGCTATAAATCCAGAGCTTTTTCAATATCCCTGGAATCAGTAATCCCCGTTTCGTCAATTTTTTTAATTATATTATTTGCCTTTATAATGAAAGCCCATATCAATATATAAGCTATACCAATTACTGACAGACCGATTATCAATGTGATATCCATATAAGGTTCCTTTCAAAACGATTTTCACACTTTATTGATTATACTCCTATTTCAAATTTTTGCAAAAATCTACCCTTGGGATTTGATAAAAAATTATGGAATCCGGGTATATTCAACTTTACCGTTTAAGCCGGACGCTTTAATACGATATCCGTTTGCATGTATAGTCAAATCAAATTTCCCCAGACGGTCAAGTTCGTTGGGACTGGCCTCAAAGCTGCCCCATCCTGGTTCAGACGGCGATATTCCCATTATATCTTCCACAAGAAGCGGTATGGGAGCACTTGCCCACGGGTGGCAAAGGCTTGTATTCCACTTGTACTCTTTATCCCACACTTCAAAGCATGTTGTAGCTCCCTGTTTAAGCATAGTTCCCCATGAAAACCTGTCATCTGACAAAATCAGGTCCATGGCAAGGTCTTTCCTGTCGTTCCTGCATAAAGCCTTTAATAGAAAATATGCGATATATACACCACAGTTCAACCCTTTTTCTTCGACCATTTTTATTATTTCAGGTATGCTCTCTTCCGGGGCAACCCCAAAGTACAACGGCAGGATATTCGAATGAAGCGCCGTATGACTGCTTTCAATCGTATCGGTAAATAGTCTCTGTCCGGGATCATAAAATGCATCAGTATACGCTTTTATCATTGCGGGAAGTCGATCTTCATATTCCATTCCCAGTATTTCATAAATCTCATTCATCCCCTGCTGTCCGCAGATATAGAATATATTGGCGACATTATGCGTTCCGTATGTCTCGCCTCTTGCCAGGTCATAGTCATATCCGTCTGAAAAATCATATGGATTTCTCGGCCAGTCAACCAGGCTCATGTCCATTAAGTCATCGTACAGTAAACCGTTTTTATCATATTGCCTGTAATAATCCATCATGATCTCGCAATAGGGCAGCATTTCAAGCAGAAATTCTTTATTCCCGCTGTGCTTATAATAGAAAAGCAGGTTAAGCGGATACTGGAATGAATAATCTATAAGAGAATGAATATAGTGATTCAATGTGGTTGTTTGTATTGACGGGGTATAGTAGGTTGAAATCCCAAATCCCCTTAAGGCCCTTTTCATTATTGATAGTTCACCGGTCAAATAAAAATGGCTTTGCCCTGTTATAGTCATATCACCTAGATATAAACCTTTTTCGCGCGTAGGACAGTCCAAATAACCTTCCTGCGTGCCGGTACGGACACCGTTTTTGCATATGTTCCATATTCCATTCAACCGCTCATTGTCCGATTGAAAATGTGTGCTGTCATAGTCAAACGGATAGTTTCTTGCATTCATTTTTACTTTGTGAATTCTGGTTCCTTCAGGAATGATAATCTCAATATACCGAAAAGCCATATAATCATAAAACTCAGAGAATTCTTTGGAATCTCCGGATAAAGTAAATGTCTGGCGATAATAGCAGTTACAGCGCATATCGAATCTAGCCCTTCCGTTCTCATCAAGTTCTTCCGCACACAGCACTTCAATAACATCGCCTTTACGTCCGGATGCTTCTATATGAGGCACCCCTGTATATTCACAACCAAGATCATAGAGTATAGCGTTATCAGCGGTTTTTTTCTCACTGACAGGATGAACTGAATAGAACTGCAGCCGTTTTGACACTTGCTTAGCAAATTCGTGATCATTATTCTCTTTAACAGTTGCATTTTCCCATGATGAGTCATTAAATTCCGGGCAAGCCCAGTTATATTCCCAAATATTTGCATCAAAATGCTCCAGATATTGGGTTCTGTATGCAATTATATCGCCGCGGCCATATGCATTAGTCATATTGCACTTTATATTTCCATCCGTATAAGCAATTATATGTCCCGCGGATTCAATTTCTGCAATGAATCCTGTCCTGAAATCCCCGCCTGGGGAAATGCGATTCAACTCGCCCTGATAATAGAGGTGTGCGCCTATGACATTTTTGCCCTCAATTATATATTTTGATATGTCAATTTCAAGATACCCGAAGCAGAAATGATAGGACGCAGCCGGGCCCATATCGACAAAGGTGCCGTTCACATAGATTTTAGCAATATCATCAGCCGCATACCTTAGCAATGCTTGGGTATCCGGATTCTCAAAATCCATCCTAAATAATGTATGCCTGTTTCTGAATTCGTCAGGATGCTCAGGATTTTCTTGGTTAAGTCTTCCCTTTTTCCTTATGTCCAGCGGTTTTTTGTTCTTATATAATTTATTCACTACCCATTTGGCTTTTTTAAACGACATCCCGCACCCCCAAATCAATATAACCCATAATACCACCATTCAGATAAGTGCCCAAGGCATATTTAGGATATGCTATAATTCGCTTATGGAACTTTGGGGTGGTTTTAAAAAGGAAATTGATAAAGAAACCGGCAGGGAATTGACACGTATAACAGCCGGTGCTGCTTTTTGTTATCCCATGTATTACTTTATCCCATCTATAACCAATGATGGGCGGTTCATGGTATATCACCGGATGAATTCAAAAGAACTGCAAATTTATTCTATTGAACTTCTTACCGGGAAAACAATTAAGCTTACAAAAGCTGATTATACTGATACCCAATGGAAACCGTGGTGTTCAAAAACACCTCCCGGTGTCCTAGATCACCGTAGTGTGCTTGATTCTAAAAACAACAGGCTAATCTATTTTAACGGCAACAATGTAATGATTACACCGGTAGATAGATATTTGCCGGAAAAATTATTTGAAATTCCAGACGATAGAATACCGATTGGTCAAAACTGTATCACTCCCGACGGTAAATGGTTTGTATATATACATCATGACAGGAAATCATATAAGGAAATCGCAAAATCCCGTGACTGGAATGTATATTATCCCGCCCGGTCAACCTCATATGAAACTATTGTAGAGGCTTACAATCCTAAAACTGGTCAAAAAAAGGAAGTTCTTAGGATAAACAGCCCGGTTCATCACATTTTCCCTTACGGCAACGAACATTTCGTTATTAATCATCCACCGAATGAAAGCGGCATGATTTTTACTCATATTGACGGCGGGTGGTACACAAACCTGAGAACCAAAGACTCCCGGGGACGCATGCCTTGCCATAATGTATCTACAACTCGAGGAATTGCTTACGAGGCTTATCAAGGCCACAGTGATGTAGTAGCCGGCTTAACCAATCCTTTCACCCATGAAAGGAAAGAATATCATCTTCCGGACTCACTCGGATATGTGCATACCGGGCATGACCCTGAGGGACGGTTATTTTTCTATGAAAACATGAATTATGATGAATCCGGAACCCACTGTCACAATATGTATTACCTCGAAAGCCTTTACAGTGACAATCCCATTTTTAAAGTATTACTTGGACACAGGGATTCATTCATAGAAAAGTCTCAAAAAGCACATTTTCATCCACGTATGACACCGGATAGAAAGCACATTATTTTCACCGGAGGATGTCCGGAGACTAAGACGAACCATATATATTTACTTGACATAAGCGATTTAGTTGAAACTCTTGGCTTTGTTTTTCCAAAATAAAGAATTTTCAGTCTCTTAAATCGTACCATTCTTTTATAAGTTTTATTTCCTGAAGTGCACAATACGAATAAAATCTACGCATAAACCTATACTGTCTTATAGGAAACACCGGCAGCAGGCAAGCTTTGTATCCAAGTGTTAGAAATTTCCAGGGTCGCATAATAGAATATACGGGATTCCTAAGATTTTTTATTACTTTGGTAAAGATTGATTTACTAAAAACCGCTTCCCTTATTTCACAACCGGTTCTGTTGATTATATACTCCGTAAAAAATTTTTTCTTTTCATCGCGGACAGATGGGTCCATAGAATTAAAAGCAGACATAATCTCATAGTCCATTAGAGGGAGCCGCCATTCGCACCCATTTATCTCAAACTGCCTGTGTGAATTTATCAAGTGCTTGCTCCTGCACATCCCGTAGCCTGCATTTTCATATGCGGTTTCCGCATCTAATCTTGAATATGATTCTTTATGCCCTATATATCCGGAAAGCCTTTCAAAATAGTGTTTTTTTCGTTTTCCCCTCAGTGAATACAATTTCCCGTAATATTTCCAGTATGTCTCAACCAGTTCCTCTTTAGTATATTCCCTGTCCTCTTCAAAATGACTTTTTGCCATAACGCCTACGTGACCGGTAAAAAATACTGAGTCGTCCGGCACGATTTTTTCTTTAAGTAACCTACGGATTATAAAATGACTTTCCATATGTGAAATAGCACTTAAATTGTGTGATTTTTTAATGAAAGTTAAAGTATACTCATCTTTATATGCCTTTTTCCAAAGCTTTCTATCATTTGGGATAAATACATACTTATAGCCCATTAATCCGGCTACTTTCTCTGCTACTTCTGTGTCCGGACTTTTTGTCACTCCGTATGTATAGCAAATTACATTGTTGTAACCTGCAGATTTAAGCATCATCAGGCATGCCCTCGAATCAACACCGCCACTTAATGAGACGGCTGCAGTCCTTCCTTTAAGTGATGCTACGAGCCTAACAGATGCATCTTTAAATACTGAATCAAGTTTCTTTTCTGCCGTGCTTTTATCTTTTATGGAGTATTCAGCATTATATATTGTCATATATTTACCGATTTCCGGTGTTTCCTTCCCTTTTTCCAAATAAATATAATGCATAGCTGATATTTGATTGATTCCGTTAACAAGGGTGTCGTTATACATAACACACTCAAAATGAAGGTAGTCAATAAGCGCAGTGTGATTAATTTTCTTAAATCCGGTGACATTTATAATCTCAGTCGCCTCATCCCTTATGTATAGTGCCCCGTTTTTTTCTGCATAATAGAGAGGAAAGCTTCTCATCATGTCACTGATTGCGATTAAATTCCCATCAATTTCCGCAACAATTGAAAAACACCCGTTAACTTGATTAAGCAATTTAAAAAATTCATTTTTACTATTTATATCTGAAAAGTATGCAAGAACTTCCTCTTCATCTGAATACTTGCCGTTTATATAGCAATATCCTTTCAAATGGATTCCATGGCTCTCACTCCATTGAAATCCGTCATTATTTGTAAGTTTCAGATTATAATTCATATCACTCTCAATTTATTTATCATAAAATTCGCTGCAGAGTTCCTCCGCCGCTTTTTCCAACACCGCGGGCTTTTCATTACTGAGATAAGTGAGAACAGTATATTTTGAAGACATTGTATGTCCCTTTAAGATACTTTCCTTAAAAAGACTTCTGCTTATTCCGGCTTCCTGGGGCGTTGTCATACAGCCGGCTTTAATTAGGATAGTTATAATATCATTTGAATCAAGGGCATCAACTTCAACTGGCAGCTCATCATGCATCATATCGAACAATCTACAGATAACAACAGTGCCAATGCCGACCGAGTTGCCATGCAGTTCATGCTCTTTTCCGTGCTTTATGCAGTCCACATCCCAGTAATGCACAATATGATGCTCAGCTCCGGATGCCGGGCGTGTATTTTGATATAGTCCCATTGCCATTCCCGCCAGAACAAGCCCTTCCATTATATTTATAATAGCATCATCATTCCTGCTTCTAAGTGAATCTGCACCCGCTTTGCATTTATCTACGACTTTTTCAACCAGTTCTGCTATTTCGGGGCAGTAGTGTTCACCCTTATAATCCCTGCCGAACTTCCATTCCCTCAGCGCATTGTATTTGCCTATAACATCGCCTAATCCGGCGGTCAGCATATTATACGGAGCATTTTTCAATATTGTCAGGGGCCCGAATATTGCCCTCGGGTATTGTCCTTGAATACTTTCCTTTATATTACTTAATATTAGAGAAGAAGTTACAGATGCATATCCATCCATTGAAGGTGCTGTAGCAACAACCATATACTCCGCCCCCATCTTATAACTTATCTGCCGGGTTATATCATTGATGACTCCCGAACCAACAGCAATAAAAAATTCACTTTCTGGCTTCATACTGACTAATGTTTCCCCTATGCATGCATCATTCGGGGTTACATTCAGACCATTTTTGCCCTTTATAATATGTACAAAGCAATTAATTCCTTCTGCTTTTAATAATTCAGAAAAATCTTTGCCGGCAATTCTGTAGGTGTTTTCATCACATATGACAGTAACCGGATCTTTCCCAAGTTTTTTTACATAAACGGCTGCATTTTCCATCGCTTCATATGATATGTCAATCGTTTCAATATCCACCGCATGAATTCTTCCACAGGAACATTCGTAGGAGATTCCTGCTAGTTCATTGATTGTCATTTCTGAAAGTTTCATTAATTCCCTCCGTATATATACTACTACACCCATCCCATTTTTCAACCATAACCCAAATTATCCCTAAGATGATTTGGAATATCACCCCTCCTCTATCATTCCGCTTTTGGAATATCACCCCTCCTCTATCATTCCGCTTTTGTTCTAAATACATTAAGAAAAACCACTGGACTGATTGGAATCAGATCCAGTGGCTATTTTCAAATATGTCAGGCGTTAAAAGTAAATTAGTTCATCTGGAGATGCCCATGGCTTCCAGGAGCCTGTATATCATCGCCGACGCATGCGCCCTGGTTGCATTTCCGCTAGGGGCAAATGAAGTCGTTGACATTCCGTTGATTATTCCAAGCACATATGCGGCCTTAATAAAATTCTTGTCTTCTATACTGAGTGTTCCTATGTCCATGAATTGATCATCGGATTCTGCTGCAATGGCAGCTACATCTTCTCCGGTAAAGTAAATATATGCCTTAACAACAGCCCTTGCCATATCAAGGCGCTTCATCGGTTTGTTGGGATTGAAGTATGAACCGCCAATAATATCAGCTGCTTCCATAGCAGTAACATATGGATAATACCAGGCGTTCATATCAACATCGGCATATTTACTCAGTGTAGCATTAGTTTCAAGTGCTACTGCCGTGCAAACAAGCTTAGTGAACTGGGCATTGGTAACAAGTCCGCCAGACTGGAATGTTCCATCCCCCATGCCGTCAATTATTCCAAGGGCAGTTAATGGATATACATATTCGGCTGACCAGTGGTCGTCACTGAAATCATCAAATGTCATTCCTTCCAATACAAATTGATATGTCCCGGTTGCACTTGCTCTCACATACCAGCATTCCGTCAATTTCTGAAGCCGGAAGCATAGCTCTGCCTGTGTCAATATCATTGTTATAAACTAAATTAATATCTGTAAAGGAATAAAGGTTGTTGGGCTGTGGCACTGACAGTGTGAACCAATTTAAGTTTGTATCTGTGTATATCCCCTGAACGGGAGCATAATAACGAACGTAGAGATCTTCAAGCTCTTACCGCCTTCCATCACAATATACGGATCATTGTCATTATTTTTTACAAACAGCAAAGCCTCATTGGGAACCGAAATGTTGCAATCTTCAAACATGATATCCAAATCAAGTCCTGCGTCTGCCATCATTCCTACAGCCTCTTTTCAACCAACAGATAAAACTCACCCAGCTGTTTATCTGAGAAATCAATTGATTTTTTAACTACTTGCACTTAATAATCCAGAAGGTCTCTTCAACAGTAAATCCAAGATTCCCGTGAGTATCATATACTGCATCTTCCAACGCATTATCAAGGTCAATATCGCTTTGTATAACACTTTTGGTTATTTTAAGTGGAACTTCATATGTCAATACCAAGTCCCGGCCATGTTACATGCATTTCGTAAGTACCTGTTGCCAACGGCAATGGAGTATATGCTTCAACCTGCTTTGAGCTATTTAGCGTTATATCCTTAATATCAATATATCTTCCTTTTCCTCTTATGATAATGGAAATGTCTTCATTGAAATCAAGATTAATCGTATTCAGTGTAAATGCTTTTGGTGATGTCCTGGCTATGGTTGCAGGTTCCATCCAAATTTCATTGTCCATAATATAAAGGGTCTTGCGGTAATAGCTGCCCTGATAATTAAACCTTACATCAACCTGTGTTTTTCCGGCATATAACGAACGTTCCGGATATACCCTGTAAATTTCATCACTCAGCTGGGAAGAATCAACCGTCTCGCCGTCGATAGTGAATTCTCCGTACATACCCTCGATCTGATCAAAAAATTCAACTGTCAAACCCCTGTTTGTTAATTCATCAGATGTAATCGGGTTAACCTTGAAATCCATGTGGCCTTCTCTTACTTCGATACAAGGTGCAAACATTATGCTTTTTGGCGCTCCGAGCTCCTGTGGTATTACGAGCTTAAGTCCGTAATTGAATATTGGGGCATGAAACATTTTTAACTCAAACTCAATAGTGAAATCATCAATTATTTCAAGATTGGATATGCTTTCTATCGTCGTATACATTATATCGACTTCAACCCCAGTTTTTGTGAATTCAGTGTTTTCACAAACAACCCTTACCTTTTCACCGTGCTGATATATCTGGTTGTCAATCTGAGGGGCAGTCACTGATATTATTGCCGGCTCTGCAACAGCTGCATGTGCTATTGGTATCAATGCAAAAAGAAGAGATAACGACACTATTACGCCAATAATTTTTTTCATGATAATTTCCACCCTTTCGGTATTGTGACTTTATTTTACCACTATATAAGTTTAATTTCTACATTTTGTAAATTCCGAATGTTACAGTTCTGTTAATCAAGAAATGACTTTAATCTATCTGTTATCATGGATAAAACAACCTGGTTATAGCCGCCTTCGGGTATTATTACATCTGCATATTTCCTGCTTGGCCCTACAAATTGCTCATGCATCGGCTTTACTTTATTAATATATTGCTCAAGGACTGAGTTCAGACTTCTTCCCCGTTCATTAACATCCCTTTCAATTCTTCTTGCAAGTCTGATGTCAGAATCTGTATCTACATAAACCTTAATATCCATTATATTCCTCAATTCGGGATTTTCAAACAGGAGAATTCCCTCAATTATTATGACTTTCGCCGGCTTAACTTCTATTGTTTCATCAAGTCTGGTGTGAGTGACAAAAGAATAAACCGGCCTTTGGATTGCCCTGCCATCCTTCAGTTCGTTTAAATGCTCTATCATTAGCTCCGTTTCAAGCGAGCCCGGATGGTCATAATTCAGCAGACATCTTTCTTCATAGGGCATATCCGCATTCTTGTTGTAGTAGAAATCGTGGCATAGTAGCACTGCATCCTCGCCAAGCGCTTTCTTAATGCCTTTTGCCAAGGTTGTTTTCCCTGAACCTGTTCCGCCTGCTATACCAAGTATAATCCTTTGCTCCATGCGGTAATTTTACCATATTTTTTTAGATTTATTAATGTTTTGAAATAAAAACAGCCGTTTGCCTTCTAGTACCCTTTACATTGACAGCAGTGTAAATTATCATTGATGTATATACTAATAAGGAGACCAAATGGCCTATAAAATAGCCGCCGCGATTGACATTGGCAGCAGTGCCGTGCGGATGGAAATATCAGAAAAACGCAAATCAGAAGTGAAATGCCTTGAATTTCTCCAGTCTCCCCTGTACCTGGGACATGACACTTTTACGCAAAGTAAAATATCTTTTGAAAAAATAGAACGTTTATGCTCGATACTAAACTCTTATATTCAGACTGCCGAACAATATGGAGTAGAGAACATTGAAGTCGTAGCAACGACAGCATTCAGAGAGGCCGAAAACAAGGAATATGTCCTGGATTTGGTTAAATTAAAGACTGGCCTTATTATAAGAATTCTCGAAGACCCTGAAGAAAAAACCATAATTTATCGCGAAATGCTGAGACGCGACGAGGGATCCTGGAAAAATGCCGTAATTTCATATGTCGGCACAGGAAGCCTTGGCATCGCCATCATGGAAAAAGGGCTCATAAGGTTCACACAGAACATCCGCATAGGTTCCCTGAAGCTAAGTGAAATACTAGAGCCGGTTGAGGGTTATACAAAAAAATTCCACATGATAATCGAACAGTATATCAGCACTTACATTGATGTACTGAAAAACCTTCTTTCCATTGACAGAAAAACTGATTTTGTAGCATCCGGAAAAGAAATCGACCTGATAGCAGGTTTGATGGATGTTGAAATAGTGGATAATTTCTTCAACATTTCAAAAAAATCTTTTGAAGAATTTTATGATTCCATCAAGACTCTGACTCCGCTTCAAATAGCGGATTTATATGACCTTCCCCAGGACCGCGCTGAAATCCTGCTGCCTTCTGCAGCATTATTTAAGATATTAATGGATTTTTCGAAATCAGATATACTAACCGGCTGTAATATCAACATGTGCGATGCGCTCGTATATAAAGAGCTTTATCCAAACAAATTCGATAAAGTTAATGCGCGTTTTGAAAAAAGCATCATTAATTCGGCTATTTTCGCAGCAAGGCGTTTCCGCTATGACCGCCAGCATATTGCTGCGGTATTTGATTATTCCACTGTGATTTTTGATTCAATAAAGGAGCTGCACGGCCTTAGCGATAGGGAAAAGCTGTTGCTTCAGCTGGCCTGCATACTTCATGACTGCGGAAAGTTTGTAAATCTGAAAGAACACTATGAGCATTCATACGACCTCATCAGGAGGCTTTCCCTGCCGGGATTAAATTCCAGGGAATTAAACCTCATTGCCAATGTATCGAAATACCACAGCGACCTTACACCTGCTCCCGAACACGAAAATTATGCATCACTGGCCTCCGGAGACCGTGTGCTGGTGGCAAAATTATCCGCCATCATCCGGCTTGGCGATTCACTTGATAAAAGCCATCTGCAAAAATTCAGTGAAATTGACGCATTATATAACAACTACGAACTTGTTGTCACTGCAAAGTCGGGCGGAGAAGCAACCTTGGAAGAATGGGCTTTTAGCCAGAAAGCCGATTTTTTTAATGATGTATTCGGCGTTAAGGCAAGTCTTGTGATTGAAAGGACTATATAAATGAACCTTAGCAAGCCATCATATTATACAAACAGGGAATTAAGCTGGCTTGATTTCAATTCAAGAGTCCTTGGAGAAGCAATTGATGAACTCCGTTCCCCTTTTAGAACGGATAAAATTTATTTCCATAGTTTCATCAAATCTTGATGAGTTTTTCATGGTACGCATTGCCGGATTAAAAGAGCAGCTGCAGGCCGGATTTTTACGCCCTGATGCAGCGGGCCTTACACCTGAACAGCAATTAAAAGCAGCTTCAGCCAAGATACATGAAATGGTATCTGCCCAATACCGTTGTTTTAACAGAGCCCTTAGGCCGTCCCTTCACGACCGGGGAATAACCTTTATTATTTATGAGAAAGCTCAGTGAGCGGCAGTCGGAATATGTAAAAGACTATTTTGACGATATTATATTTCCGGTACTGACTCCAATGGCAATTGATGCAGGCAGGCCATTTCCTTTTATAGCCAATAAAACCGTTAATATCGCCTTTAGGCTGCAAAAAGAAGGGGTTGAACATTACGCAATCGTGAGGATTCCTTCGGTCATCCCCCGCATAATAAAAGTTCCCGCAGGACTCAACGATGAGAGTTATCTTTTCATTGAAGATATTATCATTCAAAATGCAGCGCAGTTATTCCATGGTTATGAGATAATGAGTTCAACAAATTTCAGGGTTACCAGGGATGCCGACCTTTCAATTGATGAGGATGATGCCGTCGATCTATTATCTGAAATTGAACAACAGGTCAGACAGCGGCAGTGGGGCCTTCCGGTAAGGCTTGAAATTGAACGCGGGCAGGACCTTCGGACAAGGAACTTCCTTACTTCAACCCTCGGATTGCGGCAGGAAGATATATATCTTGTTGATGGTTATCTTGATTTATCATGTCTCCTGGGCTTCTCGAGTCTGCCTGAAAACTTCCCGGATTTGAGATATCCCGAGTGCCCTCCTTCGCTTCCTGAAGAGATCAGCTCAATAAGTATGTTTGATCTAATTTCAAAAAAAGATTACCTTGTCCACCATCCATACCAATCTTTTGATGTGGTTATGAAATTTCTCAATGAAGCCGCAGACGACCCTGACGTCCTGGCAATTAAGCAGGCCCTTTATAGAGTCAGCGGCAATTCTCCCGTCATACAGACTTTAATCCGTGCCGCTGAAAACGGCAAGCAGGTTACTGTCCTTGTAGAATTAAAAGCACGCTTTGATGAAGAAAACAATATTTCATGGGCAAGGCTTCTTGAGCATGCCGGCTGCCATGTTGTATATGGAAAGGTTGGATTGAAAATCCACTCAAAGATACTTCTTGTTATAAGGCGCGAAAAGAGCGGCATCAAACGTTATATCCATCTTGGAACAGGCAATTATAACGACAAGACTGCCCGGTTATATACGGATTTCGGTTTTTTCACTTCTCGTGAAAGTTTTGCAGTTGACCTGTCCTCGCTGTTTAACACATTGACAGGATATACTGTCGTACCTGACATGAAAAAATTAGTTGTAGCTCCTGACAGCCTCAGGAATTTCTTTGAAAAGGCAATCCGTAATGAAATTAGAAATGCTAAAAAGGGAGACCCTGCAAGGATAGTTGCTAAAATGAACAGCCTGTCCGACCCGGCAATAATTAAGCTTCTTTATGAAGCCTCATGCGCAGGTGTTGAAATACATCTTATTGTCCGCGGCATCTGCTGCCTTAAGCCCGGAATTAAAAATGTCAGCGCGAATATACGGGTTAAGAGTATTATAGGCCGATATCTTGAGCACAGCAGAATATTCTGTTTTGAAAACGGCGGCAATACATTGATGTATCTCGGCAGCGCCGATATGATGACAAGGAATCTTGACCGCCGGGTTGAGGCAATTTTCCCTATTGAAGATGAGAAAATAAAAGAACGTATAATTGATACTCTTAATATACTTTGGCACGAAACAGATAAAAGCCGCTGGCTTAAATCAGACGGGCGATACACACGCCCTGAAAAAACCGGACAGGAAGCCCATGAGCTTCTCCACGAATTCGTAAAATCCTTCTAAGTGGAATATCACCCCTCCTCTTCCGTTCCAAAAGTGGAATATTACCCCTCCTCTTCCGTTCCAAATCGATTTAGAAGTCGTTGAATTTTTTAAGGCGGCGATTTATTGATTCGTGTAGTTTTTTTGTTTCACGGGTCTTAGCTTCAAGCCACAGGTTGGCAATTTCCATCTCACCAGACAAAGGATTTTTCTTAATTTCAATCCTGCCTGCAAAATTCTCTCTGTAAAGCAGCGGCAATGTGTAATAACCGTATTTCCTGTCTTTTAAGGGCGTATAGATTTCCCATTTATAATCAAACCCGAAAAGTTCCTTTATAAGTCGTCTGTCCCACATCATATTATCAAGGGGCGCGATAAATTCTGTTCTAAGTGATCTATTTTCAGATTTTACAATTTTAATAAGCAGATTTTCATCTTCTGCAGGGATGTAAAATGGGAAATTGACACCATCAACTTTAATTTCCTTTATTGCACCATCAGTCAGCAGCTGCGAAAAGGCATTATTCCTCTTTTTTGTTTTAAATCCACTGATTCCAAGCCACGCATCACTGGCCCGGTTCCATAATAACCCTATTGCTTTGATTCTTCGCATAAGATGCCACTTATACCTATCTTCCTGTGATATATTCGGATTTGTCATGCTAAGTATATTAGCGGGTATGTGCTTTTTGGCTAAATCATAGTATTTCCTGGTATTCTTTTTGTGATGTATAACAAGGTCTCCTCGGTAATAAAGTGTGTCTAATGCAGCCCTTGACAATGTTGTCGGAGCCCAATACCAGTTAACCTTTTCTTTGTATTGTATATCTGCCGAACACACCGGTCCGTTCATATCAATAAAATTCAAAATATCATCAGCAATCAGGTCGATTTCTTCCTTGCCGCGGCCTCCGTTCTGATTATAATCCCTGAAATAATCCAAATAAGGCCAGTCCTCAAGCAGAGTAATTGACATATTCTTGTCAAATAAGTCTATAAGTTTTCTGTCTTCATATAAAAGTTCAAAAAGCTGGTATTTTTGAAAGCCTTCAACCCGGGACTGCAGCACCAGCTCATGGTTTTTTCCACATATGTCAATAGGGTCAAACTGTATGCATCCGGCTTGTTTTATGTAATCCATAATCCCGGCTTTGCCCGTAAATTTATAGGGGCCGTAAAGCCCTTGTTTCATAAGTATGAATCTCTGCGCCTGGGATTTGTTAATATTCAATCATTCAATCCTTTAAATATATTGGGTTTGACCATGCCTTTTGCCCGGTGAAATCCTCGAACTCCACCCGCGCATATTTTTCATCACCCACGAGTTTATGTTCGGCTTTGCGGATTGTGTTCTCTGCTGTCTTCCCTGAATAGCTTCTGTTTCTCGCATTTGTCATGAAGCTTATTTTCTTAACTTCAGAACCACTTGCATATATAATGCCGTTGTCAATAAAAAATTCGTTTATTTCCGGTCCGGTTGAGCTATAATAATTCCCACTCTTTATAGCATCGGCTATTGAGGCATTGTCAAGTTTTTCCGCTTGGACCATTATATATCCTCCCAAAGACCTGTCATCCTTTTGATGAAGGTCATCGCAGGCAATTCCATTGACTTTACAGCCGTTTTTCAACAAATAATCCCAATGATACGTTGCATACCCGCTGTTCGACCAGAAATCACACTCATGGTTCCATACCTCAATCGCATCATAACCTGATAATTTAATAAGTTTTTCAGGTTCTGTCCTGCTCCATACCGGATGGGCATAAATCACGATATTTGCATTTTTCTTAAGCAGTTTAATCCTATCCGCAGCCGCTTCAAGACCATAGCCCGATACCGGCGGGATATCGAAAGTGTGTCCGTCTTCAAATGTATTCCCTTCCACAGGATTATACAATCCTGTAACATGATGGTCTCTGTTATTATCAAAATCATGTTCAACATGAAGCTCCACGCCCGGAAGCACAAGGAAATCATCCGTATTATACCTATCAGAATTAAAATACCTTATATGATCAGTAAGAACTACAAACGAATACCCTCTTTTTCTGTATCTCTGAAAAGTATCTTCCGGATTCATTTTTCCGTCTGATCTGGTCGTATGAAGATGAGTATTGCCTTTGTACAGCTTTCCTGTTTTTTTAAAACCAATTTTTATCATCTTTATCCTCCTGTATATTTTCTTATTATAATCCTATCAGGCGGATGAACATCATCAGGGAGTCCATCAAGTGAGAAAAACCCGACATCGCTGCTTTCCATTTCATCATGTCTTAACTCCCCTGAGTAATCCTCACATATAAATATGCATACTGCGTTGTAAACTTCATCGCCGTTTGGATATATAAAATGCATCTCTTTCCCAGAAAAAACGCTGAAAAGCTGCAGGTTGTGAACTTCAAGCCCGGTTTCTTCATATGCTTCCCTAACTGCTGCCTCTTCAAATGTCTCGCCAAGTTCACAGCTGCCCCCGGGGATGCCCCAGCATCCATTGTCGGTTCTTTTAATAAGCAGGATTTCCCCCGTCTTATTTTTAACCAATATGCCCGAACCCACTAAAAACATAGGCCGGTTCCCAATAAAGCTTCTTATATATTTAACATAATCCATTGTGGAACCTTTCAGATGACTTTCTCAGCTTATTCAGCAAAATACGTCCTTCTGTTACAGATGGTGCATCGACTCCGATAATTATGTTCCTTTTTTCAGGCCATTCCCCGCTAAGCAGCTTTTGCATAGTTTTGCTGCCACTGTGCGTCCAGCAGGAAACAGGTACATTTCCCGGAGTCATTTTGCTTATAACAAATAGATCGTGGAGGGAATCATCATAGTCGAAACCAGTTACCGGCGGCAGGTGTATGAAGCTGTCGATGACTTCCGGATATGAACCGCAGTAATGAATCCTTCCGCCTCCAATTCCTTCAAGAAACCTAACATCCCTCTCCAGGACAAAATCCCTGTACATGCCCGGGCTTATAAGGTGAACCGTGCAATTGCTGATACGCCCGTTTCCTTTCCAAAGGCTTCCCCAGTCAAAGAACCACCCGTCTCTGTTTGTTGTATATGGAGCTAGATTTTTTATAAGTTCTATCAGATAATCCGTTATAAAATCAAGGAAATACTCCAGTTGCTGCGGGTAGTCATAAAAATCAAAAATAATATCATTGCCGCGAATCAAGTGAGCATTATTAAAAGTTCCCTGAGTATCGGGGAGCTGTATTTCAACCCCCTCGGGGAGATTTTCCATATAAAATTCCGAAAATTCAAATAGTCTTTTATACCATCCCGCATTTTTAGCCGGTTTTACCATTTTTACCGCATCATTGATGTCATGAAGCACATGTGTTTTTGCACACGGAAGGTTATTGGGAGGAATGTACATTTCGCATCCGAAAGCCGCCGCTATCTGTGCTGTACCAAAATTTACCCTTGTTGCCGGAACCCTGTCGTCTTCAATATCTGCATGGGCTTTAATTATCTTCAGTTCATCTGTGAACATTGCTTCTACGTTAAATAGTTTATCTTCCCAATCATGTGTTTTCACCGGGGTATTAATTATAAACATCGGCATAGCTTTATCTGGAGAAAGGTACATCCCTTTATACCTTTTATATATGTTCTGAAAATTCTCAAGCTGCCCGTCGCTGAAGTCTGTAATCTTTGAATAGTCCATGTTCACACCTCTACCAAATGATTATATTTTTTTTACATTAATCCTGCAATGGAAACTTTATTTATGTAATCGTGTAATTAATGCCGTAATTTACCATTGTTTTGATAATAAAAGAGGTGTGTATGACTGATTCGGTGATGAAGATGAAAATTAAGCAAATAATTATTTACAGTATTACTTCAAACGGATAGATTGTACACACTTAAAGTAACCATCGAAGATTATTACATATACTAATCTATGAACTCAAAAATACAGCCGCCCCTTCGCAGGGGCGGTTTTAAATTTTCTTTTAAATTCTTCTTGATTTATGAGAGGATTGAGAATCCGGTTAGGTATTTGTCAACTTCACGGGCAGCTTCACGGCCTTCTTTGATGGCCCATACGACAAGGCTCTGTCCACGTCGCATGTCACCTGCAGCAAATACCTTTTCCTCACTGGTGGTGTGTTTGCCATATTCGGCTTTCACATTCCCACGCGCATCGGTTTCCACTCCAAATGAATCAGTTAACTTAGTTTCGACACCGACAAATCCCATTGCCAGCAATACCATATCGGCTTTATATGCTTCTTCGCTGCCATCTATCTCCCTTGGGAAAAACCGTCCGGTGTGGTCTTTAGTCCATTCAATAAGAATTGTATTAAGGCCAATTACATTGCCATCGTCATCACCTGAAAAGGATTTTGTTGAAATGCAATACTGCCGTGGATCATTGCCGAACAATGCAATACATTCTTTCTGTCCGTAATCAGTCTTTTTAACC
Source organism: uncultured Clostridia bacterium (assembly GCA_963766335.1). Taxonomy (GTDB): domain Bacteria; phylum Bacillota; class Clostridia; order DUPQ01; family DUPQ01; genus JAFGQE01. The sequence goes on along the minus strand of CAVXZA010000002.1, from coordinate 768,933 downwards.
TTCGGAAACTGCGGCCATGGATTTTCGGATGTTCTCTCTGAAGCAGCTTCAGGCATTATCTCAAACTGCTTGATACTTTTACATCCCTGCCGTATTGCGGTTGCGACACAGTCATTTCCCGTGTCTCCGCCTCCGATAACTATTACATCCTTGCCTTCTGCGGATATGAAGTTACTGTCATTATGATTGGAATCCATTAGGCTTTTAGTGTTTATTGTAAGATAATCAACAGCAAAATGAATGCCCTTCAATTCCCTTCCAATAACCTTAAGGTCACGCGGAACTGTAGACCCGCAGCAAAGCACTACCGCATCATAATTTGACTTCAACTCGTCTCCGGTGACATCGGTTCCTACGTCCGTACCGGTTATAAATTCCACACCTTCTTCTTCCATGATGGAAAGCCTTCGCTCAACAACATCTTTTTCAAGCTTCATATTAGGTATGCCGTACATAAGAAGCCCGCCGGCCCTGTCAGCTCTCTCGTAAACAGTAGCCAAATGACCGACTTTATTCAACTGGTCGGCGCAAGCAAGCCCTGCAGGCCCGCTGCCGACAACGGCAACTTTTTTACCTGTCCTTTTAACCGGTATAAATGGTTTAATCCAGCCTTCTTCAAAACCACGCTCAATCACCGCCAGTTCATTATTCTTAATTGTAATCTGGGGATTGATGACACCAAGTGTACAAGCACCTTCGCATGGCGCCGGACATACCCTTGCCGTGAATTCCGGAAAATTATCAGTTTTCAGCAAACGTGTAAGAGCATCTTCCCAAAGCCCGTTGTAGATTAAGTGATTCCATTCAGGAACCAGGTTGCTTAAAGGGCACCCGCTTGCCAAACCGTTCAGGGTAATCCCACTCTGGCAAAACGGCGTTCCGCAGTCCATGCATCTTGCCGCTTGTTCAAGGCGTGCTTCTTCAGATAAGGGAATAGAGAATTCATTCCAGTCCTTTATTCTTTCAAGGGGATCCTTGTACGGTATTTCTTTTCTTTTAAGTTCCATGAATCCTGTTGGTTTTCCCATGGTTTTTCTCCTTATCCCGCGTACTTCCTGAAAGCCGCGAGTTGTGCGGTCTCTATGTCATATCCTTCTTCAACCGCCTCATCAATGGCAGTAATTATATTTTTATAATCCTTGGGAATTACTTTAACAAACTTTTCGAGGGTGTCTTCCCATTGGTCAAGAAGCCTCTCGGCAAGATCGCTTTCAGTATATGAATAGTGCTTCTTAATCATGCTCCTGACCATATCAGCTTCGTCATTTTTAGACAGCCTCTCAAGGAAAACCATTTCCTTATTGACGAATTTTTCAAAAGACCCGTCTTCATCATAAACATATGAAATCCCACCGGACATACCCGCTGCAAAGTTTCTCCCAACCATACCAAGGACAACAACCCTGCCGCCTGTCATATATTCACAGCCATGGTCTCCCATACCCTCGACAACAGCATGAACCCCACTGTTCCTGACACAGAAACGCTCACCCGCAACACCGTTAATATATGCTTCTCCGCCTGTAGCTCCATAGAATGCGACATTTCCGATTATAATATTTTCTTCCGGCTTATAATCAGCTTCCTCAGGACACCTGACTATTATTTTCCCTCCCGATAAGCCTTTGCCGATATAATCATTGCAGTCGCCTTCAAGATTAAGAGTTATACCTTTTGGCATGAATGCCCCGAAACTTTGTCCTGCAGAACCCTTCATGTTAAGCATTACAGTATCTTCTCGAAGTCCCTGATCGGCATAAATTCTGCTTATCTTACTTCCTACATAAGTTCCGACATCCCTGTCTACATTTTTAACCGGGAGTACAGCAGTAGTCTTCTTTCCGCTTGCAATGGCATCATGCAGAAGATGGTCGAGAATTCTGTAGTCAAAAGTTCTTTCGATTTTATGATCCTGCCGCTTGGTCCTGTAGCGCGTGCTTCCTTCAGGAAGCTCAGGCAGGTGGAAGAGTGCTTCTAGATTAAGTCCTTTAAGTTTAAAATTATCAGGCAGTTTGCCGGTTTTTAAAAGATCTGCCCTGCCTATCATATCGTCTAATTTTCTAAAACCTATTGCAGCCATATACTCGCGCATTTCTTCTGCTATGAACCTCATAAAATTAACAACATATTCAGGTTTTCCCTTAAAATATTTCCGTAACTCGGGATTCTGGGTTGCGACACCAACCGGGCATGTGTCAAGGTTACAAACTCTCATCATCACACATCCGATTGCTATGAGCGGTGCAGTTGAAAATCCATATTCCTCAGCCCCGAGCAGAGCGGCTATGATTACATCTTTACCCGTCATCAGCTTGCCGTCGGTTTCCAGCTTTACACGGTCGCGCAGATTATTAAGAACAAGCGTCTGGTTCGTCTCTGCAAGACCCAGCTCCCATGGGAGTCCTGCGTGTTTCATGGAAGTACGCGGTGCTGCACCTGTGCCTCCATCGTAGCCGGAAACCAATATAACATCGGCTTTTCCCTTTGCAACTCCGGCAGCAATTGTACCGACACCAACCTCTGAAACTAATTTAACGTTAATATCCGCCTCGGAATTTGCCATCTTGAGGTCGTGAATAAGCTGCGCCAGGTCTTCTATTGAATAGATGTCATGATGCGGCGGCGGGGAAATCAACCCGACTCCAGGAGTTGAAAGACGCGCCTTTGCAATCCATGGGTAAACTTTCCTGCCCGGCAGCTGCCCTCCTTCACCGGGTTTTGCACCTTGAGCCATCTTAATCTGAATTTCTTTTGCATTAACAAGGTAATAACTAGTAACGCCGAACCGTCCTGAAGCCACCTGTTTTATTGCACTGCAGCGTGAATCCCCATTTCCATCCGGAATAAACCTGTCAGTGATTTCACCGCCCTCACCTGTATTGCTTTTACCCTGCAGCCTGTTCATAGCAATTGCAAGGGTCTCATGAGCCTCCTGACTAATTGAGCCATAAGACATCGCCCCGGTTTTAAATCGCTTTACAATATCATCAACGGATTCAACTTCTTTAATCGGAACCGGTTCATACGGCGAATCAATATTTAAAAGACTTCTGATAGTTGCTTTGTGACTTTTACTGAACATACCGGAATATTCCTTAAACATGGAATATTTACCTGTCCTGCACGCCTGCTGCAATTTATGTATTGTCATCGGATTATAAAGATGGTATTCTCCATTACTCCTGTACTTATAGTCACCTCCTGATTCAAGCGCATAATTCTTCCGCATTATATTAAAAGCATTTTTATGTCGGATTACAGTCTCGCGCCCGATGTCCTTAAGTGACAGTCCCCCTATCCTTGAGGGAGTCCCGGTAAAATAGGTTTTGACTACCTCTTCGCTCAAACCGAGTGCTTCGAATATCTGGGCGCCATGATAACTGAGTAATGTTGAAATACCCATTTTAGACATTACCTTCACAATGCCTTTCGTAACCGATTTCACATAATTATATTCAGCTTTTTCATAATCGGTTTCCCTGATTAAACCGTCATTTATCATCTTGCCGATGCTTTCGAAGGCCAGGTATGGATTGACTGCAGTTGCGCCATAACCGATTAAAACAGCAAAATGATGAACTTCCCTGGGTTCTCCGGATTCCACAATGATGCTGACCCTGGTTCTTTTCCCTTTTTTAATCAGGTAATGATGCAACCCCGAAGAAGCCAGCAAAGCCGGTATCGGAGCCTGTGACGAATTTATTTCCCTGTCAGACAGAATGAGGATATTTACGTCATCTTCAATGGCCCTGTCAGCTGCTTCAAACATGCGGATCATTGCTTCTTCTAAAGACTCCCCGTCGTCATCAGGTGAGAAAACAGCAGGAATGACCTTGGATTTAAATCCGTCCTCAGTTATATTCTTTAGAATGGCCAGTTTTTCATTGGTGAGTATGGGCGATTCAATCTTAATCTGCCGCACGCTCAGCGCCTCGGCATTCAAAAGATTCTTCTGTGACCCAAGGTACATCTCGGTGCCCGTGACTATTTCCTCTCGGATGGCATCAATAGGTGGATTTGTAACCTGCGCAAACAACTGCTTAAAATAGTTGTAAAGAAGCTGGGGGCGGTCCGAAAGCACAGCCAGCGGCACATCGTTGCCCATTGCCCCGATTGATTCTTTGCCGGTCTCAGCCATCGGCTTGATAAGTAAATTTAAGTCTTCATATGTATACCCGAAAGCATATTGATGTTTACCGACATTCCTAACCTGAGGGATATCGAATTTATTATGTTTTACCGTATAGAGGGTCTTCATATTTTCTTTCAACCATTTACCATAAGGCTTGGCCTTTGAAATGGTCTGCTTCAGTTCCTCATCGCCTATGATGCGCCCCTGGTCAGTGTCAACCAATAGCATCCTGCCCGGCCGCAGCCTTTCTTTATATAAAACTTCATCCTCCTCAATATCCAGTACTCCCACTTCAGATGCCAAAATCAAGATATTTTCTTTTAAAACATAATATCTGGATGGGCGAAGTCCATTTCTGTCCAGTACAGCACCAAGAGTAGTTCCGTCAGTAAAAACAATAGATGCCGGTCCGTCCCATGGTTCCATAAGACATGAGTTAAATTCATAAAAAGCACGTTTGTTTTTATCCATATTCTTATTCTTAGACCAAGGCTCCGGAATCATCATCATGGCCGTATGGGCCAGCGACCGTCCCGAGAGGTGCATGAATTCCATTGCGTTGTCAAACATGGATGAATCACTGCCGTCTTCATTGATAATTGGATAAACTTTGGATAAGTCATCACCGAAGGCATCTGATGCAAGCATGGATTTGCGGGCATTTATCCAGTTTACATTTCCTCGCAATGTGTTGATTTCGCCATTATGAATTATATATCTGTTCGGGTGTGCCCTTTCCCAACTGGGAAAAGTATTGGTACTGTAACGCGAATGCACAACTGCAATGGCTGATTTAAAAGAAGGGTGGGTCAAGTCCTTATAGAATCGCTTAACCTGCTCCGCCAGCAACATCCCTTTATATACAATAGTACGGGATGATAAGGAGGGGATATAGAAACCTTCCATCTTCTCGCGTTCAAGTGTATTCTCGGCCTGTTTCCTGATGACATAGAGCTTTCTCTCAACTTCCAGTTCCGAAGTCAGGTCCGACGAACAGCCTACAAAAGCCTGCATGATGTACGGCATTGATGCTTTAGAAGTAATTCCAAGGCAAGTATCCTCAAGGGGAAGTTTTCTCCAACCCAGAAATTCCTGACCTTCGCGCACAACCGCCTGTTCAAATATATACTGGCAATGCTGCCGCTTTTCCGTATCCTGCGGCAGGAAAAACATCCCAACGCCATATCGGCCCTCTTTAGGCAAATCTATAGAAAGCGGCTTACATGCCTTCATAAAAAACAAATGTGGAATCTGCAGTAAAATACCTGCGCCGTCGCCTGACTTGGCATCCGACCCGCTGGCACCCCTGTGCTCCAGGTTAATTAAAATATCCAGTGCCCGCATAACTATCTTATGCGACTTGTGACCGTCTATACTGACTATGGCCCCAATACCGCATGCATCATGCTCGAACCCCGGATCATAAAGCCCCTGCTTATTAGGATATCCCTGCATCTTTTGTTACCCACTTTCCCCTTCGGAGTGTGAACAAGCCTCGCTTGCAATATAACCAAACACAACTTGCATTATATTATGCGCTTTCTTGCTCTAAATCCTATGGGATTTATAAAGTAGGAGTATTTTATCACTAAAACAGGGTAAAATCAACGGATTTTGCAATATTGGGTGTTACGACTTGCAAGAATTCATGGTTTTTAACAGTATTTAAATTGCAAAATGATTAAAAGTGCAAGTTATGGGAAAAGCTTAGGAATTGAGCAAAAAGTTCATTTACTGCTAATATACTCAAGGAAGATAATACAAGGGATTACTGGTTTTGTTCCGTTTAATCTGCAATAATTCTTACATCAATATCTGTATTTATTAAGTGTTTAAATTCGATGGCCTTGTTTTCATCAGGCAAATAATGCATCGGAATCACAATCTTAGGTTTTAGCTGATTGACCAAACTTGCCGCTTCTTCTGTTTTCATCGTCAGGTTGCCTCCGTCAATCGGAACCAGGGCAACATCAATATCTTGAAGGGTTTTTATTTCAGGCACCAAAAATGTGTCTCCCGCATGGTAAATATTGATTCCGCCGATAGTTATAACATAACCAACGTTTTCTATACTTTTAGGATGAGAGGGAAAACCTTTGCTGTATGCATGGGTGGCTCTGCAGACTACATCCTTAAGCTCTATGCAATCGCCGGGCCTTACTTCTTTCACATTATACTTCTTTAACTTCTTAGCCACTTTTTTGGGGCAAATAATCATTGTCTTATCGTTACTTAAGTTTTCTATATCTTTAATTGAAAAATGGTCAAAATGACTGTGAGTGATAAAAATATAATCAGCTTTTTTTGTTGTATCAACCAGTACGGGATCAATATATATGACTGTATCAACGCTCTCAATACAGAAACTTGATGGAAATAGATTGGCCTTAACTAAACTTATATAAATAGAACCCCAGGATATCAGCTTAACCCGGTCGGATAATTGAATACATTGTGGAACAGGCTTCCTTTTTTTACTAATAGTAACATCTGTGTTGATAAACTTCATTTTCATTACCTATTGGTTCTGCTCTTTGAATTTGATCGCTATAGTAATTTCAAGCCCTTGAAAAACTCCCTGATTTGCTCTATCTGCTCATCACTTGCATTAATATACGGACTCCTGCGCCAGCGTTCCGCAACACTATATATCTCCATAGCAGCATGAATGACTGCATCAAAGTTCAGATCCAGCTGTGCCGGAAGTTCTTCCATAAAAGGCATGTCATATTTATCCATAATTTCTGTCGCAGTTTTTATGTCATTACTTTTGATAGAATTCCAGTACCTATGGGCAATTTCCGGTTTAAAACGCATATATACAGAAAGATATCCATCCGCGCCAAAGGGCATTACATCCATGTGGTTTTTCATCCTGCCTCCGGAAAGAAAAGCCCATTTGCCATTGATGGTTTTCGCTACTTCTTTTCCATATTCACCACACTTGTCATCTTTTATAGCTGTTATATTGTTCTTTCTATTTAGTAGTGTTTTTATAACCTCAATTGGTATCGGCCGTTTTCCAATCATCGTAACCATCATTACCGGTAATATTTCAGATATTTTTGTATAATACTCCACTAGATTTTCAACAGAACCTGAATTTGCCCAGTCAGGGGGCAGGGGCATATACATGTCAGCGCCGAGGCCTCTTGCATATTTAGCAAACTCCATACTTTTACCAAGCCACCAGCTGCTTGCTGCAACAGTCATTGCGCGGCCTTTTGTCTGTTGCACAACCCTTTTAGTAATTTCAGCAATTTCGTCATCAGCGAGCAGGGTGTAAAGGCTGTCGCCATGTGTCAGTAAAACAGTTCCGCTTCCGGCTGCTATTATAAATTCAACAATATTCTCAAGGCCTTTATAGTCAATGGATCCATCTCGTTTAAACGGTGTGCTTACGGATGCTATGGGGCCTGCCAACGCTTTTTTTGCCGCTTCAACTGTAATCATCATTTGTTACTCCTAATAATCTATTCCTGTGTCAATCCATGCCTTTTCAGACTGTTCGTTGATTTTCTGTATATTCAATTCTCCTTTGTGTAACAGTATGCCAAGGTGGTTAAATCCGGGAAAACTTTTTTGAACCCTGCCGGTTTTCCCGTTGCACTCAATGGTTATTTCGTTGTCCCAATCTATCTTTATGACGCCCTGTCCGTTTTCAATGATTACCGGAATTTTAATATAGTTTTCGTCTATATATTCGCGGTATTGCTCATTATCTTTACTCAGGCTGAAGCTTGATGCATCCATATAGTTGTCTGAGAGGATAAGCTGAAGCTGGGCTTCATCAGCATTGTTTTCATATGATATTTCCAAGCTTCCTTTTTGTCCATATGGAAAGTTAAAATATTCGTAACCGGGCTTATCTCTGGTTGATTTAATACAAACGCTGCCGAAATTTTTATTTAGACTGGTTTCATACAGAAAGTCTGTTTCTAGTAATATCAGCTTAGCATTGGGTTCTCGCCAGTCTTCACCATCTTTTGACTGCACCGTCATCATTCTGATGAAAACCTCTTTATCTGATGCCACAGCCGAGAACGGGTAGCAGTTAAGTACGTTATCAGGGTCACCATCTTCCTTTGATACAATCATCCGAACGCCCTTAAGTGTCCTTAATCCGTCATCTGAAATAGCCGCATGCAGACACTGCCTGGCCATGCTATACCTGACACCTCTCATAGGCATACCGTTGCAGTTGTTCCATGCAATCAGTATCCTGCCGTCTTTCAATTTCTGAAGCACGGCCGGTGAGTTGGATGACTTTATATTGCTCTTTTTTGAATCACTCCAGCTTTCACCGCCGTCTTTTGAAATAGAGTAATAAAAGCTGCCCAGGACAGTACGTATAATCATTACCAGTGTGTTCTCTTCAACTTCGGCAACCACCGGTTCAACCGCCCCGGATTCAACATGGGTTTCTTTGCTTGTGACGGTCACTTGGTTTGAACCATTCCATGTAATACCTTCGTCATCCGAATAAATCGTTGATGACTGGAATGTACCGGTAACTTCATCCAGTGTTGAGAAGGGTACCACTATCCGGCCTGATTCCAATTGAATCAGATTATTGAGGGCACCGGTGTACCTGTCGAGGCATTCTATTTTCTGTATTATAAGGTTAGCTCCGGTGGTGTCATCCATTCTGGCATGGAGAATGTCGCCTTTAAACTCATTTTTCTCAAAATTGTATTTCCATATGCGGTACATGAAGACATGAAGAAAACCTTTTTCGCTTATCATGAACTGTGCAAGATCAGTGAATATCTTTGTCTCAGGGATTTCAAAAAGGGTCTTCGGCAGACTCCAGGTCTTTCCTTCGTCATACGACCTGCGCGAGAAAATGAACTGGAATTTTGGATAGTTACCCATGTTATGAATATCTCTTTTGATTACTCCCAGTGTAAACAGGCTGCCGTCTTCAAGCCTTACAACCCTGTTCATATTATTAACAGAGTCTTCGTACAATAGTTCGCAGTGAAGGTATTTTTGATTCATAATATCCCCCGATTCACATTGTAAAACTATTGTACACTTATTTAACTGATTTTATATATAGCATTATAGAAGAATGAATAGGCGCTGTTATAATTATAAATGTCTAAAAAGACCGTTTTTAATTTGTATCATAGTTTCACGACTGGTTTTACTGTTGTTTCGGGAACCAGTGTTTTGTTTTGTTCGCTATTTTAACCAAAGTCAACATAACAGGCACTTCAACTAATACTCCTACTATAGTTACAAGGGCCGCCGGCGATTGCAGGCCAAACAATGAAATAGCTACGGCTACTGCAAGCTCAAAGAAATTACTCGCACCTATCATTGCACCGGGAGAAGCTATATCATGCGGCAGTTTCCACCTCTTCGCCCATAAATACGCTATGAAGAATATTATGAAAGTCTGTATAATAAGCGGCACTGAAATAAGTAATATGTCTGTGGGTTGCTCTATGATTTTTCTTCCCTGGAAAGAGAATATAATTATTAGTGTAAGCAAGAGTCCGATTATTGTTATATTGCTGAACTTTGGTATGAATTTTTTTTCAAAGAATTCAATGCCTTTTTTCTTTGTCAATATACTTCTCGACAACCATCCGGCCGTTAATGGAATAACTACGAAAAGGGCAACTGAAAGGAACAGTGTTGCCCATGGCACTCCAACACCCTCAACTCCAATGTTTCCAAATAAAAACAGCAATCCTACAATTGGTGCGAATAACGGCAATATAATCAGGTCGTTTGTTGCAACCTGCACAAGAGTATGGGCAGGATTGCCCTTGGTTAATTGACTCCATACAAATACCATTGCGGTACAAGGCGCAGCTCCTAAAAGTATTGCCCCGGAAAGATATTCCCTGGCAAGGTCTGTCGGGATAACCGGTTTGAATATAACAAAGAAAAACAGATATGCTATCCCAAACATTGAAAAAGGCTTTATAAGCCAGTTGGTAATCCATGTGATAACAAGGCCTTTTGGATTTTTACTGACATTCTTAATGCTTGCAAAATCAACCTTTAGCATCATTGGGTATATCATTAGCCAAATGAGTACCGCAACTGGTATAGATACGTTGTAGTATTCAAACTTAGCTAAGAAAGCAGGAATGCCCGGCAACCATAATCCGATGCCTATCCCAATTGCCATGCAGGCCAATACCCAAATGCTTAAGTATTTTTCAAAAAATCCTATCCCGGTATTCCTTTTAATTTTCATTTGTTTTCTTTACCTCTTTAAATGGATTAATGTGAACCAATACATCCAATACGTCAGTGAACTCGCTTTGAATATTATACTTTATATTGATATTACCAGCTTTGCACTTGCATGATCCTCATGAAAATGCCGCATTGCTTCGGCAGTCTCTTCCAAGGGGTATACCTTTTCAATTACCGGCGATATTTTTCCCGACTTTACTAGTTCTCCAAGGTATTTCAGGTCTTCCTTGCTTGTCTTTGCAGACCCCATGGCTTTAATTATCAGGCCGTTTTTCTTTTCCAACCTTTTTACCCTTCAGGCTTATTCCCATCATATGGGGTATTGTTGAGAAGCCCACAAGTATCCCGGTGCCTTTCGGTGAAAGAAGTTTTATATATCCTTTTGTTGTTATGTTCGCGGCTATGTCGATTATCAAGTCATACCTTTTACCGGATTCCGTAACATCCTCTTTGGTATAGTCAATTACAAAATCCGCTCCGATGGATTTTACAAGTTCAAGGTTCCTGGCGCTGCAGACGCCTGTTACCTCAGCACCGAATGCTTTTGCGAGTATAACGGCAAATGTTCCCACACCGCCTGAAGCCCCGTTAACAAGGACACTTTGGCCTTCCTTTATCTGTCCATGGTCCCTCAGTGCCTGAAGAGCTGTCATACCTGCGACAGGTACCGATGCAGCCTGCATAAATGTCACTCCTTCGGGCTTTATTACTATATTCGCATCTTCACCGGCACATGAATACTCTGCATATGCACCTATCTTGCTGTCATAGATATCTCCGAATACCTCATCACCCTGTTTGAACTGCTTTATACCACTGCCCACTGCCTCAACCACACCTGACATGTCAATTCCCGGAACACTTTTCTTTGGTTTTAAAAGGCCTTCCCCCATGAATCTTACAAAAAAGGGCTTTGCCAGCATTGTGCGGTGGTCGGCAGAATTAATTGATGATGCATGAATTTTAATCAGCATTTCATCATCTTTGGGTACAGGTTTATCAATCTCTTTAAGCTGCATTACACTCGGAGGCCCGTATTTGTTACAAACTATAGCTTTCATATATTACTCCTTTTATTCTATCCTATGGTTAATACCTACCTATTCTGTTTGTTGATTCCTTAACTTTTGTAATATGACGCTACTATTGTATACTATATCCTGGCCAGACGGTTAACTTGCAAATAGAGCATAAACATTGGGACAAAAGCGGAGGGCTTTTGTCCCAATTAAGTGAAAGCTTAATATATGATACGGTTTTCTTTTCAGTCGTAGTTCTGTTCTGTTGTTTTCCCTAGTTTTTCGTTTTCAAAATCAAGGATATCCTTTACACCCAGTACCCTTGCTTTTTCTTTATATTGCTTCAATGCCTCTTCAACGGTGACTGTACCCATGACCGATTTGGATATGGCCTCCATGGCGATGTTGACAATCTCTTTGTTGATATCAAGGTATACCGGCGAAGTAGACTCTTTTAATTTTTCCGGCAGCAGATATGCCATACCGTTGCCTATATATTCTTCTATCCATCCACGTTTCCGGTTAAATGAATCCAGTGCTCTTTCTACAACTACCTCTGCCCACTTTTCATTTCCAGGGGCATGGTATGCAACTTCATATACAGTATAAAGCGCTCTTGAAGGAAGTCCTCCTATGTATCCCGGTGCGGGGTAGCTTCTTATATTTCCTCCGCTGTCTATGTAAGTGTTACGGACGATGGTATTGCCTTCAATAGTACAGGCAGCCCCCGCCTGGCCGCGTTCATCTCCCACCGGACCAATCTTGGCCGTCCAGAATCCCCATTCATCTCCATAAAATGTATTTACATACCAGTTTATAGTTTCTTTCGGTTGGGGTGTGTTTTTCATCATTACCCGCGGAGCGCCATAAGAAATCCCATATTGATTCAGATTTTCAGTAATATTCCCTGAGAGGGCACCCACGCAGACCATGCTTGCATTCGGATATTTGCCCCTGACAGCGTTTTCAAAACTCAGGGTCCAGCTGTCCCAATAGAATGTTCCGCCGCATTTTCCTGATGAAACCTTAGTTCTCATATATGCCCCGTCAACGTCCTGGAATGTCATCTCATCAAGAACCTTTTCATCAAAACATTTTTTAAGAAAGAGCAGGCATTCCGCCATTTCAGGTTTTAGCATTGAATCTTCCCAGATATTAGTATTTGGATTCCAGACAGGAACCGGATCCGAAACATGGCTGAGCCTGGCGTCGAAAGCCTGGAAAATATCCTGCATGTTCCAGGTCCCGGCGGATGTGAATCCTACCGTGTCATCCCGGCTGTTATCATCGGGATCATTGTATGTGAATTTATATGAAGCCTCATAAAATTGATCAATCGTGTAGGGCTTTTCAAGCTCCAGCCTTTCCAGCCAATCACCTCTCATTGAACGAGTGAACCATACGGCCTCTCCGTCTGCACCGGATGCCAGCGCCCATACCTTACCATTGAATGTGTATACATCCTTCCACATATCCGGTATGACAGTGTTCCAGACTTCATTGTCTGCAAGGTAATCCGAAAGAGGATAAATCCATTCATTGTTAATCCATTCCATTAAATATGGCCCGCCGAACAATTCGACTATTCCCGTCAGGTCCCCCGACATGGCCGATTCTTCTATGGTTTCCATATAGTCCCTGCGAAGCGGGTACTGGACCACAACCGTCACTCCGTAATGCTCTTTCAGAGCCTTGGGCCATGCTTCCTTATAGTCCAGGTTGTACATTGAATCACCATAAAACTGGCATTCCACAATGACAACCTCATCGGGCGCGCCTTCGGGCTTTTCGGGAATTTCAGACATACCCGGCACTCCATCAGGCGGGTCGGGTACAATATCAGATGATTTGGCACAGCCTGTTGCCAGAAGCGACAGAATGGCAATCATACAAATAAAAATTAATTTATACTTCTTCATACTTAAACACCCTTTCCGGCTTTTTGTCCCCTTAGGCCTGATTTAATGTTATACCTTGCCGGAATTCAATAAGTTTCATAAAAGTTACAAATTATTTCAATTAGTTACACCGCCGGTTGGTTTTACTCATCTCTGAGCTTTTCCAGCCTTGTTTCATATTCATTTGTCCACATGTGGAGTTTGTAGTTGCTGTGCAGGAAATTATAGAGCAGTTCCTTACTGGCTTCGAGCACTTTTTCTGCAGCTGCAGTGTTTTCTTTCTGAAGCAATATGTCCGCAAGAAGAAAATTTGACTCAAGCAGTAATTCAGTGTCATAGCCCTGGGTTAATTTGTTTTCTGATAATACGGCCATCGCACTGTCTGTTTCACCCAGGTTAAAAAGGCACCTTGCTTCAATTATATGAGCTTTCAGCATATCTTCCTCGGTGTGCATAACGGTACTGTATAATCTTATGGTATTTAGTGCGCTGCCATAGTCTCCGGCCTTCATTAAAATATCCGCCCTGTACAGAAGTTTTTGATCACTGCCGTCAGTTTCATCCCCTCTGTACTTGGGAAGCAGCTGAATGAAATATCCGGGTGCATCAAACGTAGCGTTTATGAATCCGTCATCTTCCCACTTTATGATATCAATGTCATGGCCTTCCGGCCTGTTGGTCCAGATGGCGATCAATGGATTACCCTCTTCTGTCCTGATTATGTCCAGCCGGTCCTCGCCGAAAGTGTAAAGCTTCTCAACACCGTCGCTGAATTTCATTATACGGAAAATGCGGATATCGTTGATATCGCTCAATTCAATGACCATTTCCTTGCTGCCGCCGTTTATATCAATGAATCTTACGTTTTCTACATAGTATTTGGTTCCTTCGGTATACGACTGGTCATGGAACAACCTCCAGTTTTCATTTTCCTTCAGAATTACAAAACCCGTGCATTTATAGGTCTCCGGATTTCCATAATAAACTATAAGTTCATCTATCCCGTCATTTTCAATATCAATGAACTGGACCCTGTATCGCCCCCCGCTGTTTTCAGCAGTCATCGCCGTCATGCCGGCCGGTATGAAGGCTTTTACGTTTATATTGAGGTTGTTTGAGGTTTTTCCCCCCGGAGGCACTATTACTTCATCCGGAGAAGGCAGATATCCGCATCCTGTTGATATTACACCCAGCAGGACAATCAATGCGAAATACTGGTAAATTTTCTTCTTTCTCATATTCATATGCTTTTCAACCTAATAGTAACGGAAGTGCCCTTGCTGCCGCTGCTGATGTCAATTTCGCCTCCGTGAACTTCTATTATTTCCTTTGAAATCGCCAGGCCTAGGCCCGTTCCCTTTTTCGCATTATTGCCCTGGTATTTCTTCTCAAATATTTTCCCAAGGTCACTATCTGGGATTCCGGGTCCGGTATCGGCGACAACCGTGGTAATAATTCCATTTTCATTTCCGCATGTAACAGTGACGCCGTCGCCTTTTTCCGAATATTTTATGGCATTGTCCAGCAGATTAACCAGCACCTGTTTAAGCCTGTCATAATCGCCTTTCACAAATGCCTTTTCGTGCCCGCAATTACAGTCCATGGTTATTCCCGCCCTGTCAGCCCTGGGTTTCATCTGTTTACAGGTGTATTCGACGAGGTAGGTCATATCCATCCTGCCTAGTTTCAGTGACGCAATATCATTCAGCGAACCCGAAAAATCAAGAAGTTCGTTTACAAGGCCCGTGAGCCTGTCTGTCTCGCTGTCTATTAATTCAAGACCTTCGGACAGAAGCGCATCATCGTCCTTTTTGCGGTTTTTCAGTGTAATAATCCAGCCTTTGATTGATGTAAGAGGCGTTCTCAGTTCATGCGAAACCGACTCTATGAACTGTTCGCGAAGTTTCTTATTGCTTTCAAGTTCTGTTGAAAGCATATTGAGATTGTCCGTAAGGCCGGATAATTCATCGTTGTATCTGCCCGCTGGTTTTTGCTCCAGGTTTCCCGATGCAATGTCCGAAATATGGTCCGTGACCTTTCTCACGGGTTTTATTATTGTGTTGGCTAATATTAGCGCGGCCATGAACACTATGATTATGATTATAAATCCACCGGCGGCAAGAATAAGGATAATTCGGTTCAGCACCCTGTATACGCCTTCCAGGGAAGCCGTTAGTTTTAGGATTCCTATGACTTCGTCATTTGATTTCAGCGTCCTGGAAACCGAAAGGGTCCTTTCGCCGAGGGTTGACGTTTCCCTGTGAAGGACTGTTTCCCCTCCTAATACCCTGTTGATATCCCTTTCAAGTGCAGGCTGTCCCCTGTCATATATGCCTATTGAGTCATACAGGGCATTTCCCTCATTGTCCAGGAGCAACACCTGGGCCCTTGTATACGGGACGAACCGGTTGCCAATTTTCTCTGATTCCAACTCCATGTCATACTGGTAATACAACTCGTTGTATATATCCTGGCAAATGTCCTGTCCACCGGTCAGGATTTCTTCGATGTTATTCATGTAGTAATCACTGATGAAGGTATATACACCGACGCTGAATAGGAAAATGGTAAGCACGATTATAAGCAGATATGTTCCTATGACCCTGAAACGAATACTTCTCATTTTTCGCTCCCCCGCCATTTGTAGCCATAGCCCCAGACGGTTTCGACAAAGCATTCATCCGCGGCTTCGCCTTCGATTTTTTCGCGCAGCCTGCAGATATGGACATCCACGGTTTTTATGTCTCCAATATAATCTACCCCCCACACATGGTCCAGCAGTTCGTGGCGGCTGAATGTCTTTTCCGGATTTTTTATCAGAAGCGACATTAAGGCTATATTAAACACCTGCTTCTTTTAGTATATCCGAATCATTAGTCATAAGTCTGTTCGGTGGTTTTCCCGAGCTTCTCGTTCTCGAAATCAAGGATGTCCTTGACACCGAGTACCCTTGCTTTTTCTTTGTACTGTTTCAGAGCTTCTTCAACAGTTACTATACCCATGACTGATTTTGATATGGCTTCCATGGCGATGTCAACAATATCATCATTAATGTCCAGGTATACGGGCGAGGTAGACTCTTTTAATTTTTCGGGCAGCAAGTAAGCCATCCCGTTACCTATATATTCTTCTATCCATCCGCGTTTCCGGTTAAATGAATCCAGTGCTCTTTCTACAACTACCTCTGCCCACTTTTCATTTCCAGGCGCATGGTATGAAACTTCATATCATGGCGGCTGAACGTCTTGTCCGGATTTTTTATAAGAAGCGACATGATTTCATATTCTTTTGGACTAAGATTTAGCACTACACCGTTTTTATATATTTTGTGCTGTCTTTTATTAATCGTAAAACCTGCGTTTCCTGTATTACCGTTTGTGGAGTAGCGCCTTAGGTGGGCCCGGATCCTTGCAGTCAGTTCCTGTGGATTGAAGGGTTTTATCATATAGTCCGTCGGCACCAAGCTCCAGTCCCATGATTTTGTCCATGTCCTGTCCCTTTGCTGTCAGCATGATTATGATCACATAGGGATTAAGTTCGCGGATTATTGTGCAAACCTCAAATCCATCTATGCCGGGCAGCATTATGTCAAGAACCAATACCTCCGGTTTGAACTGTCTTGTCATTTCAAGGCCTTCTTCCCCTGAAAATGCACAGGCGACTTTAAACCCTTCTCTTTCAAGGTTTATTCTTATGAAGCGGTTAATGCTTTTTTCGTCTTCAATTATAAGAATTTTATCCATGCGTAACCCCAATTAATTATAGTCAACCTCTATATTACAATACCAGTTTGAACACGAAAGTTACAAACTTATTAAGGAGTTTTGAAATTTTTTTAAAAAAGGTGTTGACATATGCTGTCCGCCTCGCTATAATTATGTCGTCAGACGACATATCCATTTTAGACATATCAGTTTTAGACGTATCTGACAGCGACATAGCAATAGTGAACAAGGAGGTGTGGGAATGACAAAGAATACTGACAAAGGAGCGCTAACAGAAGCTGTATTTTATATATTGCTGGCACTCTTTGAACCTACCCATGGATACGGGATAATAAAGTTCGCAAGAACCATTACAAGCAACAGGGTGATACTTGGTTCGGGCACTTTATACGGCGCGATAAATACACTCTTAAAAAATGAATGGATTAGTATCGAGGAAATCCAGAATGACAGCCGGAAACTTTATGCGATAACCGATAAGGGAAGGGATATTGTCGATAGTGAAATAGTAAGGCTGAAAGAGCTTATAGTTCATGGTGAGCGTATTACCAGAGGCGATACATATAAAGAAGATCTTTTGTAATGTATTATTCTCAAATATTGAATTTAAAGGAGTAGAAACCTATGATTACCAAAGTTTACAAGATTATATTTGCAGATATGGAAAAGGAAGAAGAGTGGCTTAATGAAATGGCGCAAAAAGGATTTAATTTCATTGATAACTTTATTATGCGTTATACGTTTTCAGAAGGCACTCCCAATGAATATATCTATAGAATTGAAATGCTGGAAAACAGCCCCAGCCATCCGGTAAGCCGCCAATATATAAAATTCCTTGAGGAGACTGGAGTGGAGTGTGTTTCAACCAGTGGCAAATGGGCGTATTTCAGGAAAAAGGCGGCAGACGGTCCCTTTGACCTGTATTCAGATATTGATGCGAAAATAAGACACTATAAGAGGAATGTCTCCTATGTTCTTACAATACTGTTTTTCAATCTTATTATAGTGATTGCGAGCTTGATAATCGGTATTACCAAAGGGCTCCCGGCCAATATCAGTGTTTCAATCGGCGCTTTTGTTTTTACTATATTATTAGTTAAAGCGCTGTTTCAAAATATTGGGAAGCTGAAAGCCCTTAAGGAAGACAGGCATGTTCATGAATAAATCTTTAAAATCGGCTAGTTTGTTCATCTGTCCCCCTTACTGATATCAGGATTTTATTGGCTTCGCCCATAATGATACTTTCTATTTCAGGTACGAAGGGGCCTGCAAGACGTGCAATCATGTAGTTATCCGCTTCGTACCCACCGGTTTTGATTACATCTTCGGTCGGGATGTAACAGCAAACACTATTGGCATATCCAAGTATTATAAGGTCTTCGTCCGAGATTTTTTTTATAAGTTTACCGATATTGCTGACAACCTCGTTTTCAAACGCGAGGATATAGGTTTTGTCATCCATGCGGATTGCATTTATATAGTATTGCAGGATGTCAACAGTTCTTTTATTGTCGATGTTTTCCATAGCCGCCCGGGCAGATTCGCGGATATACTCAGCTTCTTCCGGGTTGTTATATTTAGCCTCAAAAAAATCCCTGTCCTTTGAGGTAGTGTATAAGTTGAATTTTTTCTCCGCTACGTTTATATCCAAATCAATTTTGCGCCATTTGCCGTTTTCGATTAATTCGGTTATTTCATCTATAAAGGGTTTACAGCCTTCTCTAAGCCTGCTGAAATCCGCGGATTTGAAGTACCCGTCGACCGCACCAAAGCGCGGCTTGATGTCTGCTCCGCATCCCTGCAGGAAAACAACCTCAGCGTTAGGAAAATTCTCTTTTAGCCGGCTCCGCACCTCGCCCGGGAAATCTGCTGAAATAAGGTAATTATCACTGCCTACGCTGGTCGGATGGCATGCATAATTATACAGAATTCCTTTTACAATACCATTTATATCCGTCAGTTTAAGCAGTAATAAGTCGGTGTCCATTGCATCATCATTGTCATACGGGCGAAATTCGATCCTACCGTCCACAGGCAAGCGGCGGCTTATTCCAAAATGGGATTTGCTTTTGTTTATATAAAGGCTGCCTTCTTCAAGATTTGACATTCCTTCATCCATAAGGTTCATTATTTTGGATTTTATGAATCTGTAATACTCTACGTCTTGTGTATCATCTATATTCTTCCATTCACCATAGAAAAAGAACCTGTCCGCGGCAAGGCTATACGGACGGCGGTTTCGTTTTATCTTATCCTCACCGGTCAAGGCTACCGAAGAATGTGTATGGGTGTAGCTAATGATAATGTTTTTAGGTAATATTCCATGTTTTTCTTCAATGGCACTCTTAATGCCATATGCAAAACTTTTGTCTCCGTATACAACATCCAGCGTTATCATTATGACTGTTTCGTTTTCCTGTAGTATAACAATACTGGCAAAAGTGTCATCATGCACACCCTCGCTCTTTTTATTTCTTGCTGCGAATCCACATTGAAGCACCGGAAACTCCGGTGTGATTTTTTTACTGCCGACAAAAAATTTCATTGAGTCCTCCCCCTATGTGTAATTATAACCCTAAATTATCTCAATGAACATTTGTCCCTAGGGATAAATGTTAAAAAAGTGCATATTTGTCCCTAGGGACAAATGTTAAAAAAGTGAATGTTTATCCCTAGGGACAAATGAAAAATTTTAATGATTTATTATGGCTTCCATCTTGTCTGAGGGTGTATGCTGTCCGAATGCGGCGATTGGACCGATTACAATACCCATTGAAAATGCGCCTAATATTGAAACCCTTTTTGTGTTTATAATTTCTATGCCTTCATGCCTACAGTGGTCCATGACCATCTCGCGCCAGGTCTGGTGATGGCTGGCACAGTTAAAAATGTCGTTTAGCGGGCCATTTTCTACTATCCATTCGCATGTTTTAGCGACAAACTCAGGAATGACTGATGAAACAATGTTCAGTTCGCGTTTTTTTATAAAAACAGATATGCCCTTTTTTATAGGCTTTTCAATAAGGTAGCCACCGCTGTATTTAACCAAAGGCAGACGGAGAAGCGTGTACGGTGTTTCTGATGATAAAATTCTTTTTTCAGCTATTTTCTTAGTTATTCCGTAAGGTTCTATGTCAATCGGGTGAGTTTCTTCAGTTCGGTTTTTCCCAAGCGACCGGATACCATAGATACCTACTGTACTTATCTGGATGAAATTAACGCAGCTGCACTCATAAGCCAGACGCAGCATATTTTCCGTGCCGACAACATTGGCCCTATAGGTTTTCCTTATACCTGCCTTGCCGTGAAGAGCCGCCGCGTTATGTATTATTGCATCAATATTTTTATTCTTAACCACTTCACGCAGCGCTGTATAACTATCCCAATCGCCAAGGTTTATTGGAATCTCTCCTTCCCGCGGTTTACTTTTGCCAACGGTGCCAATCACTTTATAGCCCTGGTCCAGAAAGTACTCTCTTAAATTTTTGCCCAGCGCACCGCTGGTTCCGGTTATAAGAATATTTTTCATTTTTTTCTCACATATATAAAGTAAGGAGCGAGGAGTTCATGCGTATTGTCGTTACCGAAACTTGCATAAAGCTTACATTCTTCGGATTTTAAACTTATTATAAAAGAAGCAGCCATTGAATCAGGGGATATTCCCGATGACATTTTTGTGTCTTGGATTTTTATTGATGCTTGTTTTATGGGAAGTGCAACACCTCCGGTATACCTGTACCAATCACTTTCGCTTACACCTTCCCTGTAAAATTCAATATCATCACCGTCTATTCCCGCCGAAATGGGTCTTTCATGGGAAGCCGGCCATCTACGTATTTCAAATTCATATTCTCCCTCTTCTTCAATTTCCACTTCCCAGTAACCAAGGGCTTTCAATCCCAACCTTACCTGATGCTGGCTGTGTGCTGCAATACATTCCTGGTTCCGCATGTCTTGACTGAGCAATGTAACGGGGTTTTTACCAATTGGTATGGGAATCATTTCATCATACTGCTTTGATACAATCTCCCACCATTTTTCATATTCTTTGCAAAGATTTTCAATAACCTCTGGATACTTGGCTGAAAGATCGTTGCGCTGCTCCCGGTCTGTATCCATATCATATAGTTCGCATCCGTTGATTAGCCTCCACTTTTGGGTCATGACCGCACTTTTGTTCCACTTGATGGGAGTCGGATGCCTTTGATTATCCGTAACCAAAACCCGTTCTTCCCATCCGCCTTCGCCCCTAAGCAATGGCACTAGGCTTTTCCCGTGAAACTCAATGTTCCCGCGTTTTTCAATGCCGCAGATATCCAGTATTGTAGGCATGAAATCCACATTTGCCGTAAGTTCATTTATTTCCCTTATTCCACGGGGCCAGTTGATGAAAAACGGTACCCTGTGTCCGCCGTCGTATTCTGAAAGTTTCTTGCCGCGCAGACCTGCGTTATATCCGCTTGTTACAAAGCAGTTTTCATCAATCTCAACACCGGAATCCGAGCCGTTGTCTGTCATGAAAATAAGTACTGTATTATCTTCGAGCTCCAGTTCCTTCAGTTTTTTTCTAAGTATGCCGAAGTTTTCGTCTATGTTGGTTATCATTCCGTAGAAACGAGCCTTTTTAAAATCGGTTTTGCCTTTATATATTTCATAATATTCCGGCGCGATATTGAGCGGCACATGGGGTGCGTTCAATGCAATATAGCAGAAGAATGAATTGTTTCTGTTTTCTTCAATGAATTTCATTCCCTCATCAAAAAATACATCCGTGCAATATCCGTCGAATTGCTTTAATTTGCCGTTGACTGAGTATTTATCACTGAAATAATCATTACCCCAGTAGTCCGGAGTCTGGCTGATGCCTCCTCCGCCATGGGTTATTGATACATCAAATCCTCTGTCGAACGGCCGGTATGGGTAATTATCGCCAAGATGCCATTTGCCGAAGATACCTGTCCTGTAGCCGTTTTCACTAAGCGCCGATGCAAGCGTCCATTCATTACGCCTTAGTAAAGAACGGCCGCCGAATGTATGCCACACCCCGGTGCTGTTAGCATAATGGCCTGTCATCAGCCCAGCCCTGGTAGGTGCGCATGTGGGACCTACATGGTAATTGGTAAACCTTATGCTTTCGTTATGGAACTGATCCAGATTAGGCGTTTGAATAATAGGATTACCGTGGCATCCCAGGTCGCCGTAGCCCTGGTCGTCTGTTAATACAAAAACTATATTCGGCCTTTTCATCGTTTCAGGTCTCATTAAACCACCGTTTGTCTCCATCAAAAGGCACCACATCGCCTGTTTCTACAAAAAACTGCAGCATTCGGTTTTTCAAGCCTGCCAGAATGTCTGCATATGCCTTGTCATCAATTAAATTTGTAAATTCATCCGGGTCTGTTTTTAAATCATACAATTCGTGTTTTTCACCGACTCTGTATACATATTTATAATCATGTGTGCGGACCATGACCGCCTTTGAATGTTCCGGTCCGTCGCCTATCTGCAGGTTTATCCTCGGCGAATACAAAAAATCTGTTCCGGCGCTGGTTGACTGATGTCCGTCACAGTGTTTTTCATATGGCATTCGACCGCCTTCGCAAAAGACTGCATCACGGAGTTCATCGATTTTCCCTTCAGCTAAAGGGACAAGAGATTTTCCAAAGTGTGTATATCCCGGTTCAATTCCCGTGAGTTCGAATACGGTTGCAGTGAAATCGATAAGCTCAGCCATTGCATCAGTTATCCGGGATTTTGTATCTATACATTTCGGCGGCTTAAATATAAGCGGTACATTGGTAAGGTCATCCTGGAATGTATTTTCAGTCTTTTCGACAAGTCCGTAATCGCCGGTGAAATCACCATGATCGCTGAATGTGAAAACAGCGCTGTCGTCATAAATTCCTTTATTTTTCAATGCGTCAAGCAGCATGCCGTACTGCTTATCAACCCTGGCGCACATCGCCAGATAAGTTGCTTTCAACTCTACCAGGCGTTGTTCATCCCAGTTCCGCATGTATTGTTCCCTATATATGCCCTTTAGCATTGACGGTTTGTCGTCCCAATTGTCATATGCCTTCTTCGGAGGATCCACCTTGTATCGGTCAATCATGCTGTAAAACGGTTCTTCAACACCATATGGCGGATGGGGATAAGAAAGAGGCAGGTAAACGCACAGCGGTCGTTCGCCGTCATAACTTCTAATGAAATCTATTGCATCCAGGACATTAGCCCAATCCTCATCGATATATGTACCATCTTCATTAGATTCTAGTTTTCCCGCGTAGAAAGAAAAATAATTGTCACCGCCCTTAGGACCTCGCCAGTCGGCTGCAGTCTGATGTAGGTTTTTATTGGTATTTCTTTTGGTTCTGTTATAGTGTGAGCAGTATTCCAATTCATCATACTGTCCGGGAATAAGGTCGTTCTTACCGCCCCACCAGACATAATAACCGTTGTCCTTTAGAATTTTTAGTAAAACCGGCTCATTTTTTCTTAGCATATAGTACATGGTGCGATGGCCGTGGATATGGGTGTACCAGCCAGTCATGAAAGAACATCTGCTCGGAGTGCAGACTGGATTCTGACAGAAAGCATTTCTGAATGAAATCCCGTCTTCTGCAGCTGTCTTGTCCATATTCGGCGTAACAGCCGCCTCGCACCCCATATGATGCAGGGCATCGGCTCTGAATTGATCTGGGTTAAAAATAATAATATGAGGTTTCTTTTTCATAAGTATATTATAAACCACAATTACCCATGAGAATAATCGGTTTTTGCACATTTGTCCCTAGGGACAAATGTTAAAAAAGTGCACGTTTGTCCCTAGGGACAAATGTGCAGTAAAAAACCTCCTGTTGCCAGGAGGTCTTCTTATAAGGATAGGTAATATGTGGGTTATTTTTTCTTTTTATTCCGTCTTCCAAGGAATATTCCTGCAAGGAAGGTTATGATCTTGGTTGATGGTCCTTCAAGATCATTCTGAACCTGTTTGAAGACCTCGCGGACCGGTATATTCTGGGGACATTTCTTTTCGCATTCCCCGCAGTCAATACAATCGGTAGTCCAATGGGGTTTTCCGTCTTTACTGTCCAATCCCAGATGCATTACATGATGGAGTTTTGCACTTCTCTTTGAATACATGTGATACTCGTTCAGATTTCCTAATGCTGCAGGAATATTGATTCCCGCCGGACAGGGCATGCAGTAAGCACATTGGGTGCAACCAACCTGCATCAGATCTTTATATGTGTCCCTTACGCGTCCTATGACTGCCAGTTCCTCTTCGCTCATGCTTTCGGCTTCGGCTTCTGAAGCAATCCTAATATTTTCATTTATATGTTCATCCACGTTCATTCCGGATAAAACAATCTGTATATTGGGATGATTCCATACCCATCGAAACGCCCATTCGGCAGCAGATCGCTGGAAACCGGAGCCCGCATATATCTGTTTCACCTCTGTCGGCATCTTGCTTACAAGAGCTCCGCCTCTAAGAGGTTCCATAGCAATGATTCCCATGCCTTTTTTAGCTGCATACTCAATTCCTTCAATTCCCGCCTGGTATTGCTCATCTAATATATTGAACTGAACCTGTGCAAAATCGAAATCGTATCCATCGCATATGCGCATGAAGTCCGATTTTTTGCCATGAAATGAAAAGCCCATTTTCCTTGCTTTACCCGAAGCTTTAACCTCATCCATGAACTCGATGATTCCAAGGTTCAGCATCTTGTCCCATGCCGGGCCGTCTAAACTATGCAGAAGATAATAGTCTATATATTCAGTTTGAAGTTTCTTAAGCTGCTTTTCAAAAGTTTCCCTTATGGCTTCCTTTTTTCTTATCATCATACAAGGAAGTTTTGTGGCTAAAAAAACCTTTTCACGATACCCGTCTTTCAAGACATGTTCCCCTAGGAATGATTCAGAATTACCCATATGATACGGCCATGCGGTATCTAAATAGTTAACTCCTCTGTCAATAGCGCTCCTGATTTGCTTTAGTGCTTTTTCTTTGTCAATTACTCCGCCGAAAGCAGTAGGCAACCTCATGCAGCCATATCCTAATATTGATAGTTTTTCATCCGAACCCGGCATTGTCCTGTATTGCATATCTCTCCTCAGTTACTTTGTGTTACTTATTTGCCATGATAATAGTTAAAGAAAACTCTGTCAATGATGATCTATGTAGCGAGTAATATTTTATCCGTTAACATCCCCAATGGGAATACTGATTGTGAATGTGCTTCCCTCGCCGGATTTTGATATTACTTTGATTGAACCATTAATTTTGTTTAGATTTTCTTTTGCTATGAATAATCCAAGGCCATCGCCCGTTTTTAAGCTGTTCCCTTTGTAATAGGCGTCGAAAATTCTACCTGTTTCGTCTTCATCCATCCCAATGCCTGTATCTTTGACTTCAATCAAGACATGACCGTTGACAACCGAGCAGCCAATGGTAACTGACCCGCTTTCTCCAGTGAATTTATATGCATTTGTCAGAACATTGTATATTGACTGGCTTAATTTATATCTGTCTGTTTTAAGTGTGGATTTTTCTTCACAAATTAAGTTTAAATCTATTTTTTTATTGCTGAATTGAACTTTCAGTCCGTTTACAATCTGCTTTAATAATCTGGTTAGTTCAAATTCCTCAATATTCATAACTGTAACATCTTTTTCTGTATCAATAATGTTACTCATATTGGAGATTATTGAGGAAATATCTTCTATCTGGTTCCCAAGAACTTTTATTTCTTCTGGCGTCATTTCTATAATTTTATCAGAATATCCTTCCAAATGAGTTTTCAATATAGTAAGCGGCGTTCTTGTCTGATGGATAAGTTCATCCACAAGGATCTTCCTGCTCTTATTTTTAAGCTTCAATCTATTTTTAAGAGCTTCCAGGCTTTGTCGTATTATCCTAATCTCTTCAATATTCGTTTTTTTTATGTCAGTATCAGTGCCAAGTGAAATGTCCTGGGCCAGCTTCGCCGTGCTCATTAAATCCCTGCTCATTCGTTTACTGATAAAAACTCCTATAAATACTGCAAGAATTATTACAAGTATAGTTGAAAACAAGCTGTTGATTACAAGTGAAGCTTTAAAGCGCCGGGTATTGATAGAGTCAGTTATCGAACTGTATCTTGTTATTGCAAGGTATCCTACTGTTTTACCTCCATCGACAATTTCATAACTGTCACTTTCCTGATCCGCTACCGTATATCCGGAACCCATCATCGGCATCATTCTGCCTCCCATCATCATTGGCAATGTACCGGTGTCATCACCTACATCAACAATAATTGTGCCTTCTTCATCATATAACTTAATACGGATTATGGGATCATCCAAATGTGTTTCCATTTCAATCTTCATTTGGGCAATGGATAAATCTTCTGTTTTTAACACCTGTTTTGAGTATTCAACAATCTGGTTGAAATGATTTTCATAGTTTTCTGTTAAATAATCTTTGAAATATCTATTGGTCAAAACGCTGAGAACAGCTGCGTTTATAATTACGGAGACAACAGCAACAAGGGTGAGGAGTATCAGCCACAATTTTCTAATAGTCATGTTTCCTCACCTCCAAAAATATACCCGGCACTATACTTCGTCCTAAGAATCCGGGGCTTTCCGGGTTCTTTTTCAATTTTCTGTCTTAGTCTTTTGATATAGCTGTCTATATTCCTATCGTATCCTTCATAATCACCACCAAAGGAAAGTCGAATAAGTTGCTCTCTTGACAAAACCTGTCCCTTATTTTTAAAGAAAGTGAACAAAAGATTGAATTCAATGGATGTCAGGCTTATTTCTCTGTCACCCGAGAATAACTTCATACCCTTAGTATGCAATTTTAATTCTTCATAATTGTAGATTATTTCATCTGTACCGCGATAAGTTCTCTTCAATATTGCTTTTATGCGTTTCATCAGCTCCCTGGCACTGAACGGCTTAATCACATAGTCATCCGCTCCTGAATCAAATCCTTTAAGACGATCAACCTCTTCCTGTCTGGCCGTCAGCATTATTACGGGTATATCAGACAATAAACGAATCTCCCTTAGAACTTCAAGACCGTCAATTCCCAGCATCATTATATCGAGAATGACCAGGTGGCATTTTGTTTTATTGAAAATCTCAAGTGCTTCAAAACCATTTGAAGCCAACACGCTATTGTACCCTTCGGCATTAAGATATTTGGATACTATGCTGCTGATTTCTATTTGGTCTTCAACCACCAGGATATTGTATTTCACTCTGTTACCCGGCCATTCAAATTATTTAAACATTTTTAATATTATGCCTTCAGGCTTTGTTCTTACTTATATTATTCCCAATTCGGTTAAAGTTATCGAATTGGCAGAGATTCTATCGGACAACTCTCATCTAGCTCATCATAGCAAAACTCTCGATAATCATTAACCTTTCCGCTTCTGGTATAATGCGATTCGCCCATCATTCCGCTTCTGATATAAAACGATTCATCCAACCCCTCTTTATGTGTCGTCTGTACAAAGGAAAACACACTACCGGCAATCCCTGTTAAAATTAGTATAAATGCCAATACCAATACAATTTTCATAGCTGTTCTCATATTATTTCCTACTTTCCTTTTAAAACATTTTTACGCTTTTGATACTCTTCAATGGTAATATCGCCCTGTGCGAATTTAGTATCTAGTGTTGCAAATGCGCTTGCATTTACTGTTGTTTTTTTATTCTTGCTTACCAATAAATATATAGCAGCGGTAATCAGCATGGCAACCCCAATTACAATCAGCCAGCCCCAGATTCCACCGAAATTTCCTGCTCCAAAGCAACTCCCATTGCCAATAAAATATCTACTATGCATCATAATCTCTTCCTCCTAGCCATTTAAGGCGATTTTCATTTTTTTATATGTTTCTTCGTCGATTTCACCATTTACAAACCGTTCATCGAGTATCTCTCCCGCACTTTTCCTATTGGGAAGTTTTATTGCAGCCGAACCCTTGTTATATAACAATAAATACGCCCCAATCCCAAGTAATATCAGAAAGAATATATACATCACAACTCCTCCTTTGAAGTTTCTACATTTAATTGTGCAATAAAAATATGGCAGAATTATGACTGGAATAGTTTAAAAAAGCCGTTTTCACGGCTTTTCTAATTTTTATGTCAAATATTCATAATTTGTTTGGTTTGTTCTATTTAATCTTAACTCCAAAGATTTTCTTTGCATACGATCCAATGACAGCCATATCATTGAATACTCCGGGAGTTCCCTCTATATTTGCCCCAAGCGACACCCTGTCAAGTATCTTGCCGGTAGTTCCTTCAATCAGGTACATATTGCCTGCAAAGTTGCAGTATAAGATATAGGATTTGCCCTCCGGGGTATAAACCGCAGTCGGAGAACTCCAGCTATAAGCTTCGGAATCGATTGCCCAAACTTCTTCCCCGGTTACTTTGTCCAAGGCAACTAATCTTCCCATGTATTCCCCGCCGTTTTTAGCCAGTCCGAATATGACGAGGTTCGATATGTCGTTTTTGCCCATTACAGGGGTTCCGAGAACTCCGCCGTTGATAACTGAATTATACATGCAGGGGTATTTTACTTCCCATATTAACTTTCCGGTCAAAGCATTGAATTTAGATATAGTGGAATCATAAATCTTATCTTCCTTGTCGCCGAATTCACCGCTCATATCAACTTCATTTCCAGTGTATAGGAAAACACCATCGTCTGTTACCTCAAGAACCGGCGAGGCATCTGTATCATCATATGTAGGAACTACCCATTCAGCCTTCATTGTGTTTAGGTTGATGCACATTACCATACCGTTGTTATCAGCGCAATACATAAGATTTTTATAGATTGCCGGAGAACTTTCAATACCGATTCTGTCTCCGAATGGATTAAGGTACCTGTACTTGGTCAACTTGGGATTAACCGTTATTGTGCCGGCATCTTTGTCAAAATCTGTGTTTAGTTTTATTTTGTAAATTATACCGTTTTCACCAGCCTCATAGAATGTATCATTTTCGATGTCCAGTATTCCCGACGAATCAAAGTTCGGCCAGTACCGAAGTGAGTCGGGGTCTCCTCCTCCGATTTCGTACAGGAGCGTCTGGTCAATAAGGCTGAATATTCTGTAAGCCGGAGTCAATGTCTCGTAGCCGTTTTCACCGATGCCCTGCCCGGTATAAAGAAGCGGATATCCTCTCGGATCCATTGATACGCTTCCCTTGGTTGGGTATCCGATGTGGATTGGTTCTCTCGTCCATTCACCGGTGGCTAAGTCGCTGAAATATATATTCCCGTCAAGAGAGGCATAAATGACTTCTTTTAAATCTGGTCCTTTTAATTCGTCCTTAATATTCATGATTGCCTGTATATCTTCCGGCCAGGCTACAATCGAGGGCTGTCCGGTCCAACCTACCCCCGGCCAGTAACCGCCGGATTGCGTTGATATGCTGCCAATATCAAACTCCCAGATTATTTCAAGTTTTTCCTCGGTTATATTAGCTGTTCCAAAGGCACCTCCGTCACGGTAGTTGTTTCCTCGGAATGTTATTAGCCCCAAGTCTCCGGCATAATCATTTGAATCCGGAAACATTATAGTGTCAGTATCCCTATAATTCATTATTATTTTACTTTCATCCAATATCTCTTCAAAATAATCCACCGAATCCGGAATTGCTGATTCAACCACTTTCCCCGGAATCATTGCATTAAGCGGATATTCAAATAACGGAAGCCTTCCGTAATTTACAAAACTAAACACTGCCTTTGAAGCAGTTTCCATTACATTTACCGCCTCGCTTTTTAGGGCATTTTCAGAAAACATGCTTAGGACATAAGGTTTATCACCATAAATAATGGCCGAATCATTATATGAGGGGATTCCCCCGAACATACCGGTTTTTGATGCTGTGTCAATATCCTGCGGCAGGGGTGCAGCTATAAACGGCTGCTCAGCCTGGAGGTTTGCAGTCAGGGCAGAAAAAATACCCGGGTTTATGTTTTCAAGTCTAAATATCTCACTCATTATCAGAGACATATCTTGAGGAGATGAGTATTCGGGTATTATTGTTTTTTCTGTTCCTAATGTACTGATATACTCATCCAATTTTCCCGGCGTTATATAACGTATCAGCATGGCAACTGCAGTCATATCATTTTGCTTCAGAGATGCCTCTGATATTTCTCCCAATGTTAATTTGGTGCCTGCCGGTGTATTGCTTATATCTCCCGTCCCCCCGATTTTATCAGTCTGCAGGACTTCCATCTGCTCTGACAACCCTGTTTTTTCATCTGCGATAAGACTGTATAAACAAAGATTAACCGGAACTGATATTGAATCAGCGGAAATGTATTTTTCATTATCTCTGATTTTGATTTTCTGATTTGTGAGTAAATCAATAAACGATAATCCATACCGGCCGGGATATTGGGCAAGTAGGATTTCAAGGTAGTCCTGTAAATCTTGGATAGAGGTTGTTTCATAAACCGGCACAGACCACATTTCTTCCCACGGTTTTGCCGGCTGGGGAGTCTGGGATCCAATGGGATTTCCGGGAGATTCCGATGGTCCCGGCGATTCTGTGCTGTTTTTTATTTTACATGACGATAATATTAACGACGCAGCTAGTACGATTAAAAATATTTTTATGAACTTTTTCATTTTATCACCTTTAATCTTATGTTGTTCTTTCGCTTGTATTATATCAGCATACCTGTTTTTTATAAACCCAAGGCAAAAATTGTCCGTGGGATATTTCTCTTATTTTTGTATCATTAATTTCCAAAAATTATTTATGAAAAATTGAAATTTTATTTTAACGTGATATAGAACTGCAATTTAATGCAGATTTAGCAGAAATAACTAAAAAATCTATATAACAAGGAACATATAATATATAATTGTGATAGAATACTGAGTGGCTATAATTAGGTGCGCGTTTTTATGCGTTCGCCGTTACATAGGAATTAAGAAAAGGAGAAACAAAATGAGTAAGGTTTTTAAAACCATGAACGGAAATAATGCCGCTTCTCATGTAGCATATGCGTTTACCGAAGTCGCCGGCATTTATCCGATTACGCCTTCATCCGACATGGCGGAATTTGTGGACGAATGGGCGGCCAATGGCCGTAAAAATATATTCGGCCAGGAAGTTAAAGTCGTTGAAATGCAGTCTGAGGCAGGTGCCGCGGGAACAGTTCACGGCTCACTGCAGGGCGGAGCACTTACCACTACATTTACAGCTTCACAGGGACTTCTTCTG
Source organism: uncultured Clostridia bacterium (assembly GCA_963766335.1). GTDB lineage: Bacteria > Bacillota > Clostridia > DUPQ01 > DUPQ01 > JAFGQE01. The sequence continues at coordinate 737,667 of CAVXZA010000002.1, read as the reverse complement.
ATGATCCCGAACATGTACAAAATATCAGGGGAACTTCTTCCCGGCGTATTCCACGTCAGCGCACGTGCAGTAGCGAGCCACGCGCTTTCAATTTTCGGAGATCATTCCGATGTAATGGCTACACGCCAGACTGGTTTTGCACTTTTAGCATCCGGAGGCGTACAGGAAGTTATGGATCTCGGCGGAATCGCACATCTTGCAGCAATCGAATCCAGGGTTCCCTTTGTTCATTTCTTTGATGGTTTCAGGACTTCACATGAATTCCAGAAAATCGAAGTTATGGACTATGACGACCTTAAAAACCTAGTAAGCTACGATGCAATAAAAGAATTCAGGGCCAATGCACTTAATCCCGATCATCCTGTGCTTAGGGGAACCGCTCAGAATCCGGACATATTCTTCCAAGCTAGAGAATCAGCAAATAAGTATTATGATGTTGTTCCCGAAATCGTAGAGAAGTATATGAAAGAAATCAGCAAGATAACCGGCAGAACCTATAATCTCTTTGATTATATCGGCGCACCGGATGCCAAAAGGCTTATCATCGCTATGGGTTCCGTATGCGACACTATTGAAGAAACCGTTAATCGCATGGTTGAAAACGGCGAAAAAGTCGGTCTCCTTAAAGTAAGGCTCTATAGACCATTCTCAATTAAACATATGATGGCAGCCATTCCTGATACAGTAACTAAAATCGCAACTCTTGACCGAACTAAAGAACCCGGATCAGTCGGTGAACCTCTTTATGTTGATGTGAAATCTGCATATTATGACAGCGAAAAGTCTCCTTTAATCATTGGCGGACGATACGGACTCGGTTCAAAAGACACAACTCCCGAACAGATTGTTGCAGTATTTGAAAATCTTAACGCAGATGTTCCAAAGAATGGCTTCACTATAGGAATCAATGATGATGTTACGCATCTTTCACTGCCACTCGGCGACCATTTCGATGCTTCACCCGAAGGCACGGTTGCCTGTAAGTTCTGGGGACTTGGTTCTGACGGAACAGTCGGAGCAAATAAAAACACAATTAAAATCATCGGCGACCATACCGACATGTATGCCCAGGCATATTTCTCATATGACTCCAAGAAGTCCGGCGGCATCACTGTATCCCACCTGAGATTTGGCAAAAAACCAATTAAATCAACTTATCTTATAAGCAGGGCCGATTTTGTAGCATGCCACCAGCCTTCATATGTAGATAAGTATGATATGGTTCAGGACGTTAAGCCCGGCGGAACTTTCCTTCTAAACACAGGATGGTCGGCTGAAGACCTGAATACACATCTTCCCGCAGCAATGAAACAGTACATTGCCAATAATGATATTAAACTTTATACAATTGACGCTGTTCATATTGCTGAGAGCATAGGCCTTGGCGGAAGAATCAACATGGTAATGATGTCAGCCTTCTTCAAACTGTCCAAGGTTATACCAATGGATGATGCCATTAAGTATATGAAGGATGCGATTGTTTATTCTTACGGTAAGAAGGGCGAAAAAATCGTTAATATGAACAATGAAGCCGTTGACCAGGGCGTTGGCAAAATTGTTGAAATTAAAGTTCCTAAAAGCTGGAAAACCGCTGTTGAAGATGAAACTGAAGCTGATTATGAAATCCCTGATTTTGTCCAGAATGTTGCTAATGTCATGAATGCGCAAAAAGGCGACACTCTTCCTGTCAGCACATTCCTAAACAGAGAAGACGGAACATTCCCACAGGGTACCACGCAGTATGAAAAACGCGGCATCGCGGTTAACGTGCCGGAATGGCAGATTGACAACTGCATACAGTGTAACCAGTGTGCTTATGTTTGTCCTCATGCGGTAATCAGGCCGGTTCTTGTAAGTGAAGAAGAACTTGCTGCAGCACCTGAAGGATTTACTACTAAAAAAGCTATTGGCAAGGGACTTGAAGGAACTACTTTTAGAATTCAGATTTCACCTCTTGATTGTACCGGCTGCGGAAACTGCGCTCAGGTTTGTCCTTCCAAGGAAAAATCTCTCATTATGCAACCACAGGAATCACAGCACGATCAAATTGAAAAATGGAATTACTCGCTTACAGTAAGTAAGAAGCCTAATCCAATGAATAAATATACCGTTAAGGGAAGCCAGTTTGAAATGCCTTACTTCGAATTTTCCGGCGCATGCGCAGGATGCGGCGAAACCCCTTATCTGAAACTTGTCACACAGCTTTATGGGGACAGAATGATGATTGCTAATGCAACTGGTTGTTCTTCAATCTGGGGCGGAAGCGCACCTGCAACACCATTCACAACTGATGAAAATGAATGCGGACCTGCATGGGCCAATTCACTGTTTGAAGATAATGCCGAATACGGATTTGGAATGCATCTCGCAGCCGAACAGATGAGAGACAGGATTGCAGATCTTTGTACATCGCTTGTTGAAGGAACTGCATGTGAATGCCTCAAAGAAGCAGCACAAGGATGGCTTGATTCCCGTTATGACGGCGAAACAACAAGAGCCGCTAAAGACAAGCTTATGTCAGCGCTCACAACTTGCTCAGGCGATTGCAAGAATGATGATGCGACACAAGCAATCGTAGATGAACTTATTGAAAAAGAAGGTTTCATGGTTAAACGTTCACAGTGGATTGTCGGTGGTGACGGATGGGCTTATGACATCGGCTACGGCGGACTTGACCATGTACTCGCTTCCGGCGAAGATGTTAATGTTCTCGTATTCGACACGGAAGTTTACTCAAATACAGGCGGGCAGGCTTCCAAAGCTACACCAACCGGTTCAGTTGCAAAATTCGCTGCTGCCGGTAAGCCGATCAAGAAGAAAGACCTCGGAATGATGGCAATGTCATATGGCTATGTATATGTAGCTCAGGTTGCACAAGGTGCAAACCAAGCACAGTTCATTAAAGCCGTAAAAGAAGCCGAAAGCTATCACGGTCCTTCACTTATAATTGCTTATTCTCCTTGTATCAACCACGGAATCAGAGCAGGCATGGGTTGCGCACAACTCCAGGAAAAGAAAGCTGTTGAAGCAGGTTATTGGCATATGTACAGGTTCAACCCCGTTCTCAAAGAAGAAGGTAAGAATCCATTCTCACTCGATTCCAAAGAACCCACTGCTGACTTCCAGGAATTTCTCATGAGTGAAAACCGTTACTCATCGCTTACAAGGTCATTCCCCGAAAGGGCAAAAGAACTCTTCGTGAAAACCGAAAAAGAGGCAAAGGAACGTTATAACAGCTATAAAAAGCTTGCTGAATAACATTCATTAACTTAAACCAAAAAGAGTCGCTTAACAGCGGCTCTTTTTTTGCACATTTGTCCCTAGGGTAAAAAGTACTTTTTTGACACATTTGTCCCCAGGGGTTAACATGTTTTTTAATTATACAGAAACTTTCTGATAGTAGAAATGGACAAATCAGTGAGCTTTGAAATCTGCCTGATTGTTATTCCTCTGGAAAATGTGGTTTTAATGACTTTATCAATCTCGGTTTTGGTTAATTCTTTCTTGTTAAAGTTTTCACTGTTTGTAATTTTCGTTAAAATCAACTCAAAGATTTTATTTGCCTCAGAATCATACATTCTACAAATTTCTATTTCATCAACCCATAGGTCATCCTCATCAGATTTAAGATACTCTTCGTATGATGTTTTACATACTTTGAGAAAGACTTCATCAATATAGTCAAAATTTATTAAATGAAGGTAATCTTTCTCCGTGATTATCAAAACCCATGAATAATCATAGATACTCCTGGACATACCGGCTGCTACAGGATTTCTATTCACATACCTGATCCGCTTAGCCAAGTCATAGTCAGAAGAGATAATTCCATGTTTAAAGGGCTCTCCAAAAAGCGGCCCTTTACGATTATATTTATCATTAAAATATCTTACATATACACTATTTACTGAATCCATTATCATGGGAAGGTTCAATCCGACATCCCTAATAATTAGATGATAGTGGTTTGTCATAAGGCATACCGCATATAGTTCAAAACCATATTCTTCCTTACAGACACGAAGCCTTTTCAGATAAAAACGGAAATCTTCAGGTTCAAGAAAAATATCCATCTGGTCAATACCTCTGTTGTATACGTGGTATATTCCGTTTTCTCTTAAGTTGCGTGTTAAAGTTGTCATGCAAATAATTTAGCTTAAATGGTAATTTTTGTGAATATACTACTAATATAAATTTAGTCGAAATTTAACCTGTCAGGTTAAAAAAACACATTTGTCCCTGGGGACAAATGTGTCAAAAAAGTACTTTTTACCCTAGGGACAATTTTAAAAGAGTTTGGCGATGGTGTAGACGAGTAGGCCGAGGTAATTGCCTACAGCGTAGCCTACTAAGCCTGCTGTTAGGCCTGCCACAATTACTTCCTTGTTTTTTATTGCATCAGCAACAGGCACAATAAATGCGGGGCCATATACTCCGGCGGTTGAGGTTATTATGGCTGTATCGACATCAATTTTAAATATTATAGCGAAAATGAGATGGATTATTATTGCTCCGAACATTGCTACAGCTACAAACCCAAGCACGGCAGGTGATGAGTTCAGCATTTCCTTAATATTTACCATTGTTCCAAGCGCTATTGAAAATACCAGTATTAAATATTGTCCGGCATTAAAAGTATATCGTAGGTTTTTGATTTTTTTAACAAATGACATTCCTACCCCAACAGTGGTAACTCCAAGCATTACTATTGCAACATCCAGATTACCTGTTGCCAGCAATGCTATTCCAGCACTGATTCCAAGTCCTGCTATACAAATTAAAACGGCAAGCGAAACACCTTTTACTGCTTTAACTTTTTCTTTTTTATTAAGGGATGTGAATTCCGGTACTTCTTCTTCAATTATTTCAGAATTGTCTGTGCTTTTATACGGTCTTAATATTTTTGACAACAATGGTTTAATAATGGATATAAGTAATAAGAAATAGCCTCCGCCCAGTATACTATCAACTGTACTGACTAAAACCATCGTGTCTTTATTTGTCTCCAGCATCATACCGACTGCCATCATATTTGGTGTTCCACCGGTATAAACTCCTATCATCATGCCCGAGATTTTTGCAAACTCATCTATTGTTTCCCTAAAAATCCATGCCGCAAGAAGCGCTGCAAGAAATGCTGAAACAATCATTAAAACGAAGGATATAACTGTTTTCTTAGCCGATTTCAGCCATTTAATAAAGTCGGCAGAAAAAAGAATCAACGGAATTGCTATTGGTACGCTTACCTGTGTTAAAATATCCGAAAGTCCCCTGTCGAGAGGTATTCCCGGTATATTTCCCCATATTATTCCAATGGCATACGCCAGTAAAATCGGGCTTAAGGTTTTTACAATTTTGTACCTTTTTTTAGCCCAGAGTATGAGCATCGGTACTGCAAAAATAATGATTGCCTGTAAAATTTGTAACATTTTATCTCCTATCTCGGCCAGCGGTCGTCTAATTCGGGGAACGCCGGGAATTTCACATGCGGTTCTGTCTGGTACCAGTATGCAATCGACGCAATGTCTTCGGTCAACGGTTGATATTTTCCATTAGGCCACCAACCCAGTGCCTGCATTGTCACCTTCAAGTCTTTATCAAAACGGATAGGGTCCATGACATGCCATCTGTACAGGCTGTGTTTAGGCACTTTTCCCTCTATTGCCTCAGTATAAGGAAATCCAAGGAACGGTGTTGAGTAATTCCTTCCGAATGTGTTCTTATAATCACCGCCGAAGTTCCATGCGCCGCCGAAGTAATCTTCGGTTCCTGTTCCGCATATAGTTGGATATTCCCCGTCGCCGTCCATATAGAACTTAACTTCACCTTCGCCCCACCAGCAGTCAGAGTACTGCATCCATGCCATATATGTCCCAACATACTGGCCCTTGCCTTTTATGTTATCAACAATTACATGCTCCGGATACTCCCGGGTAGTCATCGAACACCTCCACTGGGCATGGAAATATGCAGCATCATCAGCGACTTCGGTTTCGTCAAAGGTAATCTGGAAGAAAAATCCCCTCACTTCTTCAAAATAATCATTTGTAAATGTTATTTTAAAACCTTTCCTAAAAGGCATAGGCCAGTAGCAGTTCATTCCTCCGTTGGGATTAACCACAACCGGAAGTGAATTTACATCGTAGCGCTTTCCATGCCCCATGGCATAGAAATCGGCAAACGGAACCTCAACAGATGGTTCTGTTTCACCATCCCAGTAAAAGCGCAGCACCCCGGCACGCGACATCCTGCTGTCAGCTGTCATCCAGATATGCCTTATTATGCCGGTCCCGGTATAATCGGCAAGCACTGCAGTCTCACCGGGTTTAACCTGTATGCATGGTCTGATTTTCCACCCTTTACCGAGTTTTGCGCCTGCACCTTCCCCATTAGGTTCTGCCATTGCCCCCTTGCCGGGTTCGCCGGTTGGGTTTTCAGCGCATATAGACCTTGTTTTTGCATCAGACATTCTGTAAAGAGACCCCAAAGCATTATCGAACATGATATTCCCCCCTTATAAAATAACACCGTTTTTCAGTAGAATTTCCCTCACTTCTTTATATGCAACGCTTCTTGAAGCGCCGTCTTTTTTAGAACACATGGCCGCCGCCGTTCCGGCAGCTTCCCCGGAGACCATGCACTGTGCTGTTACCCTTATTGTACCACTTGCTTCATGGGTAGCGGACATACACCTCCCCGCGACAAACATGTTATCGATTCCTTTTACAATAAGGCTTCTATACGGAATAGTGAATTCAAACATTTCCGGCAATTCGTCTTTCTTAAGCCATGACGGAACCGGCGATATATCAATAAGATGAGAGCCTTTGCCAATGGAGTCCTCAAACACATTCATCCGGAGGATTTCCTTAAGTCCCAGGATATAATCACCGATTATATGCCTGGTCTCCCTTATTCCTATTTCCGGTATATCCAGGACTACCGCCTTTTCAAAGCCCGGGATATTTCGGATTTCTTTCATGTATGCGTTTATCATTGCAGACATTTCCAACTCTGCCCTGGATTTATCTTCTGGCTTAAGCCCGTTTCCTTTAATGCAGGGACATCCGAGCACAAAAATATCCGGGTCCGGCGTGTTATAAATCTGCAGACCTCCGAATGAAAATCCATTGATAACAAAAGTGGTCATCTGCTGTCTATTTATACAATCAACAACTGTATCATAATCCTGAAGGGACATAATCTGAACTTCAAAACACGGCGCTTCTGTACGATCCTTTAAGTAACTCAAAGCCTTTAGAATATCGGTGCTGCCGATTCTAAACATTGTTCCCATGGCTGCAATTCTGCCAAGTACAGACGGGTCTTCTTTATAAACCAAATCATACTTTCCTATTCCGGTAAAATATTCCGCTCCTGCCGAGGCCGCCGCATCACCATCGCCCGAGGCATCTATAAATGTTTTAGCCTCATATAAAACCAACCCTTCTTTATTATGAAGAACAACTCCTTTTACTGTGGTGACGTTCATAACAGTTTCAACAAATACTGTGTGAAAAAGCACTTCAACGCCAGCAGATACCATCATTTCATTGAGAAGTGTTTTAAATTCAACCTGATCAGTGAAAACATAGCTGCCTGCATTTCCTTCTGTGGCAACAGCTGCTCCTCTTTTTATTAATTCGTTTGTGATTTCAAGGGGGATGCCGCCGATAACCTGGGCGCTTTTAGGCTCTTTCAACAACATTTCTTCAACCATATATTGATCTTCAACATTACTCGCATGCAGAATGTAACAGGTCAGCCCGCAGTTTCCGATGGTCATCATGCCCCCAAGGCTTCCTGTCCGCTCCACAAGCAGTGTTTTTGCGCCGGTCCGGGCAGATGCCAGGGCAGCCGTAACCCCTGCAGTCCCGCCGCCTATTACAATCACATCATATTCTTTTTTTGTCTCAAGTATTTTTTCGAATTTAAATTTCATCAATATACCTGCATATAAAGAATATTCCCGGATTTGCACCCGGGAATGGATTCATTTGAGTTATTCGTTGCTTCCGTATTTATTACCGTCAGCTATAAACATATCCATGAATACTTTCAGACTGACCGGCTCATAAATAACATTATTCTCACCCTCGATGCTCAGCTGGCCGCCCCTAAAAACCGGCACTCCATTCACCAAGCGCATGTTAACCGTTGCCTTCACAGGCTTATTGCTCCTGCGGCATATCGCACGGGTTGTGACTTCCTCAATATCCTGCGCAAGTGCAAAAAGGTATGTGCTGCCCTCAAATGGCTCCCCCCGGAAATCGCATTTCAACCCGAAACAAATAACCGGTATGTTAAGCTGCGTCACAATCCTTGCACAATCGAATACATTCTCTTTACTTAGGAACTGGGCTTCGTCAATAAGCACGACTCTTGTGTCGGGATGCTTGCGCACTTCATCAAACAACCAGTTTGCATCATGTCTGATTAGAAAATCGCATTTGCGTTTAAGCATATCTTTGCCAATCCTGGCAATTATGCAGTTATCAGCTTTTGTATCATTTTCAGGTTTCAGGGCTAGAATTTTCTCGCCGTTATTCCGTTCATAGTCATGTGCTATTTGCAGCAACTGGGTAGATTTACCCGCATTCATTACCGCGTATCTGTAATATAGTTTTGCCATGTTTCCCCCCGGAACGTATTTTTCAAATATTATTATATCAATACAATATAGGTTTTTCTATTTCAATTTGCCTTCTTTTCTTAATTCGGCAATTACTTCTGCAAGTTCAAAATTCAAAGCCATGCCGAACGCTTCATATTCTGCGACAAACGGAGCCTGGCACTTCATTATTTCTTCAAAGGAATCAATACAATCCAACGCTCTGAGGCTTTTTACTTCTTTACTAAAGAGCGCCGCAACTAATACCGCCGGACATGCTTTGCCATATGCTGCAAAAACTGTATCTTTTTCTGAAAGTGTTAAGCTAAGAAGAATGTCATTTACCTGCATTTCCATCATGGATGTTCCCGCCATCATAGCATCATTGCAAAGCTTATGCATTGTCCCGTATCTTTCATAGTAATTGGCGCTATTTATTTCGGATGCCTTAACAGCACCGGTTCCGCGCACATCAACTATGAACACATCACCGTTCTTAAGGTATGCACTTATTTCTTTTTCCTGTTTTCCAATGTCCAGCGTCCCATTCTCAAAAAACATGTAAGCAACTCTGCCCCCGGTATCGCCGTCAATATAAATTCCCGCATTTGCAAGTCCATCTTCAGTTATCCAGAATACTTTCTCAGCTACATGTCCATGGTAATCAAACGGATTAATTCGTTTCTCCATCGGGCGGCGTCCATGCTTATCAATTTTGAGAACTTCCCTAATACGCTCTTTTAAATTCCCGTTACGGGTTTTTCTTGCTTCATAATCCTTATAAATCAATTCATCAAGTGCTATAGCGTCATCATATTCTTTAATGACATTTCCCGCATCCGTACATAACAATTCCTCTTCTGTTAATAGAAATTCATACGGATTATAGCCTGGATTATATTCTTTGCCAAGGAAATGCTTCATAAACCACTCGACAAGACCCTGTCTGAGCACATCATGGAGACCATGCATGTTTTTTTCTATAACAATATCTGCATTTTCTGCTTTGCCATAAAGCGAGTAGATTTTCTTCGCACGTTTTAATGAATTCAGCGCTCCCTCAATAGGGAAAAAATCGTACTGCTGGCTGAGCAGCCTTAAGGGCTTTGGTGCAAAGCAGCTTATGAACTCAGTGTAATCAAGCCCGAAATTTGCACAATTGAAGATATTTTGCTCACTGTCGTGAGCATGCCCCTTTGTTACATATTCCTTTCTGCCGTTGACATAGCATCCCGGGGCAGCCGCTTTAATTCTCGGGTCCACCATTGATATATAGCATGTCTGTGTTCCGCCGCCGGAGTTCCCGCACGCACCGATCTTTTCGGCATCTACATATTCAAGCGATGTCAGAAAATCTACTGACCTGATTAGGTTCCATATAAAGTAACGCGCTATATTCATTCCGGCAAGACTGCAGGCAAGACCCATGTAAGAGTGTTCATGCACACCCCAGTCGATATCATCACGGTCAGGCATCTGTATTAGTTCACCCTGGCCGGGAGGATCAACAACCAGAACTACCATTCCGTTTAGAGCAAGCTCAATTGCCGCGCGCTGATACTTAGGTTCTGCCTTTGCCGGTTTACTGTGTCCGCATGAAAACAATATCCCGGGCACTTTTCCATCAATATTTTTAGGAATGTATAAATTCGCCGTTACATAAACCCGGGGAAGGCTTTGATATACCACTTTTTTTATTATGAAAGCTCCTCTGTCTATTTCACCCGTATATTCCGGCTGTAAATTACATTTATCAAAATCCAGGCCGCCGATTGACTCAATGAATTTACTGCGGATTACAGAAGCTTTTTCTACCCACTCGGCAGTGGTTTTTATTTCTTTCTTAATTTGCTCTTCTTTGACCAATCCATCAATGACCTTGCCATACAAAAGGTTGGCTAATTCATTTTCCGGATTCCTATATCCATCTAAAAATCTATCAAACATGATATCCCTCCATGTCTTGTCACGCTATCCGGCGGATAATGTGGTTTTATATACTTTTTCTATGTTGCGTGCCATGATTTCTGCTGTGTAGTGTTCATTATATTCGTTTTTTGCGTTTTTTGAATATTCTGCATATGTTTCATCATCATTTAAAATCCGTATAATTGCATCCGAAAGATAATCAGCATCCTTTACAGGTACAAGCAATCCTGTTCTGCCGGGTTTTACTTGATATGGATTTCCGCCGTAATTCGTAGCGACCACAGGTTTGCCAAGACTCATAGCTTCCAGCATGGCAAGGCTGGAGGCCTCTGTTCCGTATGAAGCATTGACAAAGACATCAAGGATATTGACAACCGGTGCGACATCATCTAAAAAACCAGTGAATATAATACGGTCTGAAATTCCAATATCGCCCGCCAGTTGCTTTAAGGCCTTTTCACTCCCCCCGGCACCTGCAATCAGGCCCTTAATATTTAACCCATTATCATTGCATTCTTTGATTGCCCTTATGAAGAATTCATGACCCTTGACGGGTTCAAGCCTGCCTATCATGCCTGCAACTTTTTCAGTCTGTAAAATCCCGTATCTTTCTCTTACTGATGCTTTTTTTTGCGCATTGAGTTCTTTAAGCGGATCAACACCATTCATCATCACAGAAATCATTTTTTCCGGGACACCCGTTTCAGTTAAGTTTTCTTTCACTGCTTTTGATATTGAAATTACCCGGTCGGCAAACAACTTTGCAATTATTCTCCCTATTAATCTTCCTATAGGGGATTTCGTGAATTCTGACGGCGGATATGCGCAGTGCCTGGTATAAATGATTTTACATTTTCCATATAGTTTCGCTGCAATCCTTGATGAAAAGCTTGCGTGAGTGTGGACTATATCCGGCTTTAACCTTTTCAGCAGACCGTGCATAGGAATTATTGTTTTAAAATCCATGGATTTACCACTCAGTTTTTCAAATCTTATCAACGAAACTCCGTACCCTTCCAGGAAATCTCCCAACGGACTTTCCTTTGGAAGAACAGCCAGCACATCATATTTATGCTTATCATGGTGGGCAAAGTAATTCTGAAGCACCTTACCCGCTCCTCCGATATTGGTATCTGTAATGATCTGTACAACCCTTGTCTTAATCATCAGCAACCGCCTTTTTCTTTATCTGCACAAGTGCAAAGCTAAACGCAATAAACATCCAGAATATGAGAACCATCCTATAGTTATAGAATACATTATCAAACATCCCTTGTACAAAGAACCCTGTGAATGCAGCTGTAAGGCCAGCACCCATATGCCGCTTGAATCCCCCGCCTGAAAAAGCTGTCGAAATACTGTTCTTAAGGCCTTTTATCGCGACCCAGACAAATCCCAGCAGTCCGGCTATCCCGGTTTCACTGATTATATTAAGATAAAGGTTGTGAGGATGCGGGGCGATTATTCCATTATATGCATATGCAGAATACACGCCGCTGAAGGCCTTTGTGCCAAGCCCCACCCCGGTAAGCCAATAGTCCCTCAACATTGAAAATGTTCCGAGCCATATGTACAGCCTATAAAGAGAGGAAGAATCCTCCAGATTGCCTACGCTTAACAAGCGCACCATTATTGATTGCGGCAAGACAAACGGCAGTATGACAACAGCCGCAAAAAATAACCAAAGGAACCGCCTGTCTGCAATCAGGAAATATACAAAGACCCCCGCGGCTAATCCTATCCAGCAACCCCTGGACATGGTAAGCATCATCGCTGCGACCATTAAGAGACCCGCTCCAACCCAAAGCAATTTATAGACCCATCTTTTTGTACTGAAAAACAGCACAAGACTCAGCGGAATCATAAACAAAAGGTATTCGCCATATACATTTGGATTTTCAAAGGTGGAGTATATCCTTACCATTCCTTCAAACATCTCTGAATCAATCCAGCCAACTTCAATATTCCCTGTAAGATACTGATATATACCAATTATCGCTGTTACCAGGGCAGCGATTGCAGCTGCCAGCAATATGGTTTTTAATTCAAGTGTGTTTTTTACAAGAATAATGAATAAAAATACAACTGATATAAACAATGTGTATATCAAAGCAATAGGAATACTGTCAGCTATGGCAAAAGACAGTATGCCCCCTGCAATTGTTATAATAATATAAACCAAGGCAACTTTGCCCTTTAAGAATGCACCGTTTAACTTCAGTTTTCCCACAGACGCATTCAATATGATGCCAATCCATATTAAGACTATTAGTCCTGCGGCCAGCATGGTAGGTATGAATGCTATCGACAGTGATAATCCCGCCAGCCCCACTATGGGCCATATTATTATAATGGGAACAGCAAAAACAGCCGCAACACCGGCAACCGCATAAAGGGTTGGGAGGAAAACCGGAAGAGTTGAAATAATCAATCCAATTACAATCGCCATTATGTAATGCGCCTGTTTCTTTTTTGTGTTTACAGGGCTGAGTTTATGCAATCCGCCGGTTTTACCGCAGATTATCTTAACAACCCGGCTGTTTTCCATAACATCATATAAACTCGCTTCAGATAACGCCATTATTCCACCCGTAGCCAGCAGAACGACTGATGCAATTATACTCCTTGGCCCGATCTTACTGAACATTCCCGTCAAGGCAATATATGATACAGCGGAAACACTTATCATTATCCCAAATGTTCTTAAAGATTGAAAAAGTATATTTGCATAGAAATCAAATATAAGCCTAAGGATGCGGCTGGATTTAACAAGTCGCCCGATAAAGCCCCCTGTCGCTGTAAAACCTTTGCCGATTCCTTTTGTCCAGCCTGAAAATATTTCTGAAAAACGACTTTTAGGAACAGAACCCACGGCAGAAGGCTTCATAAAATAACCAAAGATCATACTACTTCGTACAATCCTTTTTAAAAACGAAGAAACAGAAGAAAAAACTTTGTATGAGAGACTGTCGCATATTATTATCAATATGCCGTTCCAAAGTTTTGAAAGTGCAGAACCTATAACGCTGTCCATTATTTTACCCCTGCGAATTTCTGTTTCGCCCATTTATAATAGTATCCGAAAGTCGGCGATTTCAAAAGCGCCATGACGGCCATGTAAACAACTATTCCGATTGCTGCCGCTGCACCTGTTAACAGCAGCAATGTCCAGAATCCCCCGGTGGAATTATCTAAAATGAATTTTCTAAACGCAAATACAACAGCTCCCATCAAAACTGAACCTATAATACCTCTTAGGAGTTCTGCGTTGCTTCTTCCTTTTAGGATTCCTCCCATCCGCCTGCTGAACATAACGGCAAGAATCACCGCAGAAAGGGTTATCCCGATTGAAAATGCAAGGCTTACATAGCCGATGCTAAGATTTGTTCGGAAAACCACGATATATGCCAATACGAATGTTATTGCCAGCGCAACAAGCGACATTATTGTAGGTGCGGCAACTTTTTTACGCGCATAATATGCCTTTGATGTAATTTCATATAAGGAATATCCGAATACTGCCGGACAGAATCCTGCGAACGCCGCTGCCATCATCCCGGTTGCTTCGGAGGTAAATTCACCTCGTTCATATAGCAGTGCTATCAGGTTCGGACTAAGTAAAAATGCACCCACCGAAAGTGGAAGTATGAAGAAACACAGGCTTTCAAACGCCCTTCTGTAAGTATTGTTAAACTCTCCCGGATCTGCGTCTCCCGCCTGACGGGACATCAGCGGGAACAAGTAATTCATCATAGCAAAAACGAAAATCCCGGCGAGTATGAGGTAAAGTCTGTTGGATAGCCGGACTGAAGTTACAGATCCTTCCCCCATATATGAGGCAAGCGCTCCCAGTATAAAAAGCGAAACCGGGGCCACCCACGAACTTATCAATATGGGAAGAGCCATCTTTGAAACCTTCTTAATACCAGGGTCGTTGAATTTTAACGAGGGCGTGTACATGAAATTCTTTTTTCTGATAAAAGGTATCTGTACAAGCACTTGGAGTAACCAAGCCAAAAGGAAAGCAACCGCAAGGCCTTCTACGCCAAAGCTCTTATTAAAAAGCAATATGTATACAATCATCAATACATTGGGAAACAAGCTTATCATCGCCGGGACCGTAAACTGCCCCATGGACTGTAGTATGCTTACCATTGAAAATGCCAGGCCCGCCATAACCGCCGCAGGGAACATGATCCTTAATAATTTCACAGCAAGCAGCTGTACTTCCGGGCTGCTTCCAGGTAAAAAGAGGCTTATCAGCTGCTGCGAGAAGATCATCCCGAGAATAGCAACTACTGAAATCAATATAAAAATAATATTTATGAAGCGGGAGGCAAACAGGAATCCGTTTTCCTTGTCATCATTCTTTAAATATGTATTGAATACCGGAATGAATGTGGAGGTAACCGCAGCTCCAAAAGCCAGGTCAAAGAACTTTAGCGGTATATCCGATGCGGTTGTAAATGCGTCCAGTGTCATTCCCTGCCCATAATAACCTGTCAGAAATATATCCCTTACAAGTCCCAGGAGTTTGCTGAATAATATGATTACCATTATAAGGCTGATTGTTTTTACTGCCTTTTTATTCATCTGCAGTCTCCCCATACATCAAATCAATCGCCAGTTGTGCATTTTTGGCTGATAACTTTCTTAGTCTTACCATATTAGCTTTGAGTTTTTTAATATATGACTCCCTGCCGGCCATGATTTTATCAATCAGTTTCGTTATTCTGTCAAAATCAAGGTCTTCTATCAAGCCGCCGTCTTCTTGTTCCATCATGTCTATGAAATACCGCACTTTAGGATCATATACTATCCCTATTACAGGAGTGTCCGTTATTGATGCATAAATTAGTGAATGCAGCCGCATCCCAATCAGCAGGTCCGCATTTGAGATTATTCCTACAAGATTCCGCGCTCTGTTCTCATTTTCAACCAACAAGGCAGGGTTTTTCATCAAACCGATGATATCTCCGGAAATCTTGGTGTCTTTTTTTGTATTCAAAGGTATAAAAACCGGAAGCATGTTGTATTTTTCAGATAGATAGTCGGCTATGTGTGCAAAAATCGGTTCAAATGTTCCTTCAAGACCTTTCCATGGTCGTACCGAAAAAACTACCGTTGTTCGGTCAGCCGGGATGGAATGCATTTGTAAAATTTCATCAACTTTTCCGGCTTCCGGCTTTTTAAAACTAATAACAGGATCTGCAGTTACATAAATTCTTGGTTTTCGAACACCTATTTTCGAGAGCAAATCATATGAATTGGGTTCGCGCACTGTTATAACATCTGTTTTATCCAGCACTCTGCCTGCTATTTTCACTGAACGGAACCTAATCAACGGACCGATTCCATTTGCATAAAGCATGACTTTCAAACCCCTGAATTTAGCATATCTCATTAGGCTGGTGTAATACACCATCGACTGGAAACTGGTCAGGTCCTGAATCAGGTTTCCGCCGCCGCTTATGAGCATTCCTGTCCTGTTGAAAATTCTTAAAAGCGATAATGGGTTAGCCCTTGCCATTGAATCCACCCCGTATCTATTTGAGGTTTCAGCCGGCTTTTTCGAAAGCACCATAATCCGTATGTCGCTTTTCTTTTCTTTAAGTTCCCTAAGAATTGACGCCAGCATTGCTTCATCTCCGCTGTTGTCAAAACCATAATATCCGGAAAGCACCGCATGGTAGTATTTAGGTGGTGTTGCTTTTTCAGAAAAAGCTTTGGTATACATATTAACGGCGTCGTTAGCCATTTTTTCAACTGTATAAAAATCCCTGACTGTATTCAGGTTTAACCTGGCATTTCTTTCCCTTACGGCCTTATCCCTAAAGAGTAGAATAAGGTCGGTTTGAAGTTTTTCATTAAATACCGGAGCCATTTCCCTGCAGGTCATGTTGGTTTCGATTGCCATTCCGCGGCTTTCTTCATCCATTATGCCAAGGTATCCGAAATCACCGCAGAGCACAACCGGTTTTTCCATAGCCATTGCTTCTAGCGCAGCCCTGCTGATACCCGTGAAAACATCTGTAACAGATAGTATGTCGCTTATGTCTCTTCTTGGCCCTGTTATTGTCACAAGCTTATACCCTGCTTTTTTATTGACCGCTTCAACCCTATCCGTAAGCCGGTCAAACAGGTTGCCGCCTCCAACAATAATAATCCTAAGATTATTTATTTCTTGATTAAGTGTTTCGGCAATATCTATCAGCATGAATGCGGTCTTTGAGCTTCCCTTATCAATCCTGCAGATTGTTGTGATGACATTGTCATCCTCTGAAAAACCGAATTCTTTCATAATTCCGGGATCTTTTTTTCGGGGATAAAAGACGTCGCTGTTAATTCCATTGACGGTCAGCCCAGCCCTGTCCTCGTCATATTTATAGTTATCGATCAGATACTTGTTAACATCCCTGCTGACGGAAAGTGTGTAGCTTCCCCAACGGGTGAATGTTTTAAATAAAAGTGATGTGCGGAATTCATAATGCACTGTGGTTACAAAAGGCACATTATATTTTTTACACACGAAATTACACAGGAATGCCGGTATCCTTGCATGTGCGTGAACAATATCGATGTTTTCCCTTACTATGATTTTCTTGAGTTGTGCGTATGATTTTAGCAGACTTGCCGGATTCTTAGTGTGAAGAGGTACTTTAATGTGCCTGACTCCTGCTTTTTTCAACTCATCTACATATATTCCGCCGTTGGAAACCACTGTAACCCGGTGCCCGAATTGAGCGAGTTTCCTTGATAATTCGACGATATGGGTTTCAGCCCCTCCTATTCCAAGGGCCATGGTGGCTATGAGGATGCTTTTTTTCATTCTTCCTCCAGGGATTTAACCTGACCCAAAGTTGAGTGGCGCCTGGTTGAAAATTCAATCGTTGTGCCATTGAAAGCATTCCAGTTGTTTTCGACTATATAGCCTTCTCCGGATTTGACGGCATCCGCTTCAATGACCAGAGTTATGAAGTAGAAGCCTTTAGATTTAGCCAGTACCCAGTCACCGTTTAAATCTGACTCATATTCCCAGGCTTCCTCAGCTTTTATTTCTTTTATAGTTCCTATATATATGTCGCTTTCTTTGAAATACACCTTCTCTCCAGGCGAGAATGCATCAATATACAGTTCTTTCCATGATTCTTCCAGCTGTAGTTCGTAAACTACTTTTACGTTCTCTTTGGTTACACTGTCATCTTCACGGATGAAAACAAAATATACCCCTGCCAGAAGAGAGATTATCAGGAGGATTATAAATAAATCAAAAATGTTGAGGATGCCGAAAAGCCTGCCTTTTTCATTAATAAATTTCATTGGCTTCCTCCTTCATCAAGTACTTCAATCGCAGAAACCCAGCTCTTATAAACGTTGGCACCAATTTGAAGATAAGCTTCCTTTCCGATGTCTATTCTATTTCCAGAAAGGTTTATATAACGGTCAGTGACTTCTGCGTCAACATTAATCCGGACAATTGCATCATACAGCCCAGGATATTCTTTCAAGGCCTGTGCTCCGGTAGTCAGGTCTGTGGCTTTATCCGAATGCTGAACAATCTCAACGCTTTCCACAATACCCCTGTTGTAACCCTTGACCCTGTCGTTTACCTGCTGACCTGCCGCTATATCGTCAACAAAGTCATAATCCACTTTTTTTATCATGACTTCGTAGGTTATGGGCTGGGTTTCAACCCCCCCGAACCCTGTGCCGTGGCTACTGAAATATACGGTTGCAGCGATAATCGCAGCAATGACAACCATTACAATCAGTATGTCCAGAAGGCTTACCTTACCGAATAGTTTCATATTTTTATCAATAACTTTCAAATCGAGCCTCCATTACCTGAAAATGTATAAAAAGGTGGTATATATCGTCAAAAACTATTATACACCACCATGCTTTCCATTGCCCATATTTAACATTTATCCCTAGGGACAAATGTTAAATAAGTGCACGTTTGTCCCTAGGGACAAATGTGCAAAAGATTATAAAAGAAATAAATTTTTAATAATTAGGGAGTGTATTCATAGGCGGTTGTTGCATTTATTCTTTCATTCAGCTTATCCAGAGTTTGATACATTCCTGATTCCATAAACCATTTTCTATATTCTTTTACTGCTTCTTCAGAAGAAACACACCCCAAAAAAAGATTATCAAAATAGGAACTAGAACTTATAGTTGATCCACCAACAATATCTCTGTATCTTGATGTCTGGGTAAAAATATTAGATTCATACATCAGACTGGAAGCAATGTCGCCGACAATATCTATATTATTTGCAGAATAATAGTTGTTTTTATCTACAACTGCGCTTATCATCCGAATTCCTGTAAACGTACCGTCCCTGGGTCTTTTAGGATATATTTCATTGCCTATAATCTCATAATCTGTATTTTCTAACCCGTACAAAAGATCCGGGTAATAAGTTTTATCGGTCATTACTGAATTAAATAAATCTATTGTTCCATTAATATTCTCAATATTTGTAGGAAATACATAAAAACCCATATCACTTCGAACCTCGCAAACATTTTTATTATTAGTGTGTTCAAGGTAATATCCGCTTACTGCCTCATATCTCGGGGTAGCCCTTAGGAATTTTCTAAACCACTTAGTATTTTCATCAATTATAAAATTATACTCACTTGCAAAATTCGGACTAATTTTTAATCTATCCCCAAAGAATTGATTTCTGTTAAAATCATCACTCTCACAATATGCATTACCGAAAAAGCCTATAATATTATCTGTCTGTAAAGTCTTAAAAAAATCAAGTGCTGATTCTATGTCATCTGAAAAAATGGCATCTTCAAAGCTTTGTGTGTTTGGATTGAATGATAATGCAGAGTTATACTCACTGTTAACATAAGCTCCGAAAGCTCGAAAAATATCTGAGGTACATGGGAACATCTGGTGCTGAGGAATTAACATCGGCAGCAGTATATTTTCTCCCTTCATAATTTTTTTTGCTTCAATCAAATAATTATAGAAACTATTTATATCTTTAGGCACTTCCATTCCGAGTTGAGCAAGATATTCAGCATTATAATAGCGGGGAATAATATACTTATTTGCCTCGGTAGGTACAGCATATATACGGCCGTCAACTTTTAAATCTTCAATATACAGAGGATCAATAAAATCATTCCAGCCATATTTTTCATAATACGGAGAAAGATCATAAGCCATATCCGAACTGGTATAATCAAAAACCTGATTAACTTTACTGAATGGATATCCAATAGGATAATTATAATAGTAAACTGCCTGTACTCCGCTAACCTCTTTTGATTGATAAAATATATTTATTTCTATATCGAATTTGTCGGCAATATATTCCTGCCAGCTCATCAAATTAAAATATTTCTCATCTTTTGAGTATGCCGGTTGGAAAATCGAAAGCAGATTAACAGGTTCAAAAATATCAGGTAATTGTTCTGTTTCTTCCAAAGGTGTCGATGTTTCTTCAATCATACCATTTGAGTTTGTTATTCTAGGAGCATCACTAACATCAATATCCGGTTTTTCAGAAGTTCCTCGCATAGAAGTTTCATTACAAGCGGATAGACAAATTAATAAGATCATCAAAACTAAAATAACTTTTTTCATAATAAAATTATACTCTTTTTAAATTCTAAAAGTATATTACATGCGAACCTAAACAATTTGTTTACAAATCATTTTTCAAAAACGAAAATTGTCTCTAGAGATAATTCCTGCTTTTTTGCACATTTGTCCCTAGGGACAAATGTGCAAAAAAAGAAGCCGTTAGGCTTCTTCGGTTGTTTTTGGTTTTTTTACAATTTTCTTTTTCTTTTTGTTATACCGCAGAATCGCCTTTGTTGGGCATACATTTATACATTTGCCACAATTAATACATTTTTCATAATCAATTTTTGCAAGGAAGTCGGTAACTTCTATTGCATCAACAGGACACTCTTTGACGCACTTTCTGCATCCTATACATGCAACTGCACAGCCTTTCATTGCAACCGCGCCCTTATCAGTGTTTGAACATGCTATTGTGACAGCCGAATTTTCCGGTACCATTTCAATAATATTCTTAGGACAAACACCGACACAGATTTCACAGCTTTTACATTTGTCTTCCAATATGAAAGCCACTCCTTCAACCATCCTGATGGCATCGAACGGGCATGCTTTTTCACAGTCACCCGCACCCAGGCATCCGTATGCACAGGCATTGTCGCCGCTGTATATCTGGGCCATATCAAGGCATGTTTCCAACCCGGTGTATTCGTAACTCTTTTTTCTATTGTTGAGAGTTCCTCCGCAGTTTACGCGTGCTACCATCCGGGTACCTGCTTCGGCTGTCCGTCCGGTTATTCTTTCTAGATTCCTGACGCAGATTTCCCCGCCTACTGTACACAAGGTTATCGCACATTCATCTGCAGCAACTGCTTCCGCGTATTGATCACAACCGGGATATCCACAAGCACCGCAATTAGCCCCTGGAAGCGCTGTACGTACTTCTTCAACCAATGGCTCTTTCTTTACTGCAAAAAGCTTCGATGCAACTGCCAGGATGATTCCGAAAACCAATCCAAGGCCCGCCACCGATGCTACAGCTATTACTAAGCTTAAATTCATATCTCTCCTACCAGTCCGTTAAAATGTAAATAATCCCTGGAAACCCATGAAAGCCAGCGACAGGAACGCCGCCGAAATCAATGCTATGGGCAGTCCCTTGAATGCCTCGGGTACATCGGCTGTTTCGAGCCTTTCTCTAATTCCTGAGAATAATATCAATGCCACGGTAAAACTAAGGCCCGCAGCAAATCCGTAGAGAACTGACATTCCGAATCCGTACGACCTCTGTATATTAAGGAGCGCTACGCCGAGAACCGCACAGTTGGTGGTTATCAGCGGCAGGTATATGCCCAGCGATTTATACAACGGCTTGATAAATCTCTTTAAAATTATCTCAACAAACTGCACTAACGCGGCTACAACCAATATAAATGATATTGTGCGAAGAAATTCCAGTTCGTTTGGCAATAATATATACTCATTAACAGCCCATGTTGCGGCTGATGCCAGCGTCATAACGAAGACGACGGCTCCGCTCATCCCAACAGCTGAATTCATTTTCTTCGATACCCCAAGGAATGGACAGATTCCCAGGAATTTCTGTAGTACGAAGTTTTCTACGAGGATGGTTCCCATGATTACAAAAATTATTGTTTTCATTTAACAGCCTCCTCTTCAGCATCAACTCCGCATTGAAGCGGACAGTGCGCGCAGTCAAATTTGCTTGAAGGATTCTTTTTTGTGGCTTTGTTGAAGAAACCCATAAGAAGTCCCACCACTAAAAATCCGCCCGCCGGTAGTATGAATGACGTTGCGGGAATCACTACTCCACCCGTAAGGTCCATTCCGAAGAATGCGCCGGTTCCCAGGATTTCCCTTACAGAACCAATGATAAACAGGGCAATAGTGAACCCAAGTCCCATTCCAAGGGCATCCGCAACTGAACTGACTATATTATTCTTACTAGCGAACATCTCAGCTCTTGCAAGAATAATACAGTTGACAACAATCAGGGGAATGAAAATTCCGAGTGCTTTGTCCAAATCCGGAAGATATGCTTTAAGAAGCAACTGCACGACGGTAACAAAACCTGCGATTACAGTTATATATGCCGGAATCCTTACCTTGTCAGGTATGATTTTCCTCAGCATTGATATTACAATGTTTGAACCAAGGAGGACCACTGTTGCAGCTGCACCCATTCCAAGGCCGTTTTCCGCGGATGTGGTGACCGCGAGGGTCGGACACATACCGAGCACCAGCACGAATATCGGGTTTTCTTTTATAAGGCCTTTTGTAAATTCTTTAAAAAGTTTTTTCAATTGCCGGCACCTCCTTTATATTCATTATAATGTCCGCAGGCAGCCTGTACTGCATTCTTGACCGCGGTTGACGTTATGGTGACGCCGCTTATGGAATCAACCGAACCAGCTATATTGTCGTTGGTTGATATTTTGTCAAATCGGGATGTGAAAAAAGTTTCCTCGGCCTGTTTACCAAGCGATGGAGTTTCATTGTTTGAGCCAAGCCGGACTCCGCTTATTTCACCATTGGAACTTATTCCGATAATTACGGCAACATCTCCGCCGTATCCCGGTGTTAATAAACTAAATACCATACCGGCATTGGATTCATATACACCGTCAATCTTTATGTCGCCATTTTCACCATTTATAAATTCGTTTGTAATTTCATTAAAACTTTTTCCATCCGGCAGTACTTCAGCCATTGCTGAGTACAGTTCTTCAAGCTGCCTGTGCCTGATAGTGTCTTTCGTGACATTATAGGTAAGGGCTACGAAGAAGGTTATTACCGCACATATTATGACAAGGCTGAAAGCGGGTTTTATGATATCACGCATTTTTCTTCACCTCACCGAAACTTTTTGGAACCGTATATCTGTCGATAAGAGGCACAAGGGCATTCATGAACAAAATAGAGAATGATACCCCTTCCGGAAGATTTCCGAACAATCTTATAACTATTGTTATTAGTCCGCAACCAAATCCGAATATAAGTTTGCCTGACCATGTAGTGGGAGATGTTACATAATCCGTTGCCATGAAGATAGCGCCAAGCAGCAATCCGCCGGCCAGTATATGGAAAAGAGGATCCTGTCCGAATATATATGCTCCGATTGCAACGGTTCCAATGAATGCAGTGGGGATGTGCCAGCTTATTACTTTTCTAAGGAGCAGCCAGATTCCGCCTATAAGCAGTGCCAATGCACTGGTCTCACCCAGACTTCCTCCAATATTCCCAAGAAAAAGGTCCATATATTCTGTCATCTCACCTGCTTTTGCAAGTGCCAGTGGAGTGGCGGCTGAAACACTGTCAACCCCCGGAGCTACCCAAGTAGTCATCTGCGAGGCAAATGATACTGTAAGGAATACCCTTGCGGCAATTGCCGGATTGAATATGTTCTTCCCAATACCCCCAAAGAGCATTTTTACAATTATTATCGCAACAAGTGACCCAACGGCTGCAATCCAAATTGAAGACTTAACAGGTGGAAGGTTGAGGGCAAGTATGACTCCGGTAACCACGGCACTGAGGTTGCTGACCGTCTGCTTTTTCTTTGCCAGTAAATTATAAAGGTATTCAAATATTACGGATGTTGCCACTGATACAGCAATTATTATTGCCGCTATGTACGAAAAGAAGTACACGCTCAATATTACAGCCGGTATCAATGCAATTATCACATCCAGCATTATGCCGCTGGTGCTTTTTACGCATTTCATATGAGGAGAAGAATTTACTATGAGTCTGTTTTCAGCCATTAAAACATTTCCTCCGCCATTAGTTCAAGGTTTTTCGCTGTCATTTTTTCTGGCCTTTCGTTTTAACCAATACTTTACCTTTTCGTATCGACTGTACAAGGTGTCTTTTTGCCGGGCACACATATGAGCACGCTCCGCATTCTATACAGCTCATTACATTAAACTTCTGCAATTGCTCAACATTCTTTGATTCCGAGAATATATCAAGCTGCTGGGGCATAAGGCTCATGGGACATGATCGGACGCAGTTGCCGCATCTTATACATGCAGTCTGTTCAGGTAGCAAACTTTGCTTTTTATTGAATGCCAGTATGGCGTTGTTCTGCTTTAGGACCGGAGTGTCTACGGTATACTGTGCCAATCCCATCATTGGACCGCCCATAAGGACTTTATATGGTTCTTCAGTAAAACCTCCGCAGAAATTAACCAGGTCTTTTATATATGTACCTATACAAACCTCAACGTTTGAAGGTTCTTTAATCACTGCACCGTCAACCGTAAGCCGTTTTTTTACAAGGGGCATGCCTGTTTTTAGATATTTTGCAATGAATGATACGCTATTAACGTTCATTACTATTACACCAACATCCATTGGAAGCCCCCCTGCAGGAACAATCCTGCCGGTTAGGGCGTAAATAAGCATTTTTTCAGCGCCCTGCGGATATATGGATTTTAGCGAAACAGTCGTAATCCTTTTATCAGTGTCAGCCACATCATTCAGTATCTTTATAGTAGTCGGCTTATTGTCCTCAACTCCAATGATTACGTTTTCAATTTCAAGGAAATCCATGACAATATTGATACCGCTTATGACATTCCATGAGTTTTCAATAGTCTCTCGGTAATCAGAGGTTATGTAGGGTTCGCACTCGGCTGCATTAATTAAAAGATACTCTATTTTTTTGTCCTTCGGGGGATTCAGTTTAACATGTGCGGGGAAACCGGCCCCACCCAATCCGACCAACCCCGATGCTCGAACTGCTTTAAGGAAGTCTTTTTTCGAGTTGACCACCGGAGGCTGTACATTAGGGTCTACGGTCTGCTTTCCATCGGATTTGATAATTACCGCATCCACATTCGAACCATCGGGGAACAGTCGTTTTTTAATGTCCGTTACAGTCCCTGATACACTCGAGTGGATTGGTGCGCTGACAAATGCGTCACTGTCGCCGATTAGTGTTCCGACCATTACCTCATCGCCTTTTTTTACAGTAGGCGTACAAGGAGCACCTATATGGTGCAACATTGGTATTTCTATTTTATCCGGTACGGGCATGAGTTTTGTTTCAGACTTAGAAGTGTTCTTGTAGTGAGGCGTTTTAACTCCGCCTTTTATTCTCTTTTTCTGTTTCATGACTGTAATTATAAAGTATTGTTTTCTTTTTATCAATCAATTAAAGATTCGTTAATCTATTTACATGGTTTTATGTACAAAATTATAGAAACTCACCTACATACAAAAATATCACCGGAATAGCATGTGTATTTTTGATTATTTGTAACTATGTGCAAAATATGGTGTGGTATAATTATGGGGAATTTTTTCACGGGGGTTTCTTATGATTTACGGAACTGATTATTATCCTGAACATTGGCCTGAAGAGCGATGGTCCGAAGATCTGCGTCTTATGAAAGAAGCAGATATAAACACTATTCGAATCGCTGAATTCGCCTGGACCATGATGGAACCTTCCGAGGGAAATTATGACTTTAAATGGCTTGACAGGGTCGTGGAATTGGCAGCAGGAAAAGGCATAAAGGTTGTTATGTGCACTCCGACCGCCGCACCTCCGAAGTGGTTAATGGACAAGCATCCTGAAATATATCAAAAAGATGAGTACGGAAATGTGCGCGGATTTGGAAGCCGGCGGCATTATTGTTTCAATAGCACTGTTTTCACTAAATATTCAAAGAAAATTGTAAGGGCAATGGCTGTTCATTATAAAGATAATGAAAATATAATAGCCTGGCAGCTGGATAATGAATTCGGTTGTCATAATACCGTCCGTTGCTATTGTGAAGATTGTGCAACTTCTTTTCCAAAGTGGCTGGAAAACAAATACGGAACTATTGAAAATCTCAATGATAAACTGGGAATGGCGTTCTGGAGCCAGCAATATGATTCATTTAAAAGTGTTATTCTTCCGGCTCATACAGTATGCGACTATAAGGCCGGAGGCATGTATGCTCATAATCCCGGTTTATTTCTGGACTTCTGCAGATTTTCATCTGATTCAATCGGTATTTATTCAGCCATGCAGATATCGGAACTAAAAGCCAGCGGAATTACGACGCCGATAACCCACAATTTCATGGGCAGTTTCTATGATATTGACTACTTCAAGCTCGCAAAACAGTTTGACTTTATATCCTGGGACTGTTATCCCAATATAGCGCACGGGCCATTTTCCGGATTATCTGAAGTATCTTACAACCATGACAAACTCCGCGGCTATAAAAATAAGAAATTCTGGGTTATGGAGCAGTGCAGCGGACAAAACGGCTGGAATTTCATGAATGCAACACCTAATCCGGGAGAAATTCGACTTTGGGCATATCAGGCCGTATCCCACGGAGCCAATGGATTGGTATATTTCAGATGGCGCCCCTGCCTGTTTGGCACAGAGCAATACTGGCATGGGATACTTGACCATGACGGCGTTCCACGCCAACGCTATGAAGAAATCAAGCAGACGGGTGCTGAAATGCTTTCGATAAGTAATGTGATCGATAATACCGAAGTTGTATCCGAAACCTGTGTTCTTCATTCCTTTGACAATACGTGGAGCCATTCATATCAATGGCATTCCGAAGGCTTTGATTATAATAAGATACTATATACGACTCACAATTCTATAATTAAAAACAACATCAATTGCGATGTCCGTGGGATGGATGCCAATCTAAATGATTATAAACTGGCGGTCCTGCCTGCATATAATATATCTTCTGAGCAAGATACAAAGAAGCTAACGGATTTCGTAATCAACGGCGGTCATCTTGTTGTAACCTTCCGCTCCGGCAATAGGGATGAATTTAACAAGATTAACGGCCTTACCCTCCCTGGATATTTCCGTGACTTATGCGGGATAGATGTGATTAATTACGACCCTGTCGGCACAGTCAGACGCAAGGCATCCGGTATGATTGGTAAATTTGAGGCTGATACTTGGTGTGACATTATTGATTGTAGGAACGCAACGGTGCTTGCCGAGTATACCGATGGATTTTATAAAGGAACTCCCTGTATTACAGTAAATACCTATGGCAAAGGCATTGTCTATTACATCGGCTGTAATTTAAGCATTGATGACCTTGCACCATTATTTGATTATATTTGCAGGGAAGCCGGCGTAAAACGAGCTCCGCTAGTGCCTGTGCCGGGGGTTGAAACTGTTCTTAGAAAAAGCAGTGAAAGTGAATATGTTTTTACAATTAACCATACAGATGAAACCGTATATATCCCTATAGAACGTGATTATACTGATGAAATCAGCGGCAGGACTCTCAGCGGAAGCATACGTCTTGAGCCCTATGGGGTCGCTGTGTTATATTAGACGCGTGAGAGGTGCTCTGCGCCGGAATATATTCCCGGGGGATATTAATGTTTTTTATAGATCAAGTCTGTCCTAAAGATATTGCATACATTTCAGAGATATCTGAATCTGTTTTTTCCAATGAGCCCGAATCGGCACCTGACGGATTTAATAATCCTGAATGGTATTTTAACGCAGCCACTACCGGATACCTATATAAAATAATTTTTAACGGCGAACTTGCCGGTGGATTTGTAGTATTCAGGACCGGACAGTTTAATTTCCAGCTTGAACGTATTTTCATTTTGCCTGAATATCAGAATCTTGGTTTGGGGAAAAAGGCAATAAGTTATGCAATTAAAAGGTTTCCCGAAGGCAAGGTCTGGTATACAGATGTAAAACCTTCCTGGGAAAAATACTCTTTATTTCTTACAGGTTGCGGTTTCTTTGAATCCGGCTTCGCAATCGGTTCTTCCACCAGATATATAAAACTTTTAAATAAATAAGTAAAATTTAAAAAATCCCCGCCAAAAGCGGGGATTTTCAATTTTTAAATATGTTTTTCTTTATTCTACTGCAAATTCAAATAATTCGGGCATGCCTTCTTTTAAATAGTCTATGACATCAGAGAAACTAACCATTATATCCTGAGGTCCATCCTTGAAGTAGGTCATGTGTAATTCGAGTGCTGTCATATCATCCGGATTTGTGGCATCAGGTTTGAAATAAATAAGATTTTGCCTGAATTCATCATCTGTCTGTGATGCGTCCGCGCCGGCTGCTGTAAAAACCGCCCTCATATCGCCAAACATCGGGTTAGGGGCAGTGCCGTCAGCCTTTCCGAAAAGACTATCAATGGTGTAAAGGAATTTATGAGCTTCTACAAGCATTACCATGGCCCTTGTCGCTATATCAACATTAAGTGTAGTAGGGAAAATAATTGAGAATATCTTATCGTTTGCTACAAGAACTTCAAATGAGTCCGAAATTGCCCCTCTTATGCCATCATTGTCCTTAGTTGTCTTTGTATTAAGCCTTTTCATGTTACCGTTCGCATCAGCCTGCTTTGACATGTTTGTCATACCCTCGATTCTTGGAAAGGTATACATAACTCCGCCGTATTCATCGCCGTCTTCAATAACTTCATAACTCGTTTCAATCGCATTAACCCTTGAGCCAACATTTTCTTCTGCTTCATCCTTAAACTTTTGGGTTTCGCTACAGGAAACCACAACCAAAGCTATTACCATAACTACTGCAAGCAATAAAATTAACTTTTTATTTTTCATATTTTTTCCTCCCGCTAGACGTATATTTTATGACTATGTTAAATTATATACGTATTACTTTTATTTGTAAACATAAGGTTACCCTTGTTTTAAGATATCCCGGTTGAACGGGTAATTACCTTCTGTTATATCCTTTTTCACTTGATCAACGGCCTTAAACACTCTTATTTCCAGTTCTTTCCCGTACCCATACAGTTTTTTATGTTCTTCAAATTCATCTATGTCCACCACCTCCAGAATTCCGTCACGAACGATAACATCAACATCCAAATCAATAAATTCCACAGTGTCTTCCTTTAGTTTGCAGGGAAATGCAATATTACAGTAAACATGAACTATCTTCCCGGCATTATCAAACACGAGAGCCGCCGTGTACCATCTGTCGGTGAAAAAGTATTCGTATGTCTTGGCATCAAATGTAAAAACAGTGTCGCGTGTGTAATGGATAAGTTCCCTGCCTATTGCACCTTCAAGAACAACATGGTTGTCGAACTTTTCCTTCAATTTCAATGGTTGTTCATAATGAATCCTACCATCATATTTGTAAGCTTTCATTATATAAATCTTTTTTGCTTTTTCATTTGTCACTATATCACCGGTTATATATATTAAACGGACGCCGTGAAATTTTGTTCCGTTTGTATGATTATACACCCGGACCGGACTTTGATTGCATATCTTAACATTGCTTTTTTAAATTTCATATATTATTATATAAGTCGCCTGCGCCCATAGCTCAATTGGATAGAGCGTTCGGCTACGGACCGAAAGGTTTCGGGTTCAAATCCTGTTGGGCGCGCCATATAGAAAGAGATACCATTTTCGGTATCTCTTTCTGTATCCATTACTAAGAAGGATTTGAACCCGTGAGGGGTAAAAGCGTCAAGACAAAATGTCCTGTGGACGATTTGTTAGCTTTTACGCAATAACTTCTTTTTGTGCAGGTATTCATAGAAATTTATATTTTCTTACCAATCATCATAACCAGCGTAATCGCATCGGTTCTATCGGCTTTAAGGAATTCCCTGTCGAAATCAGAACCATGTTCACCATGGCGCCAAATGGATTCGTACCATATCTTTTTCCCGTCGGACATGTTCTCGTGATACTCGACTTCAATCATGGAACTATCGTCCCATAGCTTTTTCCACCATTCAGAACTATGGAATGTATTAAAATCATCTTCCCAGTATTTTTCAAGACCGGGTGGTATTTCGTCTTTCTCTAATTCTCCCGAAAGACCAGGTACAACGATTCCCACCTGCCCGTAGGGTTTTAGCAGTTTCGAACAATGAGCATCTAAATATTTTTTTTCCGTACCGAAATAATGATAGGCATCTATGCTTACTATAGCATTAAAGAAACCATCAGCATACGGCAGTTCATGGGCTTCTGCATGTATTGGATAAACCAAGTCGCTTACGCCGGCTTCTATAAATCTCTTATGGTTTTCGGTAGCTGATATCCATAAATCAGTTGCCCATACCTGAACCCCGTATTCCTTTGCAAGGAACACGGAGGTTATTCCCATGCCACACCCTAGGTCGAGTACCCTCATTCCCGGTTTTAAATTCATTCTGTCAGTAAGGCGTTCTAAAAGAAAAACAGAATTCGGTCCCATCATATTTTCTTTCATCCATTCGGGATCATATTTTGATGCCTTCGGAAAATTATTATTCATAACTTCTCACAATTTCTTTTAATTTTATAACGCTTTCGGGTTTTGTATCATAGCTTACAATGCCGCAGCCGAATATGAATCCGGAATAGTCGCGGCAGTCATTGATTACTTCGGCTGCAGCTTCTTTCATTTTTTCTTCATCGCCATCTTCAACGATTTTTGAAGCAATGCTTGCCCTCATCAATATATTGTTTTTTGCACACACCTTTTTATAATAGTGCCGGTCGCACTCGCTGTCAGCCAATAGGAGCGATGTTCCGGTAGTTACCATGTCATCGAGTATATCCGTAGTATTTCCGCCGCTTATTAAGGCAACGTTTTTCTGTCCGAGCTTTTTAATCCCTTGTATTAATGTCTTTTCATACCCTACAACATTTTCCGCATAAAAAGCCGGGGACAGCAGGGGCGGTGCAATCCATGATTCATTTATTGACAGGCCCACGCCTCTTTTAATAAAGCTTTCAGCAAAGGCCAGGCTGACTTTGTTTGCAAACTCCATCAGCTTATATGCAAACTCAGGCTCCATTACCAGGTCCATTACGAAATTCTCAAATCCGCGCATGATTGCCGCGAGAGTAAAGGGTCCTACAATTGTACCGTTTACAATCACTTCGTTTCCTACTTTTTCATTAACCCTCTGAACTGCATTTAGAAACATGGGCATCCTGGCATCTTTTTCTGGATCCGGAACACTTAGCTTATCAATGTCTTCTACTGTTGATATCATGGTTTCATTGGTTGACGGCAGCTCTTCATTTTCCGGAAAGTGTACTTTTGCTCCCATTGCCTCATATTCTACATTATATATATCCACTCCGATTGAAATCAGGTCGTGCCTGTACATCTCATAGCAGGCAAGCTGACTTTTAACTATCAAATCCTCGTCTTGAGCAATTTCAGAAGGAGTCTTTCCGATTACCATTGCACTGTGTTCAAAAATAGTAGGTATAAATGGTATAACCGGAGGAATTTCCCCTTTCCCCATTAATGCAAATAATTCTTTTCCGTTCATTGTGCACCCCCTTTGGTTCCTGATTTAATTATACACCCGGGAACTTATCTCTAACACCCGAAAGCTATAGAGCACTTTTATGGAGTTTTTGATTGTGATAAACTGCATAAAAGGACTTCTTTACGGCGGTGATATTATGGAATCCAAAACAACATTTCCGGATTATAACAATTGTATAATAAGCATACCTAATTCTATAATGAGATACTATGGCGCAAAAACCATCCACCCGGGTGTAGATTTACTTGATTCGGCCCTTGCCGGGGGGTATAAAAATGTTCTTTTTATGATTTATGACGGCATGGGAACCGCTATGATGGCTGATAATCTGCCGGAGGACAGTTTTTTAAGGCAAAATACAAAAACTGAGCTTTCCTCAGTATTTCCCCCGACTACAGTGGCCGCATGCACATCATACTATTCCGGCCTGTCCCCATTTGAACATGGTTGGCTGGGCTGGGCTTTATACTTCAGCGAATATGATAAGCAGATTGAAGTATTTACCGACCGGGAATATTTTTCAAGGCTGCCTTCGGGCGGTGTAAATATTGCAAATACACTGATGCCTTATAAATCTATATATTCAAAAATTGATATGGCAACATCGGGCGAAGTGGAAACCTACTCCCTGTATCCGGTAAGTTTTGCCCGCCCTGCCGACCCTGAAACAGTTATTGGCTATGAAGATTTTAAGGATATGCTGGGAAAAACAGCCGAATTATGCAGTGGCGAAGGACGTAAGTTCATACTGGCATATAATTCCCAGCCTGACGGAATGGCTCACAAGCTGGGCTGCCGGTCAGCGGAAGTAAAATCCCTGCTGGGAGAAATGGATGCAAAGACAAAGACATTTTGTAAAACCCTTAAGGACACACTTGTGATAATTTCGGCGGACCATGGACATATTGATGTATATAAGGATGTTTTCCTCAACGAAATACCGGAAATTGACGAATGCCTGCTTAGACCTCCCTCGATAGAACCGCGCGCAGCTTCAATTTTTGTTAAGCCAGGCATGGAAGACCGCTTCGCCGAGTTATTTGATAAGCATCTTGGCGATGATTTTCTTTTATTCTCTAAACAAAGGGTTCTTGATATGAGCCTTTTTGGTCCGGGCGAAGGCAATCTTAGATTCACTGGTTTTATGGGCGATTTCCTCGCAGCTGCCACCGGCAACACATTATTAAGGTATAACCTGCCGGATGGCCCGGAACCGGTAAATTTTCTTTCTCATCACGCCGGCCTCACATCTGCGGAAATGTATGTGCCGCTTATTTTAATCAAGTGCGACGAGTAGGTTAAATTTATAAATAATACTATTTCATTGTATATCTGAATGGTATAATACTAATATATCACATCTTGAAAGGAGCTTAATAATGGCAGATACAAATAATAATAAGGTTATGGCAGTATTATGCTACATCGGAATACTATGGTTAATTCCATTACTAACGGAACATAAAAATGAACCGTTTGTAAGGTTTCATATAAACCAGGGCATACTTCTCACCATATTCGGATTGGCTGTGCGTTTTGCGGCATGGATTATTGGATTCATCAAATTTCTTTCGTCCATTATCAGCGTAGTAGGCTGGCTTGCAATTGTTGTTTTAGCAATTATCGGAATTATTAATGCTATTAACATGGAAGAAAAACCACTGCCTCTCATTGGAACACTTTTCACAGTTTACAAATAAAAGCGATATGCATGGAATCGGAAAAAGAGCTGTATTACAGTTCTTTTTTCTGTGGTTTTATTTGGTATCAAACCTTTGTGCTTTTTATTAGTAGCTGGTAATAAATTTATTGACTTAAATATATCAAAATTATATAATTGCTCTATGTTTGAAGCATTTCATCCGGGGGGAGAAACCTTCTTAACTGAATAAAAACGGGACAACGCAAAGCCGGGGAATGCTTTGCTTTATCCATATACAAAATTTTATTTGGAGGTTATTTTATGCAGAAGTTGTTCAAGCTAAACGAGCATGGCACCGATGTGAAAACTGAAATGATCGCCGGCATTACGACGTTCCTGGCAATGGCTTACATCCTGGCCGTCAATCCGCTGATTCTTTCAAGTACAGGTATGGACCAGGGGGCTCTCTTTACCGCTACTGCCATTGCGGCTATCATCGGTACTTTATGTATGGCATTCTTTGCTAACTATCCGGTGGCATTGGCATCCGGAATGGGACTCAACGCATTCTTTGCAAGCGTAGTCGCGGGCGGGATATCCTGGCAGGTAGTTCTGACAGCCATACTCATTGAAGGTCTTATCTTCATAT
The DNA here is from genome assembly GCA_963766335.1 of uncultured Clostridia bacterium. Lineage (GTDB taxonomy): Bacteria > Bacillota > Clostridia > DUPQ01 > DUPQ01 > JAFGQE01. The sequence goes on along the minus strand of CAVXZA010000002.1, from coordinate 703,980 downwards.
TGCTTACCCTGTTCAAATTCAGAGAAGCAATTATTAATGCCATACCTAAAAACCTTAAACTGGCGATTACTGCAGGTATCGGCCTTTTTATCGCTTTCATAGGTTTCCAGTCAGGCCTGGGATTTGGAGTCGGCACAAACTTCATGACTCCTCAAATAATCCTTGCTTTCGTAGGGCTGCTGGTCATGGGCATAATGCTTTATTTCAAAGTCAAAGGCGCTATCTTATGGGGTATACTGATTACTTATGTTCTTGGCATAGGCGCACAGGCAATAGGGTGGTATGTTCCCGATCCTTCAATCGGCGTATTCAGTCTATATCCTTCAGCCATTTTCTCAGCACCTCCGTCAATAGCACCGATTTTCTTTAAATTTGATTTCAGCGGCGCATGGAAGCTCGGAATAGATTTCCTTGTTATCTGTTTTGCTTTCCTTATGGTTGATATGTTCGATACAATCGGAACTTTGGTCGGCGTTGCTAATCAAGCTAATCTTCTTAACGAAAAAGGGCAGCTGACAAATGCAAAAGGCGCTCTCATGGCTGACGCAGTTGGTACTACCGCAGGTTCAATGCTTGGTACTTCAACCGTAACCAGTTACATTGAAAGTGCAGCCGGCGTTGAAGTCGGCGGAAGAACTGGTCTTACATCAGTATTTACAGCCGCAATGTTTGTTCTTGCACTGTTCTTTTCGCCGGTATTCCTGGCTGTTCCGGCATTTGCAACCGCACCGGCGTTGATAATTGTTGGTCTTATGATGATGAGATCCGTTAGAGAAATTGACTTTAACGACTACACAATAGCTATTCCGGCATTCCTTACCATCATATTGATGCCGATACTCAGCAGTATTGCAGACGGCATGATGTTCGGATTCATCTCATACCTGATCCTGCAGTTAATTAATAAGAAGGGCAAGGACCTGCACCCGATGATGTACATTATAGTGGCGCTGTTCCTGCTCAAGCTTATAATTCCACTGTTATAGGCAATCACAAAAACAAAAAAAGAGGACTTCGGTCCTCTTTTTTTGTTATTTATAATTCCAAGCTTCCGCTATTGCTCCATAGCAGAGCCGAAATCGGGTATTTCAAGCAGTTTACCACCCCGGACAGCTGATTCGTGTGCTATTAGTCCCGGTATCATATAACGGGCAGCCTGCCATACATTATTTGCCGGTAATCTTTTATTTTCTACGCAGGTTATAAAATCATGTATCAGGAAATGATGGGATCCCCGGTGTCCGTTTCTTTCTCCTTGGTATTCTTCAGGCAGGCTTTTTACATCATGGATTGGCGCGGCGCCAAGATGCGTCCCGTCTTCAGATTTAACTTTATTCATTAGTTCTTTGTTTTCAGCAAGTTCTGTTTTCAGTGGATTGGGAGCACATGTTAGCAAATCGTCAACCAAAGTAAAATCCTTTCCGTCTTTTGTTACCCATATTGCACCATGCTTATTATGCTCAAAGCTGCACTTAGTACCGAAAAGAGACATTCTGACAGTACCGGGGTGTCCGATGCGTCTGAATTCATTTATCCTGGCCGAACTGCCGTCCGACATCCTAAACAGCGCAGATTCATTGCTGAATTCATTATTCCATTTATTAACACCTTTAACGAACAATCCGTCCTCATGCTTATCGATGAATCCCTGGCAGGAGACGTGCGTCATATGTGCTCCGGTTACCGATATAATACAGCTTGTGGAATGAGTGGGATAATACATGGGAGGATTGCCGGCAATCAGTTTCCAGTTCTTGCCTCCGCGCCATTTTTTCACATCATAAAGCCCATGATCCATATCATGGTAATATTCACCCTCTCCATAAACAATGCGCCCGAATCTGCCGGCGTTGAACTGTTGCCTGCAGTATATGACTTCCGGATAATAGTAGCTGGTTTCGCCTATCATGTATGTTTTTCCTGTTTTTTCAACTGCCCTGATGAGTTTTTCAACCTCATCAAATGTTATGCCGGCGGGAACCGCTGAATAAACATTCTTTCCCGCATTAAGGGCTTTTTCCGCCTGCGGCCCATGCATCCAGTTTTGAGTAAAAATCGCAACAGAATCAACATCTGTTTCCAAAAGGTCGTCCAGGGATGGCGAACCCTTTGAAATCCCGTGCTTCTTCATATTCTCTTCAAGCTTATTACTGTCAAGGTCACAAAGAATAACTTCCTCCACCAATGGGTGAAGCTTGAACAAAGGGATGAAACTTTGAGCAAAAGCCCCTGTACCAACTATGCCAACTTTCATAACACACCTCCGGTTACATAAATGATAGCATACTGATCGGCGCATAGTCTTAAATACTGCATTTTAGGGTAATAATAAGTAAGATTATATACAGAAACAGGTTTTTATGAACGAACATCATCACCACAGCCATGGCCATGACAGTAAAAAGAATATAGGTATAGCTTTCCTGCTGAATGCTTTATTTGTCGTTATAGAAATAGTCGGCGGACTTCTGACGAATAGCATCGCCATACTGTCTGATGCGGTACACGATCTTGGCGACAGCCTGACGCTTGGACTGTCCTGGATTCTGGAAAAACGTTCCCGGAAAGAGGGTAATTCACAATACACTTACGGATATAAGCGTTTGTCTCTGGTTGGCGCTCTGATGAATGCCATAGTGCTCCTGGTAGGCTCCGGATTCATTGTAGCCAAAGCAATTCCCCGTCTTTTTGCCCCGGAACCAATAGAGGCAAAAGGCATGGTTATACTTGCAGTGCTTGGAATAGTTATAAACGGACTGGCTGTTATACGGTTAAAAGGAGGCTCAAAAATAGCTGAAAAGGTCGTGACTCTCCATCTTCTTGAAGACGTATTGGGCTGGGCTGCGGTACTTGTTGTCAGTATAATCCTTCTATTTGTGGATGTACCTATTCTTGATCCGATATTGTCACTGCTTATTACTGCTTTTGTACTAAAAAACGTTATTCAAAATTTTGGGCAAATCATAAAAATCTTCCTGCAGGCCGTACCCGACGGATATAATGTTCCGGAAATTGAAGCTAAATTAATGAAACTTCATCCGGATATCCTGGAAATACACGGAATAAAACTCTGGACGCTAGATGGCGACAGCAATATCATGACCTTTCACATGTGTGTGAAAAACGAGCCTGATATAAATGAAATCGTTAATCTAAAGCGCTCTGCTAAAATTACCCTTCAAGAAATGGGTATTGAAGATGTTACCATTGAAATTGAGAATTTGGATAATTGCTCAAATTCCGATTCAACTCACAGTCATGGATAATTGACATAGCAAACCGTACTAAATATAATTCTTTTTATAACACGTCACTTAATAACGAGTTAAATTTTAGTGTAATTACTTGGCAGAAGATGATAATAGAACAGGCTTATGCAAAAATAAATATTGGACTTAACATAATTGAAAAGCGTCAGGACGGTTTTCATAATATAGATACAATAATGCAGACCGTTTCACTTTATGATGAAATCCATCTCGAAAAAGCAGCAGGGATATATATTTACTGTTCAGATTCAGACATACCTGCAAATGAATACAATACAGCATATAAAGCTGCTGTAGCATTCTTTAAAAAAGCAGGATTATCCCCATTAGAAACCGGTGTTTGTATCAGTATTGAAAAAAACATACCCGTACAATCCGGTCTGGGCGGCGGAAGCAGCGATGCCGCCGCAGTATTAAGGGGCCTGAATAATTTGTATTGTACTAATTTTGGCATATCAATTCTGGAAGAATTAGCATTGGTAATCGGGTCCGATGTTCCTTTCTGCATATCAGGCGGGACACAACGGGCAGAGGGCAAAGGAGAAATACTTACCGATTTACCTTTGTTCAATGGTTTTTACGCGGTAATTATAATGCCGGATGAAGTAGTTAATACTGCTCACGCATATTCATTGTACAGCAAGACCGGAAAATCGTTTCATCCCAATATTGACGATATCGCCGGCGCAATTAGCAAAAGGGACCTGGCAAAACTCGGAAAGGCTATTGGCAATACATTTGAAGGCTTGGTATTTCCTAAAAAACAGAAAATCGAAAAAGCCAAGCATGATATACTTGACACAGGCGCACCAGTCGCCCTGATGACTGGCAGCGGTGCTGCTGTATATGGAATCTATAGTTCATTTGAAGAGGCTAATTCAGCGTATTTTAAACTGAGGAAACAATACCATTCATATCTTACTGAAACAATACGGGGTATAACATGAAAATAACATGCGGGACAGATATAGTTGAAATAGATAGGATAAAAAAGGCCGTCAACAAGACGCCTTCTTTCCTTGACCGTATTTATACCCAATCCGAACAAGAATACTGCATGAATAAGAGGGCAGGCAGGTACAGCAGCCTTGCGGCGCGTTTCGCCGCAAAAGAAGCCGTTGCCAAAGCCTTCGGCACCGGTATGGGAGATAAGGCCGCTCCGGCGGAAATTGAAATTCTAAATGACACCCATGGAAAACCTTATATATCACTAATAGGTTCCGCAAAAGACACTTTTATTAATATAAAAGCAGAAAAAATCGATATCAGCATGTCTCACGGGCGAGATTATGCCGTAGCTTTCGCAGTTATAACATACAAAGAGGAAAAAGATGGATAAAATAACGTTCTTCCACTGCGCAGACCTTCATTTGGATACACCCTTTCGAGCTCTCGCCTCTAGACCAGGGCTTCCGATAATCCGCAGGAAAGAAATTTACAACAACCTTGCACGGCTTATAGAAAAAGTGAAAATCGAAAAACCTGATTTTCTTTTTATTCCGGGCGACTTATTTGAGCATGAATACACCGGACTGCGTACTGTTGCCGCGGTAAACGGACTTTTTGCTTCCATACCGGAAACAAAAGTCATAATGATTGCCGGCAACCACGATCCCGAGGCTGCAAATTCCCATTACAAGACATATAAATGGAGTGATAACGTAACATTCATAGGCGGTAATAAAGATAGTGTCTGTTTTGAGGATCTTAATACAGAAATTTTCGGACTAGGTTGGATTTCAGGAACAGGCCAGGCCATAAAACTTGAAACCATGGAGTTAGATAAAGAGAAAATAAACATCCTGTTGTTCCACGGTGACGTAGACCTTCAAATAGGAAATAATGATTATAATTCTATTTCTTCGCACCTGCTTAAATCAAAGGGATTCAATTATGTGGCCGCAGGGCATAATCATAAAAGAAAAACCGGTGAAGGCGGCGGAATTTTTTACAATCCGGGCAGTCTTGAACCGCTTGGTTTTGACGAACCGGGGAGTCATGGTTTCTTTTCGGGTACTATTCATAAAAATTCTCTCCCTGATGTAAAATTCAACGTTAACACTAAAACACAATATGAAACTTTGGAATTTGATATAGGTCAATTCGAAAGCGACAGGCAGGTTATTGATGAAATTACACCGTCATTAAAGCCAGGCGGAACTTTATATAAGATTGTTCTTACCGGAAACAAGCCCCTGGAATACAATCCTGATACAGACCATATTGAAAAGGATCTGCTCGAGATTACCTTGTTTACCAAGGTGCGAGACGAGTCATCTGTTTCTGTTTCCATTGAGGATTTATCTATCATGAAAGGTTTGAAGGGAATATTCGCCCGGAATATAATTGAGCAAATGAAATCCGCCGATGATGATGATAAAATAATGCTTGAAAAAGCTTTGTATTATGGCATAGAAGCAATAGACAATGGGAAAATCGAGCGTGCCGGGGGTGAAGATTTATGAGAATAAAGAAACTTCGCATCAATGGGTACGGCAAATTCAATGATGAAGAATTAATCCTTGGCAAGGGACTCACTTTGGTTTTCGGAAGAAATGAAGCAGGCAAATCAACCATTCAGTCGTTCATAAAGGCCATGCTTTTTGACTTTCCAAGAAGGAACGTTGATAAAGAGGGCCGTCTTCCGGATTTAAGGAAATACAAGCCATGGGGTGGTTCAGTGTTCGGCGGAATGCTTGAACTTGAGACCGATGACGGGAATGTAATGAAAATCGAAAGGGATTTCGCCCGTAGAAACACATCTGTCTTCGACGAAAACCTAAGAGATATTACTTCTGAATTTCCCTATTCAAAGAAAGATGGCCTTTCTTTAGGAGAAACGCTTTTAAGTATGGACAGGGAATGTTTTGAAAACACTTCCTTTATCAAACAAGGCGGTACAATAGTACTTCAGGATGACAGAAAAAACCTTTTTGAAAAGCTAATGAACCTCTCACAGACAGGAAGCGAGAGTACATCCGTGGCTGTGGCTAAAGCGGCATTATCCACGGCAATAACAGCCCTTGGCAATAATCGCACTAAAAATAAGCCGCACAACATTGCCTCAGCAGAGTACAAACAGTTAACCTCATTAATGGATTCAGCTAATCAGAAGCACCTCGATATGGCAGACTACAGCGAAAAACAACTGTTGCTTGAAAAGGAAATCAATTTTCTTAAGATCAAGGCCGCCGATTATAAAACTTCTATAGCGTCCGCTGAGCTAACTGAGGAAAAAGCAGTTCTTTTAGGCTTAAAAAGTAAATATGATGGCTACTCTGAAAAAATCATGGGCTTAAGCGATGAAATATTTAAAGCAAGCCAGCTTATCGAAAAATACCGGCTTCCGGCAAATATTACAGAACAGGAACTTCTTGATAATATCCGGATAACCGCTTCAGCTATTGAAAAACAAAAAAACATAACCGGGGAGGATCCCGAGGCAGTGCTGGCCAAATTAGTTAACAAAAAACAGAGGAACCGAATTTGGCTGGCCTTATGTTATACAGGGGTTACTCTAACAGCCTTATTGGCAATCCTTTTTCATCCTGCCATTTTTATTGCAACAGCAATTGTTACAGCCCTTTTGGTTTATCTTCATTTAAAAAAGCCGCATTATACTGAAAGTGAACTCTTGACCCAAATCAAGCTTGTTAATGAATGTAATCACGATTTGACTGTAATTAACGCATTCATAGAGTCCGCCGGTTATTCCAAAGTAAAAACATTTGAAGAGGCAGATGAGCTTTTAAAAAAACTGTTTGATAACAAAAACCAATTCGCCACACTTGAAAATAATATAAAAAGACTTAAAGAGCGAAAATCCGACTTGGAAAACTTCCGCGACAGCGTTCCGGCACAATACAGTGATATTTCCGGAATTGAAAACGCACTTACAGAAATAAATAGGCGTCTGGCTGATTATGGGGCATCCGGAAATTCCACTGCACAAAACACGGAGACTGACCCACAGGTTGAACTTGATATCAAGCAAAGGGAATTATCCGGTGTAAAAGCTGTATTGAGCAAATACATGCAAAGCGATGAGGAAATTGCTCAAATAGAAGAATCGCTGGGACTTTGCCGTGAAAAACTGGATTCCATAAAAGCAGAAATACAGGCAATGGAGCTTGCTTCCGAATTAATCTCCCAGGCAGCTGAAAAGATGCAGGAAGAAATCATTCCAAAATTAAATGAAAAAACAGGCAAACTATTGAGCCATATCACAGACGGAAGCCACTCAACACTGGCAACTGGGATTGACAACGAAATAAATACCGAGTTTAGAAATGCCGTTCATTCCTTATGGGAATTCAGCGATGGTACCATTGACCAGATGTATTTCGCGCTAAGAATAGCCGCGGCTGAGGTTTTCTCCGAAAAAGAATCCGTGCCTATAATAATCGATGAAGCTTTTGCTTATTATGATGAAGACAGGATAAAAAGCACCTTTGATCTTTTATCTGAAATTGCCAAAGAGAAGCAGGTTATAGTTTTTACCTGCAAAGAAAAGGAAATTGAACTTATCTCTGAATACAAAGACGCCAATATCCTTCGTCTTTAGACAATATAAAAACAATTAAAAAAGAGTGCAAATACACTCTTTTTGATTGTTTTGTTTTTATTGGTTTTTTATTTCTTTTATGAATTTCTTCCTGCAGGCACAGCTGCTGCCGTCAGGCAAAACACCTGTGTCTGAGCATTTATCACAATCATATACCGGGTCAAGGTAATTTTCGGCAAATCCATTTTTAACAAGCAATGACGAAGCCATTTCTTTCATTACATCAATTTTTGAAAAGACATCCTGTTTTTCATCTTTTTTCATTGCAAGTGAATCTATGCTTAGGTTTGCAATGTCGGACAGCAGTTTCTTAATGTCGGGAACTTTGGTATAGACCTCTTCATTACGGGCTTTTAATATTTTATTATTTTTAGCTTTAATCTCTGAATAATGGTCGCGGACCTCTTTTTTAAGCATCATTTCGTCAATAGCACCGTTATTTCTGTATGCAGTATGATTTTTAGCTCCTTTTTCTACCTGTTCCGGTGTTCTGTATCCATTTTTATGCCATCCGGTAAGGACCTTGTGCACATATTCAAGGTTTGGATTTGATATTCTCACTGTTTTTCTAAGAGCCATGTCTATAATATCCATACTGTATTTGTAATCATCAACCCATTTTTTTATATATCGCTCTTCGTACTCTGTAAATCTGGATGTGCGGTTCAGTTTTTTGGCGATTTTTGTTGAAATTTCCTTCATCTTCTTATATTTCATGAAGTAGTCATCCAGGTCAGATTCATTTTTGATGCCTGCCTCAGCCCAGTTCTTGGCAACGGCGTTGACATATGAAAATTTTAAAAGCCCCCGTTCATTGCAATAATTAAAAAGCATGAACATTACTTCATCTTCAAATTTATAAAGGTTAAACCACATTTCAATGTTTTGATACCAAGATATCGGCATTATTCCCTGGAAAAAACCTTTATTTATGGAAGAAACTATATTTTTCTTAGTGTCAAGTTCCATAGCATTGGGTGCTGTCCTCGGTTTATAAAGCTTGTTTATTTCTTTGCCTTTCAAATCTGCAAGTATAAAGCCCTTGCCTTTTTTATGAAACAAACCTTTTTCTACTAATTCCTGAAAAGTTCCTGAAATTTTCTCTTCAGATAACCCGAACGTTTTAGCAAACTGCATTTCTGAGATTTTTTTCTTATTTTTAGATAAAAACAAACAGTACAGATATATTTTAACCTGAATACCTGTCATCTCGGGAAGATACTCGCTGATGAAAATATCAGAAATCGGAGTGTCTGAATATAAAAATGTTTTCGATTCTTCAAAATTATACATATCTTTTCCTTTAAAGTGGTAACTTATATTATATATCCCGACATCTGCTCAGTAAAGAAAAATAATTTACTTTGCTTCTGTGAATATGTTTTCTCATTAATTCAGCTTAAATCCATTGTATTCTTGCTACAAATATACTGCCATCGCTTCCATAACGGGTGCAATCCGGAGGGCTCAGAACTTCAGTGTTGAAAATCCAAGTCTCGTTTTCATTGATATTTGTCGTATTGAAATTCCCAAGCCTAGCCCCTCTTTCAGGGATAATTATTTTTTCGCTATGTCTAAGCAGACATACTTTTTCATGATCGACTTTCGCCATGAAAAGTGGTGCCCTGTGTCTGAAAACATGACTGTTGTTTCCTGCATTTCTTGTATATGTGAGATATAGCCCATCATTCCGTGTAATCCAGTGGGACTGTGTGTTATATGTTTCAACCTCAACTCCGGTATCCCATTTCCAGCTTACAGGACTATTAAAGTTTAGTCCGTCTTTGCTTATACAAACATAACCCTTTTTGTCATGCCGTATCGTAAGATAATAGAGCTCCCCAAATTTTGTTATGGATGCTTCTGCCAGTCCCCTGTCGGATTCAATAGCCAAGTCATTTCCGGTTTCAATAACCTTTAACTCTTCTCCGTCAAAGAAGCATCTGGCAATCGTAATTTTTGTATATTTTTCTCCTTTTTCCAGAAAAGAAACCGGTAGGAGAATGGTTCCGTCATCAAGGTCATACCTTTGGCTGCACCCGGAACTGCTTCTTACAATGTTTTTCCTGCCCAAGGATTCTATTATCTTCCAATCTGACCAACAGTTTTCTTCACAATTATAAACTGTGTAAGCCGGATAAATTGGCAGTGATTTGTCTATTGCAGATGCGGGATGAGCCCCTCCGTCATAGGTAATAGTATGCCCTGTTGACAGCAATTTGCCTGTTTTTTTATGAAAATCAGGTGTTTGATCGCATATGCCCATTTCAAGCCCATTTTTTAGTTTTTTCCTCCCTAGGTTCTTATTAAAGAAAGGCCCTTCCCATGATTCTCCCATATTCAGGGTCCTAAAATGGAATAGGTCGCTGAAAATATCGCTTTTTCCCATCGCCCATTGTTGTGTTGTTGCAACAATTACCGGATTTTCACCTGGAATTACTCCTCCGCGTGTATGAACCCAGCAATATTCATCCGTTACCCTGTTGTACAATGTTTCTAATTTAACCGTATATTCATTTTTATAAAGATTCATTGTTAATCCCCCATAGAAATATTATACACCCTTAATATGACCATTTCTCATAATACGCTTTTATCAATATGATTATGGGTGATATACTGAATTTTATAAAAGGGAGGAACATGCTATGTCGTCTAAAGTTTTATTTGCCCCAATGGCATTCACACGTTATGAAAAGAACCAGACCCTGCCGGCTAAATTCGATCGGATGCTTGATAAAACCGGCTTGGATGGAGTTGTAAAGGATAAGAAAGTTGCAATTAAAATGCATGTTGGCTCCGGTTTATCCTACAGTACAATAGCGCCGATTTTTATTAGAATCCTTGTGACAAAGATTCAGGGCTGGGGCGGAAAATGTTTCATAACTGATCATAATGTAATTGACAGGAAACCGGATGAACGCGGCTATACGGAAAAAATCCTCGGCTGCCCTATTGTAGATGTGTGCGGTATGACCGGGAATTATATGTATGAGAAAAAACTGGATTACAGGACTTTTACAGTTATGGATGTCGCAGGAAATATTCATGATGCCGATGTGTTGATTGATTTTTCACATGTAAAGGGACATGGGACCTGCGGTTACGGCGGTGCGTGCAAAAACATTGCAATGGGTTGTGTTTCCCAGAGAACCCGACGTGGCATCCATGGGCTAGAGGGCGGTTTGATATGGGACGAAGAAAAATGCATCCACTGCGACAAGTGCATAGACAGCTGCAATCACAATGCCAATAAATTTACCGAAGACGGAAAGTACGATGTTTTTTACCACAACTGCACATTCTGCCAGCACTGTGTAAAGGTTTGCCCAACAAACGCCATTACTATGTCAGAAGAAGGGGAGGCTTTCGAGGCTTTCCAGGAAGGAATGGCATTATCCACTAAAACCGTCCTTGATACATTTGAACCCGGAAATACCTATTTCATTAATGTTCTAACCCAGATAACAGCGCTTTGTGACTGCTGGGGGCTTACAACTCCTGCACTTGTTCCTGATATAGGAATAATGGCTTCTGATGATATTGTGGCAATTGAAAGAGCCTGTCTTGACGCAATAAAAGTGGAAGACCTAATTCCAGTCGGACTGCCGGAGAATTTTCAAATGGGAACCGAGGGTCATTTATTTGAGCGGATCCACCATAAAGATCCTTTTGTTCAGCTCAATGCGCTGGAAAGGCACGGACTTGGCACTCAGGAATATAAACTGGATATTATAAAATAGAATGGCTGATGAAGGGTTTACTATGATTGAAAAATACAGGGATATTTCGATAATTCATTTTGGGGACAGGCTTTTAACCGTGGCTTGTGATTCCTGCGGCGGGGTCGGGCTTTTGAAGGATGACTGTATAAAGACAGACGGCTTTAATGTAGGATACCATACAGCATTTGTAGCTCTCGCCGAGACACTGGCAATTAGAGCCCAGCCACTGATGGTCATAGACAATCTGTCAGTATCGTTGGGAAGTTACGGAAAATCCATATTATACGGTATTACAACCGCTATGGAAGAGGCCGGCCTTGATTCCAGTTTATCTATAACCGGCAGCTCTGAAGAAAATTTTACCGTTTCATCAACAGGCATCGGGGTTACCGTACTAGGGCAAATTGATACTCAAAATTTCAAACCTGTGCCGGTACAATCTGAATATGATGCAATCCTCTTCGGAATTCCTTGTGTCGGAGATGAGGTTCTGAAATATAAATCCAAGATACTCTCGCTTGAATCAATTAAGATAATTCTCGGCTTACCTTCCGTCCTGGATTTAGTCCCGGCTGGTTCGAGGGGTGTTCTGTTTGAAGCAAAGCAGATGGCAAAAGACCTTGACATGGAGTTTAACGAGAATTCGGCCACTAGCGATATTATTCGACAATCAGCGGGTCCTGCCACATGCGCAGTTGCAGCTGCCGACCCCGGGTCTGTCGAATTACTTAGAACATTAGTCGACATACCTATTTCGTTTATCGGGACATTTGCAAAATTATTATAGACAATTTATCGTGTTTTTTGGTAATATTCTATTTAAATAAAAGCAATAAGGTGCCCGGACAGGATTGAAGTATAGCTGTCAGGGAGAATAGGGAACGGGGTATCAATCCCCGGCGGTCCCGCCGCTGTATTTGCCGGATATGCGATATATGCCACTGGTTAACCGGGAAGGCTTCGCGTATTGTTATCGGCATAAGCCAGAAGACCTGCCATATTGTGAAAAACCAAAGGATCATGGTAAAGTCCTTGAAAATGTTTTGATGCATTTCCAAGGGCTTTTATGATGAAAGGAAGTAAAACATGAAAACGAAACTATCAGTCAAATTCATCACGCTGTGCGGATTTTTCATAGCGTTGTCAGTAGCCGGGGCTTTTTTAAAGCCTTTCGGGAATTCAATTGCATTTGATTCAATGCCTGCATTCCTAGCGGCTTCGATGCTTGGACCATTAGCAGGGGCGCTGACCGGCTTACTTGGTCATTTGATTTCAGCGGGAATAAGCGGATTCCCATTTACGCTACCAATACATTTAATAGTAGCTGTTGAAATGGCCGCTGTAATGATTATTTATTCATTTTTTTCCAAAAAAATAAACATAATTATATCAGCTGCTGTTGCAGTAGTGTTAAATGGCGTAGCCGCAACTGCACTTCTGATACCCATACTCGGAACACCGTTTTTTGTTGCCACGGCGGGACCACTCACCCTTGTAGCCGCTATTAATGTCGCCCTTGCCGTAATGGTACATAGGGCACTTGCAGGCATCCCATCAATAAACAAAGACTTAAATCACGAAGTCAAGTGGTGGTTTTTAAAGAAATAACTACTTCGAAGAGCTGACCCTGGGTCAGCTCTTCGATTTCTATTAATCGTAAAACATAACAGTCTCTATATTTCCGCCTTCAAGCATCCCGGAATTTATATATCCGGTGGATAATTCTATATGGAATTCATCAGGATCTCCATCTATGGGCATGAAAGTAAATGTCCCGGCACCTTTTCCATATGTACCGGTGATGCCACCTGGTTCTACCATTAAAATATCGGTAATCGGTCCAATCACTTTTTCTCCTGTCACATGGTCAACATATGTAAGGTGACCCCTCACCTTATAGTCTGTTGGAGCCTCAGTTCCCCAAACAATATCATACATATCAAATGTGAACCCAAAAGTCGCTTTTCCTACTACCTCTGTTTCTGCCATAACCGACTGGGCTGATAATGACGCATCAATCCATCCGCCTCCGTTAACTATTATCCTTGTTGGTAACTCAATCGGACTGCACCCTGAAATCAGCGGAACCAAGAATAGCAAAAGAACAGCAATAACTATTAACTTCCTTCTCATTATATTCTCCCCCTTCTCCGGTCTTTTAAATTTACGGACTACAAATACCCCTCCTGTCATCAGGTGGTTATATCTCTATTTACTTGAAAGTCCTGTCGTGGGGATAGATGCCCTTTTTTTAAGCTATGTTCCGGCTTTTGTAAAAGAAGTGACATTTTTAGCCGGGGCATACACCGAATCCCTCGCCTGTTGCCATTAGGCCGGTGTCATAATGTACCTTAATTATACTCTTCTGCTATTTTCTAATCAAATATGTCAAAATATAGTGTTTTTGATAAATCCAATGCTATTTGTAACATTGTCTTCTTCAAATTTAAGCAAGTTTCTCTCTGTCATCGCTTTTATGCAAGGAGAACATATTTCAAGCGTTAGGTTTTTGATACCTGCCTCATGTAACTGTCGAATTATGTCAACCATTGGCAGATACCCATCACCAAGCCCGCAAAAATGCACTGGTTTTTTTACCGTTTTAAATGGTTTTGCCCCGGGGAATGTGTTTTCTGTGCAAACATCCTTGAGGTGTGTACATAAAATCCTGTTTCCAAAAGCTTTTATCCCATCAATTGGATTTTCTCCTGTAAAGGCAAAATTGCCACTGTCAAAACAAATTCCAAGGTAATCCGACCCAATTTTCAATATCTCAAGCATATCTTCTATAAATAGATCACCATGGTTTTCAATCGCAATTTTTAAATCTTTTTCTGCAGCAATAGGCAAAACATCATATAACTGTTCTTTTACTTTTAACGCTCTTTCCCGTGTTACAGTTCTGCCATCAAGGCATGATCCTCCGGTAAAAATTCTTAGCAACTTTGCACCCATGGATTCTGCCGCATTAATAAAGGGACTCAATTCTTCAATAGATGTTCCACAGGCTCCCAGTTCTATATACATTTTATTTTCATGTGCAAAATCCCTGACCCAGGCTGTATCTTTAACCAAATCTAAGTGATATGGATCAATGTGAAGTCCATCAGCCCCAAGTTTTTTTGAAACTTCACAGTACCAGCGTACATCTACTGGATTTTCCGGTACATACCAGTGTTTTCCAAAGTGCATATAGTAGCTGAATGTATCAATTGCAATTTTCATTTCACCACTCCATAATAGCCTTAACAATTTTCCCCGATTTAATTTCATCAATTGTCTCAAGATATTCCTTTTTGTTCGGGCGGATTCTTTTTTGCACTAACAGCGAAGGGATTATGAGTTTTTTATTGTAAAGGTTCGCCACTTTTTTAAAGTTTTCAGATGTAACTATTCCGGGATTATATATTGTTGTATGTGTATCAAACCACAGGTTCTGCCTGATTGTTATTTCCTTTGTATTGTAACTTGAGAAAATAAGCACTTTCGGAGCAAGAGAACATGCAAGTTCCTGACCCAATACGCTGCCTGAGCATTCAATGATTATGTCATATTTTTCATTTTTATCTATTTCTGAAGGTTGCACCGTCCTGTCCGCTCCTGACTCTACAGCAATTTCAAGACGCTCATCAGATAAGTCAGCCGCTGTGATTTCAACCTTTTTCATATTTTTTAGAATCTGAACAGTACAAAGACCCATTGCA
Source organism: uncultured Clostridia bacterium (assembly GCA_963766335.1). Lineage (GTDB taxonomy): Bacteria > Bacillota > Clostridia > DUPQ01 > DUPQ01 > JAFGQE01. Next base: position 688,718 of record CAVXZA010000002.1, on the reverse strand, counting down.
CCCATTCCGAGAACCAGGATTCTTTTCCCGCTGTAATCATTGAAAGACAATGGTGTCAAGGCACAGTGATATGCACATCCGTACATTTCCAGAATGGCCGCTTCCCTTACATCCCTTCCTCCGGGTCGAATGGCAGCAATGTCATCCGTCTTTCTGTTCACATACGACCTGTGGCAGGGTTCTCCGCCGTGGCCGGTCATAACTACAATGTCTCCAATATTGAAATCTGTAACATCCTGCCCGGTTTCCACTATCCTTCCAACTGCTTCATGGCCCGGTTCGCCTGTTCTCATTGGATATGTTGCTCCGTATCCCGTTTTATATCCACCCTTGAAGCTTCTTAGCTCCGAAGTGTTGCATAGTGAGGAGGCAATTATTTTGATACCCACACATCCTGCTATCGGACCTTCCATTTTTACCTCTTTAAAAGCCGGTTGTCCCGGATTTTCATAAGCTAATGCTTTCGCTGTTATCATGTTTTGTTCCCCCAACCATACTACTAATATGATATTCTTTTTTATTATTATTAAACAGTTCTTTTTTTCTAAAACTTACTTATTCTATTTGTTATCCAAGTAATTTCCGGTTTATTGATTTAGTTCAGCGCAAGCGAATCTGTGGAAGTACTGGAATATGATTCCATTTGGTTCAGTGTGATTATTATACTTGTGGTTGCAAACGGAGTAATAACCCCTTCTTTGTGTAAGAGTTTTTCATAATAAAAAGTGTCTCAAAAAATATCCCCACCGAAACCATATTCAAAGGCATGGCCTTTCTTAATCGCTTTGTTTGTTTGCCGGGGCTTATTGCTGGCATTCCCGCAGATTGTAACACTCTTGCCGAACCTGCTTGGCTATTGATTTGCGGGATTTGTATAAAAAATATACAATGTTTTCATTAAAACCCGGAAGGTATCATATGAACTTTTCTTTTTTCCAGCCTGTATTCCTTGAGGCAGCCCCTGCAGCGGCCAAGTTTGCTATATTTGACAGTGGTTTTTTAATTACTGTTGCATTAATCATTTTTTCAACATTATTAATAGCTTTTATCCAACATATAAAAAAAGACAAGTGCATAAAGAGTTTTAAATCAGATATCGTAAGTGTTTATCTTAATAACGGTAAAGTTATAAAAGGCCGGCTTGATGTTGAAAACACCGGCGTTGAGCTGATTTTAACAGATTCCGGAAATGGAGATAAGAGGAGTCATATCTTTTATAAGGATGAATATGACCAAATAAGATTTTTTGCAAGATTTCATTCTGATATGGATAAAAAGCGTGCTGCCGAGAGACGGCGTGTGATTAAAAAAACATATCATCCTACTTTGTTTAGAAAAATGGGTCGCTCAATCGGGATTTTCTTTAAAATAATAAGAGATTCCTTTATGGATATTTTCGCAACGGTTTCCGGAAAGATGAAAACCGTGAACCCTGATTATGCAAGTAATGAAGTATATCTATCCAGGGTTAATAAGGAAGCAGTGTCTTCAATAGATACTACCCATAACCCGCTGCTGGAAAAGTATATTGGGAACAAGGTTGTATGCATCCATTTATATAATGGCAAAGTATATGAAATAACTGGCATTCTTAAAGATTACACCGGTAATTATATTGAATTGCTTGATGTAGATTTTATTGTTGAAGACATAAATATTAAAAATGCGGATCTAGTAATTCCAAGAACATCTAATAAAGTGCGTCACCTTGGGGAGGACGCCGTAAAATCATTTAGTTTGCAGGGAACATTTAATCTCGAACGTTATAAGAAAAGGATAAAAAAATCATCCCATGGGGAAAATACAAAAGCTGAAACTAAAGAGTAGTCATAGTTAATTATTTTGGAGGTTGCCATGAAATATGCAAAGTCCTGTTCGGTTTATGCCTTGGCCATCGGTATCCTGATGCTGTTAAGTGGGAGAACATTTTCAGCGCCAGAATGCTTTATCGGATTAATCTTGTAGAGTCTGAAAAAATTTTTAACTATAGATATCCAATTAAGCTTTCAGGGCAGAGTATATAGACTTTTTAGGAGGGACCGAAATGATTGAAGTAAGAAAACTGACACAGACTTACAGAAGCGGCAAAGGGGTCTTCGACCTTGATTTCGCCATTAAGGAGGGTGAAGTCTTCGGATACCTTGGACCCAACGGAGCTGGCAAGACCACAACTATCAGAAATCTTCTAGGTTTCACCAATGCTGATAGCGGCACTGCGGTAATAAACGGCATTGACTGCCGTAGAGATGCTGCAAAACTACAGGGCATGATTGGATATCTTCCCGGTGAAATGGCTTTTCTTGACAACATGACCGGCATTGAATTCCTGAAATTCATAGGAAATATGAGAAAAACAAAAGATATTACGAGGCGCGCCCGTTTGATTGATTATATGGAACTTGAGCCACAGGGAAAAATCAAGAAAATGTCCAAGGGAATGAAGCAAAAACTGGGAATCATCACTGCATTCATGCATGACCCCGCTGTATATATCCTTGATGAACCTTCAAGCGGATTGGATCCTTTCATGCAGATTAAGCTAATGAATCTATTGAGAGAAGAAAAAGGCAAGGGAAAAACAATAATGATGTCTTCACATATTTTTGAAGAGGTACAACTGATTTGCGACCGTGCCGGCATTATCAGGGATGGTCGAATTGCTGCAATCGAAGAGTTCATTCCCTTAATGCAATGAAGAAGGAGCACTATATCGTGAGCCTTGGGAATTCAGCAGATGTAGAAAAAATCATGAATTGCACCCAGTGTTAAAACTCTCGGCGACAACGGTAGAGGTTTCAGTTGGAAAGAATTACGGGGAAATGTTCAGATTGCTGGCAGACTGCACTGTAACCGGCCTTGAGTCAAAGCATCAGACTCTTGAAGATGTCTTTATGAAATATTTGGGGAGGATGGTAAAGAAAATGAGTAGTCCGTTATTTAAAGCAACCTTAAAATCAAACTGGCCCATAGCATTGGGAATTACTTTGTTCATATTAATCTATATTTCAACAAGTATTTCAATGTTCAATCCGGAAAACGCGGAATTTATTGAAAGCATGCTTAGGGTTATGCCTGAAGGATTGATGAAAGCCCTGGGATTTATCAACCTTGGTACTGACCTTACCCAGTATCTGGGGAATTATCTCTATGGATTCATTTTTCTTGTTTTCCCGTTCATATATACTTCCGTCGTGGCAAACCGCCTGATAGCCAAACATTTACAAAGGTTCTATGTCATACTTGTTATCAACACCAAATACCCGTGTAAAAGTGGTTTCCACACAGGCTGTTTATCTGGTTTTCAGCACTTGTGCAATATTTATTGTACTTGTTGGAATTGCAATCGCAATGAGCACCGGGATATGGCCGGGATTATTAAACATAGGTCTTTTTATAGTCCTTAATATGGTTACACTTGCCGCAACACTTATTATTAGCGGAGTAAGCTTCCTTTTCTCCTGCATTTTCAGCGAAAGTCGGTTTTCGCTTGCTTTCGGTGTTGGGATTCCTTTGTTGTTCGTAGTTTTCCGCATGGTTCATAGCTTGAGTGAAAAAATCGACTGGCTTAAGTACCTGACAGTATATACTGTTGTGGATGTCGAACGGCTTCTCGGGGGTGGGACATATGCTTTATATTCAATTCTTATACTATTAGGTGTAACAGCGATCTTATATGGCACGGCAATTTTTGTCTTTAATAAAAAGAATTTGATTATATAATCTAAAGCCATAAATTTAAGACCCGCTTCTGCGGGTCTTTTTAAATGATATAATTTACTCATGAAAATTTACTCTTTTGAACCAATTATTAATAAGGATTGCCGTATTCTTATCCTTGGTACCATGCCCGGTGCTATGTCTCTTAGAAAACAAGAATATTACGGCCATCCGCAGAATAAGTTCTGGGATGTAATATATGGTATTTTCAATGAAATTCCTGATAGTGATTATGGAAGAAAAAAGCAATTCCTTCTAAACCATGGGATTGCACTTTGGGATGTGATTGAGGCTTGTGAAAGAAGGGGGAGCGCAGATTCCGCTATTAAAAACATCGAGCTGAATGATTTTAACTTCCTGTTTATAGAATACCCCGGGATCATCTGTATATTCTTAAACGGCCGTAAGGCAGAAAACCTATTTAATAAGAATTTTTCATTCCCGGGAATTAAAACTATTTACCTGGGGTCAACCAGCCCGGCACATGCAGTTCCGATGAAAGAACGAATCCGCGACTGGTCCGCCATTTTGTCAAATTGTCCTGTAGATAACATGACAAGCTGACCAAACTATCCCAGGGATAATTTAGTTAATCGTCGAATTTTAAATTATTAATATATTTACAGGCTTCTTTTAATACTATTTCATATTTTCCGTATACACATGATGTGTGGTGGATGTAGGGGCCTTCAATTATTTTGCGTTCAAATTCCTTCCACCCATCCATTTCTACCCATACATATGTATTTTGGGTAAACGGCCCTTCAATCGTTGAGGATTCTTTAGCAACTAAATTATATTGGCCATTCTCTCCGTCAAAACGGACAATTGTTATCTCCCCGTCTTTCAGTTTCCAGTGAGACATACCGGGTTTAAAACCCGGAAGAATCCAATGACCTCCGAGTTTCCCTTCGCAATTAGCATCCTTGAGGCTTAAAGGGAATGCATCATGCCATAAAAGCAGTCCTTTGTCATTTTCGGGGTGCCTTATGGTAAGGTCGGCAAAGAACGACGGAGTTTTATTTAATGCTGCTGCCTCGGCTATTATCGAGCTGACAGCGCCATGGATATCGCTTTCGCATATACACGGTACCCCCATATCGGAAACAAGCACCTGGGCAAAACTTATACATGCGCCAAGTTCTTCTATTATTGTCATAAATGACTCCACCGCAAGGGCGGTTAAACCGTTGTCTTTAGCAAATTCATACATTACGTCACGAAGGGCCAGCACATTGCACATCGCCTCACATGACATTTCCGAAATGTCCAGTTTCTTTTCCCATACTCCCATTTCCAGCATGTACCCATCATGGTCCTTTTCACCCTTTTCTTTAGTCATGCGAATGACTTTCGCCAGATCCATCGGCAGTATTTCAATACCGAATTTCTGAAGAAGCTCATTCTCATTGATTATTGTGCTCCAAAAGAAGTCTATCCTGTTTCCAATCATGCCTATTCTTGCACCTGAAAGTTTCTTTACAACATTCGATGCGCGTATGAATGTATCCAGCCCCTCTTCAAAATCGGGGTCATTTAGACTGCAATTCTCAATATATGTAAAGGGAACCCCCAGTTTAACAAGCACTTTACTAGCCGCGAACATTCCGCATAAAGAATCCCTGAGCCTGGTTCCATCTTCAAGAGGAGCTTCATCGCGCGGTCCCCAAAGCAATATGGGAACACCGATTTTTTTCGCAATCATCCCCGTAGCACTTTCGGTTCCAAAGTTACAATGAGGGATAAATAGACAGTCTATTTTCTGCATATCAAAGAATTCAACGACGGCATTGATATCATCATATTCCCTGACAATGCCATCTTCAATCACACCGTCCAATCCCACAAAATGAACTCCTAAAGTAACTCAGTTTTTCTTCAATTAACGATTTTTGAATTTTTGCATCTTCGTGAGAAAAAACAAATTTCCCCATTGGGCATAACCCCAGTTTAATATCTTTGTACATTGATATTCCCCGCTTTTTTGTTTTGATATATACATAATACACCAATCAGAATCTCTTATCATAATTATGATATATGTTAAATTTTTGTTAAGTGGTATGTTATAATTTGTTGTAAGGAAATACGTTATTGATTTCATATAATGTCCGGGGGATAAATGACTTTTAAAGAAATAATGCTTGATATTCTTCTTCCATTTTTGGGCGGTCTCGGACTGTTTCTTTTTGGCATGAAAATGCTAAGCGATAATCTGGAAAAAACCGCAGGTTCAAAGCTCCGCAGGATGATGGACATCATGACAAGCAACCGTTTTGCAGGAGTAGCCGTCGGAACTGTTTTCACCATGGCAATCCAAAGTTCATCAGCAACAACCGTTATGGTAGTGGGCTTTGTTAATGCCGGACTGATGACCTTGATGCAGGCCGCCGGAGTAATTCTTGGGGCTGATATCGGAACAACGATTACCTCCCAGCTTATAGCTTTTAAACTTACGGATATTGCACCGATTTTTCTTATTTGCCGGTGTAGCAATGATGTTTTTTGTCAAGAAGAAATAAAAGAGCAGCAAGTATTGGCGCGGCAATAGCCGGCTTTGGGATATTGTTTGTCGGAATGTCCATGATGAGTTCCGGCCTTAAGCCGCTTGCGGAAATGGATCAGTTTACAAACATATTGATTATTGTTTGAGAATCCTCTTCTTGGATTACTAGCCGGCGCTTTGCTTACAGGGATAATTCAAAGTTCATCCGCTTCCATGGGGATTTTGCTTGCAATGTCAATGCAGGGCCTTGTTTCCCTTGAAGGCTCTGTGTTTATTATTCTCGGATTTAACATAGGGACCTGTATAACAGCTCTCCTTGCTTGCATTGGAACCAATAAAATGGCAAAAAGGGCTGCCACACTTCACCTTTTGTTTAAAATAATAGGTGCGGTTATTTTCATAGTCCTGCTTCAATTCCTACCGATTACACGTTGGATTTCCGCATTGTCTTCTGACACAACAAGGCAACTAGCCCATTTCCATACACTTTTCAACGTTGTAATGGTTGCAATTATGCTTCCTGCAATCAAGTATGTCGTATGGCTGGCAAAGAAAATAATACCCGGCGAAGATATGGTCAAGTCTCCTCTAAAGCTTATGTATATTGAAGACCATATGTTTATAACCCCTCCAATGGCGGTCATCCAGATAGTCAGGGAGGTTGAGAGGATGGGCGGCCTGGCTCTCAATAATATTAAGAATGCTGTAGGAGCATTCAAGACCGGAGACCCCGTTCTCGTAAAAAGCGTCTATGATCATGAAGAAGTCATCGATTTCCTGAACCACGAAATCTCAAAAACACTGGTGCATGTAAACCAGCTGGATATATCACCCGCTGACAGTAAACTTGCCGGTGCACTTTTTCATGTGGTCAACGACCTCGAAAGAATCGGCGATCACGCAGAAAACATAGCAGAATTCGCAGAAAACAAAATAGAAAAGCCGATTAAATATTCAGACGAGGCAATAGCAGAACTTGATGAAATGAGTTCAAAGGTTTTTAATCTTCTCATTATTGCTTTAGATATTTTCCATGAATGCGACATAGAGCGAGCCAACACAGTCATCCCGCCGCTTGAACAGGAAATTGATGATATGGAAAAAACACTTAGGAAGCGCCATATTAAACGGCTTAAGAAAAAACAGTGCAGTGCCCGCGCGGGGACTATTTTTATTGATATACTAAGTAATCTTGAGAGGGTTGCAGACCACTCAACCAATATTGCTTACTCAATTCTTGAGGATAGTTAAAGCTCTTAATCATCATAGCTATAAAACAGATTAGTCGGATATCCCAAGAATTCACGGATTTTTTTTAATAAAAATTTTTTTCTAACTGACACATTCCTGACAGATAGAGGGAGTAACATGCAAACATAACAAAATAAAACATCACAAAAGGAGTGGTTAAAAATGAAAAAGAAAATAATGATTATTACAGCGGTAGCGATTATACTCGCATTGGCAGCAACAGGGACTGCATTCGCATCAAACGGATACAGCGAAGGAACCGGATTACCTCTCGAAGCAGCCAACGGCAACGGCAATGGAAGAAGTTCTGAAAGAGAAACCGGACAGAAATTTGCAGTGCAAGCTGAAATGTATGAAACACAAGAAGAATTTCACCAGGCAGTACTTGCACAGAAATTTGAAATCATTGATGCAAAAGAAGCGGACGGAAGTCTTTCTTCTGAAGATGCAAAAACCATCAGGGATCATTTGACAGCGTGCGACGGCACATGCGAAACAGAAGGCGAAAATTCCAACAGGCCAGAAGACGGCTGGGGTATTTTCGGAAATGACGGCTCAGGCGCTGGCAAAAGGGGCACAGGAAACCAAGGAGCAGGCCAGCTGGGCGGAGAATGTGAAGAGGATGGCGAACCCCTGCGCGATGGCAGCGGAAGCGATAACGCCAGTGGCAACAGACACGGAAAAAACAACTAGATATAAAGCAACTAATAATCGGCGGGAGTATGCCAGGGTCTCCCGCCGGTTATGTTATACTTTATTTGACTTATAAGGAGAAAATAATGAGTGGAATCCGTATTCTTATCGCAGAAGATGACAGCAATCTCAGAAGATTAATAGCTAAATACCTTGAGACGGAAGGATATTCTGTTTTTTCTGCTGAAGATGGTGAAAAGGCATTGGATATCTGGTACGAAACTCCTGCAGACCTTGCAATCCTGGATGTCATGATGCCTTATGCCAATGGCTGGGAAGTTCTTTCTGAAATCAGAGAAGACAGCGATATTCCGGTAATCATGCTAACCGCAAAGCGCGAAGAAGGCGACCGTTTAAAAGGATTCGACCTCGGCACTGATGATTATATTACCAAGCCGTTCAGCACAAGAGAACTGCTTATGCGTGTTAGGGCCCTGCTTAAGAGAAGCGGAAAACTTTCACAGAAATCTAAAATAGACCTTCCCGGAATAACTGTCGACAGCGACTCAAAATCAGTCCGCACGGCTTCCGGAACCGTTGAATTGTCAGCACGGGAATTTGAGCTTCTGCTTTACTTTATTGACAACAAGGATCATGCGCTTACCAGACTGCAAATCCTTGACAGAATCTGGGGATACGACTATGACGGCGAAACACGCGTTCTGGATACCACCATCAAACGGTTACGGCATAAACTCGGTGACTGCGGCAAGTGTATTCGCACCCTTCGGGGAACCGGGTATATTTTTGAGGTAACGGAATGAAAAGGACCATTTTCAGGCAATTCCTTTTTTATATGATTTTCTTTGGTGTAATTCTCAGTGCAGTTTCCTGGCTCGTTATTGAATTTTTCTTTGACAACTATTATTATATGCAGCAGGAAAAGCTTCTTGTAACACATATCGAGGAACTTACAAATCAATACAGCGAAAGCGGCCTTCAGGGATTACAAGCACTTATAGATGAATACTATCTTGACCATGGCCTGTCCGTACATTTTCTGGATAATTCAAGCGGGATTGTATACGGAACCGAGTCTCAGGGGTCGGGTAAACAGGGATTGCAGGCAACAATAAGCAAATCGGAAGCCGGCGAAGTATTTATATCGACTACCGGATCTACAAACAATCCCAAGGAGTGGCTTACATACATTGTTAATACAAACGACGGCAATCTTGTTATGGGCCGCATCTCTTATACAAGCATGGAATCAGTCGTCGGGATTGTACAGCAGTTCTTTCTCTATTTTGGTATCGTATTGATAGTCATTTTCCTGGTTTTCGCTTATGTGTTTTCAAAAAGCATGTCAAAACCCCTTAAGGAATTAAACAAAATTGCAAAAAAAATGGGCCATCTTGATTTTTCTTTGAAATATGAAGGGAACAGAAAAGATGAAATCGGTATGCTTGGTAAAACATTGAACGAAATCACCGATAAGCTTGAAAACACAATATCCCAGCTGCAGGGGGAACTTTCAAAAGAAAGAACCCTTGATAAAATGAGAACGCAGTTTACAGCCCAGGTTTCACATGAACTTCAAACACCCCTGTCCGTAATCAAAGGATATTCTGAAGCTCTTTCCGACCAGATTTATTCTTTAGAAGAAACTTCAGGCGTTTATAATATATTACTGACTGAGACGGAAAAAATAAGCAATATGGTTGACGATCTTCTTGATCTTTCACAAATGGATTCTGGCGCTTACATTGTACGGAAGGATGATTTTCAACTTGTTCAGCTAATCACCAAATTGTTTAACCGTTATAAAAACCTTCCTTCTGAAAAGGAATATAGTATGCAGCTGAATGTAAATTGTCCTGAAAATTTAATTTATTCCGGTGATGCTGTAAGGCTTGAACAGGCAATCAGAAACCTTTTAACAAATGCAATAAAACACGTTTCTGAAAAAGGAATAGTAAAATTAGATATAACGGTAAAAGCCGGCACAGCAATCATATCAATTTATAACAGCGGGGAAGCTATTCCAAATGAGGATTTAAACCGTGTTTTTGACAGCTATTTTCAGGGCAGAAACCACAGGGGCGGAACAGGTCTTGGCCTTGCAATATCAAAGCATATAATCGAACTTCATAACGGTTCGGTATCCGTTGACAACGTCTCAGGCGGGGTCGTTTTCACAATCACTCTCCCAAACATTTAAAATCTCAGTAGGTAATATTACTTATCGCAATATTCCCCGCCTTCGGCTGCGGTACTTTTATTGGTGTACAAAACTAATATTCACTCGTTGCTTCCCTGGGCCGTGAAATTAGTTTTCAGGGCATGACACATAAATGACAGATTGTTTTTATATCCTATAACCGGATATTAAAAACAAGAGGTGAATTATGGAAAATAAAAGCAGGTGGTACCGGTATATATTACAGATATTTTTCTTTGTATTTATCGGGATGCTGGCGGTTAATCATGTTTTATCGGAATCTGATGTATCATTATTTGCGTTCCTTCCGAATGTGTCCCTGCACGCGGTCTGCCCTTTCGGCGGGGTTGAAAGTATAATTGGCCTGATTTCAGCAGGAACACTTGTGCCCAAACTTCAGATGTCAACGCTTGTTATCTCAGCGCTTGTGTTGCTGCTTACGTTGGTTTTCGGTTCTGTATTCTGTTCATTCGTATGTCCTCTGGGAACCATACAGGAGTGGATCGGGAAGTTAGGCAAGAAAATCTTCAAACGCCGTTACAACACATTTATTCCTCAAAAACTTCATAATGCTTTAAAGTATATGCGTTATATAGTTCTTATATTAACGGTAATGCTTACATTTAACGCAGGCAGGCTCCTATTTGCAGATGTTGATCCATATTATGCAATGTATCATTTCTTTACTGACGAAGTTACAATCGGAAGCCTGGTTGTGCTGGGTGTAGTTTTAATCAGTTCATTATTCATAGAGCGTCCATGGTGTAAATACGCGTGTCCATACGGGGCTGTACTTGGGCTTGTAAGTAAAATTAGCATCTTTAAAATTAAGAGAAAGACTTCCACTTGCAATAACTGCACGCTGTGCGATAGAAAATGCCCCATGAACATTGAAATATCAAAAGAGAAAACCATAAACGATTCCCTTTGCATCAAGTGCATGGATTGCGTGGAAGATGATACCTGCTCCAAAGATTCAATGTTTTACACAGCTAAAAAAGTGAATTTTAAAGAAGTTTCCATTGAAACGGAAACGGAGGTGTGAAATGAAATTTAAGAGACTGATAATTGCCGTATCAATACTTGCCGTTATTTTTGGCGGAATAGCAATAAGCAAATCCCTTGGATGGTGGCGAACCACTTCTAGCAGAAAAATATTTAGTTCATCTGAATCAGCCAGAGGAAAGGAAAACAACGGCATCGAAACCGGGCATGATACTGCCGGTGATGGTATTGAAGAAGAACATGCATCAAGCGAGGTCACAGGATCAACCACCATAGGCCAGGCGCTTGAATTTGGCATCCCGGAGGATATCCTTGTTGAATATGTGGGTGACACCAGTAATAAGGACGCGCTGGTCAAAGATTTAATAATTGCCAATGGATTGTCCTTTGGGAAAACCAAGACTATTTTAAATGGATATATTGATTCCGAATAAGCCATTTTAATCTTTTCCCTAAGCGGTAAAACTCTAATTGTTTTACCGCTTTTTTCTCAAATAATAATACTCTTATGTATATATTTGACAGTTTCTTGGCATATTGCAATTAGGGAAGTGTTATGGTATGTTTTGAATCGACGGGATGCTATCTTATACACGATTTTATCCACATAACGAAGGGACTGCGATATGAATAAAAATGAAACTCTCGGTAGATGGACAAAAGAAAAATCCGAAGAGCTTTACGGCATAAAAAACTGGGGCAGTGGATACTTTTCCATATCAGATAAAGGCGAAGTTGTTGTTTCCCCAAACAATGGAAAAAACCAAGCGACTGTGAGCATACTTGATATAGTTTCAGAAATTAATGAGCGAGGTCTAAACATGCCAGTTTTGCTCCGGTTTGAAAATATTCTGGATACCCAGATAGCCTTTCTTAATAAGTCATTTAAAAAAGCAATTGAGAGCCTTGATTACAAAGGAAGCTACCGTGGTGTATATCCTGTAAAAGTTAATCAGCAACAGCAGGTTCTTGAGGAAACCACCAAATTCGGGAAAAGGTATCACCATGGCCTCGAGGTAGGCAGCAAGGCGGAGCTTATAGCCGCACTTTCACTGATGACAGACAGGGAGGCCTGTCTGATATGCAACGGATACAAGGATGAGGAATTCATTGACCTTGGACTGAATGCAGTGAAGCTTGGATTCAAGTGCTTTTTTGTCATTGAAATTCCCGGCGAACTGAATACAATACTGGGCCGGGCAGAAATTCTGAATGTAAAGCCAAATATCGGTGTTAGGATTAAACTTGCTTCGAAGGCCAGCGGCAAGTGGGCTGAATCAGGGGGGGACAGAAGTATTTTCGGGCTTAATATGGCACAGGTTATCGACATCATTGATATTTTAAGAGAGAAAAACATGTTGGATTGCCTGAAGCTTCTACACTACCACTTGGGTTCACAGGTTCCTAATATCCGCGATATCAGAACAGCCATGCGGGAAGCCGCCAAGGTTTATACCGAGCTTGTCAAAGAGGGCGCAGTCATGGGTTACCTTGATCTTGGCGGAGGGCTGGCGGTTGATTATGACGGATCAAAAACAAACTTTGCAAGCAGCCGGAATTATTCGGTTGAAGAGTATTGCGCAGACATTGTAGAAGCGGTTAAAAATGTAACAGATGCCGACAAAATTCCGCATCCTACTATTATTACAGAATCAGGGAGGGCGCTTGTTGCATATTATTCGGTTTTACTCACCAATGTACTCCATGTATCTAAATTTGAGGTTAATGAAATTCCTGAAAGCGTTCCGGAGAATGCTCCCGAGAGCACAAAGAATCTTATGTGGGTAAGTGATAATCTCACCATAAAAAATATTCACGAATGCTATAACGATGCCATATATTACCGTGATCAGACTCGTCAGCTGTTCCAGCACGGCAATGTTACTTTGCGAGAGAGAGCATTGGCAGAAAATATATTCTGGAACTTAATAAGCAGAATAGCGCGTAAAAAAAAGCAGTTAAAATTTGTACCCCCTGAGTTAGAAGATCTTGAAAGCGCCATTGCAGACATTTATTATTGTAATTTTTCCATTTTTCAATCTATCCCGGACAGTTGGGCAATTGACCAGCTTTTTCCCGTAATGCCTATCCACAGGCTCTTGGAAATCCCTTCGAGAAATGCGGTAATTGCAGACATCACCTGTGACTGCGATGGTAAAATTGACAACTTTATTGACTTGCATGAAGTAGATAAAACACTCCCGCTGCATAAGCTTAAGGATAATGAAGAGTACTTAATCGGGATTTTCCTTGTCGGAGCTTATCAGGAAACCCTTGGAGATCTGCACAATATGTTTGGAGATACCAATGTAATTAGTGTCAGAATCGATCCCACGGGCGACTTTGAAGTCATTAGGGAAATTCAAGGCGACAGCGTCGAGACGGTTCTGTCATACGTAGAATATGACCCTGTTGAAATGCGAACCGGCTTTGCAAGTATAGTTGAAATCGCTCATAAGGAAAAGTTAATAAGTGATGATGAAAAAAACAATATCCTTGAATCTTATGAAAATGGTTTGAAAGGGTATACATATTATGAGTGTTGAGTATAAAAAAATTCTCGGGGGGATTCTGTTATGAAAAATCAAGTGCCAAAAAAACACGAAGGAATATTCAGCGGTTATGAGGACAGCGACGTTGTGATATTCGGTATCCCTTACGACGGTACGGCATCATACCGGCCCGGCTCAAGGTTTGGCCCATCTGCAATTAGGCAGGAAATAGATGGAATTGAAACCTATAGCCCTTATCTTGACCGCGACCTTAGTGATTATAAAATATGCGATCTCGGTGATATGCCTCCGTTTTTCGGGGATGTAGAAAAGGTATTGGCAAATATAAGGTATGAGACCAAAAGAATTCTGGATGATGATAAAAAAACCGTCGTTATCGGAGGTGAGCACCTCATAAACCTTCCGTTGGTAGAGGCATATATAGAAAAATACCCTGATCTTCATGTAATACAGTTTGACGCACACGCGGATCTCCGGGACGAGTTCATCGGCGAGAAATTATCCCACGCTACTGTAATGCGCAGGGTATTCGATGTTCTGCTTGACGGCGATTTGTGGCAATTCGGCATCCGCTCCGGTACCCGTGATGAGTTTGCGTTTGCAGATAAATATACAAATATTTATCGTTTTACTCTTAACGGAGTGAAGGAAGCCGTATACAAAATAGGTTCAGCACCAGTCTATATCACTCTTGACATTGATGTCCTTGATCCGTCAATAATGTCGGGAACAGGTACTCCGGAGGCCGGCGGAATCACTTTTGTAGAATTAATGGAAGGTATAAGAGCACTAAGCGGACTTAACATAGTCGGCGCTGACATTGTAGAATTATCGCCTCATTATGATCAAAGCGGGGTTTCAACATCTGTTGCCTGCAAGGCGTTGAGGGAACTGCTGTTGGTGCTATCACAGGAGGAGGTGTAAGATGGGAAAAGCACTAATTATAGGCGCTGGAGGGGTAGCAAATGTTGTAGTTCACAAGTGCTGCCAAAACCCTGACGTGTTTGGAGAAATATGTATTGCAAGCCGAACCAAGTCCAAATGCGATGCCATGAAAAAAAAGCTTGACGGCGGAATAACAAAAATATCCACGGCACAAGTCGATGCAGATATCACGCAGGAAGTCATTGATCTTATTAATGAATTCAAGCCTGAAATAGTTATTAATGTTGCGCTTCCATATCAGGATCTCACTATAATGGACGCATGCCTTGCAACAGGTGTTCATTATCTTGATACAGCTAATTACGAACCTCCTGACATCCCTAAATTTGAATATAAATGGCAATGGGCTTACAAAGAACGTTTTGAAGAAGCCGGTCTGACTGCAATCCTGGGAAGTGGTTTTGATCCTGGTGTCACTGGAGTTTTCTGTGCATACGGACTAAAGCACTATTTCGACGAAATACATCAAATAGACATTGTCGATGCAAATGCAGGCGACCACGGGTATCCTTTTGCTACAAATTTCAATCCCGAGATAAATATTCGTGAAATAACAGCAAACGGGCGCTACTGGGAAAAAGGCAAATGGATTGAAACGTCGCCGCTCTCTATGAAAAAGGTTTATGACCTGCCGCAAATCGGTTCAAAGGACATATATCTCCTATATCATGAGGAATTGGAATCCCTTGCCGAAAATATGCCGGGTATACAAAAAATCCGTTTCTGGATGACTTTTTCACAAAAATACATAACCCATCTGACTGTACTGCAGAATGTCGGCATGACTTCTATCCAACCCATACTGTTTGACGGAAGAAAAATCCAACCGCTGCAGTTTTTAAAAGCTGTTCTTCCCGATCCTGCATCACTGGGGCCAAGAACAAAGGGGAAAACCAATATAGGCTGTATTATGCAGGGTGTAAAAGACGGTCAGCCCAAGACTTATTATGTATATAACGTATGCGTTCATGAAGAGGCGTATGCAGAAGTTGGTTCGCAGGCAATTTCATACACCACCGGGGTTCCGGCGATGATAGGAGCTAAGCTTTTACTTCAGGGCATATGGAAAAAACCCGGCGTTTATAATGTCGAGGAATTCGATCCCGACCCATTCATGGATGAACTGAACAAGCAGGGGCTTCCCTGGCACGAAGACCATAACCCTACCTTACTCGACTAAAGTGGAATGATAGAGGAGGGATGATATTCCAACTTATGAAAAAATATAGTTATTCAGATGTGCCAACCCCGGCATATATCGTAGACAGGCGGTTGCTTGAGGATAACCTTAAGATTCTTTCGTATGTTCAAAAGGAAGCGGACTGTAAAATCCTTGGCGCGCTAAAAGGTTTTTCAATGTACCATTTCTTCCCGCTTATGGGAGAATACTTGTCAGGTATAACCTCAAGTTCGCTACATGAAGCACGCCTGGGGTATGAGGAAATGGGTAAGGAAGTCCATATTTATTCCCCTGCTTTTATTGATAATGAGTTTGAAGAATTGCTTGATATCTGCGACCATTTTGTATTCAATTCTTTTGACCAGTTTCTAAAATACCGGGATAGGGCAAGGGCCGCCGGAAAAGAATGCGGTATCCGTATAAATCCGGAATATTCGGAAATAAAGACTGATATATATAATCCTTGCTTCACCTACTCACGGCTGGGCGTTACATTACCCAATTTTGATGAGGCGCATCTTGAGGGTGTTGACGGTCTGCATTTTCACACGATGTGTGAACAAAACTCAGATACCCTTGAACGCACCATGGAAGTCATTGAAGATAAGTTCGGAAAATATATGCACCTCATGAAATGGATTAACTTCGGCGGAGGCCACCATATTACCCGGGATGATTATGACATTGAATTACTTATAAAGATTATTAAGAAAATAAAAGGAAAATATAATGTAGAGGTTTATCTTGAACCCGGCGAAGCAATTGCATTGAACACCGGTTTCCTTGCGGCCAGTGTTGTTGATATAGTAAAAAATGTGATGGATATTGCCCTTCTTGACACCTCTGCTGCCTGCCATATGCCTGATGTCATTGAAATGCCCTACCGGCCCGAAATTATCGGAGCCGGAAGGCCCGGTGAATTAAAGCACACCTACCGGCTGGGTGGACTTACATGCCTGGCAGGCGATGTTATCGGTGATTATTCCTTTAAAGAACCTTTGAAACCCGGTGACCGTCTTATTTTTACTGATATGGCTCACTATACTATGGTCAAAAACAACACCTTTAACGGATTGAACCTGCCGTCAATAGCTGTTGCCGATAAGGATGGTATAGAAATTATTAAAATTTTCGGATATGAAGACTATAAAAGACGACTTTAAACCAAAGAAACAATTAAAAGAATAAAAGAAAAGGTTGTTAATAGGTGAATATTCTTATTATTAACGGAACCCCGGCTAATGGATGGGAAAAGTATGAAAGTGGCCTGGCAGATGCTGTGGACGAACTGTCTAATGAGCACAATATAAAATTATTCACAGTAAAGGATATGAACATAAACTACTTCCGCGGATGCTGGAACTGCTGGTTAAAAACCCGGGAAATAGGAAAATTGTTTCAGTTCATAATAAAATATACAAATCTGAGTGATATGTATTTTATCCGTCAGCTGAAGAAAAATAGATCTTATAAAAATCGACTCACCCGTCCTTATCAGAAAAACAGCTAACTAACTATTGACTTCGTCGCGGAGATTATGGCATTTATTTTCGAACCTTCGGCGAAGTTATGCGTAATAATAAGTGAAGGAACTAAATAAAGGAGCCATCCGGTGGATGAGAAACAAATCATACGATTATGCCAAAACAACCGTCATGAATATTACGAGGCATTAGTTATCAAATATGAAAAGCCTCTTTACAGGTATTGTTTTCATCTGTGTCGCAATCCGCAGGATGCAAAAGATTTGTTTCAGGAAACCTGGCTTAAGGCAATGGGACGTATAAAACTTTACAAGGAGGCGTATTCCTTTAAAAATTGGTTGTTTTCAATAGCCACCAACATTTTCAGGGATAAATACCGTCGAAAAATCCGAAGAGCCAAATTAGTTAAGGAATTCAGCAACCTTGAAAAAAAGGAATGGGAACTGGGAAATGTACCATCAAATGATATTCCGGCAGACGCCGGAATGGAAACAAAGGAAGTCCGCGAGCAAATAAAAAATGAGGTTAATCGTTTGAAGTGGCCCTATAAATCAGTGATTGTACTGCACTATTTTGAAGAAAGAACACTTAAGGACATCGGACTGATTCTTGGCATTCCGGAGGGAACTGTAAAGTCGCGTCTCTCAAAAGCAAGGAGTATTCTGGGGGAAAGGATGGAAATGTAAAAATGGAAAATAAAACCGATAAGTTCAATTTAGATAAAATCTTAAAATCTTTTTCAAAAGAAGAGATTATAGTACCATCCGGCCTTTCCGAAACAACAATTAAAAGAATTGCTGAAAACCCGGTTGACTCACAAAAAGTATTCCCGTATGTTCTTGTTGTTGTTTTTGTTATCAACCTGTTGATAAGCCTCTTTTTCGGCGGCATACTGTTTTTACTCAGGCCGATTACTATGATTGAGTGGATTATTATTGGATCAGTTTACTCGTCTGTAAACGTTCTCCTTTATGGAATAACCTTCCTAAACTACAGCAAAATACAAAATTTACTGAGTTCTTACTCAGCAGGAGGTATGTAAAATGAAAAAATATGAAAATATCTTTAAGGCCCTGTTTATCGTCGCAACTATATTCTTTTTAGTGTTAGTTGTCGGTGTTTTCCTTGCAATCGGCTTAACAGGTGCATATGGAGAACTGTCGCATGACGACCGCATAGCATTGACAATCATGGGGTTTGTTGTGCTTTTTGTCATAGTCATTTTTGCCGTAATAGGTGTTTTGGTTTATAAAGATGCCAAGAAGATGGGTATGAATGCATGGATGTGGACATTGGTAGCCATTTATGCCCCGAATGGAATCGGCATCATCATTTATTTGATATTCCGATATAACGAAAAACAGAAAAAGAAATGCCCGTGTTGTAAATATGTACTGACCGGCACTTATAAAGTTTGTCCGCAGTGCGGGGAATCACTCGGAACAAACTGCCCCGAATGCGACAAACCCGTGGAACCGGGATGGAAGGTCTGTCCTTACTGCCGCCATGTACTAAAAGATTAATTCCACAATTAATACAAAGGCCCCGGGTAATTTTGTTGATCACATTTACCCGGGTTTTTTACATTGGTCATTTCAGTAAACTACTTATATATTATTAGACCGTGTGTATTTGCTTTATGGTATTAAAGGGAATAAAATATAACTATCTTTTTCAGGAGGTTTGATATGGATAATGCGGGCAGTATTTTAAAACAGGAATTAGAATCAAATGATTTACTCAGCACAATAATTTTAAACTCTCCGATGGGTGTATTGTTTTTTGATGCCAATACCCGCCTGATTGAAGCAAATGATTATATGTTCAGGCTTTTTGGAATGAAAAACGGAGATATTTCCGGCAAAAAGTTCTGTGATGTTTTTCTTTGTCCTAAAACATATGGGTCCGAGGAATGCAAGTCTTGCCCAATACTTGAAACCGTGAAGCAAGTTGCAGAAACCAGAATCCCCGCGGAACATTACGAGGCTTTCCATGAGTTTATTAAAAACGGACGAAAAGATACGGTTTGGTTTAACCTTAAGGCAACGCCATATTCAATTAGTGAAAATGAATATGTCATTTTGCTTCTTGCCAATATAACCAAACAGAAATATCTTGAAAGCAATTTAAAAAACCTTGGGATAACAGACGGGGAAACATTGCTTTACTATCGCAAATTCATTACAGAACAACTTGAAATTCTGGCCTCAGATGCATCACTGACGGAATCTCCTCTGTCTATAGTTTTAATCGACATTGATAGCCTTGAGGAAATTAATGAAATATACAGCCGCGAATCCGGTGATGAAGTAATAAGCGGTCTTGCAAAAATAATTACCCGCTCCATCCGACATTCGGATTTTGCCGGAAGATACAGTGGCGATAAGTTTTTATTGCTTCTTCCGGATACTAACAAAGACGGTGCCGCTGTTCTTACCAACAGAATTCTCAATGCATTCCGAAACGCACAATTCGATTCCCTTGAAAAACCTGCGACTTTTAGTGCGGGAATACTTGAAATAAATCATCCCGATATAAATATAAATAATTTTCTCTCGCTTGTTGAAATGCTTAAAGATAAAAAAAGCGATGAAGGGAAAAATGGCTGGCTTTCTGCCAATGCAGATGATTTTGAATAAAGTACTGAAAATGTAATGAAAGGCCGTATATGAGTATACGGCTTTTTAAATGCTCTAAATATTCTCTTTATGCTTTATAATATTATATATAAAAGATATTAATGAGGTTCTTATGAGTAAGATGAGTTTTGAATATTATATGCCTGCAAGGATATACTTCGGCAAGGGCAAAATCGAAGAGCTGGGAAAAGTAAATCTTCCGGGTAAAAAAGCACTAATAATTATATCAGCGGGTGTTGCAATGAAAAAATATGGTTACCTTCAAAAAGTCGAGTCGCTTATATCAAGAAACGGTTCTCAATATGCAGTTTTTGATAAAATCCAGCCAAACCCCACTTTAGAATCTATCCGTGAAGGTTCAAAACTTGCACGGGAAGAAAAATGTGATTATATTATCGGCCTTGGCGGCGGAAGCAGTATTGACGCCTCAAAAAGCATTGCTGTAATGGCAAATAATCCGGGCG
The DNA here is from genome assembly GCA_963766335.1 of uncultured Clostridia bacterium. Taxonomy (GTDB): domain Bacteria; phylum Bacillota; class Clostridia; order DUPQ01; family DUPQ01; genus JAFGQE01. The sequence continues at coordinate 668,160 of CAVXZA010000002.1, read as the reverse complement.
ATTACTGGGATTATATCTCAGGAGGAAGCGGAAAAGGGCTTGATGTCCCAAACGACCCGCTTCCTGTAATTGCTATTACAACAACAGCGGGCACAGGAACTGAAGCCGATCCATGGACAGTCGTTACCAAAGAGGATACCAATGAAAAAATAGGTTTCGGCTATGACAAGACGTTTCCATATATGTCGATTGTAGACCCTGATTTAATGAAAAGCATACCGCCGCATCTTACTGCATATCAGGGTTTTGATGCATTTTTTCATGCTGCCGAAGGATATATTGCCAATATTGCCACAGAAGTAAGCGATATGTTTGCCCTGAAAAGTATTGAACTGATTGGCAAATCCCTGGCAAGGGCAGTAAAGGATGGCAACGATGAAAATGCCCGCGCTGATGTTGCATTAGCAAATACACTCGCAGGATTTGTCGAATCTACATCAAGCTGCGTCTCTGAACATTCGCTTGAACACGCACTTAGCGCTTATCATACCAATCTCCCTCACGGAGCAGGATTAATTTTGCTTTCAGAGGCCTATTTCACCTTCTTTATGGATAATGAGCCGGAAAAATATGTGAACATGGCAAAAGCACTCGGGAATAGAAACGCGGAGACACCCGAAGATTTTATAAAAGAACTGATATTCCTGCAAGAAGCCTGCGGAGTAAGGGAAATGAAGATGTCGGATTTCGGTATTGAAAAGAATATGCTACAGGTTTATGCAAAGAATGCCTTTGACACTATGGCCGGTTTGTTTGATTATGACCCGGTTCCGTTATCGCTTGACGATGCGGTGTCAATTCTTGATAAGGCATACAAATAATAATTGACAGAATGCATCCGGGAGTTTATTTATGTTATATACGGGGAAAACTTCATATCAGAAAGAAGCCGGAAAATGAAAAAATTAATATTCGTTTTTATGTTTTTTTTAGTAGTATTGCTTTTTTTATCCGGTTGTTCTCAAGATAAATGGTCCGATATTTCCCCTGCTGCACCATCGGGTTCCGGTGAAGTTGATTATCTGATAATTAACGCCAATATAGTTGATGTTATCGAGGGTAAAATTCTCCCCGGCTATACTCTTGCAATAAGAGGCCAGATTATAGTGGATATTTTCAATGCCAATGATTCGGATTATCAATCCAATGAGACCATTGATGCAAATGGATTTTACATTGTTCCCGGATTCATCAACACGCATGCACATATAACTACAGAAAGTGACCCGCAGTTGAAAAAGTGGGCTGCATGCGGGGTAACCTCCTTCAGAAATCTGGCAGATACAGCTGACGGATTGCTGCTTTCAAAAAGAGATAATTTTAACGAAGATGCTTTTAATGCGACCATGCTTGCCTCTACCCCGATAATAACCAAGCCGGGCGGATACGGCAGGGGATATATTGATTCTCCGGAGGAAGCAGTCGAAATGGTGAAAGTTCAGGCAGAAAAGGGTGTCGATGTAATTAAAATCAGTATTGAGGACAATCTTCAGGGTAAAACCTGGCCCATGCTTACATTTAATGAAGTAAAAGCACTAACCGATGAAGCTCATAGCCAGGGACTTTTTGTCTGCGCTCATGTCACTAAAACGGCGAAACTGCAAACAGCCATTGATGCAGGTGTTGATGAAATAGCCCATATGGTGGTCGAAATGGTTCCCAATAAAATGCTGGGGCAAATGGTAAAACAAGAAATGCGGTGGATACCTACCCTTGAATTATGGAAGGGTGTAAGCGAGGAATACAATACACGGGATTATAAAGTGGCGCTAGACAATCTAAAAAGGTTTTATAAAAAGGGCGGAACGGTTGTTTTCGGAACTGATTTCGGAGGTTACTTTACACCTTTTGACGATGGTTTTCCTATAACTGAAGCGCAGGCAATGAGAGAAGCAGGAATGTCAAACCATGATATTATAAAGGCAGGAACATATAACGCTGCTTATTCATGCGGGATTCTGGACAGAACGGGCACAATTGAAAACGGGAAACTAGCGGACATGATTATATGCTCTGAAAACCCTCTGGAAAATTTAGACACCCTGACTGAACCGCTATATGTTATAAATAGGGGCACAATAGTGCTTGAACCAGTAGATTAAGCATTTATAGAAGAGGTATATATGAAATTTTTTAAAATTGTATTGTTACTGGCCGCTGTGTTGTTAGCTACAGGGTGTACCGGCAAGGTCGAAAAAACTACAAATAGCCCATCGTCGGCCGTACCCACACCTCCTGAAGCAGATATCCTGCACTTCATGGGAAGGGCAAGTGTGCGTATTGAAACAACCGGCGGATTTATCATTTACATAGACCCCTATGCAGGCACTCAAAAAGATTATGAGAAGCCTGCTGACTTGGTTCTGGTAACCCACCAACATTCAGACCATAACAAAATAAATCTCACAACGCTGAAAGTTGGCGGCGAAGTAATACAATGCCCCAAGGATATAAAAAGTGGAGAAATAATAGAAGCATCCGGGATACAGGTCAGAGCCGTCGAAGCATATAATGACAATCATGCACCTTCGGGAAGCTGTGGTTTTATAATAACGATCGACGATTTGGTTATTTATCATTCCGGAGACACATCAACCACTGACGAGATGGCTGAACTTTCTGAATACGGAATTGATTATGCACTGCTTTGCATGGATGACTATTATAATATGGGTCCTGACGAGGCAATGGAAGTTGCCAACCTGATTAATGCAAGATACATAATCCCTATTCACACTGCAGCTTCAGGTAATTATAGCCAAAGTAATATGGATAAATTCACCCTTGATAACAAAATTGCCTTAAAGCCGGGTGATGAAACTATACTTAATCACGACTAATTTTGTTTTATTTTTTTCTTTCTGAAAATATTCAGTATCCTATCACTCATCCACTCTTCGAGTTTATCGGGGTACCTGATTGAGATAAAAAGAAGAGTAAGTGACAGCAGTCCAATTATTACCCATCCCCATATGGGCACATTCAATGTTCCGGAGCCTACCAATGCGCTGAAAACCAGACCCCATGGACGTGTTACTAAAACAAGTAAAATAAATCCCGGTAATCGTATTGCTGTGAGTCCCGCCATAAGACATAGTACATCATCGGGGAAAAATGGCATTAGGAACATCATAAAAAGAACCCAAAACTGCCTTGCTGACATATTCTTCATATACTTTTTCACACGCTTTTCCCCTACCAACCTAGTTACCAACGGGCGACCAAGGTATTTTGCAAATAGAAAAAGAATTACTGAACCAGTAAGAACTGCTCCCACAGAAAGCAGCATAGCTTTCCAGAACCCGAAAAAGGCTCCGCCGAATAAGGTTGTGATGCTCCCGGGAATTGGCGCTAATATAACTTGTAAAACCTGAAGCCCGAAAAACGCCAGTGGTGCCCAGGCCCCAAAACTAGATACATATTCTTGTAGGTCGTCTACTGATTCAAAAATTTCAAACCAGCCATTAGCACGCCCAACAAAATACATTACAACAATAGCAATTAATATTGCCAACAATACCGAACCGGACCATATCTGGCTCTTTTCAAGTTTTATCTTATTCATACTTAGTTCCTTCTGGAACATTATATCAAAATCACAACACCTAAGATATAATCTACTTATATAGATTTGGAGGTGTTGTTTTGGGTTTAAAGTTTAAAAAGATTTTAATTGATCCGGGATCATATGAAGCTGCATCGGTCTTTGATGTAAATAAAGACGGTGTACAGGATATTATATGCGGGGCGTACTGGTATGAAGGTCCCGATTTTATCCAGAAGCATAAGATCTGCGATGTCAGGCCGGAAGGTGAATACTTTGACGATTTCTCTGATTTTGGTATGGATGTGAACGGCAATGGTTTGATAGATATAATAACTGGTGGCTGGTGGGGACAAACGCTGCAATGGCGTGAAAATCCAGGTAATAAAAATCAGTGGACAGTTCACGATATTGACAAATGCGGAAGTATTGAAACTATTCGGTTTTTTGATATTGATAATTGTGGGATTCCAGAAGTTTTCCCAAACACTCCGGGTATGCCCCAGTGTTTTTACAAATTAAAGGTTGATGATAACGGTAAACAAACCGGTAACTTTAATAAATTTATAATAAGTGAAGGACCGAGCGGTCATGGCATGGGCTTCGCAGATATCAATGGTAATGGATACACAGATATAATCCTAAACAAGGGTTGGCTTGAACAACCCGAATCACCTTTTATCGGTCCATGGAAATTTCATGAAGAATTTGACATTGGCTCAGCAAGTGTTCCCATTTTAGGTCATGATATCAACGGTAATGGACTTACTGACCTCATTGTTGGAAGCGCTCATAATTACGGGCTTTGGTGGATGGAGCAAAAAATAATTAATGGGGAAAGAAAATGGATTCGTCATGATATTGATAATACTGCAGCCCAATATCATGACCTGGTTCTGATTGATATAGATAATGATGGTGAGCTTGAATTGCTCACCGGAAAAAGATACCGTGCACACTGCGGCAATGATCCCGGAGACAATGATCCGGTTGGAATATATTATTTTAAAATAAACGGCGGAGAGTTTATAAAACATGTCATAGATTACGGTCCGGCAGGTGAAGCCTCCGGAGTTGGAATATATTTCTGGACAGCAGATCTAAGTGGAAATGGATACCAGGATATTGTAGCTCCCGGAAAAGAGGGGCTTTACCTGTTTGAAAATCTGGGTTATGAGCAAGGAGAAAAGTTATGAAAAAGCTGAAAATAGGATTTGTTGGCGTTGGATTCATGGGACAGCGCGCCCATCTTGCTAACTATACGGAGATATTGGAATGCAAGGTAACTGTCATAGCGGAAGCCAGGGAAACACTGGGTCATAAAGTTGCGGCACGGTACGGTATTGAAACTGTCTGTCGTAATCATATGGAACTAATTAAAAAACACAAACCTGATGCTATAGTTGCTTCCCAACCATATAAACACCATATCAATCTGATTCCGGATATTCTTAATGCCGGCATACCTGTTTTTACAGAAAAACCCCTTTCACTTTCCGTTGAAAACGGAAAAACCCTTGCTGCCTTATCGTTGAAAACCGGAACACTTCATATGGTTGGTTATCATAAACGTTCCGATCCAGCCGTTGAATATGCAAAGAGTATAATTGACGCCTGGAAACTGTCCGGGGATTTTGGAAAAATGAAATATATAAGGATTACAATGCCTCCCGGTGACTGGAAAAGAAATAACGACAGTGTAATAAAAACAGATGATGTATATCCTGATGTAACAATGGAATCAACGGTACCGGGATTTAACAGTGACGAGACTTTTAAATATGATACATTCGTAAATTACTATATTCACCAAGTAAATCTAATGAGGTACCTGTTCGGCGAACCGTACCGTCTTTCTTATGCTGATCCATCCGGTGTGCTTTTATCAGTTCAAAGCAAATCAGGTGTTTGCGGAGTTATTGAAATGGCAACCTTCAAAAACACAACGGATTGGCAAGAAAGAGTTATGGTATGTTTTGAAAAGGGCTATATAAATATTGATTTGCCTGCTCCTCTCGCTGTACATACGTCGGGTAAAGTAACAATCATGAGAGATAATGGGGTAGTAAATCCTTCTTATGAGATTCCTATCCTCCCGAATATTTCTGCCATGCGTAATCAGGCAAAGAACTTTATTGCTGCGGTAAATGGTTATAGACCTGCGCCTTGCGAGTCAATTGAGGCAGTCGAGGACCTTAAAATCGCCCGTGACTATATTAATATGATGAAACAGTATTAACTGGCAATTGCTTTTCTAATCAGAATGTCATTTTGAAATTACTAAAACGACATTTTGACAACCTTAAAAGTCACCTCGTAAACGAAATAGCTGTTTTTAAACTTTTCTATTGACCACTATGGTCAATCATGATATCATGCTGTTGACCGAAGTGGTCAACGCCATTTGGGGAAAGGGTTTAAAATGGATGAGATCTTAAAAAATATGGATCCTAAAAAACGCGATCGAATAATTAACGCATCTTTGGAAGAGTTCGGCAAGAACTCATTTGAAAAAGCGTCCACAAATAACATTGTAAAGAATGCAGGTATATCAAAGGGTCTGTTGTTTCATTATTTCGAAAATAAAAAGGGCCTCAGGGATTACCTTGAGAAATATGTCATCAGGACAGTTATTTCAACTCTTCAGAACGAACTGGACTGGGAGGAGACCGATTTTTTCAACCGCCTGAAACAAGTAGCTATGATAAAAGGAAGGCTTACTTACCGGTTTCCCTACATATTTGAATTTTTTACAAACCTAATTGAGTCAATGGACTATGACGCCCTGTTGAAATATCGCGAGGACTTTGCACCCGGGCTCATGGAAAAAATATATACCCACAACATTGACTATACGAAATTCAAGACAGGGCTGGACATGGAAAAAATCATGAAGATTATCAACTGGGTAATTGAGAAATACAGCCTTGATTTACTGGAGACCTTGAAAAAGACAAAAGGCACCTGGGACTATCCCAAGATAAACCAGGAGTTTGAAGAATATATGGACATATTAAGAAAGGCCTTTTATAGGTAAATAGGAGGAATATTTATGATTACCGTAAAAAACCTGTACCATTCTTACAGCAAGGATGACAAGTACGCAGTCAAGGACGCAACCTTTAAAATTGAAAAGGGTGAAATCTTTGGTTTCCTTGGCCCGTCAGGAGCCGGAAAATCCACAACACAGGGAGTTTTAGCCGGTTTGCTGCAACTTCAAAAGGGCGAAGTAACCGTAGCCGGGTATGATGTTAAAAAGATATCCAACAAGATGTTCAATGACATCGGGATGTCTTTTGAGGTATCAAATGTGTACAATAAAATGACAGCCAAGGAAAACCTGGCATTTTACAGAAAGCTATTTGATGTTGAGACCCGCGAACCACAGGAGCTGCTTGAAATGGTCGGTCTCGGCGATAAAGCCAATGTTAAAGCCGGTGATTTTTCAAAGGGTATGAAGCACCGTCTGACATTCGCCCGTTCTATGATCAACAATCCTTCAATTTGGTTCCTTGATGAGCCTACTACCGGACTGGACCCAGCAATCGCGGCAGATATTAAGGATATCATCTGGGAAGAAAAGAAGCAGAACGTAACCACCTTTCTTACTACGCACAATATGTTCATTGCAGATGAACTCTGTGACAGGGTTGGCTTTATAGTTGACGGGGAGATAAAACTCATAGACTCCCCGAAAAACCTTAAGCTTCAATATGGCGCTAAATTTGTCGATATCGAATATATAAAAGATAATGAGTCCGTGAAAGAATCTCTTTCAACGATTGACGCAAAAGATAAAGTAAAAATTAAGGAAATAATAGATACTTATCCGATTCAGACCATGCATACCAAGGAAGCCACTTTGGAAGAAATCTTCATAAAGGTTACCGGAAGGGGGCTTGTATAATATGAAACTATGGTACAGCTTTACAAAGGAGCTGAAGCTTGCTGCAAAAAGCTTTTACTTCTACTTAGAAGTTGGCTTTGCAATCATAATACTGGTGATAGTGCTGTTTTTAATACCTGAGAACTTCAATGCCAGGAGCACCGAATACTTATATCTTGATATGCCCGAAACAGTAGAAAGCGTTTATCTTGACGCATTATTGACGCAGGACACAGACAACACAGTGGAAAATGTTGAAATCAAGGTAAAAAAAGAAATGATTTCTGTTTCATACTATGAAACAGAAGATAAAAAAATATATGTCACCAATACCAAGGCAGATATGATTAATCTTGCTGATAATGAAAAACAAATTGGTGCCATTATTGAAATTGATGACGCTTATGAAACAAATTACACTTACTATCTTCAGGGATATGAAACCCAGAAGCTAAAAAACCTATTTCTTGTAATTCACAACAACGATATGGCAACACTGGAATCAACCATCAATGAACAGGATGTCCGACCATCTGTCAACCGATTATGAACCCCTTAATGACAGGGAGCATACCCTTCCTTCATTACTGACGTTTAACGGAAGCCTTATGGGTATGTTTATACTAGCCGCTTATATTTTCCTTGATAAAGAGCAGGGAGTTATCAAGGCTTATGCGGTGACAACTTCTCCTGTGTGGCAATATCTCATGAGCAAGGCTTTGGTATGTACCGTGACAGCAATTGCCACAACCGCAATAATAACAATTCCAATAATGGGCGGACGCCCGGATTATCCTTTGATGTTGCTTTTCCTCATCACTACCGGATTCTTCGCATCATCTGTGGGGTTGCTTATTGCAGGATTCTTTAAGTCCATGACAAAATCGTTCAGTGCGATTTTCGTAATTATGATTGTAATGATGATTCCCGCAATAGCCTATTTTATTCCAAGCTGGGAACCGTTTTGGATTAAACTATTCCCGACATATTATATTATCCAGGGATTCAGCGAACTCATCGTTAAGGGCGGAGACATAGTCTTTGTGTCTGTTGTCATCTCTTGGATTCCTTGTTGCTGGTACTTTGTTATTTATGTGGGCAACACATCAACACAAGAAAGGCCTAACGGCATAGGGTGAAAGGAGTTTATTATGCTTAAGAAAATTTGGGCAGTGGCCATGAGAGATTTAAGGGTAAACACCCGTGAACTCATAACGGTTTATCTCATTTTGGCCCCTGTATTATTAGCACTTGTTATAAATGCATTATCACCAAGTATTAACGACACGACTGTTAAGCTTGCAATGATTGAGGGTGACAACCCCACTCAAGTTGAATACCTTGAGAATTTCGCCAGGGTCAGTCTATATGAAGATGTTGAGGCAATTACAAAACGGGTTGAGCGCCGTGACCACTATATTGGAATTGTACCGGAAGGTGATGGCTATTATCATTCTTACACAGGGAAATGAATCTGCAGGGGTTGTAGATTTTGCCAAGGCTCTCCAAGCGCTATATGTGCTCGATGCGGATATTGAGGATTCTAATGCTGAAATTATAGAATTTGGCAGAGAAATACCGCCTTTGAAAAAGATGCTGGTTAATATAAGCATATTGATGGCTTCGGTGCTTGGCGGTATGTTGATTGCAATCAATATCGTTGAAGAGAAAGCGGACAATACAATAAGCGCTATAAATGTAACTCCGCTATCCCGCATGGGATTTGTATTTGGAAAAAGCATTATGGGTTTATTTATGCCAATATATGGGTCTATATCTATAATTCTGATTACAGGTTTCGGGAGTATTAATATTGGGCAAATGCTGATGGTTGTTCTGTCTGCAACCCTACTTAGTCTTCTTATCGGTTTTGTCGAGGGTCTTTCAAATGATGATATGATGACTGCGGCTGCAAGTTTTAAAATGATATTTTTACCGATTGCCGGTGTAATAGCAGTAGCTGAAGCTGTATCAGACAAGTGGCAGTGGACAGTTTGGTGGATGCCATATTACTGGACTTATAAGGGAACCGACGCTGTGCTTTCAAGCAACGCATCATGGCCTCAGATTCTGCTTTATACCAGTATAATACTTGCCTTGTGCGGAGCGGTTTATCTGTTTCTGGCACCAAAAATTAAAACAGGACTGGCAAAAAGTTAACACTTTGAATATCACCCCTCCTCTTCCGTTCCAAAAGTGGAACGGAAGAGGAGGGGTGATATTCCACTTTAATGGATTTTAATGGTTTTAGCCATTTAAATATGAAAGGAGAATTATTATGGGTTGGACAATAGGAGGAATAGCTTGCATGCTTTATGCGGCCGGGGTAGGTTACGCAGCTTATAAGAAATCACCGGGACTCATTAAGCTCATCAAAATGAAAATGGGTAAGAAGATGACTGATAAGGGTGCAATAACAACTGCTTGGGTTGCAGTTGGAATAGTTTTCGTCTTTGGAATAGTCTGCTTTATTCTCGCATAGCCGCGCTATTAATTTAACAAAGAAACGACAATGGGTATTCACATACTTATTGTCGTTTTCTGTATTTTATATCTTGTTAGCCCGAAATAGAAGCGGAAGTTTTTCGTTCCGGATCATTATTCATCCCACGGGCTGTTTTTCCAGTCGGTGCTGATTAAGCGTTCAAAGGTTATGAAGCGGGTGATTTTATTGGTTAAATATTTTTTTTCTTTACCATTGGGGCCTATATAACGGTATATCAAGGTTTCCGGATTGAAATAATGTATCCACATTTTACCGCCGTTGCCAAAATCTAAAAAGATATTTTTCGGCTTTTCTTTTTCTTCCCTAATAAAAATATAGCCGCTGCTTATCACTTCCTGAAAAATCAAATCAGCATTCACATGGCTGACTCGTGTTGAAACCCCATTAAACTTCGCGCGGATACTATCATTCTCTATTCCATAGACAATGCTGTTGTCGAGGTCGCGGATAAATTCTTTATAGTCTGCGATTTTAACTAAGCCAATTGTAAAAGCACCAATTAGTATTATCATCGGTGTAACGACTATTATGAGCAATGCCCATATGGGAATCCCTTTTCTGAGTAAAACCATGGAAAAATTATATATGCTTGAAATCTAATTTTCAATAAATTAGTTTCGTAAAAACGGTGTATCGTCCCGAAGACAACACACCGTTTAACTAATTCTTGAATATTATCTCAACGATAGTACTGATTTTTCGTAACGGCGGACGTCTGCCAGCCATTCTTCGCCTACCGGCACATTGTTTTTCAAACAATAATAATCCCATACAGGAGCAAATGGTAATGACTTATTTTCTTCAAGCAGGGCGAGTCTTGCGGTATAATCGCCGGATTCTTCCGCTTCCCTTATTTTCCCAATTGGCGTTAATGCTGCCTTAAGAAGTGCTTTCCTTGCGTTTCTCATTCCGATGACCCAGCAGGCTATCCTATTGATTGAAGCATCAAAGTAGTCAAGTCCGATATGAACACGTTTATCATATCTGTTTAACAATATTTCATTCATTATGTTCTGAAGTTCATCGTCCCACGTTACAACATGGTCGCTGTCCCACCTTACCCCCCTGCTGATATGAAGCAAAACCTCGTTGGTGAATTGCAGCACTGCGCTTAGTTTGTTACTTATAGTTTCTGTTGGATGGAAATGCCCCGCATCTAATGTATATAGTATTCCCCTGGAAATTGCATATCCAAGCGAAAACTCATGGCTTGCGACTGTATAGCTTTCAATTCCCACTCCGAAGAGCTTGCTTTCCAGCGCATCTTTCATAAATGCAGAATCAAATTTTTCTTCCATTACCTTATCAAGTGAATCTGCCATAAGGACCCGAAGTGCCGCAGTATCCGCCGGCGCATCTTTATACCCGTCAGGCATCCAGTGGTTTACTATACTGGGGATGCCAAGTTGTTTTCCAAATTCAGCGGCAATCTCGCGACTGCGTTTCCCGTGTTCTATCCAGAATTTTCTTTTTTTATCATCCCTGCTTGCCAGTGAAAAGTTTCCGTCCATCATCGGATGAGAAAAAAACGTTGGATTGAAATCAAGCCCTATGTTAAGTTCGCCGGCCCAGTCGACCCAATTTTGGAAATATTCTATAGTATACTCATCCCTATCAACATTCTTGGGAATATTTTCACCGTAACACGCATGCAGGTTAAGCCGTTTTGTCCCCGGTATCATGGTCATGGCTTTTTCAATATCCTGCCTTAATTCATCTGGTGTTCGTGCGCGTCCCGGGTAATTCCCGGTTACTGCAAGTCCGTCGCCAAGCGAATCGCTGCCATCAAAGCCGATTACGTCATCACCCTGCCAGCAATGCATTGAAATTGCAATACCATCAATGTTATCTATGGCTTTATCTATGTCGATATTATTCTCTAAAAAGACATCATTCGCATATTCATATCCTTTTAATATTCTTTCTTGATTCATATTAACCTCCTGAATTACTTTTCCATTGTATATTAACAATACAAAGTATATCAAGGCTAACCGAACCGATATTCCTTATTCTCTTTGTGATATAATTATTCAGTCATCAAGTACACACGGAGGCATTTATGCAGAACAACAAAACAGGCTGCTCAATAGGTTTGTTAATTGCCATTGCCGCTTTGGTAGTGCTTCTCTTTGCTTTTAAGAATCTTTTTTGGTGGTTTCTTGGAATCATCGTTGTTGTAATTTTTGCAGCAATTGTTTTGTTGCTTATCTATAACTCGCGCGAAAAAAAGAAAAAGGAGAAACTCGTAACCGATGGCGTTACGGCAGGCGACGTAGATGTATATATACATAAAAGCGAATCCAGGCTTCAGTCTATCAGAAGGAATTATTATAAGCTTAAAGACGATGATATGAGGAAAGAGCTTGATCTGATATCCGGACGCTTTAAAAAAATAACAAAAATAATAAAAGACGATCCTAAGGATTTCAAGGTTGCCCGGAGGTATTTAAATACAATGCTATCCTCTCTTGAAACCATTGTGACGCAGTCAGTAAAGCTTTTTGAGTCGCCGGACCTCAGCGAAGACGGTAAAGCTTCTTTGGATAATGCAAGAGAGGGGATGGCTCTTCTGCGTGAATCAGCTGACACCCAGATTAATAAACTTTTTGAAAACAATATACTTGAGCTCGATGTAGAAATAGAGGTTTTAAAAAAATCCCTTGCCGCCCGTGGCTTAACAGATAACAGCGGTAAAGAGAATAAAGAAATGGAAGGGGAAGGAGATAATAATGAGTGATGGAAAAGAACTTAAAGTAATCAGCAACGAGGTTGATGTTACGGTGTTTACCCCGGAAGAGCTTGCGCGGGTTGATGAGATTGCCGGCTCAATTGATATTAGAGATTCACAGGCAATTATTGAGTATGGCGTAGGTGCGCAGTCGGACATAGCGGATTTTTCCGATACTGTCCTTGATCAGGTTCGGAGCAAAGACGCCGGATTTGCAGGCGAAGCTTTGAATGAATTGATGGTCAATGTAAAAGAGGTTAATGTGGACAGTCTATCAGGCAATACAAACGGCCTGTTTAAAAGGATGTCCAGGAAAGTGAAAAAGTTCATAGGCCGATATAATAAACTTTCAGTTCAAATTGACTCGATTACTGAAAAACTTGAGAGCACAAGGGATACTCTTTTTAGAGATGTGGAATTACTCGACAAGCTTTATGACAAGAATTACGATTACTTAAAAGAGCTGGACATATATATAGCCGCCGGTGATAAAAAGATAGTTGAAATAAAGGAAAACGTGCTGCCGGCATTGCGTGCAGAGGCTGAAGAAAGCGGTGATGCCGTCAAGGCACAGGAACTCCGCGATATGCAATCCATGGTTGACCGGTTTGAAAAGAGAGTCCACGACCTTAGGCTTTCGCGAATGGTTGCAATACAGTCTATGCCGCAGATCCGGCTTGTGCAGAATAACGACCAGGTGCTTGTTGAAAGAATCCAGTCTTCAATCCTAAACACAATTCCGCTTTGGAAAAGCCAGATTGTCATCGCCATTACACTTTTCAGGCAGAAAGCAGCACTGAAAGTTCAAAGGGATGTAACCGATACAACCAACGAGCTTCTTAAGAAAAATTCAGAAATGCTCAAGACGGGAACAATAGAGACCGCAAAAGAAGCTGAGCGAGGAATTGTTGAAATTGAAACACTACAGCAGGTAAACTCTGATTTGATTGAAACAATTACTGAAAGCCTGCGCATACAGCAAGAAGGACGTGTGGCGCGTGCAAATGCAGAAAAAGAACTGAATGTCCTTGAAAGCGAACTAAAGCAGAAGCTGATGGAAGCCCGCAAGCAATAAAATTTAATATGACCCCCGGGGTTTTATTAAAAGTATATATATATAACGAACCAATTATCCCTGGGATGATTGGTTCGTTTAAATTTTTTTATTTATTTTGCAATAATTATCCGGCTTATACGTCTATAGTATGAAACGGTTGAAAAAACAGCGAAAGGGAACGGGGCATTGGGAAGTTTGATAGGGGATTTTATCTCGGACAACTTCAATAAACTTAAAAGGCATCTGCAGTATTCTTTTGAGGAGCTCAGTGAAGCCGATGCTGAAGATATTATCCAGAACACCGCCATGAAGCTACTGGGCATAGGAAGCAGTAGGGTAGATTATTTATCTTCTTATGTTTACACATCAATTTCAAACGGGGCCAGGGATTTCTTTAGGAAAAACAATAGGATTATCCTGACCGCCACCGTTGAAAACGGTGAAACCCGGAATGCTGAAGATGATGTCCTTAACGGGGAACTGGGCGAACAGATTAAAGCAGCCCTTTATCTCTTGGATGACAAATCGCGCCATGTGTTCATAGAAACCGAGATTAAGGGCAGGAGTTATAAAGAAATCTCGGATGAAACAGGCGAACCAGTCGGCACATTGCTTTCGCGAAAAAGCCGTGCGGCACAAAAATTAAGAATTTTATTAAAAGATTATGTAAAAGACGGAGGTATATCATGACAAGTAAATGCGGAGAATTTTTTAACACAAGAAAACCACTTAAGATAGTGGGAATGGTATTAGGCGGAATAATTATAGCGGCGTTGCTGGCATTTCTTTTGGGATGGGTAATCATGCTTCTTTGGAACTGGCTGATGCCGGCATTATTCGGACTTGGAACAATCACATACTGGCAGGGCTTCGGGATTTTCTTCCTGGCTAAGCTGTTATTCGGATTCGGCGGTGACCACAGCAGTGACAGCGGCAGTAAAAAGAAGAAAAAAGAGGGCACTATCAGGGGTGAAATAGGAAAAGAAATCAAAGCGGAAATCCGAAAAGAATTCAAAAAAGAATTTGATAAAGAAGTCAAAAAGGAATTCAATGAAGATTATGACGACAAGTATGAAGACTGGTGGTCAAACGAGGGTAAAGCTGCATTTGATGAATATATGAAGAACAAAGCCGAAGAGGGCGAATCCCCGGAAGCTGAAGAGTAAATTACAAATTTGTATTCATATAGATATTGGGCCGTATCAGACTGATGCGGTCCTTTTTTAAAAAAAATTAGATTCATTAAGAGTTTATTTAAAAATCAGCACTTCTAAATTTATTTGTGTTCTTTTAGCCATTCAATTGCCGAATTCGCATATACTGCAGCACCAGTTGGAAGCACACTTTCATCAAACACTATTTTCGGATGGTGGTGCGGAAAATTAGTCCCGCCGTCATTACCCTGGGCAATAAGCTTAACAAGGACACCAGGTACTTTCTCTCCAAGGTATGCAAAATCCTCCGACCCATTCATTCTATGAGCTTCGCCATGTTCGGCTTCATAATCTAAAACTATTTCATGTCCAAGCATATCCCTGTTATATTTCACCAGTTTCTCGGAAAGATTTTTATCATTAACCACCATGGGACACGCATTGAAAAGCCTGACTTCTGCCTTGCATCTGAAAGAAGAACATACCCCTTCAGCTATTTCCACAACCCTTTTTTTAATAAATTCTCTAAGATTATTATCAAAGGTTCTTATGGTCCCCTGCATATATGCCGTATCGGGTATTATGTTTCCCGTTGAACCACCGTGCATTTCACCAACGGTTACAGCGGCCATTTTTACAGGGTCTACTTCCCTTGAGTTAATTTCAGCCAACGCTGTGTGTACGTGTGCCGCCGCATTCAGCGGATCTATAGTGAGGTGAGGAGTTGAACCATGACCGCCTTTTCCGAAGATTTTAATATAAAACCAGTCGGAAGTAGTGCCTACGGGTCCGCTTCCCGGAAAAAGAACCGTTCCGACTTTAAAAGGTATATCAGCAAATACATGAATCATCATGGCGGCATCAACTTTTGGATTTTCAAGTATTCCGGCCTTCAGCATGGCCTTTGCCCCCTGCAGGTTTTCTTCCGCAGGCTGGAACATCAGTTTTACGGTGCCTTCTATTTCGTCTTCATGATTTTTTAAAAGCTTTGCCGCGCCAAGCATCATTGATGTATGCAGGTCGTGGCCGCATGCATGCATATATGCATTCTTCGATTCAAATGAAAGACCTGTTTCCTCTTCCATCGGCAGGGCGTCCATGTCACCTCTTATAAGGAAGGTTTTACCTGGTTTTTCCCCTCCGGCAATAGCCAGTACTCCTGATTTGCATATTTCCCTTGGCTCATAACCCATTTCACGAAGCTTGTTCATTACGTATGACGCTGTGCCAGGAAGCTCCATTCCAATTTCCGGATTTTGATGAATATATCGTCTCCACCCGACTAAATCCGTATTCAATTTCTTTGCTTCATCAAATAGATTATTCATTTTAGACTCCTGTTATTATTCACTATTTTGATTATACCGTAAATTTAATATATTCTTTATAATATACAGGTATTTAAGCTTATAATGTTAATACAAATATAAATAAGGAAAAGTATATGTGGAAAAAAATTAAAAAATGGTTTTTATCAGGACTCGCGGTTGTTTTACCTGTTGCTGTTACGGCTTTTGTCCTAATATGGCTTTTTAATCTGCTTGACGGAATACTGAATAACCTAATTAAGAAATATTTCGAAATTGATATTCCGGGTCTTGGATTACTTGCCCTATTGATAATAATATTTCTAATCGGAATATTTGCTTCTAATTTCGTGGGCCGGAAAATAACGGGATGGTTCGAGAAAATCATCGGCAAATTACCCCTTATTAAAACTGTTTATAATCCAATTAAAAAAATAATTTCAGGACTTTCAAGCGAAAAGGCTGAAAGCTTTCAGAAAGTGGTTCTAATTGAATTCCCGCAAAAAGGCAAAAAAAGCATAGGTTTCATTACAAATAATAATTTCTCAATAGATGAAAAAGAAAACGTAAGCGTTTTTATTCCAACCACTCCCAACCCAACAAATGGTTTTTTAATAATAGTTGACAAAAAAGAAGTTGAGGTTCTTGATATGACTGTTAACGAAGGATTGAATGCGGTTGTGTCGCTGGGAAACGCCCTTGAGGGAGATATCAAATTTAAAAATAAAAAGGAAATTATCGATGAATAAAATAAAATTATCTCTTTGTGATATATTAAGCGAGGATTACTGTTCGGCCGTTAATGAAGTATCATCTTTTACAATGGGTCTTGATCCGGTTGAAGCCATGAAAAAGGCATCTGAGAAAGTTTCTTTCGGCAACGACGATTTTACATCGAAACAAAATTATTTAAAAGACCATATCGGTGAAAAGCTTTTTACCGGGCTGCATTCAAACAATCCAGGCGCTCCAACTGATTCCTATAAAAAGGCTTTTAAAAAAAACACTACTCCGCTTGGCGGGCTTGGCGCTTTTCGAATCGGAGAAGATGGAAAGGTTTATCTTGCCGCTAAAAGCGAGCACTATCACACTCCGCTTGGACATAATTTCCCCGGATACCGCCTTATAAGGATTGCACGTGAACTGGGGATACCTAACGCCACCCATAATAATACCCGCGGGTATATCACCCGCCGGCTGGAACAGGAACTAGTCCGTACAGTTAACGGTATTAATAGGAAAGATACTGATACCCTTAAAAAAATTCTTAGCTCCAATGAAAAAAGTGTTTTAAACCGTGTCATAAACCTAGAGACCGGATCCCTTGCGGTTGAAGCCGGGGTAAAGATGATGCTTTCCAGGTTCTATAAACTTGATAAAACATTCAGCGAGCCTAAATATAGTGGTAAAATCCCCGTATTCTTTGTAATTGCTGACAATGACGGCGGGTTTGAAGCAAATTATCACGGAACTACGGTTATTACACAGACTTTCAGGGGAATGTGGCCTGATCTATATAAGAGTATCGAGAAAAGTGAAATATATAAAGTTGTGGGCGTTAAAATAAACGACATAAAGGATTTTAAAAATAAGCTTGAAACCTATAACAGCGGGAAATATAAAACATCGGGTTTTCTTCACGAAATAATCCTAATGAATTACGGCGGAATAAAACTGGAAAAAGAATATTTGACTAAAGCATATGAGTTATGCCGTGAAACCGATACTTTTGTTTTGTGCGATGAGATTCAGTCCTGCATGTGGTATAAGGGAATGTATCTTCACCGCTTATATGGGCTGAAACCTGATTTTGTAATCCTCGGGAAGGGATTCCCAGGAGGTGAATATCCTGCATCTAGGATAATAACAACCGCAGAAGCTGACGGCCTTAATCAATTCGGCGCACTTGTTACAAACGGACAGGAAGAACTCGCAAGTCTTTCATACCTTATAACCATGGAATTTGCACAGGCCAATGGTGAATTCATTGAAAAGAACGGCAATTATATTGAATCGAGTTTAAATGAACTGAAAGAAAAATACCCGGGTAAAATTGCCCGGATCGAAGGCCTTGGGCATCTGTGTGCAATTCACTTTCATTCTGTTGATGAAACCATATCTTTTGTTAAAAAAGTAAATGAAATGTGCGTTGATATCAGTGCTCAAACCTATAAAGCAAATTGCCCTCCGGCAGCTTTGCTTAAGCCCCCGATAATAGTTGGCGCAGACATTATTGATATTATTAAAGAAAAAATGGATCTGGCTCTTAGCCAAATTTAATGCTCCGGTCAATTAATTGTAATTAATCATTTTAGAATTATGGTTTTAAAGTCCATAGAGCGGCCGAATGTTGTTAACTTTTCCAAATTGTTGCCATAGACAAGTGCGCTGTGATGCGTTCCCCCGTGTCGGCTGTATTCACTTAAGAATTCAGATACTGGCATTTCCGACCGAAACCACCCTCGGATACCGTTTTTCACTTTTTCTGAGCTGAACATTTTTATTGGTGCAACAATCAGTGTGTATCCCGACACAGAAGGCGACAGGTTCACCAGAATCGCATTGCCTTCCTTGAATTCCCCGGAAAAAACGATTGGATTTACTTCAACATCAGAAAAGATATAGTCCTTTTCATGGAGTACCGGCTTTCCCTTGCATAAGTTTATATTCATCTCGCCCATATGGCTTAGGAAAAGGGCGTCCGCAGACCAATCGGGACAAAAAACTTCCGTGAAACTTGTTTCACAGCCCAACTTAGAGAGAGCTGAAACAAGCCCTGCTGTCATTACATCCCCTTCGCCGGCGTATCCCCTGCCAATAGCCATCTGTTTCGACGCCTCATAAAAAGGCACTGATGACAATCCGTTTTTACTATCTATATCCAGAAAGTTCACAGTGAAGGCATCAAGGCTGTTTTCTTCAATCCATCTTCTTACACCCAGGCAGGTTTTCAGATTTGCTTTATAAAGCTCCAGGTCATTAATATTAACTTCAAATTTATATTTATTAACAGCAATTTCAGCAGCGATATCTTTATCTTTTATGTTGTTTATATAACTCTTAAGTTCTTCATAATTACAAACAACGGTCTCTAGTCCCAGGGTTTCTTTTAAAACACTGAAATCAATGGCAAAATCCCCCATTCCCTTAAATGGGCTACCTATGAGGCCAACCCTTTTTCCCTTCATACTGGTTTTCTGCAATGTAATATGTCCGCACAACCTGTCAATAACATCAGATTCTTTCCAGTGCCCGGCTTCAATTTTAAAGCTTTTGCCATGCCGCAGAAGCAGATTGCACATGTCCTGGACTCCATGAATCCCATGATTATATGAAATACCGTTATACTCCTCGCTGACCCCGAAGGAATAATCCGGAGTGGTATCAAGTATATATATAGGAAGCTTTGTTTTTTTGAGTATGGCAGAAGATTCAAGCGACGGAGAATATGCAAGGTGCAGCGTTACAAGCGCCTCAGCTCCATTGTCCTCAAAAGATTTTATTGCTTTCTTGAATTCTTTTTCAATCCGGCATAAGGGGTTTCTTAATACCTGAAGTCCTCTTTTTTCAAATTCTACAGCTATGGTTTCATAGAACCCTTCGGTAGCTTTTCTCATTCCCGGGCTTCTTTCATCATAAAGTTCCAAATACAATCCGAGTAATCCAATTTTAGCCATATCTTACTCCGTCGATAATTCTTTTTGCATTGCCATGCATTACCGCTTTTATTTCTTCCCGGTTCAGCCCCAGCCTACCTGCCGCCCGTTTAAATGAAATAAGTTCTTCATAAAGAAAAAACGTCAGCTTATCCGCTTCTTGGCCGGATATTTCTTCCATGTGCGGAACACCCTTCATATCTCCGTATAGTCCTTTCGGAACAAGGTTTACATAAGTGTTGTTCCTTATTATTCTTCTTGTGCGCATCTGTGTTATGGGAAGATCGCTTCCAAACATAACCCGGTCCACTCCGAAGGTTTTTAAGGCCATATACATCATGTTCTCATTAGTATTGGCTGAAAAATCAAACATCAGGTTTTTTGTTCCGGACAACGTCTTAAATGCATCACCGGCATCTGTGTCCGCATATGCCCTTCCTATGTGTGCCACAATTACTTTTGCATTAGGAAATTTTTTATCAATCTCCAGAAGCTGCCGTTGGTTGACAGGGTCTCCGAGGCGCCCATGCCTTGGTATATGCAGCATTATAATCCAGCCCTTTTTATCAGCTGTTTCAAACTGTTGTCGAGGGAAAAAGTCGAAAATTTCTATTTCAGCTTCTGGTTTGTTTTCGGGTGCAAATGACAAGTACGATTTTAGTCCAAGGAAATTGCCTTTTTTGCATTTATGCTCCAACTTTTCTGGTTTTTCCCAGGGCATTGAAAAATACAACGCCGGAAATCCGAATTTCACCGATTCCTCGGCAACATAGCTGTTTGTAACCTCATAATCTTCATTTTTATTAGCGGTTGTAAAAATTAAAGGTGTTACATTTTTCCCGGGAAACATGAGCCTATATGTTTCGGCAAGCTGCTCTCCGGTATTTTCCTCAGCTACAAGCGAAGGCCATAACACCTGCCTGTCTATATTTTTCTTTTGTTTATTCTTTTTTGAATGGACATGGGTATGAATGTCTATTATCTCATCGGGCAGAAAATCTAATAATTCCTTTTCATATACCTCTTTGTCTATATCCTTAACTTTAAAAAGACCCATTGCCAACCTCCCAAAACCGGTCGTATTCAGCGGTCATTTTCTTGTCAGGGTGATAATGCACAATAGGAGGATTTCTTTTATCCCAGGCAGCATACTCATCTTTATAAATCCCGGCGCCAATTCCTGCCATTACAGCAGCGCCCACAGCCCCTGCATTATCACTGTAAACAACATCAATCCCGATGCCGATTATATCACAAACTATCTGAGGCCATATTTCTGATTTCGTGGGACCCCCAACCATTACAACCCGTTTTGCCTTTATTCCGTTTTTAGCAAAATAGCTGATTTTTTCTTTCATAAGAAAGGCAGTTCCTTCCATTATTGCACGGGCTATATTATTCTTTGAATAACTTCTTAAATCTCTATCTTCATCCTCCATAGGATTTATTTTCAAGCCTCCGGCACACGGTTTTGAAGTTACTGCCAGTTCATTAAATCCATAATATATATCAGAATCATCTGTCAGCCATTTTTTTATAAGGTTATCTATCCGGCCGCTTATGGACGGCATGGAAAACATACCTGCCCAACAATTGGTTTTTTGCATAAACGGATCAATCAACATTTCCAGATTATAGATTTTATTTCTGTCTTTAATGGGATAAAAACCAACCCATGACGTCCCGCATGAAAGGAGCAGGTCGCCCTCATGTAAAACTCCGGTTCCTCTCGCGGCTCCCGGGTGGTCAAACGACCCTGCAACAACCGGTGTTCCCGGGCATAATCCTGTTCTTACTGCTTCTTTATTTCTGATATATCCAATAATTTCTCCTGATTTTATTATCTTCGGAAGGCTTTCGTCTTTTATTCCAAGTTTAGATGTAATTTCTTCTGCCCATTTACCGGTTTTCTGATCCATTAGATAAAAGGTTGTCGCTGTCGACGGGTTTGTTTTAAAATTACCCGAAAGACGATAATTAGTATAATCGGTAACCATGCATATTTTATGAACAGATTTTAGTATTGATGGTTCATTTAGTTTCAGCCATGAAAGGTGTGCAAGGGGAAAGCTGTTGTAGAAGGGCCATCCTGTTGTGTCATAAAGCACCTTGTAATCAGGGTTTTCCAATACCACATCAACTTCATCTGTAAAGCGCCTGTCTGTCCAGCTTACGGCTTTTCGCAACGGCATCATGTCCTCATCAAGAAGAACTGTATTCCCACTTGCAGAAACTATGCTGATAGCCTTGATGCAGCTGGAATCACCAAGTTCATCCATAAGTTTCTTTATTGTTCCGGCAACCAGATTATAAAATTCAACAGCATCAAATTCAATAACGCTGTTGTTTCCTTTTTCATATGATACGGGGGTTTTTCCCGAAGCAATGATTTCACCGCATTCGGAAAGTACTACTCCTTTAATATTAGTTGTTCCCAAGTCAAGCCCAAGAAGGTAATTACAATTTTTCAGGGTTTTATGTCTGCTCTGTTTCACCATTAGTCACAACATGGCGCTGTTTAACTGAAAAGTCGGACAGTTCCTGTTCTTTCTTTTTATTAATTGGGAAAAATAACATCGGAATTATACCCACCAGGGTAAATACGAACGGTAATAACCCCGCCCCAACCTTAATGCCCTGTATGGCTTGCAGGCTCTGTGTTTCGCTCCCAGAAACAAAATTGTATCCGCTTAATATTGCGGTGAAAATCGCCGCCTGTATCCCGCTTACAGGAATAGTGAGCAGTGCAGTCATTCCATTGTAAAGGCCTGCTTTTCTTATGCCTGTGCGTTGTTCGTCATCATCAATGATGGCGCCAAGAATCGGTGTGTGCGTCATGCCGGAAATCGATGTAAATACGTACATCACGACATAAGCAAACACAGCCTGCCAGAAGTTGCCTATGAAATATATCGCAAGGAAACCAAATGCACCGGGTATCGTTGCAAGTACAGTAGCATTCCTCAGCCCGGTTTTCTTAATGAATTTGCTTGCTATTGGAATAACCATGAACAGTATAAGCCCGGGAATTATATCAACTACCGTGGCTTCAATTCCCTTGAGCCTCAGCACATAATCCATTACATAAAGAAACGGCGTGAAATAAAAAAGCTTCGGCCCCCTGCTGATCAGCTGGAAAAGAATATATGTGGCAAATGCCCTTGATTTAAAAACAGCCTTTCCACTTTCAAAGAGATCGCTGAAAAGCCCTTTTCTTTCTGCTATTTCTTTATTTTCCGCTGCATACATCTCCGCCTTATCTTTTAAGGGCTTAAGCGCTATGAAATACAGGAATGCATTTACAACCAATACGACACTGAAAAGTATTACTGTTAAGGAATTATTGGCCTCCCCTACCAAAAGAAGCGTTGGAATAAGGGTTCCAAGTAGTCCTCCGATGTTGCCCACATAAACATCAATTGCCGCTACGTCAACTCTTTCCTTATTACTGGGTGCAGCAACCAGAAGGTATGAAACCTTTGCAATATTATATGTTGTATAGCTCGTATCATATATGAACAGGAGTACAAGGAAAAATGCGAAAATAAGCCACTGGTTCCATGAAGGCTGGGCAAAAACCATACCAAGGGCGGAAATAACCGTGATAGGTGCTGTAACTTTCATCAGATATACGAATTTACCTCTTTTTGCAGTAAATTTGAACCTGTCTATCAAAACACCTATTGCCGGGTCGTTAATGGCATTCCAGATCCCGAATATAAGGTAAATAATTCCCACATATTTCGCATCCAGGCCTATTATATCCGTATAAAATTTTATAAAGGCATTGTGGATGAGAACATTGCTGAGTATTGCCGGCATAGACGGAAAGGAAAGCAGGAATTTCTGCCATTTCGATATTTCCCCGTTTGGATTGGGTTTGGTAAGAAAATTTGCAAATGTTCTGGGCGCAGAAGCGATTTTTTTAAAAAATCCCATATATCCCCCACAATAATGATTGTATTAATATAATTATAACCGACAACAGCATTCACACAAAATATACGATATCAAAGCATTCATCTTTTAAATTTTATATATTTTCAGATATACTAAATACATCAACTCCGGGAGGTTCTTATGTATTCACAATTTCCAAAGAATTTTATTTTCGGTACTGCTACAGCGGCATATCAGATTGAAGGCGGCTGGAACGAAGATGGCAAGGGCTTATCCACATGGGATGTTTTTGCTCATAAAAAAGGTAAAATTAAGGATGGATCGACCGGTGACAGGGCCTGTGGCACTTATCATGACTTCAAGACAGATGTAGATATAATGAGTCGCCTGAATATGGATGCATATAGATTTTCCATTGCATGGTCGCGGGTTCTTCCCAATGGCAAAGGAAAGCCAAGCGAGGCGGGAATTGATTATTACTCACGCCTTATCGATGCTCTTCTTGAAAACAATGTAACTCCATTTATTACGCTTTTCCACTGGGACATGCCTTATGAATTATTTAAAGAAAACCGTGGTTTTGTTAGCCGTGACACTGCAAAATACTTTGCGGAATATTCAAAACTCATGGTAGAGCGTTTTGGCGACAGGGTCAAAAACTGGATTACCCTTAACGAACCATGGGAGCATGCTTTCATGGGGCATTTCATCGGTGAACATGCCCCCGGGCTGAAAAATCCAAAAGCATACTTTAAGGCAGCTCATCATGAGCTTCTGGGACACGGTTTAGGCGTGCAGGCAATGAGGAGCGCTCATAATGATTTGAATATCGGAATCACACTAAGCCAATTTCCGGTATATCCATATAAATATGACGCCGGTCCAAAAGATATGGAAGCGGTTGAGTTCGCCGATATGTTTCTCAATCGTTTTTATCTTGATCCGGTATTTAAGGGAACATATCCTGCCGCATTTATGAAAAAAATAAAATTCCTCAGACCAAAGGTTAAAGAAGGCGATCTGGCAATAATAAACCAGCCCGTGGATTTTCTCGGTGTGAATTACTACAACCGTGTTTTTGCAAATCCGAAATGGTATATTCCCATCCTCGGAACCTGGGTTGAAAGAAAGGCGGATGATAAAAGATATTTTCACCCCGAACTTGGTTATCATGCCTTCCCGGACGGATTAAAGGAACTTGCCAAGCGTTATCGTGATGAATATGGAAACCCTGCCGTATATATAACAGAAAACGGCACAGGGGGCACCGGAGGAGATGAACCAAAAGGTGTAATACACGACAATTTCCGTGTCAGTTATCTGAAACACTATCTTAAAGCACTTAAAGAAGCTATTGACGAGGGTTCTGACATTCGCGGTTATTTCTACTGGACCCTTATAGATAACTTTGAGTGGTCGTCAGGATACACCCACCCCATGGGAATAGTAAAAGTCAACCACGAGACCCAGGAACGCACAATCCGCGACAGCGGTTACTGGATGAGGGATATGATAGCGGGCCAGGAAAGCCGTAAATAGAATATAAGAATAAAGTTGCTCTTAAAAAATATTGATTCTCTTTACATAAATTTATAATAAATATTTTGCACGCTTCCCTTGAGAAAAGTCTATAAATGTTATATAATTAGTAATAGTTACTATTATTAAATTAATGAGGAAATAATGAGTAATCCAAGGCCATTAAGATACAGCAGGCAGCGCGAAAAAATACTTGAACTCCTTAAGGATACCAAAGACCATCCTTCGGCTGATGAGGTATATGAAAAAATAAGAGAAATTTTTCCCTCAATAAGCCTTGGTACTGTTTACAGAAACTTAGGGGTTCTCCATGAACAGGGCTTAGTAAATAGAATTATGCACGCTGCAGGTCCGGATAGATTTGACGCAGATATGTATATTCATTCCCATTTTTATTGTGAAAGATGCGGAATTATATACGATATTAAGGAAGATGCGTTGACAATGCAAACAGGTAATTTATTATCCGGACATAAAGTAAACAAGCAGACAACATCCTATTATGGTATATGCAGCAATTGCCTTAAAAAGAGTCAATAATAGCCATCGGCTATTAAAATAAAAAGGGAGAATGATTATGGAACTAAAAGGATCAAAAACTGAAAAAAACCTGCGAGATGCTTTTGCAGGCGAGTCACAGGCGAGAAACAAGTATACTTATTTTGCTTCGGTTGCTAAAAAAGAAGGTTATGAACAGATTGCTGCTCTTTTCCTAGAAACAGCAGGAAATGAAAAAGAACATGCAAAGTTATGGTTCAAGGCCCTTGGCGAACTTGGCGGAACATCTGATAACCTGAAGGCAGCTGCCGGCGGTGAATATTATGAATGGACCGAAATGTATCCCACAATGGCAAAAGAAGCCCGCGAAGAAGGATTTGATAAAATCGCATACCTTTTTGAAAGCGTAGCAGCCATTGAAAAAGAACATGAGGCAAGGTACAAGACCCTTTTGGGAAACGTCGAAAACGGCACCGCTTTTGAAAAGCCGGAAAAAACACAGTGGATCTGCAGAAATTGCGGACATATCCATGAAGGAACTTCTGCTCCGAAAATTTGCCCGGTTTGCACGCATCCTCTGTCCTATTTCGAAGTCAGGTCTGAAAACTACTAATATTTGATTCTTTAAAACCCCGGGCATTTCCCGGGGTTTTACTTTTTCACAAATTCGCCTTAAAGGGAAATTTGTGTAATTAAAATTGTCCAAGAGGCAATCTTTCGAAGAGGTGAAGAATATGGAAAACAGCAGGAAGCAATTTATGGAAGCACTGCTTGGTGAACTTGCGGCCGCCGGCAAATATAATATGTATGCCAGGACAGCACGACGGGAAGGTCTTAGCTATTATGCAGATATATTTGATGAACTTTCCGGTAATGAGTTAGCCCATGCACATCAGATTTTCAAGCTTGTATATGGCAGAAACTCTACTACCGATAATATAAAAACAGCAATAGGCGGTGAAACCCATGAATTTGTCCGCTTATACCCTGAGCTTGCTGAGCTTGCTATAAAAGAAGGAAATCTTGAAGCAGCAAGGATATTTAAACAAATCGGCAAGATTGAAGAAAACCATTCAATACGCCTTAAGAAGATGCTTGATTTTCTTGAAAAAGATATGGTTTACAGACGCGATGAAAAAATACAATGGAAATGTGATGTCTGCGGATATGTGTTCGAAGGGAAACGGCCCCCTGCCAAATGTCCGGCTTGCACAGCATCAATAGACCATTATTTTCCACGCGATTTAACTTAGGGAGGTTATTATGGCTAAATATATCTGCAGTGTCTGCACCTATCCTTACGATGAATCAAAAACCACGCTAAAATTCAGCGATCTTCCGGATGAATGGACATGTCCTATCTGTGAATCAATGAAAGTATATTTCAAAGCCGGGGAAAAAGAAAAGGAATCAAAACCGGAGCCGGTTAAAAAGGCTACCCCGTCTTCTTCAATTGACTACCCTGCCGATATGTTGAGAACAAGTGATAATATAGAAAGATATATGGACGCTATCCACGAAATGGCTGTTTCCGGCGAATCAGTGGTTGAGCCTATGAGAACAAAGCTATCTGTCATTTCCTGGGACGATATTCTGATAAAGGGCGCTCAGCTGGCAGTCAAGCCTATGGATAACGAAGCAGAGATAAATACAAAAACTATTGTAGGTAAAAACGCAGAAAAACCCATGGAAATTGCAATGCCGTTCTATGTTTCACATATGTCCTACGGTGCACTGAGTCGCGAAACCCATGAAGCCCTGGCAAAAGGCACCTCGCGCGTTAAAACCGCAATGTGCAGCGGCGAGGGTGGAATTTTGCCCGAATCAATAAGCAATGCTTACAAATTCATATTTGAATATGTTCCGAACAAGTATAGTGTTACAGATGAAAACTTGAAAAAATCTGATGCAATTGAAATAAAAATAGGCCAGGGGACAAAACCCGGCTTGGGAGGTCATCTTCCGGGTAAAAAGGTAACGTCGGAAATTGCACGTACCCGTGGGAAAGAAGAAGGCATGGATGTTCACAGTCCTTCCAGGATTCCCGGGATTGAAACAAGGGATGACATGAAATCGTTGGTAAGTGATTTAAGGAAAAGGTCGGGTGGGCGGCCGATTGGTATAAAAATTGCCGCAGGCGATATTGAGGCTGACCTTGAATATGCCGTCTATGCAAAACCTGACTTTATTACTGTCGATGGCCGGGGAGGAGCAACAGGTTCAACCGCTAAAATGATAAAGGACGCCACCTCTGTACCTACTTTGTTTGCCTTGCATCGCGCAAGGAAATACCTTGATTCAATAAATTCAGACATATTCCTTGTTATTACCGGAGGTTTCAGAGTCTCAATGGACATAGCAAAGGCCCTGGCAATGGGAGCAGACGCAGTGGCCCTGGCAACTGCAGCCCTTATGGCGGCAGCCTGCCAGCAATACCGAATATGCGATACCGGTAAATGCCCTATGGGAGTGGCTACCCAGGATTATGACCTCAGACGCCGCCTGAAGGTTAAATCAAGCTCACAACGTGTTGCAAACTATTTTGCCGTAACTAATGAGGAGCTAAAGAAATTTGCCCGGTTGACCGGGGTAGATGACGTTCATAAAATACCCTTATCATGCCTATGTACTGTAAATTCAGAAATATCAAACCATACGGCTATAGAACACGTTTAGCTTTTTCTCGTCCTTACTTAAAAAAGCCAATTATTCTTAGGATAATTGGCTTTTTGGTAATATAATAAAGGTACATTAAATAATGGGGTGACAACATGAAGGCTCTTGTAAAAAAGTATGCTAAACCGGGGATTTGGCTCGATGATGTGCCGGAACCTAAAGTTGACATGCACGATGTCCTGATTAGGGTTAAAAAAACATCTATATGCGGGACCGATATACATATATATAACTGGGACAAGTGGTCTCAGGAAACAATACCGGTTCCAATGGTTACAGGACATGAGTTCGTAGGCGAAGTAGCGGCTTTTGGCAGTGATGTGCATGATGTTAAAATCGGAGACCTTGTTTCGGCTG
This sequence comes from uncultured Clostridia bacterium, assembly GCA_963766335.1. Taxonomy (GTDB): domain Bacteria; phylum Bacillota; class Clostridia; order DUPQ01; family DUPQ01; genus JAFGQE01. The sequence goes on along the minus strand of CAVXZA010000002.1, from coordinate 639,349 downwards.
AAGGGCATGTGGTGTGCGGCAAATGCCGTAATTGTCTTGCAGGACGCAGGCATTTATGCAAAGACACCAGTGGAATAGGCGTTAACCGCTCCGGTTCTTTTGCAGAATATATAAGCGTTCCAAGAGGAAATGTATGGAAATGCGATCCATCGATACCTCTTGATGTTCTCAGCTGCTTCGATCCCCTTGGAAATGCAGTCCACACAGCTCTCAAGTTCAGTGTTTTAGGTGAAGATGTTCTTATTACCGGGGCCGGTCCAATTGGAATCATGGCAACTGCTATCGTACGTCATGCCGGGGCCCGGCATGTTGTGGTTACTGATGTAAATCCGTACCGTTTGGAGTTAGCCAAGCTAATGGGTGCTTCAGTTACGGTTGACGTAAGAACGCGCGACATAAAAAGTGTAATGTCGGAACTGGGGATGAAAGAAGGCTTTGATGTGGGTCTTGAAATGTCAGGTAAAAGTCGTGCTTTTTCCGATATGCTTGATAATATGTTTCACGGAGGTAAAATCGCCCTTCTTGGAATACATGGTCCTGACACTATAATTGACTGGAATAAGGTTGTTTTCAGCGGTTTGACCATAAAGGGCATTTACGGCCGTGAAATGTTTGAAACCTGGTATTTGATGACCGCACTTGTACAGTCTGGTCTTGATATCTCACCTGTAATCACTCATAAATTCCACTACACCGACTATCTTGAGGGCTTTGAGGTAATGAAAAGCGGAAAATCGGGAAAAGTCATCCTGGACTGGGAATAATATTTTGAACAGCCAAAGGAAAATTGTATGAATATTTTCATCATAGGCGGAACCGGCTTTTTAGGCTATCATTCCGCCCTTGAACTATTAAAACGGGGACACTCTGTCTCTACGCTTTCACTTCCTGATATAGAACCCGGAAGCTGGTTTCCTGAGGAAATACCTTTGAAACACGGGGACATCTTCAAGATGACAGGCGATGAGCTGGTCCAGCTATTCAGAGGATATGACGGCATTGTGTACGCTATTGGACCGGATGACCGTTTTACGCCGGAACCTCCTGCCTATTCCTTTTTCCATGAATACCTGGTGGAAAAATGCGGATTTATTATATCTGCAGCCAGAACCGCCGGTGTTAGAAAATGCATTGTTCTTAGCTCATACTTTTCCTACTTTGACCGTGCTTTTCCCGAATATAAATTAGCCGCGCACCATCCATATATAAAGTGCCGTGTGGAACAGGCTGAACGTGTTGTTAGCGAGGGAGGTGAAACAATGGACGTAATGGTACTTGAGCTGCCTTATATATTCGGTACAATGCCTATGCGCGCTCCGTTGTGGAAAGAAGTAATCTCCAGAATGAGAATAGATAAGAAATTCATTTTTTACCCAAGGGGAGGATCGAACATGATTTCGGTTGAGCATGTCGCTGAGGCCGTTGCCGGTGCCATAGAGCATGGGAAACACGGAAAACGTTATCTTATTGGCGATGCGAACCTGAGTTGGATTGAAATGCTCAAGATAATGGTCGGGGAATTGAACATTTCCAGGCAGATAATCATAACCGTTCCCTGTTTTTTCGGCTCTCTCTTTGGCTTTTTCCAGAAAAGAAGGGACATGCGCCGCGGAAAGGAGTCAGGCCTTGATTACTACTATCTTTTCAGAGACTTTTTATGCAGGAATTATTTTTTCGATCCCAGTGAATCATCCGCTGAGCTTGGATATGCCCGGGGCAGAATAGAAGAGTCCATCAAAGAGACAGTTCGGGCCTGTATTAAGTAAACTGCTGACATATTGCTAACTGAAATTTAATATGATAGTATAAATTTGACAGTAGGATTTACAATTAAATATTTCTTACTCTAAATAGAGGAGCGGATATGAGGGTACCCCGCGGATGTTAAGTTCCGGCGGGCTGATGCTGCGGGATAAGGCTTTATCCGCCGAAAGTACAGGCCATGCCGGCGCCTGTAGCTTGGTTGGTTGAAGGAACTTCGACTAACTGTTGCTTTATTGATTGCAACGAGCTATTTCAATTTTCAATTGGAATAGCTTTTTATTTGTAAAATATATAATTTGGAGAACAGACATGGAAAAAGTTATCATAACCGCCGCAATATGCGGTGCAGAAGTGACAAAAGAGCATAATAACAATGTTCCATATACTGTTCGTGAGATTGCCGGGGAGGCGCGCCGTTCATATGAAGCCGGTGCCGCCGTAATACATCTTCATGTTCGGTTAGACGATGGTACGCCGACCCAGGATGCAGACAGATTCAAAGAGTGTATGGAAGCCATCCGCGAAAAGTGCCCTGGAGTTATAATACAACCTTCAACCGGAGGAGCCACGGGGATGAGTAATGAAGAAAGGCTGCAGCCGTTAAAACTTTCTCCGGAGATGGCAACGCTGGACTGCGGAACCCTTAATTTCGGCGAAGACGAGATATTTATAAATACAATAGAAACAATTAAATGCTTTGCGGAAAGAATGAAGGAGAACGACATCAAACCAGAAATTGAAGTCTTTGATAGGAGCATGATAAATACAGCGTTTCATTTAATAAAAAAGGGTTATATTGACACTCCTCCGCATTTTAACCTGGTGTTGGGTGTAAAGGGAGGTATCGGAGCGTCATTAAGTGAATTCTCATTCTTAAAAGAAAGCCTACCGTCAGATGCCACATTCACAGCTACCGGTATCGGCCGGCATCAGTTCAATATCGCGGCAATGGCTGTTGTCACCGGAGGGCATATTAGAGTCGGGTTTGAGGATAATGTTTATCTTTCTCCCGAAAATTTGGCCGATTCAAACGGCTGTTTAGTTGATAAAGCCGTCAGAATTGCAATGGAACTTGGAAGAGAACCGGCATCTCCGGATGAAGCACGAAAAATATTAAACATACTTTGAGGTGAAAAATGAAAAAAGGATGCAAGTACGGAACACACAGGGTCATAGAGCCAAAAGGAGTTCTTCCACAGCCGGCTTTGAAAGTTGATAACGATATGGAGATTTATGACAACGAGATATTAATTGACGTAAAAGCCCTTAACATTGATTCGGCAAGCTTCAACCAGCTGAAGCTTGCGAATGAAAATGATGCCGGAAAAATCGCAGGCAATATCATGGAAATCGTAAATGAACACGGCAAGATGCAGAATCCCGTAACGGGTTCCGGGGGTGTTCTGATGGGAAAAGTGGAAGAGATCGGCCCTGCGCTTAAGGGAAAAACAAAACTGAAGGCCGGCGACGATATTGTTACCCTGGTATCTCTTTCATTAACTCCCCTTAAAATCAATAAAATCGGAAAAATCCACATGGATATAGATAAGGTTGAGATAAATGGCAAAGCCATCCTCTTCGAAAGCGGAATTTATGCCAAAATGCCGGCTGACATGGATGAAAACCTTGCTCTTGCCGCCCTTGATGTAGCGGGTGCTCCGGCACAGGCAGCAAAGCTGGTCCGCCCCGGCGACAGCGTACTGATTCTTGGCGCAAGCGGCAAATCCGGTATTCTTTGTTGTTATGAAGCCATGAAAAGGGTCGGTCCGACAGGTAATGTTGTTGGCGTCGCAAGCCGGGAAAGCTCACGGCATAGGCTTGAAGCCCTGGGAATTAGCCATAGTCAGTTCATAGCGAATGCAACCGATGCCATGGATGTATACACCAAGGCCCTTGAAGCCAACGGCGGAAAGGAATATGACCTTTGCATTAATTGCGTGAATATTCCAAATACCGAGATGGCAAGCATACTTCCTGTAAAAGATAACGGAACAGTATATTTCTTCTCAATGGCCACAAGCTTCACAAAAGCGGCGCTCGGGGCAGAAGGCGTAGGCAAAGACCTAAACATGATAATCGGAAACGGATATACAAAGGACCATGCTGAAATAACCCTTGAGGAACTGAGGGAAAATAAAAAGATTCGGGAATTATTTGAAAAAATTTACTGTTAAACAGAAGGTGGTTTAATGAATTATTCAAGAAGATACCAACTCTACCCGGATGTACCGGATAAAGACTGGAACGACTGGCAATGGCAGGTTAGAAACAGGATAACAACTGTCGGGGAGCTTAAGGAAAAGATAAAAGTTTCATCTGATGAAGAAGAAGCAATAACTAAATGCCTTCAGAAGCTGCGCATGGCCATAACACCTTACTATCTTTCATTGATTGATAATGAAAATCCAAAGGATGTCATAAGGAAGCAGGCAATACCAACCATTGCAGAACTATTAAAGGGCGAAGATGACATAGACGACCCGTTGTACGAGGATACGGATTCCCCTGTTCCCGGGCTAACCCACCGTTACCCCGACAGGGTGCTTCTACTGGTTACAGACCAGTGTTCAATGTACTGCAGGTACTGTACCAGAAGGAGGTTTGCCGGACATAATGATTGTCCACTTACCAATGAAGCTGTTGACAAATGCATTGAATATATAGAAAAAACTCCGGAAGTGCGGGATGTTCTTATATCAGGCGGTGATCCCCTGCTATTATCAGATAAAAAGTTTGAAAGGATCCTTTCAAGGCTTCGAACAATTGAGCACGTTGAAGTGATTAGGATAGGAACGCGTACACCTGTGGTAATGCCACAGAGAATTACCCCGGGCCTTGTAAAAATGCTATCGAAGTACCATCCGCTGTGGGTTAATGTTCATTTCAGCCACCCTGATGAAATTACAAGCGAATCAAAACATGCCTGTGCGCTGCTTGCAAATGAAGGTATACCACTTGGAAACCAATCGGTCCTGCTTGCAGGCATAAATGACAAAATTTCAATAATGAAGAAACTTGTTCATGAACTGGTTAAGATGCGGGTTAGACCCTATTACCTTTACCAATGCGACTTGTCAACGGGAATAGGCCATTTCAGAACTCCTGTAGCGGTGGGAATTGAAATTATAGAAGGACTCAGGGGCCACACTTCCGGTTTTTGTGTGCCTACTTTCGTTATAGACGCCCCAGGCGGCGGCGGAAAAATCCCCGTTATGCCAAACTACATAATCTCACAGGGTTATGAAAGGATAATACTGCGAAATTTCGAAGGAATGATTACAACGTATTGTGAGCCGGAGCAATATTCCTTCAACAAGACACATGACGAGAGAAATATTAATCTCGAAGGAATTGCCGGGTTATTAAACGGCCAGAAGATTACCATCGAGCCAAAGGATTTAAAACGACATAATGGGAAAACTGACTGATCTCACAACCGAATACCTTACAATAGCTGTTGCGGGCATGTGCAAGAATGCCGGGAAAACCACTGTAGTAAACCATCTCCTCAGGCAGTACAACGTTATTTACAAGACCGGCTTGACATCAATCGGATATGACGGTGAAGATGTCGATGAAATAACAATGCTTGAGAAACCGCGTATCGGCGTCTATCCGGGAATGATCGTGGCCACCTGCGAAGGCTGCCTAAATTCAGCTACTGCTGAATTTAAAATATTATGCAGCGCCGGAATCCGCACTGTCCTTGGTGAAATCCTAATAATTGAAATCACCTCTCCCGGTATTGCAGAAGTATCCGGTCCCTCAACTGTTAAGCAGATGTGCGCACTGTGTAATAAATTACAAGAATTAGGCTGCCGGAAAATAATCATAGACGGGGCAGCGGGCCGGCTGTCTTTCACATCAGAGACCGAATGTACTATTCTTGCCGTGGGCGCCGCCTTGTCATCAAACATGACAAAGGTCGTTAAAGCAGCAAGGCACCAGGCGGAATTATTAAATTTATGCAGTTGCACGGAGGAAAATGTTACAGTGCTTTCCGAAAACGCACCATATGCTACAGAAAAACATGACGGCAGGATATTTTGTATATTCAGGGGGCCGGCCGTTGACAGGGATATAAACGAAATCATAAGGCATAATAAGGGGTGTTATAAGACATTGGTTGTAAAGGATGCGGCTTCTGCATTCATAAGCCCTGCCGTTTATAGGAAATTAATCCATAGGAAAGGAACTTTATGTGTAATTAACAAAACGAATCTGGTTGCCATTACCATAAATCCCATGACTCCGTATGGCAAGTGGTTTGACAAGGACAGATTTCTGCAGGAAATGCTAGATCATATGGATATGCCTGTAGTGAATGTAATGGATGAAAAAAAATGAAGAAATCAGAAAACAAACTTAATATTGACCTGCGTCTTGTCGCCTCATGCAGGAAAAACGCCGCTAAGATAGCCTCAAGGGTGCAGAAATTTATAAACAACCACTCCACAGTGGCCGTTGAAAGAACCGTCTGCAGGCTTTTCGGTATCGACGGGACTGATGATTATGATATTCCCCTTCCGAATATAATTGTTGAAGCTCTTTTTGATAACGGATTACTCGAGCAAGGCGCTTCAGATTTCTTTGCAAGGGCTTTCTTGCATACGGGACTGACAGCACAGGAGATTGCCTGCCGGATATCAGATTATAAGTTCGATTTTGATTCTCTTCCCAAGTTCACCGGGGATGAGAAAAACACCATATTAGCTAAGAGGACTTCGGTTGTTCTTAGTAAAATCAAAAGCAGGACCTCCGAAAGAGAGAAATATTTAAAGGAACACGGCGATAAAAAGGGACCTCTTCTGTATGTCATCGTGGCTACAGGTGATATAAGGGAAGATGTCGTACAGGCAACCGCGGCCGCAAAACAAGGTGCTGATGTAATAGCTGTCATACGAACCACCGGGCAGAGCCTTTTGGACTATGTTCCATATGGTGAAACCCGTGAAGGTTTCGGAGGCACATATGCAACCCAAGAAAATTTCAGGATAATGCGTAAAGCGTTGGACGAGACCGGAAAAGAACTGGACCGCTACATTCGTCTATGTAATTACTGCTCTGGTCTTTGCATGCCTGAGATTGCCGTCATGGGCGCTTTTGAGCGACTTGACGTTATGCTTAATGACGCTCTGTATGGAATTCTTTTCCGTGATATAAACATGAAACGTACTTTGATTGACCAGTATTTTTCAAGGATTATAAATGCTTATGCCGGGGTTATAATCAATACCGGCGAGGATAACTACCTTACTACATCTGATGCTTATGATGAAGCCCACACTGTCCTGGCCTCCCAGTTCATCAATGAACAGTTTGCCCTTAAGGCTGGTCTCAAGGAATCGCAGATGGGGCTTGGACATGCGTTTGAGATTGATCCGGGTCTTGAAGACAGCTTTGTTTATGAACTAGCGCAGGCTCAGATGATTCGCGAGATATTTCCTGAAGCACCTCTTAAATATATGCCTCCTACCAAGCATAAGACTGGTGATATTTTCAAGGCTAATGTTCAGGATGCCCTTTTTAACATTATTACTAAAATCACTGGGCAAAGGATTCATCTTCTGGGAATGCCAACAGAAGCAATACATACGCCTTATATGTCAGATAGAGCGCTGTCAATAGAAAATGCACGTTACATATTCGCGTCTATGGAAAGCCTTGGTGATGAAATCCTCTTTAAAAAAGACGGAATAATGGCAAAACGCGCTTACGAAGTTCTAAAAAATGCGGATAACCTTATTCGTGAAATTGAAGAAAAGGGTCTTTTTGCCTCGTTGGGCGAAGGTGTTTTCGCCGGCATAAAACGTGGAGAAAACCACGGAAGGGGCCTTGATGGTGTTTTTACAAAATCAAAGGGCTATGTTAATCCTTTCCTAAATCAGATGCGCAGGGAATTAAAGGAGGATTAGTTTGAGCGTTTATTCAAACAATATAAGTGACGTTAATAAAGAAATTAACCTGAGGCCTTACGGAGACACCATGAATGACGGCAGGGTGCAGGCAAGCTTTACCCTGCCTGTCAGGAATTGCGAGAAATCTACTGAAGCAGCGAAAAAAACAGCTTCAAATATGGGTCTTGTCGATATTGTCATTGCACATATAAAGCCGTTGGACGAATCTTTCACTTTTTATGTGCTGTACGGCACTTTGAAAAATGGTATTGATTATGGAAACATAAAAGTGCATTCGATTGAGAATTCTACAATGTCATTGAAGGATACCGACGATTTTCTAAAAGAGAACATTGGAAGGAAAATTGTTGTGGTCGGTGCATCCACCGGTACTGACGCCCATACAGTTGGAATAGATGCCATTATGAACATGAAGGGATATGCCGGTCATTACGGCTTGGAGCGATATGAGATGATTGAGGCACATAACCTGGGAGCACAGGTTTCCAATATCGATTTCGTTCGTTATGCCATTTCATGCAGGGCCGATGTGCTTTTAGTTTCACAGACAATCACTCAGAAAGATATTCATATTCAGAACCTTACCCAGCTTGTGGAAATGGTTGAAGCAGAAGGAATCCGTGATAAAGTGCTTTTAATCTGCGGGGGTGCCAGAATATCCCACAGGCTGGCAAAAGAACTCGGTTATGACGCAGGTTTTGGAAGCGGTAAATTCGCAGATGATGTAGCCACATATATCTCAATGGAATTGGCAGAACGAAAACAAGGAGGAACGGCAGATGAAAAACTCTGAAAAACTGAACCTTAGTAAATCCATGGCTCTTCTAAGACAAGCGAAGGAACTAACTCCCGGAGGCATGCTTGGAATCAGGCGTCCATACAATTTTATTGAGGGAGAATACCCTGTTTTTATTGATAGGGGCTATGGCGGACATATCATTGACGTTGACGGAAATGATTATATTGACATGCTTTGCTCATATGGACCGATAATCCTTGGCCACGTTGAGGAAGAAATAGATAACGAAGTGAAAAAACAACTGGAAAAGGGTTTTTGTTTTTCGCTTGTACAAGAACTGCAGAACAAACTTGAAGAAAAGCTTGCAGAATTAATTCCCTGCGCCGAAATGTCAGTCATCGCTAAAACCGGGTCGGATGCAACCACAATTGCGGTGAGAGTCGCCCGTGGATATACAGGAAAGGACAGGATCCTCCGATGCGGGTACCACGGTTGGCATGATTGGTGCGTTGAGAACCACGGCGGCGTTCCCAAAGAAGTTTCAGACCTTACAATTGAGTTCAAATACGGTGATCTTGGCGAACTCCGGGAGAAGCTTGAAGAAAACAAAGACCGGGTGGCCTGTATTATCATAACCCCTGTCGGACACCCCCTTGCAAAGGATATAACCATACCCCCTGACGGGTACCTTCAGGGTATAAGGTCCCTGGCTGATGAATATAATACGGTTCTTGTGTTTGATGAGATAAGGACGGGATTCAGGGTCGCATTGGGAGGCGCCGGGGAACGCTATGGCATTGTACCGGATCTCGCGGTTTTTGGAAAAGCAATGGCCAATGGTTATCCGATAAGCGCACTGACTGGGAAAAAAGAAATAATGATGGTAATGGAAAAGGATGTTTTCATAAGCTCTACCTTTTTCCCCAACAGCCTTGAGATGGCAGCCGCACTGAAATGCATGGAAATCCTTAAACGTGATAACGTCATCGAAAATATATGGGATAAGGGAGAGATGTTCCTGACTGCACTAAGCGCTATACGCGGGCGATATAATGCACCGGTTACGGTTTCAGGCATACCGCCGATGCCTTTTATAACATTTGATAAGGTCGACGACTTATATAAGCTGCGCAGAAAAGAGTTTTATACCCAGACTATACGGCGCGGGCTTTTCATACAACCTTACCACCATTGGTACATTTGTTACCGTCATACAGAGGAGGATTTGAAATACGCTTTGCAATGCATTGACAATGCAATGGGATATGTCATGAGAAAATACCCTGTAAAGAAATAACGGAGGGATTTTATGAAAAAAATATTACTCATGGATGATTGTGTTCGGCTCATACGGTCGGGTACTTCGCTGATGGTCGGCGGTTTCATGGGTGTCGGCTCCCCCCTTGGGATAATTGACGCGCTGATTGAAACTGATGTTAGCAATTTAACTCTTATATGCAACGACACTTCGATGGAAGATTTCGGTGTTGGAAAAATGGTTGTTAAAAAACAATTTTCAAAAATAATTGCGTCTCATATCGGACTTAATAAAGAGACCGGCAGGCAGCTTATGGGTGGCGAGACAGAAATTGAGCTTGTTCCGCAGGGCACCCTCGCAGAAAGGATACGTGCCGGCGGCGCAGGGCTGGGAGGCTTCCTGACTCCAACCGGGGTCGGTACTGTGGTTCAAAATGATAAGCAGGTTATTGAAGTGACGGGCAGGAAATACCTGCTTGAGCTGCCGCTCAGGGCTGATACAGCTATAATCGCGGGCACTGTAGTGGATAAATCGGGAAATGTGTATCATGCCAAAACAACAAAGAATTTCAATCCCCTGATGGCCATGGCTGCTGATGTTGTTATAGTTGAAGCTGAAAAGTTGGTAGAGATAGGCGAACTGGATCCCCATCTGGTAATGACACCGGCAACATTAATTGACCATATCGTTTTAAGGAGGGATTAGATGAATGATATTAATCCAAAAATATTAATAGCGAAAAGAGTAGCCCTGGAACTTAAAGACGGATTCATGGTCAACCTGGGAATAGGACTTCCTACATTAGTAGCCGATTATATTGAGGCTGATGTAATTCTCCAGTCTGAAAATGGCATTTTAGGCCTGGGCCCACAGCCTGATATAGATAATATTGACAGGGACATATCAAATGCAGGCGGCCAGCCCGTCACAATTGTTCCCGGGGGAATGTATTTTGACTCAGCTTACTCATTCTCCCTTATTAGGGGTGGACATGTGGATGCCACAGTCCTCGGCGCCCTTCAAGTAGACGAAAAAGCAAACCTTGCCAACTGGATGATCCCCGGAAAAATGATTCCCGGCATGGGTGGCGCCATGGATCTGGTTACAGGCGCAAAAAAAGTAATAATTGCTATGCTGCATACGGCAAAGGGTAGGCCTAAGATATTAAAAGACTGCACTCTTCCACTTACTGCTCCGGGCGTAGTAGATATGGTCGTAACAGAATTATGTGTATTTGAATTCATAAACGGCAAGCTGACCCTGACTGAGCTTTCCAATGGGGTTACTCTTGATGCTGTCAAGAATTTAACTCCGGCTGATTATGATGTAAGGATTTAGGAGGAATATAATGAGAAAAGTTGTAATAGCATCCGCAGCAAGAACTGCAATAGGCTCTTTTGGAGGCGCATTAAAAGATATATCGGCAGTAAGGTTAGGCGAGATAGCTGCGACTGAAGCAGTCAAAAGGTCCACAATTTATGCATCACAAATAGATGAGGTTATAATTGGCAATGTTCTCGGAGCGGGACTTGGCCAAAATGTTGCTAGGCAGATAGCTGTAAATATTGGTGCGGGATATGAAACTCCGGCTATGACTATTAATAAAGTATGTGGATCCGGATTAAGGGCTGTAAGCCTGGCAGCACAGATAATTGCACTTGGGGATGCTGATATAATCCTTGCCGGCGGGACGGAAAACATGTCCCAGGCTCCTTATCTTATGAAGAATGCGCGTTGGGGTGCACGAATGGGCAACACTGAAGTGACTGACTATATGGTAAGCGACGGGCTTTGGGATATATTCAATGATTATCATATGGGTTTGACTGCGGAAAACATCGCAGAACAGTGGAATATATCTCGTAATGAACAGGATATGTTCGCAATCAAAAGCCAGAACAAAGCTGAAGCAGCAACTGAAAGCGGTCGCTTCAAAAAAGAAATTGTTCCCTTGGCAATACCTCAGAGAAAAGGCAATCCAATTATATTTGACAAGGATGAATACATCCGGTATGGGGCAACTGTTGATAAAGCGGCAAACCTTCGACCCGCTTTTAAAAAGGATGGTACTGTAACAGCCGCAAATGCCTCCGGTATAAATGACGGTGCCGCAATGTTCGTGATAATGAGTACGAATAAAGCAAAAGAGCTTGGTATTAACTATATGGCTACTATAAAATCCTATGCTTCAGTCGGAGTTGACCCTAAAATAATGGGTATTTCCCCTGTGAGCGCTACCTCAAAAGCCTTGGATAAAGCCGGATGGGATGTAGATGACATTGAACTAGCTGAAATCAACGAGGCATTTGCTTCTCAATCAATAGCTGTTCTAAAGGAATTGAAAATAAATCCAAATATTGTCAATGTTAATGGGGGCGCAATTGCATTAGGCCATCCAATCGGATGTTCGGGCGCCAGGATACTCGTCACGCTTCTCTATGAAATGAAAAGGAGAGGAGCAAAAAAAGGATTAGCTTCCCTATGCATCGGCGGCGGCATGGGTGCTGCGGTATTAGTTGAAAGGTAATATTGGTTAAAAAGAACCACAACTGCGTTTTTTATGAGGAAGAGAGACTTCGGTTACAGACGAAAAAAATTTAAAACACTAGTACATACAGCAGTTGCTGTTTTCTCGACGAAATTTAAAATATTTTATAGTATGGTTATATAAATTCACCTTGGGGCTTATATGAAACTATTTATAAATATGAATCTTAGAGAAAATCATCAAAGCGGTTTAAGCCGATTAGGTGTCTTTGTTAAATTATTCAACTAATATCACGGGAATTTTGACGAGGTATGGTTTTCAACTTATTATGGAATATTAATAGGTGTAATGCTCATTAATATTGGCTTAGCCACATTGGTATCCCCGGATTTGTATTTAAGAATTCCGGAAAATGCTTTAATATCTCTTGCCAAGCATGAAAAACCTGTTGAAATGCTTGACCCGGAAGTTGTACCATATGGTCAGCTTGTTAAATTACCTGCCTTATCAACATGGGAGGTTGTATCTATTAGAGTTGATTTATAAAAATGAAATTCTGTCTATTATTTTTCCCTTTTTCGAAAGACAAAAAGAAAGCTTAATATAGAAAGTGTTCCAATTCCTGCTATTGCAATCCAAAATGCTGATCTATAGATATTTGTGTATTCCGTGCGCAGAAAAGGGTGAATTATATACTCAATGACCTGGATAAAAAGCATTATTGAAACTAAATACCAAAACCATTTTGACCGTTCTTCATGCTTCTCTTCTTTTTGTCCATATAGAAAAACCGCAAAAAGTTGAAATGATATGAATGTGGTAAGAAACCAGCCTAAAAAATTTGTAAAAGGAACTCCATGGAATCCTCTCGCGCTCTCCCAAACCCAGTTTCCTTCTATTGTTGACATAATGGGGTCAAAGCTTAGGTTCCACAAAACCATGAGGCCAGCGGATATGAGTGGTACAAGGATTATATTTCTTTTTTTTATACCTTCGCTTGTTTCATTAAGAAAAATCCCGCTGATAGTCCATGCCAGATAACCAGTAAAAAAGTAAGCCAGCATTATTCCCCATGGCACATTCCCGGCTTTCACCCCAAGCAACTCTGTATAATAAAAGTTTCCAAACGGAAAACCTATTGATATGCTAAGTGTTTCAAGTGTCCAGGAAACAATAAAGGTAATAACAATAAAAACCAACATTTTCTGCAAACCATACCTATGCAGTCCGTGAAAAATAACAAAAACAGCCAATCCGATGGAAGCAATTATCCTTAATTCACTCCCATTATTAAAAATTGGAGCCATTACAGAAAAAAACAGACAAAAAAATGCAGATATAAAAAGAATCGGTTTTATTGATTTCTTAATAAATCCATAAATCCTGTAATCTCTATCCACCAAGACTCCTTTCATTTACCGATACTAAGCGCCTATTATAATATAAAAAATGAAAACTACAAAAACTTCTTTATTTGACTAGGTTTTCTTAAAACTCGAAAATACACACAAGCTGCGGTATACTAGCTAAAAATAGAGAATATGTGCAATAAATTAACAAAAAGCATATATATGCCAAAAACTCAGGAAATTCCTGAGTTTTTGCACTAAGTGTGGCGGAGAAGGAGGGATTCGAACCCTCGCCAGAGTTACCCCTGCTAACGATTTAGCAAACCGTCCCCTTCGGCCGACTTGGGTACTTCTCCATTGGCGGAGAGACTGGGATTCGAACCCAGGGTAGAGTCACCCCTACGCCAGTTTTCAAGACTGGTGCCTTAAACCAACTCGACCATCTCTCCAAAGTTGCATATAGTAATATAACAAAATTGCATTTCAGTGTCAATCAATATAATGAGAGTGTTATGATTCTGTAATATATCAAAACACTCTCGATATTCATATATAAAATTGACAATAAATGTTATTTGTTTGTGGTTTTTTTGAGTATTTCCTTTTCTTCTTCTGAAAGGGTAATTTCACACTCTCCATTAGTGACTTCTCTCAGATAAATCGAGCTTCCTTCCATCATTCTAATGTTCGTAAGTATCACCCCGGTGTTTTCCTCATTAAGCATAACAAGAGAAAAGCTGAGATTTCCTCCGATATCCGGATTTGAGTTATATCTGATGTGTCCGATCTTCTTAATGTTCTTACGGCGTTCCCAATTTAGAATACTGATTCCTTTATCCATTTTTTCGTGCTGTTGGGCGTTTAAATCTACCTGGCTGGCAATCAATTCGCCAATTTCTGAATAATTCTTTATTGTTCCTGCTTTTTTAATAATTTTGTTTATCTTTTTATAGGTTTTTTTCTTAGCTACAACAGCTGCAGTAATAGTCCCGGTTATTATGCCGGTAACAGCAGCTGCACCCACACATACTAATATAAGTGTTATTTCATTCATAACCTGTCTCCTTAACCTATTTCCCTACTTTTTAATAATATCTATTATCCTATTTAATCCGTCCATAGAGTAGTACTCAATTGTAATTTTTCCTTTTTCCATATTCCGTGAAATATTTACCTTTGTACCAAGTTTTTTGGCCAGATCGTTTTCAACCCGAAGAAATTCTTCTTCATATTCAACAGGTTCCGGTTCTTTTGGTGTTTTTGGCTTCTTTTTAGATAATTTTTCTACTTCACGGACATTAAGTCCCTTTTTAACTGCTTCATCGGCAATTTCTTTTCTTCTTTCTTCATCTAAAATTGCCAGTAGCGCTCTTCCATGGCCCTCCGATAATTTTCCTTCAATCAATAGGTTCTGAATATAGTCACTTAATCCTAGTAATCTTAGTTTGTTTGTAATAGCTACACGGCTTTTTCCTATGCTTTCGGCAATTTTTTCCTGTGTTAGGCCAAATTCATTTGATAGCCGTTTATAGGCATTGGCTTCTTCAATTGCATTCAGGTCTTCCCTTTGTATGTTTTCAACTAAAGAAATCTCCAAAACCTGTAAATCGGTTAAATCTTTAATAATTATAGGAATTTCGGTTAGTCCGGCCTGTTTTGCCGCCCTAAATCGCCTTTCGCCGGCAACTATTGTATGTCCAAGGGCTGTTTGGCGAACAATAATCGGTTGAATTACGCCATTTTGTACAATCGACTGGGCTAAAGCATCCAATTCTTCTTTATCAAAGTGTTTTCTTGGTTGTGAAGGATCCCTGGTTAAGCTGTCAATATCTATTGTAGATACACTTTTTTCTTCTTCGTTCATATCGAACAAGGCGTCTAAACCTTTTCCTAATCCATGCTTCATTATTCTCACCTCGTACATGCTATAACTTCTTTGGCTAAGCTTAAGTAACTTTCTGCGCCTTTTGAAGTTTTATCATATAAAATTATTGGAAGCCCATAACTTGGCGCCTCACTTAAACGTACATTTCTTGGAATCAGCGTCCCATATACCTTATCATTAAAATAACTGCGAACATCCTCAACGACTTGCAGCGAAAGGTTTGTTCTGGAGTCAAACATAGTTAAAACTACACCTTCTACCTCTAAAGAGGGGTTTAAGTGCTTTCTGACAAGTTTTACAGTGTTCATAAGCTGAGCAAGACCTTCCAGGGCATAGTATTCACACTGTATCGGGACTAAAATTGTATCGGCTGCCGTAAGAGAGTTAAGTGTTAAGAGGCCAAGCGAGGGCGGACAATCTACTAAAATATAGTCATATTCGTCTCTAATAGTATTTAATGATGCTTTTAAGCGGGATTCTCTCATAATTTGGTTTACTAATTCAATTTCGGCGCCTGCAAGCTGTATATTTGAAGGACATACATATAAATTTTCCAGCATTGTCTCTTGAATAGCTTCTTTTATATCAATTTCGCTAATTAATACGTCATAAATTGATTTATTAACCTTCCCTTTGTTAATTCCTATCCCGCTGGTAGAATTTCCTTGTGGATCGTTATCTACTAAAAGTGTCTTTTTCCCTAAAAATGCAAGGCAAGCGCTCAGATTAACTGCGGTGGTGGTTTTACCTACTCCGCCTTTCTGATTTGCCAGTGCAATGATTTTTGCCATTCCCGTCTCCTCCTTTGTAGTGCTAATATTTGGGAGATTAGCTGTACATTTGGTAAAATATACCGTTTATACCTCATAATTATACCATATTAGTGATTTTTTTAATGTTTCACATGAAACATTTCTGTTTTTTCTAATATTTGTTTCACGTGAAACAAAAGACGGTTTTTGTTAAAATCCGTCTTTTTATTTCATTATTCGCTTATTTTTAAATTTAAATGTCTAACTGATCCAATCTTAAATCTTTAGCATGTTTATTTATAAACTGTTTTCTTGGGGCTACATCACTACCCATAAGGTCTACGATTGTGCTTTCCGCTCCCATTGCATCATCAAGGCTTACCTGAAGAATCATTCTGGTGTCAGGATTCATGGTTGTCTCCCATAATTGATTAGCACTCATCTCTCCAAGTCCTTTATATCTTTGAATATTACACTTTTTCTTATCCCATTCTCGTTCTGCTATACCTTTATCCAACTCTTTTTCATTATATGCATAGAATTCTTCTTTTCCGTTCTCTACCTTGAAAAGTGGTGGTTGGGCAATAAAGATATTCCCATTCTCTAAAAGCGGCCTCATGTGTCTATATAAGAAGGTAAGAAGAAGCATTCTTATATGAGATCCGTCTACATCAGCATCTGCCATTAGTATAACCTTGTGATATCTTAGTTTTTCAATATTAAACTCTTCTCCTATCCCTGTTCCAAGTGCCGTTATTAAGGGATGAAGCTTTTCGTTTCCATATACTTTATCAATTCTTGCTTTCTCTACATTTAACATTTTCCCCCATAGCGGTAAAATTGCCTGGAATTTTCTTTCTCTTCCTTGTTTAGCACTTCCTCCGGCCGAATCCCCCTCTACTATGAAAATTTCACACATAGACGGGTCTTTTTCGGAGCAATCAGCAAGTTTACCCGGTAAAGAGTTGCTTTCCAGGACATTTTTCCTTCTTGTAAGGTCTCTTGCCTTTCGAGCGGCAGCCCTGGCTCTCGCCGCGCCAATGCACTTGTCAATGATAATTTTCGCTTCTTGGGGATTTTCTTCAAAATAAGAAGCCAGTTTTTCGTTCATTGTCTGTTCAACAAGGGTTCTGATATAGCTGTTTCCCAGTTTTGATTTCGTCTGGCCTTCAAACTGCGGCTCAGGTAGTTTTACGCTTAATACAGTAGTAAGGCCCTCTCTTGCATCGTCCCCCTGTAAATTTTTGTCATTTTCCTTAAGAAAACCAACCTTTCTGGCATAATCATTGACAACTTTTGTAAGCGCGGATTTAAATCCGGTAACGTGCATCCCTCCTTCTATAGTTGCTATGTTATTTGCGTAGCTGAAAAGTGTCTCAGAATATGAATTATTATATTGCATGGAAATTTCTACGCTTGAATTATCTTTTTCCTTAAGTATATAGATTGGGTCTTTTACAAGAGGTTCCTTATGTCTGTCCAGATACTGCACAAAAGAATTAATCCCCCCCTCATAACAAAGCTCATTTTCTATTACCTCTTCATCTCTGTTGTCAATAAGCTTAATATATACGCCTTTATTAAGAAAAGCCATCTCCCTGTAACGTGAAAGCATGACATCATAATCAAAATCGATTGAATCAAAGATTTCGCTGTCAGGCCGGAACCTTGTAAGTGTTCCGGTTTCATTGCTTTCCCCTATTGTTTCCAGAGGAGTTACCGTTATCCCTTTTTCATAGCGTTGTTTATAAATTTTACCGTCCCTGCGAACTTCAACTTCCATGAATTCTGAAAGTGCATTAACAACAGATGCGCCTACTCCGTGCAGGCCGCCGGATATGCTGTAAGCTTTTCCGCCGAACTTTCCACCTGCATGAAGGACCGTATGAACAACTTCAACCGTTGGTATTCCCTTATCAGGGTGAATCCCAACCGGAATTCCGCTGCCGTTGTCTATAACAGTTACAATATTGCCTTTATCAACAATAATTTCAATTTTATCGCAGCGTCCCGCAAGGGCTTCATCAACACTATTGGCCACTATTTCATAAACAAGGTGATGAAGGCCCCTTAAGGCCGTTGATCCTATATACATTCCGGGTCGTTTTCTGACCGCTTCCAGGCCTTCCAAGACTTTAATGTCGCCTTCGTTATAATCCGTGTGTTTTCTGTCTATCATTTTTTCCTCCGACTATATGCCGTATTCCTTTTCGCTCCCGTCAAAACGTTTTTTCAACGTTGACGGAGCTAAAGAAGTAAGATATACATATATATCATTTTCTTTATTTACAACAATAAAAGATTTAGGCATGTCATTCATTATGGTAATTACGCGCCCGTGCTTTTCACTTTTTCTTAAATACTCTCTGGTTATGTTTGATACCGTAGAATTTTCTATATCAAATACACCAATTATATCCCTGCGGTCAATCACTTGATCACCGCCAATATGCAGGTACATGCCTATCTCCTTACTAAACTATATTATATAATTTTCAAGGCCTAAAGGCAATATTCTGACAGTCTCTCACGGAAATAGATATAGTCTTTAAAAGATACTTCAGCGGGCACTCCGTGGTCGCATGTAGGTATATATCCGCCTCTTTTTCGCATGGCCGGCATGATATTTTCCAGGTGCCTGTCTATATAAGGTTTTCCTTTTGCAATTATTCTTTTATCAATTCCGCCCTCTATCACAAGCCATGGATATTTTTCACCTATGTCAACGACATCACAGCCTGCCGCCACTTCAAACGGAGACATTATATCCATGCCTATATCCTTGTACAAAGAAATTACTGCAGGCGCATGCCCGTCCGTATCTAATTGCACATATAAGTGTCTGTTTTTGTCAATTTGTCTCTTTTTTATGTTTTCAATTAACTGTTTATAATAAGGAAAAAGGAATTCACGTACCATTTCAGGCGATATCAGCGAATCTTTATTATAACAAATATCTTCAAGAAGCATGAATTCATCTATATTATAGTATTTTTGCTTATACCCAATGGTTGCGTCAGCAACTTCAAACCACGACCTCATGCATTCATGAATCAAGTCCGGGGTGTCATAAAACATATATAACAACTCCAGCGGCCCAATCAGGCTTCTTAAATACATATAGCCGCCGACCGCAATCTGCGCTATAATAATCCCGTTTTTCTGCATTTCTATTACTTTATCTTTTGTTTTTTCTATCCTGTCAAATCTTCTATTATCATTTGGCGCCATTCTCCATTTACACATTCGTTCCCAGGATTCCCTGTCTTTTACGGGATGGTCTTCGTATTCCGGCATGAACCCGTCACGCAGCCCTTTAAAATATAAAACTTTCCTGCCGGCGATATCTTGTACAAGTTCATGCTTTCCCCTGTCTTCCAATACTTTAACCTCAAACAAGGGTACGAAAGGGGCTTCGATTCCACCTAAATCAGTCAACCTATGACGTGCAAAACCGTCAAAAAGGCCTTTATTATAAAAGATATCTTTTACACTTGTGTTAGTTGTCCCTTCCGGTATATAACCTTCCTTAATCCAGCGCTCCAAAGAATAATAACCCCATTCTTTGCGGTAAATTCTTGCACCCGGGGTTATTTCATAATTTTTTCTTAATATTTGTACGGGTTCCGGTAATTTAATTTCCGGAACTGCTTTATTAATTCCTTCCATTCATACCTATTTTCTTTCTATGGTTCCGTTCACAACATTATAGTAAGATGTTGAATTTTCAAATGCAGCATATGTTCTTTTTTCTGTTCCGGTAATGATCGTTTGTCTTGTTTTAATGTTTTCCAACAGATATCTTTTCCTGGAAATATCCAGTTCACTCATTACATCATCTAAAAGAAGCACGGGCGAATACCCTGTCATTTCGCTTATAATCTCAATTTCAGTAAGTTTTAATGATAAAACAGCTGTTCTTTGCTGTCCTTGGGAACCATATGCCTTTAAATCACTTCCATTTATTAAAAACTCAAGGTCGTCTCTATGCGGCCCATACATACATGCGCCGTTTCTTACTTCCTTTTTTTTATTGCTATTAAGAAATTTTAAAAATTCCTCCTTATTGCTGCTCTTTTTTCCTATTGAAGATAAATATTTTACTTTAATTTCCTCTTTGTTTTTAGTAAGTTTTGCATGGTTTTCTGCTAATTTTTCTTTTATGTCACTTATGAATTTTTCTCGTTCTGCAACTATCTCTGCCCCTGTTTCCGCTTGTTTCATGTTAAAAACATCCAGTAAGTCTTCTTTAGGGTCTTTAATTTCAAATTTTCTTAGCAATGCGTTTTTTTGTTTAACCACCCTCATGTAGGTCTGCAGCTTATAAAAATATGCCGGGTGGGTCTGGCTTATTAAAATATCAAGGAAACGTCGTCTTTCTCCCGGACCCCTTTTAATTATCTGTAAATCCTCAGGTGAAAAAATAACAGTATTCAAAACCCCCATAAGTTCACCCAATTTTTTAACTTTAAGGTTATTAATGGTTATGTTTTTTCTTCCGTCTTTCTCAAAATAAATTCCTATATTAAAAGGAATGTCATCGCGCACACCTTCTATTTTTACGGAATATGAATGGTTTCCTTCTTTAATTAACTCGTAATCTTTGGCCGTCCTGTGGGATCTTCCTGTTGAACACAGAAAAATAGATTCCAGAAGATTGGTTTTCCCCTGGGCATTTTTTCCATATACGATATTTACTTTTTCGTTTAACGAAACAGACTCTTCTTTATAGTTTCTAAAGTTTTTAAGATAAATTTTAGATATGTACAATAGGCAGCCTATACAATCACAAACTCATTGTTTTCAAATTCAACAACATCATTGGTCCTGAGTTTGCGTCCCCTTCTCAGTTCAGTTTCCCCATTCACTTTTGCCATTCCGCCTGCAATTAATATTTTAGCTTCGCCGCCGTTGCTTGCAACGCCGGCGAATTTCAGAAACTGGTCCAGTTTTATGTATTCTGTTTTAATTTTTACTTTTTTCATCAGCCTGTTCTTACCGGCAGGACAACATAAAGGAAATCTTCTCCGTTAACCGGCTCTATAATACAAATATTTTCTCCTGCAAATGATATTTTTATCTGTTCATCATTAACTGTTTTAAAAACATCCATGAGAAATTTAGGATTAAATGAAATATTCAGATCATGTCCTGTTTTTTCTATTTTTAATTTTTCAGTTACAGCCCCAAGCTCAGTTTTTGAGTTAATAGTCATTCCTTCATCGCTGATATCCATTTTTATCGGGCTTTTTCTGTCTTCAGTAATAACCAGCATTGATCTGTCAACGCTTTCAAGAATGCTTTCCTTATCAACAATTATTTCAGTATCAAATTTTTGAGACTGATAAATACTCCTATAATTAAGGTATTCTCCCTGGAGGAGATTAGAAACAAGCTTGCAGTTTCCCATATCAAACAGAATCTGGCTGTTTTCATAATATATATGAACGCTTTCATCATCGTTCTTTAAAAGTCTCATTACTTCTGCAAGCGCTTTGCCCGGAACCACTACATTCATTCCTTCTTTTGTTCCAAGAAGACTTTCTCTTCTTATTGACATCCTGTACCCGTCAAGCGAAACCATATTAAGTGAATTTTCCTGGCTTTCTATCAGGGCTCCTTTAAAAATAGGCTTACTGTCATCGTTGCCTACGCTGAAAATTACCTGTCTAATCATTTCCTTTAAAAATTCCTGATCAATTTCAATTGAATTTTCTTTATTAACTTCAGGTATTTCAGGAAAACCTTCCGGATCCATTCCTTTTATATCCATATGTATATTTCCGCAATCTACCTGGACATTATAACTTTCATCTACATTTATCAAAATGCTGCCGGAAGGCATCTTTCTTGCTATATCCCCGAAAATCCTTGAATTTACAATAACAGAACCGGATTCTCCAACGTCTCCGTCAATTGTATACTCAATTCCCTTTTCCATATCATTTCCCCTGAGTATTACTTTATTATCAGATGCTGTTATAAGTATTCCTTCAAGAACAGTAAAAATATTCTTATTGGATACAGCTCTTTGGACTGCTGATACGGCTTCTAAAAGATCTGTCTTTGTACAGTTGAAATTCATTTTAAATCCCTTCTTTTATATATAATATTTTGTTTAGTAGTAGTAATAAGTGCTGTTTATACTGTTGAAAACCTGCACGGATAACTATTATAAGCTTGTTTGCCCATGTTGATAAAGATGTACATAAAACAAGGGCTTTTCATTATATAAATTATATCATTAAAAACATTGGTTTTTCCACTTTTTATTATGCACATATACACAGTTTTCTGTTGAAAAGTCATTATTCAATTTCTTGTTCAATACTAAATAAATCATCAACACTAACGCCTAAAACCCGGGCAATTTTTAATGCCAGAGCCAGGGAAGGACTATACTTTTCTTTTTCGAGGGCAACAATTGTCTGCCGGGTACAGCCTACAAGATGAGCAAGTTCATCTTGGGTTATATCTGCTTTGCCTCGGCGAATAATCCTTATATTGTTTTTAATTTTTTCATTACCCATTATTTACCGCTTTTATAATAATATAACAAAGAAAAAGAAGAAGTAGATAAATTAGCTATAACAACAAGGCTGTATGCAATAAACCAAACCCATGCTATGGGAACGCTGCCCGTAGACTCATATTTAGTATATAGGGAAATAGCAATTATAAAAACATAAACAAGAGTAAATATAAAACCGGCAGAAGTGGATTTTAAAGAAACATAATCATCTCTTTCATCTTTTACTATTTTATTTTTTCTCTTTCTAAAAATGAAATATAGAATAGCGTCCCCGGCATAGCCAAAAAGGAACAAAGAAGCAACCAGAAGTGTTTTAGTACGGTTATCTCCCCAAGTGTTTACTGTGTTTTTTGAAAAGAAAAGTATTGCAAGAAGAATGCCGACAATTAACCAAAGCGCTAAATGAATTATTGTATGTTTCATTTTAAAACTCATTTGAATTCACCTCAATATAAATGTAATATATATTTTACATTTTGTCAAATAAATTCTACAAAAATTTCTAATTTTTAAATAGAAGATTAAAAACGGCTAAATTTATTCTAATACGAATACCGTTATTAAAAAAACACAAAAAAAGATAAAACTGTATCTTTTTTATCTTTTTTATCTTTTTTATTGATTTTATTGTTCGAAGCGCCGGGTTATGGTTTCGATGTCAGAATTCAATGAAAAACTGCTTTTTAGAAGACCTCTTATTTTATCAACTGAATGAAGAACCGTTGTGTGATCCCTTCCTCCGAACTCTCTTCCGATTTGAGGCAGAGAGTAAGAGGTGTATTTCCTGCAAAGGAACATAGCTACCTGCCTGGGGAAAGCAATTTCCCTGTTTCTTTTTTTAGAAACCATTTCTCTAGTTGAAATGCTGTAATGTTTTGAGACGGCATCAATTATATAGGGTATGTTTATATTATTAATATTATTTTTTGCTATTATATCTTTCAATACATCATATGCCAGATCAAGAGTTATGTCGTTACCGGTGAGTGAGGCATAAGCGATCACCCTTGTCAGCGCACCCTGTAGATTTCTTATGTTAGATTGGAAATTATTTGCAATGTATTCTGTTACATCGTCAGTAACAATTATATTTTCGGCAAGTGCCTTTTTTCTCAGGATGGCAACCCTTGTTTCATAATCAGGTTGCTGTAAATCGGCGATAAGGCCCTGTTCAAACCGGGACCTTAATCTGTCCTCCAGAGTTTCTATTTTACTTGGCGGATTGTCGCTTGATATAACTATCTGCTTTTTATTTTCATAAAGTGTATTGAATGTATGGAAAAACTCTTCCTGGGTTCTTTCCTTGCCGGCGATGAAATGGATGTCGTCAATTAAAAGAATATCAACATTTCTGTATTTTTCCCTGAAAGCGTTGCTTCTTTCATCGGTTCGTTCATCTCTTATGGCATTTATTAATTCATTTGTAAATTTTTCGCTTGAAACATACATTATTTTCATCTTTGGGTTCTCTTTTGCAATGTAATGGCAGATTGCCTGCATGAGATGTGTTTTTCCAAGCCCGGAATTACCATAGAGGAAAAGGGGATTATATGCATTTGCAGGGGCTTCGGCCACCGCAACAGCTGCTGCGTGGGCAAATTGGTTGCTATTGCCTACAACAAAGTTACTGAAAACGTAGTCAGGATTCAAAGAAGACAGTTGTGGTGAGGGCTTGTGGAAAACTTCTGTTCCCGGCGGGGTTTCCTGAGCTTGAATATCTGAAGGAAGAAGGAATTCAATATTAAATTCTTTTCCGCAGGCAGACAAAAAAGCGTTCTTAATCAGATCGCAATATCGTTTTTCCAACATATTTTTTGTGAATTCAAGCTGAACTTCGAAAAATATCGTATTATCCCTTATTTCAAGGGGTTTTATGGGCTTTACCCATGTGTTTAAACTGATTTCCGTCATTTCGCCTTTTAATAAATCAAAAGCGTCTCCCCATAATGTGTCAAGGCTTTTCGGCATTGATGTCTCCCCCCATCGAATAAAAAAAGATAAAACGCATGCAGTTTTTGCACAGGTCTTATCTTTTGTAAAATAACTGTTGACGTTGCTCTCGTTTTTTAAGTTTTCAACAGGTAATTTTTAATATAGCAGATAAAAATTAAAAACTCAAGGATAAAAACTAAAAAAGTTATCCACAAGTGTAAAAAAACTAAAACTGTGGATAAAAGGACTCCTGACAAAGAAAAATCTTGACAGTCATATACCTTTTATATATAATACCTTTTGCTGTAGAATCAGTTATTTTGGCGGCTTTTTTAGCCGCATTAATATATAAAGTATATATAGGAGAGGGGGAGACTAAGTGAAAAGGACTTACCAGCCCAAAAAAAGACAAAGAAGCAGAGAGCACGGCTTCAGAAAAAGAATGAAAACTTCCAGTGGAAGAAAAATACTCAAAAACAGAAGGCAAAGAGGACGAAAGAAACTTTCAGCTTAAGGTCGCATTAGTGTGACCTTAATTTTGCCGGAAAAACCGGTGGAACGGATATGTTATGAAACATACGGAAAGTTTAAGAAAGAACTACGAATTTGCCAAAGTTTACAGAAAAGGGAATTATTTTACAACCAACAATATAACATTATATGTTTTAAGCGATAAAAAAAGCAGAAAACGAATAGGAATAACAGTCAGTAAAAAATCTTATGGCAGAAGCGTAGATAGAAATAGGATCAGAAGACTGGTCAGGGAAAGCTACAGGGGCTTCGAAGAAAAAATCACAGAAAATGCGGATATGGTGTTTGTTATTAGGAAAAACAATGAAATGCCACCGTTTAAAGTAATAAACGAAGAAGTAAAGTATCTCCTGAAGCAGTCCGGACTCATGTAGAGTCGGAGAAATAATGAAAAAGCTGCTTTTGCTGCTGATAAATTTTTATAAAAAAGGCATATCGCCCAACACTCCGTCAAGATGTAAATATTACCCTACATGTTCAACCTATGCATATGAAGCCGTAGAAAAACACGGAGCCTTTAAAGGTGCCGGAATGGCCATGTGGCGGATCCTCAGATGCAATCCCTTCAGCAAGGGCGGGATTGACCCGGTGAAATAACCACCAGAAAGGACATTTAAATGGGAAATATTATCGAACAGCTCCTTAGAATCCTCGGACAGATATTTTACTTTTTGTACAATACGATTGGATTCCATAATTTCGGGCTCACGATTATTTTCTTCACTCTTATAATTAAGCTGGCCCTGATGCCGCTTACCTTGAAATCACAGAAATCAACACAGGAAATGAATGCGATTCAACCTGAGGTTAAAAAGATTCAGGAAAAATATAAGAATGACAAGGAAAAACAAAACGCCGAAATACAGAAGCTATACAAAGAAAATAATGTAAGCTGCATGGGGGGATGCCTGCCAATGCTTTTGCAGTTTCCAATCCTGATAGCGCTTTATTCAGTTTTAAGAAGACCGCTTACGCTTGTTGTAGGTAAATCGACAGAAGCAATTCTTGCAATTGCAAACAAACTTCCGGAAGGATTAAGAGATTTAATAGTATTTACAAACAACGCACCGGATACATTCACAAAAATAAATGAACTCAACGAATTAAAATTAATTGATTTTCTTAGTAACAATCCGCAGTACATGGACGGAACAGTAACCAGTGCAGATCTCATTAATCTAAACTTCCTTGGTTTGGACCTTGGCAAGGTGCCGCAGTGGCAGGTATGGAATATACCAAAAGAGGAACTTGGAGTATATCTTCCGCTGCTGATATTGCCGGTAATAGCGGTAATAATGACAGTAATATCACAGAGGCTTATGACTCCTCCAAAAAAAGAGGAACCAAAAAAGAGCAAAAAGCCCGAAGAAAAGAATCCAGCGGCCGGTATGACAAACGCAATGAAGTATATGATCCCGGGCATGACCCTTTATTTCTCGTTTATACTTCCTGCAAGCATGGCCCTATATTGGATTTGCACATATGCCTTCCAGATTTTCCAATCTCTTATCATGAACTACATGAAAAAGAAAAAGGCAGAGGAGAAAGCCCAGCAGTCGGGCGGAGCACCCGACAAGACGCTTAAAGAAGGCGAAAAAAAGAATGAAAAAAAGAAACTCGACGGAGGGAAAAAATAAATGGGAAACGTAGTAATTGAAAAAACCGCAAAAACCGTTGAAGAAGCAGTAAGCCTAGCACTTGAAGAGCTTGATGCAACTGAAGACCAGGTTGAAATAGAAGTACTTGAAGAAGGAAGTAAATCTCTTCTCGGCCTAAGAAAAGCTAAGGAAGCAAAGGTCAGGGTTACCTTGTTTGATTATGCAACAGAAATAGCAAGAGACTTCCTTGAAGAGTTATTTGAAAAGATGGGCCTCGACGCAAGGATTGACATTACTGAAGATGAAGAAATCATGAAGGTTAATATTAAGAGCGACAGCAGCGGGGTAATAATAGGAAGAAGGGGAGAAACCCTTGACGCACTGCAGTTTCTTACAGGGCTCGTGGTAAACAGGAACAACACAACTTATAAGAAAATCATACTCGATACCGAAGACTATAGGAAAAAGCGCGAAATTACTTTGCAGAAACTGGCCAACCGCCTGGCATACAAGGTTGAACAATCCGGCAGAAGCATGTCGCTTGAACCAATGAACCCTTACGAAAGAAGGATAATCCACTCAACGCTTCAGAAAAATAAAAATGTGGAAACATACAGCGTGGGCGAAGATCCCAACCGTAAGGTTGTAATAAAAAGCGTCAACAGTTAAAATATAATTACATTAGAATAAAACATATAAAAAGGCTATTGTGAAAGGATTGCTTACACAACAGCCTTTTTTGAACCCCAAAAAACATTTGTCCCTAGGGACAAATGTAACAAAAGTGGACATTTATCCCTAGGGACAAACGTAACAAGGAGTATGGATATGGATAGTTTTGATACGATTGCGGCGGTTTCTACTCCGCCCGGGACAGGTGGAATCAGTTGTATAAGAATAAGCGGAGACAAAGCTTTTGAAATTGCCGGGCGGGTGTTTTCTTGCGGACGCGATTTTTCAAAGATAGAAAGCCACAGCGTAACATATGGCAAAATTATCAACGCAGACAAAGAAATACTTGATGAAGTGCTTCTATTGAAAATGGAAAAGCCGCGGACATACACCAGGGAGGATGTCGTGGAAATACACTGCCATGGTGGTAGCGTTGTCACCCGGAATGTTATTGAATTGCTGTTCAGCGAAGGTGCTGTGCCCGCACAACCGGGGGAATTTACGAAAAGGGCATTCCTTAACGGCCGCATAGACCTTTCTCAGGCAGAGGCTGTTATGGACCTAATTAATTCCAAGACCCAAAAAAGCGAGAAAAGCGCTGCCCGGCAAATGGAAGGCAGAACGGGCTCAAAGATTAATAAAGCCAGGCAGAGGATAGTGGGCCTTCTTTCTCATATAGCAGTTTCCATTGATTACCCCGAATATGAAGACGATAAGCTGCCGGTTGAAGAAGCAATTCTTGAAATAATCTCAATAAAGAAAGAGCTTGAGGTGCTGATTGAGAATTTTGATACAGGAAGAATCCTCCGCGAAGGGTTGAATATAGCGGTTCTTGGTCCGCCTAATGCAGGAAAATCCACTTTTATAAATAAAGTTACAGGTGAAGAGAAGGCGATAGTAACCCACATTCCCGGAACCACAAGGGATGTCCTTGAAATTCAGTTTTCGCTGAAAGGGTATCCTATAATACTGCATGACACTGCCGGAATTAGAAAAACCGACGATTTCATTGAGCGGATAGGGATTGAAAAAACACTTGAAACTAAGGAAAAAAGCGAACTGATTATATTGATACTTGATGCAACGAGGGGACTTGATGCCGAAACAAAAGATCTTATAGATCAATCGGATATAAACGAGACCATATTTGTTGTTAACAAAACGGATATTGAAGATGGGACGGAAATTTTAAAATATATCGGCGGGAATAAAGTCATAAAAGGAATATTGTTAAATGACTTCGGCACGGCTGAAATACTTGATGCGGTGTATTCATGCATTGAAAAAGGAAATTTAGAAATAAAAGACATTTCGGTCACAAATGCCCGGCACAAAATGCATATAGACAAGGCGATTGAGTGTTTTGAAAGGGCTTTGGAAACAAGTAAAAACAATGGATTTCTTGACCTGATGGCAGTTGACTTGACCATAGCTGCTGAAGAATTAGGGAAAATTACCGGCGAGAGTGCGGGAGAAGATATAATAAAAACAATATTTGAGAGATTTTGCGTAGGTAAATAAATGAATTACAATGCGGGAAAATATGATATAGCAATAATCGGAGCAGGGCATGCGGGCTGCGAGGCTGCGCTTGCAGCGGCCAGACTCGGATGCTCAACTGTAATTTTTACCCTTAATATGGACAGTGTAGCCAATATGCCGTGCAACCCAAGCATAGGGGGAACTGCGAAAGGCCATCTGGTAAGGGAAATAGACGCCCTGGGCGGGCAAATGGGAATTTCCGCGGATGCTACTTTAATTCAATCAAGAATACTGAACAAAGCAAAGGGTCCGGCGGTTCATTCCCTAAGAGCGCAGATTGACCGAAGGGCTTATCAGGAAGAAATGAAACAGGTTCTTGAAGAACAGAAGAACCTGGATTTAAAGCAAGCCGAAATAACGGACGTCATTTTTGACGATAGCAATAACATAACCGGGGTCAGGACGCATACGGGGGCTGAATACGAATGTAAATGTGCAATTATTTGCTCCGGAACATATCTAAAAAGCAGAATTATAATAGGTGAAGTAAATTATCCCGGCGGACCTGACGGAATGTTTCCCGCAAACAAACTCTCTGCCTGCCTTCTGAATGCAGGGATTGAGCTCATGCGGTTTAAAACAGGGACCCCTGCAAGAGTTCACAGAAACAGTGTTGATGTTTCACTTATGGAAGAACAAAAAGGAGACGAACCGATTGTTCCGTTCTCTTTTGAGACTGAAAAGATTGAAATTAACCAGAAATCCTGTTATCTCACATATACAAATGAAGAAACACATGCCGTCATCAGGGCAAATCTTGATAGATCACCCCTTTTCGGAGGCGATATAGACGGCGTCGGCCCAAGGTACTGTCCGTCTATTGAAGATAAAGTAGTACGTTTCAGCGACAAGCCGCGGCACCAGATTTTCATTGAACCTATGGGACTGAAAACCAACGAGATGTATGTCCAGGGCATGTCTTCTTCGCTGCCGGAAGATGTTCAGGAAGATATGCTGAAAACAATAAAAGGCCTTGAAAACGTAAGGACAATGAGAACCGCGTATGCCATTGAATATGATTGCATTAATCCGCTTCAGCTTCAGGCATCATTGGAATTCAAGGAATACGGCGGATTGTATTCGGCTGGGCAAAGCAACGGAAGCTCAGGCTATGAAGAAGCCGGGGCGCAGGGTCTTATCGCAGGAATAAACGCGGCACGCAGGCTAAAAGGAGAGGAACCCGTTATTCTGGGCAGGGCAGAAGCGTATATAGGGGTTTTAATTGATGACCTTGTTACAAAAGGTACTGCTGAACCGTACAGGATGATGACGTCGCGAAGCGAATACCGGTTGCTGCTGCGTCAGGATAATGCGGATATAAGGCTTACCCCGATTGGCCATGAAGCCGGGCTAATTTCCAATGAAAGATATAAAAAATTCCTTTCTAAAAGGGAATTTATTGAAAAAGAACTCCAGCGCTTGAAAAAGAAAGTATTTTCGCCGGGTGAAATCAATCCTTTTCTCTTAGAAAGAGGAGAAAATGAAATTGTCACCGGAATTACTGCGGACGCATTACTGAAAAGACCCGGAATAACATACCGTGCCATTAAGGAAATTGATTCAACTGCGCCGGAAAGCAATTCCGTATATGAAGAAGCAATAGAAGTCATGTGCAAATACGAAGGATATTTAATAAGACAAATGCAGCAGGTTAAAAGATTTGAAAAAAATGAGAAGATTCTGCTGTCTGATGATATGAAGTATTCAACAATTGACGGGCTGAGACTTGAGGCCAGACAAAAACTGGACGCAGTAAAACCAAGGTCAGTCGGTCAGGCATCCAGGATATCAGGTGTATCTCCGTCAGACATTAATGTACTGCTTATTTATCTTGAGCAAAGGAGGCGCTCCGGAAAATGACAGACATATTAATCAAATATTTCAAAGAAAAAGGAATTGAATATGATAAGGAAACCATCAATAGATTTCAAAAATACCGGGACCTCTTAATTGAATGGAACAAAAAGTTCAATTTAACTGCAATAACCGATAATGAGGGAATTGCCGTTAAGCATTTTATAGATTCTTTATTAATTAGAGAACAGGTGAAGGGGGCCGGGAGGCTTGCAGATGTAGGAGCCGGTGCGGGATTCCCGGGAATACCCTTGAAAATTGTTGGGTTTGAAGGTGAGGTTGTACTCATGGACTCGCTAAAAAAACGTGTTGGTTTTCTTGAAATGATCATTAATGAACTACAGATTGATAAGTGTAAAGCTGTTCATATTCGTGCTGAAGATGCCGGGCGCGGAAAGTTCAGGGAATCTTTTGAGGCCGTCACCGCAAGAGCGGTCGCAAATCTTCCGGTACTGTGCGAATATTGCCTGCCTCTTGTAAAAAAAGGCGGGGTTTTTATAGCAATGAAAGGTCCGGAAGCAGAGGAAGAGCTAAAAATTTCCCGGAAGGCTATTGATAAACTTGGGGGAATCCTTAGAAAAGTAGAATGTATTAAACTGAATGATTTTACCAGAAATATAATAATAATTGATAAAATAAAGGAAACACCGGCAATATATCCAAGAAAAGCCGGAATGCCTAAAAAGAAACCGCTTTAAGACTGCCCGTAATACGTTTTTTCAGACAAAGAAGAAGAAATAAGGGAATCTGCATCATTCTACCAAATCTTTTTGGTTGTTTGACTAATCGATAAAGCCACTCGAGGCTGAGTTTTATCATCCAGTCCGGGGCTCTTTTTACATTTCCCGACAGGACGTCAAGGGTACCGCCGCAGCCAATGGCAACTCCGGCCAGGAGATTTTTACTGTTTTTTGAAATCCACATTTCCTGTGCGGGGACTCCCAGTGCAACCAAAATAATATCAGGCTCAAGAGAGTTTATTTTTTTAACCAAATCAGTTGAATAATTAGTCTCGCGATATCCGTGTTCTGTCCCGCAGACGGTAATGTTCGTATATGTTTTGGTGATGTTTTCAGATGCTTTTTCAGCAACCCCGGGCGCGCTGCCATAAAGAAAAACCGATAATTTTTCACCTGTGGAAAAAACAGATTTTATAAGATCAATTCCAGCCACTTTTTCCTTAACAGGCATCCTTAGCAACCTTGCTCCAAGAACCACTCCGGCGCCGTCTGGCACGGTCATATCAGAACTATTGAGAACATCCATTAAAGACGGGTTTTTTGCGGCAGCCATGACCATTTCTGCGTTTGGGGTGAACACCATCCTGCAACCCTTGTCCTTTGTATATGCAAGAACACGCGAAACCGCATTTTTCATATCCACATTATCAATTTTTACGCCCAATACGTCAGACTTCATAAATTCCTCGCTTTTATAACTTACATGGGTTAAATTTTATTAAAACATTGATATAATGATATCATAAATCATAATTTTTAACAGAAAAGTGCAGAAACCGCCGTATTTGGGTTTTTAGTGAGAAATACAGTTTTTAACAGTTTTAAAACAATCGTCTCAAAATGGACATGAGGGCCTCCTTGTAGTATAATATAAACGATATATATACAGTAAATGGAGTAAAATAATGTCCCAAGAATACAACACTGACGTAGCAAGAATAATCCCCATTGAAATAGAAGACGAAATAAAAAAATCATTTATAGAATACGCGATGAGCGTCATTGCCGACAGAGCTCTTCCTGATGTCAGGGATGGCCTTAAACCCGTGCACAGAAGGATACTTTACGCAATGCTTCTTCTTGGGTTCCTTCCGGATAAAAGCTACAGGAAGTGTGCAACCACAGTTGGAGAAGTGCTGGGTAAATTCCATCCGCACGGCGACGCTGCAGTATATGACAGCATGGTCAGGATGGCACAGGATTTTTCCCTCAGATATACACTTGTTGACGGCCACGGCAACTTCGGGTCAAGGGACGGCGATTCAGCTGCGGCAATGAGATATACAGAGTCCAGGCTTACGAAGATGGCCGCGGAGCTTCTGCAGGATATCAACAAAGACACCGTTGATTTCAAGCCGAACTTTGACGACCATGAAATGGAACCGGTCGTTCTTCCGGCGAGGTTTCCGAATCTTTTAGTGAACGGATCGTCCGGCATAGCCGTGGGAATGGCAACAAATATACCGCCGCATAACCTTGGAGAGGTTATAGACGGCATATTTGCAATGCTTGATAATCCCGATATAGAAATAGAAGAATTGAATGATTATATAAAAGGACCTGATTTCCCCACATATGGAACAATTATAGGGCGCAGCGGTATCAGGCAGGCGTATTTGACCGGAAAGGGCCGTGTTCTTGTAAGGGCAAAGACTGAACTCGAAGAAACTAAAACAGGAAGAACGGTTATCGTTGTTACAGACCTTCCTTATCAAGTTAACAAAGCCCGTTTAATTGAAAAAATAGCCGACCTTGTAAAAGAAAAGAAAATCGACGGTATTTCAGATATTAATGACGAGTCTGACAGGAACGATCCGGTAAGGATAGTCATAACCCTGAAAAGGGATGCTAATGTAAATGTTATATTGAACAGGTTGTATAAACATACACAGCTGCAGGATGCGTTCAATATGAATATGCTTGCGCTGGTTCCAACCGCCGGAGGCGGATATGAACCAAAAGTACTGAACCTTAAGCAAGCCCTGGGACACTATATAGAACATCAGGTAGTGGTCGTCAGGAGAAGAACGAAATTCGACCTTGACAAGGCAGAGGCAAGGGCACATGTATTGGAAGGACTTGTAAAAGCCGTAGATATATTGGACGAGGTCATCGCTACTATCAGGAAATCAAAAAATGAACCGGAAGCCAAGACAAACCTCATGGAATCCTTTGACTTCACTGATAGACAGGCCCAGGCAATAGTTGACATGAGGCTCGGTCGTCTTACAGGCCTGGAAATAATTAAGCTACAGAGCGAATATGATGAATTAATTAAAAAAATAACCTACTATAGAAGTATTTTGGACGACAGGGGTGAGGTTGAAGAAATAATCAAGAAAGAATTAGAACTAATCAAGAAACGCTATGCTGACGAAAGAAGATCCGAGATAACCGTTGACGAAGCCGATTTTGAGGATGAAGACCTTATTGAACAGCAGAAAGTTGTTATTACTCTTACTCATTTCGGATATATCAAAAGACTTCCCGTTGACACATATAAAAGCCAACGACGCGGCGGCAGGGGAATAACCGGTTTAAGCACAAGGGAAGAAGACTATGTTGTAGACTTATTTTTGACATCAACCCATTCGTATATACTGTTCTTTACGAACAAAGGTAAAGTGTACAAACTTAAAGGGTATCAAATTCCCGAAGCCGGAAGAACAGCCAAGGGAACGGCAGTAGTAAATCTTCTGCAACTGGACCAAGGGGAAAAAATAACAACAGTCATACCTGTTGCAGATATGGCTGAAGAACTCAACCTGTTCATGTGCTCGCGCCTGGGAATAGTTAAGAAAACGCCGCTCGCCTCATTTGCAAACATCAGAAAAGGCGGAATAATAGCCCTTACGCTTAGGGAAGACGACGAACTTATAGAGGTAAAGCTTACAGACGGCGAAGCCACGGTAATGATTGCCACACACAGGGGTCTTTCGATTAAATTTAACGAAAGCGACGTCCGCACCATGGGAAGAGTGGCCCAGGGAGTCATCGGAATAAGGCTGTCCCCCGATGACTTTGTAGTCGGAATGGAAATTGTTTCCAATGACGACACTATACTGGCGGTTACTGAAAACGGATTCGGAAAGAGAACCTATGTTGAAGAATATACAAAGCAAAAAAGGGGCGGGAAGGGCATCCTCACATATAAAGTTACCGATAAAACAGGAAAAGTCATCGGCACTAAGATAGTAGGAAACGAAGACGACATACTTCTGATATCAAACTCGGGGATTATAATCAGGATGAGAGCAGACGAAATTAGCATTCTTGGACGAGCTACACAGGGGGTTACCCTTATGAGGACAGGCGAAGATAATAAAGTAGTATCGCTTGCAAAAATAGTACCGGAAAACGAAGATGATGAGATTTTGGGTTCCTTGGGCGAAGAAGGGGACAAAGTATCTGAAGTCACTGAGATTGCAGAATCCCAGGAATCAGCCGAATAAAACTCAGAACACCATAAACAGATCAAACACCCTGAACCCATAGGGTGTTTTTTTATTAGTATCCTGTGCAAAAGGCCGTAGTTAAATTTGCATGGCAATGGTGAAGAGAACAGAGGGATGTGGTATTATAATGGCACTAAAATTTAAAGGCGGAAAGAGGGATTCATATGACCCTTGTTAAAAATATAGAAAAACTGAAAAAAGAAAAAAATGCGGTGATTGTCGCACACACATACCAGCCTATCGAAATACAGAAAATAGCAGACGTCGTCGGCGATTCCTTTCAGCTTAGCAAGTTTTGCGCAGCCAACGATTATGAAACAATCATTTTCTGCGGCGTTATGTTCATGGCCGAAAGTGCAAAAATATTATCGCCGTATAAAAAAGTCATATTGCCGGAAATTGACGCCGGATGCCCAATGGCAGACATGGTGGACGCAAAGGGGCTCAGGGCACTAAAGGAAAAACACCCCGGTGCATCGGTCGTATGCTACATTAACTCTTCAGCGGCTGTAAAAGCTGAAAGCGATATCTGCTGCACATCTTCAAATGCTGTTGATATTGTAAAATCGACTGAAGGAGACAAGATTATTTTTGTGCCCGACAAAAATTTAGGCGCATATGTAGCATCAAAAGTTCCGGAAAAGGAATTCATATTGTGGCAGGGATATTGCCCGGTTCATGACAGACTTACCGCAGAATCAGTTTTGGAAATGAAGAAAAAGCACCCGGAAGCGCTGGTTGCTGCACACCCTGAATGCACCGGGGATGTTCTTGCCCTCGCTGATTTCATTGGGAGCACCAAGGCAATCCTTGAATACGTAATCGGAAACAGCAGAAAAGAATTTATAATTGCAACAGAAAAAGGAGTTATAGACAGGCTTAGGCTGCTTGCGCCGGATAAAAAAACATTTCTCGCACAGGCAAATATGGTTTGCCGGAACATGAAGAAAAACACGCTTGAAAAAGTTTTCACAGCTTTAAATGAAGATAAATACGTAATTGAGATGGATGAGGGCGTAATGGACAGGGCAAGGGGCTGCCTTGAAAAAATGGTTAAGGCCGTATAGCCGGAAACCGGGGAATAAAGTTGAAAAGATACATATCTCACCTGAACGGCAACGAAGAAGTCGTAAAAACAGACGTACTAATTATTGGCAGCGGAATAGCCGGGGTCTATACCGCCCTTTGCATAAAACCACATATTAATATAACAATACTTGCA
Organism: uncultured Clostridia bacterium; assembly: GCA_963766335.1. GTDB lineage: Bacteria > Bacillota > Clostridia > DUPQ01 > DUPQ01 > JAFGQE01. Next base: position 603,118 of record CAVXZA010000002.1, on the reverse strand, counting down.
AAAGAAGAGATAAACATCAGTAATTCCGCTCTTGCACAGGGAGGAATAGCTGTATCCCTTGGCGAAGAAGATTCCCCGAAATACCATAAAGACGATACTGTTTATGCCGGGGCAGGGCTCAGTGACGAGGAAATGGTATGGATAATGGTCAGCGAAGCCCGGCAAAACATACTTGACTTATGCGGCCTCGGCGTTAACTTTGATATGCATAAAGGGGCCCTTTCACTGACAAAAGAAGCAGCCCACAGTAAAAGACGGATTATCCACGCCGGTGATTTTACGGGAAAAGAAGTCTGCGATAAGCTCATTGCGGCAGCCAAAGAGAAAAGCAACATAACCTTCAAGGAAAAGACCTTTGCCGTTGACATAATTACAGAAGAAAATGAATGCCGGGGCGCTGTTGTACTTGATCAAAAAGAAGGACGTCAGGTAGTTTATGACTGCAAACACGTAGTTTGTGCATCCGGCGGCTTCGGACAGCTGTACACTAATACAACAAATCCAATAATAGCAACAGGAGACGGAATGGCAATGGCGTACCGCGCGGGAGCAACGCTTTCCGACATGGAATTCGTGCAATTTCATCCGACGGCCCTGTATCATGAAAAAAATAAAAGCTTTCTTATATCAGAGGCGGTTCGCGGGGAAGGTGCTGTTCTTAGAAATAGCCGCAGCGAAAGATTTATGGACAAATATCATGAATTGAAAGAACTTGCCCCGAGGGATATAGTTGCACGGGCGATATTCTCTGAAATGCAAAAAAATGAGACAGAATGCGTTTATCTGGATATAACTCACAGAGACAGGGATTATTTAAAAACACGTTTTCCTAAAATATTCAGCACTTGCCTTAAATATGATATAGATATTTCAAAGGATTATATTCCTGTCGCCCCGGCCGAACACTACTGTATGGGCGGGATTAGAACGGATTCCCAGGGAAAAACGGGGATTAATTACTTTTATGCCTGCGGTGAAGTAGCCTGTACAGGTATCCATGGTGCAAACCGGTTGGCCAGCAACTCACTTTTGGAGGGATTGGTTTTCGGGTATAGGATAGCGCGGGAAATAAATATGGCTCCAAAAACAAAAAAACGACCGCTTTCAATTAAAACCATAGGCCGGTGGGGCTCATTCCAACGCCCCAGGTCGGAATATGAAAAAGAAATTAGAAAAGTAATGAGTAAATATGCAGGTATAATCAGAAGCGGTGAAGGACTGGAAAAAGCTGCTGACAAATTAAGCACAATTCTCAGCGAACTAAACGACAGCAGGTGCCGCTCTGTTGCGCAGTGCCAGGTTTTAAACATGGCTATTGTGGCAAAACTGGTTGTAACTTCCGCCATTAAGAGGACGGAAAGCCGCGGCGCTCATTACAGAAGCGATTATCCCATGGCTTCCGATGCGTGGAAGACACATATTGACTGTACAGGCAGGAGGAACGGAAATGATACTTACGAATTTAATGATTGACGGAATTATAAAAAGAGCGCTCGAAGAAGACATGCCCCATGGAGATGTTTCCACTGATGCATTGTTTTCAGGAGAAGAAACCGCTGAAGCAAAACTGATTGCAAAAGAAGATGGGGTTGCCGCCGGGCTGATGGTTGCGGCCCGTGTTTTCGAACTTGTTGATGATAAGACCGTTTTTATTCCACTGGTAAATGATGGTGAAAAAATTAATGGAGGCACCGTAATGGCAAAAATCTCGGGAAGAACAGCATCTTTGCTTAAAGCCGAGAGAGTCGCATTAAACTTTCTTCAAAGAATGTGCGGAATAGCAGGCAAAGCCAGAAAAATGTCTGAACTTGCCGAGGGAAGCGGAACAGTCATAACGGATACAAGGAAAACAACACCAAACCTGAGAATACTGGAGAAATATGCAGTATCGGCCGGGGGCGGGGTAAATCACCGTTTTTCGCTGTCTGATGCTGTAATGCTGAAGGACAATCATATAAAGGCCGCCGGAAGTATAAAAAACGCGGTTACCAAAGCAAGAAAAGCAATTCCCCGCACAATGACGATTGAAGTAGAAACTGAAACACTGGATCAGGTAACCGAAGCCGTAGGGGCGGGGGCTGATATTATTATGCTGGATAATATGGACAGGGCAACAATCGAAAAAGCAATTGCCATTATTGATGGAAAAGCAATTGTGGAAGTGTCCGGAAACCTGACAGAGGAGAATATAGGCAGTAAATTGGTTCCCGGTGTTGATGTAATGTCATGCGGAGGACTCACACACAGCGTAAAAGCCATGGACATCAGTATGAGGTTTATATAGATATCCACAGAAAGGAGTCGTTTATCCACAGGCAGGTCTTGATAGTTAAGGAATTTGACCAATTATCCACAATTATACAAAAGATATGATAACCAATTATTGTAAAAACGGAAGAAACCCCTTGATTATAGGGGTTTTTCGCACATTGAGTTTTCCACAGGCCATTAGTTGTTCTGTGCAAAAGAAACCAAAAACGGCATTTTGTACATTGAATGTATATCTGATTAGCAGGGAAATTCACAATAGCTGCAGGAATTATCCACAAACATATGTTTGTTTTTCCTCAGGTGCTTGTAAATGAATAAATAAGTACGGGTTTTCATGCTTTAATTTTTAAAACTAACGCTTAGCTTGTTCATGGAACAAATAATCAAAAACGTTCGTTAAATAAATAAAGCGACGATCCAGCGGAGGCAATAAGAAATTTTTATCCCGTCTCCGGGATTTGTGTGCCTTTGCAGAGGGAGTAAAATTGACGTTAAGAACTCCCTGAATATGGGTAAGCTTTATACTCCTATATATATTGTATTTGTATATACGTGATGATATAATGATGACTGCAAATTTTTACCAAAGAAGAAATAGTAAAAGGAGGAAAATTTAAGTATGAAATCAATGAAAAAGATTCTATCGGCGATTCTTACTGTTGCGCTACTGGCTTCGTTTTTTGTTATGCCGGTAAACGCCGCTGTTTCCCAGGACGCACAGACATGTGCGGCCATTGATGTCCTAAGGGGAGACGGAAGCGGAGTAACAGAAACATATCTCGCCAAGAATACAAACAGATCACAGGGTGCCAAAATTCTACTGAGGCTTATGGGCCTGGAAGTGGAAGCCGATGCCTATACCGGAACAGCGACGTTCCTTGACGCTTCGGATGCAACTGCATACTGGCAGCCGATGCTGGCATATCTCAAGGCTAACCCGGACGTAGGTTTCCAGGGTTATCCCGACGGAACATTCCAGCCTAACAAAACAATGACAGCCCAGGAAATTTATAAAGTTCTCCTCGTATCCCTAGGATATGTTGAAAACGAAGATTTCACATGGGGAGAAGTATTCAGCTTTGCAGCAGGCGTTGGCCTTACAGCTCTCGATGGCACTGCAGAAATCACAAACGACGACCTGGCAACAGCTCTCGTCGAAGCGCTTCAGGCCAACAAAAAAGATGGCCAGCAGCTTATATCATTCCTTATTGACGAAGGTGTTGTTGATCTTATCGATGCACAGAATGCAGGCCTTGTTCCAATGGAACTTACAATAATGGATGCCTTTTCAAGCGGAGCAAAAGAAGTTACGGCATTACTAAACATGTCTGCTCCTTCAGGAACAACCGCAAAACTAATGAGGGGTTCAATAGAATGGCCTACTGAAGTTGAGTGGGATAGCAATGATAAAGTAGTAAAATTTTCAAGGGATTATAACTTTACACCGGGCGACTATACAGTTGTTGTCGGCGAAAGCACTTTCGCGGTTACAATCGAAGCCGAAACAATACTTGGCATAGACATCGGCGCCGATTATATATTCCCGATGGCTGCCCAGGACCTACAGGTTGCTTTCTACAACCAGTATGGCGAACCGATGACTATTCCCGGCGGTGTGAATATTTTCGTAATTAACCCAAGCAAAGGATTAACCCTGACTACAACCAACATGGGAAGCACCATCACAGTTGACGCTTCGGACCCGGGCGAAGTTGAAGGCGGCGACGAGATTATGATTACAATATATTATAATTCTTTCAGCCAAACCAAGACAATCCCGGTTTATGACGAACCGGTAATCAAGACATTCAATGTGGCAGCTCTGGAAATTGCCAACGCTGCTCCTAAAATTGATGAAAACACAACCGGCCACAGGCTTGTAGTAGATGCAACGGACCAGTATGGTAATCCGTATGCCCTGACGGCATCCGACTTATCCGCATTCGGCGGAACAATCCAGATTACCAGCAGCAACGAAGCAACGGTTCCCTCAAGCAGCATTACAATCGATGGCGACGGAAAATTTGTTTTTAATGCACTGGCCGCGGGACAGGCAAGAATAACTTTCATAATTCCGACGCAGGCAATTGTCAAATTCTATGATGTAACGGTAACTGAACCATCAACACTCGAGACATTAATAATAAATGCTGCATCAGGCATGATAACTTCAGGAACAAGGTATGATCTGACAACATTTGCTTACGACCAGCTTGGGGCATCAATACCATCTGCTTGGAAACTTTGATTACAGCAAGTTCTCAATGTTCTCAACAAACACCTCCATTGTTCCTCTCGGAGGAATCCAGTATGACGCGGTGGAAGGAGTACTGTATCTGCTTCCCGCAATCCCGGCACAGCAACAGTTTCATATTACTACAACGGAATTTACCAGGGACGCTACCCGTAACCGTTTATGATGCGGCTGAACCACAGTATATCCAGTCTGTTGATTTCCCCGAATACTTTGAAATAGGGGCGGGCAAGGCCATAACCCTTGATGATATAGTAGTAAGGGATCAGTATGGACAGATCTTTGAAATTGAAGGTTCTGACTATACTATTGATATACAGGCCACTTCCGGCACAACAGCAACGCTTTCGGGCAATACGATTTCTGAATTAGTGTCGCCTACAATTACAGCAGGTTCAACTGAAGGCTCAACAGTATTTACCTTGTCAGTGGAACATGACACCAACGGAGTTGTTGCCGGATCCCAGTTCGCAATGCAGGTGAACGTTGTTACAACCGATGACATTGATTCATTCATGTTCGGAAACGTAAGCCTTATGTATGCAGGCGGCGTAGCCGGGACCGATTATTACAAAACTCTTTCAATCAGTGGAAAAATCGGGTCTAAAGAAGTTGTTCTTGCAGGTGGACCTATTCCGAGTTCAATAACTTTGATAACCAACAGCAATAGCAATTTCCACTTTGTGGGAGACGATTACACTACAATGACACTTTATGCAAACGCATCAGGCTCAACTACAATACAGGCATGGGTTGGAGGCAGCCCGGTTGCTTCGCTGATAGTTACGGCAAGTTCAGCGGCACCTGAAGTAAACACCATGACATTTAATCCTACGACCTATACACTGGCGAATAGCGTAGCATCATTCGACGTTAAGACAATCCTGACAATACTTGACCAGTATGGAGTTGATATAACGTCCTCTGCAAATGTTTACTACAGCAGCAGCAATCCGACAATAGCAATAATAGACTCTATGAACGGCATCATCACTACCTTTACCACAGATGGAACAACAAGCATCAGCGTGGTTGAACTCTCAGGCGCAGGCAGTGCGGTACTTACGCTTACAGTTGAATAGCTAAAAAGATTACATAAACTAATTTAATAACGGCCCCGTTTATACGGGGTCGTTTTTTTATACATATATAATATGTTAGACCACAGACGGTTCCGGCACTATTCTAATATTCTTTGTTTACAGGCTCTTTAAGCGATATAAACAGTGAAATATACTTAATACTTAAAGGATATAACCCTAAAGAATAGTTATAAAAAGCGCCGAATTTCAATGTGTTTTACAAGGGTTCATTTAAGTAATATTACAGTTATGTAACAGTAAAATTACAATAGTGTAATTATCAAATCAACCTATATATAAGGTGGTATCATATGCCTAAGGAATAAACCGGGTATTCACGTGCCCGAATTATTAAAATTTTAGGAGGAAATAAGGATGAAAACAAGAAAACTCTTAGCGATTGTACTTGCAGTAGCTCTTCTTGCATCTTTCGTTCACAGTTCCCGTATTTGCTGAAGGCGAAGGCGAAGCCCTCGAAACTCTCGGCATACTCGTGGGAACAGGCGATGGAGTAACAGAAGAATACCTTGCTACAACCGCATCAAGAGCCCAGGCCGCTTTGATTAATCTGAGACTTCTCGGATTAGAAGCAGCTGCACTTGCTTTCGACGGTACTGAAACATTTACCGACGCAGCAGACGCAACTGAATTCTGGCAGCCGGTTCTCGAGTATCTTAAAGCTAATCCTTCAGTTGGATGGGTTGGATATCCTGACGGTTCTTTCATGCCCAATGCCGCAATCACAGGACAGGGATTCACAAAAGTGCTTCTCGTTGCTCTTGGTTATGAAGAAGGCGTTGACTTTACATGGGAAACCGTTATGGAATTCGCAGCTACAGTAGGGCTCACAGCTCTTGCTGACAAAGCTGACATGGACCTTACCGTTGAAGATTTAGCAGTAGCACTCGTAGAAGCTCTTGGAACAAAAACAACAGCACCGACAGACATCACGCTTTTAACAAAGCTGGTACTTGACGGTGTAATTGACGAAGCCGATGCAGTAGCAGCTGGATTCGAAGTTGAAGAAGAAGCTCTCGTAATAGTAGATGCTTATGCTTCATCAGTAAAAAAAGTTACGGTTGAAATGAGCACAGATGTTCCGGAAGGAACAGCGGTAACCCTCAAAAAGGGAACTGCTTCATATGCAGTTTCTAAAACAGTAGATGGTAGTATGATTACCCTCGAAGCACTGTTCAATCTTCCTGCAGGAACATATACCGTTATGGTAGGCGATTCCACTGCAGAATTCGAAGTAGTTGCACAGCATGCTGTTGATTTGGTAATCGGTGCTGATTCACTGTATCTTGCAGACGGACCAGGACCTCGAAGTTTCAGTTCTTGACCAGTATGGTATGCCAATGTCACTTACAGGAACAAACTACAGCGTATTCAATCAGGATGATGGATATGTATATAATCCCACTGTAAACACAACTATGGTTGTTGACCTTGTAACGGAGGAGGATCAGCAGAAGCAGGCGATACAATATACGTATTCATTTATGATCCCGTTTCAACGCTTGCAGTGTATCAGGAGAAATTCCTGTTATTGCAGCTCCTGTTGTTACATCCCTTGAAATCGGTGGAGTAACACCTAGTGATGACGATGCCACAATGCTCTTCGAATGGGAAGATGATAATGTCCTTGACGTTACCGTATATGACCAGTATGGACAAGCCATGACACTTACAGACGGCATGTTTGACACAACAATACCTTCACTCTACGGAGCCGATATTCAGGTATTGTCTTCAAACGGCGATGCTATTCCTGCAGACTTCATGGGACATTATTGACGGCGAATTCACATTTGACACAGAAGAGCCAGGAATGGCAATGTTCACAATGATTATCCCGAATCAGGCATTCATAGCTACATCAGAAATGATTACTGTTTATGCAGATCCGGTTCTTACAACACTTGAAACAGCCGGACCTGACGAAGCTCTATATGCCATGGAAGCTACAGACTTCCCCGTAGTTGGTTTTGACCAGTACGGCGCAGTTATTGATGTTGAAACAGGCGACGACGTTACTTTCACATCAACAGTAGACCTCTTTAGTGTTCAACCTAATGTTGAAGCTAAAAACGAAATCGGGTTCACACCTGACGACGACGGCACATCAACTGTTTACTACTTCCTTAATGGAATGTTCCAGGGAACATTTGATGTAACTGTTAATCCTGAAGCATATCCTTTCCAGATTACTGCAGTTGATGCACCTGGTGGAATGGAAGAAGGATCAATGGTAAGAATCATGAGTTCTGACATTACTGTTATTGACCAGTATGGCAGAGTTATGACTGCACCGTTTGACGGAACAGGATACCAGTGGGAAATCACCACAAAATCAGCCACAACGCTTTTCAGCGAAGGTATGTGGTATCCCGGATATGATGTCGAAGCTTTGACCGGCGGAGATACAGGCTCAGCCACTTTCGTAGCAACACTTGTTGACATGGACGGCTGGTGGACAATGACCGAATCAGCATTCACTTTGATATTATGAATGTTGAAACTGAAGATGTTACCGGTTTTGCAATGGCTGAACTACCAGGACCTATGTACACCGGAGTAGACCCCGAAGACTTTGTATGGGGACAGGATGTAACAATATACTACAAACATGTAGTTATTACAGGTGTCTATGGTGGACTGGGCGTATTACTGCTGGATGATAATGATGACGGATCTTCCTGATCTTATTGATTTCGTTACATCAACCAATGATGCAGTTGAAGTTATGTCCGGACAGCTTTCTTGTACCTAGTGAAAAAGTCGACGGAACAACAACTGTCAAAGCTTGGAATAATGGCGTAGCTGTTGCTATGGCAGACCTCGGTCTTTCAAAAGCTGGCCTGATTGGACAACTATCACACAGGATGACGTTGATCGATTTCGATAGTTATGACGACAATATTCAATTATTGGTGACCAGTATGGTGTTAGATGGATGGTTCAATCTGTAGCACACGCAACGATCACCGGATACAATGATTCCTTATGTTAACGCAAGTTACTATGAAGACCTCGTTGGAACTGGAATACTAGTATACTGTTATCAAATGGAATGGTTTGTAAATGCATACATTCTTTGATGCTGACGACATAGCTCCTTGGATGCACCCATAATAGTCAGTTTGATTAATTACATTAAGTGCCCCGAACATTCGGGGCACTTTTTTTGCCATAAAAAAGAAACACCACTACTTCGGCGGGGTGTTTTTTTATTTGAAAAACGCTATCCAAATGCTTTAATAAAATTTATTAAATACATTGTTTGGGCAATTGTTTGTAAGTATAATAAAACTAATAAAATTTTGGAGGCATTTATGACATCAGATAAAAGCTGGATTGCGGCGCTTCTTTTATGCATTTTCGTCGGGGGACTTGGAATACATAGATTTTATGTGGGAAAAGTTGGAACGGGAATTCTTTATCTATTAACCGCAGGCTTCTTTGGAATAGGCGTTATAGTTGATATTATTATGATTGCAGTTGGTTCCTTTACTGATAAGGGAGGAAACTTCCTTAAACCTGATTAATATGAAAATACAGCATGATGTGCATATGCACACATATCTATCAAGGTGTTCTAACGACCCGGATTTTCTTCCACCTGCAATTATTAAGCACTCAAAGACAAATGGAATCAAACTTCTTGGTTTCACTGACCATTTCTGGGATAAATCAATGCCCGGCGGAGACAACAATGTTTATCGCAACCAGGATTATGCTCCATGTAACAAAGATTCATGAAATGATGCCGGATGAGATTGATGGCATAAAAATATTGTTTGGTTGTGAGACAGAATACTATGGAAAAGGACGAATAGGCATATCCAAAGAAACCGCCGCTAAATTTGACTTTGTGATTGCCCCGACAAACCACACACTTACGTTCTATGCAGATGAAGAAGGTCTGGAAACGGCGCAGCAACTGGCCCGGGAACTTGTGAAACGTTTTAAAGAAGTTCTTGCTTTTGATGTAGCCACCGGCATATGCCACCCCTTTCTCCCTCTTGGCTTTATGGAAATAGGGGACAAAATATTAAATACCATGTCACGGGAAGAGCTGAATGAATGTTTTTCAATGGCTAAAGAAAAAGGCGTAAGCATAGAATTGAACTCATGCACATTCGCAAGTAATTATGACAGGGGAACGGACGGGTTTACAGACGAGTCGTTCCTGCGGATTTTTGGAATAGCAAAAGAAGCAGGCGCTAAGTTTCACTTTGGCAGCGACGCCCACTCCCTTGATGACATTGACAGATTATTAAAACTTGAGAAATATATTGATATACTCGGCATTACGGAAGAAGATATAAATCCGCTTTTTAGAACATAATTCAACTATATTCCCTTTAATTCGCAGGCCATTAGAACGCCTGTTATTGTTTTTGCATCACTGAACCTGCCGTCTTTAACAGCTTTTTTAGCCTCAGCAAGACTCATTTTTGACACAAGCAGATGTTCGTCTTCGTCCGGATTGGTTTCGCCTTCAGAAAGTTCTTCGGCGAGATAAATATGTATTACTTCCGTACAGAATCCCGGGCTAACCGCAATAGATGTAAGAAGAGTTAATTTTCCGGCTTTAAGCCCGGTCTCTTCCTTTAGTTCCCTGATAAGGCATTCTTTGGGAGTTTCGCCGGGGTCCAGCTTGCCTGCCGGAATCTCAAGAAGAATTTTATCAAAAGCAGCCCGGTATTGTTCAACCAGATAAATATCTCCTGTAGAATTAAGGGCAACTACTGCGCATGCTTCAGGGTGCACAACAATGTCGCGTTGGGCTTCTTTTCCATCGCAAAGCCTGTATTTGCGCTTTTCAACGGTTATAAATTTACCGCTGTATACTGTTTCCCCACTGATGAACTTTTCCTTAATATCCATATGTTAGTCCCTTATTCCAAAAAAGTGGAATATTACCCCTCCTCTATCGTTCCAAAATTATTATAGTTTTCCTACCGGCGAGGCATAGATTGAGAATTCTGTTTCACCGTCTATGCCTAAAAACTCATCAAGCGGCACCTGCATATACGCCCCTATTGCACAGGTACCCATTCCTTGGGCCTCACAGGCAATGTAAAGGTTCTGACAGACATGCCCAACATCCAACAAGGCCAGCTTTTCCTCGGCTCCTGCATACCTCCAGGCAATCCTGTATGGGACAACGGTCCAAATAAATGTTGCAGCAGGTCTGAAATCCTGGCCGGCAAGTGCAAAAGTGAGTTCTTTTTTAGGTTTTTCACCAAGGTATAAGAGGTTATGTTCTATAGGAAGATACCTGTAAAGGCCGGGGTCAAGTGATTCCACATTTTCTATATATAAATAGGTTTCGAATCCATGGCGTGCTCCGCCCGAAGGAACTGTTCGAAACCGCGGCTTTGCCGGATTAATTATGCCCTGTGTAGAAAGCAACAGATAACTTAGCTCTTCAAGTGTAATCGCTTCATCCCTAAATTTTCTTCTGGACCGCCTCTTAACAATGGTCTCATAAACTTCGCTTTTCCCAAGAGTAATGCTTTCATGGGGAACTAGGCCGATTAATTTGCTGCCTTTATCATATGTTTTTTCAAAATACGGCATCGGCACGCCCCTTGATTGGTCGGTTATGTTTTCTCTGAATCCCCAGTTTGATTTTGCAACTTCATATTTCATAATAATTCCTCCGTTAAAAATACGACTGCCGGCATTGCCGGCAGTCACGTTCATTTGTTCGTTAAGATTATTTTTCCTTTATGTAAATGTGTTTTACATGCCTGTTCGAAGTTTCCCGTTCGTCGATTTCTATTCCCTCAACCGCCCTGATCAGGGGTGTTAGTTTTAAAAACCCGAAATTACGGGGGTCAAAATCAGGTTGTTTTTTCATTATAAGGTTTCCTACGTCCCCAAGGAAAGCCCATCCGTTTTCATCCGCTACATCATCTATCGATGTCTTTATTAACTTTATGATATTCCGCGGAAGCTTGCCGCCCGCTTTCTTCCTGGCAAAGCGCCTGGTAGTTGTTTTTGTTCCGGCCTTGTTTTTTTCTTCCTCAGGTTCTTCCGGCGGGGCAAGTATTTCAAGATAAATGAATTTATCACATGCGGATATGAAAGCCATAGGTGTCTTTTGTTCGCCTATTCCATAAACTTTCATTCCTGCTTCTCTTAATCGTGCTGCAAGTCGCGTAAAATCGCTGTCGCTGGACACGATGCAGAATCCTTCCACTTTTCCGGAATACAGAATATCCATTGCATCAATAATCATAGCTGCGTCCGTTGCGTTCTTGCCGGTTGTATAGCCATACTGCTGTATTGGGGTAATAGAGTTTTCAAGAAGGACTTTCTTCCAACCCGATAAGTTGGGTTTTGTCCAGTCTCCGTAAATCCTTTTGAAGGTAGGTGTGCCATACCTTGCGATTTCTTCCATCATTACCTTTACACTCTTGTATGGTATATTGTCGGCATCGATCAAAACGGCCAATCTAAGATCGTTAATCCCTTCCATTTCGTTTCCTCCTTTCCTTTAAATTTAAATATCAATATTATTCATATCAATATGCAAATATAAGTATGAAGTGCAAAGACAATAATGTCAAACCAGCTAATTTCAAAACACTGATCCGGGACCCGCGCCTTGATAAGTATTTAAATTAAAGGGTTTCTTGAAGATATTACATTTTTCAGGTATGAGTTAGGATTCACGGTGCCATCACCCAGTATTTCACTTTCTGTAATCCGTGCAGTAAGGATTTCGCTTGCTCCGTAGCGGTCCCGGTCATAGATGATATTGATTTTTCCATCGGAACTTATTGCGGCATCCGGGTAAGAAACCTTGTCACGTTCGTCAAGAAGCAGTTTATAAGGCCATGTTTGCCCTTCGTCTTCGCTTAGCATTGCATAAAGATTATTCCGCCTGACATGAAGATTTTCACTATCCTTAAAATTTAAGTGATTTATTAAAAGAATGCGCCCCGAAGGCATCCTTCGAATGAAGAAACGCGAAACGGGGGATTTTATTAAAGAGGGTTTTGCCTCAGACCAAGTAATTCCACCGTCGGTTGAAAAACTTTCCGCGATACCATACTTAACGCGTATCAGCATCCATAAGACTCCATCGTTTTTTTCAATTATCATATGCTCATCGCAGCTTGGTTCGTCAGGAACTGCTTTTCCCGCCGCCTTAAAAGACAATCCGCCGTCGGCAGTAATTACTGAATAACTACCGGGCTCAATCCTGTTTTCAACTTTGACAGGTCCTTCGGAGTGTTTAAAATATGGATCCATGCTCCATAACGATACCGGAAGAACCCAATTGCCGTTTTGAACGACAGTAGGCTTATTCATCATGATGCCGTCGCAGAGACGCCTTGGTACTGAAATACGGTCGTTGCCGAGGGTGCACTCCCAAACCCCGCAGCGGCCGTCGTACATACCGTAGCTTTCAGCCCAGAACCAATGCACCTTGCCGCAGGGGTCGGTGAAAACAGCAGGATCATAAGCACGCGTATTTCCTTCGGGATTAACCACGGCAATAGGAGAGGCGAACGTTCGTCCGCCGTCAGAGCTTTTATGCAGCATTACATAGTTCTCGGTTCCTTCGCCTTTGCCACCGCTGTACCATGAAGCATAAAGGATGCCCTTATTACTAATGTCAATGGAAGGGATTCCCTGCCAGTTGCGCTTATCTATACTGAAGTTTTCCAAATTGCCGGTTATTACTTTACCCATGTGCACCTCGTTTATAGATATTATTTACTATAGTATAAAGTAAAGTTTGCCCGATTTAATTTTTTTATATAAAATAAATGCAAGTTTAAGTTCACGGGGGAATCATGAAAGAAAAGCTATACACAAAACCGGGTTCGCTTACACTGGTAGTAATTGTTTATGCATTAGCCTTTATTGTTGCTGTGATTGTCTTTGGTATTTTTAAGACAAACGGAATCCTTTTGGCAACATTTATTGCAGATGTGGCCGCCACAATTATTGTATGGGGAACAGGCCTTATATTTAAAAATGCCAGTCTGTACGATCCTTACTGGAGCATAATTCCTGTTATGGTCCTTCCCTTTTGGGTGATAATGAAAGAGGTTCCTGCAGGAGCGCTTGACGTGCTGTTGATAATAGCAATATCCGTTTGGGGTATCCGCCTTACAATGAACTGGGTTATTGGCTGGAAAGGCCTGAGTCAGCAGGATTGGCGGTATACAATGTTGAAAGAAAAGAATCCGGATATATGGTTCATAATAAACTTTGGCGGAATTAATATGATGCCTACTATTTTAGTTTTTCTTGGCATGGTGCCAGCTTATTACATGATAAACAACAGCCAAAGAATAAATATTCTAAGCCTAGTTGGATTTATCATATGCCTTATCGCCGCATCCATTCAGTTTGTATCGGACCGGCAGCTGGCTTTATTTAGAAACGAGGAAGGAAACAAAGGAAAGTGTATTAGCGAGGGTTTGTGGAAATATTCCCGGCATCCCAACTATTTAGGTGAGGTCAGTCTCTGGTGGGGAATATGGCTTATGCAAATGGGGGCTGCGCCTCAGTACTGGATGACTGTAATAGGACCGGTCCTGATGACGTTATTGTTTATTTTCATCAGCATTCCAATGATGGAAAAACATGTTATAAGGAAGCGGCCGGCTTATGCAGAGTATAAAAAAAGCGTCCCGATGCTTGTTCCCGGCATTAAAAAACGCCGCTGACCTGTTCTTACAGCACATTTGTCCCTAGGGACAAACGTTAAATTATTGCACATTTGTCCCTAGGGACAAATGTGCGTTTTTATGTTTCACGGGATGTTTCACATAGATTTTTAAATTAGACACCTAGAAAGCAAATAAAAAAGGTTTCACAGATTGTTTCACAGTATAGCAAAAAGAAGCAACAGGGCTAAAGACTGATTATGTAATTGTGTGTGCCTTGATAGGCTATTCCAATGGTTGTATAATTGTTAAATAAAGAATATGTATTCGGAAGGTTTACTGCGTGTAATAATGAAAGATGTTATCGGAAGCATACTTGATATAGAGAATAAGGCAAGCAATATCATTGAAGAGGGTAAAAAGGAAAAGCTGCGACTTGAAGCCAAAATGAACCGGGATGTTGAAAAAATGCAGGAAGATATAAACAATATGGTTTCCGCAAAACTTAAAACACTCGACATTGAAGAAAAAAAAGATGCTGAAAAGAGCCTTAAAAGAATAAAAACCGCTGCTGATAAGAAATTAGCGGCGATGGACGAATTCTATATAATAAACAGGGACATCTGGGTCGATTCAGTCTTTAAAATCATAACCGGAAGTGAAGAAAGTGGATCTTAGTTTATTCACATACGGAGCGCTCTCGGCCAAAGCCCGTGCATCATACGGAAAGCTTCTGACCAGGAAAGACTACGAAGAGCTTATAGAAAAAAGCAACATAGCTGAAATAGTGGAGTATCTTAAAAATTCCACCCATTATATTGATATTCTCAGTAATGTGGATGAGCATGCCATACACAGGGGACAGCTTGAAAACATAATAAAAACAGACATAATGAAAGAATATGACCGTTTCTTAAAATTCACATCAGGAAACGCGCGTAAATTTCTTCAAAGCACATATAAGAAATACGAAACTGAGAGTCTCAAAATTATTTTCAGGCGGCTTGAAACAGTCGGAAGTGTAATGTCAGCTGAAGGCTTCCTGCTTTTTTTGAGGGACAACGCTTCTGTGGATTTTCACCGCCTGCTGAAGTCAAAAGACAGCATGGATTTTATAAATAATCTTGAAGGAACGGAATATTACGATGTACTTAAGCCTTTTGCAGCGGAGAATGTTGAAATAAACCTCTTCAATATTGAGATGGTGCTTGATCTTAACTATTTTAAATATCTTCATAAAAGAATGAAGAAATACCTGCATGGTAATGATAAAAAGCCACTTGAGGATTCTTTTGGAATCAAAACTGATGTACTGAATCTGCTGTGGATATATAGGTGCAAAAAATATTATAATCTGCCGCATGAAATAATTAAAACTTATGTTTTGCCTTATAATACCGGCTTAAGAAAAGAAACCCTTAGACAGCTTATAGAAACCGATGATCTTGATAAATTTTCGGAGATTGTTTCAGATACGAAATATTCAGAAATTTTCCAACGCGACGTTGATGAATTCTTTGAAGTAAATTTTGCCGAATATATGTATAATGTGCATATGAAACTGTTCAGAAGATACCCAATGACAGTTTCCGTTGCTGTTGATTATATACATATGAAAGAATATGAACTATCCAATATAATTTCTATTATTGAGGGAATAAGATACGGACTGAGGCCCGAAAAAATAAAGAAATTTGTTGTCGGGTTTGGTTTTTAAGGAGTTCTGCAGATGCCTGTAATGAAAATGCAATTCGTAAATATAGTTGGGCCGCTTGAGCAATTCGATGCTTTTGTGCTCAATCACATCCTTAACCATGATTTTGAGGTGGAGAATTCCCTCAGTGTAATGGAAAATATAAAGGGACTGACGCCATATGGTGAATTTAACCGGCATTCTGCAATAATGAACCGGCTTGACTCCCTTAATAAAATCTTTGAAGTTAAAACACACGACATAGATATTGAAACATTGATTCAAAATATGGAAGGCATCACTGAAACAGCGGAAGTATTTACCGGAAAGCTTGAGGAATATATAGAAAACCATAGAAAACGACTTGACGATAAAAAAATAGTTGTAGAAAAAAACAGAACCATCCTTAACCGAATGATGCCTATGCTTGATTTTAATGTTGATTTAAGCGAATTAAAGATGAAATTCATCAGCGTGCGTTTCGGAAGAATGGCTTTTGAAAACTACAAGCGGCTGAACGAGTCCATAAAAAGGCTAAATGTAATTGTTTATTTTCTTAAGCGGGAAGATAATGATGTATGGTTCTTATATTATGCGCCTAATAAGGTTATAAATGAGGTTGACAATATATTTGCCTCGCTTTATTTTGAACGCATAGATCTTTCTGACGCTATAGTGGGAACGCCAAAAGAATCGGCCGAAATACTAAAGTCCGAAATTGCTGCTGCAGAAAAGGACATAGAAGAAGAGATAAAACAGTACGAAGAATTTATTGATAATTCCAGACAGCAGTTTGATGAAATTTATTCATATATATATTTTCTTTTTAAGACAATGGATATTAAAAAATATGCAGCCCACACAGAAGAGTCATTTTACCTTTCCGGATGGATTCCTAAAGGCAGCATGAATATGCTTGAAATACAATATAGGAAAAAAGGTATATCTTTCTATTTTGAAGATGCTGACCAAATGGTAACGTTAAAAAGCCCCACTTCGCTGAAAAACATAAAAATTATTAAGCCGTTTGAGTTTATTGTTAAGACTTATGGTACTCCCTCTGCAAACGAGATTGATCCTACTTTGTTTGTTGCAATTACATATGTTCTAATGTTTGGAATGATGTTCGGCGACGTAGGACACGGCCTTATTTTACTGATTGCAGGAGCGATAATTTATTTTACTAAGAAATTTGATATTGCCGGAATAGGAATCATGTGCGGCATATCGTCTATTATATTTGGATTCTTATACGGCAGCATTTTTGGAAATGAAGAAATACTTAACCCCATATATGCAAATCCTATGCGTAACATAATGACAATGCTAATAGCCTCAGTTGTTTTTGGTGTTGTTGTTATTATAATTGCCATGTCAATCAATATTATAAACGCTGTAAAATCAAAGAAATTTAAAGATATCCTTTTTGACAGAAACGGCATTACCGGCATGGTTTTTTATTTAGGAGTTATCATTTTTGCAGTTGTCATGCTTATCACGGGCAAAACAATAACTTCATATATATTTGTAATTGGGTTTTTTATTCTGCCGATTATACTGCTGTTTCTTAAAGAGCCCCTGCATAATTTAATGACCGGTAAGAAAGCGCTGCCCGAAAAGGAAAGAGGAACATTTTTTGTTGAAGCTTTTTTCGAAGTTTTTGAAGCAGTGCTTTCCTTTTTAAGCAATACGCTTTCTTTTATAAGAATAGGGGCGTTTGCACTGAGCCATGCGGGGCTTTCCCTGGCAGTATGGTCGGTATATCGTCTTATAGACGGTAAAATAGGAGGTATTGTTGCCCTTATTATTGGTAATTTGCTAATAATTGTTCTAGAAGGACTTGTTGTAGGAATTCAGGGAATGAGGCTTGAATATTATGAGCTTTTTTCGAGGTTTTTCAAAGGAGAGGGACGTGAATTTAAACCTACGAGAATAAGCGGCAGCAATAAATAAAGACAGAAACGGTTCAAACTACATTTATATTGGGAATATGAGCCGAATTAATACAGAAACAAATGCGGAGGTAATGCATTATGAAAGAACTATTGATAGGGGCGTTGGTCCTGGTTGTACTGCTATCGGCAGCAGGGGTGGTTTATTGGAAACGGTCCGGTAATCCCAAAAACGCAAAAACAGTTATGGCCGTAAACATGCTCCTGATATTTGGTATTCTTATGACTGCTACGATTATAATGCTCACCGGAAGCAGAGCATTGGCAGCAGAGCCAGCAGCGGCAGCTGTTGAAGCAACCTCAAACGATGGTTTAAGGTATCTTGCTGCGGCGCTGTCTACGGGGCTTGCTACAATTGGAACAGGAATAGCGGTTGCGGCGGCTGCATCGGCTGCGCTGGGTGCCATAAGCGAAGATGCTTCACTGCTTGGCAAAACAATCATTTTTGTTGGCCTTGCGGAAGGTATTGCGATATATGGACTTATAGTCTCTATTTTAATTCTTCCATAAAGGAATAGAAGAAATGAGATTTTATCTTATCAGTGACAATGTGGACACACAAAAAGGAATGCGCCTTGCAGGAATCGAAGGCGTCGTTGTGCATAGCCGAGAGGATGTTGAATATGCCATTGATTCATGTATTCTTGATAAGACGCTCGGAATTATCCTGATTACTGAGAAACTTGCTGCGCTAATACCAACCCGGCTTGATGAAATGAGGCGCCTTGGGCATCTGCCCCTGATTGTAGTTGTGCCGGACAGGCATGGAACCCAAAGAGAACCTGACTCTATAACAAAATATGTGCGGGATGCGATTGGAGTTAAAATATGAGGAACGACAATGGATAACTTATACCAAAATTATTCGGTGAACGAAAAGTTAAAGAGCTTTACAGAAATGGCGCTTCGCGAAGCATATCGAAAAAAGAAAGAAATTTTAGATATAACGGAAAATGAAAACAAAAAAACTTTGAAAAACAAAGAAATCGAGCTCCTTGAAGAGGCTTATAGATCCATTCAGGTCGGAACACTTCAGAACAGGCGTGAACTTAATGAAGCTGTATCAAAAGCCCTCGTGGATGGAAAACGCAAAATGTTCGATAAAAGAAGAGCCATAATAGAGGATGTTTTTAAACAAGTGAAAAAGAGAGTTAGATCATACAAGCTGACAACGGAATATCCTGTTAAAATAATGAATGATATATTAAAGTGTTTTAACCTTATTAGAGACAGTGAGTATGTAATGGAAGTGAACAAAGACGAAAAAGGTCTATTTAACAAACTAATAACTGAGGCTAAAATCCCCGTTGAAATAAAAATCAGTGAAGAGGATTTAGGCGGCGGTTTTATAATGAATGGAATAACAAAAAGAATACGAATTGACTGCTCTTTTAAAACTGCGGAACAAGAAGCGCGTGAAAAGTTTTTGGAAATGTGCAGAATTCCTATAGATGACGGAGATTTACTGGATGGTCAATAATAAAGAATACAAAGGTTATATAGGCGGAATAAGCGGCCCCGTGGTTTATGTTAAGGGAAATCAGGGGCTTAAAATGCTCGAAATGGTTCTTGTTGGCGAAAACCGGCTGATTGGCGAGGTTATATCCATTGAACAAGATAAAGCAATAGTTCAGGTTTATGAAACAACCTCGGGTCTTAAGATAGGAGAGCCCGTAGAATCATCGGGCAATCCCCTTTCGGTTACTCTGGGACCGGGAATTATTGCTGAAATATTTGATGGGATTCAAAGACCCTTGAAAAAAATCGAAGAAATATGCGGATATTCAATAAAAAAAGGACTTGATATAAAAGCGCTTAATGAAGAAAAGCTTTGGAAAACTAAAATGCTTATAAAAAATGGTGAACCTGCAGCCGGCGGACAGGTAATTGCCGAAATTCAGGAAACCCCTGTAATAATACACAAAGTAATGGTGCCGCCTGGCATAAAGGGCACTTTTAAAAATGTATGTGCCGACGGTGAATATAATATTTTAAAGAATCTTGCTGTTATAGAAATGGAAAATAAAAAAGAGATTAATTTGTTCATGACACAAAAATGGCCTGTAAAAAAACCCAGACCGTTTGATATAAGAAGGCCAATTCATATGCCGCTAATAACAGGGCAGCGTGTTATTGACATGCTTTTTCCTATGGCCAAGGGCGGAACAGCGGCAATACCCGGAGGATTTGGAACAGGAAAAACCATGACGCAGCATCAATTTGCGAAATGGTCTGATGCTGACATAGTAGTCTATATTGGCTGCGGCGAAAGAGGCAATGAAATTGCTGATGTTCTTGAGAGCTTTCCAAAGCTGAAAGATCCGAAAACGGGGAAGTCTCTGATGAACAGAACGGTTCTTATAGCTAATACTTCAAATATGCCCGTTGCCGCCAGGGAAGCATCCATATATACGGGCATTACCATAGCTGAATACTATAGGGATATGGGCTACCATGTTGCTCTTATGGCGGATTCAACTTCGCGATGGGCGGAGGCGCTAAGAGAAATATCCGGACGACTTGAAGAAATGCCTGCAGAGGAAGGATATCCTGCGTATCTTCCATCAAGATTATCACAGTTTTATGAACGTGCAGGTTATGTTAAAACTCTTAGTGGGGCTGAAGGTTCAATATCCATAATAGGAGCCGTATCCCCACAGAGCAATGATTTCTCAGAACCGGTCACACAAAACACAAAACGATTTACAAGATGTTTCTGGGCACTTGATAAGTCTCTTGCCTATTCCCGCCATTATCCGGCTATTAACTGGACAGAAAGCTATAGTGAATATATTGATGAACTTGCCCCATGGTATGAAGAAAATACAGACAGGCATTTTTTAAAAAACAGGATTGAGATACTGAAAATTCTACATGAGGAGAGCCGCTTGATGGAAATTGTTAAGCTGATAGGTCAGGATGTGCTTCCCGACAGTCAGAAGCTTACTCTTGAAATGGCGAAAATAATTAGGCAGGGATTTCTCCAACAGAATGCATTCCATGAAAATGACACCTTCGTTCCTATTGAAAAGCAGTATAAAATGATGCGCGTTATATTAATGCTTAATGAAAAGACAAAATTACTCGTAAACTCCGGTATTCCGGTGTCGGTTCTTTCAGACACGGGAATCTTCAGTGAGCTCGTACAGATGAAATATACTATTCCCAATGATAACCTGGAAGGTTTTAATGAATTAGAGGAAAAGATTGATAAATTTTATAATGATTTAAGCATTGAGTATAAAGATGCGGAAAGGAGAAGCTCAAAATGAGACTGGAATACCTTGATTTGCATGAAATAAAGGGCCCCCTGGTGGTTCTAAAAGGCGTTAAGAATGCATCATATGAGGAAATGGTTGAGCTTACCCTTGTTGGCGGACAAAAAAGAACGGGCAGAATTATCCGTATGACGGAAGAACTGTGTGTTGTGCAGGTATTTGAGGGAACTTCAGATATCTCTCTTGAAAATGTGCGCACTTACCCAACTGGGCACACGCTGCAGCTTCCTCTTTCCGGCGAAATTTTAGGAAGGATTTTTGACGGAAAAGGCTCACCGCTGGATGGGCTTGGAGATATATATCCGGACATGAAGTCCGATATTAATGGTCTTCCTATAAATCCTGTATCAAGAAAATACCCCAAAAATTATATTCAGACGGGGATATCTTCAATTGATGGCCTTGCTACATTGATAAGAGGGCAGAAACTTCCGATATTTTCCGGAAGCGGCCTTCCCCATAATGAACTTGCCGTACAGATTGTCAGGCAGGCGAAGATAACAGACACAGACAACACAAAATTTGCTATTGTTTTTGCGGCAATTGGTGTAAAAAGCGATGTTGCCGATTATTTTACAAAAAGCTTTAAAGAAAGCGGCGTTCTTGAGAAGGTTGTAATGTTTTTAAACCTTGCAGACGACCCTGTTGTTGAAAGAATAACTACTCCAAGATGCGCACTTACGGCGGCAGAATATCTGGCATTTGAAAAAGGCATGCATGTTTTGGTCATTATGACGGATATGACATCGTATGCTGAAGCACTTAGAGAAATCTCCTCCTCAATGGAAGAAATTCCAAGCAGAAAAGGTTTCCCGGGCTATTTGTACAGCGACCTGGCCTCTATGTATGAGCGCGCAGGAATAATTGAAGGTAAAAGTGGATCTATAACACAAATTCCCATTCTCACAATGCCCAATGATGATATTACACATCCGGTTCCTGACTTAACGGCATATATTACGGAGGGTCAGTTGGTTTTAGACAGAGAGCTTACTCAGCGCGCAATATATCCGCCGGTAAGCATATTAATGTCGCTGTCGAGAATTATGAAGGACAGCATAGGCGAAGGATTCACAAGAGAAGACCATCCTGATATTGCAAATCAGCTTTTTGCCTCCTATGCCAGGGTTCAGGAGGTCCGGGCCCTTGCGTCGGTAATAGGAGAGGATGAGTTAAGTAGTGTGGATAAGAAATTTATTGATTTTGGCAATGCCTTTGAAGAGAAGTTTCTTAAACAACTGCAAGATGAAAACAGGGATATGGAGAAAACCCTTGATTTGGGCTGGTCCTTGATTTCTTACCTGCCCGAAAAGGAACTTGACAGGCTTTCTAATGAATTAATAGAGAAATATTATAAAAAAGCAGAAAACAGTAGGTTTTAAATGATTACCGGAATGTCTCCTACTAAGGGAAATTTAATAAAAGCGAAAAATACTCTGGCTCTTTCAAGCCAGGGATATGAATTGCTGGATAAAAAAAGAAACATTCTGACAATGGAAATGATGTCACTAATTGACAGGGCAAAGCTGGTTCAGTCACGGATCGATTCTACATTTAAAGATGCATACTATGCATTGCAGACAGCTAACATTACCCTTGGTATCAGCAATGTTGAGCAGCTTGGCTACACTTTCCCCGAGGATGACTCAGCGGTAATACGATTTCGTAGCATAATGGGGGTTGAGATACCCATGGTAGATTTTGAAAAAAAACAAATCGAGCCAAGCTATGGATTTTCCAGAACCAGTTCGGCATTGGACGAAGCGTATGAGAAATTCAATAAAGTAAAAGCCCTTACCGCAGAACTGGCAGAGGTGGAAAACGCAGTTTACCGACTCGCCGTCAATGTTATCAAGACAAAGAAACGGGCAAATGCCCTGAAAAACATAATAATCCCACGTTACAATGAAATAGTTAAATATATCCAGGATTATCTTGAAGAAAAAGAACGTGAAGAGTTTTCGCGGCTTAAAGTCATAAAATCCCGCAAAACCTCCTAACTTGGAATATCACCCCTCCTCTTCCGTTCCACTTTTAATCAAAAGTCCTGACATAATCAATGAAAAACCGAAAATTATCAAAAGGCACATCCGGAGGAACCGTATGGTCCAGCATGGGAATATACCCGCCGCATGAAAGCATGAAAGGCAGTTTCCCATCCACTTCCGCTTTTATAGCCTCCTTGCTGACTGCAAGGGTTTTTTTATCTAGCCCCCCTATGATGACAAAAGATTTCCCGTACTGTTTCCTCAGTTCAACGATATCCATGCCTGCCTGTACTTCGAACGGGTAAAAACCATTGGCCCCGCAGTCCAGGTAGACAGGAAGCATCTTGGTGCAATCGCCGTCGGTGTCCACCACAATGCCTTTTATACCGCGTTGCTTTAAAACAGCAATCACATCCTTAAGATGCAAAGCCATGAATTTATTAAAGGCAGACGGAGAGATAAGGGGCCCGTTTGAATAACAGATGTCTTCCCATATCATTACAAAGTCTGGAGCCACATCAGCACAGACTTTTGTTACAAAACCAATATAGAACTTTTTCCAGTGCAGCAGCATCTCATGAATGAAATCCGGGTTGTCATAAATGGAATACATTAGTTCTTCATCACCCATTAGGTTTCTGAGATAGCCGAAAGGGCCGATTATGTACATTCCCAGTACATATTCGCGGGAACCATATTCTTTTACAAGCTCATTCCAGTTGCCGGGGAAACGATCAGGGTTCGTGTAGTCAAGCTTGGGTTTAATATTATTAATAAAATTACTGCGTGTTTTAACAGGGAATTCAAGGAACTGCGGCATGGATGTTTCCGGGTTCAGCTTTCTTTCCCTTTTGGTGATGCCGTATTTGTCGATTAAGGTAATATTAGTGCCATCGTCATCTAATATGACTTCATTAAACATAGGGAAGTAAGGATTTCCGGTCCATCCGCCTTTGAACGGAAGCCATTTAATAGTATCCATGCCGAAAAAATCAGGAAACCGCATCCCGGCAGGCTTTTCAAACCCTTCGCCTTTCCATCGCTGAATAGTTGCTGCCCATGCGCCCGGTGTTTCCCAATAGAAAGGCCGGTCTGTCTTTTTAAATTCAAAAGTTGCTAAGAAGCGTTCCCTTTGGTTCATAACTCCTCCGTCCCAAAGACTTTATCACGAACATAGCGCCAATTCAATAATTTAGAGATGATTACATATGATAAAATTAACCGGGGTGATTATATGAAAAGATACTTTAATGACAACAGGGACAGATTTTTTTATAACAGGCTTGGTCTTTTTGTTCATTGGGGGATTTATTCTGTGGGGGCATGGCACGAGCAGCACGGATACAGAGGGAATATTCTGCGGCAGGAATATGCCAAATTAGCAGAACGGTTTAATCCAACTAAATTCAACCCTTCAGAGTGGCTGGATATGGCGGAAGAAAACGGATTTGACTATATCTGTTTCACAACCAAACATATTGACGGATTCTGCATGTTCGATACAAAGCTGACCGACTTTAATATAATGAACACCCCATACGGAAAAGACATCTTAAAAATGCTTGCTGATGAATGCCATAAAAGGAACTTTCCCCTGGCCCTTTACTATTCGCCGATTGACAGGAACCATCCCACATATCCATATTACGGGGGAGCATATGAAAATGAGCGGCCTTACCGGGGGGACACCCCTGATTTAAAGGCCCATATTGAGTACGTGAAAGGACATGTAAAGGAGCTCTGCACCAATTATGGGAAACTATACGGCTTTTGGTGGGACACGGGCCGTCTGCTGAAACATGAAGATCCGGCAATTAATGAAATGATAAGAAAACTGCAGCCTGGGATATTGGTAAACAACAGGGGATTCAGCGAAGGCGATTTCAGAACCCCTGAAAGGGACTGGTATGAATATGTTGATAAGGATATTGCATTTGAAACCCCTACAGAGGCATGCCAATCTATCGGGACTGAGAGCTGGGGATATCGTAAAGATGAAGAATACTACAGTATAAGATATCTTATGGAGAGCATGGATAAAATACTTGCAAAGGGCGGTAATTATCTGCTGAATGCAGGACCCATGGCGGATGGGCGGTTTCCGGTTGAATCAATTAATATTTTGAGCAATATCGGAAGATGGTATAACAAGGTTAAAGAGGCTTTTTATGATACGGACCCACTGACAGGTATTGTTGAAAATAAAGAGATACTTTTAACCGCAAAGGGCAATAAAATTTATGTTCACTTATATAAATACCCCAAAAGCTCTGCAATTTGGATGTCTCCTTTAGATTCAATGCCGGTCTCTGCAAAGTTGCTGAACGACGGACGCCCGGTTAAGGCAAAAGTTGAGATTACCCCATTGATTTTTAAAGAAGACAAACCGTATCTACGTTTGTCCGGACTTCCTGTAAATGATTTTTCAGGGGAAATAATGATTATTAAACTGGAATTTTAAAGAACAAAAAGTTACATAATAAAGTTTTTACGGCGGTTTAAAATTTGTTATAATAGTATTGACTTGTCCGGCAGGGTTATCTTTGGGGTAGCATGAATTGAGGTTTTAGATGGTTATGAAATTCTTAAGGGGCAAACGCGGGTTCACGCTTGTAGAAATACTTATTGTAGTAATTATTATTGGTATTCTTATTGCAATAGCAGTGCCGCGCTTTATTAAGATTGCTACAAGCGCAGAACAGGCAGTCTTGAAATATAACAGCACATATCTTGTGAAAATTTTTGCACTTAACATTTATAGATATGAGGGAGAAGACCGATATAATTCCAACAGCGCAGCAGACAGCCTGAATAATTTTTTGTATAACGACTTGGAAGGGTTCCAGGAAAATAACAATAAAGATAGCATAAAAAACCCAAAATCCAGAAGTAAAAAAATACTTCACGGAAATAATCCGGTCGGAGGAACTATTTCAGATGGACGAAATCCGGCTGTTTTTATTACAGGGAATGCATCTTACTCATATACCGGGTCAGGCTCAACCGAAAATCTTATCGGATCAATAGTTGCTTATATGAATCAGGCAGAGCCGTACAATGTACAGGTTTACTATATAGACAGGGACGGAACTAAAGCGGATAAAATAGCCGATTTCCATTAATAAAGATTAGTATTTATAAAGCGGCCGCAAAAGCGGCCGTTTTTTGTATGTTATTATATATTTAGGAGAAAACATGAAATATTTTGATGACAAAGATCTGGCAAACACATATCAAACAGCCGTAAGGATTATGATTTCAGCCCCTTTGATTGTAAAACCCGGAGAAGAATTTTCTGCTGGAATTTCATTATTGAAAGCCAATGGATATCCTGATTTTAAATTTGAAGGGGACTTAAAGATTCATGACGGCAATGGAATCAGCGGCCTGCCGGAGAAAATTCATTTTTCTAAAGACATGGAAGCCAATCAGGAAATCAATAATTTAAAGATTGACGTTGAAGGCGTATATAGGTTCGGCATAAGGGCAAGCGAAGAGAACCTGTTTCCAGCCGGTAATTCTAATTCTATTTGGTGTACGGCGGATTTCCCATATAAATTGTATTTCGGCGATATGCATGTGCATAGTGAAATTGGCAAATGCGGCACACCCTTCATGCCTAAAAGTCCGGATTTCGGGTATTGGTATGCAAAATACATTGCGGGACATGATTTCTGCAGTATTACCGACCATGCGCATTCCTGTGATAATGAAGACTGGGAGAAGATAAAGAATGCAGCAGAAAAATGGAACGAACCCGGCGAGTTTATTTCAATTTTAGGTTATGAAGGTGATTACGACGGGGAAGACGGAGGTCATTTTAATATCTATTTCAACGGCAACGAAGGTGAAATGAGGAATTTCCAAATGAAAGCCGGGGGTAGCCTTGATGCAATATTTCAATTTTCCAGAGAAAACAATGCTCTTGCCATATGCCATCATTCGGGAAGGTATGTGAGGGGCCGTGATTTTTCAAAGGGGTATTTCGGAGGCAAAGAAGTCGAACCATGTGCTGAGGTCATATCGCAATGGGGGTCTTCCGAGACAAAAGACAGCCTGCGCCCTATAAGGAAATTTGCACATCCCGAGGACTGCCATTATTATGATTATGCGGTTAAAAATGGATTTAGACTGGGTGCGCTGGGAGGAAGCGACAACCATGCGACAGTTCCCGGGGGATTCGTTCCGATGATATATCCCGGAATGGGTGGAAAGATCCAGTTTGAGTATCCGGGTGCCATAACAGGCGTGTACGCAAAATCGCTTTCAAGAAAAGATATAATGAATGCCATCCGTGAAAGGCGGTGTTTTGCATCTGCCAATGACAGACTATTTGTATGGCTGTCTTCCGAAGATGCGGAAATGGGTACTGAAAAAAAAGGAAAAAAGGATATTATAAATATCATGGCAATATCAGGAAATTCACCGATTAGAGAAGTTCATGTCATTAAAAACGGCGATTTGTTTATAAAGTTCGGAAGTTTTGGAATTGAAGAAGGATTTGACGAAACAAAATATATATTTATAAAGACCATTGACTGCGGGGAATTATCAGAACCGGTCAATTACTATGTTAAAGTTATTCAGTCCGACGGAGATATAGCTGTTTCAAGCCCTATTTGGCTTGATCCGATAAAGTAAAAAAAGGAGGAAAGATGAAAGACGCGAGATATGAAAAATTAGCGGAGAACTTGATAAATTATTCAGTAAAACTTCAAAAAGGCGAAAAAATACTGATTACTTTCAGCGGTAAAGAGAATGACTTGGCAAAAGAATTAGTAAAAAAAGCTTATAAGGCAGGCGGACTTCCGTTCATCAAGCATACTGACGGGCAGACAAGCTACCTTGTAATGAAGGAGATTACTGAAGAACAGCTTGAAATCATGAACGAAAATGAACTTTCCTTAATGAAGCAAATGGACTGCTATATTTCTGTAAGGGCAAGCGACAATATTTTTGAGTCAAGCATAGTGCCGTCAGAAAAAATGAATTTGTACAGTAGGATTATGAAACCGATGTTTAACGAAAGGGTGAACAATACCAGATGGTGCGTGCTGAGGTATCCTAACTCGTCGATGTCACAGCTGGCAGGAAAAGCGAACGACGAATTTGAGGATTTCTACTTTGATGTTTGTAACCTTGATTATTCAAAAATGTCAAAGGCAATGGACAACCTTGTTGAACTGATGGAAAAGACCGATATAGTGCGTCTGTCTGGGCCGGGAACAGAACTTAGTTTTTCAATAAAAGGCATTCCTGCCATTAAATGCGACGGGGAATATAATATACCTGACGGAGAAGTTTTTACAGCACCGGTCAAAGACAGTATAAATGGAACCATTTCATTTAATACACCTGCGATGAGTGAAGGCGAGGCTTTGGAGAACATTAAATTCACACTAAAAGACGGGAAAATCGTCGAAGCGACTTCAAGCAATACAGAAAAGATGAATAAAAAACTGGACACCGATGAAGGAGCAAGATATATAGGTGAATTCGCAATAGGCGTAAATCCATATATCTTATATCCAATGAAAGATACATTGTTTGATGAGAAAATCGCAGGGAGCATACATTTTACACCGGGACGGTGCTATGATGAAGCGCCAAACGGAAATGATTCTGCAATTCACTGGGACATTGTATTGATTCAGACGCCTGAATACGGTGGGGGCGAAATATATTTTGATGATGTCCTGATAAGAAAAGACGGTATGTTTGTTATTGATGAATTGAAATGCCTGAACCCTGAAAACTTAAAATAATTTTAAAAATATTCCAGGGGAGTATGCTAAAAGAAGGGGAAAGAAGTGGAAAAACAATATGACATAATTGTTGCCGGAGGCGGCCTTGCGGGTTGCTGTGCTGCGGTTTCCGCGGCAAAACAAGGAATGCGGGTTCTGCTCATTGAAAGATATGGGTTTCTAGGCGGAATGGCAACGGCAGGGCTTGTAAATCCTTTCATGCCTTATAATGCATATAATAATGAAGGCGAACAGGTAACGGTAAATAATGCCGGGCTTTTCAAGAAGATATTGGATAAATTAGATAGAAGGAACTCCCTCTATGCACAGGACAAAAGCGACCTGAAAAAAGAACCTTCGAATGCATGGGGAGGCCCCCATATTAAGCATGAGGCAAAACACACATTCAATGAAGAAATCTTAAAGAAAATATTAGATGAAATGCTCGAAACTGCAGGTGTTGAAGTGCTTTTTCATTCGCTGATCATTGATGTCGAGAAAGATAAATCAAGAATAACATTAATTTCAAGCGCAGGGAAATCGGGCTTAATTAAGCATGTCGCAAGATTCTTTATAGATGCAACAGGAGACGCTGATCTATGCGCATTTGCAGGCAATAGTTTTTCGATGGGGCGCGATGAAGACGGTAAATGCCAGCCTATGACATTATGTTTTCGGGTCGGAAATGCCGATCCATATATGGCAGAGCGGATAATCTATGACCCTGATATAAGAAACACATTGAACGAAGAATATAAAAAGCTGCAGGACTTGGGTAAAATTAAGAACCAAAGAGAAAACGTCCTCATTTTTCCACATATAGGAAATGGGATAATTCATTTTAACAGCACCCGTATAATCGAAAAGAATCCGCTTGATCCATATGACCTTTCTAATGCGGAGAGAGAGGCAAGAAAACAAGTTTCTGAATTAGTTAAATTTTTCAGGGAAAACGCACCCGGCTTTGAAAACTGTATCTTGCTGCAGACCGCCCCGCAGATTGGAATCAGGGAATCAAGGAGAATAAGCGGCAACTATACATTGACTGAGAATGATCTGGTAAACTGTTTTAAGTTTCCGGACTCCGTTGCACGGGGATGTTATCCGGTTGATATTCATAACCCCTCAGGGGGCGGAACAAGGATAAGGCATATACCGCCCGGAGATTATTATACAATACCACTGAGAAGCCTTGTGCCGGACAATCTGGATAATGTCCTTGTCGCGGGAAGACCTGTATCTTCAACTCATGAAGCTCATTCGGCGGTCAGGGTAATGCCCATATGCTCAAACATGGGCGAAGCAGCCGGTATAGCCGCCTCAATGTGTGTTGAGAATAATATAAGCCCAGAAGATCTGGACATTGATATATTGCACGAAAAACTTTCAATTGCCGGAGCGGTGTACTAGAAGGGCCTGCTAATATCACTTCAGAGAACCATATAAAAGCATTCGTTTAGCGAATGTTTTTCCCCATTATTTTTTTGGCCCTTTATATCTTCCCGGATATAAGCTGTTAAGCATAGGAATAAATGTTTTTGTATCTATTGACAGATTAAAAGTAAAGGTAAATTTACCGGCTGTAGTTTTAAATATGAGAGACGGTGGCGTGGTGGTTGTTGTGCTGTCAGAATAGTTTGTTGTTGCCCCTTTACTTAAACGAACCACTTGCACTGTGCTGTGGGGTATTATAAAGTTGCCCGGAGCCTCATTAATAACATCACTCTGCGGCATGGTTTTATACCTCTCGGTGAAAGTATAACCCGCCTTCATAACCGCCGCAGTGCGTTTAAAGAATTTTTCGCCCTTATTACCTTCCTTTATGGAGGAAATATGTTCCTGCATAAGCTTATTATCAACCATTGCAACAATAACGGCTGTTTTTGTAAATAGTAAGGTACAGGCCCTTAAAGATATCATGCCTTTTTTGAATTGGCCGGGCAATATATAAACATATTCTTCGGCGTTGTTTTCCCCGGATGCCCCGGGTTCTTGACTGGTTTGGTTTTGTTGTTCGGCAACTATGGCTGAGCCGCATTTGCCGCAAAACTTAGCGCTGGGGTTAATAAGCGCACCGCAGTTCGTACAAAATTTATTATTCATAGTATTTCCTGCCTAAAAATTGAAGCGCCAGTTATACCAGCCCCATCCCATGCGAATCATAACAATTGCAAGACATATGCTTAGCAATATGCCGATAAGAATCATTATCAGCTGTGCTATTGCAAAATGCTTCTTGTTTATATTAACGGTGTCGCTGAAACTCCAAACAAGAAGCATAATAAGGTTAACAATCGGAATGCATAAAAGTATAAACATTCCGATATATGCGCCTATGCTCAGCGGCTTAATAAGATTGTCTTTTGCATTGTATCCGGCGTTATATGTTGGGGAAGGTATTGGTTGTACCGGCGGAAGTGGAGGCGAAACCTGCTCGGTTTTTGGCGGAGGAGCTGGTTCTGCAGTCTGTTCAACCCCTGGTGCAGATTCAGGTTCTGCAGCCTGTTCAACCTCTGGTGCAGATTCAGGTTCATTAATAGGTTCGACTGATTCTACCGGTGCTGTCTTAGCTCCGCAACCCGAACAAAACTTTGAATTATCGGCAATTTCTTTTCCGCATTGTTCACAAAACATGATGTATCTCCTTTGTTATTTCTGACTCTAATATTATATTCTACACATGATTTAAATACAAATAATCATTCTTATTAAATTTGTATGTTATGATTGCCGTATATCAAGTTTCTAAGTATTATATAATAAGTAAAACCAAGCAACGGAGGGCATAATGTCCGGTTACAGCATTACAAATAAAGAACGCCATTATCTAAGGGATTTGGCAAAAAGACAGTTGGAGTATTCAAAGCTTCCCGTTATGATGGAACGAACCGAACATTGGTACGCTAATAATTCATTAAAAAGCGAAACACCTATTGTTGTAGTTGAGCATGGTCCGTTTAGGGAGGAGTTATTTCCCAAAAGAGTTTGCTGTTCCAAAGTTGCGGCAGACATTGAAAGAGAACTCCTTTCTCACATAACCGGTTATGAATTAATTAATGATGATAAGGTTGTGCCGGATTTCTTTTCTGTTAATCGCAAAATAAGCATGAGGGAGCTGGACCAGGACAGGATAGTTCACCATGCCAAAGATGCCAAAGGCAGGGAATTGGGCTATAGCTATGAACATCCTATTAATGATTTGAAGGAAGATTTCCGGGTGCTTAAAAAATCAGTTTATTCATATGATGACGAAGGCACTATTGAACAGTATGAATTTGCCGGGAATCTGCTTGGCGACATCCTTGATGTCAGGATAACAAATAATTCATTGCTGTGGTTCATGTCCTTTACTGCCAGGGCCGTCAATATCATGGGCCTTGAAAGGCTTATGTATTCAATAATGGACTATCCGGAAGAAACAGAAAAACTTTTTGACTTTATACTGGAAGATTCTTTCGAATATATGAACTGGCAGGAAGAAAATGGATTGCTGGCGCTTGACAACGGAAATACCAGGGCTGGGTCGGGAAGCTATGGTTTTACAGATGAATTGCCCACGGAGGAATTTAAAAAGACCGGAAAAATAACAACAAAGGACATTTGGGGCAATATGAACTCGCAGGAGAGTGTAGGCTTGTCTCCCTCAATGTATGAGGAGTTTATTTTTCCAATCTTTAAGAAAGCGGCTGATCGTTTTGGATTGGTCTATTACGGGTGCTGTGAACCGGTTCATGAAATTTGGGAGTCTTGCATAAGTAAACTTGCAAACCTGAGAAAAGTATCGATATCGCCATGGTGTGATGAAGATTTTATGGGGGAGGCCCTTCGCGGGACCAATGTTATTTATTCCAGAAAACCAAGCCCGAATTTCCTGGGAGTGGGTTCGTTTGACGAGAAGGCATTTACTGAATACATGAAGAAAACCATGATGGCCGCAAAAGGCTGCCATGCTGAAATACTATTCCGCGACATATATACGCTGACTGACGATAAGAATAAGGCGGGTAAGGCCGTCAAAATTGTAAGGCGGCTAATTGAAGATTATTGGAGATAACACATGAAACAACCCGAAAAAATATTAATAACCGGTTTTTCAGGATCGGGAAAAACAACCCTGGCTGATCGCCTTGGAGGAGAACTTAACCTGCCCGTTGTTCATATTGATGACAAGTGTTTCAATTCGCATCACAGGATGAAGCCGACCGAAGAAGTTGTTAATATTATTTCTGATATATGTTCAGGGAATAAATGGATAGTTGACGGCATGTACCGGCATTGTGCAGAGCAATTTATTAATACGGCTGATTTGCTGATATTTATTGATGTTGGATTTTTTACTAATACTAAAAACGTCGTATTAAGGAAAATTAAACATATTTTCAGCCCAAGACACAAGATTCCCGAAGGAGTAAAGAAAAGAATACAGCTCAATAATATCAAAAGAATATGGACAAACAGAAGCGGATACCGCAAAGACTGGTTTGATCTTATCAATAAAAATAAAAAGTCTTTCATATTTATTAAAATCAGGAAAGTGAACAAAAAAACAGCGCCTCTCATAATTAAGAAAATTAAAGCACTTAACAATGGTTGATATTGACTCATCTAAGAACTGAATATATAATACAATTAATAAAGTCATTGGAGAAACTAATTGTTTAATGGCGGGGATAAAATTTCAAAAGGCAGCCAGCAACTGATAAAGGAAACCAATATCAAGGGTGTTTTTAAGCTTATCAGCAGCCGAGATGGAATATCCCGGGCTGAAATTGCAAACAGGACAGGGCTGAGCCCAACTACAGTATCATCCCTGGCAGAAGAATTGATTTCTGCGGGCTTTATTTTTGAAGATGGAACCGGAAATATTCCAACAAGCGGGAGAAAACCAATAATGCTCAAGGTTAACCCAAAAGGCGGCTGCATAATAGTGGCTGATCTTCAGGATAACGGATACAACCTCGGGCTTTTTGACTTGAATTGTTGTTCCGTGGCAGAAAGTTTTATTTCTCTTCCTAAATATGATGATTTGGGGAACTCACTTGTAGAGGAAATAAAAAAAGCAACTAAAAAAAATGGTTTTTTAAAAAAACAGCTTTTAGGAATTTGCATCGGCGCTCCGGGAATAATTGACAGGAAAAACAATAAAATCATATCTTCAACCATAATACCGATTGATGTAAAAAATGATTTCTATACAGTGATTCAAAAGGCATACCCGGATATTAAGCCGGAGATTGTAAACGAATCAAGTCTCAGTGCATACGCTGAAAAAGAATATGGAAAAACAATGGGGAAAATAGATAATCTTATCTACATTGATATCCATACGGGCATAGGAGCCGGAATAATCATTAACGGCAGCATGTATGAAGGCTCCGGGTCTCTGGCGGGGGAAATAGGGCACATGTCAGTGGATATAAACGGACCCCACTGTAAATGCGGCAGCAGGGGATGCCTTGAAATCCTGGCAAGCATACCTTCTCTTATTGCGGACATTGAACAGGACACGGGTTTTCCTCCCGAATTTCCTAACGCCGGAAGCATTGATGAAAGATTTAAGATTATTGCCGGGGAATATATAGAAAACGGCGGATTTTCCGATGAAATACAAAGGATGGCAGCGTATATAGCATATGGAATAAACAATGCCGTTAACTTAATAAATCCCGAAATAGTCGTGATAGGCGGCAAAGCAGTTGAGCTTGGCAATAAGTTCCTTCGTGAAGTACAAAAGACTATGAATATTATAGGATTGGATGGAAATAAAGACATACCTATACAGTTGTCTGAATTTAAAAGCAATCCTGTCACAGCCGGAGGCGCCAGGCATATTTTCAATCAATTATTTTGAGGTGGCTATATGAGAGCAGCGGTCGGAAGAATAAAAATAACTCCCGAGGACGGTATTCCAATGGGAGGCAATGTAAGGATAGACAATAAATCAAGGGGCGTCCACGACGACTTGTATTGCAACGTGCTGATGCTTGATGACGGAAAAACAGAAATCTGCCTTCTTGGATTCGATTTCGTCGGGTTGAAATATACAACATGCACCGATGTAAAAGACAGGGTGGAAAAATCCACTGGAATCCCGGCTTCAAACATCATAATGTGGGGGACACATACGCATTCCGGTCCGGACACCTGCATGCGTATGTACCATGGGATAGAGGAAATAATTGATGAATACCTGGACATGGTTGCTGCGAAAGTCGCCGGAGGATGTTCTGAAATCCATAAAAATTATATTGAGGCAACTCTGAAATCCGGTAAAAAAGAAGTTTGCGACCTTAGTTTCAATCGGCGTCTTATTAGGAAAAACGGCGAGATTGTTATGAATTTTGAAGAATTTGAAATTGACGACATTGTAGGCGCAACCGGTCCAATTGACCCCGAACTCATTACTTTATCAGTTTGGGATATAAACGGAAAAATAAAAGCTGTTTTTGTTAATTTCACACTGCATCCGGCAATTCTCGTCGGATATGAATGGTTGATTTCAAGGGATTTCATCAACGACCTTGATAACTACCTCCTTGAAAAATACGGCAAGGATATTGTTGTGCTTTTTGCCAACGGTGCAGAGGGAAATATAAACCATTTAAATTATGAAGATCCTGACCAATGGAGGGATTTCCGCGAAACGGAAAGGATTGGAAGGAAGCTTGGGGAATATTCTAAGGAATGCATTGATAATTCAAAGTCCGAAACAGGGGAATTGAACTATTTTTCTAGGGCGGTGACATTCCCCTACAGAGCGATAACAGATGAAGAAAAAGCCTGGGCTGACATGGTCATTGAAAGGGACAGGTACAAGATTGAAGACCAGTTCGACGGAATCCCTGATAAAACTTACGCCAAGATGATAAAAGGAATGCTTAAGCGACCGGATAAAGAATTTGAAACAGTGCTGCAGGGGCTTTCGATAGGCGATTATGCGTTTTTTACGTTTCCCGGAGAGGTCTATGTTGAGTTCGGATTAGCAGTTAAGGAATTATCACCTTATGAAAATACTATGATAATCGGCCTTGCAAACAGCCAGTCGGGGTATATTCCGAAAGAGGAAGCTTTTTCACAAGGGGGGTACGAAGTCAAAACCGCATGGTCCAGCCAGCTTGAATATAATGCGGGGGACTATTTAGTTGATACAATTAATGAGAAATTAATAAAACCCATGAAAGGCAAATGATGAAAGTAATAGACCGTAGAGCATCTGATAACAAATACCTTCATAAGGATTTTCATATTTCAATGAATATGCTTCTTGGGTATATTCATGATGAATACGGACCTGAAGCGGTTACGGAATACCTTGCACAGTTTTCAAGAGCTTTTCATTCGCCGATTAACAAGAACTTGAGAGAAGGCCGCCTTGAACTGCTGGAAAGATATTTCAAGGGAATATATGAAAAAGAAGAATGGCCGGCTTTTGTTGCACTTAAAGATGACGCTCTGACGGTGTCGCAGGAATCGTGCCCGGGGATTGTACATATTAAAAATAAAGGGTATGAACCCGTTGAACAGTATATTGAGACATATACAACAGTATATAAAACAATGTGCGAAGGAACACCTTATAAATATGTCATGGAGAAATTTGATCCCGAAACAGGTGCTTGCCGGCAACGATTCCAAAGGAGGGCATTATGATTTCCTGTACTGAATTCATACCGGCATACAGCGAGGGGTTTAAATTCCTTGAAAAAAAGGACGGAAGGCTAAAGGTAGATGAGTTCTGGGCATATCTTTCAGACCTGTATCTGAAGGATAGCCTTAGAAAGTTGGTGGAAGCACACGGAATCGAAGGCTGCTTCATTTATTGGGAGAAAGCTCTCAATGAGGAAGCGGCTGACTTTAAGATGACGCTTGATGAAGAAAGGGGCGAATTCATTATTGACATGATTAAATGCCCATCCAAAGGAATGCTTCTTGAGATGAAGCATATGGAGCCATATAAAGCCTATTGCGAGCACTGTCCCGCGCTTTATAGCCGGGTGCTTGAGCCAATGGGTTATGAGTTTAATATGGACCTGTCGCAGACCGACAGGGCAAAATGCAAATTAATTGTAAGAGAAATAAGGGAGGATTAGTGAAATGGCTGAAGAAAAAGTAATGAACGGAGCCGGTATTGAGGAATTAGGATTTCCGATGTGGCCCCAGTTCGCACCTGAGACGCTGGAAGATATCCAGGAACCAATTAGAAGTGGAAAAGTGAACTACTGGACCGGAACCAAGGGCATGGAATTTGAAGAAAAATGGGCTGAGTGGAATGGAAGTAAATTCGCAATATCGTGTACTAACGGAACGGCTGCTCTGCATATAGCGATATCAAGCCTTGGCATCGGCCCGGGCGATGAAATCATTGTGCCGTCGTATTCATTCATAGCTTCATCATTTGCAGTTGTCCAGGCTGGTGCCGTGCCTGTTTTCTGTGATGTAACCGAAGATCACACAATTGATCCTGATTGCATTGAAGATCTTATTACAAGAAGGACAAAGGCAATCGTTGTAGTCCATCTATATGGGGTTATAGCCGATATGGCACCGATTCTGTACATAGCAAAAAAGCATAAGCTTAAAGTAATTGAAGATTGCGCGCAATGCTTCGGAGGTGAATTTAAAGGAATTAAATCCGGAGTCATAGGCGATGTCGGGTGTTTCAGCTTCTGCCAGAGCAAGCACTTTACAACGGGCGGTGAAGGCGGAATGGTCGTAACAAATGATGAAGATCTCGCATGGGAGTGCCGTTCTTTCAGGGATCATGGTTATGACGTAAAGGAAAGGCTGAATATGCTGGCGCTTGAGGAAAAACTACCATACATTCACAATCGCGTTGGATTTAATTACAGAATGACTGAGATACAGTCCATTATAGGCATTAATGAACTAAAACGGCTCGATGACTGGAATCTTTCGCGCAGGTATAAATTTGCCGCAATGTATGATGAGGCATTCAAAAACCAGCGCGGAGTCAGCAAACTGCCGGTCAATACTGAAGAGCGCAAAAATTCTTATTGGTGGTATCCGATAGTATTGAATACTGATGTTCTCGATATTGATGCGCCTGAATTTGTTAAAGAGATGCAGGGTATGGGCGTTCCTTGCTATGGGATACAGTGGCCGGAAGCGTATGAAGAGAAGGCGTACCGCGAGTTAAACGGATTCGGGACACACAAATTCCCGTTTAAATCAAGAGAATACACCGATAAAAAAAGCGTTAAATACGAAGAGACCTTCTGTGCCATGGCCAATTCGCTTAGAAGCAGGACCCTGAGCCTGTTCCTGCACCCGAGCTGGGAAGAAGTGCATATTAAGAAATGTATTGAAGCATTCCTGGAAGTATGCAGAAATCATATAAAGTAAGGTGAAATTATGAGAGTATTAGCCATAGGATGTCACCCCGACGACCTTGAAATAGGTTGCGGGGGCACACTGGCCAAGTATGCTGACAGTGGTAATGACGTGTTCATGTGCCATATTGCCAACGGTAATATGGGGCATGCGGTCATCATGCCGGATGAGTTAAGGGCTATAAGAACTGCAGAGGCAGAGAACTCCGGGGAATTGCTTGGAGCAAAAGAGGTATTCAACATTGATATTCCGGATTTGGTCGTCAGTTCCGATAATATTGATACAATTAAAAAGGTTATTGAGGTAATACGTTATGTAAAGCCAGACGTTATTATCACCCACTCGCCTGAAGACTATATGAGAGACCACCTGGAAACCGGAAAAATTGTTTTTGACGCAAGCTTTTCATCTTCTGTCCCGCATTTTGGAAAGGGTGATGTGCATGGACTTATTGCACCGTTGTATTACATGGATACCTTAGCCGGTGTTAATTTTCTTCCGGAAGAGTATGTTGATATCACTGATACCCTTGAAAGAAAACTGATGGCTGTTGATAAGCATGAAAGTCAGGTTAAATGGATGAGTGATCACGACGGCATTGATTTTCTGGACTTTGTAAAGACAGTTTCAAAATTCAGGGGACTTCAGTGCGGGGTGAAATATGCAGAGGGATTTAGGGTTTGCAGGACATGGCCAAGGCAGACCGCAAAAAGATTATTGCCATAGGAGGGTACAATGAATTTTATAGATACGGTAGAAGGATCGCTGCTTGAAGGGTTTTATCCGGAGGGCTGGGATTTTGAGAAGATTGACGCATGTTGTTCTAATCCGCCTGAGAGTATTTTAGAGAGGCAGTCTTTCTGGAATGAAGATTTCAAACCGGTAAAGTGTGGCAACATTCATGACTTTGACATGATGATGGGGCATGAGATTGCAGTGGAAATCAAGACTACAGGAGAAGAAGGAAGGCAACTTGCTATGATTCTTCCCGTAGGACCGATGGGTATGTACCGATGGGCAGTTTACTTCTTAAAAGAATGGGACATAAGTGCGGCGCATGTCCATGGATTCAATATGGACGAGTGGAGCGACGGCGATGGAAATACGCTGGATCCCCATGACCCCGGCGCATTCCAAAACGCTATGGGAGAAGCTTTTTACGGACCGCTTGGGGAGTTGACTGTTCCACTGAAACAAAGGCATTTTGCAACAAAAGAAAACCTGCCGCTTTATGCAGAAGAAATTAAAGCTCTGAAAGATGATGGTGCCAAACTAATTACTGTTTTTGGTATAGGCCGCATGTGCCACATAGCTTTCTGGGAACCACAGTTTGCCGCTGAATTTGACTCGGTTGATGAGTGGAAAAGACAAACGCACAGGCTTGGCGCTTTGCTACATCCATTGACTATAGAACAAAATGCCATAACCAGTTTTAAAAGCAGGACTACATTGGTTCCATGTCGTGCCAATACTGTAGGGCCCGGGCTTTTCCTGCAGAGCGACAAAATAATAGGAGGCTGCGACGGTGCGCTGAACCGCGGCATGCAGTGGCAGGGTATGTCCTTATGGATGACATTAAGATATGGACCCGACATGTGGATTCCATCCACATTTATGCCTACTTTGCCAGGAAAATTATTCTTCTTAAAGGAGCTTGCCGGACCGCTTGAAGCTGAATGTAACTAAGCAACGTGCCTCAGATTCTGAAAGAAACGAGGAACTTCACAGTGCACATTTGTCCCTAGGGACAAATGTGCAAAAAGTGAACGTTTTACCCTAGGGACAAATGTGCAATGTATGTAAAAAACGGAACAATTATTACTGAAAAAGAGGTTTTCAATGGGTTTGTAGGTATTGAGAATGGAGTAATATCCATAATCGGCGCCGGAGAGCCTCCCGACACAACTCTTGCTGATATTGATGCAGGAGGGCATTTTGTAACGCCTGGATTTATTGACATTCATTGTCATGGCGGAAAAGGTTTTTTGTTTGCCGATAATCCTAAGACCGCCTATGAAGCGCATCTTAGAAACGGTACCACCGGAATTCTTCCGACTATAGGATATAATATGCCTGCGGATAAATTTCTTAAAGGGGTTTCAATAATAGCTTCTTTGTGTGAGCCGGGCATTCTGGGCATCAACTGCGAAGGGCCATTCATCAATCCGGAATACGGTGCAGACACCAAGCTGGTACGTCAGTTTAATATGCAGGATGCTGAAGATATATATAATGCGGGCAGAGGCAGGATTAAAATTTGGATGTTTTCCCCGGAGATTGAGGGTGCGACCGAATTAAAAGAGTTCATACTTTCTAAGCCTGAAGTCATTCCGTGCGCCGGGCATACTGAATGTACGGAAAAACAGCTTGACAATATTAAACTCATATGTCATTTATATGACGCAATGGGTCCCAAGAAAAGGAATATAGATGCAATACATGAAAACGGCACCGCTGAAACGGTTCTTTCAAGTGACAGCCTATATGCGGAGCTAATAGCTGATTCAAATGGTATCCATGTTTCATCAGAATTATTAAAAATTGCTTACAAATGCCTGGGAGACAGGTGTATTTTGATATCTGATGCTATTTCTACTACAGAGAATGGTCCGGACATTAATTACAATGATCGCGGCGAACTTTCGGGCTCGCTGCTAAGCATCAGCAAGGCGGTTGTGAACATGAAAAACCATACCGGCATAAGGTGGCCGGAAGCGGTGCGCATGGGTTCTTTGAATCCGGCAAGACTTCTTGGAATTGATAAAATTACCGGCAGTATAGAACCGGGCAAACAGGCGGATGTAGTAGTCATGGATGAAAATGCAAAAGTCCATTCTGTTATACAAAAAGGGAGGAGAATATAAATGAAAAAAGTAAAATGGGGAATCATCGGCGCCGGAGGCATAGCCGACAGGCGTACAATGCCAGGCATGAAACTTGCAAAAAACGCTGAAATATATGCCGTTATGGAAATCGATATGTCTATGGCGGAATCATTAAAGGATAAATATATGGCGGCCAAGGCTTATGATAACGAGGTTGATTTACTGGCTGATTCTGAAGTCGAAGCAGTATATATCGCTTCCCCGGTAATTTATCATAAAAAGCAGGCCAAAATGGCAGCTGATGCAGGTAAACACATATTGCTTGAAAAGCCAATTGCACTTACCGTCGAAGAAGGGCAGGAAGTAATTGATTATTGCAAAGAGAAAGGGGTATTGCTGGCGACCGGATTCATGATGCGCTACCATTCATACCACCAGGCAATGAAAAAGCTGGTCGATGAAGGAAAGTTGGGTCAAATCGTATCATGCCGCGCACAGCTAACTTGCTGGTATCCCGACATTCCGGGTAACTGGCGCCAGGCGAAGGCAACATCCGGAGGTGGAGCGTTAATGGATATGGGCGTGCACTGTCTGGACCTTATACAATATGTTACAGGTTTAAAAGCAAAGAGGGCTGCCGGAATGTCGTCCACACTTACTTTTAATTATGAAGTTGAAGATTCCGGAGCAATGCTGGTGGAACTCGAAAACGGCGCCATATGTCAGGTAGAATCGCACTTTAATATACCCGATGCTGCAGCAAGGGGACGTTTTGAAATTTACGGCACTAAAGGAAGCATGCTGGCCGAAGGAACAATATCACAGGTTGAGGGCGGAAAGCTTGATGTTATGATTTCCGATGATAGCCTTGAATACGATGCACAGCAGGACAGAAATGCTGTAGAACCGATGAAAGTGGATGTTGAATTCGGAAACATGTACACCAAGGAAATTGAATCGTTTTCTGATTCTATACTGAATGGAACTTCTGTGGAAGTGCCTGCGGAAGATGCAGTACAGGTGCAGGAAGTTATTCAGTCGGCTTATCGCACCAGTGAAACAGAAATATATGAAAGGTTTTAATTATGAAGGATGGATTTTTCCCGGCCCTGGGAACACCCCTTGATGCCGAGGGAAACATTAACAAAGACAGCTTCACAAAGCAAATTGACACAATGACATCTTCCGGAGCATCCGGGCTCCTGTGCATGGGTTCCATGGGGAATATGATATCAATTAAAGATGATGTTTATCC
Organism: uncultured Clostridia bacterium; assembly: GCA_963766335.1. Classification (GTDB taxonomy): domain Bacteria; phylum Bacillota; class Clostridia; order DUPQ01; family DUPQ01; genus JAFGQE01. Next base: position 560,783 of record CAVXZA010000002.1, on the reverse strand, counting down.
GGATGTTGCTGAAACATGCGTTGAGGCAAATAAAGGACGACTGCCTGTAATGGTTGGAGTAATGGACAACTCTGTGGCCCGTGTCATGGACAGGATATACGCCCTGGGTGAGCTTAAAGTAGACGGAGTTGTGGCTACTACGCCATATTATTATAAATCAACGGATCAGCAGATAGTAAACTTCTATACCATGCTTGCGGCCGAATCATACTATCCGGTATATATTTATGATCTTCCTGCAGTTACACAGTCTCCGGTAAGTGAAGATGTGCTGCTGACGCTGATGGGAGATGAAAATATAGCAGGAATAAAGACCGCTAATTACGATATGCTTCAAAATGTTATTAAAAGCGAAAAAGTGCCGGAAGGATTTGAAATCCTTTTCAGTGGACTTGATATATTCGACAAGGCACAGCAAACAGGGATTACAAAGAATCTGGACGGTATGTTCACAGCGACGCCGGCAAACTCAAAACTTATGTATAAAGCCGCTGCGGCTAAGAATTACATAAAGGTTTTAGAATACCTTAAAAAAATCATAAGCCTTCGTAATGAGTTCGTAAAGAGTTCAGTTTTCACTGCTTATTCATATGCCATGAACCTGCTTGGCATGCCTGGTCTGTACCAACCGGATTACCATGGACGTGTAGAAGCGGATGCAATGAACGGAATAAAAAACTGCATGAAGGAAATAGGAGAACTTTAATGAAAAAGATATCTCGGATGACCCTGGGCACTGTTCAGCTTGGATTGAATTATGGTATCGCAAACAAAGAGGGTAAACCTGATACCGATAAAGCTTTTACCATTCTTGATAAAGCGATTGAAAAAGGTGTGAATTGCCTGGATACTGCTTCGGGATACGGAGATTCAGAAAAAGTAATCGGCGCCTGGTTGAAAGAAAAAGACATTGACCGCGATTTGCTTTCTATTGTTACGAAATTCAAACTCGGGGAAATTGGTAACGATGATGTGGAATATAATTTGATCGGTTCGGTAGAACGATCCCTTGTTGCCCTTGGCACTGACTATGTTGATTATCTGCTGATGCATGATGCTTCGGAATATGCGAAATTCGGCCCACAGATTGATTCTGCAATCAAAAAACTAATGAAGCAGGGATGCATAAAGGCGGCCGGAGCATCAGGTTATGATTACGAAGGAATTAAAGAAATTGTAACTAGGGATATGTACACGGCTTTCCAGATTCCCGCCAATATGCTTGATCAGCGTTTATCAGATACAGAAGTAAAAAGACTCAAAGCTAAAACAATATTTGCGCGTAGTGTTTATCTGCAGGGATTGTTTTTCATGGAACCCGAAAGTCTATATGGCAACTTAAGGGAAATAAGCTTTTTTGTAAAGAAAATTCGAAACTTAGCTGAGGAATTCAATTTTTCCATAGCACGGCTGGCAATGGGATATGTAAACAGTTTAGACTATATGGATTCACTCGTGGTGGGGGCGGATAACCCGGTCCATGTTGAAGACAATGCGGGATTAATCAATGCTCCTAAATTTGCGGGAGACATGATGCATAAAATTAAAACAGAGCTTGAAGGAGCGCCGGACTGGCTGTTCTACCCCTGGCTCTGGGATAAAAAGGAAGGTTAGTATGAACGTGCTTGACAGTTTCAGCCTTAAAGGAAAGGTGGCGTTGGTAACCGGGGGATCGGGATTATACGGAAGACAGATGGTAAGGGCAATGGCAGAAGCCGGTGCAATTACCTATACAGCTTCCCGCAACCTCGAAAAACTTACAGATTTCACAGACAAGTTGAGGAGTGAGGGCCTTGATGCAACCCCCCTTACTTATGACCAAAGTAATTTGGAATCAATAATTGCTTTGCGCGAAGAGATTATAAAACGCTGTGGAAAAATTGATATCCTGATAAACAACTCGGTATTTAGATCCGGTCCTGTTGAAGAACTAACGGAAGAAAAAGCCAATCAGGATTTCAGTATCAATGCAACGGGCATCATCATGATGTGCCGTGAGTTTGGAAAGTCTATGGCGGAAGCCGGAGGCGGATCAGTTATAAATATCGGTTCAATATATGGGCTGGTAGGTTATGACGACTGGCTTTATGAAGGTACCGGCTTATTAAAAACAGGAGGTGCGGCTTACTATTATAACAAGGGCGGCATGGCAAACCTGACGCGCTTCTTTGCAGGATTTTATGGACCGTCAGGAGTACGGTATAACTGTATCCATCCCGGTGGTTATGAAACTGATTCGCAGCCGTCTGCATTTAAGAAAAACTATTCAGACAAGACCTTTTTGAAGAGGCTTGCAAATGATAATGATATGAAAGGAATCCTCGTATTCCTCGCATCAGATGCATCGGCATATATAACGGGAACCAATATACCCGTGGACGGCGGACTCACCGCAAAATAAGGAGACTTGAAATGGCTGAACCTATTGTTAATAAAAAGCAGATTAACCTTGCAATGCTGGGAATGGTGGACGGCAATGGCCATCCTTATTCATGGAGTGCAATATGCAATGGATATAATGTGGAGGAAATGGCTAAGTGCCCTTATTCAACAATCCCGGAATATCTTGGCGAACAACCCAAGGATACTCTGCAGATTCCTGATGTGACCGTAACACATGTATGGTGCGATGATCCTGAAGACACAGTTAAGGTGGCAAAAGCATCGCTGATTCCCAATCCTGTGGGAAAAGCGACGGATGTTATTGGAAAAGTTGATGCGGTGGTAGTGGCAACTGACAAGGGGTGGGAACACGTGGAACGGTGCCGGCCTTTCATTGAAGCGGGAGTGCCGGTTTTTATTGATAAACCCATGTGTGATAATGAAGCTGACTTAAAAACATTTGTTAAATGGCATAATGAAGGTAAAAAATTCATATCATCAAGTTCTATGCGTTTTAACACTGGACTTGCAAAACTGCGGCAATCTACAGAACATCTGGGGAACATAAAATATGCAACGATTACCACGCCTAAAACCTGGGAAAGATACGGTATTCATGCGCTTGAAGGTATTTACGCTATAGTTGGTTCCGGATTTGAATCCGTCAGAAACACCGGCGATGAAAAGCGGAACGTGGTGCACCTGAAACATTCAAAAGGTTTTGATGTAGTTATTACCGCAATCTATGATATGTTCGGTTCATTCGGCAAGGTAATGATTTGCGGAGACAAAGGACATGAGTTCGCGGAATCCGGCGGGTCATATTATTCTTTCCGTGCACAGCTTGAAGCTTTCATCGGATACCTTAGAACAGGCGTCATGCCTTTCGATTTCAATGAGACCATCGAACTTATGAAAATAATTGCGGGTGGTATTCAAAGCCGTGAACTAGGTGGAATTGAGATATTGCTTAAAGACATAAGTGTTGAATAAAGGACAACAATGAACGACAGGGAAAACACACTCAGGGCATACACATTTAATAAGCCCGACAGGATTCCGGTTAAATACGCAATCAGTCTTGCCAGCTGGTATAGCTATGAAACCCGCGATCTTGAAAAATTGGTATTGAAACATAAGTATCTATTTCCGGGATTTATTAAGGGATCAATGAACAAGAACAGCCTTCCTTTCAAACCATATCGTAAAAAAGGTTTTGAACATACGGATTCTTGGGGGTGTACATGGAAAACAAATTATAATGGAATAACCGGAACCGTTATAAAACATTCCCTGGAAAACTGGAATAACCTGGACATAATCAAGACACCTGATCCAGAATACTGCAATGGGTGGATGAATATCAGCTGGGAAGACATAGAAAAAAACATTTTAGAGTTAAAAGATAAGAATATCCTGACAATGGGCGGCTTAAGGCATGGATATCTGTTTCTTACGATGAGTTATATGCGGGGCTATGAAAACTTGATGTTTGACATGCATGACGGAGAGAAGCGCCTGGATATACTTATTCAGGCTATAGAAAAGTTCAATGCCCGGATTGTAGAAAAATATATGGATTTGAAGGTAGACATAATGGGATTCCCGGAAGACCTCGGATCCCAAAGAAGCCTTATGATGTCTCCTGATATGTTCCGGCAATACATTAAGCCCGTATACAAGCGCCTTATGAAGCCCGTAAAAGATAAGGGTGGATTGGTCCATATGCATTCTGATGGATATATAATGGATATAATCGAAGATCTGATTAAATGCGGGGTAAATATTATTAATCTTCAGGATTTGGTCAATGGCATAGATAATATTAAAGAACTTATCAAGGGGCATATTGCAATTGATCTTGACATAGATAGGCAGGGTGTAACTGTAAATGGTTCTCCGCATGACATTGACGACTTAGTTCGAGAGGAAGTCATAAAACTCGGCGGGCCTGAAGGCGGTTTATCGTTAATATATGGCCTGCATCCCGATACGCCGATTGAGAATGCCGAAGCTGTCATGGATGCCATGGAAAAATACTCCTTTTACTATAACTGATTCCCGGCAAAGTTTTATGCGCCGCTGCAACTATATGTTATATAATCAAAAAGTGGAAATTTCTTCATAGGAGGTATTTGTGTCAAAGCAAAGAGCCGTTAAGGCCATGAATCTACAGCCAACCGACAGGGTACCATGCCAGGAGTGGATTGACCATCCTGAGTTTATTAAAAAAGTAACCGGTATCGACCCTTTCGAACAACCTGCGGAAGCAGTTGTTAAATTGCTTAAAGTACTGGATATCGACTGGTATGTAGGCATTCCTGAAAAATCCCGCAAATTCGAAGACGGCGAAACCTCTAAGACCGAGGATGGAATTAAATATACAGAATGGGGATTCACAGGCAGCCAATGGGAAGACGAGTTTATTTTTGCTGATGAGGAAGACGTCCTTTCATACAATCCCTTCGAGGATCATCAAGGCCGGGTCCGCATAGTAACGGAAAAGTACAGACGGGACCGTATAAATGACGTCCTTAAAGGACAACCGATGGTTGGAGACACAACCCTCATTACAGGTCTTTATTACACAACATTGTTTCAATGCTTCATTCTTGCTTTCGGGTGGGAGCTTTTTCTTGTAACGGCACGGCTTGAACCTGAACGATTCAAGAGAACAATTGAATTGTTTACACAATTTTCAGTCAGGAATGTTGAAGAATGGATTGCAGAAGATACAAATATCATTTTCTGCCATGATGATCTTTCGCTAAGCCGGGGTCTGGTATTCCCGAAAGAATGGTATACAGAAAACATATTCCCCAATTATGAACGCATATTTGATCCGATAAAAAAAGCCGGAAAGAAACTCATATTTGTTTCAGACGGCAACTATTCGTCGCTTATCGATGATCTTTTCGCAATCGGTGTCGACGGGCTTATTGTTGATAATTATGTGGATATGGAGCCCGTAATAAAAAAATACGGAAACGGCAAAATAATATGCGGTAATGTTGATTCAAGGATTCTTACCGAGGGAACCATAGATGATGTGCGTAAAGAAGTGAAGCGATGCATGGATATGGGTAAAAAATACCCGGGCTACTTCATCCGTGCAGCAGGAGATTTGCCCCATAATATTCCATTAGAAAATATAGAGTGTTATTTTGACTCCTGCAAGGAATTAGGACAGAGATAAATTAACCATAATAAAGACTGCCCACCACTGGCAAACAGCTTGAACCTTTATTCGTCTGCCAGTTTTCCAACAATTGGAATTCCTTCAAGGTTTTTAAGCCCATGGGGAGAAACGTTTATTATTTCCTCCGTGAGGTCTTTGCCAGCGGTAAAGCCATTGTGCCTACCGTTTCTCCAGGCGCTTGAATTCGTAAGGTCATATACTATTCCATCAACTGCTACATAAGCCGGCATCCCATCATTACCATTATATGTACTTAATTCTTCCATTGTAAAAACTCTATTTGGATCAGGCGTCATAGCATCATCCGTTGAATCGGCATTGTCTTCTTGTTCCGTGGAATCATCGTCATTGTTTTCTTCTGTGACATCGCTGTCGTTGTCATGAGGCGCTAAGGTTTCCATGGGTTCTGCAGTTTTTTCCAGATTATCTCCATTTACAACTTCTTCTGTTTTCTGACCGCATGCAGCCAAGGCAATTACTAAAATAAAAGCCATTATTATCATTAAAAGATTCTTTTTATATTTCATGAATATCAAATTCCTTTCATGGTAATCTATTACCCCTTTGTTTCAAACATTAACTATTCTTTACGGTTCATATATTGTAATTAAAGATTAAGGGTATAAAATTAAAGTAAGCAAAGCAAAAGGACTATGATATGGAAACAATAAATAAAGAACCCGAAGCACTCATTTTTACTATTTTCGGCGCTACCGGCGACCTTACAAAAAGGAAGCTGATTCCGGCCGCGTTCACCCTATATAGCCAGGGTCGGCTTCCCGAAGGATTTGCCATAGTTGCAATAGGCCGCAGGAATAAAACGCGTGACGGATACCGGGATGAAATGAAGTCTTTCATGGTTGATAAACTGGGTAAAGCAGTAGATGAATCATTGTGGAGAGATTTTAGCGGGAAAATCATATATTATAAGATGAATTTTCTTGAAGATGATGGCTATGTATTGTTGAACGGATTGTCAGTGGAGATTGATAAAGACCTTAAAACTATGGGAAACCGCATATACTATCTTGCTACGGCACCGGAGTTCTTTGAAATTATTATAAAAAAACTCCATGTAAACGGAATGCTTGAAAATAGGAATTCGTGGCAACGGGTTATGATAGAAAAACCATTCGGATCTGATTTAAGTACCGCAAGGAAGTTAAATGAAAATATTATAAAGTTTCTGCATGAGGATAAAATTTTCAGAATCGACCATTACCTTGGAAAAGAGATGATTCAGAATATTCTTTCCTTAAGGTTCGGCAATTCAATCTTTGAGCCTCTATGGAATCATAATTATATCGATCACATACAGATAATATCTACTGAAACCCTTGGAGTGGAAAGCAGGGGTTCATACTACGACAAAACCGGAATTATTAAAGACATGCTGCAAAACCACATACTGCAAATGCTGACTTTGATTTCCATGGAACCGCCGGTAAATCTTGAAGCGGAATCAATAAGGGATGAAAAGGTGAAGGTTCTTCAAGCTCTAAGGCCATTTGATAAGACCACGCTGCCTGAAACTGTAGTCGCAGGGCAATATGGAGAAGGAAGCGGTTTCTTGGCATACAGGGACGAAGACAGAGTTGCCGATGATTCCGATACCGACACTTTTATTGCGGTAAAAACCTGCATTGATAATTTCCGCTGGGGAGGTGTCCCTATATATATTTTCGCCGGGAAAAGGATGCCGAAGAAGACAACAAAAATAATCATACACTTTAAAAAGCTGCCGGGTATAAACTTCTATGAAGGATTTTCTGACACAAAACCAAATGTATTGGTCATCAGGATACAGCCGGACGAAGGTTTATTTTTCAGAATCAATGCAAAAAAACCTGGAAATGATTTTTCCCTTGGGAACGTAGATCTTGATTATTGTCAGGACTGCGGATATGAAGGAAATTCTCCGGAGGCTTATGAACGCCTTATCCTTGAAGCCGTTAATAACAATAAGGCATTATTTACGCGCTGGGATGAATTAGAAAACTCCTGGAAATATATTGACAGCCTTTATAAAGCGCGCTCTGACATAAGCCCGGAATACCCCAACTATGCAGCAGGCAGCCACGGACCGGAAGCTGCCTATGACCTTATTGGAAGAGATGGCAGAATCTGGTGGAAGGAGAAGGATAATGGCAATTCATGATATATCCATGGAAATTCATGAGGATATGATGATATATAAGAACAAGGAAATTAAAAAACCCCGGCGCGAAGTGATTCTTAAATATGATGAACATGGCGTAAATGAATCACGGATGCTGATGGATCTTCATACCGGGACACATATAGACGCACCTTTTCATATGCTGAGCGACGGCAAAACAACTGAATCCCTGGACATCGAAAAACTCATAAGGAAAGTAGTAGTTCTTGACCTTGTTAATGTAGATGGGAGTATAACTGAAGATGTGCTGCGGGTAAAAGATATTCCCAAAAAGTCATTTCTTCTTTTAAAAACGAAAAACTCTTTTACTGATAAGTATGATTCTGAGTTTGTTTTTCTCGAAAAATCCGGTGCTGCTTACTTGAAATCTCTTATAACCGAAGGGGTTGGAATTGATTCTCTTGGCATTGAAAGAAGCCAGCCGGGACATGATACACATAAGATTCTCATGAAAAGCGGGGCGATAATTATTGAAGGACTGCGCTTAAAAGAAATTGACGAAGGTGAATATATGATGTATGCGCTTCCACTCAAGATACTCGGAGGCGACGGCGCGCCCGCAAGGGTTGTCCTCGAAGACCTATAGCTAACATATATCACTATAAGAGATAAGGTTGTAGTATAATGTATTCAGATGTGTTTGGGGAGGTATGAACATGAAAAATATATTCCATGAAAATAAATGGGACAAGATACAGAAAAAAAAGTTAGAAGAAGCAAAGTTAAAAAAACTCAGAGAAGCCCAGAAGGCAAAAGAAAAAAAAGAAGAAAAGAAATAATTCAGAACCCGCGTACAGCGGGTTCTTTCTTTTGGGTTGTACAATCGGGGATGAATATATATAATGTATAGAGCAATATTGTTACCAGATAATAATAGTTGCTGATAAAAATAGTAAATTTTGTATATTGCAAGGGGAGTGAACATGAACTATTTTCTTAACGAAGAACAAGAGATGATCCAGGAATTGGCTGCAAAGATAGCTGATGAAAAAATCAAACCGGTTGCCTTGGAATATGATGAAAAGGGCATATTTCCAAGGGATATAGTCAAAATACTGGCAGCTTCCGACTTGTGCGGCGTATATATTCCAGAAGAATACGGGGGTTTCGGAGGCGGCATTTTTGAAATGGCCCTTGTCGTTGAACAACTGAGCCGTGCCTGCGGGGGGATAGCCCTTGCTTATGCAGGAACCGGACTTGGTACATACCCGATTATCCTTTTTGGAAATGAAGAACAAAAGCAGAAATACCTGCCCGACATAGCCTCTGGTGAAAAACTGGCTGCATTTGGCCTTACAGAAGCAAATGCGGGATCTGATGCCGCAGGCATCCAGACTACAGCTGTGCTTGATGGAGACGAATATATTCTCAACGGGACAAAACAGTGGATTACAAATGGCGGCGAAGCAGATATATATACAGTTGTCGCCTGTACAAACCGTGCAAAAGGCGCCAGAGGATTCAGCGCTTTCATTGTTGAGAAAGACACGCCAGGATTCTCTTTCGGTAAAAAAGAAAATAAGATGGGCATCCGTGCATCCGTTACAAGTGAGTTAGTTTTTGAAGATTGCAGGATTCCAAAAGAAAATCTCCTCTCCAGAGAGGGAATGGGCTTTTTAGTTGCAATGAAAACTCTCGACAGAACCCGTCCCGGAGTTGCTTCACAGGCATTGGGAATTGCCCAAGGCGCAATGGATGAAGCACTTAAGTATTCACAGGAAAGGGAACAATTTGGTAAAACAATTTCTTCATTCCAGGCTGTTCAGCATATGCTTGCAGATATGGCAATTCAGATTGAAGCCGCCAGATGCCTTGTTTACCAAACATGCCGCCACATTGATGCCGGAGCTAAATCAATTTCAAAAGAATCCGCGATTTCAAAAGTTTTTGCATCTGACACGGCAATGAAAGTCACGATAGACGCCGTTCAGGTCATGGGCGGATACGGATATATGAAAGAATATCCGGTAGAAAAAATGATGAGGGATGCCAAAATCACACAGATTTATGAAGGCACAAATCAAATTCAAAGAAACGTTATTGCCCTTGAAATGATTAAGGAAATGAAAACTCATAAATAGGATACAAAGGAGAATGATTTGAACATAATAGTATGTGTAAAACAGGTTCCCGGGACTAATGAGGTTAAAATGAACAAGGAGACTAACACCATTATCCGAGAGGGAGTCGAGGCAATTATAAATCCTTTCGACACATATGCAGTCGAGGAGGGTGTGAGAATAAAAGAACAGACCGGGGGCAAAGCAACGGTAATCAGCATGGGAATCCCAAGCGTTGTTGATTTGTTAAAAGAGACCATTGCCGTAGGGATCGATGATGCGGTTCTATTAAGCGACAGGGCATTTGCAGGGGCTGATTCCCTTGCGACATCATATGCACTGTCCATGGGGATAAAGCATATTGGCGAGTACGACCTGATTATATGCGGCAAGCAGGCAATGGATGGGGACACGGCACAGGTCGGCCCCGGACTTGCTGAGAAACTTGGAATTCCGCACACGACTTATGTAAGGAAGATTGAAGAAATACGTGAAGGCTACATAAGATGCCAAAGAATGACTGAGGATGGATATGAAGTAATTGAAATGCCCCTTCCGGCTGTTATTACTGTTGTTAAGGAAATAAATGAGCCGCGCCTGCCATCGCTTAAAGGTATGATGCGGTCTAAGAGAGCCCAGGTCAAAGTCTGGACCACAGATGACATCGGCGCAGATAAATCCCTTTGTGGGTTAAAAGGTTCGCCGACGCAAGTTGTTAAGACTTTTGTTCCCATACACGATGTGCAAAGCGAAATGATAGAAGGTTCGCCTGATGAACAGGCATCGAAACTTGCAAAGAAACTGCTTTCAATGCAGTTCGCAATATGCATTGAGGAGGAAAGCTGATGGCCGGTATTAAGATTGTCAATGATAAATGCGTCGGTTGCCGTCTTTGCATAGGAGCATGTCCCTTCGGGGCAATGGAAATGTCCTCAGATAGAAAAGCAGTAATTCTTGATAACTGTACATTATGCGGAGTTTGCGTGCCTGCATGCAAATTTGATGCAATTGATTTCCAAAAAGAAGAAGTTTCAAATGCGGTTGACACATCCCTCTATGAGGGGGTATGGGTTTTTGCGGAGCAGAAGCATGGGGAGCCGGAGTCAATAGCCTACGAATTACTTGGCATAGGCCGAGTCCTGGCTGATGACAGGAAAACAGCCCTTACAGCAATTCTTATCGGAAACGGGCTGGAGCAGGCATGCAGAAAGCTTATTGCACAGGGTGCTGACAAAGTTATGGTAGTAGATGATGATAGTCTTAGTTATTATAATGATGAATCATATACAGATATATTCGTTCAGTTGATAGAAGCAAATAAGCCGGAAATCATACTAATGGGTGCGACTACTTACGGAAGGTCTCTTGCGCCGAGAATTGCCTCCAGAATCAATACCGGCCTTACAGCTGACTGTACAAAGCTGGAGATTGACCCTGAAGACGGGAAGCTTCTTCAAACACGCCCGGCCTTCGGCGGAAACCTTATGGCAACAATCATTTGCCCAAACCACAGGCCGCAGATGGCAACAGTCAGACACAAGGTAATGAAAGAACTTGAACCGGATGAAACGAGAACGGGGGAAATAATCAGGCCTGAAGTCCACATACCAAAAGACCTAAAAATTAAAGTCAAGGATGTTGTATCAACTATATGTGAAATGGTTCCTCTTACGGAAGCGGACATCATTGTTTCCGGCGGAAGGGGTATGGGCGATCCCAAGAACTTTGCACTAATCAATGAGTTAGCGGAAACATTGGGCGGAGCCGTAGGAGCCTCAAGGGCAACCGTTGACGCCGGATGGATTGAATACAGCCACCAAGTCGGTCAGACAGGTCAGACAGTCGGGCCGCAGGTTTACTTTGCATGCGGCATATCAGGAGCAATACAACATCTTGCAGGAATGTCTTCATCTGATACCATAATCGCAATAAATAAAAATCCGGATGCTCCGATTTTCAAAGTTGCTACATTCGGAATTGTAGGAGATGTCATGGAAATACTGCCTCTTCTAATAAAAGAATTTAAAGCCGCACTTGGCTAAATAACAGTGCTTAACTGAACCACCCGATATCAGGGTGGTTTTTTTATTGGATTAATAGAGTGGTATAATGTTTCAGTGGGGGAGAATATGGACCTTAAGAAACTGGCCGATTTATATGAAAAACAATTATTTGAGAAAATCCTGCCTTTCTGGCTGAAATATTCCATTGATGCGGAATTCGGCGGATATATGACATGGTTGGACAGGGACGGCACTCTTCTTAGCACTGATAAGCCGGTATGGATGCAAGGCCGGGGCGTATGGACATTCGCACGAATTTATAATGAATTTAGAAAAGAACACAAATATCTTGATGCAGCTCGATATGGATATGAATTTTTGAAAAATTATTGTACTGATGAAGATGGACGGATGTTTTTCAGAATGACCCGCGACGGCAGGCCCGTCAGAAAAAGGCGGTATGTTTTTTCCGATGTGTTTGCGGCAGCCGGATATGCTGAATATTATCGCGCTTCAGGGGATGACGAAGCTCTCGAACTGGCGGTTAAGTCATTCTCGGTTGTTTATGAAGCTTTTAATACTCCAGGTGGAATTGCCCCTAAATATGAAGCGGAATCAATGAGTATGCTGGCGCATTCACCATCTATGATAATAATTGATTTATGCAAGACAATGCGTCTAGTAGACGATTCTTTTGATTATGACGGGATATTATATGATGCCTGTATAAAAATAGCTGATAATTTTTACAAGCCGGAATTGAGATGTCTTCTTGAAAACATCGGATTAAACGGCGAATATTTAAAAGAAATCCCCGAGGGACGGCTCGTAAATCCGGGTCACGCTATCGAAAGTGCCTGGTTTGTTCTTGAAGAGGCAGTCGATAAGAATAATTCCTATTTAAGGCAAAAAGCTCTCAAAATACTTGAAGATTCTTTTGAAAAAGGCTGGGACACAAGATTTGGGGGAATCTTTTATTTTCTGGATTCAGAAGGTCATCAACCTTATAATCTGGAATGGGATATGAAATTGTGGTGGCCGCATAATGAAGCCTTATTCGCTTTGCTGCTGGCATACAAAACCACTGGGAATGAAAAATATGCTGAATGGCATGATAAAGTCCATGACTGGTCAATGTCACATTTCTTAGATGACGAATATGGCGAGTGGTATGGGTATCTGCACAGGGACGGAAGTCTTTCGCATAGTCTTAAAGGCTCTATCTGGAAAGGCCCCTTCCATGTTCCGAGGTTCTACATGAACAGCCTTAAACTGCTAAACAAATAACAAAATGCTAAAAACCCCTTCGGGCAAATTCGCAAAAAAACCCTTCGGGCAAATTCGCATTTTTATTTTATTGATCTGGTTTTACCTTAGGGATGATTTTAAAGAAGGTCGTAGTGTCCGGATCAACTTCCCCATATTTTATAAATATAGCGATTTCTTCTGAAAATCCGATTAGGTAATTTATCAGAACGATTGCTATGAACCAGGTTGTATTCATGAAATATGATGCAATTATTGCCGCATAAACCAGAACCCCGCCAAGGCGAAGCAATGAAGTGTGCATCATTATTGGTTTTTTGCATAATATTCCGGATATAACAAATGATAATCCAAGCAATGAGAAGAATACTATAAGCAGTATTTTATTTGGCATTAAGTACTGCGGATACAATACTGCAAGAAAGTACGCAGATGAGATATAAAAGAATAAGTCTGCAATTGAATCAAGGGCTTTTCCGATGTCTGTTTTTTGATTGAATCTTCTTGCGATCTGCCCGTCAAAAAAGTCCGTGGACCCAAGAATTATATAACCTATTAAAAAAGCAAGCTCCTGACCGCTATGAACAAAAAAGAAAAGCATGGGGAGAAAAAGAAATCTCGACACCGATAAGAAATTGGGAACCGTTAAATATTTTCTGTCTGACATGGCAACTCCTAAAATTTTATAACATTGATTCAACAATGATATCACAACTTAATAGCAGATAATATAACCTGGTAACAATATCGGGGACACCCGAACAGGGGATTTTTGGCAATATGATTTGAATACAAATATTAAAAAACAAAAAAGTAAATAGGCCGAGTCTGGTTGTTAAGCGCCTAATGCGAATTGCCCTGTATGATATAATTAAAAAAAACTTTCAGGCGGCATGAATGGGAATATTATATTTTTTAATAGTACTGGCTGCAACTACTGCAGGTGCTATTGCCGGAGTCGGGGGAGGAGTGCTGATAAAACCGACCCTCGACGCCCTCGGCCATTATAATGTTGAAACAATAGGGGTGCTTTCTTCTGCAGCTGTATTAGGTATGGCCATTGTTTCAACTGCCCGAAGATTTATACGGGGACTTAAGATTGATAAAAAGATTGTGCTGCTGGCCATTGGAGCTATAGCTGGCGGCTTTGCCGGCAAGGAAATATTTTATCTTTTGCTGACTGTAATTGACGGGCCTGTTATGAAAATAATACAGTCGGTGCTGATAGCGTTATTAATGATTGTAATACTATTTAAAAACAAACTCCCGAAGTACTGCATCAATAACCTTGTCGTAGTATTTACCGTAGGCCTGATTCTCGGAACTCTCGCCTCATTCCTTGGAATTGGGGGTGGGCCAGTAAATGTAGCCGTCCTGTATTTGCTGCTGAATATGGATATAAAGAAAGCTGCCGTTGGTTCAATCTTCATAATACTTCTCGCCCAGGCATCAAAAATAGTGACCATATCGCTTAGCGGGGGCCTGGCATCTTATGACCTTAAAATGCTGTGGTATATGGTTCCGGCGGGAATAACCGGTGGGCTCCTAGGTTCCTTTTTTCATTATAAGATTAGTGAAAAAATAATTCATGTAATTTTTGATGTTACGGTAATAATTGTTATAATGGTATGCCTTTATAATATTATTTTTGCTCTGTTTTAAGGTAGGTATAATTATGAAAATAAGAAAATTCAATATTAAAGATACGGACCAAGTAGTGAAAATCTGGGACGAATGCGGTCTTTTACATCCACCTAATGATCCTTTTGAAGAAATCAGGAACAAAGCGGAGTTCCAGCCGGATATGTTTTTAGTCGGTGAAATAAACGGTAAGGTTATTTCAACGATAATGCTTGGATATGAAGGAAGGCGCGGATGGATTAATTCACTGGGCGTGCTGCCGGAATATCAGGGAATGGGCCTTGGACGCGAATTAGTAAGATATGGCATTGAAATTCTTAAAAACCTAGGGGCTCCAAAAATAAACCTCTTAATAAGGCCCGCCAATACAAAAGTACAGAAATTCTACGAGAAACTAGGATTCATAAAGGAAGATGCAATCTTAATGGCTCATCGTTTTGCTAAAGAAAATTAATTCAAAATTGCCCGTTGACTTTGCCCCAGGGGCAAGGTGCATAATGGTATCACGGCCGTTCCCGGTTGCTGCAGAAACAGGAAAAACGGCCGGCAATCGATTGTAGATGGAGAATAAATGTACACGATAGGTAACTTTTCAAAAATCAACCTGATAACAACAAAAGCTCTTAGGATTTATGATGAGATGGGATTGCTAAAACCCAATCATGTCGACAGATTCACGGGGTACAGGTATTACTCAACCTCGCAGCTTCCGAGGATGCATCGAATACTTGCCCTGAAAGCCATGGGATTTACACTCAGCGAAATCAAGACAGTAATAGATGATGAAAACACTATCAGGATAATCCTTGAATCCAAGTTTAGAGAAACCGAGGATGATATCCGTGAAAGCCGGGTAAGGTTGATGAACATAAAGGGTTACCTCGAAGGAATGGAAGGAGAAAACCCGATGGATTACGATGTTATTATAAAAGAACTACCGGAATGCATAGTTTATTCAAAACGAATGATAGTTCCGGATTACGACAGCTACTTTGAAGAGATACCGGCGATTGGCGAGGAAGTAAAAACCGCCAACCCGGAAATAAAATGCGCCGTACCTGAATACTGCATAATTATTTATCATGATGATGAGTATAAAGAAACGAACATGGATATTGAGTACTGTGAGGCTGTTACAGAATTCGGCACTGATACCGAAAATATAAAGTTTAAGAAAATGGATGCTGTACCGGAGGCTGCATGCCTGCTTCACAAGGGACCATATGATACGCTGCATGTTTCTTACGGGAAGATATATAAGTGGATGGAACAGAATGGATACGAACGATCATTGCCCGACAGAGAATCATTCATTGACGGGATTTGGAATAAAGAGAACCCTGAGGATTGGCTGACAGAAATACAAATTCCAGTAAAACGCAAATGACATTAACCGCCTACGGGCGGTTTTTTTGCAATAAAACCAGCCCAAACTTATTAATAAAACGAAATTATGAATTCAGCTTTGACTTTATAAGAATACCTTTTAGAAAGAATTTAAAGGTTTGGAGTTTTATCCGCTATTTACAAATTAAGCACTATTCAGTAACGGTAAAATGTGCTAATGTTTGATTATCTGAAATTTAAAACGAAGTGGTTATAAAATGAAAAGCATTAATTTGATTAATAAACTATTTATATTGCTTTTTTATAGGAATGACATACAACTTTTGACAATGCCTGGCAAAAAAGACAGGGACTTTTTCATAATGCAGGCAGTCTTTGGAACAATGGTTATATCATTGTTTATGGGTGTGTTTCTTTCAGGGTTGTATATTTTCATGGGAGCTTCGGATGGAATCTTGGGTTATATTCCAATAATGCCCAATATAGCCGGAATTTTGATGATTTTTATGGCATCTTTTACGGAAAGAGTAAAAAATGTGAAAAAAGCCGTAATAGTTTTAAATTTCATTTCTAAGACACTGCTATTTTCAGCAGTATGGATTCCACTCTTTGTTTCATGGGATAAAGCACCATATATTATGTTGCCGCTTACTTTCATTGGTTTTGTAGTAAATACAGTTATGGGCATATTAGTGAACAGCTGGTTCGTAGATACTATAGAAATATCAATCAGAGGAAAATATATGGGAACCAGACAATCCTTCACACTGATTGTCTCTGCTGTTCTTCCGGTTATAGCCGGAAAGTTTTTAGATGGTTTTATTGATAAATATTTTGCATTTTGTGTTATTTATACTGCAGCATGGTTATTTTCTTTTCTTGAATCTTTTTCTTTGTTTAAAATAACAACTCGTACCTCGCACGAAAGTCAGACCAGAAAACAAGGTTTTTCAAGAGTCTTTCTTGTTCCGCTTAAGAATAAAAAGTTTATGAGTTTTATGATTATTCAAATTCTATTTCATCTGGCATGGTTCCTGTCTATGACATTTGCCCAGGTATATGAAATCAAATATATGCAGATATCTTATACATATCTGACAATAATGGGGTCAGCCGGAGCAATAATACAGATGCTTCTCTATCCTGTATGGGGTAAAATAATGGACCGCTTTGGTTCGGATATTGTTATGAGGTGTGCTTTATTTATGTTTATGGTTCATACATTAATCTACTTTTTTATGCTTAAGGGAAATGCACATATCCTGCTGCTGATTCTTAATATAAATGGGGCTGTTTTGTCCCCGGCTTGGGTTCTTTCGACATTCAGTGAAAGATTTACAACCATTCCCAAAGAGGGAAGAACTGTTTATGACAGTTTTTTTACGACAATTTTAGGATCCATTATTCTTCTGGCACCAACCATTGGAAATCTTTTGAGAAACGTTATAATTAAATTAGAAATAACCGACATTCTATATGCTGAATTTAGAATTTTATTTTTAATATCCTTTATTAGTCTTTTAATTCTAAATCTAATCCTTCTATATAAAAACAATAAAAACACAAAAATGGATAAAGAAAAAGAAATTATCAGGAATATTACTGCGAAGTTGCCGACAAAAAGAAAAAAGAAAGCAGCTTAAGCCGCGGCATTATTTTATGATTGGTATTATAATAAAACAAGAAGAGGAAATTATGAGGCCTTTTGACTACGTTGATCCGCTTATAAACACAGCAAAACCAAAGCCCAGATGGGTTTTCTTTCAATCCGCCAGCAGACCGTTCGGCATGGTCCAGTTAAGTCCGGATACTGATACTGACGGAACCTGGGGCGTAGGCTATAGGTATGATTCTCCCAGGATTAAATGCTTCTCTCATATCCACTCATGGCAGCTCAGCGGGATTCCGGTGCTCCCGTTTTTTGGGGAATACAATGAAACAATAAAAGAAGGTTATACGTTCTCGCATGAAAAAGAGATAGTGAAACCCGGGTATCATAAAATTGAAATGGAAAGCGGAAATATTATAGCAGAGCTGACCGCTTCAAAGCGCGTCGGAATGCATAAATATACATTCCCCGCGGGCGTCAATCCCGGTATCCTGATTGACCTTGGCAAATCCCTCGGACCAAGTGAAATGTCCGGTATGGAGGTTAAAAGGATATCAGAAACCCGGATAACAGGCTATGTCATAAATGCGCCTACCTTAAGGCGTCATAGGCCGTGTCATATATTCTTCTGCATGGATTTCGATACCAGTATAAAAATATTGAAAACAAAGGAAGACGACAGTATAATTATAACCTTTGAAAAAAATAACACACCGCTGATAATGAAAACAGCACTATCATTTGTTAACGAAAATCAGGCGATACTGAACATGGAAACAGAAATCAGCCATTGGGATTTTGCCGGGGCAGTTGCTGATGCAGAGAACGAGTGGAGCGGCATTTTGAACAGGATTGAAGTAAAAGGCGGCACTCATGAACAAAAAGTAAAATTCTATACGGATTTGTGGAGAACCACATTCGGCGGACATATAATAAGCGATGTTGACGGCAAATGGTGTGATAATACAGGAGATAATCCGGTAACAAGGCAAGTGCCTGTTGTTGAAGACGGAACACCCGAATATGATTTCATTTCAAATGCCGACATTTTCTGGGGGGCACATTGGAGCCTTGGTATCATCTGGGACCTTGTCTTTCCTGAAATAAAAAGTGCTTATTGCAAGTCGCTGGTTGAAATGTATAAGTGCGGGGGCTTAATACCAAGAGGACCTTCCGGCGGTAACTATACATTCGTTATGATTGCTGCTCATTCCGGGGCATTTATTACATCCGCATACATGAAGGGAATTCGTGATTTTGATATAGAAAAAGCGTACGAAGGAATCCGCAGGAACGCATATCCCGGTGGTTTGATGGGAAGGTCGGGATATGAAAGCATGAGCGCTCTTGACGGAGGCATTGAAGAGTATATTGAAAAAGGATACATTCCCGAACGCGAAAGAAAAAGCACAGGGATACACTGCGATGGCGCAGCCCAGACACTTGAATACAGTTATGACCACTGGTGTATCGCGCAGTTGGCAAATGCCCTTGGCCACAAGGATGACTATGAATATTTCATAGATAAATCCCAAAACTACCGTAATATATATGATGCTGAAACCGGGTTCATGCGCCCGCGTAATCCGGATGGTTCTTTCCTGGAACCGTTTGATCCTTTAAGTAAAGAAGGTTTTTGCGAAGGCAACAGCTGGGGATACTCATATTATGTTCCTCACGACATCCCGGGCCTAATTGAACTAATGGGCGGAATTGATAAGTTTGTTGAAAAACTGAATAATGCCTTTGAATTAGCCGGCGAAATGAATTATTATGCAGCAAAGCCGGAGTTAAGGCGTGATAAGGCATATATAAACTACGGGAACGAAAACACCCGCTTCCATGCCGCTTTGTTCAGCCATGCCGGGGCACCGGAACTTACACAAAAATGGAGCAGGGCGGTTAAAGAAAGCCTGTTTTCAAATACGGGGAAACTTGGCTTCTGCGAAGATGATGACTGTGGGTTATCCGGTGGTACAAGCCTGTTGATGGCACTGGGACTTTTTGATATAAAAGGCGGGGCATATAAAAATCCGGTTTATGAAATCGGTTCACCGATATTTGACGAAGTCATAATAAATCTCAATAAAGATTATTACAGCGGCGGTATATTCAGGATGGTTATGAAAAATAACGGACCCAATAGCCAATATGTAAGAGAAATCAAGTTCAACGGCAGGAAGATTGATGGATTTACAATTAGCCATGATGAAATCATAAAAGGCGGGAAGCTGGTTTTGCAAATGAGCAACTCGCCGGGGAAATAAAAACCGGGGGAATATATGAAATTATCAACCACAACGGCATTGCTTGAAAAACACCTGATATCCCTTGCTTAGGAGATGGATATGTTCATAAAAGTAAGACCCGAAAAAATTAAATATCACGAAGCACCGAAAGACAGCCGGGCTTACACTGATGAGATGAATAAAATCTACACCCGGTGGACCAAATCATACGATAGATTCATTGCTGTTTTTCCATTATGGAAGAAATGGCTGAGGACGGTGCTTCCTTATGTTGAAGGCAAAAAGGTTCTTGAGGTTTCATTCGGGACAGGCTTTCTGCTGACACAGTATCCGGCTGATATTGAATTGTACGGTATAGATTACAATTCGGATATGGTAGCATGGGCACGGAACAAATTGGACAAAATGGGAAGAAAAGCGGAATTAGTGCAAGGCAATGTTGAGCATCTTCCATATTCAGATGGCTTTTTTGACACAGTTATAGTGACTATGGCATTCAGTGGATATCCTGACGGAGACAAAGCGCTTGCTGAAATGCTGAGGGTACTGAAAAACGGCGGAAAACTGCTGATGGTAGATTATGATTATCCGCCGGACAGAAACATTTTCGGATACTGGATTACGATGATTATGGTTAAAAGCGGCGACCTCATAAAGGATATGCACAGTTTTATAAGGAGAACCGGGTGCTCATATGAATCCAGATGCGTAGGTTCATTTAAAAGCGCCCAGCTTTTTATTATAACTAAACAGGAGGATTACAATGTTTGACAGCATGAAAAAACACATGGTTCGCGGACTCATGGCGGGGATATGCATGTTATGGTTGGTTTTCGGTATCATTATGCTCGAAAGCAGCGTTATACTCGGGATTCTCATGATTGTCAATGGGCTGTGCTTTGGGTTTTTTGCATTCGTATGCAAATCAAAAAACCGCATTTTAAAATGGCTCCTTTACATTTTTGTGGCAGCTAATATAATACTCACATTTACAGATAAAATGGGTCTTATTGACTGGATTGTGCTTGTGATTTATATTATCCTGATTGCATTTATGATAATTGAAGACAACGGCAAATAAAATATGCATGTTTTTTATTTCGCTTGAACAGTCAATGGACCGTTTATTAAAACGGGATGTAAACTAGTCAGGCACAATGGGATTTTCTACAAGCCATAAAGGACTCATATAGTTCCCGTATAGGGTTACAGACCAGTGCAGGTGCGGACCTGTTGAAAAACCCGTTGAACCCACATAAGCCACAACGTCGCCTTTTTCAACATAATCTCCTACTTCGACAGCAAAGCCGCTTAAATGAAGATAACTTGTATAAAGTCCCATTCCGTGGTCAATGATAACGGTATTTCCGGGTCTTACAAGCGGTCCTGCATAAACTATCACACCATTATTGCAAGCTGCGACAGGGTCGCCGGTTTCGCCGTCAATATCAAGACCGGAATGACGATAGGGATTTTCACCGTTTACATAACGGGTCATTGCATAGCTGGTGCCAAGCTCCCCTTCAATAGGCAATATGAATGTTCCCTCAACATATGAAGTGGGATTGGGATTGGACTTGGCCTTGGCGACAAGCACACTGTCGTTTGCTGTTTTTACAGGGTCTGTTTTTTCTTTAAGCTCCTCGGAAACTTCAAGATACTGGTATTCTGTTACAAATTCATCCGGCAGTATGGTTACAGTGTATTCTTCAAAAACCTCGCGTCCGGATTCTATATTTCGGTATATTGTTGCAGCATAGTCTTTTGGCGCTGTCCACCAGTTTATAGGCATATATATTACATAACTGTTGCCATAGGGCATAAAATCAGCTTTAAAATTTCCCAGATTTGACTCAAGTGAGAAAGATTCACCATCCTCTGAATAATCAATAAAGAAAGCAAGGATGTCGCCGGGACGGGCTTCGTTGTATAGCATTTCCACAGATGTCGGCAGGTCCTGGGCGAAAGAGTAGTCAAGGGAAATGGTTCCATAAGACTTGGGATAGCTGCTTATTTCATATATGGCCTTAAGCGTATAATCAAGTTTTCCCTCAAAGTCAGGAACCACTACTTCATCATTCAGTAAATCGTATTCTTTAAATAAATCACCGCCACGGTATTCATACAAAACAATACCGTCTGGCTTTTGCCCGGGTTTATAGACTGCTGCCAACAATTGCCCGGGTTCCAGCGATTCCACCTCCTGGCGATTAGATTCCAGAATGCTTTCTGAAACGGTTTCACCAGTCGGTTTTATCCGAATCCAGCGGATGTCTTTATAAGAAGGGTCTATAGGAATTCCTGAATTTAGTGATATATCAGGTATCGGCTGTATTTTTTCCTTATAATCCATATAAATGGGTTCCATCGAAAATAGTGATTCCGCCATATCCGTTGAAATTGAATAATACCCTTCGGGGGTTCCCGCATATGCCTTTTCACTTTCCAAATCCAATAAAAGGAAATATTCCAATGATCCCATTAAAGGAGAATTAATGGATATTGTATATTCAGATGAGTTTTCAGGTATTTCCGGCCTTCCGCCGATATATTCAAAGGTACTGCGAATTCTGGTATAAAAATCAGTGTCAAGAGGGTCATTTTCTGAAGGTTCGGACAACTTGCTAATGGAAACATTAGCGGGAGAAAGTATGAAATCCATAGTTTCCTGTGAAATCATAAAATAAGATTTTTTCAGAAGACCTTTTTCTATACACCCGTCTCCGGTGTACGGATTTATATAAATTGAGTAGTGTTTTGTTATATCCGGCCGATAAGTAACACGCATTATTAACTCATAATTGAAACGTGGCGGAATGGTTTCAACTTTCTCGGTGGATTTGAGGGTGTCAAGAACCAGGTTGCTCTCGTTAATCTTTAATGTATCATATAGAAGCGGGGTGCCCGAACCAGGGGTATAGACTGAGACTTCGCGTGCAAAAACACCGCGTTGCGTAACCAGGTAGAAACCTGCGGCAACCATTGCACACAGTAGTATTAATATAAATAAAATCAATATTGCTTTTTTCATTTAATTTTCGGTTATACCATTCCCGCTATCCGCAGTTTTTCTTTTTGGTCAGATACTGAATAAGTTTCCATATACATTTTATGAAGTTCCAGGGCCTCCTCTTCCGAAAAAGGTATAGCTCCGCCAAGTGCAATGGAGTCTATGAAAGTCCTGCAGGATTTTTCAAGGATCATAATTACAGTGAACGCCTCGTCAAGGGTTCTGCCGATGCATACAGCTCCATGGTTGGCGAGAAGACATGCATTTCGCCCCTCGATGGCGCCAAGTACACCGTTTACCATTTTTTCCGACCCGGGGTGGGCATAGTCGGCAACCTTAAGGCTGGGGCCTATCAACTGAACCATATCGTCAAGAATCGGAGGAATTTCCCTTCTGGAAGCGGCAACTGTGCAGCCGTACTGCGGGTGGGCATGTATTATGCCGTTTATTTCAGGACGGGATTTATATATTGCGGCATGCATAGGCGTCTCACTGCTTGGCGGTAATTTGCCAATGGATTCAAGCGTGTATATATTTACATGTACAATGTCTTCAGGCTTTATAACGGAATAATCCATGCCGCTTGGGGTTATCAGCATTGTTTTTTCGTCAATTCTGGCACTTACATTGCCCCATGTGCCTGCAGCTAATCCGGTGTCTACAATTTTTTTGCCTGCCTTGCAAACCATTGTCCGTATTTTATGTTCCATAATAACCTCCGTAAAAACATTTTACCACATATCAAAAAACTCCGAATTAAACCCGGCAAAATTAACATACAAAGAAAGAAAATCCACTGGTTGACATATATTAACCAGCGGACTATATTTTTAGCATGTCAGTTGTTGAAGGTGAATTGAGTCGCCGGGATTACGCTTCAATTAACTGCCCGTCAGTAGTTACAGTTACAACATTCCAAGGAAGGTATTTACCGCTGTTCATCAGGGCGCTTTTTGTCGCCTGGACAATGCCGCCGCAGCAGGGTACTTCCATTCTTAAAACCGTAACGCTTTTTATATCATTGTTTCTGATGATTGCTGTGAGTTTGTCAGTGTAATCAAGCATATCCAATTTTGGGCAACCTATGATAGTTACGCGGCCTTTGATAAATTTCCTGTGGATATCCGCATATGCATATGCCGTACAGTCGGCGGCAATAAGTAATTTAGCGCCGTTAAAATAGGGGGCATTCACCGGAACAAGTTTTATCTGAACCGGCCACTGCTGAAGCTCGGATTTAAGTTCTCCGGCTGGTGCCGCAGATTCTGAGTAACGGGAATGTGTCCTGGCAATGCTTCTTGAGGCTGTTCCGGGGCATCCGCATGCAAGTGGCTCAGGAGCCTTTTCCTTTGCAGCGATGTTAGCTTTAACAGCTTCTTCGTCGTAAGCCTCTGCTTCGCGTTCTTCCATAGTAATTGCACCGGTCGGGCATTCGGGAAGACAATCGCCTAAGCCGTCGCAGTATGATTCGGATACTAGTTTAGCTTTGCCATCTATCATCTGTATTGCTCCTTCATGGCAAGCATCAACGCATATTCTGCATCCGTTGCATAATTCTTCGTCAATTTTTATTATTTTTCGTTTCATATTGGTTCATCCTTTCGTATAGCCAATGTGTCCGGTTGCTTTCTCATGAACAATATACTAAAATAGAGACAAAGAATCCGTAACATATGTTACAAAAAGGCTGATATGCACACAAAACATACCGATATATTAATGAAATCGCATTTATTTAAGGGGATCGAACGCAGCAATTTAAATCATCTTCTTGGTTGTCTTAATCCGATAATAAGGGAATATAGTAAAAATGATGTTGTAGCTGCAGAAGGATTGAAACTGGATGGAATAGGAATAGTTCTTGAGGGTGCTCTAAGCATATCAAAAACAAGTCTGACAGGGAACAGAATTCTACTGGGAACTGCGGAGCCGGGCGAATTATTCGGTGAAAACGCTGCATATTCCGAAGATAGTGTCTGGCCTGCCAATGTTGAAAGCCAGAGCGAAGCAAAGGTTATGTTCATAAGGCCCGGAAGCATAGTTGACCAGTGTTCAAACGCCTGTATGTGGCATGCCCTGCTGCAAAGGAATATGCTGGGAATTCTTTCAACAAAAGCCATTAAATTAACAAGAAAAATTGAATATCTTGCTATAAAAGGACTTAAAGCAAAAATCTGTACGTACCTTTATAACATTTTTAAAACGACCGGAAAGACAAAATTCAACCTGCCTATGAAAAAATATGAACTTGCGGAGTTTTTCAATACAGCCCGTCCCTCGCTTTCCAGGGGAATGATTAACCTAAGGGCGGAAGGCATCATCAATTTCACAGGCGGACACATAGAACTCATTAATATTGAAAGAATTAAAAGAATCATTGACGGACTTGAATAGCCGGCTAATTCTTTACTTGGATTACTAAATATAAAAAAGAAACCCCGCATTGCGGGGTTTCGATTAGTCTGCTTGTCAAATTCTCGTTACTAATTAATAGCTACTCCTCTTTGCTCTGAAGCAATCATTGCAATAAACAGGACGTTCGCCTGTAGGCTTGAATGGAACCTGTGTTTCAGCTCCGCATTCAGCGCATGTTGCACTGTGCATCTGACGTTCGCCATTGTAACGTGATTTTTTACGTGTAGCTCTACAATCAGGGCATCTTTTGGGTTCGTTTGCAAAACCCTTCTCTGCATAAAATTCCTGTTCTGATGCTGTAAACTGAAAATCAGCTCCGCAATCAGCACATGATAATGTCTTATCCTCGTACATTTTCCTACCTCTTTCTCTGTACCATTTTCTATTGTTGTGGTGTTAAACGAAATGTAGAAATCTTCCCTTGGGTAATGATTAAATAGATCTTTTCCCGTGAGCAATTAGTCTCCAATGCGAATCCCCGCAACAAATATTAACCAACCGGGGGACTGTTTTGCCCTTTTTCCGGGTGAGAGTCTTCTCTCACAAGGTGTATTATAACTTAATAGTTTGCAATGTACAAGGAAAACTTTTTTTAATAAAATTTAGTATTTAAGCAAATAAAACCAACGGTTAAAGTTTGATAAATAATCGGTGATTTTTTTGGTGAAAGGTTTTATTACGCTTTTACGGGTATACAACAAATATAAACAAGGAGGATTAAAATGTTAAAATACGGTGACAAAGCAGTTAATTTTAAACTTAAGGAAGCTTCGGGAGACGAAGTAACCCTTGAGAGTTATAAAGGGAAAAAGATAGTTTTGTATTTCTATCCCAAAGATAATACACCGGGATGCACTATTGAGGCCAAGGGTTTTAAGGATGTATATGATAAAATTCTTGATTCGGGTGCCGTTGTTGTAGGCGTAAGTCCGGATGGACTGGAATCGCACTGCAGGTTCAGGGATAAATTCGAACTACCGTACCACTTGGTTTCCGACCCGGATCATACACTGGCGGAAGCCTATGGCGCATGGGGAGAAAAAAGCATGTATGGGAAAAAATATATGGGAATAATAAGATCTACTTTTATTATTGATGAAAACCAGATGATTAGCCATGCATTTCCAAAAGTCTCGCCAAAGACACATGCAGATGAAATACTGAAAGCCCTCGGGGTTTGAACATAATAATTAAATCTATAAAAATACCCGGGTCAAATTACTGCCCCGGGCATTTACAATTAATTATAAAGCACGTACGCCTGCTTCGCCGGTTCTTATTTTAACAGCGTTTTCCACATTATAGGTGAAAATTTTGCCATCGCCGATTTCTCCCGTATACAAAACTTTTTTACAGGTTTCAATAACCAGGTCCACCGGGACTTCACAGACCACGGTTTCAATTTTGATTTTGGGAAGCAGCATAATTTCAACGGGAGTTCCCCTGTACATTTCCTTCTGACCCTTTTGTGTTCCGCATCCCATTACCTGCAGAACAGTCATTCCTGTAACGCCAATTGAATTCAGGGCCTCCTTTAACTCTTCAAACTTTGATGGACGTGTAATAATATCAACCCTTGTCATTTTATCCATTTTTCTTCCTCCGCAAAAAATATTTTATATTAGCTATACGCATAGGGCTCAATAGCGAATATTAAAAAAGCCCGCATTTCAATTTGAAACACAGGCTACATCGCCGTTAAAGCATACATCTTCGTATAATCTATCTCGGGATTTCCCCCGATTACGGATATATTAACATCATACCGGGTATGTGTCAATCAAAGAAAAAGAAGATTGTATACAGGTCGGAAATTTACTATTATTGTTACAGGGACACATTATGCCGATTATTATTTTTACACTTTTATATATTACAGGGGTTATGCTGAGTTTTGCCGAAAAATCAAATATGATTGGGTTTGATTTGAATACACTTCTCAGGGTTATTATGTTCCTGAAAATAAGAAAGCATCCGGTATTTTTACATGCATTTGTCTTTCAGGCGACGAACCTGACCCTGTTCATGGCTCTCATACTTTTATATTTCCTTTTGAATGAAAAAGACATCGCAACAGTATACAATATATATAAATGGGTCTCTTTAGGACTTTTTGTAATTATAATGGCTATAACTGCAGTTGATGCAATAATCCTTGAAAAGAATGGAAAAGGAAAAAAAGATGAAAGTAATTGATATCAGAAGCGATACGGTAACCAAGCCTACTGAAGAGATGAGAATGGCGATGTACAGGGCAAAAGTAGGGGATGATGTTTGCGGCGATGACCCGACCGTCATTGAACTTGAAGCCTTGGCGGCAAAGGCGACCGGTAAAGAATCCTCCTTGTTTGTTCCGAGCGGTACTTTTGGAAACCAGTTGTCTTTATTCACCCACTGCGAAAGGGGAAGTGAAGTCATACTTGATAACGGCTGCCACATAGTTGAACACGAGGCGGGCGCATCTTCAATCATCGCAGGGGTACAGCTCAGGGCGGTTGACTGTCCGGATGGAGTCCTGCAGCCGGATGAAGTGGATTCAAGGATACGCAAGGTAGTTGACCATCATTTTCCCAAGACTGGTCTTGTATGTTTGGAAAATGCTCATTCAAGCGGAAGGGTAATACCTTTGGCAAAGATGAAAACGGTATATGATACGGCACATGAATATGGCATTCCGGTGCATCTTGACGGGGCCCGTCTATTTAATGCTGCTGCAGCCCTGGAAGTTGATGCGGCTGAAATTACTAAGTACTGTGATTCTGTTATGTTCTGCCTGTCAAAAGGCCTTGGCGCCCCGGTAGGCTCCATCCTTGCCGGATCTAAGGAGTTCATTCAAAAGGCGCGGTTTAAAAGAAAAATAATGGGCGGGGGAATGCGCCAGGCGGGTGTAATTGCTGCACCGGGGAAAATCGCACTGACCAGGATGGTTAAAAGACTTCCCGACGACCATAGAAACGCAAAAATACTTGCAGGTATGCTTAAAAGCATCAACGGTGTGAATGTGCTTGAAGAAATGCTTGATATAAATATGGTTTTTTTCACCGTTGATATTGATATTAACGATGATGATATCGTCAGGTATTTCTTTAAAAGAAACATCATAATTTACCCCCCGGAAGGGAAAATATTCCGCTTCGTTATGAATTATGGTGTATCAGTGGATGACCTGCAATTTATAAGTAAAACACTAAAAAACTTCATTACGGATAAACATTAAGTCTGACTACTTATGTTTAACATCCCATAATAATTTGAATATGGATTTATACGGGGTTATCTATTAAATTGCGTCATATTATCCTCGGATAACTTGGTGGTTTTTTTATAATTTAAAATTATTGAGACTGCATCAGGACTAAAAAAGGTAAATTGATAAAATTTTCACAAAAAAACACTTGCGTCTGCAGGAGTACGGAATGTATAATATTAGCAAGAAAGATTGATAATCATTTAACAATCTTTTTTATTGCGGTTATGTCATATTCAGGACATCTTTGTTGGGCATTTTATCATGATTATGATGTAGCCGTTTTTTATTTTAAATATTGACAGGGGTAAACGGTGAACACCGGAGGTCAAATCCAATTAACAATGGCTGTTCACTTTTGTATAGCTTGAACCTGCGGACGGCAGAAAATAAGCTGCATTGAATGTATTGACATATATCCGGTAAAAAACCGGTGAAAATATATCACGGGGGTGTATAAATGGCTAATATGGTGAAGCAGTGCGAACACTGCGACTTAAGTGAAAATGAAAAATTTTCACTTCTCAAACAAGCTGTCGAAAATTACGAAGCAAAAGAAAGCAATCTTATTCAAATCCTGCATATGGCTCAGGCAATTTTCGGGTATCTACCTGATAACGTACTGAAATTCATTGCAGAAGAAATGGACCTGCCTTTGTCAAAGGTAAGCGGGGTTGTATCATTCTATTCTCTTTTTTCAACACAGCCGAAAGGCAAACACACTATTAAAGTATGCCTTGGAACGGCGTGCTATGTTCGCGGCGGGGAAAAAATAGTAGATAAAATCAAAGAGCTGCTTGACATTGAAGTTGGTGAAACAACAGAGGATATGAATTTTTCCCTTGAAGTCATGCGATGTATAGGAGCCTGCGGCCTTGCTCCTGCAATAGCTATCGATGAAACGGTCTATAAACGCGTCAATCCGAATAAGCTCAGGCAGATTCTGGCGCAATACGAGTAGGGGGCGGCGATATGAATGTTAAATTAATCAATGGCAGAAAACATCTGGAAGAAATAAAAGAAGCTTATTTCGAGAAAATGAAACAGTATGAATACACAATACTTATATGTTCAGGTGCAGGATGCATCTCGTCAAACTGCAACGCGGTGAAAGATGCTCTTATTAAAGCACTTGAAAAACTTTGTCCCGAAAAGAAAATTAGCATAAAACTGACGGGCTGCATGGGAACATGCAACATCGGCCCTGCCATGATAATAAAACCCGGCGACGTTTTTTACTGCAATCTTGAACCGATTAATATGGAAGCAATCGTGAGGAAAGCTGTTATTGACGGCGGTGTGGCTGAAGAATTCTGCATTAAAGATGAAAAAACTGGTAAGGCAATTCCATATATTAAGGATATCGATTTTTTCACAAGCCAGCAGAAGATAGTATTAAAAAACTGCGGCAGCATCGACTGCCTCTCCCTTGAGGAGTATGTGGTTAATGACGGATATCTTGGGCTCTATAAAGCAATTACTGAAATGAACTCCGAGGATGTAATATCTGAAATGATAAAATCAGGGCTTCGCGGCAGGGGCGGCGGGGGATTTCCGACCGGACTCAAGTGGAAATTTGCCAGAAAAAGCGACGGGGATGAAAAATATGTAATCTGCAATGCCGATGAGGGCGACCCCGGGGCGTTTATGGACAGGAGCCTTCTTGAGGGCGATGCCCACGGCTTAATTGAAGGAATGGCAATCGCTGCATATGCAATTGGAGCAAATAAGGGTTTTGTATATGTAAGGGCCGAGTACCCTCTTGCGGTTGAAAGACTTGAGCATGCGCTTAAAGCTGCAAAAACTGCTAATCTTCTCGGCAAAGATATTTTCGAGCATGGTTTTGACTTTGATATTGAAATCAGAATAGGGGCAGGGGCATTTGTTTGTGGAGAAGAAACAGCGCTGATTGCTTCGGTTGAAGGCCAGAGGGGCGAGCCAAGACAAAAACCGCCTTATCCATCTGATAAAGGATTATTTAAAAAACCAACAATTATAAATAATGTTGAAACCTTTGGCAATGTACCGGGTATCATCCTGAATGGTTCTGACTGGTTCTCATCTATTGGTACAGAAAAAAGCCCGGGCACCAAGGTTTTTGCACTTGCAGGAGATATTAACAACACAGGGATAATAGAAGTGCCCATGGGGATTACCCTTGGAGAAGTTATATTTGATGTGGGCGGCGGAATTCCCCGGGGTAAAAAATTCAAAGTTGCCCAGACAGGCGGACCGTCCGGAGGATGCCTTACAAGCGAACACCTGAACGTACCAATTGATTATGATTCGTTGGTTGAACTCGGGGCAATAATGGGATCCGGCGGTCTTATCTGTATGGATGAAGACACTTGTATGGTGGATGTCGCTAGGTTTTTTATGGAGTTCGTACAGGAGGAATCATGCGGAAAGTGCGTAGCCTGCAGATTAGGGACAAAAAGGATGCTTGAGATTCTGGAAAGAATTACAAAAGGTGACGGTCGCGAGGGAGATATAGAAAAACTCGAAAAACTTGGGAAAGCCATTAAAGATACGGCGCTTTGCGGATTAGGTCAAACCGCCCCGAATCCTGTCCTTAGCACTATAAAATATTTTAGGGAAGAATATGAAGAACATATACATGATAAATACTGCCGTGCCGGCGTTTGTTCCGACTTGTTCCTTTCACCTTGTGAAAATGCATGTCCGGCCGGTGTAAATGTTCCCGGATATATAGCATTGATTGCGGCGGGAAGGGTCAAGGATGCATACAACCTGATACGTCAGGAAAATCCATTTCCATCAGTGTGCGGAAGGGTCTGCACACATCCATGCGAGAGCAGATGCAGGAGAACGCAACTTGATGATCCCATAGCCATTATGGACCTTAAGAGATATGCCGCCGATGAAGCAATGAAAGACACAAGCCCCTTCACCGATATAATTTCCCGCAAGAAAAACAAATCCATTGGAATTATCGGCGCCGGGCCGTCAGGTTTGACATGTGCCTATTACCTTGGAAGAAAAGGTTACGATGTCACGGTTTATGAATCAGAAGAAGTTGCCGGCGGTATGCTTGTTTATGCAATTCCGGAATACAGGCTTCCCAAAGAAATATTACAAAAAGAAATAAATACACTTAAACAGATCGGCATTCAGATAAAACTGGGAATTGAAGTAGGAAAAGACATTACCTTTGAAGAAATAAGGGAATCCCACGATTCCGTTTATATAGCCACAGGAACCCAGGTTTCAAAGGCTATGGGAATAGAGGGAGAGGACATAGACGGGGTTTACCACGGACTTGATTTCCTTAAAGATGTTAACCTTGGAAAACTCAATGAATTGAATGGAAAAGTAGCTGTAATCGGCGGTGGAAACACAGCAATTGATGCAGCAAGAACTGCTTTAAGACTTGGTGCAGAGGAAGTTCACATCCTTTACCGCAGGACCGAAGGAGACATGCCTGCTGATTGCAGGGAAATTGAAGATGCCATAGAAGAAGGCGTTCAAATCCATCCGCTTGTAGCTCCTGTTGGATTCAAGGGCGATGGTAAAATTGAGTTTGTTGAATGCAAGCAGATGGAACTTTGCGGATTCGACAGCAGCGGAAGAAAAGTTCCGAGAGACTGCGAGCAGGAGAATCTGAAAATTGATGTGGATCTGGTAATTCCTGCGGTAAGCCAGTACTCAGACCTGCCGTTTGTAAGAGCTGATGAAGTTGAGATAACTAAATGGGGAACATTTGTTGTTGATAAATATACTCAGATGACCACAATGGAAGGCGTATTTGCCGGAGGAGATGTTGTCAGGGGGTCAGATGCAGTCATAACCGCTATAGCGGATGGTAAAAAAGCTGCTTCTGCAATTGACAAGTTCCTCGGCGGAAGCGGCAAGCTTAATAAAGGCAAGGAAATCGAAATACCAATGCATTATGATGAATCCGAATTGGTTGAACATGAAAGATTTGATATGCATGCTCTTGAACCTGAATTAAGAAAAAACAATTTTGATGAGGTTTCGCTTGGTTTTCATAAACTGAATGCCACGGCTGAAGCCATGAGATGCCTGCGCTGCGACAGGCGGGAAGGTTAGGTGAGGACATGATTAATCTTACTGTAAACAGAAAACAGGTCAGCGTACCTGAAGGTTCAACCATACTGGATGCGGCGAAAAAACTAAATATTTATATACCTACGCTATGCTATCTGGAGGATATGCATTCCATAGGATCATGCAGGATGTGCGTTGTGGAAGTCGAAGGTGCGAAAACACTTCAGGCATCATGCATTACACCTGCTTCAGAAGGGATGGTTGTTAAAACCAGTACTGCAAGAGTCAGGGAGTCAAGAAAAATAATGTATGAACTTATCCTGTCTGATCATCCCAAAGACTGCCTCAGTTGTGCAAGGAACCAAAATTGCGAATTGCAGGCAATCGGTGAAATAATACAAGCGGACGAAAGCAGCTTTGAGGGCGAAAAATCAAAAGAATATATTGATGACAGCAGTCCTTCAGTAGTACGTGATGCTGCCAAATGCATTCTATGCAGACGATGTGTAACCGTATGCAATGAAGCACAGGGAGTGGGCGTACTGAATACACAGTCGCGAGGTTTTGCAACTGCTATTACGGCAGGGGAAGATATTCTTCTTGGGAATGCATCATGCACCAACTGCGGGCAGTGCACAGTCGTATGTCCTGTAAATGCACTTCATGAAAACTTCTCCACTGAAGAAGTATGGGCAGCTTTGGCAGATCCGGAAAAAACTGTTGTTGTGCAGACAGCTCCTGCTATAAGGGCAGCGCTCGGTGAGGAGTTTGGATATCCCGCCGGAACTCTGGTCACCGGGCAAATGGCATCCGCTCTCAGGGACATGGGTTTTGACTATGTATTCGATACTAATTTTGCGGCTGACCTCACAATAATTGAGGAGGGAACAGAGTTCCTCAACCGTGTTGTACAGATGCTTCTTGAAAAAGGGGCAATTACTGAGGAAAAAGTTCACGAGCTTGGTCTTCATGTCGGAATAAATGCAACGTTTCCAATGATTACAAGCTGCAGCCCTGGGTGGATAAAGTACATAGAGCACTTCTTCCCAAAACAGTTGGACAGCCTGTCATCATGTAAATCCCCGCATATGATGCTGGGGGCATTGGCAAAATCATTCTATGCCAATAGGATAGATGTCGATCCTGAAGATATGTATGTTGTTTCAATAATGCCCTGTACTGCAAAAAAATATGAGATAACAAGGCCAGAAATGGTTAATAACGGCGTACCGAATGTCGATGCCGTGCTGACAACCAGGGAATTGGCCAGGATGATTAAAGAAGCAGGAATTGAATTCACTGAATTAGAAAATTCTGAATTTGATAATCCTCTTGGAATATCTACCGGGGCAGCCGATATTTTCGGAACAACAGGCGGCGTTATGGAAGCGGCACTGAGGACGGTATATGAATTAGTCACCGGTAGGGAACTCCCGTTTGACGGACTGCATGTTGCGCCGATTGTCGGCCTTGAAAGAATCAAAACCGCATCAATAACCATTGAAGACGCTAAAGAAGAGTGGTCATTCTTAAATGGAGTAACAATACCGATAGCTGTTACCAGCGGGTTGGTTGGAGCAGGGACCTTGTTGCAGGAAATAAAAAATGGGACAAGTCCATATCTGTTCATTGAAGTAATGGGTTGCCCCGGCGGCTGCATAAGCGGAGGCGGACAACCAAGGCCGAAAGAAGAGAACACCAAAGAGAAACGCATGATGGCCCTGTATAGGGAAGATGAAGGGAAGGCTCTGAGAAAATCCCACGAGAACCCGGATATCACTAAAATTTATGCGGACTTCCTAGGAAAGCCGCTTGGCCATGTTTCCCATGAATTACTGCATACAAGCTATACTGTAAGACAGAAATATTAATCTGACGTTTTTCATTCATCGTCAGTTATTTAAGCTAAACAGCCGCA
This sequence comes from uncultured Clostridia bacterium, assembly GCA_963766335.1. Lineage (GTDB taxonomy): Bacteria > Bacillota > Clostridia > DUPQ01 > DUPQ01 > JAFGQE01. The sequence goes on along the minus strand of CAVXZA010000002.1, from coordinate 526,229 downwards.
GGTTAAATCATGCGGCTGTTTCTTGCATAAAACATAAGAAGGTTTGGTGCCTTATGTAAATTGACAGGTGATAAAAGGTGCAATATGATTAAATTGCAGAAATTTTGTTGGGGGAATAATACATGCAGTACAGGAATTTAAAGAAAGAAGAATTAAAAGACCTTAGAAAACTCCAGTCAATCGTGTATTTCATGAAATATGAAGAGGACAAGACGGGCATCACTCCTGAAATAGATAAAACAAGATGGGAGCTGGCACGCGGTGCATTTACTGAAGAGGGAAAACTCGCTGCAGTGCTTGAAATGATTCCTTTTAAATCCTATCTGGACGGCACGGTTGTCGGATCGCCCGGCATAGCAGGGGTTGCAACCCTTCTTGAACACAGGAGGGGAGGTGCTGTAAAAAATCTTCTGAAAAAAGCATATGTAGAAATGTATGAGAAGGGTGATGTCATGTCTTACCTTTACCCTTTTTCACATGAATATTACAGAAAGTACGGTTATGCCCAGGGAAGTTATGGAGATATGATTACCGTCGATATAAAACAGATGTATGACATTGAAACAGACGGGTATACAAAACAATATTTCCCCGGTGATGGATACGATGACTTAAAAACTGTATATAACCATTTTGCTGCACAATATAATTGCTGTGTCGCGAGGGAAGACTGGCGGTGGAACACCCTGTTCCTGAAAGACCCGTATAAAAATGATGACCGTGTGTTCATAAGATTTAATGAAAATAATGAGCCCATAGCATACATGAAAATAAAACCTGAAAAAGTAGAAAATTACACTTATGATATGAATGTAATTGAAACCGCCTGGGTGGGATATGAAGGAATCCGTGGGCTTATGGCAATAATAAATGGATATAAAGGCGACCTTAGAAAAATAAAGCTTATAGTACCGGCGGGATTTCCAATTGAAATTCTTGTAAAAGAAACATGGGGAACTGAAGTAAGCCGTTATCATACTGGAATGAACCGAATAATCAATGCCCAAAAAGCTTTTGAAATCATTAAAAAGCCTGATAGCCCAGGAAGTGTAGTAATCGGGGTGGACGACAAGCATGCACCGTGGAATTCCGGGAATTGGCTTGTTGAGTGGAAAATGGCAGAATGCAGTGTTGCCAAAACCAAAAAATCCCCGGACCTGCAATGTGATGTTTCTTCATTATCACAACTAATAACAGGACATATGAAGTTTAATGAGATGATGGTAAAACCAGATGTTGTTTTGCATGATAAATGGGACATAATGGAGAAATTGTTTATAAAAAAGAATTGCTTCATTTGGGATAGATTTTAAAACAAACCGCTTCAAGGGCGGTTTTCTTTTATATAGCAATAAGAATCTTTGATTAGCTAATAACCTATTATGGAATAAGGTTTATTACTTTGTTACGGGGAACACTTATACTAAATTCATGAAAAGGAGTTAAGTATATGAATTTAATGGAATTTAAAGTTGATGCAAAAAGCGACGGAGGAATGAAAACAATTGTCAATGCGCGAAATTTCGAGATTATTGTCGATGAGCCGAAAAACCTTGGCGGCAAAAACGAAGGAGCGAACCCGCTTGAGCTTGTTCTTGCGTCTCTTGCCGGATGCTATACGGTTGTAGGTAATTTTGCAGCAAAAGAACTTGGGTTTGAATTAAAGGGCATCCATACTGAAATAAACGGAAATATGAACCCTGCGAGATTTGCGGGAAAATCCTACGATGACAGAGCAGGTTTTAAAAATATTGAGATAAAAATAACCCCGGATGCAGATGTTGACAGGGAGACCCTTGAAAAGTGGGTAAACATGATAGAAAACAGATGTCCTGTAACAGATAATCTTACAAATACAACGCCGATTAACATCAGCCTTTTATAGTAAACAGGTGCCATGGTAAAAAAACCTATATAGAAAACAGTATTTAACTTTGTTCTGTTATATAATATTCATGTATCCTGCTATTAGGAGGTTGTTATGGGTAAATATCCTGAACGAAAAAGACGTGGGGATTGCTTCTTCGGCCTTCATTTTGATTTCCATGCAAAGCCCGCCGAAGATGGTTATGTTATTCCCATAGGGGGCAACACATCAAGGGAAATGATCTTTAAAATCATTGATATTGTTAAGCCCGATTTTATTCAGATTGACTGCAAAGGACATCCCGGGTGGTCCTCCTATCCTACGAAAGCGGGGAATCCATACCCTAAAATTTCAGCTGACCAACTAAGAATTTGGAGAGAAGCAACCTTAGAAAAAGGAGTTGCTCTTTTTGTGCATTATTCAGGTGTGTGCGACGAATATCAATGCAAAACACACCCGGAATGGGCAGCGGTAAGCTATGAAGGAAAAGGGTTCCCGAAATGGCTCCCAAATGGCATTACATCAACATTCAGTTCTTATGTTGACGAGATTGTTATACCACAATTACTGGAAATCAGCAGGGAATACAATCTGGACGGAGTTTGGCTTGACGGCGAATGCTGGGGAACTCAAACAGACTATTCTGAAAAAGCGGTCAATGCATTTAAAAATGCAACGGGAATTGACATATCTCAAAACCTTCCGCAAAAGCCCGGAGATACACATTGGCAGGAATTCTCTGATTTTTGCAGGGATCAGTTCAGAAAATACATGCGAAAGTATACAGATGTTATTCATTATGCAGACGATGAATTTCAAATCGCTTCAAACTGGGCGTTTTCCAGCAAGATGCCCGAACCGGTTACCATTGATGTTGATTTTCTTTCCGGCGACTATCTTTGGGCAGATTCAGTGAATTCAGCCCGGTATGAAGGAAGATGCCTGGCACCGCAGGGAAAACCATGGGATCTGATGGCGTGGGGATTTCGCTGGAGAAACGGCGATAGAATGGAACGTTGCCCTAAACATCCGCAGCAATTGAAGCAGGAAGCAGCAGTCGTGCTGGCGCTTGGCGGCGGATTCCAAAGTTATTATCCTCAGAGAAAAGACGGAAGCATACATATGTGGCAGGTAGAGCTAATGAAAGACGTGGCCGAATTCTGCCGGGAGAGAGAGGAATTCTGCCATAATGCAAAACCTGTACCGCAGGTTGCGATTTTAAATTCTACTTATAATAGGTATCATACCAGTAAATTCCTGTTCCAATGCGAAGGGGAAGATTCCAAACTTCAGGGAATCGTTCAGTTGTTCTGTGAGTCGGGCCAGGCTTTTGAAATTTTATCAGAACACCATCTGTCAGGGCATATGGATGACTATCCCCTTATAGTAATTCCTGAGACCGACATAATAAGCCAGGAATTTATGGAAGAGCTTTTAGGATATACAGAAAAAGGCGGCTCTTTGCTTGTCATTGGAACATCTTCATACGAGATGTTCAGACAGCGGCTTGAGTTTTTTGGCAAAAATGAAACCGGAGGCTACTTGATATCAGAAGATGGCAAGACATGGGCTTATAGCCACGGAAACTTTATAATTAATTCTTTTGCAGGGATTTCCAGCTACTATTTATCACTTGCGGAAGACATTGACAGTGGTGATAAGCATGCGGCAGCTGAATTGCTGAAATACGGAAACGGCAAAATAGGGCTGATTCTTGCTGATGTAGGCGATACATACATAAAAAGAAAGAGCCATGTTCACCGGAACTTAATTAAGAGTTTTACTTCAGTGCTTTATCAGCCGATGGTTACAATCGAGGGCAGCATGTATCTGGATATGACGCTGATGAAGAAAAATGACCGGCTGTTAATAAACCTGGTTAACACAGCAGGACCGCATGATGACCAGGATGTTTACACAATCGATGAAATACCGGCAATCGGCCCTGTTTACGTAAATGTTTTTCTGGACAAGAAACCAAAAAAAATAAGTTTGGTTCCATCTGATGTGAAACTGGGATATTCCTGGAATGAACGCAAAAAGCTATTGACCGTAAAAATACCGAAGATAGATATCTATGAAATCCTGGAAATAGAGTAAAAGCTATTGCTTAGCAGTATCTGCTTTTGGGGAACTGAGTGTCCTGACAACCTTTAGGTCCTCTGAATAGAACTTAGTAACCGCCTTGTGAATAAAATATATTATTGGCATTCCCAGGTTAGTCTCAAGAAGCGAATTTACTATCAACGGCATGATGCCGGCGGTTCTTATCCCGGTGATAAGAAGTATAAACTCCCATGAAAACTGAACTAAGATACCCATTAAAAGCAGTTTTTTTATATCTATTCGCTCTCCGCTGATTTTTTCATTCTTAAGATTCATAAATATAAGCAGGGTATATCCTGCAAACAGTATAAGCGCCATAAAACCATGATATGAGGATGTGCCCCTGCTTATTGATATTTCTGCAAAACCCGAACCGAAATTCTGGCTGAGGAGGGCAACAGCGAGCCAGCCAACCGGAATAAGCACAGACCACTCAAAGAATCTTTTATCCTTATTGAAGAATAGCCATATCCATGCGAAATTGGTGAAACCATAGCTCATGCTAAGCCATAACAGAAAAGTAATAGGTTGTGCACCTTTTATCACCCTGGTGCCCAGAATCCTGTAAAATATTCCATAGTCTACTAAAAAATATATAATTCCACCGAATATACCGAATAATATAGTCATATATCTTTTTGAATAAAAAAGAATAGCTGCAAGTCCTGCCAGGAATAAAATATCAAGATAAATAAATAATTGATTAAAATCCCGTGATGCAATTAACTCCATATAAACCCCCGGAAGATTGTATAATTTTCTATATTTTATTACAGCAGGATTTTTAAATCAAACACTTAAAAAACATTCAGCAGCTTCAGTGCCATGATAAGTGCCGCAACAATCATTATTACCCGTATCCATTTATCGCCGTGTTTCACAGCGAAGCGGGTGCCGAGGTATGCCCCGGTGCCGTTTCCTATTGAAAGAACAAGTGCATAAATCCAGTTTACATTACCTGAGAAGATAAAAACGGCAAGGGTCACAACCATGTAAATCATAGCAATAAAAACTTTCATACTATTAATTTTCACAAGGTTGTATCCTGTCAGGAAAACCAAAGATGTAATGATTAAAAATCCTACACCGGCTTGAATTATTCCTGCATAAATGCCGAGGATGAAAAAAACTATAAAACCAATTATGCGGTTTTTAATATTTGCTTCAACGACATCCTTTTTTATAAATCTTTGAGGATTGATAATGACAATGGCTATTACTATGATGATCATCACAGCAAGTATAGTGGTATACAATTCATCGGGTAGGTTTATGGAAATAAAAGAGCCAATCGTTGCCCCTATTGTCATGGGAATGCCGAGGAACAGTGCCAGCTTCCATTCGAAATAGCCCTTCTTTCTGAAATTATGAGTTGATATCATACTGGCAAATGTCAGTGCAATCCTGTTTGTACCGTTAGCAACAGCCGGAGGAAGACCTATAAAAATGAGCATAGGTATAGTTAGGAAAGAACCGCCTCCTGCATTAACATTTATAAAACCTGCGGCTAATCCTGTAAAAAGGATTATGATTAAGTCGATTATTCTCATAAAACCCAATTCCTGTTTTTATAGGCATATTATATAACAGATAAGATAAAATTATCAGCTGGTCACAAATTCAATAATGCAAAATCACCCGTTTAGTCACCTGCTAGGATTATTGTGCGTTCATCGGCACAGTGATATCCTTTAGAAAAATAAATTTGCCATTTTCGGTAAAGAAGGATAAGTCGCTGAAAAAATTAAAAATCGGTAACCTTGTGGCAAGAATACCAATAATTCAAGGTGGAATGGGTGTCGGTATATCCATGTCTTCCCTGGCAACTTCCGTTGCCAATGAAGGCGGCATAGGCGTAATTGCAGCAGCCGGCATAGGCATGATGCGTAAAACAGAAAAAGGGCTTGGTCTGCGCGAATCCAATATTTCAGCATTAAGAGAAGAAATCAGAAGTGCCAGAAATAATACGAAAGGCATAATCGGAGTCAATATAATGACTGCTCTAACGGATTTCTCCGATATGGTGAAAGCATCTATTGAGGAGGGCATTGATATTATTTTTTCAGGGGCAGGGCTTCCTTTGACACTTCCCGGTTTTCTCAATGGAAACAATAAAACAAAACTAGTGCCGATTATTTCATCCGGAAGAGCTGCCGGCTTAATAACAAAAAGATGGATAGAGAAATATGATTATGTCCCCGATGCGTTTGTAGTAGAAGGCCCAAAGGCAGGCGGACACCTTGGATTTAAAAAGACCCAGATTGATGACAAGGAATTCTCCCTGGATAATCTAGTCAGGGATGTTATTGAAAAATTAAAATATTTTGAAAAGAAATATAAAAAGAAAATTCCCGTGATTGCAGCAGGCGGTATATATGAAGGTAAAGATATCCGCAAATTCCTTGATATGGGTGCATCAGGCGTACAGATGGGAACCCGCTTTGTAACAACCGAAGAATGTGATGCTGATATTGAATTTAAAAAAACATATTTAAACTGTAAGAAAGAGGATGTTGTTATCATAGACAGCCCGGTGGGACTTCCCGGAAGGGCAATCAGGAATGCATTTATAAACAAAATTAAAAACGGTGAAAAGCAACCGCTTAAATGCCCGTTTCATTGTATAAGATCATGCAATATTACCAGCAGTCCATACTGCATCGCCCTTGCACTTACAAACGCAAAAAACGGCAGACTGAACAACGGCTTCGCTTTTGCAGGAGCAAATGCATACAGGGCGGATAAAATAATATCAGTCAAAGAGCTGTTTAAAAATCTGATTGATGAATACCGCAGTTCGGTGAAAAAGAAAAAATAGAAAACCAAAAAGGAGTACAGCACGTACTCCTTCTTATATTAATATGAATGGCAATACTTACTCGTATTTGCCCTTTTTTATTCCTTCTATAAGGCTTTGAACCCTTTCTTTAAGAATATCGCGTGTGATCCTGAAAGCTTCAATCGGACCGCCCGAGGGATCTTCAATTCCCCAGTCTTCCTCAAATTTGCACACGACAAACGGACATACTACGCCGCATCCCATGCTTATTAAAATATCAACTTCAAGGGGTATATCATCAAGCAATTTGGGATAATGGGCGGACATATCAACCCCAGCCTCCTCCATAACCTGTACGGCAAGGGGTTTGACCCGGTGGTATTTTTCGGTTCCTGCCGAATGCGCATCTATAACATCGCTGCCGAGGAATTCAGCCCATCCTTCCGACATCTGACTTCTGCATGAATTATGAACACATACGAAAGCTACTGTTTTTTTATTCAACGTATAAGATCCTTTCAAAAATTAACCTTACGGGCAGTATATATATTGATTACACTAAAATCAATGTTGTTAAACCTTTTTAACAGCGATTTAACAAAGCGACAGGCCCGGTAATTGGAATTTTGATATAATGAACAAATGAAAAATGAATTCATCAAAGATTCAGGATTATCCCTTTCCAGCGGAGTTATGATTGCGATTATGGTGACTGCCAATGGAATGGCCGCTGCGATTTTAGGAACATGGGTAGCGCTTGTGGCGATACATCTAGTGGGTCTGCTGACAGCAGGAATTGTGCTTATTATAAAGAAGTCAATGAAAGACATCACAAAGGGGGTTCCTTTCGGTTACCTGATGGGCGGCATGGTGGGAGTTTTTACAATACTTCTGAACAATTTATGTGTAAATAACATTGGGGTTGCCATGACCCTTGGACTTGCACTGGTGGGACAGATAATCGCATCCGCGGCTGCAGAGCATTTCGGGGTTCTGGGCATGAATAGAAAGCGTATGACCTTAAAAAAAACACCTGCTTATATCATGATGATTGCCGGCGCAGTAATCATGATAGTCTGGAGTTAATATGATTTATTCTGTTCTTGCATTAATCTCCGGAGGGACTGTAGCGACATCAATACTGCTTAACGCACGGCTTGGTGCAATCAAAGGCCTTTATAAAGGTGTATTTGTAAACTATATGATGGGTGTTTTAGTTTCCATACCTCTCTCATTAATAATAAACGGACTGAAAATACCGGGGATTGAGTTCAGCTGGACTCTGCTGACTGCGCTATCAGGCGGAGCCATAGGATATGTTGTAGTTCTTTTAAACAGCCATATAACACCCAAAATCGGCATTCTGTATGTTACAATATTGCTTTTCGTAGGCCAGCTTGGCACAGGGATTGCCATTGACGGAATTAGGGATGGATCTGTTTCAATCGGGAAAATTGCCGGCGGATTGCTTATAATAGCAGGACTTGTTTATCTTTTAAGACTTGAAAGAAATGATAGAAAGTAGTTCAGTCCAGCCACTTTGCCAGGTTTTCTTTTACAAAAGCATCATCATTTAAATCGGGGTACATACGGTATACCCTGTCAATTTCTTCGCTTTGTCCGGGTGACAGTTTTTCATTTTCCGAAAGACAGAGTATATTTTCCATAAGGCCCTGACGCCTTAATACTTCGTGAATACCGGATATGCAACCTTTAAAATGGTGTGCAGGGTCAAAGAAAGCGGCATTAGAATCAGTAACCCGGATGTTTTTTGTAAGCCATGAGGGGTCAAGTCCACCGCCCGTTTTTTTATGATCCTTGATATCTTTAAGGAGCTCTACTGCCTTTTGGGTCCATACAGCCCAATGACCGAGTAAACCGCCTACAATCTCTTTTTCAAAATAACCTCCATCAGTATCAAACGCATATGTTGTTAGTAGATCGTTGATAATATTATCATCATTTCCTGTATAAATAGATATAAGTTCGCGTCTGGTTGATGAGCAAACCGCCCGCATGACATCAAGGGTATAATAACGGTTGAACGGTGCAGTTTTTATTGCCATTACATTGGGTATTTCGGCAAAATTCTTCCAGAAATCATAGCTAAATACTCTTCCGCCTACCGAAGGCTGCAGGTAAAACCCGAAAACAGGCAGTTTTTCAGCAATTACTGCAGTTCTCTCAAGAAGCTCCCTTTCGCCTAAACTGCCAAGATTTCCCATGCTAAGAAGCACCATGTCATAACCAAGGTTTATGGCAGTGTCTGCTTCCGAGACAGCCTGTTCCACTAGTCCGCATACACCGGCTATCTTTAAAAAAGGCCTGTCAGATGCGAACCTGTCGGCTTCTTCAGCTGCCAGCCTTAGAACAGGCTCATATAAGTTGAATTCAGGTTCTCTTATTTCGAACTGGGTGGAGTGGACGCCAACGGCAATTCCGCCGGAACCGGCATCAATATAATAACGCGTCAGGGCGCGTTGGTATTTTTCACTCAAATTCCTGTTGCCGTCAATGGCAAGGGGATGGGCGGGTATGACGGTTCCCTCCCTTAGTAGTTTAAGTTTTTCGTCAGATAATTTTTTGCTCATCAGAATTTACCTTCCCTTTCCTGAAAGTGGGTGGGCTTGTCAAGTGTTTCGCCTTCATTTTCAACCCATTCAGCAGTCAATTCTATCAATTCATCAAGTGAAACTTCGGGTGTTCCGAACAATTCCATACATTGTGAGGCATTGCTAAGAAGCGCTGTATCCTTTTCAATACCGGTGAATTGAGCTTTTACACCGAATATTTCAGCGAATTTTTCAGCGCTTTCCCTGGCAGAAACTGTTTCTATTCCAGTAACATTCATTATTTTAGCAGGACTGCTGCAGTGAAGCAGGCTTCTGACAGCGACTTCATTTGCATAACCCTGCCATATTAAGTTGAAATATCCTGTTGTTATGTCCAGTTGCTTACCTGATTTTACAGTTCTTGCTATTTCAAGAAGCACCCCATACCTAAGATCAATTGCGTAGTTTAAACGGAACAAGAGTATGGGGGTACCGTTTTTATTTGAAAAATATCTGAATATATTTTCCCGCCCAAGACATGAATTTGCATATATTCCGACAGGTTCCGTCGGATCGGTTTCAGTACAGCCGCCGGAACTAACATTAACAAAGGGATAAACATTCCCGGTTGAAAAGGCAACTATTCTGCTTTTCTTAAACCTTTCGGCAATGCGCCCGGGAAGGTATGCGTTCATAGCCCATGTCAGCGTTTGGTCTTCAGATGTTCCGAATTTACGTCCGGCCATGTAGATTATATTAGGGACATCCGGTAAAGCGGCAAGGTCTTTCTCTTTTAAAAGATCGGCCTTAATAACCCGAATTCCATGATTTTCAAGATCGATTGCATGATTTTCATTCGAAAAACGCGAAACGGCTATGATATTTTTTGAAATTCCCGATTCATTGACTGCATTTACAGCAAGCTTGCAAAGGGTCGGACCCATTTTACCCCCTGCGCCAAGTACCATTATATCGCCGCTGGTCCTGGAAATATCCTTAATTAATGCCCTGGAAGGCCTGCACATGAATTCATCGAGTTCTTTAACAGTTTTCATAATTTCCGCCTTTTTAAAACACTCAGGAACCATTCCTGCCGCTTTGCCGTCTCAATTATATACCATTTGCAAAAACAGACGCAGTGGAATAAAAAATATTATATAATAAGCATGAATGAAATTGAGGTGTTTAAATGAAAAAGAAGCTAATAATTCTTTTAGTAATTTTATCGGTAATAGTTGTTTTTGCCGGGTGTAAAAAAGAAGAAGGTCCCGAAATTGCCGGCATCGTACTTGAAGTAAGTGAAAGCGGCGGATTCCGCGTACAGGTAATCGGGGGATACGCCGAAGACTTGATGCAGGTGAAGCTTGATAAGAAAATTAAATATGAAGAAGGCGTTGACGAAACAATAAAAGCAGGAAACGCAGTTGGATTCAGAATTACAGGTGATGTAGCGGAATCATATCCGGTTCAGGCGACGGCAACTAGAATATTGTGGAATGAACCCGTTATCACCGGCAAAATACTAAGCGCGGGGGATGAAGCCATACTTCTGCAGGTCGAAGAAGGCTTGGATTCAAAATTGCTGCAGGCATGGATTACCGAAGACACTATTTTCTATAGCAATATACCATCAGTTACAGAAAAGGGAAAAACTATCGGATTTACAATAACTGGTGAAATCCTTGAAAGCGACCCCCCGCAGGCTTATGTAAAAAGATTTATCACATATGAATAAAATAAAGTAATAAACCTTGTATGATTAAAAAAAGGAGAGCCGCCTTATGGCTCTCCTTTTAATAATTTTGGCAATCGAAGAGCTGACCCAGGGGCAGCTCTTCTTTTTTTATCTCATGCACATTTTTTCATAGCATTCATTGTAATAAAGAAGGTTTTCAATCGATGAATTGGGCGATATGTGATTTCCGATTGCCATAAAGAAGCCCGGGCATAAGCGGCCGATGTCGATGCATCTTTTAACCTCGGCTTGTATTTCCTCCTTAGAACCGAACATGACTATTCGCGTATCGGCATTTCCGATTATAACGTGGGTCTGTCCGTATTTTTCTGCTATTGCGGCCATGTCTGTAAGAGGTTCAATAATAAAGCCATCCGCTCCGCAACCGGCAACATCGTCAATAAATAAATCAAAATTACCGTCGCTGGTAAACATTACTTTCTTGCCCGACTCTTTCATTGGTGCAATTTGCTTCTTAATATTAGGAAATACATATTTCCTGTACCAGTCGGGATGTATAAAGGGTCCTGCAGACCAAACAAGGTCGTCATGCACCATCACAACAGGAACATCGGCCATTGCCAATGCCTTGAAATATTGCCCGACCCAGTCAGAGTAGCGGTTGGTCATTTCCCCAAAGGCCTTTGAATCAACCCCTGCAGAATATAAGAGCATATCCCAGCCCAGCAGGTCAATGAGGCCTGATATGCAGGTTATATAAACTCCGGTCATATTAACTTCTTCTGGAAAAACCCTGCAACGCTCCTTATAATTTTCCTCGAATTTACGGGTTTCCGCTCTCAAGTCTATTTCTCCGAATGTCTCAAAAGGATCAAAAGCAAGAACCTCTTCCGGAGTTTTAAACATCTCGTTTATATCGTCCGTATAATCAATTCCGCCCTGAGTGAACTCGGCGTGGCCCATCTTAGTACGCTTGTCCTTGAATGCATATTGGGCATCAATCATTACATTCCAGCTGAAATCAAAATTCCAAGCTTTGCGAAATGCAAGCATCGCCTTTGTTTTAACCTCTTCCGGGCTGTTGTCATGAACGCCAATCCCTGTGACTTTTTTCATTAGGTCGAAATATAATTCTCCTGAATACTCACTTCTTGGAATACGATTAGGCATATCAAGGTTTATTGCGGCGATTCCTGTTTCATATGACATCGGAGGTTCTCCCATAAATAAAATCGAAATCAAAGCCGGATATAATAGAGTCCGGAAAAGCTTCCGTGCATTTATAATATTGTTTTTCAAAACACAATGCAATATAGTATAATGCTTTTGCGGGGAAAGAGCATTATGAATAGAAAAAAAACTGAAAATCTGACCATATTAACCGGTAAATGGCCCTTGGTTTATACAGGGGTTGTCCTGGTTATAGGCCTTGCAATAACTGCCGGTATTTTCTATGTGCTTGCAACCTCCGAAGACATCCCGGTAGAAATGCAGCTGGCAATGGTAGCTACAGTTATTCTTGTTATAATTGCCCTTGTTGTTTGTTTCAGTATTCTTAGAATAAGGGCGGAAGCGATTGTTCTGCAGAAGAATTTTAACACATTGATGGAATCATATGACATAACAAGCGAACTTAACAATACCCTGAGGGAGCAGCGGCATGATTTTCTAAATCACATCCAGATTATACACGGGCTTATCGAAATGGATAATCATAAAGATGCCGCCGAGTATATGGAGGAGATCTACAACGAGATACAATCCGTAAACAACATCATGAAAACAAAAAGCCCCGCTGTAAACGCCCTTCTGCAGGTTAAAGAAAATTCATGCGTCGACAGGGGAATTGAATTTAGAATAATGTCCACAACAAGACTGGAGAATCCTGTTATGGAAACCTGGGACATATGCGGAATACTGGGCAATCTGATAGACAACGCCATTCATGCGGCTGAGAAAGTGAAGGCCGGAAAGATACTTGTATCACTGAAAGAAGATATTAAAAATTACACATTCAAGGTAAAAGACAATGGTCCGGGCATCCCCAAAAATATTGTTGAAATGATTTTTGACATGGGATTTACTACCAAAGGCGACGAAGGCTCCGGTGTCGGGCTGGCTGTTTCAAAAAGGAAACTGAGGGAAAACGGCGGGGATATTAAGTTTACTACGGGCAAGAAAGGAACAGTCTTTACATTTGTTGTTCCTAAGGCATCCTGATAATTAGTGTACAGAAACTGCCTGATTTGTTGTTTTAGAAGTATATATCGTATATTTCACAGCTTATACGGTTATAAATTAATGTCATAAGGTAGAATAGTATTACGGAAGGAGGCCAAAAATATGGGTATATTCAGCTTTTTAGGCAACATAGAGTTGCTCCAGGGCATACTCCTGCTCCTGGGATTATTATTCCTCTTGGCAGAGATATTCATACCGGGATTCGGAATAATGGGAATAATGGGAATAATTCTCTTTGTAGTGGGAATCATCCTTACTGCAAGCACATTTGTGGAAGCCCTCGTAATGTTCCTTATATTGCTGCTGGTTCTTGCCATAGTAATCATACTGGTGGTCAGGTCCGCAAGCAAAGGCAGACTGTCCAGAACTCTTGTGCTCAATGATTCACTGAGCAAAGAAAAAGGATTTTCAGCTGTTGAGGACATGAAAATATTCCTAGGTAAGGAGGGCAAGGCAATAACCATGCTAAGGCCTGCCGGGATTGGACAGTTTGACGGTGTACGGCTGGACGTAGTGACAGACGGTGAATTCATTGAAGAAAATTCGGACATAAAAATTATGGAAGTCGTCGGAAGACGAATCGTAGTAGAAGTAATAGAAAGCAAGGAGGACTAATAATGGGACCATTTGTTGTAGTATTGATCGTAGTAATTGCGGTAGTATTTTTCCTATCCATACTATTCAGCCTGGTGCCGCTCGGATTATGGATATCAGCGGGCGCTGCAGGTGTTAAGGTTGGTTTAATCAATCTTATAGGTATGAGACTCAGGAGAGTTGTACCAGCGAGGATAATAAAACCAAAAATAAAGGCTGCGAAGGCAGGTATTGAAGTGTCAATTAACGAACTTGAATCACACTATCTTGCAGGAGGTAATGTGGATAGGGTTATTGATGCCCTTATTGCTGCTGAGAAAGCAGAAATACCGCTTACATTTAAAAGTGCGGCGGGAATCGACCTTGCAGGACGAAATGTTCTCGAAGCAGTTAAGATGAGCGTAAATCCAAAGGTAATAGAAACACCTCTCATAGCCGCCATAGCCAAAGACGGTATTGAACTTAAGGCAAAGGCAAGGGTTACAGTCCGTGCAAACATTGAGAGATTAATCGGTGGTGCGGGAGAGCAGACAATCATAGCAAGGGTAGGCGAAGGCGTCGTAACGACAATTGGCTCAGCCGCATCCCATAAAGCTGTGCTTGAAAATCCTGATTCAATCTCGCAAACTGTGCTCAATTCAGGGCTTGATTCAGGAACGGCATTTGAAATTCTGTCCATTGACATTGCGGATATCGATGTAGGAAAGAACATTGGCGCGCAGCTTCAGACGGATCAGGCCGAAGCAGATAAAAAAATAGCTCAGGCGAAAGCAGAGGAAAGAAGAGCAATGGCATTTGCCCGCGAACAGGAAATGAAAGCGAAAGTTCAGGAAATGAGAGCTAAGGTTGTTGAAGCAGAAGCAGAAATTCCAAAAGCGATGGCAGAAGCGTTCAGGGAAGGTAATCTGGGAATAATGGATTACTATAAAATGAAAAACGTCATGGCCGATACCCAGATGCGCGATTCTATTGCAGACATAGGAAAATCTGATAAATCAGAAGAAATAATGCCAAAGGGAACAGGTAAATAAAATGGCTGAGGGAAAAACTAATCAAGAAATTATGATGGAAAACCAGCTTAAAATGCTTTTGGCAAAGGAACGGGCAGCGAAAAAAGCTGCCCGGAAGATCTCTGAAGAAGGTAAGCGGTTTTCACTTGATAAAGATGACTTGGTCAAGGGAATAATACTCCGGGAGGTACTGGGACCCCCAAAAGCTACAGAAGGATGACTGAATGATTAATGTACTTATAGTTGACGACAATGAGAAGATGGCTCAGATATTAAAATCTGCAATTGACAGTCAGCCGGCGTTTGAAGTGAAAGCAGTTGGGGCTGACGGTGAAACAGGACTTGAACTCTTCGATGAGTATAAGCCTGAAGTGGTTTTCATGGACATTGAGATGCCCGGGATGTCGGGGATTGATTGTGCAAAGGAAATACTCCTAAGAGAGCCGGACACATACATAGTTTTTTCAACGGCTCATAATGAATATATGGGAGATGCCTTTGAGATGTATGCATTTGATTACATGCTGAAACCATTCAAACTGAACAGGCTGATAGGAACACTTGCAAGGATTGAGGATCTTCTGGATAAAGAGGAAGAACTTGAAAAACCGGTAAAGAAACTTGACAAGTTGCTGCTGAAGAATCGTGATGGCATGAGCTTTGTTGATATAGATGAGATAATGCTTGTTTTCAGGGAGGGCAACCGCACGAAAATCATTACACGAAGAAATTCATATACAACGGGAATGAATCTGAATGTGCTTGAACAAAAACTGGCGGGCGAATCCTTCATGCGGACCCATAAGTCATATATCGCAAACCTAAAATACATATCGGAAATACTTCCATACGGGAGATGGACTCATGTGGTTAAATTAAAAGGACTTAAGGAAGATGCATTGATAACCCATGAAAAACTTCAGAAATTAGAGGAACTATTGTAACCTCACAAAATACCTGTAAAAAAGACTGCCCGGCAAACCCGCGGCAGTCTTTTTCTATACAAAATCATAGGCATAAAATTCTAAAAACCGGGCATCATACCTCCGTCATTGTCCTGTTTTAGCGTAGAAAGCAGGGCCCGGGGCTTTGACGACAAACAGTTCGAGGACTTCGTCGTTGATATTGCAGACTCTCATCAGGGTTCCGTATGCGATATTGAGGATAGAACCCTTTGAATATGTCTCGGCGGGGGTCTCATCAAGTTCCAGGGTAACGGCGCCGTTGGCAACAATCATATACACATTGGAATTTGCGTTATGAGTCGGCAGGCAGTCTCCCTTTGGCAGAATCATATGGTTTATCATTGCCGCTTCGTCACTGATGATTTTCTCAATTGCTTTTTTCTCCGTAAGTGTGTAATTATAAATTTTATCAATCATAGTTTTCTCCTTTACATAATTATTATATCTAAAACCCAGTCGTCTTAATGTAACATATGTTACGTCGATAGAGCATTAACCCTAAATTAGCATAATAAAAAATTAAGTCTTACCAAAAATATCGCTGGGATGATTTAGGATGATTTACTTTATCTCAAAGACTTATAGATTTGTAATATCTTTGAATAAAAAGGTGAGTCCTCAGTGATCGAAGTATATTCAATGATTGCGGCCCCTATCCCTTTTGTGCGGATATATTCAATCATCTCCGGAGAGGAGGTGTCTTCTTGTATATCGAAGCAAAAGGCAGCGGCAATTCCATATAAAATATAATCCGGGTCTATGCCGCATTCGACGCAGAAATTCACCGCACCGGTCAATCTGTCATTCGGCCTGAGTTTCCTTTTAGGATCTCTTCCTACCCTTTCAACTGTATCGTTCAGATATTTATTGGCATATCTATTCAGAAGGTCGTTTGCATAATCTAACAGAGGCTTTTTATGCACATTGAAATGCTTTGATATGGCGCGTATGCTTTCGCCAAGTGCCTTTTTAGCAATATTCCTTATAAAATCATCATCCATGGCTTCCCAGAGAAACTCATAACCCCCAATGAATCCCATATAAGCAACAACTGCATGGGACATATTATGCATGAAATACTTCTTATACTTTTCTATGGCAAAAGGTGTAACAGGCATGAAATTCTTTATCCCTGACACATCGGTTTTCAGCGCATCGGCATCTATTGGAAGCTGGTTATAGCTTTCAACTATTACTTCAGATGTATCTGCCTCCATACTGACGGGGACCATTCTACCGACGGATGCGGAAACAAAACCGATTTTTTCATCCAAATATATTTTATCTTCAACGTGAGGACGAATAATATCCTTAAGATATTTTCCTCCGTCCGTTATATTTTCACATACAATTATATCCAAGGGGCGACCGGACTTGCTTCGCAAATCTATTCCGGCAGCGATGGTTTTTGCAATAATAGGAAGTATGTTTACACCTACGGCAGTGGCCATGATTTCGCAGGCGGCAATTTCATTTATAACTGCGGCAAAGTCGCGTCCATTTATAGCCATTACATTGCGTATTTCCTGGGACTCATAACCTGTATCGGTCGCAACGGTTATTATATAGCTTTTTTCGTTGTTCAAATGATTTACAAGGCCTTCATCGACATCCACAAAGCATGTCTGATATCCGGACATACCAAAAAGTTGCCCGAGAAATCCCCGGCCTATGCTGCCTGCGCCATACATAAGGGCTTTCTTTGAATTAATAATCAATTATTGTTTCCCTCAATACATTATTATCGCTGAATATATCAGCTTCGTCAACGCTGCTGGTTGAAAATTCCGACACAACAGCACCCTCTGAACCCGCCTGGAACCAATGCAAGGTGTTTGGCGGCAGGGTATATTGTTCGCCGGGATACAAAACAATTTCATGAAAAACCGTATATGCACCCGGTGTATCATTCGGGATTTCGGCCTTAATTTCCAAGGTGGGTTCCCCTTCGATATATAAATATACTTCCCCATACCTGCATCTGAAAGTTTCCTCCTTGCCTGCATGTCCATTTACTTCGGGATGCCTGTGTTCACAGCACGCCTGGCCCGGGAATAGAACAAGCTCTTTTGCGCAGCAGCGGTCGGTATTTACATAGGTAAGGATTTCAAGGCCTTCGCGCTCAAGACGGCTTAATCCGAAATCAACGATTTCAATTTGTTTCTTTTCTTTTTCGGTAATTATGATGCCTGCTTTCTTAAAATAATCGAGTGTTTTGCTTACAGAGGCTTCATATTCTTTTTTTGTAATCATATTACCACTCCCGGTTATGTTCTTTTATAAAATCAATTGTTTCCGCAAGGGATTTTATTCCTGTTGAAGCTCCTACCTGCGACACAGAAAATGTACCAACCGCATTTGCAAATAATCCGCATTTTTCCAGAGGCCATCCCATGTGAATGCCTGTAATAAATCCTGATGAAAAAGCATCACCTGCTCCTGTGGTTTCCACGGGTTTTATTTCAAGGAAAGTGGGGATTGTGTATTCATCTCCTTCGGCTGTCTTTATATAACATCCGTCCTTACCCAACTTAATAGCTACATTTTTCACCCCGAGGGACATGAATACATCTGCAATTTCAGAAGGTTCCGCCTTGCCTGCGATATTCGTAGCCTCGTCATAACTTGGAATAAAATAATCAAGGTGGGGGAGAGAGTCCTCAACCAGCTCCATCCACCTGCCGCTGGCGTCCCATGCGGTGTCCATTACAGTTATGCACCCGAGTTCCCCGGCTCTCTTAACAGCCTTGCCAAGTGGTTTTCCGTCAAAGGAAGACATAAGGTTCACACCGGTGAAAAAAGCGATTTTATAGTCTTTTATAAAATCAAAGTCAATGTCTTCAAAAGTAAATTCACCATTAGCTCCAAAGCAATGTATGAAAGAACGTTCCGAATCATCGCCAACTACAACTACGCTGGCGCTGGTGTTGGATCCTTTACCGACTGCAAGGCCCTTTGTTTCAACGCCTGCGTCCCTTAGGACATTGGTAAGGTATGAACCGAAGCCGTCGTCTCCGATCTTCCCGACAACTGCGGTATCGAGCCCGATAATGCTCATATCAACAGCGCTGCTTAGGGCGCATCCCCCGCTGTGCAATGTAATGCTGTCTATGGGCATTAGTTTTCCCTTATCCGGAAGTGACTTAACAGGTTTTGAAATAACATCTGCAACAAGTATCCCAATGCTGACTACATCTTTCATCAATACACACACTCCCTGGCGGCATCTACAAATGCCTGAAGATTTTTAGGGTCGCCATAGAAAAAGTGATCGGATGGGCTGACAATATATCCGCCATCCGGACAGTCCCTATGAAGGTCAAATACCATTTGACGCACGAGTGCGGGGTTGCCTTTTTCAAATCCGGCGTTCTGGTCGAAACCACCGATGAAAAACATTCTGTCACCGATGCGTTCGGTACACTCGCTCATTATACAATCACCGCCCATTATTGGTGGCGTCATGGTTTCAAGCCCATCAGCCCCATTCTTCACAACAAGGTCAAGAAGAGGCATAAAACCACCGCAGAGATGATATACAGCTTTTGCTCCCTGAATATGCAGTGCTTCATGCTGTTTTTGGTCATACGGAAGGCAAAACTCCTCATGTATTGACGGGCTGATTACTGTGCTGGAACCTGCGCCGCCGCCGGTTTCAATCAGGTCCATTTCAATCTTTCCCCCAATTTCAATAACGCGCAACTTTTTATCAAGAAGCGTCTGCATTACGTAATGAAGCCAATCGGGTTCATCAATGGCCGCCATAATTATTTCTTCTGTACCGAACATAAAGGCAAAGCTCTGCCACGGGCTGCCCTGTCCAAAATCATAATAACCGCCGCGGACAATGCCCTTGGAGCCGATTCTGTTCTTTGCATCTATAACAGGGGTCCAGTCAACGCCGGTAGGAATCGGGAAGTATTTATTCCAAAGTTCAAAATCCTCTTTAGTTTTTACCATATGTTTGGTTATCCAGCCAGTAATGGGATTATCACCCCTCATTTCCACAAGGTTTCCTTCCGGGGTAGTTACATCTATCCTTGTAGTCCTGACTCCGTCTGAATCGGTGCCAAGGTCAGTCTTTTTAACAGCCCAGTTGGCACGGTCCTTATCACTGTATGTATAAGCCGGGTTTTGATATATCACAGGATCCATCCCAAAATATTCATATGCATCGTAATCGGATATACCATTCAGGTAAGTATTAAGATAATAAGACATCCAATTATGTACCTGGCATGGAAGCCGGTCTGCCTTCTGATTGTTCAATGCCGCTAAAAATCTGTCTCTGCCGTTCATGTCGAACCCCCTTTTTCATATCAAGCTTGAAGTTTTCAAGTCTGCCATGCTTAATAATTATATATGAAACACAGATGGAATAAAATAAAAATACAATATAAAACCGCCGTTTTCCGTTGCCGGTCTGCGGCGGTTTTAATGAGGGTTGGGATAATCTTTTCTAATTTATGCTAACAGACTTCTATTAGTCCGGATGCATTAGCAGTAATGCCTATCCCTTTTTTCCATTGTTGGTTTTAAATTTTTTCTCTTTCTTTTCCTTTTTTTCTTTAATAAGACCTTTGCCAATACCTTCAGATTCAAGTTTATTCATTATGGAAGGGCTTTCTTCCTTGGGACCATTGCCGATTGATTCAGCATCATCAATTTCAAGCAGGTCCTTAATGCCCTCTTTCATAAGCTCAACCTCATCTTTCAGAATTTCCATAAGGTCTTTGTGCTCTCTTGCGGCCATCACAGCTTCAAGAGCTGCAATTACATCTTCATTTGATCCGGTTTTGCGAATAGCCTTAAATGCATTCATGGCGTTTATGAAATCCACTTTTGCCTGGAAAAATGCATCCTTTATTGAAATAAAGGCTTCTGTTACAAAGAGTTTGCCCACTTCAGATTCAGCCAATTTAATTATATGAGCCAACTGTTCCTCTGTAAGTCCGTTTCCTAGTGGAAATTCGATAGTAAATACTTCAAGAACAGGTTCTTCTGACGGTTCTGCAACAGCTTCTGTACCCTCTTCGGGACCCTCTTCCGTACCTTCGCCGGAGCCTTCTTCTTCAGTGCCTTCTTCAGTACCTTCATCCGGATCTTCTGTGGGTGCTTCAGCCGGGGTTGCCTCCGGCTCTTCAGTGGGTGTATCATCCGGGTCATCTTCTGAATGTAACAGATACCATTCAATTTTTTCCGTCAAAGCAGTTTCAAGAGCTTCAAGAGTATCAGCTGAAATTGTTTCACCGTTGAATAGTTCTGGATTGGCAAAGCTTACAACCAGAGTTGAGTTTCCTTCTGTGTCTGTAACGATTTCAATGTTGATGCCTTCAAGCAGTTGCTTGAAAGGATAAAGATCCGAATCTTCTGTAATTCCTTCAAGAAACTCATCATAAACAGATGGTTCTTCGACAGGTTCGGCCGGCTCTTCTGTTGGAACCGGCTCTTCGGACGCCGCAGGTTCTGCAGGCGGATCCGTTTCTTCGGCAAAGATTGCCGTGGGTACAAAGAATGATAGTACCAATAGCAGTGCGATTGCCCTTCTGATGATTTTCATATTCAATCCTCCTTTAAGGCGCGGATGAACATGAAACACAGATTTAAAGCAATCAAAAAACTCCCTTTCGGCGACCGGGCTGCCATGGCATATGCTTTAGGCCCCTTGCTTTGTGTGCCTGCCTTTCGACAGGGTTACCATTATCGGTGAAAGTTCATCCAACTTGTATTTAGTTAATGTAATTATAAAACAAGGAAGGCATAATATCAAGGATAGGGGGAAGTTGTTACAAAAATGATATAAATAAAAGTCAATGTGTTATAATGTTTGAAGAAAAACGGAGACAAGAAATGATATCACCGGAGAAACAGAAAAAGAACATTTTATATGGTTATTTATATATCGCGGGAGGTATTTTATTCCTTGGAATCATGGCGATAATATTCGCAACAGATAATATTGAGACTGATACAAGGGAATACGTTGTAATGGGCCTTGTCGCATTGATTGGACTGGCGGTTGTCTTCGCCGGGATAAAGCAGATAAAAGATAATAAAACACTTGTTGAGGGAATCCCCAAACAAATGCTGGAAGAAATGCTTTCAGAAATGTCGCTCTTTAAAAGCCTTGACCTGTCGGTTCGTGATGTAACCCGCCATATGACAAAGGATACTGAAAAATACTTTATCAAGAATCCTATTATTGTTTATGCAGATGATATTACAGAAGCCCTGGAAAAATACAAAAACAAGAAAACCACCCGTAAAGAAATGCTTGTCTGGTGCCATATGCTGACCTTTAGCCAATGCTACGCGTATAATCCCGACAGGCATGATGAAATTGAAAGTGTTGTAAAAGCCATACAAAAACGCCTCGTCAGGGAAGAAGATCTTTCCGAGGAAGAAATATATTACTATGTACGGGCCTTGGATGACAATACAGAAATATAAGAAATAGAAAGAATTTAAGTATAAAAAAACCCGGTTTTATCGGGTTTTTTAATATTTATCCGCTGCCTCTTCACCGGATACTATTGCCACTGATGAACTACAGCCCAGGCGATCAGCTCCTGCACCGATGAAATCCAGTGCGGCCTGATAGTTTCTTACACCCCCGGCAGCTTTTACCTTTGCATTGTCGCCAACTGCTTTCTTCATTATGGCAACTGCTTCGAGGGTAGCGCCTTCTTTATTAAAACCTGTCGACGTTTTAACAAAATCTGCACCGGCTTTTATACAAAGCTCGCATGCCTTAACGATTTCGTCATTATTCAAGAGACAGGTTTCAAGAATAACCTTAACAATAATATCACTCCCATGCGCTACATTTACAACGCTTTCTATATCAGTTATGACATAATCATAATTTCCATCTTTGAATTTGCCTATATTCATAACCATGTCAATTTCATCAGCGCCGCTCTCTATGACATCCCTTGCCTCGCAGACTTTATTCTTGGTAGTGCATGCACCAAGGGGGAAGCCGATGACTGCACAAACCTTTACCTCTGAAGGATCCAGTAAATCTGCAGCGTATTTTATCCTGCATCCATTCAGGCAGACGGAATAAAAACCATACTCCAAAGCCTCCCCGCATAATTTTTCAACAGCCTTTTTATCGGCCTCCGGTTTTAATAGTGTGTGGTCTATATATTTTGCAACATTCATAGTGTGCCTCCTATCAATTATACCTTTAAAGCTTTCCGGATTCTCCTGATTACACCACCATTATATCAAAATAATCTTCAAATTTAATAATGCGTTTAAATTAGATGATAAAATTATCAGCTGGTTTAATGACAAATAATGGCACCTGCAAATATAATTATTTAGCAAGGAGGAACGGCATGCTTAAAACAAAATTGTTTTTTGATATAAAGGATAATGAATATTTTGACAGGTTGAAGCAATACATACTTGCCAATTACGGCATGTATTTTGAGATAACAAACGACAGGGAAGAAAGCCCAGGGATATGTACGGTTAGCGACTATATTAACAGACGGAATAAGAAAGATATTTTTCTAATAAAAGAGGAAAAAGGCGATATATCCAAATTTAGCGGGGCATCGGAAATTTGTTCTGCCCTTATGAAAATGAATAATCCGGAAAATGAAAAATTGGTGTTGGCCGGAAATTCAAATCCGTATGTTATTTGCGTCACATCTGCTGCTGGAGGAGCAGGCAAAAGCACAGTTGCACAGGCGATGTGCTGTAATTTTGCTTTAAAAGGCAGAAAAGTACTGTACTTTAATTTTAATCCATTTTCTTCAAACGAACTTATTTTTAAAAAGAACGGAAAGAAATCATTCACCAGGTTTCGATATTATCTAAAAAAGCCAGACAGCGATATTACTGCAGTAATTAAAAATCTGGTTGCAAGAGACGCTGAGAAAAGAGTGGATTATATTGTGAATGATGCTCCGTCTGCAGACGGTTTTATCAGCAGGGAGGAAGCATTCAGGATGATGGATCATGTTAAAAGCGGCTGTATGTATGATGTTATTGTGTTTGACGTTCCATCATACCCGGGAGAGGGGCACATTGAAGTTATGAGGCATGCGGGAAAGAACTTTCTTATTTATTCTTGTGAACCTGATGAGAAACACTCTGCCTTTAGAAAATTTCTAGAGGATAAAGGCGTTAATTATATTGTAAGTGTCGCAAATTTTACTGATTCAGGGGAAAACAGCATACCAAGGGCAGAAAGTATATTCTCGTCGCATCCGGAGGATTTCTGGGACTCAATAGCTGGACTCTGTAAAGCAGTGGAGGAAAACAATGATCCAGGCGATTGAATTAATAAAGCAAAAGGTAGCTGATGATATGGAAGAATACAGTGAAATCACCGATGATTGCGTAACAGAATCCATTGAACACCATACTTTTGAATACTGTGAAAAAGAATCAATTAATCTTGACGGGATAACTAAGCTGGTCAGGCAGATACGTAACGATATGTTGGGTTTTGGAATTTTGCAACCGCTGTTTGAAAAGGATGAAATTACAGAAATAATGATAAACGGCGGAGAGGTTTTCTACGAAACCAACGGAATACTTCATAAATCTGATATTAGTATTGACGGACAGGAAGAATTCATGAAAATAATACGTACAATCTGCAGAAAGTCGGGGCGCACAGTGAATGTTGCTTCTCCTATTACAGATGCATGTATGGACGACGGGACAAGAGTAAGTATTGTACTGAATCCTGTTTCGGTTAACGGTCACTCGGTGACAATCAGGAAATTCCCTGACCAACCGCTGACTAGATATGAACTGATTGAAAGCCGTTTTATATCAGATAGAGCAATGGGTTTTTTGGAGGATATATTCACTGCACGCTATAACATATTCATATGCGGTGGAGCTGGAACCGGTAAAACTACGCTTTTGAATGTTTTGGCAAATTGTTCAGGCCGCTCGGAAAGACTAATAACAATTGAAGATTCTGCTGAATTATGCATTAAATCAGTGGAAAACTTGGTTCGTCTTGAGGCTAGGTCAGGAAATTCCGAAGGAGGTGAAATTACCGTCAGGGATTTAATCAAGGCAAGCCTTAGAATGCGTCCGGACAGGATTATTGTTGGAGAAGTAAGGGGAGGCGAGGCCCTTGATATGCTGCAGGCAATGAATACCGGACATGAAGGCTCTATTTCAACAGGACATGCGAATTCCTGCACTGAACTTATTTCAAGAATAGAAACTATGGTTCTGATGGGTTCGGATATGCCTCTGCCGGCTGTTAGGAAGCAGATAATAAGCGCTATTGATATTATCGTGTGTCTTGGCAGAAACCACCATAAAAGATATGTATCACAGATATGTGAACTCATGTCGGATAAAGGTGGAGAAGCGATGCTTAATCCGATATTTGACTATGATTATAAAAATTTCTGTCTGCAAAGAAAGGGAGGGTTAAAAAATTCTGCTAAATTGATTAGGAGCAGTCATGGTTAAAAGAATAGGCATTAATGGAACAATAGGGTTCATTGCGGCATATCTATTATATAAAAATATTTATGTTTCTATATTTGCGATGCTGGTATTCGTGCTTTATGGAGTTTTAGAGAAAAAAGATTTTATAAAGAACAGAAAAGAAAGGACCCGGGCAAAATTTCTTGATTTCCTGATGTGCCTTGAACCGCTTTTGAAAACACACGGTACTTTCTGCGGGGCATTTTCTGAAGCTGTAATCGATTACAAAAGGTTTCACGGCAAAGATGAATTAAGCATATATCTTGATTCAGCGGCAAATGATTTCAAGATGAATATGCCGACTGTAGAAATTCTTGGAAAGATGGCAGACAAACTGGATATTGAGGATGCATATATTTTTGCGGGAAGTATGGTTGTTTGTGAATCAACGGGTGGAAAAGCAGTTGAAATTACTGAAAAGACAACAGAGATTCTGGTTGGAAAAACAAGGTTGCTATGTGAAATAAATACCCTGCTGTCAGGAAAAGTCTTTGAACAGAAAATCATAACGGCCATGCCCTTTGCCATGCTTTGTATTTTATCAGTTTCCGCCAGGTCTTACCTTGCCCCAATGTACACAACTGCAGCCGGTAGAATAGTAATGACTGCAGCAGGGGTGTTATTTCTTTTTCAATGGTACATTGGTAGAAAAATAACGGATATAAAGGTTTAGAAATGGCTATTGGCATATATGTTTTTTCCATTATATTGTTATGGATTGCAGGCAGACGGCATGGACCACAAATCCGGCTGAAACATGCGGTGTATACATCGTTTTTAGCTGCCTCTGTATCAATCCCTTTGAAAAACATATTAAAAAAGGATGTTCTGGGGTATGGAAGCCAATTAATGTTCCTATACGGTAAAAAAGTGCATGGGGATGTTTATAGAATCCATTGGGCAGTAAAAATATCTTCATTTATCATATTCGCAGGATTCACTATTGTATATCTCAGTCTTGCTTCGGCCGGGGTAATTGATTTCGCAATTTCATGCTTGATGCCGGTATTGGGATTTTTTCTTCCCGATATAGACTTAAAATCAAAGATAAAGCAAAAAAAATCCTCAATATTGATTGATTACCCTGTTTTCTGTACGGATTTGGCTGTCATGAATGGGGCTGGGCTAGATTTGTATGAGGCCTGGGAAATGGCAGCAAAAAGGAATTCTAAAAATGAATTTTATAAAGAAGCTAGGTCGGTGATCTTAAAAACATCAACCGGAATGTTGTTTAGGGATGCGCTTAAGGATTTCTCAGCTAATCTATCGATGCCTGAAATCCATACATTTGTGACTATTGTGAACCAGGAGATAAAATCCGGCAGCGGGGGCATGGCGTCAAGGCTAAGGGATTGTGCCGGCAGAAGCTGGAAGATAAGGGAAAGCACTGCGAGGGAAAAGGGAGAAGAAGCTGTATCAAAACTTGTGTTTCCCCTTGCTGTGGGGTTTGCTGGAATATTGCTTATATTAGCAGCTCCGGCTGTAATAATTATGAAAGGAATGTAAAAAATGCTAAAAAGAATAAAATTGATACCCGGAGCCCGGGGGATGGGTACTGTTGAGGTGGTCATAATAGTTGCAGTTCTTGTAGGGGTAGCGCTTATATTCAGGGATGCGATATTTAATTTTGTAAATGAAATAATCGGCAGCATCTTTAATGATTCCGATATTGTAAATAAATTAAAAACGGGGTATTGAAATGAAATTTGAAAATGTTGAGATTGGAGGCAGGAAATTCATGGTGGCAAGGGGTGAGGTGATATGTCCCGGATATATGCCTGAAATGATAACAAAAAATGCGCCCGGTAATATTGTGCCGTTTAGTTTTTCGAAGAAAGGCAAGTCTGTAAAAGCACTGTATGAAACTGATACACATATGTTGCTTAAAGAATATCTGACTGAAAACGGTGCGGATGAGCATTGGATAAAAAAGTTCTTGTTATCAATGGACGGCATGCTGGCATTGTGCGGAGAATTTTTGATTGATCCCGATTTTATTATGATTGATGCAGAATCAATTTTCTATTCTTTGGATTCGGGTTCAGTACGCTATATATTCAATCCTTTTGAGAGCACTGGGTTTAAGGTCGGGTGTAAAAAACTTTTAGCGGAAATAGCTGGAAATTATTTTATAGATCATGGGGTTTCCGGTGAGATTTTCAGGGAAAGGTTTTTAAGATTAATAGTAAAAAGAGACTTCAATATCCGAAACCTTATTGCAAGGTGGGAGGAATTATCATATAGCGATGAAAAAACTCATCATACAGAAAGGCAATCTAATTCGGACAGGGATCAAAAAATAAATGGAGTCTTTAAGGGATTGTTTAGCAAGTTAGACAGGAAACCGGTTGATATCAATGCTACGGCTGCAGTTTCAAACACAACGGGACACAGGTGCCTTACAGGAATATGCAGTATTAATACAAAGATTCCAATTAAGGAAGAAGGCGTTACAGTAGGAAGGGGAATGCTTCAAAAGAACTACGGATTATATAACAGCGGCATAGGCAAAGCACATGCCAGGGTTTACGAGCAGGCCGGAGAAATCTATGCTACTGACCTTGGAAGCAGGAACGGAACATATTTAAACGGTGAACAGCTTGAAAAACGGGTTCCCGTAAAACTGGAACGTGGTGATATACTTGCTTTTTCAGATGAAGAATTCATTCTGTGCTGAGAGATCAAGCATCCAAATAGTCCTTTACTATGGCCAATATCCTGCTGCTTGCCCTGCCGTCGCCATACGGATTTACAGCAGTTGCCATTTTATCATATGCAATGGGATCAGTAAGCAGTTCTACTGCATCGGCTACTATCTGATCCTTTTCTATTCCCGAGAGTTTAACGGTTCCCATTTCAACTGCCTCGGGACGCTCAGTTTCTTTTCTCAGTACAAGTACAGGCTTTCCCAGTGCAGGGGCTTCCTCCTGAAGTCCGCCTGAGTCGGTCATTACCATGTATGATCTTTTCATAAGGTTATGGTTATCACTTACACTTATAAAATCAGTGAGAATTATATTTTCCCTGCCGCCAAGCAAAGGGTACACGGTTTCCCGAACTGCCGGGTTTGGGTGGACAGGATAAACAAAAACCACGTCAACGAACCTCTCTGCGATTCCCAAAACTGCCCGGCAAATGTCCTCAAGCGGCTTGCCGAGGTTCTCTCTCCTGTGAGCGGTCAGGGTGATAACTCTTTTATTATCAAAATCCAGTTTATTTAGTAAATCGCATTCAAAAACATAGTTATTGTCAACAGTTGTATCAAGGGTGTCAATACCGGTGTTTCCCGTTATAAATATGTTTTCAACAGGAATATTTTCATTTAAAAGATTTGCTTTATTCAGTTCTGTAGGTGAAAAATGCAGCGTTGCAAGGGAGGCTACCAGCTTCCTGTTCATTTCTTCAGGGAATGGCGAATAAATATCATGCGTTCTTAAACCTGCTTCAACGTGGCCGACTGGAATTTTTTTATAGAAGGAAGCAAGGGAACATATTAAACAAGTGGCAGTGTCACCGTGAACCAGCACGATATCCGGGCTCTCTTTATCCAGCAGAGCGCTGAATTTATTCATTATTGCAGAGGTGACATACTCGAGACTCTGGCTTTTTTTCATTATATTCAAATCATAATCCGGAATTATGCCGAATATTCGGTTGACCATGTCAATTGTTTCGCGGTGCTGTGCGGTTGTGCAGACAATAGTTTGTATTGAACTGTCATTTTTAAATTCGTTAATTACAGGGGCCATCTTGACAGCGTCAGGACGCGTTCCGTAGACTATCATTACTTTATTCATTATCAGCCTCATTAATTTTGTTATCAATATTGCTTTCTTCGTCATTACGGGATTTTCCAAATAAATGTTTGGGAGGCCTGTAAATGAAAGCTATTACTGCTACAAGTACCACGACAAGCGAAATTAACAGTATGCCTATATTTTTCATTCCGCTCCTTGCCATAATAACAGACATTGTACCGAGGACTATGCTTGCGGAATATAAAATTAAAACGGTTGTTCTTTGACTAAAACCGAGGTCATCAGTAAGCTTGTGATGTATATGTTGCCTGTCGCCTTTGTAAAACGGCTGGCCTTTTATGGTTCTTCTTATGAATGCTAAAACTGCATCTATCAAGGGCAGTCCGAATGCAATGACAGGAATAAAAATCGATAGTGCTGTATATGATTTTAATGTGCCCTGCATGGATACCATAGCCAGGGTAAATCCGATGAATGCGGACCCTGTTTCACCCATGAAAATTTTAGCGGGATTAAAATTAAAAGGAAGGAATCCCAGGCATGAACCCGCAAGCGCTATGGTTATGATTGCAGAATAAGAACCAATGAACTCTGCATCAGGTCTTATGAGCGATACTGCGAAAAGCGTTAAAGCGCTGATTGCACCTGTCCCGGAAGCAAGTCCGTCAAGGCCGTCAACTACATTAAAGGCGTTTGTAAGACCGACTATCCAGAGGATTGAAATTGTAAATGAAAATACGGGATTCAGCAGTATTAGGGAAGTAAGGGAACCGGGATTTGTGATAAACTCAATCCTTGAACCCGATAAAAGAACAGCTGTGACAGCTGCTGCAATTTGGAAAAATATTTTATATAGAGGTTTAAGTTCAACAATATCATCCAGCAATCCCATGATGATTATTATTGCGATTCCGCATATAAGGCCAGTTAATTCCCTCCCGGCGACAAAACTTTTATTCAGAACGAAATTCATCAGGATAGCGGTTAAAAACCCTGTGATTATTGTCAAACCTCCCATGAGGGGCATGGGCTTACTGTGAATGTGGCGTTCTTTTTGGGGAACGCTTATTGCATTCGAAAAAAAAGCAAGACGTCTTACCAAGGGATAAATCGCCATAGACACTGCAAAAGATATTATAAAGGTCAAGACGAAACTCATTTTTCAACCTCATCGAAATTTACGAGTTCGATTCCGGCTTCATTTAACATGCCCAATGCAAGTTCATCAGGATAAGAGCCGCGGAATACCAATTTGGTTATTCCTGCATTTATCATAAGCTTTGCGCAAAGGGAGCACGGCTGAAGAGAAACATACATAGTTGCCCCTCTAACGGATGTACCTGAATAAGCAGCCTGGACTATGGCGTTTTGCTCAGCGTGGATGGCGCGGCATAATTCATGTCTTTCACCTGAGGGAATATTAAGCTGCTGCCTAAGGCAACCCACTTCGTCACAGTGGCTGACGCCTGCAGGTGCGCCGTTGTACCCTGATGCAAGTATTCTTTTGTCTTTGACAATCAAAGCGCCGACCTGTCTGCGCAGGCAAGTGGAGCGGGTTTTTACCAAGTCCACTATTTTCATAAAGTATTCGTCCCAGGAAGGTCTGGACATAGAGGGCTCCTTTATTTTGTGCCGAAAAGCCTGTCTCCGGCGTCTCCTAGACCCGGTACGATATAAGCGTTTGAATTAAGGCCCTGGTCAACGCATGCACAGAATACCTGGACATCCGGATGTGTTTCCCTGATTTTTTGTATTCCTTCAGGAGCGGCAATAAGACACATTAGTTTTATATGAGTGATATTACGTTTTTTTAGAAAACCTATTGCAGCAGCAGCTGAACCGCCGGTTGCCAGCATAGGGTCGAGAAGAACCATTTCCCGGTCGGCTGCATCTTCGGGCAGCTTGCAGTAATACTCAACAGGTTCAAGTGTATCATGATCGCGGTAAAGGCCGATGTGCCCAACTTTTATCATAGGCATAAGCTTAAGCATTCCATCAACCATTCCGAGGCCTGCCCTTAGTATTGGGACTATTCCCATTTTTTTACCTGAGATAACTTTGGTCTTGGCAATTCCAATAGGAGTCTCAATTTCAACTTCCTTGAGAGGCATGTCCCGGGTGACTTCATAGGTCATAAGCATCGCAATCTCGCTTACTAATTCACGGAATTCCTTTGTGTCTGTATTCTTATCCCTTAAAAGCGATACTTTGTGCTGTATCAGCGGGTGATCAAAAACGAATACCATGTCATCATACTTTTCAAATGTCATTATTTGTCCTCCTTGAAGGCCTTTTCTTCTAATAGCCTTATTTTGTTAATTCTTTTTTCATGTCTGCCGTTGAGATATTCTGTCTTCAGAAATTCTTCAACAATATCCAACGCAAGGTCATTGCCCGTTGTCCGGGAACCGATAGTCACTATATTTGCATTGTTATGCTGCCTTGCAAGGCGGGCATGCAGGCCTGTGGTGCAAAGTGCTGCTCGTATTCCCTTTATTTTGTTAGCTGCAATTGACATTCCTATTCCCGTGCCGCAAATCAAGATGCCTTTTTCACAACGGCCGGAGAGTATACAATCCGCTGTTTTTTCAGCATAATCGGGATAATCAACTGAATTTTCTGAATCAGGACCAAAATCCATATATTCAAAACCTTTTGCCTGAAGATATTTTATAATTGAATTCTTTAAGAAATACCCGGCATGATCGCTGCTTATGGCTATCATTTCTGCCTCCGAACTTGAATTTTCTTCACTCATTTTATATTAATGAGACCCTTATGTCAAAATGGAAGAGCCACAAAATTCATTGCTTTATCATGAAAATCAATCGGTATCTTTATGCCGTTTTCTGTGTCTGAATATTGAAAGACCCCCGAAACCGCTGATTACAGCAATGTAAAAACCAAAATCATACCACCATCCGGTATTTATACTTTCATAAACCCTGATACTTTTATTAAACAGACTGATAATTAGTGATAATGGTGCCAACCATCCATGCCATATTCCCCACAGGAAATTCGCGGGCTTGTCTTCAGTAGCCTTTCCGTCGCCGGGAATACACCCGGAAAGCAACATCACTAGCATAATTGATAGTAAAATAATAATTATAATTTTCTTAGCCATAAAACACCTCCGGTAATATTGAAACAATTATATCACAGCTATTCACAGCAAAAACACAAACAGTAACGAGTCTTTTTGCAATACATATTTAGTCGATGCTTTTTGCAAATGGACTAATTTGTAAATTAATTTATCTAAATCATTACATAGAAAAAGGATGCCCTCAGGCATCCTCCCTAATAATTTTTTTTATTCGTTTTTCCAGTTTTACACGAGGAATCATGACCCTGTGTCCACACACATCGCATTGTATGCGTATGTCTGCCCCTACACGCAGGACTTTCCACTTCTTAGAACCGCACGGGTGCTGCTTCTTTAACTCAAGTATATCGTTAAGCCTTAAATCCATTGGCATCGTCATGACCTCAGTATTTAGTCAGATAGGAATCGAGTTCCCACTCTGTTACCTTTGTGCGGTAAGCATCCCACTCATCGGTCTTGGCTTCGATATATTTATCAAATACATGCTCGCCAAGGACATCTTTAACAAGTTGGCTCTTTTTCATAACAGCTATTGCTTCGTTTAAATCGCCGGGAAGGGAGACTATCTTATGTCTTTTTCTCGACAAATCACTCATTTCAAAAATGTTTGCATTTACAGGTGCAGGCGGTTCCAGATTATTTTCAATTCCATCAAGGCCGGCTGCAAGCGTTCCTGCAAGTGCAAGATATGGGTTGCATGACGGATCAGGATTTCTAAGCTCAAGGCGGGTGGATTTTCCGCGCGCTGCAGGAATCCTGATTAAGGGACTTCTATTCTTGGCTGACCATGCTACATACACAGGCGCTTCATATCCGGGAACAAGACGTTTGTATGAGTTAACTATCGGATTGGTAAGAGCAGTTATTGCTGCAATGTTTTTTGTAAGCCCGCCGAGGAAGTGATAGGCATCCTTGCTCAATTGAAGCTTGTCAGACGGGTCAAAGAATGCGTTCTCATCACCCTTAAAAAGCGAAATATTAGTATGCATTCCGGAGCCGTTTATTCCCTCTATTGGCTTCGGCATGAAGGTAGCGTGCAGCCCATGTCTTTGGGCCATAACCTTTACCACCAGCTTGAATGTAAGAATGGCATCGGCCGCTGTAAGAGCGTCAGTATATTTAAAGTCGATTTCATGCTGTCCCGGTGCAACTTCATGATGGCTCGCTTCAATTTCAAATCCCATTTCATCGAGCACCATGCTGATGTCCCGTCGTGCATTTTCGCCGAGGTCAATGGGACCCAGGTCAAAATAACCGGCATTGTCATGGGTTATTGTTGTGGGATTACCATCACTGTCTGTAAGGAACAGGAAAAACTCACATTCAGGGCCGACGTTGAATTTGTCATAACCCATTGCATTTGCCCGGGTGACAACTTTCTTAAGAACATACCTCGGATCGCCTTCAAAAGGTTCGCCTTCAGCAGTATATACATCGCAGATTAAACGTGCCACCTTGCCTACCTGAGGCCTCCATGGGAATATGACAAATGTATCGGGGTCCGGCCTTAGATACATATCGGATTCTTCAATCCTGGCAAAACCCTCAATGGACGAACCGTCAAACATACATTCATTGTTCATTGCCTTTTCAAGCTGGTCCACGGTTATGGCGACGTTTTTTAGTACGCCAAAAATATCGGTGAACTGAAGACGAATAAATTTAACATTCTGCTCCTTCACTAATTCATAAATTTCTTCTTTGGTCCTCTTAACCTTCATTTTCTTCCCCTTTCATATCCGCTTGTTTTTAAGCGTAACATATCCATACATAAAATAAAACGACGCACACCCGCCCGGCCATTGCCGGGTTTTATGAAACGCCGTTGTCTCAGGTTATTTAAATAATTTCCTAATCTTCAGGTTCAAACATATCCTTGGCTGCTCCGCACTCGGGGCAAACCCAATCTTCAGGAAGATCCTCAAAAGAGGTCCCTGCCGGGATGTCGGCCATATCGTCGCCTTGTTCTGGGTCGTACACATAACCGCAAAGGGTGCATACATATTTGGTCATGAATTTTACCTCTTTTCATATACTATGAGTCTATTTTGATATATAATCTAGAAAAAATCAAGGGTACGGAAAATAAAAACGGGGGATGTTTCCGGAACATGAGGATTTTCATAGCCATTAGGTTGAATAACGATATTAAATCTCACTTAAAGAACATTACAGACCGCCTGTCCCCATTTTTTGAAAAGGCCCGTTTCTCTCTAGTTGAAAATTACCACATAACAATTAAATTTATTGGGGAAACCGATAGGACTGGCTATGAAAAAATAGTTTCAGCGGTGAAAAGCGCTGCCCCTGAAATTGAGAAGTTTGATATTAATACAGGCGGGCCGGGAAGTTTCAGAAGAAGAAAGAGACATATTTTCTACTGTTCTTTAAAAAATGCAAACAGCCTTCAAAAACTGCACGATGTAATATGTATTGAACTAAGAAAAAAAGGAATTAAAGCAGATAATGTAGGGTTCTCGCCGCATATAACACTGGCCAGGGAAGTTGTCCTGTCGGATGAATACAATGGAATTGAATTCGAGTCAAAGAAGATTAATGTGGAAAAAATCGCAGTAATGGAAAGCACACGCATTAATGGAAAGCTTACATATATACCTAGGTTTACAGTTGAATTGGGAGGTAAAAAATGATTAATAAAGTAGAATTTGATATTTCTAAAACAGGAGGCGAAATCAGTAAGTATATATACGGCCATTTTGCAGAGCACCTTGGACGGTGCATTTATGACGGCATCTGGGTAGGAAAGGGGTCCGATATTCCCAACATAAACGGAATAAGAGAAGATATTGTCGAGGCTTTAAGACATATAAAAGTTCCTGTGTTAAGATGGCCCGGCGGGTGCTTCGCCGATGAATACCACTGGATGGATGGAATCGGCCCCGCAAGGGATAGAAAAAGAAGCCTGAACACCCATTGGGGAATGGTTACCGAGACACATGATTTCGGAACCCATGAGTTCTTTGAACTTTGTGAATTGCTTGGATGCGATGCTTATGTTGCGGGCAACCTTGGAAGCGGAACTGTCAGGGAAATGCAGGACTGGGTTGATTATATAAGCTGTGAAAGCGGTACAACCATGTCTGAGCTTAGAAAAGAAAACGGCAGGGAAGAACCGTGGAAACTGCCTTTTTTCGGCATAGGCAACGAAAACTGGGCCTGCGGCGGAAACATGCGTCCGGAATACTATGCCGATCTGTACAGAAGGTATCAGACATATGTAAAGAACTATCCTGGAAGCGGTGTAAGGAAAGTAGCATGCGGCCCGAATAATGATGATTATGCATGGACTGATACAGTGATGAAGATAGCTTCAAAATTCATGTGGGGCCTCAGCATGCACTATTATACACTTGTTAATAATAGTTTTCGGAAAATGGGTTACTCCGATAAATTCGGTGAAGAAGAATGGCATAATATCATCAGATACACCTATAATATGGATGAGTACATACAGGGTCATTCAAAAGTAATGGATAAATATGACCCGGATAAAAAAGTAGCTTTAATAGTTGACGAATGGGGAACTTGGTATAAACAGATTGCGGGAACAAACAGGCGGTTCCTGCATCAGCAGAATACAATCAGGGATGCCGTTTCAGCATCCATTCACTTTAATATATTCCATGCAAACTGCGATAGGGTGAAAATGGCTAATCTGGCTCAGACCGTGAATGTGCTTCAGGCTGTAATCCTTACCTATGATGACGTCATGATAAAAACACCGACTTATCATGTATTTGATTTATATAAAGAACATCAGGGCAATGCATATCTGCCTGTTATGGAAGCGCCTGATGATTACAAAGGGTTGCCACAGACAAGTTCAACGGCTTCATTAGATGAAAAGAGCAGAACCATATATTATTCAGTGAGTAATGCAGATCCAAAAAACAGTGCATCAATGGAAATTACGGTTAAAGGGATTGGCTCAATAAAATCTGCTTCGGCGCGTCTTCTGACTGCAAATGAAATTACATCCTGCAACACAGTGGAAGACCCGGATAATGTTCATATTATTGATTTTGATAAATTTAATATATCGGGAGATACTGTAGAGCTGGAATTGCCGCCGAAAAGTATAGCAACAATTTCATTAAGATAAAAAAGACCGTGCATACTTTGGATGCACGGTCTTTTTCAAGAACTAAATTATTTTATGGTTATAGACTCCATTATTGAGTAAAGCTCAGCCTTCTCATTGGGAGTTGTATAGCCAATAAGAATAACCAGCGAATAGTTGCTTTTGGTAACCACATACATTTCCTGGAACATGGTGAACATTTCATAGTCAATCTTCATTGTTCCCTTAGCAAATTGCCTGTCCCCGAACCAGGGCTTCTCAAGGGGCATAACTTCAACGCCGACTCCGCCGCTGATAAATATCATTGATGTAAAATTAAGGCTGTTTTCAACGTACTCTTCCTTACTGTAAAGAGTATTGGAATAGGCCATATTCTCGGAAAAGATATTAATATAAGGATTAAATGCGCCTGATGGAGGATTATCATATTTCTTTCCATAAACATAATGAACCAGTGCCTCAGCGCTTAAATCTTCTATATCACTTATATTTATGGGATTAACAATACCGTTTTCATCAGGCTCAGTATTCATATCGACTATTTCCTGGGGGGTAAGGTAGGTATAATCCTCCGGTAAATCTATGGTAAAGTTAAAAAATGCATTTTCATACCGACCATCCTCGTGGGTGCCCAATCCAAATTTAGCTTCCCCATCTTTACTTTTACATGCTGTAAATGATATCAGCATAATCAGCGCAAAAATCAACGCTGTAATTTTTTTAAACATGCTATTCTCCTATTATTTTTACAAGCACCCGTTTGTTTCTTTTTCCGTCGAACTCGCCGTAGAAAATCTGCTCCCATGGTCCGAAATCCAAGCGTCCGTCCGTAACCGCAACGACTACATCTCGTCCCATGACAGTACGTTTTAGATGCGCGTCTGCATTATCCTCATAACCATTATGATTATATCTGCTGTATGGCTTTTCAGGGGCAAGAGTCTCAAGCCACTTCTCAAAATCGGAATGCAGACCGCTTTCGTCATCGTTTATGAAAACGCTTGCGGTAATGTGCATCGCATTGCAAAGAAGCAGACCTTCCAGGATGCCGCTTTCATCAAGACATTCCTGGATTTTGCGTGTGATATTGATAAAGGCCCTTCTGCTTCCTGCATGGAACCAGAGTTCTTTCCGGTAGCTTTTCATAATATATTTCCCCGTATCTGCCGATTCTCTGTTCATGCCCGGCTTTACAGTAATATTATACCGATTACTGCGGAACTTACAATAAGAATAACAGGATGTATTTTAAATTTATAGTTTGCGATAAAAACCAAAACTCCTATTAAAAGCGGTATGAGATTAAATATTTGGAGAACAGACCCTGTTTCTCTAAAAAGTTCGACACTAAAAAATGAAATAACTGCAAGTTCAGCGCAGACCGCAGCTATCATTCCGGTTACAACAGGCCGGATTATCTTCATGGTTCCGTTTACATAGTCATTGTTCCTGTATTTTGTATAAAAGTGGGCTACGATAACTATAATTATTATGGAAGGAGCCACAAGTCCCATTGTAGCCGAGACTCCGCCTAAGATTCCTGCGGTTTTGTTGCCTGCGTATGTAGCCATGTTAATGCCTATAGGGCCCGGGGTCATTTCAGAAACGGCAATCATATCAATAATCCCTGTCTGCTCCATCCACCCTTTTGAGGTCAGGATTTCAGTCATCAGCGGGATTGTAGACAGTCCGCCCCCAATGCTGATCAATCCTATAAAAAAGAAATTGATGAAAAGTTCTAAAAATATCACCCTTGCCCCCTTTTTCTGACGAAGAGATAAATCAGTGATAGTAAAATTGTGCCGATGACAATGGCATAAGTAGGTAATTTAAGTACAAAAAGAAGCAAAAAACCAAGGATTCCAAGTATATATGTTGAAACAGAGGTAAATGCCTTTTTCCCCATCTTTACAATTGATACGGCTACCAGCGCCACAACAGCACCCTGTATGCCTTTAAGGGCCCTGGTTACATGCTCATTGTCACGGTAGGCTATTATAAGGGAAGATATGGCGGTAATAATGATTAATGACGGACCGACTATGCCAAGCGTTGCCGCAATAGCCCCTGCTATTCCTGACTTTTTGTATCCTATGAAGGTTGCTGTATTAATGGCAATGATTCCAGGTGTTGATTGGCCTATGGCATAATAATCAAGCACCTCCTCTTCTGTAGCCCATCCGTGCTTTTCGGTTATTTCGCGCTGAATCATGGGCAACATTGCATAACCTCCGCCGAATGTGAAAAGGCCAATCTTAAAAAATGCTGTAAATAATTTCAGACAATTTTTTATTTTCATCGGGTGAATTATATCATAAGCAAAAGAGATTAAATCTCTCCCTCTGCTTCCTTATTAAGCCTGTTAAAAAAAGCAACCATAAATTCGTGCCGCTCCCTGGCAATCCGTTTGCCTTCTGAAGTATAAATACGATCCTTAATCTTCTCAAGCTTAACCTTAAACTCCCTATAGGCGGTGTCCTGCTTTGTATAGGATTCTGAGCTCTCAATGTCGAGATTTCTAATGTGAACTGCCGCACCATTTTCGCCG
Organism: uncultured Clostridia bacterium; assembly: GCA_963766335.1. Lineage (GTDB taxonomy): Bacteria > Bacillota > Clostridia > DUPQ01 > DUPQ01 > JAFGQE01. Next base: position 487,425 of record CAVXZA010000002.1, on the reverse strand, counting down.
GCAAAGACAAAAGCGCGGCCAATTCCGATTGCCCCAATTGCATCCAGCTTATCCGCGTCAAATAATATCCTTGCCTCGTGTGACCGGGGTTCTCCGCCCTTTCTATATCTGTGTGTTTCAATGCAGTGCAGGATTCTTTCAATTTCTACTTTACTGAATTTATATTTTTCAAGAATCGGTCGCGACATCTCAACACTGATAAAAGCATGGGAAATTTTCCCTTTGTTTAAATCCTGGGCATGGCGGCCTATGTCGTGTAAAAGGGCTGCTGTTTTCAATATGTTTAAGTCGCCACCTTCAACAGCTGCTATATGCAGACACAGGTTTAGCACTCTTTCGGTATGCTCCCAGTCGTGGCTGCCCCTGCCGCTTTCAAGTATTTCCATTGCTTCCAATTTAAGTTTTTCAAATCTTTCCATAATATTGATATTATACAGCAAAAGAACGATTTGTCCCTAGGGACAAATCGTTCTTTTGCTGTATAATTTGGGATAGTATAGAATATATAAATAAAATGGGGGAAACGGTTGGATAAAAAAGACAAGACATATCTAGAGGATATTGGGAAATTCACATCATTTTCATTTATCGGTGAAATCGCAAGATATCTCTTTTTAATCATTGGCTCTGCCATTGTTACAAACTTTTTCGGAGCTGAAATTTTCGGTAAATATTCATATATTATATCTTTTTTAACAATACTCATCACTCTGTCAAGCCTTGGTTTAGGCAGCGGAGTTATGTTTTTCAGGCAGAAGTATAAGAAGAAAGGATATGATGAAAAAGCAAGGGGAGTAATAGCTTTTGCATATACTTCAGTGGCCTTGGCGGGAAGTATTCTGACGGTTGTGGTCATGATTTTTGCAGAGCCAATATCAAAAACACTTCTAAATTCCCCCGATTATGCACCATTGCTTACCGTAATGGCTCCTTTAATATTGCTTGAATCACTTTATTCGCTTTCCCTTAGTGTATTCCGCAGCCTGAAAAGGATAGCCAGGCTTTCACTGGTTAAGAATATTTTTTATCATGGGGTAAGAATTGCGGCAATACTTTTATGTTTTACGGTTTTCGGGCTCAAGGATATTGGCGGCATTATCATTCCTACCTATATCGCATATACTTCGCTTCTGGCATACAATCTGATGAACCAATACAAAAGCGGTTCAATCGGAAAGACCTCAGCCGTTGAGAAATCCGAGAAAAAAGAACTGTTCAAATATTCCCTTCCTCTTTTTATGACCGCCATTATAGGAATCCTCCTTAGGCAGGCAGACATTCTTATGCTGGGATTTATCAAGACAGAAGAGGCAGTAGCAGTTTATAAAATTTCAGTTCAAATATGTGCCATAATACCATTTTTCAAAAGAATAACTTCATCATTTTTCAGCCCTATGATTGCATCCCTTTTCCATGAAGGCAAAAAAAATGAATTGATACATACTTATAAAACAGTAACAAAATGGTCTTTTACATTTGGACTGATGATTTTCCTTGGTGTTGTTCTCTTTGGTAAAAGTGTACTGCATCTTTTCGGGAGGGAATTCATTGCCGGTTATACGGCCCTTATACTTGTTGCATGCGGATCGATCATAGGAGTTGTTACCGGTCAGACGGGAAGCATGAATGCCATGACCGGGCATCCACGGATAAACATGGTTTCATCAATAACTACATTTACAGTCAATATTATTTTAAATATTTTATTAATACCAAAACATGGCATCATTGGTGCGGCAGTTGCAACACTTATTTCTTCTGCAGTTGGAAATACTATATCCCTACTATACCTGTATATCACCCAGAGAATCCAGCCGTATGGCATTGATTACCTAAAGCCGCTATTTGCCGGAGGCTTGTCTTATATAGTGATTTATCTTCTGAATCACATGATTATGTGGGATGGAGTAACTGATGTAATTATAAAAGGATTTATCTATGTGTTCATATTTGCCGGCTCAATTATGCTGACGAAAGTGGATGATGACGATAAAATAATACTTAAAAGCATGTTCAATACAGTGACCAAATTGTTTAAACGAAGCTAAATTGGATGATTCTGATAAAAATAATTTTATTACCAGATAATATGATTGACACATAAATTACCAATTTGGTATAATTTCTGCAAGTAGCACGGAAGAACGGAGCAATCCGTTTAAAGCAAATGTAGAAGAACGGCAGTATGGTAGTTCAGTAGTTTCGCTGACTCCATAGAAAAATTGAAGAGGGGGTACAGTCAATGTTAGGGATACCTGATTTATCCATTTCTCTTGCATACATTCTTTGTATAGCATCAGCTTTGCTATGTCTTGTTTACGGCATATTCATGTGGAACAAAGGCGGCGGCGAAGATGAAATTGTTGAAATGGAAGAAGAAGCCAAATGGCAGGAAAAAGAAAATATGATTGATGAAAAACTTTAATTTGAAGGGGGGTATGTAAATTGATTTTAAAAATTATCATTGTAGTTTTATATCTTGGAGTAGTTGGATTTCTGGGATTTTTAGGATATAAGAATACTAAAACCACAAAAGATTATTTGATTGGCGGCAGGAAAATACATCCTGCGGTAATGGCGTTGTCTTATGGAGCTACTTTCATAAGCACATCTGCAATAGTAGGTTTCGGAGGGAATGCGGGAGTCTTTGGATTCAGTCTGCTGTGGCTGACTTTCCTTAATATTTTCCTAGGGGTTTTTATAGCCTTTGTTGTCTTTGGAAAGAGAACGAGGAAAATGGGACACAATATGGAAGCCCACACATTTCCGGAGTTTTTGGGTAAAAGATACAATTCAAAGTTCATCCAGAAATTTGCAGGAGCGGTAGTATTCCTGTTTATGCCGGTTTATACGGCAGCGGTCATGATCGGTGCATCAAAATTTATTGAAGGCAGCCTTAACATTGATTATAATATAGCGCTGTTTGTTTTTGCCATAATTGTTGCGGCATATGTTTTCTTCGGAGGTCTTAAAGGAGTCATGTATTCCGACGCCTTCCAAGGAACCATTATGTTCGTAGGAATGTCAATTTTGATAATTGCAATTTATGCAAAACTAGGGGGGGTTACAGCAGCTCACCAGAAACTTACAGACCTGTTTTCAAATCCAGCTATAGCGGATCAAATAAAAGGACTTCAGGCCGGCGGTTTCCAGGGATGGACATCCATGCCGGAGTTGTTTTCCAAGTACTGGTGGATAGTAGTTTCCAGCATAGTAATGGGCGTTGGCATAGGCGTTCTGGCACAGCCGCAGCTTGCGGTCAGGTTTATGACTGTAAGGAGTGACAGGGAACTCAACAGGGCAATTCCCATCGGTGGAATTTTTATTCTAATGATGACCGGTGTTGCTTTCTTAGTCGGGGCAATGTCAAATGTCCTGTTCTTTGAAGAGACCGGTAAAATAGCCGTAGCGGCAGCCGGAGGTACAGACGGCATCATACCGCTGACCCTGACTAATTTTATGCCGGAATGGTTTGTTACTGTCTTCCTGGTTGTACTGCTGGCGGCAGGAATGTCTACCATAAGCTCACAGCTTCATGCAGTTGGTACCGCGGTTGGGCGCGACCTGTTTAATACTGAAGGAAAATCTGAGAAGCAAGGAATGCTGATATCAAGACTTGGTGTTCTTGTTGCCATAGTAGTTACCATATTCCTTGCATATTGGCTTCCGACGGTTTGGGACGGCGCCATAGCAATAAGCACCGGATTGTTCTTCGGTCTTTGCGGGGCATCTTTCCTTCCTATGTATTTTGCAGCATTGTTCAGTAAAAAGATTTCAAAGACAGCGGCAATTTCAGGCATGGTGTCCGGATTTACGGTGAGTATGCTTTGGATGATGTTTTTCCATTCAAAAGAATCCGTTGTTCTTAAAGTGTGCGAACTGATATTCAAGAAACCGATGCTTGTTGAAAGCGGTGTGCTGCAGTTTGTTGATCCGATAATAATTGCACTTACCACATCAATACTTGTTACAATAATAGTTGCATCAGCAACAAAATCCAAGTTTGATGACAAACACATAGAAACATGCTTTAAAGGCATAGGTAAATAATAAAAATCAATAAAGAGCCGGGCTTTGTCCCGGCTCTTTATTTTTTATATTAATGGTTTTTATTTTTTAGAAGATGTTGAATCATTTGCTCTGGTTATTCGGTTCAACGCGAAACCAACTGCAAGAACGGTCCAAAACACAGGTGCGGTTAATACGGAGCTATCATACATAGTTGAAGCGATCAAATACCCAATGACACCACATAATATAGCAATTGAATATATCCGGTGTATTCCGTGTAATTTCTTTTTAATTAATAATATAAAAGTATTAATAATATAATACCCGAACAATGTAAGCAGTAAAGCAAGTGAAACCCAACCGGTGTCATGGGCTAGCTGAAGGTAATAATTATGGGGTTTTTCTATTATGTAATTATATTTGCCTGTCATATTTATTATCCCAATATAATCATTCTGGGGATAGGTTAAGAAAGTTGTATCGGGACCATTCCCAATGATTACAGTATCGTTCAGAAGAGGAAGCATTCCGGACCATATGTACCCCCTGCCACTAAAAAGATAAGAATACCTATACATAAAAGCATTTCGTTCAATTGAATGGATAGTGTCGAGAGTATTATTCCTTCCAGGAACCATTACTCCTTCTTCGGTCATATGGAAGAGCATGTTTTTGTCTGCGGTCTGAACACTGAACATTGAATAATCTTCATTAGCTACGATTACATAATCCTTGTAGTCAGGGTCTTCAAAAGGAATAATGTTACCGGGAAAAACATCTGTTTCTCCTTCGTCTAAAATATAAACTGGAAGATCCCTGCCCTGTGGGTCTTTTACACTTATTTCATTGCCGGAATTCCTAACAGTAAAGTCTTTATATGAAGTGTCAATAAAAACATCATCACTTCCGAGAATAATATTATCAATAAATATTATTTTAGCTTCGCGTCCTAACTCGCCCATTTCACTTGAAATACTTAAAAAATTGAATTTCTCTCCAATTCTGTTATCTATAAATATATTAGTAACTATAAGCATACCAATAACAACTACTGCTAGAACTACAATATTAACAATATTCTTTTTTATATATGAAAAAGATAATGCCATTAGCAGCACAGTACTGATAATAATGGCATAGTATCCCCCGGTAGAATGTGCGCCGAATAAAGAAATAATAATGAGATATATCATGAAGCCTGAAATAAATACAGCTTTTTTTGTCTTTATTGTTGCAAAAAGCGATATGGCCAGAGGCATTGCCAAGGTAATGTAGTAGCTTAAATTATTCGGATTTCCAAGGGTAGCGAACGAAGTGTATTTGTTGTGGATAATTTCAACATTATAGATGGCATCAGAAGTGCTGTCCATATTGATAAACAATCTGAAAAATCTTGCATCAAAGAGATTGAAACCAAAAAACTGAAGAACAGAAAAAACAGCTATTAAAAAAGAGGAAATTATCATCGAGGTAAGTACTATATGAGCTTTTTTAATGCTGTCAACAACTGTTAGGGTATAAAGAAACATTATTATATATGAAATAAGCGTTACTGCACCCTCATACCGTTGCGGTGAACCCCAAAAAGCAGTTTTGCTATAGTCAGAAAATACAGAAGAGAGAATAATAAAAAGGACATAAATAAAAGCTAAAACAGTAACTATTGACATATGTAGTTTATTCTTTTTCCTAATTACATTAATGGCTAATAAAATCAATGAAACCGCCGCACAACCTATTATGACTGCCATCTTGTAAAAAGAAAAGATGTCTGCATCAACAGGCGTTCCTGTCCAGTGAGAAACTGTGAAATCATCCATTGATACAAATCGTGTATATATAATCAATGGGACCAAAGCGCTAAAAATTATTATAGGCAGCAATGGTAAAATAGAGCTTGCTTTCTCTTTTAGTTTTTCGCTCATCCTATTGCCTCCTTGGCTTATTCTACCATAGTAAAGATTATTCCATGGTACTAAATGTAATGAGTTTACGCGAAAAAGTTGCAAAGGAAAGAAATTAAAAGAAAAGGAGATGTCCTGATACATCTCCTTTAACAATCTTATTTTGGGGGAATGATTATTTTACTAAAGTATTTATATACTACCCCTGTGTTTTGTGTTAAAACAATTTTTTTATATTTCCAGGCCCATGAATTGGCTGTTGTAAAGGTCGGCATAAAAACCCTTGGCGTCCATCAGTTCTTCATGGTTGCCGGTCTCTATGATGTCGCCCTCGTTCATTACCAATATAAGGTCTGCATCTCTGATTGTAGACAGCCTGTGGGCAATGACAAAGCTTGTCCTGACTTTCATCATCTCAAGCATTGCGTGCTGTATATATGACTCTGTTCTGGTATCGACAGAGCTGGTGGCCTCATCAAGTATCAGCACTGCGGGGTCTGCAAGTATCGCCCTTGCTATGGTCAGAAGCTGTTTCTGACCCTGGGAGATATTGGAGGCATCTTCATTCAGGACAGTATCATAACCCTCAGGCAATGTTCTTATGAAGTGGTCGGCATGGGCGGCCTTGGAGGCTTTCATGATTTCTTCTTCCGTTGCGCCTTCCAGGCCGTATGCAATATTATCACGGATAGTGCCGTTGAATAGCCAGGTGTCCTGCAGCACCATGCCAAAGACACATCTTAAATCGCCGCGGTTCATGTCCCGTATATCAACTCCATCAACAGTTATACGGCCTTTGCTTACTTCATAGAATCTCATAAGCAGATTGACAAGTGTTGTCTTACCGGCCCCGGTGGGTCCTACGATTGCTATTGTATGTCCTTGTTTAACATCAATGTTCATGTCTTTCATCAGGATGTCATTTTCCCTATAGCCGAATTCAACATGCTCAACCGTTACGTCTCCGCGCGGTGCTTCAAGAACAATGGCGCCATCGGCGTCGGCTATTTCTTCTTTTTCATCAAGAATCTCAAATACGCGTTCTGCAGAAGCTATTGTTGACTGAAGTATATTGGCAATATTGGCAGTCTGTGCAATTGGTTGTGTAAACTGCCGTGAATATTGTATGAAAGCCTGAACGTCGCCGATAGCTATCGCGCCTTTTGTAACCATAATTCCACCGGCTACAGTAACAATTACATACCCGATGTTATTTATGAAACTCATAACCGGCATTATGATTCCTGATATGAACTGGGCTTTCCAACCGGCTTCATACAATTCTTCATTTATTTGCTCAAATTCAGCTATGGAGTCATTTTCTTTCCCGAACGCTTTCACAATTTTGTGGCCTGTGTACATTTCTTCAACGTGTCCGTTTAACTGCCCGAGGGTGCGCTGCTGCTTGATAAACTGCTTCTGTGACCGTGTTGCAATCATTTTTGTTGAAAGAACACTCAACGGCAGTGTTACAAGTGTAATCAATGTCATCAGGGGACTGATTGTGAGCATCATTACGATAATACCAACCATAGTCACAACCGATGTTATAAGCTGGACAAGGCTCTGCTGGAGTGTGCTCGCAATATTATCCATATCGTTGGTAACTCGGCTCAATACATCGCCGTGGGCTCTGTCGTCAAAGAATTTAAGAGGAAGCTTGGCAAGCTTTGCATTTAGGGCCGTTCTCATGTTGTAAGCGGTTTTCTGCGCGACCCCTGCCATTACAAACTGGTTTAAGTAAGTGAATACTGAACTGATTACATAAAGAGCAACCAACCAGATTAATATCATTGCAATCTTATTAAAATCAATTGCAGCCCCCGGAATACCCTGTATTTTCAGCATCAGACCCCTGAATAATTCAGTTGTTGCTTTACCTAGTATTTTAGGACCGGCAATGCTTGAAGCAGTTCCCAATATTGCTAAAAACAAGACCAGGAGAAGCTGTAATTTAAAGGGCTTGAGATATCCTATCAGTCTTTTCAATGTTCCTTTAAAGTCCTTTGCCTTTTCTGCGGGACCTCTCATTCCGGGACCGTGTCTCTGGGGTGGGGGTGCTTTAGGACCGCCAAGGCCCTTCATGGGTTTCCCGTCAGGTTCAGGAGTATTGGCCGACTGTTGCATTTTCAAGATGCGTTTACGGGCTTCTTCACGGGTTATTTCGCCCGACTTGACCATTTTTCGTATGTTCTTCATTTCTTCGCCTACGGGTGCGCCGGGGTTCATATTTCTTTTATCTTTCATATTATTCATGCCATTTCCTCCTCTGAAAGCTGGGAGGAAACAATTTCACGGTACACATCACAGCTTTTAAGAAGTTCTTTATGTGTCCCGATTCCGGTTATGCTTCCGTTGTCCAGTACGATTATCCTGTCTGCGTTCATTACTGTGCTGACTCTTTGGGCTACGATAATTACAGTTGCTTTCAATGTTTCTGACCTCAATGCCCTTCTTAGTTTGGCATCGGTTTTAAAGTCAAGTGCAGAAAAGCTATCGTCAAATATATATATTTCAGGTTGTCTGACTAATGCCCTTGCTATGGAAAGCCGCTGCTTCTGACCTCCGGAAATATTTGTTCCGCCCTGGGCAATTATCGAATCATATGTGCCTTCGCGTTCGTCTATGAATTCAGCTGCCTGGGCTGTAACTGCTGCTTTCCTAATCTCTTCCTCTGTGGCGGTGTCTTTTCCGAACCGTATATTTTCTGAAACACTTCCGGTAAATAATACGGCTTTTTGGGGAACATAGCCGATTTTTTGCCTTAGACATTCCTGTGTCATATCTGTTATGGGAACATCATCCACAAGAATCTGGCCTTCTGCAGCTTCGTAAAATCTTGGAATCATGCTTACTAAGGTCGTTTTGCCCGAGCCCGTACCTCCGATTATAGCTGTCATTTCACCCGGGCTGGCACTGAAGGAAATATTCTTTAGTGCGGATTCTTCTGCACCCGGGTAACTGAATGATACATTTTTAAACTCAATATATCCCTTTTTACCGCCGCATTCCGTCGGGTTTTCAGGGTCATTGATTTCAGGATGCATATCAAGGACTTCGTTAATCCTTTCAGCAGATGCTGATGCCCTTGGGATGAAAACAAACATCATTGAAAGCATCATCAGGGAGAACATAATTCTCATAATGTATTGTATGAAAGCCATTAGATCGCCCACTTGCATTGCGCCTGCATCTATCCTGAGTCCGCCGAACCAAACAACTGCGATAGTGGCAAGGTTTATTATTAGAAACATTATCGGCATTAAAACCGCCATTATACGGTTTACTGTTATACCGGTCTGTGTTAAATCCATGTTAGCCGCGTCGAAACGCTTGCTTTCATGCTCAGTTCTATTGAATGCCCGGATAACCCGGATGCCGGTCAGCCCTTCCCTGAAAACAAGATTGACCTTGTCAATTTTTTTCTGTAGTGACTTAAATAGCGGCATTCCCTTTTTAACAACAAAGAATACCAATGCCAATAGAACCGGAAGAACAACAATCAATATAAGAGCCAGCTTAGCATCCTTTTGAATAGACATTATTACACCGCCAATGAACATCAGGGGAGCGTAAATCATCATTCTAAGCATCATCATTACAACCATCTGCATCTGGTTGATGTCATTGGTTGTTCTGGTAATAAGAGAAGCAGTGCCAATTTTATTAAATTCATGTAATGAGTAGCTTTCAACCCGGGTAAAAACCTGTTTGCGAAGGAATCTCCCATAACCGACGGCAACCCTTGATGTAAGGTAGCTTGCGACTATAGTAAAAACCCCTGCAGCAGCGGCTACGGCCAGCATTACCAGGCCTCTTTTCCATATGTAATTGGTATCTCCGTTTACAATGCCGATGTCAACGATATCTGACATTAAATTCGGTAGGTAAAGCTCTGCTATGGATTGGAAAAATACCAGAAACGATATTGCGGTTATTGGCAGCCAGTATGGTTTAATTTTTTTTAGTAGTTTTACCATTGTCTATCCTTTCTTTGATTCGGTTTTTTGAAAATATTCAAATACTTCCTGGAGTAACTCAGCAAGTTCTTCACTTTTTTTATTGCCAAGGTGCTCCGCCAAGCCTTCAAAACGCCTGTAGAACTCATCTGCACCTTTTTTTGCAAGTTCCTTGCCCTTCTCTGACAAATGGATCCTCACGACGCGCTTGTCATGTTCATCTCTGCGCTTTTCTAAAAAACCCTTTTTCTGAAGACTATTGACCAGCTGGGTTACCGTTGGCCTGGCAATCTTGAGATTATTGCTTATTTCAGATACCATCATCCCGTCGGTTCCTTCCATGAAGGAATGCTTAACCTGATGGAGCACCATAAACTCACTTGGTTTCATTTCATTGACATGCGGTGGCTTCCAGTGGATTTTTCTAAATTGTGTGAAAGCCTTAAGAAGTTTCTGCGCGTACAAATTCTTTGGTTTATCGATTTTAATCAGCTCCTAAATATATAGTTTATTAACCTAATTATATTTTCCTGTTTTATTTTATAGGTGCATACAGATGATGTGTAAAAAAATTCAAAACTATAAAAATGTCATGAAGATAGTTTAGAAAAACGACTTACAACGTGAGTTAACTTAGAAAATTAAAAATTCAATATATAAAATTATGGAAATATTAAATATTGACATTACGGCGGTTTACAGTTAGAATTATTTTTGCGCAAATTCGGGCGCATAGCTCAGCTGGGAGAGCACCTGCCTTACAAGCAGGGGGTCATAGGTTCGAGCCCTATTGCGCCCACCAATAGCACGCTGGTGTAGCTCAGATGGTAGAGCAGCTGATTTGTAATCAGCAGGTCGGGGGTTCAATTCCGTCCACCAGCTCCAGAGGAAGTAGTTTAACTACTTCCTCTTTTTTTGTTAAGTTATTTTCATTAATTAAATATAGAAAGGAATACCAATATCAATCAGGAATAAAGCCGATTCTTTTTGCGTGGTACTTCGTCCAGTCGACCGGCGATGATTTCAGCCGGTTTTGATATTCGGGCGATACAATAGGTCCTTTTGCTGTCCATGATACCGGCCTTTCACCATCGGTATATCCTTTTCCTCTTTCATCAAGTATAGCAACGAGTTCTTTCCTCCAATTTATTAATGAATCCGAGTAAGCAGGATTGCCTGCTTCATTATGAAGTTCACCGGTATCCTTTTCTAAATCGAAAAGCTGTTCCTCGTCAAGCCCTGGCAGATATACATATTTTGTTTTGCCGTCAGTCAGGTACTGGCATTCCTGTATAGGAGAATAACACCAGCAGTGTTCGCCGTGGATAAATTCTCTGGCTGAAGAATCATCTCCATAAAGGAAGCTCCGCATTGATATACCGTCGGTTTTATCAGATTCATCAATTCCAAGGACATCAAGAACCGTTGTCATTATGTCATAAAGTGTTACCGGTGCATTTGAACGGGGGACAATGCCTTCGCGCATGTCTTTCGGAAGAACAATAATCATTGGGATACGGGCGCTTCCCTCGTAAGCATATGTTTTACGCCACATGTGGTGGTCTCCGAGCATGTCTCCGTGATCGGAAGTAAAAATTATCAGGGTATCATCAAGTAGTTTGTTTTTCTTAAGATAATTTAAAATGCGTCCCATCTGATGGTCGATGTGTTCGACGGAGCCATAATATCCGGCCCTGGCTTCTTTTATCTGAGATGGTTTAACGCGTCCGTGCCATGCATCAATGTCCTTTGCGTCCATAGGAACATCATGAACATCCGACCAATCACCTATAAAAGGTTCAGGCAGTTCTTTACTCATATATTTATTAAAATAGTATTCAGGCGAAGAATATGGGGAATGGGGCCTCGAGAAAGATGTCATCATAAAAAATGGTTTTGCGGGGTCTTTTTCCTTGAGAAATTCGACGCTTTTTGCAGCGGTCCAGTTAGTCTGGTGGAGATATTCAGGCATGGGGTCAGGCCTGGCGACCCATGAATTCCAGCTGGCGCCGTGTTCTGAGATATCATGTTCTACATTATCAGAATGTTCATTGAACCACTTTTGATAATCCGAAACAAACCCCGGATTATGCTGTCTCCCGGATTCATCAAGTATTGTATTATGAAAACCATTAAGCGTTCTTTGCGGGAAGAAGTGCATTTTACCGATTCCCTGGGTATGGTATCCGCTGGCAGAGAGCTCTCCCGGTAGTGTCTGAGGGAAATTAGTGCCCATGACATTCTGCCCCTTTCCCATTCCGAGGATACCGGCATTCCATTGGTTCAGTCCCGATATTAAACAAGCTCTGGCCGGAACACATGAAGGGGAAGGCGTATATGCGCAGTCAAAGACCGTTCCCAATGATGCAAGATAGTCCATATTGGGTGTATCAATAACATCATTGCCATAGCATCCGATGGTATCGCAGCGGTGCTGGTCGGTCATTAATAATAAAACATTATATTTTTTCATAATCTCTCCCAAAAAGGTATAATTTTATGGCTGCTCAGCGCTTGCATGCCGGCAGACCGCCTTTTGTATAGTGGTACTCCCTGCATTCATCACAGCATCCGTGCCTTGGGCAATTTTTACTAGTACAAGGGCAATTATCATTTATTTTTTTATCGTTATTCAAACAGCGGCTCCTAATTATGAACTAACTAGATTTTACATCCTGTGCAGAGGGATATCAAATTATAAATTGAACTTAAAACAAAACACAACAAATCATGCTATAAGCATTTAATAAGTGCTAATAGTATATTTTAAATAAGGCCCTATATCTTTAATCTATATTTATGGATATATATGAAGCTCTTAGTAAAAGAATAAAAGAAAAACGCCTCCAATTGGGTCTTTCCCAGGCAAAGTTGTCAGAACGATGCAACAGGGGCATGGCCTATATCGGACTGATTGAAAGAGGAGAAAGGCATCCGACGGTTGCCATGCTTGTCAAGATTGCCAATGCATTAAATGTCAATGCTGATTACCTTTTGGGCGACAGCATTGAATATGACAATTCGAAATATGTAGGAAAGGCATATGAAATACTTAATGACATGGATGAGAAAGAGATTGAATATGCTTATGATTTTCTAAATAATTTCAGAGATTTCCAAGGTAAAAAACCTATAGACTGATATTCTTAACGTCGAGTTATCCGTGGGATGATTGGATACCGTGCAAAAACGAAAAAGGAATAGTATAATAATCCGTAGGAACTACGGGGGTAAGCTATGTCCAGAAGATCTGATTTTAAAAAGATACTAAACCACGAAAAACCGGATAAGCTCATTTTAGACCTAGGGGGAAATCCGCTTTCTACAATGGAAGGCGACAGCCCTGAGAAACTGCTGCAATATCTTGGGTATGATCCGGTCTCAGGCGGTAATCCGCTGTTCGGTAAAACAAGGAAAGTTGATGAAAGGATACTGGAATACCTTGATACTGATACTAGGGCAGTAGGGACCATAATGACGCCATCGGACTCGCTTTATGAAATAATCAATAATTCTGAGTATATAGATGAATGGGGTATCAAAAGGAAATTCACGGGAATGTATTGGGATATCGCAGAATATCCCTTAATGGGGTCAAGCTCCGGCGACCTTGATGACTTCAGATGGCCTAATCCCGAAAGCATTGACTTCGGATTACTCGAAGAATATAAGAAACAGGCTATTAATCTTTATGAGAATACCGATTATGTGATCTGCGGCGAACACCCGGTTTACGGTATATTCGAAATAGGCTGCTGGATGTGCGGATTCGATGATTTTCTAATAAAGATGGCCATTGATGATGAATTCATAAAAAAATTCTCTGAAAAATACCTTGAATACCAGCGAGTGGTGTCTGAATACTATTATAAAGAAATCGGACCTTACATCCACTACACATCAAGCGGCGACGATTTTGCGACGCAGGCAAGCCTCTTTATGTCGCCGGATATGTTCAGGGATAAAATCAAACCCTATTTCAAGGAACGTGTCAGATTTACCAAGGAGCTGACTGATGCTGCATTCCTTCATCACTCCTGCGGGAATGTCCATGACCTTATCGATGACCTTATTGATTCCGGGGTTGACATACTCAATCCCATTCAGCCAACTAACGAAATGATGGACCCCCTGAGATTGAAAGAAGAGTTTGGGGATAGGATAGTATTCCACGGCGGCCTGGACACTCAGCAAGTGCTTCCTTTCGGAACAGAGAAGACTGTAAGGGAGGCTGTTAAAAAGCTGATATCTACCATGAATAAAGACGGCGGGTATATTTTTGCAGCTGCCCATAACATACAGCCGGATGTCCCGCCGGAAAATGTCATTCATATGTTTAAAGCTGCAAGGGAGGCCGGGAAATAGGACACCTGGTCTATGATATAATTCATTATGGAAGCGGTAAAGCCGTATTCCCATTATTAAAATAATAAGGCGGTCTTAAAATGGCTTTATATTCAATAGTAATCCCCCTATATAATGAAGAAGAGGTAGTTGAAGAGTGCATTAAAAGGGTAAGTGCAGTCTGCGGTGGTTTGGATGGGAAATATGAAATCATATTTATAAATGACGGGAGCACGGACAGAACCGTTGAATTGACGCTGAAGGCATGCAACAATAACCCAAATATAAAACTTATAAGTTTTTCTCGAAATTTCGGCCACCAGATAGCAATTACGGCAGGAATGGACTACGCAAAAGGCGATGCTGTTATAGTAATGGATGCGGACCTTCAGGATCCGCCTGAAGTCATACCAAAACTAATTAATAAATACGATGAAGGCTATGATGTGGTTTTTGCAGTGCGGTCCGAACGCAAAGGGGAGACGATATTTAAGAAGTGGACCTCGAAAGTGTTTTATCGTTTCCTGCGCTTTATGTGCAACATTGATATCCCGGTCGACACCGGTGATTTCAGACTTCTAAGTAAAAAAGTTTGTAATGTAATGAAAAGCCTTACAGAAAGAAACCGCTATGTACGCGGACTTGTTTCATGGGTAGGGTTTAAACAGGCGGCCGTTGAATATGTCAGGGAAGAACGTTTTGCCGGAGAAACAAAATACCCTCTCAGAAAAATGCTGAAGCTTTCAATGGATGGTATTACCTCATTTTCAACAAAGCCCCTGACAATGTCCAAGAACCTGGGGTTTATTGCCGCTGCCGCCGGATTCATCTATATGATAATCGTAATATTGAATAAATTCGCATTTGGAAAGACAGTTGCCGGATGGGCAAGTCTTGCAGTTTTAATCCTGCTTATAGGCGGTATCCAGCTGATAATGCTGGGGGTAGTTGGAGAATATATTGCAAGGATTTTTGACGAGAGCAAAAACAGGCCGCTATACATTATTGAAGATAAATACAATTTTGACGGGGAATAATATGGAATACAGCGACATGCACATCCACGGAGGGTACAGCGACGGAAAGGGAACTTTTCCTGAATTTATAAAAAGCGCAGCAAAAAAAAATATTACATCACTGGGGTTTTCCGACCATAGTCCTGTTCCGCTTGAAAATTCATGGTCTATGAAGAAGTCTTCTCTGGGCTCATATCTTAAGGATTTAAGCAAACTAAAAAACGACTATTCCGGCAGCATAAATTTATATGCCGGCATGGAACTTGACTATATACCCGGCATTGATGTTAAAGGATATATTGATTTTGATTATTTGCCGCTGGATTATTTTATTGGATCCGTTCATTACGTTTATAGTGAAAAACTGGATAAATATCTTGAAGTGGACGGGCCGGCCGAAGACTTTAAGTTTTTAGTAGAAGCGGGATTCAACGGCGATGCCGAAGCGGTATATAAATCTTACTATAATAATGTAAGGGAAATGATAAGCGCTTATATCCCAGCAATAATTGCCCATCTGGACCTTATAACAAAGAATAACACCGGCGGCAAGTATTTTAGCACAAACAGTGAAAGTTATATGGAGGAAGTTGAAGAAACCCTAAATATGATTAAGCTATATGGAACAATTGTAGAAATTAACTCCGGGGCAATGTCAAGGGGTTATACCAACGCCCCATATCCCTCTGCGTATATATTGAGTAAATGTTTTGAAAAGGAAATTCCGATGGCGTTGAATTCGGATGCCCACAGCGCTGATACCATTGCTTATGAATTTGATGCCATTAGTGATTCAATTAAAAAAATGGGATTTAGGGAATTAATAACTTATCAAAATGGGAAATGGATTCCTGCCCAACTTTAATTAGCTAAATTAATGGTGTATAATATCTTTCATTGTAATGCGGAGGTTTGATTTGAAAATATCCCTGGAAACAGTAGAATATGTGGCGGGTCTTGCCAGACTTAACCTTTCAGATAAGGAAAAAGAGATGATGGTTGCCCAGATGGGCGATATTCTTGATTATATGGACAAATTGAATTCATTGGATACCACAGGTATCAGGCCGCTGGAACATGTCGAGTCGATGAGTAATGTTTTCAGGGAAGACTCTGTAAAAGAATCATTCGAACAGGGACAAAATCCTGGCTAATGCACCTGATAAAGATTCGGGTGCCTTCAGAGTGCCTAAAATAGTAGAATAAGGCGGATAAAATTTGGATTTTAACAAACTGACAGTAAAAACTGCCGCAGAGGCTTTGAAGGGGAAAGAAATTTCCGTATCTGAGCTTACTGAAAGTTATTTTAAAAAGATTGAAAACACTGATAAAAACATCAATGCATTTATTTCAACCAACAAAGAAAAAGCCCTTGCTGATGCCAGGGCAGCGCAAGTATTAATTGAAAACGGAAAAGGCGGAATCCTCACAGGTATCCCGATGGCTGTAAAAGATAATATGTGTACTGAAGGAACCAGAACAACCTGTGCATCACGCATGCTTGTAAATTTTAACCCGCCATATACATCTACTGCGGTAAATAAACTGAAACATGCATGGTGCCGTACTTCTTGGAAAACTCAATCTTGATGAATTTGCCATGGGCAGCAGCACGGAAAATTCATATATTAATATAACAAAGAATCCATGGGACCTTGAAAAAGTACCCGGTGGTTCTTCCGGAGGATCAGCTGCAGCGGTTGCATCCGGGCAGGCCATTTTTACCCTCGGGTCAGATACAGGAGGTTCAATAAGACAACCCGCTGCGTTCTGCGGAGTGGTAGGATTAAAACCTACTTATGGAACCGTTTCACGGTACGGATTGGTTGCTTTCGCATCCAGCCTTGATCAGATTGGGCCGCTAACACAGACCGTTGAAGACAGTGCCATTGTATTAAATTCGATTTCAGGCAAAGACCCGATGGATGCAACGAGTGTGAATACTGGCATAGCTAACTATGCAGATGGAATTTCTGATGGCGTCAATGGAATGAAAATAGGAGTTCCAAAAGAGTATCTTGCAAAAGGAGTCGCCGCGGATGTAAGAGAGAACGTATTAGCCGCTGTCAGGGAATATGAAAAAATGGGGGCGGTTTGCGAAGAAACTTCAATTGAACTTGCTGATTATGCAATAGCCGCTTACTATATTATCTCGTCAGCCGAAGCCAGTTCAAATCTTGCGAGGTATGACGGGATTAAGTATGGTTACAGAAGCAGAGAGTTTAATAATCTACTGGAGTTATATAAGAATACGAGAAGCGAAGGGTTCGGTTCAGAAGTAAAAAGACGTATTATGCTCGGAACATATGTCCTTAGTTCCGGATATTATGACGCTTATTATAAGAAAGCCCTGCAGGTAAGAACCCTTATTAAAAATGAATTTGACAATTTATTTAAAAAATACGATTGTATTCTCGGACCTACAGCCCCGACAACTGCATATAAAATTGGGGAAATGGTTGATGATCCGCTTGAAATGTATCTTGGAGATGTTTTCACTGTTTCGGCTAATATTGCAGGATTGCCTGCAATATCAATCCCGTGCGGCCTTGACGAATCAGGGATGCCTGTTGGAATGCAGCTAATCGGAAAATCATTTGGGGAAACAACCATTCTTAAGGCTGCATATGCTTATGAACAGGAACATCCATTTGCATTGGCGCCTGAGGTGACTATATGAAATATGAAGTCATAATCGGTCTTGAAATACATGTTGAACTGGCAACCAAATCAAAAATTTTCTGCGGGTGTACAACAGAATTCGGCGGTGAAATAAATACACATTGCTGTCCGATATGCACATCCATGCCGGGAACACTTCCTGTTATGAATGAAAAAGCTGTTGAATATGCTGCAAAGGCAGGACTCGCAATGAATTGCGAAATTGCTAATTTCTCAAAAATGGACAGGAAAAACTATTTCTATCCCGACTTACCTAAGGCATACCAGATTTCGCAATTTGATCTTCCCATATGTAAAGGTGGATTTGTTGAAATAGAAATCAGAAGGCGAAATAAAAAAAATTGGCATTACCAGGATACATATGGAGGAAGATGCAGGAAAGCTCCTTCATGACCAATGGGACAACGGGTCACTTGTAGATTATAACAGATGCGGTGTTCCCCTTATTGAAATAGTAAGCGAACCCGATATGAGATCTTCCGAAGAAGCAAGGACTTATGCTGAAAAAGTCCGGTCCATATTGCAGTATGTCGGAGTATCCGACTGCAAGATGCAGGAAGGTTCATTAAGGGCTGATGTAAACCTGTCCTTAAGGCCTGTCGGGCAAAAAGAATTCGGAACCAGGACAGAGATGAAAAACCTTAATTCATTCCGCTCTATTTTCAGTGCCGCCGAATCTGAAATTAAGAGGCAGTCGAGGTTGCTTGATGAAGGCGGGGTAATCGTCCAGGAAACGAGGAGATGGGATGATGATGCCGGCAGAAGTTATTCAATGCGCAGCAAAGAGGAGGCTCACGATTATAGGTATTTCCCTGAACCGGACCTGGTTCCTATTGAACTTAGCGATGAAACAATAAATGGATACAGGGAATCCCTTCCGGAACTTCCGCATGAAAGATTTAAAAGATACACATCTGAATTGGGAATTCCTGAATATGATGCAAAATTAATTACTGCATCAGTAAAAACAGCGGACTTTTTTGACGATGCGGTTATTGCGGGAGCAGACCCAAAAACTGCATCCAACTGGATAATGGGAGACCTTATGCGAATGATGAAAGAGATTGATACTGAAGATATCCCATTTAAAGGAGATATGTTGAAATCTTTGATTGTACTTATTGAAAAAGGAACAATAAGCAATAATATTGCAAAGACTGTTTTTATTGAAATGTTTAATACCGGCAAAAATCCGCAGGATATAGTAATAGATAAAGGCCTCGAAGTCGTAAGCGATAAGGATGAACTTGAACAGGTAGTAGATTCTGTAATTAAAGCCAATTCCAAATCAGTGGAAGATTACATTGGCGGCAAGCAAAAGGCAATCGGATTCCTTATGGGGCAGGTAATGAAAGAAACAAGGGGCAAGGCAAATCCCCGGATGGTAAATAAGATGCTAAAGGAAAAGCTTGAAGCATTAAAATAATGTAATGAAAATGTAACACTTTTTACATTGTTAACATTTTATGATTTAGGTATAATGGGTTAGCGTTTTTAATGAAAGGAAAGGATAAAAGAAATGGGGTTTCTGGAAACAATGATTAAAAAGGCTAAAAATGATGTTAAAACCATCATTTTGCCCGAAACAACTGACATGAGGATTATAACCGCTGCTGCGGATGTGTTAGATAAAAAGATTGCGAATATAATTTTAATAGGCAATAAAGCTCAGATTGAAAAGGATGCAGCTGATAATTCACTCAATATATCTAATGCAAGTATTATCGAAATAAACAAATTTGAACAGATGGATAGCTTTATTGATAAGCTTGTCGAACTGAGGAAACATAAAGGAATGACAGCTGAAAAAGCTGCAGAATCCCTGAAAAACCCACTGGTTTTCGGTATTATGCTGGTTAAAATGGGAATGGCAGACGGTATGGTTGCCGGCGCCATTAACTCAACTGCAAATACACTTAGACCTGCATTGCAGATTCTAAGAACAGCGCCGGGCACCAAGCTTGTATCTTCTTTCTTCATAATGTGTGTCCCGGATTGTGAATATGGCGATAACGGAACTTTTGCATACGGCGACTGCGGACTTATTGAGGAACCCGATGCAGAACAACTTTCTGAAATTGCCGTATCAACTGCCGCATCATTTAAAGCATTGGTAGGCACGGAACCGATAGTCGGCATGCTTTCTTATTCCACCTATGGCAGTGCCCAGAGCGCATCCACGGATAAAGTGATTGAAGCTACCAGACTGGCACAGGAAAAAGCCCCTGATGTTGCAATTGACGGTGAATTCCAGCTTGATGCGGCTATAGATGAAGCAATTGGAAAGAAAAAAGCCCCTGGAAGCAAATATGCAGGAAAAGCAAACGTACTTATATTCCCCGACCTGAATTCCGGGAATATTGGATATAAACTCACGCAGCGCCTGGCTAAGGCTGAAGCATACGGCCCATTGCTGCAGGGCATAGCAAGCCCTGTCAACGACCTTTCGAGGGGTTGCAGCGCGGAAGACATTACAGGCGTCGTGGCAATAACTGCCGTACAGGCCCAGAACATGGAGAATTAGATGAAGGTACTGGTCATCAATGCCGGCAGTTCATCTTTAAAGTATCAATTAATTGATATTACTGATGAGAGCCTGCTGGCTAAAGGGTTATGTGAAAGAATAGGGTTTGAGGACAGCGTCCACAAGTACGTGCCTGCAAACGGCATCACCCAGGAAGCTGTACTCTCTTTGCATAACCATGTTGAAGCCATTGATGCCATGTTGACTCTTCTAACCGACCCTGAGAATGGTGTTATTGAATCCATGGATGAAATTAAAGCCATCGGTCATAGGGTTGTGCATGGAGGCGAAGCTTTCAATCAATCAACAATAATTGATGACAGGGTTCTTGAGGCACTGAGACAGTGTATTGACTTGGCGCCCCTTCACAATCCCGCAAATATTATGGGAATAGAGGCGTGTCGTCAGGAAATGCCTGACATACCGATGATCAGCGTCTTTGACACGGCTTTTCACCAAACAATGCATCCAAAGGTATTTTTATATGCAATTCCTTATGAGTTATATATAAAACACGGTATTCGCAAATATGGATTTCATGGCACAAGCCACAAATTTGTTACCAAAAGAGCCGCTGTAATGCTGGGTAAGCCGCTCGAAGAATTGAAACTTGTGTCATGCCACCTGGGCAACGGAGCAAGCATCTGCGCGGTAAAATATGGCGAGTCGATAGAAACCAGCATGGGTTTCACACCATTATCCGGGCTTGCCATGGGCACAAGAAGCGGATCCGTCGACCCGGCCCTGATTTCATTTATTATGGATAAAGAGGATATGTCAATAGAGGAAACAACCAAGTGCCTGAACAGAAAGTCAGGTGTTTTGGGAATATCCGGAATCAGCAGCGATTTCAGGGACTTGCTCAAAGCGTCAAGTGAAGGCAATGAACGCGCAAAACTTGCCATTGAAGTATTTGCTTACAGGGTTAAAAAATATGTAGCTGAATATATTGGTATAATGAACGGTGCAGATGCTGTTATTTTCACGGCTGGCATAGGAGAAAACAACAGATTAGTGAGAAGGCTTGTCACGGATGACATGGATTTCCTTGGAATAAAGTGTGACCCTGCTAAAAACATTTCTGATACAGGCAGGGAAATGGATATCAGTACCGAAGATTCAAAAATAAGGGTTTTGGTTATTCCTACAAACGAAGAAATGGAAATAGCCCGCGAAGTAAAAAGAATCCTAAATCTTTAAAATCAGTATATTAGGGAGAAATATCAATATAAATACGCGTTTCCGGTGTAAAGCATTATTTCTTGACATACCTATACCATAAAAGTATAATAGCACTTGACGGTTTTTGAAAGGGGATGCAAAATGCGCATAGACATTACCGCAATAGCCGGAATAAATGGTGCGTATTTAGAAGTTTCGAGGGACATTCCGACAGAAACCCTGGGTTCCGGAATTGCCGGCATTGAGCTGGGCGACACAGCCCATGCAGATTTGAAAATAGAATACATTGAGGGGAACATAGCCGTAAAAGGCAGGGTAAAGGGAAAGTACACTACCCAATGCGGAAGATGCCTTAAAGATATCAGGGACGAATTCGATATTGAAGTAAATGAGATGTTCATACATATATCCAAGGATGGGGACAATGCCGATGATTATCTTTATGAAGGCGGGCACATAGACCTGAGCGTACCCCTTATAGATAATATATTGTTAAGTTTTCCGGGAGTAATACTTTGCAGCAAGGATTGCAACGGCTTATGCGAGGTATGCGGGGCGAATCTTAATGAGACAGAATGTACGTGTGAAAAACAAGATATTAATATAAAAATGGAAAAATTGAAGGATTTCTTTAACCAATAGGGCAGGAGGTGTTATAAATGGCAGTACCAAAAAGGAAAGTATCAAAAACCAGGAAAAATAAGAGAAAAGCAAACTGGAAGCTTACGGCTCCCAATCTGGTAAGATGCCCACAGTGCCATACTTTGAAAGAACAGCACAAGGTATGCAAAGAGTGCGGATATTATAAGGGAAAAGAAGTAGTAGAAAAGACCGCCGAATAATTTCTGACAGTTTAATTTGGCTTAATCATCCGGATTAAGAAATCAGACCGCTGATATTATAAAATTAATACCAGTGGTCTTTCTTAATATTCGCCGGATTTACTCGGGATGGGAGGCTGATCCTTCCCTTCGGCTCTATAGTGATATGTGAAAAACTGAATAAGGCGCGGTTCACTGTTTTCATATATAATGGTATATGATTTTAAAATCAATTTTAACGGTGCAGGATGGTGTTATGAGAAGCGGTGCAAGAATAATGGATGTTGACGAAAAAAGTATTGCCTGGGAAGCAGGACTGGCCCCGGGAGATATTGTTGTTTCAATAAATGGAAAACCATTGAAAGATATTTTCGATTACCACTATTCTATGAGCGGCCACCGGATTAGGTTAAAAATAAAAAAATCCAATGGCAATCTTGAAAAATTAAGAATATACAAAGAAGAATATGAAGACATCGGGCTGCGTTTTAAAGATGACCTGATTGACGGCCAAAAGAACTGTACAAATAAGTGTATCTTCTGTTTCATTGATCAATTGCCGCCGGGCATGCGCGAAACCCTGTATATAAAAGATGATGATGCCAGGCTTTCAATGCTTCACGGCAATTATGTAACATTGACCAATACCAGTATGGATGAGCTCAAAAGGCTGGCGCGCCTGCGTCTGTCGCCTATCAATATATCTGTTCATACAGTTAATCCGGAACTTAGGGTCAGGATGATGAACAATAAATTTGCCGGCGACATCATGGATAAGATTCTGTTCCTGGCAAACAAGAAAATAAAGATGAATTGTCAGATTGTTCTTGTAAAAGGATATAATGACAGTGAAGAGCTTGAAAGAACAATTTCTGAATTGGAAGCTTTTTATCCGTATTTAAACAGTCTGTCGGTAGTTCCGGTGGGAATTACAAAATACAGGCAGCACCTTTGCGAACTTGTTCCATATGACAAAGATTCTTCGATAGAAGTTATCGAACAGGTAGAAAGATATCAAAAAACTTATAAAGAAAAACACGGATGTAATTTTGTATATGCTGCAGACGAATTTTATGTAATGGCTGGAAAAGAAGTGCCTGAACCAAATGAGTATGACGGTTACCCGCAAATTGAAAACGGCGTCGGATTAATGGCATCATTTGAAGAAGAAGTGGCGTCGGCTCTGGAATCTGATGTTTTAGATGTCAAAGAGCCGCGCAACATAACAATTGTTACAGGAGTTGCGGCATACGGTTTCATGAATAGAATAACCGGAATGATTGAAGAAAAGATTAAGAATATAAAAATTAACGTTCATAAAGTAAAAAACAATTTTTTTGGAGATACGGTTACAGTCGCCGGCCTAATTACCGGCAATGATATAATCAATTCAATGAGAGGGATAGATGCCGGGGATGAATTGTTATTCCCGGGTGTTATGCTAAAAGCAGATGAAGAAGTGTTTCTAGACAACACAACACCTGAAGAAATAGCGGAAATCCTCGGGGTTAAAGTTACGCCTGTATATGTATCCGGATTTGAATTTATCGATAAACTGACCGGGAGGAAAATGGATGTCTAAACCGATTGTTGCAATCGTAGGAAGGCCGAACGTAGGCAAATCCGCATTTTTTAATTATATTGTTGGTAAGCGGATATCAATAGTTGACGACACACCGGGTGTTACACGCGACAGGATTTATGCTACAACCGAATGGCGCGGCAGGGAATTTACAGTTATTGACACCGGAGGGATTGAACCGTTCTCAGACGATAAAATACTTAAGCAAATGCGCGCCCAGGCTGAAATAGCGGTAGAAACAGCGGATATCATCATACTCATGACAGATATAAAAAGCGGTGTAACTGCAGCTGACATGGAAGTGGCTCAATTGCTGTATAAATCAGGCAAGCCTACTGTAATTGCTGTTAATAAAGTGGATAAAGTGGGGGATATCCCTGCTGAGGTTTATGAATTTTATAATCTGGGAATAGGGGAAATTTTCCCGGTGTCATCACTTCATGGGTTAGGCATGGGAGAACTTCTTGATGCAGTATATGAGCATTTTGATGACTGTTGCGATGAGGAAGAAGATGAAGACGCCATTCACGTGGCGATAATAGGGAAACCTAATGCAGGAAAATCATCCCTGCTGAATAAATTCATAGGCGAGGAACGGGCAATAGTAAGTGACAGGCCTGGTACTACAAGGGATGCGCTGGACACACCTGTTGAATTTAAAGGGATTAAGTATATATTTATTGATACTGCCGGCATAAGGCGAAAAAGCAAAATATATGACAACGTTGAAAAATACAGCATACTCAGGTCTTGGACCGCCGTTGAAAGGGCGGATGTATGTATTGTTATGATTGATGCAAAGGACGGGGTTACTGAACAGGACACTAAAATAGCCGGATACGCCCATGAAGAGGGCAAGGGAATATTAATTGCAATAAACAAATGGGACCTAATTGAAAAAGAAAACAGCACATATAAAAAATACACGGACCAGACCAAGGAGAAACTGGCTTTCTTAAAATATGCACCAATTACAACAATATCTGCAAAAACCGGAAAGAGAGTCGAAGGCCTGTACGATATGCTTGAGGCAATTTACAACAGCTGCTGCATAAGAGTGCCAACCGGGATTCTTAACGATATCCTGAATGATGCGATGGCAATGGTGCAGCCGCCCTCAGATAAGGGAAAACGGCTTAAGATTTACTATATAACACAGGCTTCAATAAAACCGCCGACTTTTGTTTTATTTGTAAATAATAAAGATCTTCTTCATTTTTCATATCAAAGATATATTGAGAACCAGTTGAGGGAAGCCTTCGGGTTCTATGGAACACCTTTACGGTTTTACGTAAGGGAAAAGAATAGGGAGGGTTAAATGGATATTTTCTTATTTGTTTTATGTGCCGTAACAGGCTATGCAATCGGGTCTTTAAATTCATCTGTCTTGGTTGGGAAAGTCTACGGAACAGATGTAAGAACACAGGGTAGTAAGAACGCAGGACTTACAAATACACTTAGGGTTCTTGGTAAAAAAGCCGCGCTTTTGGTGCTTGTAGGAGATATCTTAAAAGGTGTCATTGCTATTTTAGTGGGACTCCTTTTAAAAAAATGGGCCGGGGAAAGTGCGCTTGCCGAACTTTACGGAGTAATGGCAGGGACTTTTGCAGTAGTAGGTCACAATTGGCCTGTATATTTCGGCTTTAAAGGAGGGAAAGGCATACTAACCACTGCAACCGTTATATTCATGCTTGATTGGAGAATCGGTTTTATAGTCCTCGCCTTATTTATTATTATAGTAGCAATTTTCCGATTTGTTTCACTTGGGTCAATATTAGGATCGGTTGCAGTTCCCGTTGTTGCAATTGCCCTTGGCCATTCAGTCGCCTTCATTTTTTTCATGATTTTTCTTGCAGCACTGGCTGTATACAGACATAAAACCAACATAGTAAGGCTTGTTAATGGAAACGAAAATAAACTTAGCTTCAAGAAAAAAGATTCGGAAGGATCATAAGATGGGTGGTTTTTTATTACTCGAAGGGTTGTCATATGAACGTCCTGACCAGATATCAGCGCCTGCCCTGGCATTTATAGGGGATGCTGTATACGACCTCTACATTAGGGGTGTTCTCATATCCGATGGAATCAGGAATACCGGAAGGCTTCATAAAAGTGCGGTTGGTTATGTAAAGGCTTCGATGCAGCGGCAGGCTTATGAAAATGTGCTGGACATGCTTACAGAAACAGAATTGCAGATTGCAAAAAGGGGCAGGAATGCAAATATGGGATCAATTCCTAAGAATGCAAATCCTGCCGATTATACATTTGCGACCGCATTTGAGACCCTGCTGGGATATTTATATTTAATGAATGATAGGAATAGGCTGCTTGAGATACTGGAAAAAGCAGCAGGTGAAAACGAATGAAAGAAGAAAACACTCTGATAGCAGGACGCAACCCGGTAATGGAGGCGTTGAAATCAAATACAGATATAAATAGTATTATGGTTGCAAAAGGTTCGGGTGAGGGAATTGTAAAAGCAATTGTAGCAAAAGCAAAAAAACAGGGAATCCCGGTGAAAGAAGTATCTCCTGTTAAATTGGATGCTCTTATTCCGGCAAAAAACCATCAGGGAGTCGTGGCAAATATATCTCCTGTGAAATTTCATTCTGTCCGCGATATTTTGAAAATAGCTTCTGACAGAGGAGAGGATGCCTTTATTATAATCCTTGACGGAATTGAGGATGTTCATAATTTTGGGGCCATTGCCAGAACCGCCGAAGCGTGCGGAGCTCATGGCATAGTCGTCCATAAGCACAGGGCGGCGCCTGTCTCATCAATGGCTGTAAAGGCCAGTGCCGGAGCGCTGATGCATATACCTGTTGCGAGGGTTACGAATATAACAAATACTATAAATGAATTAAAAGAAAAAGGGCTTTGGATTGCAGGCACCGACGTTGCCGGCGAATCAAAGTATTATGAAGCCAACTTAAAGGGACCTATAGGAGTAGTAATAGGCAGCGAAGGTAAAGGAATAAGCCGGCTTGTGAAAGAAAACTGCGATTTCAATCTTAATATTCCGATGGTAGGAAAAATGTCATCTCTTAATGCATCAAATGCAGCTGCAATTGTTATGTTCGAAATCCTGAGACAAAGGACTGCCGGATGAAGGAATATCTGATAATCGATGGATATAACATAATAAACGCATGGACTGATTTTTTTGACCTTGGGGTATTATCCATGGAGGAAGCAAGAAAAAAGCTTCTTGATATCCTGTCTGATTACCAGGGGTATTCAGGACAGAGAATCGTAGTTGTTTTTGACGCTCATAAGGTAAAGGAGGGGCTTGGCAGCTTGGATATTCACGATAATATAAAGGTAATATTCACTAGAGAAAGCCAGACAGCCGACAATTTCATAGAAAGATTCGTAAAGAATTACGGAGCCGGGAAAATAATCCGCGTAGCAACCGGGGACTATCTTGAACAGAAGACTGTGCTGCAAAAAGGCGGGTTCAGGATGACTCCGGCTGAATTGAAAATAGAAGTGATTAAAGCAAAAAACAACCCCTCAAACAAGAGGATAAAAAGAAAAGAACGCGATTTTCTTGAAAACAGGCTTTCAGGCGAACAGCGCAGTATCTTTGAAGCGCTTCGAAGACGCAGGGACTGAAATGCTTTTATTTATGCAGGAGAATACCTGCGGAAATATGCATGTTAACATCTAACTCCTATCTAATACGGCTAAAGTACAATTGAAAATTGCCCCGGGAATAGTACTTTTTGATTTTACCCGAATACGATTAAGTAGTATAATTATCTTGTATCAACTATAGTAATCGGCAAGAAAATTAAATAAAGGGGATGATATTGTGAAAAGAAAAATTTTGGCGGTTTTACTGACTGTTTCTTTGTTGATGGCACTTTTAGTACCTGCGACGGCATCGGCTGCAGTCACGTTCTCCATTCTTCATACCAATGACATGCACTCAAGGGTATTGGAAGGCAATTATGACGGGATGGGATTGGCTAAACTCAAGACTCTCGTTGATGAATACGAGGCGGCAAACCCCGGTGTTCTGTTAATGGATGCAGGCGATGCGGTGCACGGGCAGACATTTTCTACGCTGGAAGAAGGCGCAAGCATGATTGATGTCATGAACGAAGTTGGCTATGACATCATGACCGCAGGCAATCACGACTTCAATTATGGGTATGAAAGGCTTCTTGAGCTTAATGATATGGCTGATTTCAATATTCTCGGTGCTAATGTATTGAATCAATACGGGCTTCCGATTCTGAAAGAATATCAGGTATTTACAGTCAATGGAGTCAAAGTAGGAGTCTTCGGCCTTTGTACACCTGAAACAACATATAAAACCCATCCGGACAATGTAAAAGGACTTACTTTTGAAGATCCGGTAGTAACTGCTGAAAGAATGGTTGCTGAATTGGAAGGAAAGGTTGATGTAATCGTTGCCCTGGCACACCTCGGGGTTGACAAGGCCAGCATTGATACCAGCGAAAAGGTTGCTATGGCTGTGGATGGAATTGATATCATAATTGACGGTCATAGCCACACGACGCTGCCTGAAGGAATGATGGTTGGAGACACACTGATAGCAAGTGCAGGGTCATATGATAAAAACCTTGGAGTTGTGACGGTTAATGTTGACGGTGACGTGATTACAGCGGAAGCATCGCTTATAACTAAAGCAGACGCATCCGAAACTGCCGAAGATCCCGGTGTTGCGGCAATAATATCAGCAATCCAGGATGCACACGAAGTTATATTGTCAGAAGAAGTAGGAAGAGTTCCGTTTGAACTCAATGGCGAAAGGGCTTTTGTAAGAACCGGCGAAACAAACCTGGGTAACCTTGTAACCAACTCGATGCTTGAGGAAACAGGTGCTGATTGCGCACTGACGAACGGAGGCGGTATCAGAGCAAGCATTGATCCCGGATACATTACCAAAGGCGAAATAATAACTGTTCTGCCATTCGGAAATTATATAATTACAAAAAGCCTGACAGGAGCAGTTATAAAAGAAGCCCTTGAACATGGTACGGCTGCATATCCTGATGCTGAGGGAATGTTCCCGCATGTAGGTGGTATGACATTTAAAATTGATGTGTCAAGGCCTGTAGGCGACAGGATTGTTGATCTAGCCATCGGCGGTGAACCAGTTGATTTAGAGGCTGAATATATCCTGGCGACCAACGATTTTATGGCTGCGGGCGGAGACGGATATGGTATGCTTGATGTAGAGACGGTCAATGAATTTGATGCTCTTGATGAAGCTGTCATTAGCTATATATCTAAAAGGGGTGTAATAGCACCTACCAGGGAAAACAGGATTATTGCATTTGATTCCGGATACTCAGGACCAACAGAGGTTCCGTCAGGTGATGTATATGTTGTGGTGGCAGGAGACACACTGTCTGCAATTGCCTTGGCATATGGAACCAAATGGCAGGTAATTTATGAACTGAATATGGATACGATTGAAGATCCAAATATGATTTATATCGGCGATCAACTGGTAATGCCATAAGAAATCTAAAAACATAGAAGAAGCGGGGAATTATTCCCCGCTTTTTCATAGAAAAACCCCTTCCGTGTAGTTTTCTGGTAAGTGCCAAAGCGGGTTTTCCATGTTAGAATGGGAATGCGGAGGATTTAGCATGTACAAAGTTAATTATGAGACAGCACGCAAAGAAGCAGGTTTAACATGGAGCATCAGCTCATCGCCTTATTCATATATGGAGCTTGCCGGCATAAGCCTCAGTGAATTCAATAGGAATCCATTAGCCGGAATCGAAGTCTATAAGACCAAATATTATAACCAGGTAAAGGAAATGTTCGGGGACTTTCTGACACCTGTCGGCACAGGAACCCCTTCGGTTTCATATGGGCATATCAACTTTCTAGGAGTTCCGCTGGTGTTCCCCGACGGGGAAGGAGAAGTCAATTATGAACATCAGCATAAGAGCCTTGATGAATGGATTGATATTCTTAAAAGCAGCATGAAATTCAAAGAAATGACGAAGACCGGACAGTTTTTCCTTGATTATAGGGACAAACTCAAGGAAGCCTACCCTGATAGAAAAGTCAGTTGGAACATGGGATATGAGGGGCCGATGACCACTGCGTATGAACTTAGGGATATGAAAGTTTTTTATGATCTGTTTGATGATCCTGAAAAACTGCACGAATTCTTTAGGCTTGTATCATTGAATATAGTTGAATATTTAAAATTTCACCATAGAATAAACGACAGGCCCGAATTTAATATAAACGAGGGTTATATGTGCGATGATATAGCATCACTTATACCTGAAAACATGTTTGCTGAATTTGTAGTTCCTTACTGGGAAATCTATTACCGGGGAATAACATCCGGAAAAAGAGGCATTCATACTGAGGACCATACATATAAGACAATGAAATACTTTGAAGATGTTAATATTAATTACTTCGATCCGTCAATTTCCCATAAGCTTAACCCAATATTAATAAGGGATAACTGCAGGGTCCCATTCGGATGGAGGATGGGTTCTTTCCACTTTACCGACCTGAACCCACAGGAGGTAAAGGACTGGGTATATAAGGCAGTGGAAGACGGGGCGAGTAAGGTTTTTACACATGTAACAAAATTAATGCATGATAATGCTACAATAAAAAAAGTAAAGGCTTTCCATGAAGCGGTGGTGAATGCAAAGGATATGTTTGACTCCGGTGCATCACGTGAAGAAATCGGAAAACTTGTAACACCTGAGGGAAGAAAGAAATTCTGGGATAAATGGCCGGAATAATAGCGGCAAGGCTAAAATGTATTAAAGCCCCGGACAAATTTGCAGCACATAAAAACTTTGGTCAAATTTACAGTTGGAGATTCAATGAAAAATAATTTTTACGCAAAAATGCTAAACTGGGTGCTTCCTGTCTTTGTTGTATTCATAATCCTTACAGGAAACCTGATAGAAGGGCTTTTTATTCTTTCTGCTTATCTTGTTTACCGTTTTATAAACGAAAGGGATAAATTCTATTCATACATAGGAAAGAGAAAATATCTTAAGGGAAAGCTGGAAGAAGCTATTAAATACTATGAAAAAGCACACAAGACAAAAAGAGCAGAAGCCAAAGTAAGCGTATCATATGCCTACGCCTTGATTCTTGGGAAAAAATTTCAAAAGGCCAGGGAAGTGCTGGCTGAATGCAGCAATGTTCCGGATGCGGATACAGTGATTATGCAAAGGGCTATATGCGAGGCAGTACTGCGATGGAAAGAAGACGGCAATCTTATCGGAGCCATTCAAAGGCTTAAGCATATGGATGAAACACTAAGGACATCATCTTATTATGGAGTCCTTGGAATAATGATTATTGCCTCAGGTGACATGGAAAAAGCAAGGGAATTCAGCGAAGAGTCATACCGTTATAATGATAAAAATGCTCCGATTTTAGAAAATCTGATAAAAATATACTGCGAAGCCGAAGAATATGACAGGGCTGTGAAAGTGGCGAATATTTTAGTGAAAAAAAGTCCGGCTACTATTGACGGATGGTATTACTGCGGCCTTGCCAATGAGAAGACAGGCAGCATGAAAAAAGCGGTTAAGTATTACAAAAGAGCAATCAGATGCGAGGAAACAATTCTTTCAACGATAAAACATAATGATATAAATATATAATTGAGGAGATACAATGTACGGTAAGAAAGCAATTTATTTTAATTATAAATCCTATGGTGCCTTTGTTGCGTTACTGTTTATCCCTGCTTTGCTTGTGCTGGCGGGACTTTCAATGGCTGCTTTTCTATTTCTTGCATGGCAGCCTGCCTTAATCGGGATTGCGGCAGGCCTGATACTTGCATTCCCGGGCTATCCGCGGCTGCTGGCCATAAATGCGAATTCTGACCAAAAGGCTAATAAATATAAAAGAGCACTAAAAAAGACTATAAAAGCAGTGAAACTGCCTTTTGCTCCATTAAGTGTAAAGACGTTTAATGCATATATGTTATTGCTTAATGATAGAATCCAGGAAGCCAAAGAAGCACTAAATGCAGTTAAAGACAAAGAAATGTCTTACTCGGAAAAAGCAAAATGGGAGGCTGTTTTTGCCATGGTCATCTGGATTGAATCGAAAGACGCTTTAGAAGGCCTGAAATATCTTGAACATGAAGGAAGAAATGATGCTGATGAAGCTTTTGCATATGTCAGAGGTAAATTGTTGAATTCTATGGATGACAAATCCGCAGCCCGCAAACATAATGAATGGGCATATGAAATGTATGGCGGAAACAGGGATATACTGTCTAATTTAGTCATATCATACTGCCGGACCGGCCAGACCAGGGAGGCAAAAATACTTTTCAGGACGCTTTATAATGATTTAGGAGCTACAAGTGATTCCCTGTATTTCATGGCAAAAGTTAAAAAATCTGAATCTAAATATAAAGATGCGGTTGAATTTGTTGAAGCTGCGCTTGAAATAGAGAACTCAACAACGGATCTGGCGTCAAAAGATGATTTATTGTCATATAAAAGTAAACTGGAGGCAATGGCGAATGAAATTTAAAAAGTTCTTAAAAGCTGTTGGAAGGTACTGTGCAATTGCAGTTGGTTCGGCCATAGTTGCCGTCGGTATTAATATATTTCTATATCCATATAGAATAGCACCCGGGGGAATAACAGGTCTGGCGACAATAATTAACTACATGATTAACGGGTTCCTGCCGCTGGGGGTCATTATAATCCTGCTTAACCTTCCGTTGTTTATTGCAGGAATTATAAAATTGGGCTGGAAATTTATGCTAAGAACCCTTTATGCAACAATAATCATGTCGGTAGTAATCGATGTAACTGCTCCTTACCTTAGGCATCTTGGAGAATATTTGCTTAACGGTGCTGAAACTGACTTAATACTATTTGCTTTTTTCGGAGGCCTGGTCGTCGGAATCGGAATGGGATTGATTTTTAGGATGAATGCAACTACGGGGGGAACAGACCTGATGGCGGAACTACTGCGCAGAAGCGGCATCAATATTACCATGGGCCAGGCGGTCATGATTTTTGATATTCTGATTGTTGTGCTGGCAGGCGTGTATTTTCAAAGCCTTATGCTTGCGCTTTATGCAATAATTGCCGTTTTGGTATCAGCCAAGGTTATTGATTCAATTCTTGAGGGGTTCAACTTTGCGAAGGGTATGTTCATAATTTCATCGCAGCATGAATTAATAGCCCGTAAGATAACAACGGAATTGGGAAGGGGCCTTACAGGGCTAACGGGAACAGGTAAATATACGGGCGACAATAAGGAAATATTGTTCTGTGTCGCAAGGGCAAAATATATCCCTGATATCAAAAGAATTGTAAAAGAATCGGATCCCGGGGCATTTGTCGTAGTTACCAATGTGCATGAAGTTTTAGGGGAAGGCTTCCAGGGTTTTGACAACAAAATCAGCTGAATGTATACTTGGTTAGGATGAATTTATAACAGGAGAAATCACATGGATAAACAAACGCTTTTATATTTAAAGAAAAAAGCAGCAAGAATCAGAAAACATATTATTACAGAAGTATACAGTGCATCCAGCGGGCATCCCGGCGGGTCACTCGGAAGCGCTGAAATTTTTACATATCTTTTCATGAAAGAAATGAATCTTGATCCCCTAAATCCCAAATGGGATGACAGGGACAGATTTGTGCTTTCCAAAGGACATTGTGCCCCCGGCCTATATGCAGCCCTTGCAGTAAGGGGATTCTTCCCGGAAGAGGACCTGACTGGTTTCAGGAGCATCGACAGCTATCTACAGGGACACCCCAGCATGAAGGATGTTCCTGGTGTTGATATGTCTACCGGGTCGCTTGGACAGGGAATATCTGCTTCGGTGGGAATGGCTCTCGCGGGAAAACTTGATAAAAAAGATTACCGGGTATTTGCGCTCCTGGGCGACGGCGAAGTTGAAGAAGGACAGGTTTGGGAAGCATTCATGTCAGCCGCACATTATAAACTGGACAATCTGACGGCTTTTCTTGACCATAACGGATTGCAAATCGACGGTAATATTTCCGATGTTATGTGCCCTGAATCGATAGCGGAAAAATTCAAAGCATTCTGCTGGAATGTTATTACTATTGATGGCCATGATTTTGAATCAATTGAAGCTGCGGTTGAGCAGGCTAAAAATACAAAGGGAAAACCAACCGTAATTGTTGCGGAAACCATTAAAGGAAAAGGTGTATCCTATATGGAAGGCGATTATGGATGGCACGGAAAAGCCCCGAATGAGGAAGAATATAATCTAGCCATGAAAGAGCTTGAAGAAACCATGGCAGAGCTGGAGGCAAATAATGGCTAAAAAAATCGCAACAAGACAAGCATATGGAGACGCATTGGTAGAATTCGGCGCTGATGAAAGAATAGTAGTATTTGATGCAGATTTGTCAAAATCCACAAAAACCGCTGGATTTCAGGAAAAATACCCGGACAGGTTTTTCAATATGGGAATCGCAGAAGCCAATATGATGTGCGCTGCAGCCGGAATGTCCACATGTGGGAAAATCTCGTTTGCCAGCACTTTTGCAATATTTGCCGCCGGAAGAGCCTGCGAGCAAGTAAGAAATTCAATCTGTTACCCTAAATTGAATGTTAAAATCGGAGCTACCCATGCGGGTATATCCGTTGGGGAAGATGGTGCAAGCCACCAGATGCTCGAAGATATTTCTAATATGAGGGTTCTTCCCAACATGACAGTAATAAGCCCGGCTGATGCTGTGGAAACACGCCTGGCGGTTAAAGCGGCAATTGAATATAAAGGACCCGTTTATCTGAGACTCGGCAGGCTGGCTGTTCCTGTTATTTTTGATGAATCCTACAAGTTTGAATGGGGTAAGGGCGTCCTGCTGAAAGACGGCGCTGATGTGACAATAGTTGCAACGGGACTAATGGTACATGAAGCGCTTAAAGCCTATGATATATTGAAGGATAAGGGTATATCGGCAAGGGTTTTGAATATTCATACAATAAAACCCCTTGATAATGAAATTATTGAAAAGGCCGCACGGGAAACCGGTGCAATCGTAACTGCCGAAGAACATAATGTAATTGGCGGACTCGGGGGAGCTGTCTGTGAAAGCCTTGCAGGCTCATATCCGGTTCCTGTGCTTAGAATCGGAACCCAGGATAAGTTCGGAAAGAGCGGCAAACCGGAACTCCTGCTAAAAGAATACGGGCTTACCGGGGCAGACATTGCTAAAAAAGCAGAAGCTGCAATCGCGATGAAATAAAACCTAAGGGCACCGCATGGTGCTCTTTTTTTACCTTGAATTTTCCCTCAGGTGTTTGATTCTGATAAGAAAGGCCAAATGAAATGGCAAAGCTATTTGACAGTCATGCTCACTTAGATGACAGGCGGTTTGACAAAGACCGCAATGAGATTATTGTGCATTCATATGATAATGGAATAAAGAGAATCATAAATGTAGGGGCTGATGTTAAATCTATTTATACCTCGCTCGAACTTGCTCAAAAGTATAAGTTTATTTATTCCGCATGCGGAATCCACCCCCACGATGCCGATACTTACAATGATAATGTTGAAAAGCAACTCAGGGAAATTTCCAAAGACCCAAACACCGTAGCAATCGGAGAAATCGGGCTGGACTATTATTACGAAAATTCGCCGAGGGATATTCAAAAAGAAGCTTATTCAAAACAAATAAGATTAGCAGGAGAGCTCGGTCTTCCAATTATAATCCATGACAGGGATGCACATATGGATTGCATAAATATTCTTAAGTCTGAGAAAACTATTGATATGAGGGGTGTGTTCCACTGTTATTCCGGCAGTGCTGAAATGGTGAAAACAATAATTGCCATGGGGTTTTATGTGTCATTCACCGGTGTCATTACATTTAAAAATGCAAGGAAAACACTGGAAGCGGTGGCTGCCGTACCTATTGACAGGCTACTGGTGGAAACTGACTGCCCTTACATGGCTCCCGAACCAAAAAGAGGAAAAAGAAATATTCCCGATTATGTCAGATTCACAGTAGAAAAGATGGCACAGATTCACGGAATGGATTTTGAAAAACTTTGCGAAACGCTTTGGGACAACACCCATAGGCTCTTCGGACGTTTGCCAAATTCCCCTTATATGATAAAATAATGACTGGCAGGCATATTATGTGCCTGGGCGGAGGTATCCATGAAAAAAGCCGCTGTAGTAACTGCAAGCATTATATTATTTGTTATACTAATAGGCGTTAACTATCTTCTTTGGGACAATTCATCAAAAAAACAAGACATTGAATCCCTTGAAAACAAGGAAGAGACAAGTCAACAGTCTTTTCAGGATCTTTGGGATGAACTGCGTTCTGCAAATAGTGAAAACCGGGCTCTTAGCGACCAGATAAATGAACTTGAAAAGACAATTGCTGATAAGGAAGATGAGATTGACCAACTGATTCATGATAATGAAAACAGCTATGTTTTGGTTGGCGATAAAAACACTATCATCTACCAGCTGAAAAAACACGCCGATTCAGAATACTTCCAGGGGATTCTTCAAGAATGGGTAAACAACATAAATGACCAGGCGTATTTCGCGGCATATCTGGTTCATAATGAAAAAGATATATTCAATAACAGAAGCGATATAATGCTGGCACGCTATGGGGATAAATTCGAAAATATAGATTTCATGGAAATCACTGATTTTGCAGTCAGGGTGATTGACAATGAGGACTCCTTGGACGAAGAAGCGAAAAACCGGATAGTTTTTGATGTGCTTTTTAATATTGAATTGAATAAAGATGAAGAAGGTTTCCCTATTGATGACTCAATATTCGCAAATGGAATAAATTATTTCAAAGTTTCAATAGCCTTTGACCAGGTCGGCTGGAAATGGTACATATGGACAATCGAATAAATATTACAGATACATCCCAAAACCCGGATTACCCCGGGTTTTTGTTTATATATGCATATAAAACCATATAAAAACATTTTGGTATAAATATCGGAATATGTCCCGGCTTAGGTGAAATATGTGTTAGGCATACTAAATATGGGTAAAATCCGCCGTATGTAAGAAATAACCTTTTAGTTGACAACTTGTTTTTTATTAAGTATAATCACGTTGCTTTTTGAAAGGAAGCTATAAAAATGACTGCGCACCATGATAAAGTGCAAAAATATAACATGATAAAATACACGATAGCGGGAATATTCCTGCTTCTTTGTTGTGCATTCATTACATTGTATCTTTTCGAAAACAACATGAGCGACGTCAGGGTAACTCTTAACGGAACCGTTTATGCAAAAAGGACAATTAATGAAACCGTAGGGGAATTTATTGAAAAAAACAACATTCCGTTTAATGATGCAGTTGATTTTATTGATGTATCCCTTGATGAAAGCTTTGATCCTGAATATAAAACTTCTTTTGTTATTATGAATGCGGTTCCTGTGAAACTAATTTATGACGGAATTGAAAAGGAAGTTATGACATACAAGAATAGCATCGGTGATGTTCTGGAAGAGAATGGAGTGATGCTATATGAATATGACAGGATTGATAAATACACCCCTGAAACCGAAGTGGTAATGGGTATGGATATACAGGTGGTAAGGGTTACAAAGGATGTTGAAGTAATCCGGTCCCCAATCTCATATAAGATTAAGGTCGTGGAAAATCCGAGAATGGCGGTGAATGACAGGAATATGCTGACTGAAGGTGCATATGGCGAACACGGACTTGTTTCGGTTATCACTTATGAAGACGGTGTAGAAATATCAAGGGAAACAACCCTTAATGAAGTCATCAAACCAGTAACCCATGAAGTAATTGAAGTCGGAACAATTCCTGTGAAAACAATTCAGGGAACCGATAAGACGTTCATGTACAGCAAGGTTATAACTGTATCAGCAACCGCTTATACCCTTGACCCTGAAGAAACCGGAGGAAAAGAACCCGGAGATCCAGGATATGGAATAACAAAATCAGGATTACCGGCCGAAACAGGGGTTATCGCTGTTGACCCTGCTGTCATACCTTTATTCACAAGGGTTTACGTTGAAACGGCAGACGGCTCATGGCTTGATTATGGAATGGCTGTTGCAGCTGACATAGGCAGTGCAATCCAAGGGAATGAAATTGACTTGTTCATGTGGGAAAAAAGCGAAGCCTTAAGGTGGGGCAGAAGAGAAGTCAGGGTTTATTTCGTATATGAAAACTAGTATCTCGGATATGTTCAATAAGATGTCCGGATATGGAATAAGACCCGTAAAATCACTGGGCCAGAATTTTCTGGCAGATAACAATACAATTGATAAGATTATTGCGGCGGCGGATATTACCAAAGATGACCTGGTAATAGAAGTCGGACCCGGTGCAGGCAGCCTAACAAAAGAATTGACTCGACTCGCAGGAAACCTTGTAGCAGTAGAAATTGATAAAAACCTGATTCCTTTGCTGAATGATGTCATGGGAGGGTTTGAGAACGCTGAAATAATTCATTCGGATATTCTTAAGATCGATATAAAAAAAGATATTTTAGACAAATATAAAAAATATAATTCATATAAAGTAGTAGCAAATCTTCCATACTATATTACTACACCTATATTAATGAAATTTCTTGAGAGTAATAATCCGCCGTCCTCTATGGTTGTAATGATGCAGAAAGAAGTGGCTGACAGGATAAATGCAGGACCCGGAAGCAAGGCTTACGGATCGCTTTCTGTTGTTTCAGGATACTATTGCAGGGTAAAAAAAATTATGGATGTAAGTCCTAATTGCTTTTATCCCAAACCGGATGTCAGCAGTGCAGTACTCCGGATGGATGTAAGGGAATTACCGGAAGTTGCCATTGATGACGAGGGGTTTTTCTTCAAACTTATTAAATCAGCATTTGCCCAGAGAAGAAAGAAAGTCTCGAACTCTATTGCCAACACGCTGGGGTTGAATATAGCCAGGGATGATATTGAAACGATTCTTGAGGATATGGAAGTGCCGGCTGACACTAGGGCCGAAAGGCTGTCAATAAAAGATTTTGCTATATTATCAAACCGGCTAGCAAAGATTGTTAAATAATTAACTGGAAAAGGGTTTCCATATCAGTAAAAATAAAGTATAATGACTTCGATTCGCAAAAATCAGGACAATGTCGGTGTACACCGATGATATATATGGGAGGTAAGGATGTTAAACAAAATTGATCAGGCTAACTTAAAAAAGCTTGAAGTACTGGAAAATGAAAAGGTCATGGCCAACCTGGAAATGGCAATAAAGCTTTGCAAACCTGCGAAGGTTACCGTTATTACAGACGCCCCTGAAGATATTGCATATCTGAGACAGCTGGCCATAGATAACGGCGAAGAACGCAAACTCGCCATGGAAGGCCATACAATCCATTTTGATGGAATGCAGGACCAGGCAAGGGACAAAGCAAACACAAAGTATATGCTGACTGAGGAAGTCAACTGGGGAATGAATGTTAATTACATTATGAAGGACAAAGGTCTTCCGGAAGTCCTTGAATATATGGACGGAGCAATGGCGGGCAAGGAAATGCTTGTTACTTTCTTCTCACTCGGTCCGCAGAATTCCGATTTCACCATAGGCGCAATGCAGATAACTGACTCATCATATGTCGTTCACTCGGAAACAATACTTTACAGGGCCGGTTATGAACACTTTAAGTCAAATCTTAAAGGGTCTGATGATTTCTTCTTTTTCCTGCATTCAGCAGGCGAACTCGATGAAAGGAATAATACCAAGAACATCGACAAGAGAAGAATTTATATAGACCTTGAGGAAAACAGGGTTCTTACTGTAAACAACCAGTATGCAGGAAACAGTGTAGGCCTTAAGAAACTTGCTTTTAGACTTGCTATAAAAAAAGCCCACAGCGAAGGATGGCTTGCTGAGCATATGTTTATCATGGGAGTACATGGAAAACCCGGCAGAATAACATATTTTGCAGGCGCTTTCCCGAGTGCGTGCGGAAAAACAAGTACTGCTATGATTCCCGGACAGACAATCGTTGGCGATGATATTGCCTATCTTAAAAAAGTTGACGGCAAGATTATGAGTGCGAACGTTGAACAAGGTGTTTTTGGAA
Organism: uncultured Clostridia bacterium; assembly: GCA_963766335.1. Taxonomy (GTDB): domain Bacteria; phylum Bacillota; class Clostridia; order DUPQ01; family DUPQ01; genus JAFGQE01. The sequence goes on along the minus strand of CAVXZA010000002.1, from coordinate 447,327 downwards.
TCATAAGGGACGTAAATGCAAAAGACGATCCTGAGATTTTCGTTTCAATCACGACACCAAGAGAAGTTATTTTCTCAAACGTTCTAGTTAAGGATGACAAGCCGTATTGGCTCGGAATGGGAATGGAAACCCCTAAAGACGGAGAGAATTTCTCCGGCGAATGGTTTGAAGGGAAAAAAGATGCCAATGGTAAAGAAATCGGACTGGCTCACAAAAATGCCCGTTACACAGTCAGGATAAGTGAACTTGATAATGCTGATGCACTTGCAGATGCTCCTGAAGGGGTTGAAACTGCAGCTCTTGTTTTCGGCGGCAGGGATTCTGACACAACCGTTCCTGTTGCAGAAGCGCTTAACTGGGCGCACGGCGTTATGATTGGTGCTACAATCGAATCCGAAACAACCGCAGCAACACTTGGAGCAGAAGGGGTAAGGGTATTCAATCCAATGGCAAATCTTGACTTCATAGCAATCCCATTGGGAACATACATCAAGAATTATCTTGATTTCCAGAACGACATTGAAAAAGAAACAAAAGTTTACGCGACCAACTATTTTCTCAGAGATGAAAATGGAAAATGGTGCAATGGTATGCTTGATAAGAAAATCTGGATGCTTTGGGCTGATGGAAGGGTTAACGGCGAATTTGACGCACTAAAGACCCCGGTCGGATTCATACCTAAATATGAAGACCTGAAGAAGCTGTTCAAAGATAACCTTGACCAGGATTATACCGAGGACGAATACAACCAGCAGTTTTCAATCAGGGTTGACAAGTATCTTGAAAAGATGGAAAGAATGAATACCATCTACAGCAAAGTTGAAATGCCTGAAGAATTTACTGCACAACTTGAAAATCAGTCTAAACGCCTTCAGGAAGCCAAAGAACAGTATGGTTCAATCATATGTCCCTGTAAATTCTAAATTACTTGATCTGATTAAATTAAACAAATCAAACCACCGGGTATATTTCCCGGTGGTTTGTTAATATATGAAGAAAAAAGCATTTAGAGGGACAGATGGCAGCGGATACTGTCCTGCGGATGAGACGGAAGAGGAAGATTGTAGTCCAGGCTGTGGTTATATACAATAAAATAAGGTTGTTATATAATATATGTGAAAATATGTCTGGGAGTGATTCTATGAATACGGTTACTATCAGGATTGCCGGCAAGGACTATCATATAGTCGGCACTGAGTCGGAAGAGTATATCCAAAAAATCGGCCATTATGTTGATAAAGTAATGAATAACATGATTGAAGCGGGAGAAAATAATCTCAGCACGGTTATGGCTTCTGTCCTGACGTCGGTGAATATTGCTGATGATTATTTCAAAGAACGCGATAAGGCCAACCAGCAGAGAAGTAAAATGAATGATATTGAAAAGAAGCTCCGCGAAATGCAGAATAAAATTAGTATTCTTCAACAAAAAAACACCAAGCTGGAGGAACAGAAATCGGAGTTGAAAATAAAGCTCGTAGAGAAAGAAACGGAACTCAAACAATTACGAAATTCGTACAGATGATAGATTAAACCGCTGTACAGGCGGTTTTTTTTATAAACTTTTTTAATAAAGACCGGAGGTTGACTTGAAAGATAGAATCAAGATATATATAGAAAAATGCAGAGAAAATGCAATTATTCCAACATATGCAAATCCTGGTGACGCCGGTATGGATGTTTATGCTTCTGAAGATATTACCATTGAACCGGGTGCAACTGTGATTGTCCCTACCGGGCTTAAGGTGGCGATACCTGAAGGGTTTGAGATACAGGTAAGACCAAGAAGCGGTATTTCTTTTAGGACAAAAATCCGTCTTTCTAATTCGCCCGGGACGATTGACAGCGGGTACAGGGATGAGATAGGAATAATCATGAGCAATGTTTCCAATCCGGATACAGCCGATCAAAAAAGAACCTTGAAAAAAGGCAACGGAGGGGAAGGAACTTATGAAATCCACAAGGGTGACAGGATAGCTCAATTTATACTGGCAAGGGTTCCGGTAATTGAATTTGAAGAAACCGGTGATGTTGCCGGAATAGGGAATAACAGGGGCGGCGGATTCGGGTCCACCGGACACAAGTAATGCCAATCGAATATAAAAGTATCAGAACAAAGATGTCAAATGAAATAATTGAAAAGAAATCCCGCTTCATTGCAGACGCAGGTATTGTCACATGTGAAGATGAAGCCCGGATGTTTCTTGATGAAGTTAAAACACATTACCGTGAGGCATCGCATCATACATACGCATATGTGATTGGTAAGAAAGCTCCGTCTGCAAGATATTCTGATGATGGGGAACCTCATGGAACGGCGGGACTGCCCCTCCTCGATGTACTCAACGCCAACGGTCTTACGAATACAATCATAGTGGTCACGCGATACTTCGGAGGGACTAAACTGGGAACCGGCGGATTGGTTAGGGCTTATACAAAAAGCGCATCTGCTTGTCTCGCAATAGCCGGCATTACAAGATACATTCCCGGGGAGATTATCAGGATAACAATTGATTATCATTACCTCGGAAAAATTAAAAACCATCTGGAAAAATGCGGTTATGAGGTATTGAATGAAGAATATGCAAGTCATGTTATAATAAATACGCTGATTCCGGACACGGAGTCGGATTCACTAAAAACTAAAATAACGGACTTAACAAATGCCGCGGCTAAAATTGAAAAAGCCGGGGAAAGATATATTGAAGCGGAGGAATAAAAATGGCAGGGCATTCAAAATGGGCCAATATAAAACATAAAAAGGAAAGAAGCGATGCCAAACGCGGCAAGATATTCACTAAAATAGGCAGGGAGCTTTATGTTGCAGTTAGGCATGGCGGACCGGATCCAGAGGGAAATTCCAAGCTAAGGGATGTTATTGCGAAAGCAAAAGCAGCTAACATGCCCAATGACAATATCGCCCGTAGTATTAAAAAAGCCGGCGGGGCTTCTTCCGGTGAAAATTATGATGAAATGGTTTACGAAGGGTACGGACCTTCAGGAGTTGCGGTCATTGTTGAATCAATGACAGATAACAAAAATAGGACAGCAGCGGATATACGCCACATTTTCGACAAATTCGGCGGCAATCTCGGAACTTCAGGGTGTGTATCCTATATGTTTGACAGAAAGGGCGTCATAATAATTGAGAAAAAAAACGGACTTGACGAAGATACGGTTATGATGGACGCGCTTGAAGCGGGTGCAGACGATGTTATAACAGAAGAAGAATTTTTCGAAATAATTACGGAAGTCAATGATTTTTCACAAGTCCGCGAGGAATTGGAAAAAGCCGGCTATGAATTTTTGGAGGCGCAATTACAGATGGTTCCCCAGACTATGATAAAGCTTGATGAAAAGCATGCCTCCACTATGGAAAAGCTGATTGACATGCTTGAAGACAATGACGATATACAGAACATTTATCACAACTGGGAGACCTAATAATGAAAACAACCACTGATATAATTGTAAGATATGCTGAAACGGACCAAATGGGAATTGTTCACCATTCTGTATATGCGGTTTGGTTTGAGGCGGCTAGGACAGAATTCGGCAAGGCTATTGGAGTGACATATGCTGAATGTGAGAAAAAAGGCATTATGCTTCCACTGATAGGGTTGGAATGTAAGTATATGAGCCCCGCATATTATGGGGACACTGTTGTAATAGAAGCCTGGGTTGAAGAAATGACTCCTGTAAGATTAACTGTTGCCTATAATGTTAAAAATAAGAGTAACGGGGAATTGCTTTCAACCGGAAAAACAAATCATGTATGGACAAATTCAAAAAGACAGCCGGTTAATCTGAAGAAGGCAAATCCTTTTGTATATGAAGCATACTTTAATTCTATGGAACAGCAGTAATGGATTTTTACGACAGCATAGCCGAATATTATGAAGATATCTTCCCGCTCAAGCCGGCTAAGTGTAACTTTGTTCTGGATAATATTAAAGAGATAGAAAATGTCCATTTACTGGATATCGGCTGCGCAACCGGAGAACTTTCTGCAGCATTAGCTCAATCTAATAATATTAAATGCCTTGAATCCATTGACCTTGATGAACCAATGATAAAACTCGCGCAGGGGAAATACCATTCTGCAAAAATTAATTTCAATGTAATGGATATGACTTTAGTAGACCGAGTTTATGCAAACAAACGTTTTGATGCTGTTGTTTGTTTTGGAAACACTCTTGTGCACTTGCCGGATAGAGAAACAATTTTTAATACAATTTCAGGAATAAAGAAAATTCTTAAGGATAAGGGTGTTTTCTTCCTGCAGATTCTTAACTATGAATATATTCTAAGAAACAGCCTAGCAGCACTTCCTTTAATTGAAAACAATGCAATAAAATTCGTTAGGTCATATAAGCTTGGCAACAACAGGATAGATTTTAGAACTGAGTTGACGATAAAGGATACCGGAAAGGTAATTAAAAATAATATAAACTTATATCCATTGTTGAAAGACGACCTGCACAATATGTTTGTAGAAGCGGGATTTTCAACCATCGAATATTACTCATCTTTCAATGCTGCCCCATATACCGGCAGCCACATTCCCTTGGTTATAAAAGCCTACTGAATCAACATATGCCTTTCCCATCTAATTGTCCTCAGGTGAACATTTGTCCCTAGGGATAAATGTTCATTTTTGTTACGTTTGTCCCTAGGGACAAATGTTCAAGTATGGTGTATAATGGGAAGAGAACATATGTTTGAGGGTTGTATGGAAAAGAAGAAGATTAGGGCTTCTGTAAGGGAAATTGTCAGTTTCAGCATTAATAAAGGGCATATTGAGAAGGGCCGTACTTCTGTATTGGCGGATTCCGCCTGGGAGGGCACTGTCCTGCATTCGGAATTTCAAAAGGAAATGAAAAAAAAGTATGGAAACGAGGCCTTCAGCAGGGAAGTCTACTTAAAGGATGAGATTATCAATGATAATGTAATCCTGACTGTCTCAGGTCGGATTGATGGTCTTTTGTCAGAGAAGGACACCTTCTGCATCTATGAAGTCAAATCAACCGGAAAAGATATAAATGAAATAGGCATGGATGAATTTCCTGAACACTGGGCCCAGGCAATATGCTATGGCTATATATTATTAAAAAAAGAAACACACACTTCTGTACAAATCCGGCTTGTCTATATTAACCGGGACTCAAAAGAACAACGCGAATTCGGCCGTTATTACAAATTTGAAGAATTAAAACAAATTTATATGGATTATGCAGTCGGTTACTTAAACTGGATGACCCAGGTCCGCAAATGGGAAATCATAAGGAACATAAGCATTAAGAACCTTTCTTTTCCATTCTTAAATTACAGGATGGGCCAAAGGGAAATGGCGGAGAAAGTCTATATTTCCATAAGAGATAAAACACGGCTCTTTACCCAGGCGCCAACCGGGATAGGAAAGACCATGGCGGCAATGTTCCCTGCGGTTAAGGCGCTAGGGGAAGGTTTGATAGACAGGATTTTCTATCTGACTGCAAAAACCGTTACTGCGGGAATAGCTGTAGAAAATTATAAAAAACTTTGTGACGCCGGCCTTAATCTAAGAACAGTGGTTTTAACTGCTAAAGATAAAGTCTGCCCATTGGAAAAACGCAACTGCGACCCTGATTTCTGCGAAAGGGCTCATAACTATTATGCAAGGTCTCCAAAGGCTGTGAAGGATATCCTGAATAACCAGTTCCTTGACAGGGTAACAATCAGAAAGTATGCGGATCTGTATAATATATGTCCATTTGAGCTTGCCCTTGACGCATCCCTTTACTGCGACATGATAATCGGTGATTATAATTATTTATTTGACCCGAGGGTTAAACTGCTTAGGTTTTTTGAAGAAGTAAAAGAAAAATATTGTTTTCTTGTTGATGAAGCCCATAATCTGGTTGACAGGGGCAGGGATATGTTTTCGTGTGAAATTGACAAACGAAGTATAATGGAGCTTAAACGCAGCACCGATCCAAAATGGGACGACCTTAAAAAACGTCTTGAGAAAATAAACAAAGAAATCCTTACTATTAAAAAAGAGAAATTTGAAGATACAAAAGGAACCGCTTATGACAGCTCGGGTAATATTCCTGGACGGTTGGTTACAACCTGCAAAAGATGTGCTGCCGTCATGGAAAAATATATGGATCACGATATGGAAGATGAATACAATACCATGTTCATGGATCTATATTTCAACCTGCTGTTTTTTTGCAAGGTTTCTGAATTGTATGATGAAAGATATGCGACATTTTATATTTTAAAAAACAGCAATATGAGAGTCAAGCTTATGTGCCTTGATCCTTCTTATCTCCTTGGAAAGTCAATGGATAAAGGCAGAAGCTCAATATTATTCAGTGCAACCCTCGAACCTGCGCTTTACTATAAGAATATCCTGGGAGGACGGGAAGAAGACAGGAGTATTTCACTGCCGTCTCCTTTCCCCGATGAAAACCTGAAAGTTGCAATAGAGGGAAGGATAAGCACTAAATACAGGGACAGGGATTTATCATATGACGACATAGCTTTTGTCTTAAGAGATTCGTTTAAAGCAAGCACCGGCAACTATATAGCATTCTTTCCTTCATATAAGTACATGAGGGATGTGCTTTCCACTTTTGAGCAGATCTGCGGAGACATGGAGGTGCTGGTCCAGGAGCCCGGAATGGATGAGGTTGAAAGGGAAATATTCCTTCAGCGTTTTAACAACCATGGTGAAAAGACCCTGGCCGCCTTTGCTGTAATGGGGGGCATTTTCGGAGAAGGAATTGACCTTGCAGGGGATAAGCTTTCAGGTGTTGCGATAATCGGAACCGGACTTCCCACTGTAAATCCTGAAAGGGAAATGATCCGCAGCTATTATGATGAAACAAACGGCAGGGGATTTGATTATGCATACACATACCCTGGTCTCAACCGTGTACTGCAGGCTGCCGGAAGGGTCATTAGAAGCGAAACTGACACAGGTTTTGTAATCCTGATAGACAGCAGGTTCGCAGGCCGGAAGTACAGGGAACTGTACCCGTACTGGTGGTCGCCGCGGTACTTCACCGGGAACGATTGGGCGGTCTCTAATTATATCTCTAAACAGTAATGCTGTGATATAATTTATCTATGGAACTGGTATCAATTTCACAGATGCAAAAAGCAGATAAACACACCATTGAGGTGTTGGGAATCCCCGGTAAAACACTCATGTATAATGCTGCATCTTCAGTGGCGGCGGAAGTCATGGGCACTGCAGCAGGGAAAATTGACTTTTCGGTAATTATTTTCTGTGGACCGGGGAATAATGGAGGGGACGGTTGGGCAACTGCCGTAATCCTTAATGAAAATAATATCAGTGTATCTGTCTATTCGGTATGCAGCATAAGCCAATTAAAAGGAGATGCGCTATATTATGCAAAGCTGGCTGTAAAAGCCGGAATTGCAATCCTTGATGATTTAAACTTTATTAATCCGGAAGAGTATAGTGTAGTCGTTGATGCATTATTTGGAATAGGCCTAAGCAGAAGAATTGATGGAATATATAAAGAAATAATCCTTCTTCTTAATAACCGTGCCAAGTATATAATAGCGGTGGATGTTCCTTCTGGATTACATTCTGATGAAGGAACCCCTTATGATTATGCTATTAAGGCAGATGTAACTGTAACTTTCGGGAAAGCAAAGATTTCCTTAGTCAGCCAGCCCGGATGCATATATACAGGTAAAATCATTGTGGCGGACATTGGTATTCCTCAAAAAGCTTATTTTTCTGAAAGACAGGAATTTATAGCAATCGATGCAGCTTTCATACGGGAGAGAATTAAACCCAGAAAAAAAATCAGCGCAAAAGGAAGTTATGGGAGAGTTCTTTTGATAACCGGCAGCCCCGGCATGACAGGGGCGACAGGCCTGTGTGCAGAAGCCTGTCTTAGAAGCGGAAGCGGCCTGGTATATTGTGCGGTTCCGATAAGTAAAATATTTGAATATGATCTACTGGTAAGAGAGGCTATATCTATCCCAATAAAAGATGACGGGCTTCCTTATATATCCTCAATCGGAACGGATGATATTATTAAAGCACTCAAAAATAAATCTTCGCTTGTATTAGGCCCCGGACTTTCACAGGAATCAGATTCCCATATTATATTTTCAAAAATCATGGATTCAACAGACATTCCCGTGATTACTGATGCCCAGGCGCTGAATGACCTTTCAGAAAACCCGGAATTGCTGGATAAAGCTAAACCAAACACAATATTTACACCGCACCCCGGAGAGATGTCGCGCCTCACGGGAAAGACTATCGAAGAGATACAAGAGCACAGGATTATGTCAGCGTCAGAGTTTGCCAGGATGTATGGTGTGATAGTATTATTAAAAGGACACAGGACCGTAGTTACGGATGGTTTTAGGGTTTTCATCAATACAACCGGGAATCCGGGAATGGCAACAGCCGGCAGCGGCGATGTGCTATGCGGAATAATTGCATCATGCAGCGCAATAATTGATGATCTTGCAGAGGCAGCTGCAACAGCTGCTTATATACATGGGGCCGCGGGAAATAGAGCTGCTGTCAAATACGGTGAGTACAGCATGAAGGCGGGGGATATTATCAGCGAAATCCCCTGGGTCATGAAAAACATAACAGGAGAATAACATGGAAAATATGCCTGGAAGGGCATGGGTTGAGATAAATCTTGACAGCATTATTAACAACTTAAATGAAATTAGGAAACATCTCGGACCTGACGTTAAAATAAACGGTGTTATTAAAGCCGACGGCTATGGGCACGGCGCTGTAATGACTGCCAAGGTTTTGGGTGAAAAAGGCATAGATATGCTGTCAGTTGCCACTCTTGATGAGGCGATTCAGTTGCGCAAGCAGAAAATAACGACACCGTTACTTGTTCTTGGATATACAGACGTAGGCCGTCTTAGGGAAATAGTTAAACACAATATAACGGTATCGGTATTTGATAGTGAAATTGCAAAAAAACTTTCTTATGAAGCAAAATCAAAGGGCAAAAAAATAAATGTACATCTAAAAATTGATACCGGTATGAACAGAATTGGCTTCCACTTTACAGAAGAAGACGCAATTTATAACGCATACAGACTTGAGGGACTTAATATCTGTGGGACTTTCACTCATTTTTCAACTGCTGACGAAGAAAAAACAGAATATACAGATAAACAGTACGAAAGGTTCACAGCAATTCTGGATAAACTGAAAGATAAAGGGTTCAACCCCGGCATCTGTCATGCGAATAACAGCGGCGGTACCCTATTGCATTCAGGCAAGGCTATGGATATGGTCAGAACGGGGCTGCTTCTTTACGGGCTTTTCCCATCAGGCTATTCAAAACAATCGGTTAATATGAATCTGAAGGCCGCAATGACATTCAAAGCAAAAATTATTAAAGTAAAAACAATACCTGCCGATATGCCTGTTAGCTACGGCAATAAATTCATAACAAAAAGCAGTACAAAAATCGCCACAATCGCATGCGGATATGCAGACGGCTATTCAAGGATTCTGTCTGGAAAAGCCCATATACTGATTGGTGGTAAAAACGCACCGATAATCGGCAATATCTGCATGGATATGTGCATGGCAGATATAACAGGCCTCGATAAACCTGTCAAAGCCGGTGATGAGGCAGTGCTTTTTAACGGTGAAATAACAGCTGGGGATATTGCCGCCCTTAACGGAACCATTAATTATGAAATCATTTGCAGAATCGGAATGAGAATCCCGCGGGTATATTTAAGAAACGGGAAGATAACAAAGGTAAGTAATTATCTGCTGCAGGTGTAATCATTGACCGTCACAGGGCGGGAATATATAATAAAAACAAATAAACTGACTATAAGAAAAATTTATCAGAACACATACGATAATAACCGGGAGGAACAAAAGATGAAATTAAAAACCAATACGGTGCTGACAGTGGTCTTTGCAATTGTAATTCTTTTAGCTGGGTATGCCAGAATATCGGCCGGGTCCGACATTGTACTTGCCAGCGTGGATTATGTTGATGCTAAATTCAATGAACTAAATGTAAGGATAAGCCAGATATCATCGGGCGGTACTACGGGCGGAACCGTTGACAGCAACACGCTGACAAGGATAAATAATCTTGAAGTACAGACCGGTGCCCTTCAAAACGATGCGGATGATTCGAAAAAACGCGTTGATTTCATGGATAATACGGTTAGAAACCTGTCGGATGGAACAGTATGGCAGGTCGTGAAGGTGGATCCCGGTATAAGGGTTCTGGCTTCGGATACCGGCGAAGTCATACTTAGGAGCGGCACAGCAAGGGTTATAGGAAATGAATATAACGAAGGAATTTCCGACCTTACATCCGGACGCGATGTCAAGAACGGGGAAATAATTGAAAAAGACCACCACTTGTTGATTCCCAGGGGCGACGGAAGGGGAATCATAACGGAAACCGTATGTTACATTATTTACAAAGGGTTGTATTACATGCAGTAAGAGACTGCCAAGTGGCATATGGGTTGGGAAATAAATGAGATTTAAATTCAATATGCCGGTTAGCCTGAAATTTGGTTCCGGTGTCATAAAAGAGAACAGCGAAGATTTTAACCTTGGCAAAAAGGCGTTGCTTGTAACAGGAAGGAACAGCGCGCGTCTTAGTGGTGCGCTTGATGAAATATTGTATGTCTTGAAGGCACAGGACATAAGTTATGAAATATTTGACAAGGTTGAAAACAATCCAAGCCTTGATAATATAGCTGATGGCACAGCGTTTGGAAAAGAATGCGGGGCAGATTTTGTAGTAGCGGTAGGGGGAGGTTCTCCGCTGGATGCGGCAAAGGCTATTGCTGCATTAAGCACTAATAAAATTGAACCGATCGACTTATTTAAGAATAAATTTAATAATCCATTCCTTCCTATTATCGCAGTGCCGACTACTTCAGGGACTGGAAGTGAAGTTACACCATATTCGGTTTTAACAGTACCATCTATGAAAACAAAAAAAAGCTTTGTAAGCCAGTGGAGTTTCCCAAAGATTGCCTTTGCCGATCCGCGCTATACATACAGCCTCCCATATTCAGTAACCGTTGATACAGCTTATGATGCATTTTCACACCTATTGGAGAGTTATTATTCATTGAGGAGCAATCCTCTGAATGACTCTATTGCTCTTGAAGGTATAAAAGCGTTTGCTGCATGCATGGACAATATTGCAGCGGGAAGCATAACTAAGGATGTCCGTGAAAAGCTTATGTATGCTTCATGCCTAGGTGGAATAGCAATTAGCCATACCGGCACGACTCTTATTCATGCAATGGGATATTCCCTTACCTATTTCAAAGGCATTAGCCACGGTAGGGCTAATGCGATGATTATGGCTGAATATATAAGGCTAAATTCTAGTGAGCTTCCGGAAAAAACCGAAGTAGTTATGAAAGCAATTAAGTTGAATAGTCTTGAAGACGCCGATGTTTATTTCTCCCTTGGGTTGAATAAAAAACCTGATATTGATGATGAAGAGTGCAGAACCTATGCAAAACTGGCAATGGGTCAGGGCAGTGTAAAACTGAATCCAAGGACTGTCAGTGAAAATGATATATATAATTTGTACAGAAAAATATTCGGAGGTACCCAATGAATGGCAATGCAAGGATTCTAGTTTTAAATAATCTTAAGGAAGCTGCTGAACACATAATAGCTATAGGAGCCGAGGAAGGCAAAGTCGACTGGCTTGCCAGCAAATCCGATTTTCTTACCATCAAATTTGATAATGTGGCGGCTACTGATGCAATAATAATGAAAAACGACACCCTTGAGATGGGCGGTAATGCTGTATATAACAAGGGAATATACGACAGGTCAGTCACAAGAAGCGATGTCATAATTGCAGGTTCAAGAAGCACAATGGAGAGACTATCAGCAAGACTTAGGCTAAGGACAAGAAATACAAGGGAAATAGCCGAAGCATTGGATTTTCTTTTAAGGATTGACAACATGGGCAGGTCAAGCATCCTCTGCAGGGACAAAAGGATTCCGATTGGAAAGAATACAGTTGTCATGGGTGTTCTTGAAATCCTTCCCGACAACGATGAAGGGGAAGCGCTGGCCAGGGCTGATGAAATCATTTCAGATGGTGCTGATATCCTTGACATAACCTGTTCCCTGCCAATTGATGAGGAATTATCAGTATCATGTTCGGCCGGTATAATCGAAAAGCTTAGGAAAAGCTACAATATCCCTATATGTACGGATGTATCGCAAGCTGAAGCTGCGAAAAAGATGTTGTCTGCCGGTGCGGATATCATAAACGACATTTGGGCAGTTAGCCAGGATCCGGATTTGGCTAAGGTTGTAGCATCATATAAAGCAGGAATAATACTGATGCATAATACTTCCCATAAAATGAATGGTGACATTATGGGTAAAATCATATCAAGACTTAGAAAAAGCATTGAAATTTGCCAGGATTCGGGAATAGGCATCAACCGGATAATCGCTGACCCAGGGCTTGGATTCGGCAAGACAATGGAACAAAATCTAAAAATCATAAGGAAACTCAAGGAGATAAAATCCCTTGGAGTGCCTGTTATGGTGGGGCCCTCCGGTAAAAGCCTGTATTCAAGCGTTGTTAAGAGCGGTTCTGAAGAAAGCCTTGAAACCATAGCCTCAGTTGCCTCGGCTTCAATTATGAACGGGGCTGATATCATTAGGGTACATGATGTAAGGCAAATGAAAAGTGCGGCAAGAATAACCGATGCAATAATAAACAAATAACCGGAGTCTGAAATGATAGCTTATTTTTACATTAATAGGAAAGACGCTGAAGAAGCCGCGGAATGCGGCTTGAAGCTTTCAATATACGGAGATGAAGTCCTTGCAGAAAAGGATCATCCTATAAGAGCAATAAGAGCGCTGATATCACCGAAGGATAACATGGCTAAATATCTGGACAAAAACCTATCTTGCCTTAAACTAGATATTCCCAATGGTAAACTCCTTGTGGCTGAAGAAACTTATCTTGATACAGGTAACAGGGAATGGTTCAATGAATCAGTTGTGCATGCCGAAAATTATATCTTCGGAACATACAGAAAACCGTGTTATCTAATAACATTCACTGTCAGCAGCGAATATATCGGCATACTGGACAAAATCCGTGATGTACCGGTCCTTTACGATGATTCTGAAGAATTATATGTTCATAAAATGAAAACGGAATTTGAAGACGGTGATGAAAATTTCTATGATAAAGCCCTATATGGATACCTTGATGTACTTCAGCGTAATTGGAAGGCTTCAATCGAATGGCAGTCAGACGAATACACCATTTTTGGCGCCGGCGGCAAAAAATATATTATCAGGAACCCGGTAAATGAAAAGTAAAATCCTTGATATCTTATACAAAAATGAAGGTATTGCGGTTTCCGGACAGGAATTAAGCCGTGCGCTTGGAGTCTCGCGGACTGCAGTCTGGAAACATATCAATTCCTTGATTTTAGAAGGATACAAAATTAAAAGTTTGGGTGGAAAAGGATACATACTAACTGCTTCTGATATCCTGAATGAATATGAGCTCAGGAAATCCATGAACCCCGATATTCCCTTCCTTTTCAAGAAAACCGTTGGGTCAACTAACAATCTTGCAAAAGAAACGGCAAAGGAAACCAAAGAAGAGTTCATGCTGGTTACAGCGGAATACCAGGAAACCGGCCGGGGAAGGCTGGGAAGGTCTTTTGAGTCAGACAATAACAAGGGATCTTGGTGTTCTTTCATATTAAAACCCGGAATTACGCCTGAAAATGCATTAATTATTACAGTTGCAGCTGCGACTGCGGTGTGTAAGACGCTTGAACAGACATGTGGTTTAAAAGCGGGCATTAAGTGGCCTAATGATATAATTTCCAATAGAAGGAAAGTTTGTGGGATTCTTTCCGAAATGAGTTGTGAGACGGGAGTTATTGAATATATCATAGTGGGAATTGGAATCAATATTTCCCAAAGTGAGGAGGATTTCTCCCCTGAAGTGTCTAAAATTGCCACTTCTGTTTTTACTGAAACAGGACGAAAGCCCCAAAGAGCGGAAATCATATTATCATTGTGTTATAATATGCAGGAGATATATGAGATTGTAAAAGCCGGGGCAATGGATGAAATTGCCGACAGATGGAAAAAGTATTCCGTCACAGACGGAAAGATGATAAAGATTATAAAGAATGGTTCTGAGATAACGGCCCTTGCAGAAGGAATTGATGGAAAGGGCAGGTTGGTCGTAACCGGTGAAAATGGGGAAAAGACCACATTTACTTCAGGAGAGATATCCATAAGGGGTATCATGGGATACATTTGAAAGGAGTACAAATGACACAGGAGAACAGCACGTCTTATCAGAAAAACACAAGCAGCAACAGTAGGACTCCCAAAAGCAGTAATTTTAGTAAATACAAAAAGACTAACAGCGGAAGTGAAAATACAAATTACAGCGAGAAAAACAGGAAGCCAGGCCAAAACACCGAAACCAAGAAAAGCGAAAGCGGTAAAAGCGGCAAGAGTGAGAACTACAAGGCCAATAAAAATTACTATAAGAATAAAAATTATAGAAAAAAGAATTTTAATACCAAAAGGAAAAGATATTCTAAAAACCCGGCTCTTGAGACCTTAGAAGATATTAAAGGCGATATCCACAGGATTGAAAAAGAAATACGCCTTGAGATAGAGGAAATTAAAAGCCTGAAAGTGTAAGGATATTATGCTGCTAGCCATTGATGTGGGAAACACCAATATTGTTGCAGGTCTTTATGAAGGAAAAAAGCTTCTTCATGTATGGCGGCTTGCCACAAACAAAGAAAGAACCAGCGATGAATTCGGCGTGTTTTTCCTTACGATGTTCCAGAATTCGGGTCTTAAGGCCGAGCAGGTGAAGGATGTTATAATCTCCAGCGTTGCTCCTAATGTAATGTATTCTCTAAGACACGCAATCAGGAAATTCTACAACACAAAACCCATATTGGTTGAACCTGGAATTAAAACCGGCCTTAATATAAAAATTGATAATCCAAGAGAGCTTGGAGCTGACCTCATTGTCGGAGCCGTTGCTGCCTACAATTTATATAACTGTCCTGTCGTGATAGTTGATTTCGGAACCGCAACCAAGCTAAGTGCAGTAAATAGCCGCGGTGAATTCCTTGGAGTTGTCATATGTCCGGGCATTCAGGTATCCGCGGATGCACTAACCCAAAAAGCCGCAAAATTACCAAGGATACAAATCGAAAAACCAAAGCACGTTCTTGGAACCAATACTGTTGACAGCATGCAGTCGGGTATTGTTTATGGAAATGTTGGTAAAATAGATTATCTGGTTAAAAAAATCAAAGATGAAATGGTTGAAAGCGGAGATGACAGGAAAAAGATAAAAGTTGTTGCCACGGGAGGACTAGCACGTCTTGTAACTGAAGAAAGTACTGAAATCGACGAAATAAACGGATTACTCACTCTTGAAGGGCTCAGAATTATTTATGAGAAAAACAAATTCGAGTGAACCCATCAATCGGTTTCTTATTGAAAATCAAAAAAAACACCCTGTAAGTTTTCATATGCCCGGCCATAAATATGGCCGGTTTTCATACCGCTTAAATAAAATGAGGTATTCTTCCTATGATATTACGGAAATCCCGGGCGCTGATAATATCAAAAAACCGGAAGGCATTATAAAGAAATCAATTTTTGAAATAACGCAGATATATAATTCTTACTCTGCATTTTATCTTACAAATGGAACAACATCAGGTATCCATGCAATTATGAGATATGCTGCATTAAAGGGAGGCAAAATACTGCTTTCCAGGGACTGCCATATAAGCGCAGTTAACGCAGGTATACTTTTTGGGGTTGATGTAAGTTTCATAAAAACCGGATATACAGCCGGCATACAGATGCCTGTTTCTGCAGATTCTGTTGCTAAAGCAGTTAATGAAAATCCTGATGCATGCGGGGTAATAATCACATCTCCCAATTATTATGGTAAAACGGCCGATATCTCTAAAATTGCAGAAATTGTACATTTAAAAGGAATGTTCCTGGCCGTTGATGAAGCACATGGATCTCATTTCAGGTTCGCAGATTTGGAGAAATTGAGCGGAATAAGATGTGGTGCGGACATTGTGTGCCACAGCCTTCATAAAACACTTCCGGTATATAACCAGGGGGCTGTGCTGCATATATGCTCAGAATTAATTGATATTAAAGAAATTAGGAATGCTGTAAATATGCTTGGTACTACAAGCCCATCATACCCGCTTATGGCCTCCATGGAAAAAGCTGTACATTTCTTTAGTCAATATGGCAAGGATATGTATAGGAGGTTACGCAAGGAAATAATAAAGCTTAAAAAGACCTTAGAGTCTGATTCAACATGCAGCATTTTAGATTCAGATGATTTCTCCAGAATCGTTATAAAAACCGTCATCAGCGGATTTGAAGCGGCTCGTATTTTACATGAAAAATTCCAAATTGATGTAGAGGCCGCTGATTTTTCCCGGATCATATGCATTGCAACGCCGATGAATAAGAAAAGCGACTTTAGAAAACTGGGCAAAGCATTAAAAACACTTGGAAAACTTCAAACGGCAATGGAGGAGCCTGATATGCCGGGCAACCCTGAAATCAAAATACGCCTTAGAGAAGCATGCAAAATGAAGATGACAACAGTACCCGTTGACATGGCCGAAGGACGTATTTGTGGTACAATAATAGTATCTTATCCGCCGGGTACGCCATTGATATGCCCGGGAGAAATTATAGACGGATATGCTGTAAATTACATAAAGAAGATAATGAATGCGGGCGGAGCTGTTCTGGGAATTGAAGACAATAAAATACCCGTATTGGAGCTAACATGAAAAACGGACTATTTATATCAGTTGAGGGACTGGACGGATCGGGTAAAACCACTCAGGTTCATGGCATTAAAACATATTTTGAAAATAGAAACATTCAGCCGGTGATGCTAAGGGAACCGGGTGGAACTAAAATCGGCGAAAAAATCCGGCATATACTATTAGATGCCAAGAATACAGAGATGGACAGTGTTTCAGAGATGCTGCTGTATGCGGCCTCAAGGTCACAGAATGTGGCCGAGAACATCCTGCCGGCCCTAAATGAAGGGAAAGTTGTAATTTGCGACAGGTTTATTGATTCCAGCGTAGCTTATCAGGGCTACGGCAGGGAACTGAATGTTGAAGAAGTGCTGAATGTAAATCTGGCGGCAGTGCGTCATAGACTACCGGATATAACCTTCTTTCTTGACAAGAATCCAGAGGATTCACTGAAAAGACGGAAAGAGGCGACAACGGCAGATAGGCTTGAAAATGAGAAAATGGAGTTTCATATGAGGGTATATAAAGGATATATGGAACTTTGCAAAAAATATCCTGACAGAATAATAATGCTGGATGCTGAAGACAGTATCGAAACAATCAATAAGAAGATAATAATGGCATTGGACAGCATACTTGAAAGGAAGTGATTTTATGAAACTGGTTTTTGCAATAGTACATGACGAAGATGAGAGAGAAGTCATGAGAACCCTTAATGAAGAAGGTTTCAGCGTAACAAAATTATCCTCTACAGGAGGTTTTCTACGGGCAGGCAACACCACACTGGTAGTCGGAGTTCCCAAGGAAAAGGTCGATAATGTAATTGATATCATTAAAAAGAAGTCTAAAAGCCGTAAAAAGCTGGTAAATTCATCAATTACTCCTGCCGTCAACAGTGCAATAGCCCCTGGTTATCCAATCGAGGTAACCATAGGTGGTGCAACCATATTCGTCGTCGATGTAGAAAAATACGAAAAGGCGTGACATGATAACTTTTCAGGATATTCCCGGCAGAACCAATCTTAAAAATAAGCTGGTTGCGGAAATCAGGGAAGGCAAACCCGGCCACGCATATATATTCGAAGGACCGAACGGCTGTGGGAAAAAGGACTTTGCCGTTGCTTTTGCACATATGATTCTGTGCATGTCGCAGAATGAAGACAAGCCCTGCGGCAAATGCCGGCATTGCACAGTCATTAATGCAGGCGGCAACGGAGAACTCTATATTATAGAAGAAGATAAAAGAAGCATTCCCATTGATACAATAAGACAACTTCAGGATAATATAAATCTTATTCCTGTCAGTAGCCGGGGTAAGGTTTATATTATAGTTGACGGCGATAAAATGACCAGACAGGCCCAGAACTGCCTTCTGAAAACATTAGAAGAGCCGCCCGGATACGCATATATAATTATTACTGCATCCAATGGCGATCAATTTATAGATACAATAAAGTCAAGGGCTGTCACTGTTCAGGTAAGCATAAATTCTACAGAAGAAATCATTGAATATCTTAAAAAAAAGTATGATAAACCGGAAGCTGAAATTACAGTTGCTGCCCGATGCTCAGCCGGTTCAGTGGGAAAAGCTGTTGAGATACTCGGATCAGGAGATTTCACAAGACACAGGGAACTGGCGATTGATTTCATTAAAGATGTCATTGAAAAGAAATATAGTACCGCATATGACATAGCAGAAAAACTAAGCAAAAACAATACGACCGTGTTTTTTGCAACTGCCTCCTCAATACTAAGGGATATGGCGATATACCGAACTGCCGGGGGCGGAAGGTTGATTAACATTGATAAAAAAGATATCATAGTAAAAGGCGCCAGCAGATATCCGGAAAATGTGCTGGTTCGAATTGCATTCATAATGGAAAAAGCATCGGCGAATATAGCTGATAATGCTTCAAAAAAACAGACATTGGATTCAATGATTGTAAAAATAACGGAGGAATTGGCCAAATGGTAAAAATAATTGGCGTTAGATTTAATAAAAGCGGAAAAACATACTATTTCTCGCCCGGAGACCTGGAGGTAAAAAAAGGCGAAGGAGTTATAGTTGAAACCGCAAGGGGAGTTGAGTACGGCATTGCGGTTCTTGGCGAACGCGAGGTTCACGAAGATGAGATTGTGTCGCCGCTGAAAGAAGTAATCAGGATTGCCACTGATAAGGACATTGAGAAAGTTGAAGAGAACAGGGAAAAGGAAAAAGAAGCTTATGATATTTGCCTTGACTGTATAAATAAACGAAGTATAAATATGAAGCTTATTAATGTTGAATACACTTTTGATAATAATAAAATCCTATTTTACTTTACTGCTGACGGAAGAGTGGATTTCAGGGAACTTGTAAAAGACCTTGCGGGCATTTTCAGGACAAGGATTGAACTACGGCAGGTTGGTGTCAGGGATGAGGCGAAAATCATCGGGGGGCTCGGTATATGCGGCAGGGTGCTGTGCTGTCATTCATTCCTCGATGAATTCAGGCCCGTATCAATTAAAATGGCGAAAGATCAGAACCTGTCGCTCAACCCGGCAAAAATATCCGGGATCTGCGGTCGCCTTATGTGCTGTCTGAAATATGAGCATGAAGCATATGAAGAACTAATAAGAGCAACACCGGGAACAGGGACCCTTGTTGAAACAGAAGATGGAAAAGGTGAGATTATCAACGTAAGTCTACTAAAGGGTGTAGTCAGGGTAAAACCTTTTAAAGACGGTCAGGATATTAAATCATATAACATTGCAGACATAAAGATTCTGAAACGCAAAAGAAAAAAAAGCGGTCAGGATAATGAAAAAGTGGATGCAAGGGAATTAAAAAAGCTCGAAGATTAATCGAACTATTTTTGCATCCGGCTATGAATTCGAAGGAGATGATCTAATGAATATACTGGAATTTGCAATCAACATGGAAAAAGAAGGCGCAAAATTCTATTTCGACCAAGCCGAAAAAAACAAAGGGAACGGATTAAATGTGGTTTTTACGGCTCTTGCTGATGATGAAAAAAATCACGCTAAAATCCTTGGTGGGTTTTCCAAGGACAAAACCATTGAGTTCTCTGATAGTAATCTATCCGGTGCTGAGGGAGTGTTCAAAGACCATTTTAAAAACGATATAAAGCCAGCTCCCGGCCAGATTGACATCTACCGAGAAGCATTGAAAAAAGAACAAGAGAGTATCGACCTTTACAGGAGTTTCCTTGATAAATCAAACGACATCCGGGATACAAAGCTGTTCGGTTATCTTATTGAGCAGGAAGAATTACACTATTCAAAAATAGAAGATATCATTTATTACCTGGAAAAAGCTGAATCATGGGTAGAATCGGCAGAATTTGGAAACAGGGAAGAATATTAACTCGTAAAAATTTATTAATACAGGAACGAATATGATTGAGAAGGTTACTGAATATATAATATCAGGCGAAGATTACCTCAAAAATCTTGTTACCGGCGATTCGCTGATAATAAACCACGTAGTCATGAAACCGGGGCAGTCTTTCCCTGCACATGTTACTGAAAACAATGTATATATTATAATATCAAAAGGGGAGATATCTATTAAGTTAGACAATCAACCTGCCCATGCATATAAAAACGGGCAAATGGTTTCAATCCCCCACGGAGTGGTCTCGGGACTTTCAAATCCTTCGGAAGTTCAAACGGAGCTCTTTGTAGTTAAATCAATAGTAAAAAAATGAAAATTGACATTCTCGTTTATGGCGCATAAAATATACTTGAAAAATGAACGGAGGTTCACTTATGCCCCAGGTGTTAAAAGAAGACATAAAAAACAGAATTCTGGAAACAGCACTGAATGAATTTCTTGCAAAAGGATATCTGAGCACATCAATGAAGGGAATTGCAAAGGGGGCAGGTATTGCAGTAGGAAATATCTATAATTATTTTAAAGACAAAGATGAATTATATACCACTGTAGTAATGCCTGTGATTTCGGCCATGGACATGCTTTTTCGCAGACCGCCTGAAACTATGGACATATCGGGGATTGAAAAAAAACTGATGCAGTTCATCGAGATATACAAAGATAATCAAAAAGTGTTTTTAATGCTTGTTTCAAATAGTAAGAACACCAGATTTGAAAAGATGCGCGAAAATATCATTGATAAATTTGCGATTGCTATAAAAAGATGGAAAAACCTTATTGAGGGAGACATAGGTGGAGCAGACAGGAGTACATTTATTAAAGCATTTGCTACTGCATATATAAGTGGAGTTATAAGTATTCTGTCTGAAGAAATTGAAAATGAATATAAACTGCAGATCCTTTATGAATATCTATCTTTTATGAAAGATGCCATTTACAGGAAATTTGTAACGAAAGCGGTTGTATGACATGAAAAAATTACTGTACAGTTTAATACGAAACAGAAAGATTACACTGTTTTTTGTTCTTCTGATTATTGCGGCGGGGATTTTGGGTTTTATGAAAAATCCAAAACAGGAATCGCCGGATTTCTCAATACCTTATGCAATGATAACAACTGTTTTCCCGGGGGCTTCGCAAAGCGATGTAGATATATTCATTACAGAGCCGATTGAGAGGGAAATACACGACATTGCAGGATATGAATCATCATTTTCATATAGCTCAAACAGTCTTTCTCTTGTAATTTTAGAATTCAAATTCACAGCCGATAAAGAGGAGTCCTTCAGGGAACTCGAAGAAGCTATGAGGAAACTTCAGCCACGTCTTCCAAAAGAGTGTTCAACCATAGATGTGAATACTGATTTTATCAATACGGCCGGAGTACTGATAAGTATATCATCTGATGAATTAAGCAATAAAGAAACCACAGGCTATGCGGACACTATTGCCTCTGAATTAATGGAAATAGACGGCATGGAAAACTATGAAATTATCGGAGGTCTAAAGGACACAATAACAGTGACCGTGGACAAAGAAAAAATGAAAGCGGCGGGACTTACACTTGCCGAAGTCAGCGAGTTGATTTCTTTAGGCGGGACTGACATCCCTATTGGTAAAATTGATGGTTCGGAAAGTAAAAATGTAATCAATTATGAAGGAGATTTCAAAACAATTGAGGATATTCAAAATCTGGAAATTTCATATATTCCTGAAATCAACAGAATAATCAGAATCAGTGATATCGCCGATGTGACTGAAGAAATTGCTGCGTTCAATTCATACTATAAAAACAATGGTAAGCATGCCGTCATTATTGCCGGATACTTTGAAGAAGGGGTAAATATACTTCCGCTTGAAAAACAAATAACCCAGAAACTTGATGACCTCAAGAAAAGCCTTCCGGACAGCCTTGACACATCTTTGATAATATCACAACCGGCTGAAGTCAAGAGAGCATTGAATAGTTTTTCAATTAACCTGGCCGCTGCTGTATTGCTTGTAATTCTGGTAATATTAATTGGCATGGGAGCTAGAAACGCCCTGGTTGTTTCAGTGTCCCTGCCTCTTTCGATACTCATCTCTTTCGGGATAATGTATTTATTAAGGATAAAAATACAGCAGGTATCAATTGCTGCCCTCATAGTAAGCCTTGGTATGCTTGTTGATAATTCCATAGTTGTCAGCGATTCAATACAGGGATATCTGGACGACGGGTTAAAAAGAAGAAAAGCATGTGTTCTGGGCGTTAGAAGCGTGGCCGGGCCTGTTTTTACATCAACACTTACAACAATAGCAGCATTTACACCGTTTTTATTCCTCAATTCCATTGCAGGCGACTACATAAAGTCCCTGCCTCAGATAGTCTCGATATCCCTGGCAGCTTCATATGTTACTGCTATGCTTATAATACCGGTATTTGCATATATACTTTTTAAACCCAGAAAACAGAGAAAAAGAAGATTTAGAGGAAAGTTCTTTAAATACCTTCTAAAAGGCAGCTTGAAAAGAAAGTGGATTGTCGTGGCAATTGTAATTCTGTTAATAACGGGGAGTGTTTTCCTTGGAATGGATTTAAATACAGTCTTTTTCCCTGCGTCTGATAAAAACATCATATATATTGACATCAGGAACAATTCATCCGACAACCTTCCAGGCACAATGGGACTAGTCGAAGAGATAGAAGACATACTTAAGGAAGAAGAAGTAGTATCCGAATATACTTCTTCAGCCGGAGGAGGGCTTCCGAGGTTCAATCAGATAATGAACATATACACAAAAACACCGGATATAGGTCAGATTATGTTAAGGCTTGACCTTGAAGACAGTGAATACAAAACAAATGAGGAGTACAGAATTTATCTGCAGGACAAAATCAACGGACGGGGACTTGATGCAAAAGTCACCGTTAAAAAGCTTATGTATGCATTTCCAATGGATGAAGACTTAAAAATACGTATTGTGGGAGAAGACTTGTCAGTTCTTAAAGATTATGAGGGCAGGATTTTCAATTTACTTCAATCAACTCAGGGGTTGATAAATGTTAATAAAGGCAACACGGATTACATTTCTGAATATAATCTTGTAATAATGGAAGAAGAACTAATAAAACACGGGGTTTATGCAGCGCAGGTTCAGAACGAGTTGAGTATTGCCATACTGGGGAGAGAATCAGCGGTAATTTTGGACAATAAGCAAGAAATTCCAGTTATAGTAACAGGTGATTACTCATCAAAAGCAGATATAGAGAGAATTCCGATAAGAACAGCTGCAGGGAGTTATATATCTGCCTCTGAAGTAATAAAGCTCAATGAAGAAAACACCCTGTCAACAATTCCGCGATTCAAAGGGGATTACGCAATGTCCCTGACAGCAGACTATGACCCTGGCTTCAGCAAATCAGAAATTTTAGAAAAAATAAAAGCGGACATTGATGATATGGAATTGGATGAGGTCTCTATTATCTATGAAGGCGAGGATGAACTTATAAAGGAAAATTTCGGTCAGGTTGGAATCTTGGGAATATTTGCTTTGGCGGCAGTGTTCCTGATTCTTATGATTCAGTTCAAGTCATTCTCAATGCCCCTGTTAATATTTATAACAATTCCACTATCAGCGATTGGATCAATCGCAGGTTTATATTTGAGTGGGCAGGCAATATCATTTACTGCGCTGATTGGAATCGTCAGCCTGCTTGGTATTGTCGTTAATAATGCCATTATCCTCATTGATTACATAAAAAGAGAAAGGGCAAAAGGGATTAAAATCAACAAGGCCTGCATTAACGCTACACAAAAAAGGCTTAGGCCAATCCTGCTAAGTACAATTACAACTGTAATAGGACTCATACCGCTGGCGATTGGAACCAGCCAGTTGTTCAGGCCGATGGCAATAGCGCTGATGTCCGGACTTCTTGCATCAACACTACTAACCCTTGTGGTCCTGCCGGTATTTGTCAGTATATTTAAAAAGGGTCGTGCATAAATACAGGGATTAAATGCTTGTATTAGTTATGCAAATTGAATAGTATTAAATCGCCATCAAAACAGGGGGTAACTGTGAAAAGAGGAAAAAAAGTTCTTATAATAGTTTTAGCTTCTATTCTATTCCTGATGCTGGCAGCGATAATCGGATGGACATCCGTACCGAATAAAATAAATGAAAACAATTCATTCACTTTCAATGAAAATGCTAAAAGTGGCGTTGTTGCCCTGATTCTAGATAATTCTGAATATAAAAATGAACTTGCAAGGACCATTGGGAGCAAACTTGGCCTGGATATAAGGATAGATGGTTTTGGGCTTCAGGATATACATGAAGTAAACAATTCAGCTTATGATGCCGTTGTGGTGATGGCCCCTGTGTATGCGGGAAGGCTTCAAAGGGACGCAAAGAAATGGATTAACGGTATCTCTGCGTCGGACAACATTATTCTATTTGTGACATCAAGGGGCATGACTGATATAGAGATGAAGGTCGATACTGTGTCATCCGCAACCCCGCAGATAGGCGAAACGAAGGCTCTACCAGCGGATGTCAATGATATGGCCGATATTTTAATTGGGAAAATCATGACTAAAATTTGGAATTAGTAAAAATACAACTAGCCGGAGATATTATGCATAGTGTTGGTTTTTCGAACTCATGGTGGAATAAAGAATATGGTATTGCATTTGATGAGAGTTTTTTCAATAATCCGGTTAATCGATTGGAAAAATATGCTTTCATGAGAAAGACATTGTTGGAGCGTTTTCCTTTAATAGGAAAAGATTTTTTTAACAAATACCTTGGGATAAATGAAGCGTATGTCAATCCTTACGGTGATAGATTCATTCCTGCTGTTTTCGGTTGCGGTGTGTCTTATCAAAAAGACCAAGCGCCATGGTGCATTCATAATAAACTGTCGGTTGAACAGATTAAAAATATGCCCTATATGACGATGAATCAGTTTTCCGATAACAGTTATGTGAAAAATATCATAGAACAGGCAAAAATCGTAAAAAGAATTACTGGTAGTGCAATGTCAATGCAAAACAGCGGAAGCCCGATTAATACAGCAATATATTTGCGGGGTATTGATCTTTTTACTGATTATATTTATAACCCGAAAGCTGTTCATAAACTTTATTCATTAATAACTAATGTAATGATACTTGCCTACGACTATTTTTCTGAGGTTGATGGAATAAAAAGAATGGTAGATGTAGGTAATTGTTCAGTCGCTATGATTTCTCCGAAACAATATGAAGATTTTAACCAAAAATACGATTTAATAATGATGGAAAAAGCCAGACGGGAAAAAGTAGCATTCCATATGCATCAGGACAGCGATGTGACAAAATATATTAATTCATATAAAGCCCTTAAATATTTGCATGTCTTTGATATCGGTTGTGATACTGATATGCTTTTGTTCAGAAAGAATTTCCCGGGAATCATATTAAATATCTTCATATACAACAGTTTTCTATTTGAAAGAACGCCTGAACAAATTTACGAAGATATATCAAAAATGAAAAAAGATGCCGGGCCACAGGAAAAAGTTGAATTTACATCGGTAGATGTTGACGAATCCATATCTGATGAAAAATTCATTGCTCTATGCGAAGCAATAAAAGCATAAACCCGGAATGGACCAAACATCCGACGGATGATTGGTCCATAATACCGGGGAATTAAACTATGGAAAAATGATTAGAGCATATATGCATTGACTCCTATAAGTCGCTTGGCTAATTGCATGCAAAAAAAAAGAACAAATAGAATTTCTATTTGTTCTATTACTATTTTATTAAATTTTACTTTTTTCCGAATAAGCCTTTTGCTTTTCCAAGTAAGTTCCCGACATCATCTGCATCAATACCGTCAAGCACATTAGCAACTTTTTTGTCAATAGGGCTGGGAAGCTTATCATCTAAAAATTTCTTAACAACGGCCAGTACCTTTTTTGCTGTTGTTTCGTCAAGATTAGCATCGCCCATTAATTTTTTAACTAATTCATTCATAAGAATATCCTTAGTCTTCTACTTCTACTACAGGTGCTTCAGGAGCGTTGCTCTTAACTGATTCGATTCCATTGATACATGAATCTTTTGATGCATATCCCTGTCCGGTTGCGATAACCTGTCCATTGCTTGCTTTAAGCCTGAAACGATATTTCCCTGCATTGTCTGTGTAAACTTCAAATTTTCCTGCCATTATTTTTCCCCTTTCAATTTTGTTTAATATCTAAACATACTATCTATTTACCCGAATTCCATGCCTCAAAACAAATGAGGCGAAATATTTCGCCTCATTTTAGAATACGATTATATTAAGTAATCAAAGAAAATTAGCAGGTTTTTAAAGATGCTGATAGATACTAAGGGTATAAGTATAATGAAAGGTAATCCGGTGGTCAGAATGATTGTAAAAGAAGAACGGCTGAAAATTGGAATAATAATAGGAATAATAGCACTGGCTATAATTTTTGTTTTTATTATTTTAAATTTTAGTAAGGATAAAAAATCAGAACCATCATATAATATGCTATCAGCAGGAGCTGCCCACACTACTGTTTTACATATAGATGGAACAGTTTCAGTTATTGGCGACAGCGGGTTCCCCCAGATTGAGACAGAAACTTGGAAAGATATTCTTGCAGTATCCACTGGTTCTGCGCACACTGTAGGGCTAACAAAAGTAGGAACGGTAGTGGCAACCGGTGATAATTTATATGGACAGATTGAGGTAAAATCCTGGGAAGGAATAACAGCAGTTTCGGCAGGCGCGTACCATACAGTTGGGCTCAAAGAAGATGGCACGGTTGTAGCGGCTGGGGATAATTATTATAAACAGCTGGAAGTGGATTCATGGAATAATATCATTTATGTAGCAGCAGGAGCAATCAATACAATTGGGGTTAGGGAAGATGGTACTGTTGTTGCGGCAGGGGATAATTCAAGAGGTCAGATTAATGTGGATGACTGGACAGACATAGTTTCTGTTTCTTCCGGATCTAACCATACAATCGGACTAAAATCAGATGGCACGGTTATTGCCGTTGGTGACAATAGCCACGGGCAGCTGGATGTTGAAGAATGGAAAGATATCATATTTGTTTCCGCCGGCGTCGGCATATCAATAGGACTAAAAGATGACGGAACAGTTATTGCAGCTGGTGATAACTATGCAGGACAGATTAATTTGCTGAAATGGGATAAAATCGTTGCGGTTTCTGCAGGCTGCGGCTACACTGTGGGAATAAAATCTGATGGTACAGCCGTAGAAGCGGGAAACCACGAAGATCTTGAGAAAGACATACCATATGTTAGGGATGTAGGGTATCCTATAAATTAGCATGTTAATCAAAAAGGATTCTTTTTTGGACAAAAGCTAAACACTTAAGTATTATGGTATTAAAAGATACTTTATTAGTAGTGGGGAGCTTATGATTATATCAAAGAAATTCATATGGGGGGCGCTGATTGTATTTGCTGTCCTCATGACAATCCTTGCATTAGGAGAGATAGACTATAACTTTTCAAACAGCATTGTAAACGTGGAATCCGGGTGGGCGGAGTTTTTTAATCTCTTTGGGGAGCAGCCGGCGTTCATTGCGTTGTACGCAGGAATTGTAATCCTTTATGGCGCCTGTAAAAAAGATAGTAAAAATAAGCTTAAAACACTTGTTACAATACCATTCCTATTACTTGCTTCATTTCAGATAACTTTCCTGCCTGTCCATTATATATATGAACATACCGACAAGAGCATTCCTCCTTTTTGGTGGACTGCGGTGATACTTTTAACTCTCCTGTTATCTGCTGCTGGATTGTTTCTGTCAAACAGAATTCAACCCGAAAAATTCAAGAAGGTAAGGAAATATGGATTGATACTGATAATTCTGGTGGTTGCCGAAATACTGCTGGTCAATATTCTGAAAATTGTTTGGGCAAGGCCCAGGATGAGGTCAATAGAATCAATAGATCAATTCAAATACTGGTATCATATAAACGGATTGTCCAATGATAATGAATTGAAATCATTTCCGTCCGGGCATACAGCCAATGGATTTGTATCAATTGCATTCGTAATGTTTTTCAACGCAATGAGTAATCTGAAAAAGAACCTATACCTTGCACTTGCAGTGGTATGGGGCATTCTTGTGGCTTTAAGCAGGGTAGTAAGGGGTGATCATTTTCTAAGTGATGTACTGATGTCATGCCTACTCACATTCCTGCTTTTCTTACTAATACAAAAACTAGTTTTAAGGAAAAAAGTGGTAGGAAATGAATGAAAATGTGAAAGAAATCCTTAATCAGTTAACACTGGAGGAAAAAGCCGGCTTGTGTTCGGGCAGCGATTTCTGGCACTTGAAAAGTGTGGAACGACTGGGGTTGTCTCGTATTATGATGACCGATGGTCCTCATGGATTAAGAAAGCAAAAAGGGGAGACAGATCATGTTGGTCTTTCAATGAGTGTCCCGACAACCTGTTTCCCAACTGCGGTAACAACAGCTAGTTCTTGGGACACGGAGCTTATGTTTGAAATGGGCCAGGCATTGGGTGAAGAATGTCTTGAAGAAAATGTATCTGTCATACTCGGACCCGGGGCAAACATTAAAAGGTCTCCTCTTTGCGGGAGAAATTTTGAATACATTTCAGAAGACCCTTATCATACCGGCGCCATGGCATCGGCGTTAATTAACGGAATTCAGTCACAGGGCATTGGGTCTTCATTAAAACACTATGTAATGAATAATCAGGAAACCCGCAGATTGACTATTGAAGCTGTAGTTGATGAACGTGCCCAGAGGGAAATATATCTTGCTGGTTTTGAAAAAGCAGTTGTAGATTCCCAGCCATGGACTGTAATGTGTTCATATAATAAAGCTGATGGAAATTATCTAAGCGAACATAAAAAATATTTAACGGATATCCTGAAAGATGAATGGGGACACACGGGGCTGGTTGTTACCGACTGGGGTGCATGCAATGATCGTGTTGCCGGGCTTAAGTCAGGTCAAGACCTTGAAATGCCCAGCAGCTGGGGAAAGAACGATGAGAAAATTATCAAATCGGTCAATGACGGCAATTTGTCCGTTGAATTACTGGATAATGCTGTGAGTAGAATTATTGAGTTGATTCTTAAAAGCCAGGACAACATGCAATCGGGGTTTAAATATGATCGGGAATCCCATCACATCCTTGCACGGAGAATAGCCGGACAATCTGCCGTACTGCTGAAGAATGACGGCATATTGCCTATGGATAAAAATTGTAAAGTTGCTGTTATCGGTAAATTTGCTAAAAGTCCAAGATATCAGGGAACAGGTTCTTCAATTATCAATCCTTTGAGGAAGGATAGTTTATGTAATTCCCTTGATGAGGCAGGCATTAATTATGAATATGCAGAAGGATACAATACCAAGACGGATAAAGTGGATTCGGAACTTCTATCTACAGCAAAAAAAACTGCGGCGAACTGTGACTTGGTGATTATCGCTGCAGGACTAACGGACAGATATGAATCAGAAGGCTTTGACAGAGTTAATTTAAGAATGCCTGATTCCCACAATGTTTTGATAACGGAAATAGCCTCAGTAAATTCTAATATAGTTGTTGTTCTTATGAATGGGTCACCTATTGAAATGCCTTGGCTAAATGATGCTAAGGGTGTTTTAGAATGCTATCTCGGCGGGCAGGCAGGCGGAGGGGCAATCGTGGACTTGCTTTACGGAGATGTGAACCCTTCCGGAAAACTGGCGGAGACATTCCCTTTTAAACTGGAAGACACACCCTCATATAAATATTTTCCCGGATTTACCAGGTCTGTTGAGTATAGAGAAAGTATATTTGTCGGATACAGGTATTATGATAAGGCCGATAAAGATGTTTTGTTCCCCTTTGGTTATGGTCTCAGTTATACGGAATTCGAATATTTGGATATTAATGTAGAGCACGACGGGGGATATAATTATGAGGTTTCGATTACAATAAAAAACTCTGGAAAGGTTGCGGGGGCAGAGGTAATTCAATTGTATGTAAAAAATCCGGAGTCAATGATATATAGAGCAGATAAGGAACTTAGGGATTTCGGAAAAGTCTATCTGGAGCCAGGGGAATCAAAAGTAACATATTTTCAGCTCAATGAGCGGTCTTTTGCCTTCTACAATATTAATATTCCCGGATGGCATGTAGAAAAGGGAGAGTATGTAATTCAAGCAGGAGCATCAAGCAGGGACATCAGGTTAGAAAAGGTGGTATCCGTGCAATCAAACAGTGAAATTCCGGTGCCAAATTATAAAGAAACAGCACCCGGATATTATTCGCTTTCTAAAGGTGTTTTTGATATTGGTGAAAATCAATTCAACAATGTTTATGGGCGGGAACTACCTGATAGGGAAAACAAACCCGGTGAAGTGATTAATGAAAATTCTATGTTCGGAGAAACAACCCACAAGTTAGCCGGAAGGGTGATGCTAAAGGTTATGAGGAGCCAAACTAAAAAGATGGTTGGTGATTCTGATGGCGATGATGGAGGCTCCGGCAAAAAAATGATAGAAGCCATGCTCCATGAAATGCCAATCAGAACCATCGGAATGCTCGGGGGGGACCGGCTTCCAAAGTATTTCGCCGAAGGTTTCGTAGCCATGGTAAACGGTAAATTCTTCAAGGGACTTGGATTGATGTTAAAAAAGAAATAGGAGAACCCCTACTAACAAAAAAGGGTTTTTGCCTTTTTTTTATTACAAAATTTTGAGAACCCCCAGCTTATCACCCATGCATTCACCCGTGTCAGCATTCCGCGGTGAGTGAATATTGTATATGAAACCGGTGTTTCCATATCTGCCTTTAATACCTTCATCATAGTAATCACTGTCCATTGCAATGTGCTTTGTCCTGAGCGCCAGCGTTGAATGGCCGCTGTTTTCATAAAGGGGCCTGTCCCACAACAGTTCACATTCTATATTCAGGAAACACTCCTTAATCCTGGGGGCATTTATCATTACCGAAGGTTCGGCTGTCAGACCGGATTTTGTGATTTCGTTATCCTCATAATTGTTATTTGTTATTGTGGAACTGCATTTATCATATATATCTGCAGATGGGAAATTCAGGACACATACACCACTTTCATTAATTGTCCTATAGAAATGCCCGTTTCTATTGACAGCGGCCATTACACATAGCAGGCCTTTATCATCGCCTACGAATGTTGCCCAAGACTGCAGGCAGGCGTTTTCTTTACCATTTGCCTTGTAGCTTGTTGCAACAAATATGGGTGTTGGTATTGCTGTCAGAAAATCTTCCCATGAGAACAATGTGAATTCGCCGGGCCAGTTTTCCTTAAACGCTTTGGGTCTCTGAGAAAATTCTTTTTTCATAATACACCTCCTGGAATATAAACCTATGATACCATGAAGAAAACACTCAACGACATTTCGCATTTAATAAAGCTGTTTTCAATTGATTTTAAAGAATCCGAAAACGGATGGTGTATAATGGAATAGATTGATTCTTCAGTTAGGGGGCAGGGTATGAAAGTCATTGAAATTAATAATCTGACAAAATTTTATGGTAAAAACAGGGGAATAGAGGATGTTTCACTTACTGTTGAAGAAGGTGAAATATTTGGTTTCATCGGACCAAACGGAGCTGGGAAATCTACAACTATTAGGCTAATGTTATCGCTTATATATCCAACATCAGGAGATGCTGTAATATTCGGTAAAGATTGTATCAAATACGGTCACATAATCAGAAATGATATCGGCTATCTTCCGTCAGAGGTTTTCTATTATGACAAGATGAAAGTCAAGGATCTTTTAAAATATTCCGCAAGTTTCTATAAAGGCAATCATAACAAGAGAATAAAAGAACTGGCTGACATCATGGAACTTGACCTTAACAGGAAGATTGACGAACTTTCTTATGGGAACAAAAAGAAAGTCGGGATAGTCCAAGGGCTTCTTCATCAGCCCAAACTGATAATGCTTGATGAACCAACCAGCGGACTTGATCCTCTGATGCAGCATAAATTCTTTGACTTGATTCTTGAAGAGAATAAGCGGGGGGCCACTGTCTTTTTCTCATCCCATATTCTCGGTGAGGTTCAAAAACTCTGCAATCGCGTTGCAATCATCAGGGAAGGGCATATTGTAAAGATCGAAGACATCAAGATACTCAGGCAGGATACATATAAAAAAGTGTTTGTGAAAACAGATAAAAATACCATTGATCAGGTCAAATTCACCGGTGTCAGTAATGTGGAAGTTATTGACGGAGAAATCCGTTTCCTGTACAAGGGTGATATTACTGAGTTGCTTCAGATAGTTATGAAAAGTAAAGTGTATGACGTCAATATTGAAGAGCCCTCACTTGAAGAAATTTTCATGCATTACTATAAGTAGGAGGCTGAAATGAACATATATTCAAGGGAAGTTAAGAATAAACTTAAATCAGCCTTGATATGGTCTTTTTCCATATTCCTGCTGATACTGCTTTTCATGGCGATGTATCCGGGATTTGCTACTGATGAAACCATATGGGAAATGGTTATGGAAAATTATCCTGAAGTGATGCTTAAAGCCATGGGTATGACAGGGGTCAATTTAGCAACGGTCATAGGATATTTCACATTTTGTATGCTTTTTGCACAGATATGTCTGGCTGTACAAGGTTCAATATATGGATTTTCCATCCTATCCGAAGAAGAGCGTGATAAGACAGCCGATTTTCTGCTGACAAAACCAATAAAACGCAGCAAAGCTTTTATTGCAAAGCTACTAGCCGCCGTAACAGGTCTTGTGATAACCAATGCAACCGTCTGGGGTTCAACCTTCCTGGCAATAACAGTCTTTAGTGATGGACATGAGTATGAACCCGAAATGTTTGTTAAGCTATTATCGACGCTTATACTTTTCCAGTTGTTTTTCCTGGGTATTGGAATGCTGATATCCGTATTAGTTAAAAAAGTCAGAAGTGCGCTTTCATATTCAATGGGACTTGCATTTGGAATGTATATAATAAGTGCTACTGCAAGCATTATAGGTGAAGACAGGATTTCTTATATTACCCCATTCAAATATTTTGAGCCTAATGCATTTGTTCTTGAAGGAGGCTACGATCCGGTTATGACAATAATATGCGGGGCGGTCATCGTGGTTTCTATAACTGCGGCGTTTTTCCTATATAACAGAAGAAACATCCCCACGGCCAGTTAGGAGGTTGAAATGAATATAATATTAAGAGAAATGAAAGCAAGCATAAAATCCCTTCTGATATGGGGCGGATCGTTGTCGTTTATTACTATTATCTGGATGACCGAGTTCTCGGCCTTCGCCAATGACGACTCCATGATGGATATGTTTGAGTCATTTCCTGAGGGAATGATGAAGGCCTTTGGCTTTGAAGCGTTTAATATAACGACCCTTACCGGTTTCGTAGGTCTGGTATTCATTTACATGATTCTTATTCTGGGAATTCATGCGATATTGAAAGGCAATTCAATAATCGCAAAGGAAGAACGCGAAAAGACAGTAGAATTCACTCTTGTGCTTCCCGTGAAACGAAGCAAGGTAGTCTTTGCTAAATTGATTGCAGCAATCTTAAACTGCGTATTGCTTTTAGCATTCTTATATGGATTGGTCATGGTTCTTGGCCAGAAGTATCTGCCGGAAGAGGGATTTGTGAAATTTTTTGGGCTTTTGATTCTAGGAACTTTCATATTGCAGATGATATTTGTTTCAGTGGGTGTAATGCTGGGATGTGTAATGAAAAGGTATAAAAAGAGCGGATATATAGGAGCATCTCTGATAATAGTACTCTACATTATGTCGATTATGATTGACTTCAGTGATAAGATTGAATTTCTCAAGTATTTAACTCCATTTAGATATTTCGCTCCGGCCCTAATTAAAAGTGAAATGGCCCTTGACTGGGTATATGTGGTAATCTCCGTTGTAATAATTGTGGTCAGCCTTACAGTAGGATTCATGACTTACCGCCGCCGAGACCTATATATATAACTTTAACATTTGTCCCTAGGGACAAATGTTAAAAAAGTGAACGTTTGTCCCTAGGGACAAATGTTCACTTTTGGGGTGTGTGATATACTGAAGACAATAATTTTCGGGGGTGGATTATGGCTTCCAAAGAGAATGTTATTTTGATATTAACAGACCAATTAAGGGGCGATTGCATCGGTATAGATGGCAATGATGCGATACTGACTCCGAATATTGACTCAATCGCCGGTTCAGGCATCAGGTTTCCAAACAGTTATAGTGTCACCCCTTCATGCATTGCAGCAAGACGTACTATTATGTCCGGCTTGCTGCCGCAGACTCATGGGATGGTGGGGTATAAGGATGATGTCGAATGGGATGAAATAACCCTTCCGCAGATACTTAAAGAGAATGGCTACCAAACATACCTTGTCGGCAGGAACATGCATCTTTCGCCCTCTCGAAAAAGATATGGCTTTGACCATATGGAACAAAACGAAGAATATAAGGAATGGGTTGAGGAAAGAGTTAAGGGAGTTAAATTTAATCAAAATAGTTCCCGGTTAAAAAGCGATGGCATCTATTACTCCACTGGCATACAATGCTGCGACTGGACTGCAAGGACATGGCCGTATGAGGAATATCTCCACTTCACAAACTGGACCGTAAATGAAGCCATAAGATTTCTTGAAAGACGGGACCCATCTATGCCGTTCTTCCTTGTAGTGTCATTTCTCGCTCCGCATCCCCCGTTTATACCGCCTGAGTTCTATATGAACAGATATCTTAGGAATGATTTACCCGAACCGCTTATAGGCGATTGGGAAACTCCGCCGCCTGAAAAGGGAATGGATGCGGCCTCTCATGATGTAAACCTAAAAGGCGAAGCACTTAAATCAATGCAAGCGGGTTATTACGGACTAATAAATCACATAGATGATCAAATCCGCAGATTCATCCAGATTGCAGACGGAAAAGTAAGGCTAAAAAGCAACAATCGGATGATAAATCCGGATGAAGATGAAAACACGATTGTCATGTTCACTTCAGACCATGGGGAAATGCTTGGAGATCACTATTTGAGGCGCAAAGGCGTACCATACCAGGGCTCTGTCAGGATACCATTTATGATTAATGCGCCTGAAAAATTCAAGATTAAGCAAGGAATGGTCTGCAATAGGCTGGTGGGACTTCAGGATATAATGCCGACAGTGCTTGACATGCTGGATATCAAAATTCCCGAACAGGTCGAGGGCAAGAGTCTGGTTCCGCTTTTAACAGGAGATGATGAAGAATTCCGCGAATACATGCACATCGAACATGCCCCGCGATTCCAGGGAATTGTTACTGAAACAGACAAGTATATATGGCATGTAGAATCCGGTGAAGAGCAGTACTTTGACCTGTATAACGACCCGGAAGAACTTCATGATTCTTTCAATGACGCTGATAAACAGGATAGGATTGATTACCTTAGAAATATTCTGATTGACAAGCTAAATGACAGGCCAGAAGGATTCATTCATGATGGAAAATTGATACCAAGGCGGGAATACCCTCATGTTCTTGGAAGATAGCGATGTATATATAAAACATAATATATACAACTGCTATTTACCGCAGATAAAAAGTGATATCATAGAACATAGTTATAAATCGGGGGTATATAATGCTGAAAATTTCTGAAATTCTGACCGAACATAGAAACAATCCAATTGGAATTGACATTGAAAAACCACGGTTTTCATGGAAACTGGTGTCTGATGAAAAAGGCATCGTTCAGGAAGCCTATCAAATTACTGTAAATTGCAACGGAAATATAACCTGGGACAGTAGTAAAATTAAAAGCGACCAATCGGTTCTGTTAGAATATTCCGGTGAAAAGCTTACACCAATGAACAAATATACAGTAAATGTAGATGTCTGGGATAACCACGGAGAAAGTGCATCTGCTAAAGCATCATTTGAGACAGGTCTAATGGGAAACATAAGGGCGGGTTGGATAACGCATGATCTGCCAGATGATGAAAAAGCATGCCCGGTATTCAAAAAAGAGTTCACATGTAAAAAAGAAATTATTTCAGCACGAATCTATTCAACAGCACTTGGTCTATATGATCTCGAACTCAACGGCAAGCGGGTTTCCGACGAGTATTTCTCTCCGGGATGGACCAGCTACAACAACAGGCTTCAATACCAAACCTATGATATTATCGAATATCTAAAAGAATCGAATGAAATAAAAGCTACTGTTGCAAATGGTTGGTATAGAGGAAACCTCGCTTACGAAGGTCGAATAAATATATACGGAGACAAAGCTGCATTGCTTTTGGAACTGCATGTAACATATTCAGATGACACCAAGGATATAATAATGACTGACGGCAGCTGGAAGTATGCAACCGGAGAAGTCAGGTACAGCGAAATTTACCATGGAGAAATAATTGACAGGACATATGAACCCGATGAATGGAAGTATGTGCTAAGTTATGAACACGGGAAAAATATGATTGTTGCACAGGAAAGCGAACCCGTAAGAATAATTAAGCGTATTCCTGCAAAGCAATTAATAATAACTCCAAAGGGAGAGAATGTCATTGACTTTGGTCAGAACCTAACAGGTTTTGCCGAATTCGTCTGTGATTGTCAAAGGGGAAGTGTAATAACTCTTAAACATGCTGAAGTGCTGGACAAAGAGGGTAACTTTTATCTGGAGAATATCAGGGCGGCAAAAGCAACGGATAAATTCATCAGCAGCGGCAATAAAGATATTTACAGGCCGAGGTTCACTTTTCATGGATTTCGGTATATCTGTATAGATGGAATGAAGCACAAGATTGATTTAAGTAAAATAAGGGCATGCGTACTGCATACTGATATGAAAGAAAGCGGTTCGTTCAAAAGTTCCAATGAACTTATAAACCAACTGCAGCATAATATCCAGTGGGGCCAAAGAGGTAATTTCCTTGATATCCCTACTGACTGCCCCCAGCGTGATGAGCGCTTAGGGTGGACCGGTGATGCACAGGTTTTTGCACCGACTGCCGCCTATAATTTCAATACACAACTATTTTTTGCAAAATGGCTGAGAGATCTAGCGGCTGACCAGGGAGAGGACGGGGCAGTTCCATTCGTAATACCCGATGCTTTGGTCAGGGATGATGGAAAAGTAAAAAGCTCTGCTGCCTGGGGAGATGCAGCGACAATAGTGCCCTGGGTCATGTACCGGGCATATGGAGACAATCGCTTTCTTGAAGAACAATATCCTGCAATGAAAAGATGGGTTGATTATCTTGCAGCTGAAGCCGGGAATTCATATTTATGGAAGACCGGTTCTCATTTCGGGGATTGGCTCGGGTTGGATATGGAGCAATATTTTACTTGGCAGAAATTCTGTATAGATGCTGCCACAGGGGCTACTGATAAATACTATATAGCCTCGGCATTCTTTGCATATTCAACTGAGCTTCTTATTAAGGCAGCGGATGTTCTTAATAAACACGATGACTTGAAAAAGTATAAAAAGCTTCACAGGAAAATAGTTGAAGCATTTAAAAAGGAATATATTACTCCGAACGGCAGACTGGTTTGCGAAACTCAGACAGGAATGCTTTTGGCTTTGAAATTCAGCCTGGTTGATGAAAAACAACGAGAGCAAGTTGCGGAACATCTTGTTGCTAATATAAAGCGGCACAATATGCAGATGGTAACGGGCTTTGTTGGTGCTTCTCTTCTTTGCCCCGTGCTGACGGAGATGGGGCATCACGATATCGCCGGCAAACTCTTGCTTCAGATTAAATATCCTTCCTGGCTATATCCCGTAACAAAAGGCGCGACAACAATATGGGAAAGATGGAATGGAATCAAACCCAACGGCGATTTTGAAAACCCGGCTATGAATTCCTTCAATCATTATGCATATGGTGCGATAGGCGACTGGTTATATAGAAAGCTACTTGGAATCAGTGAAATAAAACCGGGCTACAAAGAAATAAAGATAAGCCCGATGCCGATTAGTGGTATTGAATTTGTGGAGGGTTCGTATGAAACCCCTTATGGAAAAGTTAGTGTATCTTGGAAACGAAAAGAGGATGCTTTCGAAATTGATGTAAATATACCCGTTAACACACAAGCGCGTATTGAATTCCCGAGTTCAAAACCAGGCGTAACTGTTGGTTCCGGAGAGTACCACTATGAATAATGCCATGGAGCTTTTCACAAAGGTCCGGGAAAAGAATAAAATGGTTGTAGATGCCATTAATCTTGAACATCATAAAGGTATTCCAACAAAGACAGTCAATATAATGCAACATGACCATATTGAACGCATTGCCGGGGCAGCTCCCGGGGATTATCTCAGGAAGCCCCATGAAGTTTATCTTGCTTGTCAGAGAAATATCGGGGCATGTGTACTTGATCAGTATCTTGCTGAAAATCCCCTGACAATGGGGAAAAAGGGATACGAATACAAAGAGGCTACAATAACAACCGGACTTGATGCAATATATAAAGATGGTATTCTGATTGATTCGCCTGAAGCGGTCATTGAACATTTGGAAAGAGTAGTATTTCCAAAACTACAAAAAGACATTCGAACTTTTGACGAAATCTTGAAAATAAAAGAAATACTCGACAGGGAATGTATGCTTCAGGAGAGAATTGGCGACACTATTGTAAAAACGGGCTACTCTTATTTTAAGTTTCCGACGCTTCATTATACCTCATACGGATATGAAAATTATTTCATGGCATATGCTCTGTATCCTGAAGTGATTGAAAAGCATTTTTCGCTACAGGCCGATTACTGCATACTTAACAATGCAGCGGCCATTAAGGCAACTGAGCAGGGCGGATTATCCAAACTAGTAAGGCTTGACCATGATATGGCAGATTCAAGAGGGACGCTTGTAAGCATAGAAAGTCTTGATAAACTATGGTTCCCTCATTTTGCGCGTTGCATCAACCCTGCTGTAGCAAGCGGTGTAAAGTTTTTATGGCACTGTGACGGCAATCTGATGCTGATGTTGCCAAGACTTTTAAATATTGGGTTAAAAGGATTTCAAGGGTTCCAATATGAGGACGGAATGGATTACATTAAGATTTGTAAAATGAAAACCCTGGATAATGAGCCGCTCATAATCTGGGCAGGAGTTTCAGTAACCAGAACTCTGCCTATGGGTAAGCCGGATGATGTGAAAAGAGAAATGAAATTTCTAGTCGAAAACGGACCGGGGCCGGGGCTCTTTCTTAGCGCATCAAGTTCTGTCACTCCGGGTGTCCCATGGGATAATATGGAAACGTTCATTGATGGGCTGAAATATTATAAGAAATACGGAGAGTGTAGTGTTAGTTAAAAGAGTTAAAACAAAAAAGGATATGAAAAAATTTGTCCGGTTTCCTGCGGTTTTGCATAAAGACAGTCCCTACTTTGTTCCACCCATGTGGCTTGAAGAACGGTCGGCATATTATGGTAAGAATAATCCGATTCTCAGCAATTCTGATTATGAGTTATTTCTTCTAAATGATGATAATGGAAAAGCTATTGGACGCACGATTGCGTACATTGATTTCAATCACAATAAATTCTACAAGGCGGAGATGGCTTTTTTCGGTGCTTTTGAGTGTATTAATGATATGAAAGCCGGTAGCCTGCTGGTAAAAGCTGCAGAAGATTGGGCAAAAGAAAAAGGAATGCAATTGATAAGGGGTCCAATAAATCCGGTCGCTGAAAACTGGGGTTTTGTCTATGACGGCTATGACAGCATGCCCATGTATATGTCCCCGTGGAATCCCGCCTATTATCATGATTTCTTTAAAGACTATCAAAAAGCAAAGGATCTTTTAGTATACGAAATAGATACAAGGAAGGGTTATGTGTTGGATAAAAGATACTTGGAATTCCTTGACAAGTTTCTTCTTCGATACCCTCAGATTTCCTTTAGAAAACTGAATGTGAAAAATATAAAAAAAGATGCAAAAGCCATTCTAGAGGTTTCGAACGCTGCGCTCTTAGACAACTGGGGTTATGTTCCGCTGGAGCTTCCTGTAATGGAAGATATGCTTAAAAAGCTGAAGCTGATTGTGGATCCGAATGCCGTATGGATACTTGAAGCAGACGGGAAAGCTGTCGGCTTCTGCCTGGGATTCCCGGATATAAATTTAATATTTAAAAAAACAAACGGTAGGATGTTCCCATTTGGTTGGGCAAGGTTGCTTTTTGGGGCTAAGAAATTAAAGGAGTACAGGTTATTTGGCCTGGCAGTTCATCCTGACTGGCACGGCAAAGGCCTTGACGCAATCATGTATATCAACCTATATAAGCACTTGGCAGATAAACAAATTAGGATTGAAGCTAATTATATCTTAGAAGATAATTTCAGAATAAAAAATGCACTTGAAAAGCTTGGGATGGAGTATACAAAAACATACCGGATATACGAAAAAGCCTTATAATTCTTTCAATAATATTAAAATAATTACTATTTTCCGTGAACACGCTGGGCATGCAGTTTTTTCTGAATTCTCCTTTTAACCAGCAACAGAACCAGATATACTACTGTGCTTAGAAGTATGATGCAAACGCCTGAAGGTATATTCACATAATATGAGATTACCAGACCGATTATTGAAAAAACAATGCTAAGCAGGATTGACATTCCTATAACACGTTTAATAGATTTGCATATGAGCTTAGCAATGGAAACCGGTATGGTCATGAGAGCTATAGTAAGTATTATTCCTACGATTTTTATCAGGACCATTATACCTATGGGAATCATAATGTAAACAGTCCATTCAAGAAGTTTTGTATTAATACCCCTTGCTTTTGCATAATCCTCGTCAAACAGATAGATGATAAGGTGGTTAAAGAGCATCATGAATACAAAAACGATGACCACTGTGAAGATAGCCATATAAATCAATGAACCCGTAGATACCGACAGAATGTCTCCGAACAGGTAGCTGGTCATATCGGGCATATATCCAGGAGCTAGTGATATGAATAGAATACCAAGAGCCATCCCGAAAGACCAAAGGATGCCCGTCATGGTATCTGCCTTAACTTTGGAATTCTTTGATATCCTTGAAATAAGCACGGAAGAACCAACTGCAAAAAACAAGCCCCCCCATATTGGTTCAAACCCCAATAGGTAGCCGAAGCCAATGCCACCGAATGACGCATGGGCGATTCCGCCGGACATGCTGATCAGTTTCTTTTCGATTGCAATAGTTCCGATAATCCCGGTAACAATACTGGCTAACAAGGCGGCAAATAATGCATTTTGCATAAATGTGTAATTAAGAATTGCATTAATCATATTATTATACCGTCCCCGAGTTTTTCCCTGATTTCATCAGTTGAAGAATATTTGGTAACCGTTGATTTTACATAAAGGACTGAATCAGAAATATCTATAACTTCATCCAGATGGTGGCTGGCAATCAATATGGTCTTATCATGTTTGATATCTTCTAATATTCTATACAAGTCTGCAGCTGCCTCAACATCAAGGCTGCTGTCAGGTTCGTCAAGGACAATGATATCAGCTTCAGAGGCTATCGCCCGTGCTATGACTGCTCTTTTTAATTCCCCGCCGGAAAGTTGATTGATACCCCTTTGGCCATGACCTGCAAGTCCCACTTTTTCAATGGCTTCCCGGGCTTTTTTCTTCTGAGACTTTTTATACTTGCAGAACGGTTGGATATTCTGGCAAAGGGTTCCTGACAAAACCATTTCCAAGACTGTTATTGGAAAGGAGAGGTCGAAATCAGTGAACTGTGAAACATAGCCGATTGTAAATCCGTCTTTGAGGGTGAATTTACCCTCGTCGGGTTTAAGAAGACCGGAAAGAATTTTTAAAAGGGTGCTTTTTCCGCCGCCATTTGGTCCGATTATGGCTGTAAGGCTATTTTCCTCTATTGAAAAATTAACGTCATTAATGGCACAAACCTCGTCATAACAAAAACGGACATTGTCAAATTGTATTGCAATACTGTTTGTCATGTTAATCCTCCTGATGCTCAAGGGCATAAGTGAACTCTCTGAGTGATGTTAAATAGTCACCGGATAGGGGAGAAACCTTTATTACCTTGCCATTGATTTCTTCAGCTACAGTCTGTGCCTGATTGTCATCAAACTCTTCTTGATAAAAAATAACCTTGATGCCCTCTTCAAGTGCATGTTCTATGACTTCTTGTATTTCAAGTGCCGTTGCCTGCTTGCCAGCGGCTTCGATAGATATCATTTCAAGGTTATAATCTTCTGCGAAATAGCCGTAGGCGCCATGATATATCATGAATGATTTGTTTGTAAGAGCTTCAATGCGAATCCTGATTTCCTTATCCAGCGAGTCTATCTCGCTG
Source organism: uncultured Clostridia bacterium (assembly GCA_963766335.1). Classification (GTDB taxonomy): domain Bacteria; phylum Bacillota; class Clostridia; order DUPQ01; family DUPQ01; genus JAFGQE01. The sequence continues at coordinate 404,709 of CAVXZA010000002.1, read as the reverse complement.
ATATAAGCCGCAGCATTTGATTGGTATGTATCTGAATTATCAGGATCAATGACAGACAATTCATCTGCAATTGCCTGAACCATAATTATAGAACGTTTGGGTGAGAGCCAAAGGTGAGGGTCGATAGTAAGTTCGTCTGTTTCTTCGCTGCCTTCGTCTTCTTCATGGCCGTGTCCAAAAATCATTCGAAGAGGATAAACATTGCTGACGATTTCCCTTAAGTTAACTATTTTTATATCTTTATTGAAATCCTTAACCTTTGGAAGGATATTGGCTTCTTCCGTAGGCATCTGTAATGTAAAATATATCTTGGCAATTGACAGAGCCTGCATTTCCTTTGCGGACGGCTGGTAATTCGCAGGACTGTTTCCGGGTGGAACCAGAACTACAATGTCAACAAGGCTGCCTGCAACTTTTTCAACAAAGGTAGCCTCGGGAACAACTCCGACAGCTACTGTTATCTTTCCGGGCTTAACATCCGATGAACATGAAATCATCGTTAATGTCAGCAGTATAGATAATAAGATAAGCGATAGTTTCTTCATAATGTCCTTAAAAATAAATTCCTTTATAAGCTTACAACCCGACCATGCCGTTGTCAAACAAAGATGGGTTGTTTTTATACATCTTTACAAGTAAACTATATAAATAAATTAATGGGGTTGGTATGGGTAAGGATAATAAAAGCAAACTAGCAAAAAAGAACTATTTAATATTACTGATTGAAGGTTCTCTGATAACAGTGGGGCGTTCTTTTATTGATGCAAGCTCCGTTGCATCGGTTTTCATTGATATATTTACAGGCAATTTGCAGCTCGCTGGAATTGTAAGTTCCATACGGGGTTTCATCGCTGTCATTATGCAGACTTTTACCGGCTCTTACATGCTTACAAAGAAGAATCAACCCCGGCTTATTTTCTGGGGCAAGTTTCTATCAACGATTTCTCTGTTCATAATGCCTGTCATACTTCTTGCAGGTGTAAACGGCTATGGCGCGGCAATTATATTTATGATTGTTTATACGCTTATATGGGTAATTGATGGTTCAATTATTGTTCCCTGGCTGTTGCTTGGGGTAAGGACGCTCCCCCATAGGACAAGAAGTACGGTTCTAAGTTACAGAACTTTCTTCGGCGGGATTATGACATTTGCATGCGGATACCTGGTCAGGTGGTTCCTTAAACATCCGGACATGACAAATCCTGAAAGATTTGCCTGGATATTCGGGATAGGGGCTGTAATAATGATGGGGTCTTCTTTCTTTTTTCTGGGAATGAGAGATGTCGAAAAACCTAAGTTGCCTGATAGAAAACCTATTAAAGAAGTATTTAAAAAAATTCCGGCATTACTAAAAAATAACCGGCTTTATTCAGACTATATTATCATAAGAATCCTGGCATATTTTTCTACGGCATCTGCATGGTTCATTATTCTTTTTGGAAGAAGAATCCTGGGGCTTGACAACGCCGCTACATCCACACTGATTATCGTGCAGATAGCAGGGAGTCTTGCCGGGGGGTTAATCTGGTCATGGACGAACCACAGACTCGGCACAAAAACAACTATGATAACCATGAGGGTGCTGGTATTGATTAAACTAACCCTTGCTATACCATGCTTTTTAAATCCGGGAACAGGCTGGGTATTTATAATAGCGATGGCCTTTTTAAACGGTCTTACCATTAATCTGTTTTTCGGCGACAGCAACTACATGCTTGATGTTATTGGATATGAAAAAGACAGCGACAATTATGTTGTTGCCAACAGCCTTGTGGCAATACCATTCTCGCTGATTAACATAGTTGCAGGCGCTGTTGCCGAACACTTTGGATTTATTCCCTTATTTATAACTTCGGCAGCTGCCAGTTTTATTGTAATTTTCATGGCCCCAAGGCTGTTGTCGTCAAAGCAGATAGATGAGCTTCATACGATGCAAAAGACTGATTAATTGAAAATGGGATTGTAATCTATATAATAAACCTGACGGAGGTACTTTTATGTACGATGATTTATTGCTTGAAACATTTGATTTTATTAATGATTTGAAGACCAGTGAATTCGAATATCTGAAGAAAAACATATATTACAATGAAATCGCTGAAGGTGATATGATATTCGGCACTCACGACAGATGCGAAAGTATCCCTATGGTTCTCAGGGGCAGTCTTCGGCTTTTCAGAACTTCTGAAGAAGGAAGAGAAATGACCAGTTACTATATTACACCCGGCAACATATGTATCCTTGCTGCCTTGTGTACAATGGGCAATATCGAGTATGATTTTTCTGCCCAGGCTGATGACGATACTTTAATGGCCATGCTGGGGCCTGAAAGCTTTAAACACTTGATGGATGTAAGTAATGTTTTTAAAAACTATGTTTTTCTTGAAATGGCAGATAAGCTTTTATCATCATTTGCACTGATTGAAGATATTAAATTTACAAAGATTGAAGACCGTATCATGACATATCTTAGTAATAACGCAGACGAAAAGGGTGAACTTAAAATAATTCATGAAAACCTTGCAGTTAATATAGGTACAGTAAGAGAGGTTGTCAGCAGGCAACTTAAGAAGATGGAGAAAAAAGGAAAACTGGCTCTTCAAAGAGGAAAAATAAAACTTCTTTAATGTTTAGTGACTTTGTCACATACTTAGTCCGTGCAAATTGTTATAGTTACATCGTACTTTAGTTTTTTATTTTAGAAAGGATACGGAAATGACAGAGAAAACAATGAAGGCGGCTACTGTAGCAGTCACACAGGATAATTTTAACAGCATAGTTGATACTGACAAACCGATACTACTTGATTTTTGGGCAGAGTGGTGCATGCCCTGCAGGATGTTGGGACCGATTGTTGAGAAACTTGCAGAGCAATACGGAGAAAAAGTTGTTGTCGGGAAAGTAAATGTTGATGAGCAGCAAGAGCTTGGACAGCATTTCCAGATTCGCGGAATTCCAAATGTAATGGTTATCAAGGACAAGCAGATCCTTCATAATCTTGTCGGGGTCAGGCCAGAGAGAGAATATGTAGAAATCCTGGATTCAATGATTACAGAGGAAAACTAACAAGCCGGCAGTAAAAAGAGATATGCCTGCCAATATCCATTAATTAGAATAAAACCCATATGTAACTAAAAAGACTTGATTTGTTGGTGAATCAAGTCTTTTATTCTATAAATAACTGAGTAGCGGCATCAGTCATAACTGTAGGATGAAACCTTGCCTGACTCATTGTTCAAATCATTCAATATTTCCTGCCACCCATTTAGTTTTGCATTATTAATGTATTCAGCAATAAAATCTTCGGGGCTGACACTATCAATATTTGCTAAAAAATCGCCAAAGCTAATTGCAAATTTATCCTGGACTTTCTTAAAATCATTATGAAGCATAAAATCAGAATCAAAAAACAAATTTCCTTTGTTATAGAAGTCATTGTAAAGATTTGTTTCTCGGAATGCCCCCGGTATTGATATGTCAGTCCATTCGGGATCAATTAACGTTATATTATTGTCTATAATCATATTGAGATTAAAATGAACCAACCCTATGTTCTCTTCGGTATAATGGGATAAATCATTCCCCTCAGGTGCAAAATGATTGGTAAGCGTATTGTCTTCATAAGTGTAATTCACTCCCTCTATACCGAAATTTCCATTCGCCAACCCATAAATATCTGATAAAAAGGCATTTACAAATATGTTTATTGTTTGCTCCGGATTGTCAGTATTTGAAGTCATAACAAAACACTTATACGGTCGAATGCCCATAACAGAATTGGATGTATCAGAATAAGAATATATTTCATGCCAATCCTCAATATTTATTCTCCTATAGTCGTAATTAAGTGACAATTCAAGAAAATTACCACTTGTGCCTTTAGATAAAAAATCAGCACTCGGATTTTGGATAAGAATGCCCTCATCATTTAGTGATTTAATATATCTTAGGGATTCCAGCATTCCCGGCTTCAGGATTGCATCCTCATATGCATCCGTAGAATAATCAAACCCGATAGAGCTGCTGGCATAATTCGACAAATAACAATCATTCGCTAAAAACACATCAAGCAGCATCCTGGCACCTCTGTAGGTAATAATATCCATTCCATGTTCATCGCTAATGCCATTCCCATTCGGATCATCATATGCAAAGCTTTTTGACATTTCATAAAGTTCATCAAGGTTTTGCGGAAGGGGCATTTTTAAATTATCCAGCCACTCTTTTTTAATTTTTCTGGAGAACAACCCGAATGGACTGCTTGTTGCCAACGCCCAGGTTTGTCCATCCGGCATAATAAAAGCATTTCTCATTGCTCCGGGCAATGATTGATAAGTATCATTGTCTTTTAAGTATTCGTCAAGCGGAAGAATCAAACCAAGCTCTTTTAAAACAGGAAGATTCCCGATTTCCCATGATTTTATTTCAATAAGACCTTTAATACTTCCATTAGCAATTGCCTGTGGGTAGTAATTTGCCCGGGGTATGTCCGTTTGGTAAAGCGGGCTTATATTATGTATTTTAATTTCAACGCCATATATATCTTTCATGGCTTTTTCCCAATCATCCTGATATTTAAAAACCTGAAGATTCGTTGTGGGAGGCCTGTAAATGTCGATTTTTTCGACAGGTGTTACAATAACCGGGGGGGTGTCTGATTGTGTTGCAGAAGGATCCTGTGCTGAATCCTGACGGCAGGATACAGGCAATACAATTATTAGAGATATGATTATTACTGCTAATAACATTTTTTTCATAGGGCACCTCATTCTACTATATATTCAGTATAAGGCCATTCTTGTACATCTGGGTTACAAAAACTCGTAATACATATAAATAAAATATGAACAATAGTATTAACTGGCTAAGATAATGCCTTATAATTGATTCATAAGCGAGGTAAAATTATGGCATATCAGATAATTCATTCATTCGAAAAATTTATAAACAGATTCGATTATACCGGTGATTTTTCAAATACTCTTGAAAAGTGTCTGATAGAACTGATGAAATTGAATATTGACGGAATAGTTATTAACATCAACACAGAGAATGGTTATTTGGAAAATGAAGAGAACTGGGCACAGTTTATAATGGGTATGCGCGTCGCTATTAGCCTTGGGTTGAAGATTTGGATTTATGATGAGAAAGGATATCCCAGCGGCGGTGCAGGTGGATTAGTACTTAGGGATCACCCTGAACTGGAGGCTAAGGGGATTAAATTTCATAATGGGGATTATTATATAGCAACAATCTATGAGGGATCACATGCAGAAAGGAATTTCCGCGAGAAAAGAAGGTATATCAATCTCTTGGAATCCAAAGCAGTGACACAATTCGCCATAAGCACATACTATAAATATAAAGAAAAACTGCCGTCAGAGATTTTTGATGAAGCGGAAGCGTTTTTTACTGACGAACCATCACTGATGACAGTGGTAACGAATATTCTTGATGGAAGCGATGGTAATTTAGAGTTGGCTTCCGTATATCCTGACAGAGTAATACCGGTCAATGATAAACCGGATTCCAGTGTCCCGATAACACCATCAATTCCATACAGCTGGGAACTTAATGAAACCTACTTTAAATCTTATGGAAATAATCTCCTGGACATCGCACCCGGGATATTTCAAAATTCGGAAACACCCCAGGAAGAAAAATGCCGCTTTTGGGAGTCTGTTGCCATTACTTATGAGAAAGCTTATGGAAAAACTCTTTCCGGTATTTGTGAACAACTAAATAAAAAGTTAACCGGACACTTATTGTTTGAAGAAACTCCTATACTAAACATGGCATTTCATTCTAATCCAATGAGGATTCTCAAACATTTCCAATTGCCCGGCATTGACCTGCTGAGCAATATTCAGTCAAAGATAAGTGTCTTCGCGCACAAGATGGTGGCTTCATCCGCATGGCAGAAGGGACTTAATGGAATAATGACGGAGACAAGTGATTTTGACGAATACAGGCAGGGGCCAAAAAAACCAACCGCATATAATAAAATAATCGCTGCGCTTTATAAACAATTTGCGCTTGGTGTCAGGGAATTTTCCTTCTATTATGATTTTAATATAAGAAAAGATAAGTATGGAAAAATTGCAGGAACAATAAAAAACCTCTGTGATTATGCGAGTTATTTTAGATTTAAACCGGATTGTGCCGTTTACTGTTCGTATGAAACGGTTTGGGCAGGATATTATCCAAGCACAGCCAAACCTGCTGAGTTGCATGATGCCCAGCCTGAATTTGTTAAATGCTTTGAAGATAGTTTGTTAAATATATGTGAAGATTTTTATCATAAAAACATCCAATTTGTACTAATGGATGAAAGCAGCATAAATGAAATTATAGCAAAGGGAATAACGCAGGTTATCATTCCTGAGTGTACTGTTATCAGTAATAAGTTGATTGAATATGCAGAAGAAGGAAAAATAGGCGTGTATGGTTATACGCCGGAATATTTATACCTTGACGGAAGTCTCGAAAAGAATAAATTTACAAAGGTTTCTTCTGTCGGTGATATTGTTGTTTCAGAATTTCCGTTTGCTTGTGATGGGGATAGTATACTCACTGCATTTGAAGGCGGCAGGTATTTCTGCTTTAATCCCCATGAAAATAGTGTTCGTTTTAAATTGAATAAAGCATGCAAGGTATATGATCCATATAAAGATAAACAAACCATTGTGCCGGCCGGCAAAGGTATAGTCCTTCAAGAGGATTCTGCCGTCGTTATAGAGGAAACAGGTGAATGATATGAAAAAGTTTAATACAACATATACCGGTGATAGGCTCATGCATATAGCTTTTCCACTTGGTGGAATCGGAGCAGGTATGTTCTGCATCCAGGGAAGCGGCATGCTGGGTAATTTCTCAATCCGCAATACACCGGACATCCACCTTGAACCTAATGTTTTTTCAGCTATATGTGTGAAGGGGAAGGAAGAAAATACTGCGCGTGTTCTGGAAGGCCAGGTGCCGTATCATAAGATTTTCGGTCACCCGACAGTCGGCGAACTAGGCATTATGGGAATGGGGAACGGGCTGCATGGGAAGAATTACGGCCTGCCGCGTTTTAATGATAATGATTTTAGTTCCCGGTTTCCGTTTGCTGCTGTAAACTTCTATGATGAAACAGTCCCTTTGGATATTAACGTAACTGCCTGGAGTCCTTTTATTCCGCTGAATGAAGACGATTCTTCTTTACCTGCGGCTTTTCTCGAATATCAATTTGTAAATAATACAGGCATGAAAATTGAATCCGTATATAGTTTTAATGCGCAGAATTTTCTTGCAATCGGTAAAAAGAATGTAACGGCACCGGACGGGAATGAAGCAAAAGCATATAAATATAAAAACGGATTCATACTTCACCAGCCGGAAAGTGAAAACTTGGCTTATGCAAAATCCTGGTTCATGGCAGCAGTGGATGAAGAAGCTTTTGTAAACACGGATTGGTATGACGGCGGGTGGTTCGACAAACTCACAATGTTATGGAAGAACATTGAGGATGCCAGGCTTATCAATGCACATAACATGGATAATAAGAGCCCTGGAGGAACCATTGCTGTTCCTTTTACTTTAAATCCGGGGGAAAATAAAACCATATCCCTGAAACTGGCATGGTACTCACCGAACAGTAATTTAAGAAAAGGTAATGACGACCCGGATAATTGCAGCTCCGGTTGTTGCTCTGATAAAGAAAATTATAACCCTTGGTATAGTGCCAAGTTTGATTCCGTTGAAGCGGTTATGAATTACGTGACATGGGACTATAAAAGATTGAAGACTGAAACTGCAGCATTCACCGATGCGCTTTTTAGCAGCACATTGCCGCCCGAGATTATCGATGCAGTGATGTCCAATTTAAGTATACTTAAATCCCCCACTATATTAAGGCAGACAGATGGTCGGATGTGGGCATGGGAAGGCTGCTGCGACACCAATGGCTGCTGCAGCGGGAGCTGCACCCATGTATGGAACTACGCACAGGCCATTTGTCATCTGTTTCCTGTACTTGAAAGAAGCCTTAGGCAAACGGAGTTCAATGAATCCCAGAATGAAGAAGGACACCAGGCATTCAGGTCTTCATTACCGATAAGGCCGGCAGCCCATGATTTTCACGCGGCCTCAGACGGGCAACTTGGAGGTATCATGAAGGTCTACAGGGAGTGGCGGATATACGGCAACACAAAATGGATGTCTTCCTACTGGGATAAAGTTAAGGCCAGCCTTGATTATTGTATAAAGACTTGGGACAGGAAGCATGAAGGTGTGCTTACAGAGCCCCATCACAACACATATGATATTGAATTTTGGGGAGCTGACGCAATGTGTTCATCTTTCTATCTGGGGGCATTAAAAGCTGCCTGCCTGATGGGAAAAGAGCTTAAAAAAGATATCAGCGAGTATAAGGAACTATATAAAAAGGGCAGGGATTATGTTGAAACACAGCTTTTCAACGGCGAATATTTTTATCAGGAGACTGAATGGAAAAATCTTGAAAACAAGCTTGATTTAACCAATGAGAACGAACAGTGCAGGGATTTGATTGAAAAAGAAGGCCCGAAGTATCAGTATGGAACCGGATGCATTTCAGATGGTGTACTGGGGGCATGGATGGCAAAAGTTTGTGGGCTGGGTGATATTCTTGACCCGGAAAAAGTGAGAAGCCACCTGTTGTCGGTATATAAATATAATTTCAGAAAGTCACTGGTTAATCACGCTAATCCGCAAAGACCGGGATATGCCCTTGGCAATGAAGGCGGATTATTGCTTTGTACTTGGCCGCAGGGTGGAAAACCTTCACTTCCGTTTCCTTACAGCGACGAAGTATGGACGGGGATTGAGTATCAGGTAGCCTCGCATCTTATGATGTTCGGCGAAATAGAAAAAGGTCTTGAAATCGTAAGGATTGCTCGTGCAAGGTATGACGGCAGAAAGAGAAATCCCTATGACGAATACGAATGCGGCCACTGGTATGCACGGGCATTGTCATCATATGCATTGATAGAAGGTTTTACCGGAATAAGGTATGATGAAGTTGATAAAACCCTATATATTAAAAAGGACATTCCCGAAGGAACAAAATCTTTCCTTGCTACTGAGTCAGGATATGGCCTTATTATTAAAAATCTAAATAAAATTCATATAGAAACTATTGCCGGCAATATAAATGTACGAAGCATAATATACATATAAAATCGAAGAGCTGACCCAGGGTCAACGCTTCGATTAATACTCTAATACAACCATTTGGTGGCACTCGAATTCTTCAACTTTGTATTTAACAACGCCGTCTGTCTGGTTGAATGATACTGCTTTCATTTGTGGTGCAAGGTAAATACTATGTATTGCACGGCCCGGTTTTAGATAGAACTCAGTGTTATAAACGGGAAGAATATCTTCAATAACCTCAAGAGCGGTCTTTTTACCCCGCAGAACCGGGGAAGCATATAGACTATGCTGTACATACCGGTGTTCTTCCGGCTGGTGCTGCAGTGTCACAATTCCCTGTGCGGGTAGATTAGTTGATAGTGTTTTGTTGTTTCCTAAAAGACGGTCAAGTGCAAAGATAACCATTTGCTGAAGTATATAGCTGCCCATCTGGTTATATTCGCCAAACACATTCCATGCAATATAAATTCCGTCCCTTCCTTCGGTCATTCCGGATGAAGACCTTTTAAGAGTCGGCGGTGTGTGCTGGTGTGAGCAGAAAGTGAAAACATCTCTATTAAAGTACGATTGCTGGAATTCACCGTGTTCCACTCCCATGAGGGGTTTGATTACATGCCCGGGGCTATACATTACATAAGCTGATGTTTCTAAGTCCCTGGGTTTGAATTTAGGCTTGAAGTATGAAGGCTGATATTCGCTTTCCCCGATATATTCTGCGCCAAAGTCAAAGGCAAACCTATCATTAGCCAAGAGTCCTGATTCACCGGATGCCAGCAGCTTTCCGCCATCGGCAACAAATTTAGTAAGAAGACCATTAAGATTGTCGTTAATTCTAATTGCGTCCGGTAGTATTATAACTTTATACTTGGAAAAATCGCTTTCTAGATCAATGACATCAAAAAGGTATTTCCCCTCAAGAAGTATCTTAATGCAGCCCTCGTCTTCGCTTCCGCCCTTTGCATTGTTATAGCCGGTCAAGTCGATTGCCTCTGTGCTAAGCATAGCTACATCAGCAATGTTTTCAGTGTTAAAGCACCACTTTTCTTTATCTTGAATTTCCTTATATGCTTTTCCAATCAGTGAATAAGTTGCATTATCCATCAGTCCATTAGGGTGAAGTTGGTCGCCGATTGAACAGCATGCGCCGTTTGCAAGACACAAGGAAGACTCCCATCTTAAAGCATTAGGATGTTTGAATCCTCCGAATTCACCCCACCAAGTATGGAATTTACCGGTCATGCCCAAATACTCCATATCCAGTCCCTGGGCATATCTGGCGGATATTGGAAAGTGCTGATAACCCCATTCGCCTGTTGGCAGAGATTCTAATTCTAGATGTGAGTTCATTTTTGCCAAATCTCTTCGTCCTCTTCTTATGTGACCTCCGTTATGAAAAACAGGAGTGCCTGGCTTTAATTCGTCAATGATTTCCTGTACTTTTTTTGTATAGTTAGCATATGTTTCTTCCCACATATTCATCATGGCTTCTTTATTACGAGGATCATAACCTGCCTTGCGGATAGTCTCAACACATGTAGTGCAATAGCACTCACGGACTCCAACTATATCAAGAAAGATACCGTCAGCATTATAATTAATTAGAACTTCACGCACTTGGTTAAGAAGATAATCAAGATAAGGAGTGTTGAAACAGAAATTGTGATAACCGGGTGTCATGAAATCCGGAACCCAGTTAGTATGGTCCTTGTCATCCCGGATTAACCATTCAGGATGCCTTCGGGCCATTTTTTCATCAAGGCCTGCGGAAATATAAACCGGGGTATTAACACCGATTTCGTGTGCAGCATCTATTTGAGCACCAAGCAAATCAAAATCAAGGTTCGGATGCATTTCATTGGCCTTGCTGGGGTGATAAGCCCATCCATGATGGCATTTTGAAAAAACAGTTATGGAATTAACATGACCTTTCTTCAGCATTTCCTGAAACTGCTCTTTACTGAAATCCTTACCTATTCCCCCAATAACTTCTGATGTGTGAAAATCAAGATGAACCTGGCGCGTTTTCATTTTATCCTTCATAATAACCCCCGTTAAATATCTTTGAACTATTATACCATCACAACTTGTTCCCGGATTATTTTTATGGATTTAACAATTTGCCCATATAATAAATCACCCTTATGATAATTGACTCAGAAACCATTTGGTGAGGTTGTCTATAAATGCTTCGCTGAAAGCGTGGGGTTCGTCTTCTATCAGGAAACGGCAGTTATCTGAGACTCCATACAGAGAGTATATGTTTTTTGTGAATTCCTGTATTTTTTGGAAACCGGAGCTTGGCCAATGCCTGTCGATTATATTGCTTTGAACAAAAAGAGGTCTTGGTGCAAAGCAACCGTAAAGATGTTGTACATCTCCATATTTCAGCAGCTTAAACACAAAAGGGCTGATTCCGGTCCATCCGCCCTGGCGTCCACTATATTCCAGAACTTCAGCTTCGTATGTAGTGGTTCCGCATACTGGTGCGATAGCTCTGAAATCATCCGAAAGAGCCGCCGTATACCAAAGAACAATAGATCCCTGGCAGATTCCGGTTATTCCAATCCTTCCGGAATCTACATAATCCAGTGTTTTTAGGTGCCGTAGCACCGCCAGGTTGCTCATGACTCTAAGACCGATATCATTGATTCCCAATAGACTTGCGGCTGCGTCGATATTATTAACGTTTGTATTTATATCCGGTCTGTCTGCGGCTTCGCCGACACCTGCATAGTCAAGTGTTACAGCAATAATGCCATCTTGTGCCAAATCCATACAGACACTAATGATGTCTTCGGCATTTTTCGGCTGGCCATATCCTGGGCAGACCAATACGACAGGCAGTTTGCCCTCAAACATCCTGGGTTTATAAATATTAACCGGGATGAAAAAACCGGAATCAAAATTTACAGCAACGTATTCCAAAACAAGATTGTCAGAAAGGTCGCATTCCATAATCGAATAATCCGGTTGCGGATTCATTGGTTCAATGACAGGCAGCAATTCCACAAGTCTGTCTAGAAAAGAGGATTTGTACTCCTCCCAATGGCTAATATTATTAAAGGACTGATGTAATAAAGCACATTGTTCCGCTACTTTCTTCTGAAGATATTTCAATGCAGAAAACTTATTCATATCCCCGCTTCCTTTCATTTTTCAATAATTCCACATAACGTTTTATTTTTTCAAAAGGCATGAAGGGCACACCGCTCTCAGTCCGTGGAAAGAAACGACCTCCCCTTCTGCCGGTGTCAATTACCTGCTTTATGTGCCCTGCCATTTCTTCATCGGACATCTGTGCTATTTTTGTGCTTATTCCGCCGTGTATAGTTATTTTGTTCCCCCACCTTTCCTTAAAAAGAGCCAGGTCGTTGTAATCAGAGGGCCCGATTGGATTTATCATATCTACCCCTGCCTTAACGATTCCATCCATAATATCCTGGATATGCCCGTGGCTATGCATATGAAGGAATGCGCCGTATGAATGGCATAAATCAGCCAGTTCCTTAAGCCAGCCAAAAATGAATTTGTAAAACATATCCGGCGAAAAGAGCAATCTCCTCGCGGAACCCAGGTCAGAGCCTGTAATGATGCCATCCACTCCGCACTCGAGTTGCATACGGGCTTGTTTCAAAGAGTACTCGCTGGTTATCCTGTACAGTTCTCTGGCTGTGTCCGGCTCAATTGCCATCCATGTCAGTATATTCTCAAAGCTGGTCAGGTAGTAGTACTGCGCTTGCCATATGCCCATGGCTCCGCCTTCAACATAGTACCCTGCATCCTGGTATCGTTTTATAAGTTCCCGCAGTTCTCTATAATCATTCGGATTGTCGGATATGTCATCCGGCATTATAAAACCAGGAACATCCTGTGGAGTGTTAATTGGAAAAGATAGGGCTTCTTTAAAAAAGGTGGGTTTATATACTTCTTCCCAAACAGATCCTGTCGGATAACGGTACACATGATGCTTATCATCTTTTTCTAATGTCTTTGTTTCAAAACCAAGACCTACGCTGATGACACAGTTATCGAAAAATTCAGCTTCCTTGATTGCACGTTCATAAGAGGTCCCGCCGAAAGATATTTTGCTGCGCACTGTTGCATCCATGGGAGTTTCCTTCCAGCAGGGGATAATATCGGATTTTTCACCCTTTAATATGTTTTTTATCATATTGCGTCTATCCATATTGCCTCCAGTGTCGAAAACTATGTCCATTATATCAAAATACTTGGCTGGTAATTGTTCACATATCGTATAATGTAAACATACAGATTCTATGGGGGTATCTATGTTTGATTTCAGGCGAAAAGATGGTTTTTATAATTTAACCGGAGACTTTTATTCTTTATCGGGATTAAATCTTTTTTTAGAAGCAGACAATAAACTTATTGAGGTTAAGTATTCATTAGACAGCAGGTGTCACTTCCCGAATTCAGTGCTTACAGCAGGACTAAAAATCGGCAAAGTGCATAATCAACTGACAATGTCACTGGAATTGAAGAATGAAGGGAACAAGGACATCTCGCTGGACAAGTGCTATTTTATTCGTAATGCTGCGGTTAGGCTGGGAGAAGAGGCAGTCGCTATACTGCAGCGGGGAGAATGCGCCGGGAATAAAAATATATATCTGAAGGATATGGATGAGAAGGACGAATCCACTATATACACAGTGTTGCATAGAGATGGTTTTGGCGGGTTTTCTTGTGGATTTCTGACTTTCGACAGGCTTTTTTGTAAAGTTAAATATGAAAAATCAGATATTTGTGAAACTGCTTTGGTATCCTCACTCGATAATTCAGCATCGTCGGGTATGAGAATGTCAGTTTACTGTGATTTTAATGGATTTGCATTACAACCAGGTTGTGAAATAGAATCTGAAACATTCTTTATTGAAGAGAATGGAGACTCGTATGAACTTCTGCACTCATTCGCGGAAACCGTCAGTGAAAAATACAAAATTGAACATAGTAGCAATCCGCCTATTGGCTGGATAGGCGGCTGGAATTTCAGAGATGCTTTCACAAAGGAAAACCACGAGAAACTCATAATGCAGAATGCAAAGGCAATAGCCGAACGACTCAAAGGTTTTGGCGTAGAGTATATCTGGATAAGCACCTGCAATACAAAGGACAATCTCCCCGGGAACTGGGATAAAGACAATGTCTATAATTTTCCAAATGGTCTGGAATACCTAAGCAGATACTTAAAAGAGCGCGGATTGAAGACAGGTTTATGGATAGCGCCGTTTTGGATGAATGAAGCCGCTGATAACCTGCATTTGGTTGATAATGCCATTGCGGTTAAAGATGGTGAAAAAGTAATTACTAAAACCGGAAGGATAACCCACCAGCCGTTTAATGGTAAAAAACCCGAGGAACTGCCCAGGGTGTATTATCTTGACCCCACTCATCCGGACTTGCATAAATTTCTAAAAAAGATATTCACATATTACAATGATATTGGTATCAGATACTATATGGTTGATTTCCTTACACATGGCATTGACCCGGAATACAACCTATATGATAAGACGCTGGTCAACGGACCTGAATCATATAGGAGTTCAATGAAGGTTATTCACGATACTGTAACAGAAGACACATACCTGCTTTCTTCCAGTGGCCCAACTTACTATAACATTGGGTTGGTAGACGGTGTCCGTGCCGCAAGGGATTTTGGAGAAGGAAGGCCGGTTACGAAATACTGCGGATATTATCCGGCGAACTACCTAACCAATAATTTTGAATTAATAAAAGAGGTAGCAAGGGATTACTCAATAACCCATCCGAATAACAGACGTCTTTATATCAATGATGCATTCAATATGATAACCATCGGAAAACCGGTATCAAAGAATGAAGCCAGGATTGTTTGTTCACTGTTTGGGCTATCGGGAAATCCTGTAATGCTGGGAGATGACATACCGTCAATATCTGATGAACGCCTGGCTATGATAAAGAAAGTTCTTCCTCTTAACAACAGAGGAATGGTTCCGTGCGATTTATTTGAAAGCTGCTGGCCTGATGCACCTCATGTTTACAGGATGGATGTAAAAAAGCACTATGATGAATTTACTGTAATGGCTTTATTTAATTTTAATAATAAATCAATGATTAAGAAGCTGGACACACAGGAGCTGTTTGGAGATGACTCAGAGTATCTGGTTTATGATTTCTGGAATGAACATTGTCTGGGCAAAATCAAGGGCAAAACGACTGTTAGTGTAACGCAGCATGATGTCAGTGTGCTTAGGTTTACTAAAGCCCGCAGCTATCCTTGGGTTATAGGCAGCGATATGCATTTGTCCCAGGGAGACGTTGAATTGATGCATCTTCGATGGGATCCGGAGGAGATGACACTCAAAGGCAGCTGTAACAGACCCGAAGGTGAAACGGGACGGTTGTTTATTCATATTCCAGCCGGTTATGAACCTGTAGATTTCAGGGAATTGTTCATCATTAGGGAAGAAACTTTGGACCTGGGACCCGATGATAATAAATTGATAATCGGTATGAAAAGCTTATTCTTTGATGTGGAAACCATAGACTTTAGCATTGCATTCAGATTAAGCAACTAAAAACTTATAAATCTGTACCTTAAAATAACTGAAGGCTCTATTATATTAAAGGAAAATACCATATTTATGGTAAAATAGTATGGAGAGGGGTTTATTATGAAAAAACTTGTTTCTTTATTTTTTGTCATTTTTTTAGTATTTGCACTATTGCTGACATCATGTTCACCCGTGGTTGAACAGTCAACGGAATCTCCGTCACAATCTGTAACGCCATCAAAAACCAATGAACCGGCACAGACCACCGCCCCGGAACCAACATCGGCTCCAACGGTTACACCCGCACCCACACCGGAACCCGGCCAGGCACAGGTTGTGCTATCAAACAGTTCCGACAGCACCGGCAACACTCACTACGCGAGTTCACACTATGGTCTTCATCTTACATATACAGGCGAATATGTAACACTTATGAATTATGTGACAATGCTGCAGCACGGAGAAGACATTTATAGTGTTCCTGAAGTAATTGAAGGATTTGAACTTCCGGCTGAGGATATACAGTTTAATAACGGACTTCTTTATTTCCTGAATTACGACTGGGATAACGGTGTATATTATCTTTATACATATGATTTTGAGAACGAACCGACTAAGGTTAGCGACAGCACGGTTTATCATTATGAATTTATAAACGGGCTGATTTATTTTACAAAAGAATTTGTCCAGGGACCGATTTATTCTATGAACCCTGACGGAAGCGGAGAAAAACAGGTTTCGATTATGCGTGCTCATAGTTTTGTGAGCGACGGGCAGGCGTTGTACTTCTATGCTACGGATGCCGGGACAGCTCCGGGGCTTGTAAAATATAATCTTGGAACTAATGAAGAGAGCACGATTGTATTCCCGTTCTATTCGCATAATTATCTGGTTCACTCAGGGTATGTTTATTATGTCCTTGATACAGGGATTTATAGGAGCATACACAGAATGTCTCTGTCTAATCAAAGTGTTACAGATATTTGGATTGAGATGACTGACTATACCATTACACTTAATGTGTCTGACGGAATGCTTTATATGCTGGCCGGGGACAGTGTTTATAAAAGCAGTCTTGACGGTAGCGGAAGGGTGAAAATATTTCAAGCCGATGATTTCCTCCAATCAAGTCTATATATTTATGGAGACAGGGCTTATTGCACAGACGGAATGTTTGTATACTGCACTTTAACAGACGGATCTGAAGTTTCTGTATTTTCATATAATGTACTACAATAATCACATCTCGGATATAAATTTAAGGTGCCGATAATCCTATGCTTACTGGCACCCTTTTTTTATGAAAAAGTTTTATAATATGAATATGAAACCTAAAGACAGATTAATGAAAACACTTAGAGGAGAAACTGCCGACAGGGTGCCGATATACACTCTTATTCCATATGCGTTGGAGAATAGCAATCTGGTTCCCGGGCCCTTTCATGGTTATGATGATTATGACGATTGGCGCAAGAAAGACTATCTTTACTGGGAACTGGTTAAAAGAATGGATAAGGATTGCGACAACATTTTTATATGGCGTCCGGAATGCATGGATGCACAGAATTTATTCATTCCTCCGGAGTCACTTATACTTGATAAGAAAACAAAAATAGATAATAAGGTGAGTTTCCGATACAGAATGGATATCGGGAAAAAAGCGATATATAAAACTGAGGTCTTTCAGGAAGGAAGCGGTCACAAATGGATTACTGAACACTTCTGCAAGACTATTGACGAAGCATTATTACTTCTTGATATTGAATATGCGGATACAGCCTGTGAAACGGATTCCCTTAACAGCAATATTGAACAGCTGGGCGACAGGGGACTGCCGTGGGTGACCATTCCATCGCCGATTATGACTGTTTGCCGCCTGTTTGACCCGCAGGATTTTTTATTGTTTTCAGCATTGTATAGAAATGAAATTGACAGACTTATGCAGATTGCCTTTAATAGAACCATAAAGAACTTAAAGAAGCTGCTTGATATGGGCGCCGGACCGATAATTCGTTTTGGAGGCGCAGAGCATGCAACGCCTCCAATGATGTCTCCATATGACTTTGACAGGCTTGTGGTTGAGTTTGACAAGCCGCTTATGGATCTTTGCCGCAACATGGGCAGAATGGTCGCAGTTCATTGCCATGGTAATATCCGCAATGCGGTGAAACGTTTCATGGAAATGGGGGTTGACCAGATTGATCCTGTTGAGGCAACCCCATTTGGAGACATATCATTAAAAGAAATCCATGCTATTACAAAAGACCAGATTACTCTTACCGGCAACATACAGTTCAGCGAAATTAGCAACTCAACGCCGAAACTTATAAAAAAGAGAGTTCATGAGATAATCAAAACAGCAGGCCCTAAAAGGTTGATTATCAGTACTACCGGAACCCCTCCTGAAAAAATAACGAAAATGCAGTATGATAATTACATAGCAATGATTGATGCAGTACTGGAACACTGATATAGATTAGGAGACAAAGAAATGCGCAGGGAGAAAAGTAAAACTGCAGACAATTCGATTGTCATAGGTATCCCAAAGGGTTTGCTGTACTTCAAATATGGTCTTATGTGGGAAAATTTCCTGTATTCACTGGGCGTAAAATATATTGTCAGTCCTGATACCAATAAAGAAATATTAACAAAAGGAATTAATTTAGCTGTTGACGAAACATGCCTGCCGTCTAAAATATATCTGGGACATGTGGATTGGCTGATTGACAGATGTGATTATATCCTTGTGCCCAGATTGGCTGATTTTGGTAAAACAGGGACCGTCTGCACCAAGCATCAGGCTATATATGATGTCATAGAAAACACGTTCAGGGACAGGAATCCTAAAATCCTGGTATTTGAAGTTGAGCATGACAGTCTTGAGGCTGAGGTCAGCGCATTTTTAAAAATTGGAAAAGCCCTTGGCAAGAGGAGAGCTCCTGTCATGCTTGCATATTGGAATTCAAAACAGTCCCAGAAAGCAGAGCATATACTGCTCCTGAATGAACAAAAGAAACAGCTGGATACGAAAAAAATAAAAATTCTGGTAATAGCACATTTATATAATGCCAATGACATTTTTATTGGAAAGCCTATCTTTAATATCATAAGTAACTTAGGGGCAATTCCAATCAAGGGCAACATAGTTGATGAAAAAACAGCAGTTCGAAAATCAGAGGAGTTAAGCGAAACCCTTCCTTGGATATTTAACAAAGAGCTTTTAGGTGCAATAGCGGAGTACCGCAGTGATGTCGATGGAATTATTTTGATGAGCAGTTTCCCATGCGGACCGGATTCAATGGTCAACGAGATTATTGTAAGGAGAATAAAAGACATACCTATACTGAATCTTGTACTGGATGGTCAGGAGGCAATGGCAGGCATTGAAACCAGAATAGAGAGCTTTATAGATATTATTAATTACAGGAAGAATGAACGTTATGAGTAAAACAAAGATTACATTTCCGCATCTTGGAAGTTATTGCGTGCCCATTGAGGTATTGTTTACTGAAGGAGTAGGAATTGATTATGTAGTGCCTCCTCCGATTACACATAGAACCCTGGAAGTCGGTAGCAAATACAGCCCTGATTTCGTGTGTTCGCCTTTTAAATATAACCTCGGTAACTATATCGAATCCCTTGAAGCGGGTGCCAATATGCTTATTCAGGTTGGGGGAGCATGCCGCTTGCAGTATTACGGTGAACTCCATGAACAGATCCTAAGGGATCTGGGATATGATTTTGAGTTTATAAATTTGTCTAATGCAAAATTACGAAAACTCCGGACATTAATAGGTCCGTTAAGAAAGATAAACCCACAGTTTCCAATTAAAAAAGTTGCCCGGATTCTCCCTGTGACGGTAGCAATGGCTAAATATATTGATGAAACTGAAGATTTCATTAGGAAAAATATCGGATTTGAAATAAATGAAGGTTCATTTGAAAAGCTGCACAAGCGGCTTTTGAATGAATTAAGAAATATAAAAACGAAAAAAGAAATGGGAAACATAGCTTCAAAGTATAATAAGTTATTTAAGGCAATCCCGGTTGATAAACCTGACAATCCTCTCCGGGTTGGCATTATCGGAGAGTACTATACTATAATGGAGCCATTCAGCAATCATTTTATTGAAAAGGAACTTGCATCCATGGGTATTGTCATAGACAGGTGGATGAATCTATCTCATTCCATGTTTGTTGATCCTAAAGAGGAAAAGGGCAGAAATTCGAAATACACAAGATACGATATGGGTGCGACATGCTGGATGACTATAGACAGGGCCGAATACTGGGCAAAGAAAAAATATGACGGTATGATTCATGTAAAATCATTTGGATGCACACCTGAAACAGATGCAATACCGGTGCTTAGGAACATCAGCGAGGATTATGGCATACCTATCGTTTATTTCAGCTTTGATTCGCAAACGAGTGAAGCAGGGGTAAGAACCAGGCTTGAGGCCTTCCACGATATGATAGTTATGAGAAAGGACCACAAAAAATGAAAAAGGCTTATTTAGGTCTGGACATAGGCTCTATCTCAACGAAGGGTGTTGTAATTGATGAACTCAAAAGTATTCTGGCAAAGGAATATATATGGACTATGGCGGATCCAATAAATGCTGTTAAGCGACTGTTGCCGCTAATTGAAAAACAGATGAATCTCAGTGAGTATCAAATTAATTCCGTAGGGGTAACGGGCAGCGCAAGAAAACTCATTGGGACTATAACAGGTGCCGGAATTATAAAAAATGAGATAACTGCACATGCAATGGGCACCATGTCGGTCTATCCGGATGTCAGGACTATATTTGAAATAGGCGGTCAGGATTCCAAGATTATACTGATTGATAATGGATTTATAGTTGATTATGCGATGAATACTTTGTGTGCAGCAGGAACGGGTGCTTTCCTGTCAAGCCAGGCCGACCGGCTTGGTGTGAAAGTTGAGGATTTTGGCGAAATTGCCTTGACTTCCAGTAAACCAACACGAATTGCCGCGCGGTGCACGGTGTTTGCTGAATCTGATTTGATTCACAAAGCCCAGATGGGTCATAAGAGGGAAGATATTATCGCAGGCCTGTGTGAAGCGATAGTCACAAATTACTTGAATAATGTAGGCAAAGGCAAAAAAATCACTCCGCTGATAGTGTTTCAAGGAGGCGTAAGTAAAAACATTGGTGTTGTCAGAGCTTTTGAGAAAATAGTAGGACATAAAGTATCAGTAAGTGAAAACAGCCATTTAATGGGAGCGTTGGGTGTGGCAATTCTTGCAGGAGAATCGGGCTTGGAAAAACCATTTGATTTTAATATAGCTGATATTTCTTTTATCACAAAAGGTGTCGAGTGCGGGCGATGCGCCAATAATTGTGAAATAATATGCGTTTACAGAGAAGATGAACTTATCGATTCCTGGGGCAACAGATGCGAAAAGGGAGCAGTTATAAAAACACATGTTTGACAACATTATTGTGAGGAGCAACCATGGATAATAAGTCGCCGGTACCAAAGGAAAAATATTCAAAAAACTACGCAACCCAAAAAAGTCAACTTAAGGAGTCGAAACTGCTTATGCGGTTTGCCGAATCCAGAAAAGCCCTTAGGGGAAATTCGCACAGGCCTCTATATCATGCAACCTCGCCTGAATGTGCCATGCATGATGCCAACGGGCTGTGTTTTTATAAAGGTCGCTGGCATTTGTTTTACCAGTCATATCCACCTGAGTATCCCAAACAGCACTGGGGTCATATGGTCAGCAATGACCTTATCCACTGGAAAGACTTGCCCTATGCATTATATCCCGGACCCGAGCAGGCGTGTTTTTCGGGTGCTGCCTTTGCTGAAGAAGATAGGGTAATCGCGATGTACCACGGCACTACGCGAGGAAATATGGTTGCAGTTTCCGATGATGATCTCTTAATTAACTGGGATAAGTTGACCGGGGATGCTGTCATTGATATTGACCCGAAAGGACAGGAATATCAGGTATTCGACCCATGCATATGGAAAGAAGGGGATTACTATTATTCCTTATCCGGCGGATATCTGCCATATGGTGAATCTTACAATTATAGGGCTGCGGATTTCCTGTTCAGGTCCGATGACTTGATAAACTGGGAATATATGCATCCGTTTGTTGAAGGGGACATTTTTACAATGATTGGTGACGATGGAGCCTGTCCTTATTTCTGGCCGATAGGGGATAAATATATCCTGCTGTTTTTCAGCCATATGAGCGGCGGCCAGTTCATGATAGGAAGCTATGATAAAGGCAGGGATAAATTCATTGTCGAATCACATTACAAGGCTAATCATGGTATTCTTCATGAGGGGGGCGTACACGCTCCTTCAGCGACTCCTGACGGCAAAGGAGGCGTTATAGTTATACATAATGTGAATGCAGGTCGAAAAACAGGCATCATGCAAAGCATTATGACGCTGCCAAGAAGACTGTCGCTTAATAATAGTGAACTATCAATTGAACCCGCCGGGGATTATCAATCCCTGCGATACAATCACAGGCATGTATCTAATAGGAAACTAAAAGCTGATGAGATGATCTCTTTCAGCGGTATTTCAGGTAGTGCAGTTGAGATTTTAGCAATAATTGATGCAACTGGGTCAAACCTGATTGAATTCAATGTGCTTCAATCCCAGGAAGAAGTTACAAAGATAAGGTATTTTCACAAAAGGGGATATAACAGGGCATATAGACGGAAAGAAATGGTGAAGATTTATAGTGTCGTTGAAATTGATTCTACTAGGGCAACAACAGGATCTGATGTTCTGACCCGTCCTGTTGAGTCAATGCAGGTTGAGGTTAAGGATAGCGAATTACTTGAGCTTCATATTTTTATTGATAAAAGCATTGTTGAAGTTTTTGTAAATAACAGAGATTGCGCTTGTGTCAGGGTTTATCCGAACAACCCGGACAGCACAGGTATTTCTATACAGGCTCGCGGTTGTGAAGCCATACTGAAATCTATGGACATATGGAACATGAAAAAAATAAATTATAGTTATTAAAGAATTATCCCTAAGGACATTTTAACCATAAAGATAAATTCCAAATATTTTGTTATAATTTAATTAGTTTTTTACAAACGTTTTCAACAACAGTATTTAATTAATGCCTTTTGGGAGTCATTTAGTACTCAATCTATAATTGAGGGAAAGGGAAAATCAATGGATGACAATAAGAAACTCACTAACAATGTAGGCGCTCCGGTATCTGATAATCAGAATATTATGACAGCGGGGAAAAGGGGGCCGGCTCTTTTGCAAGATGCCTGGTACCTTGAAAAACTGGCGCATTTTGACCGCGAAGTAATACCGGAAAGAAGGATGCATGCCAAAGGCTCAGGAGCGTTTGGAACATTTACTGTTACACATGATATTACCAAATATACAAAAGCTAAAATATTTTCAGAAATCGGCAAAAAAACAGATTTATTCGTCAGGTTTTCAACTGTTGCAGGCGAAAGGGGAGCCGCTGATGCGGAAAGGGATATCAGAGGATTCGCAATTAAATTCTATACTGAAGAAGGAAACTGGGATCTTGTCGGGAATAATACACCTGTTTTCTTCCTTAAAGACCCAATGAAATTCCCCGATCTTAATCATGCGGTCAAGAGGGATCCCAAGACCAATATGAGAAGCGCTAAGAATAACTGGGACTTTTGGACGAACTTACCTGAATCACTTCATCAGGTGACAATAACAATGAGTCCCCGGGGCATTCCATACTCATACAGGCATATGAATGGATATGGAAGCCATACATACAGCCTGATAAATGATGCTAATGAACGTATATGGGTAAAATTCCACCTAAAGACTCAGCAGGGGATAAAAAATCTTACAGATCAAGAAGCGGAAGCAATAGTTGCGAAAGATAGGGAAAGCCACCAGAGGGACTTGTTCAATAGTATTGATAAGGGTGATTTTCCAAGATGGGACATGAAAATTCAGGTTATGACAAATGAACAGGCAAAAACATTCAGGCATAATCCGTTCGACCTTACGAAAGTATGGCCTCATGGAGAATACCCACTAATGGATGTTGGTGTGCTTGAACTTAATAAGAATCCCGAAAACTACTTTGCTGATGTAGAACAGGCGGCTTTCAATCCGGCGAATATTGTGCCCGGTATAGGTTACTCACCAGATAAAATGCTTCAGGGAAGATTATTCTCATATGGGGATGCACAAAGATACAGGCTTGGAGTAAATCATCACTTAATACCTGTCAATCAGGCAAGATGTCCGGTAAATTATTTCCATAGGGATGGAGCCATGAGGGTAGACGGCAACTTTGGGGCTACATTGGGATATGAACCCAACAGTTATGAAAAATGGCAGGAGCAACCCGAATACAAAGAACCGTCTCTGGAACTTGACGGGTCTGCCGACCACTGGAATCACAGGGAAGACGATGACGACCATTACTCTCAGCCGGGGGCTTTGTTTAATCTGATGCTGCCTGAAGAACAGCAGCTCCTATTTGATAATACTGCCCGTGCAATGGGAGATGCTCCGGAGTTCATTAAAATTAGGCATATACAAAATTGCATGAAGGCTGATAAAAAGTATGGTGAAGGTGTTGCAAATGCCTGTGGAATACCGCTCGATAAAATCTAATTAAATTAAATATTCTAAGGGGATGGCTTGCCGTCCCCTTTTTTATGTAACGGTAACAAAGGTTACAGACATTAATATGATTTGTTAGTATAATTAAACAGATTTAGAAGTTTTGAAAGGGTAATTATGACTATTCTATACATCAGCTGTGCGGTGCTGTATATCATATCGCTGATTGTAAATCCTAAAAAAACATGGATGGCTGCAAAATCAGGTATAAAGATGCTTTTAAAAATCCTGCCGCAATTCCTTGTCATTATTTTAGTTATGACATTCGCGCTGTATATATTCCCGCCCGAAAAAATCGTAGAGCTTCTTTCAAAAAGCGGAAATTGGGTTAACGTGTTTGTTGCTTCAATCATCGGTTCAATAGTAGTCATGCCGGGATTCATTGTATTCCCGCTTGCCGGAATACTTAGGAACATAGGCGTCGGATTCGCGGTTCTGGCCAGCTTTACAACTACTCTGATGCTGGTTGGAGTGCTGACTTATCCTCTTGAAAAACAATATTACGGGGCAAAATTAGCAATTACAAGGAATGCAGTGAGTTATGTAATTGCTATTGTTATATCCATTGTCGTGGGCTTGTTTATGGGAGGATTATTCTAATGAAGAAAAAAGATATTATCCTCTATTCAATTACAGCGGCTTTCCTGATATTCGCACTGGTATCGGTTATCGTTGAATTTGACACCGGAAAATCGCTTCTTAAGAATTTTTGGGATTATATTAAGTTCATTATGTCGGTTATGCCGGCTGTCTTCCTTTTAATAGGTTTATTTAATATATGGGTAAAGAAAGAGACAGTAATGAAGCATATGGGGCACGGGTCCGGGATACGGGGATATGTGCTGGCTGTTCTTCTGGCTTTCACATGCATCGGCGGTTTATTTGCTGCCCTCCCGATTTCCAGGCAGCTATATGACAAAGGATCTAGACTCGGAGTTATTATGACATACCTTGGCGCAAGCTGTGTTTGCAGGATACCCATGACTTTATGGGAAGCATCACTGCTAGGGTGGGAATTTACGGCTATTAGGTTTATGGTATCATTGCCGCTGATCATCTTAAGTTCAATTTTCATAGAAAAAGCATTAGGCAATCAACCCGGAATACCTGCTGAAGTATCTGAAATGACAAAGGGTAAATAGACTATATAGGAAAAAAGGGACAACAAGGTGTTAAATGAAAAAGAACGGCAGCATAATTAAATTCATATTAGTATCTGCGGGAGTCCTGTGCGTATCGTTGGGAGTGATTGGAATAGTAATCCCGGTTTTACCTACGACACCGTTTCTGCTGCTTGCTGCATTTTTGTTCTACAGAAGTTCCCAAAAACTTCATGAAAGACTTTTAAATTCAAAAATCCTAGGCGAATACATCCGTAATTATAAAGAATACCGTGCTATTAAACTCAAGGCAAAGATTATAACTATTATTCTGTTGTGGACAACACTTGGGATTTCAATAGTTTTTGTAAATAACATATACATCAGGATATTCCTATTACTGGTAGGAATATCCGTCAGCACACATGTACTACTTATAAAGACCCTGGAGAAAATTAAGAATTTCTAGTTCAGAAATACTAAAATATTACCAATCAACTGTATCAGGATCCCTTGGCGCACCGCAGCAATTTGTCAGGCCGGCGATTATATCAATATCAGCCGGTTCAATAGAAAAATCAAATAACTGTGTGTTTTCTTTAATGTATTTTGGAGTTACTGACTTCGGAAGCGGCAAATATCCTCTTTCAAGGCTCCATCTAAGGCATAGTCTTCCAATGGTAACATTATATTTTTCAGCTAAAACCTTCAATTCGGGGACTTTGAAAACTTTACCAGTTCCAAGAGGTGAATATGCCTCCAAAACAATAGCATGCTTCTTGCAATATTCAACTAATTCAGTTTTTATATCACCGGGGCACAATTTAATTTGATTTGCCATCGGCTTAAATTTTGCTGTCTTAAAAAGCTCTTCCAGATGACGGATCATGAAATTGCTGACACCAATAGCCTTAATTTTACCTTCTTTATACAATTCTTCAATCGCCCGCCAGGTTTCAGCATTTGTTTTTTCCCAGTTTGGCCGGTACTTTTTGGGGTTTGGCCAGTGCATAAGATAGAGGTCAAGATAACTCGTCTGCAGTTTGTCCAGGGACACCCGGAAGGCTTCTTTAGTCGATTCGTAACCATAGTCATCTCCCCACAGCTTCGATGTAAGGAATATTTCAGTACGTGATATCCCGCTGTCTATGATAGCCTGTCCGACAGCTTCCTCATTTCTATATATAGCCGCTGTATCTATATGTCGGTATCCTGCTTCAAGCGCAAACCTCACTGCTTCGTATCCGGTCTGATCATTAGGCGTTTGCCATGTACCGAATCCGACACAGGGTATGCAGGATCCATTACTTAATTCATATGTATCTGTTAGTGATTTCATATCTGCTCCTAAAAATTTCATTTACTAATATATTACCCTGTTATGGCCCCTATAAAATCCGATTATTCAGATGTATATTCATCTGGGTTCATTTTTCTTTTAGC
This sequence comes from uncultured Clostridia bacterium, assembly GCA_963766335.1. Taxonomy (GTDB): domain Bacteria; phylum Bacillota; class Clostridia; order DUPQ01; family DUPQ01; genus JAFGQE01. Next base: position 377,786 of record CAVXZA010000002.1, on the reverse strand, counting down.
AAGCCATACAGACCAGCTGCCCACAAGTAGCTGCCCAATGCAAATTCCGGCAAGAATGCCTATGTATCCGCCTACTAATCTTCCAAGAAATGCAAGTGGAATGATTATTGCCAGTATTCCTGTTACATTTATAATTACGGTCCACCTTGGCCGGCCGATGGTGGTGAATATCCGGCTCATCCAGTTGGTTGTCATAAGCCCCATCATTCCGAATATCATTATCCAAAGATACTGTGAGGCTAATCGTACTATGTTCTCATCATCTGTAAATATCCTGGCAACGGGCTTAGCAAGGAATATTGAGATTGTAAAAACAATCAGCCCGTATATTAATGCAAATTTTACAATTTTGTGTCTGGTTTCAAAAACACGGTCATATTTTTTAGCTCCCCAGTTCTGACCTGCTAAAGGCACCAATGCAAGACCGATTCCGTAAGGAATCATAGTTATAAAACTTTCTGTTCTTGTTCCCACTGCTATGGCTGCTACGGCGGCGGTTCCGCCGGCTGATGAAACCAAAACTGTCAATACACTCCTCAGCAACTGAGGCATAAGTAGAACGGTAGTGCTTGGAATTCCGATTTTTAATATTCCCTTCCAGGATTCCAGTAGTTCTTTTGCGTTTTCATATTTAAATGAAATCAGTCTGTGGTGGAAATGAGCGAAGGATAATGTGGCAATCATTCCAAGAAACCGGGATATCATAGTTGCGAGAGCAGCACCCCTGATGCCCATCTGCGGGAATATCCAGTAGCCGTGTATCAAAAATGGGTCAAGTACTATGTTAACAACAGCGCATATCATCATGACTATGAACGGCCGCAGCATATCGCCGCTGGCCCGCATGCAGGAATCTGTTACCGGCGGCATCACGAAAACAAAAACAAAGCCATACCATATGGACATATACTGTTTTACCAGGGGAAGCACTTCAGCATCAGCACCAAGCCAAGTAAAGACGCTGTCCATGGTGAATAATCCCACAACACTCACCAAAACAACAAATATTAAGGAAAGAAGAATTCCATCTGTGGCAATGCGTTCCATCAGATGGTGGTTTCCGGCACCTTTAGCCCGTGATAATAAAGATGCTGCACCCATGCTTATACCGCTGGATATTGCCCCTACAATCAAAACAACAGGGAAGGTAAAGCCCATTGCCGCCAGTGCGTTTGTTCCAAGCTGCGAAACAAAATATGTATCCGTAAGATTAAAAACAACAAAAGAAGCCATTCCACCAATGGATGGCAGTGCCAGCCTGATGATATGCTTTGTTATGCTACCGTTAAGTAAGTCGCGTTCTCTCAATTTATAACCGCCGAATGTACTTAAAATAGAATAGCATATTAAAAAATTATTAACAAACAAAAACACCAAGTGTGCTTGGTGTTTTTGTGGTGGATTGCTAATTATATCAGGGTTGTTCAATATGTATCATATAGTAGATCATATCTTCCCTCGTTTGAATAACATATACAGGCTCAAGATACCGCCCATTGGTGACAATTTGCACATAAGCTCCATTTATTTTTTCTCTTCTGAACGGGTGTTCTTTCTGTAAAACGCCCAGATGGGAATCGTTAGAAAAACCAGCCATGCCCATGCCCATCCGTCGAATAAGAATCCGAAAAGCAGAAATAGAAAAGTTGCAAAGACAGGGTAAGGAAGGTTTTTAATGTCTGGTCTGAACTTCCAGTTTCCACTAACTTTAGTTGGAAGAAGGAAATATAGCACTGGGATTAAAAGGAAAACAAGCCACCCGGGATGCCATAAACCCCAGAATAGACCAAGGGCAAAATAGATAATCGTAACTATAATCGGTATAGGTGCACCGAATTTTCTTGTGTCTGGATCTTCTTCGTCGACTTCGTCTTCATAAACATCATCATATGAATACGTTACATTTTCTGTGCCTTTTGATTCGTCCTTTTCTAACGATGAATCCACATCATAATCCAGCATTTCATCAATACTGATTCCATATATTTTAGAAAGTGCTATAAGATTGTCTGTATCAGGTGACGATTCAGATCGCTCCCATTTTGACACGGCCTGTCTGCTGACACCAATCTTCTCTGCCAATTCTTCCTGTGAAAGACCCATTTGTTTTCTGAGTTTAACCAATTTAGTTGCAATTTCAACATTCATATATATCCTCCTTGTTATCATAGCTAAATTATATTAATTTACTGCGGTTGCATCTACCAACTCTAGTATAAACTTACGCAACCATCGGTTGCATTTAGCATATCCACTTTAATGTGGAAAGAAAATCTCTAGCAATCCAAAAATCGTTACCAACATTCCGATTAAGGTAGTTAAGAATACAGATAGTGATCTTCCCTTATGGAAAATGATGGAATAAAGGCCTGATACAAAAGCCAGAAAAGATGCTATAAAAGCTAATAAGAATGGAATCGTAAGAAGAAGGTTACTGAAGAAAGTATCCCCTCCTTTTTGGTTAAATACAGTAATGAGAAGAAAGAACAAAACAAATAAAAGCGCTGAAGCTACAAAAAACCAAAAAGCCCATTTGCTAAGCCTCTTTTTAGGCAAGATAGAAAACTTCAAATTAATCACCCCCTTTGCAATTAAATGTTATACCTGCGGCACAAAGGTGTCAATTTATGGTCTGATATCCATGTAATAATGTATAATTAGTATGTTGTATTTTCTTTATTAATGCTTGGGGGTATTTATGAATATCAGTGATTACAGGGATAAAGTCAGGGCATGCTGGCTAGGTAAGAACATCGGCGGAAGCCTCGGTACGCCATTTGAGTGCCAAAGGGGTGTATATGAGGTTGATTTTTATACCCATGATTACAGTAAAGGCGCTCTGCCGAATGATGATCTGGATCTACAGCTTGTTTGGCTAAATGCGGCTGAAAAATATGGTAAAAATCTGAATGCTGAAATCCTCGGTGAGTATTGGATTTCATATATTGTTGCAGATGTATCTGAATATGGCATGGGTAAGAATAATATGTCATATGGTTTACAGCCGCCTCTTTCGGGTTGGTACAACAACCCCCTGAAAAACAGCTGTGGATGTTTCATAAGAAGCGAAATATGGGCATGCCTGGCACCCGGCCATCCGGAAATTGCCATAAAATACGCTTATGAGGATGGAATATGCGACCATTCTGATGAAGGCCTGTATGCTGAAATATTCTGTGCTGCATTACAAAGTGCAGCTTTTGTCGAAAGCGACATGCATAAGCTGACGGAAGCAGCGCTTTCATATATTCCGGATGACTGTCTGGTAGCCCGGGCGGTTTCGGTGGCATATGACGGTTATGAAAAAGGACTTACATGGCAGGAGACTAGAAAAAGAATGATGTTTGAAGTCCCCGGAGGTTTTGGAGCTGTTCGCGATGGGCGCACAGAGCATCTTGATGAACCCAGAGGTGAACTCGGTATGAATGCGCCGAATAATATCGGCCTTATGATGATTGGTTGGCTATATGGAGAAGGGGATTTTTCAAAAAGCCTTTGTACTGCTGTAGGATGCGGGGAAGATGCCGACTGCACAGGGGCAACCTTAGGAGCTATTCTGGGTATCATTGGCGGAACCAAATCCATCTCTCAAAAATGGATAGACCCTATTGGTGATGAAATAAAGACCGTTTGTGTGGACCTTACAAAATGGGAGACATTGACAATTCCTAAAACGGTAACAGAATTTACGGATAGAATTTGCAGGTTAATGCCCACATTTATCCCTGAGTATTGTGATTTAACGGATGAAGGTGGAATTGAGATTAAAATGTGCGAATCAGATGAACTTAAAGACCGCGGAACTTATAAAGGACGCGTAGGGACAAGTGTCAATGTCATGTACACTTTCAGGGATAAACTCAAGGAACAGCCATTTGGAGTCAGGCGGCACAGTGTTCCCTTTGATGTGACTGTAGATTATGTTGACGGAATATCAATCAATAACGGCATTGAAAAAATGATGAAACTTCATTTTGAAAACAATCAGGTCATACAGCAATGGGTATCTGTTAAATGGAGTGTGCCGGAAGAATGGGTTGTGTCGCCGGGAAAAGAAACAACAGTATGCCTGACTCAACGACATGGGATTACTTCCCTTACATCTGTAGAATACACTCTAATGCCGCAGGAATTGAAGAAAGGCAAATACGACTTGATACTGGAAATTAAGTCCAACGGCAGGTTAAGCACCATGTACTTTCCCGTGACTTTTGTTCATGGCCCTGAAATCGGTCACTGGGGACAGTAAGAATGAATATATTGTTTATCGGAAATTCAATAACCTGGCATCCGGTAAAAGAAGAAATCGGATGGCTCAATGAGTGGGGGATGGCCGCATCTTCTGAAAATAATGACTTTGTTCATCAGTTAATGAGAAAAATTCATAAATATGTCCCTGATGCAGAATATAAAATTGCCTGGGCAGTTGCCTGGGAAAGAGAATACTGGGATGCTGTCCATCTGGTGGCTTTCAGGGAATTTATAAATTTCAAGCCGGACATTATTATAATTAAAATCGGTGAAAACTCAAATCCGGCTCATAATGATGAATACCCATATGAAGATTATTATAAAAAGATGATTGATTATATAAACCCAAGGCAGGAATCAAAGGTCATAGTCTGCACCGGATTCTGGAAAAGGGGAGTACTTGACGAAGCTGTCAGGAATACTGCGGCAGACCGCGGGTACCCGCTGGTAGAGTTAAACCATCTTGATGAAGATGAAACCTTAAAAGCAACAGGTTTGTTTGAGCATGCGGGCGTTGCACATCATCCTAGTGATAAGGGAATGAAGGCCATTGCAGATGAAGTCTCTATTCCACTACTACAGATTATAAAATCTTATTAATGCGAGAAAGCCCTTCGGGCAAAATTGCGAAAAAGCCCTTCGGGCAAATTCGCATGGTTATAATAGAAGAAAGCACGGAGGTGTGGAAATGTCGGAATGGTGGCGGGAGAGTGTTGTTTATCAGATTTATCCAAGGAGTTTTCAAGATACGAATGAGGACGGAATTGGTGATATTCCTGGAATCATAATGCATCTTGACAATTTAAAGGATTTGGGTGTCGGTATTATATGGTTGAGTCCCGTTTACTGTTCTCCTAATGAAGACAACGGATATGATATCAGCGATTACCGCGGTATTAATCCTGAGTACGGAACCATGGATGACATGGACCGGCTCATCGCCGAAGCCAAAAAGCGTGATATTAAGATAATCCTGGACCTGGTTATCAACCACACCTCAGATCAGCATGAATGGTTTCAAAAAAGCAGGGATAAAGGCAGCCCGTACAGAGACTATTATTTTTGGAAACCCGGCAAAGGCGGGAAAAAACCTAATAACTGGACCAGTTTCTTTGCTGAGGACTGCTGGGAGTTCGATAAGAAAAGCGGCGAGTATTATCTGCACCTGTTTGCAAAAGGCCAGCCTGATCTAAATTATTACAACCCAAAGGTTCTTGAAAAAATAAAAGACATACTGCGATTCTGGCTTGATAAAGGCATTGCAGGATTCCGCTGCGATGTGATTAATATCATATGGAAATCATCCCTTGATGACGGTAAAAAGAAATTAGCCCTGACTGGAAGCGAATATTATATCTCTCAGGAAGGAACCCATGACATCTTAAGGACTCTTAGAAAAGAAGTCCTGGATAATTACGATTGTTTTACCGTAGGTGAAACTGTATTTGTCACTCCGCTGATGGCCAGGGACTTGTGTTCAAAAGAGCGCGGTGAGCTTGATATGGTCTTTGCCTTTGAACATATGGAGACAGACCAGTGGTTTGTTAAATGGTTCCCTCGGAAATTCAGCCCGAAGCGATTTTTTAAAACCATAACCAAGTGGCAGGAAGAACTTGAGTGGAATGCCAATTATTTTGAAAACCACGATCAACCCAGAAGCATTACCCGCTTCGGCGATGATAAAAAGCATTGGGAAATGTCCGCCAAAATGCTGGCAACCATGCTGCTTACGCTGCGGGGAACTCCATATATTTATCAGGGTCAGGAAATCGGTATGACTAATTATCCTTTCAAGGGACTTGATGAGATAGAAGACATTGAATCTCATAACTTAGTTAAATTAGCAAAAAAAATGCACATTCCGAAATGGTACAGACAGAAAATGCTTTCGCGCGGCTGCAGGGACCATGCCCGTACGCCCGTACAGTGGGATGATGGTGAAAACGCAGGATTTACCAAAGGAAAACCATGGATTGTTATTAATAGGAACCATAAGACCATTAATTATAAATCCCAGAAAAACAATCCGGATTCCATTTATTCATATTATAAAAAGCTGATTGCTTATAGAGAAAGTTCTGACACATTAAGACACGGCGAGTTCAGGAAAATTAAGATTGCCAATCAGGTTTTCATTTATAAAAGGGTATTTAAAGGAAAAACAATCACGATTGCCCTGAATTTTTCCGGCAGGTTCCATACAATTGAAGCCGAAGGAAAACTTGTTATGTCGAACTATAACCTTGATGAATTCAGCAGAACCCTGCGTCCATACCAAGCTGTCATTCTCGAATGAATAAAAGATTCATATGATATAATAGAAAAAGCTTTTATGGGAGATGCCTTATGAAAAAAAACAATAATCGGTATACCTTCGGATTAGGTACAATAGGCAGGGATATGCTTTATTCACTAATAAGCATGTACCTGATTTTTTATCTTACGGATATTGTGGAACTGCCCAATTCAGTTTTGTGGTGGATTACAGCAATCATTATGGGAGCCCGTATTTTTGACGCCCTAAATGACCCGATAATGGGTGTTATTGTTGATAATACCAGAACAAGATGGGGCAAGTTCAAGCCGTGGATTACAATCGGGGCGGTGACTTCGGGTTTGTTCACAATACTTCTTTTTACCGATTTTGGCTTGACAGGCACAGGATACATTCCGCTATTTGCAGTACTGTACCTTCTCTGGGGAATAAGTTTCACAGCCAATGACATTTCGTACTGGTCAATGCTTCCGTCGCTTTCAATGAAACAGAAAGAACGTGAAAAAATTGGTGCATTTGCAAGAATTTGCGCAAATATCGGCTTGTTTATGGTTGTTGCCGGAATTGTACCCATAACAAATGCAATCGGCGAAGCCACAGGAAGCATGAAAACCGCCTATTTCATATTTGCTATAGCCATTGTAGTTATAATGCTGGCAGGACAGAGCATAACGGTATTTGGCGTAAGGGAAAAGAAAGGCGTCTTTAAAAAGGAAGATAAAACAACTCTTAAAGGGATGGTAAAAGCCATATTTAAAAACGACCAGCTATTGTATACTGCAATAGCTATGGCATTATTCATGATTGGATATGTTACGACAACAAGCTTCGGGCTTTATTATTTTAAGTATGCTTTTGGGGATGAAGGAATGTATTCAATATTCGCGGTTATTCTCGGTGTTGCGCAGATAACAGCGCTTGCAATATTTCCATTGTTCAGCAAAAGGTTTAACCGGAAGAAATTATATACCGGTGCAACAATATTCGTATTTGCCGGATATGCTGTTTTCTTCTTCTCTCCGATGAATATGATTTTCATAGGAATCGCAGGACTCTTGTTATTCCTCGGCCAAGCATTTATACAGCTTCTTATGCTTATGTTCCTTGCTGATACAGTAGAATACGGGCAGTGGAAACTTGGTAAGCGAAACGAAAGTGTAACCTTTGCACTGCAGCCCTTTATTAACAAAATGGGTGGTGCTGTGGCCAGCGGCATAGTTGGAGCAACCGTAATCATTTCAGGTATAAATGATGCCAAAACAGCAGCAGATGTAACTCCCGGCGGATTATTGACCCTAAAACTTGCTATGTTTGTGCTCCCGTTGGTTTTTATAATTACCGGATACTTGATTTATAGATTTAAATACAAGATAGACCAGAAAATGTTCAAACAAATGCTTTCAGAACTTGAGGAACGAGGGGACATCCACCTTACGGAAGAAGTAATTGATGCAGACAATTGATTATGGTAAAACTGGCATTAAAACCGCACGATTCGGAATCGGTTGCATGAGATTGCCAGATGACCAGAAAAAGACGAATGAGATCGTCAGATACTCCATTGACCACGGGGTTAATTACCTTGATACGGCTTATTTATATAAAAATAACGAGGTCAAGGTAGGAAAGGCGTTAAAAGAAGGTTATCGCAGAAAAGCCATACTGGTCACAAAAAGTCCGGTCTGGGACATAAAGAAACACAGTGACTTTGAAAAAATCCTGGACATCGAATTAGAACGGCTGCAGACTGACTATATCGATATGTATCTGATGCACAGCCTTGGTCCTGATAATTTTAAGAAGGTCGTCAAACACGACGGATTCACTTTTCTCGACAAAATGATAAAAAAGGGGAAGATTCTTCACAAAGGTTTCTCATTCCATGGATCAAACGAACTATTTAAAGAAGTCTTTGATTCCTTTGACTGGGAGATGGCACAGATACAGCTCAACATACTCGACGAGTTCCAGCAGGCAGGCCTGGACGGGCTTAAATATGCCCATAAAGGCGGAGCTGCAACGGTAATTATGGAACCTTTGAGAGGCGGGCATCTGATAAATGACTATCCATCGGAAATTGATGGACTTATTAATAGTTACCCTGAAAAAAGAACGCTGATTGAATGGGCTTTCAGATGGCTGTATAACATCAGGGAAGCGGATGTAATAATAAGCGGTGTTCAGACACTTGAACAGCTAAAGCAGAATATTGCTATTTTTGACCAAGGCGAATATGATTGCATGACTAAAGGCGAGATGGAACTTATTTCCAGAATTCGGGGGATATTTGAAAAGAAAATAGCAGTGGGTTGCACCGGATGCAGATACTGCATGCCTTGTTCCTTCGAAGTGGACATCCCCGGCGTATTCAGCCTTTACAACCAGGTGTCAATGCTTGAGAAACACTGGCTTGATAAAATGGTTTACAGGGATTCATTTATCAAGCAGGGCATAGGTGCTGATAAGTGCACAGAGTGCGGTGCCTGCGTCCCGAAATGTCCGCAGGGAATAGCAATTCCCGAAGAACTGAAAAACGCACACATTAAGCTAACTGAATGATCAAGACATGATATAAATGGAATGCTGTATGAAATTGCAATTTTTATGTCGTAATATTGCAGTATGTTTTTATAAATTTAGATAAAGGAAAAATAAAAACCCTTCCATTCGGGTTCCCAAACAGAAGGGTTATATCAAAGATATTATCTGCTGAGTTTTCTTTCAAAAGCAGCCAGGTGATTTTTTGAGGCATCGCGCAGTTCGACGAATACAGCCCTCACATCATCGGGAAGTTCGCCTTCAAGAAATTGCTCATACATTGCTATGTTATCTATTTCAGCCTGCACACCTGTTTCAAGTGCCGCTGTAATTGATTCAACCGGAATGATGTGCGCCGCAGAAGTGTCTTCCGGTGCTTCAAAACCATATGATTCAAAAAGCGGTAATAGCATTGAAATGTGCTTCTCTTCTGCCTTAATAATGTTTGCAAATGGGTTGCCTGCGTCTAGTTCATTTATTAGGTATTCATATTCCGATCTTGCCAGATACTCATCCTGAACGGCATAAACCAGCATTTGTTCTAATTCAACATCTGGATTTTCAAATGACCCCGCAGCTCCATACCCCGGATTTTGCTCTGCTGTGGTTTCAGTAGTTATAATCGATGTTCCTGTTGGGCTGATTTGTTCCTGTTCACCTGTATCTGAACAACCTGCCATAAGGCCGGCTGTTAATATTAAAACCAATGTTATAGTAATTATCTTTTTCATTTTCTTCATTCCTTTCATGTTTTGATGGTACCCGCGTTATCTGTCATTAATGTGTCAGCTGTTATAGATAGATTTTTATAAGCTGAGAAGGCTGAACATTTGTCCCTAGGGACAAATGTGTCAAAAAGTATAAATTGTCCCTAGGGACAATTTTGCTTTTATGTTTAAAAATTGCTAAAGCGCGGGGGCTCTGCTATCATAATGGTGCCCGGAAGAGGTGTTTAAGGAGGCTGATGCATTATGAATAAAGATATTAAAGTATTTACGGGTAGCTCAGGTGGAGATTTCGCCCAGAGAGTATGTAAAGACCTTGGGCTTGAGCTTGGGAAGTCTAAAATTATTACATTCACTGAAGGAAATATTTACGTAAAAGTTGAAGAAACAGTCCGTGGTATGGATGTTTTTTTAATTCAGTCAATTGGGTTAAACCCAAATAATGAATTTACCGAAATACTATTCTGGATAGATGCATTTAAAAGAGCCAGCGCGAAATCCGTTACCCTCATAATGCCGTATTTTTCATATGCCAAGGGAGATAAAAAAGATGAACCTCGTGTTTCCATCAGGGGCAGGGTTTGTGCGGAGTGCATTGAACTGGCTGGTGCTGACAGAGTTGTAACAATGGATCTTCACAGTCCTCAGATTCAGGGGTTCTTTAAAAACCCAGTAGATAATCTGGTTGCTCTGCCTATTTTCTGTGAATATATCAAAGCGCTGAATATTGATGACATGATTGTTGTTTCACCAGATTCCGGATATGCAAAAGAAGCAAGAAATTATGCGAATTACCTCGACACGCCTATTGCAATCGGAGACAAGGAAAGAATAGGTTACGATGAGAATGCCAATATAGTTGAGATTGTCGGTGATGTGAGCGGAAAGAATGCTGTCATAGTTGATGATTTTGCTATTTCGGGTGGTTCATTGGTAAACCTGGCAACCGAGTTGAAAAGGCGCGGTGCGAAAAAGATAATAGCCTTCATATCACATATCCTGCTTAACGACGAAGGGGTAAGGAAGCTGATGGAAAGCGACATCGAGCTGCTGGTTTCAACTGATACAGTTAACAATCCATATATCGGTGGATGTGAGAAAATAAAGATAATATCCGTAGCACCATTGTTTGCCGAGACTATATGGAGAATCAATAATAATGAATCCGTCAGCTCACTATTTAAGGAAGTGCCTATCCACATCCTTGACATTTAAAACAAGAAATAACCAAATAATATCCGGGTAATTATAGTCATGACCAATTATCCCACGGATGATTGGCCATTCAGGCATTTGGAGGGTTATATCTGACTGTTTTAGATTTTATGCCATCTGCACTTAGCGTCAGCAAGATGTCCGGCGGTTCCGAAGGAGAGCCTACAACAATTCTTTTAAAAAATCCTGAACCATCATAGGATACTGATTTGTGGTGTTTCATAATATCCCTGTCGTCATTGCAGATTATTTCAAGGCTGACTTCCAAGGTTGCAGAACGAACCCTGGACCCATTGCTAATGATTTCATAACCGACATATATGTAGTAATCAAGCCAAGTATCACCTTGGTTCAAACGAACCCTTTCCGGTGGATTGACTGTAACTTTAAATTCGCTGTCTTTTGGCATGGAGAATTCATCCTCTTCTTCATTTTGAATGATTGTTTTTTCAGTTTCTATAGATTTTAAAATCACAATATCAATGTCGTCATCGGCCCGTTCCTTAATCCACTCAACTGAGCAGTTGTAAAATGTATTTTCATCATCAAGTTTTTTAGAAAGTTTCCAAGCGTTGCTGCTTTTTATGTACAACGAATTTGTTCCCGTTTCATAGTACCATCCGGCAATTTCGGAATACAGCAGAGCTCCAAGATCTTCAACGGAAGAAAGTTCAGCAAGACAGCTCATTACCAGTTTCGGTTGGGTTTCCATGAATACTCTTGTAAGAATCGCCCTGTATTCAGGTTTTTTATTATAGATGCCGGTGGGTTTCTTAATCTTAATTAATATTTCATCGTCAATATCTTCGCAAAAAATAGAAGATAATGAAAACTCCCCTTTTTCATACCCGTAAGTTATCCCATCGTCTTCATACAGCATTGATTCAATTACATCACCGGGGTAGATGTCGAGATACAGGAAATCGTGGCTGTTTAGCGATATTGAGTCGGATGCGTTTGTCATGGGTATGACTGAGCCTGCCTTTGCGAACAAGGCACCGCCTGCATAAGATGGCCATGTGCAGGTGTAATCTTTTCCTTTGCTGTTGATAATTTCGCGGGTCCAGCAATTAACCCACTTTCCTTTTGGAAGGTAGACAGTTGAACCTCTTTCAGGGGATATTCCGACAAGGAGACTGTCTCCCAACATGAATTGCTCTTCAAGTCCCGGTGCAGCAGGGTCATCCTGATATTCAAGAATCATAGGCCTTAGCATAGGCAGCCCATGGGTATGTGACTGCCATAGCGTTGTATAAAGATATGGAAACAGAGATACCCTAAGGCGCGAATAAAATCTTATCATTTCCTTTATATAGTCCGAAAAACACCATGGTTCAAGATAATATGCCCAACTGTCCATGAAGACAAAAGGCATAAGGAAACCAAAGTGAATTCCAGAAGGCGTTTCGCTTCTCATGTCCTGAGTAACCATGGAATGCCCGGATAAGCTTGCATTCAGAGCGCCGTTTCCGAGTTTAAAATCACCGGCCCATGCACAGGGATATGTTTGGGATGATATTGAAGCCCCATAGGAATGGAAAATGACGAATGCCCTTTTGCCGGTATGCCTGCGCATCTCGTCAAATACTGTTTTACTATAAAGCGTGTTTGCTATATTCCTTGTTTCAACCTCGGGATACCCTTCATCATCCTCAAGGAGTATTTCAACCGTAGGATTCTGCACCATTTCTTCGGAAGTTATGCACCTTGGATAAGGGTCATCCTGCTTGAAGAAATCAACACCTATGTCCAAACTGGCCGGGACTCGGTCGGCAAACCATTTTTTCCTCTTTTCAGGATTCATATAGCCTTTAGTAGGGGCATCTCCCGATTCCCATAGATCAAAAGCATATCCAGATTCATGAAGTGCATCAATCATAGCCACGGGGTCAGGAAACATATCATTGTTCCATACCCATTTCATCTGATAATAGTGTTTTTCCCAGCCGGGTTCCACACCGAGCATATCGCATGGGATTCCTTCTTTTCTAAAACCTTCTGCAATCTTAATCAATCCCTCTTGGTTTTCAAAAAGCCTTGCTACATAGCATAAACCAAGGCCCCATGCTGGAATCATGTGCGGTCTTCCTGAAAGTGCTGTATAGCTTTCTATTATTTTCTTAAAACCAGGACCATGGATTACAAAAAAATCAACATCGCCTCCGGAAATGTCAACTGAATAACAATCGTCTTTTGTAAAATCAAATGTATGGTCATAAGTATTTGCTGAAAAGAATCCATAGCCTGATGAACTAAGAAAATAAGGCACGGTCGCCTCATTCCATCTGTATTCTTTTTTAAATGTAAGTACATGATTTCTTGCATCAAACGTTTTACGTTGAAAACCAAACCCGTAAAATCTTTCATCCGGAAACATTTCCATTATTAATTCCGAACCATTTTCATCAGAATGTGCACTGATTGACTGCGTTTTAAAAATAATGCTTCCATCGCTGTCTGAAATAATAAATCCCGCGTTGTTTTTATCGACGCGAACGCTTAGGTCGCAGGACGTAATTTCATAATAAGCATCGCGTTCTGTTATATGTGAATCAATGTCCCTAATTTTTTCAATTACATAACCCCGGTCAATCATAATGGAATTCTTCGCACGTTTTCCATGAGTTCTAACCCTGCATATGTTTTCATCAGGAAAGCTTATGACAATGGTTTTATCTATATATTTAATCTTATAATTTCCATCATTTAGGTCTGAATATTGAATATTGCAATCGTTCATACAACCCCCGATGATAACGGTATTCCTCATAATTATAGCACCTTGTTGCCTAAATATATCCGGTCAGCTATAATTAAAAAACAACTACAATTAATTCGGAGGAATCAATGGCAAGTCCCATTTACTATCTTTTTTACTATTACTTTAAACTCAAATACAAAAAACCAACTGTATATGGAGTCGAAAATTACGATTCCTCTGTTCCTGCAGTTTTCATGAGCAACCATGAAAAATTCTATGGACCGATTATCGCAACAACAAGATTTCCCATTCCCAAGAGAATCTGGGCTAATTCAATGACGGTTGAGAAAAAGGCCTGCAGGAAGTATGTATCGGAATCGCTGTTCATGGGTGAACAAGGAAAACCTGAGAAAATATCAAGGTTCTACGGATATCTGCTTGGCACGCTTGTATCGCATGTTATTAGCAATGCAAATCCGATTGTAGCTTATTGGGACAACAATAGGTCCAGGAAAAGTATAAAGAGTGGTGTTGAGGCAATAAAAAACGGAGAGAACCAGCTGATGTTCGGCCGAAGGCGGGAGTTTATGGACGGCAAGTTTACCTTTATGCCGGGATATCTATTAATTAACAGGATAGCTATAAGAAGATATGGTATTACTCCTAAAATATATCCTGTAGCTATTAACAAAGAGAATTTAACAATATCAATTGGAAAGCCTGTTCAATTAGATGTTGAAAAAGATTTTGAAATAGAAAGCGAAAGAATAAATACATATCTTACTAAATGTGTTGGGATAGGTTATGAAAACCCGGTGCAAATGGCAGCAGGGATTTGACTGATTCCCGGGTTTGTTAATTCAACTCAAAGTGTTAAAATCGATATATCAACTAAAGGATGGTTTTGCCATGTCATTTGAAATTGCAAATATGCTTATAGAATATGAATTGTCGATTGCAAAACTTTATAACGAATGCGCCGAGAAATTTACTGAACTAAGAGAATTTTGGAAAGATTTGGCCAAGGAAGAAGTAGGACATTCAGACACAATTAAGGATGTCCTGGCCCAGGTTGACGGAAGGTCCGCAGTGCTTAACCAGAGGAGATTCAATGCCAGGCCGCTGGAAAATTCCTTGGAATATGTAAATGAGATAACAGACAGGGTTAAGGATAACAACATTGACCTGCTTGGTATTCTTTCACTGGCACTGGATCTTGAACAATCTATAATAGAATCCAAGTTTTATGAACTTTTCGCCGGTCGGTCAAGGGATTTTAATACCTGGATGAAACAAGTACGGGATGAATCGAGGAAACACGCAGTGAAAATACGCGAGATGAAAGAAAAGGTGCTGAATGGGGAAGTAATTTAATAGTATTTGTTACTCAAAGAAATGAAAGGCGATACATTGACAGATAAGGAGGATTAAATGCCTTTTCAGATAATCAGAAACGATATAACAAAAGTTAAGGCTGATGCCATAGTCAATGCTGCCAATCCCAATTTGAAAATGGGGGCGGGAGTATGTGGGGCTATTTTCCAGGCTGCTGGGAAAAATGAATTGCAAAATGCCTGCGATAAGATAGGGCATTGTGACGAAGGACATGCTGTAATTACTGACGGCTTTAATCTGCCTGCCAAATATATTATTCACACAGTAGGCCCGGTATGGACCGACGGGAATCATGGGGAGGAAGAAATTCTGAGAAAAGCCTATATGAATTCAATGAAAATTGCGGTTGAAAACAATTGTGAGTCCATTGCTTTCCCATTGATATCGTCAGGCCATTTCAAATACCCTAAAGACAAGGCCTTGGAAACAGCGATTTCCGCAATAAGTGATTTCCTTGATAATAACGAAATGACTGTTTATCTGGTTGTTTTTGATAAAGCTTCATTTAAAGTAAGTAAAAAGCGCTTATATGAAGTCCAAAAATTCATAGATGATAATTATGTCGATGAAACCCTATTGAATCTACCAAGATACAGGAGGACTGAAAGACCATGGATTGATAGGGAAAGAAAACGCATCAATGCTATAAGACATAGTGTTGAATATGCAAAGAAATCAGAAGCAGTTATTGATGAATTTGAACCGCAGCTGGAGGAAAAGTTTTCCCTAATGCTTCTTCGCCTAATTGATGAAAGAGGAATGAATGATCCTCAGGCTTACAACAGGGCGAATATGACAAAATCACATTTTAATAAAATAAAGAACAATGTGTGCAACCCCAGTAAAAAAGCAGCTTTGGCCCTGGCTATAGCATTGATGCTGAGTATTGAAGATACTCTTAAGCTACTGAGAACAGTCGGTTATACTCTGTCTAAAAGCATTTTGTCAGATGTCATAATTGAATTTCATATTCGAAGCGGCATTTATGACATTTTTAAAATAAATGAGATGTTGTTTGCTTATGACCAGGAAACCCTGGGTGTCTAAAAAGTAGCTTGCCAGGCGACCACTTGGATTGATAAAGTTGATATGATACCTCCATCAAGTACATGGAGGTATTTATTATGAAAACATTAAAAACAGAATTGGTATTTATATTGGATAGGAGCGGTTCAATGGCTGGCCTTGAAAGCGACACCATAGGTGGATTTAATACGATGCTTAAAAAACAAAAGAAAGAATCCGGGGAAGCAACGGTTACAACCGTATTGTTTGACAGTGAGTACGATTTGCTGCACGACAGGTTTGATATCCACAACGTCAGGCCGATAACCGGTGAGCAGTATTTCGTAAGGGGCAGCACGGCGCTGTTGGATGCAATTGGAAGAACCATCAACAAGATTGCTAATGTCCAGCGCAACGCAAGTGAAAAAGGTAGAGCTGACAAGGTGCTATTTGTCATAATAACGGACGGAATGGAAAACGCAAGCAGGGAGTACTCATATCCAATGATAAAAAAGATGATTGGATTTGAAAAAGAAAAGTACGGATGGGAATTCTTATTCCTGGGAGCCAATATTGATGCTGACGGAGTAGCCGAAAAATATGGAATCCACAAGAGCAGGGCAGTAAATTATCATGCTGATACACAGGGTTTGAAAAATAGTTATGAAAAAGTGAATGACGCTGTCAGAGATGTGCGCCGGAATAAGTTCAATGCAGGTGACTGGAAGAAGAAAGCGGAAGAAGATTTTTACGAAAGAAACAAATAATATAAAGCAGGGCGAATATTCACCCTGCTTCTCGTTTCTATAGGTTTTAATGAAATTCTTTGAATCGAAGAGCTGACCCAAGGTCAGCTCTTCGATTTACTCGCCTTCCTTAAATTCCAATATGTCTCCCGGTTGGCAATCCAGCACTCTGCATATGGATTCAAGGGTATTGAATCGGATTCCTTTAACTTTGCCGTTTTTCAGCAATGACAAGTTTACTGTGGTCAGCCCTATTTGTTCGGAAAGTTCGTTCAGGGACATCTTCCTATCCGCCATCATTTTATCAAGTCTTACGATTATAGCCATAACACTCACCTACACAATCGAGGCGTTTTCTTGTTGTAGATTTGCCCCGAATTCAAACATTTCCGCCAGCGCAAGAAGCAGTACGCCAAAACCTATAACCGTCCAGTTGACCGATATGTGATCTATAGCCGGTGTATTGCCCAGGATATCGATAATTCCATAGGACATTATTGAACTTAACACAAGTTGTATCCCTGCAAATATAAAAAGTCCGATACCCATGGATTTAATTCTCTTCACATTATCTTGATGAAACGGTGTCTTGTGATCTACAATACTGCGGAACATCCTGGATATTGACCTAAAGATAAATGCTGCCAGTGCTATTCCGGATAACATAAAAATGAAACCCGTTATAACAGCCAGATGGGGAATTTCTGTAAACGGTATAGTTATGTCATAACCCCTGTTTGTTATAAATTTCTGGAATTCTCCCAGAAGTTCGGGGCCTTTTGCGATAAGAACTCCTTCAGCTACAATTGCTGTTATCAATCCCAGTACACCAGCGACAACTGCAATTATAAAAAATATCTTCGCAATTACTGCGTATACTTTGAATCTCTTCAATTTTCTTTCCTGCATTTCCATTTGTTAACCTCCAAATATTTTAATTTCAGCACCATAATATACTGTCAATTAACGTTTGTCAACAAAAATTTAAAATAAAACGTAAAATATTTATAGTTATTCATATAAATTTTAATGTTTTAATGCTTTTTTGCTTTGAATTGCGAAAAAGAGTAAGGTAGAAGGGGGGAGAAACATGAATTCAAGAGAACGGCTTACTAAAGTATTCAATAGAGAAATTCCGGACTGTGTACCTGTAGCCCCGGACTTTTCCAATATGATTCCGGCAAAATTAACCGGCAAGCCGTTCTGGCAGCTATACCTATATAAAGATCCTCCGATTTACATGGCATATATTGAAGCTGCCAAGAAATTTGATATTGATTCATTGATGGATGGGTATGCGCCTATTAAATTTGATGAAGAGATTGCAAGGGAATCATATGAGGAAGTTATAATTTACCAAACCAGCGACCGCATTATCACCCGGCGGTACGATTTGAATAAGTCTACTATCCATAAAAAAGCATGGGAGAAAACCGTTACTGCATATTACAAAGACAATCCACCGACACGCAACCTAAAGCCTGAACTTATAGGTTTACCCCCTGTTCCGAAATCCTATAAGCGGATTGACGGCATAAAACCCGAATTATCAGGGCAAGAACTGCTTACATATATAAAAGCGGCTATGGGAAACCAAGGTATGGTCGGGGTTTTCTGCGGGACATCCGGATTGATTCACAACGAAGATGAAATCTATGAATATTATGACAATCCGAAACCTTTCTATGAAACAAGGGATAATCTAATTCAGGAATTCACAAACCGCTTCTATAAGCTGATATCACTTGAAAATCCGCCTGATTTTATATGTACCGGTGGAAGTGGAACTCTTGTATTTCAAACTCCTGAAATATTCAGGGAACTGGCCCTTCCTATTATTAAAAGAATTACAAAATTATGCAAGGACTATAATATACCAAGTCATATACACTCTTGTGGTCCCGAAAAAGAGTTGGTGAAAATATGTGCTGAAGAAACCGAGCTAACTATAATAGATCCACTGGAAATTCCACCGATGGGTGACTGCAACCTGGCTGAGCTTAAGAAACTATATGGCGACAGGTTGATTCTAAAAGGCAACCTGCATACAACCGATGTTATGCTTGACGGCAGTACAAAAGATGTAATTGAGGCCAGCAAACGAGCAATTGACGATGCAGCTGAAGGCGGAGGCTTTATTCTTTCCACCGGCGACCAGTGCGGACGGGACACACCTTTTGAAAACATATATGCAATGGTAGAAACCGCCCGTACTTACGGAAAATACTGATTATGTTAAAGTATACCCTGATGAATTGAAATGGATGAGGTTATGAGTATTAAGAAACGGCTGATTAAAAGATTTTATGGAAATATGACAAAGAAGGCAGAAAGAATCCTTGCCCCATATTATGATGGAGAAAAAATCAGTAAAATTTCAAAAAACTGCATCGGTCATTATGACGGAATCATTGAAAGGTTTCCTTATATCGGAGGGCTTCGCAACTTTTATACGCCTATAATCATCATAAACGGATGGTTTGTCTGCACATATAAAGCCATGCATGAACAGGGAATTGAAGATGATGTCATAGGTTATGTCATCAGTACTGCCACAAACGAGTTGTTTGACAGAGTTCCGGGAATTTTTGGGCGGAGATTCAAGGGGATTGTATTTTCCTGGTTTTTCAGGAAATTCATAACAAGGCAGGCAGAGAAGAGTCAAAAGAGAAAATATCCCGAAGACTGGCTTTATACTGCAGAGATAACAAAATGGGGAAGGAGAAAGGAAGAACGCGAGATTAAGCTTACTTTTGATGAATGCGGCGTACATAAATATTATGAACAGGAAAAATGCGAAGCCCTGAAAAAATATTGCAATTTCTGTGACCCGCAGTACAGCATCAGGTACAAACTCGGTCTGGATGCGAATCATACCATGGCGCAGGGGTGTAAAAAATGCGTACTTGCCTTTAATAATAAGAGAGAAACTGTTTTACCTGACAATATAATTCAAATGAATAAAAAGGCGCAGATTCATCTTAGCCATTGAAAACATCATTAAAGACTTCTATATATTCATACATATTTTCAATAGTTATATCCGGAGGGATTCGGTGGTCGGGAATAGGTATGATACCGCCTTTGTCTATACATGGCTTTAACTCGAGAAGGTGTTCGCGGATTGTATCCTTTCCTTCGCCAATCTTAAACTTATTGACTCCGCCGAATATCTTAAGGTCTCGTCCGAATTTATTGCGAACTTTATCCGGTGTGTTTTCCCAGGTTCCGACTTCCAGCGGGAAGATGATGTCAATGCCTGATTCCAGCCAGCAAGGTATAAGAGGGTCGCAGTACCCATCGCTGTCTAGAAGAATGTTTTTAACACCCATTGATTTATAGAACCGGCACAGTTTTTTATAATGTTTATCGAAAATTTCTTTATAGATTGTTGGAGAGAATAGCGGTCCGGTAGCCCCGCAGCAATCCTCCCAGATATAGGCAGCATCCATTTCGACTTTTGACAGTGCATTGCCCGAAACCTCAATCAAAAAATCAACGATGTATGCAATCATTTCATTAAGAAGCTCCGGGTCGTCAAACATGAAATACGAAATTTCTTCAACTCCCATCCAGTTGCGTATCCAGCCATATAGGCTGCCGCCATGGAATATCCTGACCATATCCTTGTTCTTAAGTTCGGCAATTTTTTCATCAAGGTTTTTGGGAAAACGCCTGGGGTCCTTTGAATCCAGTAAACCCTTAAGGGATTCCCAGGATTCCCTTGTAGGTTCCATAGCATGCTTAATTGTATGGTTGATTGAAGTGGATTTGACCAGTTCTTTCTCTATTGACCCATCTGACTGCCTGATAATCCTGTATTCATCATTTTCTTCCATAATTTTATATAAATCGCTGACGGTATAATTACGGAATAGCCCGTGGTTTCCCCACATGCCGCCTTCCCAGTCAGGATCCATTCCCTTAATCTGAGGTCCCGAATGAGACCTTACGGAACAACTGCAGTCATAACCATCTTCAACCCATTTTACTTTGGTTTCCGGCCAGGTACCAAAAAAGTAAATGGGCATCCTATCGGGTTTTTCAAAATTATATATTGAATTCCATCGTTCACGATGATTCATAAAAATCTCCAAATAAATAGTTATTAGATTGAGTAAAATATAGCATATGTGAGGGCTTGGGTCTATTCTAAGATAATCCTACGATAGGTAAGTGTGAATTTATAACTCAAATTGGATTATAATTATGTGCTTTTAGGTTATAATATAACTAGCTAAACAAATTAAGCATAGACTATTGAAATTTGTAATTCTTAGTATTTTTACTTCAGGCATTTTAAGACTTATTTGTTTACGTTGTTTTTATAAGCAATATGTTTCTAGTATCATATATTGCATACTACAGGAAAACATTATGAAAATAATCAGTAGGCTTGGTAAAGTTAATAATAAAAATATTGGCCATAAGGCTAGTAATCTTCTTTTCCTTAAAAAAAATGGATTCCTAATTCCTAAAACCCATTTATTGTCATTTGATGCATGTCAATACTATTTTGTAAATAAAGTCAGGGCATATAGTGAATTACTTAATGAAATTGAAAAAATAGTAAAACCGGGAAACTTATATGCGATAAGGTCATCTGCTAATATAGAAGATTCCTCTGCCGCATCATATGCGGGTCAATTTGAGAGCATCCTGAATATATCTGAAACAAATAAAATTATTGAAACAATAGAAAAAATCTGGGAATCAGCGAAAGACCCCATGGTTCTTGAATATTCAAAAAACAGAAGCGATGCAAATGAAAAAGTAAAAATGGGAGTAATAATTCAGGAAATGGTGAATAGTAAATATGCCGGAATAGCTTTTAGTAATAATCCCATGACAGGATTAAATGAAATTATTATCGAATGCATTTCTGGTGGAGCAGAGAAGCTTACACAAACAGGTATAACGCCGTACAGATGGGTAAAGAAATGGGGATCATGGATTGAAAAACCCGAAGCTACAGATATTCCGGAGAAAATTATTAATAAAGTAATAGACTTGGTTAAGTCAATTGAAAGCAAATTTAAAAAACCTGTGGATATTGAATGGGCATATGAAAATGGGCATATATATATTCTTCAAGTCAGGGAAATAACAGAACTTGAAATACCGGTTTACTCAAACAAGATTTCAAAAGAGATGCTGCCGGGAATAATAAAACCTCTTGTATGGTCGGTAAACACATTGATTATAAATCACAACTGGACAAGATTAATCAAAGAAATGGTCGGCGGAAGGGAATTGAATCCTGAGTCACTTACAGGCTATTTCTATTATAGGGCGTACTTTAATATGGGTGCCTTTGGAAAAGTATTCAAAAGACTTGGCATGCCTGCGGAAACACTTGAATTAATGATGGGAATTGATATTGAGGGGCCGGACAAACCAAAATATAAACCGGGAATCCGTGCATTTCTTCTAGTACCTAAGATGATTGTTTTCATTCATAAAATCATGAAATATGGCGGGAAACTAGAAAAATTCATCCAGACCATGACAAGGACTGAATACAGCCCTTTAGTAAAAATCAGTGATGACACTGAAAAACAAATAATCATGAAGGAGATAGAACAAAAGATAAAAGCCGCTTCAGAAATTGCAAGATATAATATAATAATTCCTCTGATTTCAAGTTTTTATAATAAAATTTTACAATCAATGATGTCTAAAAGAGGTATTGATTTTAATTATAATTTCAATATAAAAGGCATTGAATTCGATGATGTCAGACCATATGTCCATATTGCTGCTATGAAAAGAAAATATTTTGGTAGTAAAGATAATAAGTTAATCTCTTATGATGAGATCCTTGAAAAAAAAGAATTTAAGGATTTTGTTGAGAAATTCGGTCATTTTAGTGATAGTGGGAACGATTTTTCATATACCCCATGGAGGGAAGATTTAAATTTGATTTACGAAATGGTGAAGAACTATAATGTTTCTGCCCAAAAAAGTAACAATGAGTCTGAAAAGAATTTAAATAGTACATTAAATAGAAAACCATTCTTAAAATTTATTTATAATAGAGCCGGGAAATATTCATACTACAGGGAAAGAATCAGCTCTTTTTACACATATGGATATGGATCTTTAAGGCCGTTGTTTCTCAGCCTTGGGAAACAATTACATAGAATTGGAGCGATTGAAAGGGAGACCGATGTTTTTTACTTGTATAGTAATGAGATATATGATTTTACTGAAAAAAATATAACATCAGGATTAAAAGATAAAATAACAAAAAGAAAAGCGGTGATCAAATCTACTGACGGATATTCACTGCCTGGGACGATTTTCGGTGATTCCACGCCACCATTAAGTAAAGCAAGTAAATCATTTCTAAAGGGAATTCCTACATCACACGGATTTTATATAGGCGAAGCAAAAGCACTATTTGGGCTGGGGGAGATGAATAAATTGAATGAAGGCGATGTCCTGGTTGTTCCGTATTCCGATGTGGGTTGGACTCCGTTATTTTCTAAGGCAGGGGCAGTTGTGGCTGAATCAGGTGGAATCCTATCCCATAGTTCCATCGTTGCCAGGGAGTATCATATTCCCGCTGTTGTTTCTGTTGATAACGCATGCAATAGCCTTAATGGGAAGCTGGTATCTGTTAATGGTTATACAGGTGAAATCAATATAATTGAGGGTAATGGAAATGAGGTTAATTCATGAATATCATTATAGGAGTACTATGCCTGATAGGCGGGTATATGATCGGATCTTTATCCTTCACCAGGATAATTTGCAGGATTAAGGATAAGTCTGGATATGGGGATGATATAGAAGTACCCTTAAAAGACACAGACATTGTTTACAAGGTTAAAGCCAGGGGAGCTACTGCGGCATCCATGAAATATGGCACTAAAGTAGGCTTGCTTATTTCGTTTTTTGATATGATTATTATATTCATTCCAACCCTGCTGTTGAGAATATTCTTCCCGGGAGAACCGTATATGTTCATATATGCCGCAGCCGGTATGGCGGGTCATAACTGGACCATTTATCATTCTTTTAAAGGCGGAAGAGGTGTTTCTTCATATTACGGTGGGTTACTTGCCATAGACCCCATTGGTGCGCTGTTAACAATGAGCGCCGGAATGATTTTAGGATTTGGGATAATAAGGGATTATTTCATAGCTTATATGGCGGGATTGTGGTTTCTGTTACCATGGGCAATTTTCAAAGACGGCAGGCCATGGTATATCGCTTACGCTGTTGTAATAAATATATTTTATATGATAGCAATGATACCGGATTTTAAGCAATATATTGAGATAAAGAAGAAAATATCGGTTGATCCTAAAATGGTTCTTGAAACAAATCCAATGGGAAGGGGAATGATGAAGATATCTGAATTCTTCTCGAAGATTTTTAAGAAAGATAAAAAGAAACACATGAACGGTAATGAAAGCTAACGAATTCGGAGGTATTTCAATTGTCAATAATAAAAGTTAGTGAACTGACAAAATATTATGGTAAGAACCGGGGGATAGTCGATGTAAACTTTGAGGTTGAAAAAGGATGTATCTTTGGCTTTATAGGCCCAAATGGAGCTGGTAAATCAACAACAATCAGGACAATGCTGGCTTTCATCCGGCCATCATCCGGGTATGTTGAGATTTTTGGCATGAACAGCATAAAAAAGGGTAAAGAAATTCGACGAAGGGTGGGATATATTCCCGCAGAGGTCAATTTTTATGACGACATGAAAGTCTCCGGTTTATTAAGCTATGCGTCAAGGTTATACGGCAGGTGTAATAAAGATAAAATTACCAGGTTATGCGACATATTTGAACTGGAAAAAAACAAGAAGATCAACGCACTGTCGACAGGAAACAAGAAGAAACTGGCAATAATACAGGCGCTGATACACGAGCCGGATCTCCTAATAATGGATGAGCCTTCCGGTGGTCTGGACCCAATAATGAAAAACCGGTTTTATGAGGTCATACGCGGAGAAAGAGATAGGGGCGCTACGATATTCTTCTCTTCCCACATTTTAAGTGAGGTTCAGAGAATCTGCGACAGGGTTGCGATCATAAAAGAAGGATCGATAATAAAAAACGATAATGTTAACAATCTTTCGAAAAACAAATTCATGAAAGTTAAGATAGCATTTAAAAATAAGGATGAAGCACTGCAGTTTAAAACAGACAAAAAATATGATGTAAAAGTAAATGACATAATTGCTGAAGCAATTTTTGAGGGTGATATAAAGGAAATCCTTAAGACGATCCTGGATGCGGATCCGGAGAATGTATGGATTGAAGAACCTGACCTGGAAGAAATATTCATGAATTATTATTAAGGGGATTAATATGGCAGTATTTTTAAGAGAATTGGCAAGAAATAAAAAAGCTTTGATAATATGGACCGTAGTCATGGTCTTGATAAGTGTTTTCCTGATGACGTTTTTCCCAACCGTTTCGGAACAAGCCGAGGAACTTGACAGGTTAATGGAGCAATATCCTGAGGATTTGGTTCAGGCATTCAACTTAGATAGATTGAAAATGACTAGTCCCATAGGTTTTTTCGGAACGGAGGCATATCTGTTCATGACTTTGTTCGGGAGCATATATGCAATGATACTGTTCTCCGGATTCCTTGCCCGTGAGGAGAGTGAGAAAACCATTGAATTCCTTCTTTCAAAACCAGTCACTAGATTCAGCACCCTAACTTCAAAACTTTTATCCGGAGTAGTCTGTCTCGTGTTGTTTAATGCTATATATGGTACGGTTAATTACATCCTAATGGAGAGCTATGCGAAAGGAGAATATGACAAGAAAGCTTTGCTGCTTCTTATTATTGCGCCTTTTCTAATGCAGATGGCCTTTGGTTTTTTGGGAATAATGATTTCCGTTTTCATAGCTAAAACAAGGTCTGTTTACCCAATTTCCATTGGCGTTGTATTAGGCTCTTACTTTCTGAGTATAGCCTCGACACTGACGGACGGCGGTGAGTTTCTTAAATACTTTTCATACTTTAAATATGTAGATGCTGCCGATATAGTCGAAAACTTAGGATTTTCAGCTTTGTATTCTTTTTTGTTTGCAGGATCAATTTGCTTGTTTTTAATAATTTCTTATGTATTCTATATTAGAAAGAATATTCACGCTTAATACCGAATACATAAAATTAGTTAGTCGGGTGAATTACAGTTTTAATTGCTATTTGAACAGCTTATAATAGTATTTATTCTAAAGCCAATGTGATCTTGAAAAAATTGACATAATGATATAGCGACAAATATAATTGTTGATATCAACAATAGG
This sequence comes from uncultured Clostridia bacterium, assembly GCA_963766335.1. GTDB lineage: Bacteria > Bacillota > Clostridia > DUPQ01 > DUPQ01 > JAFGQE01. Next base: position 351,651 of record CAVXZA010000002.1, on the reverse strand, counting down.
ATGAGGAATACGAGATGACTTATGATGTGATAATTGTAGGCGGGGGAGTCGCGGGACTAACAGCTTCAGCTTTCTTAAGCAAAGAAGGATATAATACCCTTCTTTGTGAAAAAGAAAAATACCCCGGGGGACTTGTTGGATCGTTCAATCATAATGGATTTATTTTTGACAAAGGGATAAGGGCAACGGAAAATTCAGGCATCTTATTTCCAATGCTTAATCAGCTGGGCATAGATATTGAGTTCATGGAAAACAAAGTTTCTCTTGGAATTGAAGACAGAATAGTTGATGTTGTTTCAAAAGAGAGCATTAAAGACTATACTGATATGCTGATTGAGAAATTTCCTGATAATAAAAATGATATACTAAATTTAATTGATGTAATACATAAAATAATGAAAATTATGGATACCCTTTATGGAATTGATAATCCTCTTTTTATGGATTTAAAAAATGACAGGGAATATTTAGCTAAAATCCTGCTGCCTTGGATTTTTAAATATGCCATAACTGTAGGTAAAATAAAAAATTTCAGAAAACCTGTGGAAGAATATGTTGCTGATTTAACAGACAATATGGCATTAAATGATATCATCACACAACACTTTTTTAAAAAAACCCCAGCTTTCTTTGCCCTTAGTTATTTCAGGCTCTATCTCGATTATAAATACCCAAAGGGCGGAACCGGGGAGTTAGTATCAAAACTTGCTAAAAATATTAGATTAAACGGGGGTCAAATAAAATGCGATACTGAAATTTCCCATGTGAAGCCGGACGAGAAAACAATAGAGGACTTAGATGGGAATCAATACAAATACAAGCATCTGATATGGGCATCAGATCTTAAGGCCCTTTATAATTCTATTTTATCAGAAGACATTAATTCGCCTAAATTAAAAAAAGAAATGCTAAACATGAAAACATTTCTTTCCGATAAATCGGGCGGTGATTCAGTATTTACGTTATATCTGACAACGGATATAAATAAAGAGTATTTTGAGGAAAAACACGGAGCGCACTTTTTCTATACGCCTTCTAAAGAGGGAATCAGTAAGCTGAATGGTGATGTCATTATGGCAGACAATAACGAATATATAAAAGATAAAAATATTATTAAGAACTGGTTGAATGATTTTTATCGTCTTAACACATTTGAAATTGCAATACCGGTTTTAAGAGACCCGGATTTAGCACCTGAGGGTAAAACCGGTCTTATCATTAGCGCCCTTATGGATTATTCATTGGTAAACCACATAAACAAGATGGGTTGGTATGATGAGTTTAAAGAGTACAGCAAAGAATGCATTATCAATATTTTAGAATCATCAGCATATTCTGGATTAAAGAAGAAAATTACCGATAGTTTTGTATCTACTCCGCTAACATTAAAAAAATTCAGCGGAAATACAGACGGGGCTATAACAGGATGGGCATTTACAAATGAAGAGATGCCTGCTGTCAGCAGTATGCCGAGAATTGCAAAATCTGTGGAAACGCCATTTAAAGATATTTCTCAAGCCGGACAATGGACATATAGCCCTGCTGGTCTTCCAATTTCGATTTTAACAGGCAAAATGGCAGCTAACCGTGCTAGAAAAAATCTAAAATAAACCCTTGCATCCGGTTAATTCAAGACTGGTTTGAAACAATTTATCGATTAAATCTTCCTTGAACACATGAGGAGCTGGCATTTCTTTGATTGTAAGATTAAAATATTTACCGGTTGTCTCGCTTAATTCCGGTGATGTAGCAAGGTAGTATAGCGATTCCCCTGCTATTTCAGGCTCTTTTAAGAAATGCCAGACTACATTCTTAAGCCAGAGTTTATAAAGCCATCCATTATTATTTCCAATGTTTGTTCTTACTCCTCCCGGGTGAGCGGCATTGATTGTAACATTGGAATCCTTAAGTATTTCGGATAATTTAATTACAGACATAATCTGGGCTGTTTTTGATGCCCCATAACTCCGCAATCCAATATATGGTCGTTTTTTCCAGGAAAGGTCGTTTAAATTCAAACCTCCAAACCTATGACCTTCGGAATTAACCTGTATTATCCGGCCCTGGCTGCTTCTTTTTAGTAAATCAAGCAGCATTACCGTTAGTAAAAAAGAAGCAAGGTGGTTTACACAAAAAGCAAGTTCAAAACCCTCGTCTGTTATAACTCTCTTAGTTGAATGAATTCCGGCGCTATTTATAAGAATATCGATTTTATCCCGTTTTTTAGCAATTTCATATGCAGCCCTGCGCACATCGGAAAGAGAACTGAAATCAGCTAAAATAATTTCAGGTTTAATGCCATAAGATGAAGAAATTTCACTGCGTATTCCCTCAGCTTTTTCTTTATTGCGTGAGACCATTATGATTTCAGCCTTACCCTGCGCAAGCTTTTTCAAGGTTTCCAGACCGACTCCTGAAGTGCAGCCGGAGATAACACAAACTTTTCCATCAATAGCTATATTGCTTTTTTTTTGCTCTCTTTTTCTGTTTTTGATAAATGCAAACTCATTTTCAACTTTATATTTACTCACTTGTTCTCCTTATCCAAATTTCTTCCTCATAAAACGCCTGTATGCTTTCTTAAACCAGGGAATACCGTTGAAAATATCACCCCATAGATCATAATAATCCCTTTGTCCAATTATTCTTCCGTCTTCATGTATGGTTAATTTTGTGCTTCCATATACCGGTGTGCTTGGGAATCTCTTAAACATCATAGTCATAACCCAGTCCATTATGATTATATTTTCTTCTTTTGCAATAGATAGTATTTCCATTTTAAGTTGTTTACAGCGTTTGGTCAATCTATTGCATAACGCTATGAATTCTTCTTTTCCTTCAATTCTTTGTATGGAGTCTTGAAATACAATTTCATCATGATAATAGGGAAATATATGAGACCAGTCCGGTTTGCCTTCGGTATTATAAGTTCTGCTCCAAAGAATTTCTACATTCTGCATTGAAAGTTCGAGAATTTCATTTTCAGGCTTGATATGTTCAGTATTAACATCCATTTTAAACAACTCCTGTTTTATATTTCATAAGTCTATGATATATCCTTTTAAGACGGGGCCTGTTGTACCTTTGAGCAAGTATGCATGGAAGGTTTGCCGCCAATGCATAAGCAAGCATAATCCATATTATAAAGGGCGGAGCCCAAAGGCCGAAAACCCAGAATGGGAGAATCTGAAGCCAGTGGACCAGTTCAGCGCGGCATGTTTCCTTAATGAATGCTTCTATATATTCAGGATCCTTTGTTTTTAATTCTCCTTTTTCGAATCCTGCTTTGAATAATTTTGCGCCATCCGGAAGCCTTTCTTTCCACTTTCTTATTTTAAAGACTTTCTCATAGAATTTACCGTCTTTTTCCCAGTTTCTACTTTTAAAGAAGAAAGACTCTGCATCAAATCGTCTATCGGGTATGGCATTTCCCATTGCGGATATCGGAACCTGAAGTAAGGGCCAAATTACTACAACGAGGAGAATTGCCAGCCAGGGAGGTAAAAATATTATCTGCATAATTTCAAAGTTTCCTTCCCTTCCATTTTGTTGATTTAAATATATAAATTGCAAAAAATGAATATATAAAAATCAAATGAAATGGAATTATAAGCAAAGGGTAGAAAAGTTGGCATATCAGAGGATATGAACCCAAAGCATTTGAAATTCTTTTTAAACTGAATACGGAAACGAAATATAATGCAATAAGTAAAATAAGTACTATATATTTTTCATTCACAACAGAAAGGGCAATTTCTATTGGAAGAACAGTAACATAAGTTACCCAGATAATAAATAGAAATAAAATCCAAGGCCTTACAGCAAAAGCTCCCTTGGAAAAGTTTTTTGACCAGCCTTCAAATAAAGTGGATATGCCATTAGGATACATCCTGAATGAAATAAGCTTTCCACCGAGGTACAACATGATTCTTTTATTGTTTTCCATATATACTTTTCCGAGGAAAAAGTCTTCCACAGTTTCACCCCTTACTTTTTCGTATCCGTTAAGAGATGAAAAAGTAAGTTTTGAAACAAGGAAAACCGGGCCAAACATACCGGTTGCCTTTATATTTCCCTTCATACATATTCCTGTTGCGCCCGTTTGTATAATGTTGAAGAACATCGATATGAATTCATAGGGTTTTTTTACTGTATGAAAAGGTTGGACGGAAATAGGTTTTCCATTAGTTGCGTGGGCAGAAAGAAGTGCGGCAATTGCATTTTTCTCTAATCTGACATCTGCGTCAATAAAAATCAGGATATCTCCGGATGCTTTCAAAGCTCCGGTTTGGCATGCCCATGCCTTCCCCTTCCAGCCTTCAGGCAGTTTTTCATTTCTTATATATGTAACCGGAAAATCTTGTATTATCCCGCAGGTTCCGTCATCTGATCCATCATCTACACAAATAATTTCCTTAATTATATAATTCTGTAAAACCAGGTCTCTTAAAAGATTGCCGATATTATGCGCCTCATTTCTAACGGGAATAATTACGGAAACAGATAAATTTAATGGAGGTACCGCAACAGGCAAGAAACAGAATTTCCTAAAAAAAACAAATCCGATGTAAATACCGGCAATAATTATAATGTAGTTTATAATAGCCAAATTATTTTATCCTAATACTTCAATACCATGTTTAATTCTATAGAATATATTTGTATTTGTATATAAACAGACAAAATTATTAAATTTATATATACTCCACACAACTTGCTTTTACATAAAATGTGATATAAATATAATGTGTGTGATATATAATTAGATTAATACATTTATTTAGCAGGGGTTATTGATGACTTATAATTTAAATAACAAAACAATTTTATTCCAGGGCGACAGTATAACGGATAAAGGCAGGGACAGGAGTGATATCAACAGCTTGGGAGACGGTTATGTCATGATGATTAAATCACAGTTTTTTGCTAAGAACCCGGGAGCGCAATCCAAATTTTTAAACAGGGGCATCGGAGGGAATAAGGCTATAGATTTATGCAACCGCTGGGATATTGACTGTATACAGCTAAATCCCGACTTACTAACTATATTCGTTGGCATTAATGACACATCCGGCAGCAATCCAAATGAGGACAGTGATTTTTTTAAGTACTATACGGAAATTCTGGAAAGATCAATATCAGAAACTAATTCCAAAATTATTCTAATGGAGCCATTCGTTTTGCCTGTAAATAAAGAAAGGGCTGGAAGAAGGCCCAAGCTTGATATTAAAATCGACATTGTCAGGAAACTCGCACTGAAGTATAAGACAAATTTAATTCCGCTTGATGGAATATTTAACAGCGCGGCAACAAAAACCGGATATGAATTCTGGGCATTGGACGGTGTTCATCCCACTCCTGAAGGGCATGCCCTCATAGCAAAAGAGTGGTTCAAAGAATTGGAAAACATATAAAGCACACATGAAACTTTGTTAATATTGTATAAATAAAGGAACAAAAAGATTATTCGAAATAGGTGACATTATGACAAGGCAATGTTTTCAGGAGGAAAAATGAACTCAAAACCCGAAAATAAAGAAATGAGTTTAAATACTGTAATCAATAATCACTGTGAATTTTGGAAACGGGAAAATAACTTTGCAGTTGTTCAGAAAATTCCTTTTGATAAGTGGAGAAAGAAACCATATCCGGTTGTATGGGGGGAAATTAATAGTCCTAAGCAAATAAACCCTTTTGATATTGATGCTCATCGATTTCTGGGTTTGAATCTGCCTGTGCCTGAACTGAATTATGGATATAAAATGAATTGCATTATGCCGATGTATCCGCAATCCTGGATGAGCGGAATAATCGGGTGTCCTATATTTGCATCATCGGTAAGCTGTACAGCTCAGGGAATCTCTGTTAGTGATATTGAAAAGCAAATGTCAGACTTTTCAATAAAAAACGCATTAGATTCCGAATGGTACAGATTTTTACAAAAAACCATTGATGTAGCTTTACAAAAGGCGGGTAATAAAATCGCTGTTTCACAGTTCCATTATAGGGGGATTGTGGATATGTTGGCCGCATATTTAAAAGAAGACGTATTGTGCCTGGCAATTTATGACTATCCCGAACAATTACAGGCATTAGCTGAAAAATTTTCTGAGCTTTACATAGCTGTTGCTAAGTGGGACATGCAAAAACGAAGATTCTGGAAAGATGGGAATGTTACATCCTGGGGGATATATGCGCCGGGTGAATTGTTAAGTTATCAGGCAGATGCTTCAAATTTATTTTCACCTATTATGTATGAAGAGCACTTCTTGAAATTTGATAGGAAAATAATAAAGGAATTTGAATACTCGTTAATGCATACTCACTACGCCGGATTGCATATAATTGATAGTCTTATAAAAATAGAGGAGTTAAACGCTATTCAAATAAGTCTCGACAGAGAAGCGGTTTCTTACTGGAAAATAGAATATGTGATCGAAAAATGCAAAAAGATACAGGCTGCGGATAAATGTATATTGATAAACGGTGAGCTTAGCAAAAAAGAACTTAAAAAATTAATAGAGAACCTGGATCCAAATGGGCTTATGATTTTTTATTGGCCGCCGGAAAATCAGAATTCAATGATAAGAAAATAAATAGGGGTAAAAATGAAAACATCAACACAGACACTTTATTTGGCAAATACTTATGGTCCGGAAAAAGCAATCAAAATTATGTGTGAAACCGGGTTCGACTGCATAGATTACTCTATGTTCGGTGGGAAAAAGGGGAAGATGGATATTGAAAAAGATAGCTTTCTATATGAAATGAATAACCTCAGGAATGTAGCTGAATCATACGGGGTCGCATTTAACCAGGCTCATGCGCCTTTTGCTTCTTTTAGGGAAGGCGATGTTGAGTATAACCAATGGGTAAAGCCCCTTATTATCAAATCCATTGAAGCAAGCGGAATTCTTGGAGTGAAGTATATAATAGTCCATCCGTTCACTGTTTCTAAAAACCAAAAACAGGCGAATCTTGATTTTTTCAATTCGCTTATTCCCTATGCTAAAAAGCATAATGTTAAAATTGCCATTGAAAATATGTTCGGATGGGATGCCGAATCAAAAACACATTGTAAAAATGTATGTTCAGATGGCGCTGAGTTATGTGATTATATAGATTCCCTGAACAGTGAACATATTGTCGCTTGTTTGGATATAGGCCATTGCGGCCTTGTTGGGGAGGATGCCGCACAAATGATTCTACAGCTGGGGCATGACAGGTTGAAATGCCTTCACATACAGGATAATGATAAACAAACAGATCAACATAGTATGCCGTTTACAGGAAAGCTTGATTTTAAAGGCATTATGAAAGCATTGAAAGATATTGATTACGACGGGGAGTTAACACTTGAAGCGGATAATTTTCTACGAAAGTTTCCTGATGAATTGTTAAAAGATGCAGCACTCTTAATGTATAATAGTGTTAAGTACTTGAATCTGCTTTATCAAAAACTATAATTTAAATTATGGAAACAAAAAACCATTATATGTAAGCTTTTAGTAAACGACTGCAGAATTATTCCGGTACGTATCCATCCGGGGATATAGATAAAATGCATTAAATTATATATTAACCCATTTCCCTGTTACTGAAGATTTAAATACCGCATCAATGGTCCTCATGTTAAGAAGGCTGTCTGATAAAGGAAAAGGCACTTCAACATTGTCTGTTATGCTTTTAGCAAATGCCTCAAACATCAACCTGTACTGATTAACTGGGGCAACTTCGATTTCCATTGATGTTTCACCATTTTCAAATAATATTATGCCAGGAATCTCACTTACATCATTGAATGGTATAGTGACAGTTACAGTGCCTTCGGTACCGAATATTTTAACCTGTTGCTGTGGGTACACGGCGGTTGAGACTGTAAAAAGAGACCTCACACCGCCATAATCAAGTATGGCTGATGTTGTCATGTCGGTTTGAAATTCAGGGTGTTTATCAATCATGGATATGACACGTTCAGGGGCTTTGCCAAGTATATATCGCGCAGTATTGATTGCATAACAGCCAATATCCAAAAGGGCTCCTCCACCGGTCTCAAGGATATTCCTGATATTGGCCGGATCCTGATTGTTGTATGAAAAAACAGTATGGATATGAGATACTCTGCCGATATAGCCATTGTCTACAAGGGCTTTGGCTTTTTGCCACTTGGGATGGAAGCGAATCATGAATGCTTCCATGACGGATAAACCGCTGCCGTTGACATAGCTGATGATTTCCTCGGTCTCAGTTGTATTCATAGCAATGGGTTTTTCACAAAGCACATGTTTTTTTGCATCTATACTTTTGTAAATCCATTCTTTGTGCATATGATTGGGAAGAGGATTGAAAATAGCATCGATATCGCTGTCATTTAACAGTTCATCATAAGAACCATAGTATTTTGGAATGCCATACTTTTCAGCGGTTTCCTTTGCCCTTTCATAATTCCTTGAAGCTAATCCATATATTTCAACAGATTCTGACTGCAGAATAGGATTAATTATTCTCTTTAGAAAATGACCGGAAACACCTAAAACGCCAAATTTCATTTTTTTCATGGTAATCACCCAACCTTTAAACTAACTTTAGTTCTATTTCTGATGCATGTCAATAATACAGATAATTGTAATTGGTTTGAATCATAATCTGCCCATGGTCAATCTTTAATATATGTTGCAGTTACTCCAAGAAGGCAGCTTCATTCGAGGAAGATTGAGTTTGTAATTGTGCTATAATATGTTAAGACTTATAACAGGAGTAAATGCATGTGGTGGATCATAGCGGCGGTACTTATATATATTATATTGAAATTCACAAATGTATTAAGCTATGAAATTATAAAAAATAAAATCGTTAAGAGCAGAAAATGGGATTTAAATATATGCTGTGGGAATACAGATGGTGGTGGAATAAACGCTGATATTATTCAGCACTCGGATGTAGATAACTTCCAGCTGGTTGATGATATCTGCAGTCTTCCATATGGAGATGGTCAGTTTGATTATGTAATCAGCTCACATACGCTGGAACATGTGGATAAACCGGATAAATTCTACTCGGAATTGAAGAGGGTTAGTAAAAACCTGACGATTTTGCTTCCGCCTTTATGGGATATGTCAGCAGCGTTGAATTTTATTGAACACAAATGGATATTTCTCTCCTTAAAATCAAAACACACTGCACTGCCGAAATACATTAAGCTGCCATTAGCCGGATGGTATCAGAAAAAATTCAGACAAAAAATAAAAGCATAGTGACAATGTATTTTTGGTTTAATCATCTGCCGGAGGATTGGACTATTACTTGATTTCAACAAAGTCGATTTGGTGATAGAATGTATCTACTAAGAAAATTGGAATGGAAAATTGAATGAATAAAAACACATGCCCTCACTGCGGCGAAAAAATTTCAACCTGGAAAAAATGGCAGCTGACCGATAACAGATACGGCCGCAAATGTCCCGAATGTAATCAAATAATAGTATTGCCAAAAGGTTTTATCAGATTCATTCAGTTTTTTAACATTGGTATGGCTGTTGTCCTTGTGCTGCTGGTAAATGGGTCATCAATTAATAGGGTGCTTTTTCTTTTAGCGGGGGCAGCAGTACTAATACTATTAAATATTCTAATACTACAAATAGTCTCAATAAAAAAACCGGATAACCCTTAAAATAGATAAACGATAAAAATACCGCCAATCATTTTATAAAGGATTGGCGGTTTTATTTTTACATGAAATTTAAATTGCAAGCGAACCCATTGGATCCCAGGGCTTCAATTCGATTGGCTTTAGTTCAAGTGCTGTAAGTTGCTCATCTGTCAGATGTTTTTTATTGACTACTACCTGATACATATATTTACTGAACCAATCATCAGACATAATGAACCATCCTTCTTTGCCTGATTTATCGCCCCAGCTGTTTTCAACTTTCCAACGGACCGTCTTGCCGTCAACGATATTTACTGCCGTAAAAACCATTGCATGGGTCATCAATGAATCGCCGTAATCAAGCTGCTCTGCTTTGGTAAGTTTAAAATCAGCACCGAGTGCAGCCTCGAAATCGTATATATTCAAATCCATGATACCTAGTTTCCTGTTAAGGAATTTCCCGACATCGCATCCGAACCAAACGACTTCGTCATCTAAAAGCTGAGCTGAAGCTGCCTTTTTTAATTCTTCAACCGGCACATTAAGATATTTAACGATATTACCACCCACAACATTGCCAAGGCGCTGGACGGTATATGTCTTGCCGAAAGGTTTGTCATCGGTGGGTGCGTTAATCAGGCTGACATAGTCAGATAATGGAACATCGATATATTCACTATAAAATGTTTTAGGGGTTAGGTCGGCTTTGCGGGAGAACATATCATCTTTGTCAGTGTATTCAAAGTCAAACTTCTCAGGGGGAGTTCCAAGGCAGCGGCAAAGCACAGTATAAACTTCGCCCATCATGGTTTCTTTCTTTGCCCTGAGTTTCTCGATACCAACGCCATCTGCAGACATTCTTCTGAGTAAGGCGGAATCCTTGCGGAGTTTACGTGTCAGAAGCTGTGTCATTTTCCGGGTATTGCTGCTATGGAAGGTTTCGGGCATTATCCATTTTGGCACAACGCCGTACTTATCAATAATATTGACAAGCATGTCCCATTGGCCGCCGTCATTCAAAGGACCTGCAAGGAGCCAGGCTATCAGCCTTGAACTTGTTTCCATGTCCAGTGTATCAAGTATATTCTCATAAAAATAATTGGCCTTTTCCAACTTATCATAGAAAAGAATATAATTTTGCGAAAGCTCGAATGTCTTAAGATTACATTTTGCCATAACCTGTTTTCTCAGAACATTCATTCCGGCGAACATCCAGCACCTGCCGCTTGATTTCTGATTAGTTATATCTCCGGTCTTTATTTCCTTTGAAAACGTGAATTGCATATTAATTTCCGACTGCTGGTTCAACGCAACTGCCTCAATGCCGTTATTTACCAGTGCTTTTTGTAAAATAGCATGTGTCGGATCAGATTTTACGACCACTTTATAGTCTTTCAAAGTTCCTGATGTTATTGATTTATAAGACATTATGAGCTCCTTTATTAGATAATCCTGAAAGTAGTATTTCCAGGATTAAATAATAACACACACCCTCAGTAAAAGAAAAACCCCAAAGTACTGTATTATTTACCCTGTGTAACCACTTCATAGTGTGTCTGGACAAGTGTTTCTGAGTGGATGAGCCAATGTTAAAAATAACCAATAATATACATTCAATGCATAAAAATATTGACATTGAAAATGACTTGTGTAAAAATTGTTATAACACTTAGGCAAGACGCTTTGAAATGACACTATTATACAAAACTTAACAAATTTTCTTGTTTAAATATTTGTGTTATAATTAATAAGACTAATTTTAAAAATTAGCTTAAATAACTAGTAGAAATGAGGTTTACAGAATGAAAAAGAAAAGGATACTCAAAGCAGTCGGTATCTTTCTTGTTTTGGTAATGCTTCTTGGCGTACTTTCAGCATGTCAGAAGACAGCGGAACCTGATCCGTCAGCAACTCCGAAGCCAACACAGACACCGGCTACTTCAGCAGAACCCACCCCCGAACCTACACCAGAACCTACACCTACTCCCAGATCAACGACACCACTTGTTGTCGGTTATCTGGAATTCAGTGAGAAGTTCAGCCCATACTTTGCTGACTCAGGTTACGACAACGATGTTGTCGCTATGACCCAGGTTGGCTTGCTTACCACTGATAGGACGGGTGCTATTGTTTACGACGCAATCGAAGGTGAAACAATTAACTACAACGGAACCGATTACCTTTATACAGGTATCGCTGATGTGGAAGTTAACTATGATGAAGGCAAGGACCAGACCACATACCTGTGGACAATCCGAGACGACGTTAAGTTCAGCGACGGCCATGTAATGGACGCCGATGATATCATCTTCACATACTATGTATACTGCGATCCCGGATATGTTGGATCAAGCACCCTTTATTCGGTGCCGATTCTTGGCGTAAGCAACTACCGCACACAGACATCTGACGAAGTCTTTGCAAAATACGACAAGATGTGGGATGACATTCAGGCTGCAGGCCCTGACCACGAATGGGCATCAACTGATTCATGGACAAAAGACCAGCAGGATGCTTTCACTGCTATTAAAGAAGAAGTATGGCAGGCTGACGTTCAGGCAATCGTAGATTATTGCTGGCAGAACTACCAGCCATATTATGTGGATTATGGCGGAGGAGTTGACCCGGAAGCAGCTAAAGATGAACCTAGACTCAAGATAGTTGCAGGAATGGTTCTTTGGGGATTCGGTTCACGAGAAGGTGAAGTACTGACCTCGGCAGTTCTCGGTAAAGTTTGGGATCAGAGCAAAGGCGAATACCCAACGATTGAAGATTATTATGCAGAAACTGTTGAAGCTTATGCAAATGATATAGTTGAATACGCTGGCGTTGAATCACCTGGCGAAAATGCAGCTGATATTGCAAAGGATAAATTCATCAGACAAGAAGGTCCGAAAGACCCGTCACTCGGAGATGCTGGTATACCGAACATCACTGGAATCAAAAAACTGAGCCAGACTCAGGTTGAAGTTACAATCGCTGGCAAAGATGCAAGTGCTATCTATAAACTTGGCGTACAGGTTACACCAATGCACTATTATGGCGACGAAGCACTTTATGATTATAATAACAATAAATTCGGATTTGAATTCGGTGACATGAGCCTTATGCAGGCAAAGACCACAATGCCCATGGGCGCAGGTCCTTACAGATATATCAAGTTCGAAAATAAAGTCGTTTACTTTGAAGGAAATGAACACTACTATGCAGGCGAACCCAAGACTTGGTACATGCAGTTTAAAGTTGTAGACGACGCGGATAAGATTCCCGGTGTTGCAGCAGGAACAATCGATATAGCCGACCCATCATTTGGCAACAAGGAAGTTGCTGAAATTTCCAGCTATAACTCAAACGGCGAAACATCAGGCGATGTTATCAATACAAACACAGTTGACAACCTCGGATACGGCTATGTCGGAATCCATGCCAACAACGTAAAGGTTGGCGACGATCCCGGTTCGGAAGAAAGCAAAAATCTGAGAGCAGCATTTGCAACCTTGATTTCAGTTTACAGAAGCCTGTCAATTGACAGCTATTATGGAGAGAGGGCATCGATTATCAACTATCCGATTTCCAATACTTCATGGGCTGCACCGCAGAAATCTGACGATGGATACAAGATTGCATTCTCTGATGACGTTAATGGAGATCCCATCTACACTTCAAGCATGAATGCCGAAGATAGATATGCAGCAGCAATGGAAGCAGCTCTTGAATTCTTTGAAGCAGCAGGCTATACGGTTGAAAATGGAATGCTCACAGCAGCTCCAGTCGGCGCAAAACTGGAATATGAAATAATAATCCCAGGCGACGGTGCCGGAGACCATCCTTCATTCGCACTTGCAACTAAGTTTAAGGAATCTCTTGAAGCTATCGGAATGAACATTATTCTTAATGACCCGGCTGACTCAAATGTACTGTGGGATAAGTTTGATGCAGATACACAGGAAATGTGGGCAGCAGCATGGGGCGCAACAATTGACCCCGATATGTATCAGATTTACTACTCTAACAATATTGTAGGAAACGAAGGATCATCTGAATCTAACCACTACTACATCCAGGACGATACCCTTGATGAGTTAATACTCGAAGCAAGGACAAGCCTTGACCAGGCATTCAGAAAAGCAACATATAAAGCTTGTCTGGATATCGTAATTGACTGGGCTGTGGAAGTGCCGGTTTATCAGAGGCAGAACTGTATTATATTCAGCTCAGAACGTATCAAGCTTGATACCGTAACTCCGGACATCACAACTTTCTGGGGATGGGCAAGCGAAATCGAAAAACTGGAAATGCAGGACTCAGAATAAACATTGGTTAAACTAACCATAGTTTAAAAATACCATATGATTTGAGCCCATCGTATGTGGTGGGCTCAAATCTATGAGTTACTAAAAAATGAAAAGAGACTGATATCATCAGTCGCAAGGAGAGGATTAATCTTGCGCAACTATATAATTAAAAGATTATTAATAAGTGTTGTCATACTTTTCATTGTTGCATTCATTATATATGCACTGATGAGAAGTATGCCGTCGTCATATGTTGAAACTATCGCCCGGGAAAGGGCAAATCTTCCGGGAGCAAAAAGTTATTCCGAGTGGCTTCAGCAGCTTAATCAGATTTACGGTCTGGATTCAGGCATCATAAAGGGCTTTTTCGGATGGCTTAAGAATGTATTCCAGGGCGATTTCGGCGACAGCTGGCTATATAATGTACCGGTCACTGAAAAGTTCAAGGAAACAGTTTGGTTTTCTTTTGCACTTGGCAGCATTTCATTTGCAATTCAGGTCATGATAGCTATTCCGCTTGGAATATTAGCCGCACGAAAGCAGTACAGTAAAACAGACTATGCGGTCACAGTAGTCGCACTGGTTGGCATATCTCTTCCGATTTTCTTCTTCGCGACAATAATGAAACTTATTTTTTCCATCAAACTTGGCTGGTTTGACTTGTTCGGTACAGTCGGCAGATTTTACGAGCAATTAGGTCCATGGGGACAGTTTCTGGATTTAACAAAACACTTTGTTTTGCCCGTAATTACAATTGTATTAGTAAGTATCGGGGGTCTGATGAGGTATACCCGTACCAATATGCTTGAAGTACTGAACTCAGATTATATTCGTACTGCAAGAGCCAAGGGACTAAAGGAAAGACGTGTTATAAATTATCATGGGTTCAGAAACACCCTGATTCCGATTGTTACAATTATAGGAGGATCAATCCCCGGACTATTTGCAGGCGCCCTTATTACCGAGACTCTGTTTGGTATAACAGGAATCGGGCGAACGGCCTATATGGCTATGCGAGGCGGAGATATACCGTTTTCAATGTTCTATCTGCTGTTCCTGGCCGCATTGACATTGCTTGGGACATTAACCGCAGACATATTATATGCGGTTGTCGACCCGCGTGTCAGAGTTAACAAGTAAGGGTGGGTAGTATAAGATGAATAAAAATAAAGATAAATTACCAATGGAAGAATATGAAAACAATCAGAACATGCAAAAAGATGACATAGCTCTTGACGACGAGTCAAGGATAAAGATTTTATCCCCCTGGATGCTTGTTTTCAAACGTTTCATCAGGAACAAACTCGCAATCACCGGAGCTGCATTCATACTGGCAATGTTCATATTCTCTTACATCGGCGGATGGCTGATGCCTTATGAAGAAGATCAGGTTTTCACAAAATATACAGACATGTCCAAAGTGTTCGGTGGTGTTTCAATTAATGACGAATACAAATTTATAACAGCTGACGGCACTGATTTTCCAATGGTAGCACGAGCCCAGTTTGTTCTTGCGGCTAATAATGAAAACTCAACATTCGAATCACAGGATGTTGATTATAGTTTGGAGAAGCTTGGAGATGAACTCTATAATGTGTCTTTATCAGAAGAGGTAGCTACTGCAGATATAATATTAGGTAATATAAATGTAGAAGTTAAGGATAATACGCTTGGTGATGAGTTTGTCCAGATATTTACTGAAGCTATAAACAGCAATTCTGAATTTTTCATATATGACGGACATACATATATCATGGCCAAAGATAAAAGAAGTTCGACAGCAAAAAGACTGATTCCAACAGCAATAGCAACTAAGAACAGATATGACTACAATTCAGTTGATATAAAGACCTCATATGAATTCAGTCTGAAAGCCGAAATAGCCATGGAAGAAATGAGGCAGGACAGTACGGAAAGCAAGACTTTTATTGTAGATGGAACCGAATATGAAATATCGGTTGAAAATGAAAAAGCATCAATTTTTACTGAAGTTAACGGAGAAAAAGTCCTTTATGCAAATATATCCCGTTATCTTGTTGAATCAATCTATGCTGACATTTTCCTTGATATTGGATTTAAGGATAGGGTCAAGGGAATAATAAGCGATGGTGTTGAGGGCATAATGGATTTCATTTATGTCAACAAGGACGGCGAACAAGAACTCTATACTATTGAAAGGGAAAACAACGCTTATACAATCAGATGGATTGAAGATACCCTGGTAATCAAGGCATTAGACCCGCCGTCAAAAACTCATATCATGGGAACTGACCAGAACGGCATGGATATATTGACAAGGTTGATGTACGGCGGAAGGATATCTCTTAGAATCGGTTTTATAGTTGTTTTAATAGAAATAGTAATTGGGGTAATCCTCGGGGGTATCGCCGGTTATTTCGGAGGATGGGTGGACAACCTTATAATGAGGATAGTAGACACTTTCTTCTCTATTCCTTCTCTTCCGATATTCATTATCATCGGTTCAATGCTCGATGCCCAAAGAGTTGACCCGCAGCTTCGAATGCTGTACCTGATGATAATCCTTGCAATACTCGGCTGGCCGGGAATCGCAAGGTTGACCCGTGGTCAGATTCTTTCTCTTAGAGAGCAGGAATTCATGATTGCAACTGAGGCAACGGGATTGTCAGTTAGTAAGAGGATTTTTAAGCATCTTGTACCAAATGTCATACCTCAGCTTATAGTCGTTGCGACTCTTGGCCTTGGTGGTATCATCCTGACGGAATCAGTGCTAAGCTTCCTTGGCCTGGGGGTTAAGTTCCCATTTGCGTCCTGGGGTAACATAATCAGCGCGGTAAGTAATATACATGTTATGACTAATTATCTATTCGTATGGATACCTGCCGGGATTTGTATATTGATTACTGTCCTTGGGTTCAACTTTATCGGCGACGGACTGCGTGATGCATTCGACCCGAAAATGAAAAGATAGGAGGAGTAAATCATGAAGAAAAAAGAAAATACTAAAAAAGCAACAAACTCAAACTATCTTTCAGCCAGGGAGTCGCATAAAATTTCAAGGGAAAACAGAAGGATAACAAATAAGTTTGAAAAAATAAACAAAAGAAAAAACGTACCGGAATCTGAATATATAACTGAGCTTAAAAACCCGGCTAATGTTGTGGAGTTTGATAACCTCCATACATATTTCTTTACTGACGTCGGAACAGTCAAAGCTGTTAACGGCGTATCATTTGATGTTCTTGAAGGCAAAACCGTAGGGATTGTCGGGGAATCAGGCTGCGGTAAATCAGTTACAAGCCTTTCGTTGATGAAATTAGTGCAAAGGCCGCAGGGTCAGATAGTGGAAGGGGAAATCAGGTTTGACATGGGCAATGGCAAAGTGTATGACATTGCAAAGACCCCGATAAGTGAAATGTATAATATCCGCGGCAATAACATTTCAATGATATTCCAGGAACCAATGACCAGTCTGAATCCGGTTTTTAAAATAGGAACCCAGATAGATGAAGTGCTGACGCTTCATAGTCTTGATGTATTCCATGATGAAGAAGAGATGAAAGAAAAGGTTGTCAGCAATGTAAAAGTATCAAAGGCAAAAAAAGCGATGGTTAAGGCGCGTGCAGTAGAGATGCTTGAACTTGTCGGTATCGCAGACCCTGAGACTATTTATGAAAGATATCCCCATCAGCTGTCAGGCGGAATGAGGCAAAGGGTTATGATAGCAATGGCTATTGCTTGTAATCCAAGGCTGATAATTGCAGATGAGCCGACCACAGCTTTGGATGTTACAATCCAGGCCCAGATACTTGATATACTCAGGGAACTGAAGGATAAAATTAATTCAAGCATAATGCTTATAACTCATGACCTCGGCGTTATTGCCGGAATGGCTGATTATGTCGTGGTAATGTATGCAGGCAGGGTAGTTGAAAAGGGCACTGTTTATGAAATTTTCAAAAATCCAAGCCATCCTTATACACAGGGGCTGATGGCTGCGCGTCCGGGGGTTTTGAAAGACCAGCATCGTCTTTACAGCATACCGGGTAAAGTGCCGAATCCTATTAATATGCCTGACTACTGCTATTTCAGGGACCGCTGTGAAAAAAGAATTTCAGCTTGTGACGGGGAATACCCGTGTGAAATCAAGTTGTCTGCGACACATTCGGTTTCATGCTATCTCTATTCGGAGGACTTTAATAATAATGAGTGATAGAAACGATAAACAAAGAATAAACGAAAGAACTTACATTGATAATAATTATGAGCCTTTGGTTCATGATGATAACAATATTCTTGAGGTTAATAAACTTAGGAAATATTTCCCGATTAAAGATGGGCTTCTTCAAAGAACTGTCGGATACATAAAGGCCGTTGATGGAATAAGCTTCAAAATTGAAAAAGGAACCACTATGGGCCTTGTCGGCGAGTCGGGCTGCGGCAAGACAACCGTAGGAAGAACAATTTTGAGGTTGTTTGAAAAAGACGCAGGCCAGGTACTGTTTAAGGGAGATGAAGTATTTGACCTAAGTAAAAAGGATCTGCAGACAAAAAGGCCTCAGATGCAAATAATATTTCAAGATCCGTTTTCAAGCCTTTCGCCAAGGCTGCCTATAAGGGAGATTATCGGCGAGGCAGTCAGGGAACATAAAATTGTTCCTGACAGTGAGTTCAATGATTATATTGCTGAAGTAATGGAAGACTGCGGATTGCAGCCTTATCACAGGGATAGATATCCGCACGAATTTTCCGGCGGCCAGAGGCAGAGGATATGCATAGCAAGAGCACTTGCCCTGAATCCGGAGTTCGTTGTGTGCGATGAGCCTGTATCAGCACTAGATGTATCTGTCCAGGCTCAAATAATTAACCTTTTAATGGATTTGCAGCAGAAATTCAATCTGACATACCTTTTTATATCGCATGACCTGTCGGTTGTTGAGCACATATCTGACACAATCGGCGTCATGTACCTTGGTGATTTAGTTGAATTTAGTAAAAAAGAAGACATATTTAAAAATCCGCTGCATCCCTATACAAAAGCATTGTTCTCGGCTATTCCGGTTCCGGACCCTACTGCAGCTTCGGATAGGATTATTATTGAGGGGTCCATTCCTTCTGCGGCCAATCCGCCGAAAGGATGCAAATTTCATACCAGATGCTCAGAATGCATGGAAATATGCAAAACAACAACACCGGTTGAGAAAGAAGTTGAGCCCGGGCATTTTGTAGTATGTCATCTGTATAATTGAGAAATCTAAATCCCATTGCGGTTGTTGTATGACAATTGTATAAGGGTATAGGTAGTGTATGAAAAAGAAACAATACGATGATGATGATGGCAGAAAAATTGCCGATATGAGCGGTGTTAGCTCAAACCTGATGGCTTTTTGGTTTGTACCAAAGCACAGGCGTTCGCGGATTCCAAAGCATATGCTTAAGGAGGAAGGGCGACAGGAACAGATACAATTGCCGCCGCCTACAAAAGCTGAGTCAAGGGCGATGATGTTCCGGGCTATGTTTGCATCCCTACTGATTGCATTGGTATTCATTGCCGGTGCGGCCTTATTCATACTCTTCTGCATATATATATGGTTTAGGTAAAATCAGAGAGTTGGCCCAGGGTCAGTGCTTCGAAATCAGAGAGTTGACCCAGGGTCAGTGCTTCGAAAATCAAGGGAATTTATACTGGTTGCTAAATTTTACAGAAAAATTATACTGAAAAGATATTAACTTTACTAATAGATAAATGTAAAGTTTTTTTATGGGAACTAAAAGAAAATTAATTCCGAAGGGAATTAATCATGTATATAACAGAGGTAATAATAGAATTGATATATTTCACTCTAATAAAGACAGATATGTTTTCTTAAGGAATATCAAAGAGGCAAAAGAAGATCATGGAATTGAAGTCTACGCATATTGTTTAATGGATAACCATTATCATATAGAAGTATCTGGAGACAATGAGAACTTACCTAATGCCATGAGGGATATCCAGAGTAACTACGCTAAATATCATAATAAGAAGAATGATTTCAAAGGACATTTATTTCAAGGCCCTTACCAAAACAGTGAAATACTAACTGATGCAAGTTTCTTCAGGGTTATGAGATACATTTTAAGAAATCCTGTAAAAGCAGGTTTGACAGATGATATATATTCTTATTATTGGTCTAGTTCGCTATTTCAAAATGATAAATATAAACTGGTAAATTTTAATTATAATGCAGATGCCTTTTCCAAGACATTTGACAATGATTTTTGTGAATATATGAATTCTGATTGTGACGACAAATTAACAGCAAAAATAGAGCTATGTACTCTAAATGATGAAGACGTTGCATCAATATATAATGAAATCCTTATTGGTATGGGAATATCTGACAATCTAAAAGTGTTGTCTGAAGAAAATGTTGAAAAACTGGTAAATTATTGCAGGTACAGGAACTTCAACAGAAAGCAGATATCACAGTCAACAGGATTATCGCTATATAAAATCGATAAGATTAAAAAACTCGAAATGGAATACTTATAAAATCGAAGAGCTGACCCAAGGTCAACTCTTCCTTATAAAATCGAAGAGCTGACCCAAGGTCAACTCTTCGACTAATCACTGATTACTTCGTTACTATTATATATTCCAGACGGGGAAATAGCTTTTTTAATCCAGGTCATCGAGTTATAGCCCTTTACCTTGAATACCAGCTTCTTGTTCTTATATTTATAGATAATAAACACCCCGTCACTGACATCCGGATCCGGTGCTATGATATATTCGGCTCCATCTGAGAATTTAAGGTATGCAGCCTCATTCCCATCATATGTGGGTTTTCTATATATGCGGGTAATCGTCGAAACACCAAGAACTGAGTTTACACGCTGAAGGTTCCTTCCGATAACATTAGTTTTAACATTCTTATATTCAGCGGTCAGTGCTCCACCTTCGCCTACTGTCATCATATGGAACATTGTGTCTTTACCGAATTGTACCTTTGTATAATTAATTGATATGGAAAATATTATTCCACCGATTGCTATAACAAAAAATACTATTACAGGTATTAAGATTTTTTTCATTTAAGTGTCCCACTAATATTATTACAGCCATATTCAAAAGCTGCATGACAATTATATCAAAATATCTAAAAAAAGAAATGCTAAGACGAAGGAATTACAACAAATATGTTTTCAAACTAAGAGCCATTTGTATTAAAATTAAAAATGTAATAATATACTGTAAGCGAACTATATATGGCAGAGGATAATTAATGTTTCTAAAGAACAGCCTAAAAAATCTGGTGCGGTCAGGCGGCAAGACAACGCTGTTTTTTTTACTGATATTAATTATTACAATCGTACAATGCCTTGGGCTAAGCATATGGCTATCTATCGATAACTTCCTCGATGATTGTAATGAAAACTACTTAACTATAGGGATTTTTGAGTATATGGGTCCGGAGTATCCCGATGACAACATATATGACCCGGGAAGTCGTAATGCGTTAAATGAATTTGACTTTTCTCAAATCGGGGATAATGACAGTGTTTTGGTTTGGGATACATCAGATCGTGCACTGGGATATATTGAGGGGCTTGACAGAAGGGATGTTTATGCACCTCTCAGGGACAATGCAGTAGTGATTATAAGTAATATTGGGAATTTTAATCGTTATGGTTTAAATAGCGCACAGATTATTGAAACTCTTTACTCAGGTTATGATTTTGACGGCAAGGCTGTACTTATCGAAGATTTCGGATATGACCTGGAAGAAGGTCACACTTACCTGGTTCATGGTACCTTAGGCTATGGAAGAACATCATATAAGTACTTATATCCGAGCCCATATAAGAACACATCTGCGGTTCAGGCCGGATATGATAAATTTGATGAATATATGATTCTTGACATAACCGATGGCATGAACGGAATAGAAGAGCAGTACTCAGCATTCGAAACGATAGCAAGAACATATAATGTTATAAATAACAGCATAAAGATTTATGCTACTAACAATATTAATTCTATCCTGGCCTTTCATCAACAGAAGCTCTATATCAAAGAAGGAAGAGATTTCACAGAAGAGGAATATAAAGATGGCGCCGAAGTATGCGTCATAACTGAATTTATTGCAGAACAACTCGGACTGGAAGTCGGCGATGAAATAACATTATCCGTTGCTATAGCTGATGATACGCCTGTTTATGAAAGCTACTGGGACGGAACAGGGTTTGCTAGTGAAGAAAAGTATAAAATTACAGGCATAAGCAATACACTTTCTGATAGAGTAAGCGATGTCTATATCCCGAAAAACAAAGGGATTGACTATTCAAAAAATCAAATTGGCTACACTATCGGCCGGGCTGTCATTGACAATGACAGAGCCGATGAGTTCTATAATGATATTAGTTCCTACCTTCCGGACCGTGTTCGGCTGACAATATATGACCAAGGGTATTCTACTGTTGTTGAACCATTTAAAAAGATACTGCGAATAGCAATTATTATAAGCTGCACGTCAATTCTTGCCGGTCTGGCTGTAATTATTCTTTTCGGATTTCTATTTGTTTACAGGCAGCGGGATACATCGGACATCATGATTAAGCTTGGAAGTGGTAAATTTAAGACAGGCAGGTATTTCCTGTATGGTTCGGGTCTGGTGGCTTTATTCGGAGCCGGCATCGGTTCTGCTGCGGGATATTATCTGTCAAAGCTGGTTGTCAAAATATTAAAAAGCAGTTTGGAGAAGTATTCATTAATTAATAGGAATTTCAGCATTAGCAACCTTTCAATTATTAAAAACACTGAATGGGTCACAGATGTTGATATGAGAGTGTTTATTCTGGTTGGAGCCTTTGTACTTATCATGGCTCTTGTAAGTTGCCTTATTTTTACTTTGATTACTTTCAGAAATAAAAACAAGAAAAGAAAGAAAATAAAAAAGATAAAAAGACAGGGCCGGTCATTAAGTTTCATGGGCGGACCATTGAAATATACACTTATATCAATTATCAGAAACGGGCAGAGAAGCATAATTACCCCATTGGTTACAATAGCTGTTATATTACTTATTAGCCAGCTGACAAGCACTGCGCTGAGATATGAAACGCAGCTTGAAGACATCAGCAGAAATTCTGTAATCAATGGCCAGTTTATGGATATCAACGGAAGGTATTATAATAACCTGGTTGTAGAGGGTTATCAGCTGAATGAGCTCTATTCTTCTAATCTAATTGATAATATAACTGTAACAAAATCAAGGCCGTTCCATTATCTGGGAATATCAGAAAAAAATGGTGAAGTACAGGTGGTAGAGCCCTTTGAACTTCCGGGGGGATTTGCAGGGGAGACGATGCTTGATAAAATCAGAAGAGGACATAAGGTCATTTTTACAAACAATATAACAAATACTCCTGAATTTTATTATAGTAACTCACTGAGGATCGAATTCATGAAAGGGTATGATGAATCATTCTTGGGCGTTGAGGGCCAGGGAATCGAATTCATTGATAGGAAGGATAAATTATTTCCCAAGGCTGATGGCTGGAAAACCTCATGTTGCCTGGTTTCTTCGGAATTCCTTGCTGAAAACGACATCAACTATGGTGATACAATTAGAATTGTCTTGGTTGACAGATACATCATAGAACTGGACTATAAAGTAGTCGGAAGCTATATAAAAGAAGGCGAAAAGGACAATATATATTGTCAGCTTAGTGAATATATTAATCCGGCATTTCTAACGACGCTGCCCGAAGGCGGAAGAGAGCAGTTGTTCAAATACACATTTGAAAGTGCAAACTTCACTGTGAAAGACCCTTGCAAACTGAATGAATTTAAAGATTTCATGCTTGATTACGGATTTTCCCAGGTAAATAAGATAAGGACTTACAGAGCCTTTCCCGTTCTTGACGACAAAACTTTTATAGGGACCGTTGAATCCCTGAATCAGAGAATTAGGCAGACCGAGATTCTATACCCATTCTTATATTCTCTTATTGGTGTTTTGGCTTTTATTCTTTCATTTATTCTGATACTTAGTAGAAAAAATGAAATCGCCGTAATGCGTGGATTGGGAACAGAAAAGCATAGTATTTTTACTACATTCTTCATAGAGCAACTGTTTTTATGTATATTAGGAACCGGAATAGGCTTAGCCGCGTGGGGTCTGTATGCGGCAAGTTACAACAGCCTTCAGATAGTACTAACGGCTGGATTTATTATGTTGTATTGTTTAGGCAGCGCGGCCGCACTAATAATAATAAACCGGTCAGGGGTGCTTGCGATTCTGGGAGAAGAGGAGTAATTTAATGAATATATTGGAAATGAAAAAAGTCAGTTATAGTTATTACAACAAGAGCCATGTCATACACGCTGTAAAGGATATGAGTTTTTCCTTCAAACGAGGGAGAGTATATGCAGCAGTCGGAAAATCGGGAAGTGGAAAAAGCACAATGCTGTCATTACTTGCCGGACTGGATCTTCCGCATAAAGGATATATCCTTTTCAAGGAGAACCCCACTTCCAGGATGGATCTTGATGAATACAGGCGTACGGGTGTCGGAGTAATTTATCAAAACTTTAAATTATTTCCGTTAATGACAGCCCTTGAAAATGTTATGTATCCTCTTGAACTCTGTGGAATAAAAGGGGATGAGGCAAAGGAAACAGCCAAGGATTTATGTAAAAAAGTATCGCTTCCGGATGAAATTCTGAACAGGTTTCCGGGTATGTTAAGCGGCGGTGAACAACAGAGGGTAGCCATTGCCCGTGCCCTTACAATGGACAGGCATGTTATCCTTGCAGATGAACCCACAGGAAACCTCGACAGCGAGAATGGAAATAATATAATCAAAATACTTATAAAAGTTGCCCATGAGGAAGATTGCTGTGTAATTATTGCCACTCATGATATTAATATAATTGAGCAGACTGATGAAATACTGTATATTGTCGATGGACAGATTAAGCCAGCAGCAGAAGGTCATATAGGATTAGCAAATGGATAGGAAATTCCTAAATATCATTAAAGAAACATATCAAAAGCTAGACCCTCCGATTTGGGAAAACGGCTTACTTCGTATCAAGGGCAGCGGCCATACTTGGGAGGTTTCGGAACTTTTGGAAGTGCACCCGGGAAGGAATTCTGCATCGGTTTATGTCCTGGGTAAATTATTGGATGACTTAGATAAAGAGCATGGATTGGAAATACTATCGGCTATTGAGGCGCTGCAGGTTTCTGATACTGATAACCCAAGATGCGGGGCATTTAGATGGTATAGGGAGGAAACACAGCCGATAGATACAAATGCAGCATTCTTTACGCTTCTTCCACTTGCAGTAGCCAGGAATTATGAACCCGATTTGTTAAGCCCTGAAGAAAAAAATACTATTGACAGGATGCTGAAACGGTCATGCTCATGGTTTTCCCATGAATGTAAAAACCCGATATTCTTCTACACAAATAAAATTATCAGTGACGGGGCAATGCTTACAGCAATTGGAAAATTAACAGGGGATGACAACATAATCAGCCAATCAAGGGTATTTTTGAACAAGTGGCTGGAATATACTGAGCAACGTGGTTTCGGATGGGGTGAAAATCTAAGCCCGGGATATAACGGTGTTACAATACAGGCGTTTACAGTTATAAAAAGCGCTTTAGCCGATACAAAAGAAGATAATTTATTAGTAAATCGATTAAACAAAATTGAAAAAGGAATAATTGAAACATTCAGGTTTAATAACGGCTATGAATTAGTACCTGCAATCAGAAGCTACAATGTAAAAGGATATTTAAAGTTACCGTCGGTAATATATAACCTTGCGCAGGTGGAAGGATTCGGAATTGCCGACAGTATGCATGCTTTAAATAATAACGACCTTGACAAATTGTCAAATCTCTCAAGGGCTATGATAATCTACGGCGATAGGCTCTACCTTGATGAATCAGATTATATAAGAAAAGGATACTCCAACCGGCAGTCTTATCCTGGCTTCAGGGAAACACATGTCATGGATACTGTAAAAGCCTGTACCTGGATTGGAAATAACGGGGGACTTGGGTCATTGAATAAGTTTCCTGTAATAGAAGGGTCGTACCAGCATAAAGGATGGGGGCTGGGCTGGCAGTGTTTCCCGGTTAGTGCAATTGTTTATGAGAATCAAGTATCTTTCTTAAGGTTTAATGTGGATGACGGTGAAAAAATGCGACATCATCCCCATAAAGATAAGCATACCGCTTACCTTGATCCGGCATTGTTTTCTGAAACCCATTACCCTGATGTTAAAACTAGCTGTAGACAAGAGAAAAACACACTAATTGCAATCCGCAGTATTGAGAAACTGAGAAACAGGGCTAAAAGTATAAGCGATTCATTTGATGTACAGAGGTTTACAGGGGAAATTCATGAATTTAAAATAAAAGAACGCCAGTGGATTGCGTTGTCTTGCGACAACGCTTGCATATGTATGACACCTCTTATGGGAGTGAAAGAGGGAACATGCGAACCGACAGAGGGTTATTTAGAAATTAAAAAAGAAGGTGCAGATGTAAGATTGGTGCAGCAGATGTACAAAGGCGAACTAAAAACGCTATACAACGACAGGATAAGCACAGGCTGGATTTTTCATTTTATTGACCGGGAAATGGAAACAAAGGACATTAGAAAATATCTTAAAGATTTTTTTATTTCTGAGAAGTCATTACCAGACGGCCTTGTTCCAAGAATGCCGGAATGGAATATTCACACAATTGATGTTTCATATAGAAACAAAATGCTGATAGCTATGAAACATGACCCATATAAATAACTATACCTGGCAAAATAGGAGCAAAGACAATATTGGCAAATCAAGATATAATATATACAGATGCAAAACAAACAGGTAAAGTAAGTCAAGACATTTCTAAACACATCGCTAACTTGTTAAGAGGGTGATCGAATGTTAAATAAGATAGTGGTAATTAACGGTAGTCCAAATGCTGAAAAAGGCAATACTGAAATGCTTCTTAAGCCTTTTATTATTGGCATGCAGAATGCGGGAGCAGAAGTTGAAACAATCTACTTAAAAAAATACAATATTAAATCATGCAATTGCTGCAGGATGTATTGTTGGTACAGTGAACCCGGAAAGTGTTGTATTAATGATGATATGAACTTGATTTATCCAAAATTAAGGGAAGCTGAAGTTCTGGTTCTTGCAACACCGGTGTATATCCCTTTACCGGGAAAGATGCAGGATTTTATAAACAGGATATGCCCATTACTGATTCCAATGCTTGAATATCATAATAAAAGAACTCGGATTGAATTTCGTGAAAATGTGCATATTCAAAAAATAGTACTGGTAGCAACCGGCGGATGGTGGGAATTGGAGAACCTTCAAATAGTGGCTGATATTGCCGAAGAACTTGCTGACAAATCAAGCACAGAGTTTTGCGGTGCTGTTCTAAGACCGCATGCCTTTCTTATGAAATCTAAAGGAGAATTTACTAAAAAGGGTAAATCCGTTCTGGCGGCAACAGAAAAGGCAGGGTCGGAATTAATTCGAAAAGGATTTATTGAAAAAGGTTTATTGGATGAAATTAGCAGACCATTGGTTTCGGAGGAAGAATTAAGAAACAGATACAATAGTTTTTTCAAATAAGTCCTTATTATAGAATTAATATTGTAATGGCAAGATATTTAGGACTAGTAATTAATTTAACACGTCGTAATTTTCAACTAACATTGATGTAATTCCGTTATCTCTACAGTGGATATATAAATAAACGATTGACTTTTTTGTTTTAATACTAAATAGCGTATATAATAAATTTATACACAAAGCTGTATGGGGTAACTGTCAATAATTAAGATATCAAGGCATACTAATTGTTTCGACAAACGATATAGGTGATGTTTTCTGCAGTTAACATAAATTGAAAATTTCGTAGGTATTATTATGGATCATGAAGTATTTATTTCGTATTCGCTAAAAGACAAGAAATTTGCCGATGCACTCTGTCATAAGCTTGAGGAAGACAATCTCAAGTGTTGGATAGCGCCAAGGGATATCAGCCCCGGGGGGAAATGGGCAGGTGAGATTGCAGGGGCTATTCCTGGTTCAAGAGTCATGGTTCTTGTGTTCTCTAATAACTCAAATACATCAAACCAGGTTTTACGGGAAGTTGAATTAGCCATTGCAAGTAATATTACAATAATACCCATGAAAATTGAGAATGTTGAAGCGACAGGGGGTATGTCATATTATCTGTCAACAACACATTGGATTGATGCAATCGGGAATAAATTCAACAAGCGTATAGATACTCTGAGCCGCCAGGTAAAAGGTATGCTTGGAAAAGCTAATGAGGTTGAAAATAGGGTTCATACAGAAGTGAAAAAAGAACAACATAAAGTTTTAAAAGATTCTGAAAGAAATGATATAAAACAAGCACCAAACCAGAAAAATAAAAAAGATAACAAGAAAATCCGGACTATACTTCTTATTGCTTCAGGAGTTGTCATTTTATCAGTAATCGGTTATTTTGCCATTGCAGGGTGGCTTGGTAACTATAATAATTCCACTGAAAAAACACCTTCCCCGACAGGATGGAATACGCTTGAAAAAGGCACTGATTACTATGCGGATTTCAGAGAGACAGATGATAGTGACGAAAACCCGGCACCTATCGAATCTGAAATAAATCCTACTGATTCGCCTGCTCCGACTCCCGTTACCTCAAGTACAACAGCTGCTTCTCCTGCTCCTACAACAATGCCAACTTCAACACCGGCACCCACTCCAACGCCTGTTCCGACTCCAACCCCAACGCCGGCTCCGACTCCTCAACCGGTAATTGAGGATTTATCAATTGCCAGATGGGAAGGAAATGTCTTTATCAGCGAATGGGCTGAATTTAAAGTGCTGCTTCCTGAAGGTTGGTATAAAGCCACTGATGAAGAAATTTCATTATTATACGGGATAAGCATGGATATACTCATAGGAGCGACAGACCTGACTGCTGAAGACTTACAGGATACTGAATATGCCTATCCAATGTTTATTTTGAAATATCAATATGGAGCAGAGGTGGGCGAGATAAACACCAATATGAGTGTTTTTTATGAAAAACTGGTTCCGCCAAATGATTTGCTGGTTAATGCTGAAACTTATCTGAATATTGTAAAAGAACAATATATAAGCTTGGAAATTGGTTATGAATTTATTGGAGAAATATCGGACTTAAATGTAGCAAATAAGACATACTATTCTTTAACTGCAGTATATGAAACAGGTGGTATGAAACAAGTATTTTTATGTAGAAAACATGAAAATTTCATAGTAGGGATGATAATTACAGCTGCAATAAATGACCAGACAGGAATAGATATGCTGATTAACAGCATTAAGGAATACTAAATAATAAATAGCAAAAAATGCCGGATTAACCTAAATACAATTAGCCAATAAGCTTTATGACAGAGAACCATCTGCCTGATAATATACATTTCGCAATTTATTTCTTGAAAAAACTTCTAAATAGCCTGAAATACCCCTTGGTGTTTTCGTTAATAAATTCAGATTGAATTGAGTCTTCAGCCATAAGCTGATTATAGTTATAAACACCCCGTACAGCCCACCATCGCAATATTCCGATGTTGATGGCATCATGGGGACAATTTTGAACACAGCGCATACACATAAGACACTTTCCATCAAAACGGATTTTTTCATCTTTAACCCGAATATTGTTCGATGGACAATTTTTTACACATATCAGACATAGCGTGCATTTTTTATGATTACAGGAATAAAATCTGCCGTTAAAGCGGGCGCCGGGCCACTGAATCCTGAATATAAAAGAGAAAATTCTATTGAACATGGTATAAGAAATCATTTCTCCGGTGCCATTTAGTACATCTTTAGCAAATTTACTGGTCATGTCCTGCATTAATAAATACATTTGCTTTGCCAAAGCATCGGGATATCTGAACATTACATTATAGGGCATCAACATATGTGTTTCTGCCATGAAATTATAGCCCTTGGGCTTTAGTAATTTGATTAAGGGGTGGGATGAACTGTTATTAAAGAAAAACGGTTCCCCTGATGTTTTGAAAACAGAGATTTTTTGCCCATTGCCGGGAGGAAACATTTTTGCAAAATCTACAACAATTTTAGGAGCATTAAAGGCATGTATTGGATAACCGATTATAATGTGGTCTGCATTATCAAATTCAGGAGCAACTCTTTTTTGCATAATGTCTTCAATTTTATATTTGGCAACTTCAACCGATGCTGCAGCAAGAGATTCCGCAATTAAGTCGGCGGTTAAAAAAGTATTTCCCGTTCCTGAAAATGTATAAATTATAACTCTCATAAAATTTAACCCTTTAAAATATAATACATGAAACCGCAGATACTGGCAATTTAACAAATTATCCGTCGGATAATTTGTTAAATTGGTATATAATTAATCGGTGATTATTATTCTGGGGGTAAGATGAATGAACTTAGCAGCATTGATGGACTATCCGGATGATGCCAGGCAGATCTTTTATGAAAGCACCATGTATGCAATGATGGCCAGATTAAAAAAAGCCGGAGTAAGCAGGGTTTATCTCCAGTACTACGGCAACACTGATTACGGACACTTCTGGACTCACAAAGCTCCGACTCATAGGGAAATGGTTGAGACTGCAAAGAATCTTCCCGAATACAGCAGGGTATTTGTTGAGGCTGCCAAAGCTAACGGCCTTGAAACGGCAGTAATAATGAAACCCCAGGAAGAGGGTATATGGTTGACATATTCCGACTATTACAAAGAGGCGAGGGAAAACCCCGGGGTTCCATATATGGGTGGGAAGGTCTTAATTGCAAGCAAATTTGTAATGAATAATCCGGACCTTAGAATAAAGCGCAGGAGCTGGGATATAGACCCCGTTGCCATAAAGAAAAAGATATCTTCAATACGGCTTTTTAAGCAGAATGAAATTCACAGCAGAATAGAAAAAGAGAATATCAGTATCTATACTTCCGATAATAATGCGAATTATACAATTTACACCGGGGACTTTTCAATATCCTGGTCTAAAACACATGCAGATGAAGATGTAATATCCGGTAGCTTTACACGAGATTATCCCGAGGAAATCATCACACATAAAGGTGATGCTATTGAAGTCATAACAATCAGTGGGTTATCAATAGAAGAAAGATATGTTGCTTTAGCCATTAAATGTACAGGGACGGCTAAAGACGGTCGGCAATTCGTTAATGTGCCTGCAAAAACCATTTCGATTTATGATTCTGAAGGAGATGAAATATGCGCATCACCCGGACATGCTTCCCGATTTTGTCCTAAAGACAGGCCAATCCTTGAAGCGGGTTTTCATTTTGATGATGGCTTCGGCAGACACTTCCCTGAAATTCTGGACCCGGATGAAGGGACAGGTTATACTGCAATTTGCAAAGGTAAGTATGAATACGTTCACGGGACTTTGTGTGCATGCGAACCAAAGGTTTTGGAGCACTGGATGAAATGGCAGGAAACAGCAATGGACGACGGTTTTGACTACGTTGGAAACCGCATTGAAAACCATTCCGTTCATGTTGACGAACCTTTTGCTTATGGTTACAACGATTGTATCAAGGAAGAATATTTCAAACGATATGGTAAATGTGCTGAAAGCGATATGGATACGGCGTTGATTTCTAAAATCAGGGGTGACGCATATACAAGGATGCTGGCCGGGAGTGCCGAAAGAGCCCATAGAAGAGGAAGGAAGTTTATCCTGACTTTAAATATGGAGATGCTCTATAATCCGATTCCTGTTGCACGTCATATGGCATATCCAATGAATGTGGAATGGCAGTGGGAGAGGTGGATTGACGAAACACAGCCGGATGAAATAAATATCAGGTCCTACCAGATGTCACCGGAATTTATATTGAATGATGTCCAATGCAAAAAGATTTTAAATACTGCCCAAAAGAAAGGTGTACCTATGACCCTTGAACGATATGATTACTGGGATTTTTCAGCTGATTTTGAAATGGTTAAGAATACCGGTATTTTCTCAAGTATAACATTATATGAAACAAACAATGTGATACAAAGCGACGGCAAAGGCGGAATAATTGAGATAAAACCTGAACTTCTGAAAAAACTCGAAGAACTTATGAAATGAGGATGTATGGAAGAGAAAATTTTCAACATAGGATTGGGCGGCTACAAATTGATTCAGGCTCCCAATATGACACAAACACAGATGATGTCTTATCTGATTATCACACCAGGTGGTAAGCTGATAGTAATTGACGGCGGTTTAAGAGGGGATGCTGAATACCTAACGGAAAAGATAAATGAATTTGGTTCTGTGGTAGATATGTGGATAATTACTCATGTGCACAGCGACCATTACTATGCACTTGTTGAAATTGCAGAACAACCGGATATGAATGGAATTACAATAAAAAAACTCTGCTACCATTTTCCACCGACAGAATGGATATTGGATGCTGAGCCGCAGTACAGCGAAGACAATAAGGTGTTTTTTGCCTTGTTGCCTCGTTTTGACAGTATTGCATATATACTGCAGGAAGGTGAAAAAATAGTTATAGACGGACTGATGATAGATATCATGAAAGTGCCGACCGACTATAACGATTATGACCCGGGATACACAGGCGGTTCGACTGTAAATGATACCTGCGTCGTTTTTAAACTTATCTTTCCAACAGGAAAAACCGCATTATTTTTAGGTGACCTGGGTTTCCGTGCAGGGCAGAAACTGGCGGAACGATTTAAAGATGAGCTAAGAAGTGATATTGTTCAAATGGCCCACCATGGTCAGAATGGCGCAGGTGAAGATGTTTACAAATTAGTAAATCCGGAATTGTGTATGTGGACAGCACCGATGTGGCTGTATGATAATAATATGTGGTATCGGGACCCTAAATTTGAAAACAAGTTCAACTCCCACTACTTTAAGACTGTGACAGTCCGGGGTTGGATGGATAAACTTGGCGTGAAAATGCACGCCGTAGAGGGCGAAGGCCCCGCTTTGATAATTTAAACATTAATTGTATGGCAGGAGTAATAAGTATGAAAAAGTATGATGTTGCGGCATATGTATGGCCGTCATATACAGGAGATGAGTTGAGGACCAGGATATTCTGGCCCGATGGTATAGGGGAATGGCAGTCAGTGAAAAACGCTGTGCAGAAATTTCCAGGTCATAACTGGCCAAGGAAACCCGTATGGGGATATGTTAATGAAGCTGATCCGGAAGTCATGGAAATGCAGATAAACGAGGCCGCAAACCACGGAGTCAATGTTTTCATATATGACTGGTACTGGTATGACAGGCGGCCGTTTTTAGAGAACTGCCTTAATGAAGGATTCCTAAAAGCAAAAAATAATGACAAAATGAAGTTCTACATAATGTGGGCGAACCATAGTGCGGATTATTTATGGGATGTCCGTAATTCCCATCTGGACAGCGTGATATGGGATGGCGCAGTCGACAGAAAAGAATTTGAAATAATTGCAGACAGGCTGATAGATAAGTATTTTAAGCACCCTTCATACTATATGATTGACAATAAGCCTGTCTTCATGATTTTCGATATTGCGAATCTCATGAAGGGACTGGGTGGAGCAGAACAAACAGCAGACGCTTTCAAATGGTTCAATTCGCGTGCTTCAAAAGCAGGATTAAATGGGGTTCATTTTCAAATGGTACTGCGCGAGGATATAAGTGTCTCTGATATAGAAAAAATAGGATTTGACAGCCTGACGCATTATCAATTCGCAATGTTCACGGATATCGACAGGGATTACAATGAAATCATTGATGATGTCATGAATGAATGGGATAAAATAGAAGATACATATGAAATACCCTATTACCCGCAAATATCCCTGGGTTGGGATAATAATCCGAGGTTCATGGATTTTAAACCCGGAATCACAAAGAACAATACACCTGAAAATGTTGAAAAAGCTTTGATAAAGGCAAAGAAGTATTCTGACTCCCATAAAGGCCAACCGCCTCTGGTCATAATCAACAGCTGGAATGAGTGGACTGAAACCAGTTATCTGCAGCCCGACGACCTGTATGGGTATGGTTACCTTGAGGCGGTTAAAAAGGTATTTACACCATAAAATAGGTTTTTCTTGGTGTAAACTTATAGAATGTTAATTCAAATTTGGAGATTGACTTATGACCAAATCATATAAGCTCAAGTCACTGCAGCCCGATGGTTTTCCAATTGCTTTAGCGGAAAAAATGTTGAAATTACTATGAAAGCTAAGATACTTCACGTTGCATTCGATAGCATGAATTTAGGTGGTGTCCAGAAAGATATTTTAGATATTACGGATAGTATTCCGGAATGCCATTTTGATGTTCTTGTTTTTGTAAAAGAGGTTGGCATGCTTGAAGAAGCTTTTAAAAAATTCGGGGGACAGGTTTTTAGAATTACAGAATATGAAGGTAACAACCGATTTAGGCGGCTGGCGGAACCTTTCATAAAAAAAATTAGGATATTTTGGCAAACATACAGGATTTTAAAAAAACACGGCCCTTATAATGCAATTCACAGCCATAACCAATTTCGTGGAGCCTTTACAAATTCGGCTGCTTTCTTCGCCGGGGTTAAGGTCAGGATATCCCATAGTCACAACGACCGACCCCAGGTAAAACACAACATATTTAAGAAGACATTACTCAACATCTACAGGATAATTAATTTGACTTTTTCAAATGTTAGGATGGCTTGTTCAAAAAAAGCGGCTCAATACTTATTTTTTAAAGCTAGCAAAGCTGAAGTGATTTTTAATGGAATCAATATGAA
Source organism: uncultured Clostridia bacterium (assembly GCA_963766335.1). Classification (GTDB taxonomy): domain Bacteria; phylum Bacillota; class Clostridia; order DUPQ01; family DUPQ01; genus JAFGQE01. Next base: position 316,881 of record CAVXZA010000002.1, on the reverse strand, counting down.
GAAATTTAATATGGATTTGTTTTCTTATATCCCAAATGGTAATGCTAACTTCATCCATGTCGGTAGATATGATGTTCAGAAAAACCAATTGTTTTTATTAGAAGTATTTTTCTATATACTGAAGGAACTTCCAAAAAGCAGGCTTAGGTTAATTGGATATGGTAAGGATGAGACAAAAATTAAAAGGAAAATTGATGAATTAAAAATATCCGGTAACGTTGAAATGTATCCACCGGATTCAGATGTACCGAAATATATGTCGCAGTCGGAATTTATGATATTGCCGTCGCTATTTGAGGGTTTTGCTAATGTTTTGGTTGAAGCTCAGACAATGGGTGTAGAGTGTTTCGCATCAGATGTTACCCCACGCGAATCAAATTTGGGTATAATATCATACATAAACCTTGACATAGGCCCTAAGGAATGGGCTGATATTATTATTGACAGAATCAAAAATCATGACTATTCTGTAAAGCCGAGAATAAGTCAAAGCGAAAAAGATAAGGTTGATATTGCAATATTAAGCAGAAGATATCTTGAAATATATAAAGGATAATAACAAGAATAAATATCTCAGTTAGGATATAATTCATAACATGAACAAAAAGAAAATAATAATGAGTTACATATATATAATTGCTACCGTGGTTATAATCGGTTGGCTTTTGTCCCGCGGTATTGAACGGGAGAGTTTTAATAAATTGCTGGCTGAGATGAATTACATATGGCTTTTTGGTGCTTTAGGCTGCATTATTCTTCATTGGTTGACAGATGCAATAATTATCCGTCAGATAGCCCCTTTTATAGCGAAAGAGAAAATCAGCTACATAAGATGCATTAAGTACGGTCTTGTTGGACTATATTACAGTGCATTGACCCCATTTGCATCCGGCGGACAACCGCTTCAGGTAGTTTATATGAAAAGGGATGGGATTCCTGTTGGAAAATCAACGGCAATTGTGAGTGTTAAACACTTCGTTTATCTTACAGCAATGTGTTTTACATTCATTTTCTATATGCTTATTAGAGGAACTTCATTTTATAAAAATTACCATACAATATTCTGGATTGCGGTTTTAGGATTCATAGCGAACCTGATTGGTGTAATTTTCATTTTTATAATGCTCACGAATAAAGCGCTGGCAATAAAAATCTGTAAATGGATCATTATGGTTTTACGCAAAATAAGGATAGTCAAGGACGAAGACAGGGCCTATGGGAAAATTGAAAAAACCATTATGGATTTTTCCAAGGCTTCATCATATATAAAGACTAATATATTTAAAACAGTCATTTCCTTTTTGCTATCACTTGTAAAACTATCTTTTATGTTTGCAATTCCGTTTATGATATTCAAAGCTTTCAACTTAACTGGCTATAGTATGTGGGACTTGTCGTCGCTAAACACATTCATGTTCCTCACAGTGTCATTCATGCCGACGCCCGGGACATCCTTTGCAGCCGAGGGAGGGTTCACTCTTATATATTCTCCTGTTTTTGGAAGTTACACAGCAATGGCAATCGCAGCATGGAGGTTCATAACATACTATCTAATACTTATAACCGGCGGGTTGGTCGTTGTATTTGATCAATTTATAAATATTAGAAAAGCCAAAGAAGCAGACGAATAGATTAAATATCTTTCTAATATATATGCTGTTTTAAGTGATAATTATTTTTATCGTAAAAGTTCATTGCTGATTTGTTGTTGTCCCAAACCTTCAGCCTAATCGATGTTATTTTCTTCTTTTTAGCGTATGCTTCAACTTCATTTAATAACCTTCTTCCAATTCCCTGGTTGCGTTTGTCCTTTTTTACAGCAATCTCATTAATATGTATCCATTTCTTTATTTTATATAGATCATCATCAGTTTTATTCTATTATTAGGATTAAGGTCGATACTGGTTCCATTTCAATGCTTAATATTTTCGAAGATTCTATTATTTTACCGGAATAATAGTCCTTCAAGGTCCCTGTGAAAGGCACCTCAATAAGCGAAGTCTTGGTGTCGACATTCATTATTATTAACAACTCGTTCTTGCCCTTGCTGATTTTATAAGCAAGGCTTTTTCTTTCGTATGAAACAACTTTAAAATCCTCCAGATAAGTTGATTTTAATTCTATCAATCCTGAAATTAAAGGAACTAATTCGCCCTCTTCATCCCAGGGCATGAACACTCTGTTTGCAGGATCATAATTGCCTTCAAGCAATGATTCCGTCCCATAATACAAAGTGCTGACAGCAGGATATGTATACATAAAAGTCAAGGCTTGTTTAGCAAATTCTTTGCCGTATTCTTCGTTTGATTTATAAAATCTCGGAGTATCATGATTGTCTATAAAAACACTGTTTAGCGTAGGATCTTTGAAAACAGATTCATCCCTTAGCAACTTGGCAAAGTCATTCATGTCGCCATAAGGTCCGAATACCAGATCAATGCCTTCATAAAGGGAATAATTGGTTACTCCATCCATGCCTAGATTTTGGAAGACTTTCAGTACTCTGGCATGGGAATCCCACACTTCGCCAAGAAGATAAAAGTCCGGATATTCTGATTTTATCTCCTTTATGAACAACTGCCAGAATTCATCCGGCACATGTCTTACTGTATCAAGCCTGAATCCATCGATTCCTGTCTCCTTAATCCACCACTTTGCATTTTCAATAAGATAATCGCGGACATCCGGATTTTCGTGATTTAAATCAGGAAGACCATATATCCAGCCGTTATGCACCTGCTCTTTATCACTCCAGTTGGTAATCGGCCTGTTTTCATGAAACCAATCTTTTTTATCGGGATCATCCAGCCAGGGAGTTCCTGCACCAGTGTGATTAACTATGTAGTCCAAAATGATCTTCATGTCGCGCTTATGTGCTTCGTCAACAAGTTCTTTGAAATCATCAATAGTTCCTAAATGCTCATCCACTGAATAGAAATCATAAATCCAATATCCATGATAGCCCAGAGGAGCATTGTCCATTATAGGGGTAAGCCATATGGCTGTCATTCCCAGGCTTTTTATATAGTCCAGTTTTTCAATGATACCCCTGATGTCGCCTCCCTGGTATGCCTTCAGGTCGTCTTTATCAACATCGGGCAGATTGGATTCGGCATCATTGAATCTGTCAACCATTATGAAGTAAATATTATCTTCATATGAAATCGGATTGGATTTTGATTTGCATCCGGATAGTAAAATCAAACTTGCAAGAACTATTAAAAATATTCTTCTCATAATGGGATACCTCTATTCCATGAATCAATTATACCAAAAATTATTTTTACCCGTTACAATATAAATAACCTTTGAATATATAAGCATTGCATAAAGGGTAAGTATTCCTTATACAGGTATTTAAAGGAGGTTTTTATGAAAGCTGTTCTATGGACCGGATACGGCGGGCCTGAAGTCCTGAAGCTTGGTGAAATAGAAAAACCCGAAATAAGTGATAATGAAATTCTGGTTAAAATTGTTGCTTCGACAGTTTCAATGGGAGACTGTGAGATGCGGGGACTTAACCTTCCCCTTGCGTTCAAGGTGCCGATAAGAATGTATTTTGGTTTATTTAAACCAAGAAAAGGCATCCTTGGCCAGGAATTTTCCGGTGTTGTTGAGAAGATTGGGGAAAAAATTACACGTTTTAAGCCGGGGGATGAAGTTTTCGGGCAAACAGGATTCTCAATGGGCTCATATGCTCAATACATAAAGATAAACGAAAAGGGAATGACAGCTAAAAAACCCGGCAACATAAGTTTTAATAAAGCAGCGGCATTATCTCTTGGAGGTCTTGAATCATGGTACTTTCTGAAAAATGCAGGTATCGGTAAGGGTGACAATATATTAATTATTGGAGCCGGAGGAAGCATCGGCACTATCGGAATACAACTGGCAAAGATGCTCGGGGTTATTGTTACAGGTGTGGATTCTGATGATAAATTCGATGCTATGAAATCCGCTGGTGCCGATTTCTGTATTAATTACAAGAAAGATGACTATCTGAATAGCGGATTAAAATACTCAGCGGTTTTTGATATCGTAGGCAAAATTCCCCTGAAAAGGGGTTTGAACATGCTTGATGATGGTGGTGTATATTTGCATGCAAATCCTAAAATTAGTCAAATGATTTTCAGGGCATTTCTTAAGAAAGGAAAAGGGAAAAGAATTATATTTAAATCCTCCAATGAAGACAGAAAGAATCTTGATGAATTAGCTGGATTTGCTTCAGACGGAATCATAAAACCAGTTATCGACAGGGTAATAAAGCTTGAAGAAGTAGCCTGGGCGCACGAATATGTTGAATCAGGAAAGAAAAAGGGAAGCCTGGTTATTTCAATAGATGTAAAATATATAAAATGAATATATAGGTAGAATATGACTCAAATAACAATAAAAACAGCAATAAGTTCTGATGATATAAAAACAACTGAGAAACTGGCCAGGGAAATCTGGACCCAGCACTATCATCCAATTATTGGGCAAGCACAGGTTGAATATATGCTTAATAAGTATCAGTCATATGATTCAATCAATCAGAGTATCAATGATGGATACATTTACTACCTCGCATATTATAAAGAGGGACCATGCGGATATAGTGCAATAAGAAAGGATAATGGCGTTTTTCTCAGTAAATTCTATGTAAGGGAATCACACCGGGGTTTGGGTATTGGAAAAACAATGATGAACACCATAATTGATTATGCCAACGAAAATAACCTTGATCGCATTTGGCTCACATGCAATAAATTTAATTCTAATGCACTGGAGATATATAAGAAATTGGGGTTTGAAATTGTAGACAGCATAGTAACCGATATAGGAAATGGTTTTGTAATGGATGACTATGTGCTTGTGAAAGGCATTTACACTTCGTGACATTGACACTGGCATCTTATAGGAATATGATTGATTTAACCGAATAAAAGCCTGTAGATATAAGGTACAAGAAGGCAAAGTGAATTGTTTAAAAACAACTCATTTTGCCTTGTTTATTACAAATAAACCGGATGGAGAAGATTATGAGTAAAGTAATAATAGATAATGGAACCCTGACGCTGGATGAATTTATAGCCGTTTGCAGGAATGGAGCTAAGGTTGAAATAGCGGAGGCTGCCGTTAAGAGAATAAATGATTCCCGGCAGACAGTTAAGGATTTCGTAGATAATAATGAAATAGTATATGGGGTTACAACAGGTTTCGGCAGGTTCAGCGAAGTCTGCGTGACAAAGGAACAGTCAAAATTAATACAGAACAATTTAATAGTTTCACATGCCGTAGGCAGCGGCAATAACTTTGCTAGAGAAATAGTCAGGGGAATAATACTACTGCGCATCAACAACCTCTGCATCGGATATTCCGGGGTGAGGTTTTCGACTATAAGAACAATGGTGGATATGCTTAATAAAGGGGTGCATCCGCTTATTCCCGAAAAAGGTTCTCTTGGCGCGAGTGGAGACCTTGCCCCGCTGGCGCATATGGTTCTTCCTATGCTTGGCCATGGAAAGGCTGAGTTCAAAGGAGAAGTTTTAAGCGGAGCCAAAGCCATGGAAAAAGCCGGAATTAAAACAATTGAGCTGGTTGCAAAAGAAGGGTTGGCGCTTATTAACGGAACCCAGGTAATGACATCAGTTGGCGCACATACAGTTTATGATGCAGTCAAACTGCTGGATGTAGCTGATTTATCAGCTTCTCTGACTTTTGAAGCGCTCCATGGTATAGTATCGGTTCTGGATCCAAGGCTCCACAAACTAAGACCGCATAGCGGGCAGATTTACACTGCTGCAAATATTATGAAAATGCTTGAAGGAAGTGCCCGTACAATGAAGCAATGCAGGGAAAAAGTGCAGGATGCATACTCGCTGAGGTGTACGCCGCAGGTGCATGGGGCAAGCCGCGATGCAATTGAGTTTGTGAAAGAGAAAGTGGAGATTGAAATGAACTCGGTAACGGACAACCCCATTATTTTCCATGACACCAAAGAAGGAATCTCCGGAGGGAATTTCCACGGACAGCCTGTAGCGCTGGCGTTTGATTTTCTTGGGATTGCACTGGCTGAATTAGCAGATATATCAGAGCGCCGCCTGGAGAGATTGGTCAATCCGGCACTTAACGGGCTGCCGGCATTCCTGGTGGATAACGGGGGATTGAATTCAGGCTTTATGATTGTGCAATACAGTGCTGCAGCGCTTGTTTCTGAAAACAAGGTGCTTTCCCATCCGGCGAGTGTGGATTCCATTCCATCTTCTGGAAATCAGGAAGACCATGTGTCCATGGGAACAATCGGAGCAAGGAAAGCTATGGAAATATATAAAAATGTGAGAAGGACTATCACAATGGAAATGCTGTGCGCATGTCAGGCAATAGATTTGGGGCAGGGCAGCAAGCTGGGATATACAACGCAAAAGGCGTATAATTTAATTAGAGAAAAAGTAAAAAAACTGATTCGCGACAGAGAGATGTATGAAGACATCAACAAACTTGAAATGCTGATTATAAATGAAGAATTTAGCAAGATTATAGATTCTATCGACAAAGGTGTTGAAAATGACTGATAATTCAAAAATCATTGAAGCCATGACCATCAAGCTTGATGACAAACTGCCTGAATATCATGAGTTTGACAGCTCTTACAGAAGAGCGCCTAAAAGAGAGCTCCTGTTAAATCAAAATGAAATAAAACTTGCAATAAAAAACGCCCTAAGATATATTCCCGAAAACCTCCATGCGGAGCTTGCCCCGGAGTTCTTGAATGAACTGATGACCAAGGGCAGGGTTTACGGTTATCGATTCAGGCCGGAGGGTCGGATTTACGGAAAACCGATTGACGAATATGAAGGAAGATGCATTGAAGGGAAAGCTTTCCAGGTCATGATAGATAACAACCTGGATTTCGATATAGCGTTATATCCTTATGAACTTGTGACATATGGTGAAACTGGTCAGGTCTGCCAGAACTGGATGCAGTACAGGCTTATAAAGGAATATCTGCGCAATCTGACAAACGAGCAGACGCTGGTAGTCATATCAGGTCATCCGCTGGGATTATTTAGATCAGATAAAAGAAGCCCGAGGGTTATCCTTACAAACGGCTTGATGGTCGGTATGTTTGACAATCCTGAAAGCTGGTCAAAGGCCTGTGCCATGGGAGCTTCAAATTACGGGCAGATGACAGCCGGCGGATGGATGTACATAGGTCCTCAGGGAATTGTTCACGGTACATACAGTACCCTCATTAATGCCGGTCGGATGAAGCTGGGAATAAAACCTAATGAGAATTTAAAGGGAAAAATCTTTGTAACCTCCGGATTAGGTGGTATGAGCGGGGCGCAGGCAAAAGCCATCGAAATTGCCGGTGGTGTCGGGGTTATTGCCGAAGTTGATAAATCCCGCATTATGACACGGTATGACCAGGGTTGGGTTAAAAGAGTTTCAAACGACTTGAACGAGGTTTTTTCTCTGGCTAAAGAGTACATAAAGAAGCAAGAAACAATTTCAATTGCATACCATGGGAATATAGTTGATTTGCTGGAATATGCGGTTGATAAGAATATTCATATCGATCTGCTGTCAGACCAGACTTCCTGCCATGTACCTTATGGCGGAGGCTATTGTCCGCAGGGCCTGGATTTCAAATCAAGGACGGAAATGCTTGAAAAAGACAATAGTAAATTCAGGCAGTTTGTTGATAAATCATTAAAAAGACATTTTGAATTAATTAAAATATTATGCGACAGGGGCACATACTTCTTTGATTATGGAAACTCATTCATGAAGGCTGTTTTTGATGCAGGGGCTAAAGAAATAACAAAAAATGGGACCGATACATCGGAAGGTTTTATATTCCCGTCATATGTTGAGGATATTATGGGACCAATGCTGTTTGACTATGGCTACGGGCCGTTCCGATGGGTATGCCTAAGCGGGAAAAAGGAAGACCTTAAAAAAACCGATGCGGCTGCTATGGAAGTTATTAATCCTGACAGGAGGAGCCAGGATAGGGACAATTGGATATGGATAAGGGATGCTGAAAAAAATAATCTTGTTGTAGGCACCCGGGCAAGGATCCTCTATCAAGATGCCATAGGTAGATGCGATATAGCGCTGAAATTCAATGAAATGGTAAGAATCGGGGAAGTTGGTCCTATTATGCTTGGAAGGGACCATCATGATACAGGCGGTACTGATTCCCCCTTCAGGGAGACATCGAATATAAAAGACGGGAGCAATATTACAGCCGATATGGCTGTGCAGTGCTTCGCAGGGAATGCAGCAAGGGGGATGAGCCTTGTTTCTCTTCACAATGGCGGCGGCGTTGGTATTTCAAAGGCGATAAACGGCGGATACGGGATGGTTCTTGACGGCAGTACAAGAGTAGATGAAATTCTTAAAAACTCAATTCCATTCGATGTCATGGTTGGTGTTGCAAGGAGAAACTGGGCCCGGTGTGAACATTCCATTGAGACAAGTGCGGCTTACAACAAGGAATTCAGAGGCAATGCAATAACGATTCCTTTTATAGCTGATGACAATTTAATTGAAAAAACCTTGGCTCAATATATGGACGGAGAGAGAGATGAATAAAATTATTGAATGCGTACCCAATTTCAGCGAGGGAAGAGACATTGTTAAAGTTGAAAAAATTGCCGGATGTTTCAGGTGCAAAGAAGGTGTAAAGCTTTTGGATTACAGCAGCGACAGCGACCATAACAGAAGTGTGGTCACAGTAATCGGAGAACCGGAGCCTCTGAAAAAAGCTATTGTTGAAGCCATTGTAAAAGCGGTAGAACTTATCGACCTGACAAAACATACAGGCCAGCATCCGAGGATGGGAGCAGTTGATGTAATTCCATTTATCCCAATTAAAAACACAACAATAGAAGACGCCGATAAGCTGGCAAGGGAAGTTGCCGCAGAAGCAGCCGGAATATGTTCCCTCCCGTTCATCCTGTATGAAAAATCAGCAACAGCTTCTCATAGGGTAAATCTTGCGGCCATAAGGAAAGGCGAATTTGAGGGCATGGCTGAAAAAATGAAATCCGAGAAATGGAAGAGTGATTTCGGTCCTGATACAGTTCATCCCACAGCTGGGGTGACTGCGATAGGCGCAAGGATGCCTTTGATTGCATACAATATAAAACTTGATACGGATAACCTTGAAATTGCAAATAACATTGCAAGGAAAATAAGATATTCAAGCGGAGGATTCAGTTTCTGCAAAGCAATGGGAGTTGAATTGAAAGAACGTGGAATCGTAGAGGTTTCAATGAACCTTACAGATTATAGCAAGACCGGAATGTACAAAGTTTTTGAAGCGGTTAAAACTGAGTGCAGACAATATGGGGTAAATATACTAGGTAGTGAAATTGTCGGACTTGTCCCCATGCAGGCGTTGGTTGACAGCGCGGAATACTATCTGGGGCTTGAGAAATTTAATATGGATCAAGTTCTGGAATATAGGCTTTTAAATGAGTAAATTATTATTGACCAACATAAAAGAATTGGTTACATGCAAGGGGAGCGTTCCCAGACGGGGCGTTGAAATGAATGATGTCGGAATCATTCATGACGGCTGTGTCGTTACCGAAAACGAGAGAATAACTGCGGTTGGTAAAAGCAAGGACATTCTTAAGAAATTTAATACGGATGATTATCAAATAATTGATTGCTCTAAAAATGCAGTTCTACCCGGGTTTATCGACTCACATACACATTTTGTATTCGGAGGGTACAGACAGGATGAATTTTCTCAAAGGTTGGACGGAGCTTCCTATATGGAATTACTTGATGCCGGTGGAGGAATAGTAAGAACAGTGAAGAGTACAAGGGAAGCATCTCTTAATGAGCTTATTGAATCCGGTATAAAAAGAGTAGATTCAATGCTTTTTTTCGGAGTGACAACAGTCGAAGGAAAAAGCGGCTATGGCTTGGATAAAGATACTGAAATCAAACAGTTGCATGCAATGAAGAAAATTAATGAAATACATCCTGTTGATATTGTTGCAACCTTTCTTGGCGCACACTCGGTTCCTTTAGAATATAAGGGAAAGGAAGACGAGTATCTGGATTTTATTCTAAAAGAGGTTCTTCCGTTGGTAAAAGAAGAGAAGCTTGCGAAATTTGTAGATATATTCTGTGAAAAAGGTGTTTTTAGCATTGAGCAATCACGCCATTATTTATCTGAAGCAAAAAAGATGGGCTTTAAAATAAAATTGCATGCTGATGAAATAGTACAACTGGGAGGCGCTGAACTTAGCGCTGAGCTTAAAGCAGTCTCGGCAGATCATTTGCTTCATGCATCTGAAAAAGGAATAAAAAAACTGGCTGATAGCAGAGTGATTGCTACACTTCTTCCTGCTACTGCATTTTGCATGAAAGAAAAATATGCAGACGCGAGATATATGATTAAAAATGGATGCGCTGTAGCTCTTGCAACGGATTTGAATCCCGGCAGTGGTTTCACAAACTCAATTCCATTGGTAATTGCCCTCGCGGCTCTTAAAATGAATATGAATATCAGGGAAATAGTATCTGCCCTTACAATAAACGGAGCCTGTGCACTGGACATACAGAATGAAGTCGGTAGTATTGAGGTTGGTAAAAAGGCTGATTTAGTAATACTGGATTACCCGTCGATTGATTTCCTGCCTTATAATACAGGGGTAAACATAGTAAAAACAGTTATTAAAAACGGAAAAGTTGTAATATAAACAGGAGTTGCTTATGAAAGACCTGACTATTAAAGAATTCACAAATTTAACAGCATCAAAAAGTGCAGTTCCCGGAGGCGGAAGCGTTGCGGCTTTGTGCGGGGGATTAAGCGCTGCCTTAGTAGAGATGGTGTCAAATTTAACCATTGGTAATAAGAAATACCCTGATGTTGAAGAAAAAATGATTATGTTAAGAGGAAAAGCACAGGTTTTGCATAATGAACTGCTGGATTATATTGAAAAGGACAGTGATGCATACATGCTTGTAATGAATGCATATAAACTGCCAAAGTCCACCGATAATGAAAAAATAGCCAGAACAAAAGCAATACAGGAAAGCCTCAAAAAGGCAACCTTGGTTCCTATGGAAATTGCAAAGAAAACTTGCGCGGTTATGGAATTATCAAAAGATATAGTTGAATTTGGAAATAAAAATGCTGTGACTGATGGAATGGTCTCGGTCATGATGGCAAGAACAGCTGCATTGTCTGCATTGCTAAACGTAAAAATCAATTTAGGTTCTATTAAGGACAGTGAATTTGTTGCTGATATGAACAAAAAAGTTAATGAGTTGCAGGCAAAGTGTATAAATGACGAAGAAATCATTTTAAGCGGTGTCAATCTATAAATCGTAGTATAATCTAAGTAGGCATATCAATACTGATTCTATGAGGTGGTAAAGTGACTGATACCAATAAAATGGGCATAGGAAAATTAGCCATTACCCTGGCCGTTTCAGACCATAATGAAAATAAAATTATAGAGCTCTATCAGAAAAAAGGTTTCCAGCTGATGAAGGGACATGTCGGCACTATGGAGGCAGGCAAGATTTTTGCTGCTGTTGAGACAGCTGTTATTAGGGAAAAAATCATTAAAGAAAATTATCATGAAGAACATGCACTATACCATGCAATCAGTGAAGCCTTTAATGGCTACTGCAGGGGACCTGTTGCCCTTGATAGCGTCCTGAGGACCACAGGACTGGTCTTTTCTGTCGTTAGGGGCAGCCTATCTGTGGATGATAATAAAAACGGCGAATGGATAGCCGTGGTTCTTTATGGCCATATAGGTTCGCCACGGCGCGGGTTTGAACACGAGGCTATCGGCATGGGAGTGCAGTCAATTTAGCTAAAAATTGGAAATCTTATCTAAACAAAGCTATCTATATAAATTTTATACATTACATGCATAATTTTATTAAATTTACTTTAAAATCCTTCTAAAAAGTGATATTATCGAATAACCAACATAATGATTTTGATGAGAATTTTGTTTTATTTTTACAGCAACGGATGTCATTTAAAAATTAAAAAGACAGACGATGAAATATATTACTACAAAGGATGCTGTCAAGAGCAAACCCGCCGTAAGACGGGGACGCAAAGCCATGAGTCCTGTTCAGGATTGTCAGGCTGCCACCAAAAATAACACAATAATAGAATAGGAAAGACAGAAAGGAAAAGAAATGAAAAAAACAATTATTTATTTACTTGTTATCGTCATGGTATGCATGGTCAGCGTTCCTGTTTTTGCAGCTTCTGCAAAAGCAAGCATCGGTATCAACGTGTTGCTCAATACTGAAGTAAATGACGACGTATTAAAGGAACTTGGGAATCATGGCAAGGTGCTTGATGTTCTTTATGAAATCGATGCATTGACGATGAGAGTTAAGGCTAATGAATTAGAGGCAATAAAAGCATTGCCCTTTGTAGCAGCTGCTAATCCGGATGCAGAAAGGAAAGGCGCGCCGATTGATACTATTGAAGCAACTTCAATGAACCCTGGCTTTAGTACATGGAATATGGATGCAGTTAATATTATGGATTCCTTCTTTATACCTGATCCTGACCCTGAAAACGAAGTTCCAATAAAAATTGACTATAGGGCAACAGAATATGATGGTAGCGGAGTATATGTTGCAGTTCTTGATACAGGCCTTGTTGATTCATGGCGTCAATATTTTCCCGATGAAAGAATTGCAGAACAATATGCCAAGTCATTTGGCGGTGGCGGAGGTTACTGGAATACTGTGTCAGAACAGCCTAATAAATGGGAGCATGACCAGGATTCACATGGAACCCATGTAACAAGCACAATACTTGGTTACGCATTGGGAGGCACACCAATTAATGGCGCAGCACCAAATGCCACAGTTATACCTGTTAAAGTACTTAATCAGAATGGTTCGGGTTGGTCATCTGTAATAGCAAGAGGCATCTTATATGTTGCAGAACTTAAAGAGGGTCCGTTAGCCGATTATCCTGTCGTTATTAACATGAGCCTTGGTGGACCAATGAGTGATCCCCTTGAAATAGCGGCTATAGAGCGTGCGATTGCCGCGGGAGTCATTATTGTTGCCTCGGCAGGTAACGAAGGTGAGCATGGAATGGGATTTCCCGGGTCATACGCACCGGTAATATCTGTTGCTGCCTCGGGATGGGTAGGCGAGTGGACATCCGGAGGATGGTGGAGGAACGATGTTGCTGATCCAACAAATCCTGATGATTTTTATATCGTTGACTTTTCTAGCAGAGAACTTGAAGGTCAAGATTTAGATATTGCTGCTCCCGGTTCCTGGATTGTAGGTCCATATCACTTAAATAGTAGTAACAAGTTAAGCTATTATTATATGGGTGGTACTTCAATGGCGAGTCCTCATGTTGCTGGGATTGTTGCATTGATGGCACAGAAAAATCCTGGATTAACTGCATCTCAAGCGGAAACAATTTTAGAAGCAACTGCAATTCCTATGGCGCCAGGCTCATTAGATGTTTTAAATCCTGTCGGAGGAACTGATACATTTTCATGGGGAGCTGACGCAACAGGCTCAGGCCTTGTTGATGCAGCCGCAGCTCTTGCTGCAACTCCGTAATAACCACTAACAATAAAAAACTAAAACCGCTCCTAGTGGGCGGTTTTAGTTATCATTTCGAAGAGCTGACCCAAGGTCAGCTCTTCGATTCTGTTGGTAGAACGAATAAAAATGACCAATGGATCCTTCGGATACTTCGGTCATTTTTTAAGTAAAATCCGCTTAAATCACATACAATAAAGCAGAAACACGTTTAGAAGTATTTATCTATATTTTAAAGAAGAACTATTCCTTCTTCAGCGCATTCCCTGACCATGTATTCCGGCCAAACACTGGCCTGAACTTCGCCTATATGGGCTTTCTTAAGGAAAAACATACACATTCTTGATTGACCTATGCCTCCGCCGACCGAATAGGGTAATTGTTTATTCAGAATCATCTGGTGATATGGAAGGGCTTCCCTGTCAGTGCAGCCTGATATTTCAAGCTGGGATTTCAGTGATTCTTCATCCACTCTTATTCCCATTGAAGAAAGCTCAAAACTCCTGTCCAGCAGCTCGTTAAAAACCACGATATCACCGTTTAAGCTCCAGTCGTCATAATCAGGGGCTCTTCCGTCGTGGACATCACCTGAAAACAACGCTCCGCCTATATTCATTATAAAAACAGCACCGTATTTCTTGGTAATATAGTTTTCTCTTTCCAACGGGGTAGAAGAGGGAAACATATCTTCAAGTTCCTGTGTTGTGATGAATGTTATTTCTGCAGGTAATGATTTTTCCAAATATTGATATAAACCATGCAAGTAATTTTCGGTATCCCGGAGTGCTTTATAAATTCTAGATACGATATCCTTTAAATATTGTTCATTACGGTCGGATTCATGAATAACTTTTTCCCAGTCCCACTGGTCGACATATACCGAGTGAAGGGCATCCATATCCTCGTCGCGTCTGATGGCATTCATGTCAGTATAGATGCCGTTGTCATATTCTATATTGTATCTATATAGGGCATGCCTTTTCCATTTTGCCAAAGAGTGCACGATTTCCGCATGTTCGCCGATTTGCTTTATATCAAAACTAACCGGTCTTTCGTATCCGTTTAGATTGTCATTCAGACCTGTATTCGGGATTACAAACAAAGGTGCGGACACCCTGATAAGATTAAGGCTCTTGGCAAGTGCCCTTTCAAAATAATCTTTTGTCTGTTTGATGGCTATTTCAGTTTCCATAAGACTCATGAGTGATTTGTATTTTTTTCTATCCATATAGTCCTCCCAATACCCCGGTGAAAATTAATAATATGGTAATTAAACTTTACAGTATTGTACTCTGACTGCAATTAATATTCAAGGAGGAGAAAAGTAAATAACTTAGAATTTACTATATATTTCTGATAAGATTAACATGAAAATAACAAAGTGGACGAGTGGAAAAGAAAAAGGATATATTGGTGAAGATATGAAGTTGAAAGTGCAAAAAAGAAAAAATGATATTATTCTGGAATATTTCCACATGAAAGACGTTAACAGCCTTAGATATAACATTCTAAAGTATGTAATTGATAGTTTTAATGAAAAAATACTATTGTATGTTGATACAAATAACAAAATAGAAATTATGTTTTCTGACAATATTAAAAAAGTCCTTGAAGACAACGGCGTTGTATTCAAATATGAACCTGTGGAAAGTGCTAAAAGAGGAGTTCTTGGATTCAGACCTTTTTTTAGAAACGATAAAAAGAACAAGATGAATGAGGCGATGTTTCTGGCTGAGATTAACAAAGATACTCCTTTAAAAAACCTGTATTATGGGTTTCTTAAGGATTATGACTATGCCGTCTGTATAAATCCCGAAAAGGATATTGGTGAATTGATCCTGCGGTTCAAGATGGATGCATATGATGTTCTTTTTAATAAGGAATATTTCCAAAACACCCTTTATGATTCCATTGTAGCCGGAAGGATGAGGATGGATGCACCTTATGATTTGCTATTAAAATACTATGAAGAGTATGACCAAAAAACATAATCCAAAATTTCCTTTAT
Organism: uncultured Clostridia bacterium; assembly: GCA_963766335.1. GTDB lineage: Bacteria > Bacillota > Clostridia > DUPQ01 > DUPQ01 > JAFGQE01. The sequence continues at coordinate 301,309 of CAVXZA010000002.1, read as the reverse complement.
TGTTAAGACTTGTTGGAATAAAAATTAGGAGACAATATAAAAATGATTTCTCTGGAAGAAATGCAAATAATGCTGGATGAAATTGCAAATGAATTTCCGCAGGAGCTATTTGTTAAGCTGAATGGGGGTATTATTCTTCTGCCTCAGGAAAAGAGGAATACAAGAATTGAACGAAGCAGCCTCTTTATCCTGGGAGAGTACTACGGCGGTGGAAATATGGGCAGGTACATAGCTATTTATTATGGCTCATTTAAAAGAGTATTCGGACACCTCAGTACTGAGCATTTTAAAACACAGCTTACAAAAACCTTAAAGCATGAGTTTACACACCACCTGGAATCGCTGGCAGGCGAAAAAGATTTGGAAATCAAAGATGCTAAATTTATTAGGGATTACTTAAAGCGAAGAAATATGTAAAGAAACGGGGGTAGTGATGTTTAAAGAAAGATTCAAAAAGCAAAAGGTTGTTTTGGGAACATGGCTTCAAATACCTTCTCCTTCAATCTGTGAAATAGTTTCAAAACAAGGATTGGATTGGATTGCAGTTGATATGGAACATACTGAAATTGGTTTCGAAACACTTGCGGATATGTTCCGGGGATTGAAAGGTACAAAAACCGCACCATTCGTAAGGGTAAGGACAAATGATGCCCTTGAAATCAGGAGGTCGCTGGATATCGGGGCAGCAGGCGTCATTGTTCCTCTGATTGATACCGCGGAAGAAGCGAAAAAAGCTGTAAGTTATTCTAAGTATCCGCCTAATGGAAAGAGGGGACATGCATTCTGCAGAGCAAACGGCTGGGGTGAAGACTTTCATGATTACGCAGCAAATGCAAATGAAAAGATCTCTGTTTTTGTTATGATAGAAAGCCGCATGGCAGTTGAAAATATTGATGATATTCTGGTAACCGATGGTTTGGACGGGATTTTCATCGGTCCCTATGATATGAGTGCGTCATATGGCGTGCCGGGCGATATATCCAATAAACTGGTGGTTGACAGCTGCAACAAAGTACTGGAGTCCTGCAAACGACACAATAAAATTCCGGGTATTCATATTGTGAAACCTGATTCAAATATAATTAAAGAACATGTAAAAAAGGGATTCCGGTTTATAGCAGTTGGAATAGACACGCTGTTTTTAATTAATGGAATTAAAAATGCGGTATCTGCCGTCAAACAAGTGGCAAATGATTAAATTGTAAATTTTAGGAGTTGCTATGAGTGTTCTGTCCCGGGAAGAAGTCAAAAGAGCCATTCATTTTGAGAATCCCAAAAGGCCTCCTGTTTCTGATGGCTTGCCTGTTCCTTGGAATTATAGGGAACAAGTATCCGACCTGCTTGATAAGTTTGAAGACGATACTGTCAATTCAAATATTACTGTCAGTTATTGGGATGCTCCTGAAGATGACCCGGACTACAGGTTTGCAATGCGCGGCATAGCAAGAAAAAATAATATTTCAAGAGATAATTATCCGGTAATATCAGACTGGAGGCAGCTTGATGACTTTCTGGACCAGTTTCCGGGATATTTTTACCAACCTTCATATGACAAGGTGAAAAAACTAAGGCAATTGCACCCTGATTCATACATAAAAGTCAGCTTCGGACATTACCTTTTTTGGCGGATTGCGGAGCTCCGCGGTCTCCAGAACTTCCTTATGGACATATATGACAATGTCGATAAAATCCGGATAATCATGAATAGGCTGCTGGACATGTATGCAATGTGGGCCGTTAAAATGAAAGAAGCGGGTGCTGACGGCATCCATGGAGGGGAAGACATCGGCACCCAGAGGAACCTTTTTTGTAATCCTGATTTGTTTAGGGAAATTTTTCGAGAACCATATGAACGACTGGGGAATATTATTCATAGTAATGATTTGGATTACTGGATGCATTCATGCGGTGACATAACAGCCATTATGGATGACCTAATTGAAGCAGGTGTGGATGTCATTCATCCAATTCAGGTTGGTGCAATGGATTCTCAGGTGATTTTTAATAAATATAAAGGCAAAATATGTTTCCACGTGGGGATGGATGTGCAGAACCTGATTCCTTTTAGTGATGAAAAAACTATCCGCGGTGAAGTTAGAAAAAGAATGGAACTGTTTTATATGTCTGAAGGCGGAGTCATTTATGGTGCAGGCAATGTGCTGACAGAAGAAATCCCTGTTAAGAACATATTTGCATACCGTGAGACCATAGAGGATTTTGTCCGGGAGGTTGAAAAAACTTGAATATACTTGAAAAACAGGAAATATTTAGCGATATGTGTAATGGTATTCGCCCCCGGCGCCTTCCGATGGATGTAATAGGTTATGTGGAATACAGAAAAGATATATACAACCAGGGAGAACCGGATAAAGATATTATTGAAGGAGAAATAATAGAATCTTCCGACGGTGCCAAGAAGTACACAAAAGACGGCGGCATATGGGACATGGCCAGTCGGATGAAATACCATGACAGCAGCGATGTTATAAATGTAGATTTAGAAAGGTTTATCATTGAGAATGTTGATGAAAGAATGCTTTCTGAAATGAAATCACTGTTTAATGAAAAATCAAAAACTCATATTGCTGTGCCGTGGCATTACGGAACTTTAATGACCCGGTGCCAGATTGTTTTCGGCTGGGAACCTTTGCTGGAAGCCAGTGCATTGGAACCGGAAGCGTTGAAGCCAATTATTGACCGAATCGGGAAAAGTACCCTTCAGGTGCTGGATGGCTGGAGCCGCTTAGATAAAGTGTCGCTGATTATAGTACACGATGACATTGCATCAACTCAGGGGCTTATATGGAGCCCGCATTTCTTAAAAAAATATATTCTGGGCTGGTATAAGAAATTTTTTGACAGAATACATGAAAATGGGAAAATGGTATTGTACATAACAGATGGGAATTACTTAAAAATCATAGACGAACTGCTTTTATTAGAGCCTGACGGACTCTATATTGAAAGCACATCAATAGATCCCGCAGAGGTCATGGAAAAAGGCGGAAAAGACTTGTTTTATCTTCTTAAAACTAATTCCAGAACAATGGACTTTAGCACTGAAGAGGACATTAAAAGAGAAGTGCTGGCCATCAGGGATTTGCACCTGCAATATCCTAAAATATTCTCATACATAGGCGGGGGATCAGTAAAGCCGGAGAATAAAGAGATTTTTTGGCAATATTATGAAAAGTATCTTGTATATAAATAGGAGTAAAATAATGAAGAAAACTGTATTGATTACAACATCAAGCTTCTCAGCAGGTGGATTTGATAAGAACATCAAGGTAGTGAATAATCCGTATAAGAGACGGTTGAGTGAAATAGAAGTTATAGAGCTGATAGAAATCCATCAGCCGGTCGGAATATTGGCAGGGGTAGAACCGCTGACTAAAAAAGTCATGGAAAAAGCGGTCAATCTGAAAGTTATATCCCGATGTGGAATCGGACTTGATTCAGTCGACCTTGATGCAGCAAAAGAATTAAATATTTCAGTGCTTAACACCCCGGACGCGCCGAAGGAAGCGGTTGCAGAACTAGCACTGGGAATGATTTTATCAGTGCTGAGGAATATCCCCGCACTTGATCGGAATATCCGGAACGGAAATTGGAAAGGACCAAAAGGACTTCTTCTGGAAAACAGAACTGTCGGCATTATAGGCTGCGGGCGCATTGGGAGCCGATTGTCAGAAATGCTGAAACCTTTTGGGTGCAGCCTGAAAGGTTATGATCCTAAGGTGAAAGCTCATGAACAAATTAATATGATAGGATTAGATGAATTAATCGAAAAGTCAGACATCATAACGCTTCACATACCGCTTTCGGCATCAACTAAAAATATATTATCTGGGGAAAGAATCAGGAAAATGAAAAGAGGTGCGATACTTATAAATACATCCAGGGGAGGCCTAGTTGATGAAGAGGTATTATATGAAATGTTATTCAACGGACATTTGTATGGTGCCGCATTGGACTGCTTTATGGAAGAGCCTTATACAGGAAAGCTTAAAGTACTGGATAATGTCGTACTATCCCCCCATATGGGTTCATCAACAGTTGAAACACGCAAGATAATGGAAGAAAAAGCATTTAATAATTTAATATTTGAATTAAAAAGAAAACATATTTTGAAGTAAATTCAATAATCAAAAAAAACGACCGAATCATCCCAAGGACAATTAAGTCGCTTTTTTGCATGATTATTTGATAAGCACAATTAGTCCATTTTCATAAATAACTTGAATAAGCCTAAATACCTTGTATTATATGTCGATGACTTGCTGGTATAAATACTGAAAACATAATAATCATCTCGCACATAGTTAGTGTCTGCATAATAGGCTGTAATCGGTTCGCCCTCATGTATCAGCTCATCTACAGCGTCATGGGTGCCGCCTACATATTTAGCAATATTTCGGGAAGCCTTTCTTTCAAGGAAATTATTAAAATTATCCTTTGTAGGATTTGTAAAAAACATAATACCGCCTAAGATAACGACAATTAAAATAAAAATACCTATATTTTTCATATTTATCCCACTTTCTATGAATAAACTAACTTTAAATTAATTTTTAACGCAACCCCAATTTACACACATATTATACCTTAGTGGAAATAATTATAATAGTCCCCCCGTTATATTAAGGAGCCCTGAAACCAGCATTGAATTAATAACGGTTACATTGGTTTTCTATAATGAAATTTTAGGTTGACTTAGAATCCTTCCTGCAATTCTGTCTAACTCATCAAATGCGTTCTTAAACCTAATGGGATCCTGCCTTTTCTTTTCATAATCATATGTGTCTTCAAAATCAATTTCACCTTCTGAAATCATTCCATAGAAAGTAAATACTTTTTCTTTATCAATCCGGCTATTCATTCTTTTTAATACTGTCGCCTTGACACTGCTGTCTGCGCAGATTACTATATCGGCAGACTCAATTTTAGCTTCGACAACATTGTCCCATGTATTACGATTTAAAGCGCAGGGAATACCCCTTTTATGTAATTCCTGACGGATTTCCTCTAAAAGAATATTCGTATTAGGGAATTCATCCTGATTCGCAATGCCGGCAGAGGAAAATTCTATATTCAACTCATATTTTTCTGCATAGTATCTCAAATACTGTTCAAGTACCTGGCTTCTTAGTATGTTGCCATAACAAATGACAATCCATTGTTTAGCCGGTCTTTTATTTTTATCACTCATAAAAACCTCATCATCAAAACTTATGTCATTATTTTACATTAATTACTTTGATTGATGTGCTATATTTAACTATATATAATAAATATTACAGAGGTGATTCTTGTGATAGATACTGAAAAACAGAATAGAACGAGAAAACTCAAGAAGGTTAATGTTGAAGCGGATATTGTTGTTATTGGGGCTGGTATCGCAGGTATTTCAGCCGCTCTTTCTGCAGCTAGGCAAGGTAAAAAAACCATATTAGTAACTGACAGGGCGATACTGGGAGGAAGCGCTAGTAGTGAGGTGAGAGTAGGGCCGTGCGGTGCTGCAGCGCCTCCATTCAACAGATTCGCAAGGGAAACGGGAATAATTGAAGAAATATTCAACCACCTGCATTACATGGCGCAGAATGCCGGTAAGTGGAGATGGTTCTATTTTGACCAGATATATTTTGATATGGTTTTAAACCAAGAAAACCTAAGCTTATATTTAAATACATCAGTGTATGAAGCAACTAAAAACAAAATTGATGAAATAAAAAGCTTGAAAGGATTACAGCTTCGCTCTGAAACCCTTTATGAGTTTAAAGGAAAACTATTCATTGATTGCACAGGAGATGGAACAATAGGATTTCTCTCAGGCGCGCATTTCAGGATTGGTCGTGAGGGAAAAAGTGAGTTTGATGAAGTATATTCTCCGGAAACAGCTGATAAAAAGACAATGGGAGCAACATTGCTTTTTACAACGGTAGATGCCGGTCATCCGGTAAAGTTTAAAACACCTGATTGGGCTATAAAAGTGGATGGCTTGGCTTCTTATGAACGAATTAACAGAAGCATTAATGCAATGCCGGATGGTTCATATTACGGATTCTGGTGGATTGAGTATGGCGGTCAGATTGATTCCATTTATGATGACGGCGAGATAATGCTTCATTTAAGAAAAGTTGTAAATGGTCTGTGGGGCCATATAAAAAACAGCGGGAATTATGAAAATGTCGAGAATCAAGAGATAAACTGGATAGGATATCTTCCGGGCAAAAGGGAGTCGAGAAGACTGATTGGAACATATATTGTTAATTCATATGATATGACCAAACAAAGAAAATTCCAGGATTCAATAGGATATACCGGCTGGCCAATCGATATACATCCTCCGGAAGGGTATCTGACAAACAAACCGGGATGCACACATGATTATCTGCCCGGTATTACAGACATACCTTTCAGGTGCATATATTCGAAGAATATTAGCAACCTATTCTTTGCAGGTCGTCATATAAGCTGTACTCATGAGGCTCTCGGAACATTAAGGGTAATTTCCACTACATCAATTATGGGTCAGGCGGCAGGTATGGCTGCATCAATGTGCATAGAAAAGGGGATTTGTCCTGACGGTATATCCAAAAAATATATTAATGAGCTGCAGGTAAAGCTACTAAGGAGCGATCAATCTATTATCGGAGCGAAACTCCTTGAAGATAATGATTATTCAAGAAAATCTCAGGTAAGCGCATCATCAGAGAAATCAGTTGAAATGACTTCACCGGAGGACTTCAGACTATTGACCGATTCACTTGGGCTGATCCTGCCGATTGAAAACGGACTGAATTCGATATCGCTTTTCATGGAATCCGGAGAGGAGCGGGAAGTGACTGTGGATGTTTATCTGACTGATGGTATAAAGCAGAATTACCGTATCGGTGAAATCTATAAGACTTTTAAAATTATCGTTTATGAAAAGGGATGGTATAAGTTTGACTTGGATTTGGAGAAATGCCCGGGGAATAAAATATTTTTAATGGTCAGAAGAAATCCCTATGTGAAACTTTATATGGAAAAAGAAAAGTTGACAGGTGTCCTTGGCATAGAGTCCGACCAGGAAGTCCTTAAATATGATTCTAATTACAAAACAATTAATTATGCAGAATACATGCCGTCAACACCTTGCTTTAAGACAAAGCCAATACAAAGGATATACCGGCCTGAGATGATTAATAACGGACATATCCGGCCGTTTGCGATGCCTAATTCATGGATGTCGGATAGATTTAAATCGAACCAACCGGAATGGATTAAGTTAATGTTTGATGAAGAAAAGGTAATCTCAAAAGCGGAGATTGTATTTAACTCAGACCTAAATCCCCGGAGAATTGTAGCAGACATCAATCATATCAACCGTGAAATGATAAAAGCATACAAATTAGTGGCAATAACCAGCGAAGGTGAAATAACAGTTTCCGAGGAAACGGAAAACCACATGCGGTTCGTCAGCCATACATTTGATAAAGTGAATGCAATCGGCATTAAATTGAAGGTTTACGAGACCTGGGGAAGTCCATACGCAGAAGTTTTTGACTTGAGGATATATTGAAGTTGAATGATAATATTACAGGATTTCTAAAAGCAGAAGCCGTTTGGCTAAAGGGTAAATCAAGAATCATGAATGTGCAGGCAGGATTTGAAATGGATTTTAGAGCTTCTCTGCACAAGAATTATGTGCTTTATATCACAGGTTCAACTCTTTATAGAATCTCAGTAAATGGTAGATTCGTACACTACGGACCTGCCAGGGCACCGCATGGCTATCTTCGCATTGACAGTATTCATATCAATGAGTATATTATCGAAGGAATAAATCATGTTTTCATAGAAGTGGCAGGGTATAACATAGGCACCTACTACACCCTTGATATCGCTTCATTTATACAGGCTGAGATTATTGAGGATAAGGATGCTGTAATATGCTTAAGTAAGATTGATTCGGATTTCCGGGGATATCAGATACAAGAGAGAGTTAGAAAAGTTGCGAGATACTCTTATCAGAGGAATTTTAGTGAAATATATCATATGGATAACAAAAATACTGAAGTTCAGTATGAATCTCTGGAAGTTGTTGTCCATGGAAAACGGTTTCTAAAAAGAGAAGTTCCTTACCCGGCATATAAAATATTTCAATTTGATAGGATTATTGGAACGGGAGATGTAATCCTTAGAGATAAGAACCGAAAGAATCTTCTAAAACCGCGGTTCATTAATGATATATCAGATACAATACAGGGATATAAATATGAAGATATAAAAGAGCATCCTTTTGAAATAGCTCAGAAATGCATGTTTCATGAAGGTGTATTCGTAAAACCGCATAACAAACGCATTAATTTGTCAGAAAAGCATTATATATTAATTGATATGGGGTGTAATAATGTCGGATTTATTCTAGCTGATATAGTAGCGAAAGAAGACAGTGAAATATATTTTATCTTCGATGAGAAACTGGTAGATGGGAAAATAGATGTAACATCCTGGAATAGTGTAAATGTAATTAAATATTCACTGATGGCAAGTGATGATCCATATACGCTTGAATCATTTGAATGCTATGGATTTAAATATTTACAATGTTTTATTCTTAAAGGCCGAATATCATTGAAGATCAAAGGAATAAGGGAATATTCATATCCAAAGTATGACAATACGAAATTCCACTGTGATGATGATGCAATAAATTTAATTTTCAAAGCCGCTGTTGAGACTTATCGGCAGAATACCCTCGATGTTTTTATGGACTGCCCGACCAGGGAAAGGGCGGGATGGCTGTGCGATAGTTTCTTCACCTCTCAGTCAGAACAGTTTTTTTCAGGGAATCCGGTGGTTGAGAAAGTCATGATGGAAAACTACATTTTGGCGGAGAATTTTCCATACATACCCAAAGGAATGATTCCAATGTGCTATCCGGCAGAGCATAGAAACGGTAATTTTATTCCCCAATGGGCTATGTGGTATATTATTGAAATGTACCAATACCTTCAGCGTGATATAAATGCAGATAAAGCAAGGTTAAGGGCAATATGTTATGGATTAGTGGATTTCTTCAAGCAATATACGAATGATGATGGATTGCTGGAAAAACTTCCCGGATGGAATTTCATAGAATGGTCCGAAGCTAACAAATATGTACAGGGAGTACATTACCCGACGAATATGCTGTTTTCAAAGATGGTAGAAATCATCGGCACACTGTATGACGATGAAATTCTGATTGATCAGGCGCTGAAAATTAAAAAAATAATACTGGAACAATCTTTTAATGGAATACTCTTTATCGATAATGCAATCAGGAATGCAGAGGGAATTTTAGAGATTACGGATAATAAATCAGAAGCATGCCAGTATTTCGCGCTTTTCTTCGGAATAGCTGACCTTGAAAATAAACAGTTCAATGAATTGAGGCATCTTGTATTGGATATATTCGGACCTAATCGAAAAAAAAGTGGAATAAGACCTGAAATTGTTTATGCCAATGTATTCATCGGTAATTATCTCCGTATGGAGATTCTGGTGAATTATGGATATTACCATAAAGTTGTTTCAGAGATAAAAGAGTATTTTCATCACATGGCTGCAGCAACAGGCACATTATGGGAGCATGATGATATGTTGTTCGGAAGCCTTAACCATGGGTTTGCTTCATTTATAGGCGTAGTTATTGTCAAGTGCATTCTGGGAATCCGTAACATTGATTTGAAAAACAAAGTTATTGAATTGGATTTTTCATATAAAGGAAAAGAAGCTTATGGTAGAATCGGGACTGCATTCGGTGATATTGTAATTAAGAGGGAACTGAAGGACGGGCAGCTTTTAACGGAATGTAATGTTCCGGATGGGTTTCAGGGTATTATAAATAATATGATTTGTGAAATAGAATAAAAAAAGGACTCATTGAGAGTCCTTTTTTAATAAGGAATTAATCCATGCGTTTGCAAAATATTCCTTCTAGCCATGACATACTTTCACAGAATCGCATAGAACAATAATGTATAATTGCTAGTCGATTTTTTCCCACTTTCCATATTGTGAGCCGGTATAAGTTCCAGCGCCTCCAGTGGTATATGCCATTCTAAAATTGTTATTTTCAGCTAGGAAAAAAGGCTCAATTTCAGCATTGCTTCCCAACATTGTAACACTATTAATCTGTGGATTATATGAAAATACAAATCTCTCATAATTTGTTGGTGGAGTAGCTCCCTCAGAAGCAAGTCCAATCGACTGAACACTGGCAGGGATAGTTATTGAAGTAAGTTTATTTATTGAAAAAGCACGGCCATCAATTCTTTCGAGACCGTTGTTGAACTCCACATTTTCAATCAGATTATCTGCAAAAGCGAATGAGCCAATTACTTTAACTAATGGCGGGATAATAACTTCAGTCAGCAGATTTGTAGCAAAAGCATTTCGCCCAATAGATGTTATAGTATCTGGTAAAGTAATTTTAGTTAGTTTATTGCTTGAAAATACTCCAATATCAATTTTTGTAATACTTTCCGGAATAACAACCTCAGTTATATCGTTTTTCTCAAAGGCTCCAATCCCTAAAGATGATATATTATTTGGCAGCTCAATTTGTGTTAAAAAATTATTCGCAAATGCGTTAGTTTCAATTTTATCGAGTGTCTCTGGAAAAACAACGCTCTTCAAGCCGACACCGTTAAATGCATTTGAAGCAATAATACGGACATCAGCCCCGGTAATTTTAGCAGGAATAACAATATCAGTGACTCCGAGAATTTCAAGCTGAAAGCCATTCAAAGTACCGGTAGCTGGATCAAAATTAAAATATTCTTCCGGTTGCATTCCCGATATATCTGTTGCTTCCTGGGTCGGAGCTGCTGTTGGTCCTGTAGTTGGTGCTGCAGTTTTACCTGTATCATCTTCCTTCTTATTGCCGCAGCCTGCAAGCATGGTCATACATAGACTTATTATCAAAATAATAATAAATAGCTTTTTCATAATTTGCCCCCTAGTATATTAATAATTCTGATATTATTATAAGTCAAAAAATTAAAACTGTCATTCGATTAGTGATTTTTTATACTTGTTTTGGTTATTTATCCGGTTTTTTAAGTATAATCCCAATAATTGCTTTAAATCATAACACATATCAGGGGAATGTGGATTCACTGCGGATTATGACAGTAATTGCATCAATTTAGATTCAGGTTATTAAACAAGGGAAGCGTATGAATTTAATAACACTTCCCTTTAATTACTTCATATTTGTATATCTGGTAATCGCACATTAGCTGCATCCGGTTGTAGTTCCGCAGTCCTGGCAGATTTTACATGTTCCGTTTCTAATTAGGTTATCACTTCCGCATTTTGAACAGGATTCACCATAGACCTTCTCGCCTTTAGTATCTACAGGTTTAGCTCCATTACCATTTGCATCTATTTCAACCTCCTCGGCATATACACGGGCAAATGTTTTAGGCTTCACATGACAGCGTGAAAAATCGCCGAGTTCTATATCAATTACTTTACTAATAAGGTCGGAAATCGATGTAGCTGATTTTATATAAGGATGACGGCTTACGAAGCCTGAGGGTTCATACTTTTGGTTGCGAAGCGTTCGCGAGATTTCATCTGCCGGAATGTTGTACTGAAGCATATTGCTTAATGCCTTCGATAACGATGCCAGTACACCCTTTACCACGGTGCCTTCCTTATCTGTTGATACAAAAATTTCTGCAAGATTACCATTGTTGTAGAAACCTAAAGTGATATAAAGCTCAATATCGTCAATTTTAGCGGCATGAGTACGGCTTAGATGCATGCCCTCAGGTTTTTTCCGAATAGGAATGCTTGTGCAATTTTTGGCATAATCAACAAGTTCTGCATAACTATAGTCTTCAAAGACTCTGTCTGCTTGATCAACCTTTCCGTTTGAAAGCGGCTGAGCGGCTTTGCATCCGTCGCGATATATTGCGATTGATTTTGTACCTGTAGTATACGCCAGCTTATGAATATCCTTAACATCATCGACGGTAGAATTTGATGGAAGATTAACAGTTTTGCTTACAGCTCCGCTGATTAAAGGTGTTATTGCTGATACCATAAGGACGTGTCCCTGCGGACTTATTTCATTGGCCGTCTCGAACACCTTTATATGTTTGGGGCGAAGGCCGGGTGCGTTTTCAAAAGAATGATTTTTAAGCTGTCCGCTTTCATCTTTTTCAAGCATGAAACTAAGTATCTTTTCAATCTCAGCCTTCTTGTAACCCAGCCGTTTTAGAGTAGCTTGAATCACCGGATTTATAATCAGCATCGAACCTCCGCCTGAAAGTTGTTTAAAAACCACATGGCTATAATAAGGTTCAACGGAGGTAGCCCCGCAATCCATTGCGAATGAAATAGTGCCTGTCGGGGCAATTACACTTACCTGGGCATTACGATATCCGTATAATTCGCCTGCTTCTATTGCCAGGTTCCAGGCGGTCTTCAACGTTTTACTAAATTCACCCGGAAGAATTTTATGGTTTACCATTAATGGATTATAGTTCAAGTCCTCGAACTCGTCTGTCAGATAACCTGCAACCCGGGCATGATTTCGAATAACTTTCTTCATGTGATCTCTATTCAAATCATAGCTCTCGAATGCCCCGAGTCGTTCAGCCATTAGGGCAGATGTGAAATAAGAATATCCTGTCATTATACCTGCGAGTGATGCTGCCAAAGCTCTGCTTTCATCGCTGTCATATGGATATCCATATAACAGGAATAGTGAAGCTGTATTTGCCAGCCCAAGGCCGGTTGTCCTGAATAAATAACTTCCCTCTGCTACGGCCTCAGTAGGGAATTGTCCCCGGTATATTGATGCCTCCAGGATCATCTGTATAAGGCAGACAAGGTGTGTATAGCTGTCTATATCAAAAGTATATTTTTTTTCATCATAAAACCTGAATACATTTATACTGGCCAGGTTGCATGCGGTATTGTCTAAAAAAGCATACTCACTGCAAGGGTTTGTGGCATTAATCCTGTTGTGTTTTGCTCCGAATTTTCCATCGGCACCGCTTGGGCATGTGTGCCAGGCATTGAATGTGTCATCGAATTGAAGACCGGGGTCGGCACATTCCCAGGAAGAACGATTAATTTTATCCCAAAGATCAGCCGTTTTAACGTCCCTGTCAACAGTATGGTCAAGCCGCCCCTTAAGCCTAATAATACTGTCAGGCTCAATATCCAGATTTAAAACCTTGGACATAAATTCATTGTTTGTTCGAACAGAGTTGTTTGAGTTTTGACCGGCCACTGTTTGATATGCTTCGCCGTCCATTGATGTATCATAACCCATTTTGCCTAAGTCGCGTACTTTTTGCTCTTCATGTGCTTTCCATGTTATGAAATGCTCAATTTCCGGATGGTCAATATCGGCAATTACCATTTTTGCAGCGCGCCGGGTTGTGCCGCCGGATTTTATAGCACCGGCATTTCTGTCAAAGCCTTTAAGGAAACTCATCATTCCGCTGGATGTTCCGCCGCCTGATAATTTCTCATTCTTTGCACGTAAAACCGAAAAATTTGTTCCCACTCCGGAACCGCCCCGGAATAAGGTGGTTTCGCTGACATAGTGCTCAGCTATTGAGTTTTTCCCTAATAATTTATCTTCAATGGATAAGATAAAACATGCGGAAGCCTGTGTTCTTGCATACATGTTATCAGATTCTACAACTGCGCCTTCAGCTTCATCATAATAGTAAAGACCGCTCTTTCCTCCATCGATGCCATAATTGCGTTTAATTCCGGTGTTGAACCACTGGGGGGAATTAGGCGCCCATTTTTGTGAAAGCAGTGCGAAAACCAACTCATCATATAAAATCTGCCACTGTTTTTTGTCAGTTAGAAGCCCTTCGGCAAATAAAGCGTCAGCCCAGAATCCCACCATTCTGTCGGCAACTTGCTTCATGCTGTGTTCATGGTCGTATTCTCCGTTGACGCCGGCTTTTCTGAAGTATTTGCTTGCAATAATATTGCATGAGTTCTGGGAATAATCCTCGGGAAACTCCAGCTCTTTCATATCTATTATGACTTCGCCGGTCTTCCAATTTTTCATATGTACATCAACTTTTTTATATGCAAACAGGTCATAGACATTCTTATTGCTGTTTTCTAATTCCCTGGTGAATTGCCTCTTTATCAAGCTGTCAATATTCTGCATTTTAATCTCCTGTCAGTCTTTTGTAAACCACAATATATTGTGGTGTGGAAGAACATTGTATCATATGGGTTGTGGTAGTGAAAGATAAAATGTCTACTTTTTTAATATTTTTTTACATGATGCTCATTCGAATGATTATTAAGCGATGGAACAGTTTGAATACCATATTTTAGTAAGTGTAAACTCAGACGTATTTATTCGAAAATAAAAAAATTTTAAAAACTTAAAAAAAACCTTGACATAACATAAAATGTAATGTTACAATAAATATAACGTTAGGAGGGAATGAAATGACAAAGAAAGTAATAAAGCTATCATCACAAGGGGATTTAAAGATATTCATGAGTCCGCAAAGACAAAAACTATTGAGACATATGAGTATTATAGGTGAGGCTGTCACTCCGAAAGCTATTTCAGATATGCTTAAGATTTCTCCTTCATCAGCACAGTTTCACATCAAAAAGCTTGAAACATTAGGCGTTGTAGAGCTTGATCACAAAGAAAGTATTAACGGAATACAGGCAAAGTTTTATAAACCAGCCGATGTTGATATTCATATAGGATCTCCGTTAGAAGAGAATCTATCAAAAGAAAGATATGCCATAATGCAGAATATCATAAAGAATACCTTTGACGGACTTTTAAGCTTATTCGATACAGGAGTATCAAAAGAAGTAGTTGCAAAAAACAGTGAGTTTGTTAACGGGGTTGTTCATATGTCTCAAAAAGAAGGACAGGAGCTTCTTTCGATTATAAGGGAATTCGTTATTAAACATGAAAAAAAGGATACTGATACGCAGCCCTGGGAATATACTTTGCTCTTGTACAACACAGCTATAAGAAATGAAGAAAATAAGAAAGAAAAGGAGGTGGCAAAATGAAACACAAGAATTTTCATGACTATCATACAATTGAATCATACTGTAAAGTCGAAGGGCTTAACGCTGAATACTTCATTTCATCAAATGGCCTTATGCCTTATAAAAAGTCCGTTAGAAGATCAGTTAAATGGTAAAAACGATTCTAAAAGAAACTGAAGTTTTAATAAAAATCCATGCTTCAACTGTAGCCCATTTAGATTGAAATTTTGAAAAAGTTTACACAAAAGTATCTCTCGAAAATTTAATTCTTATCTGTATGATAATGCCCATAGTAATTAATTCCGAAAATGAAAATATTGGATTATCAGAGCGTGGAACAATAATCATCTTAAGCGCGTTAAATGGATAGAAAGAAAAATAGTAAAAAATTACTAAGGAGAATGAAATGAGACTGAAAAAGAAAATAATTATTACAGTTACAATCGTTTTGGTAATAGTAATTGGTTTGGCTGGATGTAGTAATGATAAGCCGGTAGGAGGAAATCAAGCAACTATATCACCAAGTGCCACTTCAGCAAACCCCGGTACAACACCTCCACAGGGGATTACAGTAAATAAAATTGATTTTAAGGAAGTTGATCCGGGTGTTTTAGAACAAGAAAAATACAATAAAATCAATAGCTTTGCCTTGGTTGGCGGATATTTCTATTGGGTTGATACCGACGGTGTTTACACAATGTTTATCGGCCTGGGTGAAAAACCAACAGGCGGATACAGTATTAGGGTTTTATCAGTTGAAGATAATGAAGGAAAAACCAATATTATTGTGGAAGAAATAATTCCAAAACCAGATGAAATAGTTACCCAAGCTTTAACCTATCCATATGTAGTTATTGAAATGAAGGGCATAACTGATCGTTTCATAATAAAAAATACGAATAATGATGAGTATAAACAAATAAAAGAAGATGAACTAGATGTATATATAATAGATGGAGTTTATCAGGGTCAAATTGACAGTAATAGCATAGAGGTAAAAGTCGAAGATTCCTTTATGGTATTTAGAAATCCTGAGATGTCTTCTTTATTAAGTGGGTTAAAGAAAGATGATCCAGTTAAAATTGCTTACAAAATATCTTCCGAAAGTCAATTGATTCTTGAGAGCATAAATCCGGCAATAGTTGACGATGAAATCTTAGAAATTACAGGTATTTATCAGGGTCAGATTGATAATAACAGCATTGAAGTGAAAATTAACGATTCCTTTATGGTATTCAGAAATTCGGAGATAACAAAGTATATTGCTGATTATAAGAAGGATGACTCTGTAAAAATCACATATACGACTTCAGCGGAAGGTCAGTTTCTACTTTTAAGCATGGAACCGGGATCACATTAATCCTGGTTCCATGCCGGATATTCGCGCTGCATATTACGGCATGATAGAACAAATAGATAATCAGGTCGAGGCTGTTTATGAAGCATTTAGCAAGTCCCTGAAACAGCGCAACAGACATGTATATTCATCTATTTGTCAGACCACGGGGATCAGGCGGGTCAATTGAACATGTATCGAAAGGAGACTTTCTTTGAGGGTTCTGCCCGAATACCTTTGATTTTCTGAGGCGTAGGAATCACAGAAGGCAAGAAAGTCAACGAACCCATAAGTATTATGGATATAGGCGTGACTCTTTGCGAAATGATAGATACAGATGAAATTCCTTTTACGGAAGGCAGGAGTTTTTTAGAAGCCCTTAAAGGCAACGATCTTGAGGATAATCGTTTCGCAGTAAGCCAATATAGTTTAAAAGGTGTTCCGGGTGTAATGGTGAGATGGAGGAATTATAAGTATATAACGTATTACAAACATGAGGATTTTGATATTCTGTTTGATTTAGAAAAAGACCCGCAGGAATTACACAATGCCATATCGTGATTTCTGGCAGGTGCCAAAAGAGTGTCTGAAAGAACCTTACCTACGGTAGATAGGAATTATTAGGATTATATACCGGGCACTATCAAGACTACATAACCTTTTAAATAATATATTGCAAATTCGATTGAGGAGAAAATATAATATTCCCCCTGTTTCATAAAATGTGTTAGTTGTTAATTAATGAAACATGAACATTATTAATATGTTCAGGAAAATGTCAGCGACTCTATTGTTCAAAATTGAAAGATCCAAGCCCGTATTTTTTAGCTTCGTCATACATGGCTGATACATTTTCTGCAGGTACTTCCGGTATCAGGTAATCATGAGAAGGTGCAACTATATATCTGCCGTATTTTCCAAGGATATCGATTATCCTTTTGGTTTCTTCCCTGACTTTTTCCGGGGTGCAGTTCATCAAAATATGGTTTTCATCAATTCCACCGAAAAAGACTGCGTCAGAACCGAATTCATTTATCAGTTCTACAGGATCCATGTTGTCAGCATTTATTTGTATAGGATTTATAGCATCAACACCTATTTCTAAAAGGTCCTGGATAATGGAACGAATGCTTCCGCAGGAGTGGATTGCAGTTACGCATCCATTTGATTTTGCTTGTTCAATCAGTTTTTTTAGATATGGTTTGTAGTATTTTCTCCAAATATCAGGGGGAACAAGCAGCTGGCGCTGGGAGCCGAAATCATTGCCGATAAAATACATGTCAATTATATCACTATGTTTTTCAAATGTACGTCGGTCAAGTTCATAATAGAATTCAAAACACTTTTCAATGACCGCCATGGCGAAGGAAGGGTTCACATACATGTCAATAAAGAATTTTTCCATTCCTGTAAGCTCCACTGAATCGTGAAAAAACGGAGCCCAGGAACCTCCTATCAGGCAGTGGTTTTCAGCCCATTCCTGCTGCCCGGTAGAAATACTTACATCGAAATCATTAGGATCCGGGAACTTATATTTATTAACCTCTTCAACTGAATCAAACCCTGCCATCGGATGAGTTACAGACATTCCATAATAATACCCGTTTCTTCTGACTCCCCATATTGTATCAACTGACCCATCTTCATATGTCTTCAATGGTTTTCCTACATACACGGGTCTTATTGTTTTATAATCTATGTCAATTAAATTATAAAGCGCATCTTCTTCATCCCTGCCTCCGGTAACAGCCACTAAGTTCCCGGTAAAAGCAGGATCTGCACCATACCACATAGGGAATCTGTCCATCTGACGGCGCTTGAACGGCGCAAGTCCGCGTTCCTTGTTATTCATAATACCTCCGATTAGTCTTGATGGAATACTTCCTCCATGTTTGCCCACCATTCGCTTTTATTGGCGAAGTCTACGGGCTGCTGGCATGGTATGCATTCCTTCCACCATTCCTGGGTTATAGGATCGGCTGCCATCTTAGCCATATCGGCATCAAAGTCATTCCCGTGGTATTCAAAGTATGCAAATAGGTATCCTCCCCTCATGAAGATGGAATAGTTTTTTATATTGCATTCGGTTATCTTTTTTTTTACATCCGGCCATACATCTGTATGCAGTTCCTTATACCTGCCGACTTTTTCCGGAATGACTTTCAATACCTGCCCCATGCGCATCATACTAGCACCTCCTTTTAAAAATCTATTTTCACTTTGCCCGCGACTTTTCTTTGATAATTTCTTTGATACTTATAAATACAGCCAGTGCGCCGGTTGCTGCCGTGTATAGTGTCTTGAAAATAATATATCCCCAGCCTGAAAAACCGCCGGGTAGTAAAAGAAGTACTGCCCCCGCTAGAATTCCACCAAAGGCAATTGTGCAGATAAGCATTACAATCAGTCCTTTTAAAGCAGAATTAATTGGTTTTTTAGAATCGGTTTCCGGTATGGAAACAACCGCAATGTTTCCGTTTGCAATGTCTTTGCGGGTTCCTGCAATTACGATCCAACTAGTCAGGAAGGAGATTATTGCAACAGTGATCAGAATATCTATTCCCGCATCAAGATTCGGTATATTGTTAACCAGCCTGTAGGAGAAAAAAGCTATAAGGCCATTTGCTACACCATTTATAAGAGCAGATGCAGTTGCGTTTGAACGGATATATTTTCTGACAGGTTTGCCGGCAGGTTCTGGTTTTGTATAATCGGCAAGTTGCCGGGCTGAATCAATTTCAATTGTAATTATTTCAACACAGTCAATAGATTTTTCCGTCAGAGATATTTCTAAAAGGGAATTGATATGAGAAAAAACAGGGGTGCTTTCGTCCCGTAGATATACTTTTTTAATTTTTACCGGAAAGTCTTTAATAGTAATTTTTCCATTATCAGGCAATTTATGAACATGAAGAAACACCTTGTCGCCCTTACTCGTTGCCGTTCCCCATTCCATGCTGCTGTAAGGTGTATACGAAGTGCCGTAAACTGCATCTGGATTTTCTTTCATCCAAGCCCCGATATACTTAAGCCGCTCAACTGCTTCGCGAGGGAAAACTCCAAGCTCGGAAGGTCCCACATTCAATAGATAATTACCACCATGTCCTACTACCGTGGAGAGGTTTTTAACCAAAAGGTCCGGAGACTTCCATTTCTTTTCATTTGGGTTATATGCCCAGGTCTGTCCCATCGTCATACAGGTTTCCCATGGCTGGAATACAGCTGGGGATGGGTAGGTGGTTTGAGCAAGTGGTGCCAGGTCCAATGTTCCTTCGGCATATTTATGCATCTGTTTGCGTATCCAACCCCTAATTATAGGTATCTTAAACAATATAAGGACAGTACGGAAGAATTTTTCACTCTCAATTCCATTGCCTGACGGCGGCTTGCCGGACTTTGCCGGAATTCCTTCAGAGGGAATAAATTGTTCAGGGGTGACATAATCATAATCGTCACCCAAACGGTCATTGATCAAGGTATTGGGACTGAGTTCGTGAATGAGCTTGTGAAATCTTGGAGTATCATATTTCAAGTGGTTGCAAAGTCCGTCAAACCACAGAATACTTACCTCACCGTAATCAGTCAGAAGTTTGCGGATGTGGCTTTCCATATAATCAAGATATTCCGCCCACTCCTTCCGTTTTGGTTCGCCAAGCCAGTTTTTGGTGACAGGCTTAGAAGTGTCTCTATAACCAGTATGGTTCATATCGGGCGGTGAATAATAGAATCCAAGTCTTATGTCAGCTTTTTTACAAGCCTGTGCCAGCTCCAGGCAAACATCGCGTCCAAAAGGTGTATTCGTGATTTTATAATCTGTTCCAGGGGCATCAAACATACAAAATCCGTCGTGGTGCTTTGATGTTATGATAATATATTTCACCCCGGAATCCTTTGCTGTTCTGACCCATTCATCTGCATTAAAATCCTTTGGATTGAATTTTTCGGGAAGTTTTATATAGACTTTCTCTGTTATGGTAGATGGTGTACCGAACATAGCTTCCGATAATCCGGGAGCCATAATAGGCCAGGAGGCTTCGGCACCAGCTGCTGAATATGCTCCCCAATGGATGAAAAGTCCGAATTTTGCATTCAGATACCATTCAATGCGATTGCTGCTGTCAATGGAATTACCGGTATTTGACATAATCTCAACTCCTGTATTTAAATTTAGACCTCTATGGGAATAGACTTTTACGGGCTTCTTTATGCGAACGTTACCACACCTTTTTTCTCTCCTATATCGTATCATTTCATGAATGCATTTTGAATAGACTTATGTAAATTTACCTTAGTCAGACTATTTAATAAACTCAATAATGGCAGCGACTGTTAATTCCTGCTGCTTTTCCCTGGATATTGATGCCCGGCCATCTCCCTTTTGTTCGCCATAATTCCCGAAATATGAATGGTTTCCACCACTAAGTTCAAGCTTGTTATCAACATCCTGCAGCTTTGTTATGTCAAGACCATTATCCTCGGTACCATAGATTGCCAGGGTAGGGATTTTAGAATCATTGACAGGGTATGCACCCAGCAGTATAAGTCCATTCAGCTTATCACTGTTCTTATTTACATAGCTGCTTGCCATGGCTCCTCCAAGCGAGTGCCCTCCCAGATACCATTTTTCGACTTCCGGGAACATTTCGTATACCATATCAGCTGAATCTATTCCGAAGACTGCAAGATTGAATGGCATCTCAATGAGTATGCATTTAATGCCTTCATCAGAAATTGCCTTAAGCAAAGGAGCGTAGGCAGAAGCTTCAACTTTTCCACCGGGATAAAAGATAAGCCCGGTTTTTGCAGCATCGTCTTCAGGATTAAAAACAGTCATCTTTCCTACAATCTTTGCATCTGCTATGATTTCTGTTGCCTGTTCATCGGCCCTGTAATAATCCAGGGTATATATGTAAAATGCTCCGAATAAAACAAATAAAATAGTTGCAGTTAAAGCCAATGCGATAATTATCTTTTTTTTACTTTTGGTTTTCATTTTTTCTCCTGTTTCTAAAAAGAGTATAAATTTATATTGATCTAGATTATTATATACACTTAAAAGATAAACTGGAAACAAAACAATTAGTTTAAACAAGAATAATAAATAATTGCCCGGTAAACTAATAGGGGCCATAATCATATTAAAACAATGAAAGGTTTGGTTACTTGTTAAGCTGCATAACAATTCTCAAGATCTGACTACCAGGATTATCAAGGAGAAGTGATATGGATATAAAAAATTCGTGCTAAGTATTAGCAAGTATATCGACGAAATTATTTGATATATAGGTCCGGATAAGAATTCCACTATGAGATTAAATGTTACTGAAAATGTGTATTCTATAAATCTGATTACAACAAAACATAATCAGGACTTATGGCAAGGGCTAAAGTCAGATATTAGAAATCATTAATACAAATAAAAAAATAGAGAAAAATACAGTAAACATTAAAAAAAGAATACTACAAACAGCTTAATAAAAACCATATTAGATTTCTCCTATTACTGTCTTAAGCTGATTTGTGCTACTATCTAATAGTCTGAGAATCAATGCGGCTTGCGGTTGGGCAAGAATCTGTATTGATTAGAAAGAAGTTATGAGGATAAAATTATGAGCCAAAGCGCCCGGGTTGTGAATTATCTATTAAGGACAATGAAGTTTAATAAGATGTTTGTGGATATGGAAGAAACAAACGGAGACAGAAAAGGGTTTGAGCAGATAGTCAATAAAGCCAGAGAAAAAGAAAACTGCAAGATACCGCCTGCTAAATTGTTTAAACATTTTGAAAAAAGTTCAATTGTTATAAGCAGCCATACAACATATCTTTTAAAGCATAAAAAAGGAATTAACAAAAAAATACTGATCTATTTTCATGGAGGAGGATATGTAAAGGGTCCATTGGCTTTACAGTGGAAAACCCTGGAAAGGATTGCAGCTGCTTCTTTGTATGATGTAGCTGTAATAGACTATCCCAAAACCCCCGAATATACTTGGCTTGAAGCCATTGAATATTGTATGCAGGTATTCGAAAAGATTCTTCGGGATTATAAGCAACAGGATATTAGCTTCTTAGGAGATTCAGCTGGAGGAGGATTGGCATTATCTGTATTTATGATGTTAAGGGACTCGGGAAAAGCAACTCCGGCAAAAATGATATTGTTGTCTCCATGGCTTGATATATCCATGTCGAATAAGGAAATTTCTGAATTTGAAGAAAAAGATTTTATACTAACCATCGGCGGATTAGTTTTATGCGGACTGTTTTACGCCGGCGGTATTGATACCAGGGATTGGCGGGTTTCGCCAATGTTCGGGATGTTGGACGGCTTGCCGGAAACTCATATTTTTGCAGGCGGCAGTGAATTGTTTTATCCTGACTGCCGGGATTTTATAAAAAATGCCAAAGCAAATGGATATAAGGCTGAGCTGCATTTTTATAAAGATATGCAGCATGATTGGCCATTAATACCGTTTATGCCGGAGGCAAAGAAAGCCAGAAATGAAATAATTGAATTACTGCGCTTCTAAATATATATGTTACAGAAGACCAATTTTTGTCGTTAGATTAACAGGAAAATCTGAATGGTTAACGGATTCAGTGTAATATTTTCATTTCCTCAAGAGTTGACGAAATTATAATGTCGCCTGAATGGAATTCCCGTTTGACCATGCCGATATTTTTTTTAAAATATTCATAAGTAAAGGAATTTTCATCAGTTACTTTTACCTCTATACAGCCCGACATTTCCCCTAAAGGGGTAGAAACAGAAGCATTTATGCTTGTTATTTCCCTTTTTCTGTTGCCGGAAGTCCATGTGTTGCCAACTTCAAGCGGGGATTTTAAAATAATCAAACTGAAATTGGAGGTTAGGCCAATGAGGTTGTCCTTATTATACTCCTCACCCTTAAAATATATGCAGGTTATTTCATCTGCTGTTGTGTAATATACTGAAGAACTAACGGTTCCGCCGTTGTTTTCACTATATTGGGCATATGGTCCATCAGTAAAAATAACTTCACGTGTAAATGATGCGAATTCATTTCCATCACCCAGATATTTCCAGAAGCTTCCTTTTGTTAAGGGAAAGTATTCACCTAGGTTTTCAGTGGAGGAATAAGTTGCTGTTTCTGACGGCTGGGGAGGTTCAGATTGATTAATACTGCCGGAACAGCCGCTGGTACAAACAAATATCAGAATTAGTATAAAAAATACTGTCTTTGATTTCATTAGAGTATCATCCAAACGCATTTTAGAATCCTCCATTTAAACCGTAAATAAACATTAGCACACCTTATTAGATGGGTCAATTAAGATTATACAGCAGATATTCGTTTATAATAACCCTGCGATAAAAATGTATATACCTGCAAAAATCACAAAAACTCCGAAAATATAATCTGCAATGTTCTTTTGTTCCCCATGTGTCTTAGAAAAAGGCTTATTACACATAAAAAACACCCCTGCCGCAAGCATATAAAGAGAGAAAGCAAAAAAGAGTATTTTAACTTAAAAAGAACCCATATTTAAAACTAGTTTCATAAGATAAACGCCGATAAAACTTATTAATTGCCCAAGGAGTGAGTAAAACAACGGGTGATCAAAGTTAATTGGTTCATGTATTTCTTTAATAACAGTATTTTCATTGACGCTAATAATAAGATCATATAAAAATTGTTCAAAATCCTCTAAAGCGTTAATAGCCAGACTTTTCCCATTGCGGAAGTATATAGAAATTTCTCTAATAGATTTTTTAGTTGTTCTTTTAATTCTTATTCTTGTTATGTCTGTAACCAAAAAACTTTCGTAACCTTTATTATTTGATCTTTCAATAAATTGCTCAGATAAGGTAATCTTAATCAGCAGGAATAACTTAAATGAACTAAATAATAATACATTTGAAGCTAATAGAGCTATAGCAAAAGACAAATAGAATATAAAAGAAATTATGAAATCCGAAATTATTGATGCTAAAATCAGGCCTATCATTAAACTAATCGATAGTGTTAAGAAAGCCTTTTTCCTACGACTTATTTCATCTTTTGATATTCTGTATTCCATTTATATAAAACCCTCTTTAAATATTAGATTTTGTGCAGGGAATAATCTTACTTTAATCATGCATCAATATTTTTAATACTCTTTAAGGTTTCTAGTATATGTCCAATGGCAAAAATCAACGTGAATACTGCTATTATCCATGAATTAAGAAGAATGCTTATGCAAAGAAAATATAAGATTGGGAAAATTGCCATAGGTATTGGTACAAACATTAGCTTTTGATAGAGCAATATATATTTCCTACCCCTAGAAAAAAATCTTATCCAGCAAACATAGTAGATTACTATGCTTGCTGCCATTACACCCAATGCTATTTTATCAATGATATTTGTAATATTAAATTGCCAAAATATAGGTAAAATAAAAATACCTGCTTGTCCAAAACGTTCAAATATGATTATTATTTTCCACCAAGACGGTCTGTTATTATTTATTAAAACATTTTTTGATGGGAAGAAAATAAAAAACAAATTCGGTAATAGAAGTACTAACGGTATCCAAATATTTACAATATATATATTCATTCTAACCTCGCGCTGTTTTGATTTAAATTATACTGCAAAGCAATTTGAAATATAAAATTAAATATCTCTGGATATAAATCTACGGGATTAAACCTTCAAAATCTTTCTCAAGAATAAGATATAAAATGACTGATATATAAGTGAGTTAAAAAAATTAATGGAAATATTCAAGTAGTGCATATCCGCCTGGTAAAAACGGGATTGAATTGAATAAATTTGCTGAGTCTTATAGATGTCTTTTTTCTTAAGAAGGCATGGTTTCGCATTTATTTGGGCTATTCAGATTATTTTCAGAAATCATTTATATGATGATTTAGTAATGACGGTAATCTGATATAAGGAGAATAAAAACTAAGTGAAAAAATACTCGTTTTTGTTGTTTTATTTTTATAGTCCGGTAATATTGGCGACTTTTTTATTTGTGGCAAATCCCATGAAATATGAAAGTTTTCCGCGGCTTTTGTCTATGATAATGGGGGTTTGTGCATATACATGGTTGAATTGGCAATTCATAATAAGTGCGAGACCAAAATTCATAGAAAAAAGTATTGGAATGGACCGCTTATATCGTCTTCACGGGATTATGGCAATTGTCTCATTGATATTTGTTGCCGGTCATCAAATATTGAACAATATGATTTTTTCAGAAAACCAAATGATAAGAATAGGAAAAGTGGCATTTCTTATATTTGCAATAATCAGCATGTTGTCTGTAATTTTCATGGTTTCGTCGATAATAACTAAAAAACAGCCGGTTAAATTAATAAAAACAATTATTGAGCGAGTGCTTGCGTTTAAATATGAACACCTAAAATTAATTCATAATTTAACTATTGTAGCCTTGGCATTAATGTTGGTGCATGTGTTGATGACATCATCAGTTAGGACCGATTTTGTTGTGTTTGCAGGTTATATGAGCTATTTTTCATTAGCGGTTGGATTTTATTTATATCATAAATTCATGAAAGCCTGGCTGAGAACGGACCATCGTTACAAAATAGTAGAAGTTATTAAAGAAAGCTCTGATATTTGGCGCATAAATTTTCAAAATAAATTCAGGAAAATATCATATCAGCCGGGACAATTTGCTTTTTTCCGGTTTACGGGTGAATGCAATAGTGAAGAACACCCGTTTACACTTTCGTCATCGCCGACAAATAAAAATCAATTGTCGATTATTGTAAAAGAATTGGGAGACTTCACATCACAAATAGGCGCAATTAAACCGGGTAATGAAGTAACCATGGAAGGACCGTATGGAAGATTTTCATATCTTAATTATTTGTCTGAAAATCAAATAGTCTTTATAGTCGGCGGCATAGGAATAACGCCTGCACTTAGTATGATACAACATATGGCGGATACCGGTGAAAATAGAAAAGTGCTTCTGATCTGGGGAATAAGACGCAAGGCTGACATAATTATGAAAAACAAATTGGTGGAATTTAAGAAAATTTTGCCCGACTTTGAAGTTGTTCCGGTTGTTTCGGATGAAACTGACTACGAAGGAGAAAAAGGATTTATAAGCCTGGAGATGCTGGAAAGGTTATTTTATGACAATCAAATAAAACTTTACAAAGCAGGTTGTTATTTGTGCGGACCTGATATATTCATGTCAATTGCGAAAAAAGCCCTAATGACATTAGGGGCCAATCAAGCACTGGTTCACGATGAGAGATTTTCCCTGTAATTAAATTTTACTGGTATTCAGAATAAATTCAGTTTCATTGAGTAAAATCTGTATCATCACAGAAGTTTCTAATAGTAACATATTTTAAAAATGGTTCGGGAGGGCTGAAAATGAACAAAAAAGATAAAATGAAAATGACAGTAGGAGCACTGGTTCTTATAGGATTAACTGTGTTTATATGGAAATACGCATATACAAATATTATGGATATAGATAAAATAAATAATCAAGTTTTTGCGGATGCGTTGACAACCCAGGAATCAAATGAAACATCGGTACTTAATGAAGACGAATTAGAAATATTTAATGGAAGCAACGGCCAACCGGCATATGTAGCGGTGAACGGGATAATTTATGATGTAACCAGCGTTTGGAACAGTGGTTCGCACCAGGGACTTCAAGCGGGAGCAGATGTAACTACTGCATTTGCAACCTCACCGCATTCCATGTCTATTCTTAGAGACTTGCCGGTGGTAGGAATCCTGGGACAGAGCGTACAGGTGCAGGAGCCTACATCAAACCAGCTCCCTCAAGTTCAAAACCCAGCCAGTGGTACAAGTGAATGGACTACCGAAAAACTTGCTGTATATAATGGAAAAAACAACCAGCCGGCATACATAGCGGTTAATGGCATAATATATGATGTAACAAGCGTTTGGGATAGTGGATTTCACCAGGGATATCAGGCAGGAACAGATGTAACGGTTGCCTTCGCAGCCTCACCGCATTCCATGTCGGTTCTTTACGGATTGCCGGTAGTAGGAATCATGGGACAGATAGTGCATGCGTCAGAACCAACCCAACCACCCCAAATACAGATTCCGGACGCTACCCAGCCGCCTCAGGTACAAGACCCTTTTACTGATACAAGAATGTGGACTATTGAAATGCTTGCTATATATAATGGCAAAAACAGCCAGCCTGCGTACATAGCTGTGAATGGGATAATATATGATGTGACAAGTGTTTGGGATGGTGGATTTCACCAGGGATATCAGGCTGGAACAGATGTAACGATTGCCTTCGCAGCCTCACCGCATTCCATGTCAATTCTTAACGGTTTGCCTGTGGTGGGACGCCTGGGACAGAGCGTGCAAGTTTCGGATTATGCCCAAACGACGACTCAGGGAAAGACCCCGGAACCAACACAGCCGTCCCAGGAGGTAGCGACCCCGCCAACTGATGTAAGCGAATGGACAACTGAAAAGCTTGCTCTATATAATGGCAAAAACGGTCAGCCTGCATACATTGCGGTAAATGGAACAATATATGATGTGACAAGCGTTTGGGGCAACGGGTCTCACCAAGGTTATCAAGCAGGAATGGATGTAACTGCAGCCTTTGCGGCTTCACCGCATTCCGTGTCGACTCTTAACGGCCTGCCGGTGGTGGGAATTATGGGGCAGAGCACACAAGCACCGGAATCTACCCAACCTCCCCAGGTACAGGCTCCGGAAACTGATTCAAGCGAATGGACAGCCGAAAAGCTTGCTTTATATAGCGGTAGAAATGGTCAACCTGCATACATTGCAGTAAATGGAACAATATATGATGTGACAAGCGTTTGGGGCAGCGGATCTCACCAAGGTTATCAGGCAGGAATGGATGTAACTGCAGCCTTTGCGGCTTCACCGCATTCCGTGTCGACTCTTAACGGCCTGCCGGTGGTGGGAATTATGGGGCAGAGCACACAAGCACCGGAATCTACCCAACCTCCCCAGGTACAGGCTCCGGAAACTGATTCAAGCGAATGGACAGCCGAAAAGCTTGCCTTATATAACGGTAGAAACGGTCAGCCTGCATACATTGCAGTAAATGGAACAATATATGATGTGACAAGCGTTTGGGGCAACGGGTCTCACCAAGGTTATCAAGCAGGAATGGATGTAACTGCAGCCTTTGCGGCTTCACCGCATTCCGCGTCGATTCTCAATGGCTTGCCCATAATAGGATCCTATCAATCGTCAAGCACAAACCCTGTTAACCCGGAAACTGATTTTGAGGATGATGAACATGATGATGATTACGAAGATGAAGAGCATGATCATGAGGATGATTCTGAGGATGACGACGATTAACAAAAAGAATGATGAATAGTCATAAATATTGGGAATAATAAAGTAACAAGGGCATTTATTTGCTTTTGTTACTTTATTGGAGGAACGAATGTTAATCTTATTGGCTGAGGATGAACCGAAAATTGCAAAGCTAATCATTAATTTGTTAAACAAAGATGGATATCAGGTTGATTATGCGCAGGATGGGGAAGAAGCCATTTTGTATTGTAAAAATAATAGTTATGACGTTATCATTTTAGATTGGATGATGCCTGTTCTCGACGGAATAGAAACGTGTATTAAACTTAGAAGAAATGAATATACCGGTGCAATTTTAATGTTAACTGCCAAAGATTCGTTGAATAATAAAGTTCTAGGCCTTGAATCAGGTGCGGATGACTATTTGGTTAAACCATTTGAATATCGGGAATTACTTGCAAGATTGAAGGCATTATCTCGCCGCAGCACTATGACATTAAGAAAAGACACACAGACTATTGCTGATATAACGCTAAACAGAGCAACAAAAACAGTTTATAAAAACAACCAGATGATAAGCCTCTCGAAACGGGAATATCAGTTATTTGCCATATTGTTCGAGAATGCCGGCCAGGTTATTCCAAGGGAAGTGCTTTTAGACAGGGTGTGGGGAATTGATGGGAATATAACCACTAATAATTTAGATGCCCATATACGTTTGCTGAGAAAAAAGATAGAAAGCAGGGAAGGGAAGATTATAAAAAACGTTAGAGGAATAGGTTATAAATTGGAGTTTAAAAATGTTTAAAAAGCTTCAACTCAAATTAATACTTATATCTACACTTGTGCTAATTGCAATTCTTCTTACTTCGAATATCATCATTTATTTTGTTTTATCTTCATATAATAACAAGCAGTTGGCTATCGATGTTGAAGATATACTATTCGATATAAACAGCTCTGAATGGATAATGGAATATTATGATGAAAACGAAAGGCCGCAAGAGATAGAAGATGAGGATAACCTCGGCGAATCAGTTGATACTGATGAAGCAGATGAAATAAACGACCCTCCCGATGCGAAAGAAACAGAGGATTCAGACGAATCAGATAAAACCGATGAAAAGGAAGAAACAGATAGCCCACAGGAAACAGATGCTTCTGGTGTAACTGAAGAAACTTTAAATCCAAAGGAGACGGAAAATCCAAAAGAAACCGATAGACCGCAAGAGTCTGAAGGCCCGCAGGATACTGAAAGTCCGGAGAAAACTGAAAGTCCGGAGAAAACTGAAAACCCAGAGAAGACAGAAAACCCAGAGGAGACAGAAAATCCAGAGGAATCAGAAAACCCGGACGAAACACCGGAACCTGCTGAAGACTCAGATGATAAGCAAAATGATAACGAGCCAGATAAATCAGACGAAGCTAATGGTTCAACAGAATCAATTCTTTTGATGTCAGATAAAAATGCAATAAAGTCAATGGTAATAAACTTACAAGCAGAGCCAACATCATCAGCTGAAACAGAGGAATCAGAACAGAATACAATTAGATTTTCAGCTGACACCGACCTATTTATACCGAACCTTCTGAATTCTTTCAGCTATTACTTTATTTATTCAAATACAGGTGAATTGCTAAAATGGAAAAGCTCGGACAGTAAGCTCCTTGACCAAATGTATAGTATTAGTTTAAATCTGGATATGAACCAGCCGCCGGAACTGATTGATTTAAGCGATCAAAATAGCGGTGTTTATTTAGTTTTAAAAAGACCTATAATTATTGATGGAAACCAATTAGGGTACTTTTCAATAGGCGAAAATGTATCGGCAGCTTATGATACCCTTGACAACTTAAAACTTATAATGCTTCTTGTTACTATAGCCGGTAGCTTTATATCTCTTGGAATTGGATATATCTTTGCGGGAAAAGCAATAAAACCGATAAAAGATGCATATATAACAAAAGAAAAGTTTATTGGAGATGCATCGCATGAGTTAAGGATTCCTCTTAGTATAATTCTTTTATCCACGGAATTGCTAAAAAGAAAAAATAAAGGTCAGGATTCTCAAACCGAGGAATTAATTGATGATGTGAAGGATGAGGCCTTAAACATGAAAGACTTGGTTGACAAACTGCTTTTCATTGCCAGAAATGATTCGAAGAGCATAAAACTACAATATGAAAACATCAATTTATCAAATATTATAAATGATAATATTGAAAAATATAAAAAGTTAAGTCCGGACAAACAACTTACATTTGAAAAGAATCTACCTGAAAACCTTATGATGCAGGGCGACCCGAGGATGATTGATTCGGTTGTTTCGATATTGATTGATAATGCTGAAAAGTACAATAAAGTAAACGGAAAAATTTCTGTTGGTGCGGAAATTGTTAATAAGAATAAAAGAGAATATATAAGATTGACGGTTCGTGATACCGGCATAGGTATAAAGAAAACAGATTTGAACAAGGTATTTGAGAGGTTTCATCGCCAAGACAAATCAAGATCAAAAAAGATTCCAGGTTATGGATTGGGTCTTCCGATTGTAAAAGAAATTATTGAACGGCATCATGGATCAATAGAAATTGAAAGCCGGGAGGAAGTTGGAACGACTGTCACGGTATTGTTATTAAAAGATGAGAAAAAACCTCTTTTATCATGATACATATTGAAGCGCGGTTATAATACTTTTAGAAATTTATATCCCGGAGACATAAATGAACATTAAACGCTAATGATTTTAGTTTTATGCTTGAAAACAGTGAAGTGTTAAACTGTAAATTCTTATAACGTGCGATTGAAAATGCAGGAACGATATATGAAAATCAGCCGGGAGAATATAAGCTGGAAGGTACAGTATATATAGTCAGCCATACTACTTTAAAATAGGCAATGGTGTTTTTTCTAAAAAAGCAAATGAAGTCGGTGATTTACTCAAGTATTTAAAAATGAAGGTAACCTTTAATAATTGCTTATAGTATTATGGTTTGATATATTAAGGAACAGATATGTGGTAATGCAATATAGGTGATAGTAGCAAGGGTGTTATATGAACTATTATAAATTTGGATGATAAATCCGGGTGGGACTAATATTTATGGGAGGCTTTTAATTTATGGCCACGGGAAAAGAAAATCTTGCAAGAGCGATTACATTTACTAAACCCAAATATTTGCCGGTGCAAATTGATGTGAATTTTAACTGGCTAATTGAAAAAGATCCGGCCAAACAACGAGAAATTATAGCATTGATGGAGGAAAGACCGGTTAATATGATAGTCCGTGGTTATCATGCGCCAAAAACTGATTTGCAGTCAGATCAAATAGGGATTGAAGAGTGGTCTGATGAATGGAAAGTGGGATGGTTGGATGACGGGCATGGAGCCAGAACAACATACCACCCACTTGAGGAAGGTTATCATTTACTGGAAAATTATGATTTTCCGGAAGCCGGGGTTAAGGAATGGTTCGATTCCGCCCGAAAATGGTTTGAAGGCAATAAAGATAAATACGCGGTAGGAACGGTATGGTTTACATTATTTGAGAGACTTTGGATGTTAAGAGGATTCAATAATATGCTCATGGATCCATATATAGATAAGAAGAATTTTTTCTCATTGCAGGAAAAAGTGGTGGACTTTAATTTAGCTCAAATAAATCAATGGAGTGAACTCAAGGCAGATGCAGTATATTTTTCAGATGACTGGGGAAGCCAGCGGGCTTTATTGATGAATCCCGATGACTGGAGAAGAATTTACAAGCCGGCATATAGGAAAATGTTCCGGAAAGCAAGGGACAATGGTATGCATGTTTTCATGCATCTATGTGGAAATGTTATAGATATAATACCTGATTTAATTGATATAGGTTTGAATGTGCTGAATCCTGTTCAACCACAGGCAATGGACATCAGAGAATTATCAGAAAAGTTTGGAGGACATCTATGTTTTTATGGAGGGATTGATGTTCAGGGAACTCTAGTAAACGGAACAAGGGATGAAATAAAAAAAGAGGTCAATCAACTTGTTAAATTACTAGGAGGTTTCAACGGCGGATATATTGGCGGTACCAGCCACTCAATTATGCCGGAAACACCACTTGATAACATTATATATATGTTTGAAGCTTTAAAGGAATATTAATGAGGCCCAATTTCTTATAGTAAGTCTGCTATAAAAAGGTACATATGTCCAAATACTAAAATCCCTTTAAAATAGGGGTTTTCTTGAGTAGAAAGAAGAATTGGAACTCTTCGTTTTGGATTAATGTTAACACGATTCCCGGAAAGAAACGTGCAATATCAGATTATTAATTAATTTGAAATTTTCATCATTAACTTCAAAACTTTAATTGTATAATGATATAATAAATAACGAATAACTTTGAAGCGAGGGCGATTATGAATAGGTTAAAAGGCTTTTGGAGCAGGCAGAAAAAAGTGGGCTATATTACTAACAAGCAGAAATTCCAGCTTGCGTTCCCACAGATGCCCCTTGCAATCAGTAACGGACTCATACACAGCGCATATATCAAATTTTATACTGACATAATAGGCCTTGATATTAAATATGTAGGTATCATCTGGCTTTTGTTCGGTATATGGAATGCCATAAATGATCCCATGATGGGTATATTTATAGACAGATTCAGATATAAGCCAAAGCGGGGCAAATACACATACTTGCTGAAAGTAACGGCGCCTATAACTGTTTTGTCGTCAGCCGCTATGCTGTATGCACAGCCAAGTTGGCCAACATGGCTCATTTTCGGTTTTCTGACAGTATTGTTGTTTGTATATGATACAACTCAGACAGGGTACGCTATCTCTTACGGAAACTACATACTAGTTGCAGCAGCATCAAATGAAGAGAGATTGGATGTTTCAGTCATCCATATGTATGCCGGTCAGCTAGGTGCCTTCCTGTCAATGATAATCCCGACCCTGCTTCTGGTTGGTGATGTAAACAGGATACTGGTAATTACGTTGTTTACAGCAGTTATAGTAATTAATTCCCTGCTTTACTTCTTTGCCTTAAAGCCGCTGAAAGAAACTCCTGAGATGTTCAGGGATATACGGACAGACGAAGGAAAGCTGGTGGAACAGCTGCGGCGCGATGCCAAATCCCTTATAAAATCAAGGTCATTTATTACATACCTGCTGTACCAGATTATCGGAAGAGGTGCGACAGTAATACTTTTTACACAACTGCTTTATATGGCTGACCATGTACTGGGTCTTAAAGGAATAGAAACTACTCTGCTGGATGTAGTTCCGGGGCTTGTGATGTTCCTGTTCTTGCCCCTTTTTCCGAAATTAGCAAAAATAGTAGGCATGAGAAACCTTTTAATCCTGGCTTCAGTGCCCCTCGGACTTTCATATATGTCGCTGTATTTTGTCAACGGATTCTGGATGGCAATGGTAGTGTATATATTTATAATAATTTTTACCAATATAAATGTAGTGGGGGGACCTCTGTTCGGTGCTATCATAGATGAGGACGAAAAAAAGACTGGAACAAGGAAAGCGGGACTTTTTACTGGCATGAATGCTCTATTAACAATACCCGTGGGAGGCATACACACAGTGATGTTTACATCAATACTTGCGTTCTATGGATTTGCCAGCGGAGCGGGGGCGCAGACTGAGTCAGCTATATTCGGGATCAGGATGGCTTCATCGTTCCTGCCGGGAATTCTCATAATCCTTGGGATGATTCCGCTGTTCTTCATGCCGATAAATAAAAAGGTGGAAAAAGAACTGTCTGATTTCTCGGTAAGCATGCACCGTGCGCAGTCAGATAAAGCAAATGGTGTTCAGGAGGAAATTGAAAATGAATAAGAAAGGACGTAAGACTTCATGGGAAGCAGAAAAGACTTTCCTTGCAAAACGTGTAGAGACAGGTAAAACATGGGTTGTGGAACTGAAAGGTGCTTCTTCTGCTGAAATACTTTTTATGAGAACTCTCCAGGGTATGGTGAACCGTGAAGTGGCGCGGCTTTACCTTATAAACACCGATCATGAATATTTTGGCAATGCAGACAGATTCTGGATAGAAGAATATGAAAAACAGGGCTGGGTGGACATCAGTGGTTATATAACGATTGATGAGGCGACAGAGAAGTTTGCCTCTGAAGTTGACGGTTATGTCAGGGCCACTGAGAAAGAGCCTTGGTCAATCCATGCAGCAACATTAGCAGGTATTTTAAACAATGGAGCAATTGCTCCGGATGATGTTGCGGTAAAGCTTAAAACCATGGGCTGGAAGGAACTGGACAACACATGCGGACGTTGGAATGATGCGGTTTCAGCCTTTAGTGATATGGTTGAAAAACATAAGGACGACCTGGCTTATCCGGGAATTGCCCTTTTACGTCCCACGGAGAATCTTTGGGATTTCGTCATTCAGCAGCAGATTATGCCCATGTTCACAAGACCTAAGCATGACACCTGGGAAGGTGTCGCAGAAATTATGGACTCATATCCCGGTAAACAGATATTGTATGGATATGTTTCTGATGACACGGTAGAGGAGGAAATCGCCGTTGAAAGAGCTTCTTCAACAGGAAAGTATCTGGTTCCCACCAGTGAAGTAAGCAATTTATCATATCACTCTGCAGTCATGGGTAATTCACGCCTGAAGCCGGTAAATAAACAAAAAAAAAGAATACCCAAACTGGATCTTTCAAAGGTCAATGTGGCCATAGCCATTACTGACGGCGATAATCTGCAGATACCTATCATGCAGTATCCCATACCTGAATTCTGGAATACAGAGGACAGGGGAGTAATGCCCCTTGGATGGAGTATGGGTGTAAGTTTATCGACCTTGGCTCCCGGCATATGGGAATATTATCGCAAAACAGTCCGTCCTAATGACGAAATTGTCTCAATAATGGGCATTGCATACGTACATGCGTCAACGCTTCCTGAACCTCAGGAATATTATAAAGCAACCTTCGCATCAATGAAGGACATGGGACTGACCACCCTCTGGTCCCTCGACAGTTCCCTGACCATAACTGATGAACTTTTATGGGATGAGTTTGAAAAAGCCCCCTTCAGAAAAGCTTTGAAAGGTGTCCTGGTGGGCTACGGACCCAGCATAGATAAGGCTTTCAAAAGGGATACGGGGACTCCGGTATTAATTACCCAGAATGGTTATGAAGAAGATGCCATGAGATTAAAAGAACGCATCGAAGATATCATGGCCCTGGATCCTGAAGAACGGTCGCCTGTGAACTTTTTAATGGCTACAAACTGGAGTACGAATGCAAGAGACTTATATAAGGTTTTGAAACCTCTTGAAAAAAGAGGCGTTCGCTTTCTTACACCGGCACAGGCACTGCAATTGATGCCTAAAATAAAGGGAATGGCAAAATCAGCAGTTGATGCTGATGCACCACCGGGAATGTGCCTGCCAACCGGTGCGATGAAAAAGTTCGGGTCACCCATACTCAGCGCGCCTACGCTTGCCGAGATTAACAAACCCTTACCTCTTCCTATTAGCGTGGAGGTTGATGGTCCGATGGAAATAAACACCGGCGAAACACTAAAACTGTGCGCAAATGTATATATCGACACAAATGCTATCGCAAAGGATTTTTTAAATAACCGGGTACTACCGGTGGTTGAAGGATATGGGTTAAGTCATGAGTTTGCGGAATCTGCATGGATGAAACTTGAGGCATCTGATATTAATCTAAATTTGCCTGTATCTGATAATGTAGCTGTTAGTAATATTGTTGTTGAAGTAGATGAGGTGGAAGCAACGGCTGGTTTTATGAGCAATACCATTCGAATTGTACTGGATTCATTTAAGGCAGACTCCCGTATTGAAGGACCTGTGATTAAGGTGTCAGTAAGATTCTCTGTTACAGGGCCGAATCTGAAAGCCGGGGAAACCATTAAAATATATCCGGAATCTTTGATGCTTGACTTTGCACTGACTGTTGGAATTGGTAAAGAAAAAGGCCCTTTGGTGGGTGGTGTTAAGGGCAAATTGGCAGGTTTTGGGGATAGTACTTTAATTGAAACTGTCTTAAAATAGTAGGAATTGATATTATAGAAAAATACTTGGCACAAAGAGCAAATGGCACGAACATATGCAAATTAAAAGTATAGAGAAGAGCAAAATAAACCGGCAGGAAAAATCAATGCCAGTATACATATGGAGGTTATTAATATGAATCTAGCATTATCTATAACAGGGGCGTCTATAATAATAATATGGGGGATAGCCCACTTAGTTCCTCTTAAGGGGGTAATCCGCGGGTTCGGAGACATAAGTAAAGACAATAAAAGAATATTTGCTATGGAGTGGATTAATGAAGGAATTACACTTATATTTCTAGGATTATTAGTTTTCATCGGGTTGATAGCGCAAAAAGGAAGCCCAGTCAATTTTATAAATATCCCTGTAGCAGTCATGTTGATTGTAATGGCAATCATTTCATTATTCACCGGATTTAAGGTTAGTTTTATTCCATATAAATTATGCCCTGTCATATTCTTAATTTCAGCTATATTGATAGTTGTTGGTTTAATAATTTAGTGCGACTCGCATAAGAAAAGAACAGTAACTGATAGAACACTTTACTAAAAGTGCACTTATCAAGTGATCTTTTTTGCATGGCGGAAAAGAAATTCGAAATAGCACCATGAGTCTTCCTGAACACAATTTCCAGATAATGTATATGCAATAATTTTGATTTTCAATCGTCATATATATAGAGAGAAAAATTATACAAAAAACACATGAGGAGAATATAAAATGAAAACACTGATAATTTATAAGTCAATTCATTTAGGAAGCACTAAAAAAATAGCAGAAACAATGGGCAGGGTATTAGAAGCGGATGTTATTGAACCAAACGAATTTGATATTAATGAATTCGAGGATTATGAACTAATCGGATTTGGTTCCGGAATATATGATGATGGATTTCATAAAGCTATATTGCGTTTAATCGATAAACTGCCAAATCTCAATGCAAGAAAAGTTTTCCTGTTTTCAACTGCAGGTATAATCTATGATAAATCGCATAGAGAAATAAGAAATAAACTACTGAGTAAAGACGCTGTAATAGTTGATGAATTCTACTGCAGGGGGTTTAATAAAAATAGTTTTTTAAAACACTTCGGTGGTATGAACAAGGGCAGACCGAATGCCGACGATATAAAAAATGCAGAGCAATTTGCAGATAGTATGATTAAATAAAAGTGTTGATAAGCAATCTTAACAACTTTCCCCGTCCAGCGTTAACACAAACACGATTTCCAGGTGAAAATTAAGTATTCCAGCCGCTCTTAGTCAGCCAGTATGCATCATTAAGTGTTTTAAAACAAGGGTATTCATTTGCATTTTATGCAATAAGGCAATTTAAGTACTCCTAAATATTTCGAAGTTACGGACCAAAACCGGAACAACAAAGCTACGAGTATTTATGCATATTAAGTATAGAATGACACATATGAAGACAGTTTTCTTGGTGTATAATGGTAAGGAATAGTAGTGAAAAAAGTTTGTTATAGATAAGGATTAATTTTGACAAGAACAAAATTTAGGGTAAAAGGATATGGATTTATCCATAATTATTGACAAACTATGTTTTCTAATGAAGGAAATATAAAAGAATCAATAATGAATGCTGATTTAATTATTGGTGTGGTATTAATACCGGGTGCATCAGCACCCAAAATCATGAAAAGTACGCATAAAAGCACATAGTATAAGGGAGATGTTTAAGATGTCTGATATTGTTGTTTTGGATGGTTATACTCTAAATCCAGGGGACCTCTCATGGGAGGGTTTGGCTGAATTAGGAGATTTTAAAGTCTATGATCGCACTTCAGAAAGTGAAATTTTTAAACGAATCAGCAATGCGGACATAGTCTTTACAAACAAAACTCCAATAAGCCGTGAAACCCTTGAAGAATGTCCCAATATTAAGTTTATCGGAGTACTTGCGACTGGGTATGATGTTGTTGATGTTAAGGCTGCTACTGAGAAAAATATTATTGTATGTAACATTCCGAGTTATGGCACAGATTCTGTTGGGCAATATGCAATTGCATTATTACTGGAAATTTGCCATCATATTTCCCATCATGACAAAGCGGTACATAATGGCAGATGGGCGGAAAGCGTAGATTTTTGTTTTTGGGATTATCCATTAATTGAATTAGCGGGTAAAAACATTGGAATTTTGGGGTTTGGTAGAATTGGAAAGGTAACTGCGAAAATTGCATCTGCTTTAGGAATGAATGTATTGCCTTATGATGTTAATGAAACCCCTGGATTGAATGATTCCGGGTGGGAATTTGTAGGATTTTCTAAACTTCTGGAAGATTCGGATGTAATATCCCT
The DNA here is from genome assembly GCA_963766335.1 of uncultured Clostridia bacterium. Lineage (GTDB taxonomy): Bacteria > Bacillota > Clostridia > DUPQ01 > DUPQ01 > JAFGQE01. The sequence continues at coordinate 262,244 of CAVXZA010000002.1, read as the reverse complement.
GCATTGCCCGTTAACTGACGATACCAGGAAGATAATTAACAAGGAAACAATTAGTAAAATGAAAGACGGAGTCATTTTAATTAATAACAGCCGTGGCGGTTTAATTGAAGAAAAAGATTTGGCTGATGCACTGAATTCGGGAAAAGTATATGCAGCAGCTGTTGATGTTGTTTCTACTGAACCAATTTTGCCTGAAAATCCCCTTCTTGGAGCGAAGAATTGCATTATTACTCCGCATATAAGTTGGGCAGCAAGGGAAAGCAGACAACGGTTAATGGATATTGCGGTCAATAACTTAAAGGCATTTCAAAACGGAAAGCCGATTAATGTTATTAATAAAGTAGAATAATAAATATAGAACCTATGGTAATGGTTTATACCGGCGGTTATTATGTTAAGATTTCAATAGGAAAGAGTCTGCCAGGTAATATTGCAATTGATGTTAATGGAAATAATATGAATTGTGAAGATGTCGCCCGTAGAGTTGTTGAGGACATTAAAGCGTCCGAAAAAGTGGATGAGAAATCGAAGATATTTTATCCAAATGAAATGTCTTATCCCACACGAGAAGATAATATTAAAAACGGTATTCCTATTAATGAAAATATTTGGGAAACAATAAAATCTTTATAAAGGGAAAATAAAATATACGGAGAAAATAATCACACTCAGTTTATATACTAATTATATAAATAAAAAAAGAATAAACGCAAACTAAATGCATTATACAAGGAGGAAATATGAAAGCCGTATTGTTGGAATCTGCACAAAACATAATAATAAAAGAAATAAAAAAACCAGTACCTAAAGAAAACGAAGCACTGATAAAAGTTCGCTCAGCCGGGGTTTGCGGTTCAGATATTGGCGCTTACAGAGGTCTAAATCCATTGGTAACTTATCCGAGGATTATAGGACATGAAATAGCCGGTGAAATAGTTGAGATAGGTAAAAATAATAACGGATTTAAAGACGGGGATCATGTGATTCTGGATCCGTACAAGTACTGTCGAGAATGCTATCCGTGCTCAATAGGAAGAACTAACTGCTGTGAGAATTTAAAAGTTATAGGAGTGCATATAGACGGGGGAATGCAGGAATATATTGCATATCCCCAAAATATGCTGATCAAAGTACCGAAGAACATAAGTTGGGAGCTTGTTCCGCTTGCAGAACCGTTAACTATCGCTCTTCATGCAATTCACAGAACGAAACTTAAGTTTGGAGAACATATAGCAATAAACGGAGCCGGAGCAATAGGGGTATTAATGGCGATGAGTGCGGTATCATATGGGGCAATTCCAATAATGATAGACATAGTTGAAGAACGCTTGGCATTCGCGCGAGAACAGGGTGTGACGAAAACAATAAATATTATGGAAGAAAATTTGATCGAAACACTAAGAGAAATGACGAATGGAAGGATGGCGGAAGTGGTTGTAGAAGCGTCGGGAGCAAATTCAGCTATACGCAGCACACTTGATATGGCATCCTATGCGGGGCGAATAGCTTTGACAGGATGGCCGAAAAAAGAAACCTCGCTTCCAACAGATATGATTACAAAAAAAGAACTTGATGTATTAGGCTCAAGGGTTAGCGTGGGGGAATTTGAAGAAGCACTTGAGCTGATATCCTCAGGAAAAGTCAATGTAAAAGCAATACTTAGCAAGGTTGTAAAATTAGATGAAATACCCAAAATGGTTAAGGAACAATCAGAACATCCTGACAGGTATCTTAAAATAAACGCTTTACTGTATACTTAAGGAGTATGAAAAATGGAAAAACTACCATTAAAAAACGACTTAAAGAGTAAAATTGCAGTAATAACAAGTGCCGGAGGTGTGCTGTGTGGAATACCTGCAGCCCTTCAGACACTTGGGTTTAGATGTGGGAAAAACCGGAGAATTTATTATGGAACAGCTAAAATTAAAGGGTACATATGCGAGTATTAACCTCGATTATATTGTCCACAATTACAAAGAAGCCTGCAGGTTGGCAGGCGATGACGTAACGGTCAGCTGTGTCGTAAAAGCTGACGCTTATGGACATGGTGAAGTTAAGGTAGTCGAAGCATTGATTGAAAATAGCCTGTCCCTGATTTGTGTCGGTACGATGATTGAAGCACTGCGGCTAAAAGCGCGATTCCCCAATATTGACATTTTGATACTTGGTTATACACCTAAGTTTATGGCATGTAAAGCTACTGAGTATAATCTGATCCAGGCAATCAGCACTAAGGAGGAAGCACTCGAGCTAGATGCTGCTAATGGCATAACCAAAGTGCATATAAAAGTGAATACGGGAATGAATCGTCTGGGCTTCTCTACAGATAACGCTGATGAGATTGTTGCCATAAGCAAGCTAAAGAACATCCGCATCTGTGGTATCTTTACCCATCTGCACTCAAGTGACAGCGGTGCACAAGAGCTAACTCTCAGTCAGTTTGAGAAATTCGACCGCTTTTTGCACGAATTAGAAGATAAGGGAGTTCACGTCGGAGTCAGGCATGTGTGTAACAGCGGCGGTATTATTTCGTTTAATAATATGTATATGGATATGGTGCGCGAAGGGATTATGCTATATGGGTTATATCCTTCAAAAGCAGTCAGCCAAGACATTGTTCACCTAAAGGAATGTATGGAACTGCACTCTTTCATCGCTAGTATCATAGATGTAAAAAAAGGCGAGGGCATCAGCTACGGCCATACGTTCATCGCACCGCATTACATGAAGATTGCGACAGTTAACCTTGGCTACAGCGACGGTGTTTTTAGAAATCTTGGCAACAGGGGTGAGGTTATAATATGTAACGAGCGAAGACCGATTGTCGGCAGAGTCTGTATGAACATGTTCATGGTGGATATCACCGGAATGGATACAGTTAGGTTAGAAGATGAAGTCATCATTTTCGGGCGAAGTAAAAATCAATTCATATCCATTGATGAAGTAGCGGAATGGGCGGGGACTATAAGCTATGAGGTCATATGTCGAACCGGTTACAGCGTCCCAAGGGTGTATTATAAGAATGGAATGGTGATTGATTTTGAAGAAACTTTATTAATTGAAAATGACGACACTACAAGAGTGTGAAAATTGAAAGGATGGTCTTATGTACCCAAGGGTTTTAATCGATTTAAGTAAGTTTAAAACAAACGTTGAAGTTGTTAATAAAAGAATGCATAAAAAGGGTATTGAAGTATATGGCGTAACCAAAGTTTTTTGTGCAGATATTAATCTTACCAACGTATATATTGAAGCCGGTTTGGAGGCCGTGGCAGATTCCAGGATTGAGAACATCCGCAAATTGGAGAATCTTAATATTAAAAAGGTTCTGCTGCGTATCCCTATGCAAACTGAGGTCGAGGAAGTAATCCGATATGCAGATGTATCCCTGAATTCTGAAATCAGCACCATCAGGCTGCTAAGCGATGAAGCCCTTCGCCAGGGAAAGGTGCATCAGGTCATATTGATGATTGACCTTGGAGATTTGCGCGAAGGATTCTTTGATGAAGACGAACTGTATAGGGCGACTGAAGAGGCAAAAAAGCTAAAGGGAATAGAGGTTATTGGTATTGGTACTAATCTGACTTGTTTTGGAGCGGTTATACCAACCCTTGAGCATATGGAGAGAATGATTGAAATCAAGAAAAACCTGGAGACAAGAACCGGTATGGAGCTTGATATCATTTCCGGTGGAAACTCCAGTTCATATTATTTGATGGAAGAAGGAAGGCTGCCAAAAGAAATCAACAATCTAAGGATTGGTGAGATATTTGTATGCGGTAATGAAACCGCATACGGAACCCGGGTGGCCGGCACATACGATGACGTCTTCATACTTGAAGCTGAGATTATCGAACTTAAAAGAAAACCCTCGCTGCCCATAGGTGAATCCGGTAGTGATGCCTTTGGAAAACAACCGGTCTATGAGGACAAAGGTGAAATGATTCGCGGGATAATTGCAATCGGAAAGCAGGATGCGGATATGAGCGGGCTGGTTCCGCTTGATGACCATATCGAAATGATTGGAAGAAGCAGCGACCATATGATACTCGATCTGACAAAGTCATCTCAGGATTACAGGGTTGGAGACATTATGCGTTTTAAGCTTAAATACCCCGGCATCTTATCCGTGATGACCAGTGAATATGTAGAGAAAAGTTTTATTAATTAAAAAAGTTCGATACTCCGCGCGTGCAATCAAACAACTTATGATCAGAAACGGAAGGAGCCGGCTTATGAAAAACATTCAAATAGCAATATGGGGTTTTGGCGCAATGGGTGCAGGGATGGCAGGTATGCTGTATAAGAAAACCGGCGCTGATATTGTCGCAGTGTGCGACCTTAACCCAAATCGTATCGGTAAAAGCGTAGGCGAAATCATGGGTATAGACAGATGGACAGATGTGATTGTTGAAAACGATATTGAAAATGCGCTTGAGGGTAAAAAGATTGACCTATGCCTGCTTGCGACCGACTCGTTCACGAAAGGAGCATACCCGAAGCTCAAGCTGATTATGGAAAAAGGTATTAATGTAATCACAACAGCGGAGGAGATGGCATATCCCAAAGCGCAGCAACCGCAGCTCGCAATGGAGCTTGATGCAATAGCCAGGGCAAATGGGGTTACCGTTCTTGGCACGGGCATCAATCCGGGAATGATAATGGACCTTTTGGTCATATGCCTGACGGGATGTATGGAAGAGGTGACTCATGTTGAAGCCAAGCGCGTCAACAGTTTATCACCGTTCGGCGTCACGGTTATGGAAGAGCAGGGCGTCGGAATAACAGAGGATGAGTTCAACAAACGCGTCGAGGAGGATAAACTGGCCGGACATGTTGGCTTTAGTGAAAGTATCAACATGATTGCTGATGCTATCGGCTGGAAGATTGATAAGTTCGAACAGCAGATGAAACCCATACTTACCACAGTCGACAGAAAATCCCCGTACGGATTTGCTGCAGCCGGTCACCTTGCAGGCATCAACATGACCGGGCAAGGATATATAGACGATGAAGTAAAAATCGATATGATCCACCCGCAGCAGATTGAACCTGAAATGGAAAACACACATACCGGGGACTATATAACTTTAGAAGGCAATCCGTCTGTCAATATGGCAATCACACCTGAAGTCGACGGCGGCATAGGAACAATTGCGATGTGCGTGAACATGATTCCGCATGTTATCAATGCGAAAGCAGGGTTGAAAACCATGATTGACCTTCCCGTTCCAAGAGCCATCATGGGAGATATGAGAGACTTGATTGATTAGGAGGCACACTGATGAAAGCAAAGAAAGGTGATTGGGTCAGAATCAAAAAAATCGTTCTGCGTGCAGAAGAGCGAAGCGATAATTTGCCCGAGGATACAAAAAAGGTCCCACTGGAAATGTGGGATAAAGGTTTCCTGCTGGATGAGAGTGCATCACTCGGTGACTGGGTCAGAGTCGAGACAATCATCGGCCGCGAGATAGAGGGCGAGTTTGTACAGGAGAATCCAAGCTATGATGTCAATTACGGTGAAAGCGTGAATGAAACTCTCTATATTGGAAAACAGCTACGGGAAATGTTAGGTGACGACCATGAATAAAAGTAATCGTGTTAATGATGTGATGGCAAGAAAAAACCAGATTATGAAGCGAGCTGTCGGCATAGATTATGATATCTTCGAAAGTGGTGGCATTGCCTTTGACTATGAGAAAATGATGAGTGAAGCAGGATACACGTTGGACGAAATGATTAAGATTCAGCGCGATCATGCTGTCGGCAACACACCAATCATCGAGCTTGGAAATTTTACAAAGGTCGTGCGCAGACTCTCGCCTAAAGGGAAAGGCGCGCGTATATTCATCAAAGACGAGGCCGCCAACCCATCGGGAAGCTTCAAAGCAAGGCGTGCGGCAATCAGCGTTTATCATGCAAAGAAACTTGGTTATGAAGGTGTTATCGCTGCAACAAGCGGCAACTACGGCGCTGCTGTTGCGTCTCAGGCATCGATGTACGGGCTCAAATGCATCATCGTGCAAGAGTGCTACGACTCGCATGGAAGAGGTCAGCCCGAGATAATTGAGAAAGCCAGAAAGTGCGAGGCATATGGTGCTGAGGTTATTCAACTCACTGTCGGGCCTGAGCTCTTCTATGAGTTTCTGCAGCTTCTGGAGCATACCGGATATTTTAATGCTTCGCTCTATACGCCGTTTGGTATTGCCGGTGTCGAAACACTCGGATACGAGATATCCCGGCAGTTCATTGAAAAAGAAGGGCGTAATCCTGACGTCGTGGTCTGTACTAACGCAGGCGGCGGTAATCTTACAGGTACAGCACGGGGTCTTATAAAAGCAGGTGTAACTGATACGCAGATAGTAGGAGCCAGCGTCAACTTAAAAGGTCTTCATATGGCAAGCGACAGCCAGTTCAACCGTAAATCATTTACGACAGGCCATACAGGGTTCGGAATACCGTTCGCCATACTGCCGGATAGGTCTGATGTGCCGCGTTCTGCGGGACGTCCGCTGAGGTATATGGACCGTTATGTGACCGTCAACCAAGGCGAGGTTTTCTACATAACAGAAGCATTGGCACAGATTGAAGGCCTGGAACGGGGACCTGCGGGCAATACATCACTGACAGCAGCTTTCAGCATGGCACAGAAGATGAATAAAAACGATATTATTCTGGTTCAGGAAACAGAATATACCGGAGCCGGAAAACACATTAGGCCGCAGCTTGGGTTTGCAAAGTCGATGGGTGTCGATGTGCTAATCGGTAATCCGTCTGATGAGGTCTGTGGCAAGAATATTATACTGCCGAAAGAACCTGAAATGATAAGAGCCGTTAATCTGGATATGGACAAGCTAAGACAAAAGTATATTAAAAACGCAATCAGACAGCAGGGCCAGGAATTATCGGACATTGATCTTGATTTTTTGGCTGCAGATACAAAATCGACTATCACCTTTGTGAAAGAGACAGTTAAAGAACTAAGGAGGAAGCAATGAAAGGTTACCTTAAACGAGAAGATGATTTTCAAGAGAGAAGAAAACACCTTGCGAATTTATCTGATGAAGAATTAAAAACAAGGTTTTGGGATCTGGTCGGGACAACAGTCGATCCGTTGCTTGAGATTGCCAGAACACACACATCTCCAAGTGTTGAGCGAAGCATCCTTCTTAGAATGGGTTTTTCCAGCATAGAGGCTAAGCCTCTGGTAGAGATGGCAATCGACAGAAATCTGATAGGTAAAGGTGTCGGCCATTTGGTCTATAAAGCTGCCAAACAAAATAATCTCTCCGTCCGTGAAGCGGGACTTGCTATGCTGGATGGAAGATTATGGGATACGATTAAATTTGGTTTGGAGGTGAACACAGATGAAAAATTACAAACCAAATGAGAAACTTGATATAAGAGATATCATGGACAATATCGAAAATTATCGTCCCAGACGTCGCGGCTGGGTCTGGAGAAAACACATTCCGGATCTCGTCATGAAAGGTCATTATTTTTCAGACTGTTCAGCTCCCCTGAAAAATGGGATTGGTATCCCGAGCGCAGTTCAGTATTTTGATAATCTTGACCCACAGCCTGTCGAATCCATTACAACTGAAATAGCCTCCGGGCGTTTCGAAGATGATATTCGGCGTATGCGTATGAGTGCATGGCATGGCGCTGATCATATCATGGTTATCCGCACGGCAGGTCAATCGCACTTTGACGGATTGATAGAAGGCACGCCACAGGGTATCGGAGGTATACCTATTACCAGAAAGCAGGTTCGCTGCCATAGAAAAGCACTTGATTTCATTGAAGATGAGGTAGGCAGACCCATTAACTATCACTCATATATATCAGGTGTAGCCGGTCCGGAAATCGCAGTCATGTTTGCAGAAGAAGGTGTAAACGGTGCACATCAAGACCCACAGTATAATGTGCTCTACCGGAACATCAATATGGTACGTAGTTATGTTGATGCGGCAGAAAGCAAAGTTATCATGACGTGGGCGGATATAGCTCAGATAGACGGAGCACATAATGCCAATGCTACTGCAAGAGATGCATGGAAGGTCATGCCCGAGTTGATTGTGCAACACAGCATCAACGCTCTTTTCTCAGAAAAAGCAGGTATGAAAAAAGAAAATATATGTCTATCGACAGTTCCACCTTCTGCGGCCCCTGTACCGGCTTTTAAATATGACTTGCCGTACGCAGTCGCTCTTCGTGATTTTTGTAGCGGTTACAAAATGCGAGCTCAACAGAATACCAAGTATATAACTTCTTCATCTAGAGAGGCGACTGTCACACATGTATTGAATATGTTGATATCCAAACTGACACATGCGGATATACAGTCCACGATCACACCCGATGAGGGTAGGAACGTGCCATGGCATATCTATAATATAGAAGCGTGCGATACCGCAAAACAAACACTTGTCGCATTGGACGGACTTCTGGATATGGTCGATATCAAAGACGAAGGTTATCTACCGAAAGAGGTGAGAGAGCTGAAGGAAAGAGCGGTACTCTATCTTGAAGAACTTATTGAAGTCGGCGGATATTTTGAGGCGGTTGAGAAAGGATTTTTTGTTGACTCGGGTAAATATCCGGAACGTAACGGTGACGGTATCGGCAGAAAGATTGACGGTGGAATCGGTGCGGGTACAATCTTCAAACGTGATGAAGACTATATGGCACCCGTTACTGCTCATTATGGTTACAATAATGTCGCTCAATATGATCCCGAAGCAGTAAGCGACCCCGCACACCTGATTGATGGCTGTACCCTCGAAAAACCGGAGAAGATAATCTTCATAGATGAGCTGGATGAACAGGATAATGTAAATGTCCGCATGAAAGAAGCGGAGCAATTTAGAAACTCTCATCTGATCAAACCTGAAATGGAATGGCTTGCCGACGGTACAGTGGTTTTGGAAGTTTTCCTGCCCACAGATATGAAAACAGCAGAATTTGCGGCTATTGAGATTGCAGCGAAAATGAATATAAGCGATCCTGAAGTTATCCATGCGGAAATGCTTCATCCTTCGGAAGGAACGAGAATACAGGTAAAAGGCAAAGTGGATATTTCAGTTGATCTTGATATGCTCAAGATTCCCGATGAACCGGTTGTGCTGACCGATGATGAACTGTGGGCAGCAATCGATGAAAAGCCATTGAAGATAGTTGCAGCGACCATCGGTGAAGATGAGCACTCTGTCGGTCTTCGCGAGGTAATCGACATTAAACACGGTGGTATAGAAAAATGGGGCATCGAAGTTGAATACCTTGGTACATCCTGTCCGGTAGAAAAGCTTGTAGATGCGGCAATCGAAATAAATGCAGATGCAATCCTTGCGTCAACTATCATCAGTCACGATGATATACATTACAAGAATATGAAAAAGATTCACGACCTTTGTGTTGAGAAGGGCGTGAGGGAAAAACTTTTAATCGTCTGCGGAGGGACACAGGTCATCAATGAACTTGCAGTCAAAACCGGGATTGATGCAGGGTTCGGACGAGGCAGTAAGGGAAAGAATATTGCCACATTCCTAGTTAAAAACCGAAAATAAGCTTGTTGGTTTAAAGAACCTGTGTTTGCTTAAGGAAAATGCATATGAAATTGGATGTTTTAGTAGCGGAAATAGGTAGTACAATAACGGTGGTCAACGGCTTCTGGCTGAGCAAGGATGCATGCTTTGCCGGGTCGGGTCAAGCGCCGACGACCGTTCTTGACGGTGACGTGAACATCGGATTGATTAACGCAATCGATGATTTAAAACATAGCCTAGGAGCAGACAAGTTGAGCTATAAAGAGTTGATGGCCACCAGCAGCGCAGCAGGAGGTCTTAGGATGACGGTCCACGGTCTTGTGTACGATATGACAGTAAATGCCGCGAAGGAAGCTGCACTCGGTGCCGGCGCTAATATACATATGATAACAGCAGGAAAGCTGAGACGAACAGAACTTGCAAAAATCGTGGAGATCCGTCCCAATATCATATTGATTGCAGGCGGTGTAGATTACGGCGAGATTGAGACTGCGCTATATAATGCCGGGGAAATCGCAAAACTTAACCTTGATGTCCCTGTCATATATGCCGGTAATGTGCAGAACCGGGATGAGATAGAGCTGATTTTTACAAAAACCGGCATGAAGGTCTATTTGGTCGAAAATGTTTATCCTCGAATTGACCAGCTTAATGTCGAACCGACCAGAAAAGTCATTCAAGAAGTATTCGAAGAGCATATAACCCATGCTCCGGGTATGGCTAAAGTCAGAGAGATGGTTAGCGGCAATATTATCCCAACTCCTGCCGGAGTTATGGAGTCAACCAAGTTGATTGCAGACAGACTGGGAGACGTTGTTACAGTTGACGTGGGTGGTGCAACGACGGATATCCATTCAGTTACAGATGGATCTGAGAAGATATCCCGTATCATGATAGCACCTGAACCCACTGCAAAACGCACCGTCGAGGGGGATTTGGGTGTATATGTGAATGTGCAGAACATCATTGACCTGGCAACTAGGGAATGGCTCAGAAAAGAGCTTGGCCTTACGAATACTGAACTTCAAGGACTGATTGATGATTACAAACCAATTCCAACAACCCCGGTGGAAAAAGCATTTGTGGAAAAACTTGCATCAGTTGCATGCCGTACTGCCATCGAAAGACACGCAGGCGATTTAATTGACATATACTCCACTTCGGGACGAAAAAAAGCAGCCAGAGGCAAAGATCTGACTGCAGTAAAGTACATCGTGGGAACAGGTGGCGCACTAACAAGGCTTCCCGGTCGCCTGGATATACTGAAGGATATCATAAGTGTTTCAAAATCTACAAAGCTGCTTCCGCATAATGATGCGACATTGTTAATCGATAATCACTATATAATGGCATCCGTTGGGGTAATGAGTAAAACGCACCCGGAATGCAGCATTGAGTTCCTGCGGCAGTCGCTAAGGCTCGAATCGCTGCTCCCATCCGAAGACTAGCATCCCAATCTCCTTAGCAGAACCCTCACCTGTCGCGGCTTAATGCAAAGTCGCATAGACGACCGCCTTGATAGTGACTTGACCCCTTAAAACACATCTGAATTGAAAGCGCGAATATTGGAGGCGAAGCAGGCTGTATTATATGCAGCGGATCCATTCAAAATGCCCTAGGCCAATTGAACACCTTCAATGTGCCTTGGACCTTTTGAAACATAATGATACAACCTGCGAGATAATACAAAGGTTTTTTTATTATTCATTATTGGAACTTATTTCTTGTTCCAAACGCAATACGAAATGTACCGTCGCTATATGCCTGAACATAAGCTATACATTTTGTCTCTCCGTTATCCTTGATATCATATACAAATGATATATACTTGGGGTTGCTACTGGAATTTGTTTCGTCAACAAACTCCGGATAATTTTTATAAATTTCTTTATATTGACTTAGCAAATTAAGTGCTTCGCTTTTTTCTAACTTCCAGTAACGCCATACTACAGACTCTCTAGTGGCCGTATCATAAGCAAAACCTTCACCGGTTGTCTTTTCAGGGGGAAGACCATCTGAAATTATTTTATTATCTACTATATACATTTCAAGAAGTTCAAATAACAAGATATAATTGTCCGGAGCAAAATCACTTCTAAAATAGAGGACTATATAGTTAGTTGAAGGTCTTTCTTCTAAATAAAGCATAACGCTTAACGGATCACCACGATCATTCGTTTCTCCTAAAAAATCTCCGGTTCTATTCATATCTGTCAGCGGTTCTCCAAACACCAAATTTCCCACATGTGTTTTTAGTTCTGATATAGTCTTTTGTGTTTTAAATATGTAACAGCTTTGATAGAAATTGATACTATAATCAATTGCTACCTGTAAATCATAATCTGTTTCAAATTCATGAATAGATGTGTTTTCTGCCGGCCACATGTCATGAATTAAAACTACATATTCAGGTGAAAAATATAGTCCTACTCCTTCTTCAGGTTCAGGTGTCGGCACTGGAGTAGGCGTAGATGTCGTAGTTGGAGTGGGTGTAGGTGTAGGCGTAGGCGTAGGTGTAGGCGTAGGTGTAGGTGTAGGCGCAGGTGTAGGCGTAGGTGTGGGTGTAGGTGTCGGTGTAGGTGCTGGAGTGGGTGTAGGTGTAGGAGTGGGTGTAGGCGTAGGTGTGGGTAAAGATGTTGGGATTAGTGTAGGTGAAGGTATTGCAGGACTTTCGGTGAGTATGATATCTCTTGATTTACTGACTTTGTTCTCCGACCCTATATCTGCTATTTTACAGGCTGTTAATAGAGTAAAAACCAATATAACAATAGTAAATAAGACTAATTTGATTTTTTTACACATTTTACAAATCCCCTTTAAAGTAAAATAATATTGTTTCAGGGAATAAAACATAATATTATGATACAAAATATTTATTAGAAAAACCATTATAGAAAACACTATTTGGTGTTACTTAATTATAGCGTTCAAATATTTCAATTACAAAATATGGTTCAATATGTCCTTTCTATTTAATCCTAAATATTGGCTATAACATATTTAAAAAGAGAAAGTAAAAATTAGTAAAGTTTTGCTGAAAAATAGTCGTTCTAATGTTATAAGCTTATTTTCTTCATAATTTTTTTATTTAATTTATTAAAAATTTTATAGGAGAATAAACTCCTCTCACTATAATCTTTTAAGAATTTTTTTGTAAAGCATTTTCTATTTTCACAAACACCTCCAAAGAGCAAAAGCTCAATGCTTCTTTCCAAAAGTTGATATAATGCGAGTTGCTTTTTTGTAGATATTTGAAAAATATTGCTCATATAATATCTAATAAAGTTTTCGTGCTTTTGGTATAATTCATCAAGGTGACCTCTTAGAGACTGTTGATTATAAGGTGTATCATGATGGTTTTTCAAATCTTCGTTAATATCTTGTAAATCATCTGCAAGTTGAAGTATTATACCGTAGCCATAAGCAAAGATAGCCTCATCTTCGCTGAGTTCGCCCCGAACAAGATAAGCGTCTGCAAGTACAGAAGCCCCTCCTTTATAAAAAGTATAATGTAAAAGATCAATATCATTTAAATTTTTAGATTTATGCTGAGCCAGGCTTTTTTTCTGTCCATCCAGAATCGTCAGTAAACCTTTGTATACATTTGGGTATTTATTCCGTGGATAGTCAGCTTCGATTAAATCAATCATGCTAAAAATTCTTTTCTCTTCTTCATTAGCCGGTTGACTAATATTGTCGCTGATTTTTTGATAAAACCTATCATTGAAAGATTTTTTTTCTTTCATAGAGATATCAGGATTATCAAGGTAATTATCTGTTAATGGATAGAGCATGCTATAGGCAAACATAGCGTCAGTCAGTTTAACCTCATCGCCCATATATATCTGAAGAGCAATAATAACCCAGATATTTCTCAGTGCCTGGAAGATCTCGTCAAAGGAAATACCCTTTATTAATTCCTTTGCCATATTAATAAACCTGTAAGTTACTTCATAATAACCTTCATTATCAAGAAGCTGACAAACCCATTCTTCCACTTTTAGGGTGTTAATCATAAAGAACATTACTTTTTCTTTTATGATATTTTGATTTTCAGTGTTTTTTAGCTCTGAAAGCTGATTGCCCTGGTCCAGCCATTTGAGAAAAGTTTTTTTCAGTAAAAGTAGATTACGGTCGTTTTCTTTTTGATTCAATTGTTTTTTGAAGGAGGGTATATCTGCTGATATTTGATTCCAGCAGTCGATATTTTTGTTTAACAATTCGGGGAAAAGATAGTCTTTGTTCATATTTGCTCAACCTGTAAAATCTCTTTAATATTATTATAGCATTTTTCAAAAGACCTAAGCCGGAAGAAAAATGAGTGCAATTACTGTCTCAGGAACAAATAAAAGATAGATAATGCTCATTTTAGTGAAGCGTAGAGAGATGGAGCCAAACCTTCACCAGGGGTTAACCCCAACACGATTTCCAGTCATTGAAAAGTATATTATTAAACAGTTGACTAGAGTTCAAATTTTCGATTATAGAATTTCGACATATCCTTTCGTTCAGTTCACTCTTATCTTTTGCCCGTCTTTGGTCAGCTTTGTAGCATTTTCCACGCTTACGACAGCCGGAAAGCCGTATTCACTCGCAATAACAGCACCATGAGTCATCAAACCGCCCGCCTCAGTCACCAAGCCTTTGACAGATACGAACACCGGCACTGCAAACGGTGCCGGCCGGGACAATCGGATGAACCACTTTAAAAAGAGGACCAAAGAATGGGGTGCGACCACAAATTGTTAATATTGATGTAATTTGTGCTTATGTTTATATAGTTTGGTAGAATAGGGATAGAGTTTCAAGAAGGGTTATGCCGTGAAAGAGAAAATCATAAACAGCTTGGTTGTAATTATCATAATTGTTGTCATGGCAGCATTACTTATCCCCTGGCCTAAAGAATTTATTAAAGATTTCTCAAGTATAAAATACCAGCTTGGTCCTGATAATCAAATGTACTCTGAAACTATTCATGTTTATTTTAATGGCACATATAAGAAAAGCTATTTTGGCTTGATCGAAGATCGATTTATTGGGTCAATAGTAATCGATGATGTTGATATATATCAAGATGAGGAATTCAATCTTAGTTTTAGCAATGAAAAAGGGACTGTTATATCACACACCTACTTTGTGAAAGCTGAGAGAGCAATGCGAACTCAATCCTATGGGAAGCTGTATGTTGGTGATAAATTCGAAACAATTACAATTGAGTTATACACTGGAGAAGCTGGAAACGAAGGCTTCAATTCTTTTGACGGATATATGATTTCAGCTCCGGCAGAAAACAGAGCTGAAGCACTGACTATAACCAAAATGCTGGTGCCATATGCGGAAATCATACAATAGCTTTCTATAATTGGTCCACAGGATGCAGTTATATTGACTAAGGAATGGTAGGGAATTGTAATGAGAAAAGTGGATCTTGACTCAGTACAGAGGAAAATTCTTTCTACAGCATTCACCTTTGGCATTTGCGGTGGTTTGTTTATTAGCGCAATGAAAAGCTTTGATAGTCAATATAACTTGCTGGAGCTATGCATTTACTTGTCAGCATTAGTAGCACTAGGAATTGTTATTGGCATCGTTGCCAGCCATTATTCTGTTAAGGGAACACTAAAGTTGTTGAAGGTTGATGATAATGGTGACCTCAGAATGCCTGAACAGAAAATTTTGTTCATCACCCTGATAATTATGATTGCCGCTCACTTTGTTAATGCTCAAATGAGTGAGTGGAATCAATTCTCTGCAGTTCTCATTACTGGTGGTGTTTTTATTCTTAGTCTAATCAACGGCATCTTTGATATAAGCTCCATTACATCAAGGAGAACCCTGGCACTAGGATTTGCTCCTGTGGCCCTGAGTTTTATAATCGGTTATTATACTGTCGGGAGTGTCGGAATCATTAACTTTGTCTGGATATTTGGATTCATGTTCCTGTTAAGCTTCCTCTTATTGCTTAGTAACATGCAACTAACATCCCAGCTGTTTACAGCCAAAGATATTAATGTAGCTAATCGAAGAAAGATAAAACGGTTTAATTTTGGGGCTGTAGTCATATTCTCCCTATTATGTGTAATAGTTGTTAATTTTAGAAAGATAATATCATTCAGCGGGCGTACTATCGTTAAGTTTACTAATTGGATATATGTTGTTGTGGCTAAATTTACTATATGGCTTTTAAATGATCCTCAACCAGGAAGTGCAACTGAGAAAACCAATTCGCCGCGTCCAGATAGCACATTTGAATATTCCGACAAGCCTGTTTTGGAAGTAGTGCTGGTTATAGTAATACTGGCGGTTTTACTGGCAGCTATTTTTTCAATAGCAATTATTATTAAAAAAAGCATTAGAAAACCGACAATTAACAACAGAACAATTGATTTTAATGAATTTGACGAGGAAAGTGAAATTGTAAGAGAGGCCAGGCGATTAAACCTACGTAAAAAGTTTAAATACACTCTTGAAGAACTGGATGAGGTTGATGATTCGGGAGAAAAGATTAGATATTTATATGGATTTATCCTTGAAAGGCTGTATCATTACAAAATTAACATTGCAAAAAGTGACACACCCGAAGAGATTATTCATAAGATACTATTATGCGAAAATGGTCAGGAGCTGAGTGACAAGGGTTTTGACGAGTTGACTGAAAAATACCGAAGGGTACGTTACGGGAAGAAAAGTGTTGATTTTGATAAGGAATTACGCCAGTTAGGTGAAGTTATGGAAAAGGCGATTGAAGATTTAGTTAGCGAACCTCCAAAATAATTGATTGAGAGGGATTCGAAACCTCGTCAGGGTAAAGATGAAAACGATTTCCAGATGAATAGTTACTTGTTTCAGCAAGTTTTATTTATTAAATATGCGTCGCCGTTTTTGTATTTGTTCAATAACCCTCATTTTGTTATTATTATCGTAATTAAACATGATGAAAAAGAAAAGAATATAATTACACTACATCGGAAATTTTTGAGACTGGTATTGAGAATATTTCGAAAAAAGCTCTATGGGTTATCGTCTTAAGGTAAAAGGATAATAACTGAGATAAAGGATAGTATTGGTTTATATTATGTTAACAAAGCAGGAATTGCAGTTAAGAGCAAATAAGTTCTATGAAACAATGAGTAGATATGCGCCGAATTGGGACATTGCGGTCATTGTTGATAAAATTAATCAATATTATTTCACAGGTACAATGCAAAATGGTGTATTAGTATTTTTGCAGCGCGGAGATATGCATTTTTTTGTTAAAAAAAGCTATGAACGGGCTAAATTTGAATCGCCTATCAATAATATCCACTCAATGAATTCTTATCGGGATATTATTGCTATTGTTGGCGATAATTTTATAAACGGTTATTTCGAGTTGGATGTTATTCCATATAATATGCTGAGTAAAATAAATAAATATTTAAAAGCTGAAAATATTTTATCAATTGATAGTGCCATCCTGAAACAACGTTCGGTTAAGACGGATTATGAAATCGTTAAAATCAAAGAGTCGGGTAAAAAGCATAAAATCCTATTCAATGATATTATTCCTGGGATTTTAAAAGAGGATATGACTGAAGTCGATTTAACAATGGAATGTTATAAAGAAATGATGAAACTTGGACATCACGGCGTTACACGGTTTTCCATGTTCCAACAGAATGAAATAATCGGGCAGATAGCTTTTGGGGTGAATTCTCTTTATCCAACCAGCTTCAACGGTCCGGGCGGGTCCAAAGGAACATGTAATGCTGTTCCAATGCTAGGAGATGGTTCAAGGAGACTACAAAATGGAGATCTGGTTTTTGCAGATATAGGATTTGGTATAGACGGCTATCACACGGATAAAACGCAGGTTTATATGTTCAAAGGAGAAGTGCCTGAACATGCTGCTAAGATTCAAAAACAGTGTATGGATATACAGAAAAAAGTCTCAGATATGCTGAAACCAGGGAATATACCATCTTGGATTTATAATACGGTGATGAATGGATTGGACAGCGAATTCAAACGAAATTTCATGGGTTATAGTGAAAGTGTGCCTTTCCTTGGACATGGTGTTGGTTTATACATCAGTGATATGCCGGTAATTGCCAATAAATTCAATGAACCATTGGAGAAGAATATGGTAATAGCCATTGAACCCAAAAAAGGGATAAAAGACTTTGGTATGGTGGGTGTAGAGGAAACTTTTATAGTTACAGATGATGGGGGAGCCTGCGTAACAGGCGGGGCATCGGAAATCATAGAAGTATAATATAAATTGAAGGAGATAAAGAAATGACTTCAAGGAAAAGAATAACCCAGGCATTCAATTTTAAGCAATCTGACAAAGTACCGCTAGACTTTGGCGGACATCGGTCCAGTGGGATTTCAGTACAGGCATATAAACGATTAAGGGAATATCTTGGACTTAAACCAAGTGAGCTATATATCTATGATGTTGTACAGCAGCTGGCGGTGATTGAAGATGATGTAATGGATATTATTGGAACAGACGTTGTCATGCTAGGTCCGGAACTATACAAGGAAACCTCTTTTTGGAAAGAGTGGAAGCTTCATGATGGAACTGAAGTCAAAATACCAAAAACGATTAATATTCGCACAAATGCAGACGGAGAGCACTTTGTTTTAAGCCCTAAAGGAAAACAAAGCTGTATTCAAAAGAAAGACTGTCTTTACTTTGAACAGATATTATTTCCATATCTGGGAAGTGAAGATGAGAATTTTGCAGCGATAGAAGAAGATATGAATGAGATTATGTGGTGGCATATTCCATGTCCCCCAGACCCAAAGACAGTTGAAGAAAAGGGAAGAATGGCAAAGAAGCTTAGGAGTGAAACTGACAGGGCTGTATATGGAATTTTCGGCGGTGGATTGCTAGAGCCAGGCCAACAGGCATTTAGAATGGATAACTTTCTTATGGAATTAGCGGCGAATCCTGATAGATGTGAAAGATTCTTAGATAAGCTGACGGATTTTCATGTGAAAAACCTGGAGAAATATCTAGAACATGTGGGACCGCACTTAGATATTATTGGCTTCGGAGATGACCTGGGCATGCAGACCGGGTCACAGATATCACCTAAAATGTTTGATGTCATGCTAAAACCAAGGTATGAAAAGATGTGGGCTATGGTAAAAGAGAAGTTTCCGCATTTAAAAATATGCATGCACTGTTGTGGCTCGATACATAACTTGCTTCCGTCATTGATTGAAGCAGGGATGGATTCGTTTAATCCGGTGCAGATATCATGTCGAAATATGGAACCCGAAAGACTGAAAAGAGATTATGGTGATAAGGTGGTTTTCTGGGGCGGAGGTTGTGACACGAGTAATATGCTTTCGCGCAAAACCCCTGGACAGATTAACGAACATGTTAAGAATAATGTTGAGATATTTTCTAAAAACGGCGGCTTTGTCTTCCAGCAGGTGCATAATATATTGGCCGACGTACCTCCTGAAAATATCATGGCGATGTTTGATGCTATGAAATAGTTAAATATATTAAAAAGCACATTGTCAAATTAAAATAAAGCCTATATGTACTTATCCTGTTATAACGAGGGAGGAATTGCAAATGTACCATATGGTTGTTGAACAAACATATAAATATAAAAAGAGAATGTACTATGATGCAGAAAGCAATTCTTTTAAAGAGAAAGCTTATGACAGCCTTGCCCATTTAAGGGGATTTAAACAACCTTATCCTTATGGCTGGATTAAGGAAACGGGTACGCCTCCCGGAAAGCATTGTGATGTTATACTAATGTCCATTAAAGAATACGAGTTGGGTGATGAAATCCCAATTAATATAATTGGAGTTTTCGCAAGAAATGATGGGGATAACAAATTCATTGCTGTAGAAGAAGATATAAGTATCTATGATTATTCTCAATTGTCAGACGAAGAAAAAGCTGACCTACACAGACTATATCCAAGAATAGACAAGGGAGAGGGCTGGTTTGGCAAAGAAAAAGCATTTCAATATCTGGAAAGCCAGCGATGACGAAGCAGTATATTTTTGATGAAGAGCACTTGATTAAGTGCTCTTCCCATGTAGGAAATTTACATAGGGAGTGTGGTTTGATATATTAAATAAGATATGTCCGGCCACTGAACTCGCATCTTTTTATTAATAACAGGAGGAAGATATGTGCAAAGAAATATCCGAAATGACTATTGAAGAATTATGGGAATTGTTTCCAATTGTTCTGGATAGTCACAATCCTGAATATAGTAACTGGTATTTAACTGAAGAGAATAAAATACGAGACCTAATTAGTGAGTCAGATATTTATCGAATAAATCATATTGGTAGTACTTCTGTTGAAGGGCTTATATCTAAGCCGACTATTGATATTCTTCTGGAAGTAGAGGCGTTGAGTGATGTTGCGGCAATTATTGAAAAGCTTAACAATAGTGGATGGGGATTTATGGATTCAAAAGATAAACCCAACCTACCGAGAAGTCTTTGTAAGGGATACACAAAACATGGGTTTGACGAGAAAGTATATCACCTTCATATTAGGTATGCCGGAGATTGGGATGAATTGTATTTTCGTGACTATCTGAGAGAAAATTCAGATGTAGCTGGGGAATATGGAAGGCTAAAGGAAAGTCTTATAAGTGAATATAGAAATAATCGGGACGGCTACACAAACGCTAAGACTGAATTTATTATACATTACACGAAGTTGGCAAGAAAAAAGTATGGTGAAAAGTATAATTTATAATGGGTATACGTTAATGAGTAATTACAATACATAATTATTAAATCTGGAATTGAATAATTCAAGGATTAATCAGTATATTATAAAACTATAACACTACATGAAATATATTAGACAGGTATGATTCCAATATAGATATCTTGACGAGGAGGCCACATTATGAATAACTCCAAAAACAAAAATCAGTTTGAGTCTTTTGTTGAGCAAACCGTTACACCCAAAGAAGGGGACGGTACAGAGAGTGGCTTTTTTGGGACTAATTCATTGGAATCCCAGAAAATCCTGGGCCAGACACTAAAAAAACAAAGAAAAATAAAACTATCAAAGGCAGTGACAATAATGTGGGTGATAATTGTAATAATGCTCATTATTAGTGTAGCATCAGTATTCATATTTAAGTTGTAGAAATAATGCATATGCCAATATTTATAGTTATTTACATCAGGAACGATTACAACCCGTCGGCATAGCTCCTTACTCATAAAATTGATATTAATAGTATGGTTTGATATATTAGGGAAGTATTTATGTTACGGGCTGTCAGGGGGTAGTTTATGACAAATAATTTCCTGAAGAACTACTATGAAAATTATAGTGAAGATGACAGACTTTCATCTCGGTATGGTCAGGTCGAGTTCTTAACCACAATGAGGTATATTAATCGACACCTAAAAGATGGAATGAAGATTCTTGATATTGGTGCAGGAACTGGAAGATACAGCCTTGCAATCGCTAAAAATGGATTTCATGTGGATGCGGTTGAATTAGTTCGGCACAATGTAGACATATTTAAAAGCAGGATAGAAAAAGCAGACGGTATAACTGTCAGGCAGGGAAATGCGCTGGATCTATCATATATTCAAGATAATGCATATGATATAACATTATTATTGGGACCGATGTATCATCTATATACTAAGGAAGATAAACAAAAGGCATTGTCAGAAGCAATAAGGGTTACAAAACCGAAGGGTATTATTTTTGTTGCATATTGTATTGCTGATGCATCTATTATAGATTTTGGCTTTAAGAAGGGGAATATTCTTGACTTGGTTGAAAAGAAGATGCTGGATACGGAGCAATTCAAAGCTCACTCTGAACCATGGGATATCTTCGAGTTGGTCAGGAAAGTTGATATTGATGACTTGATGTCTGATATGAATACTGAGCGTTTAAACTATGTTGCTACTGATGGCTTTACCAGACATATGAGAGAAACGGTTGAGAATATGAATGATGAGATTTTCAATATTTATTTGAAATATCATTTTGCAACATGTGAAAACGAGGATATGGTGGGAATAACACACCATAGTCTAGATATTGTAAGGAAGATATAGCTGCCTTCGGCTCCCCTCAATATAATTGCTTATATATTACGGAGGAAAGAAGCTGATACCTTTGGTAATATTAACCCTATATAATTACTAAAATAACTATAAAGTCTTTTGTCTCTATTATAATAATAGATTATATTAATATAATTTGTTTATGAAAGGTTAAATATTTCTACCAGGCACATAGACAAGAAGCCACTGAAGGCCAAAATCCCACTGATTGCATGAGCAATAAAACTCCACTTTGCGGATTTTGTCACATAGGCGGTTAATGCATAGGTCAAACCCAAAGGCAGTGTTGAAATAACAAATATTAGAGGGTTATCCGCTTTGAGTGCAAACTGAGGTGAGATATGCCATAGCATAAAAAAGATTGTTGGTATTATGATGCTATATATTATACTTGTTTTAAATTGTTTAACATAGAACCCACGCCAAAAAAGTTCTTCAAAGAAGCTATGAATAATGGCTAATGGAATCCCAAGCAAAATAACAATTAGCGGTGTGCTCTTTATCCCTGTTATTGTATACATAAAGATTGGTGTGATAATCGTGGCTAATAAAAGAAGAATAATCAATAAATTCTTCCTTATGAACAATGGTTTCTCATCTACAAAAAATTCAGTTATTTTTAGTCCTGTTATTTTCTTCGGAATATAAAGACACCAAAAAAACCAATAAAATAAAAAACCAGAAATATATCCCATATATTTACCAAGCAATAAAGTTGACAAATAAAATACCACTATAGTTGTTGTAATCATCAGAATTGGTAACAGTATTGCATTTCTCTTTTGTTTTTTAGCTATATTCATTTTCGCGATTTTAGCATAATAGCTAGTATATGTCAACTTGCGAGACTCGATTCATATTGCACTTCAATAGGTAATTTTGGTTTATAGTAAATAACATTTTGTAAAAATAATAATATAAAGGTGGCTGCACCCCATTCTCCTGATTGCTTATAACAGTTTAGTTTGATATATCTGTATGAGAGAAAAGTTCCTGGCCGCCCATCGATAACACATCTTCTATATTTGAAACTTATCGGGATGAGACTAATATGAATTATAATTGGATAAAACGACAGATAAACACTAGAAATGCACAACTTAGATTTATAAGTTGTTTATTAGGGTTCGTTCAAGATATACTTAAGTCGGTTTATTAGGGAATATGAAGCAATAATAGGTTAACAATTTCTTGGACAATCAATGAGGTGAAAGTATGACTAAAGAACAAGCTTATGAGATACTTGGTTTAGACTCTTCGGCAACTGACACTCAAATAAAGCGAAAATATGCTAATTGTGCAAGAAGAGCTAAATTTGATTCTTCTTTCGATATGTATTCAGCAACAGAGGCCTTTGATTTGATAATGGGTTATAGCTGGGGAAATTTCAGCCCCGATCCAAGGTATACTCAAAAAGGTTTCAATATTAAAAAAGCTGAGAGTTTCTTCTATCTACACACCAGAGCACTTATTTATAGTATAGCCGTTTTTCTTGTTTTAATAAGCATTGTTATAGTCTTTTTTGCTACTAAAGTAAACAGTGATTATTCTTTAACTGTGATAGGTTCTTCAATTATTAAAAACCAAGAAGTAATTCATGATTACTATGAGGAACTCCTTGATGTTGATGAGGTATTATGTAGCAATTATACTATTGGAGATTTTTCTGATAATGAAGTATCACTTGCCGGGTATTGGTGGCTTTACCAAGATCTGGCTGGCGGGGATTCTAATATATTTATCCTGCCTGTAGATGTTGCTAAAATGCTTTCTTCCGAAGGGGCGGTAAAAGACTTAACACCGTTTCTCGAAATTCTTGGAATATCCGAAGCAAGCCCAAACATAGTATGGTGGGAGGATGAAGATGGAAATAATATTGCTGCTGCTTACTATTTTAACGAGTCTGATATTCTGAATCAAAGTTATGCAGGAAAAATTCCAGATTGCTTTAGCATTCCTTTTAGAATGGATGTTGATGAATTAACGATGCTAGTAATGAAAGATTTCGTTAATAACGGCAAATAGGAGCTAAGGAGGATGCATGTTGCATTTTAGTAAAAGCAAAAAAGTAAAATGGTTAGTTTTGATATTTGTATTGGCTATCTTAATAGGTATATTTGCAGTTTACCTGAGTATACAAGCTGCATCCAATCAAAAAAATAATAGCTTTATTAATAATAGACAAGGTGAAGCTCCTCAAGATGGGCTATATCTTGCACCTGTTAGAATTGGGTTCTTATGGGGATTTATTAATCAAAATGGGCAAATTGAAATTGAACCTCAATATCTGGCTGCAGATGATTTTTCTGACAATCTGGCACTTGTTTTAACAGATAAAGGGCTTAAATACATTGATAAAACTGGTTCAGTGGCTTTTGAAATAAATATTGAAAACGGAAAGTCTTTTTCAGAAGGATTGGCAAGTATTAAGAAAAATGGTAAATGGGGATATATTGATATAAATGGTAATATTGTGATTGAACCAAGGTTTGATATTGCAGAGCCATTTTCAGAAGGGTTGGCAGTTGTTTCAGAAAACGGTATAAAGAGTGGATATATTGATATGAAAGGAACTTATGTAATTGAACCGAAGTATGACATGGCCTTATCATTTTCAGATGGGATGGCCTTTGTATATCCTAATTCAGAGGGTGCTGATCCAAATAATAGAAAGGCATATATCGGGCGTGACGGAAATGTTGTTTTTCAGCCAACCTTAAAAGGATATAATTATGACTTGTTTTCAGAAGGATTGGCAATGATATATAACAGAGATAATTTACGGTATGGTTATATGAATAAAAAAGGTGAAATAGTGATTGAAACCCAGTTTGAAAAGACCATGCATTTTTCTGAGGGGTTAGCTGCAGTTCAGGATAATAATACTTGTCAATTCATTGATGTCAACGGGAATATAATAATTTCAGACATAAATTTTGACTATACAAAAAGTTTCTCTGAGGGTATGGCAGCAGTTCTAGCAGATAGAAGCTGGGGATTCATAGATAAACAAGGGAAATTACTGATTGATTTTGAATTGTTGGAGGTCGGTAATTTCTCTAAAGTTGATTAGTAATAAATAATTAGATTATACTAACATAAAGAAAATAAAATGTATTTAGAAAAATAATGGACACCCAAGGTGTCCATTAAACTTAGTGGAAAGACAGGGATTCGAACCCTGGTCAGGGGTAAACCTGAACACGATTCCCAGTAACATGAAGGCATTTTCAAATAGGTTCATATAAAAATAAATAAATATCGCAAAAGCCTATGTTTACTGGGTTTCTTCGACATAAGTTTGTTCATTATATATATATAAGTATAAATAGGTTATTCGAAGAAGTGTAACCAAACGTAACCACGGAAGCTTTTTCTCTTACCCAATAATAATATATATCTGTATGAGAGGCGATAGGGATTGTGCCAGCCTTCATTGCCCCCTCTCCAGTTCTTTGTTAAAATTAATCTAAGTTTATTAACGTTAGTTGAGTAATGTAATATGAAAAACAAAGTTCCGGTTATCTATAATGGCGATTTTGGAACCCTTGGCTGGAGCCCTGAAGTATGGGAACCAAATTGGCAGGGAACATTCAGCAAAGAAGGAGTGCGGAATTTTGTAAAAACATTAGCTGAAAATGGGGTTGATACTTTGCTCATGAATCCGAATACTCAGGTAGCCTGGTACCCTAGTAAAGTCTGGCCAAGCATATTGGATAATTATACCAGAGATAATTCAAAGAACCTTATAAGTGCTGCGTGGGATCACAGATTTGGCATTGATTACAAACAGAAACCATTAAATTATGTAAGATGCATTTTAAATACCTACCTTGACCTAGTTGAAAAGAATGTTGACTGGATGGAGGAGTTAACAGGTGCCTGTGAAGATTATAACATTGGCCTCTGGGCTTCTATCCGAATGAATGATATGCATTATGTCGGACCAGGTAAAAAGAATTATTTGATGGCTCCTATATATGAAAAAAACCACCTCAAAGGTATTACACATACAGGTAGATTTAATGAATATTATAAAGCTCTTGATTATTCAAAAAAGGAAGTCAGAAATTACTATTTCGCATTAATCAAAGAACTGGTTGAAGATTATAATTGCAAAGGAATTGAACTGGACTGGACAAGAAACGCGGCTTGCATTGAATACCCTGCAACAAGCAAAGATACAATAATTATAGATCAATGGCTGACAATGATAAAAGAATATCTTAGTAATATGGGGGCAAAAAATAACTGCCGTTATACACTCGGAATGAGGGTTTTGTCTAATGTTGAGATTTACAAGAACATAGGTATTGACGTGATAGAAAACGCAAAAAACAAAATTCTGGACTTCATATGCCCATCAAATTTTGTATCTTGTACCTGGGATTTTGATTATGATAGCTTAAGGCAACTAACAGAGAACAACTGTGATATTTATGGTTCTACAGAGGTTGTCTGTAATAAACTGCCATGTAAACCTGACTTTAGTAATTATTACAAAACTGAGGAACTGGAGAATACTAATTTAGGTGATTTGAGAGATATTGCAGGCAGCAAATCATACTTTTATGGGTATGCTGCTTCAATTTTGTCAAAGGATGTAGATGCACTTGAGATATATAATTTTTTCATTGCTGATGCAAGACATTTGAAGGACATGAAATCTGATTATGCATTATTAAATAATATAACAGATATTGATTTCTTAAAGAGAAAAACAAAGTTTTACACACTGACAACCGCTGGCGGAGGATGTAACTATCCACCTTTTGAAATGGTGGCAAAAGCACCGGTGAAGATGTTACCATTTAGGCAGTATAGCTTCAATATATCTATGCTCAAAGAAGATAACATGGAATATGAGTTGGTAATTCAAGTAGTAACTAAAAAAGAGATTACAGATCAAAAATTCGGAGTGTCATTTAATAGTAGTCCGGTTCAATATAATTCAAAAAAAACCAGCAAATTGGTTTTACCCTGCCAACCTTTTGGTAGTCATACAGATGAAAATATTGCATACAATTTTTCTTTTGAATCAATAGCCATAAAAAATGGTTGGAATTGCATAAAAGTATATAATGATTTAGTGAAGGAAGGCTTATTAATAAAAAGTGTTGAAGTGGCAGTAATATTTAAGGAGTTACAGTGATATGAGTATAGAATATAAAATCTACAATACAGAGTACAGAATGATTGATTTAACAAAGAAACTAGATCCTGAAACTGAAACAAGAAGGCTGGAAGTTAGAAAACTGTTTCAGGAAAAGACACAGGATTACCATTCGGAAATAGACATGATGAGCCATCTGGGAACGCATGTAGAATCGCCGCTGCATTGTGCAGAAAACCTGAAAGACGTTTCACAGTTGCCACTTGATTGTTTCATTGGCAGGGGCATTATATTAAATTTGAGCCAAATAGGACCAAATAAAAGTATAACCGAAGAAGATTTAGATAAGGCTGATAATGGAAGGACTAAAAAAGGTGATATTGTTATTCTGGATTCACCTTACCAATTGCCTCCTTTTACAGATTTAACAAATACCAGTGTTGATAGAAGACCATATGTTTGTGCCGAAACGGCAAATTGGTTAAAAAGAAAAGAAGTAAAAGGGGTAGGGTTTAGTGATGGTGTTTCAATAGAATATGATGTGAAAACTATTGTAGACTTTCATACAATATTGATGCCTTTAGACATAATTTTTATTGAAGTCTTAAAGAATATAGAATTAATAAAGACTGAGAGTTTCTTGTTTTGCGCATTGCCATTGCCTATATCAGGATTAGACTCATGTCCTGTACGGGCTATAGCCATAGAAGGAATATTGGGGTTCTAGAAGGAAATAGAATATAGTAATCTCTGAGGTCCTTTTTTGAAAAATCAAATGTATATTTACGCGTTCAATCCACATGAATAATATTCATTTTCGTATCGTATGGAACCAAATACAGAACCACTAAAATATGCATTTACAATATATAGAATGTCAATAAAATTGTAAACACTCAAAAACCCCTATAAACATGAAGTGCTATAAAGATAGTTGTTTTACGAAATATGAATTAATAGATAGTATTATCTAATTTCGATAGAAGCAAATAAAAGTGTTAGCATTTGTGAGAGTAAATTAATAATCATGTTTCTTGTATCATTAGGTAAGATTTGATTCAAAGCCCTATTTAATAAATGAGGTTTCAAACTCCCTTCGTTTTTAAATGCCGTGGCAGTGTTGTATCAATCTCCGCACCATCCGACTTTTCTCATATACATTCCCATTGCAATTACCTTGAAAAGTACTTGTGATATTAAAAAACACATGGTTCCATATTTGTTGATTGACCATATATGATAGGATTATATCGAGATCCCAGGGAATTGTGCTCAGAGAGAAATGCTGATTACTTTAAAATACAGGAAAATTATGACATTGAAATAAATAGGGTTTATGATTTTATCCATAGAAAGGTAATAGACATTAAATGACACATCAAATCAGAAAATACAAAGATGAGGACTTAACTGCAATATTATCTATATGGGAAAAAGCTTCGCAAATAGCCCACTCTTTTTTGTCAGAAGAATTTATGAATCAAGAACGATGCAATCTGCCTAATATTTATATCCCTGCTGCGGATACATGGATTGCAGAAGTTGATGGCAAAGTTGCTGGTTTCATATCACTTATAGGAAATGAAGTTGGCGGATTGTTTGTCAATCCATCATTTCAAAGACTCGGTATTGGTCGCTCTTTAATGAATAAAGCGAGGAAGCTCCATGGGGATTTAGTTGTTGAGGTTTATAAAGAAAACACAATCGGCCGAGTATTTTATAAGCGATATGGATTTACTCAAAAAAGTCGATATCTACACAAGGGCAGTGGCCAGGAAATGCTGAGACTCACTTATACACGATTTGATAAGTAAATTTTCTGTTATCCATTCATTTTATAGTTGATTATTCGACGCTTTACACAAAACGAACAAAATAATAATAACCTCCCCTTATACTAGTATATATCTGGTATGGGGAGAGGAATTCGAACACCCGTCAGGGGTAAATCTGAACACAAGTTCCAAGTGTGAGATTGGTGATTTTCATGCACAATTATGCATCTTCTAAACATCATTAAGCGATTTAAACAGGGGCATTCATTTAACCTTCATGCAATAAGTATAAATAGATGAATATATGTAATTCGAAGGTTGGGAACTAAAATGGGAACCAAGAATGTGTTAACTGGATTGGAGAAAAAAGATATTGACTAATGGTCAGCAAAACAGTATAATGAAACTGACCAGCGGTTAGTATAATGAAAGGAAAATGAAACCATGCCATTACAGCTATACGAAAAAGAGAAGATCCTGGATGCTTGTTTTGCAGTGTTTGTAAAAAACGGATATACACACACCACAACTGCAGTGCTGGCTGAAGCTGCGGGGATATCCAAAGCGCTGATCTTTCATCACTTCAAGAGCAAAAAAGCGTTGTATCTAAGCGTTCTAGAACGATGCTTTAAAAACATGGAGTCGGTTGTCAACGATGAGAATATGGATGGCTACACCGATTATTTTGAAGCGAGATCAAAAAGCGGATACCTAAGAATCGAGTATCTTAAAAAGCATCAGGATGTGAATAAAATCATTCTCGAAGCGTTTTATAATACGCCTGATGAGCTGAAAGAGGATATTCAAAAATTCCGTGCGTACATGGAAACAAAACGCGGATCGATCCATGACAAAAGGGGAATGAAACTAAAGGAACTTTTTGACACCATCCCAATGCGAAAGGGTGTTGACCGTGCGCTGGCACATGAACTGGTAGAAATCATTATGCAGCACTTTAATAAGAAGCATTTATCAGAAATGGTCGATGAAGATAAGATCATGGATAAAGAGTTTTGGCAGGAATTCAAAAAAAAGAAAAGCCTTTTTCTGGATATGCTGCGTTTTGGCATCGAACAGAAGAAAAATTAACATAATGTAATTCATAGAGGAGACATAAGGTATGAACAAATACATACTCAGCTTAAAAGAGATAGATAAACATAACCTTCAAGAGGTTGGAGGAAAGGGAGCCAATCTAGGTGAACTTTCGAAAATCGATGGCATCACTGTACCTGGCGGCTTTTGCGTCACCACGGCGGCATATAAAAAAGCGCTCGGAGATAACACCAAGCTAACAGCATTGATAGATGAACTGTCGAACACCAAAGCTGATGATCACGTTAATATTAAGAAGATGAGTGGTGAGATTCGCTCTATCATTGAAAAGCAGAAGATCCCAACAGATATTGAAGATGCAATTGTCGATAAACTCTCAAAGCTGGGAGAGAACGAAGCTTATGCGGTACGCTCGAGTGCGACTGCCGAGGATCTACCGACTGCGTCGTTTGCAGGACAGCAGGACACATATCTCAATATAATGGGCAAAGAAGCGATCTTCAATTATATCAGCAAGTGCTGGGCATCGCTGTTTACAGATCGAGCAGTGATTTACCGTATCCAAAAGGGTTTCGACCATCGCAAGGTATTTTTATCGGTTGTCGTACAAAAGATGGTATTTCCCGAAGCATCAGGAATTATGTTTACAGCCGATCCCATCACATCGAATCCAAAGACAGTTTCTATAGAAGCGAGCTTTGGGCTGGGGGAAGCACTGGTCTCAGGACTCGTTAATGCAGATAGCTACACTGTAAAAGAAGGAGCGATTATCGACAAGAAGGTCGCCGCAAAAGAAATGGGTATTTATGCAAGCGAAGCGGGAGGAACGCAACATCAAGCAATTGGTGCTGCACAACAGACAAAACAAACGTTAAGTGATACGCAGATCGTTGATCTTGCAGTTATCGGTAAAAAGATTGAAAAACATTTTGATTATCCTCAAGATATTGAGTGGGGAATCGTTGGCAGTAAGTTTGTAATCTTGCAGAGCCGTCCGATTACAACACTCTATCCGGTCCCACAAGCTGACGGAGATCAAAATAGGGTCTATATTTCCGGTGGGCATATGCAGATGATGACAGATCCCATAAAACCATTGGGTATGTTCTTTTTCCAGATTGTTGTTGGCGATCACCCTTCCAAGGAAATCGGTGGCCGACTGTACATGGACATCACCCACGATTTAGCATCACCTATCAGCCGGATACTTGCACTATTCCTGATGAAGACGATTGGTGAAGACTTGATGCTCAATGCAGTTAAGTCCCTGGTCAAACGCAAGGAATTGATTAAATCATTACCGAGGGGTAAGCAAAAGGTCTTTCTCCCTGGTAAAAAAGACAAACCATCCATGGGATTCATCCCATATTACCTTCGATTCTATCGTCAAAACGATTCTGATAATGTTCGGAAAATCATCGAAAAGGATCAGGCCCTTATCGCAAAGCTCCAGAAAGATATGGACATGCTGTCGGGAGAGAGCATATTTGACTTTATTGAAGACTGCCTTCGGAAAATGAAAGGTGTTGTAGTTACTTCGGAAAGCACAGGCGTTCTCACTGTGGGACTGCTGAATATGAATTGGATCAACAAGAAACTGGAGAAATGGCTGGGTATTAAAAACGCTGCCGACACCCTGATCCAATCAGTACCCAACAGCGTGACTTCTGACACCGGAAACACATTGCTGGATGTATCAGACACAATCCGCAAGTATCCTAAGATTGTCCGCTATCTTCGTCATGATGCGACAGATGAAACGCTCTTCGAAGACTTGGCTCAATTAGACGGCGGTGATGTTGTTGCTGAATCAATTCATGCATACTTGCAAAAATACGGTATGCGGTGTTCCGGCGATATTGATATCACACGTCCTCGCTGGAGGGAGAATCCCACTGCCCTTATTCCAACACTCCTCAGCAATATAAAGAACTTCCCTGTGAATGCCCGTGAATATGTGCACCAGCAAGGAATGAAGGCATCGAAGGAAGCTGAGAAAGATATCCTTCGTCGCCTTAGTCAGCTGCCTGGTGGCAAGCGTAAAGCAAAAATCGTGAAAAAGAAAATCAGTGTTGTCCGCAATCATGTTGGGTTCCGGGAATACCCGAAATATGCTTTTGTCCAAAGATATGCCATATATAAGGAGGCCATGCTGCGTGAAGCTGAGAAATTAGTTGCCAAAGGGTTGATGCAGGTGAAAGAAGATATCTATTATCTGTATTTCGATGAGCTTCGGCAGGCGGTCACTACACAACAGCTGGATTATAATTTAATCACGAAGAGAAAGGCCGAGTATGCAGTCTATGAAACACTCACTGCTCCCCGTGTTATTACCACCATGGACGGCATCGTTACAGGTCGATATCACAATGAAAACCTTCCTGACGGTGCACTGCCGGGCACGCCGGTATCGGCCGGAGTAGTTGAAGGCAGAGCCAGGATTATCCTAAACATGGAGGATGCAGATGTAGATGAAGGTGATATTCTGGTGACGGTATTTACAGATCCCAGCTGGACACCGGTATTCGTATCACTTAAAGGTCTTGTGACCGAAGTCGGCGGACTGGTGACCCATGGTGCCGTGATTGCTCGTGAATATGGGTTGCCCGCTGTCGTGAGCGTAGAGAACGCAACCAAACTTATCAAAGATGGGGATATGATACGCGTAAATGGTACTGAAGGGTATGTAGAAATTCTATCCGAGTAAATGATAAGTGATACCTATATCTATAATCGCTCAGTAATAAAACTGCATATTTTATCAATTGCCCTTGAATATAAATCATATTGCTTATTAACAAGCGATTTTCCCAGCCACCAGACTCTTTTGATTTTTTCTGCAGCAACCATTTCTATAAAACCGTGCACTGCGTCTTCATATTCAATATGCTCTACAAAAGTTCCTGCGCTTTTCAATACATTAGCGTATTTTATTGCGTCTTCACGCAGGCTGTCCATCGAGCATGTTATGATAAGCGAATCAGGCATTATTTTTGCCTTTTGTGTGTCCATGTACACAGGACTCGCCAGAGGGTCTTTTCTGGCAACTTTATTTGGATAATACTTTTTGTTAAGAAGCTTCATATTAAAAGGAGGAATTGAGAAGCGGTATTTGGTTCTATTGCCAGGATCAATATATGCATCTAAAAACGGATAGTTTAATATTTGTCCGCGAATATTTATTTGGCCTTCTAACAATATGCACAAACCTGCGACAATATTTGCCCCTGCACTATGACCCATAAGAAAAATACTGTTCCTGTTGAAATTTATGTCCGTATCATTAAATAATCCCAGTAGTGCGTCAAAACAATCATATGTAGCGACAGGATATGAAACTTTTGGAGCATAACGATATTCTATTGAAGCAACATTTATATCAAGCCGTTCATTTAAGTATGAACACAGACGGTCATCAGAGTAGTGATGTCCGCTTACAAATCCTCCACCGTGAACATCAATAAGAAGTGGTGAATCCGGTTTATGAGACGAATAAAATAA
Organism: uncultured Clostridia bacterium; assembly: GCA_963766335.1. Lineage (GTDB taxonomy): Bacteria > Bacillota > Clostridia > DUPQ01 > DUPQ01 > JAFGQE01. The sequence goes on along the minus strand of CAVXZA010000002.1, from coordinate 229,175 downwards.
AGTGCTTACTTCGCCACCGTCGCGTCTGTTAAAAAGAAATTCCTTTCCTATGATTTTATTTGCCGCCATATTTCACCTCGGACACTGATTCATAATCATTCATTAATGAAGAAGTCTTATCAGCTTCTCCCAGAAGATAATGATTCATAAAATTGGCGATAAAAGCCTGTTGTATATTAGCGCTTTTATACCCATTGAGATCACCGCTTATACCGAGTATACCCGGTAATGGACCCATCTGATAAAGCATCGAGAAATCTGAATGCAGGGATCCGGCTATCTCATAGCTGGAAATCTCAGTAGACTCATTACCAACTAGTATTTTAATATAGTCTTCATTGATGCCGCCAACCCAACTTGTGCTTCTGAAAAACATTGCAGGTTGGTGTAATCCTTCTGCTAACATCTCTTCACCGATCGGTTCGACCCAGGGATCCAAACCGATGACCGCATCAATCATAGTATTTTCCATTGCCTGCTTAACCACGCCGCCGCCACCTGTAGAGTGACCGATGACACCTATCAGGTCTAAATCAATATGACCTTTAAAGATATTTGACTGGTTGTTCAGGTAGGTGAGGTGATCAATGACATATCCGGTATCTTTTGAATAAGTATCTACTAAATTTCCTGCATATGTGAGAAACGAATCCGTTTTATCCCTGTCCGGCAGTGCCTCAGGATCCGCGGTGGCTGTTTCACCATTATCAAACACTAATCCTATGGAACCATAAGTGTGGTCGATGCTTATGGCAAGATAACCCATACTGGCAAAAAGTTCACCCAAGTCTGTATGTAAATTTCTAAACCCGGTCCAGCCATGAGAAATAATGACTACAGGCATCATCGAAATATCATTACCAAGGGGAGCATCTATATGGCTGTTGGAATCAATCAGTGTCAGATGGTCAAATACAAAAGAGGGGACAGTATATTCTTTAATCAATTCCCTGGGCACTATCCTACCGTCTTTTATCCATGGAGCAATTCCACCTGTGATATCATCATTGGTAGGATACCATAGTTGTATACGGATTTTCCTTGCATCTCCTTTGCGCTCTCCATAAAGCTCAATCCTGGAGTCATCAGTTAGGTCATAGGTCATAGTCCCGACATTATAAGAGCCAATAGGTTTTCGCATGTCTTTGACAGGGAATAGAAAAAGTAAAAGTAAACTTAAAAGTGTAATGGAAATACCTATAATGTAGGGCCATTTTTTAATAGCTAATGCTTTTTTGGTTTTTCTGAAATCTGCAATTACATGGCAAAACAGGATGCATATAACGATAGCGTATACGCCGAACATCTGCCATCTGACGCCTTCAAGGACAATCTGAAGAATAGCAGGGATGACAATACCATATTCCCATACTGGATGGGGATGACTCCTGCGAATCATTCTTTCAATAGTGATTAAAAGGACAGATAGTATGGTTATAATTTCAAAAATTCTCATATAAATCTCTTTCTGACAATTGGTGTGTAGAATTATCTAAATTCAATAGGGTTTTATTCTATCACAGAAGGCTTTTTGGTGTGATGGAGAGAGAGGGATAAGAACTCTCGTCAAGAAAAAACAAGAAGCTTATATTGTTGCGACAAACTTTTACCTATTTGGACAATAAATACAAAACATGGAAAACCTACTGATAATACTTATATCGAGGCATTTAATGTAGTCTTGGGGGTGGATGTTTAAATGCAAATTGGTTCTTGTCAATTGAAGATACAAGAAGTAAACTGGATACATGGCGGATGGACTATAATGAGTACCGTTCGCATAGCTCAATGGGGAACAAAATACCGTAGGAATATGCCCTTGAACTGGGTTGAAATATGGAAATCCTAACATAATGGCTGGTGCAGTTTTCGGGGAACTCTCATTCCTTAATGTTTTTTTGTGAGATGATTCTAATTAAGAGATAAAATATTCATTTGAGAGGTGAGCTGTGGGGCGATTACAGACAATTATGAAGCTATTAAGTTCGTTGTTGTACATTTTGGCAATACTTTTATTACTGCCCCTTATTATTGCTGCAATTTATGGAGAAGGAGTCTTAATCTATCAAGGCTTTATAGCATCGTCCTTAATTACTGCAATAATTGCATCAATTTTTAAATTACTGACAATCAGACATAAAGTGAAGATGACATTGTCTACATCTATGATATTTTGTTATTCATCTTGGTTGCTTATTTCTGTTCTTGGCAGTTTGCCTTTTCTAATAATTTTGAATGTGAGCATGATCGATGGTTTCTTTGAGGCTGTCAGTGGGTTTACTACAACGGGAATTACAGTCTTCCAGGGGCTGGATGTTATGTCTCATGCAGTGCTTTTTTGGCGAAGTTTAATTCAATGGGTTGGCGGTCTTGGGATTCTTACTTTTTTTCTGTTTGTTACAGCCAGTGGCGAAGGGGATATGTGGCAACTGTTTTCAGCTGAAGGGCATAAAATAAGTTCTTCCCGTCCCGTGCCCAATGTGTATCGAACCATTAGATGGTTTTGGATTATTTACGGAGGTTATACGTTTGCCGAGATAATTATACTCAAACTGCTGGGCCTTTCTTTTTATGATGCGATTATTCATAGTTTCACAACATTATCCACAGGAGGTTTTTCGAATCATGATGCATCCATTGCCTATTATGAAATAGCTGGATATGCAAACTATATTTGGATAGAATACACCTTCATCTTTTTTATGATTCTTGGAGGGGTGAACTTCCTGGTTCATTATCGAATGCTGAAAAAATCGCCAATGGTTTTCTTTAAAGACATTGAAACAAAAGTTTTTATGCGCATTATAGCACTTTTTTCATTATTAACAATTTTAGGTATTATATTGCTGCGAGGGATTCAATTAAACGAAATAGAAGTTACTATAAGAAAAACGCTTTTTCAAATTGTATCTGTAATAACCACTACAGGCTATGGGACAGAAAACATTGGAGGTGCTTTTTTCCCTGCAGTTGCCAAACAGCTTTTTATTATCCTAATGTTAATCGGCGGCAGCGTAGGGTCAACTGCCGGAGGACTTAAAGTACTAAGAATTATTGTTCTGGAACGACTGTTGCGACGAGAGGTAAATAAGTTGAATTTACCGGGAAAAGCAGTTCTTCCGGTTACAGTCGGTGGTGTTGTAATTAGCCAAGATGAGATTAGGAGAATATCCGCCCTTGTATTCGGCTGGCTTTTATTGATTGGATGCGGTGCTGCGATAACTGCCTTGTTTTCGGATTTAGGGCCATTCGAAGCATTATCCGGTATGACCTCGGCCGTTGGGAATATTGGACCGTTTTATTTTTCAGTGGAAAAGATGGCATCGTTATCTTGGGTAATCAAATTAACCTACATTATCGGTATGCTGGCAGGCAGACTTGAATTGTTGCCAGTCTATATTTTGTTTGTAAAAGGGACTTGGAAATAAGGAGGAGATGATATGTACATTTTAATTGCAGGTGGTGACATTGTAGGAAAAAGCATAACTAAGGCATTAGTTAAGAACCATGATGTTGTCGTAATTGATAATGACTATGCAAATTGTGAGAAAATTGCCTCTAGTTACGGCGCTGTTGCGGTGCAAGGAGATGCTACGAACATCAATACATTAAAGGAAGCAGGAATTGAAAAATGTGACTATGCAATTGGTGTAATGGGAAAAGACTCGCAGAATCTGCTTTTTTCCCTTCTTTGTAGCAACTTTGCTGTAAAAAATATATTTGTTCATATGAGAGACCCGGAGTACAGAACAGCATATATTCTCGCCGGTGCAACCAATATTGGTAATTCTGTTCAAATGATGGTTGACAAATTTGCCATAGATATCGAAAACCCTGACATACGCAGGGTAATATCTTTGAGTAATGGTAAAGCAGAAGTTTCTATCATTACATTAAGAGAGAACTCTAAGGCAGTAGGGCAAAAGATCGTGGATTTGGTAAAGGGCAAAAATTGCCCACCGGATGTGGTTATTGCCGGGATGTTCGATGCTGAAAAAGATTCCTTTATCGTACCTAGAGGAAGTACGGTCATAGAACCTAAAAACCAGTTGTTTGTTGTAGGTTCAAGAGGGTCTATCAGAGCCCTTTACAGGTATCTGATAAAATAACCAACAGTACTAATGTAAAGATAGTGTGAAACCAGCAACAAAATTGAATGAGATTAGGGTACGGGTGTTTTCTTGGACTGTATACCTCGCATAAATAATGGATAGCTCTCATGTGGGATATTTATTAAAAAAGAGCACATATTGTGCTCTTTTCAAATATAGCGGATAGACAGAGATTCGAACCCATGTTATGGGTTAACCTGAACACGATTTCCAGTCGTCATAAGGCATTTTCAATTAAGTATGTGTAAGTACAGATAAATACTATGACAAAGGCGTTTCAGAGACCTGAGGTGTTCAATTAAGTGCATATAGGCATAAATAGGCATGTCGAAGAAATGGCGTCAAAATAGCGTTAAATTATATTTGGTAGAAGTTTAAATATTTCTAATCCTTCGCTTTAAATTAATATTAATAGTTTGATTGTTATAAGCAAAAGCTTCTTGCGGATATTTGGTCATCTTATCTTTGGACAATAGGGGGAATAGCAATTATATATATGATAAGGAAGAGCGAGTCAAGGGAATTAGCGACATTAAATCCCAAGTGCAATTTATTAGTCAGATAATGAATTGAGCAGCTTAAGCGAGAAACAGCATTCATGTATTATTTATATAGGTAATTATTTGCATTAGAACCCAAAAGAGGAACCAATTGTATAGGAGTATAACTTGGTGTTTTCAAATATAAACCGTAATCGGATTTTTAAACCTTTAAGTAATTCAGTAGAATGGGAATTCCATTGAACCTGAATCCGACAGCCTGGATGTTCCATAGTGTCTATATTAATAGGAAGACAAGAATCTTCATCAAATCCTTCAATTATGCAATCTGCATCATCAAGTGCTTCAACCCGGAGCATTCCGTTTTTTGCATTAGCATTAACCCACAATGTGTCACCATTAAATAGTATTGACTGTGTTTCGAGAGTTGCTGTTTTGTTCGGAAGACTTTCCCACGATGCAAATCCGTCTATTCTTAAAAATGCCCTTCCTATGGCTGACTGCCATGGGACTGACGTGGGAAGATAGTGTAGGGTGTTGAATCCGCCGTAATAGAAGATTAATTGTGTGTCAGTAAAAATCGGGTCAGTTAAACCAAGTACCATACCACTGTCAAAATCGCCGGATTGGCCTATACCGATAAAACTCTCACGCCAGGGTCTGGACCAGTTAATACCATCATGACTAAAAGCCAGCTGCTGTTCAAAAATTCCCCTCTCATCGTGCACAGTGAGAAAACCGAGGTAATATCCGCCATACTGAGATACAAACAGGTATTGAATGTTTGTATCAGGACGGTCATACTCGTCATGTGTAAGAACAATCTGTTCATTATGCCAATTGCGCCAATCTGCACTTTCGGCCCATGCAATCACACGTTTAGTGTGCCAAGCGCCCGTTAATGGTCCACCGCCGCCATCATCAACTCCCTGATTACCATTCCTTAATAGTAGAGTTTCATTCGTAACAGTAGCTTTTAAGCCTTTGTGAAAATGTATTATAGGGCCTTTAACCTCTTCAAGACCGTTTTCAAGGGTTCTTCTTTTAAAATGTGGTAAATAGACTTTGATTTTTCTAAAACCAGTGTTACTTTTAGAGTCAGGTGTTTCTCCTGTAAGTTCCCATACTTTATAATAAGCTGTAAATTTGGAACGTATCGAATCCCACCTAGCGAGAATCATATCAGAAGGCACATTCCAGATAGGATTAGATGGTTCCTCAGTCCATGTTCTGCCATCAGGTGAGAATGAGATGTATTCTCCGGAATATGTAAAACGTATGGCCTTGTATCTTTCTTCATCCGGGCAGTCGGGACGAGGATCCCGTACAACTGATCTGACTGCTTTATCGGGGAATGGGCCGCCTGTCAACATATTCCTTGCCGGTTTTTCATCGTATGTCTCAATATTTAAAGCAGGCTTCTTCCATGTAAATCCATCATCAGAAACTGCAAGTCCCCATCGGTAGTGATTGTCTTTAGACATATATCCCACATAATAGAAGTCGTACTGATTGGTATCAGGATTTTTCAGAATACGGGTACCCCAGGTATACGGCCCCCGGCCCTCCCAAGGTTCAGTAGTAGTTATAATCGGATTGGATTTATCCTTATCAGCTTTATGAAAAACTTGATGACAATTCACAGTCTTAGAAAGCTTATGGTGATCTAATAATAAAACCGGGAGGAACTCCTGATGGGGCATCTTTGTATTACACATTTAATACTCCATTCTAAGTTAATTATAGAATAATCTGACAATTGACTGCATTTTATCATATGCATGTTCCAGTGGTCTATCTGACACAGCCAATTATCAATTTATTAGTCAGAAGATGAATTGGCTCATTTTAGAGAAAGGTACTTTGTAATAATTATATTGTGTTAGAAAGTTTTTGAAAAAGAATCATAAAAAGATGCAGCACCAGATAAAAGTGTATGGAATCTCTCTGTATTTGCTTAATTACTATGAAAATTACATTTGATAAAATTCATCAAATTTGGTATTAGCTTTTGCAACCAACTCTTCCTCGTCAATTGTTTTTAGTTTTCCGTTTTCGACAACAATTTGACCGCCTACAATCGTATAATCTACCGGGCCTTTCAATCCAACCGTACCTAATACCGATTTGTAATCTTTGTCTGTGCCAACAAGCTCTATACTGTTTGTATCAATCAAAAATGCATCTGCTGCATAACCGGCAGATAAAACACCGATATCATCCCTGCCCAAGACCTTTGCGCCGCCTCGAGTTGCCATTTTTAATATATCATACCCAGAAGGTGCACCTTTGCTGCTTTTCAGCCTATGCAATAAATAGGCTACCCTTATTTCCTCCAACAGGTTAGAGCCATCATTGCTCGCGCTCCCATCTACTGCTAAACCAACAGGAATACCAAGCTCTAACATTTCTGGAATCTCTGCAATTCCTGAGGAAAGCTTCATATTAGAAATTGGGCAATGTGCAATGCCGGTTCCTGTTTCAGCAAGCGTTTTAAGTTCGTCGATGTTAAAATGTATGCCGTGTGCAAACCATACATCATCGCCAATCCAACCTAGTTTTTCCATAAATGCCAGTGGGCGAATACCGTAGTTTCTTATAATATAATCTTCCTCGTCATTTGTTTCAGCTAAATGAGTATGCAGCCTTACGCCATAATCCCGGGCAAGAGCAGCACTTTGAACCATTAAGTCCTGTGTAACGCTGAATGGAGAGCAGGGAGCGAGTGCAATTCGGCTTTTAGAGAATTTCGACGAGTCGTGAAATTTTTCTATAAGCCTTTGCGAGTCGGCTAAGATCTCGGCAGTAGTTTGAACCACGCTGTCAGGGGGAAGACCGCCATCTTTTTTACTGAGTGACATGCTGCCTCGCGAAGCATGCATTCTTATTCCAAGTGTATTGGCAGCTTCAAACTGTGCTTCTATCAAATGGTTTTGCCCTTTTGGAAAAACATAATGGTGGTCAAAACAAGTCGTACAGCCATTTTTCAGAAGTTCACCCATGCCTACCAAAGAGGTGTATAAGATAACGGCTGAGTCTATGTTCTTCCATATCTCATATAGTGTTATCAACCAGTCAAAGAGTTCAAGGTATTGAACTTGCGGTAGATTTCGAGTAAATATTTGATATAAGTGGTGATGTGTATTAATAAGTCCGGGGTACATAACCATTCCAGTTGCGTTAATAACCTCATCTGCTTTAAAAATGTCTTTGCCAATATATTTTATCTCACCGTTGCTCATTAGCATATTTATATTGTTTAATACCGTGTCATCTGCATCGCATGTTATGATTTGCTTTATGTTTTTGATAAATAATGATTTATTCATATTCACCTCTAGAATTAGTTAACATTAGCTATTACTAGTACATAATTAATAATAGCACAGTAGGGCTATATCTGTACTTCGCATAAAAAATGGACAAATCTATTTATGATAAATTGCAAAATGGCGGAGAGAGAGGGATTTGAACCCTCGTCAGGGGTAAACCTGAACACGATTTCCAGTAACGTGAACGAGTTTTCTAATAGATAAATCTAAGTGCAAATAAGTATCGTTAAGTACTTTGTCAAAGTGCTTTCAATATCATGACTTTGTTCGTTAAGTACGATTAAGTTTTTATAGGTTATTCGAAGAAGTGTAACCAATATGTAACCACGAATGCAATTATATGAATTCAACCTTGAGGTGTATAGTAAATTATCTTTCCTAAACCCCTGAAAAAACAGGCAATGGTACGAATAATAATAATGTATGGTATAATTTATATCACAGATGATAATGGTTCATATATAAATAGAAATTGAACAGAATTTCCGGAATGTTAGCTATATAGTGAAAATAATTGTAACAAGGGCAAACCTGTTGCAAAACAGGGACGCAAAGTTAGAAGTCCTGAAAAGGATAGTTCGGCTACTACAAATAATTTTGAGTAGCTTTTTTATTTCCTTAAATACTCAAAATTAATTAAACAACTATATATTAGGTCAAAACCAATTAAAAGATAATACGGCCACCGCAAATAGAAAAATATGCAGGAACCGATTATATATATTACTACAAAAGATGCTGTCAATAGCAAACCCGCCGCAAGACGGGGACGCAAAGCCGTGAGTCCTCCAAGGATAGTCAGGTTACCAAAAAGGGGAAGTTAGAAGTTTTAATTGATTTTGAGGAGGAAAAGTAATGAAAAGAAAAGTTTATTTAATTTTAGCATTGGTGCTTATTTTTGCATTGATATCAATGCCTGTCAGCGCAGCAAAACCGGTTGAAGGTCCGGCTAGAATACCTGATACTGTATTGGCATCGGTAAATCCGGCGGATCATCAGGCAGCTGTTCTCATGGCGGGCCAGGATATGCCGGTAGGTTTTGTGTACATCAATGCCTGTTTTGAAGTAAATACATATGAAGTCAGATATGAAGTTACTGAACCAGGATGGTTTCTAACGGAAATCCATTTTGAAGCAATCAATGAAGGTGACGATGTGTTCATTGAAAACAATGGTACATTAATTCCAGGTAAGTTTACTGCCAAAGGTAAATTCGATTTAACTTCGGAAGTTACAGAGTACAGCTTCAGGTATGAATCAGGTGCTGATGTTATTGAATTTGCTGCACATGCAGTGGTAGGTCAGCATGCGGTGACTCACATGGAATATTATCCACTTACAATTGTTAGTGATACAGAAACTCTATTTTATGATGCGAATGCAACTGAGCCAGATTGGGTTCCGTCTGTAGCAACCTGGGTTCATGGCAGCTGGCCTTCAATAGCTGGTGCAACCTGGATTTGGGAAAGCTATAATGCATTGAATCCAAGAGCAGGCGACACTGTTGAGTTCAAAAGAGAATTTACAGTTCAGGGAACACCTACAGCAGCCACTTTTTCCATTACCACTGACAATGAATACACATTTGATATTAACGGCATCCCGGTTGGGGGAGACAATGACTGGACAACCATTGAAACCGGTGATGTTCTGGCTGGTATACTGACTGGAGAAAACTTGTTGAATATTACGGCAATCAACTGGGCATGGCCGACAGATTCACCGACAACAAACCCAGGCGGGTTGCTTTACAAGCTTGAAATTATGTCAGAGGAACTGGTTGTGGATGTTCCGGAAATTTATGAATCTGCATGGGGTGCAGGAGTTGATGCCGGAACCAAAAACTGGTCGATGGTTATACCCAAGGAAGACATTGGACCTTATCTTCTCCTAGTACAAACTTTGCAAGTGCCATCAACAACCAGAGATGGTGTTACAAGTGATGCATTGGCTAGTGGAGAAAAATACTTGATTGAAGCAACTGGTACATATAGATTTGCAACGTGGGCGCCTCCTGCCGACTCTGGATTTGCTGATGCAAAATTCAATTGCCGCGAAGGTTCATATATTCCTGACTTAACGGGAATGATTGAAGGAATCGACTATGTTATCAATTCGGATGGAACAGTTTGGGTTGATGGTTTTGTCGCTGGATATCTCAATGGTCTCCAGGTTCGCATTGATAGCAATTGGGCTCACTGGGATGGCAATTTCAACACAGGACACAGATATACTAAAGAAGTTGATGGATCGGATTCCGGTTTGTTATTTGCTATCTGGGATAATGTCTACACAGACAATGCTGGAGAAATTACCATAAAAATATATCAATACACATGGTAAACAATAAATAGAATATTGCTGGCTTCATCAATTATAAAATGAAGCCAGCAATTATAAATTACTACAAAGGATGCTGTCAATAGCAAACCCGTCGCAAGGCGGGGACGCAAAGCCGTGAGTCCTCCAAGGATAGTCAGGTTGCCACTAAAAGGGAAGTTAGAAGTTTTTTTAAAATGGAGGATTTTATTATGAAGAAGGTATTAACAATTTTACTGACTCTAGCATTAGTTATGGGTTTAACGATTGGATCAGCAGGGGCAGTAACACCAGCGCCCAACTGGGATATTTCTGGAACTTGGGTTTTAGATTTTGCAGGTGGAACTGCAAATAGAGAATTCAGGGACGTAGTACAAGATGAATTCGGGAATGTGACCGGCGAATTTTGGTGGTTTACTAGCGGCGCATGGGAGTATGGAGGAACTTTAGTAGGAACTGTATCTGGAAATGACTTATATTTATATTATGACAGGGCTCCTGCTTATGTTTATGAAGCAGAATTTGTTGGAACCATTTCAAAAGAAGGAATACAAGGAACGTTCCAAGGGCTTGTAGGCACTTCGTTCTATTGTGATTGGTCAGCTTCTGGAACTCTTAGACTTTTGTATGAAGCTCGTATAGCAGGAGGCGGACAGATACTTGCTGAAAGCATGTCGGAACTTGATAAAAAAGGGAATCCACAGGAATATAAAATTTCATTTGGCATGGGTGTCTTTATTGTAAATGGAGCATATTGGTTAGATGGATTGGATGTAACTTTCCATAATGTTAGCAATAATGATGTGGACAAAGGTAAATTTGTTGCAGATGAAATAACTAATATTCTTTACTTCTCAGAGGGCACTGTTACAAGATTTTACGTTAATGGAACATTTAATGATGAACCAGGTTACAACATGATAATAAGAGCAGAAGATGCGGGTGAACCAGGCTCTCCTGTTGATACTGGGGAACCAGGATTTTATGCGGATAATATTAGATTTGAACTATTTAATGGTAGCACCCCAGTATATGACTCTGATGGATTAACAATAGGCAATCAGGACTTTACTAGAGACAGTAATAATACTGGAACACATCGTACTTTCCTTGATAAAGGTAATCTTCAGATTGAAGACCTAAGGTAGTAAGTAATAAAAAAATTATTTAAACGGAGGTAGATATAATTTGCCTCCGTTTAATATATGTACTTCGCATAAAAAATGAACAGTTCTCTTGTGAGATGTTTAATACAAAAGAGTGCTTTTTAGCACTCTTTTGAAATGTGGCGGAGAGACAGGGATTCGAACCCTGGTCAGGGGTAAACCTGAACACGATTTCCAGGTGAAAATTATTGTGTTTCAATCACTTTTATGCATCCAATATGCATCATTAAGTATTATAAACAAGGGTATTCATTATGACTTTATTCAATAAGACACATTAAGTGCATTTAAGTATTTCGAAGTCATGGAACCAAAAACAGAACCATGGAACCATTAAAATTTATATATAAATGTTGTAAGGTGATGTATAAACAATTAAAATTCGGAAAAGTAATCCCCTACTTATATAATAGTATATATCTGGTATGAGGGGAGAGAGGGCTGATGCTGGCTGCCCTTCGATCATACATCGCTCAGTTTGTTTTACAGACTTCACTCATATTTCAATAGATGTACCAAATTCGGAGAAAATATTCATATTTTTAGCATTTTCTGTAATGATGTTGAAAATGCTTTTAAATCTCAAGAATGAATGCAATATCAATCATTGTTATGCCCATGGAGATAAAGCAGTAGAAGCGTATTTTATCTGATATTCATTGCTAATAATTTGATGTAGTTGTTTCTGATAAGAAAACTGTAAAAGAGATATGAGTCACAGAGGGAAGTGGTCAAATTATTACAAAAAGACTTGTATTTGCTGAAGTATAGAGCAGATGTAGTATTCAACACTTCATAGAATAAAGATAATTGAATATAGATTAAAAATGTGCGGGGTATAAGGAACTCTGCTCGCAAACCTAAAAAAATCCAAGTGAAAACTCAAAAAATAAGTTACATAAATAGAAACATGGTAAAATATTGATTACAGGAACCCAAAATCGAAATTGCTGGGTTTCCTAAACAATTGGAGGCATTTATGGATACATTTTCTTTTCTAATTCCTCGCCCATCTTTTGATAAATCATCTGAAATGGTGGCAGATTTTGAAAATCTATTTCAGTCAACTTCCACCGGGACTTTTATTGGTTATTCTCTCCCATATCCAAAATGGCAATTCCTTACCTACCTCTGTGAAACCAAAGACCTAGTACTTCACGGTTCACAGAATTTAGAAATAGAAATAGTAGAACCAAGACAGGCTAATGATATAAGGGAATATAGCAATCAATTTGCCATTTATGCTACTACGGATGGTATTTGGGTTATGTATTTTGCTATTCTTGACCGTAAAAAATACCCAGATTTATCGCTATTCAATTCATGTTTACAAGCCCGAATCTCTCCCGGCCAATTAAGTGAAACTTTTTATTTCTTTTCGGTTACTCAATCTGTGCTGATTCAAAAACCCTGGTGCACAGGAGCAATCTACATTTTACCACGGCAATCATTTACACAAGAATCTTCTCATCAAGTACAGGGAAATGAAATCATTTTTCCACACTGGATTAGTTCCCAATCAGCACAGCCAATTGCAAAATTATTTGTAGAACCAGGCGACTTTCCTTTTCTAGAACAAATCCACGGCCATAATGATGAAAAACTGAATCAGTTATATTCACAGAATCCAAATGGCTTTCCTTGGTCGGAGGTGCTGGAGTCTTGATCATTGGGGATGTTTTGCAAATAATCTATACAAGATAAAGCTGTCCTTTGAGATATTAACTTTCAGACAAAGGGGATGGTTCTTTTTATCGGAGAAACACCAGTATGTTAGTATGCTCCTGAGGTGATGTTTTATGGCTAGGCAAACGCGTCAAGAAAGTAGTGTTCTGGTGCAAAAAAATAATCAATATGCATAAATCAGCAAAATGCGTTATAACTTTATAAAAAGTTCTGGAGATTTATAGCATATGAAAATTAATATATTCAAGTGGAGGCATTTTGAGAAAGATATAATCCTATTATTAAGTATAGGTGTATCTCGCATAAATAATGGACAGCTTCCAAGTTGGATAAATTACAAAATGAGCACTTATTAAGTGCTCATTTCAAATATGGCGGAGAGACAGGGATTCGAACCCTGGTCAGCGGTAAACCTGAACACGATTTCCAGTAACGTGAAGGCATTTTCCAATAGGTTTATCTAAGTGTAAATAAGTATCGTTAAGTACTATGAGAAAATTGTTTCTGAGACTCTCTCTTGTTCATTAAGTACATCTAAGCATATATAGGTTATTCGAAGAAGTGTAACCAAAATGTAGCCACGGAAATTACTTTTAGTTATAGACTCTTTAATGAAGTATAATCTGCACATTTGTTTGCTAATCTGCATATTAGTTGCTATAATATATGCAGAATACACGGGAGGGCTAATGATGAGAAAATTTGACTATATGAAAACTGAAAGAGAATTATTTGATAAAGATATAGCTGCCTTATTATCAGAACTTCATGAGTTCAGAGGTAAACAAGAATTATATATGGAGTCATATCCAGATGTTCTGGAAGCAATGATTAATGTGGCAAAAATCCAAAGCACAGGTTCATCCAACAGGATTGAAGGCATACAAACAAGTGAGAAAAGATTAAGTGATTTAGTAAATAAAAAAACTGAACCAAAAAACAGAAACGAGGAAGAAATAGCTGGATATAGAGAAGTTTTAAATACAATTCACTTAAACTATGACTATATAGTTCCACGTTCAAACATGATATTACAGTTACATAGAGATTTATATAAATATAATACTGGTTCTATTGGCGGTACATATAAAAATGCTGACAATATTATTGAAGAGATTGATTCATATGGAAATAGTAGTGTTCGGTTCAGACCTGTATCTGCCTTCTTAACTAAAGAAACCATGGAATCAATGTGTGATCAATTTATAGATGTCATTCAAAATGAGTCAATTGAACCGTTGATAATGATACCAGTTTTCATTTTGGACTTTTTGTGTGTACATCCATTTAATGATGGCAATGGTAGAATGAGCAGATTATTAACATTACTGTTACTTTATCAATATTCATATATTGTTGGGAAATATATCAGTATAGAGATGTTAATTGAGAAAACAAAGGAAAGCTATTACAGTACACTTCAATCAAGTTCTGTAGGTTGGCATGAGAACGAGAATGACTATAAACCCTTCATAAAATATTATTTAGGTATTGTATTAGCAGCTTATAGAGAATTTTCTTCCAGGGTTGAAACTCTAAGGAATCAAGGTTTATCTAAATCAGAAAGAGTTAAACATATTTTTGATACTAAAGTAGGTAAAATCAGTAAATCAGATATAGCAAAGTTGTGTCCAGATATAAGCATTACAACAATTGAAAAAGCGCTTTCTGAACTTGTGAAAGCTAGTTACATTCAAAAGGTCGGGGGAGGAAGAAGTACCGCGTACATTAAAACAGATGAGTAATAATGTGCATAATGATATATGTAAAATATGCAGATTATATTATCAGTGTGCAGAAAAAATGTACAATTCTCTTGTGAAAAGTTTAATACAAAAGAGTGCTTTTCAGCACTCTTTTGAAATGTGGCGGAGAGAATGGGATTCGAACCCATGTTACACTTTCATGTAAACACGATTTCCAGATGTGAAATTGTATGTTTTATGCAATAATATTCATCTTTTATACATCATTAAGTACTTTAAACAAAGGTATTCATTTAAGGTTTATACAATAAGTATGAATAGGTGAATATAAGTATTTCGAAGAGCGGGAACCAAAATGGGAACCAAAAAACCATGTATAAATGTACTTTTACTTGGCAGGTATCTGTTTCATAAATTTTCTGAGCAATTCTAAACTTCCACATCCCATCTTACGAAAATTCTATACTTTATTTTATAAGAGAAAATCTTTACAATCCCACCGCCTTGCTTGAGACCTTCCTCATATCCTTTCCTCTATAATTGATATTAACTGTATGTCTGTTATGAGAGGAAATGTTCTTTCCACTCTCCTGGTCCAAATATGTTGTATAATGGTTAGTAATAATAGGGGAATTTGTTTATCATGAATAAGGGAAATAAAATACCATTCACATTCTAAAATATTTGTTTTACATAAAAGAAAGCCCACGGGTGAGTTGAAATGTATTGAATTAAAGGAATAGCAATGGAGCGATAGATTGAGAGCGTCAGTAATGGAGCTTTCTTTGTATATAATAATTGACACATATTCACATATGCAGTTATATGATATTAGTTGACCGGTAAACAGTTCTGTGATAAAATCATTAGTATGCTGGTAAACTAATAATATCAAACTTAGAATAAATCATGTTGAAATACAAATATTAAAAAAGTAAACCAGTTGATTTACTGGAGAATAATGAATGAGGTTGAATATGGATGTAAGTAAAACCGGATATATGATAAGAATGATTATTGCAAACATCAACAGCTATATGTCTGAAAAAGTAGCACCGAAAGGTATGAATGGTGGCCAGTTTGAATACTTTGTTTTCATAGCTCAAAATGAGGGAATTAATCAAAATCAACTTGCCGAGATAAAAAATGTAGGTAAGGCAAGTGTAACCAAAGCGGTTAAAATTCTTGAGAGCAGCGATTTTATAATACGGAAAGTTGATGGATCAGATAAAAGGAACTACAAGCTGTATCCGAGCGAAAAAGGTAAAAGCTACATCAATAGCATGCTGCAGCAAAGAGAAGAGATGGAACAGTTGATATTTGATGGATTTTCTGAAGAGGATAAAGTGCAGCTGGTTACCCTACTTACGCTTATGTTCAATAATACGGAAAGACTAGCAAAAGGCGAGTGCTAGGGAAAACTAATATTTAAGGTGATGTGATGATAAACAGCAATGATATAAAAAAGCGTTTACCGGATAAAATCAGCAAGCTTGATAAACTGCTCAGGCTAAGTGATACAGCTCTTATGAAAAATGCTCGAGTTTTCGCAACTGAGCAGTCGAAAATGCGTATGCCTTTTTCAGATGATAAAAGCTTGGATAAAAGCGATGTAATCGCAATGCTTCGTAATATACCAATAATCATTAGTGCGATGGGATCGTATTTTAAGAGCAATCGTATGGATAAAAAGATGATTCATGTTGAGAAAAACACGATGCCCAGAAGCGACTTTTCCGATATGGTTTCAGTTCTTGACCAATGTGATACAGCCTCATTTGGCTATGTAAATATTGAGCCGAAGCATATATTTTCTAATTTGGGTGTTCCATATAAAAACGCAATTGTAATATCTGCTCCGCAGGATAATGACATTATAAAAACTTCACCTAGTGCGGATTCTCAGATGGAAGTAATGCGTGTATACGGAGTTACTGGGATAGCCGCAAATAAGGTGTCGAGATATTTGAACAGCAGAGGATATGCCGCAGTACCGGGTCACTCCCTTGGTGGTTCGGTTGATTACTGCCAGTTGGGTATGGAAGCGAATATGGGGATGATCGGCAAGCATGGTATGCTGATTACTCCTGAATGCGGAGCAAATCACAGGATGAGTGTTGTCTATACGAATATTGAAAACCTGGATGAATTTATTAAAAAATGATGATGACCACAGTTGGATAAAAGACTTCTGCACAAAGTGCAGTAAGTGTGTCAGGAAGTGTCCGGGCAGCGCTATCTTGAAAGAAAATGACCAAGATGAAAACGGCAATATTAAAAGCATCGATTACTTTAAATGTATCGGTCATTTTGCCAGTGATCACGGATGTAATGTCTGCATAAAAGAGTGTCCGTTTACTACAGTAGGATATGAAAAACTTAATGAAAGTTTCGAGAAAACTCGGGATAAAAACAAACGACATTAATACGAGCACGGATAAAAGGAGAGATATAGTTATGAAATTTCCATCGATAGATAAATATATAGCTAAGGATGATAGACCCGTTAAATCGGATGAAAGCAGCAGAATCGGAGTGCATATTCCTGATATTATTGGTGAATACGGAGGCGGTACTATGGCTGCGCTCAAGACTAGATTGCCGATTATGCATATGATGGTCAGCTGTATGGCTCAAGCTATGAAAAGTGCTAGAAGCATAACCAGAAACCCTAGATTAGGCAAAACTGAAATATCTGAAAAACAACTTGCAGATCTTGAAAAATACGCAAAAAGCATTGGAGTAAGCGATATAGGATACACAAAAGTCGACAGGGATATGATATTCAAAGGTGAACAAATTTTATATGAAAATGCGATTGTATTTACTATAGAGATGAAAAAGAGCGAAATAGACACAGCGCCGTCAAAAACAGCGATTAGGGAAATATTCAGAACGTATAATCAACTGGGTGTTATAGTCAATAAGATAAGCAAATTTCTTAGAAAACAAGGTTTTAACGCTATGGCAGCGCCGGCGATAGGCGGAGCAGTTAGCTATGTGCCCCTTGCACAGAAAGCAGGTCTGGGTGTTATCGGAAAGCATGGATTACTAATATCTGACAAGGACTTTGGACCTAGTCTTAGGTTAGCTGCAGTATACACGGATGTTGATAATCTGCCATTCTGCAAAGAAAATCCCCATAAGTGGGTAAAAGACTTCTGCAAAACCTGCAACAAATGTGTAAGAAGCTGCCCTGCTGGTGCAATATACGAGCAAAGCATTGCAGTAAACGGTAATCCAAATACAAAGCAGTGCATTGACAACTCAAAATGCGCTACACCGTTTGCCAACGACTACGGCTGTACAATTTGTGTGAAAAGCTGCACATTCTATAATGGTGATTACAATAAAATCAAAAAAGCCTTTCTGAAAGAATAGCAAGTAATTTCAGAAGGACATGATTTGCTATAGCATTTTATAATATGAAGACACGCCGTTGTCCATTAAATCAGACGTTAACTCGATAAGCTCCTCTGCGGTTAGGGAGCTTTTGTTATCAAACCAGTATTGCATGACTCCAAGCATGGCGGATAACGTGTATTCAAGAACGAAATCCAGCTTATGGTTATCCATGCTGTTATTGGTGCTCAAAGCCGCAGTGATTGCAGTTTTTATGGAATCCTTTGATTTTCGTATGAAGGAAGGATCGCCGTTTACACCTAACAGCACCTTGTAGTATTTTTCTTGACTGCCGAATAGCTTTAAGAACATATCCGCAGGCATTCCAAGATTTTTGTCGTCAATCTGAAATAGTGGAAGGTCGTGAATATCGGGAATAAGGGATTCTTCGATTTGATCCAGCACGTCGTAGACATCTAAGAAATACTCGTAGAACGTACCTCTGTTCACTCCTGCTTTGTAACCGGTTTACAGAAGGCACTTGTTTTCGGCATATAACTTTCCTGTAATTAATAATAACTATATGGCTAATCAAAAGTGCGATTTAACAGTGAGATTATGAATTAAATCATTTAAAGGATAGAAACTTTGATGTAATTATATCACGCAAGAAATTATTTGATCCAGAACGGTACTTCGCATAAAAATGGACAGTTCCATTAAAGAAACTAGTATAAAAGAGTGCTGTAAAGCACTCTTTTAAAATGTGGCGGAGAGAATGGGATTCGAACCCATGTTAGGGGTTAACCTAAACACGATTTCCAGTCGTGCGCCTTCAGCCAGCTCAGCCATCTCTCCAAATACGATATTAAATTACGCAAAAGCTATTCTATATAAATGTGTGTGCAATGTCAATGACAGAGCATTAAGAGAGGGATGTATATTGCAGGTATCAACCGATAATACCGGAGCGGTATAGAAAGAAAATCAGGCCGGCGATAAAGATCAGGGAGAATACAATCATCAGTATTTTCCACTCTCGTTTAGTTCTTGCAAATAGAGAATACGGGTATATATTTGGCTGCCGGGATTCTATTTCATTATTCACAAGGTCGTCAATCTTAGTTTTGAAGATATTTGATAATTCAATCAAGTTCGGCAGGTCGGGAACTGCTTCACCATTCTCCCATTTTGAAACCGCCTGCCTGGTAACATTGATTCTAGTAGCCAGATCCTCCTGTGAGTAACCGGCTTGCTTCCTGAGTCTGCTGATGTTGTTTCCGAGGTTATTCATTCTGCCACCTCCTGTATAAAATATATCACTAAGGTTAAAATCATTCCACCAATAATAGATTCCATACTGTCAACCGCTGGTTGCACAAGGCATTTCATAAGGATTTTAAGAGGAATTTTCAGAATTGTCTGGGTTTATTACAGTTTTAATGTGCTTGATGAAATCACTCATATCTGTTCCTGAAGAAAACTTGCACTTATTGATATCTTCAAGCATATCAGCTATAAAAAGAAACTTTGCACTTGTGTTGGCTTCAATATTAGAATGGATTCCAGATGGAAAAAGCAACGGCATAATTTCGCTTGATTGAGATGAGGAACAACCGGTAATCTTTTTACCCGATTTATTCAGCAGTGTTATAACAGAAACGGTTATATCATCTTGCTTCGCTATGTTAATATCTGCAAGAAAAAAGTAAATTACACTATCATTGAAGGCTGCAGAGTGAACTAGATTAAGCTCAGGGAAAAACTGGTTAACTGAGTCAAGATTAAGTCCTACCAATTTTGTCAGGGATGATGGGTGATATCCTTCTTTATCCTTATTTATAAATGTCAGGTCATCGGAAACTATAGTTCCTCCGTGGGTAGGAAGTGTAAAAGCCGAAGTGGTTTTTCCACTTCCATGCTGGCCTGCGAATAGAATTGCCCGATTACCCAGTGTTCCGCAGGAGCAATTCAGTCTGAAAAACCCGAAACTTTCAAGTAAAGTACCAAGCGGGTGAAGGAAAAATAACTGTATATTGGCATATTCAAAATCCAAAGGCATATTTGTCAAACATACTGCTAATTCTTTTTTTTCATAGTCAATCCAGACACCTGCAATATCACGGTATAGATACCATATTTGTGTTTTATATGAATAAATATCAAGACGGATTTCAATATCCAAACTAAAAACCAGTGATTTAATTTTACGTGCATCTTCTGGGAGGGGAGGGATTCCGGCTTTGGAAGAACTGCAAACCGTTGTCTTAATATCGCATTTTCCCTCGTAATCATGAACATAGACAGCATTGATATATTTCTTAATCCCGTCTATAAATACTTTATTGTCGCCTTCGACGCTGATTTTTAGGTTGTTCCATGAATACATTCAATAATATTCCCAGCGTTTATTCCTGCCTATGATTATACTAAATTCACTGTAATAGGGCAAAGTCCATATTAAATAGCTTTTCTGTTTCTGGCACGCTGTCCGATGTTTAATTCTTTTTTTCTCATCCTAATATTCAGAGGCGTTATTTCAACGAGTTCGTCATCTGAGATGAATTCCAAAGCTTGTTCCAGACTCATGTTCTTTAAATTGACTAGCTTTAGGGCCTCATCGGAACCGGAGGCGCGTACGTTTGTAAGTTGTTTGTTTCGGCATACGTTAATATCAATATCTTCGGCCTTTGCATTTTCCCCGATTATCATGCCCATATAGACCGGAGTTCTTGCATTGACGAATAGGGTTCCGCGTTTCTGTGCGCTGAACAGTCCGTATATTGTTGATACACCTGGTTCAAAAGCGACCATTGAACCCTTTGGTCTCTTAATGGTTTCAGGTCTTAAAGGGGCAAATTCGTCAAAAGTATGGTTCATAATTCCTGTACCTTTGGTATCTGTAAGCATTTCGGAGTAATAACCAATCAGATTTTTGGCGGGAATTCTGAATTCCAATCTAGTTGAGCCCTGTACACCATGTTCCATTGATAAAATCTCGCCTTTTCGGCCGCCGACTTTTTTCATGACATTGCCGACATACTCTTCAGGCACATCAATGATAAGGTATTCAACAGGTTCATGCTTTTTGCCGTTTATCTCTTTAATAACAACTGCCGGGCGGGAAACCTGGAATTCGTAGCCTTCGCGGCGCATGGTTTCTATCAATATGGAAAGGTGAAGTTCACCTCTGCCCAGCACTTTAAATGAATCGGTGGATTCAGTGTCTTCTATATGAAGACTTACATTACTCTCGAGTTCCTTATATAAGCGGTCGCGGAGATGCCGTGATGTTACATACTTACCCTCCTTACCTGCTAAAGGACTATTGTTGACACTGAAAATCATTGATATTGTCGGTTCGTCAATATCTACAAAATCAATAGGATCCGGATTTTCAAGGTCGCATAAAGAATCGCCTATGTTAATCTCAGGAATCCCTGACAAAGCTATGATATCACCCATAAAGGCAGTTTCGGTTTCTACCCGCTTAAGACCGTCAAAAGTATAAAGCTTAACTACCTTTGATTTTATGATTTTGCCTTCTTTTTTACATAACGCGATTTCTTCATTTTCCGAAACGCTTCCCCTTGAAATCCTGCCGATTCCGATTCTGCCAATATAATTATCGTAACTGATACTGGAGACCAGACATTGAAAATCACCGTCGAAATCGCCTTCGGGAGCGGGGATGCTTTCTATTATCGCATCCAATAACGGTTTTATATTTTCAGGCTGTTCATCCAAGTCTGTTAACGCATAGCCTTCTTTGGCGGATGTAAATATTATGGGGAAGTCAAGTTGATCATCTTCAATGTTAAGGCTTATAAAGAGATCAAGGATTTCATCATAAACGTCATGGGCCCTTGCATCGGGGCGGTCAACCTTATTAATTACTACTATTGGAACCAGATTCAAATGCATTGCTTTTTTAAGAACAAAACGGGTCTGCGGCATCGGACCTTCAAAAGCATCTACTAGTAGAAGCACTCCGTCTACCATTTTTAACACGCGTTCAACCTCGCCGCCGAAATCGGCATGACCCGGTGTATCTATGATATTAATTTTTATACCGCCATAGTTTATTGCAGTATTTTTTGAAAAAATGGTTATTCCGCGTTCTTTTTCAAGGTCATTAGAGTCCATCATACGCTCTGAAACATGTTGGTTGCTTCGGAAAATACCGCTCTGTTTGAGCAGTTCGTCAACTAATGTTGTTTTTCCATGGTCTACGTGGGCGATTATCGCAATGTTCCTGATATCTTCTCGTTTGGCCAAAATTTACTCCGTTCTCTTCTATATACCCCGGCAATTATAAACAAAAGCAGGGACTTTAGCAACTTTGTTTTGTTAAATTGGTTATATTTAAAAATTGCCTGCTGATAGTTTGACATCAATGTTGAGGTGATATAATCTTTTTCCATGAGAAGAAATTACATAATTGTCAGGTTTGAAAAGAAACATGCTGCAGAGGCAAGGGAGATTGCAAGGGAATGTTATCTTGAAGAATGCCGCCATGTGCCAAAGCTGCCTGCGGAGGCTGAGATTCCGGATCCGACAAGGTATGACAACGGCCTTGGTGTTGCTGCATTTCTTGATGGAAATATGGTCGGTTTCCTGGGTTGCCTAAAACCATTTGATAATTTTTTTGGCACATCAAAGGGTACTTATGTCCCCAATAATGCCCATGGAGCTATACAAGAGGACCGAAAGAGAATATATTCCCAGATGTATGAAGCAGCGGCTGCAATCTGGGTCAGTGAAGGGGTTTTGTCACATGCCATTGGAATCTATTCGCATGATGATGCTACTATAGACAGCTTTTTTCACAATGGGTTCGGAATGAGAACAATTGATGCAATTAGGCCCTTGAAAGAGATTGTCATGAAGCCCACCGATAAGGAAATTGTATATAGGGAACTTAAGGAAGAAGAGTATGTAAAAATTCACTTGCTTCGGAATGGTATCATTGGGCATCTAAACAGAAGCCCGATGTTCATGCCGCACCGGAAGGATACAGAAGAAAGATTCCTGGAGCTTATTTCAAAGTCACCCCGAAGATATTTTGTGGCCGAGGATAATGAAGATGCCATCGCGTATATAAAACTCACGAAAGAAGGTGAAAGTTTCGTGGGTGACCATGAAAGCATGATAAATATCCAGGGTGCATATATGAAAGAGGAGTACAGGGGGACGGGAATCTATACAAACCTGCTGGCATATATGATTAAGCAGTTGATGAATGAGGATTACAATTTGCTGGGTGTTGATTTTGAAAGCTTCAACCCGACTGCTCGTGGATTCTGGCTTAAATACTTCACCCCGTACATTTATGGGTTGACAAGAAGGATTGATGAGAGGATTACGGAATTTTATGAATGAAATTAGGGTAGTATGCATTAGTGACAATCCGGATTATCTTGATATGGCAATTAAATATAACTGTAGGAACTGGCTGCTTGACGATAATATCTATGAAGACTGTATTCGTAACAGCATTGACACTGAGGGGAATCTGCCAAGGTGGTACCTGATGCTGCGTGGCAATAATATAATCGGAAGCTATGGACTTATCATGAATGATTTCATTAGCAGGCAGGACTTATGGCCATGGTTTGCAGCATTATATGTAGAAGAGTCAGAACGCGGAAAGAAACTAGGTTCTTTACTGCTGGAACACGGTAGAAAGGAAGCACGGCGTCTCGGTTATGATAAATTTTATTTATGCACTGAGCATATAGGATACTATGAGAAATATGGGTGGACTAAAATAGGTATTGGATACCATCCCTGGCATGAATCCTCTTCAATTTATATGAATAATACTTAAAATGTTCCAACTATCCGACGGATACTTAGACCAAAATGATCCAATCATCCGACGGATGATTGGACCAAATGATTGATTTATCTTTGGGGTGTTTTGTTAAGGGTTGATTTGCGGATGCATTCCAGTTCTTCTTTTTTGTGAAAAAGGGCGCAGCCGTGGGATTCGTCTTCAAGAATATCGGTATTGTCCCTTACTGCTTTAAGAAATGGGGATTTCAATGCTTGTTCAAGCCCGACTTCAACAACATTCTCTACTGAAACAGGGGCGAATGGGCATGGTTCAACAGAGCCATCAGCTGCAATGTGAACAAAGCCGCGTCCTGCTGCAAGGCATCCGCCGAATGGCTTTTCGTCTCCGGGAAATGCAACGGAAAGCATGTCTTTTCTTTTATGTGAGTTCAGCCAATTCAACATTTCAATACGCTTTTCTTCATCAAGTTCAATGTGTTCGGTTCCTTCCTGGAAGGGAACGTAGTCTATATAGAACAATGAAGAAGCGCCTTTGGCATGGCATTCCGTCTGGAAGCTTTCATTTAGTACCTCTTTGAAATTATTCCTTGTCACTGTCACAGATAATCCGAAGTGTTTATTAGCGGCTTTCATTATATCCATTGATTCACCGGCTTTGGCGTATATTCCCTTGCCTCGCCTGGCGTCTGTATTATGAACATTACCTTCAATACTTATAACGGGGTAAATATTGGGGCGTTTTATCTTTTTGATGTATTCCGGTGAGTTTAAAAGCAGTCCGTTTGTAAATATTACAAAGAATAACTTTTGATGCCTGTCCATTGCTTCAATTAAGCCAGGGCGCATGAACGGCTCTCCCCCTGCGGTTATTATAACGCCCGTTCCAAGTTCGGCAGCTTCAGTAAGAAGTTTGTCAAGTGCTTCTTCGGACATATCTTTGCCTGTTCGGTTGTGGGCTTTGTCATAGCATCCCTTGCAGTTTAGATTGCACATTTTGGTCACCGAGAGAATCATATAGGGAGGAACATGAAGCCCGTCCTGTAATTTTTTTCTGCGCTTTGCTGCCGCTGACCGCTGTGTATTAACGAGTCGGATTACTGGTTTAATCATCTCGGGGCGTCGCAATAGAAAGGACCTGACCTCTGAAGTCCAGTTCCTTATGTCTTTATTAAGCTTTTTTGCCAGGTCTTTTTCTTTAATCATCATTATCTCTAAAATAGTAATCAGCATTACTACAATATACTATTTCTGACTATATTTAAAGCAATACCCATGAAATTCTATTGAGTAGGACTATATGATAAAATAGAGGTGAGGGTGGCTAAATTGGTTTGAGGGTTGAAAATGGATAATTGGAAGTATTTTTTTACTTATGAAACCGGAATACCCAAAGAAGCCGGATATTCATTTTTTGATGCCACTCATCTTTCCTGGATGTTTGTTTCCTTTGCCATTGTTGCACTGGTTATACTTCTATATAATCGAACTAAAACAAAAAACCGTAGAAAATTTATGATTATCATCGCAGTCCTTTTAATACTGTGTGAAGTTATAAGAAGCGGTTGGTTCATAATTCTTGGAGAATGGCGTTTAAATAAGTCCTTGCCGTTGCAGCTTAGCAGAATAATGCTGTTCATTGAAGCTTTTGCTATTTTTACTAATTCTCGGTATCTGAAGGAATTTACATACGCATGCGGCTTATTCAGCGTGGCTGCTTTTATAGCTCCTAATATATTTCAATATCCGATAATGCACCTGCACACTTTTCGTTATAGTCTTGCGCATATTTTAATTATGACAGTGCCCATAATATGGATTGTAGGAGATGGTTTCAGACCTGATATTAAATATCTGCCGAAGTGTGCGCTTCTTTTATTTGGAATTGCTGGCGTTGCTACAGCGGTTAATTTAGCCACTGGTTCAAATTATCTGCATATCCATTACATCCCGGAACATATAAACATTAATTTAGGGCAACCTTGGTTTGCTCTTGCTCTTTTAGGAGCTGTAATTGGATTCTGGGCTCTGACTTATATGCCATGGGTAATTTACTATCGGTATAGGAGTAAAAAAAATGAAGAATGAACTTGTCAAATGGCTGATGGAAGGCGATCCTTCAATCAGATACCAGACTTTGCGCGACTTGACCGATTCGCCGGATAAAGCGATTCAAAAAGAAAGAAACCGCATAGATAGCGAAGGCTGGGGAGCAGCTTTCTTATCAAAGGCAAAGCCCGGCGGGGGCTGGGGAATGCGGTATTATCAGCCGAAATGGATCAGCACACACTACACCCTGCTTGATTTGAAAAACCTTGGGATAAATCCGGATATTCACATAATCCATAAAAGTATAGACAAAATGTTCAATCTGCCTGTAGGTTTGGATGGTGGGCTTAATATTGGTATTACAGTCCCATATAGCGATGTCTGTGTAAATGGGATGATGCTGAACATTGCGTCTTTTTTCCAGCGTGATGAATCAGAATTAGAGCCTTTTATTGATTATCTTCTGAAGGTACGAATGAATGACGGTGCATGGAACTGCGAGTATTTTAAAACAGGCACACACCATTCCTCGCTGCATACAACAATAGGCGTACTGGAAGGTTTGAACGAATTTTTAAAGAATAATTATATTTATAGATCTGATGAAATCAAAGCCGCTTTGAAAAAAGCACATGAATTCGTCCTAATGCATAGACTATATAAATCAGATAAGACAGGAGAAATAATTGATAAACGAATGACAATGCTTTCATACCCGTCAAGATGGAAATATGACATTCTTCGTGCAATGGATTATTTTCAGGAGGCAGGTGTGCAATATGATATCAGGATGCAGGATGCAATCGATATAATCATATCAAAACGGAGAAAAGACGGTGCATGGCCGGTACAGGCCAAACATGCTGGTCAAGTTCATTTTGATATGGAAAAAACAGGAGGACCAAGCAGATGGAATACTCTTAGGGCTCTTAGGGTGTTAAAATATTACATGATTGGTTAAAAAGCATTAATTATATAAGGAGGCATTGTATGAAGCCAATTCACATAAATATAGCGGAATCGATTATTGAACCTTTTTGGGATCCTGAGATTAGTGAAATAGATAGTTGGAAAATACAAAAATTTAAAGCGCAAAAAGTTGTTTTAGAGCAGACATGGTGCACGGCATCATTCAAATGGAGGGGCACTGCTCCCGGTGAATACGCCTTTTCTACATCCAGGGATTATAATAATATATCGACCCAGGATTATGACATGCTTATTGTGTCTGCTGCATTGCAAAAAGATAATATAATGCTGGTTGAAGCTTCGAACAACAAACTGACCATGAGCAGGAGATTTGTCTGCCGAGAAGGGCTGAAACATGAATATGAACTGGATATTGTACAGCTTGAGAATATAAATAGTTTAAAAATCAGTATTGGTGCTAAAAATGAAAGTAACGGAAGCGGATGGTTCAATTGGATTGGCTTATCCAATAAAACACTTTTAAAGAAGCATATCGATGCCCAAAATGATTTTGATGAAGATACTTGGACAAAACACCTGAAACCTATTGATTTTGAACCGGAATTTAAACCAAGCTACGGTATTCTATTAAGAAATAACGAAATAGAAAGATTAAGAGAAAAGGTAGAGAGACTTAAAAAAGAAGCCAATGACGACGCAGATATTTTTAAAGAAATAACTTTTACAGAGAATTTCTATTTTCCGGAAACACATGTAAACGAGTATGTAAATTTTCTAAAAGATACACGATATAATCGTGAGCGTGATACAAATAACTATCTTCTCAAAAAAGGTGAAAATGCGGCTGTTGCCGGCATTATTTATAAAGACAAAACACTGCTTCGTCTTGCTGCAAGGTATGCGCTGTCTCTGGCATCATGCGATAATTGGGATGATGGGTTTATATGTGGTTTTTCAACAAGCTCTTTTAACCACAGATGTTTTGTTCAGTCACTGTGTCTGTATGAATGCGCTTTCATTCTGGATATTGCCGGAGAAATGTTCACTGAAACAGGCCGCGAGTTAATTTTGCGAAAGATGGCCGAAGAGGGGCTTGGTAATGTTAATTATAATACGTGGAAATATGAGTATATATTTCATTGCAACCAAATGGCATGGTTCAGTCCGGGCAGGATGTATGCCTACGCTGTGCTTTTACAGCACTACCCAAGAGTTGATAAGTATATGGATATTGCCCTTGATGATGTACTGGAAAATATGAATAATACAATTGAAAATGACGGCGGATATCTTGAAGGTCCTGCATATTTCTCATGTGTAGGGCGTGATGCGTTATTAGCTTTATATATCTATTCACGTTCAAGAAATATCGACTTGAAAGATTTAATACCGGAAAAACTTAATGCTACAGTCAATTTTGGAGAAGCTATTGAGTCAACCGACCAACTTAAGGATTTTGTACCAATTTGTGATGCCGGATATAGAATTAAACCATCATTTAGTGCCCTATATAAAGTTCATCTAGTGTTCATGGCATATTTTTTCCCCGAAAGTGTATGGCCTGATGTTTATCGTAAACATAAAAAACGCTGCGGAATGGGTAATAATCCGTTGGTTTGGGTTTTTGATGATAAAATATCCAAAAATGAAATTAGACGCAGACCATTTATTGAAAATGGATTACAACCGGGCATATCTCTTCATTAAGAAAAACGAAAAATGGATATGCAAAATTATTCATTATTAGGGAATAAATCCGGGGCAGGTCATACTCATTACGATAAGGGAAGTTTCATATATGAATATAATGGCGAAACCTTTTTGATGGATCCGGGAATCTGTTCGTATGACAATCCGCTGAGTATTGAACTTAAAGCCCCGGATAGGCATAACATGCTGGTTCCATATGGTGCCACAGAGATTCCTTACCCTGAAAATCCATTGATGACTGACATATTGCCATCTGCATTCGGTGATGAGTCTTTTGTAAAAGCTGAAATTGATTTAACGCCGGGATGGGACGGGTGGTATAAACTCTGGAACCGTTATATTATAAGCACTTCACCGGAAGAACTCGATATTATCGATAATTTTGTTCTTGAGAAAGGGAAGGGGGTAGTTATGATTTTAAACAGCCCCTTTGAGATTGAATTAGTAAATGATTTTGCGATTATACAAGGAAAAACCGGACGGTTATTTGTGTCTATTCCAAAGGGATGTGAAACAGAAGTAGAGTCTTTACCCCATCCGGATACAGTTCAAAACAGACTGATGATTTATAAAGAGGGTATGTCAGGCGAGTTGCGAATCAGCATGCGAATGGAAAATACATTATAAAAAAGAGCATAAGTACTAATCAGCTTTATTTAAAGTTTCTATAGTCTTTGTTCTATTTGATTATTTTTTCAAATTCATTAAAAACACTGATTAAATATCAAGTATTTCCCAGTTTGAATCAATTTCAGACAGCATTGAAGTTATCCTGCCGGAATATTCCGGATTGCCTGAAAGATCATTCATTTCCAACGGATCCTTAGTGAGGTCGAAAAGTGAAACCAACGATCCGTCAGGCAAAATATATTTTATTAACTTGAAGCCATTCTTTTTAAGTCCCGCCACATGATTCCTATATCGGAGGAAAAGGCCATCTCGGATTTTTATTTCCTTTATGAAAGTTGGAATCAGTGATTTTGCGGCACATGTCCCCGGTTTTTCAAGTCCCAGAAAATCAAGTATTGTAGGATAAAGGTCAGCTATTAAGACAGGTTCAGAGCGTCTTGTACTCCCGGGTAATCCGGGGCCTGCCATGATTAACGGAACCCGGATACTATGTTCATATAGATTCTGCTTTCCCATCAGTCCATGGCTGCCCACGGCAAGTCCGTTGTCTGCGGCAAATATGAATAAAGTATCATCAAGAAGTGATTCCTCCTCGACTTTATCTATGATTTTTCCAATACAATGGTCAAGATGTGTAATCATGGCATAGTATTCGGTCAAATGCTGTCTTACTACCGGTTCTGTCCTGGGATGAGGAGCCAGCCGTTCATCCCTTGTGTCCGTCCCGCAGAACTCAAACGGGTGAAAAGACATGAAATTTTCAGGAAGCTTTGTATCTTCATTATCATACATATCCAGAAATTCCTTTGGCATTGTCCGGGGATCGTGGGGTGCCATAAAGGCCGTATATAGAAAGAAGGGTTTAAATTTATCTCGTTTTTCTATAAAATCAATAGTTGCTTCTGTAAATAATTCTGATGAATGTTTTCCAGGGGTTATATGGTCGCAGCTGTATAGCATTGTTTCATTAGTATTGTATGGATTTCTGGACTTGTGTATTTTCTTTTCATATTTTCCCTCAGGGTCAAAATTATTGGCAGGCACATTCCAATGGTCATCCATTCCGCCGAAGAAAATTTCAGCTCCGCTTGAGAAGCTCCTGGCATATGAATCAATGCCGTTGTGCCATTTGCCTATGCCGTGTGTTTCATATCCGTTTTCAATAAGCACTTCGCCAAGCATGCGGTGCTCTTGCGGGATAAATCTACCGGCATTTTTCAATCCTTCAAGAAGTCTCCCGGTGTGAAGCATTGCACGACTCGGCATGCATACGGCACCGCTGGTGCCCCCCGGTATATGGGCATTCTCATACATAATTCCCATGGAAGCAAGCCGTTCCAGATTGGGCGTTAGTACATGGGGATTATCAATCATCCCATACCTCATATCATCAGCAAATAAAAGAATTACATTTTTCATAAACTAATAATACCATATCTGCAATGCCTTAGCAGTTGTCATAAAATTGCAAAGGCGAGGGAAAAAGGATATCATTAAATGGGTAAAAAACAGAATCTATCGGGGTAAGCCATGAAGAAAACCAGTAAGAAAATTATCAAAAGTTTTCAGGATGCCATTAAAGGAATTATCTATATTATAAAGACCCAGAGGAATTTCAGGGTTCAACTGGTATGCTTTGTACTTGTTACTGCAGCAGCATTCATTTTAAGGCTGAGTTTTACAGAAACAGCGATTATAATATTTGCCGGGGGACTGGTTCTGGTGGGTGAAATGACTAATACGGGACTGGAAAAGCTGGTTGACCTTATCAAACCCGAATATCATCCTCTTGCAGGAAGGATTAAAGACATATCAGCAGGGGTTGTTCTAGTCAGCTCAATACTGGCGGTCATCATTGGGTTAATTATATTTATTCCTGCAATAATTAAATTATTTAATTAGGAGTTCATTATGAGATTTTTATTTTTAGATCTGGATACACTGAGAGCTGATCACCTTGGATGTTATGGATATCTGCGGGACACCTCTCCGAATATTGATGAAATTGCCGGGGAAGGCGTCAGGTTTAATAATTACTACACACCAAATGCACCATGCCTTCCCTCCAGGGCAGCTTTGATGACTGGTAAATTCGGCATCCAAAGTGGCGTAGTCAACCATGGCGGGTCAACGGCAGATATGGACAAAGAGGGTCCTGACAGGGGTTTTACCAGTGAAATAGGCAATGAATCACTAACCGCCATGCTAAGAAAAGCAGGATTTAGAACGGTTTCAATCAGTCCTTTTGCTGAAAGACATTCCGCATATTGGTTCTATTCGGGATTTAACGAGATGCATAACACCGGCAAGGGAGGAATGGAGTCAGCCGAAGATGTTACGCCTATAGTAATGGACTGGCTTGAAAGAAACGCGGAAGAGGACAATTGGTTCCTTCATATTAACTACTGGGATGCTCATGGGCCTTACAGAGCTCCTGACGAATTCGGAAATCCTTTTGAGAACGAGCCGATTCCAGAATGGATTACTGAAGAAGTAATGCAAAAACATGCGGAAAAAATCGGCCCCCATAGCGTTAATGACATACATATGTATAATGACACCCCATGGCCTGATTATCCAAAATACCCCGGCAAAATTTCAGGTATTGAAGGTGCCAAGATAATGATGGACGGGTATGACTGCGGTATCAAATACATGGACGGCCACATCGGGCAGATTATTAGCTGCCTGAAAGAAAAGGGAGTTTGGGAGGATACTGCTGTGATTGTTACTGCAGACCATGCGGAGAACATGGGGGAACTCGGCATCTGGGGTGAACATGGTACTGCTGACAATATAACACCGAAGATACCTATGATTATAAGATGGCCCGGAATGGAAAAGGGAATTTCCGACGACGGTCTTCATTACAACCTGGATTTGGCTCCAACCCTTGCCCAACTGCTGGGGCAGAAAAGCATGCCGTCATGGGAAGGGGAGTCATATCTTCCGGCCTTGAAGGGTGAGGACTGCGGAAGGGATGAACTCATTCTTGAACAATGCGTTCATGTCGCTCAGAGAAGCGTCCGTTTCGGTGACTGGCTGTATATGAAAACATACCACGACGGATATCATCTCTTCCCGGATGAAATGCTGTTCAATGTGACTGAAGACCCATACGAGCAGAAAGACCTGGCAAAAGAGTTTCCTGAGAAATGTCATGAAGGGGCATGGAGGATATTTAACTGGCAAGGCAGGATGATGGCAACAAAGAAAGATGCAGTGGATCCTCTTTGGCAGACAATACGTGATGGAGGACCGTTCCATGCAAAGGGTGAACTTGCAGGATACATTGAAAGGCTAAGGGGAACGCACAGAGAGCACAGGATAGAGGAACTAATAAAGAAACATCCTGAGGAGTTCAAGAAATGAAAAAAATAACTGTCAGGAAGTTAAAGCTAGGCGGATCAAACGGTTATCTACTCGATTGCGAAGGCGGATATATATTAGTTGATACCGGTATAAAAGGCGCCGGAAGAAAACTATCGACTAGACTTCAGGAAATAGGCTCGAAACCCAGTGACATTAAGCTGATTGTACTAACACATAGCCATTATGACCATATACAGGGACTTGAGGAAATAAAAAAGCTGACTGGTGCGCCTATTGCAATTCATAAGGATGAACTAACCATGTTCGGCCGGGAGTCGTTGAAAAACAATGAATCATCTTTTATATTCAGAATGATTATTAAAGTTTTCGGTGGAATTACTCCGGATGCGGAACAAGAAATTATTGAACCTGACATTCTGATAACTGAGGATATTGATTTAGGCGAAT
This sequence comes from uncultured Clostridia bacterium, assembly GCA_963766335.1. Classification (GTDB taxonomy): domain Bacteria; phylum Bacillota; class Clostridia; order DUPQ01; family DUPQ01; genus JAFGQE01. The sequence continues at coordinate 196,117 of CAVXZA010000002.1, read as the reverse complement.
ATGGCGTTGATGCGAAAATAATTCATACTCCCGGGCATTCGCCGGGCTCGGTATGCATCCTGACCGGAGACAAGCAGTGTATATGCGGTGATACTCTTTTTGATACATTCCCCGGAACTCATTATCCAATTATTGTTTACAATAGGATAAAACTTGCCAATACCTATAGAAAACTAGACTTATTAGATCCTGACATATATTATCCGGGGCATGGGAAGCCAATAACACGTGAAAGATATAAATCTAAAATTATGGGTCGTGGAAAATATTTCAAAACCGGAGGATAGTAATTTGGTATCCGGAATCATGCTTGTTAAGGCTGATTTTAATGCTTATCTGAAGCAATATACAGTACATAAAGTTCTTCGTGATAATAATAGGTTTAACCTTGGTTTTAAAAGTATCAGGCTGGCCGTTATTGATGACATCGACTCCTGCTATTTTATATATATAAACAGTATATACGCGGGGGGTTGCATACTTTATAACGGCAAAATTAAGCATCCGTTTCTTCTGCCCGGCTGGCAGGCATATCTTAAGGAAGTTGTTCATATGCTGCATAAAAAAGCAGTTGAAAGCATAGATGAAGAAAAAGTAATCATATGTCTTCCGTCGGATTCACTGCAGGCGGAGGTTTTTATTTCGCTTGGTTATGAAATTGCAAGAAAAATGCGGTGCATGATCGGGCCTCTTAATAATTTTAACTGGAATACCCCTGACGGCTACTTATTCAGACAACCTGCTGAAAGTGATACAAAGCTGATTGCCGATTTGTTTTATAAGGCAAATATAACTGATCCATGGCATCAGCCGGTCACCGAAGAAGGCTTTATGAGAGGCGCGGCAAGGTATTTTGATGATAAGCAAGTTAAAAAAGTTTTTGAAACATCAACTTTGTGTTTTGATACTAAAACCGGAGAACCTGTTGGCGGATGCCTTATATCCATGGAAGAAGCCTATCCGTTTGTTTATGATCTGCACGTTATAAAGGAGCATAGGCGAAGGGGAATAGCTTCAGCCATGATGAAAAAAGCAATAAGTATGATGGCAAAAGAACATGATTTTATGAGGCTCTTTGTAATAGATGGAAATCCGGCTGAAAAATTATATGAACAGCTTGGATTCATATCCGGCAGTCCTGTATATATTTTAAAATACACACCCGGATGAATTGCTTAATCTTTGCTTCTTTTTTCCCTGTAATGCCTTGGGGATATTTCGGTATTTTGTTTAAATATTTTCGAATAGTAGCTTTGATGCTCGAATCCTACCAGCATCGCTATGTCAGATAAGGGAATATCTTCATCAAGCAGAAGTTTTTTACTCATTTCAATACGCACATTATTCAGATATGAATTAAATGATGTCTTCATTTCCTTTTTAAAAATCCTGCTGAAATATGAAGGACTCAAAGCGGCGTTTTCAGATACTTCATCCAAGGTTACTTTTTTCATGTAGTTACGCCGGATGTATTCAATTGATTTATATATAACATCAATATGCTTCACATCCTGAAGGTCAAACACACATTCTGTAAACCTGTCGATAATCCTGGACATCCACAGTGTTAGCTGCTCAACTGAGTTAAAGCTGTTTATTTGGTTCAGGTATGTATAATTCATACCGAATATTTGGGTTGGGTCCGCTCCGCCGTGAAGAGCTGCTCGAGACAAAACAACAACCAATTCCAGGACACGGGCTTTTATCAGGTCAAATTTAGCGCCGGTTGCAAAAAATGTATGGGCTAAGATTTCACTTAAGACCTTTTGAGCCCCGTTTTTATCGCCGAGACTTATCATTGTTATCAGTTTATTTTCTTTATCAAGAGGATAACTATCAGCGCCGGTTCCTCCCATGGTTTTAAGATGCTGCATGTACTGGCCGATGTCCGCCTGAAGGTCCATAGCGGTTGCACTGTCTTCAAATCTTCTGTTATAAACGCTAAAGTAAAGGAGCTGTGACATTGCGTCTACAATTTTTGGATTTTTAACGGGTATTTTTTTGTGAATACTCACAGGATTATCAACGATGGTACTTAAGCTTTTATATTCTTCCTGGGTGATGTCAGAGTGGGTTACCATAGTTACAGGACCTGCGACAACGCCGCCGTTCAATTCACCTTCTTTATATAAGGGCGTTACCCAGTGCGTAAGTCCGAGGTGACAGAAAAAAACATATTTACCGCCGAAACGGTCTGCCTGTATGCATCCGTAATGATGTGTTTTATCGCATTTGCCGCCGGTTTTATCATTTGCGGTTTTACACAGGCCGCAGGCATCGGAAACACATGAAAGATGAACCGTATCCCCAAGGTTATCGATAATTCTCACATCGACACCAGTTGATATTGAATATGCGTTAGCTATATCCATCAATTCATTCAGATTGTAATCTGTTTCTGACATTTCTGTAGCCTTTCAATATTGTTAATTAATTATACAACGCTAAGGATGTAATTCCTATGATTGAAATTCGGACTTTAAGGGACGCGAGAATAATTTCATGATTCCATCTTTAATATCCAGGTTTTTATAAATAACTGAATAAACTGCTTTTGAAATCGGAAGATCCAGCTTATATTTCTCAGACAGCATGACAAGGGACTTAACAGTTGTTACACCTTCTGCCAGCATATTGAATTCCTTGCCCTTTACATAGTCTTCCCCGAATTTCCTGTTGTGGCTATATTGGGAAAACAGGGTTGCTTCGTAATCACCCAAATGTGACAGCCCGTATATGGTTTCAGGCCTGCCTCCCATGGCAACTACCAGTTTGGAATATTCACTTGCACCCCTTGCCATCAGTGCGCCTTTCAAACTGTGATAGCCAAGGCCATCAAGCATTCCGGCGGCTATTCCAACGACATTTTTAGCTGCTGCTCCAATTTCTGCTCCGATGATATCATTTCCATAATAAATCCTAATTAAGTCGCTGCTAAGCATTTCAGCAAGCTCCTTGCTAAGCTCAGTGGATTCGGAATCAATAAGCATACAGCTGGGTATGCCGTTTAGGAAATTCTGAACATGGCCGGGGCCTACCCATACCGCTGTTTGAACATCGCTGCCGCATACTTCAATCAGTACTTCTGTAAGCCGCAGGCCGGTATTGTTTTCAATGCCTTTCATACAAAGTATAAATGTTTTTTCACTAATATTATATTGAGAAACAGTAGTTGCCAGATTTCTCAGGTGCTGTGAATCAATTGATATAAAAACAGTATCGGAAAACTCTAGTGCATCTTCAAGGGAGGAAGTTATTTTGATATTATCGTCTAAATTCAAATATTCATTGCCACCGGTGGTTAATATCTTTTTTAAGCGTGCAGAATTTTCACGTCCCCATAAAAGCACGTCATGACCAATTGAATTAAGATAATGGGCTATATACGAACCCCACCTGCCGCAGCCCAGCACAGTTGATTTCATAGCATCTCCAAGTCCCAGAATATGATTCGGATTACTAGCCCGGGAATATCATATGCGAAATATGATGCTCATAGGAAACCAGCAGTGATCTCAAATTTACATATTCAATGATAGTACCTAACAGTAGCAGAAGTGCTGCGCCTATTAAAAATCCTTTGAATAGCCCCTGGAAATAGGTTTCTTTCTTTTTCATTATTATCAGTATAAAAAACACAAGGTATATTAAAATCATCGCATTTCTAATCAGTGCTTTCCAACTAATATAAGCATCATTTATTCTTTCACTCAGAATTTCAAGCTCGTGAATGGAATCATCATTGATTTCCTTCATAAACGGTTCATCCAAAGGAGTACTTATTTCAACTTCTGTAGGACCAACGGTAAACTGATAACCCAGAAAATTCAGATCCGTCGCTTCATCTTTCAGCCCAATGTCCGAAAATACAAGGAAAACTGCCAGCGCTGCAATAAAAATTATGGTTCCTATTGCAAGGATAATCAATTCTTTTTTACTAATGTCCAGTTTTTTCAGAAACATACTATTCTCCTTTAATCATCATATAAGCACGGCATCCCGCCGCATCAACCGGGGTAAAACCCGCGGATGTATAAAAATCATGGGTTTCATGATTGTTATCAGTTAAAAGCACAATCTGACGCACTTTCTTAAAATCACCGGTAATCCTTTTTATCAAACAGCTGCCGATTCCCTCGCGCCTGTATTTCTTAAGCACCAGGATGTCCTGTATATATACAATGGTATTTGCGTCGCCTACAAGCCGAGCCAATCCTACTAATTCATTGTCTGCCCATGCTGCATACACCATCAGGGAATTGTTGAAACCATTCATAAGAATTTCCGGTTGCGATGTGTAGGCATGCCATCCGGCATCTTCGTAAAGCCTCAGTATCTCTTTTCGTTCCGGAACGATACTTTTTGTATATTTAATATTTCCGGCAGCTTTGGTCTTCATATATTCTTCCTTATTAATAGAATACCCATTGTAATGTAATAATACAACATGAATTAATCATGCTATGCATTTTTATCCCATTCTTCATATAATCCGGACAGTTTGTTTTCAGAAGATGTTTTTTCGGCAAGCATATCGCTAAGTCTGGAATAGTCGGTTTCATCCTGTATCTGCTTTTCGATTGAATTTATTCTAAGTTCAAGCTGTTGTATTTCACCTTCAATTTTAGCCAGTTTATTTACCCGGTTTTTAGAGGGCGGTTTTATCTCGGATTTACTTTTGGTTGGATGCTTCCTGGCATTCCTGCTGTCCTGAATGAACATTTCATTGTAGTCACCATCGTATTCCTTGAAATCACAATTGTCCAACAGTATTTTTCTTGTACAGACTTTTTGGATAAAGTACCTGTCGTGGGATATGAACAGGCATGTTCCGGTATAGCCTATGACAGCTTCTTCGATTATCTCTCTTGAAGCAATATCCATATGGTTTGTGGGCTCATCCATAATCAGCAGTGAATATTTTTTTTGTATCAATGTGCATAGCCTCAGGCGTTTTTGCTCACCGCCGGATAAATCTGAGACTTTTTTCATGACATGTTCACCCTTGAATCCAAAGGAAGCCAGTAGTTTGTGGGCATTCTGAACATTTGTCATCATCATATGCCTGACCTCGTCCAGTATACTTCTGTCGGGATCTTCAAAAACAATTTCCTGTGGAAGCAGACCATATTCCACGCCCGAACCTATTATTGCACAACCTTGATCAGGAAGAACAGACCCTGTCAATATATTCAAAAGGGTAGTCTTACCGCAACCGTTTTCGCCGGATATAACTACTTTTTCACCTCTTCTAATCAGAAGGCTCAATGAGTTGAAAAGCTCCTTGCCATTGTATGCTTTTCTCAGATTTTCAATCCTAATAATTTCCCTGCCGGATTTCCTTGTATTGCTTAGATTAAGATCTATGCTCTTATATTCGCCAAGGGGCTTAGCTACCTTATCCATATGCTCAATTCGGGTTTCAATATTTACAGCTTTTTTATACATGTATGGATTGTCTGACTGGTTAGCCCATTGCCTCAGTCGTTTTGCTGCATTTTCCAACCGTTTTATTTCTTTTTGCTGGCGGGAAAATTGTTTTTCGTGCTCTTCAACCCTCCTGACCTTTTCCTGTTTATACCAGGAATATTTACCATTGTATACAGCAAGTGATGAGTTTTCGATTTCAAAGATTTTGGCAACCGTGTTCTCAAGGAAGACGCGGTCATGTGATATGGAAAGAGCAGTCCCTTTATATTTCTGAAGAAATTTCTCCAGCCAGGCAACAGCAAAGATATCCAGATGATTTGTGGGTTCATCGAGCAGGAGGATATCCGGTTCTTCGAGCAATAGCTTTGACAGGAAAACGCGGGTACGTTCTCCGCCGCTTAATTCTGACATACGGCTGTTGTATCTTGAAGCTTCAACCCCCAGGCCCTCTGTTATCATTTTGATTCTGTCGTCAATCTCATATCCGTGTTTTATATTTATAAGATTCTGAAGATTATCAAGCCTGTACATTAGTTTTTTCAATTCCGGTCCGTCTGCCGACTCCATTATCGCAATAATGTTATTTAGTTCATCCATGGCATCGAGGACATCTTTAAAAGTAGATTTTAAAACCTCAATAACACTCATATTTAGATATTTTCCGGTGTCCTGTTCCAGATAACCAAGTTTCAGATTTTTCCTTATGCTGACTGAACCATGCTTGCTTTTATCAAACGACTCAATTCCAAGGATAATTTTAAAAAGGGTAGTTTTGCCACTGCCGTTGTTGCCGATTAAACCAATGCTTTCACCGCTTTGTATTTTGAAAGAAATTTCTTTTAAAATTTTTTCGTATCCATATGTTTTTGTGACTTCGTTAAATTGTATGTAATCCATTGTTTTCTCCTGTTTAATAATATTTGCAGGAGTGCATCATAAATAACGGTCCGGTCCGTAATAGGGATTTGTTGAAAGTCTGCTGGGATTTACCGGAAAACACTACCTGCAGTTATACTAAAAATGGGCAGACTACTCCCTTGTACAAAACTTGTATATGTGCCCTTGAATGGCGCACCAGCAATATCGCAAGTTGTCTGCCGTATAACCGCATTGTGTTTCCTCCTTAAAGAATACCTGATAAATATATCTTATGCCTATTTCCGTGTCAACCGAATGACATTTAAAAAAGAACAGTCACCTTAAGGATGACTGTCCGTGCATTACAAATTGCAATTATTCAGAGAGTTGACCCAGGGTCAGCTTTTTAAATTTCAATATCCTGCGCGGCGCCAACCAATCATACCATTTATAAGCACCGACACATTGGTATAGCCCTCTTTTACCAGCTCTTTTCCGGCTGTTACTGCACGGGCACCGGAACGGCAGATTACTACAATCCCTTTACTTTTATCCTCATCAAGTTTATTAAGGTGATGCAATAAACCTCCGACTGGAATATTTACAATTCCATCTATATGTCCTAGATTGTCATTAAGCTCATATGGATCCCTTACGTCAAGTAATGTGATGTTATTTCCTGAGTTGATTAAAGCCGCCAGATTGTCTGCGTCTAATGAGCTGACTTCTATGTTTTCAAGTGTCGGGTCAGCAGTGCCCATTACTTCACATGCAGGTGAGTCGTGGGGAATAAATACTGCTTCAGGATCCCTGGAACAAGCGACATTTGCCTTTAGAACGTCATGCATCCAGTCTGCGGGTCCTAATTTAAGGTCGTTGATATATGTTACAAATTCTGATTTTGTTCTTTCTTCAAGATGCGGGTTAGTTTCCTTTTGATGACCGAGTTCAGATGGTTCCCTGTCCCTGTAGTCATGGGCGGGATATACAATCAGATTATCAGGCAATACGTTTAATTTTTGAAAACTCTCCCAATGGTCCGAAGGATTTCCTCCCGGCAGGTCATCGCGTCCGGCGCCTCCGTCATCTAAAAATAAAAAATCGCCTGTGAAAAAGTGGTTTCCGGATATTATAGATAATGAGTCTTTTGTGTGTCCCGGCGTATGTATAAATTTAAATTCCGTTCCCGCGGCTTTTAATACGTCACTGTCGGATACCCTTAAAGTTACACAGTGAGCAGGGGCTTGGTCATACATGACATATTCACAACCGGTTGCGTCAATCAATAACGGACCGGCGCTTATATGGTCAGCATGGGTGTGTGTGTCAATGACATGTGTCAGCTTTAAATTTTCATTTTTTAAAAGCGACAGGTAGCTATCGGTATAAGTGATAACCGGATCTATCAGAACTGCCTTTTGGGTCTCTTCATTCGCAACGAGATAGGTTTTACATGCATCATCATTGAGCTGGCGGAATATCATATTGAACCTCCTGTTAAAAAAATAGTATGAAATAATCCAATATAATTATAACCCGTATTTGTTTTTATAAACAATCAAATTACTAAAAACAACAAATATATGTAGAATTTATCAAAAGAAAAATCCGGATTAATGCCGGATTTTTTGGAGCCACTGATCGGATTTGAACCGATGACCCGCTCATTACGAATGAGCTGCTCTACCCCTGAGCCACAGTGGCGCATCAATATGCAATAGATACTATAACATAAATATACCTGTTTGAAAATATTGAACAGCTTATATGGAAACCTGGTTTTTACCGCTGTTTTTAGCTCGGTACAGGGCTTCGTCTGCATAAGTCACAATAGAATCCATTGTTTCCTTGGTATCACAATGGGCTACACCGACTGACAAAGTAATGGCAATCGTATCACTGCCGAAACGGACCCTGTCATTTTCGATATGCATCCTGAACCGGTTCATTATATCAAATGCATTTTTTTCTGAACAGCCTCTAAGAACAATTATGAATTCATCGCCCCCGTAGCGACCGACTATATCAGTATCCCTGAACTCGTCAAGCATTTTACGAACTAAGTATTTCAGAAGGTAGTCACCGGCCGGATGTCCGTATTTATCATTTACCAGCTTGAAATCATCTACATCCAGCATAACAAGAGTATAAGGGGGATTCTCAAGGGACAGAAGGCTCATGGTGTGTTTAAGATTGAAAGCACCTGTCATGGGATCTGTAATTGCCTGCTGATAAAAGTGCGAGCTTTGGCGTGTTTCATGTTCAATCGCCAGATTACGTCTGTTTATTTCAAGATACAGAAGCGAAATTAGTATCAATGAGAACACAAGAGTATGTGTAAATATCGAGGTCGAGAGAGTGCCACCGAGAATAAGCAGTTGAATGATGTCAGACAGTACAATCAAAGTCAGATTTACGAAGCTGCAAAGGAGTATTATAGCTTCATCTTTTTCCTTAATGTGTTTTGCAGCAACTATAATCCATATTATAAAGTTAAGAGATATCAATGGAAACATAATGTCATAAATTCTTTTAAAAAGAATAATATCTCCTATTATAAAGACAGCTATTGTTATTAATGCGAAAATTACAGAGCTGTAAATATAAGAGATTTTTGACTCAAACATCTTACTAACCGAAATACCAAGGAAAAATATACAGGCGAATATTGAGAAAATAATGATTTTTTTAAAAACAATATATGGAATAGCTAATTGTGTAAAAGTCATGAAATCCAGGGAATAAACCGAAAGGAATACAATTGATATCATAAAGTAAAGAAGAGACAGATTCTTTTTATCGCTCAGAAATATCATCATTAAAGTGACTATAAAACCCAGCAAGAAAACACCAATGCCAATTAGAGTCATACCTTGTGTTCGAAAAGAAAGACTCCCGGATATTTTTCTCGCGGTTTCACCATCAACAATGCCTGCCGGGGCCTTTTCAAGGCCAACCATATATAAAGCATTAACATTAATTTCCAGGGTATTGACATCTTTAATTTTATCTTTTGAAATACTGAATGAACCTATGGAATTATATATATGGGAACGGGCGTTTGCCATATCGCCGTAAGTTTCAATGTGATCACCATTAAAATATATGGAGTAAGCTTGGGCGTTTAACCTGAATACAATTAGGTTAAAGGTTTCATTGCCGATATTTTCAATTTCCTCCCTATTTATAATAGCGGTGTAGGTGCTGACCGTAGGATCAGTGTTTCTAAGAATCCTTGCATTTAAATCATTTATACCATTGCTGAAATCACTGCCGTTCAGTACCAGACCGCCTGAATCTTCTATTTTATTTTCTAAATTGTAAGACAGAGTAATTATAAGACCAACTATCAGTAGAATTGCACTTATTAATATAATGTTTTTTTTATTAATCATTTATATACCCTTTGGTAAAACAGGTTGTTTTATCCCTTTACTCTTCTCTTAGTATTGTTCCGGCAATATAGCGCCGTGTATCATTTTTATGGAATATATAGTATGTTACCAAAATATTGCCGTTGGGCATTTGTACTGAGCTGGTATACCCAAGATCATGGTTAACTCCGTCATCACGGATAAGTATTTCTTCTGCAGAATGAATGTTTTCAAATTCTCCGTCAAGAAGTACTGCCTTAATTCCATATGGAGAATAGCGGTGGCCGTAAGTCATAAGTACATTTCCACTTGAAAGCTGCAATGCATGAAACGGACTTGGTGAAGTATATTTTGTTTTTTCCGGGGATGTCCAGGTCTTGCCGTCATCGTATGAATAACTCACGTGCATTGGGGATAAATCATCATTCCCGTCTTCATACACGTTCCTGTCGGGAACATTCAGGTGCGTTCTCATCATGCATACAAGTTTTCCGGATTTTGTTCTGAATAAATTGGGTTCACCCATGAAATGTCCTTCAGGATGGAGAATATCATTAAGTTTTTCCCATGTTTTCCCATAATCGGGGCTTTTTACCAACCTGATTACACGCTTATCATAATCACGGTAATATGTTGAAATTCCCATGATGATTGATTTATCATCAAGTTCGACGGAATTCCCCCTGACTGATGCCCTTTCCCCCGATTTTTCAGGATACTCGATGCATATGGGATCATCCCATGTATTTCCGTTGTCAATAGAGCGTATAGTATGTGCATCCATCATTTCCATCTCGTAAAAATCATTTACAAAATGAGGTTTTTTGGAATCTGTCACAGGATTTTTCCTTTGGGTGAATTTCCACATAAAAAAGGTGGCGAGAATTGTACCGTTGCTGAGATAATTTATGCACGGGTCCTGGACCCCGTAATAGATAATGTCGATATATCAATTCAGGTTTGGAAGACCATGTTTTACCATTGTCAAATGATTTTACAAAAACTCCGATTGAAGACGGATCGCCATGTGTGACATCATTATATTTTTTTTGCCAGTCCGGAGCCTGTCTGAACGATACCATTATCATTCCGTCATCCAAAACTATGGCATTAGGGAACGAACAGTAATTTTCATCTTTATAAACTATTATATCTTTGATTTTTTTTAGCTGCCCCATTTATGTCACCTTCTTAACTGCCTATACCCCAATTTGAAAGCATCGTTCCTATTAATAATACAATATATGATATAATGTAACAAGCAAGTTCCATGGAGGTATTTGTATTTGCCTGCTAAAATTCTCATAGTTGATGATGAAAAAAATATTGTTGATATCCTTAAGTACAATTTGATTAAGGAAGGATTTGAAACGATTGAGGCCTATGATGGCAAAGAGGCTATAGAAAAGGCTCTCAGGCTTAATCCCGATATCATTCTGCTTGATGTCATGCTTCCCGTTTATGATGGATTCGCAGTATGCAGAAAACTAAGGGAGAAAATACAGACACCGATAATCATGCTAACCGCCAAAGAAGAAGAAGTCGATAAAGTACTCGGTCTTGAAATGGGGGCCGATGATTATGTGACCAAACCCTTCAGCCCAAGGGAGCTGATCGCCAGAATAAAATCGAATCTTCGAAGAAGTGCTCTTACAAGCACAATCGTCAGTACTGATGTAATTTCAATATTTGACCTTGAAATTGACTTGGCAAGGTATGAAGTAAAGAAAAGCGAGAAGTTGATTGACCTTACGGCAAGGGAATTTGAACTTATTAAATACTTAGTCCAAAATGCCGGAAAGGTTTTTTCCAGGGAAACGCTTATGGAAAAAATATGGGATTATGAGTATTTCGGAGACATGAGGACTGTCGATGTCACCGTAAGCCGGCTTCGTGAAAAACTTTCTAACAATATTAATGAATATATCCTTACCAAACGCGGTGTGGGCTACTACTTTAGAAAGGACTAACTTCTGTGATGGTAAAAAGAAACCTTCAGTGGAAAATAGTACTTTTCATTGGCCTTATTGCTGTATGCCTTGTAATACCCATCGGGATTCTTCTGAATGTAAATATCGAAAGATTTCACTATAACGAATTCAGAGATGGTATCGAAAAAGGTTTCGGTAACTATAAACCGGAAGCAATCGATGATTTGGATGCCGAAACTGCATATGTGGATATGAGTGAACTCTATGCAGGGATGTTTGACATATACGGGGACAACAGAAGCTATACAATAATAGATATCACTGATAATATCCCATACAGCAGCGACTTTAATTTCCTCAACAGGGATGACAAGCTATTCAAATATGACTTATATTTATCAGATAATTTTGTTAAGGCTGCGGCAGGTGGTATTGGTGATGATGATAGGCTGGTTACCGTAAGGGGAAATACATTTTATGATTATGCAATAAAAAAGGCAGGGCTTGTATTTTACTTCAGGTATTATAAGCAGGACTGGCAGAATATGGTCAATCAGTTTAATAATATTATTTTTACATCATTGTTAATTTCCCTACTGATAGCATTTATTTTTGGTTTTCTTATTTCGAAGGCAATTACAACCCCTATAGAAAACATAACGAATAAAACACGTGAAATCGCCGAGGGAAAATTCGGGCAGATAATGGAAAGACGGGGAAGCGATGAAATCGGACAGTTGACCAGCTCAATTAACTATATGTCCCAGAGCCTGAAAAATATGCTTGATGAAATAAAAAACGAAAAGGGCAAGGTTGATACTATCCTTAATAATATGACAGACGGCATAGTTGCATTCAGCAAGGAGGGCTACATAATTCATGCCAATCCGGAGGCACTGACTATGTTAAACAGGGTACGTATGGACGAGACACTTGACCAACTGCTTAAGGAATATCATATAGATACCACAACTAATGAAATAATGAATGAAACAGAAACTGTTAACAATAAAAAACTTACGTTGCGGCTTGGAAGCAGGATAATGCAGCTGAGTTTCGCCTTGTTTACTGATACTGAATTACAGAACGAAGGCAGCATACTTATTCTTAGGGATATAACCGAACAACAAAAACTGGATACAATGCAAAAAGAATTTGTAGCAAATGTTTCCCACGAGCTTAAGACTCCGCTAACCTCAATAAAAAGCTATGCCGAAACATTACTGAGCGGCAATGTAGATGATAAAAAAACTGAAAGAGAATTCCTGCAGGTTATAGAGTCGGAAACAGACAGGATGTCTGAGCTAGTTAAGGATCTGCTGCAACTTTCTTCGCTTGACATGAAAAGAACCGTCCTTAATTTTAAAAAGCATTCAGTGCCGGCCCTCCTGGACAGTGCAGTTGATAAAGTTATGGTTGCTGCTGCTGAAAAGAACCATGTCATTAATAAAGAGATTGTTTATACAGGAAAAGCTGTATTTGATTTTGAAAAAATACAGAGAGTTCTTATTAACTTGTTAATGAATGCTATTAAATATACTGATTCGGGAGGGGAAATAACAATCTCATCAATTAAGGATCAAAGCAATATACTTATCAAGATAAAAGACGATGGAATGGGAATTCCCAAAAAGGACCTGCCTAGAATTTTCGACAGATTTTACAGGGTTGATAAAGCGCGTTCAAGAAAAATGGGTGGAACCGGCCTGGGGCTTGCAATTGCCAGAGAAATTGTAGTCGCACATGGCGGAGACATACATATAAGCAGCGAAGCTGATAAAGGAACTGAAGTAGTAATTGAGATTCCAATGAACAGCTATTGGAGAAAAGAAAATGAGTAAAAGAACAGCGGTTATACTTGTAATAATCTTTTTTCTGGGAGTCTTGCTTCAGACTGCTGTAATTATTGATTACTATTCTGAGAGGTTTAACCTGGGATTTTACCCGCTTAGTAATGAAACGGGAATATATTATAAAACACTGGATGTCAATATCAGCGATGCATATTTTAATCCTTATAATATTGTTGTCAGGTTTAATAACCGGTCATTTATACTGAAAAGAAACGAAAACCTGTTTAGCAATATATGGAACGATTCCAAGAAAGTGATTTATGACTTTCTTTCGGACGACTTATCAGAATCAACTGAGACATGGGATGAATTGTGTAATAATCCGGGGGTAACCGTATCCTTAGGAGGGTATTTCCCAGTCGAATATCTAGAATTCATGCTTGGAATCAGTGAGTCTGATGTTTATGACATAAGTATTGATAAAGTAATGATAATACCGGGTGAAACAGGGATTGATGTTTACATTCATACGGATGAATCGGTTTATGAATCTATTGGACAGAATTCTTATGGGCTGTTAGCGTATGTAAATTTCCAGAATATCACTGAATTGCTGTCTAAAGACCCAACTTACAGCAGCAGCTACTATACCGATTTATATAAAATAGTCAAACAAAGTGTCTGGGAAAATTACTATGAACCTGATATACCTTTAAGCTCTGACTTGTCATCTCATTTCATTCCATGGATATTTGCCGGATTGCCTGATGTGATAAATAATTATACTGAAGCTGCAGCCAATAGTGACTCTGAAAAGACTTCCGCAATGGAACAGACCGCAGTATTGATAAAAAACCGTTTGTTAATTAAATCCAATAATCTGTTTACCACACATTTTGATTCATACGGCAATCTGTTTTTCATAAACCAATTCAATCTATACGGAATTAGTAATGACGGATGGGTTACTTACCGATATACGCCGGGAACGGAGGGCGATGAGAAAGGTTCAATCGGGAGTGCATTTATAAATGCGTACGAAACGCTTAATACAATAATAGGAGTATCATCTGAATCAGGCGGCGAATTGTTTTTATCAAGGATTGAAGAAACCGATACCTCTTACACGTTCAGCTTTGACTATAGGTATGATTCAAAAGTAATTGCGATTAAAGATGAAAATCATGCATCTGTAATAACGGCGACGGCCACGAGAACGATTGAAGCCAGGATGCTCCCTCTTGATTTCAGGAAAATGTCGGAAGAAACCCAGGTGGAGATACCATATATATTAAATTTCAGTAATAACCAGTGGCTAAACGGCTTAACTAACCTTAATGATTTCGAAGCATATAATATTTATATAGGTTATGGAACTTTCAGCGGGAACCAGAATCTAATGGAGCCGGTCTGGATATTTGAGAAAAAATCGGGGCAGAAAGATATATACATTTTGCAGAGGGGAAATGAGTGATATGGATACTAAAAAAGCCTTGACTGTAATAATGGTATTACTGATTATCATGAATATCGCCCTTGTTTCCTACATCATACTCATTAGTACCGGCCGGGATGATGATAGCCGAGTAAATGATTATGCCGTAGAAATATTAAAACAAAGAAATATTGAGCTAGGCTGTAAAATACCGGAAGGCGGTCCCGGTGCTTCATCGATAATACTCGGAGATATGGTATATAGTGAGAATGAGTTTGAAAAACTTATGGCTGCGACAGGCGGGAGTTACTACATTGACGCAAGAGGGAGGTTAATATTCTCATACTTGCCCGTTGACAATACGGCTCCTGTTGAAATGAACAGGACGGCAGTTGAAGTTTTTTCGCATGAATTCATAACTTCCATAGGGTTGCAGAAAGATAATTTCGTGCTCGATTACATAATAGAAACAGGCACTGATGAGTATGATGTCCGTTATATAGAAAAAGATGCATCCGGTATCCTTTATTACAGTTCATATGTTGAAATGAAAATTACAGAATACGGTGTGATTTATGCCGAGATTTATATCCGGACAGTCAGGGAGACAGGCGAGGTTGGCACCGGCAGCCTGCCGATTCAGACAATCATATTGGCAAATCTGACATTGGAAACAAAAACAATGACCATTGATAGTATTAGCTTTGGATATTACCAAAGAGACAGAGATTCTGACGAAGCCTTAATGAGCTGGAGAATTCATTTTGACAATGGCAGCGAAAGGTTTTTTGAAGTAGGTAATGGCGGAGAAATCACTCAAGTATTGGAAATACTTGAATTCAATAACATTTTATTCAATTGTTCATTACCGGAAATCTATTACTTCCAGAGCCCGGTTATATATGGAGACAGCACTTTTAACCTTGCTATGCTCAATTCTATGCCGGTGTTCATGAATGGTCTGGCTGAAATTGATTCAAGTGGAATTGTAAAATATATCAGGACCTCGTTTGATGCCGCCCGGTACAATCTGGATAGCGAATTAGTCACTCAGATATCCGAAGGATTTATTGAGGATATCGGTCTAAATACGCAAGAATACTATTTGGATCGAATAGTTATTGCAGAAGATGGTTCATATAATATGTTTTATATTATGACAGATACAGGAGGGGCTTTATATTTCGATAATTTCATCAACATAAATATTAAGGAACAGGGTGTTGCTTATGCATCTTTCAGGCATAATAGCGTTGGGGTTGGAATAAATCAGACGGAACCAATGGCTGTAGGCACAATTTTGCTGGATAACCTGGACACAGAAAACGGACAGGAGTATGTGGTTAATGAAATAGCGGCTGGGTACAAGCAGGATTCCGAAAACTCAGCAAATGCAATTCCATGCTGGAGAATTATATTTGAAGATGAAAGTATCAGGTATTTTTCAGCAGCAGACGGAGATGAGCTGGCGTTGGGTGAATAACTATAACAAAACCATCGGAGGTTATTATGGGAAAATCATTTTATGAAAAATTGAGCAGACAGCTGGATGATATGAAATCCGCAGGCAAATATAAGGAATATCAATTTCTTAAAACACCTATGTCAAACAAAGCGGTTATTGAGAATTATGAAGAAGTAATAGTGCTGTGTTCAAATAACTATCTTGGGCTTAGCGATAAACCTGAAATTATAAAAGCAGGCCAGGATGCCCTTGATAAATATGGCGTGGGGGCTGCAAGCGTAAGGTTTATCTGCGGGACGTTTGATATTCACAGGAAGCTTGAAGAAAAAACAGCTGAATTTCTTCATACCGAGGCATCTCTTTCATATACTTCATGCTGGAATGCCAATACGGCAGTCATCCCGGCTTTGGTAGGTGCAGGCGATTGCATCATTAGCGATGAATTGAATCATGCCAGTATCATTGACGGATGCCGGTTGACTAGTAAAAAAGTCCAGCGCTTTGTATACAAACACTCAGATATGAAGGACCTGGAAAGAATTTTAAAAGAGTCGGGGGATTTTGATACAAAGTTAATAATTACAGACGGTGTCTTTTCAATGGAAGGGGATTTGGCAAATCTCCCGAAAATAAATGAATTGGCAAAAAATTATAATGCTACTGTTTTAGTTGATGAATCTCATGCGACAGGTGTTCTTGGAGAAACCGGCCGCGGAACCGTGGAATTCTATGGTATGCTTGGCGAGATAGATATAATAACCGGAACATATGGAAAAGCCCTCGGCGGGGCCGGAGGGGGTTTTGTTGCCGGAAGGCAGGAAGTCATAGACATTTGCATTCAATCGTCGCGCCCGTCGCTATTTTCCAATTCTTTACCCCCTGTACTCGCGGCTATGGCGCTGGAAGCAGTGGTGTACCTTGAAAATAATCCCGGTATCGTGAAATCACTGCATGAAAAAACAGAGTATATTAGGAAAGGGCTTAAAGAGCTTGGTCTGAACCCTCTGGACGGGGAGAGTGCAATAGTACCAATTATCGTAGGTGAAACGGCTAAAGCAATCAGCATGGCTAAAGCAATACTTAATAAAGGAGTATATGTTACAGGATTCGGTTATCCTGTGGTTCCAGAAGGGACAGCCCGGATTAGGATTCAGGTATCAGAGGCCCTTACATATGAGGACCTTGATTATTCAATGAAAGTCGTAAAAGAAATACACGATTCGTATTAAATAAACAAATCCCCGATCTGTCAGCCGGGGATTTGTTGTTTCAAAGAGCTGACCCAGGGTCAGCTCTTTAAGTTCATATATAACTATAATTGCATGGAAGTTTAATTCGAAAGGCATAATATTTACTTGCACCTTATTTGGGGATAAAAGTGGTTGTAGTTGGTATGTATATTATATATAATTACATTAAATAAACGCGGATGAAACATACGGGAGATTTTCTTAGTGAAAAGCCGAAGAAGCAAATCCATAACCTGCCGGCTATGGACGAATCTTTCAGGCACACGAACCGTATGCGGACGCATCTTCGAAGAGCCATAACGGCACCGAAGGGGCAATACGTAAGTAGAAACTCTCAGGTTCATAAACGGAGAAGACGGCAAATTAAATTTTGTTGTCTTTTTTATTTATTTGGAGGGAACATGAAAAAAACACCTTTATATGATACTCACATGGAGCTTGGTGCGAAAATGGTCGATTTCGGCGGTTGGGCAATGCCCGTACAGTACTCCGGTATAATAAATGAACATAAAGCAGTCAGGAAATCAGCCGGAATTTTTGATGTTTCACATATGGGGGAAATATTTATTTCCGGACCTGATGCGGGGCGCTATTCGGATTTTCTTGTAACAAATGATCTGTTGGAAATGGGACCCGGTAAGGTGATTTATTCTCCCATGTGTTATCAGAATGGGGGTACTGTTGATGATGTCCTTGTATATTGCCTTAGCAGTGATAACTATCTTTTTGTAGTAAATGCATCAAATATTGAAAAAGATTATGAATGGATTGTTACTAATTCAGATTTCTTTAACGTAAAAATTGAAAACATATCGGATTGCTATGCTCAGCTAGCTGTCCAGGGTCCACTTGCGCAGGAAATATTATCTGAAATGACTGATGTCGACCTGAAGGAGATCGGTTTTTTTGAGCATAATGTCAGCATGAACATCAGCGGGATTAGGGCAATGGTTTCAAGAACAGGCTATACAGGAGAAGATGGGTTTGAGATTTATATGGATTCGGAAAGCGGTTCCGCTTTGTTTAAAGAAATTTTAAAGACCGGAGGCGATAGGATTTTGCCATGTGGTCTGGGGGCAAGGGATACCCTTAGATTTGAAAGCTGCCTGCCTCTATACGGACACGAACTAAACAATGAAACTTCTCCCCTGAAAGCAGGATTAAATTATTTTATAAAACTCGATGGAAATGATTTTATAGGAAAAAACGCATTAGTAGCAGAAAAACAGCAGGGAATATTGAAAAAAATCACCGGCTTTGAAATGATTGAAAGAGGTATCGCCAGAAATGGATACGAAGTTTTTAATATAAATGGAGATAAAATTGGTTATGTAACAAGCGGAAGCATATGCCCTACAATATCTAAAAATATGGGTCTGGCTTTAATTGATGTTGAATATTCGAAAATCGGAAAAGAAATTTCGATTGGAATACGGAATAAAAAAGTTAAGGCTTTAACGGTTAAAAAGCCGTTTTATAATAAAAAGTACAGAATAAAGGAGGGGTAGTATGATACCTGGTGAAAATTTAAAATATTCAAAAGACCATGAATGGGTCGAAGTTGACGGAGAGACTGCAGTCATAGGGATAACGAATTATGCCCAGGTCCAGTTGGGCGACATTGTTTATGTTGAACTGCCGGAAATAGGAATCATAGTCGACAAGGACGAGGCTATATGCGCTGTTGAATCTGTAAAAACAGCAGCAGATGTAATTACGCCCGTCTCCGGCGAAGTTCTTGAGGTTAATGAGGAACTGGAAGATAGCCCGGAGCTTATTAATGAAGACCCTTACTCGGCGTGGATTATGAAAATACAGATGAATGATATTTCTGATTTGGATGATTTGATGTCTGAAGATGATTATGCCGTTTTCTGTGAAGAAGAGGAATAATAATGCATAAGTACATACCAAATACCGATGCAGAAAAGAAAATGATGATGGAACATATAGGAGTCAGCAATATCAATGAATTGTTTTCTGTAATACCTGAAGAATTAAGGAGGTGGGACGGGTGCAATCTTCCCCCTGCTTTGAGTGAGCAGGAATTGATTGTCCATATGCGCGAACTTGCCATGAAAAACGTATCTGCCTATGACTTGAAATGTTTTCTCGGAGCCGGAACTTATGACCACTTTATACCTTCTGTAGTCGGAGCCCTTACTTCGCGATCAGAGTTTTACACAGCTTATACCCCGTATCAAGCGGAAATCAGCCAGGGTGTGCTGCAGGCAATTTTCGAGTACCAGACAATGGTCTGCGAGCTAACTGGTATGGAAGCTGCCAATGCCTCGATGTACGACGGCGTCAGTGCGACTGCAGAAGCATGTTCGATAGCACTTGTTTCTGCCAGAAAAAGAAATAAAATAATAGTTTCCGACAGTGTCCAGCCTGAAACCCGCGAGGTCATCAAGACATATATGAACGGCAGGGATGTGGTTCTACTGGAAATTCCCTTTATGAACGGGGAAACGGATTATGATGCTCTGGAAAATTCAATCGATGACAATACCGCTGCAGTATGCATTCAAAGTCCCAATTTCTTTGGAATAATAGAGGATATGGATAGGGTCGGAGAGATGATCCATGCCAAAGGCGCGGCAATGATTGTGAATACCGATCTGCTTTCCCTTGGTATTTTAAAACCTCCTGCTGAATCGGGCGCTGACTTTGTTGTCGGCGATGCACAGCCTCTTGGAAATCCCATGGCTTTCGGCGGACCGCACCTTGGATATTTTGCAACCAGTGGAAAATATATCAGGAAAATGCCGGGTAGGATTGTAGGAGAAACATCGGACAACAAAGGCGGAACTGGTTATGTATTAACCCTGCAGGCACGGGAACAGCATATCAGGCGCGAAAAGGCTACTTCAAATATATGTTCTAACCATGCGCTGAATGCACTGGCGGCTACAATATATATGTCTCTTGTCGGAAAAGAGGGTATTAAGGAAGTTGCCCTTCGATGTGCTAACAATGCGAGGTACACTCATGAAATGTTAATTAAGACCGGAAAATTTAAAGATATGTTTAATAAACCGTTTTTTAAAGAATTTGCTGTTTCAGCGGATACCGATATTAAAACTCTGAATGAGAGTCTTCATCATATGGGGTACATTGGCGGATTTATGCTGGAAAAGAAGTTTCCCTGGTTAGAGGGAGGCTGGTTGGTTGCAGTCACCGAGAAAAGGAATAAAGCAGAAATCGATGATTTCGTTCAGAAAGCAGGTGATGCAGTATGAGTAAATTGATATTTGAAATCAGCATGCCCGGAAGAAGAGCCTTTAGACTACCGGATACAGAAATACCTCAGAAGCCGCCCTGCCGAGCTTATTTAATGAAAGCAGCATTAGAAAAACTGATGCACGGCTTCCGGAGGTTAGTGAGCTAGATGTCGTTAGGCATTTCACAGAACTAAGCAACAGGAATTTCGGGGTCGACACAGGTTTTTATCCCTTGGGCTCATGCACGATGAAATACAATCCTAAAATAAATGAAAAAGTGGCTTCATTTGAAGGATTTTCAGAACTTCATCCCCATCAGCCGGCTGAATCTGTTCAAGGGGCTTTGGAACTGATGTATGACCTTGAAATATATCTTGCGGAAATAACAGGTATGGATTATATCAGCTTACAGCCTTCGGCAGGTGCGCAGGGAGAAATGGCCGGTTTGATGGTTATTAAGGCTTATCATGACAAAAAGGGCGATTTTACGAGAACAAAGATTTTATGCCCCGACTCAGCTCACGGAACTAATCCTGCATCTGCAGCAGTTGCCGGTTTTGATGTTGTACATGTAAAATCCAACGAAAGTGGAATGGTTGATGTAGATGAACTCAGAAGGCTGTCAGGTGACGATACTGCGGGTCTGATGCTGACAAACCCAAATACACTGGGTCTCTTTGAAAAAGATATTATTGAAATTGCAAAGGTAATTCATGACTGCGGCGGGTTGTTGTATTATGATGGTGCAAACGCAAATGCAATCCTTGGACAGACGCGACCCGGGGATATGGGGTTTGATGTTGTTCACTTAAATCTTCATAAGACATTCACCACACCCCATGGCGGAGGGGGACCCGGTGCCGGGCCAATTGGAGTAAAAGAAAGGCTTCGTGCGTTTTTACCGGTGCCATGGATTGAAAAAACAGGCGATAAGTATGACTTTAATTACGATAAGCCTGAGTCTATAGGTAAAGTCAAATCGCTATACGGGAATTTCCTGGTTTTAGTCAGGGCTTATGCCTATATACGAACAATGGGTAAAGATGGACTGAGGCAAGTTTCTGAGAACGCAGTACTTAATGCAAATTATGTTTTATCACGTCTCAAAGAAGCTTATGAGGTTCCATTTGGCGACAGGTGCATGCATGAATTCGTTATTTCCGGCGAAAAGCAGCATCAGATGGGTGCGAACACACTCAGCATAGCAAAGAGGCTGCTGGATTACGGGTATCATCCGCCGACAATTTATTTCCCGCTTATAGTAAAGGAAGCGATTATGATTGAACCGACAGAAACCGAATCCAAGGAAACCCTCGATGATTTTGTTGATGCTTTGCTTAAGATTAATTCTGAAATAGAGAAAAATCCGGAGATGGTTAATTCCGCGCCTCACAATACTGTAGTAGGAAGGCTTGATGAAGTTCAGGCGGCCAGAACACCCATTTTAAAATACAGCTTCCCTGAATAGAAAAACTATTTCATAAATTCAGCCCCGGACAATCATTTGACCGGGGCTTTTATTTAGATATGTTTTTTTAAAGTAGATTTTTTATACAGGATTTATACCAACTAATATCGAACGGCGGCGTTCCTGCAAGATAATGATTTGCACAATTTCCTGATGAATCAGACCATTTAATGATATATAAATGACTTTCAGATGAAGCATAACCGATTTGCCCGACTGCAGTTACTGAATCGGCTAATAACTCTTCACTGCCACTCATTATGGTTTTTCCTGATTCGGCGTCTGTGACTATATATTTCACTAAGTCATTATTCGGAAGATCATTGCATACCACGAGTTCAAGCTTTCCATCCCGTGGTTCTCTGAACATGAGCATGACATCGCGCTGCGACCTTTTTATATAATTATAGGCCAGTTTTTTATTAAAGTAGTAATCGACTATAGCATCTGAAAATTGGGGCCAGCCGTCTATAAGATTCCACCATAAGATACCTGTGCGTTCCAATTTTCCACCCCTGAAAAGTTCTATGAAGAATTTTTTTGCCTCAGCTTGTGAAATCTGGCTTGCATAGCTGAAATCTTTAATGTTGCCGGGAATAGCACCAAAAAGTGTTTTAATTTGGTTTGCCATGAGCTCAACTCTGAAATTATATCTTTTATCTATTTCGGGAAGGGGCGAGGTAGAGTGAAGCAGCCATTCTTCGTTATCATACGGCCAAAGGCAATCTTCTGATATAAACTTGCTTATCGATTCGGGAGCCGGACACCCGTGATATCCCATTTCACTAGCGAAGCGACAGGTTGATTTTGCATAATAATCCTTTTTAAAATAATCTCGTTCTCCCCAGAGATGATTTTCAGGTAGAAATTCACCGCCCTTTCCAAATGAGGTTGGGTCAATATACGGGGAACTTGGCAAATAGCTTCTGAAAGGATCATGTTGGCTGACTGCATTGGGAAGGACTTTCCTGGTCAGGACATTGGTATTAGGGTCAGCGTCGAACCCAAACCATGAATAAGCCTGATCGCACTCATTGTCACCTGCCCAAAGAGCAAGGCATGGGTGCTGACGAAGTCTTCTAATTACTGAAGAAGCTTCTATATAAAGTCTTTTCTGAAAATCCTCATCCTGAGGATATATAGCACAGGCCATCGCAAAATCCTGCCATATTAAAATTCCTTCCCTGTCACATATATCATAAAAAATATCATCCTCATATAGATTTCCTCCCCAGCACCGGATCATATTGCAGTTTAAATCAGCTGCCATTTCAAGCATTGAAGGTATTCTACTCTTATCGCGGGAGTGCAAAGCATCTGCTGCCACCCAGTTGGTCCCTTTGGCAAATACCTTTTTACCATTAACAATAAAAATAAATTCACCTCTGCCGCCGGCTTCTTTTATTACATCTCTTTGAAGTCTTATGGTCCTGACACCATGTTTGAATTTAACTGAAGCCTGAAGAACGTCGTTTTTATATAATCCGGCAGTTACAGCATATAAATTAGGTTTGCCCCTGCCCCTTACATGCCACAGAAGGGGTTTCTGTATTTTAAACAGATGTTTTCCATATTGGAAGGATAAAATAAATTCTTCTGAAAATGAAGAATCCCCGCACTGCCCGGATAACCGGATACTCCATTCGTCATCGGGGTTTTTATCAAATGAGCACTTATAAAAGAGCAGAGAGTCAGCAGTATCCTTCTTTAACCCGGTAGTTTGGAGATATACTTCTAAAAATCTTACTTTTGGGCGGAATTCTAAATACACGGATCGAAATATACCGGCTGATATTATCCTTGGGAGAATGTCCCATCCGAACATGTGAGCTGGTTTTCTTATATATAGTGATTCGTAATTTGCATGGAATCCTGATGTTGCGATAGGATACATAAATTTTAGTGCTTCAATCCCGGGAGGCTTTATAATAACAACAATTTCATTAGTGCCATCTTTCAAGAATTTTCCGGCTAAAGTGCTGTGTTCAATCATCATATTATCTGAAGACAAGGCTTTATCCCCATTTATATAGACATCCGCAATGCAGTCCAATCCTTCGAAAACTAAATAAGGGTCGGAACTATTTTTAGGCTTAAAGTCAAAAGTACGGAAATAGCAGACATACGTTTTTTCAAAATTTCGGAGTAGTTTGATATTTGTTCCAAAAAAAGGGTCAGGGATTATTCCGTTTGTCTGAAGATCTAATTCAAAGGTTCCTGGTACAATTGCCTGATAGATTCTTAAACCGGTTTTTTTAATATCTTCTATAGTTTTCCCGGATATGACTTTAGAAGAATAAATGAACTGCCACTTGCCTGTCAGATCTATTTGATTAAAGTCATGCTGAAATTTCATGAAAGCCCCCGTAACTTTATTTAGTACTATTATATTACAAAATGGGTCAATCATCCTTGGGATGATTGACCCATTTTTGCATAATTAAATTAATAATTAGAACTCATAGCCGTAATCCAACGCGAATTTCATAGAGGAAAGAATATAATCGTGGATTTTTGAATCAAGCTGCTTTTGTGCTGCAATATATGAGTATTCTGCTGATTCCAACTGATTTGCTGATAGGATTCCTGCTTCATACTGGCTTTTAGATGCATTGTATTCACCGAGTTTAATCTTCTTATTCAATTCCGCAAGTGTAATGGAATCAAATTTGTTTTTAAGATTATTAATATCGTCAAGGACATCCATTTCAAGTGATACAAGTGCTTTATCATACGTCAGTTGAGCACTCTTTAACCCGGCAAGTGCACTTATATAATTTTCCTCATCCTCATCATAATATTTATCAGCGATATCATATTTGATTTCTGCAGCTTCAGCACTGCGCATAGATTTGTAAATTCCAATATCTGTTACTAGAGCGCTTTCATATGCCTCATCCGGGTTGATATCATAAGGACTGGAGTATTCACTGGGTAAAAGAACAGAGACCCCATCCTGTCCAACCATATCATCAAGTCGACGTTGTGCGGAGTCTAAATCATTCTGTGCCTGGTGTAATGATATTTTTATGCTATCCATGGTATATTTTAATGAAAGCTTATCCGATGATGAAACCTCCGGATCAGCAACAGCCTCATTATATGAAGCAACGGCTTCATTGTACGCCGCATCTGTTTCATCATAGGATAATAATGCGGATTCAAGGCCTATTGAGGCAGAAATAATGTCAATTTCCAGCTGCTTGAAAGCCTTTTCGTTTTCCAGCTCCTTTACAATCAAGTTGGTTTCGCTAGTAAAGGGATTATAATATTTAGCAAGCTGCCCGGAATAATTGTTAAGTGCGGGAATGGAAGCAGTTTTAACTGTTTTTTCATAAGCAATCTGCATTAATTCAAGGTTAAGTTCATCAATTTCAAATTGAACACTGTTTTCTGCCGCAGATTCATAAGCTTCGCCAGGCGTCAGATTTACCAGTGTAAGTCCCATGACCACACTGCCTGCAAATAAGAATATTAATGTTAATATCACTATTTTATTTTTCATTGGCCGTTACCCTCCTTGGGATAATATGCGCATTTGTTTTCAAACGATTTTACCTGAGTGTTGTATTTATAAATAGAAATCATCTTGCTGTGTTTAGCTTCATTAAGCTTATCGGCTGATTCTGAAAGCTCTTCCTTATCGATAAAACCACGGTTATATAATGAATAATTTATTTCGTACTCATTTTGTAATATTTTAATATTAAGTTCGGCGAGATTCAGTTTTTCCCTCTCAATAACCAATGCCTTGTAATCATCTGTTATGTTGTCGATAAGATTCTTTTTAGTCTCTTCAAGGTTTATTTCCTGGAGTCTGGTATTAATTTCAAGTATCCTAAGCGCTTCTTTTATATAGGTTAGTCCGGTGGAGAAAGAATATTGGTCAAAATACTTTTGATCAATGTAGTATTTACTAAGGTTTTGAACTGCAGTTTTTATAACCGGTGCATTATCGAGAGCATGGGATATATAAAAGTCCAATCCCAATGTTTTAACTATTTCTTCTGAAAAATCATAGTCATAGTCCTCAGTCTCAAGCGGATTGCCAATTTTATAATTGAAAGACCGAAGAGTAGATTCATATAGCCTTGTAGCAAAATTTGCATTGTTTTCCGATTCTTTAGTATTGTATTCAATCTTTAAGAGATCATTGTCTGAAATATAACCCAATTGATTGCTTTTTTTACTGTCAGCATAATCTCCTTTTGCACTAAACGATAATATTGCGGCATCAAGTGCAGATTCGTATTTTGCATATAAGTTTACGATTGAATTTCTGAAATCAACCGAAAGCCATACTTCGCGGGCCTTTATAGCGTCCAGTTTATTTTCAATATTATAGTCAACCTGAAGTATGCTTTTTTCTCTCATTGCCAGGGATTTTGCATGGTTGTATGAGCTGCCCCTGCTAAGATACATATTCTCATATTCCTCTATTTTTTCTTCCCGGGTTTCAAGCAAATCAGCATAATCTTCAATGTATTGAGCAAGTTGGTCATCAGTCCCGATATAAATTTCTTCCAGCGAATCACTGTCTTGGGAAAAAGCGACAGCTGGAATCAAAGATATTACAAGAATTAGAACTATTGCCAGTGGTTTTTTCACGAATTAACCTCCCATTACACTGCCAAAATTATACCACATGGCGCCAGTTAGTTAGACATCTACGCACCTTTATTTACAAAAAGTTCACAATTAGGCACCGTACCGCAGATCCCGATGGGATCGAGGAACGGTGCCGCTGATGAAAACTGCATGCGGCGTATCGCAGGAAACATGGAATCAAGCCGAGAAACGCCATAGCAGTTTTCCGCATAACAAGATAAACAGACAGCGAAGGTACCGCAGATCCCGATGGGATCGAGGAACGGTGCCGCTGATGAAAACTGCATGCGGCGTATCGCAGGAAACATGGAATCAAGCCGAGAAACGCCATAGCAGTTTTCCGCATAACAAGATAAACAGACAGCGAAGGTACCGCAGATCCCGATGGGATCGAGGAACGGTGCCGCTGATGAAAACTGCATGCGGCGTATCGCAGGAAACATGGAATCAAGCCGAGAAACGCCATAGCAGTTTTCCGCATAACAAGATAAACAGACAGCGAAGGTACCGCAGATCCCGATGGGATCGAGGAACGGTGCCGCTGATGAAAACTGCATGCGGCGTATCGCAGGAAACATGGAATCAAGCCGAGAAACGCCATACAGCTTGCTAAGTCAGCGACGGCTGTTTTGCCAAGTTGGGGAGGTTCATACAATAATATATATTATTGTTGCGGTTGAGATATATATATCGTGAGGGTATAATTACTTAAAAGGAAAAAGTAGGTTAAAATGATTAAATTTTGCAGTCTCTTCAGCGGCAGCAGCGGGAATTCGCTTTTTATATCAGACGGGCAAACCCGTATTTTGATTGATGCCGGAATTACCGGCATTAGGATAAGAAAAGCTCTTGAATCAATAGGGGAAAACCCACTTAATTTAGATGCTTTGGTTGTTACCCATGAACACAGCGATCATACAAAATGCGCCGGAGTTATCACCAGGAGATACGGTATACCTATCTATGCAACAAAAGGAACTTGGGAAGGCATGTCAAGATACATTGGACCGGTAAATGAAGCTAATATAATGTATATCAGTGCAAATTTTGATTTTCAAATCAAGACAATGAAAATTCATCCGTTTTCCATTCCACATGATGCCAGGGATCCGGTAGGGTTTTCATTTTTCTCAAAAGATAAAAAAGTTACAGTTGCCACTGATATAGGCATTATGAATGATTCGCTGTTTGAGAATATAAAAGACAGCGACTTGCTTATGTTAGAATCCAACCATGATATAGAAATGCTTGATAATGGAAACTACCCATATTATTTAAAGAAACGAATCAGGAGCGACCATGGGCATTTGTGCAACGAAATGGCTGGAAAAACCCTGGCGGAACTGGCTTATAATGGTGCGAAAAGGTTTGTAATCGGGCATTTGAGTCGCGAAAATAATAGTCCTGATATAGCATTCGAAACTGTAGCTTCGCTTATATCCGGGAACGGATTTTCAGTTGGGGAATCAATTGAACTATATGTAGCCCGGAGGGATGAAACCAGCAAGGTATTTGAAGTATGAGGATAAAACTTGTTTGTGTTGGGAAATTAAAAGAGAAATACCTAAAAGAAGCTTGTGCTGAATATATCAAAAGGATATCAGGATTTGGTAAAATTGGTATTATTGAGGTGCAGGATGAAAAAGATGATAAATCAAGTGTCCTGGATATTGAGGGCAAGCGTATACTAAAGAATATCCGCGGCAATGATTATGTTGTGGCCCTGGAGATAAAAGGCGAGATGATTTCAAGTGAGAAGCTTGCAGAGAAAATATCAGGACTGGCGGTAAAGGGAGTATCTGACATTGCGTTCATTATAGGTGGGTCAACAGGGCTTCATGAATCGGTATTAACAAGGGCTGACTATAAATTATCTTTTTCGGAAATGACTTTTCCGCATCAATTAGCAAGGGTAATGCTGCTTGAGCAGATTTACAGGGCATATAAAATTAATCAGGGCGGCAGGTATCATAAATAAATTAGGGGGTAATTATGAAAATCTTGGATATGACCCCGGAGCATGAGCAACTTTATTTTGTTTGTCTGGAAGACTGGTCGGACGAAATGGCAGAGGCAGGAAATCACAAAGCCCGGTGGTATGAAAAAATGAAAGACAAGGGTCTTCGAGTAAAGCTTGCTGCTGACGATGAAGGCAATATAGGCGGTATGATACATTATATCCCGATTGAATACTCGTTTGTCAAAGGCGAGGATATGTATGTGATTCTTTGCATATGGGTTCATGGATATAAAGAGGGACGCGGGGATTTCAGGGGAAAAGGAATGGGAAAAGCGCTTTTAAAAGCTGCTGAAGATGATGCCAGGGAAGCCGGTATGAAAGGAATTGTTGCCTGGGGTGTTACAGTGCCGTTCTTCATGAGGGCGTCGTGGTTTAAAAAACATGAGTATGAAAAAGTTGACAGGGATGGCATAACAGCTCTATTGTGGAAATCTTTCAGCGTTGACGCCGTAAAACCATCGCTTATTCTAAAGAAGAAGACCCCCGGCAAAAGCAGGGATACAGTATTAGTGGAAACTTTTATCAACGGGTGGTGCCCTGCGCAAAACATAGTCTTTGAAAGAGCAAGGAAAGCAGCGGAGGCCATAGGAGAAAAAGTGGAATTTGTAATACATGAAACCAGCAACAGGGAAGAGTTCGAGGAATGGGGTATCATGGACGCCTTGTATATAAACGGGAAAGAAATCAATACAGGACCCCCGCCGTCATATGAAAAAATTTATAAACTGATTGATAAACAGGTTAAAAAGCTAAAGAAATGAGGTAAGCCATGAAACTGATATCATGGAATGTCAATGGACTGCGGGCATGTGTCAAAAAGGGCTTTGAAGAATATTTCATTGAATCCGGAGCTGATATTTTCTGTGTGCAGGAAACAAAGTTACAGGAAGGGCAGATAGATTTTAGTCCGGAAGGTTATCAGGGATACTGGAATTATGCTGAAAAGAAAGGGTATTCCGGTACGGCGGTTTTTACCAGGATAGAGCCTATATCCGTTGCATATGGGATTGGAATAGAGGAACATGACCAGGAGGGGCGTGTTATAACCCTGGAGTTTGAGGACTTTTATCTTGTTAATGTATATGCACCTAACTCAAAAAGAGAATTAGAACGGCTTGGCTACAGGCAGATATGGGAAGACGAAATCAGGAACTATCTTTCAGTTCTTGATAGTAATAGACCTGTTATTCTATGCGGAGATCTTAATGTAGCGCATAAAGAAATTGACATTAAGAACCCTAAGACAAACAGACGGAACGCAGGCTTTACCGATGAAGAACGAGAAAAAATGACAGTGCTGCTGAATTCAGGATTTACTGATTCTTTTAGATATTTTTATCCTGATAAGACAGATATGTATTCCTGGTGGTCGTATATGGGAAATGCCAGGGCAAGGAACACAGGTTGGCGCATTGATTATTTCATTGTTTCAGATAGACTTGCCGGGCGGCTGGATGCCGCAGATATTCATATGACCGTTATGGGGAGCGACCACTGCCCGGTTGAACTTCAACTGACACTAAACTAAATGTACAGAGGTAACACTAATGTTAAAAAACAGAGAAATTATTAGGACAACTAAATTATCCGGTAAATCAGTAAAGCTTATCCTACCCGATAATATTCAAAATGACATTTTCAAAGGTCTTGCTGAAGACGTTAAGAAATACTCGGGATCCTTTGAAACACTGTTGAATCCGGACGAGGAAGCTTTAATAAATGCTAAAGGTCCTGTAATCTTGGCTGGAAACCTTTCAGACAGCAGATGTGTTGAATACCTTTATTATCAGTTTTTAAGTGCTACTGACAAATGGTATCCTGGTCCTGATGGGTATGAAGTTAGAACACTTTCAAATCCACTCGGAACAGGTTTTAACATTATTCATTTAGGTTACTCTGATATAAATGGATTAACCTCTGCCATAAATATCCTAAGGGATGAAATCAATTCCGAAATTCCGCATTTGAGTGTGATTAAACCAACAAGGCTCCACATGTCTGATGAATATGCCATGAATATTGCAAAAGATGTGCTTGATGATAAAACAGATACCTATTTCTACTCAATAAGACCTGAAAACAAGGGATATATGGCATATTTAACCGGGAATCAGGAAATACTTGAAGACTATATCGCCGCAATGGAACATATCCTGGGCGATCCTAAGCACCATCTGATGTTCTACAATCGTTACACTGTATGGCGCCTGCTGGAAGTTACAGGCATGATTTCTGGAAAAATTGTTTCTGAATATCCGGGATTCTTCCTCGATTGGGCACTATCCGAAGAGGGGATAGGTTCAATAAACATACATCAGTACCAGTCACCCTATTTATCTAGGAATAATCATGGAACCATTCCGGCGCTCGGAATTAAAATGTTCTCAGGATACCTGAAAACTTATCATCCGGAGGTGACAGATGCTGTACATCTCGAGGAAATAGCCGATAATGTTTATGCTCCATACTTTAATGGCAGCTGGAAACCGCAGTGCGACGGATTATGTCATGGGTGGTGGCTCTCACAGCCTGTATTGCTTCATTACGGCCTTGCCGATCCCGATAAAAAATATTTTGTATTCGGAGGGGCAAAAAGAGCAGCTGAATGTGCAATAGCCGTTATTAACAACATGGGATACCTTACTGCTGCTGGTGATACCAGTATGAGGCGTCAGCATCCGGGATTCAGCCTTAGGATTGCAGCTGCATATTATAAGGACGGAAGATATAAATTCGCCAATGATATCCTTCCGTTTGAATATGCAAACAGCGGACAGATGTCAGCTATGCCAAGGCAGTTTGACATAGGGCTGGAACCGGTTTCTCCGAATTCGGGGACTACATTTGTGCCTATAGACAGACTTATTTATGAAACGTGGGAACATGAGGATGAGCAGTATGCAAAAATGATATCGGATACTCCTCCCGATGCATCAATAGATAAATGCTTTGATAAAATCAGCTTCAGGGCCGGTTGGGCAGGGGAAGATGATTTCATGCTGGTTGACGGCCTTGGCGGAGGCGGGCATTCATATGCAGATGCAGGTGCAATTCTTGAATACTCGGTATTCGGCATACCTTTCCTGGTTTCTGAAGATAGACTGACATATGTTGAGCCTGAAAATCACAATATGGTAACTATCTGCAGGAATGGGATAAGAAAAGACATACCTGCATTCCCGGTTCTGGAGGAATTCAATCAATATGATGATGGAATGGCTTATGTCCGCTTCATTTCATTAAATAATAACGGTGCGGACTGGACCAGGGAAATATATTTTATTCCCGGCGTCGGGGCTGCGGTCAGGGATACTGTTGATGTAGTGGAATCAGGAGAATTTTCTATAGAAGCACATTTTAGAACACCTGGTTCGGTAATGCACAAGGAGGACGGATTCATCAGCATGAGAAAAAGCGATGACAGCGGTATGATTGCTTTTGTACTGAGTGGATTTAATGATGAAGATACGAACATTTCATTTACAAGGCAAAATTATTCACATTTATTCAGGACACCTCCGGGGGGAAACAAACCCGAATTTGACTGCCTCGACAACAGAAAACTATTTGCCAGGAGATACAAAGTCAATAGATTTGAAGTGACAGGTTACAAAGCCAAGAGGAATCTGATTCTTGAAAAGGGCGAGTCAATTGCTTTCACTCATTTTATGAGTGCAGATAAGGATACTGAAAGACCCGTCATGGCAAAGGAAACGGACGAAGGACTGTTGATTGAGAAGAATGATATTGCAAAGGTTTTATCATTCCATAAGAAGCATATGAAACGTGAAGTTGAATATAACGAAGAAGAACCGGCATTTGATTTCTTTGCAGACCTTGTTTATGAAGGAAATGATACATTTACAGCCTTGGCAAAAACTGCAACCGGGTATGTTACGGGTAATGCTTCGGGTGATATTGCAGTATTTGATGAAACCGGCAGCATCCTATGGAAAGTAAAAGAGGACGGCCCGGTAAATGCAGTCTGTATGGACGAGGGATTTCTCTATGCCGGCATAGGGCATAACACCCTTAGTGCTTACAGGAACGGTGTAAATATATGGAAAAGGCGGTTTGACCGCATCCCTACCATGTATTTTTGGTGGGAGTTCGAAACACCGAGGATTGTTTCAGTATCAGCCGGCAATGGTCTGATAATCGCAGGATGCGGCGACAATCATTTGCGATGCTGGGATAATGAAGGCAATGAAAAATGGACATATTATTATAGAGCTGCAATCCCTTCAAAGTTTGACATTATTGATATAGATGGCGACAGCAGGAAAGAAATAGTTATATCAGGCGGGTCTCTCAGTGCTTATTCACAGATTGAAATAATCGATTTAGACGGGAATCTTAAATACCGCGCCAATGATTTTGCGGGAGCAGGCTGGACCAGTTATACTTCTTCAATCAGGGTATTTGAGAAATATGGCGAAAAATACATACTGCAAGGTGTTAACAGAAATGAGAATTTCATTCTTAAGAAGTTTACAGGATTAGAGAGCGAAGGAAATTTTGAAACAATATTCTCCTATAAACTGGCAGGTTCTGTTTCAGCCCTTCTGGTGAATGCGGACACAATATATTCCGGAACTTCCCTTGGATTCTTGTCGGCATATGACATGCAGGGCAATAGGAAATGGTTAACATCCTTAAACGGAGGGATAAGGCATATATCTAAAATCCCGAACGGACTGCTTGTAATTGAACTGGACGGAACCATGTACAGGCTGACGGAAAACGGTAAAATCAATACCATATCAATGGATTCCATGGTTGCTTCGAGGATTATTGAAGACGATGAGAAACTGATAATGATTCAGGGAAGCGGTATTTACAGCATCATGAGGGAGCCTTCTAATGAAGAGTTTTAAAATCTGCCAGATTGGCTGCGGCGGTATGTCAGTCAGGGGACACGGTCCTGCCTTAATGAAGTATGCGGCTGAACATGCGGGAACTATTCTTGCTGGGTGCTGTGATTTAAATGAGGCCAAAGCTAAAGAATTTAAGAATGCTTTTGGATTTCAAAAAACATATATACATTGGAGAAAGATGCTTGATGAAATCAGTCCTGATGCTGTCAGTATGGCTGTGCCTGTAAAATTTACAGCTGATATAGCTTCAGAAATCATACGGTTGGGATTCAATTTAATTACTGAAAAACCCCCCGGGATGACTGTTTGGGAATGTTCTGAGATATTACAGGCAATAGAAAAATCGGACGCTAGGGCTTTAGCTGCGTTTAACAGAAGATATATGCCCTTAATAAAAAAACTGGTATCCATGATTGGAGATACAATCCCGGAACACATCAGATATGACTTTTTTAGAACCGGGAGAAAAGATGCCGATTTTTCAACCACTGCAATTCATGGCATAGATACAGTAAAAATGATGGCGGCTAGTGATTATAAAACCATAAATATCAATTATCAGCCGCTTGAAAGCACACCTGTGGGTAATATATTTTTATCCGGTGAAATGAAAGCGGGAACAACAGTTTCAATTAATTTTTACCCGGATTCCGGACTGACGGCTGAACGGGTAACGGTTATATCGGGTGGAAAAACATGGTTCCTTAGCATACCTATATGGGAGTGTCCCGACTATCCCGGGAAAATTCTCTGTTATTTGAACGGCGAACTAATTGAAGAAATCAATGGTAAAGAGACTGATAAGTTTATTTCAAGCGGATTCTATGATGAGCACAGGGACTTCTATGAAGCTGTGAGAAATGGTAAGCCTGTTCCTCATGAAATAGCGGATTCCATGCAGTCAGTTCATATCATGGAATTTATCCGTAATAAAAAGAAATATTTTTCTAATAAAACTTGACATCATAAACTCCAGCTGGGCTTTTGCCGGATACCGTTGAACTAATAATCAGGTTGAGTTTGTCAGTTTCAACTGCTTTATCAAGTAAGATTTTCCTGAAGCTGTGTAGAATTCATAATTTACAAAAAACCTAAGGAACCGACACCAAAAAGCGGACCGGCATTACCGCCCAGGGTCAACTCCTTTTCGATGATAACCATGTCTATGCCAAGCCTACCTGCTTGTATAGCCGCACAGATCCCGGAAAATCCGGCTCCTGCAACTAGAAATTCATATTCATAATTAGTAATTATATTGATATTATGCTTCAGACATACAAAGCTGATTATAAAAAAAGTTCACAAATTGTTCATAGATTAATAACAACATGTTCATAATTTAATACTATAATTTCAATATACAATTTATTAACCTTAACCCTTATTCCCCTCAGATAGGCTGCGCCCCCCGCAGTCTATCTTTCTGATTATAAGATTTGCGGCTTTTTTGATTATTTCAACATTTCTCTTGTATATCCGCATATAGCGAAAAACCCCTTCGGGCAAAATCTTAAAAATGCGAAAAAGCCCTTCGGGCAAAATCCTAAGAACGCGAAAAAGCCCGAAGGGGTTTTTCGCGGGGGGTTGAAAAACGTAAAAACATATGCTATAGTGCCCTTGCCGGCATCCATATTGGAGACGGACATCAAAAAAGAAAGATTTTTCGATCGGCATCCGTAAGGAGTCGAAGCGGAGGTGAATCATGAACACATCAAGCAAGACCTATAAACTTGTATTATCGGCTATGCTGGGGGCAATAGTTATTGTTTTAGGTGTAACTCCTTTGGGATTTATACCCTTTGGTCCAATGAAACTTACAATACTTCATATACCGGTAATTATAGGAGCAATTTACGGCGGACCTGTGGTAGGAATGACCGTAGGATTGATTTTTGGAATCATGAGCGTTTTTCAAGCGCCCGGAGACATTACGTTTGGACCGGTATGGGCAACCGGCGAGGTCAAAAATTATCTATTAATCGGCGTTACTGCAATTGTCCCGAGAATCTTAATAGGGCTAACTGCAGCACTGACATTCAGAGGAGCAAAAAAAATCCCCAGGAAAGCAGCTATTGCCGGACTCGGTATTGTTGGTGCCGGAATGCTGGGATTTTCAATCTGGAAGTTGGTTGAAATGATTTCAACGGGCGAATCATTTTATATGTATATCATTCTTATTTCGGCTATCATCGGGGTAAGCATATGGACGGCTCTTACCATTGGTAAAAGAAGCATCAGTGTTGTGCTTGCTGCTGGTATTGGAACATTAACAAATACAATCCTGTTCCTTACCCTGACATATATATTCTTCGGAAACCTGTTTGCAGAACTTTTTGAAACTAGCAGGAAAGCCATAGCGGATATTCTTGTTACCGCGGGTATAACAAATGGAATACCTGAGTTAGTTGTATCCATTGTTTTAATTTCAGCAATTGCAGCAGCAATCAAACCCAAAGAACTAAAAGCTTAAAAATTCATCCATGTATTCTTAGAAGGCATGGATGATGGAGAATAAATTATTACTAATTGAGCGGCTATATAGCCGCTCAATTTTAAATTACATTTATCCAGACTGTCATATCACCGGGGGTTCGGTTTGTCCACATTGCATATGGGATGGCTTTTATCTCGGTTTTTTCATAGTCAGGCGAATAAGGACGGTAAAGGAGGTCGCCGAATTCTTCGGCAGACAACCTGTATGCAGGACCCGTTAGATAAGTGCAGCCACCAAGCAGGCCGGGGTCAAAGGCTGCCTTAAAATCTTCATAAGGCCTAACCGCCAAAGCCGACAGATGTTTACCATTATCTTCTTCTTCTATGCAATAGACAATCGGGCCGCGTTTTAGGGCTATTTTCCTGACATCGTGTCTGACATAGGGATGTGCCTGTATTTTTTCAACTGACATTTCAAGAACAAGATCAACTTCATCACCGTCATGCCATGTCCTGGTAATATATGCATAACCTTTTTTAAACTCTGTGACCACATCTCTTCCATTAACCTTGATACTGAGTTTTTTACACCATCCCGGAATACGAAATGCCAGGTTCTTACGGCAATCACTGTTGCAGCTGACTCTAATTTTTATATTCTCATCCCACGGATAATTGGTTGACTGTTTTATTTTCATACCCTCATGGGAAAATTCAGAATTACCATATAAATTAACATATATAGTGTCGCAGTCATAAGAGTAGAAATAAAGGCCAAGGGAGGATATCAGCCTTGCAATATTCGGAGGGCAGCAGGCACATCCGAACCATTTCCTTCGCTTGTATCCCATCTGGCTTTTAAATTCAAGAGTTTCTTCATCAATGGCACGGGCTTCAACAGCCAGCGGATTCGAATAGAAGAATTTTTTTCCATCAAGAGAGATTCCCGCCATAACTCCATTATGAAGAGTTAGTTCCATTACGTCTGCATATTTACCGTCTTTCGTTATATTAAGCATTCTGCTACAAAAGAATACAGAAGCAATAGCAGCACAGGTCTCAGCATATGCAGTTTCATTTGGAAGGTCATAATCATATGAAAATCTTTCAATATCCGGTGTTGAGCCAACACCACCGGTAATATACATTCTTTTATTCACCATATTATCGTACAGGCGTTCACATGATTTCAATAGCTCTTGGTTTCCTGTTGTCTCGGCTACATCGGCAACTCCTGCCAGATAGTATAAAGCCCGTACAGAATGGCCCTCTATAGCTGTTTGCTCTGTGACGGGTTCATGAGCCTGAACATATGCATATTTTTTCGCTGTTCCTTTATTTCTGCCATATCGGAGTATTTCAGGATTTTGTTCTTTTTCCCAGTCATAATATGAGGGCTGTTTACCTCGTTCTATTACAAAATATTCGGAAAGCTTTAAATATCTCTCTTCGCCCGTAACCCTATATAATTTGATAAGGGCAAGCTCAATTTCTTCATGACCGGGATAAGCTTTTAACTTTCCATTATCAGTTCCAAAAACAGAGTCAATATGATCAGCATAACGGCACATAACTTTCAGTAGTTTATCTTTGCCGGTTGATTTATAATATTCGACTGAAGCTTCTATTAAATGACCGGCGCAATAGAGTTCATGCTTAATTAAGATATTTTTCCATCTGTTTTCTTTTTCTACTACAGTATAGTAACTATTAAGATAACCGTCTTCCCACTGAGCCGCCTCAATTTCTTCAATAACATCATCAATCTGCCTTTCCAATGTTTCATCAGGAAAGTTAATCAGGCTGTAAGCGCCGGCCTCAATCCACTTGGCTATATCAGAATCCCAGAAATAGTGAGGCTTATTAGGTTTGCCTTCCTTCCAGAGCTGCCTGAAAGTGTATAGTCTTCCGGTTTCGCGAAGCTGCTCATATTCTGTCTGAAGAGTGACATTTCTGTTTATGTCTGTCCTTGCTTTCCAATAACCGCCTGTAATTTTCACATTTTTAAGCTCAGCTGATTTCATAATTTACCCCCGCGTATATATCTAAATGACTTACCTATAATAGTATAATATATATCGGTCCTTTGTTCACCTTGAATATATATCAAAATATATGTATTATATATAAGGAGCGGAAGCGGTCTTTGTGATGCGTAAAAAAACCCATTTAAGGGTGCTCGGATAACAGGAGATTTGGATTTGATTACAAATGAAAAGCTAGTCATAAACGGCGGGAAGCGGCTGAAAGGCGAAGTTAATATTCATGGATCGAAAAATGCAGCGGTCGCATTAATTGCGGCGGCTCTTCTTGTAGAGGGAAATGTGGT
The DNA here is from genome assembly GCA_963766335.1 of uncultured Clostridia bacterium. GTDB lineage: Bacteria > Bacillota > Clostridia > DUPQ01 > DUPQ01 > JAFGQE01. The sequence goes on along the minus strand of CAVXZA010000002.1, from coordinate 157,622 downwards.
TATTGAAAACCTTCCCGAAATAGATGATGTCACAACATTACTCGATGCCATTAGCAGACTTGGCGGAATCGTCGAGCATATCAGCCATGATACTGTGAAAATTGATTGTTCAGTTATCAATAAAAGCAAGGCGGATAATTACGATCTCAGTAAAATGAGGGCTTCCTACTATCTGGTCGGTGCACTTTTAGGAAGAAAACATAATGCAGAAGTAATATTCCCCGGCGGATGTAATTTCGGTATCCGGCCTGTGGACCAGCATAAAAAAGGATTTGAAGCCCTTGGGGCTAGTTTTGAAACAACCGGTGGTTTTATTAAAGCAAAAGCAAGAAAACTTATTGGAAGCCAAGTGTATTTTGACAAGATATCAGTTGGGGCAACTATAAATGTAATGATGGCTGCCGTACTGGCGGAGGGAATGACTAATATTGAAAATGCTGCCAGGGAACCCCATGTCGTTGATGTGGCCAACTTCCTTAATATGATGGGTGCTGATATCAAAGGCGCTGGTACAAATGTAATAAGAATACGCGGAGTTGAAAAACTTAGCGGAGGTAAAACCTATTCCGTAGTGCCGGATATGATTGAGGCCGGAACATTCATGATTACTGCCGCAGCTACCAGAGGCACGATAACTGTGAGAAATATTATTCCGGAGCATATGGAATCCCTGACTGTAAAACTTAATGAAATGGGAGGCGTTTCTATTGAAGAAGGTGATGATTATATTACAGTCAAAGGCCAGAAAAGACCTAAGGCGGCCCTGGTCCAGACAATGGAATATCCGGGATTCCCGACGGACCTGCAGCCTCAGATGGTAAGTCTTCTTTCAATTTCAGATGGTCAGGGAACAGTAGTGGAAAGCATTTATGACAACCGCTTCCAATATGTTGAACAACTTCATCAGATGGGTGCCGATATAAGGGTAGAAGGCAGGACAGCGCTTATTAACGGAGTCAACAAACTTATAGGCGCACCTATCAGAGCTACAGACTTGAGGGCTGCGGCTTCACTAATAATATCAGGGCTGGTGGCTGAAGGTACAACGACAGTCTATAATCTTGAGTATCTCGACAGGGGATACGAGGGATTTGTTAAAAAGCTTGCCGAAATGGGAGCTGACATAAAAAGGGTATAGGTGTAATCATGAATAAGCTGGATTTGATAAGAGACCTTACTAATGCAAATGGTATCTCGGGATTTGAGCATGAAGTAGTGGAAGTGGTCAAAGGATATGCTTCCAAAGAGCTGAATGTAAAAGTCGATACTATGAGAAATGTCTTTATGTCCCTTAAAGGGAATACGGGAAGCAGACCGGTTGTTATGATTGACGCCCACTCTGATGAAATCGGATTCATGGTACAGTCAATAACAGGAAATGGACTTATCAAATTTGTAGCAATAGGCGGATGGCATGGTGCAAATATCCCTGCTCACGCTGTGCGGATACGAAACTCCAAAGGTGAGTACATAAAAGGGATTACAACTTCCAAACCTCCGCATTTCATGTCTGATGCTGAAAAAAAAGCTGCCCCCAAAATTGAAAATATGTTCATAGATATCGGAGCGACAAGCCGTGAAGAAGTTTTGGATGTCTTCGGTATTGAGGTGGCGAACCCAATTATCCCCGACGTTGAATTTGTCTATAACGAAACCAATGGAATTATGCGCGGTAAAGCATTCGATGACAGGATAGGCTGTGCATGTGAAGTCACACTTATGAATGAATTGGTTGATGAAAATTTGGATGTGGACGTAATCGGTGCGGTATCAACCCAGGAAGAAGTTGGTTTAAGAGGTGCAGGAATCACATCAAATGTAATCAAGCCGGACATTGCAATTGTTTTTGAAGGAACCCCGGCAGATGATACTTTTACTGACAAATACTCCTGTCAGGCTGGTTTGAAAAAAGGGCCACAGGTAAGGCACCGCGACGGCAGCATGATAACTCATCCCGGTTATTTGGCTTTTGCGAGGTCGGTTGCCAAAGAAGCGAATATTCCGTTCCAGGATGCAGTGCGTTCGGGAGGAGGAACCGACGGAGGGAAAATTCATCTTGCCCATAACGGCGTTCCGACAATAGTAATTGGTGTTCCCGCAAGATACATTCACAGTCATTACGGCTATGTAGCTTTTGAGGATTTTGAAAATGCTGTAAAATGGGCCGGGGAAATTATCAAAAGGTTAAATAAAGAAACAATTGAATCTATATAAAATATAAATATACATGGGTACAGGAGCAGATATGGATAACTGGAAGTGGTATGAGAAACCTATGGTGCTGTCGGCTGTTCAATGCAATTACGGCGAAGACAGTTATGACATCATGAAAAACCATGTGCTGGCTAATGACTTCAACGGAGAACAGCTTTTACATATTAATGCAACCGGCCACGTCTCAAATTATGACGAAGAACGGGACGGAGATAAGCTGGATAAATATCTTGCAGAATCCCGGAAAAACGGCCTTAGGCAGATTCTGTACTGGAATGTACACTGTGTTTACGAGGATACTATACTGAGGCATCCTGAATGGAAGCAGAAATTCAAAAACGGAGATCCAATCCGTGCCTACGGTAATCAGTATCTTATATGTATAAATTCACCATGGATAGATGAATATCTGAAAAACCTTGAAAAGCTCTGCAATCATGATTTGGACGGGCTGTTTCTTGACGGTCCGGTATTTGCAGGAGGAGGCTGCTATTGTGAATTCTGTCAGGATAAATTTAGCAAAGCCTATGGAAAAGATATTTTTAATGCAGAATATAATCAATTCCTGGAATTTCGCACTAATTCGATTACAGAAATGATAAAAGCCACTTATGAAATCAAAGAAAAGAATAATTCGGATATAAGGCTCTATATCAATAATTCCGCATTAAGGGCTGATGTTACAGGCAGCAATACCTCTAAAGTTTACCCCTATGTTGATTTTCTGGGCACAGAAGGCGGATTCTGCTGGATTAATAAAGCCTTTGATTATACACATACTACAAGTCATGCTAAATATATTGAAACCAAAGCAAAAGGCAAACCTTATGTTGTCTTTATTGCAGGGGATGCGAAACCGTATTCCTATTGCATGTATACAGGAGCAGAAACAGAAAGGCTTTATGCGCTGTCATTGGCACAAGGAGCGAATATATGGTATGGAATTCATGGCCCGACAAAAATGTTCAAGAGCGATGCCGGAAGGGTTTCGGCTAGGTTTAATAAATATATAAAGAAGAATGAAAAACATCTGATTAATACAAAATCTTGTGCGAAGATAGCATTGATGTGGTCCGATGCAACCTCAAATTATTATGCATCTAGTGTAATGAAAACGGATTTTACCGACCAGCAGGTCATCGGCGGAGAAGGTAAAAACGGCAACCACCATGATGCCCTGATAGGATTCGTAGATATACTTACCAGAAGCCATGTGCAGTATGATATAGTCGACCAGGACGGTATCTTTGACAGACGCATATTCAATTATGATTTATTGATATTCCCTACATATGCATGCATCTCTGAAAAAGAAGCCGGCATTATAAAGGAATTTGTTGAGAAGGGCGGCAATATTTTGTCCACATTCGATACCGGCTTATATGATGAACTGGGAAATAAAAGGAAATCCGGTATTCTTGATGATGTCTTTGGCATAAAACGCGGATCACAGGTAGAATATACTGACGTAGGAATAGGATATACTCGTCTTCTTGAGGATATTGAAGAGAAGATCATACCTATGAGTGGTTATGCATGGGAAGCAAAGCCAGTGGAGGGTGCTGAACTTCTTGCTGAAAGTTATTATCCCATGGCCGGGAGGTATGTGGCCTTTCCGACTGATAGCTATGGATATATTATTAGGAATAACTACGGTAAGGGTTCAAGCATATATATTTCCGGCACTGCCGGAGAAGTTTATAATGAGTGGTGCAATCCAGATAATAGGAAAATGATTGCAAGGCGTCTTTTGGAAACGGCTGACCCATTGACGATAACAAACGCCCCGCAGAGTGTTGAGATATCATTGAGAAAGCAGCTGCATACAGGAAATTACCAGATACATTTAGTCAACATGACAAGAGGGCCGGGGCGGCCTATGGAAGAAACCATTCAGGTTTCAGACATAACAATCGAGTTAACGGGAGTAACAGGAAAAACGGCAAAGGGAATATATTCAGGGTCTGAATATGTAGTTGAGAAATCAAAGGGCGGATGTAGGATTTTGGTTCCCGCTTTAAAAGAATATGAAGTCATTGTTATTGAACAGGAGGAAAAGTAAATGTTAAAGGCAGGTATCTTAGGATGTGGTTCAATTTGTCAGAGAAGGCATGCAATTGAAGTCGATGCGAATAAATTCTGCGAACTTTACGGAGTTTATGACCCGGTAACTGAAAGGTCAAAGCAGGTTGCCGAAAAATATGGATGCAAGGTTTATAAAAGCGCTGAAGAATTACTAGATGACGACAATATTGATTTAGTAATCGTTGCTACGCCTAATAAGTATCATGCTCAATACTCTATAAAGGCCATGAAAAACGGTAAGCATGTTCTTTGTGAAAAACCAATGGCTGGAAATCTTAAAGACGCAAAACTCATGGTGGACACTGCTGAAAAAACAGGCGTTAAATTGATGATAGGCCAGAACCAGAGATTGGCACCGGCGCATATTATGGCGAGAGACATCTTAAAAAGCGGAAAAATCGGAAAGGTGCTTACATTTTCCACAACTTTTGGACATAGGGGGGCGGAAGGCTGGAGTATTGAAAAAAAACCAAGCACATGGTTCTTCAACAAGGAAGAGGCCATCTTTGGTGCTATGGGAGACCTGGGTGTGCATAAAGCTGATTTAATGAGATTTATACTTGATGAAGAATTTGTTGAGGCATCTGCCATTATTTCCACAAGAGACAAACAATATGAAAGCGGCGAATTGATTAATGTTGACGATAATGCAGTCTGTGTGTTAAAGAGTAAAACGGGTATTGTGGGCACAATGGCTATCAGCTGGACATATTATGGCGGTGAAACAAACGCAACAATAGTAAATGGAACCAAAGGTGTGCTGAAGATTTATGCAGATCCGGATTATCCCATCATTATCAGGTATAAAGATAAAACAGAAGAAAAGATAAAACTGGGTGCAATTCAGACTAATGATAACCAGACGGATTCAGGCGTCGCGGCAATGATCATAGAAAACATAATGAAAGATACACCTGTTGCCATATCAGGATATGAAGGATATAAAGCGCTCGAAGTGATAGTAAATTGCGTTGAGTCATCTGAAACCGGACAAACTATGAAATTTTAATTTAAGCGGCCAAAAGGCCGCTTTTTTTTGTAAAATATCACCGGATGATTGTCAGTAATTTTTTGGTGTCGATAAGCGATTGGACTGTATGCAATGAAAGATAAGATTAAAGTTGATATATTGATTGCAGGCGGCGGTTCCGCAGGATTCGGGGCGGCTTACAGGGCTTGCCTGCATGGAAACGGCAACTATGAAATTGCAGTCATTGATTCAAACATATATTTGGGAGGAACATCAACTGCGGCAGGAGTGACAACCTGGGAAATGGGCATAGGCGGACCGGGTGTTCACATAGAACTTGCGGAAAGGTTGCTGGCTCTTAAAAAAAAGGCCGCAATCCTAAAAGGCAACTGGGAACCACTTGTCAGAAACAGACCATATGCTATTGCTTCTCCGGGTGACAGGTACACATATGAAAATACCCTGAGGGCTGCAGGTGTATATGATAGGATAAATAACCACAACAGCTTTATTTTTGAGCCCGATGCCATGTCTTATGAAATGCTGAAGATGCTGAAGGAAACCGGCGGAAATAAACTTATTTTTTATCAAAAGGAAACTATTGCAGGCGTTGTTGTAAAAGAAGGCAATATACTTCAGGTTATTACAGATAAGCATATATTCTGCCCCAAAATAGTAATTGATTGCACAGGGGACATAGTTGTAAGCCGCATGGCTGGGTGTGATGCTGAACTTGGAATCGGCAATTCCGGTAATAACATCAATGGGGTAACGCAGGTATACAGGGTTGAAAAGAAAGAATATAATTCAATCGACTCAGTTCCGCTGGATTACTGCTTACCTTATAAAGACGAGGTATTTACTCAAAGACTTGATAATGTACATGTCATATCGTCAATTAATAAATATCCCAATGGCGACCTAAATATCAATCCCCTGCCGACAATGAATGGCAGGGAATTCTTTTCCCTTAAAAGAAAAACAGCACTGGAAATCTGCAGAGGCAGGGTATATCTGCACTGGCGCAGGATGCAGGAGGATTCCCCTCCTATGCGGAATTACAGGATTAAAAAAATCTATTCTATGATAGGTATCCGTGAAAGTTATCGGTTGAGAGGTGAGTATATTCTGACAGCAGAAGATGTGCTTATAGGATTTGGTCAACAAAACAAGCAAGATGAAATAATCGCTTTTTCGGATCATCCCATTGATATCCACGGAGAGAACAGCCCGGGAATAAAAATACTTGATAAACCCTATGGAATCCCATACGGATGTATGTTGCCCCAAAACATAGATAATATGCTGGTTGCATGCAGGGGGGCTTCATTTGAAAGTACTGCGGCTGCTTCTTGCAGGCTTTCAAGGACGATGATTTCTTTGGGAGAAGCAGCAGGTACTGCGGCAATTATATCGCTGGACTTAAAAAAATATCCACGAAGCGCGGATGTAAAAAAAATTCAAGGTGTTCTGGGAATTCCTGAATTTACAGATAAATTAAGCAAAGAATTTGGATTATAAGCTATTTACAGCTTCCTTAAAAGCAGATGTAATAATACTATCGATTCCTTTTTTTATACGGCCTTTGTGCATATATTCTAAAAAACACCGCACTTCATACCCATCTTCATCAATCATTGAATCAGTTACAATGTATGCACATGCATCGGTATAACCAGCGAATATGACATTATAATTTCCAAGAGCTTTTTCTACTTCAAATTTAACTCCGCAAACGGGTTCGCCACCCATGTGTGCAAGAACCAGATTATCTGAAAGCTTGATTAAACCGCATTCCAGAGTGAAGGACTCACTTATGGATTCATAATTAACATACATATATTCTGCGTTACGCTTTAAGTGATCGCTGAGATTTTTATTTGATATACTTTCTTTAAAAAATACCCGGCCTTCATTGGCCGTTGGTATATCAATACTAAATGTAATTGATTCAAATAACGGTGTCACGGGTCTGAATGAAGAAGAGTTTATAGTATTCATTATTGAATTTTTCATCGATTCGGCCATTGCCTTTATATATTCAAAGGACCTGTGAACAAAACGGTCGCTGTCGGCAGTTCCCAAAGGACGTGTGTCAGCACCGGCGCCCTGTATGAACATCGGCAGGCATCCTGGAACTTCATCCTCAATATATCTGCATAAGTATCCCGGGTATTCTGATGTAAGTCCCAGAGTGTCGGGATAATGCACAGGATGGCAGGCATAGTTAATGATAAGGCCCCTTATTTCTTCAGTTTCGGATAGGAATTTAAGAATGTAAATATCCTTGTCCCTTGGCCCGCCGGGATTCGGTGCAAGCTTTATTCCATCATCTGAAGGCCTGCGGCGGTTGATGTTCCAGTCGCCCTCGATAATTCCATATTCCATTGTGCCTGGTTCCATTTGAGATAATGCAGCACTAATACAATCTTTTGTTTTTTGTTTCAGCAGCTCTTCATATTCAGGAGATGCACTGAAATCGTTGTAACCCATGACTGAGGGCGCATTATGGTTATGAGTGTAGTTAATAAGTATATCTGATTCTATAATTTTGATTCTTGATGCTAAATACCTGAAAACGAAATTATACAGATCCCTTGAGTGAAATAAAAGGTCATAAGAGATTATGACCACATGTCTTTCTTCATGTTTTAGGATAGCGCATCTAACGAAAATATCGTCATGTATCCGTTCGAAAAGCGTGTCCTTTTTTTGTGAACAGGCAAGGCAGGTTGGAAATCCGGGAGTTATTCTCTTTTTGGATAATCCAAAGCCAAAAGCCATAACAACCTCAAACTGCCGGTATAATAAAATTAATGAATCCGCGCTTAATCTCAACATTGGCAGTTTTTGCGAAAATTAGTTCGCCTTCAATGTTGATTTTTAATTCTTCTTCGCTTCTGATGGTCATTTTCTCGATTTTCCTGAAATTAACACCCTTCATATTAACATGAGTTCCCTTCATGTATTTTGGGATTAAATAGAGGATTTCAAAAAGACCTTTACCCTCGACATAACAGACATCCAGAACACCATCGTTGAATTCAGTATAAGGGACCGGAATGAAGCCGCCTCCGTAATACTTTCCATTGGTGCAGGCGGTTAAAGCGATTTCTGTCTCTATGGTTTCAGTGTCATCGAAAGTTATTTTTACCGGGAACCTGATTTTACCCTTTGCAAGCGCTATAACTATACCTGCAAGGTAAGACAGCATGCCGGGAAGATGCAGTTTCTTATTGAGCCTTCCTGAATAGTATCCGACTTCTGCATCAAGGCCCACGGACATTATATTTATAAAGTACCTGTCATTTACCACCCCGCAGTCTACAGGTTTTGCATCTGCACTTATAGTCTTTTCCAGGATATCAGCGTAGTCTTTGCTATCATAAATGCTCTTTAAGAAATCATTTCCGGACCCGGCGGGAAGCACTCCAAGTGAACATCCTGATCCAGCCATACCATTCAGAACTTCATTAAGGGTACCGTCACCCCCGATTGAGTAAATCCTGTAGTCGCCTTTTTTGGCATACCACGCTGATATATCCCGTGCATGGCCGGGGTTTTGCGTAATCTCTATATGATATTCTTCTGTATTTCCCTTGAAGTGGCTGTGAATAGCAGGTATATATGCACTCGCGTGGCCTTTGCCGGCTACCGGGTTGATTATAAACAAGTGTTTCATAAAAGCTCCATTTTAATATAATATCAAAAGTATATTAAATATCGTTGCTAAAAGCAATTTAAGGATAGGCTATAACCTTGATGTTGACTTATCTGAGGTGAATTATATAATGGATTTCAGAAATAACCGGGGTGGTAATTATGAAAAATTTACATATGGTCTGTAATGCGCATCTTGACCCAGTATGGCTTTGGGAAATAGAAGAAGGCGTAGCTGAAACACTCTCAACATTTCGGGTGGCAGCTGATTTCTGCGAAGATTATGAAGGATTTGTTTTTAATCACAACGAAGCCCTGCTGTATCAATGGGTAGAGGAGCACGATCCGGAACTTTTTGCCAGGATTCAGAGACTTGTCAGACAAGAAAAATGGCACATAATGGGCGGATGGTTTCTGCAGCCGGACTGCAATATGCCGTCAGGGGAATCTTTTATTCGCCAGATATTGATTGGGAAGAATTATTTCATGGAGAAATTCGGTGTGGAACCGACCACAACTATCAATTTCGATGCGTTCGGCCATACTCGCGGTCTTGTTGAAATCATGAAAAAGTCGAATATTGATTCTTATTTATTCTGCCGTCCTGAACCGGATATGCTGGAACTGCCGGGAGATGATTTTGAGTGGGAAGGCTTCTGTGGTTCAAAAATTACAATGCACAGAGCATATAACTCATATGAATCACACCGCGGGGAGGCTGATGAGAAAATCAAGGGCTGGATGGAACTAAACAAGGATAAGCAAACTGGTCTGGTGCTCTGGGGCATAGGAAACCACGGCGGAGGACCTTCAAGAATAGATTATGAGAAAATCTCAAAACTGAATGAAGAGAACAACACATGGAATTTAATACATTCCACTCCAGAAAATTATTTTAAGGAATTAAATGAAAAGGGAGCTGAGCTTCCGGTTTATTCGGGTTTTCTGAATCCTAGGTATACAGGTTGCTACACATCCCAGATAAAAATAAAAAAACTCCACAGAATGCTAGAGAATGAACTTTATTCAGCTGAAAAAATGACGGCGCATGCCTGCATAAACGGTTATTATGAATATCCGGCGGTTGAAATAGATAAAGCTGTGGAAGACTTGCTTTTACTCGAATTCCATGACATACTTCCCGGTTCATCAATTCCGGAAGTAGAAAAATACAGCATGAATCTTGCCGGGCATGCCCTGGAAGAGATCAGGAAGCTTAAGACAAGGGCTTTTATAGCCCTATGTTCCGGACAAGAAACCGCAGAAGAAGGAACCATACCTGTAATTGCATATAATCCGAATCCATATATATTGGATGGTGTTTTTGAATGTGAGTTCCAGCTTCCTGATCAAAATAAAAGCAGGGATGTTTTTGCTATGCCGATTGTATATAGCAACGGGGTTAAGATACCATGCCAGGTTGAACATGAATCATCAAACTTCAATGTGGACTGGAGAAAAAAAAGTGTTTTTCGCGCAAGTCTTGAGCCGAATTCTATCAATAGATTTGATATAAAAATCGAAATGATTGAAAGGAAACCTAAACATGCAGTAAAGATAGAAAAAGGGAAAATATCCTTTAAAACCGATGAGCTGGAAGTTGAAATCGATGCAGTCTTCGGCACAATCGATAAATATTGTATAGACGGAACAAATTTCATCGACGGGAGAGGTTTTCTTCCCCTGGTTATTGATGACGACGAAAACAGCTGGGCCCATAAGGAAAAGAGCTTTAGGAACGTAGAGGGTGAATTTAAGGTCATGAGCAGTGAAGAAGGCAGCCGTTTTTCGGGAATTCTCGATGGTAACATTGATTCAGTCAGGGTGATTGAAGACGGTGAGGTCCGCACAATAGTTGAAGCGGTTATGAAACATAATAATTCTTTCATCTGTCAGCGGTATTTTTTACCAAAACACGGCACACAAATAAAAATCACATCAAAAGTCTACTGGAATGAAAAGATGAAGATGCTTAAATTATCGATTCCTACAATCCTGAAAGATGCTGAATTTACAGGTCAGACAGCCTACGGCAGTGAAAAACTCACGGCAAACGGAAATGAAATGGTAAGCCATAAGTGGAATACTTTATCTAACAAAACTTATGCCGTCAGTTTGATTAATACAGGAACCTATGGGTCCGACTGCCTTGACGGCGAACTTAGAGCGACAATGCTTAGGTCGCCGGGGTATTCAGCGGGCAAGTCGGATTTTTCTGTTAGGAATCCCTATATAATGCCCCAGGACAGATTCTCGCCGTATATTGATCAGGGAGAACATGATTTCGAGTTTTATTTTAACGCAGGCGAAGTCTCCAACCGGATGGAATCAATTGAGAGGGAAGCGCTAGCAGTCAACGAAAAACCGATGCTGCTGTCATTCTTCCCGACGGGCAGGGGCGAAAAACCACTAAAGTTAGTTGAAGTCTTATCAGGCGGTGCAACTGTTTCTGCGATGAAAAAAGGACGCGGCATAGATGAATATGTAGTAAGGATATTTAATCCATTGAACAGACCAACTGAAGTTAAGGCTGTATTTCAGGTCATAGGCAGGGAATTCAATTGTTCATTGAAAGGCAATGAGTTTAAGACATATATTATTAATACAAAGTCAGGTAGAATTGATGAAGCTGATGTTCTTGAAAGAGTGATTGATTGAACAACAACAGAAAAAAATACATTAAAAAACTGATTGGCATATTTCCAGATTTTCTGTTCAGGTGTCTATCTGATAGGTTTTATGTCATGTTGTTTTATTATTATTCATACGGTAAATTTCCCGACTTAAAAAATCCTAGGACATTTGATGAAAAATTGCAGTGGTATAAGATTCACTACAGAAAGCCTGAAATGACAAGATTAGTTGATAAATATGAGGTAAGGAAATATGTTGAAGAAAAGGGGCTAGGATATATTCTAAACGAATTGTATTTTGTTAAGGATAAGTTGTCTGAAGATGACTTGAACGGATTGCCTGAATCATATGTAATAAAAGCTACACATGGATGCGGGATGAATATAATAAATGTCAATGCCATTCATACGGATAATGGCGGATTGGTTAAAAAGGTCAACGGATGGCTTAAACTCAACCACTACTACCGCGGAAGGGAGTGGGCCTATAAAAATATTAAACCGAGGGTGATATGCGAAAAGTATCTTGAAAACAAAGAATTCGGCGAATTAATCGATTACAAATTTTATTGTTTTAGCGGAAAGCCCGAGGTTGTATTTGCCTGTGCGGGACGGTTTTCAGAAGAAGGTGTAAAGTACAATGCTTATGATATGGACTGGAACAGGATTTATACATGTAAAGGCAAATCCGGTGTGGATATAGATTTCCAAAGACCTGATAACTTCAAAGAAATGAAAGAAGCAGCACTAATTTTATCAGGAGATTATCCCTTCATCCGCGTGGATTTATATTCCGTTGAAGGAAAAACAAAATTCGGGGAACTGACATTTTACCCTGACAGCGGAATTGTGCCCTTCAGTCCTGACGAATATAATTATTACTTCGGAGATCTGTTCAAACTCCATTGAAATAGTCCAAACATCCGTCTGATGATTGGACCAAAAGTGCCGGGTTATCTATGTTATTCGCGGTCAGACAAACAGTAACAGACTAATTGCCATTACTACCATGCCTGCTATAAGCCCATAGATTGATAAATGAGCGTCGCCATATTCACGGGCAGCAGGAAGCAGTCCGTCCAGGGATATGAATACCATGATTCCTGCAACTGCTGCAAACAGAATACCAAATACTACATCATTCATAAAAGGCATTAATATCAAGTAGCCTATTAATGCTCCGACAGGTTCCGAAAGCCCAGATAAAAAGGACAGTTTAAACGCCTTTTTCTTATCTCCGGTTGCATAGTATATAGGAACTGATACAGCGATTCCCTCAGGAATATTGTGAATCGCAATAGCTACTGCGATTGCAATACCAAGGGAAGGGTCTTTTAATGCTGATGTGAATGTTGCTAATCCTTCCGGGAAATTATGAATGCCGATTGCCAGGGCAGTCAGTAAACCCATTCTCATTAATTTGCTTTTGACTTCCGGGGATGCAAGGTCCTCAACTTTGCCGACTTTTTTCATGTCATGGGGATTTTCGGCTTCCGGAACAAGCTTGTCAATTAAGGCTATAAGTGCAATTCCGCCGAAAAAAGCAGCAACGGTTACCCAGTAACCTCCTCTTACCCCAATTGCCCCTTGAAGCGCATCCTTAGCTTTAAAGAAGATTTCTATCATTGAAACATAGATCATAACACCAGCTGAAAAACCCAGTGCAACAGCAAGGAATTTGGTATTTGTCTTTTTAGCAAAGAATGCAATTGCACTACCTATTCCGGTTGAAAGACCGGCAAATACTGTTAGCCCGAAAGCAAATAAAACTGTATTTAAATCAAATGACATAGTTTACCCCTGATACATATTCTAATATTAGTATACCAAAACATAGAAGACTAAAACAGAAATTGATTATTCCCTTTCATAGGGGGATCGTCCCGTGCATTGTTATGGATTTGTAAAGGATGTAATTATTATATGGAAAATATAACTGTGATATTGTACAATTGACTGGCACCCATTATTAATGGAACGGAGTAACAAATGAAAAAGTTTTTAAATATCATAGCAATCATTCTTTCAATAGTATTTTTATCATCATGTGGATTAAATATAGACACAAATGAGGAATTTTCTCCTAAGCCTTCAGAGAGTCCCGTTCAGTCAGAGAATCCCACAGCTACACCAGAGAATACGCCAACCCCGGAACCTACTGTTGCTCCTGAATTAACTCCGACGCCAAGTCCTTCTCCAACACCCACACCAACACCCACACCAACACCCACACCGACGCCTACACCCACACATACACCAAGTCCTTCTCCAACTCCCGGCCCGACACCTACGCCCGGGAACAATGAGCCAAAAGAAGTGCCGGTTGTTAAGGGTATATATCTTTCGGAAGGAAATGTGGCTGACCGCACGAAACTAGATAAATGGATTAAATTTGCCAATGAGACAGAAATAAATGCATTTGTTATAAATGTAAAAAATGACTCTGGATACATTGTATATGATTCTCAGAATAAAACAGCCCTTGAAAATGGTGCGGTTACTCCGATGTTTAATGCAACAAGGCTTGTTGATGAGCTTCATGAAAACGGTATATATGCAATCGCAAGGGTGGTTTGCTTCAAGGATGAAATCATGGGGTCGGGAAACCCTGAATGGGCGCTTATGAAAACCGACGGCACTCCATATAAGGAAATAACATTCACCGCATCCACTACCTGGATGACGATAGCTAATGAAGAAGCTGGGCAATATATAGTCGAAATTGCACGTGAAGCACTTGAAAAGGGGTTTGATGAAGTACAGTTTGACTACGTCCGTTTCCCGGGCAACGGACATGGGGTGGATTACAGTAATTTAACAGAAACCAGGGAATATTATGTGCACAGGTTCGTAACATATGCATCGGAACAACTTGCGGGACATATTGTTTCAGCCGATATATTCGGAATTACATGTATTGAAAGTTATGATGCCGGAGGCATCGGCCAGTCCATATCTGTATTCCAGGATAATATCGATGTTATATCACCGATGATATATCCCTCGCATTATGCCAATTCATCAACCCGCACCATGGGTAATGGAATCGGCTCAATAATCAACGGGAATCTCTATGAAAAACCGGATCTTGACCCTTATGGGGTCGTATATGATACCCTGGCTGTAGCAGCTGATAAGATTTCAAAAATAGAAGGATATGGGGCAACAATGCGCCCGTATCTTCAAGGGTTTACAGCAACTTACCTGCCTGATGGATACTGGACGGAATATGAGCGTGAGAAATTTCAGGCTCAGATACAGGCGGTATACGATGCTGGTTATGATTCGTGGATATTCTGGGACTCAAGCCCGTCCTATCCTGCATCATATTTCGGACCACCCGAAGAATAAAGGCGGATTATGAAAAAGCAAACAGGAATTATATTTGACATGGACGGTGTGCTGGTTGACTCGGAAGATGCAATGAAAACCACATCCATAGAGTCTCTTAAAAGATTTGGAATTAATCCTAAAAAAGAAGATTTTGTGGAGTTTACAGGCATGGGCGAAGATGCATTTATCGGCGGTGTTGCAGGCAAATATGGACTTAAATACAACGTTGAAATGAAAGATTATGCATATATGCTTTATGTCGAAAAAGCCAGGGAGCTGGTTTATGTATATCCAGGTGTGAAGGAAGTAATATCATCGGTGAAAAGGAGAGGCTGTAAAATCGCGGTAGCCTCTGCCGCAGACCTTATAAAAGTAAGGACAAACCTAGCATGTATAGGTATTGAAGAGGATTTTTTCAGTACGTTTGTAACAGGCAGTGATGTTGCCAGGAAAAAGCCTGACCCTGAGATATTCCTGAAGGCAGCTGCAAATATGGGAGTAGACCCTGCTGATTGTATTGTCCTTGAAGATGCAAAAAGCGGTATAGCCGCAGCCAAATCCGCCGGTATGACCTGCATTGGGATTACAACTGCATTTTCTCATAGGGATTTAGAAGCCACTAATGCTGACTATGTTGTTGATAACATTGAAGAAGCGCTTACTAAAATAGAAGAATGGCTCGGATCCGGATATTAATAATTTTGAAAATTGAACAACATGTGTTATGATGTGTCAGCCTAATTGTGAGGATAGCATATTATTAACTTATCTATATATAACAAAGAAGCAAAAAAGAATAAAGGAAGAAATAATGGAAAAAAAGAAATTTACGGAGTTAAATATATCCAAAAAGATACTCCAGGCAATAGAGGATATAGGTTTTGAAGAAGCTACGGCAGTCCAGACCGCCTGTATTCCGCTTATTATGGAAGGCAGGGATGTAACAGGTCATTCAAAGACCGGAACGGGAAAAACCATTGCATTCGGGATACCTGCAGTTGAAATGATAGAACCTGAAAACAGGAATCCGCAGGTATTGGTATTATGTCCTACAAGGGAACTTGCAGTGCAAGCATCAGGCGAAATCAGAAAGGTCACCAAGTATATTGAAGGAATAAAGATTATTCCAATATACGGCGGACAGCCCATTGACCGACAGATAAAGGCCCTAAAGCAGGGTGCACAGATAATCATTGGAACCCCAGGCAGAGTAATGGACCATATGAGGAGAAAAACAATTACGTTTGAGGATTTGAAAATGGTTGTTCTTGATGAAGCGGATGAAATGCTGAATATGGGATTCAGGGATGATATTGAAACTATCCTTAAGGGAGTCCCTGAAAAAAGACAGACTGTTCTATTTTCGGCTACTATGCCAACAGCAATAATGGATATTACATACTATTATCAGGATGATCCGGAATATGTACAGATTATACATAACACTTTAACAGTTCCTGAGGTTGACCAATTTTATCTTGAAGTATCATATGGCAGAAAACCTGAAGTGCTGGGCAGCTTGATTGACATCCATGATCCCAAGCAGAGCCTTGTATTCTGCAATACAAAAAGAATGGTTGACGAATTGGTCAGCCAGATGCAGCAAAGGGGATATATAGTAGAAGGACTCCATGGCGGAATGCGTCAGACCGTACGCGATAGGGCAATGAATGGTTTCAGGGATGGCAGGATTGACATCCTTGTAGCAACGGATGTAGCTGCCAGGGGTATTGATGTTGATGATATTGAAATGGTTGTCAATTATGATATTCCCCAGGATGAAGAATATTATGTTCACCGCATAGGCAGGACCGCAAGAGCGGGAAGAACCGGCCGCTCCTTCACGTTCGTATCAGACCATAGGCAGCTCAAGGAGCTTGAAGAGATACAGAAATATACCAATGTGGATATTGAATATATGAAAACGCCATCAGGTACAAATGCAAATACAACAATGAATAGCAAGATGGCAGTAAAAATAAAAGAAATTATTGATGAAGGCAATCTTGAAGGGTATATGAAGATTATTGACAAACTGATGGAAGAAGACTATTCATCAATGGATATAGCTGCTGCTATGTTTAAAATAACAATGGATAAGGAACTTGAACCAGAACCAAAATTCAGTGAGAAAGACCTAGAAGACACAGGAGGAGAATCCGGAATGGTTCGGCTTTTCATCAACGCCGGCAAGGACCAGGGAATACGTCCCGGGGATATTGTCGGAGCAATAGCAGGGGAAAGCGGAATCCATGGGTCCATGATAGGAGCGATAAGAATTCAGGATAAATCAACATATGTTGAAGTTCCCCATGAGTGTGCCCTGGAAGTTCTTAATGTAATGCACAGTTCTAGAATTAAAGGAAAACCAATTAAGATGACACCTATGAAAGCAGACCAAAAGATTGAACAAACCGGTGGAAAACCATCATCATCCGGCCGGAAGCCATCAGATAAAAAGAACAGAAAAGATTCGAAGGGCAACTACCGAAAAAGAAAATAATTGCTATTTAAAAGGGATGCCTCTGCATCCCTTTTTTTATAATCTAAATTCCTTTTATATTAATAATACGTTTTGTCGGCGACCAGGCGGTGAAGTAAACGGTAAATGCATTCGGTACTTCGGGATAGGAACCCCTGAGGTCGGAATGGTAGTTTGTTTCTCCGAAAGCCCCGTCGATTTCTATGGTGTCCGCCCCTTTTATATATCTGTATTTTCCGTATCTTAACATAATATGCTGGCCTGCAGCGGCCTTGAATTCGGCCTGCTCGGAATCAAAGAATCCATCCGGCTGGAAAATCATTTCAAGTTTGCATGGAAGGTTCTCAACACCCATGGAATCAATTACAAGCTGCATGCCGTCATCAGAAGGCAGAATGTCGATGTTAACTTCAAATTTGGACATATTTGCTGTCTTACGGTGTTCAATGTTAGTATGGCCGTTTTTAGTAGGTCTGTCCGGACATCCTAGTGGACGCACATAACCCCATTCGCTTTTAAAGTGGAGCCTATAGCCGCCTTCAATTTTCGTGAGTGAGTCGGGTTCAAAACGACCCTTGGTTCCATAATATGATCCGGCATATCTGAAGACCACCTGGTTAAGGCCTTTTTGGAATTTGCAGAACATAGCGCCTTCGCCCATGACGGTGGTTATGACATTTCCGCTGCGTTTCCTGACTATATTTGATTCTTTATAGTATTCTTCAAAATGTTCCCAGTCATAGGGTTCTTTTTCGAGCTCATTGTTCCTGAGGAAATCATTCAGCATATACTTGGCAATGCACTTTGGAATTGCCCCTGCGCCCAGCTGACTCTTATCACCCGGATAATCATTGACCATATTAAAGAGATAATCTGCCATATATGCAAAGTGCTTATTCTTCAGGTAATGGGCCGTCATGAGATAATTTTCATAATATCTTAGAGGATACAGCGTTTTGCCGATATCCTGTCTGTGGGAGTTCATAGTAAAAAGACTATCATCCGGCTCAAGATATGTGAACATCATATATAGGTTGCGTTGAGCAGCTTCAAGCAGCTCCCATCTGCCCAGTTCTTCAGCCATGATAATCATGCCGTCATTATTAACCTTGTTATATATCCCTGCAGACCGCTCGGTCCACTCGCCGTCTTCATTGCAGTCAATCCCCTCCTTTAGATATAAATCAATTTCGTCAAGAAACTCCTTATTTCCAAGTTCGTTATAGCAAAGGGACAGTGCAGATGCGATTACCCATCTATGATTTGGCGTGTGGAATCCACCGGTCATCATGCCTTGAGCACCATTTGTGATGTATTCGAGGAATTTCTCCTGCAGTTTATCTTCTTCAGCTGTATGTTGATTGTATTTCTTTATAACCCTGTAAGCCGGCACAAAATTCTGTAGTGAGAATCCCATAGTGGCTGCACAATGAAAATTGGTTTCGACAAGGTCTATTGTTCCATCTTCATTCTGCACCCTCAAGGTATAATCCATAGCCAGATTCGCTGCATCCAGAAGGCGTTTATCCCTATGATATGCAGAATTCTCGTTGTAATACAGCACTGACAAGTTTGATGCATTGCCGGGTCCCCGTGAATGTTCCGTGAAACCTTTACGCATTTCCGGAAATCCGCCGTATTCGCGGTCCATTGGATCAAGGCACTGGCTTTTTAGAATTGATTCAACACCTCTGTCTGCAAATTTTAATAATTGTTTATAATGGCTTTTCATAATAATATCCTCCGGTTATATTAGTTTAAATTTATTTTTATAAAATCCGTCTTTAACAGGTTTTAATGCTTTCAGCGATATCCTGTAAAGATTGTGACCCCAGTCTTTTTTTATCTTTTCATCATTAAGCACGATTTCTTCAAATGATGCCTTGAGATTTGCATCAAGAGTAATCAGCAGTTTTTTATGTCCTGATATCAGGGTTATCTCAGAACCATTAATCTCAGGGCAAGGAGAACTGAGCAAAGTAAAACGTATATCTTCGGTTTCGCTACTGAGCTTGAATTGCTCATTTATGATTATTTCGCCTTTGTTGCGGTCCATTATGAATGTTCTTGTCCATCTCTCCATTCCTGATTCAACCGGATAGGCTTTTTGTATATCCAGCGAAAATAATGAGTTGCCGTCATATTCGGCAAAAGATACATTGTCAGCCATATATTCGTGACCGCAAATTTGTTTTTCCCCGTTTACTTCGGGAACATTGTGCCACAGTGAACAGTTTGTCCATATCTCATAACGTTGGGGACTGAATGTTTTCTTAGTATAATTCAATGCGCCGGCATCGACAATCAGCGGTTCGCCCCCTCCGAAAATCATAAAGTTTCCCACATCATTATGGTTATGGTTTTCAAGGTTGTTGCCGCCCTTGGCAGCTAAATATAATTCTCCTTCGGGGGTTGATGTCCTGAGATAAGCAACTTCGATGTCAGGAAGGAAAACACTTTTCTCGTGTTCATAAGGAGTGTCAAAAGACATTATCTCATCATAATCAACCAGTTCCCTTATAGGTCTGTTTAATCCGAATCTGCCGAGAAATCCTTTTTTAACACCACTATGCATGACAGCTGCTCCAAAAGCCATGGATGCCGGGTTTCTGGTATATTTTCCAAAGCGATATGTCAAAGCCGGGTCGTAAATAGCCCTTGGGGCTGCATCGGCGAAGTTTACGAAATAAGTTCCTGAGATATGTGCACGGTGTATAAAACTGCACATATTTCTGATTTTTTCCTCACCGAATATATTAATTTCTCCATCCGTGTACTCATAAAGAATTTCAAGGCACTCAAATAAGGAGGCGCCTGCACGGCCCCAGTAACCGGGTCCTTCGTCGCAGCCTCCGTCCTCAGGGTAACATTTGATATATGCATCAAGGCTTTGGGTAATTTTATATAGAATGTAGTATTTGTCTTTAATATTGATATCAGAAAGCAGGAGAGTATAAAGTATGTTCGAATTAATCCATGGGTTCCAATTGTTAAGTTGCTCTACGGCATCGCCCATGAATCCCATCCACCAGTAGTCTGTATGATCCCTGTATTCCTTAATAAGCCGTACATTAAGCTCATGTTCGGCTCGTCTGCTTATCTGCGGTGTTATGCTGTCAAAGTCAGATTTGAAGAAATACAGGGCATTTGTTATCGCAGCTCCGGTATCAGCAGACATCAGGTCGATAATGGGCCTGTCAAAATCAGGAAGGGGAAGTCTGTTATGTTTGTAGCCGCCAATATTGTTGTGGGCGGGTATTATCCAGGTGGTTTCCTCACAGATCATCCATATCAGGTTTACCATAAAATCAATGAAACGACCCTTGTTTTCAAATAATTCGGCAAGAATCGCCACATTCAGGGCCTTTCGTCTTGCAGAATAGAGTTTCTGGTAATTTGTACGGTTTCCATTCCTATGGAATTCCATAAATACTGAAGCGGGTAAAACAGGAAAATCATTTTCCATGTACATCTCAGCTTCTAAAATATATTCTTCTTTTATTTGTTCGTTTACACTCTCCCAGAACAACCTGTTATTGGTTGCGGGGTACGGTTTATATGATGCGGGAAGGTTGTCTTTCAGCTTCTTAAGTTGTTGTGTAAGCATGGGTTTCTCCTTCCGTCATAAGGTATCACATGAACATTGCCAAATCAATAGAGAAATGGCAAAGATTCCCATCAATATTATAAAGCTTTAAGCCAGGCATAATCATGCCGCTAACATCAATCATATATCCAAAAGACCAGCTGCACAGCTTGTATTATTGCCTCTGACTGCATGCAGTGGTAAGATTAAATCAACAAGGGGGATAACTTTGTCCGAGTTTAAGAATAAAAATAATTTATGGGCTTTAGTACCTGCATTACTAGCGGCAGCAGCAATTGCCGGTATATTTACATTGGGAAATCCTGAAGAATTCATGTCGGGTGATTTCAAAATCACCATCCTTGCGGTTTCGGCCGGTTATTGTTTATTCCTGGTCTGGTCGTTGTTTTCCATGAACGATAGAATACTGGGAGGGGATAACAGCGGAAGAAGAACAGGGATGCTAGTAGTAGTTTTGATTTTTGCTTTTATTGTCAGAATTTACATAGGATTAATGATTTCGGGATATCCGTCCGATATGGCATGCTGGACAGGCTGGTCATCGGCAGCAGCCGGAAAAGGTTTCTTTGAGGTTTATTCCGATATGTCTTTCATGGATTACCCGCCGGGCTACATATATATTTTGCACATTCTCGGCAGCATCGGCAATTTGATGAAAATTGATTGCGGGACAGAAGCTTACAATCTGCTCATGAAAATCCCTTCGATTATATCCGATATTATTATGGCTTGGATACTTTATCGCTTGTGTGCGAAAAAACTGCTTTTCACACTGGGATTAATACTGGCATTTGCTTATGTCATGAACCCGCTGATTATACTGGATTCAGCAGGATGGGGTCAGATTGATGCAATCCTGACCCTGGCGATAGCCGGGTACCTGATTGCCCTTTATAGAAAAAACATTTTAGGTGCATCGTTGTTTTTTACAGTTGGTCTTTTAATAAAGCCACAGATGTTGTTCTTTGGTCCGGTCCTCGCTGTTATCTTTATAAAATATATCAGTGACAGGGGCTGGGGGCAGGCGATTAAAGCATTCTTTATCAGTGTTTTCAGTTCAGTGGCTTTATTCGCATTGGCAGTATTTCCGTTTACAGGGGATAAACCCTGGTATTGGATTTTTGAAAAATACTTAGGAACGATTGGGAGCTATAATTATATTACGCTTAACTCAGCCAATGTATTCGGATTATTCGGATTGAACTGGGTTCCTACTGATACAGTAAAACTTGGATTATCGCTGGGTGTCTGGGGGATAATCGGCATTGTGTCAACGGTAGTCCTCTATTTTGTACTGGGTTTTATAAACCGCGGCAAAAAAAATATTTTCATCCTGACAGTGATGCTGATGACCGGTATATATGCATTCGGATTGAAAATGCATGAGCGATATCTGTTCCCGGTGATTGCCATTCTTATTATTGCGTATATATATGATAACAAAAAAAGCATACTGGCAATGTTCAGTGTCCTGTCAGTCGCTGTGTTCATAAATACAGCTCAGGTTTTAGCGGTAATTCACATACCGCCGGATGATCTGCTATTTAAAATAACATCAGGGGTAGTAGTTGCTGCCTATATTTGGATAGTAGTTTTCTGCTTTGTTGAAGTAGCAAAATCAGTCAGAGACAGTAAGGTTAACCTTATAGAAGCTTCCGATAAGGCTATGGGTTTTTCACAGCCGGAATAATTCTGTCAGGGTAGTTGGTAAGTATTGTATCTATCCCATCATTAAGCCGCGATGCTACTTTGGTGGGGTCGTCTTCAAAAAAGAGATTATTTATCAATCCGCTTTCAGTTGCCTTTTTTACAGTATCTGCAGAGTACACGCTGTAAAAATGCTGGACCCGGCTGCACATATATTCAAGGGCAATATCCGAGATATCCCGTTTTTCATCAAAACATTCCAACATGCATCGGTTTATATCCGGTGCTAATTCAAGGCACCATTTCATTTCCTTTTCCTGAGCGGCAAAGTAAACAGTACCGGCAATGCCGTATTCCTCAATCAGGTTTTTTAATTCACTTATTACAAACCCGTCTTTACCGGATTCATATACATGTATATTCATGATAATGCTGCCGCCGAGTAATTCGAAGACTTCTTTTGGAGTTGGGAAACAGATATCCTGCCAATCCATATATTCACCTGCATTAAGTTTCCTTATCTCGCAAAAAGATAATTCCGATACTTTACCGGAACCATTTGAAACCCTGTCAACCGTATCGTCATGGCATATAATTATTTTATTATCTTTTGTTAGACGGACATCGAACTCAATCTCATCGGCTCCGGCTGCAAGTGCTGATGCAAAAGCAGGCAGGGTATTTTCAGGAATCCGTCCCGAAAAGCCGCGGTGCGCACAGACTTTAGGATATTTAGTCGCATCAGGAGTGATAAACATGGTGTTTTTCCGGTAAATCGCAGGTTTACGGAATTTTTCTACTATTTCCCTTGAGGACATCTTGCCAAGGCCGTGGGCAAGGGGCCTCATTCGTTTCTCATTAGGATTAATATCTGTTATGAAAATTCCTGTTTGCTGCCCGGCGTTCAATAGAATTTCACCGGAGGGATTTACAACATATGAAGTCCCGCCATTTTTAGAATCCGGGCCCATTGAATAGGAGGATCTTATGATGAATGCCTCGCTGTCAAGCGCCCGTCCCATAGCTTGCTTAAGTAGTATTTCCGATTCTTCCGAACGCTGGTATGATGGGCAAAGAATTATATCAGGGCATTCCGCTGCAAGTCTTTCAAAGTATTCAGGAAAATAGAGTTCAAAGCATACTGCAAAAGTAGTTTTTGCACCGAGAATATCCAGGAAGACCGGTTTTTTACCCGGCACCAGCTTCATTGTATCAATTTCAGTATAGGCAAGATGCGTCTTGTCATATTCAGCAATTACCGCTCCGGACTTATCTATTACCAGTGTAGTATTTGCAAAACCTTCAGAACGTTCATTAAGCATGTTTGTACAGATTGTCATGCCGGTTTCCCTTGCCGCGGTTTTTATTGATTCAATAAATGTTTGATTGTGTCTGCGGCAATGGGAAAACATTTCATCCGCTTCGTCTATTGGCATACCCGGGCAGTTAGAGTATTCCGGGAGAACCAGTAGATCTGTTCCCGTGGGGCAGTTGTAAGGAGCAGTTTTAAGCTGCTCCATTACTTCAATGGTTTCTTTATAATCAACCGGGTATTTGGGTTGTATCAGTGCTAGTTTCATAAGGCAAAGCCCTTTCTATAAGTACTTTAGCTTGTAACCATCCTTGGTGTCTTCAATAAGAATGCCAAGTTCCTTCAGTTTGTCCCTGATTTCATCCGAAGTTGAGAAGTCTTTGTTTTTACGGGATTCTATCCTCTTATCTACGAGAGCCTGGATTTCAGCTGTTATCTCAACGTCGATATCTTT
Source organism: uncultured Clostridia bacterium (assembly GCA_963766335.1). Classification (GTDB taxonomy): domain Bacteria; phylum Bacillota; class Clostridia; order DUPQ01; family DUPQ01; genus JAFGQE01. Next base: position 133,225 of record CAVXZA010000002.1, on the reverse strand, counting down.
CTGTAGAATTCCGAGGACATCACCGAGTTCCTTGATAACAGCTGCAGCGCTGCCGGCGGCTTTTGATGTTTTAAGAATTCCTTTTAACAGGGAAGCATTAATTTCCCTGACCATATCAAATATATCTGCTATTGCATCGGCAGTATTTAGATCATCATCCATGTGTGTCATAAAATTAGTCTTGAAAGTATTTATATTATCAAGCATCTTGGTTTCATCGTTGCCGGGAGCTCCGGGACCCTTGACATTAGTAAGGTTTTTCAATGATTCATATATGCGCGACAGGCCGTTCCTTGATTGGTCCATCAGTTTATCAGAAAAATTCACAGGGCTTCTGTATTGTGCTGAAAGCAGGAAGAAACGGATTTCTTCATAACTGTAAAGTTTTACCACATCGCGTACGGTGAAAAAGTTGCCGAGGGATTTGGACATTTTTTCATTATCGATGTTGATGAATCCATTGTGCAGCCAATATCTGACAAAGGGTTTCCCTGTTGCGGATTCGCTTTGAGCGACTTCGTTCTCATGGTGGGGGAACATCAGGTCTTTTCCGCCGCTGTGGATATCAATTGTTTCACCCAGATATTTCATTGACATGGCGGAGCACTCAATATGCCAGCCCGGACGTCCTTTTCCCCAAGGACTTCCCCATACCGGTTCGCCCGGTTTCATGGCTTTCCAAAGGGCAAAATCCGCAGGATTCTTTTTCCTGGAATCGGCCTGTACACGGGCTCCGGCTTCAAGTTCTTCAAGCTTATGGCCGGAAAGCTTACCGTATCCTTCATATGCAGAGGTGTCAAAGTATACGTCGCCACCAACCTCATATGCATAACCATTGGCTTCGATTTTTTTTATCAGCTTTATTATTTCCCCGATGTTTTCAGTGGCCTTGGGATGGACATCGGCTTCCATTATGCCCAAGCCGTGCGCATCAGTGAAATATTCCTGGATATTTTTGTCAGCAAGTTCTTTGACGGGTATGTTGTCGGCAATAGATTGTGTAATCATCCTGTCATCAATATCCGTGAAGTTCTGTATAAAAGTTACATCATATCCTCTGTAAATCAGATATCTTCTCAAGGTATCAAATACTACGAAATTCCTGGCATTTCCGATATGGAAACAGTTATACACCGTAGGGCCGCAGTTGTACATTTTAACCTTATTGTCTTCAAGAGGTATGAATTCCTCTTTTGTCCTTGTCATAGCATTATAAAGTTTCATATTCCTACCTTTCTTTTCAGCCATTACTATTTGAACCCCTTTCTGGTTGAGTAAATAAAAACCGCTCCCATGCATATGCATAGAGGCGGTATAATCGCGGTTCCACTCTAATTTGTTCTTTGTTTTGATAACGGTGCTGGCACCGTAGCGATATTTTACCGCTAAGCTCCGGAGTGCACTTCGGCGGATTCGCATCATGTCCGCTTACAGCCGGCGGCGGACATTCTCTTTCATGCTGGATTCGCTTACTCTTCTCCTTCATCGCATCATATTGTGGATATGATTATAGCACCGAAATGCATTTGGCGCAATCAAGCTTTATAAAACCTTATACAGTAGTTCCCTGAAAGCATCATAATCATCAGCATCTATGCTAAAAGGCCGACCAAGATGAGGATTATCATAACCTGTATCCGAAAGCTGTTTAAGGGTTGTATCACCAAGGATCAGGGAATATATAATTTCGTCAGGGCATGCACTATTGCGCTTAGCCATTGTCATTAGCTCAAAGTCTTCAATACCGCGCAGCAATGCCTTATAGCGAATGGACAACAGCGGTGAGCCGTCACTTCCGGGGTAGACAAAATTCATGTCACCTGTAAACCATTCACCGGACCTGAAAACAAGGTCTTCCCTTGGGTTTTCAGGCCAAACAGTGAAATTCCATCTTAGGAATCCGTCAAGACCGAACAATGAAGTCAATATCCCAATCAGCCGGCTTTCAAGAAGATGCGACTGAAGAAAAGTGTTTGGGAAATGCGGATGGCAGCATACATACCAGCTGACCTGTTTGCCATCGTTTCCAATAAGGTTAGCTTTGATAAAATCATAATCTTCCGCCAGGCATTTTAATGACGGCGTTACATCGCTCAGGACATCATCGAATTCCGTTGTGAAATCAGCTTTGTTTATTGCTATGGACAATTTAAATCCGGGCGCTTCTTCAAGGATTGATTGAATTGTCTTTCTGTATAATTCAATATCACCGGGTTCATCCGCTGTTATGCGGACTTTATCAAGCCAGTTTTTTTCTATAAAGTGTTTATAAAGGTTATTGATGTACAGCCGGATATCCTGAGATTTATCCATATAGGAGTAAGTTCCCGTCGTTTTATTAAAATACCTGATACGCACACCATCCGGAAAATCCTGTGCAGCTTTTCCAAATCCATTTTCTTCTGTCATCCAAATTCCGCAAAGACCGAAAACCTCAATCTTTTTATCAATCCCGTGAGAAAAACACATTTCAATATAACGGTCCATTATTGAATAGTCGTATGAATAAATGCCGTTTTTATTTTTTACAACAGTTATAAGGCTGTATTCAAAAAGATCGGTCGGTTTGTCCAAATCATTGAAAGTGCGTTGGCCTGACCATGGGATGTCCGAAGCGATTACTGTAACTGCCTTCTGGCCAAGCCGGGCAAGAGACTTTACATAATTTTCAATGATGTTGAAATGGGCATCACTAAACAGTCTTACATCGTGTTTACGTGCAATATTAGAAAGATGCTGCCATAGGTCGAGATGCATTGTGTAATCTCTTGGATCCGGTAATGAAATGTCCACAACTTCCAAGGTCAGGTCCATGGATAATTCAATGGCTTCGTTTTCAAACAGTTTTCTTCTAAATACTGAAACTTTTCCTTGATATATACCCGGTGCAGTATCTTTTGGTATTGGGGTTTCGCACCAGAAGGAATTTATTTTACCGGTTTCCATATGAATATAATCCCTATTTTCTATGCAGTCCGCCCTTTGGATACCACTGTCATCTGAAAGCATGTTTATATTTTTAATGGATACGGGTCCAAGCCCTTTAAATGAAGAGTTTATTCTGTGTATCGGTCTTTTAGGATAAATAGTAAATGCAGGGGAGTCGGTCATGCAAACCGTGCATGGCTCAGTAGATTCAATAACCAGCTGGAATGCTGTGAAACTGTTTCTCACACATTTTAATGAAATTGACTTTTTATCGAAGAGACTTTTATCAATTTCTCCTGAGTATTTAAAACTTTCCCTTTTTAATCCAATATTCATTGTGTTACTCTCCGAATTTTAAGGCATATATATCTGCGTCTTTCAAATCAAAAGAAAGCCTTACCTTGCTGCCTTCGTATTTGCTAAGTGAAGTTTTGAAATCAACCTTTTCAAAAATCTCGTCGCCGTAAATCACATCCGATTTTAATAATATAGAACCTTTGTCATCCAGCAGAAATACTTTCACATGACCTGCTGCAGACGTTGAGTAGTTTATAAACAGCGAATTACCTTTATAAGTAAATGACTTAGTTATAAATGAACCTCCTTCATAACCGGCATTTACCGACGCAAAGCCGTATTTCCTGATTGTCAGCCTACGGATGCCGTTTGTTTCAGTACGGTAGTTTTCGCTAATGTACATAGAAAATTCCCTGTCATCAATATCAATAATGCCCAAAGCCGTCATATTGTTTCGGTTAACCCAATTTTTACGGTCAAGACCAGGACGCACCCATGCTTCCATGAATAATCTGTTCCAATTAGTGCCGTCGCGGCTGCTCATGAAGACAGCATCTGACACTGCCGGGGCACCCGTAAAGAAATCCCGCTGCCTGTCTGCTATAAACCTTTTTGGGAAGGACAGGTAGAAGTGTTCGGCGCCTGGGCAAAGCACAGTTGCGTTAGTATAGAATTCCTCTATATAGGGTACATCATATGAATTCTGCACCGGCAGGGTCCATGAAATAAAATTATCAGATTCCATGTTGTGAATAGACCGAATCCCATGGTAAGGTTTGGGATTTTCCAGATGTTTATTGTCAAAATAACGTGCATAACAACGGTATTTTCCAATATTTTTATCATAGAATACAACATTATGGGAATCAAACGCACCATGGGTTGTAATTGGGGTGTTGCTTATCCTCTTCCAGTTAATTCCATCAGGAGATACCAGACCGTATAATTTACCCTTGTTTACATCAATACGCTCATGCCCGCCGACTGCTTTGTATTTTTCCTCTGCAGGGATGTCCTTATTTGAATCTATAAACGGTGCGAAGTTATGACATTCAGGAACATGCTCAAGAATTATATTGTTTAGTTTATCTCCATTGAATTCATGCAAACCCAGTCTGGGCCGCAGGAAATTAATACCGTCAGAGCTGAATGCATAACAGGTATATTCATAACTTTTATTATCGGTCCTGTCTGTTTTTCCGCGGTAATACATTCTAATTATGCCATTATCATTGAGAACCGTTATATATCCTGATGTTTCAGATTCCCACGGCCTGTCGAATGTCATTACCTTTTCTTTTCGAATAGGCATATTTAGCTTAAGAGAACACCCCGTCATGGAATCAATCAATACATCATCCACAAACATTTCAATTCTGCTGCCGATATCCATAACATACCCCCTGATTACTTAAACAAGTATATCACATGGTATATTTATCTCCGGAGACATTTTATGATTTTTATTGGTTGAGTGCGTTATAATTGAGATATGAAAAGCAATATGGCAAAAGTTTATAAAGTTGTTTCGATAGTTGTACTGGGATTATGTTTATATGGGTTTCTTCTCCCGTTGATTTCGCCGATAATGGAGAAGATGCTGCCCCGGATCTGGGTATGTCCTTTCTTAAAGATTACAGGCAGCGAGTGCCCGTTCTGCGGCATTACCAGAGGAGTGACTAACCTTTATAGGATTGATTTTAACAGGGCCAGCATCCTGTCGATGGTAGTTTTTTTACTGGTTTTGGTTGAAACCGCATTTAGGACAATGGTCATTCTAACGGTTTCCGGATTAAGGAGGAAGACAATAAAAGGACTTATTATAACCGATGCAGTTTACCATACGCTGCTGGTCGTTGTAACTGCTATATATGTTATAATGTTTTTAGCAACTAATTTCTAGGAGGGATTCAATTGGGTCTGACGGCTCTTATACTTGGGATTATATCTGTAATACTGTCGTTAATACCGTTTTGTAATTATATCGGGCTGGTTCCGGCTATAATAGCCATTGTATTCGGCGTAGTGTCGCTTACCCAGCAAGATAAAAGTGAACTGAATCACAAGGCTATGTCAATAACAGGCATTTCATTCGGAGCCTTGGCAATACTTATAAGCGTGATTTGGTCAATTCTTTTCCTGTTCTCACGCGGATATGTCAGATAATGGCAAAGTGCTGCTTGCGGCGGTTAATTCACAATTCATACACTCAAATACTGCAGTCTATTATCTTCGCGGCGAACTTGTGAGCGATGGGTTTGATGCGGACATAAAATCCTTCAGTATTAATGACGATAAACTCGATATTCTAAATGAAATATTACACAGCAATCCAAAGGTGGTTTGCTTTTCCTGCTATATCTGGAATATAAGCATGATATATGAACTTTGCGCGGATATAAAGAAAATAGACAAGGGAATAAGAATCGTCCTGGGCGGGCCTGAGGTGACTTATGAACCTAAGGAAGCATTAAATAAAAGCGGGGCTGACTTAATCATCCGGGGCGAGGGGGAGACAGTAATATCCGGGGCGGTCAGGGAGCTTTTGAAAGGGTTGTGTCCCGATTTAACCGGATGTTTTTACAAATCAAACAGGCAAATCCATGATAGAGGAATTGCAAAGACAAATGACCTTAATACCATAATAACTCCTTTTACGGATTATATGATGCAACGCGAAGAGGGAAAACTCATATATTACGAAGCTTCCAGGGGCTGCCCGTTTAACTGCATTTACTGTCTTTCGTCGGCCAGCACAGGCGTTAGGGTTTTCCCCCTGGACAGGGTATTCAGCGATTTAAATATTATATTGAAGTATAAGCCTCAGATTGTAAAATTTACAGACCGATCCTTCAATACTAATGAAAAGCGAACTATTGAAATACTTGATTTTATTAAGAAAACCGATACAGAAACATGCTTCCACATGGAAATTTTCCCGGATGGACTTACTGAGAATACAATGAAAACCCTTGAGGGAATGCCTCCGGGCAGGGTTCAGCTGGAAGCGGGCATACAATCTGTAAATATTGATACGCTCAAGGCATCCGGAAGACCGCAGGATCCGGATAAAGCGCTGGCAAATATGCGAAGGCTGCTGAAACCAGGGAATATGCATATCCATCTTGACCTTATAGCAGGGCTTCCAAACGAAGATATGGAATCATTTAAAAAATCTTTCAACGCAACTATCAATACCGGTCCGCATATGCTGCAGGTTGGATTCCTTAAATTGCTGAAAGGAACTGCAGCGCGGGATATTGAGGGCTATGCTTATGAAGAAAATGCCCCCTATGAAGTACTGTCGACTCCATGGCTGTCGTTCGAGAGTTTGAGCGAAATCAAGCAGGTATCAAGATGCATTGATATGTTTTACAATACCAGACGATTTAAGGAATACCTGGCGTATATGCATGAAAAAACGGAAAATCCCTATGAGTTTTATAAAAATCTTAATGGGTATCTTATTGAGAACAGAATTAACCTTAAGGGTATCTCAAGGATTCATAAATATGCAGCCCTGGCAGGGTTTGCCAACGGCGATTCATTTGCCATCGAGTGCTTAAGATACGATTTCATGTCATCGTATAGTTCTAAAGCTATACCGGGTTTTCTTGGGGAAGGATATGTTTCAAAAGAAAGAATATTCAGCTATTTAAAAGATGAAAACATGCGAATGAAATATTTCCCCCAAAAAACCGGGTACAGTCCCAAGAAACTATATAAATCATGCAATTTCGGAATATTTAATTTTGGCAGCGGACCGGAAGTCTATATCTTTAAATATGACTCCAGGGACAAAGTGACCGGTCTTTTCCCGGCAATTCAATTTAAAATTTAACAGTAGGTATAAATTCCTCATGAAGTTTATCAACCGGTATAAAGACCTTTTTATCGCGATGCTGTAAAATTATGTCATAAACCGGATTCTTTCCGGGGGGAGGCATATGATGGACAACAAGGGTTATTCTACGGTTGAGACTGCTCTCACATTCCCGCTGCTTCTTATGCTGATTGTGGTTCTGATGTTTGTATTGGTAACATTCGTTATTCCCAAAGACAGGGAACCCAAAAGCACGGAAGCATTCATTGACAGGATATATTTTACGGATTCCGCCAGAAGAAAAGCTGAGATTATCGGTGGTATTTTTGAATAGAAGGGGATCTGCAACAGTTTTCACAGCTGTCATAATGCCGGTGATAATCGGCATCTGCGTGCTTCTATCCGATGTGTGCCTTTATGATTCCGGCAGCCGGATAATTGAAAACAGCGTCTGTGCATCCGCGTATTCAGTCCTCGGGAAGTATTCCGGTTATTTAAAAGACAATTATGACCTGTATGCATATTGCATGATACGTGAAACTGCTGAATCGGTTGCTGCCGACAATCTGAAAAAGAATCTCGGTGATTCCAAGCTGTTTGATTTTAGAGTCGAAGACATCAGCTTAAAAATGGGAAGGAGCCTGACCGACTCCGGAACATTGATTCAGATGCTTGAAAAGGTTTCCAGGGATGATATTTATAAAGACATTATTGATGAGTTCGTTGAACGCTTTGATGTTCTGTCGGGAGTAACCGGCACAGTTGAAATAATAAACCTTAAAATGAAGCTGGATAGGGCTTATAAGAAAATCAAAGACAGCATGACTGCCTTGAATAAAATAATAAACGGCGAAGGAGACCTGGAATACTATGTGAATGCAGCCGGGTTTAATTCTGAATTTACCCGGGCTGTAATGCAGTTCAATGATTACAGACTGGAATTAGCATCTATAGAACTGGAGATATCTGCATTAAAGGAGGAATTAAGCAGCGAACCAAGTGAAAAAGCAGGATTAAAAAACCTTCTTGAAGAAAAGGCAGGATTAATACGCCAAAAAGCAGCGGAAGTTTATACTTTATATATTGAAGGTTTTATAAAAGGAATAAGGGAAGCAAATGAAGAAGCTATCAGATGCATTAAGGATATATTCATTGAAAACAACAATATTCATATGATTTCAGATATTGTTAAAATTAAGATTGGCGAGATGGAAAACTGCCCCGTTTATCTCAAGGAAATTCTCCAATCATGTATGAAATTAATCAGCGACATTGAGGAATCTTTTATCGAGCAGGTTTTTGAAGAAATTAAAACTGAACTAGATAAAAATATCTCGATGCTTTCCGGACTCGAAAATATATTCATTACATCGATTGAAGAAGCGGAACAGATCGATTCTGACGACATAGCAATGTCTGTAAGCGGATACAATTCGGGAATTGAATATCTGTATAAAGATGGTGCGGTACCGGGCAAAGATGAAGATAGAAGGAGCTTTTTCGAGGCTATGGGCAGGAAAGTACTGGAAAAGCAAATGGGCAGGGATATTCAGATTAGTGATGAAACCGTTCTGCCTTCAATGGGAACCTGTGGAGATGTTTCGGATTTTTCTGCAACATCACTTGAAGAAGATACAGCAGCAAGTGAGCAGGAATTAAATGAACTATCAATTTCAATCAATTCAGGAGGAAACAGTCTTTATCGAAATTTCGCTATTAATGAATATATACTTCATCATTTTAAATATGAAAACGACGATTTTGAATGCAAATCAATGAGTAACTTTTTTAACAATGAAATTGAATATGTATTGTGGGGTGCAAAAAGCCAGAACAGTAATATCTTTTTTACTAAAGCCGCTATAATGTCAACACGCTTCGCCCTTGATGCAATTCATGTTTATACGGACTCAGGTAAATGTGCAAGGTCGGATGCCCTTGCCGCTGCAACGGCAGGTTGGTGGACAATGGGTGCGGGCATTCCGGTCATGTCTAATCTTATAAAAATCTCATGGGCTATTGCCGAGGCAGGTGTTGACACCGGTAAAATTTGGAACGGGGAACCAATCCCTATAATTAAAACCAGTGGTGACTGGATAACGGATATCGGCATAGGCAATGCAGGAGCTGTTTCGCCTGAATTCCTTAAGATGGATTACAAGGATTACCTAAGATTATATCTGTCAGCGGTTCCGCTTGATATAAAGATACTGCGGATGCTGGACATTATATCCTTAAATGCGCCTGTAGATTTCAGTATATTTGATGCATATACCGAAGTAACAGTTGTGGCTGTTATTTCATTCAGGAGCCTGACCGGAGGACGGCATGAAGTCGAGATATCTATTACGGAATCGTACTGATGGCTTTGCAACAGTTGAAACAGCAATCTGCTGTTTTGTTGTTATGTTTTTATTTGCGCTGTTCTTGACCATAACCGGGTATTGCAGAACTTATCTTACTGTTAAGGAATATATTAGTGAAAAAGCCCGGGATACGGCAGTGGCAAGATATATGCTTGGATTTGATGTTCCGGGAATTATTACTGCCAATGATTTCGATAACGTAAGAAACAGACGTATTAAGAATTTCATAATCTATAGTGAGAGCTGGGGTGAAGAAGTAAAGCTGAACGCGTCATACACCTATATTTCAATGCTTGGCGACATAAGGGTCAGGATGGGTTCCTTCTTCACAAAATGGGCAGGGGATTCCCATGAAAAAGGAAACTCAGTATGGGAGCTGCCGCCTGTTCAAAGAGGTAAGGTTCTGGAATCTCTTTTCGGTGGCAGTCTGCCGGAGTTTTTCCCGGTGCTGGATGCATATGATCAGGTGTCGGGGCATGCTGCCTCCATTGTGAGCATTGATACTACCCTGGATCTATACTCCGACGGCTGTGAGTTAAAAAAAACCATAATTGAAAAAGCAGACGAATTATCTGCTTATAAATTTGGTAAATATGAGGATGTTCTTATAACAGATAAGGATATTGACACCAGGGAATTAATAATTGTAATCCCTGAAAACCAGTTAAATGACAACCAGTTTATGAAACTGGAAGAGTGTATGGATTACACTTCGGAAAATTCAATTATCCTTACTGTAAAAAGATATCAATACATTCAAAACACAGTATCCGGGCAAGAGCCGGACTAGTTCCATTATATTGAATAGAGATAGCATATATGGTATAATTACGTTAGTTTTAAGGGGTTTTTGCGCAATTTTTATGTAACAATTGAATATGGTTTTAACCCTGGCTGAGACAAAACACATAATACACAAATGAAAAGGAAATAGAATAATGGCGGATAATAAGAAGGCTTATAACAATGAGAGCATCTCTGCTCTCAAGGGTCCTGACAGGGTTAGGAAACGCCCGTCGGTAATATTCGGTTCAGACGGACTCGAAGGATGCCAGCAAACAGTATTTGAAATAGTATCTAATTCCATTGATGAATCAAGGGAAGGTTTTGGTAAGGTCATTGATATTATCCGGCATAAGGATAAGTCGATTACTGTGCAAGACTATGCCAGGGGAATGCCCGTTGATTTCAATCAAAAAGAACGCAAATATAATTGGAAGCTGGTATATTGTGAGTTGTATGCCGGGGCGAAATACGGGAACAATGACGGCGAGAGCTATATGTTCAGCCTCGGATTGAACGGCCTGGGCTGCTGTGCCACCCAGTACTCCGCCGAGTATATGGATGTGGAAGTTTTCAGAGATGGATACCAGTATAACCTTCATTTTGAAGAGGGCGTGAACAAAGGTGGACTAGAAAAGAAAAAAAAGAAGTATAAAAGTACAGGCACAAAGACAAGATGGAAACCCGACTTAAAGGTTTTTACCGATATAGACATTCCACTGGAGTATTTCCAGGATATGCTGAAAAAGCAGGCAATTGTTAACAAAGGTCTCAAACTGAGACTGTTGGATGAACCAAGCGGAGAGAAATTCGAGTACTGTTACGAAGGCGGTGTCGAAGAGTACTTGGTGGAACTTACCAATGGGTATAAACTTACTGAAATTCATACAGCACACCACAGTACAAAGGGAAAAGACCGACAGGATAAGCCTGAGTATAAATTGAAGATGTCAGTTTCTTTCTGTTTCTGTAATGAAGTTAATTTAATTGAGTATTATCATAATTCCAGTTTCCTGGAACACGGGGGTTCCCCTGACAGGGCGGTAAAGACTGCTTTTACTTATGCCGTTGACAAGCTTCTTTCTGATAACAGAAAGTATAAGAACGGTGAGAAAAAAATCAGCTTTACAGACATACAGGATAGCCTGGTGTTGGTGAGCAATTCGTTTTCAACTGTCACAAGCTATGAAAACCAAACCAAAAAAGCAATCACAAATAAGTTCATAAGGGAGGCCATGACGGATTTCCTTAAGCACGAACTCGAGATATATTTTATTGAGAACAAGCCTGAGGCACTGAAAATTATTGAACAGATAATAGTAAACAAGCGCAGCAGGGAGTCAGCGGAAAAAACCCGGTTGAACATTAAGAAAAAACTCTCTAAAGGCGTGGATATGAACAACCGCGTCAAAAAATTTGTCGACTGCCGATCACGTAAAATAGAAGAACGCGAAATCTACATTGTTGAGGGTGATTCCGCGCTTGGTTCGGTTAAGCTGGGAAGGGATGCGGATTTCCAGGCAATAATGCCCGTAAGGGGCAAAATATTGAATTGTCTTAAAGCGGATTACAACAGTATCTTCAAAAACGAGATAATAGTAGATCTGCTTAAAGTACTTGGCTGTGGTGTAGAAATAAAAACAAAGCACAATAAGAACCTGAGCACATTTGATATAGAAAAACTTAAGTGGAACAGGATAATAATATGTACGGACGCAGATGTGGACGGATTCCAAATAAGGACGCTGATACTTGCCATGATCTACAGACTTGCTCCGACATTGATTATTGAGGGCAAGGTATTTATTGCAGAATCACCGCTTTTTGAAATCACTGCCAAAGGGGAAACCTATTTTGCATACAATGAAGTCCAAAAAAATGGAATATTGAAGGACCTCGAAGAAAAGGGAATTAAAATTTCTTCCATGCAAAGATCCAAAGGACTTGGCGAAAATGAACCCGACATGATGTGGAAAACGACAATGAATCCCAAGACAAGGAAACTCATTCAGGTAATACCTGAAAGTCCGGCTATCATGGAAGATAAGTTCAACCTATTGCTGGGTGATAACCTCGCGGGTAGAAAGATTTACATTCAGGAAAACAGCTACAAATATCTCGAGATGGCGGATGTCAGCTGAGGAAAGGATACGATGGACCAGAATAATATAAAGATACAGAAGATAACCGACACCCTTGATGAAAATTACATGCCGTATGCTGTCAGCGTCATTGTTTCAAGGGCGATTCCGGAAATTGACGGTCTTAAACCTTCCCACCGAAAATTATTATATACCATGTATAAAATGGGGCTCCTCAGAGGCAACCGCACTAAATCTGCAAATGTTGTGGGCCAGACAATGAAGCTCAATCCCCACGGCGACCAGGCCATATATGAAACCATGGTCAGGATGACCCGCGGAAATGAAGCCCTGCTGCATCCGTTTGTGGATTCAAAGGGTAATTTCGGAAAGCAATATTCAAAGGATATGAAATATGCAGCTTCCAGATATACGGAAGTTAAGCTTGAAAACATATGCAGGGAAATGTTCCGTGATATTGAAAAGAATGCGGTTGAATTTACAGATAATTATGACGGAACCGTGAAAGAACCGGTCATACTGCCGTCTTCATATCCCAATGTGCTTGTAAATGCATCCCAGGGTATTGCCGTTGGCATGGCGAGTAATCTATGCAGCTTTAATCTTGCTGAAGTCTGTGATACGGCAATTGCGCTTATCAAGGATTCAGGTGCTGATATTACAAAGACACTTAAAGGACCTGATTTTTCAACAGGTGGAGTTCTCCTTTACAGCAAGGAGGAAATGGACACAATCTATGAAACAGGAAGGGGAGGTTTTAAACTCCGCGCAAAATATAATGTTGATAAAAAGAAAAGACATATTGAAATTACCGAAATACCATACACAACGACAGCGGAGGCAATAATCGATGCCATAGTCAGTATGGTCAAGGGCAGCAAGTTAAAAGAGGTTAAGGATGTCAGGGACGAAACTGACTTAAAAGGCCTTAAAATTACCATAGACATCAGGAACAGCACTGATGTAAAGAAACTAATGAATAAGCTCTTTCTAAAAACGCCGTTACAGGATTCTTTCAATTGCAATTTCAATGTGCTGATTGAAGGTAATCCGATGGTTCTTGGAGTCCGGGAGATACTGGCGAACTGGACGACCTTCCGAGTAAGCTGCATAAAAAAGAGACTTAACTACGACCTGAACAAAAATAATGAAAGACTACACCTGCTTCTAGGACTTGACAGGATATTAATTGACATCGATGAGGCAATACGCATCATCCGGAATACAGAAAAGGAAGCTGATGTCGTGCCAAATCTCATGCAGGCATTCAGGCTTGATGAAGTGCAGGCCGACTATATTGCTGAGATTAAACTTCGCTACCTGAACAGGGAATATATCCTGAAACGGCTTGATGAGATAAAGGAACTAAGACAGAAAATTGAGGATATCGAAAGAACATTAAAGAGCAACTCTAAGATAAGAAAAATAATTATCGGCGAATTAGAGGAGGTGCGGGATAAGTACGGCAGGCCCAGGAAAACTGAAATCCGGAAATTGGATGACGTTGACGATAAAAGCCTTATTGAGCAGATTGAAGACTATAATTGCATGGTATTCTTCACCAAGGAAAACTATATTAAGAAAATTCATCTGACCTCATTAAGAACTGACCCTGAACATAAACTTAAAGATACTGACAGGATATTACAGGAGATATCAACCCATAACAAGGCAGAGTTAATCATGTTTTCCAATAAAGCCAACGCATATAAAATGAAACTGCATCAGCTGGATGAATGCAAGGCCGGAGACTTCGGAGAATTTTTGCCGGTATTTCTGGAGCTGCCTGAAGATGAATCCATTGTTTATATAGTAGTAACGGACGATTTCAGTGGAAATATGCTGTATGGATTTGAGAACGGTAAATTTGCCAAAGTTCCGTTGAATGTTTATGAAACAAAGACCAACAGGAAATTGCTTACCAAGGCATATTATGATAAATCAGAATTAAAATACATCAGGCTAATGGATGAAAAAGAATCGATTGAGATGGCTGTAATCACAAAGAATAAAAGGGCGTTGATATTTAATACTGATTTTGTATCAGTTAAAACTACCAGGGGAACCCAGGGAATTACGGTCATTAAACTCAAGGAAAATGATAAAGTTACTGAAGTTGTGCCTGTTAAAAAAGCAAGGCTTAAAAATACGGACGAATACAGGCCCAATAATGTGCCGGCGGTAGGGAAATTCCTTTCCAAAGCCGACTCCAGGCGAAAGCAGGTAACACTATTCGATTTACAAAACAATTGATAAGCGAAATCCCGCTCCGGCGGGATTTTCTTTGTATATAGCATCCGATGGCAATATATACAGTGGTATAATAAATAACATAAAAGGCGGCATTTTATGAGATATAGGAAATTTAATAATCTGGATATCGAGACATCTATTCTGGGATTCGGGGCAATGAGGCTTCCAATCCTTGATGACGATTATGGAAAAATAAATGAAGAAGAAGCCATGAAGATGATTCGCCATGCAATCGACAGCGGAGTGAATTATGTAGATACTGCATACCCATACCACAAGGAGAACGGCGAGACATTCATTGGCAAGGCTCTCAAAGACGGTTATAGAGAAAGGGTCTATCTGGCAACAAAGCTTCCGGTCGGCAGGTTAAAGGAAAAAGAAGATATGCAACGGATTTTCAACGAGCAGATGACAAAGCTGGATGTTGATTATCTGGACTTTTATCTGCTGCATGCGGTTAACAGGAAAAGCTGGGAAACCTGTAAAAAGCTAGGGGTTCTTGAATTTGTGGATTCATTAAAAAAAGGAGGAAAGGTCCGGAATATCGGATTTTCATTTCATGATTCGCCGGATGTTTTCAAGGAAGTTGCCGATTCCTATGACTGGAACTTAGTCCAGCTCCAGTTTAATTATGCCGACACAAAAGTCCAGGCAGGCATTGATAGTTTTAATTATGCGCGCGAAAAAAGATTTAACATTGTCGTTATGGAACCTCTTAAAGGAGGATCCCTTGCAAATAATCTTTCTGATGCCCTCAGGGAACATTTTGAGAAAAACGGGGAAAAAAGAAGTCCCGTGGAATGGGCATTCAGGTGGATTTACAATTTCCCGGAGGTTAAAGTCATCTTAAGTGGAATGAGCGCAATGGATCAGGTTGAGGATAACCTCAGGATATTTAAAGATGCCGCACCGGACTGTATGGACAAAGAGGAATTAAAAGTCATAGAAGGCGCGATGAAAATCCTGGATAATAGTAGGGCGGTACCCTGTACTGACTGCAAATACTGCCTGCCTTGCCCGCACGGGGTCAGAATACCCATGATGTTCAAACTATATAATACTTATACCGAATTTGGAAATAAGTGGAGACCAATGAAAACATATAAGATTTGGAAAGAAAAGGAAGAGGGAAAATTCACAGCAGACCTCTGTGTCAAATGCGGCGTATGCCTCGAAAAATGCCCACAGGGAATTGAAATTCCTGATTGTTTGGAAGAACTTGATAAAATACTCAGCAGCAAATGAACATGATAGCCAACGGATGCGTATAATTTACGGCGGATGCTGTATTAAATAAAAAAGCCGGTCCATATGGACCGGCTTTTATTTTTAGTTTTAATCATTTAAGATTTCAACTTCGTGTTCCTCAAGGAACTGGCTCGTGTAAAGGTCGTAGTATCTGCCCTCGCTCCTGATGAGCTCTGAGTGGGTGCCCTGCTCCACAATGATTCCCTTATCAAGCACAAGGATTCTGTCAGCCTGCCTTATAGTGCTCAGCCTATGGGCAATTACAAAACTGGTCCTGCCGGAAATTACGGTTGCAATGGCATCCTGGATGATTTTCTCAGTATGAGTATCGACTGACGAAGTAGCCTCATCTAATATAAATATTGACGGATCGGCAATAATTGCCCTGGCGATGCAGATCAACTGTTTCTGTCCTGTAGACAGCCCGCCGCCGCCCTGCGATACTTCGTGTTCGTAGCTTTTTTCAAATCCTGCTATGAAATCATGGGCTTTTACCAGCTTCGCCACTTCCTCAATCTCTTCATCGGTTGCTTCCAGTTTACCGTACCTGATATTGTCACGGATGGTTCCGCTGAACAGATGCGGAGTCTGGAGCATATATCCCAGATTGCCGTGTATATGCATAAGGGGCATTTCCCTATAATCGATACCGTCAATCAGAATACTGCCTTCAGTCGGCTGGTAGAACCTACTCGCCAGATTGACAATCGTTGTCTTGCCTGAGCCCGTTTCACCTATGATGGCGATGCATTCGCCTGGTTTGACATCCAGGTTAAATTTATCTAAAACCCTCTCGCCGTCCTTATACTGGAATACAACATCCTTGAATTCAATCCTTCCGTCGAGTTTGGGAACCTTATCAGAAGTGTTAACAATTCCGTATTTATCAATGACTTCTTCCGAGTCCTTAATCTTTGGGTCGGTTTCTAATAGACTCATGATTCTTTCACCTGCAGCTTGCGCAGATTGCATTTCTGCCATAATGCTGGCCAGATCGTTGACCGGCATAAAGAACTGTACGGTATAGGACATAAATGCCGTCAGTGTGCCAAGAGTCATAGCAGTACCGAGAACCATTATTCCGCCCTGCCATAATGCAAGGGATGTCCCCAGGGTACTGATTGCAGTGACAATGGGGTAGAACATTGCTGAGAATATTGCGACTTTTATTGCGCTGGAGCGCAGTTTGGTCGCTTTTTCATCAAACTCTTCAAGGTTCCTCGCTTCTCTGACAAGTGTCTTGGTTGTCGTCGCTCCCTGTATGCCTTCATTGAATGAGGAGATTATGATAGCATTGTTTTTCCTTGCTTCACGACTCGATTTTAGAATCAATTTCTGAAATTTCAGCGAGACAAATAGTAAAATTGGAATTACCCCGAGGACTATCAATGCGATTTTCACATCCAAAGTAAACATGATTACAGTTATCATTAACAGCAGGCTTATAGCCCAGGTAACATCCACCAAACCCCAGGAAATTATTCCGGTCAACCTTCTTGTGTCTGATGTCAGCCTTGCCACAAGGTTGCCTACGGTGTTATGGTCATAAAATGTAAAAGACAGTTCCTGCAGCTTAATAAAACCTTCGCTGCGGATATCATGTCCTATGTTTACCATTAGTTTCTCAGCAAGGTAAATCAGAAGGAATATGGTTATAGCCTTAATTATGGACAGTACCAGATATACCATTATGAATATTGCTATGGATTCTGTTGTCTTGCCGGCAACAAAATTATCAATGGCGTATCTTGTCATCAACGGCATAACCGCATCGGTTCCGGCAAGGATTACCATAACCGCAATAAGGAGCAGGGTCAGCTTTCTGTAGCTTACGATGTACCGGAAAACTTTCTTCCATAGTTTCAGGTCAAATCCTTTTTTAAATTCTTCATTATTGTCATGCATGTCAGTCAAATCATTCACCTCCTGCCCTGACGGATGCGCTAAGGTCTTCTTCGAGCGAGTTCTGTATGTCGAATACTTCCTTGTACAATCCGCCTTCTTCAATTAATTCGCCATGGGTTCCGGACTGGGTTATCTTTCCGTTTTCCATGACCAGTATCTTGTCAGCCTGCATAAGCGTGCTGATCCTATGGGATATGATGAAAGTTGTAGTATCGCTGCACTGTTCTTTCAGCTTTTCCCTTATATATGCATCTGTTTTAACATCAACGGCACTGAGTGAGTCGTCAAATACCATTACAGGATGATTCTCAAGCAGCATCCTGGCGATCGCCACGCGCTGCTTCTGTCCGCCGGAAAGGGTTACCCCCTTTTCGCCAACCATGGTGTCAAAACCTTTTTCAAAATCCATTATGACTTTATATACCGATGCAATTTTTGTAACCCTTTCAATTTCCTCATCGGGACAGTCAGGGTTTGCTATGGCTAGGTTCTCGCGTATGGATCTTGAAAATAGGAAGGGTTCCTGAAGGACTATTCCAACGTTTCTTCTGATCCACTTTTTGTTGATATCCTTTAACTCAACGCCGTCCATGGTTATTGAACCTTCCTGATAATCAAACAACCTGACCAGCAGGTTAACCAGTGTAGATTTACCTGAACCGGTTCCGCCAAGTATTGCCACTGTCTGACCTTGTTTAACTTCAAATGAAAGTTCCTTAATCACCGGATGGCCTTCCTCGTATTCATAGGACACATTCTCGAACTTGATATTCCCCATGATTTCAGGTGTAAGGCCGGTTGATTCTTCCTTATCCTCATTCAGTTCATCAAGAACCTCCTTGATTCTTGTCAATGAGACGCTGGCCCTTCCCATGTCGGCCAGCACCCTTCCAAGGTGCCTTAATGGCCATATGAGATTTGATGTATAGTTCATAAAAGCATATAGCGTTCCAACGGTCAGCAGCCCCTGCACAGCCCAAAATGTACCGAGTATGAGCACAAAACCAATTTGTATGTCACACATCATATCGGATATAGACCAGTACCAGGACATAAGGCGCGAGATGACGAAATCCTTGTTTCTGAAATCATCACTTGCTTCAACGAATTTCTTTATTTCATAGTCTTGCCTGGCAAAAGCCCTTACAATCCTCATACTGGATAAGTTCTCCTGCAGAACGGTGGTCATTCTTCCTTCTGCCTCATCTGTAAGCTTGAACTTAGCCTTGATGAATTTATAAAACAGGAAGGCAGATACTGCGAGGATTGGTGTTATCGAGAACGAAATTAATGTCAGCTTTAAATTCAACGATAACATTATTGTCAGTGCTGACACTACCAGTGCAACTGCCCGGACTACCTGGAAGAACTGGTTGGCGAGGAATCTCCTCAGCGTCTCAAGGTCGCTGGTACACCTCTGTATGAGATCCCCGGTTTCAGCTTTCACATGGTAGCTGTAGGACAGGTGCTGTATATGATCGTACATAATTGTACGTACATTCTTAGCCATGATTTCCGACGATGCAGCAACATTTTTCCTGTAAAAGTACGACATAAAGCCGTTGACAATTGAGAGTATAACAAGTATAAGACCGGCTACCCACAGATTCTGCAGGAAATACGTTTTTCCGCCGATGTTTTCGAACCACCTGAATAAAAACCCGGGCAATTCGGGAGAGGCGTCGCCCAATATCGAATCCAGTGCAAACTTAATAACCAGCGGATTCATAAGTGCCACGGCGGTGCTCGCGAATATTAATAGTATGGCTGCGGCGTATGAAGCCAGGGTGCCTTTCATAAATGATAATAACAGTTTCAGCTTTTTCACTTGGTACCTCCCTTCGAAACAACATTATCTGGTCTAATGCCCGGGGTTTACCTAAAATAAGACAAATAAAAACCACAGGCAATTGCATTACCTGCGGTCTGGTGAGAAATCAAAGTAGTTATAGACTACAGACCGGAGGCATGAATAAAGTAGAAGCTGCGAATTTAACTTTCACAGGGTTCTTTCTTACATAAGTCATTATTCTTCCTCCTTCCTAAAAAATAGTTTTAATCCGATGACAATTATATACAACGGCCCCGGGAGTGTCAATGCTAATCATATTACAGTTGTGTAACAAACTATTTTATTTCTCTTGATGCTTGATAGAACAGCAATTTTTCGTTTGTTTTTGGTATAATTTTAACATGGGTAGTGATATTTCAGAATTTTATCAAAGGATTTATAAACTGGCATTGATGATTCCAAGAGGGAAGGTGGCGACATACGGCCAGCTGGCATTCATGGCCGGTAATCCGCGTGGTGCGAGAATGGCTGGGAGAGCCATGAAAAATGCACCCGTCGGAATGGATATTCCATGCCATAGGGTAGTTAATTCAGCCGGAGATATAGCTCCGGATTATGTTTTTGAAAGTAAGAGGCATCAACGGGCGATGCTTGAAGCAGAAGGCGTCATCTTTAAAACTAATGGGAAGATTAATATGAAGATATGTCTTTGGACCCCCTGAGGGTTTAATTCCGTCCAAACGCCTGACACATAATAGTAATATACGCCGTCATGAAATTCGTCAAGACGGCGTTTTATTTTTAGATATATGTGACAAATTATATGCAACCTTATTCGATGATGATTCCGGAAAATATCAATTGGTCTTCTTCAATTTGGAATTCCTGTAATTCAAAGTTCTCCTGAGCATCAAGCTGATCTTTCAGCATATTAGCGATGTCATTTGTCATGGGCTCAAAAATAGATTCAACCATCGGTATGTTCAGTTTTTCAATTTTCACATCGGTAATATCTATATCAAACTCATTGCCACCAAGATGATTTATATAAACTGTCGCATACAGACGCTTACCGTTGACTGTGCCGAGAAGGCTCTTTATAATCCCCGGGATTTCAGAATTATCGGCGTATATTGTCAAGTCGGTGACAACCCCTGTAACATCTATGGTTTCATCTTCATTGCAGTTGAAAAGAAGGTCTTTCAACGGAATATTATCATTGCTGTCTACAGTATCATTAGCCAGGGCGGTTAAATCAGCATTTGTAAGAGTTATTGCTATTTCAGACACTCCGCTTTCATCAGACTGAATGTTAATTACGTCCGTTATAGAGCTGTTGTTATCTGTGGTTCGTTCTGAATTTTCGACTTCGGAAATGAATTCGCTGACATCAGGCATATCGGACCTGTCAAAAAAGAAAATGAAGAAAATTGCAGCACCCAGTAATATGATAATTAATAAAAAAATGATGATTGCAATCAGACATCCGTTGGTTTTTCCCGAATTGTTCATATAAGCCTCCGAGGTCAATATAGTAGTAAAATAATTAACCCATTACTGATTATACCATATGGATTCGCTTAAATATCCAATCTATACATTCGGTATGTCTTATACCGGTCTCCTCCGGCTGCTTCTAATACCCGAAGTGCCTGGGCATTTTCTTCTCCAACAGTTGAACCTTCTGCTTCAATCAGTCCTTTTCTTTCTGCATTTTTCATATAGTTATAAAATATCGCTGCGTTTACGGCCCTGCCTTGGAATTCGGGTATAACAAACTGCATGAAAATCCTAATGCGTGTTATTTTCTTTTTATAATAAAGTAGTTTGAAAATACCAAACGGCAGCAGCCGTCCGTTCATTTTCATGAAGACCTGATTATAATCCGGTGTTCCAACCACAAAAGCAATAGGCTCTCCGGTATCATTCAGCCGGGCAATGCTGACTAATTCGGGATCCAGGAAACGCATCAGCATGTTGGCTTCTTTCTTAATATCTTCTACAGAAGGTATGACAAAGTGGTCTCCCCAGCTTTCGGGGACAGCTTTAAGCAAAACTTTTCTAATATCTTCAATTTCCTTGTCGATTTCTTTTAAATTAACAGTATCTATCCTGAAAATTATACTTTTTCATGGAATATTCTACGACTTTTACAAACCTATCTGAAGGAAACCTGTCCGCAGTAAAATGAAATGCGTGATAATCCCGGTTTTTAGTAAAGCCATAAGTTTCAAATAAATCAAGATAGTATTTTGGATTATAGCTGTCGAATAGTACCGGAGGAGAGTCAAAGCCTTTATATAGAAGCGCACGGTAATCATCACCGTCTGACGGAGATATGGGCCCTTCAATCCATTCCATTCCCTTGTCTCTTAGCCAGCTTACGGCTTTATCAAAAAGCATTGATGCGGCATGCTGGTCGTTTATACACTCGAATAAAGTAATATAGCCGCGTTTCGAATCAGTTTCTTTATTTGTTTTATTGTCAATTCCTGCAATAAGACGGCCGATTGTCTTTTTGCCGTTTTTAAGAATATAGGTAATATGAATCCCATTGGAAAAAAGCATATTGTTTTTACCTTTTATGGTTTGTCTTGTGTATAACTTTATTAAAGGAACCCAGTATGGATCATTTTTATACAGGTCGTATGGCAGGTCAATGAAATCTTTTAAAAGTCTTTTATTTGTTACCTCAATTATTTTGTATTCCACTTATTAGTCCTCTCTTTTGGATATCCTTCTTGAGATTGCCTTATGCTTATTTCTTGTTATAGGATAAATTAAAATAAATATTATGCCTAAAATTAAAATTGCCGCAGGAACCGGTCCCTGCATGCTTCGGATAGCCCAAAGTGCAGAATCAGGTTGTACGGCTTTGCCATATACTTCAGGATTAATATAACCGGTAATGTCCAGAACAATCCCTGAAATCCATATGACTACAGCAACTCCCAGTTTTTGGAAAAATGTGACTAAGCCATAGTAGACGCCTTCTGATTTCTTCTTAGATACCATAGTCCCATAATCAATACAGTCGGGTATCAGGGTATGGGGCATTACATGGGCTGCGCTGACTCCGAGAGCTAGAAATACAACCAATACGAAAATTAACCATACCGGAGTTCCGGGGGTAATGAATATAACAAGAAACAATGAAAGAGCAAGTTCCGTGATGCCTATCATATAAGCGGTTCGTTTTTCAAGTTTTTCTGAAAGCTTGACCCAGATTGGTAAAAATAAGGCAGCAAGAATAAAAAGAGTTGCTACTATGATTAGAAACAGGTCGGGTTTTTTTAGCCAGTAGGTGAAAAAATACATGAACATTGCTTCAACAAGTGCGATGCCTGACCAAGTGAAAAAGTATATTAACACAGCAAGCCTGAATGGTTTGTTGCTGAAAATCGGTTTTAAGTATGCCCGGAAACCAGGAAACGGTTGTTTTTCCACCACTTTTGATTTCTCATAACACCCAAAGAACGGGAATAGCGGTGCGATGGCGATTATCCCTGCAAATATTACAGCCATTATCATGAAGCCAAGATGTTTGTCTGAATATCCGCCTATTATTATATCTGGGATAGCAACAGCGAATAATCCGCCAAGGATAGAAAAAAGCATTCTGTATGCAGTAAAAGAGGTTCTTTGGTCATAATCATCCACCATCTCGGGTAAAATGGCCTGATAAGGTACCATAACAAGTGTTATGAAGGTCATATGTACTATATAAGCCAGAACTGCAATTATGAAAACGCTGATTTCAGACATTCCCTGCGGCAAAGCCCATAGAAAGAAGAAACTGACGCCAAGGGGAAGAGCAAAGGCAATGAGAAATATCCTTCTACGTCCAAATCGGGACCTGGTGTTGTCTGAGATATGGCCGACAAGCGGGTCAGTGACCGCATCCCATATTTTTCCTATCAGTACTACCGAACCGGCTAACGCCGGACGGATTCCGATGACATCTGTCAGATAAATCAAAAAGAAAAACGCAATAATAGTATGAGAAAGAGTTGCCGCTGTATCTCCTGCTCCGAAAAACCATTTTCTCCAGGCAGGATATTTTTTAGGTATTTTTTCCATAGCTCCCCCAACAATTTATTACCTGCTAATAATAACCCATCACAAACAAATCCGCAATTGACGGAAATCAAACCATTTGCCGAATATGTACAATTCTCTGATTATAACTTGACAATAGGGTTTTTATTAAGAGCGGGATGATATAAAATGTGTTATGAGAAATATATGGGGGTTGTATTATGCCTGTTTTAGACAAACCGTTAGAAGAATTGCGCGAGTATATGGGATCGGGGATATGTCCTGATGATATTGACGAATACTGGGATTCTGCGCTCGAGGAAATGAAAAGTATTGACCCTGATATAAAGATGACATTGTCAGAATTCCAGTGGCCCGGAGTAAAGTGCTATGATATGTATTTCACTGGTGTCAAGGGCGCTCGTATTTATGCAAAGCTATTAAAACCTGAAAACCCGTCCGTAAAAAAGAATCCCGCTGTGATACGTTTCCATGGATATTATGGAAACAGCGGCGGATGGCATGAATATGTCGGATTTGCATTAGCCGGATTTACTGTAGCGGCAATGGATGCGAGGGGCCAGGGAGGGAAATCAGAGGATACCGGGGGTTTCAAAGGAACCACGATAAAAGGAAATATAGTGCGGGGACTTGAAGGAGACAAACACAACCTTATGTTCCGCCATATCTATCTGGACTGTGCCCAGCTTGCGGGTATAATAATGGATATGGATGATGTTGATGAAAATAGCGTAGGATGCTATGGAAATTCCCAGGGAGGAGGCCTGACCATTGCCTGCGCTGCACTTGAGCCAAGGATAAAAAGGGCAGCTCCGCTGCATCCATTCCTTTGTGATTATAAACGTGTATGGGACATGGACCTTGATGTGGCTGCTTATGATGAAATACGTTACTACTTCAGGGCGTTTGACCCAGAGCATAAAAGAGAAAACGAGATATTTCTAAAACTGGGATATATTGATCTTGTTAATATTGCAAAAAGAATAAAAGGCAATGTGTTGTGCGGAATCGGACTACTTGACGACATCTGTCCTCCTTCAACTGTTTTCGCGGCATATAACAACATGAAATGCGAAAAAGAAATAAAAGTTTATCCGGATTTTAAGCATGAAGGAATGCCGTTTTTTATGGATGAAACATACCAGTTTATGAAAGGCCTTAAAAATGAAGTATAAAGCACTGGATTTTAAGAATATTAAAACATGGTCTGTAAAGAACCGTAGGGACTTGGTGAGAATTGACAACCTGTTAACACCTGATAAAGATCCTGTTTCAGGATGGGAAAATCCGGATTTTGATGATGTCATTCTAAAAATAAAAGAAGCAAGGAAAAACGGACGCCCGGTGATTTTTTCAATGGGAGCCCATGTAATAAAAAATAGGTTGTCAAGATACATCATTAATATGATGAAAAACGGAACCATAACCCATATTGCCGGTAACGGTGCTACAAGCATACACGATTTTGAACTGGCTTTTAACGGCGGGACTTCGGAAGATGTTCCTACAGCGATTGAGGACGGGTCTTTCGGAATGTGGGAAGAAACGGGAAAATGGATGAATGAAGCGATAAACAAAGGTGCTGAACTCGGTATGGGCTACGGTGAAAGCCTTGCTGTTTATATAGAACAGCATCCGGAGTTCTTCCCTTATAAAGATGATTGTGTCCTTTATCAGGCATATAAACTGGATGTGCCTGCTACATATCATATAGCCCTTGGTACCGATATCATTCATCAGCATCCTGAGTGCAGGATGGGAGCCATTGGGGCAGCCAGCGGAGTTGATTTTAAGAGGTACTGTGAATCTGTTAGCAGGCTGGGAGGCGGCGTATTCCTTAATTTCGGATCTGGCGTTATCGGACCCGAAGTTTTCTTAAAGGCATTGTCAATATCAAGGAACCTGGGATTTGATGTTTATAAAATAACAACGGCAAATTTCGACCTTGTTGATTTAGGCGATTATAAAAAGAAATTATCATATGACGATGTTAATTACTATTACAGGCCAAGAAAGAATATTGTAAACAGACCTGTCAGCCGTGGTGGAACCGGATATCATTTCTGTGTGGACCACAAAATATCCATTCCGAATTTATATGAAAAAACAAAAAAGTGATGGAGGTCCTGTCATGAATAAGTGGGATGCAAAATTCGGGTTTTTCTGGTACAACGACGAAGAATTATTTAATTTTACAAAAGCGGATTTTAATGAAAAAGCATGCAGAATGGCCGAATCAGGCATCAATATAGTCATGACATTCAGTTGCACGCATTTCAGATGGTCCATGAAAAAGTACTGGACGCTTATAAACAGATGCCTGAGTAATATAGTTGAAGCATGCCATAAATACGATATCAAAGTTATAGAACATCATTCTTCTCATCTTACATGGGATCCGCTGGATGAAACTGACTGGGAGTATATTGAAATGGTGCTCAATAAGAGACATAGTTCAATGACCTCATGGGCAGGCTTGAAGGAATATGTTAACAATAATACAAAAAAAGGGACAGAAGGTTACAGGCAGATAGATGGAAGAACAGGCGAGTGGGCACGTTCAAATTACAAAGGGTGGTGTAAGTGCTTTAATAATGAAGAATACCGGAAAGCATATTTTGAGTATCTTGAAGAAATGTATAAATCCACGGGTATTGACGGCATAATGACTGATGATGTCCAGTATTTTGGAAAAGGACATGCATGTGCATGCAGTTACTGTCAGAAGATTTTTAAAGAGCAGTATGGATATGATTTACCGAAACCCGGTACTGAATGGACGAAATTTCACAGCGACTTTGATAATCCAATATACATTGCATGGGAAAAATTTCGAAGGGCTTCAACACTCAGGTTTCAGGAAGATGTAAACAAGCATTTTAAAAGCCTGGGTTTGAATTTGCTAAGGCCGAATTATGTGTCGGGGAATATAACTTTTAACTGGACGGGTTACCCGTTTGAAAAAGCCCTGCATATCTGGGACTGGGTATTTCAGGAAAATTGCTTCTCTTTTGTCATAAAACACTCCTGGCCGCAGTTCCTTACCGAGTCAAGGCATAGATATAATATGGGAAGGATAAAAGACATACCTTCAATGTCAATGTTTTACCCTGACAGATATGATAGTTTTTATTTTACCTGGGCCCTAGCCATGTCCTGGGGACAGCTTTACACAGCAACACCCGAAGGAGAGGACATGTGCGATATAGAAAAGGTTTTCAGGGATTTTGAGAAAGAACATTCAGACATTTTATTCAGGCAGCAAAAGAAATCAGATATAACCATTTATTGGTCATATGAAACGGCAAATTACTGCAATCCTAAGAAATGCAGTCATATTACAGCAGTCAGAAGCTGGGTTCAGGCTCTTACTTTCGCCGGATATACAACGGATATGGTATTTTCATCAGAAGATGAAATTGATGCCGATATTCACAAATGCCTGTTGATACCGGATGTAATGATGATGGATGACAATGAATATAAAAAAATCAACCGGTTTGCAGAAGAGGGCGGTATTGTAATTTATACCGGGCGGCCCGGTGTGAAAAAGCCTGATGGGAATTACAGGACGGTTGAAGAGATGCAAAAAGCCCTGAGCATGCCTGGGGAGCCAATGATTAAAGGGACGGCAGTTGAATATCCCCAAGGCAGCGGCCGGATAATCTTATATGGCATCACTCCACTGGATAATAACTATTACGAACCACACAGCGTCGACAGATGGCGGGATACTGCATACATGAAAAACCTTCCGGAATACAAAGCTGATACAATGGCAGCGAAAGCTGAAAGTTTGGTTAGTCCTTATATAGATAAAATGATTGAAATAATTCCCGGAAATGAAATGACAAACAGCTATTATTCATATGATAATGAGGGTAAAAACCTTCTGGTGCATATAATCAATGCTGCCGGCACCATTAACTGCGGAGATAAAGATGCAGGACATGGCGATACGATACCTGCATTTTTAAAAGAATCCGAAAAAGATTTTACAGCAGACATTTTAATTAACCTACCCGGACTGAAGTATGTTTATCTTCTGTCAATAGAAACACCCGGTGAAATTAAGCTTAAAACAGAAACAGAAGGCATAAAAACCATAGTACACATACCTAAGGGAATATTCTCAGGCCATGCTATTTTAAGGATACCTATTTAATGAGTGAAAAATGAAAGAGACGGAATTATACAATCCTATAAAATTACTCTTCGAAGCTGACGGCTATGATATTAAGGCCGAGGTTGCGGGAGCCGACATCGCTGCAGTGAAGGAAGACGAACTATTGCTTGTTGAGATGAAAACTTCATTTAGCATGAGGCTGCTGATCCAGGCAGTTAAAAGGCAGAGGATTACAGAAGAAGTCTATATCGCCATTCCCCGGCCAGTGTACAAAAAAAGATTCAGCAAGGATATAAAAGACAAGGAATTTCTTCTAAGAAGATTGTCCCTCGGATTGATATATGTCGTAACAGATGTTGAAAAACCCTATGCAACCATTGTGTTTAAGCCGCGCCCCTTTAATATGAACCTAAGCATAGCCAAGACAAAAAAGAGAAAAGAAAAACTATTAAAGGAATATAATGGCAGAAGCAGCGACTTCAATACCGGCGGCAGTGTAAGGACAAAGCTGGTTACAGCCTATAGGGAGAGTTCATTAAAAATTGCATACTTTCTGAATAAATCTGAAAGCATGAAAACAAAAGAGCTTAAGGAAGCCGGATGTTCTCCCAAGACCACAATGATTTTATATGACAATCATTATGGATGGTTTGAAAAAGTAGGAAGAGCTGAATATAAACTTTCAGCATTAGGAAAGGAAGCCTTGATAAACTATAGGCAGATTGTGAAACACATAATTAAGGAGCAGTAAAATGATGAAGATTAAAGCCGGATTTTCTGTAAAAGATATATCTCCAGAAAAACCTATCCCGGGAAGACTGGGTTTAAACCATATGATAAAACCGCATCATCCGATATGCGCCAAAGCTGCTGCCCTGGCATTTAATGAAGGTATTATATTAATAATAGTCTGTGAAATTGTCGGTTTAACCAAAAGTGAAAACAACGATATATGTAATTTGATAACACAGAAGACCGAGATTCCCCGTGAAAATATTGTTATAACGTGTACGCATACGCATGCAAGCCCATGGGTATGGGACCTTCAGGATGCCCAGGCAAGGAAACTGGGGTTTGAAGTACTTGACAGTGAATGGATGGACAAGGTTATCAGACAGACTGCCGCCGCTGGTTCAGAGTCGCTGTGCAATATGAATTTTGTCAGTATGAAATTCGGTAAAGCTGAAACCAGGGACATAGTCAGTAATAGAGTTGACCCTGTCACCAGATGGTCAGTTTGTGCTGATGAAGAAATAAGAAAAGCCCCTGCGGGGTTAATTGACCCATTTGTCAGGACCATATCATTCCACGACGATAACGACAAACCTATATTTATATTTTCAAACCTGGCCGTTCATCCCACTGCTTACGGAGGGGGAAAAACGCTGAAAGTCTCTCCTGATTTTCCATATATCGCTGAGAATAAGCTTAAGTCAGAATTTGGTGATGATTTAATCATGGCTTATTGGCAGGGGTGTGCAGGAAACAGCAACTCCGGCAAATTTGTAAAAGAAGGAAGCGAGGAGGAAGTCATTGAAATCGGAGGCCGGTTTTATAGTGCAATCTCATCTGCAATAAATTCCGCAGGTAATTTATCTGGTCCCTTAGTTTACAAATATAAGAAATTCAATTTGCCCGTAGGTGATTTTGTTGCCGCTCCTGAGAATGCTTGGAAGAAATTCAAAGAAAAAAGCGATGAAATAAATGAAAAAGGGGTAGCAAATGACGAGGATGTCTTCATATGGCGCCGCAAACTTAAACAGCTTGATGTGAGTATCCTGTCGGATGGTAAGGAAATGGAAGTTGAATTCCAGCTTCTCAAATTTGCAGATACCGATGTTCTTTTCGTTCCGGGCGAATGGTATGTACAGATGTATAAAAACCTTGCCGCCGTTCACCCTGAACGAAATCTTATAATCACAACACTGAATAATTTTGACCTGCTGTATGTGCCCGACGAATCTTCAATGTCAAACAGCGATTGGTACGGGGTCAAGACGGATATGCGGTCGCTTGGCGATGAATCGTCAATAGAGTTATTCAACAAAGCTGCTGAATTCATTTCTTAATCAGAAGCCTTTCTAATCAAAAGAGAAACCAACGCTGCAATAAACATAAGATAAGATACGACCGGCATTGCAGCAGCAATACCGTAATTATCTCCTATGCTGCCCATTGCAAATGGTATGACCATAGCAAAAACGGAGATGCCAATATATAAAATTGTAGTAACTCCGCCTGAGTTATTGGGAAAAATCGTGCAGGCAACAAATATTATCATTGGCAGCGTGGCTCCGGCGAAAAAACCGGCAAGAGGCATAAATGCAAAGAAAGCCCAGGTCTGTGATATTAAAAAAGCTATAATAAAAGTCAACCCTCCCATAAAACTGGTCAGGATTATTAAAAACCTTGCATTTTTAACGGTAAGTATTATTGATGCAATGCCCCTGCTTATAACATAGCCAAAGAAAAATATGGACAAAATAAGTCCCGAAAGAGCACCGGCTCTGCCGGTTAGTGTCTTTGCATATGTAGGGAACCAAGTAACCACCCCCACATAAGCGCCGCTGAAGCATCCGGCACCGATAAAGAGAATCCAAACCTGGGGATTTCTAATAAGAGACATCAGTCCAAGAGCCTTATGCTTATGGTGAACCAGATTTTTTTCGATACTTTCGGAAGGTTTTATCATTGTGAAAATCGAAACAAACAGAACCACTGCAAAAACCAAAGCCAGGAACCAGATAGCTGTTTCCCATCCATAACTGTTGATAATCATGAATGAGGCATATGCAGGACCGAAAACTGCGCCTATGCCAAATGCCATATGCAGCATCTGCAGGAAAAATTCACGTCCCTTTGTATTTATGTCATTCACAAAAGCATTTACAGCTACATCAAAAACTTTAGTAGAGCTTCCCAGGACTACAAACGATAACATCAGCAGCGAATATGATTTGACAAAAAGACCGGCGGCAGCCAGCGTAATGGCTGTGATAAGAAAGCCGAAGTAAACAAGTTTGGATTTTCTTATCCTGTCGGAAAAATACAGCATACAAAGCAATGCTGCTATTCCACCAATGTTAAAGACTGTCTGGAGAAGGCCTCCCTGCGACATGGTCAGATTAAAATCTTCCATGATTGCAGGAAGCAATTCACCGACCATGTTAAGAAGTATGGCATACAGTGCCATCAGTACATATGAAGTTATTGTTGTAATAAATACACTATTGCTTGCCGGTTTAAACCTGCTCATGTATTACCCCCACTTTGCGAATACTAGACCATTGTAGCAAATAATTATGATTATGATTATCTTTATTATTATAAATAAAAAAATATTGGAAAAATACACCATATTACATCTAAAGATACTCTATAAATTGTAAATAGACAGTGGTTAACTTATACTTAAGGAAATGGAGGCAATATGTCTACTAATGAAATAAATAAGAATAGCTATAATGAATCTATTAATTCTGTTGAAAGAGAATTAAAAATAAAACTTGGAGAAGTGGAATTCGAAAGGGATATTTTTGGGGAGTATCTTAATCTTGTGGGTTCAATTATTGTAACCCTTGATACTGAAGGCAGAGTGGTTTTCATAAATAAAAAGGGATGCGAGTTGTTAAAATATCCTGAAAATGAAATTATTGGAAAAGATTGGATTAGCAATTTTGTGCCTGAAACAAAGCGGAGTGAAATTGATGTTGTGCGAAATGAGGTTTTATCACTTGAACGCGGAGAAAGAGACAATAGGGAAGGTCAGATAATTACCGGTAAAAATGAAATCCGGTGGATTTATTGGAGTAACACAGTACTGTATAACAATGAAGGAGAAGTATCCGGAACATTATCTTCCGGGGAAGATATTACTGATATTAAAGATAATGAAAAGAGGTTGAGGGACAGCGAAATTCGTTTGAAAGATTCTGAGTCAATGTCTCATACAGGGCACTGGGTCAGAGACCTAAAGACTAAAAACTATATTTTTTCTGATGAGCTATATCGCATATTCGGGTTAAGCAGAAAAGTTAAGCTGATATCTGCGGACTTATTGCATGAACGATTTCATCCTGAAGATGCTTCAAGAATAATCGAGTATTCTGAAAAATCTTTAAAAAGGGGAAAAGACTATAAGTTCGAAGGCCGGCTAGTTATAAACAATAAAATTAAATATATCAAGGCGTCTGTCAAAGTTAATAAAGATAGTTCGGGAAAACCGATTTCAGCTAAAGGCGTAATGTCTGATATTACTGAAACCAAGCTTTATGAGCAAGAATTATTGAAAAGTGAACTTCAGCTTAAAAAGGCAGAAGAAATAGCTCAAACGGGAAGCTGGATACAGGATTTAATTACAAATGAATATGTTTGTTCTGACGGATTTCTAAACATATGTGGTCTTAAACCCGGAGATTCTGGTAATAACTACAGCAAGGTAATGAGTGTTACTCATCCGGATGATTTAGAGCATATTGAGGATATTATACACAAATCCATAGATACCGGCAGTGATTATGAGTTTGAAAACAGAATCATAAGGCCAAACGGTGAAATAAGATATGTCAGATCCAAGGGAACCTATATCAAGGATGAAAATGGAAAACCGATTAAGTCCATGGGAACATTGCTGGATATAACTGAATATAAAAAGAATGAGAACAATCTTCTGGAAAGCCAAAGAAGACTTAAACAAGCAGAAGAGATTGCCCATATCGGTCACTGGGAACGGGATTATGTAAACGGTACCAGCCATTGGTCTGATGAAGTATATCGTATAATGGATAAAGATCCGCAAAGTTTCCCGGCTTCTGAGAAAGAATATATAAATTATATTCATCCGGATGATTATGAAAAATTTACTCAAGATAGTAAAAAGGCAATATCAGGCGAAATACAATATAATATTGAATCGCGTATTATAACTAAAGAGGACAATATAAAGCATATTCGAATTATCGGAAACAGAATGCTTGATGGAGAAAACTTAATAAAAACCTTTGGAACAATCGAAGATATTACTGCAACAAAGTTATACGAAGAAGAGTTGCTGAAGAGAACAAAAACGCTTGAAAACGCAGAGGCAATAGCCCATGTCGGGCATTGGGAAAGAGATTTCACTGCAGGGTCAATGTTTTGGTCTGATGAAATTTTCAGGCTTATTGGCTATAATCCCGGCAGCTTTGAAGTTGTTCCAAATAAAGACAGGGAATTTATCCATCCGGATGACTGGGATGATTTGAGTAAAGCCTATATGAAAACCAGAACAGAAGGCACCCCGCTTGAAATAAATGTGCGCGCATATAAGAAAGACGGCAGTGAAATTATTTTAAAGATAAAAGGTGGTATTTCACAGCCTGAAAGCAAAGGGCTTATTATATCCGGAACTATAGAAGATATTACCGAAATTAAGAGACATTATGATGAAATAGATTATATTAATAATCATGATACTATGACAGGCTTATTCAACAGAAGATACTTTGACGAGAAATTCAGCGAGATAGATACACAGGAAAATTATCCAATTTCAATCATTATTGCAGATGTAAACGGCTTAAAAATGATAAATGATACAATTGGTCATCATATGGGTGATGAAATACTGAAAAAGACTGCTGATATTCTGGGCCGGGCAATCGATGAGAACGATATACTTGCCAGGATCGGAGGAGACGATTTTGCCATTTTATTGCCGAGAACTATCAAATCACAGGCTGAAATGGTCGTAAATGAAATACATAACTTATTGCAGAGTGAAATAGGCAATCTAGAATTATCTATATCCATGGGACTTTCGGTCAAATTTGATTCATTTACCAGAAAAGAAGATATTATTAAAGAAGCCGAAGATAACATGTATACAAATAAACTTTATGAAAAATCCAGTAAAAGGGGTGATTTACTCCGCCTTATAATGGATGCATTATATGAAAGAAGTTCCAGGGAAGAACTGCATTCTGAAAGAGTCAGTAAGTATTGCAGCGACATGGGTAAAGCATTGAGATTACCCAGGCATAAAATAAATGAACTGACTGCTCTCGGGCTTCTTCATGACATTGGTAAAATCTCTGTCAGGGATAGTGTTCTTAATAAACCGGGAAGTCTGGATGAAGATGAGTGGAGAGAAATAAAAAAGCATCCCGAAACAGGCTACAGGATATTAAGTAAGGCACCTGGTATGCAAGAGGCCTCAAAATATATTCTTTCCCACCACGAGAGATGGGATGGGAAGGGATATCCCCGCGGTTTGGTTACATATGAGATTCCATTGCAGGCGCGAATTATTGCGATCAGCGATGCATTTGACGCTATGAGAAGCAAACGTCCGTATAGAGACCCGCTTCCTTTAGATATTGCTGTTTCAGAAATAAAAAGGGGAGCAGGTACACAGTTCGACCCTGAGTTGGCAAAGGTATTTATTGTGGAAGTTCTTTGCGAGGACTGGTAGAGGTAAATTTGTCTTTATATAAAAGTTTAAATACAATATGCTTTGACCTTTTTTCTCCATTCGGGAAGAGTCTTCTGATATAATTCAACCCATGGGAGTCATTGATTTTAAAAACGTTATAAAAAGTTATGATGGAAATATCATTTTAGATGATGTTTCCTTTGAAATATATAAAAATGAAATAACAGCATTGATTGGCAGGAACGGCACAGGTAAAACAACGGTATTTAATATCATAATTGGAGAAATCCCATATGACAGTGGTTCTGTTTATGTGCAAAAAGGCCTTGTCCTTTCATATTTAAGACAGATGCATGATAATGTGTCAGGAATGAGCGCTGAAAAGGTAATTAAGACT
The DNA here is from genome assembly GCA_963766335.1 of uncultured Clostridia bacterium. Taxonomy (GTDB): domain Bacteria; phylum Bacillota; class Clostridia; order DUPQ01; family DUPQ01; genus JAFGQE01. The sequence continues at coordinate 98,734 of CAVXZA010000002.1, read as the reverse complement.
GCATTCAAAGATATCGACCACTGTGAATTTCTCATGCACAGGGCTTATGAAGATATGAAAAATGATCCTGCGAATAAAATCCTGGTATCGGAATACGGCCGGCTCCATGACCGTTTTGAATTTATGGGTGGATACAATACCAGAGAAAAATATAATCGGATAGTCAAAGGGCTCAAAATTCCCGACAGAATATTAGAAAGTGATTTTGATATCTTAAGCGGAGGCGAGAGAACAACAGTCATGCTGGCTAAATCCCTTCTCTCGGCTCCGGACATATTATTACTGGATGAGCCGACCAATCATCTTGATATGGATGCAAGGGATTGGTTGGAGAATTTCATGACCGGTTATAAAGGCAGTATCATTTATGTATCACATGACAGGTATTTTATTGATAAGACTGCTTCAAGGGTCATAGAACTGGCAGGAAAGAAAGCGATATCATATAAAGGCAACTACAGTTCATATAAAAAGCAGAAGCTGGAACAGGAAGAACGGAACCTGAAGCTATATGAAAAGCAGAACAGAGAAATAGAAAGGCTTAATGAGACCGCTTTGAAAATGCGGAATTATTCGACTGAAAAGACCATCCACATCGCCAAGACTATAGAAAAAAGAATAGAGCAAATTAACAGGGTGGATAGGCCGGTAACTGAAAAAACACTTCATATGGCAATTTCACAAACGGGGAAAAGCGGTCGCGAAGTCCTGAGGGCAGAGAAGCTTGCGGCCGGATATGGTTCTGATGATCTTTTTAAAGACGTAGATTTCCTAGTCAGAAGCGGTGAAAAAATAGCTGTAATTGGACCAAATGGAACAGGCAAGACTACCCTGATAAAAATTATTACGGGGCAAAGGGAACCGGATGGAGGAAAAGTTAAACTGGGCCGCGGTGTTAAATATGCGTATCTTGAGCAGGATGTTGAATTCAGCCATATTAATACAACAGTTCTGGAGGAAGTATGTTCAGAGCTGGAAATGTCAATGTCCTCCGCCAGAAATCTGCTTGGTAAGTATCTTTTTACAGGTGATGATGTTTACAAAAAGATAGGCATACTTTCCGGGGGGAAAAAAGCCGCCTGAGGCTTTTGCTGGAAATGAGGGAGAGCGTCAATTTCCTGGTGCTTGACGAACCTACCAACCACCTTGACATACCATCGAGGGAAGACCTTGAAAAAGCTATCAGCGATTATGGTGGAACGATGATGTTCATATCCCATGACAGGCACTTCATTAATACTTTTGCAAACAGGATTTTTGAGATAAGGGACGGTGGATTTACAATATTCCCCGGGAATTACGACGACTATCTGGAGAAGGCCGTCTTAAGAGAACCGACTAAAATCATTAAGAATAGAACCCTGGATAAACCGGCAAGGGGAAAAGCCCGTAGAAAAGCGGATTTTACAATCAGGATGACTGAAGATAAAATACATAAGCTTGAACAGGAAATATCTGAAATTGAAGGGTTTATTCAGGAAAATGCAGCTGATTACCAGATACTGACAGAACTAACGAAAAAAAGGGAAATCCTCAGGGCTGAACTTGATGCCCGGTATGAGAAGTGGATGGAATTGACACAATTATAAACTGATAAATAATTCCGGCAAACCCTGCATAATTATTTTTTGTTATCTATTCAGGAACTTATTTTCATAGATATACCTTACATAAGATATACCGTTGCTGCTGACAACTTCAGGAGATATATCTGCAATCCGCCAGCCTGAATCCCTGTCAAGATTAGGATGATATGTGTCAACTTCATAGTCGCCGGTTACTTTTGTAACATATGCTCCCATACAGTAAGGGGTCAGTAACCGGTAAATCTGGGCGCCTCCAATCAGAAAAACCTTTTTAGGATCTTCATTATGAACTAATTTTAATAGTTGTTCCGGGGAAAAGATAATTTCCACTCCTTTGGCGGAAAAGTTCTCATTTCTTGATAATACAATATTCCTCCGGCCGGGAAGAGGCTTGCCGCCGGGTAACGATTCAAGGGTTTTCCGACCCATGACAATTATACCTCCCATTGTTTTCCCCTTAAAGAATCGCTGTTCTCCGGGAATCTTCCATGGAAGCCGGTTATCCTTACCTATACCCCAGTTTTTATCAACGGCTACTAAACTAAACATCAGACTCACCTATACCGCGATGGGAAAACCCACATGCGGGCCTTTTTGATAATTTCTTAGTTTGAAATCCTTTGAAGTATATTCGTAGAAATCTATTTTTTCCTTGTTCATAATAAATTCAGGGGCATCAAACACTGGCCTGCAGATTAACTCCTCTACGATTGGAATATGCCTGTCGTAGATATGAGCATCGGCAATAACATGAACAAATACCCCGGGTTCAAAGCCGCACAGATGAGCAAAAAGATAAGTTAATACGGAATACTGAACCACATTCCAGTTATTTGCAGCCAGAATATCCTGAGAACGCTGGTTCAGGATTGAATTCAATTTATTGCCTGTAACATTGAAAGTCATTGAATAAGCACATGGATAAAGATTCATTTCATGAAGGTCATGATGATTGTAAAGGTTCGTTATTATTCTCCTGCTGTAAGGGTTATTCTTCAAGTCATACAGCACTCTGTCTACTTGGTCGAACTCGCCCTCTTTATATTTGTGTTTAACACCAAGCTGATATCCATAAGCTTTCCCGATTGAACCACTTTCATCAGCCCAGGCATCCCATATTTGACTGCCGAGGTCATTGATATTGCTGGATTTTTTCTGCCAGATCCATAAAAGTTCATCCACTGCTTTTTTAAGAGATGTGTGCTTCAAGGTCATTATAGGGAACTCTTCGGACAAATCATACCGGTTAACAACGCCAAATTTCTTGATTGTATGCGCAGGGGAACCATCATCCCACCTCGGACGCACTATTTGGCCTTCTGATGAATATCCGTTTGCAAGAATATCCTTACACATATTGATAAAAATTAGATCTGCTTTACTCATTTGCTCCCCCTTTGATTAAAAATATCATAACACAACAGCCGTAAAAAATTCCATAAGCAGAGAGGAATTCTCCTTTTCGATTTTGCCGGACATATAAGATGGCAAGTTGATAAGGAATTTATCCTATGCTATAATTTTCTTATTACAAAAGATGATGGAAGATACTAATGAAAAAGAGAAAAGGATTAGGACAGTTTTTATTAAACGGGGCGGCCGCGGTATTATGCATATATATTATTTATGTGCTGATTTCCCAACAACCTGTTATAGAAGCTAAGAAGGTCCAGAAGGCAAATCTGGAGAAATCCTTGATAGAGTCGCAGACGTTTGAGCTGCAGCTGCGTACTGACATAAGTTTGGCTGACAGCAGGTACTATATTGAAAAAGCAGCCATGGAAAAGCTTGGAATGTTAAAACCCGGTGACAGGGTTTTTATTGACATTAGGAAATAGGTTGTGAATACCGGCTTTACCGGGATGAATAATGAAAGTCAGGATGCGTTCCGGAGGATACCGAGTATGTAACCGGAAGCGCATCTTTATTTAACATCAGGCAGCGCTTAAATGGTGCTGCCGAATGGACTGAAAAAGATAAATTCGGAGGTGATGACAAATGGGAATGACGATGACACAGAAGATTCTTGCAAAGCATGCCAGATTGGATTTTGTGGAAACCGGGCAGCTTATCATGGCTGAAGTTGATATGGTTCTTGGAAACGATATAACAACACCAGTGGCTGTAAAGGAATTTAATAAACTAGGATTTACCAAAGTATTTGATAAAAATAAAGTGGCAATCGTACCCGACCATTTCTGCCCAAATAAGGATATAAAAAGCGCAGAGCAGGTTAAGTTCATAAGAGAGTTCTCAAAGGATATGGAAATAGTCAATTTCTTTGAAGTGGGCCAGATGGGCGTAGAACATGCATTGCTTCCTGAAAAAGGACTTGTAGTGGCAGGGGATGTTATAATCGGTGCTGACTCGCATACTTGTACATATGGCGCATTGGGGGCGTTTTCAACCGGGGTGGGCAGCACTGACATGGCATGTGGTATGGCTACGGGAAAAGCCTGGTTCAAAGTGCCTGAAGCTATTAAATTTGAACTGATCGGCAAGCCTGGCAAATGGGTTTCAGGAAAAGATATCATATTACATATCATAGGTATGATAGGCGTTGACGGCGCTCTTTATAAATCAATGGAATTCACAGGCGAGGGGCTTGCGGAATTGTCAATTGACGATAGATTCACTATGGCCAATATGGCTATTGAAGCCGGTGGTAAAAACGGCATATTTGAAGTTGATGAAAAAACCATTGAATATATAAAAGAACATTCTGAAAAAGAATACAGTATCTTTAAGGCGGATGCCGATGCGGAATACTGCGAAACATTCATAATAGACCTTGGTGCTATTAAGCCTACTGTATCCTTCCCGCACCTTCCGGACAATACCAGGGCTGAGGGAGAATTCGGCAATGTTAAAATTGACCAGGTAATAATAGGTTCATGTACCAACGGCAGGATGCAGGATATGCGCGATGCCGCTGATATCCTCAAAGGCAGGAACGTACATCCTGATGTGAGATGCATAATAATACCCGCTACCCAGAAGATATGGAGGGAAGCAATGAACGAAGGGCTCTTTGATATATTCATAGAATCGGGTGCAGCTGTCAGCACTCCCACATGCGGGCCGTGCCTTGGCGGGCATATGGGAATCCTTGCAAAAGGAGAAAGGGCTGTAGCAACTACCAATAGGAATTTTGTCGGCAGGATGGGACATCCCGAAAGCGAAGTGTATCTGGCTAGTCCCCATGTTGCAGCAGCATCAGCAGTAGCGGGCAGGATAATAACACCAAATGAACTACAGGAGGTATCGGAATGATTGCCAAAGGAAAAGCCATTAAATATGGCAACAATGTTGACACAGATGTAATAATCCCGGCAAGGTATTTAAATTCATCCGAACCGGCTGAGCTTGCAGCACATTGCATGGAAGATATTGATGCGGATTTTATTAATAAGGTTGAAAAGGGCGATATAATTATTGCTGCTAAGAACTTCGGATGCGGGTCATCCAGGGAACATGCCCCGATAGCTATTAAAGCCTCAGGTATATCATGTGTTGTTGCCAAAACATTCGCAAGAATTTTTTACAGGAATTCTATTAACATCGGGCTTCCAATACTTGAATGCGAAGAGCTGTATGATGAATCTGATGAAGGGGACAGCATAGAAGTTGATTTTGATACCGGGAAAATAAAGAATATAACAAAAAACAAAACATTTAAAACGCAGCCATTCCCGGGATTCATGCAGGAAATAATAAAGAATGACGGATTAGTGGGATATATCCGAAACAATATGAAATAGGAGAAGGCAAATGAGTTATAAGATTGCTGTATTAAAGGGCGATGGAATCGGCCCTGATGTAGTTGACTGCACTATAGGTGTACTGAATAAAGTAGCAGCGGAAAACGGAACTGTTTTTGAATATAACGAAGGGCTTATCGGTGGAATTGCAATTGATGAAACCGGGGTTCCCCTTCCGGGTGATACTATAGAATTATGTAAAAAAAGCGATGCTGTGCTTCTTGGCGCAGTCGGAGGGGCTGTCGGAGGTTCTAAATGGGACAATCCTGATGGGCGTTTGCGGCCTGAAGCAGGGTTGCTTGGGATAAGGAAAGAACTTGGGCTTTTTGCTAATCTTCGGCCTGCCGTCATTTATCCGGCGCTTAAAAAAGCCTCTCCGCTAAAACCTGAAATAGTAGGCGACGGAATAGATATTCTGGTAGTCAGGGAATTAACAGGCGGTATATATTTCGGAGAAAAAGCCACCAACGAGGAATTTGCATACGACCAGATGAAATATTCCACAGGTGAAGTCGAACGCATAGCACGTGTTGCGTTTGATGCGGCAATGAAGCGAAATAAAAAAGTGACGAGTGTAGATAAGGCTAATGTTCTGGATGTGTCAAGACTATGGAGAAAGGTCATACTTAAGGTAGCCAAAGAATATCCCGAAGTTGAGCTTGAACATATGTATGTAGATAATGCCTCGATGCAACTTATAAAAGATCCCCACCAGTTTGATGTAATTGTTACAGGAAATATGTTCGGGGACATTCTCTCTGATGAAGCTGCAATGATAACAGGTTCGATAGGGATGCTTGCATCAGCAAGCCTTGCTGAAGGCACAATGGGCCTTTATGAACCGGTCCATGGTTCAGCGCCTGACATCGCAGGAAAAGATATTGCTAATCCGATTGCAACAATATTGAGTTCTGCAATGATGCTGAGGTATTCGCTTGATATGCCGGAAGCCGCAGATTCTATTGAAGCTGCTGTTAATAGGGTTTTAGATGAAGGATACCGTACAGCCGATATAGCGAAAGAAGGCGATAAGGTAGTTGGAACCGTCCAAATGGGCGAAATAATAAAGAAATTTCTGTAGCAGCTTGCCCGGGCACTAATAAATTACATCGGGGGGACACATTGAAAAAAGTAATGGTAATATCCAAAGGCATATTCCACCCTACAGTTTTCTGCAGGAAACTTTTTAAGAAAACCCTGCTTGCTGCAAAGGGCGGCAATGCATTTGAATTTTCTCCAAATATTAATAAACTCGACGGTCTTGATGCGAACCAGCATTATGCCGTCGTTTTATTTTTCCATGAAAAAACAATTTCAAATTCACAATTAAATTCACTGATTTCATATGTGAATAACGGCGGCAGGCTTTTTTGCATACACGGCGCATTGGCATCATTTAAATCATCTGAAGGATATATTGCCTTAATTGGAGCAAAATTTACAGGACATGATGAAATCAAGGATATGAATATTGAAGGGGATGTAGCCTTTAAAATAAAAGACGAATTATATAAATTTGAAATTTCCGGCGACTGTAATGTAAGGCTGCAATGCAGTGGGGTTCCTGTATATTGGACGCGAAGGCAGGGGAATGGAAAAATAGCATGCCTTTCACCAGGGCATAGGACCGAGACGTTTAGAAATAAAGAATTCGTTAATCTGATTTCGCTAATAATGGCAGATGAGCTTGGACTCAATGGTGGATCGCATGAAAAAAGTTAAAATTGCAATTATAGGATGCGGCGATATAGCAAAGTCCATGCTTTTAATCTTCAAACTAACCAGAGGTTTTGAAGTCGCGGATTTATGCGATGTCAATATAGATAGGTTGCATAAACAGGGAAAGCGATTCAAAAAAGCCGGCTTATATACGGATTTTATTGAAATGCTGGAAAAAACAACTGCTGATGCAGTTTATTTGGCTGTTCCTCACAACCTGCATTATCCAATGATGAGAAAGGCTATATCCTGCAATAAGCATATCTTATGTGAAAAACCAATAACCATAAAAAATAAAAATGCACAAGAAATTGTTGGGGCCGCAGAAAAAGCCGGTCTTATAATTGCAGTGAATTATCAGTATAGGTATGACAGTAATTGTTATAGACTTGTAAAAGCTGTTCATAATGGAGACCTTGGCAGAATCAATTTTATCAGGTGCATCGTGCCGTGGAGCAGGAATGCCGGATATTTTAAAGCTGCCCCATGGCATGCGTCAAAAGAAAAATCGGGTGGCGGAACATTAATTACGCAGGGATCGCATTTACTTGATATAATTTTATGGATGAACGACTGCGGCATAAGAAAAGCCGAGGGAGTTTGCAGACAGCTGAAGTTCAAGGATGTGGAAGTTGAGGACTTTTGTTTTGCAGATTTGGAAATGGAAAATGGTGTTCCGGTGCAGTTTCTTAGCACCATGGCTGCCCCTGTTGAAGGAGCAATCAGGCTGGAAGTTTTCGGAGAACTGGGGTATGGGGAATATACAAAGAAACTTGGATCAAGAGTTAGGTTTTATGGAGTAAGACCTCCATGTTACAGATATGGGAATCTAGCGATTCATGCAGTTCAAAAGGGTGCAAGGGATTTCCGAGATGCGGTATTATTTGGAAAAGAGCATCTGTGTCCTGGCAAGGAAGCTGTAAAAACATTGAAGGCAGTCAATTTTATATATGAAAACACTGAAGGAGTTAAGATTTGAAGGGATACAAAAAAAGAAGAGGAAGGAAAGCGCTATTGATAATTGGAATTATTGTTATTATCCTTGCTGTGATTGGAGGGTGGGTTTATGCCGATTTCAGTTCCAACGATAAAATTAATAAAATCAAGTCGCGGCCTGAAGAATCAATACCTTTTGATCCGGAGGAGGTTCTGTGGAATCTGGAAAACGGTATTGAAGTAGAAGATTGGGGATTAATTACCGGTGCATGTGAGTATATTGACGGCAGGTATGACTGTTCGGATTTCCGGCTTCAATCGATGATAAGGATTCTATATGTTCATTCTGATAAAGTTGAAGGTAACACCCTGAACCGGATGAAAGAGACTTTCTTGAATTTTAAATACTGGATGGACCAGCCCGGTGAGGACAGTATGTGTTTTTGGTCAGAAAACCACCAGATTCTCTTTTCTGCATCAGAGTACCTTATTGGCCAGTATTATCCGGATGAAGTATTTGTAAATGATGGAATGACCGGGAGGGAACATATGGAGATCGCCCGTGAAAGAATACTCATCTGGCTGGAACAGAGATGGCTTTACGGTTTTACTGAATGGTATTCAAGCGTCTATTATGTTGAAGACATAGCCCCTATTGCAAATCTGATTGAGTTTGCCGAAGATGAGGAAATTGTAAGCAAGGCTACTGCAATACTGGATTTGCTTTTGTATGATGTTGCAACGCAGTCATACAACGGAGCTTTCATCAGCACAAGCGGAAGGGCATACGAAAGGAACCGAAAGAGTGCAGAAGCCGGTAATTCAATGAAGGCAGTCATTCAGGATGTATGGGGATTTCCGGTGGACCCAAAGGGCAGAAAGGGAATGGACCTTTGCTTCCTGTTTATGGAAAACTATGAAGTTCCCGAAGTCATTAAGCTGATAGGACATGATGTGCAAACAGCGGTAATAAAAGCCAGCAACGGCCTTGATTTGGAGGAGCTTGAAGAAAAGAATCTGATTGGGCAGGAAATAAACCAGATTATGATGCAATGGGCAATGGAGGCGTTTACTAATCATCAGGTAATTTCAAATACTATTAAATATGTTGATGAAAACGGCATGTTTTCAAATGAATTCCTAAATGACCTTAAGCTTGTAAATATATCCTTGCTGCGGAAAATGGGCTTACTGCCTACGGTATCAAAGCTCTTGAACCCTGTTACTAATGGAGTGGCGATTCAAAGGGCAAATACATATACATACAGAACCCCTGACTTTATGCTTGCGACATCACAGGCGCATCATGGCGGGGAATTCGGCGATCAGCAGAGCCCATGGGTAGCCACACTAAGCAACGAAGTCAGTATTTTCAACAGCCACCCTGCTAAGCCTTTATCAGATAAAGGGGCCTTGAGCGGATCCCCGGGGTATTGGGTAGGCAACGGCAGGATGCCGCACTCTGTGCAGTATGAAAATATCAACATTAGCATATATAAGATACCGGATAAAAAAGGTTTTATGGAAAAGACCATAACTGATTTTACCCATGCATATTTTCCTATGTCATTGCTTGACGAAGTTGTTATTGACGGTCGGTATGCTTTCGGAAGACTTGAAAATAAATATATTGCGTTCATCGGTAAGAGTGGTCTGTCTTATCTCGAGGGAACCAATGACGACCTTATCCAGAAGGGAAAGGATAATTATTGGGTTTTCGAGATAAGCACGGAAAAAGACGAGGAAAATTTCGCCGCCTTTATGGAGAGGATAAAATCTAATACAGTTACATATAGTAATGATATCCTAAATTATAATTCGAATGGAATAGCCCTGGAAGTAAAATTCCAGGGGGAATTTAAAATAAATGGAAACATTGCAGAAACAGACTATAAGCGTCATGATTCTCCTTATGCCCTTAATGACAGGGAACAGGCAACCATGACATTTGAGTTTGGAGGGGGAAGGCTTTACCTTGATTTTTATAATTTAGTCAGAAAGGTTAATTAAACGGGGGTAGCATGAGCAGACTTACAAGACTTAAAAAACTTACAAAAGGCGAGATTGCAGTATTCGGCATGGGCGACTTGTTCGGCGGCGGCGGGCAGCTGGTGATAAATTTTTACTATCTGATATTTCTGACAGATGTGATTAAATTAAATCCGGGACTCGCGGGGACAATCGTTTTGATCAGCAGGATATGGGATGCTGTATCCGACCCCCTGATGGGAGTTATATCCGATAATACAAAGTCAAAATTCGGCCGAAGGCGTCCATATATATTACTTGGCGGAATAGGCATCATCATTGCATTTATTATGCTTTGGTGGCCTGTTTCATTCGGCTCACAGGCGGCTACATTTGCCTATGTTCTGTTTGCTTACTTGTTCTATTCGACCATATCAACGATTATTATGGTGCCTTATTCATCTATGAGCAGTGAAGTCAGCATGGAATATAAAGAGAGAACCGTCGTTAACGGAACCCGGCTGTTCTTCTCGCAGTTTGCATCGCTTTTGTGTGCAGTGCTGCCTATGGAAATTGTTAAGTTGGCATCTACAGTGGAAACAGGTTATATTCTTCTTGGGATTGTGTTTGGAATTTTCTTTGCAGTCCCGTTGATTATGATATTTTTCATATGCAGGGAACGGGCGCCTATGACGCATACCAAATCAAAATTCTCATTTAAAACATTTGTTGCGCCATTTAAAATCAGATCATTCAGATTACTAATAATCATCTACATGCTGGCATTTTTCTCAATGGATGTAATTTCTTCCATTTTCGCTTATTATATGAAGTATTTCATTGAAAGACCGAATGAATTGAATTATGTTCTTGGAACCATGCTGATAATGCAAATTGCCTTTCTTCCGCTGGTAATCATGCTCGCAAACAGAATAGGAAAATCAAAAGTTTTTATTATCAGTGCATCAGTTTGGATTGCGGGAGCTGCCTTATTAGGACTTTTTTCACCATCATGGCCTGGATTTATGATTTATGCTATTGCCGCAATCATAGGCATGGGTTTGTGCGGATGTGTAGTTATGCCGTGGACAATGTTCCCGGATGTTACCGATGTAGGTGAGTTGTATTTTGGAGAGAGAAAGAGCGGTTCATTCAGCGGAATCATGACCTTTGTGAGAAAGTCATCAAGTGCACTGGGTATTTTCATCGTTTCCCAGATATTGAATATTGCAGGATACATAAAGCCTGAAACTGTTGACGGGAAAGAAGTGTTGTTCGACCAGCCCGAATCACTTATAGCAGCTTTGAAAGTGATTGTATTTGCGATTCCAGTCGTATTGCTGATTATCACCATTTTCTTTGCACGGAAATACCCGCTAAGTAAAGAAGTGCACGATAAACTTCGCAACCTGCTTGACTTCAAGCGCGGAGTGATTGAAAAAACTGAACTATCGGATAGTGAAATAGAAGACCTCACAAACACCCTTATTTGAAAATGGTTTATTCAATTAGCCCACAACAAATCGATTGAATTGCATCATGTGAAACAGAATATGGTTTTTAAGTGATGTTTTAATCCAGGTTCAACATTTATGCTGATGTAGTTATAAATCTCCGGGTAAATGGGTTTATTGTTTCTGTCCATATAACCTTTTTCTGAGTATGATTCCAAGGTAATTTTTTTGGGGTTAACAGATTCTATGATTATACGACATGTGCCTGCAGCTGAATGAACCGCTACTGTATTCTCATCTTCAATTTGAGCTTCACCCCTGAAAAACCATGCCAGCCTTATTGGAAGAGGCTCAGTAAGGTTAAAGAAGTCATCGACCTCAATAATGTCTAAATCCCTGCGTCTTTTGACCATCCTGACAGCACAATCACAGTTTTCATATGCTGAAGCCATTTCAATTTCAAAAAGGTCCATTTCATCAATAGATATGCAGTTTCTTATTAAACCCCGGGCATTAGGTGAATCAATCTGGTTATTGCCGTCAATGGTAACAATGTTGTGTCCCATACTGCTTTTTGTAAAATAATTCTGCCGGCTTACCTTTTGGCCATCATCTAGAAAGAACGCCCGGCCATAGCCCGGGTCATATATAAAATTGAATTTATTATAGGTCATAATGATCTGGCCGATATCCAACTGATGATGATTTGTTCCATTGGTCCCGCCGTTTGCACATAAAGTAAGACCTTTGTCATTGCGTCCGAATCCATTTCTTGATGCAATAAAACCATACGTATCACCCTGAAACAGCTTAAAAAGTGGCCATTTATCAGGATATTCTGCTTTAAGGTTCTCGTCATAAGCCAAAAACTGATAAGTTTCTTCCGGTGGTCTGAAATCACGAATTTCTATTTTTTCAAGTTCCGGCTTGCTGAAATCAGAAACATTTCTAAACTCTTTAAAAGCCCACTGATAATTTGGGTTTTGAGCAATCTTTGCCATTACAGAAAATAAATACGAGGCATTGTGGTCTTGGAAATAGTGAGCATCTGAAAAATTTGCGCGACCTCCGGAAGGCATATTCATATAAATGGGAAACTCAGAGGTTTTTAGAAGGGTCTCTGTCTTTAGCAAGTTTGTCTTGCTTCCGGGCAGAGAATCTACAATGTCAAAGAACATAACCAAAAATGCAATCCCACCCCAATAGAACGGACCCTCTTCCCATGCTCCGTCAGCCCCTACGTAAGTTGACATTATTTTGGTTCTCTCAAGTGCAAGATCCAGGATTTCAGATGAATAACGGTTCTCATCTATTGTAGCCAGTGCAGCTACTGCAAAGCCTCCAAGCATAACAGCTAACCAGTTGTTACCATAGGAAGTAAGATAGAAGGCGTCTGCTTCAATATCCTTTTTAAGCATTGGATAGCCTTTATCAATTATTGCAGAAAGAACCTTTTTACGTTCTTCCGTTGAAAAATCATCATACATCCAGTCATATACCAAACCAAGGGTGTACATAATAATGCCGGTACGAAGATCCGCCTCCAGATTGACTTCTTCATGATGGAATTTTTCAATCCAGGGCCATTTATCAATAAGACTCCACAACTGCATCTTCATTGATTCAAAATAACGGGTATCACCGGTAGCTTTGTATACGATGCAACCACGCAGAATACGTTCTTTTGTTTTATCAAGTATTTCCCACAGCCATCCTTCAGGATCTTCAGGGATTAATGGAGAAATATTTAAATCGGCATCAGCTTTTTGTAAAATAGGTTTCCAAAGTGATGGGCAAAGCTGCGATTTGCTTTTTAAATCCATATTTTGAATCAATAAATAAGGGTGATTTCCGTATTTCATAACAATCTCCTATGCGTATTAATATAATAACAGATTTGCAATTAAGATGGAGATGGTTTATAATTGACTAAAAAGTCAGTTAAAAGGATAAGTTATGCCTAGAAGTAAAGAACAGAACAAGATAATAAGGGATAGCAAGATTGATCAAATTCTTGATACTGCCTTGAGCCAATATGTCATGTATGGGTACAACGGCACGGATATGGACACAATTGCTGAATCAGCGGAGGTTTCAAAGGGGTTATTGTATTACTACTTTAAAACTAAAAATGTGCTGTTTAAAGAGTTGTTCAACATTATGATTAGCAAAGACCTCAAGTTATAGTGATAATTTTTTTAATAAAGTTGAGGGGATGAATCCGGTAGATAAGCTAGTGAAATATTCATTAGGTATCTTTGGTATGGGATTTGAAGATCCGCGCTATATACAATTTGCTATGAGGATGCCATTTGATGCCTTTGCAGTTTTTGGGGCCAATGGATGGAGAGAAGGGCTGGAGGGGTCAAAGAAACACAATTCAAACCTTGAAAAAATCATAACAGAAGGCATGGACGATGGCTATATGAGGTGTACAAATGCGAAAGAAGGTGCTAATTCCTTCTGGACGGTATATGTTGCAGCTTTGTTTAATTTCACCAAGATGACGGGAAGCAAGAGCAACAAATTAAATAAAGCAGGCTATGAAGAAGGACTTGAAAATTTACTTGCTTTTGGCATGTCAGGATTAGGAGTAGATGAGGCTTTATGGAAAAAATCTTTGGCAAAGTGTATTAGGGAGGAAACAAATGAAAGTATTTAAGTCTGAAAAAGGGCGGGATGAATTATATCGATCATATGACAAGCTGCTGAAACAATGGGGAATTGATGCAAGAGAATCAGATATTGAAACAAAATATGGTTCTACGCATATTATTGAAGCCGGGGATAAAAAAAATCCACACCTGATGCTATTCCACGGAGTCGGTGATAATTCTGCAATGATGTGGATATTCAATGCAAAAACACTGGCAGAAAAATTCCACATAGTGGCAATTGATGCAATCGGCGCAGCAGGTAAGAGTGTTCCGAATAATAAATACGGAAAGGGATTTAAGCAGGTTGACTGGATAAGAGAACTTATGGATAAGCTGGAAATTGAAAAAGCAGACGCCGCAGGTGTTTCATACGGTTGTTTCCTTGCCCAGCTTCTAAAAATTGAAATGCCTTACAGAATCGGCAGAATCGTAGGTTTGTCCGGAACAGTGTCAGCTGAGGGAAGTAAATCTGTTATTATGAGAATGATTAAGGTATTTTTACCAGAAGCATTGTTTCCTAATGATAAAAATCTTCTAAAGCTTATAAAGAAAATGACAGGACCGAATAATATAGAATTGATTGAAAATGAAGAGTTGATGAAACACTGGAAACTGATGCTCAGAAATTTTAATAATGCATCAATGACACCTCACAAAATCAAGAAATTCACGAGGGAAGAAATAATAAAAATAAAGGACGATTCTCTATTTCTCATAGGCGATAAGGACTTATTTACATATTATCCCGGTTCACTCGATATAATGGATTCCCTGGGAATGAATTATAAAATTATAAAAAACGCAGGACATACGATAAATCATGAAATGCCTGATTCTGTGAATGCAGAAATCATCGGATTTCTGAGTGTTGAATAAATCTATTGTTAAAAACCCCCTGTTCAATATAATCAATGGACCAATCATCCATGGGATGATTGGTCCATTGTTGTTATATGAATCCCTGTTATGTATAATCTGATTAATCGGGGGGTTTTATGAGTAATAAAATTGAGTATAGATGCGGACTGATTGATTTCCAGGTTGGACGGGAGCATGGACCGTTGAATTTTGACCCTGCGGAATATATCAGGTCCTGTGCGGACAGTCATATGAAACGAGTGATGTTTACCTGCAAGGATTCTTATGGCGATGCATTTTACAAAACAGAACTGGTTGAAATGAATCCAATGGCAGGTTCTGATTATCTTCAGACTGCCATTGATGAATCAAAAAAACTTGGCATTGAAATTTTTGCATATTATAACATTCTTCTTGATGACTTATATGCAAACGCCTATCCGAACCACCGCATGATTAACAGCAACGGAGAAAAAGTTATAGCTTATGACTATTACAAATCCCTATGTCCCAATTCACCGTATATTGATGTAATACGGGAAAGGGTGTCGGATCTGGTGTTCAATTATGATGTTGATGGAATCTTTTTTGATATTACATATTTTAGAGACAACAATTGTTTTTGCGACCACTGCAAGGGGAAATTCAATTCAATTTATGGCTATGAATTAAAAAACGATATAAAACCCGGAACACAGGAATATGCA
Source organism: uncultured Clostridia bacterium (assembly GCA_963766335.1). Classification (GTDB taxonomy): domain Bacteria; phylum Bacillota; class Clostridia; order DUPQ01; family DUPQ01; genus JAFGQE01. The sequence goes on along the minus strand of CAVXZA010000002.1, from coordinate 83,088 downwards.
GAATTTAATGAATTTAAAAGGAGTACCAGGGCAGAATTACTAACAAGTCTTACTGATTCAGTTAAAGAAATTAAATCAATACCGGTTATATGGAATGGTTCCGGGTCTTTCTATCTGGCAGAACCTGAAACAGATGATTACTCCGATTACCTGACAACGGAATTTCACGCACCTGATTATCTGGACGGATTGGTCCGGGCAAAATGGATGCAGTCAAGGGGGAAGGGCTTTATTATGAGCACCCCGAGTGAAGTGGGGAGCTGGGGGGACTGGACTATGATTCCTCCTAATACATTGAAGTCGGTGGTATGCAGCATAGCAGCTCATGGGGGGGGAGTTTTCTTTAATCATATGCCTTACCCATCAGGTGAATTCGCTAAGAGCAGAATCAAATGTGTCGAAGAGAGCATAGGGGAAAGTTTCCTATATCTAGGGAATTTCGAAGATTATCTACGGGATTCTGAATCTGCCGCAGAAGTTGCAGTAATTTTGTCAATTGAGTCCAAACGGTTCTGTCATAATGGGTTTTGCGAACTGAACCTTATGGATTTCACAGCATCACTGAAAGGCGCTGTTAAAATGATGCTTGAAGCGGGTATTCCCTTTGATGTGGTTGATGAAAAGACTTTTTCCCAAAACAAATCCAAATACAAGGTTATTGTTTTGCCACAGGCCCCATGCCTCAGCGATGGTTTCATAGGTGAATTAGTTTCTTTCAAAGGCAGCATTATTTCCTGCGGCATAACAGGCATGTATGACCAATATGGGGAGCTAAATGACATACGGCCGCTGGATGAAGAATTTGGTATAGATTTCAAAGGCTTTAGTGATATTTCTGTTGAGTATATGACTGATATATCTGATGAACTGGCAAAGGGTCTGCCTGATATGCCGATACTTATCAAGTATTCAGGTGAACTTCCTGATGTCGTGCCATACGGCAATGCAGAGTGTATGTCGGTAAAAACAATTCCCCCTTTTGAAGCCACCCTTGAAAGGCATGTCTATCATCAGCATGCCCATCCGTTTAAACGAACGGGTTTCGCCGCTGTGGTAAAAAATAATGACAACATATATTTTTCAGCCGATATATTCAAATCATTTTATAAAACAGCATCGCCATGGCTCAAAAGGATTTTCCTAAATGCAGTTGAATTAAAATATAAATCACCGATATTGAAAATAAGCGCTCCTGCATGTGTTTATCCTACACTATTAAAGAAAAAGAACAAATACTTACTACAACTGGTTAATGTGAACGGCCCTATACCAGAGGTGTCAAAATCCTTTCCAGAGAAGATAATGCCTATATCCGAAGTAATAATTTCGACCGGTCTTGATGTAAAGACCGTATTGCCGGTGACCGGGGATGAGTTGCCGTTGGTATTAATAAAAAGTGATGTTACAGATTTAGTATTGAAAAACCTTGGAGTTCATACAGCCATGATTATTGAAACAGGAGATAACTCATGAAAAATACAATAGAAATATTAATTGCTGGAGACTTTTGTCCTATAGGCAGAACGGGCAAAGCAATACTCAATGGTGAAAGCCGTGAAATAATAGGAGATGTAAAGCATCGAATTGAAAGAGCGGATGTCTCGGTTATAAATCTGGAAACACCACTATCCATGGAGGGAAATCCTATTGAAAAAACCGGTCCAAACCTACAAGCGGACTCCAGGTGCGTGGATTTTCTTGTTGAATCCGGATTTAATCTCATTAATACTGCTAATAATCACATATATGATTTTGGTGAGAAAGCATTTTTACAAACTTTAGAAATTCTTGGCAGTAGAAACCTAAAGCATGTTGGTTCAGGGAGGAATCTTGAAGAAGCTGCTAAAGAAACTGTATTTAAAATCGGGAATAAAAAAATTGCCTTCCTTGCATATGCTGAAAATGAGTATACAGTTGCCACGAAAGGAACAGCTGGCGCTGCTCCGGTGGATTTTTCTGCCAATGTCAGGCAAATTAGAAAGATATCAGCAGCTAATGATATAACAATAGTTATGGTTCACGGCGGTAATGAGTATGATCCCGTACCAAGCCCGGGAATGAAAAAACGCTACAGGGGATTTATAGATGCAGGTGCGTCTGCAGTCGTTGCCATGCATACCCACTGTCCGCAGGGATATGAAATCTATAAAGGATGTCCGGTTGTATACAGCTTAGGGAATTTCTTATTCGATACTCCTTATCCGGATAGAAAAAAATATGAAAAAGATGATTTCTGGTGGAAAGGGTATATGGTTAAATTGGTTTTCGGCGACGGTGTTAAACTAGAAGTAATTCCAATTGATTTCGGTCCTGACGGCACAAGGCTGATGGAAATCACAGGTGAGAAAAAAGAAAAATTCATGGAATACCTGAATTATATCAGCGATATTATAAACAATGATGAGGAAGTGCAAAAATACTGGAATGCATGGTGCATGATGAAAGGCCCTTGGTGGGTTGGCCACTTTAATAATGTCAGGTATCCATTTGACAAAAATGACAAAGACCTGCTTTTGTCCGCCCTTGCCATAAGAAATGGCCATACTTGTGAAGCGCACAATGAAATAATAACAACATTCTTTAAACTAGCTGCACATAGCAATGACAAAGGTCATGAAAAGTACATAAAAAAGACAGAAAAACTTCAAAAAGGCATAATCCCGGATGATTGAAATTATGTATCTAACCATAATGGAATTATATGAGTTTTGTATGTTGCATTACTGGTATAAATTGCTTATCATTGGGATTGTAATTCATTTTAGAGGATTCGTATATGCATAAGGAACTGACATATCAGGAAAGGCTTAATTCCATCAGGGAATTAAAGGCCATACATACACTTCAAAAGCAAGCCATTGACGGAACCGACGGATATTGGGATATGGATGATAAAGGCATAATCCCCCCTCCCGGCGACTGGATTTTCGAGCCCGAAACAAATACACCGGACGGCAGGTTTGTCGGGAACTACCTTTGTGGCAAGAATTATCGAAAACTGCTAGACACACATCCTGTATATATTAACCCTATGAGTTCCCTGGCCGGGGGATGGATGCATAGTTTCTTCGATATTAAAAAACCATTGTGGGACGATAAGTTTGACTATTCTCATCTACATGAGCTGCAGAAAAAGTATGACCTGGTTCCCGGCATCGGTGGTCTTCAGCATTTTAATGTTGATATAAAAATGGGGTTAAACCTTGGTTTCGGCGGTTTGCTGGACAAAGTAAACAAATTTGCTGTTATCAATAAAGGTAAGGCTGATGATTTCTATGAAGCAGAACGAACTGTTGTTGAAGGAATTCAGGCTATTATCAATCGGCATGCAAAGGCTGCAATCGAAATGGCTGGAACTGAAGATAGACCGGAAATCAAAAAAAACCTTTTAAAAATGGCAGAAGCAAATTTGAATATAGTATCCCGTCCGCCAAAGACATTTTACGAGGCAGTTCAGTGGACTGCATGGTTTATGATAATTGCAGTAATGTATAATTTCAGCGGTGCCGGTGGGGCTATAGACGACTATTTATACCCATATTATATTAAAGACAAAAAAGCAGGAAAAATCACTGAAGACGAAGCGATTTTCCATCTTGCCTGCCTGCTTGTCAAAGATAATCAATATTACCAGATATGCGGGACAAAACCTGATGGGTCCGATATGACCAACGAACTTTCATTCTTTATGATTGAGGCTGCTCACAGAATTAAAGTTCCTACAAGCATATGTCTGAGGGTTCATAAAAATATTAACCCGGATATAATGAAGCTTTCTGTTAAATATCTCTTTTCTGATAAACTTGGAACGCCGTCTTATATCGGCGACGAATCAATGAATGAAGGTTTTGTAAAAAACGGATACCCGATGGAATTAGCGAGAACCAGGGCAAAGACCGGATGCCATTGGTGTGCACTTCCGGGAACTGAATATACTCTGAATGACATAGTTAAGATTAACCTTCTTGCGGTTTTTGATGTAGCATTGAGGGATTATTATGCAAATCTTCCTGATAATCCATCTGTTGAAGGACTGTACGATAATTTTACAAGCCATCTGAAAATAGCCGTTGATACAATTGCTGAAGGAATTGATTTTCATCTGAAATACGCAAGGTATGTTTTTCCCGAATTAGTCCTGAATTTATTATGCCATGGTCCAATTGAAAAGGGCGGGGATATAACTGCCGGAACCGTAGATTACTACAATATGTGTGTCGACGGTGCAGGGATTGCCACAGTGGCTGATTCATTCGGAGCAATTGATGCACTAGTCGGAGATGGAAAAGAGTTTACATGGGACGAACTCATGAACTTTCTTGACACTGATTTTAATAATGCTGAAAGAGAAAGACTGATGCTGGCCAGTGTGCCAAAATATGGTTATGGTGGGTCTAAGTCTGATGAATTTGCAGTCAGGGTTTCAAAAACATTTACAACTCTTGTTAAGGAAAAACCAACGCCGGAGGGTAGAAATATGATACCCGGGTTGTTCTCCTGGGCAAATACAATACCGATGGGTAAGGCGGTAGGCGCAAGTCCTAGCGGAAGGAAAGCATTTACACCGATAAATCATGGAGCAAACCCACATCCCGGTTTTTCAAAATCGGATTCACCGACTGGGCTTGCCAATGCTGTTGTCTCAGTTCAGCCGGGTTGGGGCAACACTGCACCGCTGCAACTTGAATTTGATCCGCATTTCGGCATTGATGACGGCGGAGTCGAACTGGTTGTGTCATATATATCAACATTTATGGCTATGGGCGGAACACTGCTCAATATCAATATAGTCGACAAAAAGAAAATTCTTGATGCTCACAAGGATCCCGGCAAGTATCCTAACTTAATAGTTAGGGTAACGGGATTCAGCGCGTACTTTGCAAGCCTGTCAAAGGATTTCAGGCAGCTGGTTGTGGACAGGATTGTAGATGGTCTATAGATGACGGGCCTTGTTTTTGACATTCAGCACTTTTCAATATATGACGGCCCCGGCATCAGAACAACTGTGTTTATGAAGGGTTGTTCCCTTGACTGCGATTGGTGCCATAATCCTGAATCTATTAATTCTCATAAAGAAGTTCAGACGTTTTTTACCAAGTGCATCGGTTGCGGCCGGTGTTTTGAGGTCTGCCCTGAGGGTGCTCATACATTATTAGATGGAACTCGAATTTATAATAGGGATATCTGTAAAAAATGCGGAATATGCGCAGATAATTGTTATTCCGGTGCCCTGGTAATGACTGGAAGTGAAATTTCTTTAGGTGAAGTTATAGAAGAGGTTCTAAGGGATTTTCCATTTTATATTGATTCAGGCGGGGGAGTTACTTTTTCAGGGGGCGAACCGCTGATGCAGAGCGTATTTGTGGCAGCTGCCTTGAAAGCTTGCAGGGAAAATGGTATCCACACAGCAGTAGATACTGCGGGAAATGTGCCATATTCTGCGTTTGAAGCTGTGATTCCCTATACAGATTTATTTCTTTTTGATGTAAAAACAATTGATACGGGTGTTCATAGGGAATTTACCGGTGCAGGGAACACATTGATTCTTGAAAACCTCTTGAAATTAAGCGAGGTCGGAATACCTCTTAGGATCAGGATTCCTGTAATCCCCGGAGTTAATGAATCCACCAATGCAATGAACGATATTGCGGGTTTTCTTTCGGAACTAAATAATGTTGAAGCAGTTGAACCTTTGGCATACCATAGTCTAGGAGCAGGAAAGCTGGAGAGTATGGGAAAAAGCGGGGAAGAGAAGGTCTTTTCAGTACCCAATAAAGATACCTTATTGGAAATATACGAATTATTTGAAAAAACAGGATTTAGAGTAATAAGAAAACCTCTCTGATTTATCTAATGTAATGGTTGTATTATGCCCGGATAATTTTTTTTATTGACATAGGCAATGTATCTTTGTTATCATGTGTTAGCGGTTTTATATGGCGGCGTAGCTCAGATGGCTAGAGCATACGGTTCATACCCGTAGTGTCACTGGTTCGATTCCAGTCGCCGCTACCAGAAACCGCACCGCAGGTCTTGATTCAGGGCCGAGGAATGGTTTCGTGCCCTGAATGATAATTCCACGACCCAAATGGTGTACCGGAACAAAGTGAGGAACGGCATAACCAAGTATGAAACAGTCATTACACTTGTTGGCAACGTATGACTTTTCGTTAAATAAATAGTCAGCAACGAGTGGACATTATCATTGGCACACCTTAACCTGTATTTCAGGTAGAAAAGGATACCCGGCCCCTTGGTCAAGCGGTTAAGACACCGCCCTTTCACGGCGGTAACAGGGGTTCGAGTCCCCTAGGGGTCACCAAGAAAAAAGGATATCATCAAATATCCTTTTTTCTTACATAATTTGGAGGGACTCGAACCCGGAAGGGGTGAAGACGTTAAGAAAATTGATTCGGTGAATCAATTTTTAGTCTGAACGCAGGAGGCCGATAAAAGAATAGTTAGGCCGACGCATCGGTATGCGAGCCGAAGGCGAAGCAGAGGCAGTCCCCTAGGGGTCACCAAGAAAAAAGGATATCAAGTATCCTTTTTTCTTACATAATTTGGAGGGACTCGAACCTTTGAGCAATTAGACTCTAAAGAAAAAGAATCCTGTGAAATGTTTTTTATTTGTTATAATAAAAATAGTTCTTTGGCCCCTTGGTCAAGCGGTTAAGACGCCGCCCTCTCAAGGCGGTATCGGGGGTTCGAATCCCCTAGGGGTCACCAAGAAGAAGGGATGCCATCAGGTATTCCTTCTGTATGTAATTCTTTAGAAGGGGATTCGAACCCGAAAGGGGTGAAGGCGTAAAAAACAATGGTCCTGCGGACCATTGTTTAGCCTGAACGCGGGAGGCCGCTAAACAAAAGTGAGGCCGACGCATCGGTATGCGAACCGTAGGTGAGTAGACTCAATCCCCTAGGGGTCACCAAGAGAGAGGGGATACCATCAGATATCCCTTCTCTTGCTATTCTCTTAAAGGGATTCGAACCCGAAAGGGGTGACAGTGTTAAGAAAAACAGTCCTGAGGACTGTTTTTTAACTGGAACGCAGGAGGCCGATAAAAGAATAGTTAGGCCGACGCATCGGTATGCAAGCCGAAGGCGAAGCAGACACAATCCCCTAGGGGTCACCAAGAGAGAGGGGATGCCATCAGATATCCCCTCTCTTGCTATTCTCTTAAAGGGATTCGAACCCGCAGGAAAAAATGATGGAAATATACTTGGAATACTTTAATCATTTCCTTTTTATAATAATTAGAAAACTTGTAGAACATTAACCTAATACTGAGTTTATTTGCTTTCGTGTAAATCCTTCGGATTCCAATGGAGCAATTACATTCTTTTCAAGGTTAGGAACATAAGATTTGATTACCCGGGCATTTCCGGAAATCACATATGCACCGGCAGATGCTGGGACGAGGCAGGAATGACCTCTTTCTATAACTGTTCCATTAATATCTATTTCTCCGGAAAGCACAGTGAAACAGTGAAATCTTTCTCCGTCAGTGTCTTCATTTATTATTCCTTGGAACTCAAGCATTTCTACTGCAAAATAGCTGTTTGCGACTAGATAAGTTCTGGAAAAACCTTCGATATTTGGAGTAAGTCCGCATGTGCTGATTCCTTCACCGGCTTCAAAATCTATTACATCTAACGCTTTTTTTATATGAAGCGGTCGTTTGTTGCCTTCGGTATCTGTCCTGTCATAATCATATACACGGTAAGTAGTGTTGGAATTCTGCTGGATTTCACAGATTAAATTACCGGCCCCTATTGCATGTACAAATCCCGCAGGAATATTGAAACAGTCTCCGGCTTTTACCTCGACATAATTCAGACAATCGGATATTTTCCCATCTTTTACCGCTTGTGAGAATGTGTCTTTTGTAACGTCCTTTTTTACACCTAATACAAGCTTTGAACCGGGAACCGCATCAACTATATACCACATCTCATTTTTACCTAATTCGCCATTTTCATTGATAAATGCATAGTCATCATCAGGATGGACCTGGACGGATAGGTCTTTGTTTGCGTCAATCAATTTAATAAGAAGGGGAAACTTGTTATTTTCATCTTTATATAAAGCTGTTCCCAGGATTTCTTTGCCGTATTGTGTAATAAGCTTGTCCAATGGTAATCCGGCTAATTCGCCGTTCTCAACAATACCAGATCCATCGGGATGGCTGGCTATTTCCCAGCTTTCGGCAACTGTGCCGTCAGGTAATGTTTTCCCCAGGCTTTCAAGCTTTCTGCCGCCCCATATGTAGTCTTTATAAATTGGTTTGAATTTAAGTGGGTAATACATTTTTGTCTCCTTTGATTCTTGCTAAGCATAGTGTAACACAAATAATAAAATACGTTCTTGTGTTTTATAGTCCTATCGTATATAATGCTTTACGCATCGACCTTGCCCCTTATGGGGGCCGTATAGTCCGGAAGGAGGTGATTAACTATGCGTAAGTATGAAACTATCTTTATACTCGACTGCGGAATCGAAGAAGAAGCACAAAAAGCCCTGATTGAAAGAGTCAAGGGTGAAATTGAAGGTGCCGGCGGAACGATTGAAACGCTTGACGAGTGGGGAAAGAAAAAACTTGCCTATGCCATCAACTATAAAACTGAAGGTTACTATGTTTTTGTTGAATTTGAAGCAGGCGCGGAAACCCCAATGGCACTTGAAAGAATCTATAGGATAACCGAAGGTATTCTAAAAGGCCTTCTAGTTAGAAAAGATGATTGATGAGGTGATTTCATGAACAAAGTAATATTGATGGGAAGGCTGACAAAAAATCCAGAAATGCGGTATTCAAATACCAGCAATGTAGCTGTTGTAAGATTTTCACTTGCAGTTGACAGGAGATTTAAAAGAGAAGGTCAACCGGAAGCGGATTTCATTAACTGTGTTGTTTTCGGAAAGACCGGAGAATTTGTTAACAATTATTTTTCCAAAGGCATGAGAGTTGCTGTAACAGGAAGAATCCAGACGAGTTCCTGGGAAGATGAAACCGGAAAACGCCGTTATGGAACAGATGTAATTGTTGAAGAAGCATATTTCGCAGACAGCAAGCAAAACAATAATGCAAATACACAGCCCGTGAACCAGACAGCTCCCCCGGTACAGGCAAATGACGGATTCGCGACAGTCGATGACGACGATGACGAATTGCCTTTCTAGTAAGAATTGAAAGGAGGAAAGCATAATGGCTGAAAAATTTGAAAAAAAAGAATTCAAATATCGAAAACCTAAAAGAAAACCCTGCCAGTTTTGTGTAGACAAAATTGAAAAGATAGACTATAAAGATATTCCAAGGCTCAGAAGACTTATTTCTGAAAGAGGGAAAATCCTGCCTAGGCGTGTTACAGGCACATGTGCCAAGCACCAACGTAAACTGACAACTGCTATTAAAAGAGCGCGTCAGATAGCATTGCTCCCATACACAAGCGAGTAATACGGAAAACGATAAAACTAAGAACAGGATTTGCCTGTTCTTTTTTTATTGAATGGAAAAGTAACCTTCCGTTCTTTTACATTCAAGCGCCTGGCCCTGGTGAAAAGTCTAAGTTGCAGTGTTTTAGTGGATTGTTAGTTATGATATAATGTTTTGTACCAGCAAAAACCGGAGGTATTTATATGAAAGTTATTTTGTTGCAGGATGTCAAAGGCCTCGGCAAGCAGAATGATCTTGTCAACGCCAAGGACGGCTATGCCAAGAATTTCCTGCTAAAAAGAAAAATGGCTATTGAAGCAACTCCAAAGAATCTAAATATAATGAATAGCAGGCAGAAGGCTGTTCAGAACAGGATGCTGACCCTAAGCGCTGAAGCCCAGGAAGTCAAAGAGCGCCTTGACGGCAAGAAAGTTGTAATAAAAACCAAATCCGGTGAAAACGGTAAACTTTATGGTTCTATTACTACTAAAGATATTGCAGAGGAAATAAAAAAACAACTGAATGTTGAAGTTGATAAGAAGAAAATCGTATTGCACGACCACCATATAAAAACACTGTCGGTAAATGAAGTTCCAATTAAACTTCATTCCGGAATATCTACCAAGATTACAGTGGTTGTTGAAGAAACTGAGTAAGGGGTAAAGCGATGGATGTCGGAAAAACACGGGGCAGGATTCCTCCCCATAGTATTGAAGCTGAACAGTGTGCTCTCGGAAGCATGTTGCTGGATGAAGAAGCGATTGCAGTTATATTCGGCAATTTAAAAGCAGATGACTTTTATAGAAATGAGCATAAGGATATCTACAATGCTATTGATGAATTGTATTCATCCGGTAAATCCGTGGATATCGTTACTCTTGGTGAAGCACTGAGAAGAAACGGGAATCTCGAAAAGTGCGGAGGCCTTGAATATCTTGCTTCTATAGCAGAACAAGTACCATCGGCTGCCAGTGCAGATCATTATGCGGAAATAGTTGAAGACAAAGCTATCGTGCGGTCGCTTATTAAAAGTTCCGGCGAAGTCCTTGAGATGGGTTATAAAAACCAGGACGATGCCAGAAAGGTAATGGACTATGCCCAGCAGACCATATTTGACATAGCCCAGGAAAAAGACAGCAAGGGAGTTGCCCATATAAGGGATATCCTTGAAGACAATTTAAAAACGCTTACCAAATTATATAAAGAAGGAAACAGGGTACCGGGAATCGCATCGGGTTATACCGACCTTGATGAGAAGACATCAGGCTTTCAGCGTTCCGACCTTATACTTATTGCCGGAAGGCCATCCATGGGTAAATCCTCTCTGGCATTGAACATAGCTCAGCATGTTGCAATAAACGAAGGCTTGTCTGTAGCAATATTCAGCCTTGAAATGTCCAAGGAGCAGGTTGTAAACAGGATTCTTTCAAGCGAGATAATGATTGAGAATAAGAAGCTGAAAATAGGGGATATAAGCTCGGATGAATGGCAGAAAATTGCAGTTGCATCGGCCCAGATATCAGAAGCCACCATATATGTAGACGATACTTCGGATATATCAGCAGCTGAAATGCGTGCAAAATGCAGGCGGCTTAAACTGAAGCATCAGCTGGACCTTGTTGTCATAGACTACATACAGCTGATAAAGGGCGGTGCCAGGAACGAAAGCCGTTTGCAGGAAATAACCGAGATCTCCAGGAACCTGAAGATTCTTGCAAAAGACCTGCATATTCCGGTAATAGCTTTGTCGCAGCTTTCAAGGGCACCCGAGCAAAGGCAGAACCACAGGCCCATGTTGAGTGACCTTAGGGAATCAGGGGCGATTGAGCAGGATGCCGATATGGTTATGTTTATTTACAGGGACGACTATTATAATAAGGAAACTGAGCAGCCGAATGTCACAGAACTCATAATTGCAAAAAACAGGAACGGGGAGGTAGGTGATGTAAGACTAAGGTGGCACGCCGAATATACAAAATTCACCAACCTCGCCATGAAATAAGCAAAGGCTTCGCAGTAAAGCAAATATGAAAGAAACGGTTAAAGCATACATCAACAATAATGGTATGATTGTCCGGGGCGACACCATTTGGGTCGCCCTTTCAGGCGGTGTGGATTCAAGCTGTCTGCTTCATTTGCTTAAAGAACTAAAATCAGAAATTGAATTTTCTTTAAAAGCAGTTCACATAAATCATATGCTAAGAGGCAGTGAAAGCGACAGTGACGAAGCTTTCTGCAGAAAGATATGCGCCCAAAAAGAGATTGAAATTGAAGTTTTTTCTGCACATATAATGCAAATTGCCGCTGAGGAAGGAATGACAATAGAGCAGGCTGGAAGAACCGCCCGCTATCGGATATTTGATGAAAAATGCAATGGTAAAGTGGCGATTGCACATAATATGAATGATAATGCTGAAACTGTGATTATGAATCTTCTGAGGGGAACCGGAACTTCGGGATTATGCGGCATCAGCCCGATTTCCGGTAAATATATAAGACCCCTAATAAAAACTAAAAGGGAACAGATTGAACAATACTGTCGGGAAAAGGGAATTGAATTCATAAAAGACAGCTCCAATGATGACACGGTATTTTTTAGAAATGCGGTCAGACATAAAGTACTGCCTTTATTGGATGAAATAACGGGAAGGAATGTAGTTCCGGTACTGGACAGAGCCGCTGACTCAATAGATATTGACAACCGTTTTATTAACGAAGAGGCCGATAAAGCTTTTGGTAGGTTAGTTACGACAGAGAACACCTCGGCAGCTATCGATAATATTGGTATTAAAGAGCTTAATCCGGCATTATCTTCAAGAGTTGTCCGAAAAGCAGTGGGATATGTCAAAGGGGACTTAAAGGATATAGAAGCCAGGCATGCAACATTGTTAGCGGGGATAATTGCAGAAAACAGGACGGGAGCCGCCGTTAACCTGCCGGGTGGAATCAACGCATTGGTTCAATTTGGTAAAACACTGGTTTATAAAGATAGTAAAGTAAAAGATTTTGAATATAAACTGCCTGTTCCGGGAAAGATATTTGTAAAGGAAAAAAACATGGACATTACTGCTAAGATATGCGAAAATCACGGAAAAGCAGATCCAAAAGGAAATGTCCATTACTTCTCCTTAGTGTTGTGCAAAGATGGATTATTGGTCAGAAACCGAAGGAACGGTGATATAATTAAACCCTGGAAAGGCCGTGGGACCGTTAAGCTTAAGAAGTACTTTATTGATAGGAAAATTGAGCGTCCTGTAAGGGACAGCCTAATGTTGCTTGACTGCGGCGGTTCGATTGCGTATATAGAAGGACTGGATTATGGGAAAGACTTTTTACCTTCTGAGAATGATAAGATTGTTAAAGTGATATTCGAAAGGAGATAGGGCATGCTGGAAGATGTAAAGAAGGTGCTTATAAAAAAAGACGAGATTGACTCGATGGTTAAGAGACTTGCAGCTCAGATATCAAATGATTATGAAGGCAGGGAACTTGTTCTTATCGGAGTCATGAAGGGTTGTCTGATATTTCTTGCAGATCTCCTGAGAAATATATCAATTCCCGTTGAATTCGGCACCATCACAGCGTCCAGCTATGGTTCTGGGACAGTATCCAGCGGGCAGATACAGATTGTAAATGATATAGATGTCAAAATTAAAGGGAAAGATGTAATAATAGTAGAGGACCTTGTTGATACTGGGCTAACTCTTAATTACCTGAAAGAATTTCTGTCCCTCAGGAATCCGGCAAGTGTCAGGATATGTGTTGCTTTTGATAAACCGTCAAGAAGGAAAAAACCGATTCAGACAGATTATAAGGGAATGGATATTCCGGATGAATTTATAGTGGGATACGGCCTTGACTTTGACGAGAAATACAGGAACCTGCCTGAAATATGTGTGTTGAAGGAAGAAATATACGCCGGACTTATTGATTGAAATTTAGCAAAGTATGCCCAGAGTGCTAAATAACAGTTTTCAGGGGTATAATTGTATAATGCAGGTTGTCAGATTGTATGTTGCCTTTTGCTGTGGTAACATGATAAAAGTCAACGGGCAGGAGGAAATTTTTGAAGATTTACAAAAATATTAGTTTTTATATAGTGCTGGTTCTAATAGCCATTTTGGTGGCAAGCCTTATTGGGACAAGCGATACGCCTGAAAAAATGGTTTATTCACAGTTTCTGGACCAAGTTGAAGGCGGAAATGTAAGAAAAGTTGATATCGAAATTTACACGGCGACTGTGGAACTTAAGTCCCCGATCATGGGTGACAAGTACCTTTTCGAGGTGGATTATGGAAGCAGCGATATGCTTCAGGAAACCCTTGAAGAAGCCAGGGCTGAACAACCGGATTTAGTGATTAGTATCATACCGGACAAACCTGCTCCATGGTGGCTTTCGCTAATACCATCGCTGATTCTGATAGGCTTATTTATTGTTTTCTGGTTCTTTATTATGCAGCAGTCCCAGGGCGGGCAAAACCGTGCCATGAGTTTTGGTAAAAGCAAAGCCAGGCTGGTTACTGATAAAGAGAAGAAAAAAACTTTTCTTGATGTTGCAGGTGCACAGGAAGAAAAGAAAGAACTTGAAGAAGTTGTTGATTTTCTGAAGACGCCCGAAAAATATATAAAATTGGGAGCCCGTATACCCAAAGGGGTACTCCTTGTAGGTCCTCCTGGAACAGGTAAAACCTTGCTTGCAAAAGCGGTAGCCGGAGAAGCCGGTGTTCCATTCTTCAGCATCAGTGGTTCCGATTTCGTTGAAATGTTTGTAGGTGTCGGCGCTTCGCGTGTAAGGGACTTATTTAAACAGGCTAAGGAAAATTCTCCGTGTATTGTATTCATTGATGAAATTGATGCAGTCGGACGCCATAGAGGCGCTGGCCTGGGCGGCGGAAACGATGAACGAGAGCAAACTCTCAATCAGCTACTTGCTGAGATGGACGGATTCGGTGTAAATGAAGGTATCATCATAATGGCGGCTACCAACAGGCCGGATATACTTGACCCGGCGCTGCAAAGACCCGGAAGGTTTGACAGGAAAATCACTGTAAATTACCCGGATACCAACGGAAGGACTGAAATCCTTAAGATATATGCAAAAGGCAAACCTATTGGTGATGATGTTGATCTTGAAAATATTGCTAAGATCACACCAATGTTTACAGGAGCCGACCTGGAGAATGTTATGAATGAAGCAGCGATACTGGCTGCCAGAGACAACTATGAAACAATTTCTGAGGTTCTTATTAAAGAAGCAATTTTTAAAGTTACCATGGGTCCTGAAAAAAAGAGTAGGACAGTAAATCCTATTGAAAGGAAGCTGACTGCATATCATGAAGCCGGACATGCCATAACGACAAAAACTGTTTCAACAATTACAAAGGTTGACAGGGTTTCCATAATACCGGTTGGGCAGGCGGGTGGATATACTTCTTTCAGACCGAATGAAGATAAATATTTTTATACCAAGGGCCAACTTCTTGAAGAAATAATGTCATTGCTTGGCGGAAGGGCTGCTGAAGAAATAGCTTTGGGTGAAATAAGCACAGGCGCAGCAAATGATTTAAAGCGCGCCAACCAGATAGCCCGCAGCATGATAATAAAATACGGAATGAGTGAAAACCTAAAAAATATCGTTTTTGACCAGCAGGAAGAAGTCTTCATAGGCAGGGATTACGGGCATGTGAAAAACTACAGCGAAGAACTGGCATCTATGATAGATAAGGAAATACAGACCATAATTACTGAATCCTATAAAAAGGTCAAAGCCATTATTAAGGAAAAGCTTAATATTGTAACCAGGCTTGCTGAAAAGCTTCTTGAAAAAGAAAAAGTTGAAGAAGATGAGTTTGAGGCAATTTACGCAGGGTCTGAAGTGTAGTATAATTATACAGGAATAGATTAATGCCCGGTAAAAACCGGATAATTAAATACAGATAACCTTATCAAGAGCGGCAGAGGGACAGGCCCGATGAAGCCCGGCAACCGGCATATGTACGGTGCTAATTCCTGACAGATGAGGAGCAAAACCCTCCTGTCGGAGGGTATTTTTTTAGGAGAGATATATGAGAAAACACATTTTTACATCGGAATCGGTAACGGAAGGGCATCCTGACAAGATGTGCGATATAATTTCAGATTCAATACTGGATGCCATATTCAGCAAAGATCCTAATGCCAGGGTGGCTTGCGAAACTGCCGCTACAACCGGACTTGTACTGGTGATGGGAGAAATAACAACGGATTGCTATGTTGACATACCTAAAATTGTCCGCGAAACAGTAAGGGAGATAGGATACACAAGAGCAAAATACGGATTTGACTGTGATACCTGTTCAGTACTGACAGCAATTGATGAGCAATCTTTGGATATTGCCCAGGGTGTAGATCAGTCATATGACGATAAGAACGTACATGGGGCAGGAGACCAGGGATTGATGTTCGGATATGCTTGTAATGAAACCGAAGAACTCATGCCTTATCCCATAATTGCAGCCCATAAACTTACAAAGCGACTGACAGAAGTAAGAAAGAAAAACATAATAGATTACCTTAGGCCTGATGGAAAATCCCAGGTATCGATTGAATACATTGATGGAAAACCTTCAAGGATTGATACGGTTGTAATCGCCGCGCAACACAATCCTAATGTTCCATATGAAAAGCTTTGCCGTGATATAAAGAAGCATGTCATTGATGAAGTTCTGGATAAAGATATGATGGAGGATACTGTTATACATATAAACAGAACAGGTTCATTCTCAGTAGGAGGACCGCAGGGTGATGCCGGCCTTACCGGCCGCAAAATAATAGTGGACACTTATGGCGGCATGGGACGCCATGGCGGTGGGGCATTCAGCGGAAAGGATCCTTCAAAGGTTGACAGGTCAGCAGCATATGGAGCAAGATGGGTTGCAAAAAATCTAGTTGCTGCAGGACTGGCAGACAAATGTGAAGTTCAGCTGGCATATGCAATTGGGATTTCACAACCGGTTTCCATTGATATTAACACTTTCGGTACAGGAAAGTATGACGAGGCTGATATAATAGAGGCTGTAGGAAAGGTTTTTGATTTGAGTCCTGACGGAATCATCAGCAGCCTTGACCTCAGGAAACCAATATATGCACAAACGGCTGCATATGGGCATTTTGGAAGGAACGACCTGGATTTATCGTGGGAAAGAACAAACAAGGTTGAAGACCTGCTGAAAAACATATCATAATCTAACTGTCATTCAATCGTCGACGGGATAATTGAATGGATGAAGGGCAGGAATGGAAGAGTTCATAACAATCAACGGCGGCGTTGAAGATATTATTTTTCATAATAGTAAAAATAGTTATTCGGTTTTCACTATGAGCTGCGAAGGTTCCATTGTGACTGTCGTAGGTACTTTTCCTGCCCTCAGGCCCGGTGAGAATTTAGAAATCACCGGATTATGGACAAGTCATAAAAGATATGGACGGCAGTTTACTGCAAGTACTTTTCAAAGAAATATACCTGATAAAGATGATGCACTTGTAAGGTATCTCGCATCAGGTTTTGTCAAGGGCGTCGGAGTAGTCACTGCCCAGAGAATTGTTGAAAAATTCGGCGCAGATACGCCTGTCGTTCTTGAAAAAGAACCGGGACGCTTGTCGGAAGTAAAGGGAATAAGCCCGGCAAAAGCAATAATGATAGGAAATGCCATATCAAGCCAACGTGTCCTTTCAGATGTAATAATGTTTTTTACTAAATATGGTTTAAGCCCTGCAAAAGGCGCTAAGGCATATAAATACCTAGGAGACAGTGCGGTTGAAAAAATAAAAGCGGATCCGTACCTTCTGATTTCAGAAAGATTCGGTCTTCGCTTTAAACAAGCCGACAGCATAGCCAGAATGGAAAATGATGATTTCGGTGAATATATGCAAAGCGACTCGCGAATATGCGCCGGAATTAGATATGTTCTTGGTCGTGCTAAAAACTCCGGCCATTCATACCTGCCGGTTAATTTATTATTGCAATCCTGCAGGATAGTTCTGGGCCTTGATGAAAGTTTCCTGGAAGCGCAGGTTGACAAGATGCTTGATGAGAAACTGATTGCATCTTCAGGGGAGTGCATATATCTAAAGGAAATGTATGATGCAGAGATATTCGTAGCTAAAAAAATTAAGAAGCTCTCATCCGTAGACTTTTCCTACAGCGAAAAATATGAATACTCGCTTACAGAAAGCCTTGAGGAATTGCATATTGACCTTGATAGCATACAGACACGGGCTTGTAAATCAGCAATTGAAAACGGAGTGTCTGTAATATCAGGGGGACCCGGAACCGGAAAGACTACTATTATCAGGGCTCTCATCGGAGTCTTTGAAAAAACAGGAAAAAGCTATAAATTGGCTGCACCGACGGGCAGGGCTGCAAAGAAAATGCAAGAAGCTTCCGGCAGGGACGCAAAGACCATCCATAGGCTGCTTGAAATTGAATTCATAGGCGATGATGGTGATATGCAGTTTGCGAGGAATGAGAAAAATCCCATTGATGCCGATGTAGTCATAATAGATGAAATGTCTATGGTTGACATAGAATTAATGCAATCGCTTTTAAAAGCAATCAGCGCCGGGACAAGGCTGATACTAATCGGCGACATGGACCAGTTGCCCGCCGTTGGCCCCGGCAAAGTCCTTCAGGACATTATTGAGTCAGCAACTGTTGATTGTACTATTCTAGAAAACATTTACAGACAGGAAACAGGCAGTTCCATTCCGGTTTTAGCAAGGGATATTAATAACGGATTAATGCCCGACCTTCATCCTGAAGACGGATCCCTGACTTTTATTGAAGAGCGCGGGGGCCGCAATATTTTTAAGAAGATGACTGAAATAATAATGCAAGAAATGAAATCATCAAGCGATATCCAGGTAATTACCCCTGGTAAAAAGGGAGATACCGGAACCATCAATCTTAATGCTATGATGCAGGATGTTTTTAACCCTGAGAGAAGCGGAAAGAGAGAAAAGAAATATTCAAACCGAACTTACCGTGAGGGTGACAAGGTAATGCAGATAAAAAATAATTATGAGATAGCCTATACGACCTATTATGAGGAGGGGACCGGCATATATAACGGTGATATCGGTTATCTTGAAGAGATTGATATTGAATCAGAAAAAATCAAAGTGGTATTCGACGGCGAGAAGACAGTGATTTATGATTTTTCAGAATCCGACCAGCTTGAAACCGCGTATGCGATAACCGTTCATAAAAGCCAGGGAAGCGAGTATGATGTGGTCATCATGCCTTTGTATGGAGTAAATGAATTGTTGCAGAACAGAAATCTACTGTATACCGCGGTAAGCAGGACCGTGAAAAGACTATATATAATCGGCTCTAAGGAAGTTCTGATGTCTATGATTAGGAATGTCAATAAAAAACCAAGATACTCGGGACTCAGGGAGATGCTCATTGGTTAACTTCGAAAAACTGTTACATTTTATTTTTCCTTCAGGATGTATATACTGCGGCAGGCTGACAGATGAAACGGTACATGGCTTTTGCTGCGACTGTTACAATTCGCTGCCGGTTTATTTGAAAATGACGGGATTTACCCGGTATATCTTTGAATATGATAAAAATATAGCCAGAATATTAAAAAGAGCCAAATACGGAGGGAAACCGAGAGCTATTAAAATGATGGCCGGTTTACTCGGAAACCTTTTACTTGAGGAAGGCCTTAAGCCGGATATGGTGGTTTTTGTACCAATGCATAAAAAAGAATTGGGAAAAAGAGGATATAACCAGAGCGGAATAGCTGCAAGGGAAGTTGCCGGGATTCTTGGCATTCCATGCCGGGATAAAGCACTGATGAAAGTAAAGCAAACCAAAAGACAGGCTGATTTAAACAGAAATGCAAGGATAAAGAATCTGTCGAAGGTGTTTAAAGCCAATCAAATAATGGTTAGGGATAAGAATATTCTTCTGATTGACGATATCATAACGACTGGAAGTACCCTTGATGAATGCAGGAATACATTAATATACGCCGGCGCTTATAAAGTACAGGCAGCTGTAATAGCCCATACCCCATATACTGGAAAAAGATAACAATCACGACTACTCTTAGAATTCAGCTGAATATTCCTGGTTTGATATATTGAAAAGTGATTATTCTGCTTATCACAATAGCATTCCATTTCCCATGTCAAATGTTAACGGCGATGCTCCCAAGGATAATGTTTACTCCTTGATGACTTGAATTTTTAAATTATAGTATAGTCTCCTTCTCGTTACTCGCTCTTATTGCAAGTATGCCTGCTTTAGATTCCCAAAAAAAAGGATCGTGCGGGGGAGCACGATCCATAATTTGGCTGGCAGATAGAAATGTGCCTTATGAGAATATGAGAACTTAGGAGACTTGAACCGGAATCTATTTGGATATTAATAGTGATAAATTGGGAAATAATGAGGGATACCGGTTTTTGGTGAATAACAGCTTTGAATACTGCCAGCCTATGAGCAACCTACGATAGTGCTGATTCGATTTCGGCGTTGTTTTTTTCACGGGCATCCTGATAAGCCTTAAGTATAAACGGCATATGCCTGGGAGGATTATTTATTATGGGGTCATTATTCAGTAGATAGTATCTGTAACCCATGGCGGCATCCTTATTGGGATCCTTTGAAAACCCTAGCATTTCAAGTGCGGACCGGCAGTCTCTGTCATCATCGCTATTATCTAGATGCATTTCTATCCTGGGAACATCTGATTCTCCGAAAAGCCGGTCGATAATTGCCTTGACGCATTCGACATGTACATCGGTATCCTTTATGGTGCAGCTCATTTCATAATAGAGATGGGCGTTTCTGTCCATATAGTTATTATAGTCAACATCTAATTCCAAAAGGAAAAATCCAACTATATAAATACGGTCAATGAGTACCCAGGCCAGATTGTCAACATTGCACATATATGTGAAAAACTGTGTATAGGCATCTTCAAACTTTTCTCCGATTTTATCAAAAGGATCACTTTCCAAGGACTCGTTTTGAAGTCTGAATTCAAATAAATCTAAGAAATGCTCATTTCCAAGGGGTTGAAGACAATAGTTTTTTGTTACAATTGGTTTTTTCAGATAATCAAAAATCGGGGTATCGATGTCATCGATATACATTGGTTCATTAAGTCTTTCCAGGTCATTCATTTTCATGATTGTCTCGCTTTCAAAGGTCTCCGTCTGAACGGGCAATGACAATATACACCAATTATTTCATATTTTTAATATACTGGCAGTATAAATTTTTATTGTAATTAAACCATCGGTATAAATTTCGAAAAGTTTTTTAGGCATATACAGTGATGATATAATAAACTGGGAGTTTAAAGATGGGGAGAATCATGAAAAAAATAGCCGGAATTCTGCTTGCAGTAATAATATTAATAATCCTGATGCCTTCAGCTTCCCAAGCAGATGACTATTTTCCAGAGCACTATGAATATGCGGTGCAGTTGAATATGCTTGGTTTATTTAGGGGAACAGATATAGGGTTTGAACTTGAAAGGGCACCAACCCGTCTTGAGGGAGCCGTTATGTTTGTAAGGCTGCTGGGAGCTGAGGAGGAAGCACTAAATCAGGATTATCCCCATCCTTTTAATGATGTGCCGGAGTGGGGGAATCCATATGTAGGTTATTTATATAAACATGAACTTACTAATGGAATCTCGGAATCCGAATTTGGTTCATATATTCCAATAAAGGCAATCAGCTATATTACATTCGCGTTGAGAGCACTGGGATATTCTGACGATAGCCCGGGTGCGGATTTTAGCTGGGATAATGCAGTAATGTTTGCATATCAAAAAGAATTTATCAGTTATCAGGCGTTTCATGAACTAATCACAAAGGTTTTCCGCAGGGGAAATGTCGCAGAGGTATCTTATGAGATACTAAGCGCAGAGTATAAGGACAGCGGGGTAAGTCTTATTGAAAGACTGGTTGCCGATGGTGCAGTCGATAAAACAATAGCAGGCAGCCTGGGATTGATACAAAATAGCGGAATAGAAACGGGTGGTATATCTATTGGCAGCTCAACTGCTGAAACACTGGCTTTTTTAGGAATCCCTGATGCACTTCTAGATTCCAGATATGGATTCAAGTGGCTTACTTATAATTCGGAGTCACGTGGTTATGTGCAGGTTGGAATTGAAAATGGCATCGTGGTTGGAATTCTTGCTGCTTCATATGGTTATGAGTATGAAAACAGCATAGGTATTGGGATGAGCCGATATGCACTTGAAGATGCATATGGATCTGAACCGCTTTCCGAACTTAGGAAACCTCTGCCGGGGAGCAATACGATATATGTTTATTCATTGGATTATGAAAACAGCAGTACTTATATTACTTCAGAAGGAGACTATATAACATATTATTTTGATTCTTATGAAAATGATATCATCACAGCCTTTTTGATTATTGAAGAAACCGTAGAGGAAAGGACAATACATAACTTCCCGGATAACTCGGATGAAACATTCTTTGACTCACTGGAAATCCAGGTTTTCTGGATTACCAATGCATTAAGAGTACAAAAGGGTCTTGATAGGCTCTTATGGAGCAGCGCAGCGGAAACTGCGGCAACCATGCATTCAAAGGATATGGCTGTCAGGGAATATTTTTCCCATGTAACACCTGAGGGCGTCACATTTGGTACAAGACTTAATGCACAGGGAATCAATTTTATTTCAGCAGGTGAGAACATTGCTTATGGATACGGCGATTCAATTCATATGGTAAACGACTGGCTGAACTCTAAAACCGGACATAGGGAGACTATGCTGGGGAATTTTCATTATCTTGGAGTCGGCATTTGGATAGATAATAACGGCAGGATGTTCGGTGCCCAGGAATTCTGGAGATAATGTATGGCAGATTATAGTTTTAGTGACTTATATCCTGATTTAAAACTTAATAAATATAGAAGTCACTTGCGGAAATTCTTGCGGGGGGATATTCCAACGGTTTTTTCCGCTTATCCTGTAGATTATGAATACAGGCAGCTTGAAGATATGGAACAGATGGCTGAAAATGCTGTTCTGAATCTTTCTGAAGTGACTCACATGCCAGGCTGCAATATCCCAAGACTTGTCATCGATTTCGGAACGGTGAGTACAGCATCATTCTGGGGCGGAAATATATTCATACCGGAAGGCGGAAGGAAATGGATTGAGCCTATTATTCATAAGGTTGCTGATGCTGAAAATATACAGGCTGTTAATCCTTTCTCCGGTGATGTAATAAAAGGATATGAATTGTGGAAAAATGTTTGTCATCGTATGGGAAGTGATAATGTTCCATGCACAACGATTGACCTCCAAGGTCCATTAAATACTCTATCTTTATTATGGGAACAACAGAATTTCATGATGGCGATGTACGATTATCCCGGGAAAGTGCACAGAGCGCTGGAGATGGTAACGGGACAGCTTATAGAAATCATTAGGTCCATGCGAAGATTGATTCCTGCAATAGAAGCCCCTTTGTGGCCGTATATCTGGTTGCCTGAAGACATCGGCATCGGAATCACCGAAGACTATATGCCTTTATTATCCCCTGAGTTATACAAAGAGTTTGGCATACCTTATGTTAAGAAACTGTCTGACGAATTCGGGGGACTTTTTATACACTGCTGCGGACAATTTACACATCATATTGATAATTTGGTGGAATCAGGCATAAACATAATAGGTATGGAATTTGTATATCCCGGCATTGATATTGATAAATTATTCAGTTCATTCGGTTCCGCGGCGGTTTTTGTTCCAAATATAATGGACAAATGCATCCCCGAATTTGGTTCAATGACAGGATATTTCAATTATGTTCAGAAGAAAAGACAAACAGATACCAGGTTATGGTTTATCCTGAGGCCGGATCTTGGGGATTTTGATGAACAGGTAAGATTAATGGGGACGATTGCCGATGAAATATAGTAATATACATGAAGGAATATTTATAGAGCGCCCCCACAGGTTTGGAGCAATGGTGTTGTTAGATGGCAAATCGGAATATGTTCATGTAAAAAATACTGGAAGGTGCCGCGAGATTTTATTACCAGGGGCAAAGGTGTTTTTGGAGAAGAGCAATAACCCGGACAGAAAAACCAGATATTCTCTAATATCTGTATACAAAGGCGGTATGCTCATAAATATAGATTCCCAGGTTCCCAATGCTGTTGTATGCGATGCACTTGCGAATGGAAATGTTGAGGGATATCCGAAAATGAGTTTTTTAAAGCGGGAAGCTGTTTATGGCAATTCGCGGTTTGATATATATTATGAATCTATAAAAGGGGAAAATGGTTTTATAGAAGTAAAGGGAGTAACACTTGATATCGAAGGAACCGCCATGTTTCCCGATGCACCGACTGACAGGGGAAGGAAGCATTTGATGGAACTTGCCGATGCTGTAAATAATGGGTTTTGCGCCCATGTGGTCTTTTTAATTCAATACAGACCTGCTGCAATATTTGTACCGAACAGAATGATGGACCCTGCGTTCGCGGATGCGTTGAAAATAGCCTCCGAAGCAGGCGTTCAGATTCATGCATATGATTGCCATGTAACAAAAGATACAATTAATATTGGAAATCTGGTTCCGATGCAACTGGATTAAAGGTTTTTCAGCAGACTAATAAAATCTTCCAGGTCGTAAACAAAACCATTCTGAAGAGCAGTTACCCAAAGGCCGTATTCCTTATTGGATTCATTACGCGCCGACTCTTTGTTTTCAACAGCGGTGACTGCTTCGCGGATTGTTGAACACAGGAAACCCCGTCTGAACATGTCATTCATGTTGCCTGGAGAGTACTGAAGGCACCAATTAATCGCGAAACCAATGTAAATGAGATGGTTTATACCATATTCCAGGCAGACGGCATGAAGTTGCTCACAGTTTATGACGACAGGTTCGTCACCGGCAGGTTCTGCTTCCTTCATGAATTTTTTAAAAGCTCTTCCTTTATCAACATCAGGTTGATTGTGAGCACCGACAAAAGAATTGGCTTTTTTAAATTTGCGCAAATCCATGCTGATGTCATCGGGGCAGGGAGCAGTAAGTTTTGTCAATGGATCTTCGGTATCGAATTTTTCACATAATTCAAGTGTTTTTTTATATCCGGGATACCCGAATCCGTAACCGGAATCACTGGCAACATGAAACAGTTTCATACCGCTTTTTCTGATTTCAGATAATAAGTCGGGGAAGATTTCTGAAGCGATTTTATTTGCGCGCGGAATGTATTCGACTGCCCTATACCATCCCGGGAATTGCTCATATGTCCCGCAGTCCCATGCATGCATTATTACAACTGCAGTCTTTTCCGGATTAATCGGAAGAATTTCTTTTTTCCATCCGCCGTAGCCTTCGGCAGGCACATCAAGACTGAAATCCGCGTCAAACTGCTGATAGTACCATGTTGGTATTTTGAATTTTTTCATAGCATAACCCCCTTACAATATTATCATATATAAGATAAAGAAAATGACATCCTCAAATATATTGAATAGAAAAAATTTAGGAAATCCTTTAATATTTCGAATGATACATTATGTGGACTATAATACTAAAAGCGGATATTTCAACAGAAAATACGACTATTTTAAACAGAATTCAGAACTAAAAAAGAAAGGGGTGGAAGTTTAAAAGAATTTACACCATTTTTTTGAATATACAGGTGTCCAGAGAATATATCCTTTAATTCACCTTTGGGAAGCATGGGAAAATCTATTTTATGTGTAGCTTCGGAATTCCTATTGACCAAGATTAATACACACGAGGGGCCCAATGTTCTAAGGCAACCCATGACATCATCATTAAAAGCATAATAACTTACAGAACCTTTAATTAGCAAGTCATTATTTTTCCTAAAATTGCCGATGAGCCTGAAAAATTCAATGAGGTCTTTATTTTCATGACCCCAGGGATAAGTTCTCCTATTAAATGGATCTGTCATCCCTGTCAGCCCGGTTTCGTCACCATAATATATATAGGGAACCCCGGGGATTGTATATAGGAGGGCTGCCGCTCCCTTTACCCTGTCAATGGATAATTCAAATTCGGCTGCATCAGGCACATACTCAGCCTGTTCTTCACGGGTAAGTGTTTCATGATCCGGAGCGCCTGATAATACAGTGCGCATCCTCGGCCGGTCGTGTGAGCCAAGCAGGTTCATTGCTGCGCTATAAAATGCAGGAGGATAATTCTCAAGAAGCGATTCCAGCATTGAGATAGATTCTTCAGATGTATTTTTACCGGTCATAAAATCAAGTATTGCATTTCTGACAGGATAATTCATTACTGAATCAAGGGTATCACCGTAACAGTAATTACGCAGCTTCCCGCCGGCGATCTTATTGGAAGCATCTTCCCATACTTCGCCCATAATAAGTGCATCAGGATTTTCTGTTTTTGCACTGGTCCGAAGAGTCCTTAAAAAGTCCATGGGAAGTTCATCCGCAACATCAAGGCGCCACCCTGAAGCACCATGTTTTAACCAGTTTCTTACAATTCCGTCACTATCATTGATAAATTTAATATAATCCGGATTGCTTTTATCAATTGTCGGCATAGTAACAAAGTCCCACCAGCTGTCATACTTGTCAGGGTATTCTTCAAATTTATACCATTTGTAATAAGGTGAATCCTTAGATTGGTATGCACCTATTGAATCGTATCTTCCATATTTATTGAAATATATGCTGTCATCGCCAGTGTGTGAAAAAACACCGTCTAAAATAATTTTCATCCCAAGGTTGGAAGCCTTTTCGCACAATTCGGAGAAAATTTCATTGGTTCCGAAATCCGGATCAATTTTCATATAATCGGCGGTGTCGTATTTATGATTTGAATGAGCCTCGAAGATAGGTGAAAGGTATATTGTCCTGGTACCCAGGCTGGAGATGTAATCAAGTTTTTCAATTATACCCATTAAGTTTCCGCCAAAGATGTCATCAGGAAAGTATTTTTTTTTGCCGTTATGGGGGAGATAGAAGGGATTCTCGTTCCATTTTTTATGATAGTAATAGTACTGTCCCGGTTGAGGATTGGTATAGAATTCTGATTTTCTGAACCTGTCGACGAAGATATGGTATACAAGACCTTCTTTCCACCAGTCCGGTGTTTTAAATGTGCTGTCATAAACTGTTATCTGGAATGAAACAGGATCCTTCTTGTATAATTTCCCGGTTCCTCCGAGAATTTTTTCATTGTTCCCGTAGAAAAGCATTTTTTTATCATCATATATAAAAACGAAGTAGTACCATAAAGGGTCTCCGGAGCTGACAGCGTCGACAGTGCACTCGAAACTCCGGTTATTGGGATTATACCGCATATCAATTTCTTTTTCGTAGCCTTCCCTCCAGACGTTGCATCTGCATTCTGCAGGAAGTTTTTTATCATTGAAAAGAAGACGCAGTATAAGAGTAGTGCCGTTGGCTACCGCACCGAAAGGCGTCCTGTAAAATAAATCCCTTGAATTATGGGTAATCATATCAGTTATGAAGCCTGTCCAAATTCCATACGCGCTCGTTGTATTCTCTTATAGTCCTGTCGCTTGAAAAATATCCAGACATAGCTGTATTAATAACAGCTGATTTCCACCAGCGCTGCGGGTCAATATAGGCTTCGTTGACTTTCAGCTGGGTTTTTCTGTATGAATCAAAATCACCGAGTACCATGTATGGATCGGCTGCGCCGTGGCGTCCAAGAATCAGACTACTCTTTATATCAGAGAAAATAGTCGTATCTCCATCCGCCAGGGATCCGTCTGTCAGTCTGTTTATAGCGGCCATAAGCACAGGATTCTTTGTACATATGTTATAGGGTGCATAACCCAGAGTTTTTCTTTCTTTCACTTCATCAGCACTTAGCCCGAAAACAAAGAAATCGTCAGGTCCGACCCGATTGCTGATTTCAATGTTGGCGCCATCCATTGTTCCAATAGTAAGGGCACCATTCATCATGAATTTCATATTACCTGTTCCTGAAGCTTCAAAGCCGGCAGTTGAAAGCTGTTCCGACAAGTTAGTGGCAGGAATGAGTATCTCTGCAGATGTGACACTGTAGTTTTCCAGAAATATGATTTTCATCAAGTCGCTTGCGACAGGATGGGCGGCTACAAGCACCGAAACTTCGTTGATAAGCTTGATTATCATTTTTGCCATTTCATAGCCGGGTGCAGCTTTAGCTGCAAAAATAAATGTCCGGGGTACTATATCCCCATAGTCGCCTGCTACAATCCTATTGTATTTGTGCAGGATATGCAGGGCATTAAGCAATTGGCGTTTATATTCGTGGAGGCGCTTTGACTGGACATCAACCATTGAATCGATGTCAAATGAAACACCCTGCTTTTTTTGGAGGTAATCATTAAGCCTGATTTTATTGGCTCTCTTTACTTCAGCGAATTCCTCCCTGAAAGCCGGATCGTCTGCAAATGGAACAAGGTCCTCTAATTTTTCAGGCTCTGATTTCCAGGATTCTCCAATAGCCACAGTTATTAGGTCGGTCAAAGCCGGATTGGCATATTTCAACCATCTCCTATGGGTTATTCCATTGGTAATGCCTGTGAATTTGTTTGGGAAAAGCTTGTCAAAATCACTGAAAACATCTTTTTTCAGAATATTAGAGTGTAGTTCAGAAACCCCATTCACTGTATGGCATGCAAGGGCGCAGAGATTGGCCATCCTGACCTTGTCTTCATGGATTATCGTTATGCGGTTTATAACAGACCAATCTCCGGGAATTTTGTTCCATACATCTGTGCAGAATCTTTCGTTTATTTCAGCAATAATCTTGAATATCCTTGGAATAAGTTCCTGCATAAGCCGCCTTGGCCATGTTTCAAGTGCTTCACCCAGTATTGTATGGTTGGTATAAGAAAACATTTTTTTACAAATGTCCCAGGCGTCATCCCACTCAAATCCATGTTCATCCATCAGTATCCGCATAAGCTCAGGGATTGAAAGGGTAGGGTGGGTATCGTTTATATGAACAGCCGCATATTCAGGTAATTTTCTCAAATCGGTATTGCCGAGGCTTATAAATCTGTTTACCAGATATTGCATTGAAGCAGAGCAAAGAAAATACTGCTGCTTCAGACGAAGCTCCTGTCCGTTAGTATGATTATCAGCAGGATAAAGAACCCTGCAAAGGATATTTGCATCGTTTTCATTTTTCAGTGATTTACGATAATCACCCTTATTGAATTGAGTAAGGTCGAATTCTTTATATGGTTCAGCGCTCCATAATTTTAATATGCCTGCTGTTGTTGAGTTGTTTCCCCCGATGATGGGGACATCATACGGTACTGCCAGTATTGAATCATACCCGGTGTGCATGACCTTAAGTCTACCGCCGATCCATTCTTCATGGACAGAACCACCGAAACGAACTTCTTCTTTCCTGTCTTCTCTTTTAATTTCCCATGGGAAACCCCGGTCAAGCCAGTTATCCGGTTCTTCAAGCTGATAACCATCTTCTATCACTTGCTTGAACAGACCGTTCTGATACCTTATTCCGCAACCCACAACCGGAAGATCAAGTGATGCGACAGAATCAAGGAAACAGGCCGCAAGTCGACCCAGGCCGCCGTTGCCAAGGCCGGGGTCCGGTTCCTCGCGGATTATATCCTCAATATCAAAACCCATTTCTTCAAGTGCAACTTTATAATCGTCATAGATACGCATGTTCATAAGTGCATTGTTAAGTGTTCTTCCAAGAAGGAATTCCATACACATATAGAAAAGATTTTTCTTTTCCTGATGGTCATCTCTTGATTTCATATAGTAGGGCATCATATGATCCCTTATGGTATTTGCGGTGGCGTCAAAGATTTGTTGGTTTGTTGCTTCTCCCGGATCTACGGCATATTTGCTTTTTAATGCCATTTCAATCCTGTCCCTCAATGAACAAACTATATCCATATATTTTATATTCTCCGATTTTATATTCTATATTTAGACATTATATAATAACACCCGGCTTTCCTCAAGAGTGAAGGTGTTAAACAAATTACATCATGCTCATATACATGTCAGTATAGTGCGAAGCTGAAACCTTCCAGCTAAAGTCGGTATTCATACCCTGACGCTGCATCTTCTTCCAAATTTCTTTATGGCTGCTGTAAAAACTAACTGCGTGCTTGATTGTGAAAAGCATATCATGGGCATTATATGCTGCAAAAGTAAATCCATTGCCCGCACCGGTAGTTTCATCATAAGGGAATACAGTATCTTTCAGACCCCCGGTTTCCCTTACAATCGGAAGAGTTCCGTATTTAAGTGATATCATCTGGGCCAGTCCGCAGGGTTCAAACAGAGAAGGCATAAGGAACATATCGCTGCCACCATAAATCATTTTGGCCAGGGCAGAGTCGAATGTTATGAATGCCTTAATCTTATCCGGATATTTTATTTCAAAATTCCGGAACATATCTGCATATTTTTCATCTCCTGTTCCAAGTACCACGAGCTGAAGATTCTCCTGTAGAATTTCATCTAGCACATGCTCAACAAGGTCCAGTCCCTTTTGAGATGTAAGCCTTCCCACCATTCCTATTAAAGGGGTATTTTTAACAATCGGAAGACCCGACTTTTTTAAAAGTGCTTTTTTACATATATCTTTTCCAGTTAAGTCTTCAGATGAAAATCCTGCAGGTAAATCGATATCTTTTGAGGGATTATTTAGTTTTTCGTCAATGCCGTTTAAAATGCCGACAACATCAGATTCCCTTTCAGCTAGTTTATATTCAAGGTTTTCTCCTCCCCAGGAAGTCATGATTTCCCTTGAATATGTAGGGCTGACAGTGGTAATCCTGTCTGAATACGTTAATGCAGCTTTAAGGAAATTAAGCGCATTCTCATGGCCGATGAGACCCGAATCCACAAAATGCCTGTCAAGCCCAAAATAGTCAGGGGCACGGTTCGCATCATATACACCCTGATACCTGAGGTTATGAATGGTAAATACAGTTTTGATTTTATCCCAGGGCGAACTATAGGCATACCTTATGTTAAGAAGGGCAGGAATCATACCTGTCTGCC
Organism: uncultured Clostridia bacterium; assembly: GCA_963766335.1. Classification (GTDB taxonomy): domain Bacteria; phylum Bacillota; class Clostridia; order DUPQ01; family DUPQ01; genus JAFGQE01. The sequence goes on along the minus strand of CAVXZA010000002.1, from coordinate 52,574 downwards.
AGTCGTGGCAGTGTATAACATCCGGACTTAAACCTATGTGGGGCAAAGCCTCAAGTACCGCTATATTAAAGAAAGCAAAGCGTTCGGCCTCATAATCACCATATCCGTATAGATAGTCATTAAAAAAGTAATCCCGGTTGTCTACAAAATAGAAAGTAACCCCGCGGTATTTAAGCCTGTTGATGCCGCAATATTTTTTTCTCCATCCCACATAAATATCAAAACTGCACACATGCTCAATTTTTTTTAAAAGGGTGTGGGGGATTGCAGAATATTGGGGCATTATAACCGAAACCTCAAGGTTGCGTTTTCTATTGAGTGCTATTGGCAGTGCTCCGCCTACATCTGCAAGACCTCCGCTTTTAATAAACGGGACGCATTCCGACAATGCAAACAGAACCTGATTTTTCACTTTCACAGTGGTACTCATATGGAATCCTCTCTAAATTGTAGACCCCTTGGTAACTACCATGGGGTACGATTCGGTTCCGACCAGACGCCGGCCCCTTAAAATTGTACAGTTCTTGTCTAAAATTACATTTTCAAGTACTGCGTTGGCTTGGATCTGACTGTTCTGCATTATTACACAGTTCTTTAAAACAGCGCCCTTGGCAACCTGAACCCCACGGAATAAAAGACTGTTTTCAATAGAACCCTCAACAACGCAGCCGTCAGTCACGAGGGAATTAGCGACCTTAGAAGATTTGCTGTACCTTGCAGGAACTTCGTCCTTAACTTTTGTGTATACCGGCCCGTTGCCTTCAAGCAGTTGATACCTGGTATCATTGTCAAGGAAAGCCATATTGGTTTTGAAAAAGCCTTCGACAGTATCAATTTTAAACGCAGGTCCCTTATAGTGGAAACCCTTCACATCCAGTACTTTAATGTTGGGTATTATGATGTCCCGTATAAAATCTGTGCAGCCCTTCATAATGCAATTGTCGACAAGCCTGATCAGAAGGTTTTTATCAATAAAGAATATATCCATAGAAACTTTGTTTGAATCTTTATAGGTATTTCCTCTGAACATATCGGTTACAGTTCCGTTTTCATCTGTCTCAATCATTAATTCCATCCTTGACGGCGTCTGAAGGTCATGCTGGGAATCGCTGTACATGACAGTTACATCCGCCCTTGATGATAGATGCTGGTCATATGCTTCATAATACGATGTGTTATGAATTGTATTACAATTTGTGTGCAGAATGCAGGTTTGTTGTGCACACCTATTGATATAGTTCCTAACACCGTTTATAGCTTCAGCAGTGCCGCTGTAGGAACTGTTTCCCGTTGTATGCTGGCTCATTGGGGGAAGAATGAATAAACCGTCCCTTTTTCTGCTCAGGTCCCATTCTACACCGCCGGATATATGGTCCATCAATGAATGATAATTTCTGTATGTTATTACACCTACGTTATGTATCCCGGAATTAACCAGGTTGGATAGATAAAAATCAATAACCCTGTATCTTCCTGCTATAGGAACTGCGGCAATTGACCTTATAAGTGTGAGGTCTCTTAGTTCCTGTTCTTCGTTGCCTGATATTATTAATCCAAATGCATCTTTCATATTAAAGCACCTCTTTTATAAATTTTCTGCATCTTCTGCAGAAAGCCTTGCTCCTTCAGGTATTATGGTTCCGTCAGGAATAACCGCTTCAGGACCGATGACAGAAATCTTTAAGGGCGAACCGCCTTGGAATTTTACATCGCATCCGATAATTACATTCTCTCCGATTATAGAATAATTAACTGTACTGTTATTTCCGATTATTGTATTTGGCATAACCACTGAGTGATTAACATCAGCATCCTGCGATATAACTACTCCTGCGAATAAAATGCTGTTTTCAACCTTGCCCTCGACAATACAGCCTTCCGTAACCATGCTCTCGGAGATATCCGCCCCCTTTGCTGCATAATGCGGAGGCATGACGGGGTTCCTGCTGTATATATGCCAGTCAGTATCATAAAGATTGAGTGAAGAATCTTCGTTAAGAAGATCCATGTTTGCTTCCCAAAGGCTTTCAATTGTACCGACATCTTTCCAATAGCCCTCAAAAGTGTAGGCATACATGTGTTTTCCCGTCTTCAGCATTTCAGGTATTATATTTTTTCCAAAATCATTGGATGAGCCAGGAGTTGATTCGTCGGCTATTAAATATTTTTTCAACACATCCCAGCTGAATACATAAACCCCCATTGATGCCTTATTACTTCTGGGTTCCAGCGGTTTTTCTTCAAAATCTATTATTTTTTCATTATTATCTGTAATCATCAGGCCAAAGCGGCTTGCTTCCTCCCAGGGAACTTCCTGAACTGCTATAGTGGCGTCAGCTTCATTTTTTTTATGAAAATCTATCATTCGGCTGTAATCCATTTTATATATGTGGTCTCCTGATAAAATGATTACATATTCCGGTTCAAACTGCTCCACAAATGCAATATTCTGATAAATAGCATTGGCTGTTCCTTTATACCATTCTCCCGCCTTAGCACTCATATACGGCGGAAGCACATAAACACCTCCGGTTATACGGTCTAGGTCCCATGGCTGGCCGTTTGCGATATATGAGTTAAGTTCCAGAGGCTGGTACTGGGTAAGAACCCCGAGTGTGTCAATATCTGAGTTAGTACAGTTGCTTAAGGCAAAATCAATGATTCGGTACTTGCCGCCGAAAGGTACTGCCGGTTTAGCCATCTTGGTAGTCAATGCACCTAGCCGGCTGCCCTGGCCGCCTGCCAGCAACATGGCAACGGTTTCTTTTTTTCTGATATTTGCCGTCAATGGATAGACACAGACTGTTCTGCTCTCAAAGTCGTTTTTCATTGATATCACTTCTTTCTGTTAATTTATTATGTTCCCGTTTTAAATAACTTTAAAATATAAAGTTGAAAGCGGGGGAATGTTTATTTTTATTGAATGCAAAAAGCTGCCTGCCGGCGTATTACCAGGGCGGAGGATACCCGGATTTGTAATATTACATCCGCTGAACCTAACATATTCACTGTTGAAAATCTCGGAAACAGATACTCCTGGATTGACTCCGATTTTATATTCCGTATGATGCCATGGCATAAAGTTTATTACCGCGATGATTTTATTCCCGTTTCTGGATATTCTTTCAAATGCAACTATGCCTTTTTCAGGTTCGTTGTCAACTACCCACTTAAAGCCGTTCCAGGAATGGTCCTCGTCCCATAGAGGTGCATTTTCTTTATAAAATTCATTGAGCTCCGAAAGATAACAACGGAATGAGTCATGTACCGGATATTTTAGAAGAGGCCATTCAAGCTCTTCAGAATAACGCCATTCCATAAACGGAGCCATTTCGTTTCCCATAAAAAGGAGCTTAAGGCCGGGTAGTGCGTACATATATCCGATTAATGCCCTCAAGCCTGAAAACTTTTGTTCATAGGAACCGGGCATCTTGTCGAGTAGGGTTAATTTGCCATGGATTACCTCATCATGTGAAAAGGGAAGTATATAGTTTTCCGAGAATATATAATGAAGTGTGAATGTTAGCTTCCCATAGTGGTTTTTCCTTTCGCCAAAAGGTGTTTTAATATAATTTAGAGTATCATTCATCCATCCCATGTTCCATTTATATGAGAATCCAAGGCCGCCGTCACTTGCCGGTTTTGTAACACCTGGCCATGATGTGGACTCTTCGGCGATAAACAGAGTTCCCGGAACCTCTTCTTTAACAGAACGTGCCAAAGACTGTATGAATTCTACGCCCTCTGTATTTTCATCACCACCCTGGTCATTGGGAAGCCATTCGGTGTTTTCTCTTCCGAAGCTCCTGTACAGCATGCTGCTTACAGCGTCAACACGAAGACCGTCAAAATGATATTCATCAAGCCAGAATACGGCGCTTGATACAAGAAAATTGCATACTTCATGGCGGCTGAAGTCGAAAACTGCCGTTCCCCATTGGGGTTGTTCCCCAAGCCTTGTGTCAGGGTGTTCATATAAAGCGGTTCCGTCGAAACGGGCAAGGGAAAACTCATCTTTTGGGAAATGGGCGGGAACCCAGTCTAGTAAAACACCCAGGCCTTCATTGTGGCAACGGTCTATCAAGTACATTAAGCCCTCGGGGTCGCCATGCCGGTAGGTAGGTGCGAAATATCCTGTTACCTGATATCCCCATGATGCATCCAGCGGATATTCAGTAACAGGCATAAATTCAATATGTGTAAAACCAAGGTTTTTTACCCACGGTATAAGCTCATCGGCGAGTTCTCCCCAGGTTAATATTGTCCCATCTTCTTTCCGCTTGAATGAAGAAGAGTGCACTTCGTATATTGAAACCGGGGAATGATATATATCAGTACTTTTTCTATTTTTAATCCAGTCAGAATCAGTCCAATTGTATTTAGGTTTTCTTTTAATTATTGAAGCATTTGAAGGCGGACGTTCGATAAAAAAAGCGTAGGGGTCAAGTTTGTCTATGCCTTTGCCGTCTTTCCCGACGACATGGTATTTATATTTCATTCCTTCATGTATGTCCGGAATGTCCAGTGTCCACAGCCCGGGACCTTCTATAAAGTCCATAGGGTGAACCCGCGGATCCCAACCATTAAAATCGCCTATGACAGACACAGATTCTGCATTCGGGGCCCAAACTGTGAATCGATATCCGGAATCCGATGGTTGGCAGCCCATGAACCTGTATGCTCTTCGGGCAGCACCTTTTCTGAATAAGTATAGATCCATGTCATTAATGAAATTCATAGCCACCTGCCAAACGCTGATTATCTATGTATATAATATCACATAAGGGGGCTGCAAGTTGCCTAGTGACATTAAAAAGGTATTAATTTTCCGGCTGCCGCTTTTAAATAAAATGTCATAATGATATAAACTTTTCATTGTCATACAATCCCATATGGGTTATAGCATTAATAACATACGGATGTAGATTACATATAAGCATATTCTTTGTTTATTTCAATAAAAACAGCATAATTTATTATGTTTATTACATTGAGTTGGGTTATAATAACTTAGTAATTCTGGTGAATACAATTCACCCGGAAAGGTTGGAGATATTTTGAATGATTATTTTCTAAAGCACATTGAAAACCTAAACAACCCATCGGTAGAGCAAAGGCTTGACAGCCTTTCAAAACTAAGGGAGGGAATCGATAACGGGGAAATCAGGAAGCCTGTAGAATCAAGTGATGTTAACAATCATATCCACACTTCTTATTCATTTTCACCATATACACCTACAAAAGCTCTTTGGATGGCATATATAAACGGACTCGGGACAGCCGGTATCATGGATCATGACACAGTGGCAGGATGCCTTGAATTTGCCCGTGCAGGTAAAATCATAGGGATGGCGACCACAGGCGGCATGGAAATCCGTGTAAATATGGACAATACGCCGCTGGCCGGACGTAAAATTAACAATCCTGATCAAAAATCAGTGGTTTATATGGCTCTTCATGGTATTCCTCATACAAAGATTGAAAATATTCAGACATGGATTCGTCCTTATGCAAAAGCAAGGAACAGGCGTAATGCAGATATGGTAGACGGGCTTAATCAAATTTTAAAGCCATATGATATCAGTATGGATTTCAAAAATGATGTCGCACCTCTTTCAATGTGGCATGACGGCGGAAGCATTACTGAAAGACACATATCATATGCGCTTGCATTTAAGCTGACGGAAAGGTTTGGAAGAGGAGAGAAACTGGTTGATTTTTATAAGAACACTATGAAACTTCCTCTTAGGGCAAAAAGCGAAGCTTTTCTTCTTGATGAAGACAATCCGGTTTATGAATATGACCTTCTGAGTGCAATTAAGAGCGATATGATTGATATGTTTTATAGGCCTGCAACTGATGAGTGTCCTGATGTCAGGGAAGCACTTGAAGTAGCATCGGTCAATGGGTGTATATCCGCATATGCTTATCTTGGGGATGTAGGCGATTCAGTAACAGGTGATAAAAAACCTCAGAAATTCGAAGATGATTATATTGAAGAATTGTTCAAAGTAATTTCTGAATTGGGTTTCAACGCTGTTACATACATGCCGTCAAGGAATACAATGGAGCAACTGAATAAGGTAAAGGACCTTTGTATGAAATACCAGCTCTTCCAGATTAGTGGAGAAGACATCAATTCTCCGAGGCAGGGATTCATTTGCAAGGCAATGAGAAACGAAGCATTCTCTAATCTCGTTGAATCCACCTGGGCGCTTATAGGTCATGAAAAACTGACAACGGACAGTATGGACAATAATATGTTCGGCGAGATGATACTAAACATCAAACCCGGACTAGACGAACGTATACTACAGTACATGAAGGCAGGTAAAGGCCACGGCGAATAATATCGATAAAACTTCCCGGGGTTTTATCCGAAAATGGGGGAAAACATGAAATACTCGGAGATTAAACAGGCTTTTTTGCATCCTGAGGCGATGGACAGGTCGGCTCCATTCTGGTCATGGAATGATGTCATGGATCCGGCGGAGGTTAAGTCTCAGGCCAGAGATATGATTGACAAGGGAATGGGCGGCTATTTTATGCACTCCCGCGTCGGCCTGGAATCGGAGTATCTTGGGCAAAGAATGGATGGACAGCGTGCAGGCCTGTGTAGAGCAAGCGAAAGAAGACGGAACATTGGCCTGGCTTTATGACGAGGATCGTTGGCCTTCAGGTGCCGCAGGTGGATTGGTAACCTGCGACAAAGATAACGGTGGAAAGGGTATTTCAATTCATATTACTAATGAAAAAGTAATAGAAGGCGAAATACTCTATACCTATGCCGTAAAAACAGATAATATAGGCATGCTTTCATTTCGGCTGCTTGATGAATCTGATAAAAACAGTGCCGAAAAATACCTGCATGTCCGCCTGGATTACCTTCCTCCTATGGAATGGTTCAACAATACACCTCCTGCTGATAATATAAATAAAGATACCGTCAAAAGGTTTATTGAAACCTCTTATGAACCCTATAGAGCAAAATTCGGTGATGAATTTGGAAAAGCGATTCCGGGAATTTTTACTGATGAACCTAATATTGCTTCTTCTACATCCGATTACGGTGATGATGCTGTCAGGCTTGCATATACATATGAATTCGAAGAGTTCTTTAAAGAGAAAAGAGGATATGAATTTACAGATATTATTCCGGCTTTATTTATGGAACATCCATTAAGCCGGAAGGCAAAGCATGACTGGTTCAGGACAATCGCAGAAATGTTCGCTGAAAACTTTTCTAAGCAAATTTATAACTGGTGTGATGAAAACAATCTGTTGTTTACAGGTCACTGGCTTGCAGAAAACAGGATGGGATCATATATATTGCTGAGTGGAAGCGTCCTGCTGAATTATATGTACCAGCATATTCCGGGAATAGACATGCTCCGAGATCAAACGGTTGAATTTATGACAATCAAGGGATGTACATCCGTAGCTAACCAGTTGGGCAGGAAGCGCACTCTTTCGGAAACTTATGGGGTATCGGGCTGGCAGTTTTCGTTTGAGGGACAGAAATGGATTGGCGATTATCAGTATATCCAAGGGATTAACCTCAGGTGTCAGCACCTTACATGGTATTCGATGAAAGGCTGCAGAAAACGCGATTATCCACCTGTATTCAATTATCAGACGCCATGGTGGAAATATAATAATATAGTCGAAGATTATTTTGCCCGGATCGGTGCGCTTACTTCAAAAGGCAATCCGATAATAAATACACTTGTAATACACCCGGTTGCAACTGCCTGGATTAACGCAGATATCAAACCGGGGGACAGGCGTTTGAATAGAATGCAGGAACAAACAGATAGTCTTGGATATCTTCTTAATGATTACACAAAGGACTTAATGTCAAATCATATAAGCTTTGATTACGGCGACGAAGATATAATGGCGAGAATAGGGGGTTCCGGATACGGAAAAATAACTGTAGGCGATATGGAGTATGACTCTGTTGTTATCCCGCCGGGAACTGAAACGCTGTATAAATCAACTGTGGAATTACTGGAATCCTTCATGAATTCCGGAGGCAGGGTAATAGACCAAAGCGGAGGGATAAAATTTATAGAAGGAGAACCCTCAAGCGACATATACCGTCTTTATAGCAACGACAATTTTGTCAGCAGTGCCGATATAAATGAAACTGTCAAACACCTTGATAAAAAAGTCAGTATCAGGCTCTCGCACGGTCAGGAAGCAAAAAACATTTTTTCTATGGTTCGCGACATGGGCGAGGCAATAATGTTGTTTATGATAAACAACGACCAGAATTCTTCTTATGCTGCGAATGTAATCCTAAATGGTACAGGTAGCCTCGAGGAATGGGACCCGCTGACAGGTGAAGTTGAAAAGTATCCATATGAAGCAGTTGAAGGGCAGGTAAAATTCAGATGTGAATTCGGGCCTACTGATTCAAAGATATTCATGCTGCAAAAAACCGGGGAACATATAAGTGTAGATGTACCTGAAGAAAAATCTTATGAGTTTAATACCGGCCTTGGAACCATATGTGACTTCGAAAGGACTTCAGATAATGTAATGGTCCTGGATATGTGCAGATTCAATTATAACGGCATCGGATGGACTGAAGAGGATGAAGTGTGGCTCCACCAGCAAAGGCTGCGTGAAACACTAGGAATGATACCCATTGCCCAGAACCGCGGGCTTCAAAGGTATAAATGGACTGGCATACCCCATGTAAATGATGGGAAAGAACTGCAGGTATCATTTGATTTTGTAGTAAATGATGTGCCCGAAACCACATTCCTGGTAATCGAGGATGCTTCTGATTATACGGTCTATGTGAACGGTGAAAAAATATCATCGGAGCCCAAGGGCTGGTTTGTTGACAAATGCATGGGACGCCTCGATATGCCAAAGCTTAAAAAGGGCATTAATAACATTACACTTGAGCTCCCATATATGTCGTCGACTGAACTGGAAAATATTTTCATAATTGGAGATTTCGGGGTTTCGGTTGACCGGAAAATCATCACAGAACCGGCCAAGCTGGCAATTGGAGACTGGGGAGTCCAGGGATATTTCCATTACCATGCGGGGATGAAGTATAAATATAGGCTGGTAAAATCCCCGGAACTGGGAAACGATATCATACTGGACCTTGGTAAATACAGCGATGTTGTCACAATAGTCAGAATCAATGGGCACGAAACCATAATTCCGTGGAAAGCGAAGAATAGGGTTAGGATCGGGCATATGTTAGCTGATGGAAACAATGATATAGAAATCGAGGTTATGGGCGCTCCCAGAAATATGTTCGGGCCGCTTCACCTTGCTAACTCAAGGGAAAAATGGACCGGATCAGCGGCATTCCATCCTGATGAGTCGCTTTATACAAAAGAATATATAACATATCCATGGGGGCTTATGGAGCAAGTGTGCATTTACTCAAGATGACTCGTGATATATAATTGTGACTGCATAAAAAAACATATCCGGAGGGTAAAAATGGTAAAAGTTTTGGGATTCGACTATGGAGCCAGCAGCGGAAGGGCAATGCTGGGAATCTATGATGGTGAAAAAGTCGCGCTGGAAGAAGTACACCGGTTTTCGAACGACCCCGTTAATATAAACGGCACCATGTACTGGGATGTGCTCAGATTATTTCACGAATTAAAAACGGGTATAATCGAATGTAGGAAAAAGGGGCACAAAGATATATCCAGCATCGCAATAGATACATGGGGCGTTGATTTTGGTTTCCTTGATAAAGAAGGCAGGCTCCTTGAAAACCCCATACATTACCGTGACTCAAGGACTGACGGGATGATTGAGGCTGCATGCAAAATTGTTCCGCGTGAAGAGATTTATAAACGTACCGGCATTCAGTTCATGCAGTTCAATACATTGTATCAGTTGTTTGCACTTTCAAAAACACGTCCTGAGCTTCTGGCAAGGGCTGATAAAATGTTGTTTATGCCTGATTTACTCAATTATTTTCTTACAGGCAGTATGCATAGTGAATATAGCATAGCCAGTACGGCTCAGATGCTTAATATTAAGACCGGCGGGTGGGACAGGGAACTTCTGGATAAACTCGGTATACCGCATCATTTCCTTACCGATATCATTGACAGCGGTACTGTAGCGGGGATGCTTAAACATGAAATCTGCGATGAAGTACAGATTGATCCGGTTCCTGTGATTTCAGTTGCTGCCCATGATACCGGCAGCGCAGTAATAAGCGCACCTGCAAAAACCGATAACTTCGCCTTTCTAAGCAGCGGAACATGGTCGCTTCTTGGCACTGAATTGAAAAAACCGATAGTTTCCGATAAAGCTGCAGAACTAGAGTACTCTAACGAAGGTGGTTTCAACAGGACCATACGGTTTTTGAAAAATATAATGGGTCTTTGGATATACCAGGACTGCAGGCGTCAGTGGAACCGGGAAGACAAAGTAATGTCTTTTGACGAACTGGAATTCGAAGCCAGGGAAGCCGAGTCATTCAGGAGTTTGATTGACCCCGATAGTGATATGTTCTACCATCCTGGCCATATGCCCGAAAAAGTACAGGAATTCTGCAGGATGACAGGGCAGCCGATACCTGAAAGCAAGCCTCAGATGGTTAAATGTATTATGGAAAGCCTGGCGCTTAAATACAGGTATGTTTATGAAGGACTTGAAGAAGTGGTTGGGAAAACCATCCCGCATCTTCATATTGTAGGCGGGGGATGCAAGAACGTAATGATATCGCAGTTTACGGCAAATGCTTTGAACAGAACCATAACCACCGGACCGATAGAAGCCACTTCTACAGGTAATATAATGGGACAGCTGATTGCTTTGAATCATCTCTCGGGAATGGAAGAAGCCAGAAAAGTTATAAGGAATTCTTTTGAAATAAAAACATGGGAACCGCAGGACACAGAAAAGTGGAATGAGGTTTATGAGTTTTTTATTAAAAATATTGTAGGCAGGTAGTAATATGAGTAAAGAATATCAAATTTTTGAAGAAAAAATCGAAGCCGCCGGGATGAATGTTGACTGGATTAAACAGAACATAAAAGACCTGGCGATTGAAACACCTTCATGGGGATATGGCGACGCTGGAACAAGATTTAAAGTATTTAAGAAAATCGGAATGCCCAGAAACCTATATGAGAAACTTGATGATGCGGCGTTGGTCAACAAGTTCACCGGGATATGCCCAAGTGTTGCAGTGCACATTCCTTGGGATAAAGTTGATGATTATGAAGATGCCGGAAGCTATGCCCGTCAAAAGGGCATTAGGATAGGGGCTGTAAACCCGAATCTTTTCCAGGATGACGACTATATGCTGGGTAGTGTATGCAATTCTGATCCTGCAATAAGAAAAAAGGCAACAGACCATATGATTGAATGTGTTGGCATCGCACGCAAATTCAAATCGAAGGAGATCAGCCTATGGTTTGCCGACGGCACAAACTATCCCGGGCAGGGCAGCTTCAGGAACAGAAAAAACTGGATGATAGAAAGTCTTCTAACACTAGATAAAGAAATGGATGAAGACATGAAAATGTTCATCGAATATAAGGCGTTTGAACCTGCGTTTTATCACACTGACATAGCTGACTGGGGAATGTCAATGCTTCTGGCAAATAAAGTAGGTAAGAAGGGAACTGTTTTGGTAGATCTGGGGCACCATGCACAGGAAGTCAATATTGAATATATAGTAGCGACCCTTATTGATGAAGGTAAAATGGGCGGATTCCACTTTAATAATAAAAAGTATGCTGATGACGACTTAATTGTAGGCTCAATAAAGCCATATGAATTGTTCCTTATTTTTAATGAAATAATTGAAGCAACCCTTGATGAAAGCACAAGCGCCTGTGCAAAGGACATATCATATATGATTGACCAGTGCCACAGCATAGAGCCAAAGGTTCCGGCTATGATTCGTTCGGTCCTTAATGTTCAGACAGCACATGCGAAGGCTTTGCTGGTCGACAGGGATAAACTTAGTAAAGCCAGAATGTCCAATGATGTCCTCGGAGCTGAAGCCTGTGTAAGGGAAGCCTTTGAAACCGATGTCAGGCCGATTCTGGCCCGGGTCAGGGAAGAAATGGGAATTAATCCCGATCCGATGAAAGCATATATGGAATGCGGGCATGAGGAAGCAAAGAAAGAAAGAGGCTACGGCCAGGGATGGTCATAAGGAGGAAAGAATGTACGAGAAAGAATTAAAGCAGTTTGCGGATATGTCGCAGGCAATTGGAAACAGGGCTGATTATGCACAGGGCGGCGGAGGAAACACATCTGTAAAGCTGAATGATGAGCTGATGGCTGTAAAAGCTTCCGGATATAAGCTTAAAGACATGAAAACCAATGACGGTTTTGTTGTTATTAATTATCAGAAAATCCGCAAATACTATGATGATGTCAATCTGGATTCCGACACCGATTTTTATAAAGACAGCACGGCATTTGTGAAAGCCAATACTGTAACTCTTCCGGGCTTAAAGGAAGGCATGAGGGCATCGGTTGAGGCGGGTTTTCATTCATTGCTATATAAATATGTTATCCATACCCACTCTGTATATTCAAATCTGCTTTGCTGCACAATGGAAGGCAGGGGAATTGCCGACAGACTATTCGGCAACTCTGAATACGGCTATGCATGGATTCCGTACATAACACCTGGTTTTGATTTAACCCTTGGAATAAAGCATATTTTGGACGACAGGGATGTTATGCCTAAAATCATCTTCATGGAGAGCCATGGGATACTAGTGTCATCAGATGATTATAACGAGTGCGTAATGCTGCACGAAATGATAAGTGATGAAATATTGAAAGAATTGGATCTTCCTGCTGAATTTACATATGTTGGCCTTGAAGAAATTGGCGAGGATATATTTGTCAGCAAATCGGAGATTCTTAAAGATTATTTCAAATGCACAGGGCGTAATGCCAAATGGTTTGAAGCGAATATACTCTATCCTGATCAGGCCGCCTATCTCAGCGGAAATGTTGCGGACGGAAGTGCCGGTAATAAAATAAATGTTAACGGCGGCACCGGGGAAATCATTTACAGGACAAATCTTAAGGAAGCCCTGACAATGGAAGAGAGCATAGCCGCACTTGCATATATTGATATAAACGCCAGAGCAAAAGACATGACTCCCGTTGCGATGAAGCAGGAAGATATAGACTTCATTAAAAACTGGGAAGGGGTAAAGTACCGTAAAACATTGCTTAAGAAATAGAGATAAAAAACTACTAAAGCCCGGTTTAACTGCCGGGCTTTTTCACACGCAAATGTACACGAAATCCGACGGATATCGTGTGCATTTCAATTTAGAAATTTATTCTTGACCCTTACCTTACGTAAGGGTCTATACTGGTATCAGGAGATGACATGCATGTTAAAAATAGGTGAATTCGCCAGGAAGAATAGTATAACGGTCCGGGCTCTTTATCATTATGAAGAGATTGGGTTGCTGGAACCGGCTGAAACTGATAAGTTTTCCGGCTACAGATATTATAATGAATCACAGAGCAGGGATATAAGGATAATAAATATTCTAAAGGACCTGGGATTCTCATTAACCGAAATTTCCGGGCTTATACATATTGAGATTGAAAAAGAAAATCTCATATTGCGCCTTAATGAGAAATACACGCAGGCACGTATAGACCTCGACAGGGCACAGTCCAGAAGCCTTGGCATTGAAAAGCTAATGAATATGGTTCAAAAAATGCCTGATAATCGGGGAGTGAATTTAAAGGGGATTAGTGACGTGAATATGAGGAAACTAGATAAAGGTATTGCAACCAAAAATCAGTTGAAGGATGCTTTTGAAAGAATTATAAATAATGCCAGAGATACCGGTGAGAATATTACTACTTTGGTAATGGATATTGATGGATTTAAACTATTTAATGACAAGTATGGAAATAAAATAGGAGATGCGGTTCTAGATGCAATTTTCAGGGGGATTGTTGAAAAATCACCGGGTGGATCAGGTCTTTTATGGGGGGGAAAATCAATCCTTGAAAGAAGCGGCGGGGATGAGTACATTATGAGGATGCACATAGACGCTGAGGAAGGAAAGGCTATTGCAGAATCAATATGCAGTCATATTTGTGAGATGAGTTTTGAATATCTTGGTGTCAAGGATAAATTAACACTTAGTATTGGGTTAGCAGACCTAAATTCAAACCCTAAAAATGCTGAAGAATTTACCCATCTTGCTGAATCAGCCCTGTATCTTGCAAAGCATAACGGCAGGAATCGGGTGGAGGTCTATACTGAAGATATAAAAGAAAAACTAAATAATAAACCATGATAATTAATTAAAATAACACACATTTCGAAGAGCTGTCCCAGGGACAGCTCTTCGAAAATGTCAATATTTGTGTGTGTTTTGTGAATTATTGTAATTTAGTATATAATATAACCAACAGGTTAGTCATGGATATGGAAATCTGTTTTGGCATTTTTGCTAATCTGCAGAAAGGTGGGTTAAAGATGCAAGTTACGGATGTACGCATCAGGAAAATTGCAACCGGCGGCAAAATGAAGGCTGTGGTTTCCTTGACTATCGATGAATGTTTTGCTGTGCACGACATCAAAGTCATCGAAAGTCAGAACGGGTTATTTATCGCGATGCCGAGTAGAAAAACTCCGGACGGACAATTCAAAGACATTGCGCATCCCATTAACTCAGAAACCAGGAAAATGCTAGAAAAACTTATCCTTGAAAAGTATGAAGAAGTAGAGGATGAGCCGGAACCCGTGATGGAGTAAATCATTCAACGGCTGCCGGATGCGGCCGGAGGTTTGTAACAATGAGGACACGGGTTAAAATTAATAATTCAACCGTTGTATCAGTATTATAATAATTTGCTGCATGAGTAATCTTGCGGCCTTTTTATTATAAAGATATAATTGAAACGAGGTGTGGGATGATAATTGATGTGCACGCCCATCTTTGGGCCGGTCATTATGAAGATGATAAAAAAACTATACTGAAAGCCTGCGAGTTGTTTGGGATTGAGAGAATCTATATATCTTCACTGCTTTCATATTACCCCGATCATGATGAAATTGAATATTGTAATAACCTGACGCTCGGATTTATGAATGAGCAGCCTAAACTGGTTCGCGGATATGTTTATGTGGATCCTACGCATAAAAACAGGGTAGAAGTCCTTGAAAAGGGCCTGGACAACGGAATGAGCGGAGTCAAGCTCTGGGTTGCTGCAAAGTGCGATGATTACAGGGTCGATGACATAGCGGAAAAGTGCATTGAGCGGAATGCGCCGGTGCTTTTGCACGCATTTCATAAAGCTATTGGGCAGCTTGAATATGAAAGCACGGCGGAAAATGTTAGGTGTATTGCACTGCGTTATCCTGAACTTAAAATAATCATGGCCCACTTCGGGGGCAATGTATATCATGGAATACGCTGTATTGAGGACCTTAATAATGTATTTACTGATTTCTCAGGGACAATGATTGGAACAGGAGATATAAATTACACCCTGGATTCAATAGGGGAGGACAGGATTCTTTTCGGCACTGATATGGCAACCGGGGGAAGACAATGTATTGCCCAGGTTGAAGAAGCTAAACTGACGCAAAAACAGAAAGATAAAATTTATTATAAGAATGCTTTGGAAATTTTCGGAGGGGAACTATGAAAAAAGATTATAATTGCTTCATAGGCTCATGGCCGTTTATAAAAAGAAGGCAGGCCGACTTTGACGGATTGAGGAGAATGCATGAAAAAAACGGAATTGAAACCGGTTTGGTAAGCAGCCTGGGTGCAGTTTTCTATAATGATCCTTTTGAAGGAGACGCTGAATTGTCTAAGATAATAATGGGAAGCGGTTACGACCAGGCTGTTTCAATAAATCCCATGCTGCCAAATACTGGCTACGATATTAAAAGAGCTGACGAATCATTTGATTATGATGCATTCAGGATATATCCAACAATCCACGGATATAATTTTGATTCACCACAGTTTATTGAATTTTCGCACATGGCTGCTGAAAAAAAGAAATCCGTCCTTATTCACTGTACATTTGGTGATATCAGGCTTGACTACTTGCTTCAGCAAAAGCCGTTTGAATCTGAATCCCTGGAATTGTTTCTAAAATCAGGCCATAAAGTCCCTGTTGTACTATGCAATATGAAACTGGGAGATATAGAGAACATGGCTGAAATTCTGAAAAAAGATGAAAATGTTTATTTTGACATGTCTGAGATGAGACACAGTATGTTTGCACTTGATGACATATCAAACATGGACCTTTCAGAAAAGATAGTATTTGGTTCATTTTATCCCGTATTTGATTTTATGGCTGCTTATATACACTTTAAAGGGGTAGATGAAACCACAAGGGATGTAATATTGAACAGGAAAATAATTTAACAGAGGTATATTAATGAAATACAGAATTGAAGCAAAAGACTACTTTACTAAATTCACAAATGAAAAAGTGTTGGGAATGACTCCGGCGGAACACTTAAAGCGTAAGCTGGAGGTTGTCGGGCATGAATTTTCAGAGGATGCCGATAATATATATTACAATGATATGTTTTATCTGGATTCATACGTATTAGAAAAAGGCCCCGGCGCAGCTGCCGAGGTGCTTGAAGAAATACATACAGGGATTCAGTTCCATAATGCAACTACTGCTGTGCGAGTGGAAATCAATGCATCTCTCGTTAATGAAGGGGTAAAGCTTATGAGCATAGAAGATTCGTATATAGATGTAAATGTTCGAATTGGAAGGGACACGGTCATTTATCCTAATACATATATCTCAGGGAAATGCAGGATTGGCGCCGGTTGTATCCTTGGCCCTGACTCGGTAATTTCTGATTGTTTTATTGGCGATGGATGTGAAATTATAAAATCAGTAGTAAAGGGCAGCGAAATGGGAAATGAATGCAAAATAGGACCGTTTTCACATATCAGACCTGACAATGTCATAGGAGACAAGGTCAAGGTGGGTGCCTTTGCCGAGGTTAAAAAGTCAGAAATAAAGGATAAAACGGTTATTCCCCATCTTGCATATGTCGGAGATTCTGAAATAGGCAGGAACTGTAATATTTCCTGTGGAGTCATCACTGCAAATTACGACGGGAGAGTGAAAAGCAGGACAATTGTGGGTGATAATGCATTCATTGGCTGCAATACAACTCTTATTGCGCCTGTAAATGTTGATAAGGATACATATATAGCCGCTGGTTCGACCATCACGGAGGATGTCAGCGAAGGCTCGCTGGCCATAGCCAGAAGCAGGCAAACCAATAAAGAAGGTTGGGTCGAAAAATCTAAAAGAAAAAGAACAGAAAAATCATAATATATTTGTTTGATTTAATACACGGGCCAAACATTATTTGGTATAATTGTTTCACAGGGGGAGCACATAATGAGAGTGAACAATTCAAGTGAAGGCGATTTGGGTCTTATTTTGTTGCAGGGCAGTAACGGATTTGGAAAGCTGGTTGATGAGGATCTCGTTTTTAAGCGCAGGGGAGAAAAAAAGACATATGTAATTAAGATAAATGATGTCCGGTTTGCGAACGGCGAAGGAAAAGTTGTTCTGCAGGAAACCGTCAGAGGTAAGGACATCTTTATTCTTGCCGATGTAGGAAACCACAGCTGCACTTACAACATGTTCGGTTATGAAAATCGCATGGGACCCGACGAGCATTTTCAAAGCATTAAAAGAACCATATCTGCAATCGGCGGAAATGCACGAAGAATCAACGTTATAATGCCCCTTCTGTATGCAGGGCGGCAGGACAAAAGAAAAGGTCGCGAGTCGCTTGACTGCGCGGTTGCACTTCAGGAACTCAAAGCACTTGGCGTGGATAACATTATCACTGTTGATGCCCACGAACCCAGGGTGGAAAATGCTATTCCTCTGATTGGTTTTGAAAATCTATATCCGACCTTTGACATGCTTTCGTCGATAATAATGAACAAGGAGACGAAAATTGAGGGAGAAACATCAAATCTTAAGATAATCAGCCCCGATACTGGTGCGATGGACAGAGCGCTCTACTATGCACAGGCTATTGGTGTTGATATAGGTGTTTTCTATAAGAGAAGAGATTATACAAGAATAGTAAACGGCAAGAATCCGATTGTTGAGCATTCTTATATGGGAGGTAGTCTGGAAAGCTGCAACCTGCTTATAGTTGATGATATGCTCTCATCGGGCGATTCTATTATTGATATTGCAACTCAGGCAAAGGAAAGGGCTGCCGGAGATGTTTATGTGGCAGTTACATTTGCTTTTTTCACAGAAGGAATTGAGAAATTTGACAAAGCATATGAAGACGGGCTGATAAAGAGAATTTATTCTTCGAATCTTTCATACATACCTGACGAAATCAGAAAACGTCCGTGGTTTGTTGAGGTTGATATGTCTGATATGATTTCAGAGGTAATAGACAGGTTGAATTACGATATATCCCTGACAGAGATGTTCAATGTTGTTGGAAGACTGAAAGAGTTGGAACAGTTTATACGGATGACTAATGAACAAGACTGATGGGTTAATTGGCCATCGCCGCAAGACATATAAATTTAATCGCCGGTATAGGTTTTCAACCATCCGGCGATTTTCACATGAAATGCCTTGCTGACGTTGGAATATCATCCCTCCGCTATCGTTCCGTTTTTGGAATATCATCCCTCCGCTATCGTTCCGTTTTTGTGAAAATCAGGGGCTTGTGGTATCATTTAAATGATATTCACTTGGAGGTGTGCTTTGTTTGGCACATTAAAGAAAAGGCTGTTGGAGGCGGTTGATGATTATTGCGGCCTTGTCAATGGAAAAGGCGAAATAGTCATTTGTTCGGATACGGCGAAAGAAGGTTCGGTATACCCGGGCTTTGACATGCTGGACTTTAAAGGCCGGGATATAATTCATTCAAACGGCGTGATTTATTCTGTTGTAAATCCCGATTTTCACAGTAAATATTTTTTATTTATAAAGAAATCATCGGATGAATCTGAAAAAATACTCAGGCTGCTAACTCTGTTTACTGACAACTATCTTAAACAACAGCTGGAAAAACATAATAAATTCTATTTTTATAAAAAGCTTCTGAATAATGAATTGACTGAAAATGAAATTTATGAAAACGCAACTTCATATAAAATAAGGAATGAAACTGATAGAGCAGTCATTATTTTCAGGCATGGTGAGTCCGATTATCCTGTTTCTGAAATGATTTCAAATATTTTTCCTGATAAAGACAAAAATACTATAATTGAAATGGATAATAATTCAGTAGCATATATAGTCGACCTAATTAATGATGAAGACACCCTTAAACTCAGTGAATACTCAATGAGAATAGCGGATACTATAGAAGAAGAGCTTATGGTATCGGTCAGGGCCGGAATCGGCAGTATCGCTCAGAATCTGTCCCAGATACCCCAATCGTACAGCAATGCTGCAATTGCAATCTCAGTCGGTTCAATATTTGAATTCGAGACTAATATATTCGATTTCAATACCCTTGGTATCGGTAAGATGATATATAATTCCGATAAGAGGGTACTTGATGACTTCCTTAAGGAAACAGTCAGTAAAAAGACATTTGAACTGCTGGATGACGAAATAATAAAAACGGTTCTTTCATTTTTCACAAACAACCTTAATATCAGCGAGACAGCGCGGCAGATGTACCTGCACAGAAATACCCTGGTATACCGGATTGAAAAGGTGCTAAAGCTTACAGGCCTTGACCTTAGGAATTTTGACGATGCTGTATCCTTCAAGGCGGCATATATGGTAAAATGTTACATAGATAAACTAAACCAAGATGATTAACCGGAGAACAAATGATAAATTTCAATAATGTTACCAAAGTGTACAAAAGCGGAACTGAAGCTCTAAAAAACGTCGATTTAGCTATAAAAAAAGGAGAATTTGCTTTTGTTATAGGTCCGAGTGGTTCGGGCAAGTCAACCATGATAAGACTTATTATGAAAGAAGAAGAACCGACCGGCGGGGAACTATATGTCAACGGAGTCGATACAAGGGATGTAGATAGATATGAGATTCCAGGTTTCAGGAAAAAGATCGGCGTGGTTTTCCAGGACTTTAAACTCCTCATAAATAAAACAGCATACCAAAATATAGCATTTGCACTCAGAGTAACAAAGACCAGCGGACGTCAGATTAGAAAAATGGTGCCCCAGCTTCTTTCGGTTGTCGGCTTATTGGACAAAGCCAACGACCATCCTGATGAATTGTCAGGAGGAGAACAGCAAAGGGTTGCCATAGCACGGGCGATTGCCAATAATCCGGACCTTCTTATAGCAGATGAACCCACCGGTAATCTTGACCCTAAAACAAGCCTTGAAATCATGAATCTAATATATAAAATAAACCAGATGGGAACGACAGTTTTAGTTGCCACCCATGACCAGACTATAGTAGATGCATTCAAACAGCGTGTCATAGTGCTTGATGAGGGCAGAGTAACGAGGGATGTGCCCGAGGGAAGGTACGGGGTGTAGCATGTATATTTTCGGAGAAGTAATTGCAAACCTGAATAGGAACCGCGTCCTTACTTTAACAAGTATTTTCACAGTTTTCGTAATGCTGGTGCTTGTAGGCGTATTCGGCACATTTCTGCTTAACATATCATTTAATTCAGAGTATATGGACAATATGCTGGAAATAAGAATTTTTATGAGTCCCGGGGCTGATGAATATAGGGTCAATCGGGTTAAGGAAGCACTTGTAGACGACGGAAGAATTGATTACCTTGAGTATGAATCGCAGGAACAGGCGTATGAGAAAGCAAAGGAAATGTTTGACTCAGAGGTTTTGGAATATCTTGGACCGGATTTTCTGCCGCCGTCTTATACTGTAAGAATAAAAGAAGATATCAATGTAAAAAGTTTTGTAGCTTATGTTGAAAGTTTGCCGGATATATATCAGGTTGATTACCATTCCAGTTCGTTTGATTTTGCGGTATCCCTTACAAATTGGATAAATATGATTTCAGGTATTCTGGCAGTATTGCTTGGAATTCTTTCCTTGTTCCTGATATCAAATACAGTAAGGCTGGCAATGGCCAGCAGGTCGGAAGAAGTAGCCATAATGAAATTCATAGGTGCAACTGAGGGAAGGATAAAGCTGCCGTTTATCCTTGAAGGGATGACAATAGGTTTTACCGGTGCTATACTTGCTTCGTTGCTAATAAGTTATGCGTATAATAGAATATACGGGTGGTTTATTATAAAAGGCAGTGAAGAATTGTTTCTGGCGGGCTTGAACCTTGTGAGCGTTAAGTACACTGTTTTAATGGTATTCCTTGTCTTTTTCGGACTGGGTATATTACTTGGGATCTTTGGAAGCCTTTTGGCAATACGGAAAAATCTGAGGGTCTAGGAGGATATTACAAATGAAAAAAGTTTTCGTCATAATTCTGATATTAGCTGTGGTTTTCTCGACTTCGGTTTTTGCTGAAAATATTTACGACCTGCAGCAGGATTTGGACTGGATAGACAAAGAGCTTGAGAATACCATTTATCAAAGGAAAGAATACCAGGAAAGCAAGGAATGGTTTGAGGATTTTGCAGAGTCGATGGATAGCAGTATGGCAAAGCAGCTTGAGGACCTTGAATATAAAGAAGAGAGGCTGACTGAGCTTGACAAGACTATAAATGATTTTATTAATTCCATAGCGCGAACGGAACTTGAATACCAAGAAAAACTAACATTATTAAAGAAGAGAATTGTAGACGGCTATATAGATTCAAAGGTTAATCTATTGACAATTCTGGCTGATTCTGAGAATATTTCCGATTTTTACGAAAAGCTTGAAATAAGGAAGTATATTGCAAGATATGACCAGGAGTTATTGAACGAAGTCGAAAACCTTGCTCTGGACTTAACTGATAAGAAGGCAAGGGCTGAAGCACTGCAAATTGATTTTGAAGTGTCTTTGAGAAAAACCCAGATAGCAATCCAAAACATAGAAGATTTAAGGGAAAAGGCTGATGTAACAATAGAATATAGTGCAAGCCAGATTGCGATTCTCGAAGCCAAGGAAGATCAGTTGGAAGAGGAAGCGGATGCTCTTCTGAAAACTATCCAGAAGCTAATGCAGGAAAGGGATTATGCCGGGGGTGATATGATCTGGCCGGTGCCTGCAAATAGGAGCCCCCTTGATCCGGGAGATTTTTTCGGGATGAGGATGCATCCCATATTTAAATACGAAAGAATGCATACCGGGATTGACATCGGAGCGCCGAAGGGAGCAAATATTCTTGCAGCCAACTCAGGAACCGTCATTATGGCCGGTTGGTCAACGGGATACGGCAACCGGGTAGTCATTGACCACGGGGGAGGTATAGCAACACTTTATGCCCATTGTTCGAAGATGCTGGTTTATGTAGGCCAGGGTGTTGAGAAGGGCCAGGTTATTGCCCTTATTGGAGAAACCGGCTGGGCTACAGGCCCCCACCTTCATTTCGAAGTTATGAAGGAAGGGAAAAGGGTTGATCCCCTTGATTTCGTTAACCAAAGAAGCGGAACATAAAGTTTAGTTGAATAATCCGCCGGGTAAATAATTTCATATGACCCGGCGTTTTTTTTGGTAATTACAGCGGGAAAATGTTTGTATAAGTGTTTTACAAGAACAGGAGATAAAATTTGAAGACAAGAACAGTAATATTCATATTAGTAATCGCAGTTGTCATGACTGCTGCGTTTTCAGTAGTCGGAACCTTAGCAGGTGTCACAATATTCAACAATAGTCAGGATAGATATTATATCCACTTTGATGCCTCGGAAGTTGATAAGGATAACATTGAGAAGTTTAATGAAGTGAGGAGCCTTCTGCAGGAGAAATACCTTGAATACACCAATGAAAACACATTATTGGAAGGTGCGATTGCCGGCATGGCAGAATCATTCGGGGATCCATATACAAGATATGTTGACAAAGAAACATGGGATCTGATGACAGAAGACTCTGAGGGCGAATATTCCGGCGTCGGCGTAACCATAACCGTACCGACAGTAGGTACTGGAATACTTATTCTAGTTGTAAATGAGATTGGCCCTGCGCATGAAGCCGGAATTTTACCTGGGGATAGGGTTGTGCGCGTTGATGATTATGATGTTGAATATTCAGATGACCTTCAATATGTAGCAAGTTTGGTAAGGGGAGATGTCGGAACGGATGTTGAACTGGAAATCGTGCGCGAAGGAGAATCGGAAAACCTAATATTTACAGTTACGCGAAGATTAGTCAATAGCATAGAAGTAACCGGTAAAATGCTTGGAAATAATGTCGGGTATATTAAAATTTCATCTTTCTCGCAGGACTCCCCCTTGGAGTTCGCCGATGAATTTAACGAGCTGGGAACATCAGGAATGGATTCGGTGATAATTGACCTTAGGGATAACCCGGGCGGAAGCCTCGGAGCAATCCTTAGTATAGCCGATATGCTTATGGAAGACGGAATTATAACCTATACTATTGACAGGAATGAAAAAAGGGAAGATTATTCAGCAACAAGCGGCGGTGTTACACTTCCCATTATAGTGCTGGTAAATGAATATAGTGCTAGTGCAAGTGAAATGCTTGCAGGAGCCCTCAGGGACAACGGCTATGCAACCATAATTGGTGTAACAACTTATGGGAAAGGCCTTGTGCAGGGAGTTTACGAACTTGAGGATGGCTCGGGCTTAAGGGTGACCATAGCCAAGTATTATACACCTTCAGGTATTTGCATACAGGACATAGGAATTGTTCCCGATGTGGAAATAGAGCCGCTTGAAGAGTATCAGTTTACACCTGTTTCAGCCATTCCATTTGAAGATGATGTTCAGTTGCAAAGAGCGCTTGAGGAATTAGGGGCACCCGACTAGACGGAGGGTTTCATGTATAAAGAGGCAGCTGGATTTTACGACAAGCTGACATCTGATGTTGACTATGAAAAATATACGGAATTCTTTTCCGATATATTCAATAAGCATGCTGAAAAACATCCCCATAGTGTTGTTGACTTGGGCTGCGGGACCGGAAGCCTTACTATATTAATGGCTGAAAAGGGTTATGATATGACCGGAGTGGATGCGTCTCCTGAAATGCTGTCATCGGCATACTCCAAAAAAAGCCCGGGGATATTATGGATTAACCAGGATTTCACTGAATTAGATTTATTTGGCACATATGATGCTGCAGTCAGCCTGCTTGATTGTATAAACCATATGCCTAATGAAGCATTGGTTAGAAAATATTTTCATAATATACGTTATTTTATTGAACCCGGAGGACTCTTTATTTTCGACATAAACACCGAATACAAATTTGAGCATGTCTATAAAGATAATGTTTTCTATTCCGTTGATGATGATCTTTCTTATATCTGGCAGAATGATTATGACAGCAAAACCGGCATCTGTACTATGGACATAACCTTCTATCAGAATGACGGAGAGATATACAGGAGAGTTGATACAGTTAATAAAGAAAAGTCATATAGCGTTGCAAAACTATCAGAGCTGCTCAATGAATCGGGTTTTACCGTCGAGGCTTTATACGGCGACTGTGTGCTGGAAGAACCGACTGACATTACAGAGAGAATATTCCTGGTTTGCAGGAGGGATAAATAGTGGCCGACAGTGTAGTAAGGGGCATGGCATTCGACAATACAGTAAGGGCTTTTGCGGTTGATATAAAAGAGACACTCTATACAGCCATTGGATATCATAAATTGAATCCGCTGGCCGCTACAGCCCTCGGACGCGCCCTTGAAGGGGTGGCCATGATGAGGGAAATGACCAAGGGAGAAGACGATACAATAACCCTTAGAATTATAAGCGAAGGTCCCATGGGAGGACTTATTGCGGTCGGTTCAAATAACGGAATATTAAAAGGTTACGTATCCAACAATGATTACAGTTCATACGGAGCTGATGCCCTGCTTGGAGTAGGACCTTGTCTGACTCCGGGATTCATGACCATAATAAAGGATATGGGTCTTAAAGAACCATACTCGGGTACAGTTCCTCTGCAGAGCGGGGAAATCGGAGATGATCTTGCTTATTACTACACATATTCTGAACAGATACCTTCTTTGGTAGCGTTGGGCGTAAAATTGAATCCCGATGCCACAGTTCAAAGTGCAGCTGGAATTATTATACAACTGATGCCGGGGGCCGGGGACGATACAATCGGCCTAATTGAGAACCGGCTTAGGGAAGCGGGATCGGCATCAAAGCTATTTGCCAAAACCAAATCTCCTGAGGGAATGCTAGAATTCATGTTAGGGAAAGAAAACCTCACTATTACTGACACAAAAAAAACCATGTATAATTGCGGATGTTCCAGAAAATCCATGCTGAGAGGAGTTATAAGCATCGGGCGTGATGATTTAACCAAAATCATTGAAGAACAGGATGAAGTGGAAACCGTCTGCCATTTTTGTATGAAAAAGTATAGATTTAAAAGCAGAGAGATAAAATCCATTCTTAAAAACTGATATTTTATACAGTTTATGAATTTCACCAATGGCTTAAATAAATAAATATCACTATTTGTGGTTAATGTTAATTTTAGGTTGACTTTTAAATGTAATTTTTATATACTTCTTTTTGCCGTTTTCAGGCATTTGGGGGCGCATAGCTCAGCTGGGAGAGCACCTGCCTTACAAGCAGGGGGTCATAGGTTCGAGCCCTATTGCGCCCACCAAAAGTGGCCCGGTAGTTCAGTTGGTTAGAATGCCAGCCTGTCACGCTGGAGGTCGAGGGTTCGAGCCCCTTCCGGGTCGCCAATTTGCCCAGATAGCTCAGTCGGTAGAGCAGTGGACTGAAAATCCTCGTGTCGGTGGTTCGATTCCGCCTCTGGGCACCAGCGGAATTAACTCAGTGGTAGAGTGTCACCTTGCCAAGGTGAAAGTCGCGAGTTCGAATCTCGTATTCCGCTCCAACTGGCAGGGGCGGTACATAAGTACCGCCCCTGTGAATATGGCGCCATAGCCAAGTGGTAAGGCAGAGGTCTGCAAAACCTTTATCCCCCGGTTCAAATCCGGGTGGCGCCTCCAGAACAAAAAGGGCATTTTAACAAAGTGTCCTTTTTTGATATTATTATATTTAATAAAAGTAATTGTTTAATGGGGGTGCAGGGTGAGTATTCTTTGGGGAAGTCTTATTGCTGTTATAGGCATTTACATGTTTGTCAGTGCATTAAGAAAAAGTGAATTTATAATATACAAACTCTTAGCTGCCCGTTCAAGGGTGGTATGGGGAGATAATGTACATAAATTTTATACTGTAGTCGGTATTATTTTAGTTGTTTTTGGTTTACTTGTTGCGATAAAAGTAATTTAAGTATATATAGTTATTAATATTCATAATGTCGCAGCTTTTCCAAAACTGTGGCAATGCCGTAAGCGCGTTTCAGATAGGAAAGCGGTTCTTCACCGGGTTTGGGATTTGCTACTTCCAGCGAGAGAGGACCTTCGTAACCTGCCTCAACTATAGAATCTACCAGTGCATGAAGATTTATCATCCCCTCAATGGGAATCCTGTGTTCATCCTTATCCATCATATTATCGTGAAGATGCAATGCAACAAGTCTATCAGAATATTTGACAGGAAGTTCATATGGCTTTGCATTATATAGAAGGTCATGCCCCGAATCGTAACAGAACCCCAGTCCGGGTAAATCAACAGCAGTGAGTACCGATTCCGTATAGTGCCATTTGCTTACATTCTCAAGTGCAAGGACTATATTGGCTTCAGCAGCCTTGTCGGCAAGATGCCGGAACCTGTCCAATCCCAGATTATTTATAGGAGGAGGGTCAACACTCCGGTTTGGATGCATGACGGCGACTGGAATAGAATGATGTCTGCAGTCTTCGATACACTGCAAATATATTGCCATGGTATCTTCACCCTCAAGATTATCCAGCCATATACCATTTGAACATGTAAAAGGGAGATGAACATTTTCGATTCGAAGGCCTTCTTTTCTGATGATTTCGGGATATTCATATAAGGCTGGTCCATCGGGCTGGTATTCGTCTGACCACATCAGCAGCACAGAGGTAAATCCGGCTTCTTTGATTAACCGGGCCCTGTCAGCAATGGGTAGTTCAAATCCAAACCAAGTATGTATACTGTAATCTCTCATAATGACCTCCTGACAAGCTGTTTGTTAACATGATTGCTATATTATGGTATCATTAACCCATACTAAAGAAAAGGCGGAGGAGCCGGTATTCCAAGGCTGAAAATTGTTCATGACAGGAAAAAGATTCAAAATAACCATAATCGTATTGTTAAGCATTTTATTCACAGTTTTGCTGTCTTTGGTTTTATTTGCGGCTGTAAACGGTTACTCAGCCAGATATATGATCTCAAAAATATTTCCGGGGACGGTTGAAAATGCATATAAACCGTATAAAGTATTAGAAACACAAACTGCTGCAAATGCTGTAATAGCCGGATGCGACGGCTATGTATATATATTGGACGATAAGAATCTGACTGTATATAACGATAGGGGAGTTGAAAGTTTTTCGGAAATTCTGGATTATGAAGAAGCGGTTATGTCCGGCGGCGACAAACGAATTCTTGTATATGACAGGCCTTCAGGAGAATATATTGTCTTTGAAGAAGGAGAAAAACTTTATGAAGACAGCCTGGGAAAAACAATACTCGGTGCAAATATGCAGGAGAACGGATACGCATTGTTTATTCTCAAGGGTAGAGACGGTTTCCTCGGAAGCGCTGCGGTTCTTAATGATAAAAATGAAATAATCGCCACATATAATTACTCAGACAGGTTCCCGGTTTCCGGATGTTCCTTGGAAGGCTCTGAGAAATTTATGGTAGCGGGGATATATTCAAACAATACAGACAGGACGGGAATAGATATTTTTGAAGCATATAATGAGGTTCCTATTGCAGGCCTCAACAGGGATAACCTGCTTCCGCTTGTTATATCAATAGGCAGAAATACTTTCATTGCAGCCGGGACAACTGATGCGTTTGTATTCAGTTCAGCGGGTTCTGAAATTAGGGCGTATGAATTCAATGAAATAATAAGGATAACTGCGTCCGATAATAATTGCTTTATTGCAGACCGCAGGACAGGTGCAGACAGGATAATATGCATCAGTAAAAACGGCGAACAAAAGTGGTCTTACCCAACAGGATTGACAATGGAAGGCATGGTTTCCGGAGATAGGCATTTATTCTATTGGTCCGGGATTAATGCCGCCTGTATTGATGACAAAGGAAAAACAGTAGAGCTGCAAAGCGGATTTGACCAGGTTGTCGGTATAGCGGATATTGGGAACGGAAAAGCAGTAGTAGTTACAGCCGGTAAGCTGGTTTTTTACGAATATCATTAGATGCACTTAATATATATGGTGGATTTTTAACGGCTTGGGTTATATAATAAACCCTAAACAAAAAGGGAAGGACTTCGTATGTCAGTTGCGGATTATGTAATAATAGGAATAATCGTAATTTTTGCTCTTGTCGGGTTGAAAAGCGGTCTGCTGAAAACAATCTACAAGATAGTTTCATATGTCGCGTCTTTCTACCTGGCAATCAAGCTGGCAAAGCCTGTGGCAGGATGGTTCGAAGGTACTGGAGTTTATAATGGAATAAGGGAATCTGTTGAAAAATTACTTGGTAAATTAAATATAGATTTTTCCGGTGTAACTGACCCGACAAATGCTGAGAGTATTAAAGAGGCAATCGTGGAAACACCGTTTCCTGAGAATCTTAAGGATATGATTGCCAATACCATGACAAAGACATCTGATGCAGCGGCAAACCTAATGGATAATTTTGTCGAGGGGATTACATCTTTTATCCTTGTTATCCTCTGTGGAATAGTCCTGTTTATTATTTTAAGAATTCTATTCTGGCTGGCTGGCTATCTGATACGCGGTATAGCGGAAATTCCGATAATCAAACAGGTCGACCGTCTTTCAGGTTTTATACTTGGTGCAGTTATCGGAGTTGCTGTTATATATCTGTTAGGCCTTTTATTAGCATATATGGCTGCATATGAAAAACTAGGATTTATTTATGAAAACATTGAGGATGGTGTAATCGCGCCATTTTTCTATAACAATAATATTTTAACTCAGTTCTTTAATATTGGGAAAGAAGGTTTGACATGAGGAGTCATATAGTTACTAAAGGAGTAGAAAGGTCCCCCCACAGGTCTTTGTTTAAAGCCATGGGATATACAGATGAGGAACTCAATAGGCCGCTGATAGGCATAGCCAATGCTAAGAGCGAGATAGTTCCCGGGCATATCCATCTTGATAGAATATCAGAAGCAGTCAAGGCGGGAATCAGGATGGCAGGCGGTACTCCTGTGGAATTCGGCGCAATTGGTATATGTGACGGAATAGCGATGGGCCATGAAGGAATGAAATATTCGCTGGCCTCCCGTGAATTAATCGCAGATTCTTGTGAAGCTATGGGCAAGGCTCATCCATTCGATGGAATGGTATATATTCCTAACTGTGATAAGATTGTACCTGGAATGCTTATGGCTATGGTTAGGGTTAATATTCCTTCTATTGTTATCAGTGGAGGAGCGATGCTCTCACTGAATGTCAAAGGAAAGCAACTTGATTTAAATAGTGTTTTTGAAGGCGTAGGTGCTGTTAAAAGCGGAAAAATGACTGAAGAGGAACTCTATGATATAGAAAATAATGCATGCCCCGGATGCGGGTCATGTTCAGGTATGTTTACTGCTAATTCTATGAACTGTCTAAGTGAAGCACTCGGATTAGCTCTACCCGGCAACGGAACTATACCGGCCGTTTACGCCGAGAGAATCAGACTTGCAAAAGAAGCAGGAATGGCTGTCATGGATTTAGTTGAAAAGGACATTAAACCTTCAGATATCCTGAGTGAAGATTCTTTCCGTAATGCCCTGGCGGTTGATATGGCGCTTGGGTGTTCAACTAATTCAATTCTTCATCTTCCTGCGATTGCTTATGAAGCGGGAATAGAAATTGACCTGGATATAGTTAATGAAATCAGTTCCAAAGTGCCGAACCTATGCAGACTTGCGCCTGTCCCGAACGGACATCATATACAAGACTTGTATTTTGCCGGTGGTGTACAGGCAGCTATGAATGAATTGTCAAAAAATAAACTTCTGAAAACTGACATGATTACAGTAACCGGAAAGACAATCGGTGAAAATATTGAAAATAGAAAAGTATCCGACTATGATGTGATCAGGCCGATTGACAATCCTCATTCAGCTACAGGCGGAATTGCAATACTGAGAGGAAACCTGGCTCCGGACGGTGCTGTGGTGAAAAAATCTGCAGTTGATCCTAAAATTTTGATTCATAAAGGTCCTGCACGTGTATTTGACAGTGAAGATGATGCTATAAAAGAAATATATGCGGGTAATATTAATAAAGGCGATGTTATAATAATCAGATATGAAGGTCCTAAAGGCGGACCCGGAATGAGAGAGATGCTTGGCCCGACTTCCGCGATTGCCGGGATGGGACTTGACAAAGATGTCGCCCTGCTGACAGACGGACGGTTTTCGGGCGCAACCAGGGGAGCATCAATAGGGCATGTTTCACCGGAAGCAATGCAAGGTGGCCCTGTGGGTCTTGTGCGCGAAGGTGACGTCATTTCCATAGATATCCCCGCGGGGAAACTGGATGTGCTGTTGCCTGATGAAGAATTAGAGAAAAGAAGGGAAACTTTTGTTCCAAAAGAACCAAAAATAAAAACAGGTTATCTGGGACGCTACGCACGGTTCGTTTCATCGGCGAACACTGGGGCGGTATTAAAGTAACGGAGGTTAAACATGAAGTATACAGGAGCACAGATTTTTGTTGAATGCCTTAAGGAACAGGGAATCGATACAATATTCGGTTTTCCGGGAGGCAAGGTGCTTTTCCTATATGACGAACTTGAAAAGAATTCGGATTCTATCAAGCATATCCTGACATCACATGAGCAGGGTGCTTCCCATGCAGCGGATGGATATGCCAGAAGTACCGGAAAAGTCGGAGTTTGCATATCAACCAGCGGGCCGGGGGCGACAAACCTTGTTACTGGGATAGCCACCGCATATATGGATTCTGTTCCGATTGTAGCATTTACAGGACAGGTAGGAAAGAAAGACCTTGGAAAGGATTCATTCCAGGAAGTCGACATTACCGGCATAACCATTCCAATAACAAAGCATAATTATATTATTAAGGATGTTACACAACTGGCTGATTCAATCAGGGAAGCTTTTGCCATAGCAAGGGAAGGAAGGCCTGGCCCTGTTCTAGTGGATATATGTGTTAATGTCAGCAGAGATGAATGTGAATTTACACCAATGGATGTCAGTAAAGGCGATTTCCTGAAAAAACATGCCGGCATAAGGCATGATAATGTGTCCGACGATGCTATTAAAGAGGCAGCTGCTGCAATTAACGAAGCAAAGAGGCCCTATATTATTGCCGGAGGCGGTGTAATAATTTCAGAGACTGAGGAGCTGCTGACCAAGTTGGCAAGAAAAGCAAGGATTCCGATTACCACAACTTTGATGGGACTCGGTGGATTTCCGTCAACTGACAACCTTTCAACCGGTCTTATTGGAATGCATGGAAGTAAAACATCCAATCTTGCCGCAACCAACTGCGATCTTCTTATAGCAATCGGTGCGCGGTTCAGTGACAGGGTTACCTCGAATGTTAAAAATTTCGCACCTAAGGCTAAAATAATGCATATCGACATTGATCCGGCTGAAATAGGTAAGAATGTACCCGTAGATTATCCGCTCTGTGGCTATATGGATGACATTTTGGAAAGGCTGACAGCTGAAATAGATGAAGTTAAGGAAAGCGAGTGGGTCGATAAAATCACCGCATGGAAAGCGAAATTCCCCTTGGCATATCTGGACGAGGGCAAGAAAGTAAAGCCTCAGACTGTTGTAAGGAAATTTTATAAGCAAACAAAAGGAGAGGCGATTATCGTTACCGAAGTCGGACAAAACCAGTTATGGGCAGCACAATGGTATAAATATACAAAACCCCGTACTTACCTTTCATCCGGAGGGTTAGGCACGATGGGCTACGGCCTGGGTGCAGCAATCGGAGCACAAATCGCAAATCCCGATAAAAAGGTCATTAATATTGCAGGCGACGGTAGTTTCAGGATGAACCTGCAGGAGCTTGCTACTGCCGTCAGATATAAAGTTCCTGTTATTATTGCTATTTTAAATAACGGTGTGCTTGGGATGGTCCGGCAGTGGCAGACGCTGTTCCTTGATAAGCGCTATGCTGAAACAACCATTGACGACTGCCTTGATTATGTAAAATTGACAGAGGCATTCGGAGGCGTCGGTATCAGGGTTGATGATCCGAAGGATGTTGATGCTGCTATTGAAAAAGCGCTTGCTGAGACGAGTAGGCCGGTTGTCATAGACTTCAGGATAGACAAGGATGACAAGGTTTATCCGATAGTTCCCCCGGGAGCATCTATAGAGGATGTTATAACAGAAGATTAAATCTAATAATCATATATAAAGCGGATTCTGACAGGATCCGCTTTTTCTTTGCTGTATTTTTCCCATGAGCAGGTATTCCCGGCAGAACGTTGTCACGACAGATTACCGCAAACCAGTGCTTCGGAAGAAACGGGATACGCCCGGATGCGTTGGGGAAAATGGTCTGGGAAGACTAAAAAAAGCACTATATTAAGCCTGTTTAGGCGATATTTTGTTACACTCTCCCGGGTGTTTGTTTGCAATATTGTAAAAAATAAAATTTTTCTCAGAAATTCTGTTGACAGGTACTAACCATAGTGTTATTATGTTGTGGCCGCTGAGATATGTGGCCTCTGGAATGCTCAAAAATCCTTGACATTTTATCTTTAAAAATGGTATGATAATTAAGCGCCTTTAGAAATGAAGGCCATGAACCTTGAAAATTGAACAGTGCACTTTATATAAGTGAGGATCCCGTTAATTCATATGGAAATTGCCGAAAGGCAGTCTCCGTAAATTAACAAATGACTGAGGCCGGTCAACCTACCGGTCGAAGTTGTAGTTGCTCGGGAGAGCAACAATCCAAAAGTAAATTTGGAACCAGATAACTTTTTACAGATCGTCAGATTTGAAAAATATTTTTTTCGAGAGTTTGATCCTGGCTCAGGACGAACGCTGGCGGCGTGCTTAACACATGCAAGTCGAACGAGAAACCGGAAGTTGATTTTTTCGGAATGAAACAGAAGGTGGAAAGTAGCGAACGGGTGAGTAACGCGTGGGTAACCTACCTTAAACTGGGGGATAACACCGGGAAACTGGTGCTAATACCGCATATATGCAGACATGGCATCATGACTGCAGGAAAGGCTTAGGCCGGTTTATGACGGACCCGCGTCCGATTAGCTAGTTGGTGGGGTAATGGCCCACCAAGGCGACGATTGGTAGCCGGACTGAGAGGCTGATCGGCCACATTGGGACTGAGACACGGCCCAGACTCCTACGGGAGGCAGCAGTGGGGAATATTGCACAATGGGGGAAACCCTGATGCAGCAACGCCGCGTGAAGGATGAAGGTTTTCGGATTGTAAACTTCTTTGATCGGGGACGAAAAATGACGGTACCCGAAGAACAAGCCACGGCTAACTACGTGCCAGCAGCCGCGGTAATACGTAGGTGGCAAGCGTTGTCCGGATTTACTGGGTGTAAAGGGCGTGTAGGCGGGAATACAAGTCAGATGTGAAATTCTGCGGCTCAACTGCAGAACTGCATCTGAAACTGTATTTCTTGAGTACTGGAGAGGAAAGCGGAATTCCTAGTGTAGCGGTGAAATGCGTAGATATTAGGAGGAACACCAGTGGCGAAGGCGGCTTTCTGGACAGTAACTGACGCTGAGGCGCGAAAGCGTGGGGAGCAAACAGGATTAGATACCCTGGTAGTCCACGCCGTAAACGATGGATACTAGGTGTAGGAGGTATCGACCCCTCCTGTGCCGCAGTTAACACAATAAGTATCCCACCTGGGGAGTACGGTCGCAAGACTGAAACTCAAAGGAATTGACGGGGGCCCGCACAAGCAGTGGAGTATGTGGTTTAATTCGAAGCAACGCGAAGAACCTTACCAGGGCTTGACATCGCCTGACAGCGCTAGAGATAGCGTGTCCCTTCGGAGCAGGTAGACAGGTGGTGCATGGTTGTCGTCAGCTCGTGTCGTGAGATGTTGGGTTAAGTCCCGCAACGAGCGCAACCCTTGTTGTTAGTTGCCATCATTAAGTTGGGCACTCTAGCGAGACTGCCGGTGATAAATCGGAGGAAGGTGGGGATGACGTCAAATCATCATGCCCCTTATGTCCTGGGCTACACACGTACTACAATGGCCACTACAACGGGAAGCGATACCGCGAGGTGGAGCAAATCCCCAAAAGTGGCCCCAGTTCGGATTGTAGGCTGAAACTCGCCTACATGAAGTCGGAATTGCTAGTAATTGCAGGTCAGCATACTGCAGTGAATACGTTCCCGGGCCTTGTACACACCGCCCGTCACACCATGAGAGTTTGTAACACCCGAAGTCAGTAGTTTAACTTTATTGAGGACGCTGCCGAAGGTGGGACAGATGATTAGGGTGAAGTCGTAACAAGGTAGCCGTATCGGAAGGTGCGGCTGGATCACCTCCTTTCTAAGGAGAAACGGACAGTAAATGTCCGTGAATCTTAGGTCGGTAATTACGGTGATTTGAGCTTAGATGAGTGTACTGTTTAATTTTGAGGGTTCAACCCTCTTTATTAGGGTTAGCGCCCCGATATGGGGGTATAGCTCAGTTGGGAGAGCACCTGCCTTGCAAGCAGGGGGTCATGAGTTCGAATCTCATTATCTCCACCAACGAGGCGCGAGCCTAAATAGTTTCGGAGTATCCGGCAACGGGTATGAAAGAAGCACTGTACTTTGAAAACTATATAATGTTCCAAAAGAAACATCCACCGAAAGGTGGAAGTGAAGTAAATGATCAAACAAACAATTAGGATTTGCTGCACGAGTTTAAAAAGGAAAATAATCCGAACACACTGGAGAGGTCAAGCTATTAAGAGCACAGGGTGAATGCCTTGGCACCAGGAGCCGATGAAGGACGCGACAAGCTGCGAAAAGCTACGGGGAGGTGCAAATAGCTTTCGATCCGTAGATTTCCGAATGGGGAAACCCACCTGGGGTAAATGCCCAGGTACCATACATGAATACATAGTGTATATGGAGGGAGACGCGGGGAACTGAAACATCTAAGTACCCGCAGGAAAAGAAAACAACAGTGATTCCGTAAGTAGTGGCGAGCGAACGCGGAGAAGCCTAAACCAGTTACTCTTTGAGTAATTGGGGTTGTGGACCGGCATAATTGACTTTAAGACTTAGCAGAAGCACGGCTGGAAAGCCGACGCCATAGAGGGTAAAAGTCCCGTATGCGAAAAGTCGAAGAGCAGGCCGGTATCCAGAGTACCACGAGACACGTGAAACCTTGTGGGAAGCAGGGAGGACCACCTCCCAAGGCTAAATACTACCTGGTGACCGATAGTGAAGCAGTACCGTGAGGGAAAGGTGAAAAGAACCCCGGGAGGGGAGTGAAAGAGAACCTGAAACCCTGTGTTTACAAGCAGTTGAAGAGCGTTAATGCTCGACAGCGTACTTTTTGTAGAACGGTCCGGCGAGTTATCGTATGTTGCAAGGTTAAGTACTTAAGGTACGGAGCCGAAGGGAAACCGAGTCTTAATAGGGCGTTAAGTTACATGTAATAGACCCGAAACCGGGTGACCTATCCATGGGCAGGTTGAAGCTGGAGTAAAATCTCGTGGAGGACCGAACCCACCAATGTTGAAAAATTCGGGGATGACCTGTGGATAGCGGAGAAATTCTAATCGAACTCGGAGATAGCTGGTTCTCCCCGAAATAGCTTTAGGGCTAGCCTCGGATTAGTCTTGCGGAGGTAAAGCACTGAATGGGCTAGGGGCCTTACCGGGTTACCGAACCCTATCAAACTCTGAATGCCGCATAGATGATGTTTGGGAGTCAGACTATGTGAGATAAGTTTCATAGTCGAAAGGGAAACAGCCCAGACCATCAGCTAAGGTCCCAAAATTACAGTTAAGTGGAAAAGGATGTGGGTTTGCTAAGACAACTAGGATGTTGGCTTAGAAGCAGCCACTCATTTAAAGAGTGCGTAATAGCTCACTAGTCGAGTGAGTCTGCGCCGAAAATTACCGGGGCTAAACTGTATACCGAAGCTATGGATTTGTGTATTAAATTACATGAGTGGTAGGGGAGCGTACTGTAGTAGGTTGAAGCATGACCGTAAGGACATGTGGACGAAACAGTAGTGAGAATGCCGGAATAAGTAGCGAGAGTGAAGTGAGAATCTTTACCGTCGAAAACCTAAGGTTTCCTGGGGAAGGTTCGTCCGCCCAGGGTAAGTCGGGACCTAAGCCGAGGCCGAAAGGCGTAGGCGATGGACAACAGGTTGATATTCCTGTACTACCGACATCTGTTTGAGAGAAGTGGGGACGCAGGAGGATAAGTTGAGCGAGCAGCTGGAAGTGCTCGTCCAAGGGAAGTAGATAGTCTGTGTAGGAAAATCCGCACGGCAATTCGAAGGCCTGATGGGGAGGGAAAATGAAGTACCGAAGTAACTGATTCCACACTGACGAGAAAAGCCACTATCGAGAATAAAGGTACCCGTACCGCAAACCGACACAGGTAGGTGAGGAGAGAATCCTAAGATGATCGGGAGAAGTGTTGTTAAGGAACTCGGCAAATTGACCCCGTAAGTTCGCGAGAAGGGGTGCCTCAGAAATGTGGCCGCAGTGAATAGGCCCAAGCAACTGTTTACCAAAAACACAGGTCTCTGCTAAATCGAAAGATGAAGTATAGGGGCTGACGCCTGCCCGGTGCTGGAAGGTTACGGGAATCTGTTAGCGCAAGCGAAGCAGTGAACTTAAGCCCCAGTAAACGGCGGCCGTAACTATAACGGTCCTAAGGTAGCGAAATTCCTTGTCAGGTAAGTTCTGACCCGCACGAATGGCGTAATGATTTGGGCACTGTCTCAACAACGTACCCGGTGAAATTGTAGTACTTGTGAAGATGCAAGTTACCCGCGACAAGACGGAAAGACCCCATGGAGCTTTACTGTAGCCTGATATTGGGTTTCGGTATTTTTTGTACAGGATAGGTGGGAGGCTTTGAAGCATGGACGCCAGTTCATGTGGAGCCAACGTTGGGATACCACTCTTAAAGTATTGGAACTCTAACCAGAGGCCATTATCCGGTGTTGGGACACTGTCAGGTGGGCAGTTTGACTGGGGCGGTCGCCTCCTAAAAGGTAACGGAGGCGTTCAAAGGTTACCTCAGCACGGTTGGAAATCGTGCATACGAGTGCAAAGGCATAAGGTAGCCTGACTGCGAGACAAACAAGTCGAGCAGGTACGAAAGTAGGACTTAGTGATCCGGCGGTATGAGAGTGGAATTGCCGTCGCTCAACGGATAAAAGCTACCCTGGGGATAACAGGCTTATCTCCCCCAAGAGTCCACATCGACGGGGAGGTTTGGCACCTCGATGTCGGCTCATCACATCCTGGAGCTGTAGAAGGTTCCAAGGGTTTGGCTGTTCGCCAATTAAAGTGGTACGCGAGCTGGGTTCAGAACGTCGTGAGACAGTTCGGTCCCTATCTGTCGTGGGCGCAGGATATTTGAGAGGAGCTGTCCTTAGTACGAGAGGACCGGGATGGACGAACCTCTGGTGCACCAGTTGTCATCGCCAGTGGCACAGCTGGGTAGCTAAGTTCGGGAAGGGATAAACGCTGAAGGCATCTAAGCGTGAAGCCCCCCTCAAGATGAGATATCCCACCGTAAGGAGTAAGACCCCATGTAGACTACATGGTTGATAGGTCAGGAGTGGAAGTGCAGTAATGTATGAAGCTGACTGGTACTAATAGGTCGAGGGCTTGACCTAAGCAGTGTGTTAAGTATACATGTGCAGACAAGACCTAATGTTAAAATGGTCAGTTTTGGACATTGTATGGTTTTGAGAGTATATCCGGTGGTTATTACGGGAAGGACACACCTGTTCCCATACCGAACACGGAAGTTAAGCTTCTTTGTGCCGATGATACTTGGGTGGTGACGCCCCGGGAAAATAGGTCCCCGCCGGATTTATATGAAAGACCGCACTGAAAAAGTGCGGTCTTTTCTTATGGTGGAACGAACATCCCTGGGATAACGTGTTGAATTTGACACGTTATCCCAGGGATGTTGTGTCAGGCAGGGTTTTGAGGTAGGATATGCATATGAATTTAAATGGGTCAAAA
Source organism: uncultured Clostridia bacterium (assembly GCA_963766335.1). Lineage (GTDB taxonomy): Bacteria > Bacillota > Clostridia > DUPQ01 > DUPQ01 > JAFGQE01. Next base: position 14,233 of record CAVXZA010000002.1, on the reverse strand, counting down.
TGGAATAATGAGATTGTGTCGGTAATAATGCCGGCATACTACAGTGAATCAACTATTGCATCTGCCATTGAGTCTGTTATGGTTCAGACATATACTAACTGGGAGCTGCTGATTTATGATGATTATTCCGGGGATAGAACATCTGAGATTTCAAAGCAGTATGCTGCTGGAGATAATAGAATTCATGTAGTTTCTGCCAATGAAAACAGGGGTGTAGCATCAGCAAGAAACCAGGCAATTGATAAAGCTACGGGTAGATATATTTCATTTTTTGACTCAGATGATAAATGGAAACCGGAGAAATTAGAAAAGCAAATAGCATTTATAAAGAAACACGAATGTGGCATGTGTTATTCATCATATGAACTAATGGACTCATCGGGAAAGTGTACAGGAAAAATTATTAATATACGGAATGAAATGGCTGACTACAAATCTTTATTAAAAAATAACTATATTGGGACTCTTACTGTAGTTATTGACAGGCGGCAGATACAGAATATTTCTTTTAGTAGCAACAGACATGAAGATTATCTATTATGGCTGCACCTTGTAAAGAATGGGGATAAATTATTGGGACTAAATGAATCTCTTGCATATTACAGAGTATCAGGAAAATCTCTTTCGGGAAATAAAATCAAAGCTGCGCTATGGAGATGGAAGGTTTATTGAAAATTAGAAAAAATCGGGCTTATAAAAAGTCTTTTCTATATGGCTGCATATACTTGAAATTCCATCATAAAAAGGATCTGATAATGAGAGACATAGATCGAAAAAATTAAAAGCAGAGAAACTGTTTTTTATAAGAATAACCTGGCTGAAAAAAATCCTAAAAACTTCCTTAAAACTCTTGATTTTGGTATGAAAGATATTATAGATGCTGAAAAAAGAATGGGCAGATTTGCTCCACTTATTGATATTCTGTTTCCTAAAACCCGGGAGGGATTATCGAATCGCCATTTGTAATTGCAGAAAAACTAAAAAAGAGAATTTACCCTGAGCTTATAGGTAATTTGTATTTAAAATTGGACAGTCACCTTGAGGTAGCCGGATCTATAAAAGCACGGGGAGGAATATATGAAGTTTTAAAGATTACTGAAGATTTACTTCTTGAAAATAATCTAATTAATTATGATGATAATTACAGTAAAATTCTGAACCGGAAATAAAAAGGATATCTTCAACCCATACAATCAGTGTAGCTTCAACGGGAAATCTAGGATTAAGCATTGGAATCATGGGAGCTTCTCTTGGCTTTCACGCTAGAGTTCATATGTCAAGGGATGCCAAACAATGGAAAAAAGACAGATTGACGGACAAAGGGGTAGAAGTCATTGAACATGAAGGTGATTTTACGTATGCAGCACCCATGGGAAGACAAGAAGCTGAAAACAACGACAAAATGCACTTTGTAGATGATGAAAGATCAACGCAATCTGTTTCTGGGATATGCGGTTGCTGCATTACGAATCAACAACGACCTGAAAAAGCTGGGGATAATGCCTTCAAAGGAAAAGCCACTTATTCTTTATCTTCCATGTGGTGTCGGAGGTGCTCCCGGTGGAATAACCTTCGGATTCAAACATGTATTCAATGATGCGGTGAAATGCTACTTTGCAGAACCAGTATCATCGCCATCCATGCTGCTTAGTGTTTTAACTAAGGAAATATGGAAGACTAAATGTAAATGACTATGGACTTGACAATAAGACAGAATTAGATGGTCTTGCAGTAGCCAGTCCATCTGATTTTGTTTCTCCGATGATGAAAAACTTATGTGATGGTTTTTATACATGTCAGGATGATGATATGTTCAGATTTCTTTATCTACTTAAAAAAACAGAAAATATAAAAATTGAACCTTCTGCAGCTGCGGGTATACCGGGTCCGGAAGTCACCGGCAATATTAAAGAAACGCGTATCATATAATCTGGACTACAGGTGGTTTGTTTGTACCGGATAAGATATATGATAAAATGTATGTGAGGGGGAAGAAACTTGATGAAAACAGTCGGAATATGACTTGACATTCGTGTCTGCTATGGAAGGTAAAACCGGCGAAGAGGTTTTTGCCCTTGGTTTATTACAGGGTCTTTGTGATATGGGAAAAAGCAAAAATTTAGTTGTTTTTTCTACAGAACCAATGAAAAAGCAATTACTCAAAAAATATCCCGAACTAAACGTGGTATCTTTTAAAAAAACCGGTAAGAAATTCTATACAAGAAAATTAAATAGATATATAAAGAAAAATCCCTTAAATATTGTATATTATCCTCATGTTCATAAATATTTAAATACAGATCTTCCATGTGTTACTGCTGCAACGGCCCATGGAATGAATTCAAAGGAAGTTTCAAAAAAGGCCAGAAGAATTACATTTGCCAAGCTAAGAGAACTAGACAAAATTGCGGCAGCCGGCGAAATGGTTAAAGATGAGATACTGGCAAAACATACGCATATGTCCCCATCCAAAGTTCGTGTTATATGTAATCCTCTTGTAGATATAAGACCGGAGTAGAGATTGTTCTAAAGAAAAAATTTATTTTATCTGTAAACAGTGACAGCGAACAAAAAAATCTAATAGCTATATTGAAATCTTTCAATAAAATTCAAAATGAGATACCTCATGACTTGGTTATTATCGGTGATATTGATGAAAAAGGAAGGGCATATAGATATATTAAAAGAACCGGACTTGAAAGCAGAGTTATGTAACTGGTGTGATCAACAGAGAAATTCTCTTTGGATACTATAGAAACGCTGATCTTTTTGTCGATGCATCCAGGTATAGAGGATTTGGTTATACTCCTCTTGAAGCAATGGCTTGTGAAGCAAGAGTTCTGTCAGTAAGGATGCCTGCAATCACCAATTCTGAAGGACTTGAATGTGATGAGTATATAAATAATCCGCATAATTATACAGAAATTGCCAACAAAATGCTTATTGTTTTATTTAAAGAAATTGACAGAGAATACCTAAAAAAAAGAGCAGTCAGATTAATGGACATTTACAGTCAGGAAAAAGCAGCGATGAATTATAGTAAGTTCCTGGGAATTGAGGAAGATGCATGACAGGTGAAGCAAAACTAAGAAATTATCTGGTAATTATCCTTGATATATTTATTATATTCTTGTGCTTCTATATCGTTCTGATATTTGGAAATAAAAACCCATTCGATAAACTGATTAATTTAAGAAAAATAGTATACTTACCCGCAGGAGCAACAGTACTAATATTTATATTTACTGATATGTATAAGCATATTTTCAAGAAATATATAGAAATTGTTTTCAATTGTATACTTGCCGGAAATACAGGAACAATTCTTTTTGCCATTTTCAGTTAACGTAAGGGCATGGCACAATCAAACCGTAAAAATCTCCTATATTTTTGTTTTACTGCTGTTAATTGCATTTCTAGGTGCGGAAGAAATCCTTGTAGAGTTTCTCTACAGGCTTACAATGAAAACAAAGTCCATAGCAGTTGTCGGCCCATTGGATCAATGCATGAAAACAGGTTATGATTTTATAAAGAACAAAGAGAAAACCCATGAGATAAATTATATTTTTGACGTAGAAGGTAAGCTGGATAAGTTCTCGGAATATCTTGAAAATATCGATACTGTCATTGTGTGTTCAGGAATTGAAAAAGATAAACAGGATTGGATTGTGGAAACCTGCACCAGGCAAAATGCAACAGTCTTTATGAGACCGCCGCAGGATATCTGAAATAAACACTATGAGAGACCCAAGCTGACCCAGATTGATGATACACCTTCCTCGCCTTTGGGCCGACGAAGGTTACTTCATCAAAGTAAAAGCTCTTTAAAAGAATATTTGATGTAATGTTTTCATAGAATACTTTTATTATTTGCATCTCCTGTACTTGCACTTTGTGCTATTGGTCTAAAGATTGATTCAAAGGGCCCTGTGTTCTTCCGTCAGGAAAGAGTAACTGAAAACGGAACATTTATGATATACAAGCTACGCACCATGATAACTGATGCTGAAAAAAACACAGGTGCGGTTCTTAGTTATGCAAAGGATGACAGGATAACAAAATTCGGAAAGTTTTTAAGAAAGACAAGACTTGATGAAGTACCTCAGATTATTAATGTTCTTAAGGGAGAAATGAGTCTTATCGGTCCAAGACCGGAGAGACCTGAGTTCGTTGAGGGTTTCTGCAGTGAACTTCCGGATTATGACAAGCGACATTCTGTAAAGGCAGGAATTTCGGGTTTAGCTCAGATTATGGGAAGGTATTCTACAAGTGCAGAAGACAAGCTTAGATATGATCTGATATATATCCGTAATTATTCTGTTTTACTGGATATAAAAATATTCTTTCTCACCCTGAAAACTGTTTTTCTTGAACCCGGTTCTATTTCTGAGACCGAGAATATTGATTATAAAAAGGCAATCGAAGCATTTGATGTTGAAATCATTACATAGCAACTGGTAAAAATTACTATTTCTTGAGTAATTGCAGGTGGTTTGGTAAAATGAATTAAAGAACGGACAAGGAGATAACCATGCCAAGCCTTTCCGAAATACAGGAATCCGTCCATAATTATGACAGTGACACACATGCCGAAGAATTCTATGACTTCTATATCAAAAGAATCGGTATGGCTGTTGAGCCGGGAGAACAGCTGGCAACGGATGTCAGGCATCTTTTTTATTGGTTCCTTGGCAAAGTTCGAAAGACAGAAAAATCCCCAATTGAGTCAGTTCAAATCGGTAAAAACGTATATTACATTTCTGAAGCTGCTCCCAGTAACATCTCTGCTATTGATGAAGCGATCAAAAGTGAAAATCTATGGGCCGGGCTTGCTTTTAGGAATGGTAATCTTCCGATAGATAATCTAATTAACAGAGCTAGGACACTAACAAAGCAATCAATAGTTGTTCCTGCATTTTTCGTACATATTTTCAGACCATGGGAGTACCCCATATTAAATAATAAGGTATGGGCGGCCTATAGAGAGGAACTTGGGAAAAGCATCTTTACAAATACCAAACCAAGCACATGGGATAATTATCTTGAATATGTGAGTTACTGTTCATATCTTAAAAGGAGAACCGGGATGTCACTTCGGGAAATTGATAAAGGTCTCTGGGTTATTGGTGAAAAAGTCATGGAGGAAGCCCGAAACAAGGATGAAGAGGAAGAAATAGAGAGCAACCAGGTCGGTCTCTTCTAATCAATGATTACTATATTTTACAATTACATTTATCTGATAAAAACATGGTAAAATAAAAATATAACCATATTAAACCAAGGAGAATCCAATAAAAACATGAATCACGTGAAGGCTAAAAGAGCTACAATACTTAGTTTCATTATAAATGTACTATTAAGTACATCTAAACTTTTAATAGGATTTTTTGGAAAAAGCGGAGCATTGGTAGCTGACGGCGTACATTCCCTGTCTGACTTGGTTACTGATGTTATTGTTTTTATTTCCATTCGAATCACAAAAAAACCTGCAGATGAAAGACATAATTACGGTCATGGAAAAGTTGAAACAGTTGCTACTGTTCTAGTTAGTATTGCTTTGTTTATTGCCGGGTTTTCCATTGGCAAAGAGGGGATAACAAAAATAATTGAATTTTCAAGAGGTGGGGAGATATCTGTGCCATCAATTTTTGTTGTTATTGCTGCAGGTGCTTCTCTTTTAATAAAGGAATTGCTTTTCAGATATACATTCAGCCTAGGCAGAAAAATTGGTAGTGATGTATTGATTGCAAATGCATGGCACCAGCGCTCAGATGCACTTTCTTCCCTTGGAGTACTGATTGGTGTTGGGGGAGCTGTGTTACTTGGATCTCGGTTTGCATTTTTGGATTCAGCAGCTCAGATTATTGTAAGCCTCTTCATATTCCGGGCAGCATATAAAATATTAATTCCAAATATTGGCCAACTCATGGATGTAGCATTGGATGAAGAAAAACTTTCTTTGGTGAAAAGTGTCCTTGATGAACATCCTGATGTTAAGGGTTATCACCATCTTAGAACCAGGCGTATTGGAAGCACTAATGCGGTTGATGTACATATTCTGGTGGATGACAGCCTCAATATCAGAAAGGCGCATGATATATCATCAGAAATTGAAAGCTATATGAAGGCATATATTGGAGAAGACTCTCTGGTCTCAATTCACATTGAACCAAATAATGAATCCGAAAGGCTATAATATTTCTATAATTGTTTCAACGATTTCTTCAAGAATACCCAGTTCTTCTGCAGTTTTGAAAACAGTGTATCTGTCTCTGTAATCCTTTGCATAAAGAAGTGCATCATGTAAAAGATTTTTTTCAATACCGATTTGTGATGCATTTTCAGGACCACCCAGTTTTTTATACATTCCAAGGATTTTATTATAATTTGGAAGAAAATCCAGGGCTTGCTTGATTTCATTAAATTTATTTATAAAATTATGAACTCTTGACAGTCTTTCTTCTCTACTGATAGGTTCATTAGGATTACCATCTATAACTGACCTTCCAACGGTTTTGCCGTATACACCAAATAAAAGTGTTTCTCTGATTTTAGGGTCATAATTACCCGTAGAAAGGGTTTTGGTATCTATCCTGTCGGTATCAATTGACAGTATCTTTTCAAAAAAGGCCAGGCAGTACAATGTTGCAATACCAACAGCTTCTCCATGAGAAGGATGGGGCTTGTGAACTGCAAGTTTCATCATCTCCCAGAAATGACCCATATTGTGCTCATTGGATGCAGCCGGTCTGCTGTTTGTGTTTATAAGCATGGCAAGACCGGTTAAAAGTAATGCCTCGAGCAAGGCCTTTGCACCTTCGGGAGTATTTTCTGCAATTCCATCAATATTTTTTATAACCAGATCTATAGCCTTGTCACTGAGGTCTATGCAATATGGACAAATATGTTCGCCTGTTATATATGAGCTAAGAATCCAGTCTGCCTTAGCAATGTACTTACCTATCACATCACCAAAACCGGCAAACATCATTTTGGCAGATGCCGTTGCAAGTATATCCAGATCATATATTCCAACCAGTGGATAATCAGCAGGGATATTGACCTTGAGATTGCCTTTCAGCATGGGTGATATAACAGAAACATACCCATCCATAGAAGGCGCTGTTCCCATACTTACAAATGGAATTTTTAAAAGAAAACAGGCATATCTTACAAGATCATTCACAGTTCCGGAACCAAGAGCAATCATGAAATCAATTTTGGGACTGTATTCCATAAGAATATATCCTAGTGCAGCATTATCAGGTTTTAGTTCACCGTCTGAAGGAGGTATACATAAAGTGATGTCAAAATCTTTTGTCAGAATCCCCATAATTTTTCTACCAAAAAGCCCATAAAGGTTATCATCTGTTACAAGCATGCATTTAGAACCTGAAATATGCTCATTGATATACTGGGCTGCCTGTGTAATAATCCCGGGTCCGATATAAATATTGGTATCAGGCATTTTGTGATAAGTGCAGTCGCAGGTTGGTCTTTCAATAATAAGCTTATTGCCATCATAATTAATCATAATATAGCTCCAAGTGGATTTTCATAAGCATAGTATATAAAATTTTATTGGTAAATGCATTTAAATTGAGGTATAACTTAAGCATAGAAATTAAACGGAGGAAAAAATGGATTTTGAAAAATTAGTTAAGACAAGGCAAAGCACAAGAAAGTTTGATGACAAACCCGTTGAAAGAGAACTGCTTGACAAATGCGTTGAAGCGGCCAGACTTGCCCCTTCAGCCTGTAATGCTCAGCCCTGGAAATATATCATTGTAGATAAGCCTGATCTTGTTAATGAAGTGGCATCACTGACATATAATGCAGTTGTTAGGTTCAACAAGTTTACTGATAATGCCACCGCATTTGCAGTTGTAGTAATGGAACCGGGAACTTTTGCATCAGATACGGGTTCATTCTTCACCAATCTTGATTATGCATTGATTGATATGGGCATATCAGTTGAAAACTTTTGCCTTCAGGCAACAGAACTTGGAGTAGGAACATGTATTCTCGGATGGAGTCGACAAAATGCTATCAAAAAACTTCTGGGTATCCCCAAAAAAAAGAAGATTGGAGTTCTGATAGCAATAGGTTATGAGAAAGACTATAAGCTTAGGAATAAGAGTAGAAAAGCTGTTGATGAGATGCGCTCATATAATAAATACTGAAAAATGGTAAATAATGTAAAAAATAAAGGAAATGTCACTTCCTTCTAGAATTAACATATATTGTTAATATAAGGAGGAAGTTAAATGAGTGATTTCAAGTACGAAATTGTCGAAAGGCTGGGTGTGCTCAGCGTGTCCGGTTCAGGATGGAGCAAAGAACTTAACCACATAAGCTGGAATGAACGGGACCCGAAATATGACATCAGGGAGTGGTCACCTGATAGGTCTAAGATGTCTAAGGGCATATCATTCACAAAAGATGAGGTAATTAAACTAAATGAGATGCTAAAAGAAATTATAAACTGACCAAAAGTCAAAGGCTGTTCTGAATGCAGAACAGCTTTTATTTTGAATATATAGGCTGGGTTTTAGTATAGTCATTATATGCCTGCAATAGAATTTGTATAAGTGATATAATATATTACGGATTAACATATAAAGGTGGTCTATATGATTTCAAAGAATGTAATAGCCTCTGTTCTTGAGGCAGCGGTATCTACAGGAGGCGACTTCGCCGAATTATTTATAGAGGATTCCAGTAAATCCAGTCTGAATTATCTTGATGGACAACTTGAGTCCTCACAGACAGGCAGAGATTTTGGTGTAGGAATTCGAATTTTTAGTGGTCTAAACTGCATATATGCATATACAAACAGTTTTGATCTTGAAAGTTTAGTAGAAACAGCACAAAAGGCTGCCCAGGCTGTAAGGGGTGGGTCTCTCATGGAAAAATCAAAGTCCCTTAGTAACATGAAAACAGACAGAATTCATGTTATTGAAATAATGCCTGATTCAGTAAGTAAAAGGAATAAGCTTGAAATAGTAAGAACGGCCTATGATGCAGCTTTGGGATATGACTCACTGATTAAGGGAGGTTTCATCCCGTTATTCTGATACAGTTCAGAATATAGCAATAGCAAATACTGAGGGGCTCTACCGGGAAGATACCAGAGTATATACAAGGTTAATGATAAATGCAGTAGCCGAAAAAGATGGGCAGATGCAGACCGGTTCAGCTAATCCGGGATCCCATGGAGGATATGAGTTTATACAGGGTTTGGATCTTAATGCAATAGGAAAAAGTGCTGCAGCAACTGCTGTGGTCATGGCAAAAGCAGAATACTGCAAAGCAGGAGTGATGCCCGTTGTAATAGATAATGCTTTTGGTGGAGTTATTTTCCACGAAGCATGCGGACATGGTCTTGAGGCCACTAGTGTTGCCAAGGGAACATCCGTATTTGCAGGTAAGATTGGAGAAAAAGTAGCTCCTGAAGTTGTGACAGCCATTGATGACGGAACCATGCCAAATGAATGGGGTTCAACGAATATGGATGATGAAGGTTCTGATACAAAAAGAAATGTTTTAATCGAAAAAGGAATCCTGAAGGGATATTTAATGGACAGATTCAATGGAAGGAAGATGGGAATGGATGCAACTGGTTCCTCAACATCAGAGCTATAAAATTTGCGCCTACATCCAGAATGTCAAATACATTTATAGACAATGGTAATAGTAAAAAAGAAGAAATTATTTCATCCGTTGACTTTGGATTATATGCCAAAGTTATGGGTGGAGGAAGTGTAAACGCCGGCACCGGTGAATTTAATTTCTCTGTCAGAGAAGGTTATATGATCAGAAATGGAAAAATTGCAGAACCTGTCAGAGGAGGCACATTGATTGGAAAGGAACCTGATGTTCTGCAAAAAATTGATATGGTTGCAGACAATCCGGACATGGATCAAGGTATGTGTGGCTCATCAAGTGGTAGTATTCCTGCAAATGTTGGCCAACCGGCAGTGAGGGTTAGTTCCATCACAGTTGGAGGAAGATAATATGAAATATAAAGAATTAGCAGAAAAAATATTCGAAACAGGGAAAGAAGCCGGTATGAGGGATATGGAAGTTTATGTTTCAAGCAGTAAAGAATTTGAAGTCAAGATTACTCGTTCAGAGATTGACGGGTATAAACTTGCAGATAGTTCAGGTCTTGGGCTCAGAGGATTTTTTAATGGAAAAATTGGTTATTAGTATACAGAAAAGATCTCCGACTTCAATTCCTTTTCTTATAAAAGGTGCTATTGAAAATGCTGAAGTAAATGATTCCAAGGATCAGGACTATATATTTGAAGGTTCGAAAAGATATACACCTGTCAATAACCTAAATGCAGAACTAGATGGAATCACAGAAAAGCAGAAGATTGATTTTGCAATTGAAATGGAAAAGAAAGCACTTGAAATGGACAGCAGGATCAAGGCAAGTCAGTACTGTATGTTGGGTACCGGATATTCTTCTGCAGAATTGTATAATACAAAGGGCCTGGCTCTTTAGATGAAGGAAATTTTGCCTATGTAATACTTATGGTTCTTGCAGAAGAAAACGGTGTATATAGTTCAGGATATGACTTTGTAATTGACAATGATTTTTCTAAGTTCGATACTGACACCTGCAAAAAAAGCAGTGAAACGTGCCAATGATATACTGGATGCCAAACCTGTTAAAAGCGGAGAATATGAAGTCATTCTGGATGGAATGGCTTCAGCCGGACTTCTGGAGCAGTTTCATCAATCTTTTCTGCAAGAGCTGTCCACAAGAATCTTTCGCTGCTAAAAGGTAAGCTGGGAGAAAAAGTGGCCGCAGATTGTGTAACTCTGGTAGATTATCGATTTTACAAAGGAGGAACTTCTACTTCGTCGTTTGATGGTGAAGGTGTTGCCACAGAATATAAGCATGTTATTGAGGACGGGCAATGTGAAAACTTTTCTATATAATCTGAAAAGTGCTGCCAAGGACGATGTAAAATCTACCGGAAATGCTTCCAGAGGTTCATACAAGTCCACTATCGGAATCTCACCTACTAATATGTACTTTAAGCCCGGAGAAAAGTCTCGAAGATGTTATTGCATCTATAGGCAAAGGCCTATATCTAGTGGATTTAGATGGATTGCATTCAGGATTTAATCCTATATCAGGAGACTTTTCACTTGGCACAAAAGGATATTTGATTAAAGATGGAAAAATAGCCGTTCGGTTAACCAGATAACAATATCGGTAACTTTTATGAGTTGCTCATGAATATAAAAGAATTTGCATCAGAGCTTAAATTCGGAATGGACGGAGGCATTCGTTCGCCTCCTGTCAGAATCAGTAAGCTCGCCGTTGCCGGAGAATAAATAACATATGGCAGATGAAATTACAGGAAATACCAATGGTCTTAAAAGGAACATACTTGAAAGACTGGAAAATCTCTTTGAAATCAAGAGTGATCCGCCAGTCTTTGTGACCCGCTGATAATTGAAGAAATATGCGATATTACAGGCCACGTTAACAGAGAGATATCTCTCTTTATATCTCCACGTGGAAAAACTGAAGAAATTTCAGTTGGTGACTTCAAGACGGTAACGTTACGAAGGCTTGATATCGACAGAAGATCAAGGTGTATTCATACTCATCCCGGACCTGACAGTACATTATCTTCCATTGACCTAGATACTCTGAACAATACAGATGGCGGTTATGGCTGCTGTAGGCATTTGAGGGAAAACCAAACGGCATTTCATGTGCCTATGCAAACATCGAAGGAAAGCCGGTTATTTCAGATCCTTTTTACAATGTATTTGAAACATATGATTTGATCCTTGAAATGCTTAAATTTGGTTCTAACAAAGAAATTGAAATAGATAGAGACAGGGAACTGTTATTGCTGCAGGAGTAAGTAGGCCGGGACACAAGGCGTTACTTGATGAACTGGCAGAGTTAATAGATTCTGCCGGTGGTATTTGTGTACATAAGGAAAACAGCAAGGGATCCATTTGACACTGCAACTTATATGGGTAGAGGAAAAATTCAGGAGTCAATCATATCTGCAGACAATATGATGCCGATACCATTGTATTTGATGATTCCTTGTCTCCGGGACAGATTAGAAATATTGAGAACGTTAAACGTTAAAGTGTTGGACAGAAGTTCTTTGATTTTAGATATTTTTGCCCAGCGTGCACATTCTCGGGAAGGAAAACTTCAAGTCGAATTAGCACAGCTTACTTATATGTTACCAAGGTTATAGGGAAGGAGATCATATTTTCAAGGCTAGGAGGAGGTATTGGGACAAGAGGACCCGGTGAAAGTAAATTTGAAACGGACAGAAGACATATTCTTAGAAAAATAAATACTCTAAAAAGAGAACTTAAAAAACTGGAAGCCAGAAGAGAAGTACTTAAAAACAACCGAAAAAAGCGAAACATGTTTACAATAGCTCTTGCCGGTTATACAAATGCAGGGAAATCAACACTAATAAACTTGATGACCGACAGTACGGTTTTTGCAGAAGATATGCTTTTTGCGACATTGGATCCTTCTGCCAGACGACTGGAATTTCCTTCCGGAGAACCGATTATCTTGACCGATACCGTCGGTTTTGTTACTAACTTCCCATGAATTAGTTGAGGCTTTCAAGTCAACACTAGAAGTTGTTGCACAGGCAAATTTATTCTTCATGTTATGGACGGATCAAGTCCTAAAATGGATGCGGAAAAAGATATAGTTGATGAAATTTTAGACGAACTTGGTGCAGGTGGAATTCCTGTCATTGAAGTAATGAATAAAATGGACCTAAATGAAGATATGCCGGCGCAATTAATTCTAACCGAACATTTTATATATCAGCACTTACCGGCGAGGTATGAATTCCTTCTTGAACACTTGAAATTGAATCTGAGGGAAATAGAATAATTACTGAAGTCAACGTGGGCTATGATCATGGTCGGCTTATTTCATATATTCATGAAAATACTGAAGTGCTTGAAAAAGAATATCTTGCAGAATCCATAAGATTTAAACTCCGACTTACAACTGGAAGCCAGGAGATAATATTGAGTGACCTTGAAAAGGCATCAGAGGCTTGATAATAGATAATTAGTTGTCTTATTTTACTATAATTTGATATCCAAAATACTATGTTATAAAATAAACTAAATATCATGTGACCATTTTGAGAAAAATCCAAACGTTAGATATGTTGAAAGGTTAAATTTCTCTTATGAAAAATCTTCCTGCCGAAGATAATGTATTTACAATCAAATACGACCTTGTAATACAAGAGAAGAAGCTTTAAATATAGTTAATGATATCAGGACTATAGGTTTCAGCAAGAGAGGGAGTTTACTGTTCTATTGACTAGTTCGACCTTCGGATACTTACATTTAGAATTTACCATGAAAGAAAATCAGCTATGCATATACGTCTTGATAAAAGTATAGGAGACAATATGAAATAAAAAAAAATTACTCATTCGCTGAAATACCTGAAATCAAGAATTGATTTTATTTCTTTACTTACAACTTTTATTTTGTAAGGTGAACAGCCGTCTAACATTTTATATAATTTCATATGTCATAAGGATCATATTGAACTAATTCCTTTCCCTCAATCAGATATGAGATTGAACATTCCAACACCGTACAGATTTTCATCAGTAAAACCAGAGTAGGGCATGCCATACCTAATTTAGATACGACATATAAAGATATTTGATGTTTTTACTCTTTCTGCCAACTGTTCCTGGGTTAATTTTTGTTTGAGTGACTGTATTTACTGCTTTCCAATAAGTGTCCAATTAACTGTCATAGCGTACCTCTGATGTATTTATTTGATACTAAAGATAAGATATCATACAATTTGGTGTTGTAGAATATACTGAAAAGTAATATTTTCGAAGTATGTTAGGTCAGTAAGTGCCCTCTGTATTCAGTGTTATACCTGATTCTTTCTTTTTTTCAACATTTGACTCGCTTATTTTGGCCCAGCATTTTCTTGAACAATTCACCGTCTATGGGAAGTTCAAGCTTTTCTCCTAACCATGATGAAAGCAGCATAGCATTTGAAAGCGTCAGGCTGTTAATACCTTCGGGGCCGGGTGCTATAAGGGGCTCATCGTTTAAAATAGCATTTACAAAATTCTGTGTAATACCCTTATGTTTGGGGTCTTCAGCTTCTATTGGTATTTCTTCAACTGTAAATTCAGGTTGCCCAAAACCACCCTTGAACTCTTTA
>CAVXZA010000001.1:0-88369 GCA_963766335.1 uncultured Clostridia bacterium | reverse complement strand
AATCCCTCTCCCGCAACCAAGTATAAAAGACACTCATTTGAGTGTCTTTTATACTGCACTTTAAGGCCATACCCTGGTTCGATAGTGACTTTACCTTCAGGATAGGGGTAAGTCACGATAGAACCAAATAGAATGGCCGGGTGCATATTTCCTCACGCAGGATGGTCGTTTGTTGAATCTTAACATTAGCGAAGTATCACTCATATCTTTTATAGTCTTTAATGCACCTTTTCAAATTCCATTGGACTTTGCAATTTGCCCAAGTAGTTTAGCGCTAGGTTTGATAGTCCTTTCAAATGTCTTATTGTTAACACTTATCAAACCATATTTATGACTATAACTTCCCCATTCATAATTATCCATAATAGACCAGTGTAAATATCCTATGACATTTATTCCATCATTAATCGAATTCGCCATTCCTTTTACTGCTCTGTGAATATATCTTTCTCTCTGGGTATCATCCTCTGTATTAATCCCATTTTCAGTCACAAGTAGTGGTACATTTACTATTTTTGCAATTTCACGCAATGCTATTTCCAAAGACTCTGGATCAAATAGTTTACCTGTTGCATCGGTTTCAACATCCCCCGAAGGTTTTACTTCCTTCCCTTTTGAGTTCAATATTATTCTTGAGTACACCTGAACCCCTAAAAAATCATCTTCATTAGATACATCATAGTATCTCTCATAAAGCTCTCTTTTAATCTTATTGACTTTTTCATCTGCTCCATCTTCTGGTAATAGTGGACAAAGTGACAAAGTCCACCCAACAGGTAGATTAGATTTTTCTGCTTTTATTGCTTTTTTTGCTGTTTTATGCGCATTAATTATTGCTTCAAAGTCCGGAACCATTAAAAATGTCCTAAATCTTTTCGGCCGTCCTCCTAAAGCTTTTTTCATAGCAAAAGGTGCAACACTACTTAATAGTGACATACCTATTTTGGACATATATGGTAAAACATAAGGCATTACAGAATAAATATTCGCTTCATTTATTGTACATGCATAACTTAGCAAGTCTCCCATGTGAGATGTCACTTTAGCACAGTAATCTCCGAACATTTTTGGTGTATCTTTATGAGACCATCCATAATCAGTAATCATCCATCTTGGTGATGAAAAATGATGATATGTTAAAACTGGTTTTATTCCATATTTATGGCATGTTTCCGCAACCCTTTTATAATGATCAAGTTCAGCCATAGAATATCTACCCTTTACAGGTTCTATCCTTGACCACTCAACACTAAATCTGTATGAATTGTACCCAAGCTCTGAAAGAATTTTTATATCCTCCTCAAATCTATGATAACTATCACAAGCATCACCATGAGGTACCATGTCCATCATTTTAAATTGGCCAAAACCTTGCTCTAAAGCGAACCAATCACTATTATTGTTATTCCCCTCAATCTGGTGACCAGAACCTGCTGCACCCCATAAGAAATTTTCAGGAAATATAAATCCACCATTACTCATTTTTTTCTCCTTTCAGCTTTCGCAATATAAACCTATTAATGCTAAAACTCACATGTCATTTTTTTACCTTACTTTCTACTCTTGCCTTTTTATTTTGAGTTCTTCCAATAGGATTTTATACTTATCGGAAGTAAGGGGATAGAAGCTTATAGCAATCAGTGAGAATAATATAAGAGCTCCAGGCAATAATGTAAAAATTGAGTGCATTCCAGAAAGTGTTTTATCCGTTTGTTGGATATTTGGAATATAATTGACAACAGTCAAAAATATACCAAGTAACCACCCGGAAACCGAACTGGCCAATTTTACTATAAATGTCTGGGTAGACCATATAATTCCTTCTGTTCTTTTTCCAGTTTTCAGTTCTGCATAGTCAATTGTCTCTACCATCATAGATGGCAACAAAACTTCTGTTGAACCAAATGTCAAACCACACAACCCAAATACTATTAGAAACAATATCAAATTATTAAAACCTACAAAATATAAAATGACATAACCTATAATACGAATTATTAAGGAAATAATGGTCAACTTCTTCTTATCAATCTTTTTAATTAATTTTACTGTAATTGCAATGCTTATTATCATAGGTATTATTGCAGTTAGACTTACTATTGGAGTTAGCCCGACATCACCAAGATTGTATGTTGCAAAATACACAATCATGGTAAAGGCTAAAGTGTCTACTATCAAAATGAAAAGCTGACTGGCCAATATATATGCTAATGGCTTATTTGTGGTAAGTCCTTTTAGGACATCCAAAACCTTAATTTTTTCTTCTTTTCTTTCCACTCTTTCCCTTGAAACAAAGAATAAAATTAACATCCCAATCATCATTATCACCCCAAAAATAATAGAAGTATATTGAAATGCTTTTTTCCCACCACCTAACAACTCCATTATGGGAATAGCCAGTACAGCGACAATTGCAAATGCAACAGGAGCTATTCCTTTTCCAAGAGAAATCAAAGTGTTTCTTTCCTGAGAATTTGTACTCATTACTGAACACAAACTCCACATAGGTATGTCGGAAACAGTATAAATCATACTCCACAATATATACATAATATACGCCCATATGATTTTGCTTCCAAAAGGACTTTCTGAAAACAGGAATATCATACTCAGCAACATTGGTACTGATACAATAAACAGGTATGGTCTAAATTTACCAAATTTCGTTCTCGTTTTATCTGCAATAATTCCCATAATTGGATCATTTATTGCATCCCATAATCTAGATATTAGAAATAAAGTACCAATTGCAGCAGGGGCTATACCAATGTAATCTGTATAAAAAATCATAATATATGATGTTACGAAAGCATATACTAGGTTTTGGGAAAACACGCCAAATCCAAATGCAGCTTTCTCCTTACGGCTAATTTGATTTTTATTACTAAAATCAATACCCTTTTCATTCTTTTTACCAATTTTCATATAAACCTCCTTAAGATCCATTTCTAATTTTATCAAATCTCATAATGATATTTTTAATTACATGTTCATCATTTATTTTGCAAATAGTTTTAAGTAAGTTTTGAATGCTATTCGTACACAAACTTCTGTAAAAGCTACTATAACCTTCATAAGCTTTGCTATAATGCAAACCAGCAACAATAACATCTTGTATGCCATCACTAGGACAATAAAATTCTTCACATAACTTGAGTGCTCCTATAACTCTATCATCAGGCGATAGCTTTCTTCTTATATCGCGGCCCACACGATCAACTCTATCTTTCAGTTTTCTATTTGAGAACCGATTCATTAAGTCTATTATGTGTGCTTCATGGTTATTCTTCTCAATATCATATTTTGTTTCTAATGCATATGCTGCTTGATTCATTGCTTTAATAGCTTTAATTCGAACTTCAGCATCACATGCTGCTTGCCAGATATATGTATAACCTTTTAGCCCTCCCATCCAGGCACAAGCTACATGGCCAAGATTATGTATATACAGCTTGCGTTCAATGACATAGTCAAACTCCTCAGATATTTCCAACCCCTCAAAGTAAGGCAAGGATCCTACAATTTGTTTTCCATCTACAGGCAATAGTGCATATGGTTCTGCTTTAACATGGAGCAAATCCTTATTATTTGTTAATGGAACCATTCTGCCAACAGAAGCTCTTAAAAAGCCAATTCTTTTTAGTAATCCATCATCTAATTGTTCTCTTAATAGCCCCTGCATATAAAGATG
The DNA here is from genome assembly GCA_963766335.1 of uncultured Clostridia bacterium. Lineage (GTDB taxonomy): Bacteria > Bacillota > Clostridia > DUPQ01 > DUPQ01 > JAFGQE01. The sequence continues at coordinate 84,678 of CAVXZA010000001.1, read as the reverse complement.
TGCTTTATGCATATTTTCACAAAGTATGATGTTGACTTCACTTTTACGCATCTTAATCCCTTTAACCAATCCCGGAACAATATATTTGAGTTCGTTTTTACCCACTGCTGTAAAAATAATGTCGCAAGTCTCAATCTCTCGAGCAATTGAGTCGGTATTGTTGCCATGAATTATTCTCATCACTTCCACATATGACTTAAGATTATAATTTTTTGCTATTAACTCAACATAATATCCGCCTTTATCTGATATCAAATTTATTAAGTTTTTATCGATGTCAATAAAAACAATCTCAAAACCTGAGCGATTTAACAAATCACCAATAAATCCTCGTCCTATACTACCGGCTCCAAAAATTACTGCTTTCATAATTCCCAATCTATAATGCTGTAGTTAAGATACTTAAAAGCTTCTCTTAGCACAGAGGCCACTTGGCCTATACCGACCCCGACATGGTGCCTAAAACCTTGTTTTCCAATAGTCAATAGCTTCTTCTCTAATTCATCTATTCTTACTACACCTGCACAACCAAAGTATCCTTGTTCGATAATATCCTCAGTGAATTCTCCCTCTGTTATATAGAAAACAAGACTTCCATTTTCTGTTTTCGATGAAACCAAAGTAATACTATTTGCTGCAATTCTTCCTTCATTTGTACCCCATCCACAACCTTCACCATATGCTTTCTTAAACATAGGATGCTCAGTGATATGACCACTATCCGGAACCATTAAACTCTTCGCAACCGGTCCGCAATGGAACAGGATACATTTGTCTTTCTCGTCTCCATAATTATTATTCCAATCAAGGCAAGCAGATGAATCACCTGAAGCCAAAGATAGGGCATACATTGGTATTGCATTACAAACATCAAGTTCACAAGCAGAAACGATCCCCCTGTCATTCATCTCAGAAAGCAATACACAGGGTGATATCCCTGCGTGTTTTTCAAATTCATCCCAACATCTTATTGCAACACAATCCATTTTATATTCTTTAATTAAATCATCTAATACTACGCCTAGTTTTGCATGAATCTGCATCTTACCTTTGGGTACACAACTCCAATCTGAATACTTTTTCAAACGATCAATTTTATTAATAAATGTTTCTGATTCTTCATTCACATCCTTCATTCTTGCAAATACATCAGATAAATCTATTGTTTCTACTGTAATCCCAGTTTTCTGAAGAGCTAATTCATCGAATCTAACTGTTTTAAAAGCTGTTGTACGAGCACCAATTGCTCCTACAGTGAATCTCCTCATACCTTTCACCACATTACATACTCGTGCAAATTGATCAATTTGTTCAGAAAATGTGTCGCTATTTGGATGCACAACGTGTGGAATGTATGTAGTAAATGGAAGTTGATATTGATAGAAGACATCCATTATTGAGAACTTACCACAAAATGAATCCCGTCTGTGCATAAAATCCATTTTTCCAAATTCATCTGGATATGCTTGTATTAAAATAGGTGTACCACAGTCTTGTAATGCTGCAATTGCACCTGTTTCATCGGAAAAATTTGGTAAAGACATAATCACACCGTCATAATCACCTTCATTTTCCTTAAGGAATTTAGCATATATTTCACCTTCCGAAACACTTTCCACCGCCCCGTATCTCGTAAGTTCAACCGGAAGCTCTATGTAATCATGCCCGGAGTTTTTGACTGCATCTGCAACCTCTTTCCTTGCGCTCTCAATCAATTCTCCCGGGAAAAATCCCCTGTTTCCAAAAAACAATGCAAATATCATATAATCACTTTATGCCTTTCCACTACATCCAAATATTTTCATACTCTTTACGACATCTTCTTTAATAGCAGCAATTGAATCCATCATGATATTATGATAGAAAACCCTTTCATTATTGATAATAATCTTCTTTTTAATGGTTTCACCTGCTCTTAGCGCCATGTTTGTATAATAGTTGATTTTTTGAATACCTCTTGCTACAGCATTTCTAATATCATTTTCACTCAAACCTGAGCCACCGTGAAGCACCAATGGTACTTCCACAGCTTCTCTAATTAATGACAATCTATTTAAATCCAGTTTGGGCTTTTTAAAATATACTCCGTGAGCCGTACCAATAGCTACTGCCAATGCATCTGCTTTTGTCAATTCAATAAACTTACTTGCGTCTTCAGGATTTGTATATAAAGCGGTATCATTAATTACGCTGTCATCCTCGATTCCTTCTGCGCCACCGGATTTAGGTCTTGTAACATGCCCTAGTTCGGCTTCTACATCACACTCCCTTTTATGAGCCTCGTTCACAACCTTAGATACTAGGGCTACATTTTCCGTAAAACTTAAACTAGAGGCATCCATCATTACGGCATTGAATCCTAGGTCCATTGCTTCCATGCATGTTTTTGGTTTATAACCATGATCAAGTAGTAATGCAACTGGCACAGTAGTCTTTTCAGCTTCATATTTCATCAAATTTATGACAGAAGCCAATGAATTGTATTTGAAATGTACTGGCGCATGGCAAAGTATAACCGGTGAGTTTTCCTGCTCAGCCGCACTCAGTACACCTCTTATGGTTACAACATCATAAGCATTATAGCTACCAACCGCAAATTTTTCTGATTTTGCATAATCGAGAAGTTTATTCATTGAAACAATGCTCATAATCTCTCCTTTGTTATGTTCTTTATATTTTCATACATTAGTTCATACTTGTTGTATTGCTCCAGATATTGTTGATGAGTTTTAGGGTTCGGGTTATATGTTTTCCTTATTCTTACAAATCGATTAATCCCATCCTCTATGCTATTGAACAAACCGCATGCACTACCAGCCATTATTGCAGAACCTAGTGTACCTGCCTCATTCACTTCCAAGACATCAATTGGTAAATTAAAAATATCAGCCCTTAATTGTAACCATACTGTCGATCTACTACCACCACCGCATGCTATCAGCCTATTAATCTTCACTTTTGCTTCAGCTAATCTCATCATGTTCAGTTTCATTTCATATGTGGTGCCTTCCATAATTGCACGATATAAGACATACTTGTCTACTTTCATATCCATACCAATAATTGCACCAACAGCATTAATGTCCATATATGGGGTTGCCGCACCTTGCCAATGTGGTAAAACAAGAAGACCTGTTGGTCCATCCGGTGCTCTTGGATCCATCAAATCAAACATTGAGATGCCTTTTTTGTTTGCTAGCGTTACCTCTGCTTCACAAAACTTATCACGAAACCAGCGAATCAAAGATCCCCCTGAAAAATTGAATGCATATGTAACATAATGATTATCTATAACATATGGAACACATGCGAATCCAAATTTACCCATTTTTTCATTTAATATTGGTCTATCAAATACAGGTGTAACACAGTCTACTGAACCCATCCCATTGACAGCCTGACCATTTTTTAGAACACCTGCTCCGACTGCTGCAGCTACTTGATCATGACCACCTAATAATACAATAGTCCCTTCAGGAAATCCTGTTCTTCTTGCTGCTTCTGATAAAACTTCTGATATAGCCTTGCCTGCTTGAACAGATTCAGAAAATAAGTCTTTTTCAATACCTGCCCCATCCAAGAGGACATCATCCCATATCTTTTCTCTAACATTGAAAAGCATTGAACGTGAAGCTAAAGACCAGTCTACTTTTTTTTCTCCTGTCAACTTAAACAGTATAAAATCACCATACTGTAAAAATGCATCAGCTTCTTTATAAATATCTGGTTCATTCTCTTTGATCCAAAGCAGCTTGCTGGCACTATACATAGGATGTGGAGAATGCCCGGATCTTTGCAAAATTTCTTTTCTACCCAATTTTTCTATTAGTCTTATGCACTGTTCTTCTCCACGAGGATCTGAGTACATCAAACTGTTATGAATAACTTCACCCTTTTTATTTAGTAAAACACCTGATTCACCAAAAGAGGTAATACACAAAGCTTTTATTCTGTTCCCATGATGCATGGAAGTTGCTTTCAGACATACCTCTTGAACTTTGTCCCAAACATCATTAGGGTCCAATTCCATATAGCCGAAAGACCCTTTTTCGAGTTCATATTCAGCAAATTCATAGGCACTAATACTGCCATTTTCATTAAATATTGTGCATTTACATCCACCGCTACCAATATCCAAACCAGCAACTGACATTTTTCTATCACCTCTTGCTATCGGTTTATATTTCTAAAATTATATATTTGTTTTTATTCCATCAATACTATTTCACTATAACACAACAAAAAAAGCTTAACTGGATTATAAATTGCTAATCAAGTTATCTTGAGTTGCTGTTTTTATTCAATTATGGTAGCTATTGTAAACCCTGTAACAACCCATATACATCTTCTGGATTTATTGATGACCAAGTATGGCCTGAAATAGCTGTCTCATTTTTTTGCAATCTCTGATTGGCTAACCATTCCTTACGGTATTTACCGGGTGCTTTTCCAAACTCAGTTTTAAATGCTTTTGAAAAAGATTGGATACTGGCAAATCCACAATTAAGAGCAATATCAATAATTCTATCATTCGAGTTGATCAAAGTTTCTCTTGCATGATATACCCTTATATATGTCAAATATTTCCTAAATGTAATACCCATTTTCTGTTGAAAATAATGGGACAAATAATAAGAACTCAGGAAATGGTCCTCAGCAATTTTTCTTAAAGAAATGTTATTGCTATAATTGTTTTCTATATATTTAATAATCATTGATAGTCTTTCTATGGTTGAATTGTTCTCTGTTTCAGCTTTTAAATCTTCTTCTTGGCAGACAAATGAATTAAGTAGTTCCAAAACCAAATAATTTCGAACAGCAACAATCTCTAATAAGTACCCCTCTTTTTTTTCAGCAAGTGCTCCTACTAAGTCAAAAATCAATGATTTCAATTTTGAATAATCACTATTCTTTATCAAATACTGAATTACACTGAAAGATAATATTCTTTTTCATTAGAAATGTACTTTTTGATATGATCAAAATCGAATTGCAGAACAATTGCAACATTTTCCTTGTCTTCACCTAAAACTTGATGAACACTATTTTTGTTCATTAAAACAATATCACCTGATAGCATTGTCATTGTTCTTTTTAGTGTTTTTAATTTCAAAGTACCTTTGACACAATAAACCAGCTCAATCTCTTCGTGCCAATGCAGAGGATTATGCTGAACATTACATATTAAAAATTTAAATGAAAGTCCAGCAATGGAATCAATTTGTTCATGTTCATAAATATATCTCATAGTAATCCCGTATTAAAAGCAAATAAATTCATTTTTTAAATTTTTCGCTTTTCTTTATAATATCATACTGACCTGCCCCCGTATAATACTTCATACCTGAAAGTGAGTTTTTATAACCATCATACTTTATTATTAAAAATCTATGATTCGGGTTTTCCCAATCACAATATAATTTTTTAGTGTCTTATTAGTGTCTTGTTTTTATTAAAAGATACTAAAAGATAGCGAAAGATACAACAAGTCAAAGTTCTAAAACCGCTTTATACAAGAGGTTACAAGAGAATACCAAAAGTTACGATAAGCATCATATAGCACTCATAACCCAAAGGTCGGAGGTTCGAATCCTTCTCCCGCAACCAAAGCAAAAGGACTATTCGAAAGAATAGTCCTTTTCTTGTGACCTGAACAACAATACCAAGATTTAGTATTTACGCCAGGTTGTACCGGAGGACGTAGTCTGAGGAACGAAACGTCAGTTAAATACATTAAGCTATAAACACCAGTCGTTGCCACACCGCTTTCCCCTCTCTCATTTAAAGAACTTTTTGAGAAATCTAAGAGTCCTTTTTTCATGCTTTCCTTAACTTTTTCCTTAACTTTCTACTTGCTGTATAATATATGTAGAATTGTAATCATATTAAAGAAAGAAAATTAGGTGAAAAACGAACTCATTAAAATGAGGATGAATGAAGCAAAGTCGTTGGAGGCATAGCATGGGTCTATACGGTCAGACAATGAAACTAGCAGTACAGTTAAAGAGAATTGCCAATGGAACCTATGGACAAACCGGTTTCACACGTTACCTTGAAGAAATTCAATACAAATCGTCTGAAGAGCTGAAAGCTATCCAAGCGGTTTTTCTTTCTGATTTATTGAATCATGCAGTAGAAAATATTCCATATTATAAGTATCTACAAGGTCAGCTTGAGCTTTCACCAGGTACAGTTTTTGACGATATAAAACATTTCCCTGTTATAAATAAAAACACTCTACTGGAACATGGTGCCGAATTGATGGCTGACAATGTAAAAGTAATAAAAACACTTAAAACAAGTGGGTCTACAGGACCACAGGCGTCCATATGTTCAGGGAAATATCCCGATTCCCATGGGATTGATGAATTCCTCAATAATATGATTGGCATAGAGCCCGGAATGAGCAGATTTGTAATAATGTCTATTTATTCTAATAAAAAGAATGGGCCTGATGGAATCGAATATAAGATAAACAGAATTTCCAAGACATACGAATTCGGATATGGCTACTTCAATGAAAAAAGATACAAGTTCATAATTGATTATTGGATGAAGAAAAAGCCTAAAATAATATGGGGAATAATACAACCAATTTATTCAATTGCCAGGTATATGGAGATAAATGGAATAGAAGTTCCTTCACCTGAAATTGTATTGGTTGGGGGACAAACCCTGCTACCTCAATACAGGGAAACAATCGAAAGAGTCTGGAAAACAAAAATGTATGACAGGTATGGTTCGATTGAGTGCGGGGTTATCTCTGGTCAGTGCCTTGAACAGGAAAGTCATCATTACAGCCCTACAAACCATTTTATTGAAATAGTTGACAAAAACGAGAACTATGTAAAATCAGAGGAAAAAGGACTGGCATATATTACAACGCTGTCAAAAAGGGCAATGCCTATGATTAGATACAATCATGACGATATGGTTGTGCATACTGACAAAACTTGCCCATGCGGATGCAATTTTCCAATTTTAAAGCAGGTCCTTGGTAAAAGAAGAGAGGGTATAATATCTCCATCAGGAGCATATCTGGATAACTTAGCAGGTAATGATATTATTATTAAAGAGGGGTATATCAAAGATTTTCAGATAATTCAAAGAGAAGAAGACGAAATTCTGATAAGATATATAGAAGAAAAAAAAGTCGGTGAAAATATTAAAAATAGAATAGCTGCTGATCTAAATAATGTACTTGATAACATGAAAAATATTGAGTTTGAAAAAGTTAATGAACTTAAGCCATTACCAAATGGAAAGATGCTTAGGATAATACCTATTGCTCTGTATAAGGGTCTGGATAAAATTAATAGTGATACTATATAAACATATTATGAACTCATTACCCAAAGGTCGGGGGTTCGAATCCCTCTCCGCAACCTAAATAAAAACCTTGAAACAAGTAGTTTCAGGAGTTTATGTTTGCCGGTTACACTTATGTTATGAATAGGGATTTACTTCGAACCAATAAATAGACATCTGTTGTATGTAAATGGCGAATAGAATATTCTACCTGTAGATGTGGATTTTATCTTGTTTAAAGACTATAAATAATAGAAAATTATTATAAGATAATGTAAAATAAATTCGATAAGTGCGGGTATTTCAGAGGTGAATATATATGGAAACTAAAGCAATCCCTAAAGATACAGCTGAAAAAATTTGTGATGAGATCTACTCTGATTACAAGAATAAATGGTATACCTTGACAGGTATGCAATGTAAGGGATGCCGTACCTTTGCAAAAGGAGACCGATCAATGATGTGTTTCTATAAGCCGGAAGATTATCGTGGTTGTAATCTTGTAAACAAAAGATTCGACAGTGGTAATAAACATTAACAATAAGTAACTGCAGTAAAGTTGTTGGTTTATCCCATGAAAAAGGATACGAAATTTAAGCGGTCATATAAGATTATCTCACATGAATTCATTCTTGATATTCATTTTTGCGAGGATAGTCCTGTGAACCACTTTGATATTGGAACAAAGGATGGGATTACCGAATGCACAGTATCATAATAATTTGTATTCTATATCGAAAACTTTAATGAATTTTATTATCTTATTATTGTCTTTTAGTTGCTTGGTAACCCCTTAATAAAATCAGCAACCAGGTTAACATTCTCTTTTTCATGTTTCCACGAGCCTCCGTCTCCTCCGTGCTCAGCAAAATGTGGATGTGCTGATACAACAATTACCAAATCCAATTCATCCAAAATCGCAATCTGCTGCCCACCGTGACCCCAGGCGAGGTTATAGTTATGGTCGCCGGCTCTTGCAGACCACCACTGGTATCCATAGCCAATATCCTTAAAGTTTTTTCCAACTCGGTAATCAAATGCATCCTGGGTATAAGTTTTTAATGAGTCATTCACCCAATCCGCAGAAACAATCTGCTTGCCATTATACATTCCATCATTCAGATACAAGACACCGAGCTTGGCCATTTCACGTGAAGTCATGTATATTTCACCGTGCCCGATGCGATAATATTCCCAATCCGTGGTCCATTTATCCACTGTAATACCAAGTGGTGAAAATAAATTTTCCTGTGCATAATCTTTCAAGTCAGACTCTGTTGCTCTGGCTAAAATAATCGCTAGAAAATGAGAGGAAAGATTGCTATAATCAAAATCACTACCGGGATCTCTAATCAAAGGAATTTCAGCTACATTGGACGGACGAAACCCTGTATATAGAAGATTAAATAACTCTGTCGAAGACTCTTCCCAAGGGTATCCTGCTCTCATTTGCAGTAAATGTTCAATGGTAATATCATACTTTCTCGGGTCAGTAATTTCACCCTCAAGATCAGGAAAGAAACCCATCATCTTTTGATCAACACTTTCAATATACCCCTGGTCTATTGCGATTCCGACTAAAGTTCCGGTAAAACTCTTTGTTACCGACTGTGTTTTTTGTTCAAGGTCGATAGTTCCGTCATTAAAGTATTTTTCTGCAATCAGTTTGCCGTTCTTTATTACCAACAGACTATTGATTGTCTCAACATTTTCTGCTTTGGAATAGAATTCCGCAATAAGCAACGGATCTATTTCCTGTTCTTCGGGTGTTGAGACTTCCCAATCTTCTCTTACTACGGGTGAGAAGTTTATACTATTAATGTCCTCTACTTTTGAAGAACATCCCGCTATGCATAAGAGCGAGAGAATTAGTAGAGTTACTATCAACAATTTTAAACTATAGTAATCTATTCACTGTATGTTTCATTATAACCTCCCTATTCTGTATGGCTTATAGTAATTGCAATGTTCCCCTTTTTATGTCCGGCTTCAGCATGTTCATGAGCTTTTACTATATCTTCCATCTTATATGTTTTATCAATCACCGGTTTCATTTTTCCATCTTCGATAAGTTTTTTAATGTATTCCAAATGTTCAGGAAGTATTTTCGAAGTAGAATCATGCACCGAAATGTATCTACCCTTCTTATTAAGAATGGGTGCACATATTTTTTTTGATGTCTTGTTTACTGCGTCAAAAACTATGTCATATTGTTTTTTTATGGCTGTAAAATCTTCTTTCTTGTAGTCTATTACCGTATCTGCCCCCAAAGACTTAACCATATCAACATTGTCTGTGCTGCAAACTGCAGTTACATTTGCTCCGAGGTATTTTGATATTTGTATAGCATATGTCCCTACACTGCCTGATGCACCATAGATTAATATCTTGTTATCTTTTTTCACTTTAATAGTGTCTCGAATAAATGATAGTGCTGTAATAGCACTGGTTGGAACTACTGCAGCTTCTTCGAAGCTTAGTTTATCGGGCATTATAGAAACAAAAGAATTTTCTTTCAAGCATTTATACTCGACATATCCTCCGAATTTGAATCCTAAATAAGAAAAGACTTTATCACCTATTTTAAATCTCGTAACACTGTCACCAATTTCTTCAACAATTCCCGAAAGCTCAAATCCAAGGATTTTTATTCTTTTAGGTCTGATAAGTCCATTAACAATTCTTGCAAGCTGAGGAGATGGCTTTCTCATTCTCCAATCACCTGCTGATACAGATGTCGCCATAACTTTAATTAAAATCTCATCTTTTTTCGGTGCCGGTTTATTTATCTCCTTTAGATGCAGGACATCGGGTGCCCCATATTTCTCAAATACTATAGCTTTCATACTATACCCCCTAATATCTTTTTAATAAAAATCAATATCAAATTTCAATGTCTTTAAATAGATTGATCTGTATGTATAAAATAATCCTTGACATTACATTGTTTGTAACGTTATAATGATTGTAACATAAGGAGGCCTATAATGTCAAATAAAACTATTACACTTTCAACACACGAGGAATTGAAAATATATATGAGCCCGCAAAGACAAAATTTAATGCGTCATCTGCGCACAAGTAAAAATCCACTTACTCCCAAAAAACTTGCCGATCTGATGGAAATATCCGCTTCTTCTGTGCAGCACCACATAAGAAAGCTCATTCAACTGGGTGTTGTTGAACTGGATCATACAGAAATTATAAATGGAATTAATGCCCGTTATTACAGATTGACGAATGTAACTGTAAGTATAGGTTCTCCAAATGATGATAGATTATCAAGTGAACGGATCACCATAATGCAAAATATACTAAAAGATAATCTTGACGGAATAATTAAGCTGTCAGAGATGGATATTCCCAAAACCGAAATGGCAAATCATGGGGATTTCCTTAGCGGTGCAGTTTATCTTACGAACGATGATTCAAGGAAACTTATGAAATTAATAAAGAATTTCATTTTATCTCACGAAACCAAAGCTAAAGACACCCAGCCTTGGGAATATGCATTGATGATATATAATGCTGAGGTTATTAAATGAAAAAGATAAATCAGTTTCTACTATTTCAAAATTGCTTTTCATTAGGTTTGCTTATACCAATTATTAGTCTGCTCGTAATTAATCGCGGCGCATCATTATCTCAGTTAGCGATGGTTTTTGGGATAAGTGCATTTACTGTATTTATCCTTGAAGTCCCCAGCGGAATGCTGGCTGATATGATCGGCCGTAAATTAGTCTTTATGCTTTCAGGAATACTTTATTTGATATCATCAATCCTAATGATATTTGTCAGCGGTTTCGCTTTACTAATACCTGCTATAATTTTCTGGGGTTCCGGCCGGGCTTTTGCCTCAGGATCCCTTGATGCCCTGATAATTGACGAATATATAAACCATAATGGTACTGATAAAATATCTAAAATCACATCCAGACTGGGGATTCTTGAGCTTGCCGGTCTTTCATTCGGAGCTATTGTAGGCGGATTCCTTCCCACCTTATCTAGCGGAATATTCCCAAATCTTGGAATTTATAATCTTAATTTAATTATTCATGCTGCATTATGTACAATTTCTGTATTTCTTACGATATTCTTTGTTAAAGAAACCAGTAACCATGAAAAATCAAATAACAGTTTAAAACATCATACATTGTCTCTTTTAAGATTTATTATAACAAGATAAAATTGTTTTGATTCTAGTAATCTCACAACTTTTTTCAGGGTTTTTCATAAGTGTAATTGAAACTTACTGGCAACCTGTTTATGTTAATCTGATTCAAGGGATCAAATCTACTTATGGACTCTTGGTTTTATATCTTTCGGTTGCTTTTTATTCGCCGCTCTTGGCAATATTATTTATGAAAAAATATGTCTAGCTAAACAAAGGAATTTATCTTCAAAGTATACATTTGCCCGCTTATTCTTATTCGCTGTCTCTCATTATATTATCTTTACAGAATTCTCCAATCGGTTTTGGTATTTTCTTCTTTCTACTATACTTGATTTTCGGAGGATCAAATATCATTGCAAGCACTATGCTTAATATTCAGATACCTAATAATATGCGTTCAAGTATGCTTTCATTTGCTTCTTTGGCTTTTATGTCCGGCGGGATGCTATCACCGGTTTTCTCAAGCTATAATGATTACAAAGTACAGTGCTCAGAATCTTTGGTTTATCATTGGTATAGCATTCACTTGTTGTAACCTTGTTGATTGGAATAGCTTTGCATAGATCTTATAAAAAACCCAGCACAGTCTGATTCAAAAACGGATGCTCTGAATAGAATTAAAACAATTTTACATTTTCAAAAATGAAACATTTTTCTAGCACATACTATTCCGGTTTTTCCAATTATTCCACTGGGTTGCTTCTTTTTTCTCATTGAGACGTCTTATGCAAATAAGCATATTTCGAAATAATAAAACTCACAATGATTATTCCCAAACACCATGCCAATGCAATCAGCCAATCATTTCCGATATCAGTCCCAAAGAACAGGCCCCTTGTTGTATTAGTAATTGGCGTGAAAGGTTGATAATCAGCAAAATACCGTAATGCTTTTGGCATCGTTTCTGTAGGAACAAACGCTGAACTTACATATGGTGTAAATTGAATAAACATCATTGCTCCGCCCACTGTTTCCGCATTACGTCCAAGTAGTCCAATCATCAATGATACCATCGTTATCATCAGGATGTATATGACAACCATACCTGCTATTAAAAACCCATTAATAAGTGATACATCTGCTCTAAAACCAATTAAATATGAGAAAGAAACAATAATGATTGCTCCTAATATATTGCGTATTACTGATGCAAAAATGTGTCCGATTAGAACTGAAGATTGGGATATATTCATTGTTCTGAACCTATCAATGATACCTTTCGACATATCGTTGTTTACGCCCACCGCAGTCATATATGCCCCAAAAGCGGGTGCCATAATGATTATTCCTGGAAGCACATAATTAAGATATTTTATTCTGTCGCCACCTTGTCCCAGCGCGCCTCCGAACACATATACAAATACCAAAGTAACCATAATAGGTAAAAAGAATGTCATTGCCAGCGATTCTGGGTTCCTTATCACATGAATTAAGTTTCTCTTTATCATTACTCGAATACTATTCATACTGGTGTCAGCTAATGCCGGCATTCAACTCACTCCTCCCCGCAGCTCCGCTGATAACTCTTAGAAACACGTCTTCAAGAGATGCTTTTTTCTTTTCAAAGTTTTCAAGTTCCAATTCGGCATCCCTGAGAACATTTAATATATCTATGATTTGACTCATTGAGTCGTATGTTTCTATTCTTAAATAATTGCTATTATTATGTGTGGTCACATCATATTCATTGAGTAATTCCATTGCTATATTTGTTTCCTCTGCTGTTTTAAAATACAACTCAAGAATATTGCATGGAAATATATCTTTAATTTCATCATTTGTTCCTTGAGCAATGATAACACCCTTGTCAAGAATTGCTATTTTATCAGCAAGTGCTTCGGCCTCATCAAGGTGCTGAGTCGTTAGGAAAATAGTTACACCATTACTGGAGAGGTGTTTTATCATTTCCCACATTCTTTTCCTGCTTTGTGGATCCAAGCCTGTTGTTGGTTCATCCAAAAATATTACACCTGGGTTTCCCATCAAGCTCATTGCAATATCAATTTTTCTTTTCATGCCCCCTGAGTATGTCGAAACTCGTCTGTCCGCTTCATTTTGTAAGTTAAATTGTTTTAATAGTTTCTCCACTTTTTCATTGGCATTTGCAACACATAACAGCTTACCGACCATTCTAAGGTTTTCCCTGCCTGTCAAGATGTCATCAACTGCTGCAAATTGCCCGGTAAGGGCAATATGTTTTTTTACTTCCTGAGGGTTTTCTAAAACATTTATTCCGGCCAATATAACTTCGCCATCATTTGGCTTAATTAATGTAGAAAGTATTTTTATTGTTGTAGTTTTACCAGCGCCATTAGGGCCAAGAAGTGCGAAGATGCTGCCTTTTTCAATATCTAAATCAATACCCTTTAATACTTCAACATCTTTATACGACTTAGTTAATTTTAATATTTTTATGATGATTTCTTTATTCACCAAATTAAAACCTCTTTGTATATATGAAAAATATGAACCTTACTGATTGCAGCCGTAAATCTACACATAAATTATTTCAACTGCACCGAAACTAACTTTTCCCATTAAGTTTAAATAATTGCCTGATTCTCCTTTAGAAGTTCCTTTTTCCTCAACTACCGCAAGCGCCACTTTAACATTTTTCCGGACAATCCATTCCTTGGGTATATATAGTTCTATAACTCCAAAAGATAGGTCTACTCTTATGGTGCCTTTCCCATTATGTAACTTAGCCTTGTCAAAATGGACTTCTATTCCGCCGAATCGGCATCTTAAATCTGCCTCTTCAAATTTATCTGTCTTGATATAGTTTGAGCTATATCCGAGTGTCGTTTGAATTTTAGCGTGCCTTTCAGCATCAAACTCCTTGTTCTTTTCTATAATACTATTTTCGTCCATATTATCCCCTCATTTCTATTAACCTTAACTTCAATTGTTTATAATAATGTCGTGAAACATAAAGTTTCTTGTTTGTATTGCGAAATTCAACTTTACTTGCAGATGCAATATTTCTCAGTATTGAATAGATGTGATCTGTATTTACGATAGAAGATTTAGAAATCCTAATGAACGTCCTCGGCAACACTTTTTCAAGCTCATACAGTTTATGTTTTACTTTATACATATTATCCGCAGTATGAGCACTAATTCCCTGTGAATCTGTTTCAAAGAATAAAATATCTTCCATTGCAATATAATACTCTTGGTCCTTCTTATAGAAACTAATCTGTGTTTTTTTTGATAATAAGTCAGAAAGTACCGATTGTATATTTTTCACTTGGCTGCTAAGCGAATTACATTTAATGACTATTTCCTCTTCTGCAATTTTTTCATCAATCTCAATACGTATTTTCACCTGATTCACTCCCCATAAAATAATTCTATTTCCTAATATTCTTAATGTAAATCCAATATATGCAAGTGGTTAATAATCGCCACTAAGAGGTAATAACAGTTAGTGTTGAAATCGTGACTGGTTGTTATAAGTTGTTTATTTCGAATTCGATATTTTTCTTATGTATATTATACATTACATCTATTATTAATTTGCATTACTCATAACCCAAAGGTCGGGGGTTCGTATCCCTATACCGTTAATATATGAATAAACACTCACCAATATTTTTCGATTAGATTACGAGTAATATTAACAGCCCGGCCTATTTTCTTTTTATCGCCATCAAGTTTATATACATCCCTGAAAATTATTTCCATACTGCATCCCCTGCCAGCTCTAAGTGTTTTTATAATATGTTCGGAAAAGGCATCCTCGTCCAAACTTCCTAAACCCAAATAGTTAGGACTTGGTTTCCTGGAATATATTACATTGCTTCCCTTTAGCGCTTCTCCCATATATTCTTCATTGCACCATGGAGATATTGATACTTTTCTGAGATTATTGATCTTACTTAGACAGTTTTCCCATATCTGATGCACTGGTTCACAGCATCCGTAATAAATCAGGCCGAATCGTTCGGCTGCCTTCATATATATCGGGAATACAAACTCTTCATACCTTTTCGGCGAAAGACCGACACTTTCCTGCGAATTCATGCATCCCCACACATCTTTTGTCGCTATAGTACCATTCTTTATGCATTCATCAGTCGGCAAGTCATTTGTAAAACCATAAGTTCCCGGACCTGATCTGGTGTTGTTGTTATCTAGAACCAGCAGGTTGTTTTGCTCCTGCCAATCAAGATACTTAAATGTATCCAAAAGAAGAAAATCAAATAGCTTGTGTGTTTCCTCAGGATAATCAATCATGGAATACATCAGTCGCTCTAGGCCAAGCAAATTTACCACCCTGGCAGTAAAGGTCATAATCCATAATATTGAGTTGTTGGTAATTTTCACTTCCAATATATCTCCAAGAATATCCTGAATAAACTCTTCTTTCTCTTTCGTTCCCTTGTGGTCATAACTATAAACTGAGTTTTTCAACATATGAAAATCATTTTTAAGATCAGTCATCGGAGGATCAAAGCCATACCCGAGATTTCTGCCATTAGCATCTACTGCCCGGTGTATTTTATGATCCATATCAAAATCACGATGTTTAATCTGCCGGTTAACAGAAAAAGTTCCGGGAACTACCTTGTCATCATTTACAAGTTCATGGTTAATTATTGGGATTAACAATTCAGTTTCAATTTCCCTGGCAATTTCAGACACACTCTCTCTTTCGGGAAGTAAATCCTCGTTAAAATAGTCGGTTTCCATGACAATTACAGGCTTTTCACCCCTTAAATCATTATGGTCATACCAGAGTCTTGTTCGTTCTTTCATTATTGACAGCTGAGAATATTCCAGTTGCTTCTTAGCCAGTTCACGCAAATATATGCGTTCTTTTACAGAAATGTATAGTTCCCCCATATAACCTCCGAATTTGATATTGACATTTACTACTCCAATTACAGTCATTATAACAAATTTAATCTTATGTCATGGGAAGACATGTATAATGTTAATCTTTATCGATTCGTTAAGTAATTAACTATTCTTTAATTTATAAATTAATAGGTATAAAATATAAGTATAGAAAATGCATCTCTTGTTTATGCAAACATACATGTTGAATATTGGAAGGGAGGTCCAATAATGAAAGTAAAAACTAAATTCTTATTGGCGCTTGTTTTAACACTTCTTTTAATTTTCACAACTGCTGGTCCTGCGTTAGCAAATGCATCAGGTGGGGTTGATTATGTCGCCATGGGAGACTCCGGCGCAGCGGGGGTTCGTGCTATGTTAGGCCAGCTTCCCGGCTGGGAGGAAGGTTCTGATTATGGCTATACCGATTTTATAGCAAATTGGCTGGCCTTACGCGGTGTCCTTGGAAAATTCAATGAAGATTACAGTATATCCGGTAATACAGCAGCTGAACTGGCAATTGCAACTTCAACCAAAAAAGCGCAAAAAACATTGAAAAAAGCAGAAATAGTTACACTTACGATTGGGGCTAATGACGTACTCGGTCCACTTTATGCGTATTATGATGCCTGTGCCGCGGGTGAGGTTGAGTTAACAATTGAAGGGGCGTTGGAAGCTATTGCCGTAATTCAAGCTTATATTCTTGGTGGCGGCGGTTATGCAATGAAGGACAACCTAAAAACGGTTCTGGATAATACATTAAGTGCGAATCCTAATGCCAGCATATATGTAATGGGATACTATAACCCGTTGCCATTCCTGGTTGATTTTGGCTATGATGCAACTCCATTTGTAATGCTGCTCAACGACATGATTAATTTAGCAATCTTTGAAACTATGCTGGCGCATCCCGGTGTATCAATCGACTATATTGATACGCTTGGAATTATCAATGGGATAAACAGCTACTCGGGGACTTTCCCCGTCTACACCTATAGCTATGATTATGGCCATGCTTATCCATATGGGCCCATATATAACTATCCATACTTACCTTTTGGGTATAAGTATCTGTATGTCAATCTCTTTGAACCCATTGCAGACATCCATCTCACTATGCGGGGATATTTGAAGGTTGCCGAAGCATTCATTACTGAAATAAATACAGATTTTGGTTTTGCACCTTAAAAATTAACATTGAAAGGCCAGTGGTTCAACGAGGGATTCATTTATGAACATCATTTATTTACACACACATGATACCGGAAGATATATTGAGCCATATGGCTACAATGTGCCAACACCCAATTTACTTAACCTTGCCAGGGAAGGCACCCTTTTCAGGCAGGCGTTTTCTGTTGCACCAACCTGTTCTCCCAGCAGGTCTGCATTGCTGACGAGTCTGCCGCCTCATACAAACGGCATGTACGGACTTGCTCATAGGGGTTTCAAGTTGCATGATATAAATCAACACATCGTAAAATTTTTAAATAAGAATAATTTTGAAACAGTATTGTGCGGCGTTCAGCATGTTGTCCATCCTGATCCAAAGGATATTGGCTATCAGAAGATTATTACCTCAGGGGATATTTCTGTGGATGGGACAAACTATACTGTTGACGAAGCTAACGCCCTAAGAGTTGATAAATACCTTAAGGAGAAAAAAGATAAACCTTTCTTTCTGTCATATGGAATGTACAACACGCACAGGGACTGGCCTGAAATTGACAAAGATAACGATGCAAACTATGTTATGCCTCCTTTTCCCATATACGACACTGCAGCCACGCGGAAGGATTATGCCGGGTATATTACATCGGCGAAAATCGTTGACCGGTCGGTTAAGATTGTTCTTGATGCTTTGAAAGAAGCCGGCCTTGAAAATGATACTTTTGTGATTTTCACCACGGACCATGGCTTAGCCTTTCCCAACATGAAGTGCAATCTTTATGATACAGGTATCGGGGTTTCGTTGATTATTAAGTACCCCCATAATATGCAAAAGGGGAAAGCTGTTGATTCCCTGGTTTCTCATTTGGATATATACCCCACTATATGCGAAATACTAAAACTGGATCCCCCTAAACATCTTACCGGGCATTCGTTGATGCCCATATTAGAAAATCGTGCTTATGAAATCCGGGATGAGATTTTTGCCGAAGTCACGTACCATGCTGTTTATGAACCCATGCGATGTGTCAGGACAAAAAAATATAAATTAATAAAGTTCTTCGATGAATACAAGTATCCATTGCCTGCGAACATTGACGGAAGTGCTGCAAAGGACTTCATGGTGGAAAATGGATTTCTTAAACAAAAACATGCCGGAATGATGCTGTATGATTTATACCTGGATCCGGTTGAACGGGTAAATTTAGCCCACGATGAGGCATATGCAGATGTTTTGGAAAACCTTTCGCTGAGATTGAACAATTGGATGACAGAAACAAAAGATCCATTGCTTAAAGGAAAAATTGAGAAACCTTATGGTGCCATAACTAATAAACGTGATTGTTATAGCCCGAGAACAAAAGATTTTGAATAGTATATTTCATTACAATATAAATTTCTAATTCTTCAACTACTAAACCTATAGGAAGTAACAGTAATTGGGTATAAATAATATAAGGGCAAATCGAATACTTAACCGGCAAGGAGATAATTCAATGAAGAAGACACTAACAATCATTTTATCAGGTGAAGCAGGCCAAGGTTTGATGACAATTGAATCTCTGCTGGCTATGGTAATTCGGGAAAAATACTATCTATTCACCTCCCCTGAGTTTATGAGCAGGGTCCGTGGGGGAAACAATTCGATTGAACTGGTATTGTCATCAGAACCAACAACTGCCTGGCGAAAGATGATTGATGTTCTTTTTATCCTTGGTGAAAATGGCCTGACCCGTATGAAGCCAAGGCTTAAGGAAGATACACTGATTGTTTCAGAACAAAATTTACTCACCGAGGATGAGTGGAATGACTTCGCACCTATGGAATTTAACATATCAGCACTGGCAAAAGAAGCCGGTAGTCCGCTTTATAAAAACACAGTGGTATTCGGCTATATTGCAAAACTACTTCGTCTGGACAAGGCTTCCTGCACAAGAGCAATCAATGAAAAATTTAAAAAACTTAGCGATGATATAATTCAAAAGAATATCGCAGCTTATGAGTTAGGATATAAAGCGTGTAAGGATGTGGAATTAGCTGTTGATATTCCAAAGGTTAAAGAAAAACCCAAAAAGATTATTATGAACGGCTCAACTGCCGTAGGTTTAGGAGCTCTTGCCGGGGGGGTCAATTACCTGGCGTCTTATCCTATGTCACCAAGCACAGGTGTAATGATATATTTAGCCGAAAAAGGAAAGGATTTTAGCGTCCTGGTTGAACAAGCCGAGGATGAAATAGCCGCCCTTAACATGGTAATTGGAGCATGGTATGCAGGAGCCCGTGGAATGGCTACAACTTCCGGGGGCGGATTTGCACTAATGTGTGAGGCATTATCACTTTCAGGAATTACAGAAACCCCTTGCGTCGTACATCTGGCAATGAGACCAGGACCGGCAACCGGGCTTCCCACAAGAACAGAACAGGGAGACATAAATTTGGCTTTATATGCCGGTCATGGCGAATTTCCGAGGATAATTCTCACTCCCGGACATGTAACGGATGCAGCGCTTCTAACACAAAAAGCTTTTTACCTGGCTGACAAATACCAGGTTCCTGTAATAATTCTAACCGACCAGTATTTGCTGGATTCAATGGCAGAAACGGATCCTTTCAAATTTGATAAAGACAGCCTTCAATCGTTCATAGTTGAATCCACACCCGGATATAAGAGATATGAATTGTCTAAGGGACCTATTTCCCCCAGGGCAATACCCGGATTCGGCAAGGGATTCGTAAAATCAGACAGTGACGAACATACAGAAGAGGGCTTGATTACTGAAGATTTTGATGTCAGGGTTGCAATGAATGACAAGCGTCTGGCTAAGCTTCCCTTGATTTTGGAAGATTACCAGAAAGCCGAACTTTTTGGCGACGCTGATTATGAAAAGTTGTTTGTAGGATTCGGCTCAACTTACGGCGTATTAAAAGAATTAGTTGAAAATAGCAGTGAAAAAAATGCCTTCCTATATATAAGGCAGGTATATCCTCTTCCTGAGATATTGAAAGAATATTTTAATAAAGCAAAAATGGTGATAACAGTCGAAAATAATGCAACTGGACAGCTTGCGGCATTATTAAAAGCAGAATTGTCAGTTATTATTCACAAACAGATAAAGAAATATAATGGCGAACCTTTATCAATAGAAGAGATTGAAGCTGAAGCCGGAAAGGGGCTGTAAAATGAATTCTAATTTCAATAATAATGCAGATATCGCCTGGTGCCCGGGCTGTGGTAATTTCGGAATAAGGAGCGCTTTAATTAAAGCTTTGAATGAGCTGGGTATTGAACCTCAAAAAACTGTTCTGACATCAGGAATCGGGCAGGCGGCTAAAATGCCTCAATATATTGACAGTAATTTTTTCAACGGACTCCACGGGAGAGGTCTTCCCCTGGCAGTTGCAATAAAAAGCGTCAATCCCGCCCTTACTGTAATCGCCGAGGGAGGCGATGGAGACATGTATGGAGAAGGCGGAAATCATTTTATCCATAACATAAGGCGCAATCCTGATATTACGCATTTGGTTCATAACAATATGATTTATGGGTTGACGAAAGGACAGGGCTCCCCGACATCAATGTCCGGAATGAAAACCAATGTCCAGGTTAACGGTGTTATTAATGAGCCCTTTAATCCCCTGTCTGTTGCCCTGAGCCTTGGTGCGACTTTTATTGCAAGAGCCTTTTCGGGAAACAGCGATCAACTTAAAGATTTAATTAAGGCCGCAGTAAGTCATAAGGGTTATGCATTGATTGATATTTTTCAGCCCTGTGTTACTTTTAATAAAGTAAATAATTTCAAGTGGTATAAGGACAATACATATAATCTGCCTGAATCTCATGATGCATCTGATATAAATAGTGCTTTTGCTCTTGCAATTAAAAAAGATAAGTTTCCGCTCGGGATATTGTATCAGGTTGGCGAAAGGCCGTCTTTTGAGGAAATAACCCCAGTTTATATTGATAACAGTAAACCGCTTATAAATAGGAAACGCGATTTAGATAAGGTAAATGCACTTATTAAATAACCTATTTGCTTTTTTAACCTTCATAATAAATTAAGGTTATCAGAATAATTTGAGTTTTATACTAATTTTACTTCTAGGCTCATTTTAGCTACTTTTGAAATTGTTTCATAAACCGAACAGTATTTCTTTGCTAACTCCGCGGCCTTCATTACCGCTTTTTCATTTGATGCATTCCTAACTTCCAGTAAAATATTAACCCATGTTAGTGTTGGCGGTATTTCTTTGCGCTTTTCACCGGTTACAATAATGTTCGCACCCTCAAACTCAATTCGTTTCTTTTCGAGAACATCAAGGAAAGTGGAATATAAGCATGTAGCAAGTGACCCCAGCAACATATCATAAGGCGCTAGTTCGCCCTCCTGGTTTCCCACTGCAGCCTTCGCGTTTTTAGCAATCAATTCCCCCTTGAATCCTTTATTAAACCTAACTTCTATTTTTTGAACAGCCATAAACATATCCCCAAATTTGTAATATAGTTTTATTGTAACCCCATTCTATGACTGGGGCCAGATTTTTTCAAGCTAAGATAAAACCCGGTTAATATTTAAAAAACTCCCGGAGAGCGGGAGTTTGTATAAATTAATTGCACTAGCACTATTTTTCTACCGGGACCCATATCTCCACTATAGAGTCTTCTGATTTGCCGTTAAACCTTTCGTCATAAAATTCAACCACATATTGGGCATCACCCAGAATTTTCTCTTTATATCCTTTTTCATTGTTTTTTAACCATTCATTCATAGCTTTATTCTCGCTGTCATAACCGCGTGCTACATAGACATCAAATGAAGCATATTCCGAAGCGGGAATCTCAAAAATCGAATACCCTTCCGGTACAGCATCATCTGTAACCTCTGCCCCGACATGGACCGTACTTTCCGAATTACTGTAAAGTCGGATCTCATACCCGTTGTCACTGACTTTATTTCCAAGTGGATTTTCTTTGTCTAGCCGGATGAACTCCTGCCAGACTTCTCCGGTGCGGTTGCCTTCGCCTGCCACACCTGCAACCATAATTTTGTCTTTTTTAATTATATTAGGATTCACAACAATCCCTCCTTTCAATCTGTTGGTGAACTTTCTTATAAGTTCATCAACCGTCGTTATGACCGGATTTTGAACAGTTTTCCTATAAATGGAAGGACTGATGCCGCAGGAATTTTTGAACGTTCTTGAAAATGCCTGCGAAGAGTCGAAACCGCAGTTAAAACATATTTCAGTTATAGATTTATCCGTCAAAGAAAGCTGCATGCAAGCCATTTGAAGACGTCTGTCCCTAACATATGCGGTTATAGTCTTTCCTACTATCGCAGTAAAAATACGGTGGAAGTAGTATGGTGATATGTGGAATTGTTTTGCAACAATTTCAAAATTTATCGGTTCTACAAGGTTATCATCTATATATTCAAGTGCTTTCTTAATCCTAGGGAAATTGTTCATCTTACTTCTCCGTGATTAATACCTTATATACATATTATATCTGATTTATAAAAATGCATCTTAACAATTCTTGCTCTCAATTTTTCTGCACAAGTCAATGTGATATAGTTACATAGTGTTGGGTAAAGTTTTAATATAATATGCACAGCTATTTGTTATAATAGCCATGGAGGAGATATATACTTATGAATTATGACGTAATTATTGTTGGCGGCGGACCTGCGGGGTTTACAGCCGCTTTATATGCATCGAGGGCAAATCTTAAGACACTTCTGATAGAGAGGTTTTTTTCCGGCGGACAGATGGCCACAACGGAAATCATGGAAAATTACCCCGGTTTTGAAGAGCCTATCAACGGACTTGATCTAGCAATGCAGATGGAAGCCCAGGCAAAGAGGTTTGGCGCTGAAGTTGTTTTTGACGAGGTTACCGATCTTGAACTTGAGAGCGATATAAAAACAGTCATCACTGCATACAATACATATAAGGGAAAAGCTGTAATTTTAAGCATGGGAGCATCGCCCAGGGCACTTGGCGTCAAAGGCGAGGGAATGTTCAGGGGCAGGGGTGTTTCATACTGTGCCACATGCGACGGTGCATTATTCAAGGATATGGATGTTGCAATCATCGGCGGCGGAGATACAGCCGTTGAAGATGCAAATTATCTTTCGCGCATGTGTAAAAAAGTATATATTGTCCACCGGCGCGACGAACTCAGGGCGATAAAGATTCTTCAGGATAAAGTATTAAACAATCCAAAGGTTGAAATCTTGTGGGATTCAGTAGTTGACGCTATCCTGGGTAATGACATGGTTGAAAAAGTCATTATAAAGAATGTCAAAACCGGAGATCTTTCAACAATTGATGTTGAAGGAGTTTTCGTAGCAATCGGCTCCAAACCCAATAACAAGCTTGTAAAGGAAAAAGTCAAGATGAGTGACTACGGCTATATCCTTACAGATGAATATATGAAAACTAATATCCCGGGTGTATTTGCCTGTGGTGATATTCGCGAAAAACCTCTTAGGCAAGTGGTAACAGCCGCATCGGATGGTGCAATCGCTGCATTTTTCGCTGAAAAGCATATCGAAGGTATTGACTAGAACCAATTGAGATAAAAAAGCGAAGCGCTGACATTTGTTAGCGTTTCGTTTTAATTATCTATTTTTTTCTATCCAGGTTTTTGCAAAGTCGACAGCTTGTTTCATGCTGAACAGTCGGCATTCTGCATTACCGATTTTATTTACACTTATAAAATTTACTTTTTCAAAGTCAGCACCGAGTTTATCGAAGTCATCCGAGTCATAGTCAAAATCTTCAAAACTTATCCACTGCCGTTTGCCGTCTGTTATCATAGATGTGCCTGACTTTATTTTAGGCATATTCTCAATCATAGTTTCCGCTAAGTGAAAGCTGGTACAAGTTTCATAGCCAACACCCAATAATAAAACTTTTGCATTAAGTTTATATAAAGCACCAAGAGGTGATGTCATTCCCATCTGGGGAACCAAAGGATGCCTGCAGGTAATTATATCAGCTTGCTTTCCATTTGCACTAAATGAAAGCAAAGGGTGATTTGACCGTTGGGTATCAGTCAGTGTACGGAATAATTCAGCTACTTTTCCAAGTCTTCTGGTTGGTGTCATATCAGGATTAAAAGCGGGCATATTTTCACGTATAACCGGTACCCACTCTTTTGGCACCGGCGGATGCTGCCAGTTCACCGGATCGCTCCAATCCCCGCTGTGAGAAGGCATTACAATTGTACCCTCTTTGCCCACTGTTTCCATTAGTGCCATTATCAGCGCTTGGGCTCCTCCACATATCCATCCGAAGGCTGACAATGAGGAATGAATTATCAGAACATCACCTTTTGCAACTCCCGTTTTACTTAATCCCATACAAATATCATTGAGTGTAACCGGTCGCTCTGTTTTTTCTATTACTTCTTTTTCACTCATTTTTGTTGCCTTCACCAGCTGATTTCTTAATCTTTTTTTTGTTTTTCTTTTTCAGAAGAATTATAAGCAATACTGCCCCTGAAATCAACAAGACTGAAATAACTATGACGGAAATTTTATATATAGTAAATCTCGTCTCGAACCGCCGGTAATCTGCATCCCCTTCCTTTACAGTAGTATTTGAAAAGAGAGTACTCATATTTACTACCCTTTGGCCCTTTGATAATTCTTCATCGATGTCAAGCTCAATCCGCTCATTATACTGCGACATATAATATAAATAGATTTTTTTATTTGTCAGATCAACAATATTTGAGTAAAGCGTAAAACTGGTTATAGTTCTAAGATGCACTTCTTCTATGATTTCGCTTATGTAGTCTATTGAAAACTCTGATTCACCAATAGATTCAAGCATTTCATTCGCGGTATCATATCGCCAACAGCTATTCCTTCTATCATCCGCAAGACTGAAATTCGTAGATACGAGAAACCTGTCTT
The DNA here is from genome assembly GCA_963766335.1 of uncultured Clostridia bacterium. Taxonomy (GTDB): domain Bacteria; phylum Bacillota; class Clostridia; order DUPQ01; family DUPQ01; genus JAFGQE01. The sequence continues at coordinate 59,259 of CAVXZA010000001.1, read as the reverse complement.
CATCACTTTTTCTGGTATATGCTATCTCTCCATCAGGCCCGGGGCCGATTACAACTGCATCTCCAGAGCCATCTGCAATATGGATCTGCAGTGACATTGAATCACCGAAGTCAAACTCATATGATAATTGTATTGCTTCCTCAACACTCGCTATCCTTCTTGATAGCATTGTAAAATAATTATCTTCTATATGCGAGTATTTTCTTTCGGGATGGGGGTTCATTTTTGTTTTCGGCACACTGTTTACATCCCATATCAACCCCCGGTCATTGACTGCTCCCTGAAAAGACTGAATCCCATTAATAACATATCCAAAGTGAATTGAACCATATTCATTTGAAGAAGATGGGAAAAACCCTACTAATAGTTCTTTAAAATGTGTATCTTCATTGTTCGCATATATAGTATTATTTTCATTTGATGCTGTTAAGATTGTGCAATTACTAATGGAAGATACGGAACATGATGCAAGTAATACAACTATAAATATTCCGAGTATTAATTTAAACAACTTACTATAACCCCTCATAAAAGCCCCCAATAAATATATTGTAATTTTATTATTCTACTACTTCAACCCTGCTTCCATTAATAACAATGGCTTGATTATCAGTTAATTTTACTAACGGAGCAGAATCTGTATCAAGTAATCCGGTTATATGTCCTTCCTTAGCGTGGCACTCTATGGTTGCATTCAGATATCCCAGGTTTTCTGGTAAATTCAGTGCTGCGATATCGCTGCCCGCGCTTACTCCAATATAGACTCCCCCGTTATCGTTGAACACCTTCAGAACCTCTGCGAATTTCATTTCGTTGACCTTTTTCAGAAGAAAACCCGGATCTCCCGGGCAGAAAAAAATAACACTATATTCTTTTATTTTCTTCTCCTCAAAAGGTTCATTCAGATCATACAAGTCTATATTTTCATCGATTATTCCAACCTTATAGAGATCTTCCATAAAGACATGAATATATTCCCTGGCAGCTGGAGTATTTAAAGCAGTAGGTATGAACAATGCTTTTACCCTTTCTGAGGGTTGACCCAATAGATTCAGAAATACCGGAACCAAATTATCATTGTCGAATCCTGCGCATGTTAGAATTGCTTTCATATTTCACCATCTTTCAGTTATATTTTATCACAATAATTGTTCGATTTTAGTAATGTTTAGATATAGCTGTGATATAATTTTATCGTGTATTCGATATAATATCAGGGGGTATTCACCATGAGATTTTTATGTAAATCAGATTATCTGGAGTCCATTTCAGCAACCAGAGATGAAAGAATGAAATGGTGGCGGGAAGCACGTTTCGGAATGTTCATTCATTTCGGGCTTTATTCACAATGGGGCCGCCATGAATGGACACAGGTTCTTGAAAACATACCGGCTGACGAGTATGAAGATTTAGCTCAAACATTTAATCCTAAGCCTGGGGCACCCAGGGAATGGGCAGCACTTGCAAAAAAAGCTGGCATGAAATATATGGTAATGACCACAAGGCATCACGAAGGGTTCAGTTTATGGGATTCAAAGGTCAACCCATACAATTCGGTGAATTATGGTCCAAAAAGAGATATTGTTAGTGAGTTCGTTGATGCATGCCGGGAGTTCGGTTTAAAAATAGGATTCTATTCTTCAATGATGGACTGGCATCATCCAGATTCATGGAAATGTGCATATGATGCTGCGGCACGTAAACGCTTTACCGATTATATTGAGGCATTGAATACAGAACTATTGACTAATTACGGTAAGATTGACATCCTTTGGTATGATGTTTCCAGACCTATGGAATCCCCCGAAGGCTGGAACTCGTTAGAACTTAACCAAAAAATGAGAGCTTTGCAGCCCCATCTAATCATTAATAACAGAAGCCAGCTTGAAGAAGATTTTTCAACCCCCGAAGAACATGTGACTGCTTCGGACAGGGACTGGGAAGCCTGCATGACTTTCAACGGCCTTAGCTGGGGTTATATGGATTCAGCACAGACAAAAAACTATAGCTATACCCCCCATCAAATTATCAGAATGCTGAACACCTGTGCTTCCGGCGGAGGTAATTTGTTATTAAACATTGGTCCTAAACCAGATGGCTCCGTGCCTGAAGATGCTGTTGAGCCTTTAACTAAAGTGGGCGAATGGCTGAACGTGAACGGTGATGCAGTTTATGGTAGGATGACAAGGAACAAAGACCGCAGGAATCCTTCATTCAGGGGCAACGGAGTCTGCGGCGCTTCTAAAAAGGATAATTCAATTTACCTTTGGAACTGGATATGGCCTTCGGAAGGCACAATGGCAATAGGGGGTTATATGACCGCTCCTAAAGCCGTACGATATGTAAAAACCGGCGAATTAATTGATTTTGAGTATAAAGAACATAGAATTATCCTTAAGAACCTTCCTGAAAAGCCTTTGGATGATATTCTTGGAATTACTGTCATGATAATGGAATTTGACTCTCAGCCGGATTTTGTGTTTGCAAGCAAATATCCCCAGCTCCATGGAGGGAAAGTATATTAACCTGCTATTCCATGGTCCTGTCTTTCATGAATTCTTCTTCTGTCATCGTTTTAACATCAAGTTTATTGAATTCATCAATTTTAATATCCGTTTCAATCATGCGCTCGATTCTGTTTGTATATATTTGTGCAAGTCGTTCGAATCTTCCTTCAAGGTGTCCCTGAAGTTTAATTAGTTCTTCAGGTGGTTCCCTATCTGTAAGAATAATGCCTATAAACTCATCTATGCCAATCTCAGGAATTCTAATATGACCATTGGAAACGTCATTTGTCCTATATATTCTGAAAGTTTCATAAGTAGACCCCTTTAATTTCCAGCAATTCATTCTTTTTGGAATATCCAGTTTTTCAATATCCAACTGTATATTGACCTCCACTGAGACTGCCGATTCGGAAATTTTACCTCCACCATTGCATATTATGAGGAGGATTTGTTTTTCCGACGTCATATACATGCTATAGGTAATTTCATCGTTATCTATGGTTAGAACTTTTTTTGTCAAATAGTTATAGAATGCTGATCTTTCAACCGGGAACGAACGCCAGATTTGCCATAATGCCACAAAATGCGGCGTATGCGCGGGATCCATTGTAGCCCGTATGGATTTGCCAAGGACTCCAAGACCAATATGTGGTGTGATTCCTTCGCGAATTAACGCGGACATGGCTTCCCTGGACCTGAACTGCCTTTCCTTTCTTCTATGAAGTGTCCAAAGGGTAGGTGCGGCACCTGTCTGCACACCAATCACATCCGGTAGCAGGTCTTTTTGTCCTTCACCTGTCAGGCAAGCATCAAAGCCCTCTGCATAGTCGCTTGAGACAAGAAGGCTTCCCCCGTGGCCGATCATGATTCCATCAGAACCAATCTCTTCGCGGAATTCCCTCATCATACGCAGATAATCATAAAAATTAAATAATCCGGGTTTGTGATTGTGATTTTCATCATTGCAAACTGCAATGGACGGCCATGCGAAATCTATGTATAATCCGTCGAAGTCATATTTCTTATAGCACTTAAGAACGCTATTCCTGATATATTCATAAGCTTCTTCACATCTTAGGCAAAGCTCATCACAATCATAATTCGAATTAGGAACATAAAATACAATCTGCGTGTTTTTTAGTGAATGCCAGCAGAGTTTCCCATTGTCGTTAAGTTGTCTTTCAAGTTCTTTGTGTTTTTCAGATGCCTGCGATATAAGAATGGGTTGGATATAGAACATCATTTTAATACCTAGGCTATGGGCTTTATCTATCACATTTTTAAATTCTTTTTCATCCAGTGGCTTCGATCCGTCAATCCACTTAAAAGACGGCATGTGGAGTATAAGTATCGAACAACCGTATTCTGCCATTTCTTCAATCATCTCTAATGGTGGAAGCGACGGATAATGACTGTTCCAGTGGTAAATCCTCTGTCCCCTTACTTTGTTTGGCCTGCCATTGAGTGATGAATAGTGAAGACACCATCTATTAGAATAAGTCCCGCCTTTTTTTGATAACGCTTCTTCATGTATTTCCCATCCAATAAAAAAAGAATCATCTTCATCAATTTTAATTTTTTCACCATCCCCTACGGACTCAAGCATAAAATCAATGCTGTTTGTAACAGGTCTGTCATCTGTAGAAAATACAACCGATGTTGCCCTGTGATATTTTCTTTTTTCTCCTGGATCCATGTTTTTAATGTAATAATTATTTGAAAAAACAGTTGCTTTCTTTAATGATAACCCAACCCTAAAGTTTCCCAGGCTATTGTCTTTCAGAGTTTCTATGGAAAATGTGCATACAATATAACCGCTAGTGTAAAACTCATAGAATACATTAACCATATGATTATCAGAAACATATTGAGCTTCAATTTTCTTACATCCTGGAGAATGACTTGTTATCATGGCGTTAATACAGGCTAGTCCCTCTATATCGCAAGGATAAATGCTTTTTGTTATTACTCTGTTGCTTTTTATTCCATCACTTAATATTAATTCATTGACCAACCCATTATCCATATCAAAAGTTAGTTCTGAAAACCAATTAGATATATTTATAAAATTCATTCTGTTATTCCTTTTTTGCTGATTCTTTTATTTCTTTTTCAATCATTTCAAGGTATTGCTCTCTGTATGGTTCCCACAATTCTACAAGGTTTCCGCAGTCATCTTTTATTGTCGCGAATTTACCATAATCAAATTCCTCAATACCCTTAACAACCTGTACATTTTTTTCCCTAAGCTCTTTCATCAATTCCTCAAGGTTATCAACTGTAAAATTAAAAAACGGATATGGATCGCTGCCTTTGTCTATAGTCATTAGAGTCAAATTAGTATCACTGATTAGGCTTGCGCCATAATCACTTATAAGAAGTCCAAGCTTATCCTTATAGAATGACCGTAATCTATCAATATCCTGATAGGTTTTTATGAAAACTCCGCCTATTCCTGTAATTTTAGCCATAATGCACTCCCCTTAAAAAAATTATACCAAAAATGGAACGTAAGAGGAGGGGTAATATTCCAAAAGTGGAACGTAAGAGGAGGGGTGATATTCCAGAAGGGTAAAAAAGAGGGAGTCCGTAGACTCCCTCTTATAGATCACGAGTTGTAGTTACTCTTAGTCGTAACTTGTTACTGTGGTCGCACCAATCTTTTCGTTTGCAATGTCAAGTATTTCAATTGCGCCGATTGATTTCATTAGTGCCTTGTATTCAGCAATAGCGTCAGCGATCGGAACATTTCCGGATACTGAGTTAGCAATAGCTGTTCTACCGGCTGTGCTGATGTCTCCGCCGATTTCAAGGAACTTGTCAGAAGTAGGCTGATTAAAGTTTTCAGGAAGTACGTAAGCCATTCCGTTTGCTACGTATTCATCCAACCATGATTTCCTTCTTGCTGTGTTGTCCATAGCTCTCTTAGCTGTATCTTCTGCCCATGTTTCATATCCTTCAGGAGGTGATGGAACATAGTAGGCAACTTCATAGATAGTATAGAGTGCTTTGGAAGGAAGTCCGCCGATGTAGCCTGGTCCTGGGAAAGTTTTAACTGCGCCAGCCTCGTCTACATAGGTCATCCTTACGATTGTGTTTCCTTCGATTGTACAAGCTGCTCCCTGTTCGCCTCTAACCATACCAACGGGGCCGAGACGTCCGGTCCAGAATCCCCAATCATCGCCGAAGAATGAGTTAACAAACCAGTTGATAACTTCTTTTGGCTGTTCTGTGGTCTTCATCATAACTCTAGGAGCGCCGACTCCGATACCATAGTGGTTGAGGTTTTCATCGATTATGTTTGAAAGAGCGCCAACGCAATACATGTATGATTCGGGGATAAGAGCTTTAACGCGTGTTTCAAATGAAAGTACCCATGAATCCCAGTAGAAGGTTCCGCCGTATAGTCCTGATGAAACTCTTTCTCTCATGCCTGATCCGCCGATTCCAGCGAAGCATTCAGGGTCAAGGACGCCTTCTGCGAAACATTTTTTCAGGAATTCAAGACATTCAACCATTTCAGGTTTTACCATTGAGTCTTCCCAAACGTTTGTATTCGGATTCCAAATAGGCTTAGCGTCAGCAATGTGATTCATCCTTGCATCAAATGCCTGGAAGATATCCTGCATGTTCCACATATTGGATGTTGTGAAACCAACAGTGTCGTTCTGGCCGTTTCCATCGGGGTCATTGTAGGTGAATTTGTATGAAGCTTCATAGAATTCATCAATGGTATAAGGTTTGCCAAGACCGAATTTATCGAGCCAGTCACCCCTTATTGACCTTGTGAACCAAGAAGCTGCTCCGTCAGAACCTGTCGGAATTGCCATTATTTCGCCATCAATGGTGTTGTTTTCTTTCCATAACTCAGGAATTACCGTGTTAAAAACTTCATTGTCTTCAAGGAAGTCTGTTAACGGATAAATCAAATCTTCAGCTGTCCATTCCAAAAGGTATGTACCACCAAACAATTCAACAAGTCCTGTAAGGTCGCCGGACATAGCAGATAGCTGAATAACTTCCATGTAGTTGTTCCTTGCAGGATGGGTCATTGTGATTTCAACGCCATAATGATCTTCAACTATGCGTGGCCAAGCGTCCTTGTAGTCAAGGTTCTGCATCGAGTCGCCGTAGAACTGACATTCAACCATATGAACTTTGTCAGGATCTTTGAGCGTTTCATCCGGTTCCGGAGCAGTCGTTGGTGCTGCTGTCGGAGCGGCTGTCGGTGCTGCTGTTGGTGCTGCTGTCGGTGCTGCCGTAGGATCTTCAGTTTTGTCTCCGCAAGCGGTGAGCATTACTGAAAATACGAACGCCAGGCAAAGAAGCAAGCACAGTACTTTAGTTTTTTTCATTTCATTTCCTCCATATTTATTTTATTCTCAACGCACGTTTGACACGTACGAATCAAATCATATCATAAAGGGCTGTCTGAGGCCCTTTAACCTTTTATTGATCCAACCATGATTCCTTTTGCAAAGTATTTCTGCAAGTACGGGTATACGACTATGATCGGAACCATTGAAACAATCATCATCGCGGATGACAATCCTTCAATGCTAAGGAAGTACTCTGTCGGGTCAAGCCCAAGCTGCATTAGCATTTCCTCAAGATTCTTTTCTGCATCACCACCAAGGATGATAAGTTCACGCAGTTTAACAGGGAATGTATATTTCCTTGCATCTCTGATATAGAGAACGGCTGCCATGAAGGTGTTCCAGTAGCCTACTCCTGTAAACAGAGCAATAGCGGCGAGAACCGGTTTTGCCAAAGGAAGAATAATCTTGAAAAAGACCGTAAATTCCTGAGCACCGTCGATTCGGGCCGATTCGGAAAGTGATTTCGGTATTGACCAATAATAGTTCCTTATCAGTATCATGTTCCAGGCGTTTGCAGCATTTGGTACAAACAGAACCGGAAGTGTATCTATGAGACCGAGTGCTCTGATCAGCAGGTATGTAGGAACAATCCCGCCGCCGAACAACATTGGTATTATTACCAGGAAATAGATAAAGAATCTGTTTCCGGGCAATTCGCGTTTTGATAATGTATAAGCACCAAGTGCATTAACAACCATCGATAATGAAGTACCGCAAACTGTAACGATGATTGAGTTAAGGAATGGTCTGTAAACTGATTCATCTTTGATAACCATACGGTAGAAAAGCAATGAAGGTTCTACCGGCAGAAGGTTAAGCTGTACTTCACCAATCTGCGATATATCAAGCGATGTTTTTATAACGAACATTATCGGTATCAGCATAAGCATTGTAAATAGGAAAAATCCTATTAAGTTAAATATATTGAATACCTTTTCACTAATAGATCTATTAAGCATTTACTTCACCACCCTTACAGTATGCTTCTGCCGTCTTCGGTAACACGTTTTGAAAGGTAGTTAGCAAAGAATAACAGAACCATAGAAATTGAAGATTTGAACAATCCGATTGCGGTGGCGAGATAATACTTACCACGGGTAATACCAAGATTGTATATATACGTACTGAGAATTTCCGCCGTACTCTCGATATATGCATTCTTAAGAACGAATATTGGTTCGAAGAGTCCGTTAAGGACACGCGAGAATGAGAGTACTACCAGGACAACGATGGTGTTCCTGATTCCGGGAAGTGTGACGTGCCACGTCTGTTTAAGACGACCGGCTCCATCAATTACAGCCGCTTCATAAAGCTGGGGATCAACACCGGCTAATGCTGCAAGGTAGATGATTGAACTGTACCCTACGCCTTTCCATACTCTCATGAAGGTAAACAGCCATGGGAACAATGCCGGTTTTGAAAGGAAGTAAATGGATTCCCCTCCGAAAAACTCTATAACCTGGTTGACATAACCTCGTGTGGGAGAAAGCAACTGCATAAATATACCTGCAATAACAACCCATGTTACGAAGTTAGGCAATGTAGATATAGTTTGAACGGTCTTTTTATACCATCTGACTCTTATTTCATTCAGGAATAATGCGAATAGAATAGGAGCAGGGGTTATAAAAACGTAACTGAATGCAACGAATACCCAGTTATTTCTGAACGCACGCCAGAAAAACGGTGTATTGAATACGTAAACAAAGTTTTCAAACCCGGTCCAGTATTTAAACCCTGAAATCGAGTATCTTTGGAATGCGAGCATGATACCCGGCATCGGAACATACCTGAAAATGTAGTACAAAATCAACGGCGGCAGTATCATAAGATACAGCATTATGTTGGTTTTGTTGAAGACTTTCTTCTCGTTCCGTTTGTAAGATACGCTGGAAGCACTTGAATCCATCTTATCACCAACCTTAAATTATTTATCCCCAAATAGAAAGGACTGTTAAAACCAACTAAAATTATATCATAGCTCGTTTAAAATAGTATATGGATTATTTAATATTTCTTGTGTTTTTTTAACCTAAACACCCGGTTGCGTGTAAAATCCCCCTATGTTTATAACCCGCACTTATTTCCTGGTAATAAATACCTGTCCCTTACTTATTTTTCGGTCTTTTTTTATGCAGAAAATGTATAAAAACAACTTCCTAAATCGAGACTTCAGTCATGGCAAATTCAACCAGAAGGGCAATGCAGGCATCAACGTCTTTCATGTCCACCATGCCGTTCGGTCCATGGCCGTTCCTTGTCGGGATGGAAATCCCACCTGAACGCACACCATGGTTAGATATGTTCATCGCACCTGCGTCTGTCCCGCCCGATGGCAAGATATCCATCTGGTATTTGATCTTTTTCTTTTCGCCAATATCAACCATAGCGCTGACTAAGGTTTCATCACATATCACGGACTTGTCCATGACCTTGATGGCAGCCCCTTCCCCGAGTTTCATGTTGCCGCCCTTGGATTCAGGCGTATCATATGACCCGGTAATGTCAACGGCTATTCCGATATCCGGATTAATTACCCTTGATGCAACCGTTGCTCCCCTTAGACCGAGTTCTTCCTGAGAAGAGAAAACAAAATACATGTCATGGTATGGCGCTTTAAGTTCCATGAGAGCTTTTATTCCTATAAAGCAGCCTATCCGGTTATCCATGGCTTTTGATGCTACCCTTCGGTTCTTGAGTTTAACCAAGTCTCCCATGTAGCATGCGACATCACCGACTTTAACTTTTTTCTCAGCATCTTCCTTTGATTTGGCCCCGATGTCCACATACATATCAAGGACACCGCCTTCAAGTTTACCAAGGCCTTTGGTAAAACCCACTATTCCGACTGTTCCGTTTCTGAACATAATCCTGTTCATTACTGTAGTGGCAACATTAATTCCGCCTACGTTTCTGACTTTTAAATATCCGTCGCTATCAATGGACATTACCATAAAGCCTATCTCATCCTTGTGCATTGATACCATTACTTTTTTCTTATTGGTTCCGGTTCCCTCTTTATATACGATAAGATTATCAATGCCGTCGCTTGTTATTTTATCTGCATAATCCTTTACAAACTCAGTGATTACTTCATTTATAGCAGATTCTCTTCCGCTTACTCCGAAAGTCTGCGTCAATTTTCTTAAAATTCTCATATTATTTCTCCCTGAACATAATAGACTGATTATATCAATACACGATAATCCTGTCTATCTATTAACCCATCCGGGTTATTTGCTAAATTAGATTTTTGCAAGGGCTTCTTTGAAATCTTCAATAAGTGTATCCACATTCTCTAGTCCGACCGATATGCGGATCTGCCCCTGGTAAATGCCTGTTTCGGCGGCCCTTTCGGGCGTAATCCCCATACCGGGACCGTTCATCAATGTTTCAAACCCGCCCCAGCTGGGTCCGACTTCAGGAACTTTCAAAGAATAGTAAAATTTATTAACCTTATTACGGCCGCCGGCCGGCACAAAGCATAGCAGCCCGGGATACCCTTTTAAAAGCCTTTTTCCGACTTCATATTGCGGATGGCTTGGAAGTGCAGGATATATGACTTTCTCAATCTTGGGATGATTCTCAAGAAACTTTGCAAATTTAATGCCATTTTCCATATGCTTCTGCATCCTGAGAGTCAATGTCCGCATTCCTCTAAGTATTAACCATGCCTGATGAGGGTCTACTATTGCTCCATAGGTCCCGCGTTCCCAATGCTGTAATTGCGATATGGTTTCAGCATCAGCCATGACTGCCCCGGCAACTATATCGCTGTGTCCGTTGATGTATTTACTACAGGAATGCACTACAATATCCGCACCGTATTCAAGCGGATTACAGAAAACCGGCGTTGCATAAGTATTATCGACAATGACCTTTATCCCGTGCGACTTTGCATAATTGCATATTTTATCCAGTTCAGGTATGGCGAAAACATTTGACACAACAGTTTCCAGATATATGATGTCAGCGCCTCCTTTTACAGCTCTTAGAAAATCTTCATAATCGCCGCCGCTGAAATATTCAGTACTAATATCGAATTTATCTTTCAGATAATTATCGAAAAAATCCTTAACAGTCAAGTATACATTTTTAACAGATACTATCCTGCTGCCAGTTTTTATGTATCTCATGAGTGCTGCAGTTATGGCAGCCATTCCTGAAGAAAACAGCAGCGCACCATCTGCTTTTTCCAGCTCTGCGAGTTTTCGTTCCACCACCTCTGTAGTCGGATTGTTAATCCTTGTGTAAGCATATCCGGTGGCTCCGTTTTTACGCGAAAAAAGCGATGTCTGGTATATTGGAACGTTGACTGCACCAAGAAACTCACAGGATTCCTCTCCGCAGTGAATTATAATATCCTCAATAGGTTTTCCTTTGTAATCTTTCACTTATCCCTCCTATTTTGCAATTATTTCCACTGTTTTATCTATATTGCTGAAACCGGTGAAGTATACAGTAAAGTCATTTTTACTCTGAGGTACGCTTCCTCTCATAGCTGAAGCATACTTGTGTTCTGCAAATCCCGGGCCAACTGTTATTTCATGCAAACCCAGAGAAGCCTTTATTTCCCCTTCACCCACGATAATGCTGTTGCCCGCAGTCCCGTCAATCATGAAACCCCGGCCATCAACAGAACATCCTCCTGTGAAGCAGAATTCCAGCTTTAACGGCACCCTGTCGCAGCCTTCAGTCATTACCTTCAGTTTTACCCCGCTTATAGAGATTGTGAAGTCAATTGTGAATTTTAATTTGACTTCGTTGACTGATTTTCTCTTACTGTGGTCCATTTCATCCCAAACACTTGTCTTAGGCGGATTTTCAAAAGGCCACCTGTATCTGCCGGCAGCAGTGAATTCCATCCTGTAGCCTGATTCAGTCTTAATTATTTCCTCCGCCTTGAACTGGGCTACGGCAAAGAAAGAAGCACACATCCTTACATAGCATCTCAGCCGTCCTTTCTGCACAAACAGGAAGTTCGGGGATCCTCCTAAAAGAGTAACACCGAAATCGTGCTTTCTCACCCTGACAATCTTCGATGGTTTGAAAAAAACTTCGAACTTATCTGGCAATTCTCCAAAGGACGGTTCAAATTCTATAAGGCCTCTGTCAACCATATAAAGCCACAACACACCAGGACCGAAGCCGTTGCTTTTCATTGCACTGTTAAAAATTAGGTCGGCCATTTTTGCAAACCTGGGGTTATCAAGCATATAGGAAGCCTTAAGATAAATATGATAATAGTTTGTTGGGTAAAACGACTTCCCAGGCATGCCCTCCCCTTTGTCAACCCTGACAGAATTCTGGGTAAAAACAGACCCATCAGGTTCGAAGTAATAAAACATCATTTCAAGGTTCTTGGCAGCATATCCTGCGAGCTCCGGCATGCCGAGTTCTTCAGCCAATATCATAAGCGCATTATCATTAACGGCATTGTATATCCCCGGAGATCTTTCTGTAAACTCCCCGTTTTCATCAATGTCTATTCCCTCTGCCAGGTACATCAGCGCCATTTTTTTAAACGATTCGTCTTTCGTTATATTAAACGCAATTGCCAGCCCGGCTGCTTCCACCCACCTGTGGTTGGGTGTATGGAAACCACCATCCCTTAGTCCCTCCGCTGCTTTGTAAAGCAAAGAATAAAGTTTTTCTTTCAGAGCTGTTTCTTCCGGTGTTTTTGCATTGGCCTCCATTATTTTATAAACCCTGCCAATATTGTGCATTATAAATCCGGTGTCGGGTGCTGAATAGAAATTTGAAATCAACAGGTCGAATGTCCCGTCTTCTCTCTGAACCTCTTTACTATAATCAAGGGCTCTGTTCATTGCTTCCATGACTACAGGATTTTTATAATATTTTGATAATTTGTTATAATACGCCGGTGTATATGAAAGCATACACCCGATGCTGGAACCCGGCACAACCATACCTTCAGTTCGGTTGAGAATTCCGCCATAGTGCGGGTGACCCGCCTCGGTTATGGTTGCTTCAAGAAGCCGTGAAACAGCGATATCACAAGCCCTGATTATTTCTGAATAATGTTTTTTCATTTTTCCGTCCTCATTTATTAAAGTTTAGCACTGCCGCTCCATGCGCGCCACTTGTGGTCAATTTCTTTGAATTTCTCTACCATGAAATCCCTTGTTGTATATCTTGGTGTTTCATATAGGCAATTTCCGTCATAATGTACGGCACAGCTGTTGAACATGCCGTATCTGCACGAATCCCCCTCATCAACGATATATGCAAAATCTGCATCCGTCACAATTCTGCCGTAATCGATTTTACCTGTATCCCAATCGTACGCCGGGGCTCTGTCCTCTTCATAAGGATGAATTCCATACTGCAGGTTCAGTTTAAACACTAAGTTCATCCTTCCATCATATATAAGCGAAACAGCATCCTTATCTTTGAAGATTGATTCCACTTTCAGTTTGCCTGCAATGTTCATTGGGTCGGCAGTCCTTTCATGAGGCGTAAGGACTGTTATGAACATTTCCCTGGCTCCTTCCTTATATGAAGCAGCCTTGATTTCACTGACCATTGTGGCTTCATCGTGGTTTCTTCGTATTGCCTCCGCTGAATTTTCATTGGCTCCTGAAATAAATTCTATGAGCAGTGATAGGTCTCCTTTGTTCTTATATGGGGTTTTGTCATTCTGTCCCCTGCAAATGGTATCAACAGATGTTTCGTATATACCATCGGCAATCTTCACCGCATTCTGCGTGTGCCATACATTTCCTGTTGTTACTTCAATATCTTTTCCGGTTTCAAACCAGTCAAGGATTATGTAAACATCATCTTCCTTCAGCCATGCGACATTTCGGTCCCAGGTTATACCTAAGGGCAGGTAATGGTTGCGCGTCCTGAGGTAATCAACATCTGCAAACGACTGAAAATGGAGTTTTTCAGTATCTACATGTTTATAATAACCATCGTCATGAAGCGCATTGAAATTTCCCATGGAGGTATTTTTGATTCCATTCCTAAAAATGAGTTTATTATGATACAGGTCGGCTCTGTATTTGCCGTTGGGGAGTTTTTCCCTGTAACCGCTTTCATGCAGTAGTATATTTCCATCTTTTTCAAGATGGGCAATTGAATTCTCATCACCGTGGCCATGGTGCATTTTTTCTGCTTTTACAGGTATTGACGTCCTTAGGTATCTGCGCGGTATGTATCCGTACTTTCCTTCATCTCTGAAATTGTACAGCATATATGAGCATCTGTTCCTGAAGATAATCTTCTTGCCCACCAGTTCGTCAAGTACTTCTTCGGTACCAAAATCAATATCGGTCATTTCAACATCATCAGAACCCCATTTATATGCATAAGCCATATAATTACCTATACCGGAGCTATAAACATTATTCGTTTTTTTCATTCCAAACCTATATATTTTTTCAGCAGCTGCCTTCATTTTTCCGCATTTGTAAACAGCAGCTCCTTTTTCTATACATGCAACCCATATCTGCCAGTCGGAATGAAACCATGCGTCCCCAAATCCCGGAATCTGGCCTTCAGGTGTTATCAGATGGGTTATATAGTCAAAATAATATTTTGTCTGGGGTTTACTATAATATTCATCTTCAATTCCCTTCCATTTGGCATACATGATACAGGCGAAAAGCCACAGCGGTATATAATGTGATGCATCTTCTATGGACCATCTTCCCATGCTCTCCTCAGCAAGATAATCTGCCAGTTTTATCCAATCACGGGTTTCAGGTGTATCTCCGACTACTTCTGCAGCCTGAACCAGTGCACAGGCCCTTAGCATCGACCTGTTGTGAGCTCCCCATTCAGGACAGAAGATAAGAGGTGTTATTGACCTGATTACAGATTGTTTAACAATTTCCACATTATTAGCAGTCAGCAAATCTGTGTCTTTTATGTCAAGGAATGCATTCATATAGGCATGAAGCTGGAAAAGGGGTTCCATAAGAGGCACTCCCCTGTAATACTCTTTTCTCTGTATTCTTATTTCCTCGGGAAAAATCTCCGCAAGTTTTATCGGCAGAAGAAGTCCGTCTTTTACCTTTTTGCATATTCTTCTTCTCCTGTCAGGCTGAAAAGGAGTCCCTCCATATGCAGTTGACTTGATATGTGCCCCGGCGATGTGTACCCGAACATAAAATCTGCATCGAAATTGTCACGCCACTTTCGGGTAGCTGTATCATAGTTTTCGCGTCCCTTTTTTACTGCTTTTTTAATGTAATCAAGATATTGCTGCTTTTTCATTATCTTTGTCCTTCCCTGCTTTTTTTGCTGAATATATTTTTGATAAACAATTTCTCATTGACCAGGTTATTTTCTTTCTTTGCCTTGATGAGGTTGAAGATATTTAGAGACAGAACTAAAACAGCTGCAATTACAAACAATAGACGGAACTGGGGGAATTCCATTCCGATTATACTGTTGGAATTATTGTCTATTAGATTTTTCAGCAGATTTCCTACAGTCGGAGCAATAAGGATTATGATTCCTACTGTAGCTGTGAAGAATCCATCGTAAACCGAACGGCCTTCTTGAGGAATGACAGAATACTTCGCATTGAATATTCCAAGCATGAATGCCGGTCCGATCATTGATGCATTTATCTGCAGCAGCGGCATTATAAAATAATAACTTCCGGATGTCATACAGAACCATAAAACAGCTTGGAGCACATATAGCCATAAGGCAATCCTTATTATGAAATGCGGCCCGAATTTATCAGTCAATTTACCCCACATAGGATACCAGATCATCTGCAAAACCGGATTTATTATTCCCATAGCTGTTATAAAAGTATATGGAATTTCCAGATATCGTATCTGATAAACCGATGCAAATGACATGGTCATATACCATGAAAAGTAAAAGAATCCCAGCAGACCCATAAGTTTCATAAACTCTTTATTCTTAAAGGGTTTCATGAATAAGTCTCTAATTTTGATATTTCCTTTTCCTAATGTTTTAAATCCGGGGTCGTTTATTTTAGTAAATGAATATGTTTCAAACCACATGAACAGCCAGGCTATGCTATAAATTGCGCAAAACACCATATATTTGTCTATGAACGAATCCAGGAATTTTCCTGCTATAACTGGAAAAGCAGCAGAAACTATCAGTGCAAAAATCTGTCTTGAGCTCATGAACCTGCCGCGAATGCGCGAATCCACGACATCAACAAACCATGAGTTGATTGTTATCCCCATGAATGCCTGTAGAGCATATCCAACAAAAACGACAGGCAGCATTATGAAAGGCGCAATTTCCCAATTAACAAATGCAGGTATCCAAACCGCGGATACAATAAGAGATTTTGATAGAATATTCAGTATTATAATGAATTTTTTGCGGTTTTTAACCCGTTCGATTACGAGTCCGGCGAATATCAGCATTATACCCGCTATACTTCCGATAAAAGGTATATACCCCATTAGATAGTCCGGCGTGCCCATTTCTATGAACAATCCGGATAGAAAAACCCCGCCTACCAAGGCAGCGAAAGCGGTACCGAAAATTGCCTGTTTGATAAACCAATCCCGGTCTGGCTTTCCCGGAGCGGTGATCAATTGCATGTCATTTCTATAGAAGAGCATAAGGAATAATTTTCCAAAGGCCCTCTTTATTTTTTTCATAACAACTATTCCGTCCTTGCAGGTTTCCCTGTCCCGGTTATAGTAACACTTTGATGTTGTATTGTATACCCGTTTTTTATAAAATCTCCGGGCTATTTCATTTTTCTTTCAATTTATTATCTAATCAAGTTATCCCATGGATTTTTTGATAAATCAGACAGTTTATCCAACTCACACTATGTTATTTGGATTGCAGATAGGCGTCCATGGCATCTGCAGCTGTTTTTCCCGCTCCCATTGCAAGGATTACCGTAGCAGCGCCTGTCACTATATCCCCGCCGGCATATACCCCCGGTATGCTTGTCTCCATGGTTTCTTCATTTACTATGATTCCGCCCCAGGAAGCTGTCTTCAGCCTCTCAGTAGTATTCTTTATCAAGGGGTTCGGAGTCTGCCCGATTGCCACAATGACGGTTTCCATATCGATCAGATGCTCGGAGCCCTTTATGGTTACAGGCCGCCTTCTGCCTGAATCATCAGGTTTGCCAAGTTCCATACTAACACATTCGATTTGGGTGACATTACCTTTGGCATCGCCCTTTATGGATACAGGATTTTCAAGAAGCTTGAATATAATACCTTCTTCTTTAGCATGGTGTATTTCTTCAAGTCTTGCCGGCAATTCTTCTTCACCGCGTCTGTATATGATATATACATTATCTGCTCCGAGACGCTTAGCGCTTCTTGCTGCATCCATGGCGACATTACCACCGCCGATTACGGCTACGTTTTTTCCTATTTTCACCGGTGTATCGTATTCAGGGAACTTATATGCCTTCATCAGGTTTATCCTGGTTAAAAATTCATTTGCGCTGTATACGCCGTTAAGGTTCTCACCTGGAATCTTCATAAACCTGGGAAGACCGGCACCGGTTCCGATAAATACTGCATCGTGCATTTCCAGTAATTCATCAATGGAGAGTATTTTCCCTATTACCATATTGACATTGACTTCAACCCCGAGTTTTTCAAGAATGGAAATTTCTTTCTTAACTACGTTTTTCGGAAGCCTGAACTCAGGTATTCCATATGTAAGTACACCTCCCGGTTCATGGAATGCCTCATAAACCGTTACATTGTAACCTTTTCTAGCCATATCTCCGGCACATGTCAATCCGGCCGGCCCTGCACCGACGACACCTATGCTTTTTTTAATTGCTGTCTGGCCCGCCATTGCTTCAGTGCCGTATACCGGTGTATGGTCCATATGCCAGTCTGCAGCAAATCTTTCAAGCCGTCCTATGCCCACAGCCTGTCCTTTAATCGCCCTTATGCAAAGCTCTTCACACTGGCTTTCCTGAGGACAAACCCGCCCGCAAACAGCCGGCAGCGAATTTGTACCGGCAATTATCTGATATGCTTCTTCGATATTGCCCTCTTTTATCTGCATGATAAATCCGGGAATATCAACTTTTACCGGGCAGCCCTTAATACAGGGTTTGTGCTTGCAGTTAAGACACCTTGCTGCTTCTTGAATTGCAAGCTCTTCGGTGTAACCAAGAGCAACTTCGCTAAAGTTTTTATTTCTAATATCCGGGTCTTGCTCCGGCATGGGGTATTTGTCCTGCCTCATGTCAGCCATTCAGGTATCCTCCCAGTCTGCAGGAATGATCTTCCTCTTCTTTATATCTGGTGCTTCTCATCATTGCTTCGTCGAAATCCACTAGATGACCATCGAAATCCGGCCCGTCCACACAGGCAAATTTTGTTTCGCCCCCGACAGTCAGCCTGCAGCCTCCGCACATGCCGGTTCCGTCAACCATGACGGAATTCATGCTTACAAGGGTTTTTATCCCTGCTTCTTTAGTCAGCTTTGCTACAAATTTCATCATTATCAATGGTCCTATTGCGATTACCACATCATAGGTTTTCATTTCAAGGTTCTTTTTAAGTACATCGGTTACAAATCCCTGCGTGCCGTTTGAGCCGTCGTCTGTAGTTATATATAAGTTGTTGCTGATCTTCTTCATTTCGTCCTCTAAGATAATCAGGTCCTTATTTCTAAAGCCGGCAATAATATCTACTTCAGCGCCAAGTCTATGAAGTTCTTTGGCCTGAGGATATGCAATAGCAGTACCTAACCCTCCGCCGATTACACATGCCTTCTTGTAACCTTCGAGTTCGCTTGCTTTACCAAGGGGACCAACGAAATCCCTGATTTCATCACCCTCCATTAGTTCTCCAAGATGTCTGGTAGTCTTGCCGACAAGCTGGAAAATGATTTTGACCGTGCCATTTTCCCGGTCAAACCCGGCTACGGTAAGAGGTATCCTTTCTCCCTCTTCATCAATGCGCAATATAATAAACTGGCCCGGCTTAGCCTTTGCGGCAATCAGCGGTGCTTTGATATCCATCATATGGACGCTGTTATTTAGTATTCTTTTTGAAACTATCCTGTACATTAAGATGCTCTCCTTATTAATCTTGCTCAGTCAGTATCTCCGGACCGTTTTTAGTTATTGCAAGGGTATGTTCATATTGTGCCGAAAGAAATCCATCGGCAGTCCGTGCGGTCCAACCGTCGGCATCAATCCTACATCCCGGAGCACCTTCGTTTATCATCGGCTCTATAGTAAAGACCATGCCTTCCCTAATGCGGGGTCCTTTTCCTTCTTTTCCAAAATGGGGAACTATCAGACCGTCATGCATTTCACGCCCTATGCCATGTCCCGTATATTCCCTGACAACCCCATAGCCATGAGACTCGGCGTGTTCCTGAATAGTATAGCTGATATCGCCAATCCTGTTCCCATTAACTGCTTTTTTAATGCCCAGGTACAGGCACTCTTTGGTAACTTTCATTAATTTTGCAGCTTTTTCCGACACACTGCCGACAGCATAACACCAGCATGAATCAGCCAGCCAGCCGTTCAAGTTAACCACAAAATCCACTTTCAGCACATCACCTTCGGAAATAACCTTATAACCTGGGAATGAGTGGCATATTTCATCATTCAGAGAAGTGCACGTCGCATAGGGATATCCCATGTATCCTATCTGGGCAGGAATTGCCTTGTGCGAGACTATGTAACGCCTTACGAAATCATCTACGTCAGATGTACTCAATCCTGGTTCAATGAAATCCCTGAGTGCAATATGACATGAGGAAACGATTTTACCCGCTTCCCTTATATTATTTATTTGTTTCTGACTCAATATGCTGGTCATTGATGTCTCCTGTATATCACTTTCTAGATTCTAACATTTTAATTTATAGGGTTCAATGCACTGCCTGCAGCAGGGCAGTCAATTCATGGTAAAAACTATCCTTAACCTCAGGTAATCCAATGAAAGCATTATCCTTATTAGCACCGTGGAAGTCACTTCCTCCGGTCATTATCAATTTATTATCTTTAGCAAATTTAATGTATTTATCAGTATCCACGGCACTATGGTCAGAATGTATGACTTCAATGCCTTTTAACCCAAGCGCCATAAATTCTTTGAGAGTAGTATCAAACATACCCTCTTCATCAAGGTATACAGGGTGTGCAATCACAGGTATACCTTTATTTTTCAGTATCTCGAGTATAACACTCTCCGGCGAGGTTTTTTCCCTAGGAACATATATATCTTTCCTAAGCAGTATATTGTTAAATGTATCATTCACATTTGCAGCATACCCTTTTTCAATAAGGCACTTTGCAAGATGAGGTCGGCCGGGTGTTCCTTTCCCTGCTTTTTTATACATTTCCGCAATAGTAATTTCATATCCCGCTTTATTGAGATTGCTTATCAGCATCCTGTTGCGCTCGTGTCGTTTTTCAAGTATCCAGTCAAAATACTGCTTTATACCCAGATAATTTTCTTCGCTGAAATAGCCAAGGATATGTGTTTCCTTAACCTTATAATCTACACCGAACTCCACGCCGGGTACTACTGTCAAGTTGTGTCTTCTACCTGCTGCAATACCTTCGCCGATGCCGTTTATTGTGTCATGATCCGTTACTGCTATTGCAGTAAGATGTTTTAAAACAGCTTCTTCAACTACCTGTGCCGGGGTCAGGCTGCCATCGGAAGCCGTTGTGTGTATATGCAGGTCTACCATCATTCACCTACTATTTCCAATTTATACGGAACCGTGCATCCTCCATCATTGAAAGAGCATCTTCCATTGTTGTATTTTACCATGAATGTGAAATCATCGCTTCCGTTTTTATATCTGAATATTGATTCACCACCAGAGTAAATATGAATTTCAAGCGGACCGTCTTCTTCGCCGGTATGGCTTTTATTGTTGCCGTAGACAATAACAGAACCAGCTGGAACATACATAGGCAAAATGTCCGGATCTGCTTCTACATCAATCCATCCAGTCTCTTCCAACCTTTCACCCGTGTGGTAGTCATACCAGGTGCCTTTTGGAATATAAACCTGCCTTTTTCCACCCTTGTTAAGAATCGGAGCTACCATTATTGAATCCCCGAAATAATATTGATCATATATTCCATGGGTATTCCTGTCATCCTGGTGCATCAGCGCCATATGACGCATGAACGGCAATCCGGTTGCCATACTGCAGGCTTCCATACTAAAAATATACGGCAGCAGCCTGTATCTTAATTTAGCATAATTTCTAAATATTCCAAGGGCTTCGTCGCCGAAAGCCCATGGCTCACGCGGATTGTTATTCCCGCCGCCATGGCAGCGGGAATGAGACGAAAACAACCCTAGCTGGGCCCACCTTATATATAATTCAGCATCAGGTATTCCAATAAATCCACCTATATCATGGCTCCAGAAAGGATGGCCGGACATACCGAGCGACAACCCCGACCTCAGCGCTCCTGCAAGGTTTTCAAAAGTCGACCTGGAATCGCCGCTCCACGGGAGAGGATACCTCTGCCCTCCGGCATATGAAGACCTTGCCCAAACTATTCCTTTTCCATGGACTTCTTCAGCAGCTTCATACATTACTTTATTATATATAAGCGGAAACAGGTTATGCATTTCCTTTCCGCTGATATTCTTATAAACACCGTCAACCGGCATCCCTTCAGCGATATCGGTTTTAACCGCCTTCGCACCCATTTTCAATACTCTTTTAATCTTCTTCAGATACCATCCGACTGCATCTTCATTGGAAAAATCAATCAGTGCATACTCGTTCCCAAACCAGTCGAACATATATATGCCGCCGTCCTTTGTCTTTACAAAATAGTCGTTTCGGGCTCCTTCGGTGTAGTTTTCTAAAGATACATGAACATACGGCAGCTGCCATATGGACGTAGTAAATCCCATATCAGCAAGTTCATCCATTAATTTTACGGGTTCGGGAAAACGGTCTTTTGAAAACTCAAGATCGCATACCCAGTCTTTATTAAACCAATAAGTATCAAGATGAAGAACATCACAAGGAATATCATAATCCCTTAGTTCTTTTGCTATACCCCTTACTATATTCTCGTTTTCATAGCTGTTCCTGCTCATCCACAGTCCATAGCTCCACCTTGGAAGTTCCGGTGCGAAACCTGTTATTGAGCAATATCTATACAAGATGTCTTTTAAAGACGGGCCTGCAATCAGAAAAACGTCCATCAGCCGGCTTTCAAGAAATATATTCGCTATGTCAAAATTTCCCGAACCGATGTCAAAATCCATTAAGAATGCGGAATTAACAAAAACTCCGTAACCTTCAGTGCTCATATAAAAGGGCACATTTTTATACGTTCTTGCCCCTTCATTGCCGGCGCAGTCCTGGTGTATGGATTCAATATGCTGGCCGCGCCGGTCGGTGCCAATGAACTTTTCTCCAAGCCCGTATATTTTTTCATTAAGTTTCAGTTTTGTCGTGAATGTACAAAAATCTTTTCCTATTCCGAACGGAAAGAAGTCCTTAAGAGATGCGAAACCACCCGCCCCGGAATTATTTGGATGCGCCGAATCAATTCCAGGAAGCTCAGTCAACATATTACCCCTTGAATCCCAGAAAATCATATGCAGCGGATTCTTTTGGATTGACAGCCTGGCTTTATCTATTTCTAATGTAATGCCTTTATCATTTTCACTAAATTTTATATCTGTTCCGATTGGAATTTCAGGAGCCATCAGGGTTTCATTTCTAAAATCACCGTCTTTTGAATATCTTATTCTAAAGGCATAATCACCGGCAGCATCGATTTTAAGCTGATATCCGTCGGTTTTTCCATTGCTATAAAACCTTGGAAATGTGTATCCAAAAGATTTTTGAATTTTTGTTCCGAAGCTGCTGCACTCCAATTCAAGCAATAAGCCTGAATTTGTTTTCAAATACCCTGAAATTTTCCGCGGGAATATAAATTCCGCATTATCAGACTTTGCCATTTTACTCGTGTGGTTTACCCAGTTTTCCATTAATTTCCTCCTGAACGCCGCTACACACATATTACCATTATATTATCCGCATTTTTCAAAAAAATAATCCTTTAATTGTCTTAAAAAGATTTTATTATTACCATTCCCTCGGATGGAGGCTTTGGGTATATTTTGTCCACAGATTTTTTATCTTTTTGCACAGGCTTATACACAGGATGACCCGCTGTTTTGAAGTGCTTTTATTGTCTATTAACAATTAGTTAACAAATATACCGGGGTTTTCCACAGTGATTTCCACTCCTAATTGCAGTTAGCTGCCGATTTTCAAAGACGGCACAGCATTGAGTGAGTAATCGTCTTCTTCACCTTTGATAAGGTGATAATAAGCAGCTGATCCTATCATTGCGGCATTATCCGTACAAAGCGACAGCGGGGGGAAAATGACGGTGAATCCGTTTTCACCGGCGTCTTTTGTCATTTCTTCCCGTAAACCCGAATTTGCTGCGACTCCGCCTGCTACAACAATAGTTTTTAATCCGGTATCTTTGGCAGCCCGGATTGTATTGTCGACAAGTGTTCTGGCAACTGTATATTGAAATGATGCGCTTATATTTTCAATATCCGGTTCTTCTTTTTTCTGCTTTTTATTATTTATTGTATTAAGAACCGCAGTTTTTAATCCACTGAAACTGAAATCATACAGATTATCCCTGAATTTCGTCCTGGGAAATTTATATTTTAATGGGTCACCTGATTTTGCCGCAGTATCCACCTTAGGCCCCCCGGGATATCCCAGTCCCATAGCCCTTGCCACTTTGTCAAATGCCTCGCCTGATGCATCATCGCGTGTTCTTCCCATGACAGCAATATCTATATAGTCATTTACCTTAAGGATATGGGAATGACCACCTGAGACCAGCAGGCATAAAAACGGGGGTTTCAAATCAGCATCAGACAAATAATTAGCAGCGATATGCCCTTCAAGATGGTTAATCCCAATCAAAGGTTTACCTATCGCCATGGCTATGCCTTTTGCAAGAGATATTCCGGCAAGTAGCGCACCGACAAGTCCCGGTCCTTTTGTAACCGCAACGGCATCAATGTCCTTCAATCGAATGCCTGCTGCCGAAAGGGCTTCGTTTACTACAGGAATCATATATTCCATATGCTTCCTTGAAGCAATCTCAGGAACAACCCCGCCGTACTTTTCAAATATTGCGGCTTGTGAAGATACTATGTTCGACATAATCCGCCTTCCGTCTTCTATAACGGCACAGGCGGTTTCATCACAGCTGGTTTCAATAGCAAGAACAATCATTATATCTCCTAAAACAGCTTCTCAAAGAACTTCCCGATAAACAACTGGTCGGCTAGCACCAGCAGGCCAATGGCAAAAGCATAAAATGCAAACCATTTCAAATTGCCCTTCATAACCGTTCTTATAAACAATTTTATGGCGAAGTACCCGGATATCCCTGCAGCAATCATACCGATGACAACCGGCAGCCACTCAATTCCTGCGGACCCATTCGTCACCAACTGGTATGTTTCAAGTATGAATCCGCCCAGTATCACCGGGATGGACATTAAAAATGCAAACTTGACTGCCAGTTCCTTCTTCATTTTGAGAGATAGGTTAGCGGTAATTGTCATACCGGAACGTGAAATACCGGGCACAATGGCAATTGCCTGTGCAATGCCTGCAATCAATGCATCATGCCATTTAAGATTATCCAGGTTTCTTTCCCCTGATTTAATTCTGGTTGTTGTCAAAAGGACAACACCGGTTATTAAAAGGCCTATTCCAACAGTTGCTCCGGACTTTGTAACAGCATCAAACAAGTCATTCAGCAACAATCCTGCCAAAACAGCCGGGATTGTAGCTATTATAAGCAGCCCTGTCATTTTACATATGGGTTTTTTAATAAGCTTAACTACTTCTTCCCAAAGTGCTATACATACTGCTGCCAGTGTAGCCAGGTGAACGGCCACATTAAAAAAGACAACGCCCCCTTCAATTCCGAAAAGCTTCTGCGCCAGCACAAGATGCCCTGAGCTACTCACCGGAAGAAATTCCGTAAGCCCTTGTATTATTCCCAATACCAATGCTTCAAGTAATGTCATGTCTACCCCGTTGTTTCATAATAAGGAAATTATATTGTATGGAAGTATCAATTACAACTTAAAAAGGCCTTGGGTTTTCCGTATGTTTTAACCGCAGCATGAGCCAGTGCATACTTCCCCATGCCCTGGTGTTTTAACCAGAGATGCCGAATATCCGGCTTTTTCAATTATTCTTATGATGTTTTCGGATGGTAAATCTCCGGTGACTATAGCAAGGGATGTCTCAAATGTCACATTTGCAAATTTAATCCCTTTGGCTGCAATAAGCTTATCGCGTACTCCCGACGCACATCCATCGCAGTGCAAACCTTCGACTTTAAATGTATATTGGCTTCCTGTTTCTCCGCTTTCCTTTTTACCTGATATAAATTTTGTCCTAATTTTCTGAAATATATTATAGAAAACAAGAAGAAAGAACAAACCGGCGATTACAATTTGGAAAATGTCCCATGCACCGGTTACACTGTGATTATGAACATTGCTGTAATCCGGAAAACTAAGTACAGGAGCAAGAACATCAAGCAGGAATCCGAATGCAAGGGCGGTAATTACCGCTCCCAATACATATAGGACCGTGGTTCTTTTTCCCATTTTTCTTGATATGACTGCAAGGCTTGCCACATTGGTGAACGGTCCCATGAAAAGGAATACAAAAGCTGCGCCCGGACTGACCCCTTTAGCCATTAGCGATAATGCAATCGGGATTGATGACGTTGAACATATATACATCGGCAGACCTATGACAATCATAACCAGCATCGCCCATATCCCGCTGTTAATCCCAAGTTCAACTAAAAGAGTATCCGGAATTAGCACTGAGATAAGCGCGGCTATAAGCAGGCCGATAATGAAATGGACGCTGATGTCTGATAAGAAAGTACCGAATGCATATGATGTTGATTTCTTAATTCTCTCTTTCATAAGCAATGGTTTTTCCTGTACAGCTTCAATAGGTTCATCACATATGCCTGAGTTAGTACCATCGGTGCACCCTGCTTCAACCTGTGCGGTTTCGTTCTTATGCTTCCCGAATAATTTTATAAAAATTCCACCGGCAATTCCTGAAATAAAAGCCGCAAGCGGTCTGTACCATGCAAACGTAAGGCCCATCAATCCATAAGTCGCTATTATGGAGTCAACACCGGTCTGAGGAGTTGATATAAGGAATGAAACAGCCGTTGAGTCGGATGCCCCTTTCTCTTTTAAATACAAACCTGTCGGCACAACACCACAGGAACAAAGGGGTAATGGAACACCGAGTAAACTGGCCTTTACTATTGACCATAAGTTATTTTTGCCAAGATGATTGGCAATAAATTCTTTTTTCAGAAAAATATTCATAATACCAACCAGCAGGAGTCCTATCATCATATAGAATCCCATGCTGATTCCTAGGCTTATCAAAGCTGAAATATATTCGCGTACCATAATTAGTCCTCGTGTCCAAGATGCTCAAAAGCCATGTCAATAAGCTTGGATACATGGTTGTCATCTAGAGAATAATAATTTTTTTTACCGTCTTTTATAAATCTTACCAAATGCTGCTGACGGAGGAGTCTTAACTGATGTGATACAGCTGAAACCGTCATATCCAGCGATTCTGCAAGGTGATGAACACATACTTCCCTATCCCTTAGTAAAAACAACAGCTTAAGCCTTCCGGGTTCTCCCAAAGTCTTGAAAAATTCCGCGGCATCAGATGCCAGGTAATCATCTATTGGAAATAATACAGTATTTTCATCGCATCTATTCATTCTTCACTCCTTTGAATGATTGTTCAACTGTTCATATATTAATATACCACCTTTTTTTTGTCAACTATCACCAAAAAACCAACATCCATACCTCCTTGTGATGCATGGATATCTTTTATCAAAGAGCTGACCCAGGGTCAGCTCTTTGATAAATAAAAACCGCCGGCTGCATGTATACAGTTTCGGCGGTTTAATATTTCTTCATGTCTTCTGGTGAAGTCAAATTAACCTGTCAGGCTGTATCCTTCTTTTTCTTCTTTGAATACATTACTTTGGGTCGCGAACCTTCGATAATTGTAGCCTCGTCAACAATACATTTGACAGCGTCAGTTTCTGAAGGCAGTTCGTACATTATTTCCATCATAGATTTCTCCAGGATTGATCGCAGTCCCCTTGCTCCCGTTTTTCTTTTCAGTGCCTTGGCAGCTACTGCTCGAAGCGCTTTTTTTGTGAATTCAATTTCACATCCATCCATTTCGAAAAGTTTCGTATACTGCTTTACCAAAGAATTCTTCGGTTCAGTTAGTATAGTGACAAGCGTATCTTCAGATAACTGATGAACAGAAACGATTACAGGTATCCTTCCGATAAGCTCAGGAATCAATCCATATCTAAGCAGGTCTTCCGGTTCGACAAACTGGAACATTTCAACTGCTTCAACACTGTTTTTCGCGGAGACATCAGCTCCAAATCCAATTGCACGTTTACCCATGCGGTTCTGGATTATTTCTTCAATCCCCTGGAATGCGCCGCCGCATATAAAGAGTATGTTGCTCGTGTCAATCTGGATATATTCCTGCTGCGGATGTTTTCTTCCTCCTTGCGGAGGAACGCTTGCAACAGTACCTTCAAGGATTTTAAGCAGGGCTTGCTGAACACCTTCCCCACTGACATCCCTGGTTATTGACGGATTTTCGCTGCGTCGTGAAATCTTGTCAATCTCATCAATATAGATAATGCCTTTCTGAGCTTTCTCTATGTCATAATCAGCTGCCTGGATCAATCTTAGCAGAATATTTTCAACATCTTCGCCGACATAACCAGCTTCGGTCAGGGTTGTAGCATCTGCAATTGCAAAAGGAACATTGAGAATCCTTGCCAAAGTCTGGGCAATATAAGTTTTGCCGGTTCCCGTTGGTCCGAGAATCAGTATGTTGCTCTTTTGAATTTCAACTTCATCCTTGTCCTTTGGATTCTGCTTCACAATCCTTTTATAATGATTATAAACTGCAACGGAAACTGATTTCTTCGCTTCTTCCTGACCGATTACATATTCGTCAAGCATTGATTTAATTTCTGTTGGCACCGGCAAAACGGCGTTTGGATCATCCAGCATTTCATCAATGCCTGAAAAATCATCACCCATTATTTCATTACATAAATCTATGCATTCGTTACATATGTATACACCCGGTCCTGCTATAATGCGGTCAACCTGCTTTTGGCTTTTACCGCAGAATGAACATTTTGTAATTTTTTCGTCCGTTATATCCCTTGACATAAGGTCTCCTTAAAATATCCGGACATCCAAAAGACGCCCGGCTTATGTTATTTTTTCATTACCTTGTCGATTAAGCCGTATTCCATAGCCTCATCAGCACTCATGAAATAGTCTCTTTCTACATCCTGCTGGATTTTCTCCAGAGGCTGCCCGGTATTCTCACTGAGGGCTTTATTGAGGTTATCCTTAATTCTTAACAACCATTCGGTATGAATTTTAATATCCGTTGCCTGTCCCTGGACTCCGCCAAGCGGCTGGTGAATCAAAATCTGACTGTTGGGAAGGGCAAAGCGTTTGCCTTTGGTTCCGGCTGTCAGAAGGAAAGCCCCCATGCTTGCGGCAAGGCCGACACACATTGTGGACACATCACATTTCACATACTGCATGGTGTCGTAAATCGCCAGCCCTGAGGTCACCGAACCTCCCGGACTGTTTATATATAATTTTATATCTTTCTCAGGGTCTTCATGCTCCAGATAAAGCATCTGTGCAATTACGAGGCTTGCTGTAGCATCATTGACCTGTTCTCCCAAAAATATTATCCTGTCTTTTAATAACCTGGAAAAAATGTCATATGACCTTTCTCCCCTGTTGGTCTGTTCAACAACTATAGGTACCAAACTCATATCTTGACCTCCTTTTTTTATTAATTATACTCCGTTTGCTATTTGGTTTCATCTTTTTTAGCGGGAGTCTTTGCTGTCTTCTTTGCAGTTTCTTTTTTAGCGGCTTTCGTCTTTACCGCATTGTTGTATATAAAGTCGATTGTTTTTTCATAAACGATTCCGTCCTTCATATATGAGATATATTCATCATTAAGATTCTTTTTGTAATCTTCAACTTTCATTCCGTAGTTTGATGCTGCTTCTTCAATCTTAACTTCGAGTTCTTCATCAGATGCTTCGATATTTTCAAGTTCGGAAATTTTCTCGACAACAAGCTGTGATTTAACCTGCATCTCGGATGTTCCCCTGTACTGCTCCTTCAGATCGTCAAGCTGCATGCCTATCATTTCAAGGTACTGGTCAAGCTGCATTCCCTGGTATTTAATTCTCATTTCAAAATCCCTGATGTTGCCTTCGACTCGCCTGTCAATCATGGCCTTTGGTATTTCAACTTCAGCATTATCCATTGCCGTTCCAAGCGCTGCATCTTTCATTTTATCTTCAGCTTCTTTTTTGCGGGTTTTTCTAATGCTTTTCTTCAGGTCTTCCTTATATTCGTCAAGAGTGTCGAATTCAGAAACATCCTTTGCGAATTCATCATCTATCTCAGGAATTTCAGTTTCCTTTATTTCATTGAGCTTAACTTTAAAAACAGCGGGCTTCCCTTTAAGCTCTTCTGCCTGGTAATTTTCAGGAAAACTGACATTGACATCAAATTCATCGCCTGTGCTTTTATCGATTATCTGTTCTTCAAAACCGGGAATGAACTGTCCTGAGCCGATTTTTAATTCATGTCCTTCGCCTTTTCCGCCTTCAAATGCAACATCGTCAATAAATCCTTCAAAATCAATTATAGTGGTATCTCCGTCTTTAACCGGCCTGTCTTCTACTGTTATAGTCCTTGAATTTTTCTTAGCTTCTTCTTCAAGTGCTTCTTCGACATCCTTCGCAGTTACTCTTACATCTATTTTTTCGATTTCGATACCTTTGTAATTCCCAAGTTTTACTTCAGGCTTAACATCAACATCAACGGTAATGACAAGCCCTGCTTCCAGACTGATATCCTTAACGTCAATCGACGGCTGGTCAACCGGGAAAATGCCTGTCTCGTCAATTGCCTTATCATAATATTCGGGGAACAGTATATTGATTGCTTCTTCGAAGAAGATGCCCTGACCAAACTGTCTTTCAATCATGTACTGGGGTGCTTTTCCTTTTCTGAAACCTTGTATTGCGTAGCGTCCCTTAGTCTTGTTATAAGCCCTTTTAATGCCATCCTTAAAATCCTCAGGAGATATTTCTATTTCCAGATTTACCTTATAACCTTCCTTGTTTACAACTTTTGCTCCCATATATTAAATCCTCCGTTTTCCGCATTAAAATCAAGCCTGCTTTTCTGCGCGGCTGCAATATTATATCACATCTGCAGCAATTTTCACATCATATTATCAGCGTGATGTTCCTCATAGTAATTTTTACCCTAAAGTACTATTTTAAATCTCTGCGGGGCTGAATCCAATCTGGTCTGCGGATGCATTGATATACTCTATTCCATCCTTCATATACCTTTTGGGTTCATCAGAAAACCCGTGTTTATGGCCGTATATGCATTTCTCTATATTATAAACCTTGATAATATCAAGCAAATCCGGATTTTCATCAAGCGGATAATGGAAAACTGCAACTATTTTAGCTGTAGCGGATGATACATTGTCCAGTGAAAGCTTCAGTCTTGATATTTCACGGTTAATAATTTTTTCATCTTTTTCTTCCTTATAATCCCAGCCCTTGGTGCCGCAAAAACAAATATCTCCGAAGCAATAGCTGTTGTTATACAAAAATTCAATATCCTTAACACCGATTTTTTCAAGAAAATTCTTCATTTTAGTCACTGTTTCCCACCAATAGTCGTGATTGCCCTTAAGCATAATTTTTTTACCGGGCAGCCCGCCAAGGAATTTAAAATCTTCTTCAGCCTGGGCAAGATATGTAGCCCATGAAAAATCTCCCGGTATTATGACAATATCCCCATCAGTAACAATTTTATTCCAATTCTCTTTTATCCTGTCTGCATGATTCTGCCAATGTCCGCCGAAAACGTCCATTGGCTTCTCGACCTGATGTGATAGATGCAGGTCTCCAAGTGTAAAAAATCTCATTCTTTTACCTTTCCGTGAAAATATGTATAAATGTCGTCTGCGGTCGACTTACTGATGCCTTTAACCAATTCCAGCTGGGAAATTCCCGCTGCCCTTATTTCTCTAAGGGATCCGAAATGTTTCATCAGGTCTTCTTTTCTTTTTTCGCCGATGCCCTTTATTTTATCTAACTCCGAGTCGAAATACCTCTTGCTTCTTTTCTTCCTGTTGTATTCTATTGCAAATCTATGGGCTTCATTCTGTATGGATACAATGAATCTGAATAGTCCGGAATCAGTCCTCAGCCCGAATTCCATACCTTCATATATCAAACCCCGGGTGATGTGCCTGTCGTCTTTCACCATCCCGCATACCGGTAAGTCGCAGCCGGCAGTTTCAATCTTCGCCAATACGGCATTGACCTGATTCCTCCCGCCGTCAATCAACAATAAATCAGGAGCCTGTCCGAATTTATCATCACCAAGTCTGGCAATTCTTCTTCCTACCACTTCTGCCATTGCTTTAAGGTCGTCATGTTCGGCTTTATTTTTGACGCTGAATTTCCTGTACATGCTCTTCTTAGGCTTACCATCGATGAACACAACCATTGAACCGACTGTATCCCTCCCTGCAAGATTTGATATGTCATATGCTTCTATCCGCCCGGGAAATTCTTCAAGCCTAAGCATTTTTGCCAGTTCAGTTAGATTTTTCTTGTCAGAGTTCCTTCTCTCCTTAAAAGACGCCAGGACATGCTTGGCATTGTCATAAGCCATGTCGGCTAGTTTCTTTTTTTCTCCCCTCCTTGGTATATGAATGACGACTTTTTTACTTCTGATACTTGAAAGCCATTCTGCCAGCCATTCGCTGTTCTCAACTTCATTGCGAACCATCAATACATCCGGTATCAGATTGCCAAGTGCATAATATTGCCTTATAAAATCTTTCAGCATTTCGCTTTCCGACGAACCTCCGTGGGAATCTATTTCGAACTGGTGGCGGTCTGTTACCGCACCTTCATTAATATTCAGTATATATATAGCGGCTAATCCGTTCTCAGCAGCGCAGGCAATCACATCGCTTCTCTTCATTCCTGGACTAATCATATAGAGGTCGGAGGCTTTTCTCAGGGTGTTTATTTTATCCCTGAAAACAGCAGCCTGTTCGTATTTCTGAAGCGAACTGGCTTCTAGCATCCTCTGCTTCATAACTTCTATCAAACCGGGAGCCTTGCCCTCGAGAAACTTAATAAGCCCATCCACCTGTTCCATATATTCGCCATAGGTACATAGATTTGCGCATGGTCCCAGGCACCTCTTAATCTGATAATTAAGACATGGGCGCTTATCCTTTCCCATGGTTTTTTTCTTGCATGTCCTCACCGGGAAATTCTGTTGTAGGATATTCACGGCTTTTTTCGCCGAAACCCTTTCGGGATATGGCCCGAAATACCTTGCTCCGTCATTTTCAAATTTCCTTGTAATGCTGATTCTTGGATATACATCCTGTACGGTAATTTTGATATAAGGATAAGTTTTATCATCTTTCAGCATTATATTGAAGTGCGGCATATGGCTTTTTATCAGATTGCACTCGATGATGAAAGCTTCTCTTTCGTCATTCGCCACAATATATTCAAAGCTTCTAATAAGCGAAACCATCCGCTCTATACGGGCAGGTTTACCGCCCTTTTGGAAATAAGATTTAACCCGGTTTTTCAGATTTACAGCTTTGCCGACATAAATAATCCTGCCCTGTTTGTCCTTCATTAAATAAACCCCGGGTTTTCCAGGCAGTTTATGTACTTCATCATCAATATTGAATTGTATTCCGTTTCCTTCATACATATGATTATTATACCATTAAGATTATATTTTACAGGTCCGGCATGAAGAGCAGCCGTTCAGATTATCTTATTCATTATCAGGGCGTCTTCGTAATTATCGGTATAGTATCTTTTACGACGTCCTGCTATTTCAAATCCCGATTTTTCATACATTGCAATTGCCGCTTTATTTGATTCCCTGACTTCAAGGGTCATTGATTTCACATTAAGTTTCCGGGCCGCATCAAAGAGAATTTCCATCATTTTACAGCCGATGCCCATCCTCCTGAATTCTTCTTTTACAGCTATATTGGTGATATGGGATTCCTCAAGCACATGCCAAAGCCCGGCATATGAAATCACCTCATCATTGCATATCCCGACTACATACAAGGCAATCTCGTGTTCACAAACATCCAGCACAAAACTCTCATATGACCATGGAATCGGGAAAACAGACTTTTCTATCTTATACATTTGGTCGACATGGCTTTCATCAGCTATTTTGAAATGAACTTCGCACTCATTTATTCCCATGAAACCTCTCCGCCTGCGATACGCGCAGATAAAACGGCACCGCTTCAGATGCTAAGACTTCCTGCCCGAATCCTGCGGCTGCAAGCTTAACAAGTATTCCGGCTGACGGATACATAAAAACGGGATTTGGTTTAATGCAATTTACACCGTTCGATTTAAAAAAATCATAATGTTTCAGTGCTGCATCACCGCAGAACCTGACCTTTTTATATTTACTGAGACTCTCAGCGAGTTCTTCAATTTCAATCCCAAGATAATCCGTAACAGGTCTATAAAAACCAGTCGTCATTTTCATAAATCGCTGTATATACTTGGTTGTTTCTCGCATCAATCACAGGACAGACCGCTTCGCTTTCAATTGGGAAATAGTTTGCCAGAACATCGGGGGTTTTTATCAGTCTTATCTTTTTGTCCATAACATAAGCCATTCCCTTTACCACAGCCATGCCTATCCTGAGTCCTGTGAATGAACCGGGTCCGCTCGAAACAGTAAATGAATCTATGTCACTGATTGTCAAACCTTCCTCTTTAAGAAAAAAATCGACCATGGGCATTAGCGTTTCGGAATGTTTTCGTTTATCAATTTCCGACCTGCGTTCTTTAACAACACCGTCAATATACACGGCGCATGAAGCTTGTTCGCATGAAGTGTCAATTCCAAGGATTATCATTGAAAACTCCTATAAACTTACTGATAACTTCCGGGGATGACTCCAGCATAATGAGCCTTTTACCGTCTGATTCCCCCCGCGTCATCTTTACTTTCACACTGCATTCTCCTATTGCTTCTGCAATAAGGTCTGCCCACTCAATTACAGTTAGTCCGGCAGAGTCCACCATCTCATCAAAACCGATGTCATACAGCATTTCAGGATCCGTAATCCTATATGCATCCATATGGTTAAAGACAAAGCCATCTGTCTCATAAACATTAAATATGTTAAAAGTAGGGCTGGTTATATACTCTTTAATACCAAGTCCTTTTGCAATACCGCGAACCAATACCGTTTTCCCTGCCCCCAGGTCGCCTTCAATACAGACCACTCCCATTACCGTTTTAGCAAGGGCTGCTCCCGCCGCCTCAGTTCTGTCTTCAGATTCTGAACAAAAAACATATCTTTTAGTTTTCATATACTGTTTCGCCGTTTATGACAGTTGCCTTACACTGTGTCATAACTTCCAGTGGATTGCCGTTAAAAACAGCAATATCCGCATCTTTACCAGTTTCCAAACTCCCAACCCTATCATCTATTTCACAAACTTCGGCAGCGTAAATTGTTATCGCCCTAAGTGCTTCCAGCATGTCCATTCCTTCTTTTACTGCTACTCCTGCGCAAAGCGGAAGGTACTGGATTGGTATCACATGGTGGTCAGTCATAATGGCAGTCTTGACTCCGGCTTTCTGAAGTAATCCGGGATTCTTAATGGTGCTGTTGGTAAGTTCGTATTTGGACCTAAACGACAGTAACGGACCTACAACTACAGATATATTTTCTTCTTTCAGCTTATCCTTGATTATGTATCCTTCAGTACAGTGTTCTATCGTGAACTTAAGGCCGAACTCTTTTCCTATTCGGATTGCAGTCAGGATATCGTCTTCGCGATGAGCATGTATTTTTACCAACAAACCGTCAAAAACCTGGGCTAGGGCTTCCTTTTTAAAGTCAACTTTGTTTTTATCTTCTTCAGGGCGTTCTCTATATGCTTTGGCTTCCATTAAAGCTTCGCGAAGCACCGCCGCTGTCGCCATTCTTGTACTGGGCGCTTTTTTCTGTCCATTATATACTCTTTTGGGGTTTTCACCGAATGCCATCTTCATGGCAACAGGTTCTTTCAGAAGCATTTCCTCTATGCTGTTCCCATATGTTTTCAAAGCACAGAACTGGCCGCCGATTACATTTGCGCTTCCAGGGCCTGTAACAAGGGTTGTTATCCCTGCTTCCCTGGCATCTCCGAATGATCTGTCTTTATAATAAATACCGTCAATCGCCCTCATATGGGGAGTAACAGGGTCAGTCATTTCATTTCCGTCGGCACCTTCAAATCCAATCCCATTCTCCCACATACCAACATGGCAATGCGCATCAATCATACCGGGCATGATATATCCTCCATTGGCATCAATGACTTTTTCACATTGTTCTTCAATTTCAGAGGTAAGCTTTTCAGCATTACCCACTTTCTTTATCTTTCCGTCTTCAACCAACACAAAGCCGTTAAAGTCGTTTTTCTTTTTCATTGTAAAAACCCTGCCGTTTTTAATTAATAGCATACGCTTCCTCCAAAGTACTTATTTAAATCTATTTTAACACTTTCGGTTGTCCCTCTGAAACCTGAATTTCTCATTAATACTGTAGTTTTAACGAATACCCGCTGAAAGCATTAAAAAAGGCGCTGTTAATAACAGCGCCTTTTGATTTTCAGAAATAATATTATCTCTTTGAGAACTGAGGTGCTTTCCTTGCCTTTTTGAGACCGTATTTTTTTCTTTCTTTCATTCTCGGGTCTCTGGTAAGGAATCCGGCTTTTTTAAGCTCGGGTCTCATTTCAGGATCAGCTTCAAGCAATGCCCTTGAGATACCATGTCTGATAGCTCCTGCCTGGCCTGTGAATCCACCGCCGTTGACGTTAACGAGGACATCGAATTTACCGTCTGTCTTTGTCAATACGAGAGGCTGCCTGCAAATAAACTTAAGTGTTTCAAGGCCGAAATACTCGTCAATTCCCCTGCTATTGATGGTTATCTGTCCATTTCCAGGTACGAGCCTAACCCTTGCAACTGATTTCTTTCTTCTTCCGGTTCCGTAATACTGTACGCTGTTTGCCATTATCATATCCTCCCTTCACTATGATTTAATT
The DNA here is from genome assembly GCA_963766335.1 of uncultured Clostridia bacterium. Classification (GTDB taxonomy): domain Bacteria; phylum Bacillota; class Clostridia; order DUPQ01; family DUPQ01; genus JAFGQE01. The sequence continues at coordinate 23,047 of CAVXZA010000001.1, read as the reverse complement.
TCAAGTACTTCGGGTTTCTGAGCTTCATGGTTATGCTCGGAACCTGTGTAGACTTTTAATTTTTTAATCATTTGTCTTCCAAGGCTGTTCTTGGGTAACATTCCTTTTACTGCATGGATAATAATCCTGTCCGGATGTTTCTGCATCATATCTCCGTACGAGATTTCCTTAAGGTTTCCAACCCATCCTGTGTGATGTCTGTAAACTTTCTGAGTTGCCTTATTACCTGTTACTTTTATTTTTCCGCAGTTGAGAACAATAACATAATCCCCGCAGTCAACGTGCGGTGTATATTCAGGTTTATGCTTTCCCTTGAGTATCTTTGCCACTTCGCTGGCGAATCTTCCAAGGGTCTGTCCTTCAGCATCAACTACGTACCATTTTCTTTCTATTGTTTCACTATTGGCCATTGCTGTTTTCATTACTGAAAGCTCCTTTCGCTATATAAATAAAAATTTAGTGCTCCTAATCAGCACTGAATATACTAATATACTTTAGTATACATGTCAAGCATTATTTTCGATTTTTTTAATATGTGATATTATTACTCCATTTTTCGCCGTTTTTCATTGTTTTTCTCTATTATACTCACTTGCCATTTCACTTTTTTATATTTATGAGCTAATTACGGTACTGATTATTTTTAAGAGTCAAATGTCTGAACGGTATTAACCCATTCTATAGATCTGACGGTGGTAATTTTTTAGCCAGGCGAGGCTATGGAGAAAGAGTGAATATAACGAAGCAAGTCAGACATTTCTATACGAAAACCACCGGATGATGAGAATCAAATCCGGTGGCTGGGTATTCAATATGTCTGATGGCGGCGGAAAATTAACCCATTCTACAGATCTGACGGTGGTAATTTTTTAGCCAGGCGAGGCTATGGAGCTTCTCCATGAGCGCCGTGTATATGGATACACAAGCGATATGGAGGAGTGAATATAACGAAGCAAGTCAGACATTTCTATACGAAAACCACCGGATGATGAGAATCAAATCCGGTGGCTGGGTATTCAATATGTCTGATGGCGGCGGAAAATTAACCCGTCAGGTTAGACTGCGTCGACATTCATTCCATAAACCGGAGCGAATTTTTTCATAAAGTGGCGGACTTCCGGCAAGTCAAAAGAGTCAATGGCTTTTTTCAGAGACCTTTTTGCTGTGTGAAAGTCGTCATTACCCGCACGTTCCTCTTCAATGCATTTTATGTATGCAGAAATTTTATCAGCTGCCTTTACAATCACTTTTTCATCATTATCGTCAATATAGAAATAATGTACGTATTCCTTTTCCAATTCCCCGGGCAACATGCACAATATCTGCCGGACTGCCTGTGCTTCAAGCTCTTTATAAGCTTTCATAATGACTGGATTCCCATATTTCACAGGAGTTGGCATATCTCCGGTTATCGCCTCGTTTGCATCATGAAACATCGCGCTCATGGCAATCCGGTCGGCATTATAGTTCTTTTCATAGTAACTATTACCAATGATAGCAAGCCCATGGGCAATGACAGCCACATCAAAACTGTGTTCCTTAAGGTTCTCATATCTGGTATTCCTCATGAGACCCCATCTGGTTATATATTTCATCCGATGGATAAAAGCAAAGAAACCATTCTCACTCATAATCCGACTCCCTTTGTAAAAATTTGTCTAAAGCTATATAATCATTATATCAAAAATCTTGCAGCGGAGGGTATTGATATGAACGGAAGTTTCAAGGCTCATGCAATGGTTCCAGGCAATCCCAAATACGAATCATCCATTGTACGATACGGTGTTTTATCAAATAAACCCGACGACGTCCGCACCCCCTTTGAGCGCGATTATACCAGAATCCTGCACTCCAGGGCTTATAGCAGGCTTAAGCATAAAACACAGGTTTTCTTTGCAACCCAAAATGATCATATATGCACCAGGATTGAGCATGTTAATCATGTTTCGTCAATTTCAGTGGCAATCTGTAAGCATTTGGGGCTAAACGAAGAACTTGCACTTGCCATAGCTACCGGCCATGATCTTGGCCATGCCCCCTTTGGACATTCGGGCGAAAAGTATATCAACCAGATATTAGCAAAGCATACAACTTTGGATTTTGGGCATGAAAAAAATAGCCTAAGATTCATTGATAAGTATGAAACATTACAGAATTCTAAGGGTTTCGAGCAGAATCTGAACCTGACTTATGCAGTAAGGGACGGAATAATCAGCCATTGCGGCGAGGTGGAAGATGAGAACCTGTTTCCAAGGGATGAAATCATTGAGCTTGAAGACATTGATAAACCGAATGAGCATTATCCATATACATGGGAAGGTTGTGTTGTAAAAATAGCCGATAACATTGCATATGTCGGGCGCGATATTGAAGATGCACTGAGGTTGAATATCCTTGATGGCGTTCATGAACGTATCCTTGAAGAATTACTAAAGGATTATGCCGACATCGACATTAGCAAGACAAACAATACTTCCCTCATTTACCATCTGGTTTCCAACCTATGCGAACAGAGTTCCCCTTTGGAGGGAATGCACTATTCAGACGACCACCTTAAGTTTCTACGGGCAATTAAAGATTTCAATTACAAATACATTTATGAAAATGAGCGCCTGGTTATTTTCCATGATTATGCAAAACTTATACTTGAGTCGATATTCAATGTCCTTCTTAAGTTTTATAAAGAAGAGGATACCATTGATTATATAAAGGACCACTATATGGACCTGTATCCTGAACTGAGCTCTACATTCGTCAATAAACTTGAGAAATTCTCAGACTTAGGCGGTAAAAGCGAAAGAAATTCCCGTTTTAAAAACAAGGTCATATACAAGCTTGGGAACCGGGAAGATTATATTCTTTCAATAGTTGATTACCTGTCATCAATGTCAGATCATTTTGCAATCAAGATATTTGACGAACTTACTACTTTTTAGAAGAACCACGAAGGCAGCCATCTGAGGCTTTCAGTAATGGAAGCCGGTACTTTTATACCCGATAATGCAGGGTAAAACACTACGAACAGAATGAACACAAGAGTCAGGTATGCAAAAATCCATTTTTTTATCTTCTGGTATTTTTGTAATAGATGTTCCAAGATATAGACTATTGCGAATATTATAAATGGAACACATGCGAAATAGTGATACAGGAAAGTTATGTCCCTTGGAGAAAAAGCCCACGGCAGAAGTATTGACAGGTACCCTGCAAATACAAATACCATTCTTTTATCTTTATTTGCGATTGAAATCCATGCCGTCGGGAACAGGGCAATGAAACCTATCCACCATACAGCAGGATTTCCGAAAGATGCGATGCTGCCCCACTCTCCTTCAGCCAGCGTCGGCGATAGATAATAATATACAGGCTTTATCATAAGCGGCCACTGCCACCAGGGTGACGCATACGGATGCGACTGTGTGACTCCGCTGTGGTAAGAGAACATATGCTTTTGGCTTCCGATAAGGTCTTTGATCCAATCAGTGCTTTCAATCGCATTAAAAACGGGAATATAAGACAGGGTATATATGACTGCAGGAATGATAATAAAGAAAACTATACATATTCCCATGGTGCCCCAGATATATTTAAGTCTGAATCTTTTTTTATCAACCAAGCCCTTTTGATAGTCACGGTATTCAAGAATCCGGGACATGAAGAACATGAAAGCCAACCCAATCCCTGCGAACAAACCTATCCACTTGACCGAGCCTGCAAGCCCGAAGAATATACCACATAACATCAGTGGCAGCAGCGATGGCGCAAACTTCAATTCGTACGATTTTTTCATATAATACTGATACATGAAGTAATATGTCATTAATATGAAAAAAACTAAGAAACCATCGACTGTCCCAATCCGTGTCTGCACAAAATGCATGAAGTCAAACATCATTAGAAATGCACAGCAAAAAGCCAGAAATGTATTCCCAAATACTTTCTTACCGAAAATATACATGACCGGAATCATAAGTACACCGAACAATGTTCCCATGAACCTCCATCCGAACGGATTGACCCCAAATATTTTCATAGACCACATCATCAGGACTTTCCCTAGGGGCGGGTGCGTATTTTCATATGGGTTGATGCCTTCAATATACTCAAACGCAGTCCTGGGGAAATATACTTCATCAAAATACGCTGAATTCATATAAGACGGATTATAAACGGCTATATCCTGTTCGTCGAAAAGTTTTTCCATTCCATTTGATTCTTCGTTCAGGACCTCAATCCTATTTATTTTTATAAGTTGCTCTTCTTCTCCCTCCAGACTCCAGAAAGCGACTTCAAGAAACTCTCCTTCTGTTCCGCTGATGTTGTTTTCAGCATTATAAAACCTCGCAGTAGTGAGTCTGACCGCAGAAGTGCTGACTGATACATCCCGAAGAAACCATTTAAAAATATTGTTAGATGGTTTTTCAAGCGAACACAGCTCCTCAAAGCTATTGTTTTCGTTAAGATATTCCACATCCAGCTGTCCGGCACTGTACCAGTCATTCCCCAGACCGCAGTAATATGTTACCCTTGAAAGCTCAATCTCATCTTCAAAAAAAACAATTGCACTTAAACGTGTATTTTCGGGTGTGTATCCATCGATGGGAGCTGTCAATGAACCAAGGTTTAAAAAGGCCATGAGAGAATAAACTACCGTCATGACAATGACAATTAAGTAATCTTTTTTTGTCATCTTTTTTTCCATTTGTACCCCCGCTAATGTTTTGATGTCTTAACCATTCTATAAAAGCGTAGGTTAATATGCAAGACTCAACAATTTACACCAGCTGAATACTGTCTAATATCATACTCTCAACAATAACGAGTGTTTTTTCAGCCAGACTTTCTGTATTTGATAACCGGGGCATTTTTGTGAAAGCAATAAATAGAAATCCTTTGAGTGATTCATATGAGTGAGATGGCAGATTTCATGCCAAATAACATATTCAATAACTTCTGTGGGACACATTGATAATTTTAAATTGATGTATATTCTTCTTTTGGAATTGCAGCTGCCCCACATAGTTTTCTGTTTTTTTACTTTGATTGTGCAGTCGGGTATATTATCTTTTTGTTCCTCAATAAATTCATTAACAGCTTTTTCAGTCATTGTGCGGTACCATTCTTCAAGGTCAGCCGTATTGTTTCCTACAGGTATCATAATATATCCGCAGCTTATTTCAATCCTGTCCCCGCCGTATTTTACTTTATGCTGTTCGCCTGAATAATAAAGCAGGCGTCCTTCGAAAATCCCTTTACCTGCTCCAATGGCTTCGCCTGCTGTGAAAAACTTGTGTTTTTTCTCAATCCAGCTGTTTTTTTCATATAAATATTCTATTACTCTTCTTCTGCCGATAATCCTTGGAAATCTGACTTCGAGTTTTCCGGCAGACACCATTCTGAGGGCAATGGTTCTCCTGTCCCCTGGAATCAGGATAACAGAATAGTTCCGTCCGTTAATTTTGACAATTTCAGTATTCTTCAAATATCACCTTGCCGCCTACCATCGTTAGTTTTACATCAAGCTTGTCATCAAAGAATACTATATCTGCATACTTCCCGGGGGAAAGCGAACCGGCTTTATCATAGACTTTCATTATCTTGGCAGGAGTCGCCGTCATCATTTCAACCGCTTTAGTAATGCTGACCTCTGCCTTATTTACCATGGTCTTAATACATCTGTCAGCAGTTGCTACACTACCTGCAAATGCACTTCTATCCGGCAACTTCGCTACACCATCCTCAACAATGGCCTTAATTCCGGTTTCCTTATCTCCGACTATGGTTTCAATAGAAGGATCGCCGGCTGCTCTTACTGAATCTGTTATCAATGCAATTTTGGAAACCCCTTTGTTCTGATATATAAGTTTCAGAAGGCTGGCCGGAAGGTGATGCCCGTCAGCAATTATTTCTACATACATGCCATCTATTAGAAATGCGCTTTCAACCACTCCGGCAACACGATAGGCGTTTATCCTCCGCATAATAGAACATCCCGAGTATAGGTGTGTTACAAGTTCAAACCCATTCTCATAAGCATCCAGCATTTCCTCATATGTTGCGTTTGAATGCCCTACTGCCGGGATTATTCCCCTTTTTTGCAACTCCAGCGAGAATTCAGTTGTGCCCGGCAACTCCGGTGCAAGGCTCCACCTTGATATGCGGTCAGTCATGCCGAGGATTTCCATATACTCATCGCGCTGGGGCGGCCTAACATATCTTGCGTCCTGTGCTCCCCTCTGCTCCATTGAAAAATAGGGTCCTTCAAGATGCAGGCCAGGCATCCTGGCTTCGTTTATTTCGCTGAAATCCAGTCCGTCAAAATATGCTATAGATTTTTTTAGCACGTCAAATCTGCTTGAAGTTAGTGTGGGAAAAAGCATTGTTGTCCCGTAACGAGCATGGGTTGCGGCAATTATTTTAAAAGATTCCGGATTACCGTCCATGAAATCATGGCCCCCCGCCCCATGTGTATGTATATCTATAAATCCAGGTGAAATATATTTCCCTCCGGCGTCAATGATTTTATTTACTTCAGCTGATACTGCATCTTTTGATACTTCGGCGATGATTCCGTCCTTAATTAGTACTGCAGCATTCTCTATCATTCTATAAGGTGTAATTACTTTTCCGTTTATAATTTTTATAGTGCTCATAGTCATCTCCTTGGATTCATTGGTTACTTGAATCTTACTAAATTTATTTTCGATATATTTGTACCCTAATAATGAAACATGGTATCAGCATCAATTTCCCGGTTCAACTCATTAATAATATCCTGCATGCCAAGTCTTTTCATATTTGCTTTATATCTGTTTATGACATCATCGATTGATGCACGGCCTGAAAGCACCTGGCTAAAAAGCGTGCTTAACATTGTTCCGGCAGCACTATTTAGAATTTCGCCCGGCTTTGTGATAAAAACCTCAGGATAGGCCATATCCATTGTAATGTCGTAAATTATTTCCTCTTCTCTGGCTTTTTCAACATATAAATCTCTTGCTGATGTTAAATTTATAAAGTCAGCTACAATGTCGCCGCTTGCAAGCTCTATATTCAGAACAATATCCATTACTTCATATGAAAATAAAGGATTGTTTATTAAAAGACCGTCGCGGTTATTGGAAAAGAAAGCTTTGTCAAGTACTTCTACTGTTCCTGATTTTACTGTGTAAGTTTCTCCCTGAATGCCCTTGCTTGCAAATAAGTACCCTTCTAGTTCACCATACATTAAACTCACGAAAGAATTGATTGTCTTGGACGGATTTTCTGTATTTGCTCCAAGAAGGTAAAATCCATCGTTGAAATCGTAGGTCAGGGGATTAAGATTATTCGTTTCACTTCCCCTTATTCCGGCGGCTACTGAAAATCTTTCGTCTGTCAGAGCATATCCAGGAACCCTGACATAGCTGTTGGCAAGACTGGCATTTCCAAGAAAATCACCCGCCCTGGACGAATACCGACTGCTTAATTTTCTAAGTATGCCGGCTTTTTCAAGTCCGACAATATACTCAAGAGTAGGCTTCATATCCTGCATCAGCATGCTGTCTTCAAATGTCCCATATATCGGGTTATACGCGATACTGGTCAACTGATACCCGTCATTGCTTATATTAATAGGAACGCCGTTGGCATAAAAAATATCCCTGAAGCTAAGGGCATTGGAATAAGCCATCCCATATGTATCCATCAAATTATTTCCATCAGGGTCGGATTGGGCTAGTTTGTTTGAAACCTCATAAAGCGAATCAAGATCATTAGGCATGCTTAACCCAAGTTCCTTCAGATAATCATCCCTGAATACCCTTCCCATCAGAACAGGCGTAAAACCCCTTGGTATTGCCCATATATGTCCATCACCGAATTCATACATCTTTCTCATGGCGGGAGGAAGTGCATTCCAGATAGGATTATCCTGTAAGAATTCATCCAAAGGCAGGATATCTCCGGTGCCTGCAAGGTCGCTTATCCTTGTGATACTGGCATAAGGAAATAAATACAAACCGTCGGCCCCGGTGCTTTTAACCTGCTGCATTGATTTCATTCCTGAAGAATCAATGCCGTAATCGGGAGTAATGCTTAAATCTATATCAAAAAGTTTTTTAAATTCAACTGATGTTTTATCTATCAATGCTGAGCTGATTTCACTTCTGGCAACTAAGTATATATCGAATTTTTCAGCTTTTTCTTCAGTTTCAATATTAAAGAGAACAGGGCGTTCACCGATTTGTTCAACTTTTTTACCGCATGACGATATATTTATAAAAATAATTAATATTAATATTATCAATAGAGTACGTTTTATCATCGCCGGAACCCCCATCTTTAATAATTATATATAAAAATAGAATAAAAGTGTAGATTTTATTATCGTAAATCAATCATAATATAATATATCAACGGGAACTGTTCCCAATGAATCATATGGAGGATAATAATGAAAGATATTAGAATATCAGCGCAACTTTATACACTAAGGAATTACACACAGACATTGTCTGACTTCAGGGATACCCTTTTTAAAGTCAGAGACCTTGGATATACAAGCTTCCAGCATTCCGGCGCAGGCCCGATGGATCCTGCCGACATCAAAAAGTGCCTTGATGAAACCGGTATGGTAATGTCAGCTACACATACATCCCCGCAGAGACTGAAGGAAGATCTTCCCGGTGTTATTAAGGATCATCATCTATGGAACTGCGAATTTGTCGGAATTGGAATGATGCCGGAAGAATATCGTGATGATTACGAAGGCGTTGTCAGATTTTCCCATGAATATGATGAAATCGGAAAGTCCCTAAAGAAAGAAGGCCTGCAGTTAATCTACCATAACCACGATTTTGAATTCCAGAAATTTAATGATAAATTAATCATGGACATTATGATGGAAGAAACTAATCCCGCTAATTTTGAATTTGAAATAGATACATACTGGGTCCAGTCCGGCGGAGGAGACCCTGTCGACTGGATTTATAAGCTTGATGGCCGCATGCGGTATATACATTTTAAAGATATGGCCATGTCCGGTAGAAATCAGGTATTTGCACCTGTTGGTGAAGGAAACCTCAATTGGGAAAAAATTATAACTGCCTGCGAAGAAACAGCTGTTGAATGGTGTGCAATTGAACAAGATTTATGTAAAATATCTGAATTCGCATGCCTGGGGCAAAGCTATGGCAACCTAACACTGAAATACGGCATGAAGGGGTAAACTAATGAAAAAAATCAAACTTGGAATCATAGGTTACGGCAGCATGGGTTCATCACATGCAAAATATATCATGGAAGGCGATGTCTCCGGGTGTGAGTTGTCATGCATTTTTGACAACGACCCTGTAAAACTTGAAAAAGCACAAAACGACTTGCCTGCAGATGTTATTGCTTTCAACGATTATGATAAATTACTATCCTCTTGCGAATGCGATGCAGTTTTAATAGCCACACCCCACTATTTCCATCCTGAACTTGCTGTCAAGGCTTTTAAAAGCGGAAAGCACGTCTTATGTGAAAAACCCGCGGGTGTTTATACTTTGCAGGTTGAAATGATGAATGAAGCCGCCAAAAAAAGCGGAAAAATCTTTTCAATGATGCTTAATCAAAGAACCAACCCCCTCTATATAAAAACAAAGCAGATGATAGCCGGCGGCGAACTTGGTGAAATCAAACGGAGTGTATGGATTATTACAGACTGGTACCGTTCCCAGAGCTATTATGATGCCGGAACCTGGAGGGCTACGTGGAAAGGCGAAGGCGGAGGAGTTCTTTTAAACCAAGACCCTCATCAACTTGACCTGTGGCAGTGGATATGCGGAATGCCTAAAAGTATTACTGCCTTCTGTTATTTCGGCAAGTTCCACAATATTGAAGTAGAAGATGATGTAACTGCTTTTGCAGAATATGAAAACGGTGCCACAGGTGTTTTTATAACCACCACAGGCGAAGCACCCGGAACCAATAGATTCGAAATAAGCGGCGATATGGGCAAATTGGTTATTGAAGATGAAAAACTTATGTTTTATAAACTGGAAATGTCCGAAAGAAAGTTCAACAAAGAATTCAAAGGAGGTTTTGGTCAGCCGGAATATACTGTTGAAGAAATTGACACTTCCGGAGAAAATCCCCAGCACAAGGGAATCACAAGGAATTTCATCAACGCAATTCTCTATGGCGAAGAATTAATTTCTCCCGGTTCCCAGGGAATCAACAGTCTGATGTTGTCTAATTCCATGCTGTTATCATCGTGGACCGGGAAGAAAGTTGATTTGCCGATTGATGCAGAATTGTATAAAAAACTGCTTGATGAAAAAATAGCGGGTTCCAATATTGAAAAAAAGGCTTCAGGCATAATCCTGGACACCAAAGGAACCTACTAATTAAAACTACAATATCGAGAGACTGTCCTTAGGTCAGCTCTCTGATTTTAGATATCGAGAGGCTGTCCTTGGGTTATCGAGAGGCTGTCCTTGGGTTAGCTCTCTGATTTTAGAAGCATTGACCTTGGGTCAGATCTTCAATTTTATAAGTACACCGGGGGAATCATTTTAATACTGCAGGTGTATTTATAATTGTTAGATTTATTGCTAAAATATTCCATATCATCATCAGGAGCGCATCTCATGGATTGGATATCAATCGGACAGAGGATTCGTAATAAAAGACTACAGTGTCATATGACACAGGAACAACTCGCCAATTACGCCGACACATCTAACATCTATATTTGCAAAATTGAGAACGGAACCGCCAAGCCGACGCTTTCGAAACTTATCAGTCTTTGCGAGGCTTTAGACTGCCCATTGTCTTATATGGTGGACGGCAGTAACTGCGCATATCATGATAAAAATGCGGAACACATTTCAAAACTATTGGACGGTTGTTCGCCTTATATGGTAAGAATCATTAAGCAGATAATTGAATCCATAACAAAGAATCAAAGCCTTGATTTTAGATAAAACCGTTGTTTCTAGTATAAATCGGAGAGAATTTTTGCATGGCTTTTTTTAGTCAGCCTTAGTTTAAAATTTATATATTCGTTTTCGTATTCTTTCGACAATACATCGGTATTTTCATGGATATATGATATAAGCGCTCCCATTCCATAAGGCACATGAAATTCTGAAGTAGTCCTGGTGCCCTCAGCTGCAATTTCAATTCTTTTAATAAGTTCTGGTATTCCTTCTCCTGTCAAAGCCGAGATAGGAACCCTGTCGCCCACGGCTTTATGCTTTTTAGGGTCATCTGAAATATCCAGCTTATTTACTACTTCAATGACAGGTATCCTGCCGGCTCCCAGCTCTTCCAAAATTCCATAAACAATATCTTTTTGCCTTTCCATCTGGGGACTTGACCCGTCCATTACATGCAGAATCATGTCTGCCTTACTGACTTCCTCAAGTGTTGATTTAAATGCTTCTACCAGTTCATGGGGTAGTTTACTTACGAAGCCGACAGTATCGATTATGATTGTTACTTCTCCTGAGGGCAGTTTAAGTTTCCTGGCTGAAGGATCCAGTGTAGCAAACAGTATGTCCTCAGCAATAACTGTACTGTCTGTAAGTCTGTTGATTAGCGTGGATTTACCTGAGTTAGTATAACCTGCAAGCGCTACGGTAAAGATATTTTTCTTTCTTCTGTTATCACTCAGCATTTCTCTTCGTGTCTGTATCCTTTTTAATTCTTTTTTCAGAAAATTTATCCTTCGAAGGATATGCCGCCTGTCTGTTTCCAGCATTGTTTCGCCCGGTCCCCTTGTTCCTATTCCGCCTCCGAGACGCGATAGTGCGATACCAAGGCCTGCAAGGCGAGGAAGATTATAATTCTGCTGCGCCAGCTCAACCTGAATCTTTCCCTCTTTGGTATGGGCCCTTTGGGCAAATATATCAAGAATCAGGGAACTTCTGTCAAGAATCTTGATTTGTTTAAGTTCTTTTTCTATATTTCTCAACTGCCCCGGAGACAGCGGATCATCAAAAACAATTGTATCTGCCTCAAGCCTGCTGCATAGGAACTTAAGCTCCTCTATTTTTCCCTTGCCCATATAGTAAGCCGTATCATATCCATCACGAAACTGTTCTTCCCTGTCCACGCATTCTCCGCCTGCGGAAATAATAAGCTCTTCCAGTTCATCAAGAAGTGCTTTATTTCCCGGAATACTGACGCCTGCGGCAATAACCCTTTCTTTATCATGGTAGGTCTTTACAGGTTTCCAGTTGCCGAATTCAAGAGCGTCGTCAATCAAACCGCCTGTTGATTCAAGGGAGAAATATGGACCGATTATAACAGGTTCTCCTGTTTCACCCATATATGCACCATATATGCCATTCGGTTTTCCTTCTTTAACTCCTACGGCAGCCATCAGTAAAAGTCCAGTTTGCTTAAGTGTATCCAAATCCACTGATGAAAGCATACCTCCTCCTGTCGGATGGGTATGAACACACCGCGCTCCCCTGCCGATGTGTTTTGAATCCAGGGATACGGTCCTGAAATCACCGACGGCAATATAATCCGTTTTTCCAGCTGAAGAAATATACACAGCAATCTCCCTGTTGATAATGCCTGTTATACTGCAGATTTCCTGAAGTATGGCTTCATCGCACAGGGTTCCGGGATTGCTGATGGTGTCATACAGTCCCATCAGTCTTTCATGTATACTCTTTTTTAAACCCCCGGTATTACCGTATATTTCATTTTTCATATTACTTCCCTGCTACAGCAAGTTCCTTAATCATTAGTGTCGGGGAACCTGTTCCACCTCCCATCCCAAATTTTAGATCAGACGCAAAACCCTCGATAGCCTTCAGGGCATCGTAGTAATTGCCTGATACGGTTATTTGGTTCACAGCCATTGTCTTTTTACCGTTTTCAACTAGATAACCCTTTGCCGGAAGTGAAAAGTCTCCGGATATGGGGTTGAATCCCGAATGCATACCTTCCAGTTCAACGATATACAATCCTTTATCTACACCGGCAATCAATTCGTCAACAGTCTTTTCACCGGGCTTGAAATAGAAATTCGTTGCTGAAATACCTATTGTTGACTTATATGAGCCCCTGGATGCATTTCCTGTTGATTCCACTCCGTCCTTTCCGGCACTTTTTAAATTATACAGGTATGACTTAAGTTCACCTTTACTTATGATTTCCTTATATATTGTGGCAACGCCTTCACCGTCGAAGGATGCAGTTCCCCTGCCTCCTTTTAAGAAAGGGTCATCCACAAGGGTTACACAGTCTGAAGCAATTTTTTCATTGAGTTTTCCTTTTAATAATGATAGGTTCTTCTGGATCGACCTGGCCGAGAATATTGATGATACTGCTGACAAAAGGTTTGCGGACACCATTCCGTCAAGGATTATCTTGTAGTCACCGCTTTCAATAGGCTTGGCATCAAGAAGGTCAAGGGCCATTCCGACTGCTTTTTCAGCTATTTTTTTTACATTAAATTTTGAAAAATCATTGTCAATTATAAAATCGAATCCAGAGCTATAGATTTCGCCTTCAGCCGCTAGAACCATAAGTATCGCATAGGCATAATTTCCTGAATCAACAAGCTCCAAACCCTTGGTATTGGACAGCATCGAAGTTCCTGTACCTGTTCCAAGCATACAGTACTGGCTTGCCTTAACCCTCGGGTCCATTTCAAGGGCAGTCTTTTCCATCGCCATTGCGAATTCAATTTTCTCCCTTTCAGTAACTTTTTCAAGTTCCGGATTCAGGTTGTCAACGGGAGTATATTTTTCCGACCCCGAAAATATAACATCATCATCTTCATTATCATTTATTTCCGCATTTTCAATAGCACCCTTTATAAGAATACTCACAGACTCTTTAGATATTTTTTCAGTATAGGAGTATCCTATCTTTCCCTTATAGAAACCCCTGAAGCCAAGACCGGCATTTGCAGCCAGTTCATAACCGTCGATTTCCTGTCTGGATATCCTTACCTCAAAAACTTCGCCTTCGCTGATATACACTTCCATGTCAGTCATGCCTGCAGCCGCCCCGGCTGTGAATATATCATTAATCAATTGCTTTTTATTCATTTTATCTTCCCCCTATGGTTATTGATGATACCCTGATGGTCGGCTGCCCTACGTTCGTCGGTACGCTTCCGCTAATAGAGCCGCACATGCCCTGGGCCATAGCCATGTTGTTTCCCACCATGTCAATTTTCTGAAGCACTTCCAGTCCCTTGCCTATCAAGGTAGCACCCCTGACCGGTTCGGCTACTTTTCCGTTCCTTATCATATAGCCTTCCCTGACAGAGAAGTTGAACTCCCCTGTACCCGGGTTAACGCTTCCGCCGCCCATTTCCCTGGCATAGAGTCCCAGTTCAGTGGCCGATATTATTTCTTCCCGTGTACTCTTCCCATTATCTATAAATGTGTTAGACATTCTGGATGTTGGTGCGAACCTGTAGTTCTGGCGCCTTCCGGAACCTGTTGATTCCATTTTCATTTTCCTACCGTTGAATTTATCTATAAGGTACCCTTTCAGAATACCGTTTTCTATAAGGACATTCCTTCTCATCGGGGTTCCTTCGTCGTCGACGTTCATTGACCCCCATTTATTTGCCATTGTGCCGTCGTCTATTGCTGTAACAATATCAGGAGCAACTTGTTCCCCGATTTTGCCGGCGAATACTGATGTCCCTTTTGCTACGCTTGTCGCTTCAAGTCCATGTCCGCAGGCTTCATGGAAAATTACTCCGCCGAATGCATTGTCAAGAACCACCGGCATGGATGCTGCCTTGCAATAATCCGCCTCAACCATGACCCTGGCCATCCGGGCTGCTTCCTCTCCCATCTCATTGATATCCAGTCGTTTGACAAACTCAAACCCTGCATGGGCCCCGTGGGAAACATTGCCTGTCTGCATCTGGCCGTCTTTTTCAGCTATAGCACCCACTACAACCCTTACATATGTCCTGCTGTCTTCAACATATAAACCTTCTGTATTAGCTATTGTTACATTCTGCATGACATCTATATACCTTGATGAGGCCTGTTTAATAACCGGTGCGTAATCCTTTGCACTGTAGTAGCCGGCCTTAATCAATTCAAGCTTTTCTTTCTTTGAAACAGAATCTGGCATTGTGACAATATTATGAATATTAACAGGTTTTGTATCATCCAGAATAATGTCGATTCCGGCCGGATTTCCTTTTACAGCTGCTGCAGCTTTAAGGGCCGTGCTAATCAAGCTTTCGCGGTCAAAGTTGTTTGTGTATGCATATATGCAGTTAAGATCACTAAATATCCTTATGCCAATACCGAAATCCATGCCCGACTGGGTGGATTCAAGCTGCCCGTCCAGAAAATTTATGCTGCCCCTTGATGTTTCATCAATAAACAGCTCAGCGAAATCGCCGCCTGTTGACAATGCTGCTTCCAGTACAGATGTAATAATGTTTTTTGAAATCATAATTCACCTTTTCTTTCTTGGTTTGATAAGTGCCTGTAAAATTTACATGCAATAAATATTATACCATGAACGGTATAATCTAAAAGGCAGACATGATTATATTGATTTCCCCCACCCCGTTCAAATCATCTCCGGGTATGATTAGACTATTTCTAAAAAAGGGCCGGCAATGCCGGCCTTACTAATTGAATTTTTTTAGCTTAATTAATATTCCTGAGCATTTCACGGAGTTTAAACATCTCATCTTTTGTGAATGATACTCCCTTGGACATTTTTGCACGATCGGGTGACCATTCCCTTATGTCGTATTTTGGTTCTCGTTCATTCCAGCTTACCATATTGAATTCCTTTGTCCAACCTCCGGAAGACACCTGCAGGACCCCCAGCCTTTCTACAATTTCATACTTGAAATCACTCATATAAAAACCTCCTTATATTACAATATATGTAATTTCGACAGAGGTTTATTATATCCTTTTTTTCTTATATTATTTTTCAATATTTATTGTATGAACTCATTTCATCTATGCTTTTTCGGTTTTTAGCCCTTAAATTGGGTTCCCTTTCATAGCCGATTGCCACCAGCAAACCCACTTTCTTTCTTAAGGGTATATTAAGAATCTTTTTAATTTCATTGCGCCTGCACCATCCGATTATACAGGTTCCCAGGTTAAGTTCCGCAGCCTGAAGACAGAAATGTTCTACGGCCATTCCCATATCCATAAGAGCATAATCACTGTTTGACAGCAAAGCACCTGCCCTTGATGCAATTGTACCGGGCTCTATTACAACGACTGCAAATGCTGAAGCTCTATCAGTAAACTTATTAAACTTAACAGCACTGTTATGAGTACTTGAAGCAACTTTTTTAACAATGCCCGGATTATCAACAATGACGAATTTCCATGGTTGTGAATTACATGCAGACGGTGCCATTCTGGCAGCTTCTATACATTTATCAAGTATCTCTCTGTCAACCGGTTTTCCGTCGAAATTCCTGATGCTTTGCCTGATTTTTACAAGTTCTGAAAATTCCATTTTATATCTCCTGATTTATTGTTTTTTAATTATATAATAATGCAAAAGCACCCATAATTCTATATACTATCCTGCCATCAGCAGAAACTATGAGAAATTACTGTAAAGAACTAAACGGCCTCTGACAGACAAAGACATCGGGATTGAAAAAGGCTTACTAAAAATGCTCTGCTATATGCCAAGGACTACAGAGACAGAAATACTATATTTAAGACTGTAGAAGAACTTGGTATCCTTGAAAAATCGTCAAATCGCTATTATTAAAGTTACAACTTTTGGGAAGAATCATAAGGCTCTATATGGATTGATACAAAACAATCCGTCCCGAGGTAACTTTTAAGTTCACATTCAATCATTGTAGAAATATCATGTGCTGAATTAATGTCATGATGCGGATCAACCAGGATATGCACATCAATAGCATGCAGGCTGCCGACATGGCGGGTTCTCAGATGATGGTAATCTATGACATTGGGATTTGCTTCAAGCATCTTCCTGATTTCATTTATTTCATCCTCATCAATTGCGGCGTCAGCCAGCTGACCAAGGTTTGGCATCAGAATCTTATATGCGGCTCTGAAAATAAAGAGGCTGACAATAATCTGAGCGGCAGAATCAAGGAAGGCAAAATTATTTCCAAGCAACCAAGCACCTCCGGATCCAACCAGCACCCCAAGCGATGAAAAAGCATCGGATCTTTGGTGCCAGGCATTTGCAATAAGCACTTCACTCCCTGTTTCTTTTCCGGTTTTCATAGTGTATCTGAATAATAATTCCTTAACAATTAACGATATACCGGCAGCAATCACAACAATAAGAGCAGGACTTTCGGCTGCGCCCCCTTTGAAAAATCCAATTAAATCTTCAATACCGTCCCTGCCGATGGTAAAACCTGCAATGAACAAAGCGATGCTAACAAGTACAGTCGCAACAATTTCAACCTTTCCGTGGCCATAATTGTGTTTATCGTCAGCAGGCTTTTGGGCAATTTTCAGGCTCACAAAAACAATTATGTCTGTAATCAAATCTGAAAGGGAATGAATCCCATCAGCAATAAGGGCACCACTTGTCCCAATGATACCTATGGTAATTTTACCTGCACTAAGTATGCAGTTTATTATGAAGCTTAAAACGGTTACTTTTCTGGCTTTTTCAGTATTTCCCATATGTTTTCCTCATTGTATTTTTACCCTTTTAATCACATAATGAAAAAACCCTCTGCAATGTTGGTTAATAAAAACTCCCCGCTTATGACGGAGAGCCAGCGAATAACGAAACCATATCATGTATACAATTTAATCTGACCATCATTTTTACTGCCTTGATCGTTTTCATGTAGCCTCGCCATGTCCTTCAGCCGCTCCCCGATGACCCACAATCCTTTGTCTATTTCCCTTAGGCTTAAGTCCAGACGGCGTTTTAAATAATTACAATAGCCGACATATTCAAGGTAATTATCCCAGTTTTTGGGCTTTGTATTAATAAATACATTTTTCCCCAGCTCTTCCCTATATGCGGCCCAGACTTTATTATTCAGTATTGGGTATTCGTTCGGGTTGAATATGTGTATGAAAAAGGCAGGCATAACAATCGAGTTCCTTGTTATGCTTTTTGCATAGTTTAGAAAATTCTCTATTGGAAGATAACCGTTTTTGAATGCCAGCCCCGCCCAAAGATTTTCTTTTTTTACCGCTTCTTCAATAGCCGCCGAATTACTCGGGGCCATACCTGACAGATAGTAGATTGTGCCTTCAACCTCAACCGATTCAGTTACCGTCATTTGCTCGGTATGCACTTTCCCTAAAAACCAGTGGAATAGATGACGTACATCAGTTTCCAGCTGTTCGCCGGGTTCAACAGCCCTGCTGATTTTATTGAGATAAAATCTATAAAAATCCTCAGAGTATTTTTTGGAATCGTAATCTTTTATTGCATCCAGCACTTCGGACCTGCCCGGCATATTATCACCTCTGCATCCGTCCATTACTATATATTACATTTTAACAAAATTTACATATTATAACAAGAAACCCACCTCTGTGGGTATTGTTGTATTTATATACACTGTTTATTTGATATTCCAAGTACAAGGTCTATTCATGAAATTACTGGATAATTTTAATGTCGAACTTTTCCATTTCAGCCTTATAATCGGTTTTCACGCCCTCTAGAACAGAACCTGGTTCGAGAAAAACTGTTTTCAGCGTCAGAAAGAAAATCTTTATATCAAGAATTAATGAATAATTCCTTATATATATAAGATCGTATCGTAGTTTGTCAGCGGCATCGGTTGAATACTTCCCCATAATCTGTGCAAGACCTGAAATACCGGCTTTTACAGCATGGCGTTTGTTATAATCAGGATGTTCTTGTGAAAACGATTCAATGAATACCGGTCTCTCAGGACGTGGTCCAATCAAGCTCATATCACCCTTGATAACATTGTAAATCTGGGGAACTTCGTCAAGCCGTGATTTTCTTAGAAATTTACCGAATTTTGTTATTCTGCTGTCATTTGGTGTGCTAAGGACAGCTCCAGTATGTTTTTCTGCATCAGTAACCATTGTCCTGAGTTTGATTATTTTAAATGTGCCGTCGCGAGACACCCTTTCCTGCATAAACAGAACCGGTCCCCGTGATTCAAGTTTAATTATTAGTGAGCAAATCAACATAACAGGCAATGTCAATATTGCAAGAACGATTGAGAATATAAGATCGAAGAACCGTTTAATCACCTTTTCTTCACCCGACAACCCTTGGGTATCAAAATATAGATACGGGGTATCATCAATCTGGGTCAGCCTGGGTCTCATTGTGTTTATTTCATAAATCTCTGGAATTAGAAGGACATCTTTATTGTATCTGCCGCAGATTTCAACAATATTGTCCTTGATATTTTTTTCAATCCCGGGACAGACAATAACAATATCAGTATCATCGACTATTTCCTTTAAATTATTAAGTCCTGAGGCAGCATTAATTATATATTTTATTGAATGGGTTTTTTCTTTGTTCTTTATAAATTCATATCCAATACGCTTACTTTTTTCAATATCTCCGATTATTGTTATTGACTTTACTTTCATAACCGATCTATATAGAATTTCAATTAATATTCTTTCAGCGCTTAAAAATGCTATCATTAAAAGCATTACCAAAAGGAATGAAATTTTAACCGTCCCACTATGCCAAACTCTAATTTGAACTAGAAAATAGAATATTGTGATTCCGAATATTCCTGCAATGGCACAATTGAAGATTATTTCACTATACTTCTTGAAGATATCTCTGTACATATCGGTAAATATAAAGATAAGGACAATTGCAGCAATTGCGGCATATATAATTTTGCGCAGACCGAGTAGCTTTTCGAAAGCATTGTCACGTCCAAACAACAGAACTATGAAAATACAGAGGAATACAACCGCCGCATCAAGCAATATGATCAGATAATTTATCAATCTTGCAGAACCTCTCATATACCCTCCTTATATCTTGAACAAGTTTGCATACCTCTCGGCAGCTTCAATAGGACTATAAAATGCTTTAACTTTTACAGCCCTTTCTTCTAAAGATTCATTACTGACGGTTTTAAAAAGGACAATTAATATCTTATTCGCAATTTCTTCATACTTATGCGGATTCTTTATATATCCGTCGCAGTCAACATCAGGAATAGCCGCAACGGAGGGAATTTCAGTTGATAGAACCTTGCTCCCGCAGACTAATGCTTCAATCGGAGTATAGCCGAATCCCATATACCTTGATGCATTTATAAACAAATCGGTATTTCGGTAATATCCAAAGAGAATATCCCTGTTTATTCTACCCGTGATAATAACCCTGTTGGCGAGGCCGTACTTTTTGATATAGCGGTATGCACGGCCGTTCTCGTCAATAGAACCGATGATTACCAAATCATGCGGCACTTCATCTTTAATCTTGTTAAAAGCCTTTACGATTGCAATAAGATTTTTTTGCTCCGAGTCACTGTTTACAGACAGGATGAACTTTTTCTTAAGGACTATTTCCATACCCGGGCGTATATCTGCAACAGGATTGTGTATTACTGTTATATTTTTTTCCGGCATCCTTTTATTTTTAGCGAGTATTTCATTTTTCACGAAATCACTTGCTACGGCTATATAATCAATTTTGCTGAGTTTATTTGAAATTATCCTAAAGTTTCTGCCTGAAACTTTCTTTGATTTCATCCCATGGACGGTGACAGCCGTCTTGCATTTCAATTTTACATTCATATGGCTGTGGGCATGAGGATAATAGATTATATCAAAGGGGGTTTTCTTAAGCTGTTTTTTAATTGTATTTTTATAAAACTTCCTGCCGCCCTTATTAACACTTATTATATGAAGTTCAGGATACATTGACAGTATTTGTTTCTTTATTGAATCAAGTACAAATACAGTAATCTGCTTCTGTTTTCCCGTATTATAAAAACCGTTCAGAATCGCAAGTGAAAATACTTCCTCTCCGGATACGCCTTCTATATTCTTAATAAAAGTCAGATCAATGCCGACTGTTTTCATAAAGTGACTTCCCCCTGCCATACATTTTATCATATATCGTATCCGGGACAAATAAACCGCCCGTAGTCCAGATTATATGGCTACCGTCATTTTTTATATTCCCGGTCATCCGGGGACCCGGAATTCCCGCAGCTGCAGACGGTTCGATTTTTATATTTTCTGTTTCTTTTAGTAAAAAGAGCAATTCGAACATATCATCATCCCTGACTGTATAAAAACCATCACAAAGTGAAGCCATCATCGGCGAAACAAAATCAGATGGGCTGGCCACGGCAAGACCGTCCAATTCAGTCCGATTGTCCAGTCCATATTCATTTACATTCAGTTTACCGTATCTGCCGGTTAAAACACTTAACAACATTGAAGGGGATGAAACGGGTTCGGCAAAATAACATTTTACACTTTTACCGAAAATATGCTTAAATCCGAATGTTATTCCTCCGGGTGCTCCACCCACTCCGCACGGAAGATACAAGAATAGTGGTTTTTCCGATGTCGGGACTATCCCATTTGCCGCAAGGTCATTTTTTATTCGTAGGGCTGCAACTGAATATCCTAAAAAAAGATTGATTGATCTTTCATCGTCAACAAAATGGATTTTATCATTTTCCGCAACTTCTTTTCTTGCCATGGAAACCGCATAAGTAAAATCACCTTCGTGTTCAATTACGGTTACACCCTTTTTAATCAACCTGTCTTTTTTCCATTGTTTAGCATCACGGGACATGTGAACACGTGAATTGTAACCAAGACATGCACTCATTATTCCTATGCTAAGGCCTAAGTTTCCTGTTGACGCCACGCTCATTGAATAACCGGACAGGAATTTTTTTATTACGGGCTCTGTCAATTTTCTATAATCATCATTGATATCCAGAAGATTATTTTCAATCAGTAGATCCTCAGTTACTTTCATAACCTCATATATTCCGCCCCTTGCTTTAATTGAACCCGCCACTTCAAGATGGCTGTCCAACTTGGCATATAGTTCCCCATTCAGACCGGGATACATAGCTTCTTGGAACTTCTTCAATTTTTTAAACGGGGATTCGATAATTCCACTGCCTGTTTCAGGGAATAATTCAGCAATAATCGGTGCAAAACGCAGCATTCTTTTTTCTGCATCTAAAATATCTTCGAGTAATATATCTAACCCGGCTAATATTTTATCCGGGTTTTCCTTACAATTGCGGTTCTTAAAATAAACCGGTTTCTTCTCCAGAATATCATTCATAAGTGTATTCACGGGGTCATCCTTTTAAGTATTGAATTTGTTATATAGAAAGCCATATACCAAAGACTTACTGCTATATTCAATTTTTCTGATTCTCGATATACTTTCCATCGCCATGCGGCGGCCTTTAGCTTGTTGCCTGACAATGAACTTGCCGAAATCCTATATGAGGCAAGAGATTGCTTAAGTCCCATTAAAAGCATACCCTTTTTAGCAAATGCAAGCCACATGATCAAATCTTCATGCCTTTTATCCGAAAACACTATATCACCTGTCTTTGACCTGTCGATAACAACCGTAAGCATACCGATGAAGTTGTTTTTAAGAAGGGATTTATAATCAGCAACCGTCCTGATTATTGCCAATCCTTTTTTCAACGGTTCGCTGTCTTCATTAATAAAGCCATATGATGCATAACATAGCGCACAATCATTTACTTTCATGAACTGAAGTTGTTTTTTCAGTTTGTCCGGTTCCCATAAATCATCTGAATCTAAAAATGCAATATATCGTCCCGCTGCTTTTTTCATTGCATGATTCCTTGTTGCAGATACCCCGCTGTTTATATCATTTTTAATGATTGTAACCCTGGAATCGCCGGATGCCGCATTATCGGCAATTTCGATGGTTCTGTCACTTGATGCATCGTCACATATTATAAGCTCAAGGTTCATATAGGATTGCTTAAGAACTGATTTCACAGCACCAGCAATATATCCTCCGCTATTGTATGCAGGCATAATAACCGAAACCATATCTTCAATGTATTTCACTTTACCAGTATCCAATCCTATCTCCCGCAATATAC